>NZ_JAPCZG010000022.1 GCF_025938155.1 Novosphingobium sp. KCTC 2891 | reverse complement strand
CATAACCTGAAGGTCGCAGGTTCAAATCCTGCCCCCGCAACCATTCCAGTCAAACGACTTCGCTACACAAGAGCACAGCTCCACGCTCCAGCGTGTCCACAGCAAGTCCACAACGCGGCCAACGCACCACATGCACGCCGCGTAAACCTCTCCCCAAAGCCAACACCCCACCTGCAACACGCGAAACGTCACCACGTGTCTATCCACGGCTGACGCTTCCCCTCCCCAACCACTCCCGCAGGCATGTCAGAATCGGCACGGCGTCTGCGTTGCCGCGTGCCCAGGGTTTCGGCCCTCCAGGGACGGCCAGGCGGGGCAACTAATCGGGGGCGCTCTCCGGGGCGTCCAGTTGTTCGCACAGCGCATCGTCCTCGTCATAATCGCGTGCGGCGATGGCGAAGATCTCGGCGAACTGGCGCAGGCTGCGGATGAACAGGCGGCGGTCCAGCCCGTCGCGGCAGCCCAGCACGTATTGCCCGAAGAAGCGGCGCGTGGCCGCGTCGAACCAGAATTGCACCATCACCAGACTGGCGTTGCAGTGGTTGGCGAGCCGTAGCGCGACAATGTCATCGGTTTCCGGCCGCACCGGCCAATAGGTGCGCAACATCACCCGATCGGTCTCGGCATCGTGCTCCAGCCACAGCGGCGTCTGCAGCCCGGTGACATAGAGCGTCCGTTCACCGTTCACCGTCCAGTCGATGACGGCATCATCGAGCAGGCGCGACAGGTGCTCCAGGTTCACCGCTTCGGGGGGAATCATCGACTTGTCTCCTGTGGGCCACGTCGCTTGAAGCATTCCGCCGCGTCAGTTCCGGTCGTATGTCGCCGGGCGGCGGGGCGTCCGCCTTCACGCCGGTTGCAGGTCTGCCCGGTCCGGTGCGCGGGATTTTTTCGCGCCTGCTCATCCCGCAGGCCCGCTTATAGAACTAGCGATAATGCACGCTATCGCTAGTACGCTTGCAGATCGGGCCCTTTTCGAGCACGTTCGCGGCATGGACGACCCCTCCCTCTCATCGCTCGTCGCTCCGCTCGGGGACACGGTTGCAGCGCCGCTTGTCCCCGTCGTCGACGCCGCGGTGCTGGATGCCGCGCGCAGGGCCATGAGCGCCAATTCGTGGCGCGCCTTGCGGGCCGATCTCAAGGTGTTTGCCGCGTGGGCCAAGTCCGAGGGTCGGGTCACCTTACCCGCTCTGCCCGAAACGGTCGCCGCGTTCCTGCGCGCGCAGGGCGAGAGCGGCAAGAAGGCGGCGACGCTGGCGCGCTATGCCAGCTCGATCGCGCGCGCGCACACGCTGGCTGACCTTCCCGATCCGACGCGCAGCGAGCTGGTGCGGCTTGAATTGAAGGCCCAGCGGCGCGAACTGGGCGTGCGGCAGAAGCAGGCCAGGGGGCTGCGTTTTCGCGGCGAAGTCGCCGATCCGCTGGCCAGCGTGGGGCCGATGGGCGTCTGCGTCGAAGCCATGCTCGCCGCCGCGCCCGGCACGACGCAGGGCCTGCGCGACCGCGCGCTGCTGTCGCTGGCCTTCGACACGGGGCTTCGCCGCAGCGAGATCGTCGCGGCGCGCTGGCTCCATGTGGAGAAGGGCAACGCCGGGGCGGGCCGCCTGTTCGTGCCGCGCAGCAAGGCCGACCAGGAAGGCGCGGGCGCCTATGCCTATCTTTCCGCGCGCACGATGGCGGCGCTGGCCGCATGGCGCGACGCCTCTGGCAGCGAAGGCCCGGTCTTCCGCCGCCTCCACCGGGCGCGGGACAAGGCTGGCATCGACGTGTGGACCGTGGGCGCCGGGCTTTCCGCCCAGTCGGTCACGCTGGTCTATCGCGCGATGCTGGAACAGGCCCGCGCGGCCGACCTGCTGGGCGACATCGCGCAGGCCGACTTCGACCACTGGCGCCAGAGCCTCACCGCCCACTCCACCCGCGTGGGCCTGACGCAGGACCTGTTTGCCGCAGGACAGGACCTCGCCGGCATCATGCAGGCCCTGCGCTGGAAAAGCCCGCAGCAACCCGCGCGCTACGCGCAGGCACTGGCCGTGGAAGCCAACGCGGCGGCGAAGGTGGTGGGGAAGCTGTAACGGGGTACAGATTGGCAACAGCAGGCGGGGGGAATGGAAATGGCCGTAATCTTCAAGGTTCCCCCGCAGGATTGCGCAGGGGATGTATTGTTGGTTTCGGCGCGCGTCTGGGGCGATGTCGATCTGCGCCGGGGCGATCGGGTCTTCCTGTGGTAGTCGAAAGCGCAGGGTGGGCGCGGCTTGGCCGGGCCTCGTGGGCCCAGGCGGTTCGTGCCTCGATGTCGACAAGCGTGCCGAAGATCGGGGTATCGGTCACTTGTCGGTCTCCCCGCCGCACAGCGACGAATAGCGCGCGGCCAGTGCGGGCCACCAGTCCGCCTCGGCCCATCCGGCCAGCGGCGCGAAGGCCTCCTCCACGGTGCGGCCGATGAAGGCCGCGGGATCGACAAGGGAACTCGCGAAAGCGACGAAGGCATCGTCGTGCGGCATACCGCCCAGCGTGGCGAAAGCGGGCGACGTCACCTGATGCAGCGCGTGGTTGCCGGCGGGCGAAAGGTGCAGCACCCGCGCCCGGTCGAAGCGTTCCGACTGGCGCTCGATCTGGAACGCCAGCATCTGCTGCCGGACCAGCTGGTAGAACGGTTCATGCAGGAAATCGGCCAGCGAAAGGCCAAGGTCGGCGCGCACCGGGCCGTCGGGCGCGAACAGCTTGTCGGCATAGCGGGCCTGGCGCTTTCCGTTCCTGTCCTGCGAAAGCCGGTGCGAGCGGTACTCCTCGGTATACTTCCACTCGATCAGCAGAAGGTGGCGCGCACCGTCTGTATCCTCGAAGGCCACGGCGGCATCGGCGGCAGTGGCGTTGGCGCCCCGGCCGGGAACGCGGCCTTCCGCTTCGCCAAGGAAATCCCGATCGTCCGGCCCGGTATATTCAAAGGCCACGAACCGGTGCGCGCCGGCGATTTCCTTTTCCAGCGGCAGCATCCTGGGCGGGTCGATCCCCAGCACGCTCCCCACCCAGCGTGACAGCAGGTCCGGCTTGTCGGCAAAGGGCATCAGGAAATTGATGCAGCAGGCCTGCGAAGACCGACCGTGGCCGATGTAGGTGTGGAACTGGATGTCCAGGGCGTCGCGATGGAACAGCCGCTCCGCCGCCCCGCGAACGGCAGGCAGCAGATTGTGGAGCCGGCCGGGGAACGCCAGTTGGAAGGGCCGGTCCCGATGCCTGCCGTGCTCGGCGAAATGCTTGTCGAAATAGTCGATCTGGGCGCGGTGCTCGTGCCCCGCGAATGTGCAGCGCTTGCTCATATCGTGCCTCCAAACACCCCGTCCACGACAATTCCGGTCGCACTCACGTCGAGGCCCAGGCCAGCAGCACGCGCTCGCGCATCACCTTGCGCAGTTCCTCGGGGGCTTCGATGCGCACGTCGCCGCCCCAGGTGAACAGGTGCTCGGCGATTTCGCGCAGGCCGCCGGCGCGGAACTTCACCAGCAGGTCGGCGCCGTCTTCCTCCAGCACTTGCGCGGGGTGAAAGCGCCACGCCTTCGCCTTCCCCGCCGCGCTGGGCAGCACGCGCAGCACCACGTCATGGTCGTCCTCGCGCCAGATGCCGAAGCTTTGCGACAGCCATGCGTCGAGATCCCAGTCATCGGGCACCGGGTGCGGTTCGTTGCCCAGCTTCGGGTTGCTCATCCGGTCGAGCCGGTAATGGACGGGGTCGAGGTCTTTCCCCGGCATCTTGCCGATCAGGTAGGTGACCGGCCCGTGGATCAGGCCATAGGGCACCACGCGGCGCCATCTGGGCGCGGCGGCGCCTTCGGGCAGGTAATCGAACTCGATCGCCACGCCGATCACGATCGCCTGCTGCACTGCGCTCATCGCCTGGTCGCCCGCGCCCACCGCGGGGCCGGCGGGCACGCGCGTGCGCTGCAACCGGGCCAGCGCATCGAGGTCCGGCTCGAGCCGCGATTTCTCGCGGTGGTCGAGGCTGGAGCGCACTTTGGCGAGCAGGCTGGAAAGCAGCGCGGCCTGGGGCGCGCCCTCGCGGCCCTGTGCCTCCGCCTCGGCGCGCAGGGCGGCGATCTCGGCCACGGAGGGCCGCGCATAGACGCGGCGCAACCCGTCGCGGATGCGAAAGCGCTTGATCCGCCCGTCCTGCACTTCGTCGAGGTCGAAGTGCAGCATGACCACGTCGCGCAGCCGCTCGACGGTGCGCCGGTTGACCTCCAGCGCCTCCGCCAGTTCGTCCAGAGTCAGCCCTTCGGTGCTTTCGCACAGCAAGTGCAGCATCTGGATCGCGCGATCCAGCTTGGCCATGCGCCCAGACATAACGTTTTGAATTTCCCCGACTTGATCCGGCGATACGTGTTTGCCCGCGAAAGTCGCAAAGAACAGTAATCAATTTCATCCAGAATGGTGAAATTTCCAAATAAACAGGCGAATCAATCGAAGCATTCGTTTGCCGAGAGTGCGGCAAGGTCCGCGATCACGGTTTCACTGCACCCAATATCCAAAGTCGCGATACTCAGGCGTTCGCGCCCGCCGTCGATACCGAAACGCCGACGCGTGCCGCTGCCTTCGCCCGGCACCGCAGGATAGAGCAGCACCAGTCGCGGGCAGCGATAGAGCCGGGCGTAGGCCATCATCTGGTAAACATCTCCCTGCCCCACACCCTGCTTGGGGTCTGCCGGATCGCCCAGCTTCTTCCACTTGGTGTCGAGTACCGCGAGCACGCGATTGCCGCGGCGCAGCAGGATGTCGGGACGGGTCTGGAACAGGCCGCCCGCGCAGTCCTCGTCATCGCGCCACTCGCCCAGACAGTGACGGAGGCCGCCCTGTTCCACCACCTCTACGTCACGGCCGGCCAGCGCGACGCGCAGCCGCGCCGCGACATAGGCTTCGAACAGGTCGTTCATCGGGAACAGCAGGGTCATGCCTTCGGGCGCGACGGCATGATGATGCGCCGCCTGCCAATCGCGCCGCAGGAACCTCTGGGCGAGAGCGAACAGGCTGCGCCAGCGGCGATTGCTGCGATCGATCCGCACCGCGTCCCACGGCAGGCGAGCCACAGGCACATCGGGAATGTCGGACAGCACGAAGCGCAGTTCCTCGAGGCGCCGACGCGTCTCGAAATGGCGGGCATGGCGCGTGAGCATGACCACGCAGGCCTTCATCACCCGCATCAGCGGGGTGTCGGATTCCAGACTGTCGAACCGGCAGGCGAGCCGGTCGGGCCGCACCGCGTGGATGGTGAACTGGCGGACCACGTCGAGCCGCCCGCGCAGCGCCGGCAGGTCGTCGTCGCGCTCGCGGTAGAGCCTGGGCAGGCCCTTGCGCACTTCGCCCAGCAGCTGGTCGGCGAACAGGCGGATCAACACGTCGAGCAGCGTCTCGTCCTGTCGGGCAAGGCTGGCCGCCTGCCCCGCCGCCAGGTCCAGCCCCAGCGCCACGTCGAGCATGTGGATCAGCCGGCTGCGCACTGTCCGATCGGTCTCACCGGGCGCTTGCGGATCGACCTTGGGCAGGATTTCCAGGCTCGCGCCGCCAGCAGAAAGCACGCCCACCACCTGCCGCGCAGACAGATGGCGATGGTGGTCGGCCAGGATGTCCGTCCCCTCGCGCCCGCCTTTGGGATGCGCGCGCGCGGCAGCCAGCAGCGCATCTGCCTGCGCGCGGGTGAAGCCGCCTTTGTCCCCGTCGGGCGTGACGGTGACGCGGCCCCATTCGTGGCAGGTGCGGTGCGTCACTGGCCTTCCGGGATCACCGTGCCGTCTTCGGACAGCGGCGGCTCCGCCTGTCTGGCCTTGCCCAGCAGGATGCCATAGGCATCGTCGGCGAAGACAGCGCGAACGGCCCAGCTCGATCGCGTCTCGGCAAAGTCCAGCCCCGGCGGCGGGGCCAGCTTGCGCTCCTCGATAAAGCCCTTGCCGACCACGGCGGCGATGCGGCTCCAGTCCTCGAAGAAGTATTCCTGCAGCAGCGGGATCACCTTGTCGCGCATTGCCGCGTCGATCGCGGCGCGGCTGTCGCAGCCCATGAAGAAGGCGTGGCCGATGCGGTGGTCGCGGTCGACAAGATATTCGATCCGGTCGTTGATCGCCGCCAGCACCGCGCGCAACGGGACGCCGTCCACGTTTTCGCCCAGCAAGCCGGGCTGCGGGGCGATCTCCTCGAACCGGAACCGCCGCCGCAGCGCGGTATCCAGCTGCGCGATAGAGCGGTCGGCGGTGTTCATCGTGCCGATGATGTGGAGATTGGCGGGGACCCCGAACGATTCACGACTGTAAGGCAAGGACAGCGTCAGCCGCTCCTTCATGCCTTGCCGCTTGTCCGTCTCGATCAGGGTGATCAATTCGCCAAACACGCGCGAGACATTCGCGCGGTTGATCTCGTCGATCACCAGCACGTGTTCCTCCGCGCTCTTCCGCGCGGCCTCCGCGATCAGGCGGAAGATCCCCGGTGTAGGTTCCAACGTGAAGCCGCCGCCGGTCAGGGCCGTGGGCCGCATTCCCTCGACGAAGTCCTCGTAGGAAAAATTCTGGTGGAACGTGACAAAGCCGATCTGGCCCCGCGCGCGCAATCCATCATAGGTCTCGCGCAGATCCTCCCGGCGGTCAGGATCGCTCAACAGCGGGTCATCCATGGAAAGCCCCATGCACAAGCGTACCGCGGCACCCATCGTGGCGTAAGTCTTGCCGGTGCCCGGCGGGCCATAGAGGATCAGATTGACCGGATCACGCTGCACAGGATCACGCGCCACGTCGTCCGCCGGCGGGGCAAGATCCTTCCAGTTGCTCAGATTGGCCATGAACCATTCGATATCCTGCGCCTCGCCATGGAAGGCGAAGCGAATGAGCCGGCGCGCGGTTTCCTTGTTAGGATAGACCTCCCAAATCGTGGGCTGGTAAGTGTAGTGGTACCACACGCGGGGCTCATCGACCGGGTCCCACGCCACGGACACGCAAGAACCATTACCCGTGTTCGCGGTGATCGTCCCGGTGGCCTTGATCGCCATGCAGGACACGGGCCTACCGTGGTTTTCGAACGGTAAGTCGTTCTTGCGGACATAGGTGGCCTTGGCGGCGATCCGCTCGCCCGGCGCCATGCGCAGCACCTGTTCGCGGTGCTTGTCTGAAGGATTGTCGATCTCCCAGATGCCTTCGGTGAGAAAACGATCGAGCTGGTCATCATCGCCACCAAAGGCCACGCCAACGAACCAGCAAGGACCGGAATCGGATGCGGCCGCATTGCCGACGGCGAAGGTTTCATCCGGAAGCAACCGCTTCTGGCAGGTCACCCACAGGAATCCCTGCACGTCCCAGTAATCGCGCGGCATCCAGCCCCATGTGTCGCGCATAACCGCGAAGATGGCGTCGGCAAGAGCCAGCGCGCCTTCCACGTCCTCGACCGACAGCGGCTGCGATTTGAAGGCCCAGCGCCCAATCAGCATGCGCGCTGCATTTTCCGTGGGTGTGGAGCGGATGCCCAGCATCCCTGTTGGATCAACCAATGCGCGGACCATTGTCGGCACCGTGCGGCTTTCTGCGAAAGGCTGCGTTTCGGAAAGCGGCGTCATCAGCGGCCAGAGCGTGTCCGCCCACTCCGCCACCGCCGCCACGCTATCCTCGCCCCGCGCCATTTGTCCGGTTGCCTGCTCAGCGATGCCGGGATGGTTGGCTCGCACGGCGTCGATCAGCTTCGCCGTGCGCCAATCGAGAAGATTACTGGGCAAGCCCCCCTTTCCCGCCACCAGATCGAGCAAGACCGCACCCAGCGAAGCGTCATCGGCCAAGGCAGGGTCTGCCAGCAGCTCTGCCGCCCGCGCCGCCAGCGCACGCTTGTAATCATTTTCTTCGGCCGCAAAGCGTCCCGGCTGTTCAAATGTGCGGAAGTCCGGATAGGCAGCAAGGAACGCCGCGTGCAGCTGCTTGAGCATTGCCGCGTCCACTTGCACGCCGTCTCCGAAGCGGTCCGCCCAGAACGGATGTGCAAGGAACCAGGCGATGTCCTGCTCGCCGCCGTCGAGGAAAGCCAGCAGCCTGCGCGCGGTTTCCTTGTCGCGGCGGATGCGCCAGATCGTGCCCGGGTTGGTATAGAAATACCACATGCGCGGATCGGGCAGCACGCTCCATGCCACGTCCACGCCGATGCCGTCGTCCCGCTGCCCGGTCACGGTGCCGATCGCCCGGATACGAAAGGCCGGAACCTGGCGCCCTTTGCCGTCGAAAGGCAGGTTCTTCGCCTGCGGCACGTAGTCACGCATGACGAGGCGGTCGCCGGGCCGCATTTCGCCCACCATGCGATTGTAGGCAGAGCCGCGATCGTCGAGCAGGGTCCATTCCCCCCGCTCCACGAAGCGGAGCAGCCCGTCGCTGCGTCCGTAAAGCGCTGTCACGAGGTAGGTATCGGGCCCGTCCGCCTCGGCGTCCACTTCTTCGGGGGTGTAGGCGTCCGGCCAATTACCCGGACGATCTGCGCGAGGGATTCCCCAGCGTTCCAGATGTTCTGCCATTGACCGCTCGACAGCATCGATCACGGCAGCATCGAGCGGAACACGATCGTTCAGATCGAAAGGCAAGTCGACCGGGTCGCCCATGCGGCTGCGCGCGCTGATTTGAAACACGCGCGCGGAAAGCGGCAGGTATCCACCAACAGCAGACGCATCCCGTCCGCCAGGCTCCTTTCGCCCGAAGCGCGCAGGCGCGCCGGTTATATTTACCGGGTACCAGTCCATACCGGCATCATGCACTGCCCGGATAAGGCGAAGCACGAGGTCCGTCTCTGTATTGCTCCAGCTCTTCCTTTTTGCCGCAAAACCGGGACAGGCCGCGTCGAAACGGGCGAGAACAACTAAGTCAGACTCATCGCCGCCCACCGCAAAACGGAACACGGTTGCCGGGCTCTTCTCGACGCCGATGCGCTGGGGCGACGGCACCTCGGCCATCTCGAGGAACTTCCTGCCGACCAGCACCTGGCAAATATTCGGCCAACCCTGGTTGAGGCCAAGCTGATCGTTCACCGTGCGCACATGGACGTCCACCGTGTCGCGGCCGTCCTCGCGCGCCGGCTCGATATAGGTCTCAAGCACGAAGCGCCGAATCCTGTCGGCATCGCGGTTATCGTTCGTCGAGCCATCCAGAAATCGCCCATACTGGCCCAGCCAGTTCCGCCAGTTGACCAGGCGGTTCGTCGGTCGCTCTGACTTCGGCATCAGGATGCGGAAGTCGGAGCCTCCCTGCTCCGCATCCTCGCGCATAGCCGCAAGACGATTGCGCAGACGAACAAACCGGTCGTCACGCCACGCCGCGTCCAGGTCCGGCCAATCGAAGCCGAGATCCGACAGCTTCTGCTCGATCGTGCGCACGGCATAGACACGCGTGTTGCGCCCGCCTTCGGTCTCCGCTCCGCCCGCTTCCAGCCACGCTTTGAATTCCGCTTCCCGCATTGCCGCTCCGTCTCGTTTTTCGCCGGCCCTTGTGGTGGCCACCTGCGACAGGAACGGTCATGATTGTTTCTTGCCGGCCCCCGTCAGGCGACGGGATAAACCGAAACAGTTTCAAGATAATAGTCGCTACAAACCAAATTCCGACCCGGCACCACCCTTGCTTGTCAACTGAATGAATTTCCGGCATCAATCGCCGAGTTTCATTCAACCTATCCGTGAGGCCGCCAGATGAATGCAATCGTCAGCCAGATCGGCGATCTGGCGCAGGCCGGGGAGCGGATGATCGAGCGCTTGCGCAAGAAGGCTTTTCTGCCTGAAAGCCGCAAGGGGCTCAACGTGCGCTATGGCATTGCCGAGGCGGCGCAATTGCTGGGTTGTTCCACCAACCGCATCCGCATGGCCGAGGACGACGGGCGCCTGCCCCCTCCCCCCGCGAGCGAGAACGGGCGGCGGCTTGGCTATACGGTGGAGCAACTGCTCCATATGCGGCAGGTGCTGGGCGCCTCCCCTGCCCGCGCGCCGATGGACGTGCCGGCGGTGATCGCGGTGCAGAACTTCAAGGGCGGCGTGGGCAAGTCCACCGTCACCACGCATCTTGCCCATTACTTCGCGGTGCAGGGCTACCGCGTGCTGGTGGTCGATTGCGACAGCCAGGCGACCACCACCACGCTGTTCGGCTTCAACCCGCATTTCAACATCGCGCGCGAAGAAACGCTTTATCCTTATCTGTCGATCGACCCGACGCAGACCGACCTGCTCTATGCGGTGAAGCCCACGCCCTGGCCGAACGTGGACCTGATCCCGTCGAACCTGGAACTGTTCGACGTGGAATACGAGCTGGCCGCCGCCGGATCGGACGGGCAATCGGTGCTCGCCGCGCGCTTTCGCAAGCTGAAAGCCGGGCTGATGGACCTGGCGCGCGATTACGACGTGGTGCTGCTCGATCCGCCGCCGGCGCTGGGCACCATTTCGCTCGCGGTGATGCAGGCGGCGAACGCGCTGCTGGTGCCGATGGCGGCGACGACGCCCGATTTCTGCTCGACCGTGCAGTTCCTCTCGATGATGGACCAGGTCATCGCCCAGCTGATCGAGGCGGGGATCGCGGTGGATTATTCCTTCGTCCGCCTGATCTGCTCCAAGTTCGACGGCAACGATCCGTCGCACGCCATGGTCCGCACGATCATGGAGCAGACCTTCGGCCCCGCGCTGCTGCCGGTGCCGATCCTCGAAAGCGCGGAAATCAGCCATGCCGCGCTGCGGATGATGACGGTCTACGAACTGGAAAAGCCGGTCGGCACGCCCAAGACGCACAAGCGGTGCAAGGCCAACCTGGACGAGGCGATGGGCCAGATCGAGCAGCTGGTGCGCGCCGGATGGGGCCGCGTGGCCCCGGCGCGCGAGGAGGACGTGATCCATGCCTGAGCGAAGGCACGATCCGGCAGCGAATGCGGAACGCGCTTTCCTACATGGCAATGTTCTGCATATGTTCCGCAGCTCCTCCCTGCCCAGCCCCTTCTTGACGCGGACCTGAACCATGGCACGCAAGCAATCGGACTATCTCGCCGCGCTCCTCGCCGAGGACGAGCCGATCGAGACCAAATCGGCCGCGCCGGACGGGGCGGGCGCAGCGGTGGAGGCGGCGCAAGCGCCCTCCCCTGCCCCTTCCCCATCCTCGGCCCCATCCCCGGCCAGCCCCCCCTCCCCGGCGCCCGAACGCCAGCGCGGCACCACGCTGCTCGGCCGCGAAAGCGCGCTTGCCCGCGTCGCCAGCGGCGAAGTGCGGCAGGTGACGCAGCTGCTGCTCGATCCGGCGCGGGTGCGCGTGTGGCCGGGCAATGCCCGCTCCTATCAGCACCTGACCGAGGAATCGTGCCGCGAGCTGATCGATTCGATCATTGCCGAAGGCGGCCAGAAAGTGCCCGCGGTGGTGCGCCGGATCGAAGGCGATGCGGATCACGATTACGAAGTGATCGCGGGCACGCGCCGCCACTGGTCGATCGCCTGGCTGCGCGCGCACTCCTACCCGCAGATGCAGTTCGTGGCGCAAGTCGCGCAGATCGACGACGAGGCGGCGTTCCGCCTCGCCGATATCGAGAACCGCGCGCGCAAGGACGTGTCGGACCTGGAACGCGCGCGCAACTATGCCGCCGCGCTGAAGGACCATTACGGCAACCACCTGACGCGCATGGCCGAGCGGCTGAAGCTGTCGAAGGGCTGGCTGTCGAAAATGCTCAAGGTGGCCGCCCTGCCCGATGCGGTGGTGGGCGCTTTCGCCAGCCCGGCGGACGTGCAGCTCAAGCCGGCCTATCCGCTGGCGCAGGCGCTCGACGACAAGGTCGGCGCTCCCGCCATCCTGAAGGAAGCGCGCAACCTGGCGCGCGAGCAGGCCGAACGCCGCGCCGCCGGAGAGGACGCCCTGCCCGCCGCCGAAGTGCTGCGCCGCCTGCTGGCCGCGCCGCGCGGGCCGGTGGAGCGCGGACCGGTGCGCGTCTATCGCGGCTATGGCGACCGCCCCGCGGTGACGGTGCGCAGCGCGGGCCGGCAGGGCGTGACCCTGCAGATCCATTCGGGCGCGGGGCTGGACCACAAGCGCATCATGGAACTGGTTGCCGATGCGCTGTTGGATCTTGAGGAAGAAGGCCGCGGGGTGACGCCTTGATGCCCTGCCCTGCCCTGCCCGCCTGTTTCCCCGGGGAAACGCGGAGTGATGTTTCCCCGGGGAAACGCCCCGCCGGCGCCTTCGCCGAAGCCGGGAATGCCGGTGTCGCGCCATGACCCGCGCGCGCAAGGCGTCGGTGGGCGCCCAGTTCGACCTGTTCCTGCCCTATGTGGCCGACCTGCCCCTGCGCGATCAGCGCGAGATGATGGAGCGCCCCTTCTTCTCGCTCGCCAAGTCCAAGCGGGTGAAGCCGATCGACTACACCAGCCCCGACAGCAAGCTGTGGGTCCACGTCTCGGCCAACCCCGATTACGGCATGGCCACGATCTGGGACGCCGACATCCTGATCTATTGCGCCAGCGTGCTGGCCGACATGCAGCGCCGCGGGATCAACGACGTGCCGCGCAAGCTGCACCTGATGCCCTACGACCTGCTGCGCGCCATCGGCAGGCCGCCGACGGGCCGCGCCTACGAACTGCTGGGACAGGCGCTGGACCGGCTCGTCGCCACCACGATCAAGACCAACATCCGCGCCGAAAACCGGCGCGAGGCGACGTTCTCGTGGCTGGATGGCTGGACCCAGCTGGTCGATGAAAAGACCGAGCGTTCGCGCGGGATGACCATCGAGCTGTCGAACTGGTTCTGGGAAGGCGTGATGATGCAGGGCGGCGTGCTCTCCATCGACCGCGCCTATTTCGACATCACCGGCGGCCGCGAACGCTGGCTCTACAAGGTGGCGCGCAAGCACGCGGGCGGGGCAGGGGAAGCAGGCTTCGCCATCTCCATGCCCGTGCTGTTCGAAAAGAGCGGCGCCGAAGGCGAATACCGCCGCTTCAAGTTCGAGATCCTCAAGCTGGCGGAAAAGGACGCGCTGCCGGGCTATGGCCTGTCGGTCGAAGCGGCCAAGGGCGGGGGCGAGCCCTTGCTGCGGATGCGGCGGGTGGACGGCAAGGACGGGGCGGAGAAGGGGCTGCCTGTCCCCGGCCAGAAGGAAGAAGAGAAGGGCGAGGGGGTTACGCCCTCGCGCTCCCGCGATCTCTCCCGGCGCGAGGACGGCGCTGGGGGGAAGGGGAGTGCTGCCACGCTGGCGGACGAGGCTCCGGTCGATGCGCGCAGCCTGATCCGCTCGACCATCGCCGGATTGAGCCGGGCGGCGACGCGCGGCTTCATGACCGACGAGACCATCGACCACTTGCGCGCCACCTGCCCCGGTTGGGACTTGCAGACGCTCCACGTCGAATTCGAACGCTGGGTGGACGCCAGCCCCGATCGCACCCCCGCCGACTGGCAACGCGCCTTCATCGGATGGGTCAAGCGCCACCACGAAAAACACCGCCACACCTTGCGCGGGTGAGGGCAGGGGAGGGGAAACGCCCTCCCCGTTCCCGAAAGTACGTGCCCCGTCGCCCCGATCTTCGCCCCACCGCCCGGTGCTGTCGGCTCACGGGCAAATTTGAACATCGTTCCGACCGGTCTTGTTGGAAATGATTCAATCCGAAGGCCTCACCCCGCGCCATCGACACATCGGGAACGGGCAGGCAAGGCGCCATCGTGCTATCGGGAACGCAAGCTCGTACCAACGGGAACGATGCTTCGACATATCGGGAACGATCCGTCGATATACCGGGAACGCGGCCACCACCGCGACTCACCGAAAACCGGGCCGATGCGGTCCAGGCGCACTGCCCTAACTGTTTCTAACCCCTTTTAAGGCTGTCTAACCGACAGGAAGCCTTTGGCTTTGGGGAGAATGGGGGAGAAGAGGGGGCGCGACCCGACATATGCGACCTTCACCCATGTCTGCACCAACTTCCAGTTCGGGGTGGAAGGCTGCCGTTCAGGCAAGTGAAGAGAGCAGCGTTTGGACGGCAGCACCCGCTTCAAGCCGGACCACTTCGGGATCATCGGCATTCGCGACCAACAGAGCAGCTTCATCGACTACAGCGAGTATCATATGCGCAAGCAGGCGCGGAGGCTGTACGCGGATAAGCCCTGCCGCCATGCCATCCTCGACTGCCTGCATGATTAATCCCAGGCCATACTGTGCCTCAAGCTTGCGCCATTCGGCCCAGCCGAGCACGGCAGGCCCATCGATCAGCAGGATGCGCTGCACCTCGGGCGTTGCAGCAGCTTCGAGGAACGCATTGAGGTTGGCCTTGAGACCAGACCAACGCTCGCCAACCTCCGCCACCTCTTCCGCTTGCGCGGCAACAATCATGTCCTGCTCGACTTGCTCGAAAACCGCGCGGAACAAGTCCTCCTTGCGCGTGAAGTGATGCTGCAGCGCGCCTCGCGTAACTCCTGCAAGTGCCGCAACCTCGGGCGTGCTTGTCGCATGGAAGCCCTTGTCGGCGAACAGCCTGCGTGCCGCTGCGATCAGCGCTCCGCGCGTTTCTTCCGCTTTCGCCGCCCTGATACCCTTGCCCTTAGGCATCGCCACCTCGTTGACACGCGCCCATTTCGCATTCAGTCTGAATGCTAAAGGAGAATCGCAATGGATCCTCGCATAAATATGGTGATGGTCAGCGCAAAGGACATCAATGCACTCCGGGGTTTTTACGAACACGGTTTAGGCTGGATGCCTTGGATGCCCCCATCGGAAGGATCAGTAGCCTACAAGGTTGGCACCGCCGTCCTGATTTTCGTGAATGCCGCTTATCTTGAACATGAAAGCGGGATCGCGGCGAACGGTGCGCCAAAGTCGATCTGGGCCGTATTCGTGCCGACCAAGGAGGATGTTGACGCCGCGTTCGAATTGGCAGCCAAAGCAGGGGCAAGAATCACCAGCCCCGTTCGCGACCGCGATCAAGGCTTGTATTCGGGCTACTTCGCCGATCCCGAAGGCAACGCCTGGGAGGTGGTGTGGAGCCCACACATGCCACTTGGCGCAGATGGAAGCCTCACGCTTCCGGGAGCGGCATGATGCGGTTCGGTCTTGGCATTGTCGCAGCGACTGCGACCGTCGCATGGCTGACGCTGTTCACGCTCAGCGCCAATGCGATCAGGCAGATGGGCTACGATGCGGCCGGAGCAGTTTTCCTGGGCGACTTTGTCCACCCGTGGCGTGCACAGTTCAACGCCGACTTTTCAATCCATCTGCTGCTGATGGCGGCGTGGATGGTCTGGCGTTCGCGATCCTGGGCGGTTGGCCTTGTTTGGGGGCTACTGACTATTTGCATGGGGGCACTTTTCCTGCTGCCCTACCTCGCGTTGGCTTGGTGGCGAAGTGGGAGCTTTGCGGGCGCACTGATCGGACAGCGATCCTATCAGCCTGGCAATCTTGTTTCCAAAACCGAGTGAAGATTGCTTAGCAAGCATCGCGCCCCCCGGACGCGGGTCCGCAACTGGGCGCAAACGGTCGTTCAATTTGTCCACGCGCCCTAGTTTCCCGTCACCGCGATGCGGCTTGTGCCGCGGCCGGTGGGTGTGACCGCGATCTGGACGGGGATGCGTTCCTTCAGTTCCTCGACGTGGCTGATGACGCCGACGCGGCGGCCGGTGGCGTGGAGGTGTTCGAGCAGCGCGATGGCCTGGCCGAGGCTGGCGGGATCGAGCGCGCCGAAGCCTTCGTCGATGAACAGGCTTTCGATCTTCACCCCGCCCGCCGTGGACATTTCGGCAAGGCCGAGCGCGAGCGCGAGGCTGGCGAGGAAGCGTTCGCCGCCCGACAGGTTGTGCAGGCCGCGCGCTTCGCCGCCCATGTCGTTGTCCACCACCTGGATCAGCATGTCGCCGCCGGGCGCGCGTTCCAGCGTGTAGCGCGGCTTCAGTTCGGCAAGGCGGGCGTTGGCGTGTTCGAGCAGGCGATCGAGCGTGAGGCCTTGCGCAAAGCGGCGGAAGGTGGCGCCGGTGCGGTCGCCGATCACGGCATCGAGGCGCAGCCAGACATCGGCGGCGGCCTGTTCCGCGTCGAGTTCCGCGCGCAGGGCGGCGGTCTGGCCGCGCACCGCATCGTCCTGGCGCAGCGCAAGATCGGCCTCCGTGCGGCAGCGCGCGGCATCGTCGCGGGCGGCCGTGGCGGCGGCGAGCGCGGCGGCAAGGTCCGGGCCGAGGAGGGCGGGGCGCTCGCCGGCGTCGTGCGCGGCGAGATCGCCTTCGCGGGCGACGACCAGCGTTCGGGCGACATCCACGGCGTTCCTCAGTTCATCGAGCGCGCTTGCTTCGGTGTCGAGCGTGTCGGCGACGATCGCGGCGGCTTGCGCCACGGCCTGTTCCGCAAGGGCTGCGGCGGCGAGCGCCTGCGCGAAAGCGTGGGCATGGCCGGCGTGGTCCTGCTCGGCCTTGTCGAGGGCGACGATCGCGCTCTTTTCCGCCGCACCGGCGCCGGCCAGCGTGGCGGCGGCGGTCTGCCGGGCTTCGATGGTCCGTTGCAGGGCGGTCTCCGCCGCGTCGCGGGCGGCGGCAAGGCGCTGTTCCACCGTGGCGACGGGTTCGGCGCCGAGCAGGGCGGCGCGGCGCCCGGAGAGGGCGGCGTGGTCCTGTTCGGCCTCCGCCAGCGCTTCGGCCAGTTCGCGCGCCCGGTCGGTGCTCTGGCGCAGCGCTTCCGATGCGATCGCCGCGGCCTGTTGCAGCGCGGGGAGCGCGGCGGCGAGGCGTGCGGCCTCGGCATCGTGCGCGCGCCACGCGGCGGCTTGCGTCGCCAGCCAGGCGGCGGGATCGGCCTGTGCGCGCCAGTCTCCCGCCGGGGCCAGCCAGCGGTCGAGCGCGGCGGCGAGGCGGTCGGCTTCGGCGCGGTGCTGCGTCCGCGCGGCGTCGAGATCGATCAGCGCGCGGCTGTGCGTTTCCAGCGCCGTGCGCGCGGCTTCGTGGGCGGTGCGCGCCCGATCGCGTTCGGCGCGGGCGCTCTGTTCGCGTTGCCGGGCGCGGTCGGCGGCGGTTTGGGCGGCGGTTTGGGCGGCGATGTCGGCCTCCACCGCGGCGCGCGCCGCGGCGAGGGCATCGGGCAGCAGCGCTGCGTCCTGCGGCAGGGCGGCTTCGGCGGCGGCGGTGAGGAGATCGCTGCGCGCGGCATCGCGTTGGCGGGCGGCGCTGCCCAGGTGGCGGATCTGCTCGGCCTGTTCGCGGGTCAACTGTGCGGCGCGGTCGGCCTGCGCGGAGAGGCGTGCCGCGATGCCCAGCGCTTCGTGCTGCTGCTGGGCCTGTTCGGCCTCCAACGCCTTCAGCGCCTCGCCCCGCTGGCGCAGGTGATCGCCGAGCTTGCCCGCGAACAGGTCGAGCCGGTGGCTGGCCGACCCGCAGACCGGGCAAGGATCGCCCTCGGCCAGCGTGACGCGCAGGGCTTCGGCGGTGTCGGAGGCGGCGGCGCGCAGCAGGGCGAGTTCGCGGCGGGCGTCCTCGACCTGCATCGTCAGCGTGGGCAGCGAACGGGCCAGCGTTTCCGCCCGCGCCGTCAGCCCGGTTTGCGTGGCCGCGCTTTCGGCCAGCGCCTCGCGCGTGCGGGCCAGCGCGGCGTCGGCATGGACCACCGCCTGTTCCGCGCCGTTCGCGCCCGCCAGCAAGGTGTCGATGCGGGTGAGCCGGGCATGGCGATCGGTGAGCGTGACGAGGGCGTCGGCGGCGGGGAGGTCCGCTTCGGCCTGGGCGAGAGCTTGCGCGGCGCGGTCGTGGTCGCCGGTCTTGCTGTCCAGCGCGGTCGCGGCGTCTTTCCAGTGGGTGAGGGCGGCCTGTTCCGCCTGTTCGCGCAAGGGGCGTTCCGCCTCTGCGGCGGCGAGCGCGCGCGCCGCGACGGCGTGCTCGGCCAATTGCGGGCCAAGTTCCTGTTCGCGCCGCGCCAGTTCGGCAAGGGCGGGGTGGGCGGTCAGCCAGTCCTGCTGCGCGGCCTGTGCCTGCTGCGCGGCCTGCAAGGCGGCCGCGGCGGCTGCGCTGTCCGTGGCGGCGCCGTGCAGGCGCGCGTCACCGCGGGCGGCTTCGTCCTGCCGATCGTGCACCGTGCGTGCGGTGCCTTCGAGCTGCACGTCGAGCGCGCGGGCCTTGGCCAGCAGCGGCGCGAGCGCGTGGGCCTGCGCTTCGGTCTCGGCGCGGGCGGTTCGGGCGGCGGCTTCGGCGGCGGCGGCTTGCGCTTCATCGGCCTGCGCCCGGGCCAGCGCATGGGCGGCGCCGGCGCGCTCGGCGGCGCAGGCGTCGCGGCGCTGGGCGGCGAGGTTGCGTGCGGTCCACGCCGGGGCCAGCGCCTGCGCGCGGCGGGTGTGGGCGAGGGCTTCGCGCCGGGGGGCGGCATCGGCATGGCGCTGTTCGGCGCTGGCGAGGCCCTGCCGGGCGATCTCGACCTGGGCGGCGAGGCGGGCGGCCTGCTCCTCCCACTGGCGCGCCTGCTTGAGCGCGTCGAGCGCCGCGCCCGCATCGGCTTCGGCGGCAAGGGCGGCGGCGAGATCGGCTTCCGCCTGGGCGCGCTGGGTGTCGTCGAGCCCTTTCTGGAGCGCGATGAGATCGCGCAGCCCGGCCAGCCTGTCGTTGAGCGCCTTGGCCTTCTCGGCCGCGCGCTGGCCCAAGGCGGTGTAGATTTCCGAGCCGGTCAGCCGTTCCAGCAGCACCGCGCGGTCGTTGGCGTCGGCGCGGATGAAGGCTTCGAAATCGCCCTGCGCCAGCAGCACGGCGCGGCCGAACTGTTCTGCGGAAAGGCCAAGGACGGCGCGGATGGCGGCGAGCGTTTCGGTGCGGGTGCCGCCCATGCGTTCGCCGGTGTCGAGCCGTTCGAAGCTGTGGTCGTGGTTCTGCAGCTTGCCCGTGGCCTTGCCCCGCGCGCGCTTGACCGACCAGCGGGCGCGATACCGCGCGCCATCGGGCATGGCGAAATCGACTTCGGCAAAGCCTTCGCCCGCGCCGTGGCGCAGGATGGCGCGGGTATCGCGCAGGGAAAGGCCCGTGTCCTCGCTCTCGCCGCCGATCCTGCCGCTGGAAGGCGCGGACTTCAGGCGCGGGATTTCGTTGAACAGGGCGAGGCACACGGCATCGAGCAGGGTGGACTTGCCCGCGCCGGTGGGGCCGGTGATGGCGAAGATGCCCGATCCGGCCAGCGGCTCGGCGGCGAAATCGACCGCGAAGGCATCGGCAAGGCTGGCGAGGTTCTGGCCGCGAATGGCAAGGATGCGCATGTCAGGCCTCCTCGCCGACGGCGGGCGTGGTGTTCACTTCGACCAGCAGGCGCGCGAAGGCGTCGGCAAGGTCATCGGGCGGGGCATGGCCGCCGTGGCGCGCGGCATAGAGCGCGGCGAACACGGCTTCGGGTTGCAGGTCGCCGAGATCCGCGCCGGCGAGCGGAGCGGGCTGGTCGGGGACGCTGACCTGCTGCCGGACGATGCGGGTGAGGCGCAGCGGCTTGCCGTCCAGCGCGGCGAGGACGCGGCTCTGAAGGTGCGGTTCCGGGCCGGTGACCGCAACGCTCACTTCCACGAAGGGATGGCGTTCGCGCGGCAGATCGGCATCGAGCGCGAGCGCTTCGAGTTGCCGGACCACATCGTCGAGCGGCGCGGCGCCCTGCGGGGGGATGGCCAGGAATGGCACCGGGCGCGGGATGGGGACATCGGTGATCGCCGCTTCGCCGCCCGACAGGCGCACGACGGTGACGGCATGGCGATAGTCGCGCTCCGTCGCCGACAGCGGGAAAGGCGATCCGGCATAGCGGATGGGGCAGGGGCCGGCGATGGCCTGCGCGCGGTGGAGGTGGCCGAGCGCGACATAGGCGGGGCGGGCGTCGAACAGGGTGATCGCCTGCGCCTCTTCCCCGCCGACGACGATGCGCCGCTCCGAAAGTTCGGAGACGTCGCCGCCCGCGACGTGGAGGTGGCCGGTCAGCACCAGCGGCAGGCCCCCGGCCCGCGCCGCGCCTGCTTCCGTGACGGCGGCATAGAGCGTGGCCAGCGTCTCCGCGCCAAGATCGCCCGGACGACAGAAGGGCACGGCGGCGAGCCACGCGGCGGTTTCGCCACCGGGGCCGGGCAGCGGCACCAGCAGCGCATCGAGGTCGGGCGCGCTGCCGCCTTCGGGCAGGGCCTTGCGCGGCAGGGCGCCGAAGAAGCGGACGCGCGCTTCATCGAGCAGCGGGGCAGGCAGGTTGATCCGCGCCGCGCTGTCATGGTTGCCGCCGAGGATCACCGTCAGCATGGCCGGCCGCCGCCGGGCCGCATCGGCAAGGAAGCGATAGAGCCGGCGCGTCGCCGCAACGGGCGGATTGGCGACGTCGTAGACATCGCCGGTCACCAGCAGGACATCGGCGGCCTGGGCATCCAGTTCGTCGAGCAGCCAGGCAAGGAAAGCATCATGCTCCGCCTCGCGCTCGTGCGTGGCAAGGACGTGGCCGAGGTGCCAGTCGGAGGTGTGGACCAGGGTGAGGGCGGGGGTGAGGGCGGGGGTGAGGGCGGGGCCGGGGGCGGGGGAAGGCATGGGGTGCGTCATCGCGGATGCCCTTGCCGGGCACAAGCGACAGAAGCGGTCGGAGGTGCGCTCGGGGCGCAGGCGCAGGGCGCGGGTTCCGATCCACGACCGGATTCGTCGTGCAGTCGTGGCAGCGCAGGGCTCGCCAGATGCGCCGCGACCCTTGCGCCTCGCCGCCGAACACCGGAAGGATACAGCATGACCGCCTCTCCCCGCCGCACTGGCCTGTCCAAATCGCGCCTGACCGCGTTCGAGCAGTGCCCGCGCCGGTTGTGGCTGTCGGTCCACCGGCCCGATCTGGGCGAAACCGACGCCGACGCGGAAGCGCGCTTTGCGACCGGGCACCGCGTGGGGGAGGTCGCTTGCGGGCTTCATCCCGAGGGCGTGATGGTGGAGGCGGTGCCCGATCTTTCCGCGGCGCTTGCCACCACCGCGCGGCTGCTGGCCGAAGGGCACCGCGCCCCGATCTTCGAGGCGACGTTCCAGCACGACGGCGTGCTGGTGCGGGCCGACCTGCTGCTGCCGCATGGGCGCAACGGTTGGCGCATGGCCGAGGTGAAAAGCGCGGCCAGCGTCAAGGACTATCACCTGGGCGACCTGGCCACGCAGGTCTGGGTGGCGGAGGCGTGCGGGCTGAACCTGACGAGCGCGGGGATCGCGCATATCGATACCGCCTTCGTGCTGGCGCGCGAGGGCGATTACGACGGGCTGTTCGCCCATGCCGAGCTGCTGCCGCAGATGCGCGAGCGCGCGCAGGGACGGCCCGCCGTGGTCGCGGCGGCGCGCGCGGTGCTGGCGGGCGAGGAGCCGCAGCGCGAGCCGGGCGATCATTGCAGCACGCCGTTCGACTGCGAATTTGCCGCGCATTGCAGCCGCCACCTGCCGCCGGGGCCGGACTGGCCGGTGACGGTGCTGCCCTATGGCGGGGGCAAGGCCTGGCTCGAACGGGGCGTGGACGACCTGCTGGCGCTGGAGACGAAGGGGTTGAAGCCGCTCCAGGCGCGGATCGTCGAGGCGACGCGCGACGACCGGCCTTTCCACGATGTGCCGGGCGCGCGGCGGGCGATGGCGGGATGGCCGCGCCCGCACGCCTTCCTCGATTTCGAGACGATCGCCCCCGCCGTGCCGCGGTGGCTGGGCACGCGCCCTTACCAGCAGGTGCCGTTCCAGTTTTCGCTGCACATCGAGCATGAGGATGGAGCCGAGGTGGCGCATCGCGGCTTCTTGCAGGTGGACGGCGGCGACCCGCGGCGACCTTGCGCCGAGGCGCTGGTGGCGCACGTGCCGCCAACGGGCGCGATCATCGCCTATAACGCCGGGTTCGAGCGCGGCGTGCTGCGCGCGCTGGCGCAGGCCGTGCCCGAACACGCCGCCGCGCTGGAGGACATGGCTGCGCGCACGGTCGACCTGCTGCCGGTGGCGCGCAACCACTGGTACCACCGCGACCAGCGCGGCAGCTGGTCGATCAAGGCGGTGCTGCCGACGATCGCGGCGGAGCTGGGCTACGAAGGGCTGGAAGTGAAGGACGGCGGCGCGGCGCAGGAAGCCTTCCTGGAAGCGAGCGCGCCTGATTGTGATCCCGACCGCCGCTGGGTGCTGGAGGAAGGCCTGAAGGCCTATTGCGAGCGCGACACCTGGGCGATGGTGGTGGTGATGCGGCGCTTGATGGGAGACGCATAGGCATCTTACCCCGGTTTACAAAAATCCGATAACCTTGCATAACCTCGCTATGGATCGTCGTCGCAACCCTTTCGCGCCCGGAGCGGGCACGCCGCCGCCGGAACTGGCCGGGCGGGGCGGACTGATCGAGGATGCGGCCATCGCGCTCGATCGCATCCGGGCCGGTCGGGCGGCGCGCAGCCTGATTTTCTATGGCCTGCGCGGCGTGGGCAAGACCGTGCTGCTGACCACCATCCGCAACCATGCCGAAGGCGAGGGGCTGGTGGTGGTGGCGATGGAAGCGCCGGAAAACCGGTCCTTGCCCGCCATGCTGGTGCCCGCGCTGCGCGCCGCGCTGCTCAAGATGGACCGGATGAAGCAGGCGGGGGCCAAGATCCGCCGCGCGCTGTCGGCGCTGGCCGGGTTCGTGAAGCCGCGCGTGTCCTACGAAGGGTTCGAGGTGGCGCTCGATTTCGAAGTGGAGCCGGGGCTGGCCGACAGCGGCGACCTGGAATCCGACCTCGCCGACCTGATCCGCGCGGCGGGCGAGGCGGCGCAGGAGCATGGCACCGCCTTCGTCCTTGCCATCGACGAGCTGCAATACGTGCCCGAGGCGGAGCTGGCCGCGCTGATCAGCGCGCTGCACCGCGCCAACCAGCTGCAATTGCCGATCACGCTGGTGGGGGCGGGGCTGCCGCAGCTGCTGGGCCAGATGGGCCGCGCCAAGTCCTATGCCGAGCGCCTGTTCGCGTTCGTGCCGCTGGGACCATTGGACCGCGCGGCGGCCGCAGACGCCATCCGCGTGCCCTTGCAGCACGAGGACGCGGACATCACCGAAGGCGCGCTTTCCGGGATTTTCGCGGCGACGCAGGGCTATCCCTATTTCCTGCAGGAATGGGGCAAGCACAGCTGGGACCTGGCCGATGCCTCGCCCATCGACGAGGACGACGTGGCCAATGCGGGCGTTGCCGCGCTGGCGGAACTGGACGCCAGCTTCTTCCGGGTGCGCTTCGACCGGCTGAGCCCGGCGGAAAAGCGCTATATGCGCGCCATGGCCGAACTGGGCGAGGGGCCGCACCGATCGGGCGACATCGCCGAGGCGCTGGGGGTGAAAGTCAACACGGTGGCGCCCACGCGCAACAGCCTGATCCGCAAGGGAATGCTCTACAGCCCCGCGCATGGCGACACCGCCTTTACCGTGCCGCTGTTCGCCGCCTTCATGCGCCGGGCGATGGCGCGGTAGGGCGCACCGATCCAGTATTCGGCGGAGGATATGCCCCTGCCTGCGCGCGCGGGTCGGGGACGGCCTTGTGACAGTACTTTCCCTTAACGCGTAAGCTGTTAGCGTTCCCGCCATGGCCCACCGTTACGCTCCCACCGACCCGCTCCATCCGCTTGCGCTGAAGGACAAGCAGCGCACGCTTCGCGATGGCTTTCCCACGCCGCTGGCGCTGCGGGTGCATCGCGCGCTGTCGTGGCTGATCCGCGCCGAGCACGAGGAGGGCGATCTCGATGTGCGGTTCGTGCTGTCGTGGATCGGCTTCAACGCGGCCTATGCGGGCGACGTGGCGCTGGCGCTGGGGCAGGAAAGCCAGCGCGAGCGTGATGTGTTCATGCGCTTCTTCACCACGCTGGTGGGCTTTGACGGCAAGCACCGGCTCTACAACATGGTGTGGCAGCGCTTTGCGCAGGAAATCCGCGTGCTGCTGGGCAATCGCCACGTCTTTGCCGCGTTCTGGCTGCACCACAACGGCGTGCCGGGCTTCGACGACTGGCGCGCACGCATGGACCGCGAGGACGTGGCGATCCGCTCCGCGCTCGCCCGGCACGATACCGCGACGCTGCTGTCGATCGTGTTCGGCCGGCTCTATGTGCTGCGCAACCAGCTGGTGCACGGCGGCGCCACCTGGAACAGCGCCGTCAACCGCGACCAGGTGCGCGACGGCGCGGCGATCCTGACGTGCCTGCTGCCGCTGTTCATCGACCTGATGATGGAGAACCCCGGCCACGACTGGCCCATGCCGCATTACCCGGTGGTGCCGGATTGATGGCGGGGGGCGCGGTCACCCTTGGCAGGTCGCCAAGTCTCGGCCCGCGGCCCGGATCTCTCGATAAGGAACACCGATCCGCCGCCTGGCGCTCATGCGCCGGCGTTGCAGTTGGCGCACGAACCGTTCGGCGTCGGGACGTTCGCTGAAGGATAGCGTCCTCGCTTGCCCCCGCCTCCCGATCCGCCCCCATGAGACCTCGACCAGGCAGGCGCCGAACAGATCCCGGCTTAACGAGATTGCGTAGCGGCGCGCGATGTTGCGCTCGGGGCTCACCGCTTCGAGCCAGACGTGAAAGTCCTGAGGTTCTGCGCTGGCCATGGATGCGGATATGCGTGCCGGAGCGCGGCGCGGTCCAATGGGGACTTTGAATCAATGCCCGCGGATTGATTCATCGGGGCGATGACACCCCGTCCGTCGCCCGCCCCCCATCGAACGCCCCGGCAACGGAGGGTGATTCTTGCCCTGGGCGGGTGATTTGACGCCAAACGGGCGCCCCACAGCCCCTCGATACGCTTCTATCCTATTGAATTTACGTCATTTATGCCGCCCCGACATAAAAATGCAAAATGTGTTTGACGGGCTGCGGTACCCCCCATATAAGCCGCCCTCCAGACGGGGCAGACAGCTTCTGCTTCCGCCGAACGCCCAGATAGACGGACATCCAATTCCCCGGATGCAAAAACGGGGGGGATGGTTGTCCGCCACATTCTGTGGTGGTTCTTTGACATTGTTGGTTTTAGATGAAGGGACATGTGGGCGACGGCGCCTGCGTCCGGGGGTCTTTAGGCTCCGGATTGCAGTAACCAAGTCGTTATTTGCATGTCCTAACGTA
>NZ_JAPCZG010000021.1 GCF_025938155.1 Novosphingobium sp. KCTC 2891 | reverse complement strand
CAAGGCCCAGGCCGCAGCCGACTGGATGCATGCCCAGCAGCCTCAGGCCGAGGAGATGGCGGCGTGAAACAGGTTCGCAAAAATGGCGCTGGAATTCACATTAGCGCTGGACTGTCAGGATATATCGCTTCGCTCTGCCAGGCCACCCTCTGCGCCGAATACGGCCTCCCCAACGAACTCCACGACAGCCACGCCTCATACATCCACCACTGGATGAAGATCCTGCGCGGCGACAAGACCGCGATCCTCCACGCGGCGGCCAAGGCCGAGCAGGCGGTGAAGTGGCTGCGCCAGTTCGATCCGGCGCTCGGTTCGACCCTGCCGGACGAACTCAAGGAGGCGGCCTGACGGCGGCCGGGAAGCCGGGGCACGGGGGCCTCTCGCAGAGCGAGCGGGAAGGGGAGGGGGTGGGAGCCCGGTGCGCCAGGGGGCGCAAAGGGAGACCTCACCGATGAACTATGACCTCGACTTCCGCTACCGCCGTGCCCTCCAGCCCGACGCGCTCGCGACCATTGCCACCGCCACCCAGGCCGTGGTCGATGCGATGCAGGATGCGCGCAACGCCGGGATTGACCCGGCCCGCGATCCTGCGACCATCCTGCTCGCGCGTCATGTTGGCCGCATCGCGCTCGGCCACGCGCCGGATGAGACCTTCGCAGAAGACCTGCCGCTGCGCCGGCAGTGCCTCGCCAAGATCGATGAGCTGAAATCCAAGCCCGCGCTCGTCGCGCTGGCCCGCCGCGGCATCGGTTACGATCCCGAAGCCAAGCGCGCCTTCCACCGCGAAGCGCGTTCGGCGCTGCGGGTGGCGGCGCGCCATCTCGGTCTCGAGCCCGACCAGTTCGACCTGCGCAGCAACTTTGCGGGGCCTGCGGTCTCGGGCGAGATCACGCTTCACGGCGACGAAATCTACGTTCAGGTCTCGATCCCCTGCGTTCGTCCGGGCCGCGAGGTCATGTTCCGCCGCTGCAAGGGCCGCCAGGACTATCTCGGGATGAGCAATCACTTCTGCGACATCGCGGTCCTCGCCGCACCGCAGAGTTTCCGCGCGCTCGTCGTCCGCGAGACCGGCCTTTCCATCAATCCGCGCCAGCAGGCGCTCGTCTAGGAGAACCACCATGGGATGGTTGTTCATGTCCCGCGGCGGCATGGCCCCGTTTGCCACGCCGAAGGCCTATCTCGACAACCAGTGCACCTATCCGCCCGACCCTGAGAAGGGCCGGGCGACGGGCCTGCGTGTCCTCAAGTCGACCGTCCGTTCGGGCGCCTACTACGCCGCCTGCCAGAGCTATGACCTCGAAGGCCCGTGCGAGACATTCGCGATCATCTGCCTCGTCAAATGGAACCCCGGCGCGCGCAGCGGCGAAGAGTTCGGTTACAAGGACATGAGCGAAACGATGGGTCCGTATAGCTACGACTGCCCGGCCTCGATCCTCGATCTGCTCGGGCCACCCGGCAACGAATACGCCGCGCAGTGGCGCGAACATTGCCGCCAACGCCTCGCTCTGACCACGCGGCGCAAGCCGGCACCGGGCGACATGCTGGTGCTGGCCGAGCCGCTGACCTTCACCGACGGGCAGAGCGAGCGCAGCTTCCGCGTGGTCCAGTCGGGCCGCAAGACCACCCTGCGCCGGGTCAGCGACGGGGTAGGGGTGAAGATCAGCAAGCTGATGAGCCGGGCCTGGACGATCGTGCCGCCGCCTGCAGCTCCGTCAACCTCGTGACCCGGCACCCAAGCGAGTAGCGCCATGACTGACCCCGCACCGCCTCAGCGCTCGTCAAAACGGGCGCGCCTGTGCAGCATCGAGAACGCCAACCGGATCGCCACCCGGGTCGCCGAACACGTCCAGGGCGACACTGCCGTGGTCAAGACCGGCAATCCTCTGCAGCCGTTCCGCGTGGTGCTGGCGAGCAGGGCAACGCCCGGGCGCACCGTCTCACGGGTCGTCACCTGCAATGACGATGACCCGGATGATCAGTAAGGGTCTGGTCCGCGCTCGACGAACCACGATTGCCCAAGCTCGAAATCCGGGCTGGCCGAGACCACCGGTCCATCGGGCGCTTCGCTGACATAGGGTGAAACGAGATCCTTGCGCCGCACCCGCAGTCGGCTGAGCCAGGCGGCGGTTCGGCCTCGCGCCTTGAGGATCGTCAGTAGCCAATCCATCGCCTCGGCCATTTCGACCACGCCGCGCCCGGCCAGGCAGTAATAGATCGCCCGCTGGAAGTCGTCGCACTGTGTGCTGAGGATTCCGGCGAGCTTCGCCCGTCCGCCGGGGGCGTTCTCGTGCACCAGCGACACTGCCTCGCGCAGTTCCCGGACCGACAGATAGGCGTCGTCCACGCCGACCCCGATGCACAGCGCCGCGATCGCCCGGCGCACCGGCGGCAGGTTCTCGTCGCACGACGCATCGCGCAGGCCGATGTCGAGATCGAAATGGTCGAGGTGGGTCGGAGCAGGCATGGCGAGATCCTTTCCGAAAGAACGTAGCGTGAACGCTCAGACCCCGTCAACAGGACAACGGAGGGGAGGGGGCACTCGGCGGGGGATCAATCTTGAAAGGAAGAACCATGACCACGCTTGCACAATCCACGCCGGTCACTGCCGACCACACTACCGAGATCGCCCGTCTCAACGACGCCGCCCGCGTAGGCTCACTGCCAACCTCGCGCACCGTGTTCACCCGGGCGCTGGCTGACATTCTTGCCGGCGACGCCGAGGACCTCGGCGCCCGCCAAGCCAGTCTGATGACGGGCCAGGCGGCGCTGCGCAGGCTCATCAACGAGACCCCGATCAAGCCGGGGAACGACCCTCACGGCGAGCGCGACTTCGGCGCGGTCGAGTTTCAGGGGCACAAGATCTTCTGGAAGATCGATGTCTACGCCAACGACGGGACGTTCTCCTGGGGGTCCGAAACACCGTGGGACGCGCAGCAAAGCTTCCGCGTGGTCACGGTCATGCTGGCGAGCGACTGGTGAGCCGATGAGTCGGTATTCTTTGAAGCCGCTGCCTCAGCATTCGGACATTTTCGAGGTAGCCGTTGGGTGGGATCCGGGGCTCGGTACGTTTTTCGTGATGGTGTTCGGCGTTGCAGATGCTGGCCGCGATCCAGAAGTGCGATACTGGCAAGGGGGACAGCCGAACCAGATAGCCACGGTACAGGAACTCCTGGCTGCGGCCGCGCCGTACGCCGAGCTTTCGACGGAGCTAGCTAGGCGGCTTGCGGAGGACCAGCGCGCTCCCAACAGGATCCCTTCTCGGCGGCTGAGCCGGTTTATTTCGAAGTTGCTCGAAGCGAGAGAACGCTAGCCGACAGGCAATGCAAATGCGTGAACTGACTTCGCGACGGCGGAATTGGATTTGGATGACCTCTTGTCCATTATGTTTCTGAGGCAAGTCAGTGCATTGGCATATTGTGCTTAGCGCGCTAGCTTGCCCCCAGCGGGACAATGTATTCCGTCTGGCGATGGCGCTGTGACAAGAGCGGGGGCCCGTGGAATTAGGTTCATTAAAGAAACTGCTTCAAGAGCACCTGGGCGATGGACTCGTTCTTGTAGTCGGCTCCGGACTGTCTTGCGCAGAGGGCGTGCCCGGCATGGGTGCGCTCGGGCACCATCTTGTGACCCACATACCGGCAAGTCTGTCTCCGGAAGACACGACGCTTTGGGAAGACATCTACCCCTTAATCGAATCCGAAGGCTTGGAAGCCGCGCTGCTGAAGCATGCTCCAACACCATCGCTTGAAGCTGCCATCGTACAGAGCACTGGCGACTTCATCGCAGCGTCCGAGGCGAACATTATCGCAGAAGTCTTCAACAACACGAGGACGCTTCGCCTCACCAAGCTCATTCCTCATCTGCTGAAGCCAGGCACCGGCATTCCAATTGTGACAACGAACTATGATCGTCTCGCGGAGCTTGCCTGCGAGGAAGCCGGACTTGGCGTCGATACCATGTTTTGCGGCCATTTCGCTGCTCGGCTTGATCCCGAGGAGAGCTACTGGAGCTTTTGTCGGCACGTGCAATTGGTCCGCAAGAGCGTGCGATATAAATTCGCCCCAAAAGCCAATGTGTTTAAACCCCACGGCAGTCTGGACTGGTACCATCGCGAGGGTAATCCTGTTCGCTACGCAGGCACATTGCCCTTGCCGCGACTGATCATCACGCCCGGGTTGAACAAGTTTCGCAGTGGTTATGAGAGCCCGTTCGACAAGCATCGCGAAAAAGGGAACGATGCCATCGACAAGGCGCACCGCTTCCTCATCATCGGCTACGGCTTCAACGATGATCACCTTGAAACCCACCTCACGCCGCGCATCAAATCAGGCGTGAAAACCGTAATCTTGACATATGCGCTTTCCCCCAAAGCGCGGGAATTGGCGATCGAAAACAAGAATGTAATTGCGGCAGAATTCAACCAGGAAATTAGCATCAAAGGAACCCGCTTCATAATTGAAGGAGCGGAGATATTCTACCCAGGTATCGACTACTGGGACCTCGACGGATTTGTGAAGGGAGTTCTATCGACATGACCGGCCCGGCGCTTGCGTTTACGGATAATGATCAGATCGGCCGGGTGGCTGGTGTCGACACCAGTCGGGTGGCCATCGATGTCACCAATTCCGAAATGCTAACTCGCGTGGGGATTGGTCAACTCATAGCCATCAAAGGTACGACACAGGCGGAATTTCTGATCGGAATGACTGACCGCGTCACACGGTCACTCAGGGAAGAGTTGCCTGATCCTGACGGGGGCGACTTCGCCGCTCTAACCGTCTCACCCGCCGATCACATGCAGGCATTCGTCATTGGCACATACCGAACTGTCGATGGTGACAAGACTGACACCTTCAAGCGTGGCGCAGACAGTTTTCCGCAGATCGATCGAGATTGTTTCGTCATCGAAGGCAGCAACCTTCAGCGGTTCATGGGCATCTTAGGTGCAGGCTTCTCCGACGATGAACGCTTGAAGCTTGGAACATTTGTCGCCGATCGGAGCGCTGAAGCGATCGCGAGCGGCGATCGCTTCTTTCAGCGCCACGCTGCAATCCTCGGTAGCACTGGCTCAGGTAAAAGCTGGGCGGTTGCACTCATCCTCGAACGGGCCGCCAAGCTAAAGTACCCTAATATTGTCGTTTTCGACATGCATGGGGAATACGAGCCGCTTGCAGACAAGAGTAAAGGCGGCTTCGCTCAGCGCTTCCGCATCGCCGGCCCTGGTGACCTCGCCGATCCCAAAGACGACGTGTTGTTCTTGCCTTATTGGCTGCTCAACCGTGACGAGATGCTGTCGATGATTTTGGATCGCAGCGACCAGAATGCCCCAAATCAGGCGTCTCGTTTCACTCTTCACGTACGCGATCTTAAGGGTGCAACTCTGGATGCGTCCGGGAAAGCCAAGGTCAAAGAGACCTTTACGGTCGATTCACCTATCCCCTATGCTGTCAAAGATCTGGTTGCACGCCTGAAGACGGACAACACCACAAAGGGTGTCGGTAAAACAGGGCCCGTCAAAGGAGAATGGGAAGACAAGCTCACCCGCTTCCTCTCCCGTCTGGAAGCGAAGCTCGATGATCGCCGGTACGGGTTTATGTTCTCGCCGCCCGATGAGGCGCTCGATTATGGATGGCTCGCGAAGCAGATCGTGAAACTGCTTCGGGCGGACTCCGGCAATGGCATCAAAATCATCGACTTTTCCGAGGTTCCCGCAGACGTCCTCCCAGTCGTTACCGGCACGCTTGCCCGCCTGCTATACGACGTCCAATTCTGGATGAATGCGGAATCGCGCACACCGATCACGCTGCTGTGCGACGAGGCACACCTCTATCTGCCGGTGAAGGACGATGCCGACGCCGTGCAGCGGCAGGCGTTGTGGTCTTTTGAGCGCATCGCCAAGGAAGGTCGAAAGTACGGATTCTCCTTGCTCGTGGTGAGCCAACGCCCTTCCGACGTCAGCCGAACAATCCTCTCCCAATGCAACAACTTCCTTGCCCTCAGGCTGACGAACGACAGCGATCAGAACGTCATCAAGCGGCTTATGCCGGATTCTCTCGTTGGTTTAACGGCAATGCTCCCGTTGCTCGATACAGGCGAAGCCCTTTTGCTCGGCGATGCAGTCTTACTCCCCACGCGGATCAAGCTCGATCAGCCGCAAGTAAAGCCGGACAGCGCTACACGAGACTTTTGGAAGGAATGGGGGATATTACAGCCCGACGAGAAGCTGCTTGAAGCGGCGGTGGAGTGCCTGCGCAGCCAAGCGAGGTCAAATTGATGCGTTCAGAAAGTGATATTTCCGGGATACCCGACGTCAGTGCAAGCGCACCTCAATCTGACTGCCATTCACACCTTTCCGCACGGTGAAGCCGTTGGGGACCGCCTGCTGAACCAATGGCACATGCGAAATCAGGCCCACGGCGCGACGCTCGCCCACGATATTCTGGAGTACCTGAAGAACCTGATCGAGCGTGCCGGCGTCGTTCTCGGTGTCGAGGCTGCCAAAGCCTTCATCGATGAAAATCGTATCCAGACTGATGGCCCCATTGGTCATCTCCACGATGTCAGAAAGTCCAAGAGCCAACGACAGGGCCGCAATGAATGTTTCGCCGCCCGATAGTGTTATGATCTCACGTGCCCGACCGTGTTGATTTCCGCTGAGAGTTGACCCGGGATTTTCATCGAGAAGTGACCCGGGTGGATATGGTGCCCCGCGGTGCGGGGATGGGTCAAGTGGTGGCTTTTTCCTTTCGCGTTTTGGGCGCTCCAGCGCTGGCCCTGAACCGGAAGCTGTCGTTGCCGGTTTCCAGGATGTGGCAATGGTGCGTGAGCCGATCGAGCAGCGCAGTGGTCATCTTGGCATCGCCGAACACCTCGGCCCATTCGCTGAAGCTGAGATTGGTGGTGATGACGACGCTGGTACGCTCGTAGAGTTTGCTCAGCAGATGGAACAGCAGCGCACCGCCTGAGGGGCTGAACGGCAGATATCCCAGCTCATCGAGGATGATGAGATCGAGGCGCAGCAGACGATCGGCAAGCTGGCCCGCCTTGTTCGCGGCCTTTTCCTGCTCGAGCGCATTGACCAGATCGACAGTGGCGAAGAACCGCACTTTTTTGCGGTGATGCTCAGCCGCCTGAACACCGAGCGCTGTTGCGATATGGCTCTTGCCGGTTCCCGGACCGCCGATCAGCACGACATTGTCGGCGCCGTCGATGAACTCGCCGCGGTGAAGCTGGCGGACCATGGCTTCGTTGACCTCGCTGGAAGCAAAGTCGAACCCTGCCAGGTCCTTGTAAGCGGGGAACCGGGCAGCCTTGATCTGGTAGGCGATCGACCGGACTTCCCGTTCGGCCATCTCGGCCTTGAGGAGCTGGGACACGATCGGCACGGCCGCGTCGAACGCGGGCGCGCCTTGCTCGATGAGATCGCTGACGGCCTGGGCCATGCCGTACATCTTGAGCGCCTTGAGCATGACCACCACGGCGGCACTGGCAGGATCATGACGCATGGCGCAGCCCTCCATCGCGAAGGGCATCGTAGCGTCCGACATTAGCGAGCGGTTCCTGTGCCAGGCGCAGCGCCTGCGGTGCATCAATCGGGGACGCCGGAGGAGCCTTGCCGTCGATCAGGCGATGCAGGACATTGAGGACATGGGTCTTGGTGGCAACGCCGCCCTCTAACGCTAGTTCGACCGCGCACAGCACGGCTTGCTCGTCATGCTGCAGCACGAGCGCCAGGATCTCGGCCATCTCCCTGTCTCCGCCAGGGCGGCGCAGGAGCTGGCTTTGAAGCTGCCGGAACGCATCGGGCATCTCGGCGAACGGTGCACCATTGCGCAAGGCTCCGGGCTTGCGCTGGATCACCGCCAGATAATGCCGCCAGTCATAGATCGTTCGCCCGCAGGTGTGATGGGATCGATCGATGATCCGGCTGTGCTCGCACAGGATCTGACCCTCGGCGGCGATCACGATCCGATCTGGATAAATCCGCAAGCTGACCGGGCGGTTGGCGAACGATGCCGGCACGCTGTAGCGCGTGCGTTCGAAGCTCACGAGACAGGTGGGTGATACCCGCTTGGTATGTTCGACGAAGCCGTCGAACGGCCGGCCTAGCGGCATCAGACTGGCCTCCTCGGCGGCTCGGACATCGGCGACGGTGCCAGGCTGCATGCCATGTTCGATCTGCGCCCATTGCGCGATGCACTGCGCTTCAAGCCAGGCGTTGAGCGCGTCGAGGTCGGGGAAGCTGGGCATGGGTTGCCACAGCCGCCGCCGGGCATCCTGGACGTTCTTCTCGACCTGTCCCTTCTCCCAACCCGAAGCCGGGTTGCAGAACTCGGGCTCGAACAGATAATGGCTCGCCATCGCCGCGAACCGTGCGTTGACCTGCCGGGCCTTGCCCGTACCGATCCGGTCGACCGCCGTGCGCATGTTGTCGAAGATCCCCCGCCGCGGCACGCCGCCCAGCACGCGGAACGCCTGGGTCAGCGCGTCGAACAGCATCTCGTGGGTCTGTAGCGGATAGGCCCGAACGGCGAAGGCAAGGCTGTGCGAGAGCTTGGTATGCGCCACTTGCAGCTTGGTCTGCCGGCCGCCCAGCATTGCCCAGTCCTCGCTCCAGTCGAACTGGAACGCTTCGCCTGCCGCAAACACCAGCGGTACGAACGTACCGCGCCCGCTGGTCTGCGCTTCGCGTTGCCGCTCGGCCTTCCACGCCCTGACGAAGGCCGACACACGGCCATACGATCCGGCGTAGCCCAGCACCATGAGGTCGGCGTGCATCTGCTTGGCCGTGCGCCGCTGTTTGCGCGACTTGGAGCCCTCGGCCCGCAGCCAACCCGACAGCTTCTCGGCAAATGGATCAAGCTTGCTCGGCCGCTCGGGAACCTTGAACTTGGGTTCAACTGTCCCGGCACGAAGGTACTTGCGGATCGTGTTGCGCGACAAACCTGTGCGTCGCTCGATCTCCCGGATCGGCATCTCATCACGAAAATGCCAGCGCCGGATAACGCTCAATAAAGCCATGTCGATCACTCCAGTGTCCCCCGACCAGGCAGCCAGGGGGAAGGTCAGAACATGGGTCACTTCTCAGTGGAAATTATGCGCCTCCCGGGTCAGCTCTCAGTGGAAATCAACAATCATAGAATGGGCGAGCGAAACTGATGGCAACCTGGCCCAGGCATTTTCCTTCCTTCGAACGGCAATCCGAGAGAGGAATGCTCGGCGGGCGGCGGCTGACGCTGTCCTAGAGTATCAACACCAACTCGAAGAAGCCGCCAGGAAAGCCTATCCTGACGAGACACGTGCACGCCTCTTTATCAGCTCATGGCGCGCTAAATGTGATAACCCTTCTGCTCTGCGTGCGATTCTCGACAAACTCCCCAGGTCCCGGAGGTGAATAGGGGCAAAGCTCTTCCCTGGTCAGGTGCCATCAAGTTTGACGCCTGATTGCTCCAGCCAGAACAGGTTCTCCGCCCGTCGCGTAATTTCTGAAAGCGTGTGTGGGTCACAATCCTGAAAGAGTATTTCGGCCAACGCCATGCGTTTATCGAACGAGACGCGTCCATGATTGAAGGACGGGTGCTTTACCAGGACGAACGCCATGCGTTCGATCGCCTTTGCGTTTTCCAAATTCTTTGAGATCTGGCCAGCACTGGCGCTTTCGCGGGCATTTTCGAGAATCGCCTCTACGGCGTCACCGAATTCGTCGTGCCAAGACGCGGTGGAGACCGCTGTATGGAGCACCCCATCAATCATGAAACTTGCGATCGTTGCACCAATTTGCCCGTCGCAGGCGGCAAACCTACGCTGAGTTGCCTTCAAATGATCAGGCGAGCGTTCGACACCAATGTCGTCAAGCTCATCCCGCGCAGCTTCGATCTCACCGGCAAGGTCGAAAACGCGCTCAACAAGGTAGATGATCCGCGGTGCATGGGTGCTGATCACTCTGAGCGCGTCTTCGGAACTCAAGATTACCGCCGGGCAGTATCCGTCGTCGCGTGTCTGAACTGTTGCTTCGACGAGAACGGATTGCGAAGCGAGAGCCGCATCTTTGATTGCAGATCCCAGTCTTGCAGCCTCATTTACCGCCATATTCAATTCCAATCCGCGTGTTTGATAACTTTGCGACTGACCGATCCTGCGAACCCCAGTTGCAGTCGTCAACCGCATCATGCCCGACGTTGGTCTTGATCTACCAAAGCATTTGCACTGGCTGCGCTGCAAGGAGTCCGGCTAGCGCTGAACCGTCCCCAAAAATGAAGAGTGGCGGGAAAGACCGCAAGCTTGAGCATCCAGGTGCCGTCTTCGCTTTCCGCAAGCACCGCGCATCACGGGACAGGCAACCTCCTGCGGGCAGTGCCCGCAGCTTCGGCCTGACGGCCGGGAGGGAAGGGGGGTGGGAAGAGAGTGATCGAACAAGGGGTTCGGTCGCAATCGATCCACCTAGGAGAACGTCCATGAACATCGGTGAAATCCGCAAGAACGCCAACGGCCAGCTGATCGGCTCTGTCGAAACGCTCACCATCACCCGTACCATCGGCCTGCGGCCGGTGACCTCGAGCAACCCGCGCGCGCCCCGCTACGAGATCGTCGCGCTCAACGACCAGCGCCGCTGGGTGATCGTCGGCGCGCTCTTCGAACTCTCCTCGAACTCGACCGGCGAGAGCTTCTACCAGGGCAAAATCGACGACCCGTCGATGGCGCAGCCGCTCTACATCGCCGCTTTCCCGCGCGAGGATGGCACGATGGCGGTGGCCTGGCAGCGTCCGCGCCGTCGTGACAACCGCCTCGGCACCGCCGAATACGGCGAGAGCGACATGTTCCCGGCTGACGATGCCGGCGGCGATCGCCGCGAGGAACAGGCCGGCGACGGGCGCAACGACGACGGTCTGGGCGACAGCACCGCGACCCCGCCCGCCAAGCGCGGCCGGGCGGGTGCCAAGGACGGCGCCGAACACGATGGCGCGCTGCCGCCGCTCGTCGACGCCTGATCGGCTTGTCCCAACTCCAACCGACGGGGACCCCAAGCGGGTCCCCGTCCCCGTGCAAGGCCGCGGATGAGCCCCCCGCGCGGCCTGAGGCGGAACGCCGGCACTGCCCCCCGCCCGGCGTTCCGCCTCTTCATTTGCATGGGGATATCCGGAGAACCAAAATGCTCACTGACAGTGAACGCTTCGCCTTCACCGCCCGGCGCCACCACGCCTTTGCCAGCACCGGCAATGCCTACGACGCGGTCCAGTGCGACGAGGCCATCCACACCGGCGACACGCTGGTCGTGCTTGCCGAGGAGGTGATCGGCGTCGCCATGACCTGGCCGTTCGCCGTGACGCAGGCGCATGGAAATCTCCATGCCCTGTCCGCGCCGCGCGAGGGTGAGACGCTCGCGGATCTCGCCCACTCGCTCCACGTCAGCGCGGCCGACTTCGAACACGCCGCCGAGATCGCCAGGCGTTTCGGATTTCCGCTCGACCCGCAGATCGAGGCGCTGCTGGCCGGCCCGGTAGGCTGAGCTGGCGCGCTTCAGAGCGGCAGGGCGGACTGTTCCGGTGACGGAGCACTGACCGGCGCATCGACCGCATCGGCGATCGCGCGCGCAAGTTCGAGCGCGGCATCCTCGCGAATACAGGAGCTTGGGGCCGTGATGCCGACCCGCGCCCAGCCCGGGGCGTCCAGGATCGCATGCGCGACAGCAGACGTATCGATTCGTTCCATACCGGCAAGAGAACATAGAGGGAACACAATTGCAAGATGGCCGGTGTCGCTTCCCGTCCCGATTGACAGGGGAGGGCGGTCCGCCGAGCATCGGGGCATGTGCAACTTGTACCGTATGACCAAGGCCCCAGCGGAAATCGCCCGGTTGTTCGGCGCGCGCGGTGGCGCGGGCGCGAACTTCGCCGCCGAGGTCTACCCCGGCTATCCCGGCCTCGTCGTTGCCGAGGGCGAAACGCGGGTGATGACATGGGGTTTCCCGCTGATCCTGAAGGGCAAGAACGGTCAGCCGCTGAAGCCCAAGCCCGTCAACAACGCGCGCGAGGACAAGCTCGGCACTGCATTCTGGCGCCCAAGCTTCGAGCGCCGGCGCTGCCTGATCCCGGTCACCGCCTGGGCCGAGGCCGAGGGCATCAAGGGCCAGATGACCCGGACCTGGTACTCGCTGGCGGGCGAAGAAGTCTTTGCCGTCGCCGGGCTGTGGCGATCGACCGAGGAGTGGGGCGCGGCCTATTCGATGGTCATGGTGGATGGCTGCGCGCAGATGGCTGACATACACGACCGCATGCCCGTCGTTCTCGCCCGAGAAAACTGGGAGCAGTGGCTCGCGGGCACGCCCGCCGAAGCCTTCGCGCTGTGCCAGACCTGTTCCAGTGAACTCGCGGTCGATCGCACAGCCGAGCGCTGGGGTGCAGGAAGGCCCGCGGCGACGTCAGGCTGAGGGGAGGGGGGCTTCGGCGGTCGGATCAGACCCAAGCGAAAGGACCCAAGCCCATGGGCGACCGAGCCCCCGTTCACATCACCATCGGCGGCGCACTGCCGCGCGAACATCTCGAAGCCTTTGCCGCGCACGCTGCCGACTATGACCTGCGCACCGAGTGGGATGGCGAACCGTTCGATCCCGCTGTGCTGCCCGACGGAGAGCCGCTCGAGCTTTACGGAACCGAGCTCAATGGTGGGCAGATCCCCGAGATCGACGCCTTCTGCGCCGCGCACGGCCTGCCGTTCCGCCGCTGGTCCGGAGGCTGCCTCGGCGCCTATCTCCCCGAGATCATCCTGTTCGACGGGCAAGGCCCGATGCGCGACTACACGGCGAGCGAAGACGAATACGTCCTCTTCCCGCCGTCGTGGATCAACAGCTTCACGCGGCTGCGCGATCTCAAACGCGAGATGGCCCGCGCCGAGCTGACCATCCCGGCCTTCGTGGTGACCGGAGGTGCGAGCGATGACCGTAGCTGATGGGGCCCTGCTGCCCGTTCCGCGCGAAGCCGTGCTCGCCCGCTTCCCGCTATCGCGGGTGAGCGAGGCCTTCTTCGACGAGATGCTTGGCGTCCTGCCGCCGGCGCACATCGCGGGCGTGCCGGGCTTTTTCGTCACCGAGGCGGTGAGCGACGACGTCCACGCCCAGTTCGTACATGCGGGCGGCCGCTTCTACGGCGGCTATGTCGGGCTCAAGGATCGCGCGGGCCTCATCACCCATGCGCGCATCGCCGAGTTCGAGGTCGCCCATCCGGACGCGATGGAACTCGCCTGGTATCCCGACGAACCGGGGGAGGCCGTGCCATGACCCGGCACCGGATCTACGAACTCGGCGCTGGTCCGGCCGATGAGCCCTGCGCGCAGCTGGGGCAATGTGCGGACTTTGCCGCGGTCAACACCCTCGAACTGCTCGCCTACAAGGCCGCGATCATCGCCCTCAACGGCGAGCCGCCCTTGCCGCTCGGTTTTGCCCTCGTCGCCAATGCCCATGATTTCGGGACATACCGGACTTTGTGGCTTGTTTCGGCGGAGATGGCCTTGCCCGAAGACGCGCAAGGCTGGCTCGACGATATTGTTGAACCCGCCACCTGGATCGCGGCGGGATTTCCGCAGCCGGTGACCTACGAGGGCTCGCGCGCCGTCATGCGCCCATTCCGCGACGTGGTCGCTGCCGCGCTCCAGATCACCCGGCCGGGCGCCGACGGCAGCTTTTTCCCCGCTGAGAACGCGGTGCTCCACCGCAACCTGCTCGCCGCCTACGGTCCTGCCACGGTCGCTGCCGCCGACACCGGGTAAGGGGAGGGGGCTGGAGCTGGGCGTTCCTAAAGGGAGTCCAAGCCCATGCCTCGCTTCTATGCCGGGATCGGTGCGCGCGCGACGCCGCCCGAGATCCTCAGCCTGATGACGCGTGCCGCCTTCGCGCTCACCAAGCGCGGCTATGTCCTGCGCTCGGGCCACGCGATCGGCGCCGACAGCGCGTTCGAGCGTGGGGCCGGCCGTGATGCGCAGATCTTCCTGCCGGCGGCGGGTTGGCGCGGTTCGGCAAGCGCGTTCCATCCCGATACGTTCGGAGACGAGCTCTGGGGCAGGGCGCGCACTATCGCCGCCGCGCACCATCCGGCCTTTGCCGGGGTCTCGGCCTTCGTCCAGGCGCTCCACACCCGCAACGTGTTCCAGGTCTTGGGCTGCTCGCTCGATAGCCCAGCGGAATTCGTGTTGTGCTGGACCGCCGACGGCGAGGCCTCGGGCGGCACCGGCCAGGCGCTGCGGATCGCCGCCAGCCACGGCGTCCCCGTCTTCAACCTCCAGCGCGAGCGCGAACGCGCTCACGTCGAGCGCCACCTCGTCCTCTGATCCGTTCAATTCCGCGCCTGTCCGCCGTTCTATCCCTTGCCTTGGCAACGGGACGCGGGGCGCGCGCGGCAACACGAAAGTCCCAGCCATGTCCTCGATCACGCTCACGCTCGAACTTGTCTGCACTCGCGAGGAAGCCGCGCGCTTTGACGCAGTCGAGCTGTTCCTCGCCGACATCGCCGAGAACGCCGAGGCCGAACCCCCGGCCGAACTCGACGCGATCTTCGGTGCTCGGCCACGCGAGACGATCCTCGGCCTTGCCGGGCACCCGCAGCCGCTCGGGATCACCTGCCGGTATGACCGCGAGGCTGGCGTGCTGATCCTCGCCGCGATCGATGGCCAACCCAATCTCGCCGCGCTGCCGGTGCTGCTGCTCTGGCTCTACCCCGACAAGCTGCCGATTGCCTACTCCGTCCACGTGACCGAGCGGCCTGACCTTGCGGTCTGGACGATCGTCGGAATGAACCGCATTGAGATCACTCAGCACGAGGACGAGGTCGCGGCGCGGCTCGAAGCCTTGCGGGCAATCGGCGATACGCCCCGGCGTCTCGACCTGCTGCCGACCAAACCGCTGGCCCGATCGGACGACTGAACCCGCTCAGGCGGCCTGCTGCGCGTCCCAGCTGCGCCGCGGCGGCCGGCTGACGCGGGCCGGGAGCGGCTCGCCTTCCTTCCACAGCAGATGCGAGACGCCTTGCCCGGCGAGCAGCGCTTCCAAGGGTTCCGCCACCTCGTTGTCGCGGTCATGGATGTGGATAGCGCTCGCTTCCTCGCCGGTGTCCTTGAGCACCAGGCTCGCGATCGGCGTGTCGGTGTCGAGATTGACGCGCAGGCCCTTCACGAACCGCCGCTTCTCCGCCACCGCCTTGCCGACAAGGTAGCGCTCGTCGCTGGTCTCGTAGGGCAGCCATTCTCCCGTTACCGGCATCAGCGCGACCTCGATCAGGTCGAATGTCCCCTCGCGCCGCCGCGAGAACGAGCCGGCGAGAACCAGATGGCCGCTCTTGCCGTTCGGGCCATCCTGCGCCTGCCACAGCGCGAGTTCGCCCGCGAACCGCTTGTGGAACCGGCGCGCCATGTCCTGGTCCATCACGAAGGGCATGTCGCCGACATGACGCAGGACGATTCTTTCCGCGCCGTGCGCGGCAACGATTTCCTTGATCTCGCCCACGACTAACATCATCTCGTCTCGCGAGGCATAGACCCGGGCAAGCGCCGCGCGGCGGCGGGCCCGGATCTCCTCCTTTTCCTCGACCTTGAAGCTTTCGGGCACGAACAGCACGTGGGGCAGGGCTTCCTGCTTGGTCCGGCAGCTTGCCGCCGCCTCGAGCAGCGCGCGGCGCACCACGAACCATGTCCGCTTGCCCGCCATCTTGGGATGCCAGTGTGTGAGCTCCGCCCGGTCCCACAGGACATGCAGCAGCCCGCGCATCGACAGCTTCTGACCCGACGATTTCACCGTCGGCTTGTCGTTGGTGAGCGCCGCGGGCGCGAGCCGGGCGGCCCCGCGCGAGAGCGGGAAACCGAGCTTCAGGCTGGTCTCGCCGCTCGTCTCATCGTCGAGTACGGCGCTCCCACGCACCTGGCCCATGCCGGTCAGATAGTCCGGTGCCTCGTAGTGATCGCAGGCGGTCGCATGGCGCGCGCCCGAGCCCGGCCAACGCGCGAGCACGTAGCCATTCTGCCGGTGCGAAATGTAGAGGGGGAGTTCGGTGCCCTTGCGGCATTCGCAAGTAACAGGGACTTTGCGCTCGTAGGCCTCGCGCAGCACGTGCTGAAGTTCTTCGCCTTCGGCCACGCTGCGGCCGAGCACACGGTATCGCTGGATCATTGGGGTCTGCTCCAATTTCTCGCGATCGACGCTGCCCGTTCGACCTCTCGCGCATCTCCTTCGTCTGACGCGGCCCCGGATGGGCACGCTGGGCCAGTCTATGCCGGCGGTGCGAGTGCGGCAAGGTCTGCTGTGTCCGGGGGTGGTGTGTGGAAAACCCCGCTTCGGCTTGGCTTGCGAGTTCCACGCTGGCATCACGGCGCGATGACGGCGTCCGACCAGCAATTTTCCTTGTTCGATCTGGATCTCGACCCGGTGGTCGAGGACCGCAAGAGCGCGACCACGCCCACGGGGCGCTTCAGCAACTTCATCGTCTACGTCGATGAGAGCGGGGATCACGGCATGCAGACCGTCGATCCCAACTACCCGCTGTTCGTCCTCGCATTCTGCGTCTTCTACAAGAAGCACTACAGCGAGAAGGTCGTCCCGGCGCTCGAGAAGTTCAAGTTCAACCACTTCGGCCACGATATCGTGATCCTGCACGAGCGAGAAATCCGCAAGGAAACCGGCCCCTTCAAGTTCGCTAACGAAGCCGAGAAGCTGGGTTTCATCGATGGCCTCAGCGGTATCATCGACAAGTCGAACTTCATCCTGATCAGCTGCGTGATCGACAAGCACCGGCTCGGCGCGCGCGATGTCGAACGCGACAACCCCTATCATCTCGCCCTCGGGTTCTGCCTTGAGACGCTCTACGAGTTCCTCATCGAGAAGAACCAGGACGCCAAGAAGACCCACGTGGTCTTCGAGTGCCGCGGCAAGAAGGAGGACAAGGACCTCGAACTGGAGTTCCGCAGGATCTGCGACGGCGAGAACAAGCTGGGGGCGCCCCTGCCTTTCGAGATTGTCCTTGCCGACAAGAAGGCGAACTCGTCCGGGCTCCAGCTCGCAGACCTGGTGGCGAGGCCAATCGGCATGAGTGTGTTGCGGCCGAGCCAGGACAATCGCGCATTCGAGGTCCTGACCCGCAAGTTCTATTGCGACGGCGGGCGCGAGAATGTTGGCAGCGGCTATGAAAACTGGGGGCTCAAGGTTTTCCCGCCCCAAATAAGCGAAAAGCCCCGATGAAACTCACCGAGGCTATGACGCCGACCGGGAACCCCCAGTCCACTTGTGTTCCCTATATGCGCACTCCCGGCCAATTGACAACGGGAACATTGTGCCAACCCGCCCGAGCTGGCGCGTGGCGACCGGGCGCGTGATGGATGACCTCTTCGCTTCGCAGCCCATCGCCGGCGCAACGCTAGCGCGCAGCGACATCGAGCGCCTGATCGGCAAGGGGCCGCGTACACTCATCGACTGCGACCTCGACGAGGCCGACCTCTCCGGGCTCGACCTCACCCGCTGGCGCTTCGAACGCTGCAACCTGCGGCGCAGCGATCTTGCGGGGGCAAAGCTTGAACGTACGGTCTGGCAAGGCTGCCGGGGACCGTTCGCCAATTTCTCGGGCGCGAACCTCAGCGAAGCCGAGTTCGTCGGCGGCGACTGGAACAATTGCGCGATGCGCCGGGCCACCCTGACCTCGACCCGGTTCACCGGCTCCAAGCTCACCGGCGCCGATTTCACCGAGGCGCGCGCCATGCACATCCACTTCGAGGAAGTCCTGCTGGTCTCGGCAAAGCTGCCCGGATTCTCGTTCCGCAAGGAGAGCCTGCGCCGGGTCGATCTGTCCGGTGCCGATCTGCGCAAGGGCGATTTCCGCATGACGGTGTTAGAGGACTGTTCCTTGCGCGAAGCGATGGTGGCGGGATCGCGCTTCGAAGGCTCTGACTTGCGCGGCGCCGACCTTGGCGGGCTGCGCCTGGTCGATGCCGGGCTGTTTCGAGGGGCGACGATCTCGCGCGAGCAGGCCGGGCAATTGCTGGTCGAACTGGGGCTCAACGTCCGGTAGCCGCAGGGCGGGACCGCTTGTCTCAGTCCGCGGCGCGCTCGTCCTCGTCCAGGTGTTCGTTTAGGCCTTCGGCAAGGCCGAGGCACAGCGCGGCTTCCTCGCGCGTGAGCATGATCTCTTCAGCACCGAACACGGCAAGCTTCGTGCGCAGGACCTGCGCCATTGCGCGCGCCACCTGCAACGCGCTTGGCATTTGCTGTGGTTCAGCCATGGGCCGGGATCCTTTCCCTTGGGCGGCTCTGCCTGCGGCAGCGGGGCCGGACAAGTTAAGCTGGAGGGACGAGCATACCGGTTTTGGTGGGGTTTGGCGAGGTAGAGAGGCAAAGGGGCACCCCGGAGCCCGCGCCCCGCGCGGGCCCCGCGGCGACCCGCTCTACTCGCTAGGGCGGAGCGTCGGCGCTGTCGCACCGCCGCCCACCCAAGCTCGCCGGCATGGATGCCGGCCCTGCGGGTGACGATCGGGGCCAGTGGAGGAAGTGGTGAGGCTGGTTGGCGCGGGCGGGCGAGGGCGCTAGGCTTCGGGCCATGCCGATCGTTCTCGCTGCCGCCGCCCTTTGCATGTCGCCTTCGGTTCACGACGGCGACACGATCCGCTGCGGCCGCGAGCGGGTCCGCATCGCCAACATCGATGCACCCGAATTGCCTGACAGCCCCAAATGCCAGGACCGGCGGCGGTCCTATGCCTGGTGTGATTTTGCCGCGGGCGAAGCCTCGCGGATTGCCCTTGCGCGGCTGTTGTCGCGTGGACGCGTGACGATAACGCGGCTCGGCACCGACCCCTATGGGCGGACGCTCGCCACGGTCTCGGTGAACGGCGTGGACGCCGGCGACTATCTGGTCGCGCAAGGCCTCGCGAGGCGCTGGCGCTGAGCGGCCCTATCGAAAGAGGCGAGCCTCGCTCGCCTGCGGGCGCCAACTTGCGCATCTGACCAAGCCTCTTGCCGTGGCGCATGGCGCTGGACGGAGAGGGCCTTGGTGCGGCCCCGTGTGACCGTGCGGCACTGACCAGTAGGGAGCGGGGGCCGAGGCAGGCAATGCCCGCTGCCGCGGGCGCTGACGGGTAGGAGCAGGCCCTGTCGAAATGGCCGAGGCTGACGGGTCTGATCTTTGCGGGGATCCGCTGGGCCTGACCTGACGAAACCGCCCTTCGTTTGCCGATGAACCCTGCAGGGCCAGTCCCTGGCCGCAACCCAAAAGCAGCGGACCGTGAAGCCCTTCGGGCTTGCCGCACCACTCCTCGCTTTTGGGTTTCCCTCACATGAGTTCGGTGCGGGCCCGGGCCTTTGGCCCTGCCTGTGGTGTTCATCGGCGGGCGGTTCCGCCGAGTTCAAGCCACGGAGATACCCCATGAAGAACCTCGTCATCCTGATCGGCCGCATCGCTGCCGCTCCCGAAACCCGCCACGCCGGCGAGACCGCGATCACTTCGTTCACCCTCGTTACCGATCGCCCCAAGCTGGTCGATGGCAAGACGGTCAAGAACGAGGCCGGCTACACCGAGACCCTCGCTGAATTCCACCGCGTCACTGCTTTCAACGGCCTCGGCACCTCGGTCGCCAAGCACAAGAAGAAGGGCGACCTGGTCGAGGTGCAGGGCCGCCTCCACTACTCGAAGTGGACCGACCGCGACGGCGTCGAACGCTACGCGGTCGAGATCGTCGCCGAGGAAGTCCTCTTCCTCTGACGCCCGAGCCCGGGAGGCGGCAGCGCCGCCTCCCACTAGGGCCACAGGGCCGGCCCCCATCACTCATGTAGTCGCTGCGACGGGCGAAATACCGGTTGCGAAAAAGGCAATGCGCGGCGTCTGTTTCGCACTTGCAGCATGAAGGCGTCCGACCCATATGGGGAGTGCCTTTCAGGCATCCTCTCCCAAAACTTTCCAAGGGGCCGGCGCAAGCTGGCCCTATTTTTTTACCTGCCGGATCGGCGGCTTGCCCATTTGGGCATGGCATCTGTGACACTTTGCCCTCGGATGGAGTGTCATGTTGCGCTGCGCGCGTGACATGCGCGAGGGCGGGTCATCGAGCATGCTTGCATACTGGCCAAAGTAGTCGCGGGGCAGGAGCAGCACCCTCGGTCACGCAAATCAAGTAGGGGCTCCAGCCGAAGTGTCACGGGCGACAAACGACAGGGCAGGGCACAAAGGGGATTCACAGGATTCACCTTTTGTGCTCAATACTGATCGATGGAACGAGCCCAAGAAATCACTGGCGTCGGTGGGATCTACGCGGTCCTGGTCGAAGCCTCGAACCGGCCGCGCTACGCCTTCCTCGTCCTCCAGCTCGTCGCCGAGATTGCCGACGAGCGAGGGCAAGCCGGGCCCTTCGTGGCGCAAGGCGGCTTGCCCATGCTCCTGCGTGAATGGCTCTGCTCCCAGCTCTTGCCGATGAGCGAACAACCCGCCCGGCGCGCCGCCCTGCGCGCGCGCGTGGCCGCTGCGCTGAAGGACGAACTGACCGGTGACGCTGTTCGCGATGCGGCACGCATCGAGGCCGCGGTCGAGGAGCAGGTCCAGGCGGTTGGCCGCGCCAATGTCAGCCGCGCGATTTCCGATCTGGTCCGCGCCGGGCTGATGAGCCGGCACTATGCGGGCTACGCCACCAACCACAAGAACCGCGGCGGCGGACGCCATGCGGTCTATGTGATCAAGCCGGCTGTGCTTGCGCTGCTGCGCAAGCCCGCGGCGCTGCGGCGTCAGGGTCCGGGCGCTGCCAATCACCAAGGCGAACTCTTCGCGGCCTGAACCCTTTGTCGAGTGGCAAGCGACGCCTCGCGCGCGCTGCGTCGACGCTCCTCTGGCGTGGTGGCAACCGATCGCCTAGGACACCCGCGACCGAGGATTGAAAAGGGTCTCGCCCGCATGGAAAACGAAGCACTGCTGGATCATGTCGCGGATATCGTGTCTGCCCATGTCAGCAACAATGCGGTCGCGGCCGCGGACCTGCCGGGCCTGATCCAGGCGGTCTACGCTTCGCTTGCCGCGCTTGGACAGGCGCCGGAACCGGCGGTGGCAGAGCTGAAGCCTGCCGTCTCGGTGCGCGCCTCGGTCAAGCCCGATGCGGTCACCTGTCTTGAATGCGGCGAGAAGATGAAGATGCTCAAGCGCCATCTCGGCACTGAGCACGGGCTGACGCCCGCCGAGTACCGCACGCGCTGGAGCCTGCCCGGTGACTACCCGATGGTCGCGCCCGACTATGCCGCCAAGCGCAAAGAGCTCGCGGTCAGGATCGGCCTTGGCCGCAAGCCCGGCCAGAGCCCGAAGGCTGAGGCTAATGCTGCGCGGGAAGCTGCACCCAAGGCGGCCGCGACCCCGGCAAAACGCAAGAAGCTCGGCGTTGCCTTTGGTTCAGCTAACGTCAGCTGAACCGCAGAATTCCGCCAAGTCCTTGATTTCATTTAACATAAGGATTATTATCAATCTTGGATTTTCGCGCCAAGTAGAGATGTCACTGCCGGGCCAGCAGCCGCTCGCAGCTTGATCCGAGCACTCCCCAAATATCGTCGAGCACTTCCATGAAATCGAGCGCGGGCAGCTCCAGTGAGCCGATATAGGCGCGCCAGCGCTGCGCCGCGATCGGGTCCAGAGCCATGACATCCGACAATCCCGGCGGGCGCTCTTGCGGGACAGGTGTAGTTCTTCGCTCGAACGTTGTTGCGATGGCCGCATCGAGATCACCGGCATTGATCTCGACGGTCTTGGGAACGGCCCAGAGGTCGTAGAAGTCTTTCATCCGCCCATTTGCCAACCCCAGTGCGACAACCGCCTGAAACTTCTCGGCGATGACCGATGCCGGTGGATAGCTGCGGATATGCGGCCGCTCCATGTCGAGCAGCGAGGGATACTCGATGCTTTGGCTGGCATTCGCCAGAGCATCGCCAAAGCCGATGTCGAGGACGACCGGTATGCGCGTCCGCTCAAGATAGGCGGCAGTTCGCAGGCGAATGCCGCCATATTCCATGTCCTCGCGGATCGGGCTCGCCGAAAGCTTCACGGTGTCGAACACCAGCCCGTCTTGGACTTCGATTGCCATAATCTCGGCGAAGACCGTCTTTACTTCACCAGGATCGTCGGAGCCGAAGCCGAGAAAATCGATGTCCCGGGTCTCGCGGTTATCGTGATCGAGCCACTGTGTGACCAGCATCCCGCCTTTCAGGATGAATCGCTCGCGGTAGTGCGACTGTGATAGGCGTAGCAGCAGCCGTTCAAGTGCAAAGCGAACCAACAGGATGTCGAAGCTCTTGCCCTGCTCGCGCGCGAGATTGAGCAAGCGTTGCTTGACCGAGGCCGCGATGTTCCGAATTGCGTCAGCCATTGAAGGTCAGCGCCTCGAGATAGGGCCGCATCGTGCCCCATGCCCCACCCTGCCGCGCTGCATCCGCAATTTGCGCAGGCGTTGCCTTGCGCTGTTCGAGTGCCGCGCGCAGCCCTTCTACCGCAACGGACCGATCGACGAGACGGCCATTGCGAAACAGATCCGCCAGTGTCTTGGCCACCGAATAGACCGGCACGTCGACGCCAGCGATCCGGTGATGTTCGATGCCCTCGCCCAGATATTTGCGCGCGAAGCGGACGATCCGTACAGGCGGATATCCTGGAACAGGTGACCAGTCCCCGGGCCCGATGGCGACCCAGGTCGAACGTGGCATCTGGTCTGTCAGGTCGTGAAACGCGAGTGCCGAGACCATAGCGATGGTCCCTTTGGGAATGCGTTTGGCCACTTCCGCGTAAGTGAGATTTCCATCGATCTCGGCGCTGGGGTCCTGGTAGAGGCCCCGGCCAATACGCACGAGGTCTCCGTGCCGCAGCGCACGCTGAATCGTTGAGCCCGCAATACCTGCCTGACGGAGTTCCTGCGCGCGGAGCAGTGCATGTCCCGCAGCAAGGCTGCGGAGCTGCTCGCGCTGCGTTGTCGCCTGCCCGGTCATGTTACAAAACCTATGATGAAATTCCATTTAGATGGTGGTTTTGTAACACCAAGCTTCACGGAAAGCCAGAGACCATTTCAGAGCCGTCGCTGGCTGCGGCTTGACCCATTTACCCTGCAAAATCGGGAATCCCCAAATTGCAGGGTAAACCCGCCGCAAAGCTGGCCTACATGCGAAGATGTCAGCCGCCGTCGGCAGAATTCGCCTGGTCGAGCAGGTCCATGAATGTGCGCGCTGCATCGCGATCGTGCTCGTCCGTGAAGGCGACGTCGAGAGTCGGTGCCGAGCCCAACATGTAAAGCAATGACCACATCGCGAACCTGCGGCCCTTGTCGGTCTCGAGCCCGAACTCGACCTGCATCCGCTCGATCCCGCTGGCCATCGCTTCGGGCGAAATGGTACCGAGATCATCGGTCCCGAAGAAGCGCCGCATCTGGTCGTCAAATTCCATCACTGATTCTTTTTCCACACCGAGCTCTACAGTTCGCAGTCTGTCCGGTTTCGCTGTCTCAGATTGAGCGGCCCCGTCAAAGTTGGCGCACTCGGTCCCGCGCGCCCTGCTGTCGCGCTCCTGCGGGTGCGGCGTACCCTGGTATTAGGCCGCCGGCACTCTTGCCTTCGGCTCCGTCGCCGTCCCGCGCCCGGGCGATGCACCGGGCTACAGTCCGACTGACTTGCTCCGGCAAGGGGTCCGTCCTTTGCTTGATTTCTTTACCTCAGCACCCTTTCAGGAGGGCCGTAAACGTCGTATGTTGGTTGAACGATGCCGAGCCTTGCAAACCAGATTCTGGCCTCCATCCCGGAGAATGTGACCGTCGATCGCGGCTCGCTTGTGCTGGCGGCTGACTATGATTCGGTCGGACGCGCGCTCAAGCAGCTCGTCCAGACCCGAAAGCTCGTGCGCGTCGGCCGTGGGCGTTACCGCAGGTCTGGCGGCCAGGCGACCTGTTCAGCCTCTTCAATCGCGGACCTCATCATGCAGCGGGTCCGGCGGTCGCGGCGCAACGTGTTCTTGCGTTCCGATTTCGACGCGTTCGGCAGCTATGACGCCGTCGGGCGAGCGCTACGCCAACATGTCGAGGCCGGCCGACTGGTACAGATCGGCTATGGTCTATATGCCAAGGCCGAGCTTTCGCCGCTGACCGGCAAGCCCGCGCCAATCGTCGGCGTTCGCACACTGGCGAGCGAAGCGATTGCCAGGCTCGGCAAATCCGTCGAACCCTCGCACTTCGACAAAGCCTATAACAGCGGACGCTCGACCCAGATCCCGACCGGCCGCACCTTGACGGTCAATGCCCGAATCCGTCGCCGTATCGGATACGATGGCAATTATGTCGTTCTCCAACCCGCCTGACCGCAGGACGCTGGGCCGGGTTGCAGGCGCCCTCGCCATCAACGAAGCTTTCGTCGAAGCTGAGTTTTGCGGTTAACCCCGAACGCCCAGATGGGGTTCGGGGGCAAAACCGTAATCTCTCTCTCATCTCGGTGGCTGAGCGAAATCAGCATCGCCATAGTATGACGCCTGGGAGATTGGCGGCCGTCAAGGATCGCGGGTGCCCCCCGATTTTGGCCTGCTGCGGCTAGCGCCTTGCGAGCAAAAATCGGCTCCCCCCACGCCCGCTACTCGCGGCGGCAGCGCGTGCGCGCCGCCGTCCCTGACCACCTGACTCCGGCGTCCTTCCGATGGGCATCTTTCATCAGCGTGATGAGAGACTTGTTGCTTTGGAGGTTATCATGACGGACCGTTTCTCGAACTTCGCCGACCTTGCCGAACACTATGCGCGCGAAATCGCCACGCCCGACTACGCCCGAGCATTCATGGAGCAGACCGAACTGGCCAAGCTCTCGATCGAACATGAGCCGAGCGCTGTCGAAATGCCCGATCCCGAGGTGGCGCAGGCGGCGATCGAGATGATGCTCGCGACCGTCTTCGACCTGTTCCGCGACACCCGGATGGAGGACTTCGCGAGCGAAGTCGCCTGGGGCATCGCCAACAGCTTTCATGTCGTCGCCAAACGCCTCGATGACCGCGAGGACGCGATGGCGAACCGGCTCCAGGAGAAGCTGCGCGAATACGATCCGAGCGAGGTTTACGCGACCGATCTGGAAGACCTGACCATGCAGGCCCGCAGCCTCGCCGAATGCCGCGATGCGATGGAATGCATGCGTGACCATGCCGCGCGGATCTACCTTGTCGAAACCGGTCGGCCTTTCTCGCCGGTACGTGGGTCCAGGGTGTCGTCCAAGACCAATGCCTCGATGATCGAAGCGCGCGACTATCTCGCGGCACAGAAGGCGCAGCGGCGCGAGCAGTTCGCCCCATCGGGTCCGGTCGTGGTGTTCTCGGGCGGGCAGCAGTTCACAGACATTGCGCTGGTCGAAGACTATCTCGATGCGATCCATGCCCGGGTCCCGTCGATGGCACTGGCAACGACCGCCCAGAACAAGGGCGCGGACGTGATCGCGGCGGCCTGGGCATCGCGCCACAATGTGCCAGTGATCCTGTGCAAGCCCGATACCTCGCGGGGACCTTCGGCGCCCTATCAGCGCAACGCGCGCATGCTCGCCTTCAAGCCTGTCGAGGCGGTGGTGTGCAGCGGTGGCGGCATCCAGGCGAACCTTGCCGACCGGCTGCGCGAAGCTCGCGTTCCCCTGCACATTGTGCGCGACGCTTCGGTCCAGAACGAGGCTCCGGCGGCGCGGACCAAAGTAGCAGCGCAAGCTGAGCGGCCTGCGATGAAGCGCACGGCTTGTGGCACCGTCAATGCCGATGACCTCCCGCCATTCTGAGCAGGGACTGCTCCGATTGCATCAACCAGAAGGGTGTCCGGCCTTACCGCCGGATGCCCTTCTTTTTTGTCGATCGGGACGCAAACTGTCATGGCCCGGCTCGCTCGCTTCTTGCCCCCGCCAGTAATGGCCTGACGGCCTGCTGGCGGGCACGCGAAGGCTTCGCATCGGCCGGGCGCTCGAGACCCGTGCCTGGGACCACCGGGTGTGCTGCCCAACAGGGTTAAATACATGGGGTAATCGCGGGGTGCGCTTCCACGCGATCAGGACGCGCTGGTCAGGTGGTTGCCCCCCGGTAGGATGAAATACGGGCCCACGATGGTGACCGGGCCCAGCATCGGACGGGAGACAA
>NZ_JAPCZG010000020.1 GCF_025938155.1 Novosphingobium sp. KCTC 2891 | reverse complement strand
AGCAAGTCCGCAGGATGAACCTCGGACAAAGCCCCGCCAGCCTTGCCACGCCCCATCGGCGATCGCGCGATGTCAACGATAACCGGATTGTTCTGCATCACTCGATCGTTCCACATGTTTGCCTATACAACTGAAAAACTGCTTACCCCCACGCAACAAATCAGCCACGCACTCACAACACCCAAGCAAACGTCCCTGCGCCTCAGGTCAAAACTCGATCATCACTCGATCGATATACACGAGGAGAAGCGCCCGGACGCGATCTGCGTCAGGAGGATCCGATCAAGCACGATGCGTGTCCCGATGATGCTGTGGATCAGCTTGGTGTAGCGTATTTCTTTTGTTCGAGCCGGGCGATCGTGCGTGCGTGCACTTCATCCGGACCGTCTGCGATGCGCAGGGCACGCACGCGCGCGAACAGCGCGGCAGTGCCTGCGTCGCTATCCAGCCCCCCTGCCCCAAAAGCCTGAATGGCATCGTCGATCACGCCCAGCGCCATGCGAGGAGCGGCCACCTTGATCATCGAGATTTCGAGGCGAGCCACCTTGTTGCCCACCTTGTCCATCATGTCGGCGGCCTTCAGCGTGAGAAGGCGCGACATCTCGATGTCGATGCGCGCATCGGCAATGCGCTGCTCCCACACCGAATGCTCGATCAGGCGCTTGCCAAAGGTCGAGCGGCTCATCAGGCGGCGCACCATCTTTTCCAGCGCGACTTCGGCCATGCCAATGATGCGCATGCAGTGATGGATGCGGCCCGGCCCCAGACGTCCTTGCGAGATCTCGAAGCCGCGGCCTTCTCCAAGGATCATGTTGCTGGCCGGCACGCGCACGTTGTCAAACGTCACGTCGGTGTGACCGTGCGGCGCATCGTCGTAGCCGAAATTGGTCATGTTGCGACCGATGGTGACGCCCGGCGTGCCGATCGGCACGATTATCTGCGAGGCCTGCTGGTGGCGCGGGGCATCGGGATTGGAGCGTCCCATCACGATCATGAACTTGCAACGCGGGTCACAGACGCCCGAAATCCACCACTTGCGCCCGTTGATGACATAGTCGTCACCATCGCGCACGATGCTGGTCTGCATGTTGGTGGCGTCCGACGATGCCACGTCGGGTTCGGTCATGGCATAGGCCGAGCGGATCTCGCCGGCCATGAGCGGACGCAGCCACTGCTCTTTCTGCTCGTGCGAGCCATAGAGATGCAGAAGGTCCATGTTGCCGGTATCGGGCGCCGAGCAGTTGAACACTTCCGATGCCCAGGTGATGCGGCCCATTTCCTCAGCCAGCGGCGCATATTCGAGGTTGGTCAGCCCCGCACCGTGAAAATCGCCTTCGTCATGGCTGGAAGGGCACATGAACAGGTTCCACAGCCCCTGTGCCCGCGCCTTGGCCTTCAAATCCTGAAGCACGGCGGGCTGGTTCCAGCGATCCTTGCCCAGTTGCTCGTAATACGTGGGCACGGCCGGATAGACATGTTCGGCCATGAAAGCGCGCACGCGGCCGAGCCACTCGTGCTGGCGGGGGGAAAGATCGAAATCCAAGCGATGCTCCTGAAATTGGAAAGTGGATCAGGCGCGGGCGATGATCCGCCGCGCCTCGTCCAGCAGGGCCACCGCCGAGCGGTGGAGCCGCTCGCCAGTGGCCGGATCGGCAAGGCCCGCCTGCGCCCGGGCATGCGAGCCTTCAAAAATGAGGCCTAGTTTGTAGCAGGCCAACACCTCGAACCACGGCAGATCCGACAAATCACGGCCAGACCGTTCGGCATAGCGATCAATCATTTCGGCGCGGGTCGGAAAACCGTCGAGCCGGGAGACACGCATCGTGTAAGGTCGCGCCTCGCCGCCATCGGGCCAGCTAAGCAGGATGCGGCCAAGATCGACCAGGGGATCGCCAAGCGTCGCCATTTCCCAGTCGACCACGGCACGCAGCGTGCCGTCTTCGGCAAAGATGCCGTTGCCCACGTGATAATCGCCATGAATGATGCCCGGCTGCATCGCACGGGGGCAGTTCGCGGCAAGCCAATCGCCCACTGCGGTGACATCGCCCAGCGCGGCCGGACCATCCCATCCCTCGAAGCGGGCATAGCTTTCCAGTTCGGATGCCCAACGCCCGACCTGGCGTTCAAGAAAGCCATCGAGCTTTCCGAAGTCCGACAGGCCGGCAGCCACATGGTCGACCCGCGAAAGGGCTGCGAGGGCATCCATCATTTCAAGGCCCATGCGGTGGCGCACAGCCGGATCGGCTTCTACCGCGGGCGGCAGGGCCAGCGTGGGATTGAAGCCATCGACCGCTTCCATCACATAGAAAACGGCCCCGATCACTGAAAGGTCGGTGCACCCTGCAACAAGGCGCGGATGCGGCACCGCGCTGCCTTCCAGCGCAGAAAGGACGCGGATTTCCCGCGTCAGCAACGTATTGCTGTTGGGGCGCGGCTTGGCCGGGGGATGGCGCAAGACCATCTCGCGGCCATCGCAGGCGAAGCGAAGCACGATGTTCTGCGTGCCGCCCGCCAGAAGCCGGGGATTGACGATGGCCTCGGTCCCGACGAGGCCCAGCGTGTGGAGCCAGCGACCGATCGCCTCCAGATCCACGGGGATTTCGGGCGATCCGTTGGTGCCCGGCATTTCAAGAGCTGCTTGCGCGGTAGGGTTGTCCATCTGGGCCATGTGTTGATCCTTGGTGGTGCCGCCGTGCCAAGGCAATAAGCCGCCCGGTCAAGTTCACGCACAGCCAAGTGACAGGCGAGCAAGAGGCAAGAGGGAGGCAACGCCGCCGGCGCGACCTCCCGCGCTGCATCTCAATCCAGAACGAAGTCTTCCATTCTTACTTCGCGCACAAGGCTATACGTCGTGGAGGGCCGCAGCGGGTTGTTGACGCCCTGCCGCCCGTGCTCGTTGAGGTAGTAGGACTTGTGGCCATCCAGCGCCCACAGGCAGGATGCTTGCTCCTCATCGAGCCTGGCGTTGTAGGCATCGTGGACATCGCGGCGACATTCCATCGCGCGATGGCCGCTTTCCAGCATCTGGACAATGGCTTGAACCGAATACCGGGCCCAGATTTCAAGCCAGCAGAAAAGCCCGCCGGCGCGTGCCTGCATGTTGGGCCCATAGATGATGAACATATTGGGGAATTCGGGAACCGTGACGCCAAGATAGGCGCGCGCCCCGTCCTTTTCCCAGGCCTTCTCCAAAGTCGTGCCATTGCGGCCGACATAGTGCGTCGGCCAAAGGTAGCGCTCGGCCTTGAAGCCGCCGGCCACCACAATCAGGTCGAGTTCGTGCTCCGCGCCGTCGGCGGTGACGATGCCCTTGGGCGTGACCCGCTCGATGCCCTCTGTCACCAGCGAAACATTGGGCCGCTTCAGCGCGTCGAACCAGCCATTGTCGACCACCAGTCGCTTGGCGAACGGGGGCCAGTTCGGCATCAGCTTGCTCGCCATCGCAGGATCATCGGGAAACTCGGCCAGAACGCCATCCCGCACCGCCTCGAGCAGGGCATCGTTCTGCGGGTTCACCTTGCCGCCCTTCGCCCGCCATTCGTGGTCCAGCACCTGCAAGGCGCCATCATCGGCAAACAACGTGTAGAAGACCGAAAAAACGTGCCAGTTCCAGTAGTTGGGGATGTGCTGCAACAGCCACTGGATTTCTTCCGGCACTTCGTCTCGGTAACCCGGCATCTTCGATACCCAGTGCGGCGAGCGCTGGAAGACGTCGACATGCCCGGCATCCTGCGCCACTTTCGGCATCAGCTGTGCACCTGTGCAGCCCACGCCGATAATGCCCACCCGCTTGCCTGTGTAATCGAAGCTGTGGTCCCAGTTGGTGGTGTGGAAGATTTTGCCTCCAAAGGTCTCGATGCCTGCGATATCGGGCATGTTGGGCGCATTGAAAAGGCCCGCACCGCTGATGATGGCATTGCCGACCAGCGCTTCCTCAGTGCCATCCTTGCAGCGCAGAGTGGTCCGCCACAATTTGGCGTCCTCGTCCCAATGTGCCTCGGTCAACTCGGTGCCGAAGCGGATCTTGCCGCGCAGGTTGTAGCTGTCGGCCACGTGGCGGATATACTCCAGCAGCTCGGGCTGCGTGGCGAAGTAGTGCTTCCACGGGTAGTTCTTGGTGACGGTCAGCTGGTAGTGATAGCTGGGGATATCCACCCGCGCGTCGGGATAGGTGTTGGTCAACCATGTGCCGCCCACATCGTCATTGCGTTCGATGATGGTGTAGGGAAGACCCAGCCGGTCGAGCTGGATGGCCGTGACCAGCCCTGAAACCCCTGCCCCCACGACGATAACGTGAAAGCCTGCCTTCACGTCGGCGGGGATGTCCCTGTTCCATTCCACACCGCGCGGAAAAGCATCGAAGTTCAGCTCTTCGCGTCCGAAGTTGAAGATATAATCGTTGGGCTCCTCGCCCGAGAACAGCTCCATCATCTTGCGCAAGGTGGGCTCGTCGGGCGCGCCTTCCGGTTCTTCTGCGCGGCTTGCAGCGCCCGAGCGCAGGAAAGCCAGCGCCTTTTCCCTGACCGCCTGCGCGTGTTCTGGCGCGAGCACGACCATTTCGAAAGCGCCGCCCCAATAGGGTTCGCGCACAACGTTCATCCGGGCGAGTTCTTCATCCCCCGTCGCCTGGTACAGTGCGATGCGCAGCGCGTTGAGGTTGGCCATGTCTAGCGCACGACGAACCATTTCCTCGTCAAGACCGGTTACGGTCGGTTCTGCGAGTGTTGCCATTTAGAACATCCTTCCCCAGGCTGGCCGGCGCAATTGGGCGCGCGCCGGTCCATATTTTTTCGATGAATTTCAGGCGTCTGCGGCTTCCATGAGCCGAGCATCCTCAAGCCGTGGCGCCGCCTTGCGACCGCGCGCCAGCTTGCCCGGCAATGCGCCGGTGGGAAGGCCGTTGCGATAGACGATCTCGCCGTTGATGATCGTGGCCACGTAGCCTTGCGAACGCTGCGTCAGTCGCCGCCCGCCTTCTGGAAGGTCGAAGGCAATGCCTGGCGCTTCCAGGCGCAAGTTGTCGTAGTCGATGACATTCAGATCGGCATTGTAACCCGGTGCCACCACGCCGCGATCGTTGAGCCCGATCAGCGAGGCCGTGTCATGAGTCAGCGCACGGATAGCCTCGGGAATGCCGATCCGCTCGCCCCGCACACGATCGCGGGTCCAGTAGCTGAGCAGGAATGTCGAATAACTGGCATCGCAGATGATGCCATAGTGCGCACCACCATCGCCCAATCCCAGCACGATGTCGGGATGGCGCAGCATTTCGAGGGCTGCGTCGAGATTGCCCTTGGCATAGTTGGCAAAGGGCAGGAAAATCGCGGCCTGCCCATCATGCGACAGCAGCAGGTCATAGGCCAGCGCCTCGGCCGTAATGCCCAAGGCTTGCGCGCGCGCCGCCAGCGAGGTTTCGGGCAGAGGTTCGTAGTTCAGCGGGTTGGTCACTTCGTACATGCCGTCGAACAGGTCGAGCGTATCGGCCACGGGCAGCGGGTAGGCGATCGAGGCTTCCGACAGGATGCGTGCGCGCACTTCCGGGTCGCGCATCCGCCCAAGCCGCTCCTGGATCGGCAGGTGCGCAATTTCGCGATAGGACGGCTTGAGGAAGAACGGGTGGGCCGACAGCTCAAGACCGAACAGCATGCCTATGCCGCGCGGCAGGGACTGTGCGCCCATGCGCGCGCCGCTGGCGTTGGCGCGGCTCACCAGGTCCATGATCTCGCGCCACTTGTTCGGATCCTTGTGCATTTCGGCGATCGGCATCGTCATCACGCGGTCGGCGCTGCGGGCGACACGTTCCAGCAAGGCAAATTCTTCAGGCAGGTTCTGTGCCCCGCCGAAATCCACGGCCACCTGCAGGATACCGTCGCCATTGTCGCGAACTTGCGCCGCGATTTCCGACAATTCCGCCTCGTCCGCATCGAGCGTGCAGATTTTTTCGCCCGAGCTGCTCTTGTGAAACAGGCTGCGCGAAGTGGAAAAACCAAGCGCACCCGCGCGCATGGCCGCACCTGCGATTTCAGCCATGCGGGCGCGGTCTTCCGGGGTGGATTTTTCGCCGGCGGCGGCGCGCTCGCCCATCACATAGACGCGCAACGGCGCATGAGGCAGGTAGCTTGCCACGTTGATATCATGCGGGCGGGCTGCCACGGCATCGAGATACTGCGGATAGCTTTCCCATTCCCACGTCAGCCCTTCAGCCATGACCACGCCGGGGATGTCCTCCACCCCTTCCATCAACTGGATCAGGCGCTGGCGGTCTTCGGGCCGACACGGTGCAAAGCCCACGCCGCAGTTACCCATCAGCACGGTCGTGACGCCATGGTTGGAGGAAGGCGACAGCGTCGATTCCCAGATGACCTGTGCGTCGTAATGGGTGTGAACATCCACGAAGCCGGGGGTTACCAGCAGGCCGCGTGCGTCGATTTCTTCCGTGCCGGATCCGTCCACGGTGCCCACGGCGACGATCTTTCCATCACGGACAGCAACATCGGCGACGAAGGGCGTTCCGCCCAATCCATCGACCACCGTGCCTTGGCGCAGCACGATATCATAGAGTTCTTCAGGCACGGTTTTTTCTCCCAGCGGCCATTCACGCGTGGCGATTTCCCGTCCGGGAGAGTGCCACTGCATGATGCGTTTTTGATCGGTGACGCGACCACGATAAGGCCGCGATCGACGCACCTTTCCGGTCCGTCTTGCAGCTCGAGAGTGCATGCTCGCCGCAGGTGCTGTCGAGCGCCATAATTGTGGCCGCGCACAATAACGCCGCGCGATTTGCCGCATGGAAAAACGTGGGCTACGCTATCGATCGGCGACCACTTCTGGCCCGCGCCGCAACCCGACGACATGCTGATGCCCCACCCAAACGAAGGCGAATCCCGCCCCCGCGGCAGGCCACGTTCGCAGATCAGACACGATATCCCGGATGAGCTGCTGCGCGCCCTGCGCGTCCTGCTGGAAGAGCGGACGCACGGCGAGATCACGTTGAAGGACGTGGCCGAGCGGGCCGGCACATCGCAGGAGATGGTCCGCTATTATTTTGGCAGCAAGGACGGCCTCATCACCGCGATGCTGCGCCAGACCGCAAGCCGTATCACCGAGGTACTGGCTGGGCTGGAACGGGATATCGTGTCCGGCATCGTCCAGGCCCGCGGCGACAACCCCACCCGCCTCGTCATCACCACTTTGATCGACATCTACATGTCGGAACGCGCCGCGACGCGCGTGGCCCTGATCGAATTTGAAAAGTCGCACTCGCTCATCCGCGACGAGCACTTGTCCAAGCGGTCCGGCCTGATCGTGAGCAAGCTCCACGACATCGTGCGCCTGCTGATCGAACAGGGCGTTTATGCCGCGACCCTCGATGCGCGCCATGTGGCTGTCAGCATCATGGTGCTTGCCGGCAGTCCGGTTCGCCTGCTGCCGGCGCTCTCGCCCGAATGGATCACCGAGGAAACAATCGTCTCGGATGTGTGGGTCGACCATCTCGTGACCATGATCGACGGCTATTGCCGCGCCTGACATGCCCCCGCGCCGCCCCCTTCCAGAAGGCGCGAGGGTCGTCGTCGTCGTGCGTCATCGGCGCTTCGGCAAGGCATAGGCGATAAGGGTATCGCCCGATCCGCTGGCTAGCTGCGGGTGACCGCTGGCCGCGATCACTACGAACTGCCGGCCACTGCGATCCGAATAATAGGTCATCGGATTGGCGTGGCCGCCTGCCGGAAGCCGGTCCTGCCACAGCAACTTGCCCGTTGCCGAATCAAAGGCCCGGAACATGCGTTCCTGCGTCGCCGCGATGAACAGCAGGCCGCTGCGGGTCATGAGCGATCCTCCGAGCGCGGGCGTGCCCAGCGGGATCGGCAGGCCCAGCGCCATGCCGGCCGGGCCACTGTCACGTGCCGTGCCCAGCGGTGTGCGCCAGGCAATCTTGCGGGTCTTGAGATCGATAACGGCCAGTTCGCCAAAGGGCGGCTGCGTGCAAGGCACGCCAATCGGCGAGAGGAACCCGCCAGTCTTGGCAGCATACCCCGTGCCGCCTTGCGGCCATGCCGCGATGTCCAGTTCATTGTGGCCTACGCGGAAGGGATAAATGCCTTTGGCGTTGGCTTCAGGGCGCGGGATCAGGCGGTTATACATCGCAAAATAATTGACGTTTACGGCCAGCAATCCCCGCTGCGGGTCCACCGACACGCCCGACCAGTTCGATCCTCCGAAGTAGCTGGGGAATACGATGGTCGGCTTCGTGGTCATCGGCGTGAAATCGCCATCATAGCGCGCTTGGCGAAAGCGAATGCGACACCACAACTGGTCGAAGGGCGAAATGCCCCACATCCGCGCCTCGGTGAGCAGTCCTCCGCCCAGCGATGGCATGCCCACGGGGTAGGGTTGGGTGGGCGAAAGCTTTTCACCGGGCACGGCATTTTGCGGAACGGCCTTTTCTACCGTGTCGACCAGCGACTTGCCGGTCAGGCGGTCCAGCACGAAGATCTGGCCGCGCTTCGTTGCCTGGATCACCGCCGGGCGCATTGAGCCGTCGGGCATGGGGAAATCGGCCAAGGTCGGCGGCGATGCGACGTCGTAGTCCCACACGTCGCGGTGCGTGGTCTGATAGGACCAGCGTACGTCGCCTGTCGCTATGTCGAGCGCCACGATGGAGCTGGAATAGCGATTCATTGGCTCCGAACGGTGCGCCGCAAGGTAATCCGGCGTGGCGTTGCCAAGCGGAACGAAGACAAGGCCCGACTGGTCATCACCCGTAATCGGTGCCCAGGCATTGGGCGTGCCGCGGGTAAATGTCTCGCCCTTGGGCGGCATCCCGTGGTCGCCAGGGCGTCCCATGTCCCACGCCCAGACAAAAGCGCCGGTGCGCGCATCGAAGGCGCGGATCACGCCCGAAGGTTCGTTCACTTCCTGCCCGTCGAGCACCGAGGCGCCAACCACCAAGCGGTCGCGGACTACCGCCGCCGGCGAAGTCAGATAGTAATAGCCCTTGGGGATGGGACCAATGCCCGCGCGCAGATCAACGGCGCCACCGTTGCCGAAACCCTCGCAGCGCTTGCCTGTATGCAGGTCAAGCGCGATGATGCGCGCGTCATAGGCGGTCTGGATGATGCGTTCGGCACAAGGCGCCTTGGGATCGGCAGTGGCATCGCGGTAGTAACTCACGCCGCGGCAGGCGGCGAGCGCCACCCCCTTGCGGTCGATCTGCGGATCGGCCTCCCACCGCTTCTGCCCCGTTTCGGCGTCGATTGCGCTGACCACGTTGTGCATGTTGCACATGAACAGCGTATCACCGACTTTCAGTGGGGTTGCTTCAAGCGAGCCATACATACCGGCTGGTGGCATGCCCAGGTGGATCTTCCATGCCACCCTCAGTCCGCTGACGTTCGCCGGGGTGATCTGGCCAAGCGGCGAAAAGCGCTGCGACCCCTGCCCCCCGCCAATGGAATGCCATTCGCCTTCATTCTGCGGCGCTGCGATGGCATCGGCAAAAAGATCGCTGCGAGCAGGACCGCGCCAGGCAATGCCGCCAGCGACCGCAGCAACACCGGCCACCGCCGCGCTGCCCATGAGCACCCTTGCCATGCGCTTGCGCGAAACCCGCAAGGCCCGTGCGAGCAGTACAAGCCACCCCAGTCCCAGAAGCAGCCCGACCCGGGGCAGAAGCGCCCATGCGTCCAGCCCGCTTTCCCACAACGACCACGCGATGGTGCCGGCCAGAACCAGCGCATAGAGCCAAGCGCCATGGGCGGAACCCCGCCACAGCATTAGGCCCGACACGATCAGCGCCGTACCTGCGACAAGATAGTAAGGTGTCCCGCCCACCTGCAGCAGGTAGGCGCCCGGCGCCGCCATGCAAAGGCCGCTCAGCATGATCACAAGCGCCAGCAGGCGCTCCATTCCGGCGCTGGACGTTGGATTGCTGCTTGCCATCGGGCCTCTCATTGTCATTTGTTCTTGCCACTACGCATACGCTGGCAGTCGGCAGCGAGGCTGCCGGGCTCGCGATTACGTCAGGTCCCGCTGAAGGAAGGCCAGACTGGACGGCATTGCACAACCAGCGTGCGGGTCTGGTTCAGCCGTGGGCAAACCGCACTGCAACTGTGGCCTTCCGCCTGCGCCGGAAGTCGAGGTGGTTGGCAGAGGCCGGGTATAGGCCTGTCCTGCAAAGAGCCGGACCTGTGCATATTCAGACTGATCTGAGTGCGACGCCAAGCATGGCATCCCGCAATAGGCGGGTTGGCCACCTCGCTGTCCTTGTTAGATATGGCTGACAGAAACATAATCAAAGGACGAGGCTCTTGGGCACTGCTGCCAATGGCAATTCGCGCAATGCCGGCATGCGAACCATCATCGTATGCGCTGTGGCGCAAAATGTGGCCATGAGCCTCGCCTTCGGTTCTTTCGGCCCGTTGCTGGCCGCCAACGAAGCGCATTTCGGCGTTGACCGGACAGAGATCTCGTTGGGCATGAGCGTGCTGACCACGGCGCTGGGCCTGTCCGCGATCGTGGGGGGCGGGACGATGCACCGGTTCCGGCCCAGCACTGTCATGATCGCGGGGGCGCTCGCCAATCTTGTCGCCTATCTCGGCCTGATGGTCTCTGGCGCCTTTCCCTTCGCCCTCGCCATGTTTGCGCTTGTGGGAGTTGGCACGACGCTGACCGCCATTCTTGGCCCGGTCACGATTGTCGCTCGGCTTTTCCCGGATCGGCGCGGCCGCGTGCTGAGCCTTGTCAACTTGCCGCTGATGATGTTCGTCGTCCCCTATATGGTGGCACGGGGGCTGCCGGTCTTCGGGCGTGAGTATATCTATGCCGCCGCAGCGGTAGCTTTCGCCGTGCTGCTGCCGCTGCTGTGCCTGCTCCAATCCGATGGGGGTTCCGATAAACAGGCAGGCCCCACGATAGATGACTCGCATGTCATCCCTGCAGGCGAAATGTTCGCGCGGCTCGACTTCTGGCTGGTCGCACTGGGCATCGGCCTGATTGCGGGAACGGGTACTGCCTTTACCGTCCACTCCACTGCATTTGCGCAGTCGTATGGCCTCGATCCGGCCAGCGCGGCCATGCTGCTGTCGGTCTATTCGGGCGCGGGCATCGCGGGTACGCTGGTGATGGGATGGCTGGCCGACCGCATCGGCCCCCGGTTCGCACTGGCCATTGCCGGCGCGATTCAGGCGATCGGCTGGGCTCTGCTGGCAAGCGGCGCGACGGCCCTGTTCCTGCCCGTGGCGGCAATGCTGGGCGTGGTTACCGTGCCTCTCGTAACACTGCATGGTGCGGCAATGGCCGCGATGTTCGGTTCGGCAAGCGTCAGCCGCGCCATGGGCGTCAGCTATGCGCTCAAGCTGCCCTTCCTGTTTGGCATAACGCCCTTGGTCGGCTGGGCCTACGTCCACTTTGGCAACTACCGGATTGCATTGGCAGGTTCTGCTCTGGCGCTGTTTCTGGCGACCTTGTTGTTTGTCTTGCCCACGCGCTCGCGTCGAGAGGCTGCCGTGCGCGGCCCTGCCTTTCAGGGATGAACCGAACCAGCTTGAACAATACCGACTTCATATGGAGATGAACGAATGAATGCGCCCGTCGATAAGGGACACAATGCTCCCTGTTCCAATCGCGATTTCGATTTCTTCTATCGCGGTCTGGAGCGTGAGGAGTTGCTGGCCCAGAAGTGTGACGGTTGCGGTACCCTGCGCACCCTGCCGACGCCGGCTTGCGGCCATTGCCATTCGCTGAACTGGAGCGAAGCGAAGCTGTCGGGCGATGCAGCCTTGTTCAGCTATGTCGTGCATCATCATCCGCCGCTGCCCGGCTTTCCTGCGCCGCATCCCATCGTGGTGGCCGATCTTGCCGAAGGCGAGCGAATGGTTGGTGCGATGGACGGCACCGACCCGGCCAGCCTGCGCATCGGCATGCCGTTGAAGGTGGAATTCCTGCGGCGCGGCGATGTTGCCGCCTTCCGCTTTCGCCCTGCCTGACTTTTAGGCCCGGGTTTTTGGGCCTGAATTTCCTCGCCGGAATCTCATCGCGCACCTGATGCGCGAGCCAAGGATTTGCACACGATGACTTCGTTCAGCAACAAGACCGCGATCGCCGGCTACGGCGCTACGGAATTTTCCAAGAACAGCGGACGCAGCGAGCTGCGCCTTGCAGTGGAAGCAACCCTGTCAGCCCTCGACGATGCGGGGATCGACCCATCCGAGGTGGACGGCATTTCCACCTATACGATGGACAACAACGGCGAACAGGAAGTGTTTCGTGCCATTGGCGGCAAGGACCTGAAGTTCTTCAGCCGGATCGCCCAGGGCGGGGGCGCCACATGCGCACCGTTGCAGCAGGCGGCGCTTGCGATCACTTGCGGCGTTGCCGATGTCGTCGTCGTCTATCGCGCGATGAACGAACGCTCCGAATATCGCTTCGGTCAGCCGATGCATTCGCTGCCCCCCACGAGCGACAACGTGGTGTTTGCATATCACGGCCTCAGCGGGTTGATGACGCCGGCCGCCATGGTCGGCATGATGATGCGCCGTTACATGCACGAAACCGGCGCGACCGAGCTGGATTTCGCGAACTACGCGGTTCTGGCGCGCAAGAATGCGTCCACCAATCCCAATGCCTTCTTCTATGGCAAGCCGATCACCGTGGAAGACCACCAGGCCTCCAAGATGATTGCCGATCCGCTGCGCCTCCTTGACTGCTGCCAGGAAAGCGATGGCGCAGTGGCTGTCGTTGTGGTCAGCGCCGAACGGGCAAAGGATCTTAAGCAGAAGCCCGTCTATATTCGCGCAGCAGCGCAAGGATCGCCTGCGGGTGCGTTGGGCCTGACCGGCTTCTACCGCGAAAACATCTGGCCTTATGAAGAATGCGCGGCGGCGGCACGCCAGCTTTATGCCCAGTCGGGCCTTTCGCCCAAGGATCTGGATGCAGCCATCATCTATGATCACTTCGGTCCGAGCGTCTTCCCCGGCCTGGAAGCCTATGGTTTTTGCGCCAAGGGTGAAGCCAAGGATTTCGTGCGCGACGGCAACCTTGAAATCGGGGGCGCGTTGCCGATCAATATGCACGGCGGACAATTGGGTGAAGCCTACATCCACGGGATGAACGGGGTGGCCGAAGCGGTTCGGCAATTGCGCGGTACGGCCGTGAACCAGGTGCCGGGCGTTCGCAACATGCTGGTAACGGCCGGCAGCGGCGTACCTACCAGCGCCGCCATTCTCGGAGTCGATTGATGGCCAGCACAGAACGTGTCGCTCTGACCGGAGATGATGGCCTGCCCCCGGAAGCCGCAGTGCTTTCCCGCTTGCTCGCCGATCGCTTCAGCTGCCGCAGCTACCTGCCCGATCAGGTTCCTCAGGAAAAGATCGAGCTGATGCTGCGCATCGCCCAAAATGCTGCATCGTGGTGCAACAGCCAGCCGTGGCAGGTTCACGTCACCAGCGGCGAAGGCACCGAGCGTTTTCGGCGCGCCTTTTTCGAACGTGCTGTGGCAGATGCGGCAAGCGGTCAGAAAACGCCCCCGCCCGACTTCGATTTCCCCGAAATTTATCGCGGGATCTACAAGGAGCGCCAGCGCGAAGTGGGCTGGCAACTTTACGATAGCGTCGGGGTGGCTTTTGGCGATCGCGAAGCATCGGGCAAGCAGGCGCTGGAAAACTTCCGCCTGTTCGGCGCGCCGCACGCGATGGTGTTTACCTCTCCGCGCGACTTGTGCGATTACGGGGCGATCGACACAGGCATTTATCTTGGCACGCTGATGCTTGCGGCACAAAGCCTTGGGATTGCCATGATCGTGCAGGCTGCCTTTGCCGCCTATTGCCCGCTGGTTCACGAGCATTTCGGCATACCCGAAGATCGGCTCGTGGTGTGCGGTGCCTCGTTCGGATATGCGGCTGCGGATCATCCGGCCAATGCCTTCCGTTCTCGCCGGGCGCCATTGGAAGAAGTGGTCAGCTGGGTCGATCGCTGATTTCGGCCAAGCAAAACAAGACCGACTAACCGGCAAAACAGGCGTGAGCCGCCCCGGTGCAGATGCATCCGCATTCCTGCGCCGGGGCCAGGCACTGGGAGAAGGATTGAATGGAACAGGTCTTTTCCAGCACCCGTGTATCCTCGGCCGAAGCGTTTCAGGCGTACGCCGCGGTTGCCCGTCGTGAGTTCTACGATGGCGATCTGAAGTGTCTCGATGACAATTTCTCGAACGTCGAGATGGAAAAGGCACTGAGCAGTCCGGTCTCGATCACGCGCATCTGCTCATCTTCGGACCTGTCCTATCGTCGCGGAACGCAGCATATTCGCAACAATCGCGTCGGGCTGCGCGTGATCTGGTTTGCGCGCAAGGGCGCGATCAAGATCGTGCGGGCGAACGGAACCTGTGAAATTGCTGCCGGCAGTGCCGGCATCCTTGATTCCAGCGCGCCCTTTCAGGCCACTCTCCGGCGCAATGGCGAAGATCGGCATGAATCCATCCAGATCATCGTGCCACCCGACATGTTCCTGATGCACCTGCAGGAGGCCGAGCGCCTGTTCACCCCGTTCGACCTGCAATCGGCCGAAGGCATGGCCGCGCTCAGGTTGCTCGATGTCATCCTCGACTATGGCGACCGGCTGGGCGACCATGCGGCTCGCCACCTCGTTGGTGGCCTGCTGGAATCGATCGCTGACCATCTGCGGTCCAGCAAGATGGAGATGCCGCGCCGCCAGAAACTGGTGGATCGGCGGCTGGCCGATATCGAAAATTACATCATGATGAACCTGACCGACCCCGACCTCAGCTACGACAAGGTTGCGGCCAATTGCGGCATATCGCCCCGCTATCTGTGCTATCTGCTTAAGGCCAACAACACGTCATTCTCCGAGTTGGTGTGGAAGAACCGCCTGCCGAAGGCACGCGATTGGCTGCTCTCTCCCAAGACGCGGGATCACCCGATCCACGAAATCGCCTATATGTCTGGTTTCAAGAGCGCGGCGCATTTCAGCCGCATGTTCAAGGCCGCCTATGGCATTCCACCACGCGAATTCCGCACGCGTCACATGAAAGGCACGATGCAGGATCGCGCAGCGCGCGACGAGGGTAGCGCCCGCCACGCTGCCTGACGTTCCGACGGACCCGCAAGGCCGGGCACTTCGCAAGGGAGCAATCCCGTTTGCCATCGTGGGCACGCGCGGCGTTGCGAGATGGGCTAAAATCCCCGCGATTGCTCCGCCAAGGGGATTTTGCGCATGACCGAAACAGCCAGTTCTCACGATCCTCTGTGGGCATGGGGCGAAGATGCCGATCGCCCGCGCATTCTGCACAGCATGATCCGCATTCGCGATGTCGATGCCTCGCTTCGTTTCTATTGCGACGGCCTCGGCATGACCTTGCTAGATCGCCATGATTTCGAGCAGGGCCGTTTCTCGATCCTGTTCCTTTCCTATGCCGGCTATCGCGATGGGCCCGCCGCTTTGGAACTGACGTGGAATTGGGATCAGGCCGAAGCCTACAGCCACGGCACTGGCTATGGCCATGTCGCCATCGGCGTGCCCGACGTGCAGGCGATGTGGGAACGTCTCAAGGACTTTGGAGGAGCGCCAGGCTCCGCTCCCAGGGCGATGTTGGATGGCGCCCCGCAGCTGGCCTTCATCAAGGATCCCGATGGCTATTCCATCGAATTGATCCAGATCCGACGCCCCTGACCCCGATCGCGAAGAGCCTTAGCGATGAACCGCACCGAGCCAGCCTCACCTGACCTGATCGACGCCATCCGGACCATCGTTGGAGAGCGCGGGATGCTGCTGGGCGAAGATGCGCGCGCCAGGTCATGCGACCCGTTCCGCTCCGTGCCCGTGCTTGGGCCGGCGATCGTGCGCCCGGCAGATACCGATGAAGTGGCGCGGGTTCTGGCGCTGTGCCACGCGCGGGGGCAACGCGTCGTCACGCATGGCGGACGTACCGGTGTTGCCGGAGGGGCGATTGCCCGAGCGGACGAACTGGTCATTTCACTGGAGCGCATGAACGCTATCCTCGATATCGATCCGATAGCGATGACAGCCACCGTGGAAGCTGGCGCTACCCTGGAAGCGGTTCAGCAGGCGGCGGAAGGCCAGGACCTGCTCTATCCCATCGACCTGGGCGCCAAGGGCACGGCCACGATTGGCGGCACCATCGCCACCAATGCCGGCGGAAACCGCGTGATCCGCTGGGGCATGACACGCCAGAACGTGCTCGGACTGGAGGCCGTCCTAGCCGACGGCACGATCGTGAGCGCGATGAACCGCTTTCTCAAGAACAATACCGGTTACGACATCAAGCAGGCCTTCATCGGCAGCGAAGGTACGCTGGGCATCGTCACCAAAGCCGTGCTGCGGCTGACGGCCATGCCCTGCACGCAGAACGTCGCCTTCGTGTCCCTGCCCGATTACGCTTCCGTCCTCGGCTTGCTGTCCCGCGCGCGACGGCTACCGCAGCTTTCCGCGTTCGAAGTGATGTGGCAGGATTACTATCACCTTGTCGCAAGCCACGATCCGGCAAGGCGGCCTGTGGAGCCCGACCAACCCTTCTACGCGATTGTCGAAGCAATGGGCTTTGACGACGATGTGGATGAGGCCGCCTTTGCGGAGTTTCTGGAGAAAGCCTTCTCCGAGGGGCTGATCGCCGATGCCGTCACCGCTCGCTCGCAAAAGCAGGTGAAGGATTTGTGGCAAGTCCGCGAAAGTTCGGAAATCCTGGTGCGGGAAATGGGGCCGTTCGTGCCGTTTGACGTGAGCATCGACATAGCTCGCGCCGACGCATTCGCGCAGGCCACGCGCACGGCCCTGAGCGAGCGGTTCGGCGACTTCCGGATGGTGACCCTCGGCCACCTCGGCGATAGCAACATCCATGTAGGCGTCCACATCGGACCCGAGACCGCGATGCGCGAAATCGAGGTCGAGGAATGCGTCTATGGCGTCGTGCACGCGTTCGAGGGCGCGCTGACGGCCGAGCATGGCATTGGCCAGGCAAAGCGCGCTTTCCTGCCGCGCCATGTGGCGCCCGGCGCCCTGGACATGATGCACCGCCTGCGCGACGCGATGGACGAAAAGCACCTGCTCAACCGGGATGTCCTTTTCTGAGCGCTGCCGAACCGGCAATTGGATCCCGCCTGTTTTCCCCAGCGCACAGATTCATGCCTGCTGGCGCAACGACGACCTTGTCGGCCAATCCGGGATTGCCAGCAATCCGCACGCGCCGAATACCTTGGCGATTTCCGCTGCGATGAGGATTGACGTGAACGACGCCCAGGCATTTCCACCGTCGCTGGCCAGCCTCATGCACCGGGTGGAACCGCTGCTGCCGCGCATTGCCGCACGAGCGCAAGAGGCCGATGCCCTGCGCGACATTCCCGTGCAGACGATCGACGAGTTGCGCGCGGCCGGTCTCTTTGACCTCTACAAGCCACGCCGCTGGGGCGGCAAGGAACTGCGCCCCGAAGTGTTCCTCGCGCTTCAGAACGCGCTGGCGGAACAATGCCCGTCCACGGCTTGGGTCTTTGGCGTCTTGAACGTGCAGGCGCTGGTCGTGGCCCTGTTCTCCGAACAGGCGCAGGCCGATGTATGGGCCGATGGGCAAGGAGCGTTGGTGAGTTCCTCCTTCGCCCCCACAGGCACGGCAACGCCGGTCGAAGGCGGCTACAGGCTATCGGGCCGCTGGACGTTCGCCAGTGGGAGCACCCACACGGCGTGGTCCTTGCTGGGCGCGCGGATCGAAGGCCTTCCCGCCGCCGAGGCCAGCCGCCTGCTGCTCGTACCCCGGGCCGACTACGCCATCGAGGACGTGTGGCATACCTTCGGCATGAAAGGCACCGGCAGCAACGATATCGTGGCGCGCGACGTCTTCGTGCCTGCGCATCGCGTGCACCAGTTGGACACAGGCGTCTGGACAGTGCCTGCGGCTGATCGGCCCGGCCCCACGCTTTACCGGCTGCCGTGGCTCTATCTGTTCACCGCCGGAATCTCCAATCTTTGCGTCGGCATTGGCCGGGCTGCCCTGAAGGCCTTCATTGCGTCCAACAAGAGCCGCGTCTCGCCACTGACGGGGCAAGCCGCGCTGGATAACCCCGCCGTGCTGCAAGTAGCCGCGCGCCTCCATGCCGAAACCGATGCGGTTGCCGCGCAGTTCGAACGGCACGTTGCCTTGCTGTGGGACCATGCGGAACGTGACGAGCCCCTGGACTCGCGCACGGTATGGACGTTGCGTTCGCAGGAAACCTCGGCCTTGCGCCGCATCGCCGACTGCGTCGACGAAATGATGCTGCACATGGGTGCGCGGGCCATTCGCAACGATTCTCCGCTGGTGCGCCCCTGGCTGGACCTGATGGCGGCGCGCGCGCACATCGGCAATGATCCGACCAATTCGCTGACCATGCTGGGCAGCAAGCTCATGAAAGTGTGAACCCCGCCGTGCCGGGTTCTTGCCGGCGGGATGGATTTGCCTGTCCTTGCAGCGGCGCTGTTCCAGCATGGCAATGACGCAAAGCTGGGCACAATGACCTTTGCTCCCATTGGGGGGAGCGGACATCACACCAAGCGATTTCATCCGGGCCAGAGCGCGGATGAAGCCAAAGATCATTCAGGGAAAATGTCGATGCGGATGCGCTCGCTGCTTTTCATTTCTGCCGCCACCGCACTTGCTGCATCATTCGCCAGTTTCCGGGCAAGCGCCGCAGGCACCCCGGGAGAGGCAAAAACCTGGCCCGGCCAGCAGCTTTTCGCCGACAATTGCGCGGGCTGCCATGAAGGCGGCAGCCCCAAGGCGCCCGGTGTTTTCATCCTGCAGCAAATGTCGCCGTCCACCATCATCGACGCGCTGACCACGGGCGTGATGAAGGACAAGGCGGAACACCTGAACGACGGTGAACGCCGCCAGATCGCGGAATACCTGACCAAGACGGACCTGGCCCATTATCGTCCCGATCCCGGCCCGCTCCGCTGCCCGACGGCACGCATGGCCTTCGACCTCACCCGACCGCCCGCGAAGGTCGGCTGGGGATATGACAACCGCCGCTTCTTCCCGACTGAGGTTGCCGGTCTTGCCGCCAAGGACTTGTCGCGATTGAAGCTGAAGTGGGCGATGGCCTTCCCCGGTGCGGTGCAGGCGCGTTCACAGCCGGTCGTTGCCATGGGCGCGATCTTCGTGGGCAGTCAGGACGGCACGGTCTACGCGCTCGACCTTGCCACGGGTTGCGCGCGCTGGACGACGCGCGTCTCGGCCGAGGTTCGCACAGCCGTGGTGGTGGAACCGTGGGCCGCAGGCAGCAAGCCGGCGACGAACCCCCGCGTCTTTTTTGGCGACTTGCGCGGCAACGTCCATGCGCTCGATGCGCTGACCGGCAAGGAATTGTGGCGCGTACGCCCCGAAGATCACAAGGATGCGGTGATCACCGGCACTCCGGTGCCGCATGACGGTCTGCTTTATGTGCCGATTTCCTCGCTCGAAGTGGGCTCCGCCGAAGACCCGAAGTATCCCTGCTGCACGTTCCGCGGCTCCGTGGTCGCACTCGACATGGCCACCGGCGAGACGCGATGGCAGCACTATACCGTGCAAGGCCCTTCCGTGGTGGCCGGCAAATCGCCTGCGGGCACCGATATCTTTGCCCCTTCCGGCGCGCCGGTGTGGGGCTCGCCCACTGTCGATGCCAAGCGCGGACTGCTCTATTTCGGTTCCGGCGAGAATTATACCTCGCCCTCGGATGGCAATTCGGATGCAGTCTTTGCGGTGGACCTCAAAACCGGCGATCGCCGCTGGGTTCATCAGTTGACCCACCACGATGCGTGGAACAACAGCTGCATGTACAAGGGACATCCTAATTGCCCCGTCGAACGCGGCCCCGACGCGGACGTTGCCGCATCCATCCTGCTGGTGGAAGATGGCACGGGCCAAGACATCCTCGTGGCCGGCGCCAAGTCGGGCAAGGTAACGGCTTTGGATCCAGACAACCCGGGCGCACAGCTGTGGGAAACGGCAGTCGGGCGCGGCAGTCTTCAGGGCGGGGTCCATTTCGGCATGGCTGCTGAAGGCCCCTGGGTCTATGTACCGATCTACGATTCAAAACTTACGCCACTGGCCGGCACATATGACGATGCCGGCTTTCCGGGCGTTCACCTCGTCGATGCACGCACCGGGGCAATTGTCTGGCGCGATTCCATCCAACCGCAATGCCACGGCCGCAAGTTCTGCGATCCCGGGGTATCGGCGGTCGCGACAGCCATTCCCGGCGCGGTCGTTGCCGGATACCTCGACGGATGGCTGCGCGCGTTGGATCGCAAGTCCGGCAAGGTAATCTGGGAAACCGACACCGCAGGTCCTTGGCCGACCGCCAGCGGCGCCGTTGCGCGCGGTGGATCGATGAGCGGGCCTGGGGTGACTTTGGCGAACGGCTATCTCATCGCCAATTCAGGTTATGGCTTTGCAATGAAGATGCCCGGCAACGCGCTGCTGGTTTATTCGGTCGACGGCAAATAGAACGAGAATAAGGGCGCCACGATGTCGCAGGAAACCAATGAAACGATCACCCTGCACCACGAAGTGCAGCGCCTGCTGACCGCCGCTGCGGCCAATCGACCCACACCGTTCGAAACGCTGAGCCCCGTCGAGGCTCGCGCACAGGCGAAGCTTTTTGCGCCCCAAGGGGTGCCTGTACCCGTCGGCTTAGTCGAGGACATGACTTTCCCGGGACCGGCCGGTGCGACTGCTTGCCGTTGCTACTGGCCGGCAACAGCTTTGTCCGGGCCATTGCCTGCGATCCTTTATTTCCATGGCGGCGGATGGGTGCTTTGCGACATCGAAACCCATGATGACATCTGTCGGCGCCTTTGCGCCGGCCTGTCGGCCGTGGTTGTTTCGGTCGGCTATCGCCTTTCGCCCGAAACGCGGTTTCCCGGGGCGGTCCACGACTGCTTGGCCGCTTTGGACTGGGTTCAGAGCAACGGTGCCGGACTTGGCCTCGACCCGGCGCAACTGTTCGTGGCCGGCGACAGCGCTGGAGGCAATCTGGCGGCCGTAGTGGCACTGGCCAGCCGCAATCGGGGTGGGGACATGCCTGCGCTGGCCGGCCAGATGCTATTCTATCCCGTCACCGACCTGGGCACCGAACATCTCTCTTATGCCACCTGCTCAGACGCGCTGCCGCTAACGGCCGCGAACATGCGCTGGTTCCGCGGCCATTACCTTGACGCACCCGCTTCAGGCATGGATTGGCAAGCATCGCCACTTAGGGCTGACGATGTCAGCGGCGTGTGCCCTGCTCTCGTGATGACCGCCCAGCACGATCCTCTTTGCGATGAAGGCATCGCCTATGCCCGCAAGCTGGCGCAGGGCGGCGGAGAGGTCGCGCATATCCACTATTACAATCAGGTTCACGGCTTCCTGAGCCTTGCCTCCCTGCTGAGCGATGGTCCGGCTGCGCTGTCCATGGCGTGCGACTGGGCCCGCGCCGTGCTCAAAACAGGCGTGAAAGGCTGAAGGGCCCACGGCCGGTAAGCTGCACCAGGCGGCTGTCGAAGATCAAATTCCATCAGATGAGCCGCGTTCATCGATCATCACATCGTGTGCCGGGTGAGCGTGCCAGAGACTGCGCGGTTTTGCGTGTGATTGCAGCCAACATTACCGGCTTCAGGCTGTTGTAGATCCGCAAGCCGAACTGCCACCCTGCTGACAGATGTCGCCTGCTGCGCGGGGCACAGCGCTTGATATGTCTCGGTCATATCGAAGCTTCCGCTGCCTTTGCTGACGTCCGCCCCCCACAAAACGCCCGCTCCCATTGCCCTGTCAGGACCACCGCAATTGGGCCGCACGGCTCATTGATGATGGTTGCGAACGCAATCCCCGCCGTTGCGGACAAAAAAAGCCGCCCGTTTCCGGGCGGCTATAGGTGGAGAGACTATCAATTCAGTACCTGAAGCCTACGCGCAGCATAACTTCGCGGCCGCGGCTCGGCGATGCCAGGGTGTCAGCCAACTGGTTCGGGAATGCAGCACTCGTCGGATTGTCCGAAGTGCGGCTCCAGTAGAACTTGTTGGTCAGGTTACGGCCGATAAGCGCCAGTTCCCACTTGTCGTCGGTCTGTGACAGACGGATCGAAGCGTCGAGCAGCGTGTACTGCGGCGAACGCGAGCGCGGCTGCGAGGTCGCCGTGGTGATGAAGCTCTGGCTATAGCTGACGCCGGTAGAAAACTCACCCTTCAGGTTGCTGGTCAACGGCGTCGAATAGATGATGCCAGCATTACCCGTCCATTCGGGCGCACGGATCAGCTCTGTGCCATTCAGGTTCTGGAGCCGGCCAACGATACCGTTATTGGTCGGGTTCGGCTGATCTGCACACTGGCCAATCCCTGTCCCCTTCGACAGCGCGTATTGGCCGGCATAGCAGGTGGCGAAATATTGGTCGTATTCACCCTTGGCATAAGCGACGTTGCCATAGAGGGTCAGGCCTTGTGCAGGACGAACCGAGAGGCTGAACTCGACACCCTTCGAGGAGACCTTGCCCGCATTGCGCAATTCCTGGGTGGTGCCGTTGGTGGTCACCTGCACCTGAAGATCGCTGATCTTGTAGGAGTAGAGCGCCAGCTCGGCGCTGATCATCCCGTCAAGAGCTCGCGCCTTGATGCCGCCTTCCCAACCTTTGACCAACTCGGGGCGATAGGAAAAATCGCCGGCCGGGTTGAAGGAACCGCCGTTGAAGCCTCCCGACAGGAAGCCCTGCTTGTAATTCACGTAGAATGTCAGGTCGCTCGAAGGACGATAGCTGACGGACACTTCCGGCGAGAAGTTGTCCCACTTACGCCGCGAGCCACCGTTGGAGAGGTACGGATTGACGCCGATCAGCTCCACCCCGCGGTTGATGACCGAGGTCAGGTGCTTCATTTCGTTCGATACACGACCGCCGCCCGAAATTTCGACCTGCGGGATTGGCTTGATCTGAACCTGTGCGAACGCCGAATAGGCCCAGCCCTTCTGCGCAACGTAATAGTTGGCCGCAACGAATGGGGACGGACGCGCGGAGCCGAACAGCGAAGGCTCACCCGCAACCGCGCCGAACGCCGCGATGGAAGCGTTCGTTACCTTCGAGTCCTGATACTGCCCACCCAGAAGGAAGTTCACCGGTCCGTCGAAGTTGCTGGCCAGGCGCAGTTCCTGGCTCAGTTCACGCACGTTGAACTTGTTCGCCGATCCCAGAATCGCCGGGGCGACAGCCGTTGCGGTGAAGTTGCCAACGTTGAAGAAGTTCAGCTTGTACAGGCCGGTCACCGAGGTGATCTTCAGGTTGGGGCTCAACTCGTAATTCATTTCGAGTCCGGCCAGCCACTGCTTCGATGTCGAGTGCAGGTCTCCATTGGGTCCGAAATCGCTATAGGAAATGCCCGGATTGAAGATAGGCGCGATCTTGGCAAAGTCCGGGCCAAGGCGGGCCTGCACGATGCGGTCATCACCCTTGCAGTCGACAATGCCACCAACAGCCGGCGCGCCGGTCGGGCAGTCCACCGTCTGGAAGTTATTGGTCATGCCGTTGTCACGGGCATCGTTGTGGCTGACCTTCAGGCGTGCATTGAAAGGACCGCCACGATCAAACTTCAACGTTCCGCGCAGCGCCCATTCGGTGCGGTTCGGAGAGCGGCGGCTGTTGGGAGCCCGCGGGTCCGTGGCCGGAACAAGGTTCTTGGTCCAACCCTGCATGTCCGAACCGTAGAAGGCCAGACGCGCACCAAGGCCATCGGCGATCGGCCCGGACACATAGCCTTCACCACGCACTTCACGCGCGTTGAATTCGTAACCAACCTTTGCACCGGCCTCGAACCGGTCACTCGGATCAGCCGTGCGCGTGGAAATGATGCCGCCCGGGCTGTTCTTGCCGTAGAACAGAGCCTGCGGCCCCTTGAGCACTTCCACGCTGGCAAGATCGAAATCGCCCATGCGGCGCATCGATGCACGTGCGACCTGGACGCCATCGACGTTGAAAGAAACGGCCTGATCGCTCAGCGGATTGGATTCCGAAGCCGAGATACCGCGAAGCGAAATCGAGCCACCGCCCACGGTGCCGCCACCCTCGCCAATCACGAAACCCGGAATCTTGCGCGCAAGCGCATCGACACCGTTGATCGCCGACCGGTTCAATTCGGCAGCAGAGACGGCAGTAATCGCGACGGGAACGGAGATGAGCGTTTCACTACGCTTGCGTGCGGTAACGATGATGGCGCCGTCATCGACCTGCGCGCTGGCAGTTTCGGCCGCCTGCTCCTGGGCAATGGCAGGGACTGCCTGCAAGGTCAAAGCCGCTACGCCGACAAAAAGCAGCGCCTTGTAGCCATCGATATTTCGTACAGCGTCCGTCATGAAAATATCCGCCCCCCTTGGCGTATTTATAACAAGTTCCCGAATTTCGTTGCACTCGCCACTGAATGACGAGCTTCACGCCGGCCCAATCTACCTTTTGGGAAAAGGAAGTCGTTGACCGTTTCCGAATGCGCATTTGCCTCCCGATGACGTTGAGGCTGGCGATCAATTGCCGGTAAATGACGCCTTGCGCTTTTCCAAAAAGGCGGCCTTGCCCTCGCTGGCATCGGCACTGTTGGCCGCGCTGCGTTGCGCTTCGGCTTCTGCCACAAGTGAAGCATCAAGGCCGGCGCCCTGACCCTGGGCCACCAGGCGACGCAGAAGGCCGAACGCGACGGTCGGGCCGCGAGCCAGGCGTTGTGCCAAGTCCATCGCTTCGGCCATCAGGTCCGCATCGTCGACCCACTTGTAGATCAGCCCCCACTCCTGCGCCTTTTCTGCAGGAATGCGCTCGGCCAGCATCATCATTTCCAGCGCGCGCGTTCGCCCGACAAGGCGGGGCAGCGTCCACGTGCTCCCCCCATCCGGGACCAGCCCAATATTGGCAAATGCCTGAAGGAAATAGGAATTCTTTCCAGCCAGAACGAAGTCGCCAGCAAGGGCAAGTGCGCAGCCTATCCCGGCTGCCGGCCCGTTGACGGCTGTTACGACCGGTACTTCCAAGCGGGCAAGCTGGGCAATTACCGGGTTATAGGCCTGGGAAAGAACCTTGTAGCTGCGGCTCCCCCCGACAAGATGCGTCTCCACGCCGGCGACCAGATCGGCGCCGGAACAGAACGCGCGCCCGGCCCCTGTCAGCAACACCGCCCGTGCAGACCCAAGATCGCCAAGGCAGTCGGAGATTTCGACAGCCATCTGCGGCGGCGCGGCATTGAGACGGTCGGGGCGGTTGAGGGTGATCTTCAGGACATCCTCAATCCGTTCAACCGCGATCGTTTCATACGACATGAATCAGTTCCCCAGGTCGGTTGACGCAGCGACGCGGTCGTTCCCGATAGTCGGTTGGCGTCATTCCCATCGCCTTCTTGAAAGCGTGGCAGAAGCTGCTCGCATGGGCGAAACCCAATTCGTGGGCAATGACCTTGAGCGGCAACTGGGTTTCCTCCAGCCGCGCTCGAGCATGCTCGGTCCGCACGCTTTCGATTTCGGCTCGCAGCGTCTGTCCTGTCGTCTTGCGAAACGCCTGACGCAGACGGGTGACGCCCATGCCCATGACGCTGGCCACCCGCGTCGTCGACAAGTCGGCAATATCAATGCTGGTCATGGCCTGACGAACCGCCTCCAGTTGGTCGGCCGTTAGCGCGACCGCACCGCCATTATCCTCGTCAGCGGCATCCGCGCCCTGCGACAGGCGCGCGATGTCCAGGCACAAGAGGCGCAGCAGCGCCTCAACCATGCCATGCCAGCCCGGCCGGCGGGACATCACTTCATCATAGATCCGCTCAAGCGTGGAGTGGATCAGCGGGTGATCGATGCTCGGCATGAAGGGCACGGCGCGGAAATCGAAATTCACCCCATCGCACAGTTGGTTGTTCAGCCAGGTCGGGTCAAACTGGAACATGCGGACGATGAAATTGTCTTCCGCCTCAACCGCCCTGACCTTTACCGCAATGTCAGGCGGCGTCAGCACCAGACGGCCGATCCGATGCCCCCCGTTGCAAGCATTGAGCAGTTTGGCATTTACCGGGCGGCGCGCTTCAGCATGTTTGAGCGTCATCGCGTGGTGCACCTCTGACAGCAGATCGCCATCAGCCCAGGCGTAGGAAACTCTCGCCAGCGACAAGCCGCCGACAACCTCCTCCCACAAGGTCGTGCGCATCCGGTATCATCTCCACAGGCCGGGATACCCTTTGGCGGTTGGGCACCTCGATCCTGGAAAACTAGCAGAAACGGTGCGCGGCGATTAGCCGGTCGATGAATTGTCTCTTCTCTCCAACGGCAATGCCTGCCGGGCCGGCGGTTTCAACGGTTGCTGTCGCGCTGGATAATCTCTGCCCCGCGCCAGCCAACGCCCATCGCAGGGCCATTGGTGTTGCACGACGGCATGGTGGGCATGACGGCGGCATCGGCAACGCGCAACCGCTGCACACCGCGTACGTTGAGCCGTGCATCGAGCACAGAGCGCGCATCATCACCCATCCGGCACGTGCCGCAGCTGTGGAACGTGGACTGGCCCTTGCTGCGATAGAAGTCGATGATCTCGTCGTCACCGTGGATCAGCGAGATGGGATCGCGTTCTTTTGCGATCAGGGGACTGATAGCGGGCTTGCGCATCCAGTCGCGGGTGAAACGGAAACTGCGCAAAGTCACCTCCCGATCATAGGGATCGGCAAGGTAATTGGGCGAGATCGCAGGTTGCATCCGCATATCGCGCCCGGCAATGCGCACGTGGCCCCGGCTGCGCGGACGGCAGGGATAACTGAACACGTTGATGCTGGGCACCGGGTCTGTTGTCAGCCCTTTTTCCGACAGTTGCGAGACGAACGGGGCAAGGATGATCTGCGCATCGGGCCGATCAAGGTCAGGCAGAGTCCGGAAAAAGCCCGATGCCGGATAGGGCGGAAGCGCCATCGGGCCAGTGCGCGTCGTGAAATAGCGCAAGGCATTGGCGATCAGGCGCGCACCACGATATTCATGGTTTTCGCCCATTTTCCGGTTCAGCTCGTAATACAGCATCAACGCGCGGTGTTCGAGCAGGTTCTCGCCCACTTCCGGATTATCGGCCACCGGCGCGATGCCCAGCGCCGAGAGCCTGCCGACATGCCCCACGCCGGAACGTTGCAGGATGGCCGGGCTGTTGATCGCGCCTGCGCACAGGATCACTTCGCCTTCAGTCGCGAAGCTGGCGGGCCGGCCGTTTAGCAGGCCTTCGACGCCGACCGCCCGTTTGCCGTCAAACAGCACGCGATCGGCCTCGAACCCTGTCACGATGCGCAGGTTCGACCGCTTGGCGGCTTGGTCGAGAAAAGCGCGGGCCGAACTGGAGCGAATGCCGCCGCGGGTCGAATGCGGCGCAGGCCCAACGCCTTCCAGAGCCGGATTGTTGAGATCGCGCACCCTCTTAACGCCCATCTGCTCACCAGCCTTGATAAAGGCCTCGACCAGCGGATTGTTGCGCTCGTGCACCGTGACCTTGAGCGGACCGCCCTCACCGCGCCCTTCGCTGCCGCCCAGCGAATGGTCTTCCATCATCTGGAAGACCCGCAGCATTTCCGCCCCGTCCCAGCCAGCAGCGCCAGCTGCGGCCCAATCGTCGTAATCGGCCTTCTGGCCGCGGAAATACATCATGCCGTTGATCGAGCTGGAACCGCCCAGCAAACGACCCTTGAGCCAGATTTCAGCAGGAATGCCGTTGCCGGCCTGCGTTTCGTATTGCCACACGTGGCGCGGACTGCCGAGTATCTTGGCAATGCCCTTGGGCATTGTCACGAAGGGATGATGGTTGCTTGGGCCGGCTTCGAGCAGCAGCACACGCGCGCGGCCGCTGGCCGAAAGCCGCTCGGCCATGATCGCACCCGCAGAGCCGGCACCGACGATGATATAGCCTGGGTGTTCCATGCCGCCCTTCTCGTGTTTCAAAGAACCATGCTGCATTCGACCCGTGATCCGGGCGCGAAACGGATGGGCATCGTTTCCCAGCCATTGATCGTGCCGACCGACGGGTAGCGGCGCGAATTTTCGTAATCGATCTCGAAGTCGGGAATGCGGGCAAAGATCTCGGCCATCATTTCCTCGAACATCATCCGCGCGAAATTTGAGCCGATGCAGCGATGAATGCCCGAACCGAACGCCACATGCCGGTTTGACGGGCGGGCCATGTCAATCGCATGGGGCTTCGCGAACACGTCCGGATCGCGATTTGCAGCGGCCCACGCCAGAAATACCCGGTCACCCTTGTGCATATCGATCCCGTCGTATTCGAGATCATGCGCCACGTTGCGCGCCAAGCCGTGGATCGGCGAATAGAAGCGCAGGAATTCCTCGCGGGCGAAGGGCAGCATCGCTGGATTTTCGAGCAGCCTTTCCCTCTCCACCGGATGGTCATGCAGATAGGCCAGCGCATGGGTGGTCAGCGCAGTTGTGGTATCGACCCCGCCGATGATGATGTTGTTCGAGAAGGCCAGTACCTCCTCCAGCGTAAGCCGCCGGCCATCCATATCGTTGTGCGCGAAATAGGACAGCAGGTTGTCCTGCTCGGGCTCTTGCAGATAGCGGGCATATTCTTCCGCGCAGCGCTGGAAGACCCACGCCACATCGCCAACCACTTCGGCGTAATTGGGTGCGTCCTTGGCCGTATAGACCATCGTGTGCAAAGGATCCGCAAACTGGCGCCATTCGTGCAGCGGCAGGCCCATCAACTTCATCGTCACCATCGCCGGCACCGGGCCGGTGAAATCGTTGACGAGGTCCATCGCGCCCGTTTCGATCACCCGGTTGAGCAGTGCGGTGGCATAGAGACGGGCATCGGCACGGTAGCTTTCCACCGCCTTGGGCGCGAAGCGCCGATTGATGAAGCCGCGCATCGCGTCCCATTCGGGCTTGTCGGCTTCCACCGGCAGGCCGCGCGTGATCGGCGTTGCAGGAATGGTGATGCCACCCTCGACATGGCCCGTGGCGGGATCAAAGTGCTTGTGGCTTGAGAACGATTCCGCGTCCTTGGCCATGCGCACCACGGCGTCGTAACTGGTGGCGACCCAGAATCCGCCGTGGCGATCCGACCAGGCAACCGGATACTTTTCCCGCATGGCATCGAATTCCGCCACCCAGTTCGTCGTGTGTTCGGCGGATTCGTGATCGAAATGGACCGGGCATCGCCGAGTTCCGATGGCCTCGTTCATCATGATCTCCCATAAATGCCCGGCTTATCCGAATCTTGCAGGAGCCGGCCGTTTCTGGTCGGTGCACATGCCGCCAGCGCCGTTTCCGTTCAGTCCGCTCCGGCAAGGTGGGCGGGAAGGCCGTTCAGAACCACGGCCTTGGTCTCGAGAAACGGCAAAAGCCCTTCGCGTCCGCCTTCGCGCCCAATTCCCGACTGCTTGAAGCCGCCAAAGGCGATATCGAAAAATTCGGCGGCGGCGCCATTCTGGCTGATGGTACCCGTGCGCACCTGCCGGGCCACGTGGTACGCCTTGTCCGCATCATCGGTGAACACGGTGCCCGAAAGCCCGAAATCGGAATCGTTGGCCACGGCGATGGCCTGTTGCTCGTCATCCACCGGGATGACGCTGACCACTGGTCCGAAGATTTCCTCGCGCGCGATCGTGGAGGCGTTGTCCACGTTGCCGAACACGGTCGGTTCCACGTAGAAACCGCGGTTGAGATGGCTCGGTCTTCCGCCGCCAGTCGCCAGGCGTGCGCCTTGCGCCTTGCCGGTCTCAATGTAGTGCTCCACGCGGTCGCGCTGGCGCGACATCGCCAGCGGCCCCATCTGCGTATCCTCGGCAAAGGGATCGCCCACTTTGACCTGCGCATAGGCAGCGGCCAGACCATCCACCAGTTCGTCGTGCCGCGACCGACTGACGATCACGCGCGTCAAAGAGGCGCAGACCTGTCCGGTCATCATGCAGGTATTTCCGGTCATCGCCTGCACGACCGAACCAAGATCGGCATCGTCCATCACGATCGCCGCCGATTTTCCGCCCAGTTCCAGCGTCACGCGGGCAATGCGTTCCCCGCACAGCGAAGCAATTCGCTTACCGGCCGCGCTCGATCCGGTAAACGTTACCTTGTCCACCCCCGGATGGCGCACCAGCAATTCCGAAACGGCGCGATCGGCGGTCAGCACGTTCAGCACGCCTTTCGGCAGGCCAATGCTCTCGGCCGCTTCGGCCACGGCATAAGCCGCGCTGGGTGCTTCGGGCGATGCCTTCAGGATAACCGCACAGCCAGCCAGCAGCGCCGGCGCAAGCTTGTAGGCGATCAGCAGCGGAGGTGCGTTCCACGGGATGATTGCGGCAACCACGCCGACCGGTTCGCGCACCATCAAGCCAATATTACCGCTGGCGAGCGACTGGCGCTCTTCAAAGGCAAATGTATCGGCCATACCGGCGTAGTATTGATAGACGTGCGAAGACCACTGGCTGACGGCCTGGGCCGCCGGAAGGGTGATGCCCATCTCGCTGACCCAGTCGTGCGCCACTTCGGCAGAGCGCGCCGCCAGCGTATCGCCCAATGCCCGCAAGTATTCGGCGCGGCGGGCATGGCTCAGCCCGGTCCAGCCACCCGCATCGAACGCGCGGCGTGCTGCGGCAACCGCCTGAAGCACATCGGCCTCTTGCGCTTCCGCGACCTCGACGAACAATTCTTCAGTCGATGGCGTGATGACCCGAAATGTCGTGGCGGCCGACGGAGCGGCCCATGCGCCATCGATGTAGAAGCGATCGGGATGCTTGATAGTCATGGAGAAAATGCTCTCATGCTTGGGCCAGCCTCAACGGCGGCCACGGATTGCAATAACGCGCCAAGCAAGGTGATCCGGGGAACGCCGGGGCGCACCGGCACCCCGGCATGGATCAGAAGCTGTCAAGCGAGCCGTGGTCTTCGACCGCAGCATAGATCCGGCGCAGGAATGCGGTGGTCGTGGCCTCGGGCTGCATGTCGGGCATGCCGGGTGCCGGACGCAAGGTAATCGTCCAGAACGCCAGAACGGTCATCAGCTGCTGGCGCATGTTGGTCCAGGCTTCGTCAGCCGTAATGCGCGGCACGCCCCGTTCGGCCATGCGCTCGATGTAATAGAGAACGAGATCCTTTTCCCACTTGCGGCGATCCTCGATGGTGAGGGCCGTGGTCAAGGTATAGATCAGATCTCGCGACCAGTGACCGCGAGTAATGCACTGGAAATCACTGACCCCCATTTTGCCAGCATTGGTGCAATACCAGTTCTTGAGGTGCACGTCGCAATGGATGATGGTGTGGGGCAGTTCGCGATGGCGTTCGGCCGAGGCCACAGTGGCCTTCCACACTTCGCCACGACGGCGATAAAGCTCAGGCGACATCAATGCTTCGGAATCCGCAAAGGCCTTGTCGCAATAGACCTCGAAATCGGGGCAGATCGCAGTCATGTTACGCCACCAGTCGGCCCAGGTCTGGAACGGAATGGCATCGGTGCCGAGCAGCGGACTCTCGTAGAACGGGGCATGGAGATCAGCCAGCGTGTTCATCTGACTGGCGACCTTGTTCCAATCCATTGCGGTGCGTTCGTTGCAGAACGTCACTTCCCCCTGGAGATCGCGCATCATGATTATCGAAGCGTGATTGTCGTGATCATAAGCCGAGAACAGCGGCGTCGGCGCTTCCATCTTCAGAAGCGGCCGTACCTTGGTATAGAAATTGACCTCCGACAGTGCGGCCTGCGACATGGCCGAAACAAGGCGGGTTTCAAGCGCGGCGGTCGACTTGCAGAAAACCGACTTGGGCAGGCCCGCTTGCGTTCCGGCATCGTTATAATCGACATAAATACGCCGGCGGTTGGTCGAACCATCATCCGGCGCATCCAGACGCAGCGCAACAACCTTGGCTCCGTCGACTTCCTTGCAGAGGACGTCAGTCAACCATTCTGGTGTAATCGATTCATATGATGTCGGCACTTGCGAAGAATCGGTGACTTTCGCATCGTGATTTTCGCTATCGTATATATCGATAATCTTGGTGGCGACGTCGTTCATTCAGGCTTCTCCGGATTATATTTTGTTTGTCATTGTGCCGTATTCGGCATCTTTGGCGGCATCATCACACCCCTTGGGTCCCGCCACCAGCGCAACGGATTGCGCAAAAGGGTGCTGCATTACGAATATGCGCGCGGCACTCCGCCGCTGGTGTGATTCCTCATGTTTTCAGGAAGATGTTAGCGGCGATGTTGTCGCGGATTTTGTCTGGGTTTTGTGTGATGGTCTGGCTGGCGAGTGCGCGTTTGAGGAAGAGGTGGCAGTCGTATTCCCAGGT
>NZ_JAPCZG010000002.1 GCF_025938155.1 Novosphingobium sp. KCTC 2891 | reverse complement strand
CTCGTCGAAGGGGTTCATGCTCATCTTGACGTTGGCGAGGTCAACCCCCGTGCCATCCGCCTTCACGCGCGGCTTCACGTTATAGTCGATCACACGCTTCACGCAGACCAGGGCTTTCATGCGTTCAGGCCTTTCTGTGTTCCAATGACGTGAGCGCATATTTCGCGCTTACGTAAACGTCAACCTCTCCGAACCACCAGTAAAGCAATTTTCAATCGATCGATTAAAACGCTTCGCCGGGTGCTGGTCCGGATCTTACTCCATCTCCAGGATCACCGCATCCACCGCCAGGCTCTCGCCGGCCTTGGCGTTGACCGTCTTGACCGTGCCCGACTTCTCGGCGCGCAGGATGTTCTCCATCTTCATCGCCTCGACCACCGCGAGGGGCTGGCCGGCCTCGACCGTGTCGCCTTCCTTGACGTGGAGCGCCACGAGCAGGCCCGGCATCGGGCAGATGAGGAAGCGCGAGAGATCCGGCGGGATCTTTTCGATCATGTGACCGACCAGATGCGCGATGCTGGCGGGGAGCACCTGAACCTGGTGGATCGCGCCGCGCGTGGTCAGCTTGAAGCCGGCACGGAACGGCTCGACCTTGACGGTGAGCGGCTTGCCCTCGATCTCGCAGGCCACCATGCGGTCGCCCGGCGTGTATTCGAGGCTGAGTTCCACCGCGGTGCCATCGACGGTCACCTCGTCCTCGGTCAGCTCGACGGCATAAGTGGTGTCGTCGATCTTCACCGCCCACTGCGCCGGCGGATCCAGTTCGTCGCCCAGTTGCCCGTCCACGCGGCGCGCACGATCGGCGCGCGCGGTCGCAAGGAAGCCGCCCAGCGCCGCCAGCGTGCGCTTCACGTCTTCCCCGGTGGCCGCACCGGTGAAGCCCTCGGGATATTCCTCGGCGATGAAGCCGGTGGTCAGCTCGCCCGAACGGAAGCGCGGGTGCTGCATGATCGCCGAAACGAAATCGATGTTGTGGCCAAGGCCCTCGATCTCGAATGCATCGAGCGCTTCGATCTGCTTGTCGGCCGCTTCGTCACGCGTCTTGCCCCAGGTGATCAGCTTGGCGATCATCGGGTCGTAGAACATCGAGACTTCGCCGCCTTCGTAGACGCCGTCGTCGACGCGCACGCCATCGATGCCGCGGCGGCCGTTTTCGGCGCCGTCATCTTCCCAGCCGGCGACCGGCGGGTTGTAGCGGATCAGGCGCCCGGTCGAGGGCAGGAAACCGCGATAAGGGTCTTCGGCATAGACGCGGTTCTCGATGGCCCAGCCGTCGATCTTCACTTCTTCCTGCGTCAACGGCAGCTTCTCGCCAGCGGCAACGCGGATCATCTGCTCGACGAGGTCGATGCCGGTGATGCACTCGGTGACGGGGTGCTCCACCTGGAGACGCGTGTTCATCTCGAGGAAGTAGAACGACTCGCCCGTGGTGTCCGCGCCCGAAACGATCAGCTCGACCGTGCCGGCGGAGTAGTAGCCCACCGCACGCGACAACGCGACGCACTGCTCGCCCATCGCCTTGCGCATCTTCTCCGAGACGAACGGCGACGGTGCTTCCTCGACCACCTTCTGGTGGCGACGCTGGATCGAGCACTCGCGCTCGTTCAGGTAGAGGATGTTGCCGTGCTTATCGCCGAGGATCTGGATCTCGATGTGGCGCGGGTTGAGAATGAACTTCTCGATGAACACGCGGTCGTCGCCGAACGAGTTCAGGCCTTCGCGCTTGGTGGCCTCGAAGCCCTCGCGCACGTCCTTCTCGTTGTAGGCAAGGCGCATGCCCTTGCCGCCGCCGCCGGCCGAAGCCTTCATCATCACCGGATAGCCGATCTCGTTCGAGATGCGCACGGCGTGCTCGGTGTCCTCGATCTCGCCCACGAAGCCGGGGACGACGTTGACGCCCGCGGCCTTCGCCAGCTTCTTCGATTCGATCTTGTCACCCATCGCGGCGATCGCGCCGACAGGGGGGCCGATGAACTCGATGCCTTCCGCCGCCAGCGCCTCGGCGAACGAGGTGCGCTCGGACAGGAAGCCGTAGCCGGGGTGCACCGCTTCGGCGCCGGTCTGCTTGCACGCGGCGATGATCTTGTCCGCGATCAGGTAGGACTGCGCGGCGGGCGCGGGGCCGATGTGCACGGCCTCGTCGGCCATCTGCACGAAGGGCGCGCGGGCGTCGGCGTCCGAATAGACGGCGACGGTCTGGATGCCCATGCGGCGCGCGGTCTTGATCACGCGGCAAGCGATTTCGCCACGGTTGGCGATGAGGATTTTCTTGAACATCTGAGGCTTACTCCGCCGCTGCCAGTTCTTCGCCGGCAGGCGGCATGTTGTGACCGAGGAGACGCAGCATATCGGCTGCGCATTCGACGACATTGGAACCCGGGCCGTAGATGCCCTGTACCCCGGCATCGCGCAGGTAGTCGTAGTCCTGCGGCGGGATCACGCCGCCCGCAACGACCTTGATGTCGGCGCGGCCGGCAGCCTTGAGGTGGCCGATCAGTTCGGGGATCAGCGTCTTGTGCCCTGCGGCGAGCGACGAGGCGCCGACCGCATCGACGTCCTTTTCGAGCGCCAGCTTGCTGGCTTCCTCGGGCGTCTGGAACAGCGGGCCGGAAGTGACATCGAAGCCCATGTCCGAGAACGCCGACGCGATGACATTGGCGCCGCGGTCGTGGCCGTCCTGGCCCATCTTGGCGACGAGCATCCGCGGCTTGCGGCCGAGGCGGCGGGTGACGGCTTCGACGCCGTCGAGCACCTGCTGGTAACGCGAGTCGCCGGCGTAGGCCGCGCCGTAGACGCCCTTGACCGGGGTCGGGAACGTGCCGTGGCGGCCGAACACGATTTCCATCGCGTCGGAGATTTCGCCCAGCGTGGCGCGGTGACGTGCGGCTTCGACCGCGAGTTCGAGCAGGTTGCCGCCCGTCTTGGCGCCTTCGGTCAGCGCGTTGAGCGCGGCCCGGCAGGCGTTTTCGTCACGCGTTTCGCGCACACGCTTGATCCGGGCGATCTGGCCTTCGCGCACCGCGTGGTTGTCGACTTCGAGCGTTTCGAGCTTGTCTTCGGTGGCGAGGCGATACTTGTTCACGCCGACGATCACGTCGTCGCCCTTGTCGACGCGGGCCTGGCGGCCAGCAGCGGCTTCCTCGATCATCGCCTTCGGCCAGCCGGCGGCGACCGCCTTGGCCATGCCGCCTTCGCTTTCGACGCGCTCGATGATTTCCCAGGCCTTGTCGACCAGTTCCTGGGTCAGCGATTCGATGTAGTACGACCCACCGAGCGGATCGACCACCTTGGTCATCCCGGTCTCTTCCTGGATGACGATCTGGGTGTTGCGGGCGATGCGCGCCGAGAAGTCGGTCGGCAGCGCGATCGCTTCGTCCAGCGCGTTGGTGTGGAGCGACTGCGTGCCGCCCAGCATCGCGGCCATTGCCTCGATCGTGGTGCGGATGACGTTGTTGTAGGGATCCTGCTCCTGCAGCGACACGCCCGAGGTCTGGCAGTGCGTACGCAGCATCTTGCTGCGTTCATCCTGCGCACCCAGCTTGGTCATCACGCGGTGCCACAGCACGCGCGCAGCGCGCAGCTTGGCCACTTCCATGAAGAAGTTCATGCCGATGGCGAAGAAGAAGCTGAGGCGACCGGCGAACTTGTCGATGTCGAGGCCGGAGGCCACGCCGTACTTCACGTATTCCATGCCGTCGGCGATGGTGAACGCGAGTTCCTGCACCTGCGTCGCGCCGGCTTCCTGCATGTGATAGCCGGAAATCGAGATCGAGTTGAACTTCGGCATCTCGCGGCTGGTGTAGCCGAAGATGTCCGAAATGATCCGCATCGAAGGCTCTGGCGGGTAGATGTAGGTGTTGCGGACCATGAACTCCTTGAGGATGTCGTTCTGGATGGTCCCGTCGAGCAGCTTTCGCTCGACGCCCTGTTCCTCGCCCGCGACGATGAAGAAGGCCAGGATCGGAATGACCGCGCCGTTCATGGTCATCGAGACCGACATCTGATCGAGCGGGATACCGTCGAACAGGATCTTCATGTCCTCGACGCTGTCGATGGCGACGCCGGCCTTGCCCACGTCACCCACCACGCGCGGATGGTCCGAATCGTAGCCACGATGCGTGGCAAGGTCGAAGGCGACCGAGAGGCCCTTCTGACCCGCCGCAAGGTTGCGGCGGTAGAATGCGTTCGATTCCTCGGCGGTGGAGAAACCGGCGTACTGGCGGATGGTCCAGGGACGGCCCGCGTACATCGACGCGCGCACGCCGCGGGTGAACGGGGCGAAGCCGGGCAGGCCCGGATCCTCGGTCACGTCCTCGGCCGTGTAGAGCGGCTTGACCGTGATCCCTTCCGGGGTCTGCCAGTCGAGGTTCTTGCCCTTCACTTCCTTGGCGGCGGCGGTCTGCCAATCGGCAATCGTCTTGTCAGTCATTCCACCATCTCACACGCTCGTCGTGCTGAACTCGTTTCAGCAACCATTTCGCCTTCCGAACCGCCGCACCCGAAGGCGCGATCAACCCTGAACAGGTTCAGGGTAACGGTTCCCGCTGGATCAGTGATGCGCCCCCTTGGGCGTTTCCATGATCTCGGTGAGCTGCCCGCCCATGTCCTTGGGGTGGACGAAGAAGATCAGCGTGCCGTGCGCGCCGATGCGGGGCTCGCCCAGCACCTTCTTGCCCTTGGCCTCGAACCAGGCCTTCGCCTCATGGATGTCGGGCACTTCGTAGCAGAGGTGGTGCTGGCCGCCGAGCGGGTTGCGCTCGAGCCACTTGCCCACGGCCGAATCCGGCACGGTCGGCTGGATCAGCTCGATCTGCGTGCCTGCCGTGCCGTTCTCGCCGGGGGTGTTCACGAAGGCCACACGGACCTGCTGGCTTTCCAGCACGAAAGGCTCGGTGATGTCGGTCGCGCCCATCACGTCGCGATAGTACGCGATCGATGCGTCGAGATCCGGCGTTGCGACGCCAACGTGGTTCAACCGTCCCAGCTTCATCGTCATCTCCCTTGCCCAGCGAACGGGGCAGCGGCGAGGCGATACCCCTCCGCCGCCCTGCGGGTGGTCCCCGTCCCCTTGCAGGGGAGGATCGAGGACCGCAGTTTCATCACACGCGTTCGATAACCATGGCGATGCCCTGGCCGCCGCCGATGCACATCGTGATCAGGCCGTAACGGCCGCCCGTGCGCTGCAATTCATAGACCGTCTTGACCGTCAGGATCGCGCCAGTCGCGCCGATCGGGTGGCCAAGGCTGATGCCCGAACCGTTCGGGTTGGTCTTGGCCGGATCGAAGCCCAGTTCCTTGGCGACACCGCAAGCCTGCGCGGCGAAAGCCTCGTTCGCCTCGATCACGTCGATCTGCGCGAGCGTCAGGCCAGCGCGCTCCAGCGCCACCGGAACCGCCTTGACCGGGCCAAGGCCCATCACGTTCGGCTCGACGCCGGCGTGGCCCCAGGAGAGGATCTTCGCCAGCGGCTTGAGGCCCTGCTCGGCCACGGCCTTGCCGCTCGCCAGCACGACCGCGCCCGCGCCGTCGTTGAGCCCGGACGCATTGCCCGCCGTGACGGTGCCGTCCTTCTTGAACACCGGGCGCAGGCCGGCCATCGATTCGAGCGTGGCGTCGGCGCGGAAATGCTCGTCGGTGTCGAACACGGTCACGCCCTTGCGGGTCTTGATCTCGACCGGAACGATCTGGTCCTTGAAGTAGCCCGCCGCGACGGCCGCGGCCGCGCGCTTGTGGCTTTCGACCGCCAGCGCGTCCTGCTGCTCACGCGTGACCTGGCACTGCTCGGCCACGTTCTCGGCCGTGACGCCCATGTGCATGCCTTCGAACGGATCGTGCAGCGCGCCCATCATGGCGTCGAGCAGCACCTGGTCGCCCATCTTCTGGCCGTTGCGCGCGGTCAGGATCATGTGCGGCGCGTTCGACATCGATTCGGCGCCGCCGGCAACCGCAATGTCCTGCTCGCCGAGCGCGATGCCCTGCGCGGCCGAGACGATCGCCTGGAGGCCCGAACCGCACAGGCGGTTGACGTTCATCGCGGGCGCCTCGATCGGGATGCCCGCGTTCACCGCGGCGACGCGGCTGACGTAGACGTCCTTGGGCTGGCTGGCGACGACGGTGCCGATCACCACGTTCTGCACCTTGTCCGGGGTGATCCCGGCGCGCTCGATCGCGGCCTTGATCGCAATCGTGCCCAGTTCGGCCGGGCGCAGCGAGGCAAGGCTGCCGCCGAACGAGCCGATCGCGGTACGGGCGCCGGAAACGATGTAGATGTCGGAAAGCGTGGTCATGTCTGATCCTTCAAGGGAGGGACTGGTCAGGCCGCTCGTCTAGGCCCGACCGTCCCCCGCGTCCCCTCGCGCAAGCGAGAGGCCCCGCGCCTTTAGAGCGGGATGTTGTCGTGCTTCTTCCACGGATTCTCGAGGCTCTTGTTGCGCAGCTTGCGCAGGCCCAGCGCGATTCGCTTGCGGGTCGAGTGGGGGTAGATCACCTCGTCCACGAAGCCCTTGCTTGCCGCCACGAACGGATTGGCGAAGCGGTCTTCGTATTCCTTGGTCTTTTCGGCGATGCCTTCGGGCGACAGGCCACGGAAGATGATCTCGACCGCGCCCTTCGCGCCCATCACCGCGATTTCGGCGGTGGGCCAGGCATAGTTGAGATCGCCGCGCAGGTGCTTCGAGGCCATCACGTCATACGCGCCGCCATAGGCCTTGCGGGTGATGACGGTGATCTTGGGCACGGTCGCTTCGGCATAGGCAAACAGCAGCTTGGCGCCGTGCTTGATGATGCCGTTGTGTTCCTGCGCGGTGCCGGGAAGGAAACCGGGCACGTCGACGAAGGTGATGATCGGGATCTCGAACGCATCGCAGAAGCGGACGAAACGCGCCGCCTTCTTCGACGAGTTGATGTCGAGCACACCCGCCAGCACCATCGGCTGGTTGGCGACGACGCCCACGGTCTTGCCTTCGATGCGGCCGAAACCGCAGATGATGTTGCCCGCGTGCTTGGGCTGGATCTCGAAGAACTCGCCCTCGTCCATCGTCTTGCGGATGACTTCGTGCATGTCATACGGCTGCGTGGCCGAAGCCGGGATCAGCGTGTCGAGGCTCGGCTCGCTGCGGTCCCAGGCATCGCTGGTCGGACGCTCGGGCACGCCCGCGCGGTTCGACTGCGGCAGGTAGTCGAAGAACTCGCGCGCCAGCAGCAGCGTCTCGATGTCGTTCTCGCACGCGAGATCCGCAACCGAAGTCTTCGTCGTGTGCGTGACGGCGCCGCCCAGTTCTTCCTGCGTCACGATCTCGTTCGTGACGGTCTTCACCACGTCCGGGCCGGTGACGAACATGTACGAGCTGTCCTTCACCATGAAGATGAAGTCGGTCATCGCGGGCGAATAAACCGCACCGCCGGCGCAGGGGCCCATGATCAGCGAGATCTGCGGCACCACGCCCGAGGCGTTGACGTTGCGCTGGAAGATTTCGGCATAGCCGCCCAGCGAGGCAACGCCTTCCTGAATGCGCGCGCCGCCCGAATCGTTCAGGCCGATCACCGGGGCGCCGACCTTCAGCGCCGTGTCCATGATCTTGCAGATCTTCATCGCATGGCGTTCGGACACCGCGCCGCCAAAGACGGTGAAGTCCTGGCTGAACACGAAGACCAGGCGGCCATTGATCGTGCCCGACCCGGTGACGACGCCGTCACCCGGGATCACCGTATCCGGCATCCCGAAGTCGACGCAGTTGTGTTCGACATAGGCGTCCACTTCCTCGAAGCTGCCCTCGTCGAGCAGCACTTCGAGGCGCTCGCGCGCGGTCAGCTTGCCCTTGGCGTGCTGCGCGTCGATGCGGCGCTGGCCACCACCCATGCGGGCCGCTTCGCGGCGCTTTTCCATCTCGGCAATATTCGCGGACATATCCTGTGCCCCAAACTAGACGCAATCGGCGCCGGTTGCCGGATTGCAGTGGGCCTGTCCAATGCAATTTTGCAAAGTTGCAAAGCCGGACTTTGCAAACTACCGTCGCAATATGGTGAACAGGCGGATCTTTGCGGGTGAGCCGCTGCGCATCCTGCGACAAAGGCGAGGGCTGCGGCAGGCCGAGATGGCGGCCACGCTGGGCATCAGCGCCTCCTATCTGTCGCAGCTGGAGAACGACGAGCGCCACCTGACCCCGGCCCTCGCCGATGCGCTGGCAGCGGCCTTCCCGGTGGACTGGGCCAACCTTGCCCCCACCGGGTCGGACACGATCGTCGAAGCCCTGCGTGAGGCGCTGGCCGATCCCGAGCTTTCGGGCACGGTGCCATCCGAACAGGCAGAGCGTCTCGCACGGCAGTTTCCCGCTTTCGCGCAGGCGTTCACCCAGCTCCACGCGCTCCACGCGCGCAACCGCCAGCGGCTTGAAATGATGGACGAAACCATCGGCGCGAGCCTGGCCGCCGGGGGCCGCCTGCCGTGGGAGGAAGTGCGCGACTGGTTCCACCTCGCCAACAACTACGTCGACCGCATCGACCGCGACGCCGAACGCCTGGCGGTGGAAATCGCGGGCGAGGAAGCCAGCCCGCGCGTGCAATCGATGCAGCAGTGGCTGCGGCGCGAGGGCGTGACCATCGAATGGCGCAGCGGCGGCCCGCTGCGGCGGTTCGACGCGGTCAGCCGGCACATCCAGCTCGATTCGACCCAGCCGATCGAATCGGGTCGCTTCCAGTTGGCCTATCAGGTCGCCGCGCTCGCGCTGTCGAACCAGATTGCCGAAATCGTGGCGCAGGCCCCGCTCCAGAGCGAAGCCGCGCGCCACCTGCTGACGGTAGGGCTGGGCAACTATGCCGCCGGCGCGCTGCTGATGCCTTACGAACGCTTCCGCAGCGCGGCGCGGCATCTGCGGCACGACATCGATCGACTACGCCAGCTGTTCCACACCAGCTTCGAGCAGTGCTGCCACCGCCTCTCCACGCTGCAACGCCCGCAGGCGCGCGGCATCCCCGTGTTTTTCTGCCGGGTGGACATGGCCGGCAACATCACCAAGCGCCACTCCGCCACGCGCCTGCAGTTCGGCCGCTTCGGCGGCGCCTGCCCCTTGTGGATCGTGCACGAGGCGGTGGCCATTCCCGACCGCATTCACGTGCAGCTGGCCGAAATGCCCGATGGCATCCGCTATGTCTCGATCGCCAAGGGATTGGTGAAGCCTTCGGGCAGCTATTACCGCCCGCCGCGCCGCTATGCCGTGGCGCTGGGCTGCGAGGCGGCGCTGGCCGACGAGTTCGTCTATGCCGACGGACTGAACCTGAAAAACGACGATGCCGTCACCCGCATCGGCGCCAGTTGCCGCATCTGCCCCCGCGACCGCTGCGACCAGCGCGCGTTTCCACCCAGCGACAAGGCCATCGACGTCGATCCGAGCCAACGCGACCTGGTGCCCTACCAGATCGTCGACGGGTAGGTCCGCAAAGCCATCCCTCACCTGCACCATAGAAAAAGGGCCGGAAGGTTTCCCCTCCGGCCCCTTTTTCTTGTCGCAGGATGCGAAGGGATCAGCCCTTCAGCACTTCCGCCAGCGTTTCACCGAGCAGCGACGGCGAGGGGCTGACGCGGATGCCCGCGGCTTCCATCGCAGCGATCTTGCTGTCCGCATCGCCCTTGCCGCCCGAGACGATCGCGCCGGCGTGGCCCATGCGGCGTCCCGGAGGAGCCGAGCGGCCCGCGATGAAGCCGGCCATCGGCTTCTTGCGGCCACGCTTGGCCTCGTCGATCAGGAACTGCGCGGCCTGCTCTTCGGCGTCGCCGCCGATTTCGCCGATCATGATGATCGACTTGGTCTCGTCGTCGGCCAGGAACAGTTCGAGCACGTCGATGAAGTTCGTGCCGTTGACCGGGTCACCGCCGATGCCGACCGCGGTGGTCTGGCCAAGGCCGATGTTCGAGGTCTGGAACACGGCTTCATAGGTCAGCGTGCCCGAGCGCGAGACGACGCCAACGCTGCCCTTCTTGAAGATGCTGCCCGGCATGATGCCGATCTTGCACTCGTTCGGCGTCAGCACGCCGGGGCAGTTCGGGCCGATCAGGCGCGACTTGCTGCCCGAAAGGGCGCGCTTCACGCGGACCATGTCGAGCACCGGGATGCCTTCGGTGATGCACACGATCAGTTCCATCTCGGCGTCGATCGCCTCGAGGATGGCATCGGCCGCGCCCGGAGGCGGAACGTAGATGCACGATGCGGTCGCGCCGGTCACAGCCTTGGCTTCAGCCACGGTGTCGTACTGGGGCAGGCCGATGTGGGTGGTGCCGCCCTTGCCCGGGGTGACGCCGGCAACCATCTGGGTGCCGTAGTCAAGTGCCGCCTGGGTGTGGAAGGCACCCGTCTTGCCGGTCATGCCCTGGGTGATGACCTTGGTGTTCTTGTTGATGAGAATCGACATGGTTCAGGCAACCTTCCGGACTGCGGCCACGATCTTCTGCGCGGCATCGCCAAGGTCGTTGGCGGGAACAATGGGGAGACCCGAGTTGGCAAGGATGTCCTTGCCCTGCTGGACGTTGGTGCCTTCGAGGCGGACGACGAGCGGAACCTGAAGGTTCACTTCCTTCGCCGCGGCAACGATGCCATCGGCGATGATGTCGCACTTCATGATGCCGCCGAAGATGTTGACGAGGATGCCCTTCACGGCCGGATCCGACAGGATCAGCTTGAACGCCGCAGTCACCTTTTCAGTGGTGGCGCCGCCGCCCACGTCAAGGAAGTTGGCCGGGAATTCGCCGTTCAGCTTGATGATGTCCATCGTCGCCATGGCCAGGCCCGCGCCGTTCACCATGCAGCCGATGTTGCCGTCGAGCTTGATGTAGGCGAGGTCGTACTTCGACGCTTCGATTTCGGCCGGATCTTCCTCGGTCTCGTCGCGCAGGGCGACGACATCGGGGTGGCGGTACAGCGCGTTCGAGTCAAAGCTCATCTTGGTGTCGAGGACGAGCAGGTTGCCGTCCTTGGTTTCGACGAGCGGGTTGATTTCGAGCATGTCGCAGTCGAGCGCGTTGAACGCGGTGTAGAGCTGCTTGGCGATCGTGCCCGCCTGCTTGGCGAGGTCGCCCGACAGCTTGAGCGCGGCGGCCACGGCGCGGCCGTGGTGCGGCATGAAGCCCTGCGCCGGATCGACGGTGATGGTGGCGATCTTCTCGGGGGTCGAGTGCGCGACTTCCTCGATGTCCATGCCGCCTTCGGTCGAAACGATCATCGCGACGCGGCCCGAGGCGCGGTCGACGACCATCGACAGGTAGTATTCCTTGGCGATGTCGACGCCGTCGGTGACGTACAGGCGGTTCACCTGCTTGCCGGCTTCACCGGTCTGCACGGTGACGAGCGTGTTGCCGAGCATTTCCTTGGCGAAAGCTTCGACTTCCTCGACCGACTTGGCGAGGCGCACGCCGCCCTTGGCGTCGGCAGGCAGTTCCTTGAACTTGCCCTTGCCGCGGCCACCGGCGTGAATCTGGGCCTTCACCACATAGAGCGGCCCCGGAAGCTGCTTCGCAGCCGCAACCGCCTCTTCGACCGTCAACGCGGGAATGCCCGCGGGAATGCCGACGCCAAACTTGGCGAGCAATTCCTTGGCCTGATATTCGTGGACGTTCATGCAAGTTCCCCGCTTGGAAAAGTGTGGGAGGAAAGGGCGAGGGGGCCCATGAGTCGCGCCGCCTTAAGCACACGGTTCCACCATTGAAAAGGGGCGTCATCGCACTGCTAAGGCAAAGAGCAGGGGGTGACGTTGCCGCGCCACGCATACGAATGATCAAATCGGGCCTGCGCGGAAGCCCCCGCATTAGACCAAAGTGCACATTCTTGCCCCCTTGCGCAGTGCCTCCGCTTCCCGCATCGCAGCAGGATATGCTCGATTACGATCGCCTCGAAGATATCGTGCGCGAAGCCGGCCGGATGGCCCTGGCGCGGTGGCCCGGCCACGGCCATGCACTGGAAGTGTGGGAAAAAGTTCCCGGCAGTCCGGTGTGCGAGGCCGACATCGCGGTCGATACGTTCCTGAAGCGCGAGCTGGGCGCCCTGCTGCCATCGGCGGGATGGCTGTCCGAGGAAACCGTCGATCATCCAGAACGGCTGGACCGCGGCCTGTGCTGGCTGGTCGATCCCATCGACGGCACCCGCGATTTTATTCGCGCGCAGCCCGGCTGGTGCGTGTCGGTCGCGCTGGTTTCGGCGGGGCGCCCGCTGATCGGCGTGATGAGCGCGCCCGCGCGCGACGAGTTCTGGTTCGCCAATGCCGGGCACGGCGCCACCCGCAACGGCCTGCCGCTGCGTGCCAGCACGCGCGAGGAACTGGCCGGCGCGCGTGTGCCCGCCGACGCCCTGGCGAAGGTCGATCAGGACCTGACGCTAGTCTACAAGCCCAATTCGATCGCTCTGCGCATCGCCATGGTCGCTTCGAACGACGCGGACCTGCTGGCCACGCTACGCTGGGGCTTCGAATGGGACATCGCCGCCGCCACACTGATCGCGCGCGAGGCTGGCGCCGCCGTCAGCGACGCCTTTGGCCAGCCGCTCGGCTACAACAAGCGCGATCCGCGCGCCTTCGGCCTGCTCGTGACCGCACCCGCTATCCACGCAGCCGCCATCGCGCGGCTGGCCGACCGGGCCGAGAAGCTGGCCTGAGCCCACTGCCGTTCAGGCGAAATCCTCGGTATCGATGGTCGCCTGCATCGCCGCCGCATAGCGATGCCCTGCAACCGTCCGCTGGTTGATCAGCGCATCGACCTCGGCTGCCACGCTGGCGGGAATCTCCCAGTCCCAGCGCGCGATGTTTTCCTCCAGATGCGCGATCTTGCCGGTGCCGGGGATCGCCACCACATGCTCCCCGCGCGACAGCACCCAAGCGAGCGAAAGCTGCGCCGGCGCAACCCCCTCACGCGCGGCGAGCGCGTTGAACGCCGCGATCAGCGCCCTGTTGTGCGCCCAGTTTGCACCTTGGAAGCGCGGCATGGCCCGGCGGATGTCCTTCTCCTCCAGCGCTTCGGGATCCGCCACGCCGTTCGCCAGCGCGCCGCGCGCCACGGGCGAGAACGCGACAAACGTGGTGCCCACCTCGCGGCAGGCATCCAGCACCGCGATTTCCGCTTGCCGCGTCCACGGCGAATATTCGGTCTGCATGGCGGCGATGGGATGGACCGCGCTCGCCTTGCGCAGCGTGTCGGCCGACATCTCGGACAGGCCGATCGCACCGATCTTGCCTTCCTTGATCAGGTCCGCCAGCGCGCCGACCGAATCCTCGATCGGCACCGAAAAATCGCGGCGGTGCATATAGTAGAGATCGATGTGGTCGGTCTGGAGCAGCGTAAGCGACTTTTCCAGCTCTTCGCGGATCGTTGCCGGCGCGCAGTCGATCCCGCGCTTCTCGCCGCTGGCGAAGATGCCCATTTTCGAGGCGAGGAACACTTTGTCGCGCTTGCCCTTCAGCGCCTTGCCCACCTGCGTCTCGTTGTGGCCCAGGCCATAGAGCCGCGCGGTGTCGAAATGGTCGTAGCCCAGCTAGATCGCGCGGTGGAGCAACCGGATGCCGTCTTCGTCGCCCGGACGGCCGCCATAGGCCCAGCTGAGAGACATGCAGCCAAGGCCGATCGGATTGGTGGCACGACCATTGATGGGACGAAACGCGATGGACACCGGGCAAATCTCCTTCGCCCAATGCGTTGCCAGCCGGGTGACGCGAAGGTCAACCCGGCTGGCGGTCGTTTTTTCAAGCGTGTCCGGGCATGATGCCCGTCGGGTTTACTGGCCCTGACGCGCGGCGGCGACGTCTTCCTGCGTCACCGGCACGATCTTGATTTCAACGCGGCGATTGGCCGAGCGGCCCTCCTCGGTCGCGTTCGAAGCCACCGGCTGGCTTTCGCCGAAGCCCTGGCTGCGGATGCGCGATGCGGCGACGCCGCGCGAGGAGAGGTAGGCAGCCACGGCGCCGGCGCGGCGTTCGGACAGCGACTGGTTGTAGGCGTCCGAACCGGTCGAATCGGTGTGCCCGTAAACGTCGATCAGCGAGTTGGGATACTGCGCCAGCGACTGCGCCACGCGGTCGAGCGTATCGCGGAAGGTGGGCTTGATCACCGTGCTGTCGGTGTCGAACGTCACGCCGTTGGGCAGGTTGACGAGGATCGCCGAACCGTTGTCCACCGGGGTCACGTCCACGCCCGAACCGGCGGTCTGTTCCTTCAGTTCCTTGATCTGCTTGTCCATGTTGTAGCCGACCGCCGCACCGGCGACGCCGCCAATGCCCGCGCCCAGGATACGGCCGGTCTTGCCGCCGATCAGGCCGCCCAGCAGATAGCCGCCCAGCGCGCCGCCGACGCCGCCGATGGCGGTCCGCGAAATCTTGCGCTGACCCGTGTTAGGATCGGTGACGCAAGCCGAAAGGCTGAGCAGCGACACGGCGCACAGACTCGAGACGAAAACCTGACGAAACTTCATAGCCATTCCCCTTCAACAGCATCGCTTTTCCGACAACCCTTATGCAGAGAAGCGTGGTGCAGAACCACAGCATTACTCCGGACATGGCTGAACAGTTCCCGAATGGTTCGTGAAGAGGGGACATGCCCCCCTTCGCCCGGACGTATAAATCTGCTAGTCGCTCTTTCTGTGACACCCTTCCCTTGGCCTGACGCCTTCGTGATCGTGGGCCTTGTCGTCCTCAACGGCCTGTTTTCCATGTCGGAACTGGCGATTGTCTCTGCGCGCCCTGCCCGCCTGAGGGTGGCCGCCGAAGCGGGCAGCGGTGGTGCCAAAATGGCGTTGACGCTGGCCGCCGACCCCGGGAAATTTCTTTCGACCGTCCAGATCGGCATCACGCTCGTCGGCATCATCGCCGGCGCCTATTCGGGATCGAGCCTGGGCGGCCCCACCGGCGAGAGGCTGGCCGCGATGGGCGTGCCCGCGCAATATGCCGACGATGCCGGCTTCGTGCTGGTCATCGCGATCACCACCTATCTCAGCCTCGTCGTGGGCGAACTCGTGCCCAAGCAACTCGCGCTCAAGGCGGCCGAACCCATCGCCATGGTCGCCTCGCGACCGATGGCGATCGTGGCACGGATCACCGCCCCGTTCGTCTGGGCGCTCGACAAGTCCTCCAGCCTGATCATCCGGCTGCTCGGCCTCACCCGCGGCAGCGACCAGGAAGTCACCGCCGAAGAGCTCCAGATGATCTTCGCCGAGGCGACGCGATCAGGCGTGATCGAGGAGGAGGAACGCGCGCTGATGACCAGCGTGATGCGCCTGGCCGAACGCCCCGTGCGCGAAGTGATGACTCCGCGCACCGAACTGCACTGGATCGAAAGCACCGCGAGCGAGGCCGACCTGCGCAGCGCGATCGAGGACAGCCCCCATTCGCTGCTGCTCGTCGCCGAGGATTCGGCCGACCGGATCATCGGCGTGGTCAAAGTGCGCGACGTGCTGGGCGTGCTGCTGCGCGGCCAGAAAGTGGTGCTGACCGACCTGATGAAAAAGCCCGTGATCGTGCCCGACCGGCTCGACACGATGGACGCGCTGCGCGTGATCCAGCAGGCAGAGGTAGCCTTGGCGCTCGTCCATGATGAATATGGCCATCTGGAAGGCATCGTCACCCCCGCGGACCTGCTTTCCGCCATCGCCGGCAATTTCGTGTCTCACGGCGACGAGGGCGATGAACCGATGGTGGTGGAGCGCGAGGACGGCTCGCTGCTGATCTCGGGCGCGCTGCCCGCCGATGCCATGGCCGACCGGCTGGGCATCGAACTGCCCGAGGCGCGCGATTACGCCACCGCCGCCGGCTACGTGCTGTCGGTGCTCAAGCGGCTGCCGGGCGAAGGCGACCACTTCCACGAGCAAGGCTGGCGCTTCGAGGTGGTCGACATGGACGGCCGCAAGATCGACAAGCTGCTGGTTGGCCGCGATGCGCCGGTGTCGGCAGAGGCGGAAGCGTAACGGCGGCTTTCCCTCTCCCCCTCCGCCGTCCGGGATCAGCCCGAACGGATGCGGTTGGCGCCCGAGCGAACGCGGTTGGAGAATATCCCCAAAGAAAAACCCCGCCGAAGCGGGGCTTTGCCTTGTCCTGAAGGACCGCCGGGATCAGCCCTTGCCGGGTATCGCGGCCTGAGCTTCGGCACCATCGCCCTGCGGCGCGGCGAGGATGTTCTGGACGCCGGCGCCCTTGGCAACAGTGCGCGTGGCCGGATCGCCGACCGTGCTGCGGATGCCCACGGCCGAAGCACCGGCCTTGCCCAGCGCGTCGGTTTCCACTGCGCTGCGCGGCGCCGGGCCGCCAAACAGGGCATCGAGCGCCTGCTTCGACGAATCAACGTCCTGCGGACGCGGCGCGCCGGGGTTCGGCGGGGTCAGTGCGAAATCGGGCGGCACCACCAGCGGCGCCTGCCGGGTCACGGCGAATTCGTCGGGACGGCTGCGGTTGAACAGCGACCCACCCGCGCCACAAGCGGAAAGCGCGCTCGCGGACAGGGCGAGCAGGCAAAGGGCTGCGACTTTACGCATCAATTCGTCTCCGTGGCGGCAGGTTCGCCTTTGGCCGGCTTTTCGCGCGAAAGCAGCGACCGGGCAAGCAGTATCAGGACGCCGAAGGTGATCGCGGCATCGGCGAGATTGAAGATCAGGAACGGACGCCATTCACCGATGTGCAGATCGGCGTAATCGATGACGAAGCCGTACATCAGACGGTCCCAGATGTTGCCGAGCGCACCGCCAAGGACAAGGCCCAGCCCGAAGATGTCGCCCTTGGCCGTTTCGCGGAGCATCCACACCAGCACGCCCAGCGCGATCAGGCCGGTGACCAGCACCAGCCCGTAACGCATCTCCGCCGAGTTGGCGGTGAACATCCCCAGCGAGACCCCGAAGTTCTGGGTATAGCGCAGGTCGAAGAAGGGCAGCAGGTCGATGACCTCCACGTGCTGCAACTGGAGCGGCCAGACCACGAACCACTTCACAAGCCGGTCAAGGCCGAAGATGGCCAGCGCCGTGGCAAGGCCGGCCGCATGGAGTCGTCCCGGATTCACGCAGCGCCCTCGGCATCCGCAGCGATTCCCGCAACGGCGTCTTCGCAGCGCACGCACAGCGCGCCGTCTTCCGCCACTTCCGGCAGATGGCGCCAGCAGCGTCCGCACTTGTGGTCACTGGTTCGGGTCACGGTCACCGTCTCGCACTGCCCGCGCACAACTGTCCCGGTGATGAACAGTTCCGCCAGATCGGCATCCGGCGCGGAGGCAGGCACGGTGACGATCGCTTCCAGCCCGGAACCCAGCACCTTTTCGCGGCGCAGCGGCTCGATCGCCTCGTTCACCGTCACGCGCAGCGCGCGCAGTTCGGTCCAGCGGTCGACATCGACGGTAGAGATCGGGAGCTGCGGCCAGACCAGCAGGTGCACGCTCTCGCCGGGGAAGCGCGACTGCCACACTTCCTCGGCCGTGAAGACCAGCACCGGCGCGGCATAGCGCACCAGCGCGTGGAACAGCACGTCGAGGACGGTGCGATAGGCGCGGCGCTTCGCGTCCGTGGCCGCGTCGCAATAGAGGCTGTCCTTGCGGATATCGAAGAAGAACGCCGACAGGTCCTCGTTGCAGAACTCGGTCAGCGCGCGGACGTAGGTGTTGAAATCGAAGTCCGCGGTCGCCTGGCGCAGCGTGGCATCCAGCCGTTCGAGCAGGACAAGCATGTAGCGTTCCAGCTCGGGCATTTCGGCCACCGGCAGCTTTTCCGCCTCGGTGAACCCTTCGAGCGCGCCCAGCAGGTAGCGGAAGGTGTTGCGCAGCTTGCGATACTGGTCGGCCACGCCGGCGAGGATTTCCTTGCCGATGCGGTGGTCCTCGGTGAAATCGACCGAGAGCGCCCACAGCCGCAGGATGTCCGCGCCATAATCGCGCATCAGGTCGATCGGGCTGATCGTGTTGCCCAGCGACTTGGACATCTTCATGCCCTTCTGATCCATGGTGAAGCCATGGGTCAGCACCGCCTTGTAAGGCGCGTGGCCGCGGGTTGCGCAGGATTCGAGCAGGCTCGACTGGAACCAGCCGCGATGCTGGTCGCTGCCTTCCAGATAGAGGTCGGCGAGCGGCCCCGTATAGCCTTCCGGACGGGTCAGGTCAGGCCAGCGGCCTGATTCGAGCACGAAGGCATGGGTGCTGCCCGAATCGAACCAAACGTCGAGAATGTCGGCCACGCGCTCGTAGTTCGCGGCATCGTAGGTGTCGCCCAGGTACTCCTGCGCGCGCTCGTCGGACCACGCATCGACGCCGCCTGCCATCACCGCCGCAACGATGCGCGCGTTGACGGCGGGATCATTGAGATACTGGCCGGTCTTGCGATCGACGAACAGCGTGATCGGCACGCCCCACGCACGCTGGCGCGAAAGCACCCAGTCGGGCCGCCCTTCCACCATCGCGCCAATGCGGTTGCGGCCCTTTTCGGGGACGAAACGCGTGTCGGCGATGGCGCGCAGAGCGGTTTCCCGCAGCGTCTCGCCCTCGTCCTGATCGGCGCGGATGCCGGCTTCAGCGGCGCAAAGCGGGGCCTGGCGGTCGATCTTGCGGTCCATCGGCACGAACCACTGCGGGGTGCAGCGATAGATGACCTTGGCCTTCGAGCGCCACGAATGCGGGTAGGAATGCTTGTAGTCCGCGCTGGCCGCCAGCAGCCCGCCCACTTCGCGCAGGGCTTCGCAGATGGGGCCATCGGGCGCGTTGAACTTGGGATTGATGACCGATCCCTGCCCGCCAAGCCACAGCCAGTCCTCGCGGTACTTGCCATCGCCGAGCACGGCGAACACCGGCTCGATCCCGTTGGCCTTGCACAGCGCAAAGTCGTCCTCGCCGTGATCAGGCGCCATGTGGACGAGGCCCGTGCCACTCTCGGTGGTGACGAAATCGCCGGCGAGCAGCGGGCGCGGCTTGGCGAAGAAGCCGCCGAGCGCGTGCATCGGGTGACGCGCGATGGTGCCGGCGAGGTCGGCGCCGGGGAAGCTCAGGACATCGCCCAGCGTCAGGCCAGTGCGCTCGGCGAACTGGGCCTTGAGCTGCTCTGCGACAAGGAACTTCCGGTTGCCATCGCTGACGATGACGTATTCGACCTCAGGCCCATAGGCGAGCGCCTGGTTCACCGGGATCGTCCACGGCGTCGTCGTCCAGATCACCGCGTAGGCGCCGACCAGTTCGGCAATCGGCGATTCGGTGATCTCGAACGCCACGTCCACCTGCGTGGAGACGATGTCCTCGTATTCGACTTCGGCTTCGGCCAGCGCGGTCTTTTCCACCGGCGACCACATCACCGGCTTCGCGCCGCGATAGAGCTGGCCGGATTCGGCGAACTTGAGCAGTTCGCGCACGATGGTGCCTTCGGCTTGGGGGTCCATCGTCAGGTAGGGATGGTCCCAGTCGCCGTTGATGCCAAGGCGCTTCAGCTGCTCGCGCTGCACGTTCACCCAGTTCTGGGCATAGGCGCGGCATTCGGCGCGGAACTCGACCGGCGGAACCTCGTCCTTGTTCTTCTTCTTCTTGCGGTACTCTTCCTCGACCTTCCACTCGATGGGCAGGCCGTGGCAGTCCCAGCCGGGAACGTAGGGCGCGTCCTTGCCCAGCAGCGACTGCGTGCGGCAGACCATGTCCTTGAGGATGTGGTTCAGCGCGTGGCCGATGTGCATGTCGCCATTGGCGTAAGGCGGGCCATCATGGAGGATGAACTTCTCCGCCCCGGCGCGCGCATCGCGCAGCTTGCGGTAAAGGTCTTCGTCCCGCCAGCGCGCGAGAATGCCCGGCTCCTTCTGCGGCAGGCCGGCCTTCATCGGGAAATCGGTCTTGGGCAGGAAGACGGTCTGGCGCCAATCTGCCTTGCTGGATGCGTCGCGCTGTTCGGTCATAACCGGCGGGCCTTAGCGGCATGGCCCGCTTCGCGCAATTTCTGCTTCGCGCGAAAACCTAGTCCGCCAACAGCCGCCGCGCTTCGTCGCAATCGCGCCCGATCTGCGCCATCAGCGCGTCGAGACCGTCGAACTTCGCCTCGGGCCGAAGGAAGTGATGGAACGCCACTTCGATCTCCTGCCCATAGAGGTCGCCCGAAAAATCGAAGAAGTGCGGTTCGAGCAGTTCCTTGGGCGGATCGAACTGCGGGCGGATACCCACGTTGGCCGCGCCCTGCACCACCCGTCCGCCGGGCAGCCGGCCGGTGACGGCATAGACTCCGTAGCGCGGGCGCAGGTAGTTGCCGACATCGAGGTTGGCCGTGGGAAAGTTGAGCTGCCGCCCCACCTTGTCGCCGTGCTGCACGATGCCGCGAATGGCGAAAGGCCGCGTCAGCAGGCGCGCGGCGGTCTCGCATTCGCCCGCCTGGATCGCCTCGCGGATGCGGCTGGAAGACACCACTTCGCCGCCATCGAGCACCGGGCCCACCGCCCGCGTGCGAATGCCGCAGGTCGCGCCCACCTCCGCCAGCACGCCCACGTTGCCGCCGCGCGCCTTGCCGAAAGTGAAGTCCTCGCCCGTGACCACGCCCGCCGCACCGATGCGTTCGGCCAGCAGCCCGCGGACGAAATCGGGCGCGCTCATCCCCGCCAGCACCCCGTCGAAAGCGAAGACCAGCATCGCATCGGCGCCAGCGGCAGTGAACAGTTCCTCGCGCTGGTCCAGCGTGGTCAACCTGAACGGTAGCGCATCGGGCTGGAAATGGCGCACCGGGTGCGGATCGAAGGTGGCGATGATCGCCGGGCGGCCTTCGGCCCGCGCCCATGCCACCGCCTCTCCCGCCACCGCCTGGTGGCCGAGATGGAAACCATCGAAATTGCCCAGCGCGACAATCGCGCCGCGCAGGGATTCGGGAACAGGATCACGCGCGTCGAGCCTCATGCGGGGTTCCCATGCATCGGCACCAGCCCTGCGCGCAAGATGCGCAGCGCATTACCGCCCATCGCGGCGCGAATCTCGTCGTCGGAAAAGCCTTCGTCGATCAGGGCCTGCGTCACCTGCACCAGTTGCGATGTATCGAAGCGGGTCGTCGTCGCGCCGTCGAAATCGCTGCCCAGCGCGACGTGGTCGATCCCCACGAGATCGCGCACGTGGCGCATCGCCTTGGCGACCGCGCGCGGCGACGTGTCGCACACCGCCGCCTCCCAATAGCCGATTCCGATGATCCCGCCGGTGCGCGCCACGCCGCGAATCTCGTCATCGGTCAGGTTGCGGTTGACCGCGCAGGTCGCCTGCACGCCGCCATGGCTGGTCACCACCGGGCGGCGCGCCATCGCCAGCACATCGGCCACGCCCGCGTGGCTGAGGTGCGCGATATCCACGATCATGCCCTTCTGTTCCATCCGCCGCACGATATCGCGGCCGAACGGGGTCAGGCCGCCCTTCTTCAGACCGTGCATCGAGCCGGCCAGTTCATTGTCGAAGAAGTGCGTCAGGCTCGCCATGCGGAAGCCCGCGGCATAGAACCGGTCGAGGTTCCCGGCCTTTCCTTCCAGATCGTGCAGCCCTTCGATCGAAAGCAGCGCGCCCACCGGATCGGGGTTCGCGCCCCGCCGCGCCACCAGCTGGTCGATGCCCGCCGCGCCGGTCACCTTGACCAGCCGTCCATGCGATTCGGCCACTGCGCGGTCGAGCTTCCGGGCGTGCCACAGGCTGCGCTCGGCCAGCGAGAACCACGTCCGCACCGGCTGCGTCTGCGCCACGACCAGCGCGGTCAGCTGGTCGCTGTCGGCGCCATTGGCGTCATAATTCAGGCCGCGAGGGGTTTTGCTGACCGAGGAAAAGACCTGGAGCGCGACGCGCCCCTCTTCGAGCCGTGGCAGGTCGACATGGCCGTGACCCGTGCGCTCGTCGGGATTGCGGCGCCACATCAGGGTATCGGCATGAAGGTCGACGATGTTGAGCGTGCGGTGCAGCGCCCGCGCCCGTTCGCTCACCGCGATCAGCGGCTTGCCGTCGACCACGTTCATCCGCTTGTCGACCATGGTCGGCAGCGGGCCGACAACGAAGACCACGGCAAACAACAACGTGAAAACCAGTCCCCAGGCGATCCGCCGCTTCACGCTCATCCCGTCCCCCGCTCCAGCGTCACGAAATCGAACGCGGGCCGCCCACCTTCTGCCGGGTGCGGCTCCCGCGCCGTCTCGCGCCAGTCGGTGGTGGGATAGGGCATGACCGTGTCGCCGGCAAAGTCCGCATGCACTTCGGTCAGCTCGAAACGGTGGGCCAGCGGCTCGAACAACGCCAGCACGTCTGCGCCGCCGATGACCGCGACATCGCCTTCACCGGCCAGCGCCAGCGCGGCGGCGACATCGTGCACCACCTCTGCGCCCGCCGCCTGCCAGCGGGCATCGCGCGTCAGCACGATGTGGCGGCGGCCGGGCAGAAGGCCGGGCAGCGATTCGAACGTCTTGCGGCCCATGATCATCGGCTTGCCCATGGTCAGGGCCTTGAACCGCTTGAGATCCGCCGGAATGTGCCAGGCGAGGCGGCCCTTGTCGCCGATCGTCCCGTCGGCGGCGCGCGCCACCACGAGGAAGACCTCGCGCGGCACCTTACAGCACCAGCCGCGTCACGTGGCCCATCTTGCGACCGGGCCGCACCGCCGCCTTGCCATAAAGGTGCAGGTGGTTGGCCGGGTCGGACAGGATCTTGGGCCAATCGTGCGCGTCGTCGCCGATGAGGTTGTCCATCACCACGCCCTTCGCGGCGAGCGCGGTGGAGCCGAGCGGCAACCCGCAGATCGCGCGGACGTGGTTCTCGAACTGGCTGGTGAGCGCGCCTTCGATCGTCCAGTGCCCCGAATTGTGCACGCGCGGCGCCATTTCGTTGAACACCGGACCATCCGCCGTGGCGAAGAACTCCAGCGTCAGCACGCCGACATAATCCAGCGCCTCGGCCACCTTCTTCGCCAGCGCGCGAGCTTCGTCCACCTGGCCCGCGATCAGGTTGCAGGCGGGGACGGTCGACCGGTCCAGAATGCCGTTCTTGTGAACGTTTTCGGCTGAATCCCAGAAGCGCACGTCGCCGTCCGCGCCGCGCACCAGGATCACCGAGAACTCGGCGCCGAACGTGACGAAGCCTTCGTAGACCAGCGGCTTGCCCGGCAGGGCTACGGCATCGACATCGGCCGGCGACATGATTCGCCACTGGCCCTTGCCGTCGTAGCCGTCGCGCCGGGTCTTGAGCACACCGGGCGTGCCGATGCGGTGGGCAGCATCGGCCAGGTCCTGCGCCGAATCGACCGCAGCCCACGGTGCGGGGCGTCCGCCCAGCGCTTCCACGAACACCTTCTCGGCCACGCGGTCCTGCGCCGCTTCCAGCGCGCGGGCCGGTGGGTGGAGCGGGGCGTGGGCGGCCACGGCCGCCAGCGGCGCGGCAGCGACGTTCTCGAACTCGTAGGTGACGACGGCGCAGCCCTGCGCGAATTCGGCGAGCTTCGCCTCGTCGTCATAGTCGCCTTGCGTGAAGCCGGCACAGACGTCGGCCGCGATCGAATCCGCCTCGGGCGCATAGACGTGGCAGCGATAGCCGAGGTTCGCTGCGGCAAGCGCGATCATCCGGCCAAGCTGACCGCCGCCGAGGATGCCGATGGTTTCGCCCGGCGGAATCATGCGTGCCTCCGTGTCAGGACGGCCGCTCGGCGACCGAATCGGTCTGCGCGGCGCGGAAGGCAACCAGGCGCCCGGCCAGCGCCTCGTCCGAGGTGGCGAGAATCGAGGCGGCAAGAATACCGGCATTGGTTGCGCCCGGCACGCCGATGGCGAGCGTGCCGACCGGGATACCGCCCGGCATCTGGACGATCGACAGCAGCGAATCCATGCCCTTGAGCGCCTTCGATTCCACAGGAACGCCCAGCACCGGCAGATGCGTCATCGACGCAACCATGCCCGGCAGGTGCGCGGCGCCGCCGGCGCCCGCGATCACCACCTTGAAGCCTTCAAGGTGCGCGCCCTTGGCGAACGCGACCAGCCGATCAGGCGTGCGGTGCGCGGAAACGATGCGGCATTCGTGCGCCACGCCCAGCTTTTCAAGCACGGCCCCGGCGTTCTTCATCGTTTCCCAGTCGGACTGGCTGCCCATCACGATGGCAACCAAGGGCGTCTCGCTCATTCCTTCATGCCCCTCCCCCGAGCCGGCGCCTCAGCGCTCGGACAGGTAATAGCGCTCGATTTCGGACAGGTCGTCCGCCAGTTCGTAGACGATCGGCTGGCCGGTCGGAATTTCCAACCCGGTGATGTCGTCATCGGAAATGCCCGACAGGTGCTTGACCAGCGCGCGCAGCGAATTGCCGTGCGCCGAAACGATCACCGTCTCGCCCGCCTTCAGCGCGGGTGCGATCTTTTCCTCCCAGCACGGCAGTGCGCGGGCGATGGTGTCCTTGAGGCTTTCGGTCGCAGGGACCGGAATGCCCGCATAGCGCGGGTCGCCCGAGAGGTCGAACTCGCTGCCCGCGTCGAGCGGGGGCGGCGGGGTGTCGAAGCTGCGGCGCCACACCTTGACCTGGTCCTCGCCGTGCTTGGCGGCGGTCTCGGCCTTGTCCAGCCCGGTCAGGCCGCCATAGTGCCGCTCGTTGAGGCGCCAGTCCTTGTCCTCGGGAATCCACAGGCGGCCGGCGGCTTCGAGCGCGAGATGCAGCGTCTTGATCGCACGGGTCTGGAGCGAGGTGAACGCCGTGGTCGGCAGCACGCCCCTGTCCTTGAGCAGCTGGCCCGCCGCAAAAGCCTCGGCCGCGCCCTTTTCGGTCACGTCGACATCCCACCAGCCGGTGAAACGGTTTTCGAGATTCCATTGGGACTGGCCGTGGCGGATCAGAATCAGGCGAGGCATCTGCGCTCCTGCGACGTGGCTTCGTGACAAAGGGCGTAAGTTGAACACGCGCCCCTAGCGCCGGCCCTGCGTTTTGGAAAGGGCGGGCGGCCAGATTGGGCCGGTTTCAGCCGGTCGGCGGATCATCCGGGTGCGAATCACTGCCCGCACCTTCCCGGCCAGCCGATTCGGAAGCGCGCCCGTCCAGCGCGCGGGCCTGTGCCTTGCGCCGCCGAAGGTTCTCGCGCAGGCGCTCGGCCAGCCGTTCCTCGCGCGTCATCTTGGCTGTTGCGTCATTCATGGCGCTTGCTGTGCCGTCTTGTCGATGACGTCGCAAGCCCGCGCTTGACAAAGGCGACCCTCGCCGCCAAAGCGCGCCCCTGCCCGCCGCCGACGCCGTTCGGCACCGGGCAGCGATGGAAATGGTGTGCTGCTGTAGCTCAGTGGTAGAGCGCATCCTTGGTAAGGCTGAGGTCGGGAGTTCAATCCTCCCCAGCAGCACCATTTCCCTCCCACCCGCGATCGGATGATGGCCGCTCAGGCCCCAAGGCCCTGCCCCGGAGAGGTCAGGCCCTCAGGTCGGCCCACTCGGGATGGCGCCGGAACGCCGCTTCGACGTAGCTGCATTCGGGCTCGATCTTCCAGCCGAACGCGCGCGCATCCGCGATCAGCGCATCCACCAGCTTGCCCGCCACGCCGCGCCCGCCGATTTCCGTGGGTACCAGCGTGTGGTCCGCAATCAGCACATCGCCTTCGCGCTTGTAAGTCAGCCGGCCGATGGCCTCGCTGCCTTCGACCCGCGCGTGGTATTCGCCCCGTGCACCCTGGTTGAGGTGCGCCACCGTTACTTCGCTCATGCCGTCGCCGTCCTTGTTCTATCCTGCACCTTGACCCGCAACGCGCCGAGCCTAAGGCGGTTTCATATGAAATTCTTCTCCGACAACGCCGCCGCCGTCCACCCCCGTGTATGGCAGGCGCTGCACGATGCGGACCATGCCGACGCTGCGTATGACGGCGACGCCATGAGCGCGCGGCTCGACGATGCCTTCTCCACGCTGTTCGGCACCGAATGCACCGCGCTGTGGGTCGCCACCGGCACGGCCGCCAACTGCCTCGCGCTCGCCGCGATGGTCCCGCCCCACGGCGGCGTGGTCTGCCACCGCGAAGCGCATATCGAAGTCGACGAAGGCGGCGCCCCGGGTTTCTTCACCCACGGCGCCAAGCTTCTGCTGGCGGACGGCGAAGGCGCGAAGCTGACCCCCGATGCGATCCGCGCGGTGATCGACCCGATCCGCAACGACGTGCATCAGGTGCAGCCCCACGCCATCTCTATCACGCAGGCGACCGAATATGGCCGCGCCTATGCCCCGCGCGAAGTGGCCGCCATCGGCAGCCTTGCGGCAGAGCGCGATCTGGGACTGCACATGGACGGCGCACGCTTTGCCAACGCAGTGGCGCACCTTGGCTGCCACCCTGCCGAAGTGACCGCGCAGGCCGGCGTCTCGATCCTGTCGTTCGGCTTCGTCAAGAACGGCGGCATGAACGCCGAAGCGCTGGTGTTCTTCGATCCGCAGCTGGCAGACGTGGTGCGCTATCGCCGCAAGCGCGCCGGGCACCTCCAGTCCAAGGGGCGCTATCTTGCCGCGCAGGTGCTGGCGATGGTGGAGGGCGACCTCTGGCTGGAAAACGGCCGCGCCGCCAATGCAGCCGCGCAGGAAATCGCCGCCGCCTGCGGCAGCCGCCTGTTCCATCCGGTCGAGGCGAACGAGGTCTTCGTGGTGCTTTCGCCCGCCGAGCAGGCCGCGCTCCACGCGCAGGGCTTCGATTTCTACGACTGGCCCGCGCCCGCTGGCGCGCCCGGCGCCGCGCGGCTCGTTACCGCATGGAACAGCGACCCGGCCCACGTCGGCGCGCTCGCCCGCGCCATCGCCGCGCTCTGACCCATCCGTGAACCAGCCATGAGCCAGCCCGCGGACCATCCGTGGACCCCGCGCACCATCGCGGGATTCGCCCTTATCACGCTGGTCTGGGGATCGACCTGGCTCGTGATCAAGGATCAGATCGGCACCGTACCGCCAAGCTGGTCGGTGGTCTGGCGCTTCGCCCTCGCCGGCACGGCAATGTTCGTGCTGGCCGCGCTGCGGGGCGAAAAGCTGGCACTCGGGCGGGCAGGCCAGCGCCTCGCGCTGCTGATCGGCGTGCTGCAGTTCTGCCTGAACTTCCAGTTCGTCTACCGCGCCGAACGCTTCCTCACATCCGGCATCGTGGCGGTGCTGTTTGCGCTGCTGCTGGTGCCCAATTCACTGCTCGCCCGCGCATTCCTTGGCCAGCGAATCACGCGCGGCTTCGTCGCCGGATCGGCCATTGCGCTCGCCGGCATCGCGCTGCTGCTGCTCCACGAATACCGCCTGGCCCCGCCGGGCGGGCAGGTGCCGCTGGGCGTGGCGCTGACGCTTGCCGGGCTGATCAGCGCGTCGGGCGCCAACGTGCTTCAGGCCAGCGCCGAAGCGCGCCGCCATTCCCCGGTGGCGCTACTGGCGTGGGCCATGCTGTGGGGCACGCTCGCCGACGTCGCCGTGGCGTGGGCGCTCCACGGTCCGCCGCAGTTCGAGATGCGCACCGGCTATTTCGGCGGCATCGCCTATCTCGCGCTGCTCGGTTCGGTGCTGACTTTCCCGATCTATTCGCGGCTGCTGCGCGATCTTGGCCCAGGCCGCGCAGCCTATTCCAGCGTCATCATCCCGGTGGTGGCGATGCTGCTGTCCACGCTGTTCGAAGGCTATGCCTGGTCGCTGCTCGCTGCCGCCGGCTCGGCGCTGGCGATGCTGGGGCTGGTCGTGGCGCTCAAGGCGCGCAGCCCTTCGCGGTAGGTCGGCCAGTCCGGCCGCCAGCCCAGCAGCCGTTTCGCCTTGCCGTTCGCGACGCGCCGATTCTCGGCATAGAAGGCCCGTGCCATGGGTGAGAGCCGCGCTTCCTCCAGCGTCTGCATCGGCGGAGGCGGCACGCCCAGCAACCGCGCCGCTTCCTCGATCACCGCGTTCTGGCTGCAAGGCAGGTCGTCCGCCAGATTGTAGACGCCGCCGGGAGCGCCCATCGCGGCCATCACGCCGGAGACGATATCCTCCACGTGGACGCGGCTGAACACCTGCCCCGGAATGGCGATGCGGTGCGCCGCGCCTTCGCGCACGCGGTCGAGCGCGCTGCGCCCCGGCCCGTAGATGCCCGGCAGGCGGAACACGCGCACCCGCTCGCCCAGCGCCTGCCATGCCAGATCCGCCTCCACTCGCGCAGTGCGCCGCCCGCCGCCGACGGGTGCGCTTTCGTCCACCCAGGCGCCGCCCACGTCGCCATAGACCCCGGTCGAGGAGAGGTAGCCGATCCACGGCCCCGCGCCGCCGCGCAGCAGATCGCCATAGGCATCCAGCACCGGATCGCCGCCTTCGCGCGCCGGCGGAACCGATGAAAGCACGTGGCTCGCCCCGGCCAGCGCCCCCGCCACCGCGCCGCGGTCGGCAAAGTCCAGATCGCCCGCGCGGCCGGTGCCGCGCACGGTCCACCCTTGCCCGCGCAGCCGCGCCGCCAGCGCCTGCGCGGTGTATCCCATTCCGAAAATCAGCAGGTTCGCCATGTTTTGGACCATATCGCGAATTGCCCCTGCCACAACCGCTCCCTACCTAGGGCAGATGAACGACCTGTCGAACACGCCGCCCGCCCCCGCCGAAGTCGGTGCCCAAGTCGTCCGGCGCAAGGATTACCGCCCGCCCGAATGGCTGGTGCCGGAAATCGCGCTCGATTTCGCACTCTCGCTCAACGCCACCAAGGTGGTCAGCGAACTGAAGGTCGCGCGCAATCCGGCTGGTCCTGGCGGTTCGACCCTGCGCCTCAACGGCGAGGGCCTGACCGCCGGCAGCGTCGCGGTCGATGGGCAGCCGCACAACGACTGGCATATGGACGGGGACGACCTCGTGCTCGACCTGCCGGGCGACGCGCACACCGTCACCATCGAAACCACGGTCGATCCTTCCGCCAATACCCAACTTTCGGGCCTCTATGCCTCGGGCGGGATGCTGTGCACGCAGTGCGAGGCCGAAGGCTTCCGCCGCATCGCCTTCTTCCCCGACCGGCCCGACGTGCTGTCGGTCTACCGCGTGCGGATGAGCGGCGAAAAGGCAGCCTTCCCGGTTCTGCTGTCCAACGGCAACCCGATCGCCTCGGGCGAAGGCGCTGACGGCACGCACTGGGCCGAATGGCACGATCCCTGGCCCAAGCCCTCGTATCTCTTCGCGCTCGTCGCGGGCGATCTCGTCGCCTCGCGCGATGTGTTCACCACCCGCTCGGGCCGCAAGGTCGATCTCGCCATCTATGTGCGCGCAGGTGACGAAACCCGCACCGACCATGCGATGCGCAGCCTGATCGCCTCGATGAAGTGGGACGAGGATGTCTATGGCCGCGAATACGACCTCGACCTGTTCAACATCGTCGCCGTGGCCGATTTCAACGCCGGCGCGATGGAGAACAAGGGCCTCAACATCTTCAACACGCGCTACATTCTTGCCGATCCGGAAACGGCCACCGACGGCGACTACGACGCGATCGAAGGCGTGGTCGCGCACGAATACTTCCACAACTGGTCGGGCAACCGCGTAACCTGCCGCGACTGGTTCCAGCTGAGCCTGAAGGAAGGCTTCACCGTGCTGCGCGACCAGCAGTTCAGCGCGGACCGGGGATCGGCTCCGGTCAAGCGGATCGAGGATGTGCGGGTGCTGCGCGCCGCCCAGTTCCCCGAGGATTCGGGGCCGCTGGCGCATCCGATCCGTCCGGATGTCTATCAGGAAATCAGCAACTTCTACACCGCGACGGTCTATAACAAGGGCGCCGAGGTGATCCGCATGATGACCGTCCTGGCGGGCACCGAACGGTTCCGGAAAGGCACCGACCTCTACTTTGAACGCCACGACGGCGAAGCGGCGACCTGCGAGGACTTCGTGCGCGCGATAGAGGACGGCGCGGGGCTCGATCTCGGCCAGTTCCGCCGCTGGTACGAGCAGGCCGGCACCCCGAAGGTCGACGTTTCGCTCGCCCACGCAGGCGATACCATCACGCTCACGCTGCGCCAGACCGTGCCCGCCACCCCCGGCCAGCCGGACAAGCAGCCCATGGTCATCCCGCTGCGCACCGCGCTGTTCGACCGCACCACCGGCCGGCATGGCGGTGAACAGCTGCTGGTGCTGACCGAGGCAGAGCAGGTCTTCACGTTCCCCGGCCACACCGCGCCGCCGGTGCTGTCGATCAACCGCGGCTTTTCCGCGCCGGTGGCCATCCAGTCGCCCGCGACGACCGAGGATCTCGTGTTCCTCGCCGCGCACGACGACGATCCCTTCGCCCGGTATGAGGCGATGCAGCAGCTTGTCGTCCAGCACCTCGTCGCCGCAGTGGAAGGCCGCCTGACCAGCGAAAGCCGCAGCGCCGGCCGCGAGGCCATCGGCGGCGCCATGGCGGCGATCCTCGCAGACACCGCGCTCGACGACCTGATGCGAGGCGAACTCGTGATCCTGCCCGGCGAAGGCTACCTTGCCGAGCAGATCGCCAACGTCGATCCGGGCAAGGTCCACGACGAGCGCGAGGCGCTGAAGTCATGGCTCGGCACCACGCTCAAGCCCCAGTGGCAGGCGCTGCACGATCGCTGCGCGGCGGTGCCCTACAGCCTCTCGGCCGAGGCGCGCGGTGCGCGCAAGCTGAAGACGCAGGCGCTGGTCTATCTCGCCCCCGCCGATCCGGCCGAGGCCGCCCGCCGCGCCAAGGCGCAATATGACGGCGCCGACAACATGACCGACCGGCAGGGCGCGCTGATGGTGCTTGCCGGGCTGGACCTGCCCGAGCGCGAGGCCGCGCTGGCCGATTTCCACGCGCGCTTCGCCGGCAACATGCTGGTGATCGACAAGTGGTTCTCGCTCCAGGCCGGCTCGCTCCACCCCCGCGCCATCGAACACGTCAAGGCGCTGGCCGGCCATGCCGACTTCACCATAACCAACCCCAACCGGGTGCGCGCGCTTTACATGGCCTTCGCCGCCAATCCCGGCGCGTTCCACAAGGCGGACGGGGAAGGGTATCGCCTGATCGCCGACCTGATCCTGCGACTCGATCCGATCAACGGCAATGTCGCCGCGCGCTTCGTCCCGCCGCTGGGCCGCTGGCGCAAGGTGGAGCCGAAGCGCGCCGCGCTGATGCGCGCCGAGCTGGAACGCATCGCCACCGCCCCCGCGCTGTCGCGCGACGTGCGCGAGCAGGTCACGCGGAGCCTTGAGGGGTGAGCGAACCGGTCGACGTCCTGACCCATCCCGCGCTGGCCGGTGCGGCGCACGGTTTCCTTGGCCGCAAGGGCGGAGTCAGCACCGGCGTGCTCGCCGGGCTGAACGTCAGCTTTTCCGAGGACGATCCCGCGCTCACGGCCGAGAATCGCCGCCGCGCGGGCGAGGCCGTGCTGCCGGGCGCGCGGCTGGTGTGCTGCTACCAGGTCCATTCACCCGATGCGGTGACCGTGACCGAGCCATGGGCCGACGATGCGCGGCCCCATGCCGATGCCCTGGTCACAAGCCGGCCCGGCGTGCTGCTGGGCATCCTAACCGCCGATTGCGCGCCGGTGCTGTTCCACGATGGGAAAGCAGGCGTGATCGGCGCGGCACATGCGGGCTGGAAAGGCGCGTTCACGGGCGTGACCGACAACACGATCGCGGCGATGGAAGCGCTCGGCGCGCACCGGGCGGACATCGCCGCCGTCGTCGGCCCCTGCATCGCCCAGAAAAGCTATGAGGTCGACGAGGCCTTCGAGCGCCGCTTCCTGGAAGCCGCGGACGAGAACGAACGCTTCTTCCGCGCGGGCAAGCCGGGCCACGCCTGGTTCGATCTGGAAGGCTATGTCGCCGAACGGCTGCGCGCGGCCGGAATCGGCACGGTCGCGATGCTGGGCGAGGACACTTACGCGCAGGAGGAGCGGTTCTATTCGTTCCGCCGCGCCACGCACCGGAGCGAACCGGGCTATGGCCGCGAGATCTCGCTGATCGGCCTGCGCTGAGGCGCGGGCCGAGGCGTCAGAGGACGCCGAGCGCTTTCAGGTCGGCTTCCAGCGCATCCACATCGCCGCCGAAGTGGTGAACCTTCCACCCGAGCGCGGCCGCGCTCGCCACGTTGGCGGCGTTGTCGTCGATGAATACCATCCGGTCGGGCGCATGGTCGAAGCGGCCGGCGGCGAGGTGGAAGATGGCGGGATCGGGCTTCACCAGCCGTTCCGCGCCGGACACGACGATCTCCGCAAAGTGATCGAGAATCGGGAAAGTCGGGCGGAACATCGCCCAGGTATCGACGCCGAAGTTGGTGATGCAGAACTGCGGCACGCCCTGGGCGGTGAGCCGCTCGACCAGCGGATGGGTGCCTTCGACCGGCCCCGGCACCGATTCGAGCCAGTGCGTGCGGTAGCGATCGATCAGCGCGGCGTGCTGCGGATATTCGGCGCTGCGCGCGGCGACCATGTCGGCTAGCGGCACGCCCGCGTCGTGCTGCGCGTGCCAGTCCTCGGTCACCACGGCGGACGTGAAAGCGGCGCGCTCGGCGGGATCGGGAATCAGGTCGCGGTAGATGCGCGAGAGGTCCCACTGAACCAGCACCCGGCCCACGTCCCAGACAACCGCATCGACCTGCCGCATCCCAAGCACTCCCGGCGCGCACAAACGAAAGCGCCCCCGCCGGATGGCGAGGGCTTCGTGCCTGACATCAATGCGGATGCATCAACGTATCAAGGCATCGGCGCTGCGCCGTCCCTGCGAATGCAGGGACAGGACGCAATCAGCCCTGGCGGGCCTTGAAGCGCTTCTGGGTCTTGTTGATGACATAGGTCCGGCCACGACGACGGATGACGCGGTTGTCCCGGTGGCGGTCCTTGAGCGACTTCAGGCTGTTGCGAATCTTCATGTCGAATCCCTTTGCCCGACATCGACCGGGCCGAAAATTGAAGCGCCGCCGTTAAGGGCGGGCCTGTGGAAAGTCAACCGCCGCTCAGGCGTCCGGGCGGATTTCGGAAAGCCTGCGCTCCCACGCCAGCGCGTGCGTGACGATCGTTTCAAGATCGGCATACCTGGGCACCCACGGCAGCGTCGCCTTGATCCGGCTGTTGTCTGAGATCAGCGAATCGGGGTCGCCCGCGCGGCGCCCTTCCAGGTTGCGCTGGATCTTGCGATTGGTCACGCGGTCCACCGCATCGAGCACTTCGAGCACCGAGAACCCGCGCCCATAGCCGCAATTCATGGTGAGCGAGCGCGCCGGCTGCGCGATCAGCCCTTCCAGCGCCAGCACGTGCGCGGCTGCAAGGTCGGACACGTGGATATAGTCGCGCACGCCGGTGCCGTCGGGCGTGTCATAGTCGGTGCCGAACACCGCCACGCCGCCGCGCTTGCCCAGCGCCGCCTCGACCGCGACCTTGATCAGGTGGGTGGCGCCGGCGGTGGACTGGCCGGTGCGCGCCTGCGGATCGGCGCCGGCCACGTTGAAATAGCGCAGCGCGCAGTAATTGATCGGATGCGCTTTCGCGGTGTCGGCCAGCATGAACTCGGTCATCAGCTTCGACATGCCGTAGGGGTTGATCGGCTGCCGGGGGCAGTCCTCGGTCACCGGAGAGACTTCGGGAATGCCGTAGGTCGCCGCGGTGGAAGAGAAGATGAAGTGCTGCACGCCGCCCTTCACCGCCGATTCGATCAGCGCGCGGCTCTTGGCGGTGTTGTTGTGATAATATTTCAGCGGGTTCTCGACCGATTCGGGCACGATGATCGAGCCGGCGAAATGCATGATCGCCTTGATGCCCTGCTCGGCGATGATCCGCGCCACCAGGGCGCCATCCTCGATATCGCCTTCGTAAAGCGGCACGCCTTCGGGAATGGCGAAGCGGAAGCCGGTGGTCAGGTTGTCGATCACCGCGACCGGCCAGCCCGCATCCTTGAGCGCGAGCACCGCATGGCTGCCGATATAGCCGGCACCACCGGTAACGAGGACGGGAACCTTCATGCGCGAATCACCCCTGTTGCCGCGATCTTCTTCGCACTAGCAGCATAAGCATCGCATGGAATCTCCAAACAATCCGTTCAGTATCATGACAGCGCCCGTCATGCAGACGCACGCGTCAGGGATCGCACCACCTCCAGTGCCGGACAAACAGACCATGACCCACCGGGCCTTTCTTCTCCCCCTTCTCCTTGCTGCCGCGCCGCTGCCCGCGCTGGCCCAGCCCTTTCCCGGCGGCGGACCGATGGGCGATGATGGCTGGCGCTCCTCCCGGATGGAACGCGGCGGTCGCCAGTCCGCGCAGCCCGCGCGCGGCGTGGAGGTCACCGCCTACCGCGCCGCGGACGCGGGCGACCGGCTGGGGAAGGGCCGTATCGTGATTGCCGCGCTCGATGGCGGCGAAGCGGAATGGAAGCTGCCCGTCTATGAAGCCGCCGTGGTCGATGAGCTTGCGCGGCGCGGCTACGATACGGTCAATGCCGCCGATCCGGGGCAGGTCGCGCAAGTGGGCGTCAGCCACCGCACCGTCGTGCCCGAAGAAGCACCGCACAAGCCGGTAAGCGGGGAAATGAGCACTTATGTCTCGAATCGCGGCAGCGGCTATGGGCTGGCGCTGAACGTCGACCTGTCGAAGCCGAGGAAGGCGATCGTCGAAACCCGTCTCGACGTGCGCATCCGCGACAAGGCCAGCGGCCAGACCCTGTGGGAAGGCCACGCCGAGGCGCAGAGCCGCGAAGGCGATGCCGGGCTGGACAACGGTGCCGTCGCCGCGCGGCTTGCCGCCGCCTTGTTCGCGAAGTTTCCCGAAGGCCAGATGGTGGACGTTCCCCGCGCCAATCCATGACGCGGCCTAACCCATGATATTGCGCGCGGGGGGAAAAGGCGCATATCCGGCGCCCTCCTCCAGCGTTCGGAACCGCCATGCGCCGCCTGCTTCCCCTGCTCGCCTTCCTTGCCGCCGCTCCCGCGCTGGCCGCGCCGGTGGAAGTCACGCGCTTCCACACGCCGGACACCATTGCCATTCTGGGCAAGGGGGCGGTGTTCGTGACCGGCGCGCCCGGCACCGATCCCGCCAGCCTTGAAAACCGCGTGTGGCTCGATGCGGTGGCCCGCGAACTCGCCGCGCAGGGCTGGGGCTTCGCCACGGCGGGCGCGGCCGACCGCGTGATCGAGGTGCGGGTGGAACGCCAGACACTGCGCCGCGACCGGCAGCGCGGCCCCGTCTCGGTGGGCGTGGGCGGATCGACGGGCGGCTGGCACAGCGGCGTCGGACTGGGCGTGGGCTTCGACCTGGGCGGCCGGCCGAAGGATCTGGTCGCAACACGGCTAAGCGTGGTGATCCGCGACCGACTGACCGGCCGCGCGCTGTGGGAAGGCCGAGCGGAGAACACCGAGAAAGCCGGCGGCAAGCTGGCGTCGGCCGAACCCGCCGCGCGGCGCATGGCCCATGCGCTGTTCGCGGGCTTCCCCGGCACGTCCGGGGCGACTATCACGGTGAAATGACCGCATCCCCCATCCAGATCGACGCCGCGTTCGACAGCGGCAATATCGAAGTCCTGTCCATCGATGGCGCCAGCGCGCGCCTCGCCATCCGCAAGGACCGCGATTCGGACTTCTTCCAGTGGTTCCACTTCCGCGTGACCGGCGCGGCGGGGCGAGCGCTGGAACTGAAGATCACCGGCCTTGGCCGCTCGGCCTATCCCGATGGCTGGCCCGGCTACCGCGCCGCCTTTTCCGAGGACCGGGAGTTCTGGGGCCGCGCGCACACCAGCTACGATGCGGCCGAGGACGGCGGCACCCTCACCATCCGCCACGCGCCGCAGGCCGGCGCATGCTGGTTCGCCTATTTCGCGCCCTATTCGATGGACCGGCACCACGATCTCGTTGCCTCGGCTGCTGCCAGCGAAGGCGTCACCCAGTGCTGCCTCGGCCATACCCTCGATGGCCAGCCGATCGACTGCCTCGAACTGGGCGAGGGACCGAAGCAGGTCTGGCTCTATGCCCGCCAGCATCCCGGCGAATCGATGGCCGAATGGTGGATGGAAGGCGCACTGGAACTGCTGACCGATCCGGCCGACCCGCATGGCCGCAGGCTGCGCCAGCTCTGCCGCTTCCACATCGTGCCCAACATGAACCCGGACGGATCGGCGCGCGGCCACCTGCGCACCAACGCGCTTGGCGTGAACCTCAACCGCGAATGGGCGGCGCCCACCGCGGAACGCTCGCCAGAAGTGCTGTGCGTGCTGGAAGCGATGAAGCAGACGGGCGTCGATTTCGCGATGGACGTCCACGGCGACGAGGCCATTCCCCACGTGTTCCTCGCGGGGTTCGAGGGCATTCCGTCGTGGAAGGAGGAGCAGGGCGCGGCCTATCGCCGCTACCGCGCGATCCTGGAACGGCGCACGCCCGATTTCCAGACCCGCCGCGGTTATCCCGAAGCACGCCCCGGCGCGGCCAACCTGACCATGTCGACCAACCAGCTGGCCGAGCGATTCGGCGCGGTCGCGATGACGCTGGAAATGCCGTTCAAGGACAATGACGACCTGCCCTGCGCGGTGCAGGGGTGGAGCGCCGAACGCTCGAAGCTGCTGGGTCGCGACTGCCTCGGCGCGCTGCTCGAATGGCTGGGCGAGGCGGGCTGATCTTTACCGCGTGTTAACGGGCGGGGGCGCATGAACGCTGCATGGCTTCTGCGCTTGCCCTTCCCGCGATTCCCGCCCTGCCCGCCGCCGACTGGCTGCGCAGCGCGATCGTGATCGGCTGCGCCCTCGCCCTGATCCTGGCCGACAAGGCGCTTCCCATCTGATTTCCGGGACCTGCGGTCTCAGAGAATCTCCAGCACCTTTTCCTTGGGCCGGCACAGCCGCGCGCCCTTGTCCGTTTCCACCAGCGGACGCTCGATCAGCTTCGGCTCGGCCGCCATCGCCGCCAGCACCGTCGCATCGTCAGCCTGCGGCAGGCCCCGTTCTTCCGCATCGGTGCCGCGCAAGCGCAGGCCTTGTTGCGGCGTGATCCCGGCATCGCGGTAGAGCTGCGCCAGCTTTTCGGCCGAGGGCGGGGTCTTGAGGTATTCGATCACCGTCACCTCTGCCCCGGCGTCCTGAAGCATCGCCAGCGTGTTGCGCGAAGTGCCGCAGCCCGGGTTGTGCCAGATCGTCGCCTTCATGATGCCTTCCTTGTCGTTTGAAGCACTTGGTGCAGCCCTAGCCGCACGGGAGCCGCGCGCAAGCTCGCGTTAATATTGCGATTGATTCGCAATTCCTCCTTGCAATTGAGAACGACTCTCATTTACAGACCCGTTCAGACTTTGAAGGGGACCACCATGAATCGCATCGCCCTCCTGCTGGCCGGAACCGCCATGCTCGCCGCACCGGGTTTCGCGCACGCCGACGAAGCCGCCGACGCCGAAGGCCGGGTGGCGATCGTCGTCACCGGCAAGGCCGATGGCTACCGCCCGGAGGACGCCAATGCGATCAAGACCCCCACGCCGCTGGTCGATGTGCCGCAGACGGTCACCGTGCTGACGCGCGAGCAGCTCGACGACCAGGCCGTCAGCCAGCTGGGCGAAGCGCTGCGCTACGTTCCGGGCGTGGTGCTGGGCCAGGGCGAAGGCCACCGCGACCAGGTCACGCTGCGCGGGCAGAACACCACCGCGGACTTCTATCTCGACGGGCTGCGCGACGACACGCAGTACTATCGCTCGCTCTACAACATCGAGCGCGTCGAAGTGCTCAAGGGCGCCAACGCGCTACTGTTCGGCCGCGGCGGCGGCGGCGGGGTGATCAACCGCGTCAGCAAGACCCCCGACCTCGCCGGGACCAAGGGCGCGGTCGCCGCCAGCGTCGATACCTTCGGCGCCTTCTCTGTCGCGGGCGACCTCAACCAGCCGCTCGGCGAAAAGCTGGGCGCCCGCCTGAACGCCACCTACGAGGAGTTCGACAACCACCGGCAGGACTTCGGAGGCCGCTTCATCGGCGTGAACCCCACGCTGGCGTTCGAGCCCGATGCCGACACCCGTATCGAGCTGTCCTACAACTATGACGACGACGAGCGCACCACCGACCGCGGCGTGCCCTCGATCAACGGCGCCCCGCTTACCGGCTACGACGACACGTTCTTCGGCAGCAGCGCGCTCAACGTGGCGCGCGTCACCGCGCACATCGCGCAGGCCCGCATCGACCACCAGCTGACGGACAACCTGACCTTCAACGTGATCGGCCAGTACAGCCACACCGACAAGTATTACGGCAACCTCTTCGCCGCTTCGGCGGTGAACCCCGCCACGCAGACCGTCACGCTGTCGGGCTACAGCAGCGCCAACGTGCGCGAAAGCTGGATCGGGCAGGCCAACCTCGTGTGGGAAGGCCGCACCGGCGGCATCGGCCACACCCTGCTCGCCGGTCTGGAAGCCTCCAGCCAGGAAACCACCGGCCTGCGCTCGGACCCGGTCTTTTCCGGCTCGAACGTGGTCACGCTGGCCAAGCGGCTGACCGTGCCCTCCGCGATCTTCGCCGCGCCCAGCCGATCGACGCTGAGCAAGGTCGATACGTGGTCGGCCTATGTGCAGGACCAGATCGAACTGGCGCCGTTCCTGCAAGTCGTCGCCGGCGTTCGCTATGACGAGTTCCGCATTTCCGCGACCGACCGCATCAACGCGACCTCGGCCGCGCGCACCGATGGCAAGTGGTCCCCCCGCGCCGGCATCATCCTGAAGCCGCGCAAGGAGATGTCGCTTTACGCCAGCTACACCCGCAGCTTCCTGCCGCAATCGGGCGACCAGTTCGCCTCGATCGACGCCACGCAGGCGACGCTCGCACCCGAGCAGTTCGAGAACATCGAGGCGGGCTTCAAGTGGGACGTGAACCCCGGCCTCGCCTTCACCGGCGCGGTCTATCGCCTGACGCGCGACAATTCGCGCTTCAACAACCCCGTCACCGGCCTGCCCGAACTGTCCGGCCGCACCCGCGCCCAAGGCATCGAACTGTCGCTGGCGGGGCGGATCCTTCCGCAGTGGCAGGCCAGCCTCGGCTATGCCCTGCAGGAAGGGGAAGTGCGTTCGCAGACCACGGCGGCGCCCTCCGGCCGCAAGCTCGCCCAGTTGCCGCACCACCAGGTGTCGGCGTGGACGCGCTACGACCTGACCCGCAAGTTCGGCCTGGGCCTTGGCATCACGCACCAGTCGTCGAGCTACACCACGATCAGCAATGCCGTGCGCCTGCCCGCTTTCACCCGCGTCGATGCGGCGGCGTTCTACACCCTGTCCGACCGTGTCTCGCTCCAGCTGAACGTCGAAAACCTGTTCGACGCCGACTATTTCCCCTCGGCGCACACTGACAACAACATCTCGACCGGCGAGCCGCTCAACGCCCGCCTGACGATCCGCGCCAAGTTCTGAGAAAGCACGGACCGCGATTCCGGGGCGGCTAAAGCCCCGGAGTCGTCGCGGTGGCGGGTGTCGGGAGCGGAACGCCCGGCTCCTCGCGCCGCAGGATGCGCCCGGCGCGCTGCACCGCGCGCACCAGCCGGGGATAGACCCCGCAGCGGCAGATATTGGTCAGCGCCGCCGCGATGTCCTGCTCGGTGGGATCGGCGGTGCGTGCCAGCAGCGCGGCGGCATTCATCACCAGTCCCGGCGTGCAGAAGCCGCACTGGATCGCCTGTTCGACCACCAGCGCCTGCTGCACCGGGTGACTGCGATCGGGCGAAAGCCCCTCGATGGTGGTCACGCTGCGCCCTTCGGCTTCGCCCAGCGAAAGCGTGCACGAGGGCATCGCCTGTCCATCGACGATGACCATGCACGCGCCGCACTCGCCCGTGCCGCAGCCATATTTCGTGCCGGTGAGATTGGCTGCGTCGCGCAGCGCCCACAGCAGCGGGGTATCCGGCTCCAGCCGGAATTCCATCGCCTGATTGTTGACCGTCAGCCGCGCCATGCCCCGGCTCTAGCGGGAATTGGCGCGGCTGGGAATCGGGCTCAGTCGCGCCAGCTGCGATCGACCCGGTCGATCCGGCGCACCCAGGCGTTGAAGTCGGTTTCGCCCGGTCGCGTGCCCGGCACCTGAACGTCGCGCAGATCGCGCTGGTGCACCGCGATCACATCGTCCGGCACGACGATCGGCTTCGCCCCGGTGGAGAGCACCGCCAGCTGGATTTCGCAGGCGCGCTGGAGGCTCCACTGCGTGATGAACATCTGCTGGAGCGAGGATCCCAGCACCACGGGGCCGTGGTTGCGCAGCATCAGGATGCGCTTGTCGCCCAGGTTCTTCAGCAGCCGCTCGCCTTCCTCCGCGCGCACCGTCACGCCTTCGAAATCGTGATAGGCAAGCTGGCCGACGAAGTTGCAGGCGTAGAAGTTGATCGGCATCAGCCCTTCTTCCAGGCTGCACACCGCCATCGTCGCGGTGGTGTGGACGTGGGCGATGGCATGCGCCCACGGCAGGTGCCGGTGGAAATAGCCGTGCTGGGTGAAGCCCGCCTTGTTCACCGGATACTTCGACGGCCCGATGTTGTTGCCGTCGAGGTCGATCTTGACGAGGTTGGACGCAGTGACTTCGGAATAGAGCAGGCCGTAGGGGTTGATGAGAAATGCCCCGTCCTCGCCCGGCACTTTCAGCGAGATGTGGTTGTAGATCGACTCCGACCAGCCGAGCAGGTCGTAGATGCGATAGCACGCCGCCAGTTCCTGCCGCGCCTGCCACTCGGCATCGGAGCAATCGATGTTCGGCCTCAGACTGGTGGCCATGATCCTCTCTCCATTTTTTTGAGTTTCTGGGTGCAACCTTATCGCAAGGGCGCCCGCGCGCAAGCGATCCGGCGCCTGCCTCGCGTCCCGCCGCGATGTGACCGCTCCGGCGAATTGTTAAATATTTTTGACATCATTCTGCAACAATGGCGCAACGGTCCGCGCAGTCCTATCTTCATTGTCCAAACGCCGCGCACGACGCGGCAAGGAGAGGATGCGATGGCACTTTTGTTCGTTCTGGCCGCCGCTGCCGCTGCGACCCAGCCGGTTCCGACCGGTATCGCCGATCCGGACATCAAGGGCATGGTGACCCAGTCCGAATACCCCGCCGACGCCCTGGCGCGCGGCAAGTCCGCCGCCGCCGCGATCGAGATCCGCGTGGATACCGAGGGACGGCCGCAAGGCTGCTCGGTGGTTCGCGCCATCGGCGATGCGAGCTTGGCGAAAGACATCTGCAAGATCACGCTGAAGAAGCGCTACAATCCCGCCCGCCTGCGCGATGGCACGCCCGCCTTCGCCGTGGTCACGACGATGGTCCGCCTCTACGTGCCCGGCACGCCCGATGCGCAGGCCGTGGCGGCCGCACGGCTGGAACCGGCCAACGTGGTCAAGGTGGCCAGCCTGCGCGGCGGAGCGAGCAGCGAGGACGTGGGGCTGGTCATCGCGGTCGATCCCTCCGCGCGCGTAGTCCAGTGCGGTCCCAAGGCCGAGGAACAGCGCACCATTGCCGAGGCCATCTGCGAAAAGCCCGACCTGTTCCACCCATCGGTCGTCACCGACGCCAAGGGTGCGGCCATGCCCTATATCGCGGAAACGACGGTGCGGGTCTTCGCCGCGGCCGACACACCTTCGCGCCCCTGATCGCCGGTCAGGCGACGGCCATGTTGTCGATCAGGCGCGCCGGGCCGATCCGCGCGGCGACCAGTAGCCGCGCGGGACGGCTGTCGAAGACCGGCAGGTTCTCCAGCGTCGCCGCATCGCGCAAGTCGGCATAGTCGATCGAGGAGAAGCCCGCCCCCAGCACGTCGGCGCGCAGCGTCTCCAGCGCCCCGGCCACCGGCTCGCCCGCCACCACCGCCGTGATCGCCTTCCGCATCGCGCGGCTCAGCCCTGCGGCCTGCTGGCGCTCCTCGGCGGAAAGATACTGGTTGCGGCTGCTCATCGCGAGGCCGTCCGCCTCGCGCACGGTGGGCACGCCGATGATCCGATCAGCGCGGGGCTGCGTCAGGTCGAGATCGCGCGCCATGCGGCGGATGATGGCCAGCTGCTGCCAGTCCTTCTCGCCAAACAGAGCGACATCGGGCCGCACCTGGTTGAAAAGCTTGTTCACCACCGTGGCCACGCCATCGAAATGGCCCGGCCGCGCGGCGCCGCACAGTACCGCGTCGAGCCCCGAGACCGAGATGTTGGTGGCATAGCCATCGGGATACATCTGGTCGGGCGTGGGCGCCCACAGCAGATCGACACCTTCGCCTTCGAGCAGCGCGGCATCCGCCGCCAGCCGCCGGGGATAGGCGTCCAGATCCTCGTTCGGTCCGAACTGGCGCGGATTGACGAAGATCGACACCGCAACCCGGTCCGCGCGGGCCTTCGCCTCGCGCACCAGGGTCAGGTGGCCTTCGTGCAGCGCGCCCATCGTGGGCACGAAAGCGAGCGTCTTGCCGCCGTCCTTGAGCAGGTCGACAGCCGGGCGCAGGGCGTCAAGCCGAGAGATGGTTTGCACGCGGGCGGCCTCTCCTTTAATCCCCGGGTCGGGGCATGACATCAACGGTCTTACGGGGGCTACCCCTAGCCGTGTCGCCCTGCCGGCAGCAAGCCCGGCTCACCGCAACGAGAGAGATACCGCCTTGTCCACCGGCCCGCACCGCATCGTCTTCGCCAACGAGAAGGGGGGCACCGGCAAGTCGACGACCGCCGTGCACGTCGCCGTCGCGCTAGCCTATCAGGGCGCCCGGGTCGCCGCGATCGATCTCGACGCGCGCCAGCGCACCATGCACCGCTACCTCGAAAACCGCGCCGAGACGCAGAAGCGCCGGCAGGTTGCGCTCCCCACCGCCACGTTCGCGGTCTATGGCGGAGACAGCACCGAGGAACTGGACCAGCTCACCGAACAGCTCGGCGCCGACCATGACTTCATCGTGTTCGACACGCCGGGCCGCGACGATCCGCTGGCCCGCCACGTCGCAACCCGCGCCGATACCTTGGTGACGCCGCTGAACGACAGCTTCGTCGATTTCGACCTGATCGGGCAGGTGGACGCCGAAACCTTCAAGGTCCGCCGCCTGTCGTTCTATGCCGAGCTGATCTGGGAAGCGCGCAAGAAGCGGGCCATGGCCACGATCAAGGATGCGCGGCGCGAAATGGATTGGGTCGTTGTGCGCAACCGCACCGGCTTTACCGAAGCGCGCAACCAGCGCCGCATCGACCAGGCGCTGACCGAGCTTTCCAAGCGCGTCGGCTTCCGCGTCGCCAGCGGCCTGTCCGAGCGCGTGATCTACCGCGAACTGTTTCCCAGCGGTCTCACCCTGCTCGACAAGGGCCACCTTGGCGAACTGGGCACCAGCCATCTCGTCGCGCGGCAGGAACTGCGCACGCTGGTGGCGGGGCTGAACCTGCCCATGCCGGGCGCCGCACCGGCGCAGCCTGCGCTCGACGGGGTCGCATGACCAAGCTCCTGTGGCTGGTCGTTCTCGCCAGCATCGCAGTGCGAATGCTGGCCGGGCGCTGGCCGTGGGAACTCCTGCGCGAAAACGAACGTTCCGTAGAAGAGAAACGCGCCCGCAATCTTTTGGGCGTAGCGACGGCTGCGAACCGTCAGGACATCATAGATGCCCACCGGCGCCTCATCACCCGGGTTCACCCGGATCGCGGGGGCAGTTCGGAAGCGGTACACGAAGCCAATGCCGCGCGCGACCTGCTGCTCGGACGGCTGGGAGAGCGAGGCCGGGGATCCTGATCCCGGGGCAAACCATCACGCCCTGCCGGGCCTTTCCGGCACGGTTACCGATTTAAGAGGGGACAAGTCCTTCATGACGCACCAGTTCCACCCTACCGTGCTGCGCGAATACGATATCCGGGGCGTGATCGGAGAAACGCTCGGGCCGGATGACGCCCGCGCCATCGGCCGGGGCTTCGGCACCCGCATCGTCCGGGCCGGAGGCAAGCGCGTCGCTGTCGGCTACGACGGCCGCGTCAGCTCGCCGATCCTCGAACATGCGCTGGTCGAAGGGCTCAACGCCAGCGGCGTCGACGTGGTTCGCGTCGGCATGGGCCCCACGCCGATGCTCTATTACGCGGCAGCGTCAATGGAACAGGTAGATGGCGGCATTCAGATAACCGGCAGCCACAACCCCGCCAATTACAATGGCTTCAAGATGGTATTTGAAGGGCGTCCGTTCTTCGGTCCAGACATACTCGATCTCGGCAAGCTCGCCGAGACCGGGGACTGGGTCTCGGGCAACGGGACGTCCGAGATCGTCGACATCATGGACGAATACGTCGAGCGGCTCCTCCGCGGTCTCGACGGAATCGATCCCGCCATGCTGGCCTCGCTCAGCATCGCATGGGATACCGGCAACGGCGCCGCCGGCCCCGTGGTCGAGAAGCTGACCGCTCGCCTGCCCGGCAAGCACACCCTGCTGTTCACCGAGGTCGATGGCAATTTTCCCAATCATCATCCCGATCCTACCGAGGAGAAGAACCTCGTTGATCTTCGGGAAGCTGTCGCGGCCGGAAAACTCGACTTCGGAGTTGCTTTTGACGGCGACGGCGACCGCATCGGTGCGATCGACGGCGAGGGCCGGATCATCTGGGGCGACCAGCTGCTGATGATCTATGCCGAAGACCTGCTCCGGATGGAGCCCGGCGTGACGATTATCGCGGATGTGAAGGCCAGCCGCGCGCTGTTCGACCGGGTCGCGGAACTGGGCGGCAAACCGCTGATGTGGAAGACCGGCCACTCGCTCATCAAGTCCAAAATGAAGGAGACGGGCAGCCCTCTCGCCGGCGAGATGAGCGGCCACGTGTTCTTCGCGCACGACTATTACGGCTTTGACGACGCGCTCTACGCCGCGATCCGGCTGATCGCGGCCTCGGGCCGGCTGGGGAAGTCGGTCACCGAACTGCGCGGCGAGATGCCGGCGATGATCAACACGCCCGAACTGCGCTTCCAGGTCGATGAAAGCCGCAAGTTCGCGGTGATCGACGAAGTGAAGGCGCGGCTCCAGGCCGAGGGCGCCGAGGTGAACGACACCGATGGCGCGCGCGTCAATACGCCCGACGGCTGGTGGCTGCTGCGCGCCTCGAACACGCAGGACGTGCTCGTCGCCCGCGCCGAAAGCCACACCGAGGAAGGCCTCGCACGGCTGATGGGCATGATCGACGCCCAGCTCGCCGCCTCGGGGCTCGAGCGCGGACCGCAAGCCGGGCACTGATCGCCGCTCGCACGATTTACAAAAGGAAGGGCGCCCCCGCAAGGAGGCGCCCTTCTTTCTTGTCGGATCAGAGGGGTCAGTCGCGATTGTCGGGCGTGATCGCGGCGCCGCCAAGGCTGGCGGCGGTGGGCGCCGTGCGGCTTGGCGCGGCATTCAGGTCGGTACGATATCCGGAGGTCTTTTCGCGCGCCTGATCGACCCGCAAGTTGTTCTGCACGTGCTTCACGCCGGAAATGCGCTCGACGCATTCCTCAGCCCTGTGCTTTTCCTGTCGCGTGGGGACCGAACCGGACAGCGTCACTTCACCGCTTTCGACCGCGATGCTGATCTGGCGGGCATCGACTTGCCAATCGTCGGTCAGGCGGTCGTTGGCGTCCTCGCGAATTCGCTCGTCCGAACGCGTATAGTCGGCCGGTCCGCGCCCGCGATGGTCTTCGCGGCGATCCTCCTCGCGGCGGCGGGCCGCACCATCATCGCCCCACCACGACATGACCTCGTCCGCCGCGCGGTCAAGAAACGAGCGATGGCCATCCTCGCGGGCATAGCCCTCGCCCGGCTCGTAGTCAGAGCCCATCTGCCGGTCGCCCCAGTTGCGCGCATCGCGCTGCACGGGCTGGCGGGTAGCACCATAGCCCCCGGCCTGGACGCCATAGCTGTTGCGCGGGACGCCATATCCCCGGTCCCAATTCGCGGAATAGGCATGGCTGCCCGAACCATAGTCGCCGGGTCCGAAGTAGTCTCCCGTCTGGGCGCCCGATCCATAGCCCGTGCCATAGCGCGGCTCGTACCCGCTACGGCCACGCGGCGCGTCGCGCCCGCTCTCGCGGCGATACTCCTGATTGCCGGACGCATAGCGATCGGCGCCGTTTTCGCGGCCCCACTGCTGCTCGCCGGAATAGTCGGCACTGCGGTCCTCGCGGGGGTCGCGCTCACGTTTCAGCGCCGGATCGCGCTGCCAGTCGTAGCGGTCGTTCATCGTCGCACTCCTCTCTCGTTCGTGGGGCGGACGAAAACGCCCGCCACATGGATGCAACTTCAACGGTCGTCGCAGCCGGAGAGTGCCGCGCCCCCACCGCATCGGCGCGGCGCTTCATCGCGGGTGCGGATCAGTGCGTGACGCGTTATCACCATCACGATGACCGATGCCGCCCTCCCCCGCGAAATCGAAAGCTGGTTCGCCGCGCGCGGCTGGCGGGCGCGGCGGCACCAGCGCGAAATGCTGGCTGCGGCCGATGCCGGACTGCACGCGCTGCTCGTGGCCGATACCGGCGCGGGGAAGACCCTGGCCGGGTTCCTGCCGACGCTTGCGGACTTCACCCCGTCACGGCTGGGCAGCGCCGCCGCGCCTGAAGGGCTGCACACGCTCTACGTCTCACCGCTGAAGGCCCTGGCGCACGACGTGCAGCGCAACCTGCTGGCGCCGATCGAGGAGATGGGCCTGCCCATCCGGGTCGAGACGCGCAGCGGCGATACCCCGTCCGACCGCAAGGCACGCCAGCGCGTCCGACCGCCTCACGTGCTGCTGACGACGCCGGAATCGCTGTCGCTGCTGCTCAGCTATCCCGAGAGCGCAACGCTGTTCGCAGGCCTGAAGCGCATCGTGATCGACGAGATCCACGCCTTCGCCACCGGCAAGCGCGGTGACCTGCTCGCGCTCTCGCTGGCACGGCTGCAGGCAATTGCCCCCGATATGCGCCGCGCCGCACTTTCGGCAACCGTCGCCGATCCCGAAGCGTTCCGGGCCTGGCTCGCGCCTTGGGGCGAGGTGGATGCGGTGGCGCTGGTCGAAGGAGAGCCGGGCGCGCCGCCAGAGGTGGAAATCCTGCTGCCCGAGGGCGAGCGCGTGCCGTGGGGCGGCCATGCCGCGGCCTGGGCCGTGCCGCAGCTCTACGACGAGATCCGGCGCAACCGCACCACGCTGATCTTCACCAACACGCGCTTTCTGGCCGAATACATCTTCCAGCTGCTGTGGGACGTGAACGACGACAAGCTGCCCATCGGCATCCACCACGGATCGCTGTCGAAGGAGGCCCGGCGCAAGGTGGAAGGGGCGATGGCGCGCGGCGAACTGCGCGCGCTCGTCGCCACGGCCAGCCTCGACCTTGGTGTCGACTGGGGCGATATCGACATGGTCGTGCAGATGGGTGCTCCGAAGGGATCGTCCCGGCTGCTCCAGCGCATCGGCCGCGCTAATCACAGGCTCGACCAGCCAAGCCGCGCGCTGCTGGTGCCGGGAAACCGCTTCGAGTTCCTGGAAGCGATGGCGGCGAAGGACGCGGTCGACGAAGGCCAGCGGGACGGCGAGGATTTCCGGCCCGGCGGGCTCGACGTGCTGGCCCAGCACGTCATGGCCTGCGCCTGCGCCGGGCCTTTCGATGAAACCGCCCTGCTGGCGCAGGTTCGCTCGTCGCTGGCCTACGCCTGGATCGACGCCGCGGCGTGGCAGCGCGTGCTCGAGTTCGTTGCCACCGGCGGATACGCCCTGCGCGCCTACGACCGGTTCAAGCGGATCGTGCGAGACCGGCAGGGGCTGTGGCGGTTGACGCATCCCGAGCACGCAGCACGGCACCGGCTCAACGCGGGCATCATCGTCGATGCCGAAATGCTCGACGTGCGCTTCCGTAACGGGCGTTCGCTGGGCCGGGTGGAGGAGAACTTCGGCGCCTCGCTCAGTCCCGGGGATACCTTCCGCTTCGCCGGGATGGACCTCGAGGTGGAAAGCCTGCGCGATCTGGAAGTGATCGTGCGCGCGGCGAAGTCGTCAGGTCAGATCCCCAGCTACATGGGGGCGCGGATGCCGCTGACCACGCACCTCGCCGGGCGTGTGCAGGCGCTGCTGGCAGACCGGGCGGGATGGGGCCGCCTGCCCGACGATGTGCGGGAATGGCTGGAAGTGCAGGACTGGCGCAGCCGCCTGCCGGCACCGGGCGAGCTGCTGGTCGAAAGCTTCCCCCACGGGGGCCGCGAATACACCACCTATTACACCTTCGAGGGCTGGAACGCGAACCAGTCGCTGGGAATGCTGATCACACGGCGGATGGAAGACGCGGGGCTGGGGCCACTGGGGTTCGTGGCCAACGACTATGCCCTGGCGGTGTGGGGGCTGAAGCCCGTCGATGATCCCGCCGCACTGCTCTCCCCCGACATTCTCACCCACGAATTCGTCGATTGGGTTCAGAACTCCTATCTGCTGCGCCGTGCCTTTCGCGAAGTTGCGGTGATTGGCGGACTCGTCGAGCGCCAGCATCCGGGCAAGCGCAAGAGCGGCCGGCAGGTGACCTTCTCCACCGACCTCATCTACGATGTGCTGCGCAAGTATGAGCCCGACCACGTTCTGATCGAGGCGGCGTGGGCGGATGCCCGCGCCCGGATGACCGACGTGGGGCGGCTGGGTGACCGGCTGGACCGCGCGGCGGCGCAGCTGGTCCACGTACGGCTGGACCGGGTGACGCCGCTGGCTGTGCCGCTGCTGGTGATGATCGGCCGGGAAACACTGCCGTCCGGCGCGGCGGATGACGAACTGCTGGTCGAAGCCGAAGGACTGGCGGAAGCCGTCATGCGCCCGACCAGAAGTTAGCGCCCCGGCAGGATCGCCGCTCTGGAAGAAATGCGCCGCACGCAAAAAGGGGGCGGATCGCTCCGCCCCCTTTTCGATGTACGTGGCCGTCAGGCCGCCGACGCGATCACTTGCTGAACGTAGCGAAGTTCTCGTTGCCGACGAAGCCGAACTTGGTGACCTTGCTGAGCGTGATGGTCTTCAGCATCCGGTTGGCGATTTCGTAGGACGCGTATTCCTCGGGCTGGAACTGAAGTTCCGGCTCGGGATTCATCGCCTTCGTCGCCTGGAGCAGAGAGACCAGATTGCCTTCCGTGATCGGCGAACCATTCCAGAGGATCTGGTTCTGGGCCGTCAGGATCAGCTTGTTCTTCACCGGGTCCACCGTCGGATTGTTCGTAGGCGGGGTCGCCTGCGGCAAGTCGATGTTGACCGAGTGAGTGGCCACGGGGATGGTGATGATGAACATGATGAGGAGGACGAGCATGACGTCGATCAACGGCGTCGTGTTCATCTCCATCATCGGCGAGCCATCGTCCTTGCCGCCGCTCATTGCCATGGGGTGATACTCCTGTTCGCTCTCTGGCCCGATCGGGAAACGGCGTTAGCCGTTCGGATCGACCGGGGTGGAGATGAAGCCGACCTTGGGATAGCCCGCAGCCTGCACATTATAGATCGCACCGGCGACACACTTCCAAGGAACATTGACGTCCCCGCGGATGTGAACTTCGGGGATCTTTTCCGGGTCCATGTTGGCCGCGCCGCCTTCACGCTTCACGATTGCATCGAGACGGTTGAAGGCCTGCTGGTACAGTTCCTGGTTATCGACCGGCGTGGTGTTGTTGAAGAACACCCGGCACTGGCCAGTGCGCGAGGACCCTTCGTAACCGGCCTGGCCGGGGCCACGCCCGGCAGCATCGGTCGACACGACAGAGAGCATCAGGTTCTCGACCTTGTCCTGCGTTTCTTCCGAAGGAAGGACCGGCACCTTGAGCTTTTCGACGGTCTGGATCGCAACCGGGACCGCGATGAGGAAGATGATCAGCAGCACGAGCATCACGTCCACGAGCGGCGTGGTATTGATGTCCGACATCGGGCGTTCTTCGCCGCCGCCGCCTACAGACATTGCCATTGGTTACATCCTATCCGTTTGAGCCACGGGATCGGCCGGGGATCTGGTCTTGCCCGGATCCCGGCCGGGACCCGCGTTTCCGGAAAGGGGTGTCAGCAGCTTGAGATCTGCTGACACCCGGTGGCCACTTACTTCTTGACCGGAGCGGCCGGGGCGGCCTTGGCCGCAGCGACCGGAACGGCCGGCTTCACGACGCCCTTCGAGGCGAGGTTGGCGAGGACGTCGGTGCTGAAGCCGGTCAGCAGTTCGGCGATGCGCTTGTTGCGCGCCTGCAGGTAGTTGTAGGCGAGCACCGCGGGAACCGCGACGAGCAGACCGAGCGCGGTCATGATCAGCGATTCACCGACCGGACCCGCGACCTTGTCGATCGAGGCCGAACCGGCGAGGCCGATGGCGATCAGAGCGCGGTAGATGCCGACGACGGTACCGAACAGACCGATGAACGGCGAGGTCGCACCGACGGTGGCGAGGAACGGCAGGCCGCCAGCGAGCTTCGCGTTGATCGAAGCTTCCGAGCGAGCCAGCGAACCGTGGGTCCAGTCGTGGGCTTCGGTCGCGTCCATCTTCGAGACCTGGTCTTCAGCGGCGATGCCGTCTTCGACGATCTGGCGCCAGGCCGAGTTCTTCTCGAGCTTGGTCGCGCCTTCCTTGAGCGAACCCGCGCGCCAGAAAGCGGCGATGCCCGAGAACTGGCCGAGGATCTTCTGCTGTTCGAAGAACTTGGTGAACAGGATGAAGAACGAACCGAACGACATGATGCCGAGGATCGTCACGGTGGCGTACGAAATGAAACCGCCAGCCTGAAGGGCTTCGGCGAAGCCGAACTTGTTCTGCGGCGCAGCGGTGGTCGCTGCAGCAGCGAGCGTCTGGATAAACATTCGGGTCTTCCTCTCAAGAATTCAAACGTGCCCTGGGGGCAGTCAAAAGGGGTAGGCCTGGCCGGGGGTCAATCCTTCGGGATGACCCAGCGCACCGAGCTGCTGTACGAACTGCCCACCGGCTGGCCGCCCTGCGTACCCGGCTTGAAGCGGGCACGACGCATGAGGTTGGCGCAGGTGGCCTCGTCGAGATCGGGGCTGCCGCTCGAACGGGTGATGGTGCAGTTGCTCGGCTTCCCGGACGCGTCGTATTCCAGACGGAATCCAGTCGTGCCTTCGCGCTCTTCACGCAGGGCGCGCGACGGATAGTCGTTCGTCGTCACCCAGCTGCCCGGATTGCCCTTGGGCGTGCCCGGAGTGGGCGGCGCGGGGGGCGGGGGCGCAGCGGGCGGCGGCGGAAGCTGCACAGCCACAGGCGCCGGCGGCGGAGCAACCGGCGGCGGCGTCGTCACGGCCTGCACCTGCGGAGCAGGGGCATTGAACGTGATGGGCGGCGGCGGCGCTACGATCGGCGGCGGCGGCGTATCCTGCTTTGGCGGCGGCGGCGGCGGCTCCTCCGGCGGCTTTTCCTCCTCGATGTTGACCGCCGAGGTTACCTCTTTCACCTTCTTGAACGCCTGATACGCCAGCCCAGTGACCAGCGCATAGCCGACGACGACATGAAGGAGAGCAACGATGATGAGCGCGGTGATCTTGTTACCGCTCATCTGTTGGTCAGCGTATGCCATTCAGCTCCATAACTCCTGATCTCCCCCCCTGACCCGATCGAGATTCGATCGGCCCAAGACGGGGCCTCGGGAAGAATCACCGTTCCCCCCGATAGGCCAAATCCAGCGATATTTATCCACCCTGCCGGCAACCCGGACCGCCGACATCGGGTGCAGATGACCCGGCGGCGGCTTTTCGGACGTTTATTTATGAACTGTCCGATTGCCGCGAGCTTTAACGCCGATGCTGGAGGCGCGCAAATGCTTTATCCGTTAAGTCTCGATTCACGCTTTCGCCTCCCCATATAGGGCGATTCCGGCGGCAAAACGCTCCCACAGGATGGTCACGATGCTTCGCTTTCCCCTCTTCGCGCCGACGGCGCTGACCGCTGCGGCGATGGTTCTTGCACCTCTGGCCGGGGCAGCTGCGCAGGCACCGGCCGGCGTGATTCGTGCACCCGCTGCCGCTTCGGCCGCCGCTGCCAATCCTCTCGATCTCACCTATGCCGATCTGGCCGACCTCGCGCTGCCGGCCGACCTTGTCGCCCGTGCGCAAGTGCGCAAAGTCGCCCGGCTCAAGCCCGAGCAGGCCCCGGGGCTGCCCGCCGGAAGCGCGCGCCTCTATGTCGAGGCCCGCACCACGGCGCTGCTGGCGGGGCCGGATCTGGGCGAATCGATCCGCTTCCTCGCCGACGTGCCGCTCGATGCGAAAGGCCGGGTGCCGCGGCTCTCCAAGGCGGACGTCCTCGTTCTGGCACATACCGTTCCGGCCAAGCCAGGCGACCTGCTGCTCGTGGCGCCCGACGCCATGCTGCCATGGTCTTCCGGTACCGAGCAGCGGCTGCGCGCGATCCTGACCGAGAAGCTTGCGCCCGACGCACCGCCCGCGATCACGGGCCTGCGTGAGGCCCTGCACGTCCCCGGCAACCTGGCGGGCGAAGGAGAGACCCAGCTGTTCTTCGCCACCGAAGGCGGCAAGCCCGTCTCCCTTTCGGTCGTGCGCCGGCCCGGCCAGGCAGCGACCTGGGGCGTGAGCTTCAGCGAGATCGTGGACCAGGCCGCACGCCCCCCGGCGAAAGACACCTTGGGCTGGTACCGACTGGCCTGCGCCCTGCCGGCCCAGCTGCCTGAGGGCACCAACATCTCCGGGTCGCCCGAGGACCAGCGGATCGCGGCCGAGGACTATGCCCAGGTGCTCGGCGAGCTTGGTGCGTGCCTGCACAATCGCGCACCGGCCGCGCCCCCCGTTGCAGCAGCGCGTCCGCTCCCCTAAGGCGCAGCGCGACAGCAGCAGGCCGCAAGCGCGGCGGAACGGGGAAGTCATGAGCGAACCATTGCGCATCGCGCTTGCCGGGCTTGGCACGGTGGGCGGCGGGGTCATCCGGGTGATCGAAACCAATGCCGATCTGATTGCCCGCCGCGCCGGGCGGCCGATCGTCATCACCGCGATCAGCGCGCGCAATCGCCACAAGGACCGCGGCGTCGACCTGTCGGGCTATGCCTGGGAAGATGACATGGTCATCCTCGGCGAGCGCCCTGACGTCGACGTGGTGGTGGAACTCGTCGGCGGGGCGGACGGCCCGGCCTTGGCGCTGGCGCGCACCACCTTCGAGGCAGGCAAGGCGCTCGTCACCGCGAACAAGGCGATGATCGCGCACCACGGGCTGGAACTGGCCGCACGGGCCGAAGCGGCCAAGGTCGCGCTGAAGTTCGAGGCGGCCGTGGCCGGCGGCATCCCCGCAATCAAGGGCCTGAAGGAAGGCGCGGCCGCCAACGACATCATGCGCGTCTACGGCATCCTGAACGGCACCTGCAATTACATCCTCAGCACCATGGAGGACACGGGCCGCGACTTCGCCGACGTCCTCGCCGAGGCGCAGGCCAAGGGCTATGCGGAATCCGATCCGACCTTCGACATCGACGGCATCGACGCCGCGCACAAGCTGTCGATCCTGTCGTCGATCGCGTTCGGCACGGCGGTCGACTTCCGCTCGGTGACCGCGACCGGCATCCGCCGCGTGCTTGCCGCCGATATCGCGCAGGCCGACGCGCTGGGCTACTACATCCGCCTGATCGGCATGGCCGACACCGAGATCGACGCCGAGGGCAATCGCCGGCTGTTCCAGCGCGTCCATCCGCATCTGGTGCACCGCGACCATCCGCTCGCGCATGTCGACGGGGCGACCAACGCGGTTGTCGCCGAAGGCAACTTCGTCGGCCGCCTGCTGTTCCAGGGCGCCGGCGCCGGCGATGGCCCCACCGCCAGCGCGGTCGTGGCCGACCTGATCGACATTGCCCGGGGCGATATCGGCGCGCCGTTCTCGATCCCGGTCGCTGAACTGGACAGCGCCGCGCCGGCCGAAACTGGCCACCGCACCGGCAAGGCCTACTTGCGCTTCTCGGTCGCCGACCGCCCTGGCGTGCTGGCCGAGATCACCGCCGCGATGCGCGATGCGGGCGTCTCGATCGAAAGCCTGATCCAGAAGGGCCGCGCGGGCGTGGACAGCGACCAGGTGCTGGTCGCGATGGTCACGCACGAAGGGCCGGAAAGCGCGATCGCCGAAGCGATGCGCCTGCTCGAAGGCTCACCCAGCCTGTCCGAACCGCCGCTGGTGATGCACATCCTCGAAGACTGAGCGTGCGGGGCGCCGTCAGGGCGCCCCGATCTCGCTTTTCGCAATGCGGTCCACGTCACGCGGCGGCGGCGCCACCGAACTGTCACCGTCGGTGGGTAGCCGGTACCGCTATCCCGCAGACCGCGCCTTCACCGCGCCGGAGAGAGCCAACGCTACGGCAACAAGGACAAGCCGCACTCTCGACAAACCGGCCATCGCCGGTCTAGGGCACGCATACGTCTGCACACGCGCGTTTTCACGCCGCCAGCCATCGGAGTCAACGTGACCGAATCGACCCACAAGCCTGCCCCCTCGAAGGTTCTCGACCGCGTCCTCGTGCTCGAAATGGTGCGCGTCACCGAAGCGGCGGCGATCGGCGCATCGAAGCTGATCGGCCGTGGCGACGAAAAGGCGGCGGATCACGCTGCGGTCGAGGCGATGCGCGCCGCCTTCAACGAGCTGTGGATGGACGGCACCGTCGTCATCGGCGAGGGTGAGCGCGACGAGGCACCGATGCTCTACATCGGCGAGAAGGTCGGCGCGGCGCCGGGCACCGGTCCCAAGATCGACATCGCGCTCGATCCGCTGGAAGGCACGACGATCACCGCCAAGGCCGGACCGAACGCGCTCGCCGTGCTCGCCGTTGCCGAAGAGGGCGGCCTGCTCAACGCGCCCGACGTCTACATGGACAAGCTGGCGGTCGGCCCCGGCTACCCCGATGGCATCATCGATCTCGACAAGTCGGTCACCGACAACGTCAAGGCCGTCGCGGCTGCCAAGGGCGTGGAGCCGGGCGACATCATCGTTTGCGTGCTCGATCGCCCGCGCCACGCCGATCTCATCGCCGAGCTGCGCGGCCTTGGCTGCGGCATCATGCTGATCCCGGATGGCGACGTCGCCGGCGTGATCGCGGTGACCAACGAGGACACCGGCGTCGACATGTACATGGGTTCGGGCGGCGCCCCGGAAGGCGTGCTCGCCGCTGCTGCGCTGCGCTGCGTCGGCGGACAGTTCAAGGGCCGGCTGCTGTTCCGCAACGACGACGAGCGCGCGCGCGCGCGCAAGTGGGGCATCGAGGATCTCAACAAGCAGTACGACCTGCGCGAACTGGCCAAGGGCGACTGCATCTTCGCCGCGACCGGCGTGACCGACGGCTCGCTGCTCGACGGCGTCAAGGTCCACAAGAACGGCATGCTGAGCACCGAGAGCGTCGTCATGCGCGCCAGCTCGGGCACGGTCCGCTGGGTCAAGGGCGAGCACCGCAAGCCCCGCTGAGCAGCACCTTCGCCGCGCTTGCACCCTTTGTCCGTCTGGGCCACCCTGACGGACAAAGGGAGAGAAAAGCATGAACGGCGAAGCTGAATTCGCGGCGGCATTGGCCGCCGCCAACCTTCCGGGCGCGGTCGCGCTCATTACCGACAGCACCGGAACCCGCTACCTGCGCGCCTTCGGCATGGCCGACGCCGTGGCAGGCACGCCGATGCGCGAAGACACGCCCTTCCAGATCGCGTCGATGACCAAGGCGCTGACCTCCGCCGCCGCTCTCCAGCTGGTTGAGCGCGGCCTGCTCGACCTCGACGCCCCGATCGGCACCGTCCTGCCCCAGCTGGCCGACCCGCAGGTGCTGGACGGCTTCGATGACAAGGGCGCCGCGATCCTGCGCCCGGCGCGCCAGCCCGTCACCCTGCGCCACCTGCTGATGCACACCTCCGGCTGCGGGTATACCTTCATGGATGCCGACCTGCTGCGCCATGCCATGGCCGAAGGCCGGATGGTGCCGGGCAGCCTCGACAGCCTGCGCCTGCCGTTGATGTTCGATCCCGGCGAGCGCTGGGCATATGGCACCGGGATCGACTGGGCCGGGCTCGCGGTCGAGGCGGTGTCGGGCATGCGTCTGGGCGAATGGTTCGAGCGCGAACTGACCGGGCCGCTCGGCATGACCCAGACCGGCTTCCACGCCGAACTGCCCGAGGGTGCGGCCCAGGTTCATGTCCGCGATGGACAGGGCGGCTTTACAATCTCGCCGATGGTGCTGGGCGGCGGCGAATATCACAACGGCGGCGGCGGCCTGACCTCCACCGCGTCCGACTATGCGCGCTTCCTGCGCATGGTGCTGCGCGGCGGCGAACTAGACGGCGTGCGGGTGCTATCCCCCGAAACCGCGCGGCTGATGCACACGGATGCGCTGCCCGCGCACCTGTCCGCTGGCGAGATGACCACCGCGATGCCGCAGCTGGCGACCGCGTTCGATCCGCTGCCCGGCCAGCGCGGCGGGTGGACGGTGGGCGGGTTCCTCGTCAACACCGAGGTCGGGCCGGCAGGCCGTTCGCCGGGCAGCCTGCACTGGGCAGGGATCTTCAACTGTTACTACTGGATCGATCCGGCCCGCGATCTCGCCGGCGTGATCCTGGCGCAAGTGGCGCCCTTCGCCGATCCAGGCGTGCTGTCGGCCTTTGCCGCGCTGGAAGGCATGGCCTGCGCGCAGTAGCGCCCGCGCCCCGCGCCCTGCGGCCAACACGCCGCCCAACAGAAAACCCCGCCGGATCGCTCCGGCGGGGCTTCTTGCATGGTCAGTGCGGCAGCGAAGCTCAGGCTTCGTCGTCGCCCTTGATCAGGTATTCGCCAGCGTCCGCGTCGGTGCCGTGGGTCTCGCCCTCGACCGCCGCGAGCGGATCGTTGCCGATCGCCGCTTCCGGACCCTGCGCCAGTTCAGCGGCGTGCTCCTCGGCTGCGGTGACCGGTGCGATCAGCGATTCCTGCAGCTTGCGATAGGACGCACGCAGCGCGGCATCGCGGCTGGAAGCGGCAACGCGCATCCGGTTCATGCCCGCGCCGGTACCGGCGGGGATGAGACGGCCGACGATGACGTTTTCCTTCAGGCCGATCAGCGAGTCCTTCTTGCCTTCGACCGCCGCCTGCGTGAGCACGCGGGTGGTTTCCTGGAACGACGCGGCGGAGATGAACGAGCGGGTCTGGAGGCTCGCCTTGGTGATGCCCAGCAGCACCGGCTTGCCTTCGGCCGGACGCAGGCCTGCTTCCAGGCGTGCGTTGGTCTCGGTCATTTCCTCGAAGTCGACCTGCTCGCCCGGCAGCAGGGTGGTGTCACCGCCATCGGTGATTTCCACCTTCTGCAGCATCTGGCGAACGATCACCTCGATGTGCTTGTCGTTGATCTTCACGCCCTGCAAGCGGTAGACTTCCTGGATTTCCGCCACGAGGTATTCCGCCAGAGCCTCGACGCCCATGACTTCGAGGATGTCGTGCGGATCCGGCGAACCGGAAATCAGGTTGTCGCCCTTCTTGACGTAGTCGCCTTCCTGCACGTCGATCACGCGGCTCTTCGGCACCAGGTACTCCACCGGATCACCCTCTTCCGGGATGATCGCGATCTTGCGCTTGGCCTTGTAGTCGCGAACGAACTCGATGCGGCCCGCGATCTTGGCGATGATCGAATTGTCCTTCGGCTTGCGAGCCTCGAACAGTTCGGCAACGCGCGGCAGACCACCGGTGATGTCGCGGGTCTTGGCGGCTTCGCGGCTGGCACGAGCGAGGATGTCGCCCGCGTTGACCGTCTGGCCGTCCTCGACCGAGAGCGTCGTGCCCGGCGCCATCATGTAGCGCGCGGCCTCGCCCGAATTCTCGTCGAGCAGGGTCAGGCGCGGACGCAGGTCTTCCTTCTTGGCCCGGCCACCCGCACGGTTCTCGGTGACGACGCGCTGGGCGATACCCGTTGCTTCGTCGACCAGCTCCGTCAGCGTGCGCCCGTCGATGAGGTCCTGATAGCGGACCACACCCGGCTTTTCGGTGATCACCGGCGTGGTGAACGGATCCCATTCGGCCAGGCGTTCGCCCTGCTTAACCACTGCACCGTTCTCGTGCAGCAGGTGGGTACCGTAGGGCACACGGTGCATGGCGCGTTCGCGGCCATCGGTGTCCATGACCACGATTTCGCCGTTGCGGGCGAGCGACAGGCGGCGGTTGCGGCTGTCCATGATCGTCGGGATGTCGCGATGGACCACCGTACCGTCGCAGATCGATTCAAGGTGCGACTGTTCGTTGACCTGCGCAGCACCGCCGATGTGGAAGGTACGCATCGTCAGCTGCGTGCCAGGCTCACCGATCGACTGCGCCGCGATGACGCCCACGGCTTCACCGATGTTGACCGGCGTACCGCGCGCAAGATCACGGCCGTAGCAGGTTCCGCAGACGCCCTGCGGCGCCTCGCAGATCAGCGGCGAACGAATGCGCGCCGACTGGACCCCAGCAGCCTCGATCCGGGCCACGGTCGGCTCGTCGAGCAGGGTGCCCTTCTCGACGATGACCGCGCCGGTCTTCACCTCGATCATGTCTTCGGCCAGCGTACGGCCGAGGATACGCTCGCCCAGCGAGGCGATCGTCGCGCCGCCCTGCACGATCGCGCGCATTTCCAGCGCACGCTCGGTGCCGCAGTCGTTCACGGTGACGACGCAGTCCTGCGACACGTCGACCAGACGGCGGGTCAGGTAACCCGAGTTCGCCGTCTTGAGCGCGGTGTCGGCCAGGCCCTTACGAGCGCCGTGGGTCGAGTTGAAGTACTCAAGGACGGTCAGGCCTTCCTTGAAGTTCGAGATGATCGGCGTTTCGATGATCTCGCCCGAAGGCTTGGCCATGAGGCCGCGCATACCGGCGAGCTGCTTCATCTGGGTCGGCGAACCACGCGCGCCGGAGTGCGACATCATGTAGATCGAGTTGACGGGCTTTTCACGGCCGTTCTCGTCGATCGGGGTCGCGCGGATCTCGTCCATCATGGCCGCGGCCACCTGGTCGCCGCAGCGGCTCCATGCGTCGATGACCTTGTTGTACTTTTCCTGCTGGGTGATCAGGCCGTCCTGGTACTGCTGCTCGTAGTCGGCAACCAGTTCCTTGGTCTCGCCCACCAGCGCGTCCTTGCTGTCGGGGATGATCATGTCGTCCTTGCCGAACGAGATGCCCGCCTTGAACGCGTTGCGGAAGCCCAGCGCCATGATCGCGTCCGCGAACAGCACCGTGTCCTTCTGGCCGGTGTGGCGATAGACCTGATCGATGACGTCCGCGATTTCCTTCTTGGTGAGCAGGCGGTTGACCAGCTCGAAGGGCACCGTGTGGTTCTTGGGCAGGCACTCGCCGATCAGCATGCGGCCCGGCGTCGTTTCATAACGCTTGAGGTACTGCTTGCCGTTCTCGTCGGTCTGCGGAACGCGCGCGACGATCTTGGAGTGCATGGTGACGGCACCGGCGAACAGCGCCTGGTGCACTTCCGCCATGTCGCCCAGCATCATGCCTTCGCCCGGCTCGCCCTTGCGATCCATCGAAAGGTAGTAAAGCCCCAGCACCATGTCCTGCGACGGCACGATGATCGGCTTGCCGTTCGCGGGCGACAGGATGTTGTTGGTCGACATCATCAGCACGCGCGCTTCCAGCTGGGCTTCCAGCGAGAGCGGCACGTGGACGGCCATCTGGTCGCCGTCGAAGTCGGCGTTGAAAGCCGAGCAGACGAGCGGGTGCAGCTGGATCGCCTTGCCTTCGATCAGCACGGGCTCGAACGCCTGGATGCCGAGGCGGTGGAGCGTCGGCGCGCGGTTGAGCATCACCGGGTGCTCGCGGATCACCTCGTCAAGGATGTCCCAGACTTCCTTGCGTTCCTTCTCGACCCACTTCTTGGCCTGCTTCAGGGTCATCGACAGACCCTTGGCGTCCAGACGGGCGTAGATGAACGGCTTGAACAGCTCGAGCGCCATCTTCTTCGGCAGGCCGCACTGGTGCAGCTTGAGTTCCGGACCGGTCACGATGACCGAACGACCCGAATAGTCGACGCGCTTGCCGAGCAGGTTCTGACGGAAGCGGCCCTGCTTGCCCTTGAGCATGTCGGACAGCGACTTCAGCGGACGCTTGTTGGCGCCGGTGATGACGCGGCCGCGGCGGCCGTTGTCGAACAGCGCGTCAACGGCTTCCTGCAGCATGCGCTTTTCGTTGCGGACGATGATGTCCGGCGCGCGCAGCTCGATCAGGCGCTTCAGGCGGTTGTTGCGGTTGATGACGCGGCGATAGAGATCGTTGAGATCCGAGGTCGCGAAGCGGCCACCGTCGAGCGGCACCAGCGGGCGCAGTTCGGGCGGAATGACCGGCACGACGTCAAGGATCATCCACTCCGGACGGTTGCCCGAATCGATGAACGATTCGACGACCTTCAGGCGCTTGATGATCTTCTTGGGCTTCAGTTCCGACTTGGTCTCGGACAGTTCCTTGAGAAGGTCTTCCTTCTCCTGGACCATGTCGAGGTCCATGAGCATGTGCTTGACCGCCTCGGCGCCGATGCCGGCCGAGAACGCGTCCTCGCCGTATTCGTCCTGCGCGTCGAGCAGTTCGTCCTCGGTCAGCAGCTGGTAGCGTTCGAGCGGCGTGATGCCCGGCTCGATGACCACGTAGCTTTCGAAGTAGAGGATGCGCTCAAGCTGCTTGAGCTGCATGTCGAGCAGCAGGCCGATGCGCGACGGCAGCGACTTGAGGAACCAGATGTGCGCGACCGGCGCGGCCAGTTCGATGTGGCCCATGCGCTCGCGGCGCACCTTGGTCACGGTGACTTCGACGCCGCACTTTTCGCAGACGACGCCCTTGTACTTCATGCGCTTGTACTTGCCGCACAGGCACTCATAGTCCTTCACGGGACCGAAGATGCGCGCGCAGAACAGGCCGTCGCGCTCGGGCTTGAACGTGCGGTAGTTGATGGTTTCCGGCTTCTTGATCTCGCCGAAGGACCAGCTGCGGATGCGCTCGGGCGACGCCAGACCGATCTGGATCTGGTCGAAGGTCTCGGGCTTGGCGAGCTGGTTGGTGAATTTGGTCAGGTCGTTCATTTTTTGCCGTTCCCTTGCCTCATGCAGAGGCGCTGGACGTGAAATTCCGCGAATGGGACAGGGCGGCCCGAAAGCCGCCCCGCCGCCTTATTCCGCCGCCTGCGCGAAGTCGTCGTCGTCGTCCTCGTTGTCGAGCGACGAGAGTTCGACGTTGAGACCCAGCGAGCGCATTTCCTTGACGAGCACGTTGAAGCTTTCGGGAATGCCGGCCTCGAAGGTGTCGTCGCCCTTGACGATCGCCTCGTAGACCTTGGTGCGGCCGACAACGTCGTCCGACTTGACCGTCAGCATTTCCTGGAGCGTGTACGCCGCGCCGTAGGCCTGGAGAGCCCAGACCTCCATTTCGCCGAAGCGCTGGCCACCGAACTGCGCCTTACCGCCCAGCGGCTGCTGGGTGACGAGGCTGTAGGGCCCGATCGAACGCGCGTGGATCTTGTCGTCCACAAGGTGGTGCAGCTTGAGCATGTAGATGATGCCCACGGTCACCTTGCGGTCGAACGCTTCGCCGGTGCGTCCGTCATACAGCGTCGACTGACCCGAGGTATCGAGGCCCGCCATCGTCAGCATCGCCGAAACGTCGGGCTCGCGCGCGCCGTCGAACACCGGGGTGCCCATCGGCACGCCGGCCTTCAGGTTATCGGCCAGCTCGAGGATCTCGGCCGTCGAACGGCTGTCGATGTCCTCGCGGTAGTTCTCGCCATAGATCTCGTGCAGCTTGTCGATCAGCACGCTCGGCGGCGCGGCCGCTTCGGGGTTCGGATTGGCGTGGCGCCATTCCTCGAGAGCATGCTTGATCTGCTGGCCAAGGCCGCGCGCGGCCCAGCCCAGGTGCGTTTCGAAGATCTGCCCGACGTTCATGCGCGAAGGCACGCCCAGCGGGTTGAGCACGATGTCCACGTGCGTACCGTCCGCGAGGAACGGCATGTCCTCGATCGGCAGGATGCGCGAGATGACGCCCTTGTTGCCGTGACGGCCAGCCATCTTGTCGCCCGGCTGCAGCTTGCGCTTCACCGCCACGAAGACCTTGACCATCTTGAGCACGCCCGGGGCGAGATCGTCGCCGCGTTCGAGCTTCTCCTTGCGGTCCTCGAACTTCTCCTGGATCGCCTTGACGGTCTCGTCGTACTGCGCCTTCACCGCTTCGAGCTGCGCCTGGCGCGCATCGTCGGCAACGGCGAACTTCCACCATTCGTGACGCTCGACATCGGCCAGCAGCTGCTCGTCGATATCGGCGCCCTTCTTGATGCCCTTCGGCGCGGCCGTGGCGACCTGGCCGAGCAGCATTTCGCGCAGGCGGTTGAACGTGGCGCGGTTGAGAATGGCGCGTTCGTCCTCGCGGTCCTTGGCGAGGCGTTCGATTTCCTCGTTCTGGATCGCACGGGTACGGTCGTCGATCTCGATGCCGTGGCGGTTGAACACGCGCACGTCGACGATGGTGCCCGAAACGCCCGGCGGCAGGCGAAGCGAGGTGTCGCGCACGTCGCTGGCCTTTTCACCGAAGATCGCGCGGAGCAGCTTCTCTTCCGGCGTCATCGGCGATTCGCCCTTCGGCGTGATCTTGCCGACGAGGATGTCGCCCGGATGCACTTCGGCGCCGATGTAGACGATGCCCGCTTCGTCGAGGTTGCGCAGGGCTTCCTCGCCGACGTTCGGGATGTCGCGCGTGATGTCCTCAGGCCCGAGCTTGGTGTCGCGGGCCATCACTTCGAACTCGTCGATGTGGATCGACGTGAAGACGTCGTCCTTCACGATCCGCTCGGAGATCAGGATGGAGTCTTCGTAGTTGTAGCCGTTCCACGGCATGAACGCGACGAGGCTGTTGCGGCCGAGCGCCAGTTCGCCGAGTTCGGTCGAGGGACCGTCGGCAAGGATGTCGCCCTTCTCGACAAGGTCGCCCACCTTCACCAGCGGACGCTGGTTGATGCAGGTCGACTGGTTCGAACGCTCGAACTTCTGCAGGCGGTAGATGTCCACGCCCGACTTGCCCGGCTCGATGTCGCCGCTGGCGCGGATGACGATACGGGTAGCGTCGACCTGGTCGACCACGCCGGAGCGCAGCGCCGAGATCGCGGCGCCCGAATCGCGCGCCACGGTCTCTTCCATGCCGGTGCCCACGAACGGCGCATCAGCCTTGACCAGCGGCACCGCCTGGCGCTGCATGTTCGAGCCCATCAGTGCGCGGTTGGCGTCATCGTTTTCCAGGAACGGAATGAGCGAGGCCGCGACCGAGACGAGCTGCTTGGGCGAAACGTCCATCAGCGTGATCTGGTCACGCGGGCTCATCACGAATTCGCCGTTCTGACGGGCGGAAACCAGTTCTTCGACGAACGAGCCGTCGGCGTTGGTTTCGGCCGACGCCTGCGCAACGGTGTGCTTCTGCTCTTCCATCGCCGAAAGGTAGACGACGTCCTTGGTCACCTTGCCGTCGATGACCTTGCGGTACGGGGTTTCGATGAAGCCGTACTTGTTGACGCGCGCGAAGGTCGAGAGCGAGTTGATCAGACCGATGTTCGGGCCTTCCGGCGTTTCAATCGGGCAGATGCGGCCATAGTGGGTCGGGTGAACGTCGCGGACTTCGAAGCCCGCGCGTTCGCGCGTCAGACCGCCCGGCCCGAGCGCCGAAACACGGCGCTTGTGGGTCACTTCGGACAGCGGGTTGGTCTGGTCCATGAACTGCGAGAGCTGCGACGAACCGAAGAACTCGCGCACCGCGGCAACCGCGGGCTTCGCGTTGATCAGGTCGTTCGGCATGACGGTCGACACGTCGACCGACGACATGCGCTCCTTCACCGCGCGTTCCATGCGCAGCAGGCCGACGCGGTACTGGTTCTCCAGCAGCTCGCCCACCGAACGGACACGGCGGTTGCCGAGGTTGTCGATGTCGTCGACTTCGCCCTTGCCGTCCTTCAGGTTCACCAGTTCCTTGACCACGGCGAGGATGTCCTCGGTGCGCAGCGTGGTGACGGTGTCCGGGCAATCGAGGCTCAGACGCATGTTGAGCTTCACGCGGCCCACGGCCGAAAGGTCGTAGCGGTCCGGATCGAAGAACAGGCCGTCGAACAGCGCTTCGGCGGTTTCGCGCGTCGGCGGTTCGCCCGGGCGCATCACGCGGTAGATGTCGGAGAGGGCCTGATCGCGGTCCTCGGCCTTGTCCGCCTTCATCGTGTTGCGGATCCACGGACCCGTGTTCATGTGGTCGATGTCAAGCAGTTCGAGACGGTCGACGCCCGCCTTGTCGAGTGCCTCGAGGTTCTCGGGGCTGACTTCGTCGCCAGCCTCGATCCAGATGCGGCCGGTGCTTTCGTCGATCAGGTCCTTGGCCGAATAGCGGCCGAAGATTTCCTCGGTCGGGATCAGCAGCTCCTCAAGACCGTCCTTGGCCGCCTTGTTCGCGGCGCGCGGGCTGATCTTGGTGCCGGCGGGGAAGATCACTTCGCCCGACTTGGCGTCGACGATGTCGAACGCGGGCTTCACGCCGCGCCACTGGTCGAGCACGAAAGGCACGCGCCAGCCGCCGTCGCCGCGGGCCCAGATCACCTTCTCGTAGAAGAAGTCGAGGATCTGCTCGCCGCCAAGGCCCAGCGCATAAAGCAGCGCCGTGACCGGCAGCTTGCGCTTGCGGTCGATGCGGACGTTGACGATGTCCTTGGCGTCGAACTCGAAGTCGAGCCACGAACCACGGTACGGGATCACGCGCGCGGCGAAGAGGTACTTGCCCGACGAGTGGGTCTTGCCACGGTCATGGTCGAACAGGACGCCCGGCGAACGGTGCATCTGCGAGACGATCACGCGCTCGGTGCCGTTGATGAAGAACGTACCGTTGTCGGTCATGAGCGGGATATCGCCCATGTAGACGTCCTGCTCCTTGATATCGATGAGCGACTTGGTCTCGGTCTCGGCATCGACCTCGAAAGTCGCGAGCTTGAGCGTCACCTTCATCGGCGCGGCATACGTGATGCCCCGCTGGCGGCATTCGTTCACGTCGTACTTCGGCGACTCGAGGACGTAACCGTCCTTTTCCTTGATATCGAGGCTGGCCGTGCCCGCGAAATCCTGGATCGGGAACACCGAGCGAAGGGTCTTTTCGAGGCCCGACACATAGCCCGTCACCGGGTCCGAGCGCAGGAACTGCTCGTACGATTCGCGCTGAACCTCGATCAGGTTCGGCATCTGCACGACTTCGTGAATGTCACCGAAGATCTTGCGGATGCGCTTCTTCACGCCAGCGCGTGCGGGAGCTTTGTTCGCCATGGAAGGGTTATGCCTCTTCGCTCTAATCGTGCCGGGAAACCGGCTGAATTCTGCCACGCGCGGCGGGTGGCGCCATCCAGCAGCAAAAGGCCGCATGGCGCGTAGCATCCGGTCGGATGCCGCGGCCCGCAGCCTGTTGCGTCAGAATGGAAATCCGGGATCGCTTCCTTCGTGGGCCTTCCCCCGCGCATGGGAAAGCCTTGCTCGAAGCGGCGGATGAAGGAGGCCGTATAGGCGTGCCACCGCGCAAAGTCAAAGCCTTGCGGGCCTGTCGCCCGCGGACCTCCCCGTCCATGCTTGACTTTCGCCGCCCGATGCGACAGAGGCCCGCCCCGACCGGCAGGCCTAGCGCCTGTGCCTGGTCATCCGTCCGAGACAGCTGGAGCAGGTTCCCTGCTTAATCACCAGCCTAGGCGGGGAAATGAGTTTCTGGCCCCTCGCTCCGATTGCGATGCGTGGTGCCTTTGGCGCTTTGATGCGCACCTCCTTCCCTTGTCAACGGACTCGCCGGTGCCCTTTTGCGGGGCATCGACAACGTAGCCGGCCGCGCGGGGTTCGCCCCGCTCGGCCATTGTGAAGGAGTAAGGCATGGATCGTTCGCAAAAAGCCGAATCGGTCGCATTCCTCAACGGCGTGTTCAGCGAGGCCGGCGCGGTGGTGATCACCCGCAACCTCGGCATGACGGTGGCCCAGTCCACTGTCCTGCGGAACAAGATCCGTGAAGCGGGTGCCACCTACAAGGTTGCGAAGAACAGTCTTGCCAAGCTTGCCGTCGCAGGCACCGATTACGAAGGTCTGGGTGATTTCTTCACCGGTCCGACCGCGATCGCTGCTTCCGTCGACCCGGTGGCTGCCGCCAAGGCCGTCATCGAGTTCGCCAAGACCACCGACAAGATCGAAATCGTCGGCGGCTCCATGGGGACGCAGGTTCTGAACGCGGATGGTGTCAAGGCGCTCGCCTCGATGCCCTCGCTCGACGAACTGCGCGGCACGCTCATCGGCCTCATCCAGGCTCCGGCCACGAAGATTGCCCAGCTCACGACCGCTCCGGCGGCCAAGCTGGCCCGCGTCTTCGGTGCCTACGCCAAGGAAGCCGCATAAGCGATTTCGAGCCGGGCGCTTGCGTCCGGCGCCTCGGAAATCGCGGCAAGCGCATAAGACTGTTCCTTTTCCGTCCGGCCGGAACGCGGCCGGGCACCACACAATCTGGAGTGATACAACATGGCTGACATCGCCAATCTCGTCGCCGAACTGTCGAAGCTGACCGTTCTCGAAGCCGCCGACCTCGCCAAGGCTCTCGAAGAAGCATGGGGCGTTTCCGCCGCTGCTGCCGTTGCCGTGGCTGCTGCCCCGGCTGCTGCTGCCGAAGCCGTTGAAGAGAAGACCGAATTCGACGTCATCCTGACCGGCGACGGTGGCAAGAAGATCCAGGTCATCAAGGAAGTCCGCGCGATCACCTCGCTCGGCCTGACCGAAGCCAAGGCGCTGGTTGAAGCCGCTCCGAAGGCTGTCAAGGAAGGCGTGTCGAAGGCTGAAGCCGAAGACATCAAGAAGAAGATCGAAGAAGCCGGCGGCACCGTCGAAATCAAGTAATCTTCTTCCGGATTTCCGGATCAGGAATACAGGAAAGGGCGGTCCTTCGGGGCCGCCCTTTTCATTTGGAGGGGCACCGTCCGCGTCGGCGATCGGCGCTAGTGCATCGCTCCCAGCAGGTTGAGCACGATCTCGAAGGCGATCAGCACGATCACCGCCGCTTCCAGCCGGACCGCCCGCTTGTCGCGCACGATCTCCACCAGCGTGTCGGCGAAATCGCCAAGCGCCGAGAACTTGCGGTCGAGCACTTCGGCGCGCTCCTTCAGTTCGTATTCGTTTTCCAGCCGCGCATAGAGCCGGTCGAGTTGCGGGTTGTCCCACAGCACGTCGGGCCGTTCGTCCACCTGGACCATGCCGGTCACGCGGTGGCGCGCGGCAAGCACCGCGCCCACCAGCCGCATCACCGCCCGGATCGAGAGACGTGCGCGCCCGTTGACGCGCAGATCCTCCACCACCGGCGCGCTCGCGTCGAAAGCGGAGGCGACCATCGCCTCGTCGCGGTTGAGGACGGCGCTGCGGGCCAGCACCGTCGCCACCAGCAGCAACCGGTCGGGATCGACATCGGCGAGCATGATGCTGCCTTCGGCGCCGATCCGGTCCGCCTGCTCGGCCGACACGAACAGTTCCACGCTTTCCGTTTCACGCTCGTCCGTGGGAGCCTCGACATGGGCCGCGCAGGCATTGACCAGCGCCTCGGCGCTCTGGCCGCGCGGCGCGAACGTGACGACCACGCCGAAACGGAAAACGAAAGCCGGCCCGATCCGCGATCCGGCCTGCGCCAGTTCGGCACTTTCGCCAATGTCCTTGGTCCGAACGCGGGCCCCCAGCAGCCATGCGGTGGCGACCAGCGGCTCCGCGCGAGAGGGTGCGGTATCGGCCAGGCTTCCCACCATCACGACATCGGGCGAAACGATCATGCCGGCGCGCTCCCCTTACCGGTCGCGAGACCGATCCCGATGGGCCGGATCGGCGGCAGCACCCACTGGAACAGCACCGCGCCCAGCAGGCTGATCGCGGCGGCAAACGCGAAAGCGCCCGCAAAGCCGCCCGAGGCATCGACGATCAAGCCGGTGATCAGCGGACCCGCCACGCCCGAAAGACTGCCGATGGCGTTCTGCCAGCCGATCCAGCTGCCGGCCAGCCGCTCCCCGGCGAAGATCTGGCCGATGGCATAGGTCATGGTCGGCCCGATCCCCATCGCAAGTCCGGTGAACACCAGCCAGCCAAGCAGGCTGGCCTGTCCCGGTGCCATGGCGATGCCGACGATGCCCACCGCGAGCGCGACCTGCCCGCCCACACTGAACGCCCGGCGCACCGTGTCCTCGTCGCGCCCGGCGCGCACCATGCGGTCGGACGCGTGCCCGAAGAACAGCGACGCGGCGGCCTGCGCGCCATAAGTCGCGGCCGCGAACCAGGCCATCGTCCCGATCGACAGGCCCCGGCTGTTGACGAGGTAGAGCGGCAGCCAGATCGAGACGAAGAAAAAGGCATAGTTGGCGGTCACGTGGCAGGCGCCGGTGATCCACAGCGCCCGCTGCCGCAGCAGCCCGGCATAGGACAATCCCTGCGGCGCCGCGCTCCTGCCCACATCGGGCAAGGCTCGCACCACGAAGAACCAGGGCACCAGCCAGGCCAGTGTCACCGCTCCAAACGCCGCGAACACCGCCTGCCAGCCCCAGCGCGCCAGGATTGCCCCGCCCGCCAGCGTGCCCAGCGCCGGCCCGAGCGCAAGGCCCACCGCGACGACCGCGTTGGCGGTGCCGCGCTGCGCCGGGCCGACATGGCGCGCGATCAGCTTGGATGTGCAGGGAAAGACGAAACTTTCGCCCAGCCCCAGCAGCAGCCTCAGGACGATCAGACTGGCCAGCCCACCGACCAGCCCGGTCAGCATCGTGCTCAGCGCCCACAGCGCCAGCGCGAAGGCCAGCACCTTGTAGACGGAAATCCGGTCGCTCAGCCAGCCGAGCAGCGGCTGCATCGCCGCGTATGTCCAGAAGAAGGCCGATGCCGCGAGGCCGAAAGTCGTCGCTGACAGCCCCAGGTCGGCTTTCATCTTCGGCGCGGCGATGCCCAGTGCGCCGCGATCGACGAAATTGAGCAGCACCGCCACCGCCAGCAGCAGCACCAGCGCCCGGACGGCTCCGGCTCTGCCCCCGCCGCCGGCCCTCATATCCGCCGATGCCGTGGCCATGTCCGCGCCGCCCCTTTCGCAAAGCGCAAGAGTAGCAGCGCGGCATGGCACGGCAAGCCTTGCTCAGAAGGCGAGGCTGAACGATCCCACCACGCGCGCCTTCGCCAGCCTGCCGATGTGGCTGGCATCGGTGTCGTGATAGCGCACATCGAGCTTGGCGCCCTTCATCACGGCGTAGCTCAGGCCCGCATTCCACGTCGTGTAATCGGGCAGGGCATCGATCTGCTGCCGCCCTACCGCACCCGACGCGGTCAGCTTGCCGGTCAGCGGATAGGACGCGCCCACTTCGCCATAAAAGGCGTGTTGGCGCGTGCCGAAGTAATTGCCGGTATAGTATCCGGCCGCCTTCAGCCCCAGCTTGCCCACGCTGCCCGAAATGGCAGCCTTGCCTTCCAGCGTGTCGATCTTCGCCGGTGCATCGACATAGCCATAGCGCACCGCGCCCAGGTCGAGCTTCACGGCGCCCAGATCGAAGACATAGCCGCCCCACAGGTCGTATTCCTGCGAGATGCCGGCAAAGTGGACGTTCTCGGTGCCCGCGCCGGCGTAGAAGTTCCGGTAGCCGACCGAGACGGTGGCAAAGACTGCCGGCTTCTCGTCCGACTGGCTGACCCCGCGCCAGACGTATTCGGTCGCGCCGGTCAGGCCGAAGCCCACTTTCAGGTCCGAAGGCGCCTCGGTCTTCACGTTCGCGGCGGGCGTCTTGTCCTGGTAGGTTTCCGCATCCTGGGCAAACGCGCACGCGGGGGCGATCGCCGCGGCAATGGCCGCGACGGCAAGAGTGATCCTCATCTGGCAATCCTTCCCTAGGTTTTATGGTTCGTTCTGGCGGGCGCGCGCATCCGTTCGCGGACCGCGCCCGCGTCATTGGTCATGGCAAATGGAGGGGAGCGTCCGGGACGCCGCCTTGGGAGAGGTGGCGCGGCGCCCCGAAGCCTGCGACCCACGCCTGCTATCCGCATTGGGGGTCGATGCGACCCGTCGGACTTTTCAGAGTTCCCGACGGTATATGCGCGTCAGAAGAAGCCGAGTTTCTTCGGGCTGTAGCTGACGAGCATATTCTTGGTCTGCTGGTAGTGATCCAGCATCATCTTGTGCGTCTCGCGGCCGATGCCCGACTGCTTGTATCCGCCGAACGCCGCGTGCGCGGGGTAGGCGTGATAGCAATTGGTCCAGACGCGCCCGGCCTGGATCGCGCGGCCAAAGCGATAGCAGGTGTTGGCATCGCGGCTCCACACGCCCGCACCAAGGCCGTAAGCGGTGTCGTTGGCGATCTGCAGCGCCTCCTCCGCGGTCGAGAAGGTGGTGGTGGAAACCACCGGGCCGAAGATCTCCTCCTGGAAGATCCGCATCTTGTTGTGACCCTTGAACACGGTCGGCTGGATGTAGAAGCCGCCCGCCAGATCGCCGCCAAGGCTGGCGACACCGCCGCCGGTCAGCACCTGCGCGCCCTCATCCTTGCCGATCTGGAGATAGCGCAGGATCTTCTCCTGCTGCTCCGCGCTCGCCTGCGCGCCGATCATCGTCGCCGGATCGAGCGGGTTGCCCTGCACGATCTGCTCCACGCGGCGGAGCGCCCGCTCCATGAAGCGATCATAGATCGATTCATGGATCAGCGCGCGGCTGGGGCAGGTGCAAACCTCGCCCTGGTTGAGCGCGAACATCACGAAGCCCTCGATCGCCTTGTCGAAGAAGTCGTCGTCGTGCGCGGCCACGTCGGCAAAGAAGATGTTGGGGCTCTTGCCGCCCAGTTCCAGCGTCACCGGGATCAGGTTCTCGCTGGCGTATTGCATGATAAGGCGCCCGGTGCTGGTTTCGCCGGTGAACGCGATCTTGGCGATCCGCCTGGAGCTGGCGAGCGGCTTCCCCGCCTCGAGGCCGAAGCCGTTGACCACGTTGAGCACGCCGGGGGGCAACAGGTCGGCGATCAGTTCCATCAGCACCAGGATCGAGGCCGGCGTCTGCTCCGCGGGCTTCAGCACCACGCAGTTCCCCGCCGCCAGCGCGGGCGCCAGCTTCCACGTGGCCATCAGGATCGGGAAGTTCCAAGGGATGATCTGCCCCACCACGCCCAGCGGTTCGTGGAAGTGATAGCCGATGGTGTCCTCGTCGATCTCCGCGATCGAGCCTTCCTGCGCGCGGATGCATCCCGCGAAATAGCGGAAGTGGTCAATGGCAAGCGGGATGTCCGCCGCCATGGTCTCACGGATCGGCTTGCCGTTGTCCCACGTTTCCGCCGTGGCGAGCAGGGCCAGGTTGGCCTCCATCACGTCGGCAATGCGGAGCAGCACCAGCGCGCGCTCGGCGGGCGAGGTGCGGCCCCATGCGTCCTTGGCGGCGTGCGCGGCGTCGAGCGCGAGTTCGATGTCGTCGGCATCGGACCGCGCGACGCGGCAGATCACTTGCCCGTTGATCGGCGAGACATTGTCGAAATAGCGGCCGGCGCATGGGGCCACCCACTTGCCGCCGATGAAATTGTCATACGTGCTCGCGAAGGGCGCAACCTTCGCCGCCTTTTCCGCCACAGCCGTGTCCATGGTGCCATCCTCTCTCGTTGTCCGGGGCGGCGCGTTTCCGTCACCCTCAAGCTGCGATGGTTCCACCAGATGGCCCGGCTGGAAATCCCCCCGCCGGCCTTGGCCGATCCACCTGTCTCATGCGTGAGACAGCAGGGACCAGGTCGCTGGCGGATCAGTGCATCCCGATCATGCCGGCGCGCTCCATCCGCCGGTACATCGTCGCGCGCGCCACGCCGAGCAGCCGGGCCGCTGCCGCCACATTGCCGCCGGAGCGCGCCAGCGCCTGCCGCAGCACGGCGCGCTCGCTGTCCTCGAACCCGGCGGGCGCTTCCTGCCCCAGCACGTCGGCCAGCGGCTTGGGATCGAGCGCGCGCGCAGCGCCCAGCCCCAGTCGCCGCCGCGCCGCGCGCGTTGCTCCGATAACCAGGTCGTCGCGGTCGACCGCCAGCAGCGCCGACCCGCGTCCCGGCGCGTCGGGCGCATGGACGATGCGCGCCCCGGAATAATGGCGGCAGAAGTATTCGCGCTCGATCTGGCGCGCGGCGTCCTGCACCAGCGCCGCCACAAGCGCGGCCATCGCCTCGCCGTGATCGGCCCGCGCGCTGGACACGTCGAGCGCGGCCACCAGCTGCCCCTCGGGGCCGAAGATCGGCGCATCCATGCACGAAACGCCGATGTTGCGGCTGGCGAAATGCTCGCCTTTCAGGATCGAGACGGGTCGTTCCTCGACCAGGCAGGTGCCGATGCCGTTGGTGCCCTCGGCCGCCTCGCTCCAGTGCGCGCCGATCGACAGGCCGATGGCGTCGAACAGCGCGGCATCGCCCGCACCGGACCGCGCCTCGATCACCGTGCCTTCCACGTCCGACAGGATCACGCAGCAGCCGGTTCGCCCCACGCTGCCGAACAGCGTGTCGAGCACCGGGGTCGCCGCCGCCAGCAGCGGGCCGTTGGCCTCTCGCAAAAGGTCCAGCGCGGCCCCGCCGATGCGGGGACCGGTGCGCCCGCCCGCCGGGTCCAGACCATGGTGCAGCGCAGACCGGCACCACGATGCGGCAACCGCGGAAGTGCCCGCGTCACGCCCGGATTCAACCGTGCTCAGCACATGTTCGCTATGCTTGCCGCGCCCATTGGGCATGATGTCACCCTCTCGCCAAGCCGCCGATGCCCCGGCACTCGTGGGCGGTGCCGCATGACTCGGGACTGGCGCGGCAATCCTTAGCCGGATCGCGCCGAATGCAAGGGTTTTTGGTGAGACGGGCGACGGGCGGTGTCTCGTTTCCGGGACACCGCCTGCGCGGCGTTCACTTCAGCGTCTTGAGGTAGTCGATGATTTCCTTGCGCTTGGCCGCGTCCGCCTGCCCCGCATAAGTCATGCGCGTGCCGGGGACGAGCTTCATCGGATTCTCCAGCCACTTGTCGAGCGTGGCGTCGTCCCACGTCAGGCCGGAGGCCTTGAGCGCGGGGCTGAAGCTGTAACCGGGCACGTCGCCCGCCTTGGTGCCGACGATGCCGAACAGGCTGGGGCCGATCACCGTCTTGCCCTTTTCGACCGCATGGCAGCTCTTGCAGATGCCGAACGCGGCGGGGGCGGCATTGGCGGCGACCGCCGTCGTCGCGGCCGTGTCAGCCGCAGCCGGAGCAGCCGCGGGGGCAGAGGTATCCGCCGTCTGCGCGGTATCTTCCTGCTTCGCGCCGCCGCAAGCCGAAACGCCGGCCGCAAGTGCGACCGAAAGCGAAACCTTCATCAGCATCTTCATCGGGTATGCCCTTTTCCTTGACGGCCACCTCTTCCCCCAACGCAACGCCGATGACAGGCGTTTGGTGCCGGGGCACGGGGCCTTTCCATGGGACCGCCCCCGCCCTATGCCCCCGCCCGTGATGTTTGAGAAGCCACCCGCAACGACCATGGACGAATGGCGCAGCACGCTGCGGCTCGCCGCGCCCTTGGTGGGTGCAAACCTGCTGCAGATGGCGGTGTTCGCGGTAGACGTGGTGTTCGTCGCGCGGCTCGGCCCGGAAGCGCTCGCCGCATCCTCGCTGTCGGTCGCGCTGTTCGGGCTGCTGATCTGGAGCCTGACCGGGCTGGTCGGCGCGGCCTCGCCGCTGATCGCTGCCGAACTCGGCCGCCGCCGCCACGCGGTCCGCGAAGTGCGCCGCACCGTGCGCATGGCCGCCTGGGCGGGCCTGCTCGCCGCGTTCATCGCCATGGGCGTGTGCCTGCTGGGCGGCCCGCTGATGCGGCTGACCGGCCAGCAGGAAGGCGTGATCGTGCGCGCCGTGCCGTTCCTGAACGTGCTGATGTGGGCGGCGATTCCCGCCGTGCTGGCGGCGCTGCTGCGCACCGTGGTGGCCACGCTCGGCCGGCCCGGTATCGGCACCGCGATCACCGCGATGGCGGTGGCGGTCAACGCTTTCGGCAACTGGGTCTTCGTGTTCGGCCACCTCGGCGCGCCCGAGCTGGGGCTGACCGGTTCCGCGATTTCCAGCGTCGTCACCAGCAGTGCCATGCTGATCGCCTATGCGCTGGTGATCCGCTTTGACCGGCGGCTCCGCCGCTACCGTTTCCTCGGCCGCTGGTGGCGCCCCGAATGGCAACGCTTTCGCGATGTGCTGGCGATCGGCCTGCCGATCTGCGGCACGATCATTGCCGAAGCGGGCATGTTCAACGGTGCGGCGTTCCTGATGGGCCGGATCGGCGAGGCGGAACTGGCCGGGCACACGGTCGCGCTCCAGTTCGCCGCGATCGCATTCCAGGTGCCTTTCGGCGTTGGGCAGGCCGCCACGATCCGCGTCGGGCTGGCCTATGGCGCGGGCGACAGCGGCGCGATCGCGCGCGCCGGGCGGGTGGGAATGCTGCTGGGCATCGGCTTCATGGCGCTGTCCGCCGGGATCATGCTGGCCTTTCCGCGCCCGTTGCTGCGGCTCTATGTCGATCCCGATGCGCCGGAAAACGCGCGCATGGTCGCCTTCGCGCTGCAATACATGGCGGTGGCGGCGGCATTCCAGCTGTTCGACGGCGCGCAGGCGGTGGGCGCCGGCATGCTGCGGGGGCTGCAGGACACGCGCGTGCCGATGCTGATGGCGCTGTTCGGATACTGGGTTCCCGGCGTGGGCACCGCGCTCTGGCTGGGCCTGTTCACCCCGCTCGGCGGCCTTGGCGTGTGGATCGGGCTGCTCATCGGCCTGGTGTTCGTCGCCGGCCTGCTGCTGTGGCGGTGGCATCGCCGGGCGCGGCTGGGCCTTCTGCCGGCCTGACGCCACTCCCCGACCGTCGCATGGGGCTGTTCATCGACGCGAAAAGATTCTTGGATCGGCGCGCTTGACGCCTCTTGGGCACGCACCCATATGCAGGCCGCTGGCACTCTCGCCTTGAGAGTGCCAAGCACGATTTCATATCCCAATTGAACATTGGAAGAGGGAGCAACCCATGACTTTCCGTCCGCTGCACGACCGCGTGCTGGTGAGCCGCGTCGAAGCCGAGGAAAAGACCGCCGGCGGGATCATCATCCCCGACAGCGCCAAGGAAAAGCCCGCTGAAGGCGAAATCGTCGCCGTCGGCACCGGTGCCCGCGCCGAGAACGGCACGATCACCCCGCTCGACGTCAAGGTCGGCGACCGCGTTCTGTTCGGCAAGTGGTCCGGCACCGAAGTCAAGGTCGACGGCAAGGACCTTCTGATCATGAAGGAATCGGACATCCTGGGCGTGATCGGCTGATCACCCGGATTTCCAACCTACCCAATCCAGATATTCAAAGGAAATCAACATGGCAGCCAAGGACGTAAAGTTCGGCCGCGACGCCCGCGAACGCATTCTGCGCGGCGTCGACATCCTCGCCGACGCGGTGAAGGTCACGCTCGGGCCCAAGGGCCGCAACGTGGTGATCGACAAGAGCTTCGGCGCCCCCCGCATCACCAAGGACGGTGTTTCGGTCGCCAAGGAAATCGAACTCAAGGACAAGTTCGAGAACATGGGCGCCCAGATGCTGCGCGAAGTGGCCTCGAAGGCCAACGACGCAGCCGGTGACGGCACCACCACCGCCACCGTTCTGGCCCAGGCGATCGTTCGCGAAGGCATGACCTCGGTCGCCGCCGGCATGAACCCGATGGATCTGAAGCGCGGCATCGACATCGCCGTCGGCAAGGTCGTCGAAAACCTCAAGGCGCGTTCGACCCCGGTTTCGGGCACGGCTGAAATCGCCCAGGTCGGCATCATCTCGGCCAACGGCGACGTCGAAGTCGGCGAAAAGATCGCCGAAGCGATGGACAAGGTCGGCAAGGAAGGCGTCATCACCGTTGAAGAGGCCAAGGGCCTCGAATTCGAGCTGGACGTCGTCGAAGGCATGCAGTTCGACCGCGGCTACCTGTCGCCCTACTTCATCACCAACCCGGAGAAGATGACGGTCGAGCTGGAAAGCCCGTACATCCTCATCCACGAGAAGAAGCTCTCGTCGCTCCAGGCGATGCTGCCGGTTCTCGAAGCCGTGGTGCAGACGGGTCGCCCGCTTCTCATCATCGCCGAGGACATCGAAGGCGAAGCACTGGCCACGCTCGTGGTCAACAAGCTGCGCGGCGGCCTCAAGGTCGCGGCCGTCAAGGCACCGGGCTTCGGCGATCGCCGCAAGGCCATGCTGGGCGACATCGCCACGCTGACCCAGGGCGAGATGATCTCGGAAGACCTCGGCATCAAGCTCGAGAGCGTCACGCTCGCGATGCTCGGCCAGGCCAAGAAGGTCACCATCGACAAGGACAACACCACGATCGTCGACGGCGCCGGTTCGGCTGACGACATCAAGGCCCGCGTCGAGCAGATCCGTGCCCAGATCGAAGTCACCACCAGCGACTACGACCGCGAGAAGCTCCAGGAGCGTCTTGCCAAGCTCGCCGGCGGCGTGGCCGTAATCAAGGTCGGCGGTGCTACCGAAGTCGAGGTGAAGGAGCGCAAGGACCGCGTCGACGACGCTCTCCACGCGACCCGCGCCGCGGTTGAAGAAGGCATCGTCCCCGGTGGCGGCACCGCGCTGCTCTATGCGACCAAGGCTCTCGACGGCCTCAAGGGCGCCAACGACGACCAGACCAAGGGCATCGACATCGTTCGCCGCGCGATCCAGACGCCGCTGCGCCAGATCGCCCAGAACGCCGGTCATGACGGTGCGGTCGTCGCGGGCAACCTGCTGCGCGAAAACGACGAGAACCAGGGCTTTAACGCCGCAACCGACACCTACGAGAACCTGAAGGCCTCCGGCGTGATCGACCCGACCAAGGTCGTCCGCACGGCTCTCCAGGACGCGGCGTCGGTTTCGGGCCTGCTGATCACCACCGAAGCGGCGATCAGCGAGCGTCCGGACGACAAGCCCGCGATGCCCCCGATGGGTGGCGGCATGGGCGGCATGGGCGGCATGGACTTCTAAGGTCCGCCAACCAACGTCAGAAGACAGGGCCGGAAGGGAAACCTTCCGGCCTTTTCTTTTAGGCGGGAACCAACTTCATCATCCATCGTTTGCCGCCCGATGGAACTCCCGGTGCGCTTCCTGCTTCATGGTCGCTCGTCATAATGGCGCGGGACGAAAATCACGCGCATCCCGACCTTCTGGCGGACTTCGATCCCGGCCTTTACCGCGCCCTGTTCGAATCAATGGACCAGGGATACTGCGTCATCCGCTTCCTCGACGGTCCGCACGGCCCGCTCAGCGATTACATCCACATCCTCGCCAACGCCGCCTATGAGCGGAACACCGGTATTCCCAACGTCGTCGGCCAGCGCCTGCGCGAAATGGTGCCGGACGAAGCCGACGCCTGGGTCGCGTTCTATGGCAAGGTGCTGCGCACCGGCGAGCCGATCCGCTTCCGCAACGAACTCGTGGCCACGGGCCGTCACCTGGAAGTCTCCTCGTTCCGCATCGGCCCCTTCGAGGACCGGCTCGTGGCGGTCCTGTTCAAGGACGTGACCGAGCAGGTCGATGCCGAGGACGCGCTGCGCCAGCTCAACGAAACGCTGGAGGCCCGCGTGGTCGAGGCGCTCGCCGGGCGAGAGGAAGCCGCCGCCGCGCTGCGACAGGCGCAGAAGATGGAAGCGGTGGGTCAGCTGACCGGCGGCCTCGCCCACGATTTCAACAACCTGCTCGCCGGCATCCAGGGCGCGTTCGAGCTGATCGATCGCCGGCTACAGAAGGACAACGCCGCCGACGTCTCGCGCTACCTTGCCGCCGGGCTGGGCGCCACGCGCCGCGCGGCCGCGCTCACCCACCGCCTGCTGGCCTTTTCCAGGCGCCAGACCCTTTCGCCCCGCCCCACCGACATCAATGCGCTGCTGCCCGAATTCCTCGACATGGTCCGCCGCACCGTCGGCCCGTCCATCGCGGTGGCGGTGGCACAGGAACCCGGGCTGTGGCGCACGCTGGTCGATCCCAACCAGCTGGAAAACGCGCTGCTGAACCTGTGCATCAACGCGCGCGACGCGATGCCGCAGGGCGGCACCCTGACCATCTCGACGCACAATCTTGCGCTCTATGGCGACGAGGCCCACACCCGCGGCCTTGAGCCGGGCGACTATGTCGGCATCACCGTTCAGGACGAAGGCGTGGGCATCGCCCGGGACGACATCGACCGCGTGTTCGATCCGTTCTTCACCACAAAGCCGCTTGGCCGGGGCACTGGCCTTGGCCTGTCGATGGTCTATGGATTCGCGCGGCAAAGCCGGGGCCTCGTGCGGATCCGGTCCGAACTGGGCAAGGGCACGCTCGTCCGCATCTTCCTGCCGCGCCACCACGGCGAGGGCGACGAGCACCACCCTGCGGAACAGGCGCCGACTCCCTCGCAGATGCGGCAGGGAACAGTGCTGGTCGTGGATGACGAGCCGACCGTCCGGCTGCTGCTGACCGAAGCGCTGGAAGCGCTGGGCTATGCCTGCATCGAGGCATCGGACGGCCCCGAAGCGCTCGCCTTGCTGGACAACGACCAGCCGATCGACCTGCTCGTCACCGACGTCGGCCTGCCCGGCGGGCTCAACGGCCGGCAGGTGGCCGATGCCGCACGGCGCACCCGCCCCGGCCTGAAAGTGCTGTTCGTGACCGGCTATGCCGAAGGAAGCGTGATCGATGGCTCGGCGATCGATCCGGGGATGGACATCCTGACCAAGCCCTTCACGGTGGACGAACTGAACCGCCGCATCGCATCCCTGATCGGAGCCTGATCCGGCATCTGTCCGGGCCGCCCCCAAGGGCACCCACGAATCGCCCTTCCCCGCGCCGCCGCGCGCGATATGCTGCGGCCAACGACAACATGAAAACGGGGGAACAGGGGATGCGCAAGCGCACGATCGCGCTGGGACTGGCCGGCGCGGCGATATTGGCGGGCGGGGCATGGTATGCCAGCCTCGACAAGGAAACGCGCGGTCTCATCGCCGCCATGCCCACCAACGCCGACGTGCTGATGTGGTCGCAGGACCAGCGCGACGCCGCCTTCCGCGCGCTCGACCGGCTGCCGGTGCTCGCGCGGCATCACACGATCGCTCCCTCGGCCCACCCCGTGCCGCTGCCACCGGGCAAGCCGCTCGCCATTCCCGGCATGGACCACTACCTCGCCAGCCAGCGCGCCGCCGCCATGGTCATCGTGCAGGACGGCAAGATCCGCTTCGAACGCTACGGCCTGGGCTTCGATGCCAACGGCCGCTGGACCAGCTTCTCGGTCGCCAAGTCGTTCACCTCCACGCTCGTCGGCGCGGCCATCCAGGACGGCGCGATCCGCAGCCTGGAGGACAAGGTAAGCCAGTACATTCCCGGCCTGCGCGGCTCCGCCTATGACGATGTCACCATCCGGCAATTGCTGACGATGAGTTCGGGCGTGCGCTGGAACGAGGATTACGAGGACCCGAAGTCCGACGTGGCCGAATTCAACCGGGCCAAGCCCGAAGACGGCCTGGACGCCACCGTCAGCTATATGCGCAAGCTGCCCCGCGCACACCCGCCGGGCGCCGTGTGGCACTACAACACCGGCGAAACCAACCTGATCGGGGTGCTCGTCACCTCGGCGGTGAAGAAGCCGCTGGCGCAGTATCTCGAGGAGAAGATCTGGCAGCCGGCGGGGATGGAGCAGGAAGCGACCTGGCTGCTGGGCAAGACCGGGCACGAGATCGGCGGCTGCTGCCTGCAAGCCGCCACCCGCGATTTCGCGCGGTTCGGCCTGTTCGTTCTGGCCAACGGCAAGGCTGGCCGCCAGCAGATCGTGCCGCCCGACTGGTTTGCGCAGGCCACCCACAAGCAGAAAGACATCGGCAAGCCCGGCAAGGGCTACGGCTTCCAGTGGTGGACCTACGACGACGGCTCGGTCGCGGCGCAGGGTATTTTCGGGCAGGGAATCTTCATCGACCCGAAGCGCCGGCTGGTGATCGCCTCCAACGCCGACTGGACCCGTGCAAGCAAGGGACCGGAACCAGAAGCGCGCGAGGCCTTCTACAAGCAGGTGCAGGCGCTGATCGACGCGGGGAACTAGCGCTCAGCCGTTCCGCTCCAGCAGGATCAGCCGCGCATCGCCGTCGTCATGCTCGCCGCAGCGGACGAAGCCCAGCTTCTCCGCCACCGCGACCGATGCAACGTTGGTGTCGTTGATCATGCAGGCGATCCGCCGCGGGCCAAAGGCGGTCTCGAACCAGCCGATCGCGGCCGCAGCCGCCTCGCTGGCGATGCCTTTGCCCCAGGCGCGCTCGGCGAAGATCCAGCCGATTTCGGGCGTGTCGTCCATGCCCTTGCCGAAACCGCGCCACGAATGGAACACGCCGCAGATGCCGATCACGCTGTCGTCGCCGCGCAGCCGGCACGTGAATATGCCATAGCCGTAGAGCGCCCAGCTTCCGGCATTGCGCAGCAGGCGGTTGAATTCCTCCATCGCGCTCGTCGGCCGCGCGCCCAGGTTGCGGCGCACCGCCTCGGGTGCAAGCAGGTCCACCAGCCCGGCATGGTCGCCCGCCTGCGGGCGCCACAGCTCCAGCCGCTCGGTCACCAGCACCGGTCCGCTCACCTGATCCCCCTTCACAGCAGCACGTCCACCGCATGGATGGCCACGCCCACCAGTCCGCCGACGACGGTACCGTTGATGCGGATGAATTGCAGGTCGCGGCCCACCGCGCCTTCGATCCGGTCGGTCACGGTGCGCGCGTCCCAGCGCCGCACCGTCTCGGACACCAGCCGCACGATCTGCCCACCATAGCGGCTGGCCACGCCTACCAGGGTGCGCCGCGCGAAGCGGTTGACCAGCACCTGCAACCGCGCGTCATGCTGCAGCGCGCGGCCCAGTTCGCCCAGGCTGTCGCCGATCTGGCCCGAAAGCACGCCCTCCGGCTCGCGCACCGCCTTGAGCAGGCGCGCGCGCCCGCGTTCCCACAGCGCATCGAGCCAACCCGCAAAGGCGGGATTCGCCAGCACTTCGCCCTTCATTCGCTCCACGCGGGCGCGCATTTCGGGATCGTGGACCAGATCGTGGGCAAGCTGGTTCAGCCCATCCTCGATCTTCACGCGCAGCGGATGATCCGGCATCACCACCGTCTCGGCGAGCAGCTTGTACAGCCCGTCGAGGATGGTGTTGGCCAGCCGCTCGTCCAGCCGCGCGAACCGCACCAGCGCATTGGCGCGCTCGTGGATCATCGCGCGGATCATGTCCTCGTTCGCTTCCAGCGTGTGCGCGGTCTTGCGGATCAGGCTTTCGATCAGCGGCATGTGCCGCCCGTCCGCGATCATCGCGCCCAGCAACTGGCCCAGCAGCGGTGCCAGATCGAGCTTCTCGATCTGGCCGCGCAGTGCGCCCTTGGCGATGCCGCCCAGCTTTTCCTGATCGAGCGATTCCAGCACGTCGGCGACAAGGCTGGTCGCGCCGTCGCGCAGGCGGCTTTCCGATCCGCGCGGATTGGCAAGGAACTGCCCCGCCAGTGTCGCCGCGTTCAGCGCCTGCAGGCGCCGCGCCACGACTTGCGGCGTCAGGAAATTGTCCTGCAGGAACGTAGCCATCGTGTCGGCGATACGGTCCTTGTTCTCGGGAATGATCGCGGTGTGCGGGATTGGCAGGCCCAGCGGATGGCGGAACAGCGCCGTCACCGCGAACCAGTCGGCCAGCCCGCCCACCATCGCCGCCTCGGCAAAGGCGCGCAGGTAGCCCCATGCGGGATCGGCCGTCTCGAAATGCCGGGCGAGGAAGAACGTCCCCGCCATCGCCACCAGCAGTCCCGTGGCGATCAGCCGCATCTGCCCCGCCCCGTCACGCGGGACGGCCAGGGCCCCGCGCCGGCCGGATCGGGCGGGCGGGGCGGGAACGGAAGGAAGCTGGCTCACTCCGCCGGGAATGCCTCGCCCGCCGACCGGTTCCCTCCGCCGGGGCCGCCGGCCGCATGGTTGCGCGGATCGTCGGGGTCGTAGCTCAGCACCTTGCGGCTCAGCCACGGGCCGACCCGCTTCTCCAGCCCGTCCGCCAGGCTGAAGCCAGCGGGCACGATCAGCAGCGTCAGCACGGTCGACAAGGTCAGCCCGCCGATCACCGTGGTGCCCATCGGCGCGCGCCAGCCGGCGTCACCGCCCAGCGAGATCGCGGTGGGGATCATGCCTGCCACCATCGCCACGGTGGTCATCACGATCGGCTGGGCGCGCTTGTGCCCGGCCTCGATGATCGCCTCCAGCTTGGTCTTGCCGGTGGCCATCTCGTCGATGGCGAAGTCGATCAGCAGGATCGAGTTCTTGGCGACGATGCCGAACAGCATGAGGATGCCGATGAACACCGGCAGCGACAGCGGCTGCCCCACCAGGCCCAGCAGGAGCAACCCGCCCAGCGGTGCCAGGAACAGCGATCCCATGTTGACCAGCGGCGAAATGAACCGGTGGTAGAGCAGCACCAGCACCGAGAACACCAGCAGCACGCCCGCGCCCAGCGCAACCATGAAGTTGGTGAGCATTTCGGCCTGCCAGCGATCCTCGCCCGCGGGGGCGTTGGAAACGCCCTGCGGCAGGTTCCGCATCACCGGCAGCTTGTTGATCGCCGCCATCGCGGTGCCCTTGGCCATGCCTTCGGGCAAGTCGGCGCCGATGAACACGCGGCGGTTCTGGTTGTAGCGCTGGATCGTCGTCGGGCCGGAACCGAAGCCGATGGTCGCCACGCGCGACAGCGGCACGGAGTTGCCCGAGGTGGTGGGCACCGGCAGGTTCTCGATTGTCGAAAGATCGCGGCGCGATTCCACCGGCAGCTTCACGCGGATCGGCACCTGCCGGTCCGACAGAGAGAACTTGGCGCTGTTCTGATCGATCTCGCCCTGCGTCGCGATGCGGATCACCTGGCTCAGCGCCTGTGTCGTCACGCCCAGGTTCGCGGCGAGATCGAGATGCGGCGTGATGACGATTTCCGGCCGGCGCATGTCGGCGCTGACGCGCGGCGCCACCACTTCCTTCAACCCGCTCATCTGTTCGACCAGCGTCTGCGCGGTCTTCTGCAGGAGGTCGGGATTGGAGCCGGACAGCATGATGCTGATCGGACGCCCAGATCCACCGCCCGGCCCGCCGCCGTTCTGGCTCAGGAACGAAACGCGCGCGTCGGCCACCGCCTGCAGGCGCGGGGTCAGCGCGCGCTCGAATTCGGCGCTGGTGCGCTTGCGGTCCTTCTTCAGGCTCAGGAACACGCGCCCCTTGCCTTCCTCGACGCGTTCCAGCGCCACGTTGACCTCAGGCTCGTTCTTCACCAGCGCGAGGACTTCATCCATCTTGCGCTCGGTCTGCTCGATGGTGGTGCCCGGCACCATCTCCACCGAGATGCGGCTGAAATCCTCGTCGGTTTCGGGGAAGAACTGCGACGGAATCACGAAGAACATCGCCACCGTAAACAGCAGTGCGCCCGCGCCCACGCCCATCATCCACAGCCGGTGATCGCGCATCCGCGCCCGGAAATGCCGGCGCGGATGTGCCGCGCGATAGGCCTGCGCATCGCGCGTATCGAGCGACCAGCGCAGCACCTTCATGTAGCGGTCCATCCACACGCCGCCGCCATGTTCGGCATGGCCGTGCGATTTCAGGAAGTAGGCCGCCACCATTGGCGTGATCATGCGTGCCACGAACAGCGAGAACAGCACGGCCACCACCACGGTCAGGCCGAAGTTCTTGAAGAACTGGCCCGAAACACCGGGCATCATGCCCACCGGGAAGAACACCGCGACGATCGAGAAGGTGGTGGCGACCACCGCCAGCCCGATTTCGTCGGCCGCGTCGATCGATGCCTGATAGGGCGATTTGCCCATCCGCATATGGCGCACGATGTTCTCGATCTCGACGATCGCGTCATCGACCAGCACGCCCGCGACCAGGCCCAGCGCCAGCAGCGACAGCGTGTTGAGCGTGAACCCCATCAGGTTCATCACCCAGAACGTGGGGATCGCGGACAGCGGGATGGCGATCGCCGAGACGATCGTGGCGCGCCAGTCGCGCAGGAAGAAGAACACCACGATCACCGCCAGCACTGCGCCCTCGACCATCGAGGACATCGAGCTGCGATACTGGTCCTTGGTATACTGGACCGAGTTGAACAGCTGGGTGAAGTGGACCTTGCTGCCCTGCTCCTTTTCGATCCGGGCCAGTTCCTTCACCGTGGCGTCGAACACGCTCACGTCGCTTTCGCCGCGCGCGCGGGCGATGCTGAAGGTCACCACCGGCTTGCCCTGGAACTTGGCGATGGAGGTGATCTCGCTGTAGCTGTCGCGCACGTCGGCCACGTCAGCCAGCTTGATCGTCCGCCCGCTGGGCAGCCCGATCTCGTTCTGCGAAAGGTCGAAGGCGCTCTGCGCATTGCCCAGCACGCGCACGGCCTGCCGCGATCCCGCCACTTCGGCGCGGCCACCCGCGGCGTTGAGGTTGACCTGCCGCAGCGCCGCATTGACCTGCACCGCGGTCACGCCCTGCGCCTTCATCCGCATCGGGTCGAGCGTCACCGCAATCTCGCGGTCGACGCCGCCGGAACGCGTCACTTCTGCCATGCCCGGCACCGACAGCAGCCGCTTGGCCACGGTATCGTCGATGAACCAGGAAAGCTGCTCGATCGTCATGTCGTCGGCCGAAACCGCGAAATAGGCGATCGGCTCGGACGAGGTCTGGGCCTTGATCACCTGCGGCTCAAGGATGCCGTCGGGCAGGTTGCCACGCACCTGGTCGACCGCGTTCTTCACCTCGTTCACCGCGGCATTGATGTCGGTGCCGATCTTGAACTGGATCATCGACTGGCTGACGCCTTCCGATGCGGTCGAACTGATCGTGTCGATCCCCGCGATCGTCCGCACGGCGGATTCGACGTGCTGGGTGATCTGGTTCTCGATTTCCGTCGGCGCGGCGCCCGGCTGGGTGATCGTGACGATCACCATCGGGAACTCGATGTCGGGCTGGTCCTGGACCTTCATGTTCATGAACGACATGAGGCCGGCCAGAGTCAGGCCCAGGAACAGGATGATCGGGACGACCGGGTTGCGGATCGACCACGCGGAAATGTTGGCGAAGTTCATGGGGTCCTTCCCCCGTCAGCCACCACGCCCGGCAGGCGCGACGACAGGACGAACGGTGTCGCCCGGATTGAGGAAGCCGCCGGCGCGCAGCACGACGCGCTCGTTGCCCGAAAGGCCCTGGCGCACGACGATGCCCTGCGGCGTCACGTCGCCGGTCGTCACCGACCGCCGCTCGACCTTGTTGTTGCCGCCCACGATATAGACGTAGGCGCCGCGCGGATCCGACAGGATCGCCGATTCCGGCAGGACCGGCGCCGTGGTCGTCCCGCTCTTGATCGAAGCGCTGGCAAAGCCGCCGGGCCGCAGCGCCGGATCATAGGCGAGCGCAATGCGCGCCACGCCTTCGCGGGTCTGCGCGTCGATGGTCGGCGCCAGCTGCCAGATCTGGCCGGTGAAGGCGCGCGGCGTGCCCACCGGGGTCACGTCCGCGGATACCCCCACGGCAAGCCGCGCGAGATCGTTCTCGGCCAGGCGCGCCTGCATTTCCAGCTCGCCGCCCTTGGCCACGCGGAACAGCACGCCCGAGGCCGCGCCCACGATCTGCCCCGGCTCGACGCCGCGGGTCAACACCAGTCCGGAAGCGGGCGCGACGATGTTCAGCCGCGCCGTGCTCGCCTGCAACTGGCCAAGGCTGGCCTGCGCGACGCGGACCTGCGCCGCGGCGGAATCGCGCGTGGCGGTCAGCCGGTCGATGTCGGCCTTGGAGATGAAGCCCTTGGCCACCAGCTTGAGCGCGCGATCGAGATTGGCCTGCGCCAACCGGGCATTGGCCTGCTGCACCGCGATGTTGGCCGACTGGCCCGAAATCTGTTGCGACTGGACCGAGCGGTCGACCACGGCCAGCACCTGCCCGGCGCGCACCCAATCGCCCGCGTCGACCAGCACGCTCACCACGCGGCCGCCCTCGCCGGCAATGCCCACCGGCATTTCGCGGCGGGCGGCGATGGTGCCGCTGGCGGTGACGATGCCTTCCACGGTGGTCCGGCCCGGGCTGACGACCGAAACGGTCTGCGCCTGCGAGGTCGATGCGGCAGTTTCGGTCGCCGTGCCGCCACGGTGCATCAGCCACCACGCCAGGCCGAGCACCAGCGCGATCAGCACGGCAGCCACGATCATGCGGCGGCGATCGATCTCGGCCGCCTCCGCCGGAACGGTATCGGTTGGGTTCGGGCCCAGCGCTTCATCGGGTCCGAAGTGGGCGGGTCCGGGCTGGATGCTCGTCTCGTAATTCATGTCGTTCACGTGCCTTCGCCCCGCACGGGCCGCTCCCGACCGCTGCGCCGGAAAGTCCGGATACTGCGGTGTGTTATATGACTAGATCACCGGTCGCAAGCGCGGCGGCCCCGCCTTTGTGGCGCAATTGTTGTTGGCAATAGACCCCGTTCCGACCAGTTGCAATTGCGGCTCGACAAAGGACTTGCGGCAGCTGGCCGAGTGTTGCCCGGTTGCATCTGTAATCAGGTATATAACTTTCGGGAATGAATTGGCGTGCCGCAAACGAAAACGGCCGCTTCCCGAAGGAAGCGGCCGCCCGTGGATGGCTCGTTTCGCGCGACCGCGCGAACCCGCTCAGTACTTGAGCTGGCGTTCGTAGAGGTCGCGATAATGCTGAAGGCGGGTCACGCGCAGACCCTGCATGCCCGACCGGTCCACCGCGCGCTGCCACGAGGCGAACTCTTCGAGCGTCAGGCCATAACGCTCGCAGACCTCGTCGATCGTCAGCAGACCACCGTTAACGGCGGCGACGACTTCGGCCTTGCGGCGCACGACCCAGCGCGTCGTGGTCGGCGGGGGAAGGTTTTCGAGCGTGAGCGGTTCACCAAGGGGTCCGATCACCTGCGACGGCCTGATTTTCTGGTTTTCGATCATGGCTTTTCTCGACGGGACAGACTGACGGGGGACGGGCGGGACACTGAATTCGGGGTGTTCATGAATGTGCGCCCCCCGCCTTTGCCAATCCCTGAATGATAAAGGTTAATGCGGTCTTCATACTCCGCATTTTCCGCCGGATTTACGGCGGCTTGCAGCAAACGCGCGGCGGACCGATGGAAGCTTGCGCCCCTTCCGCCACCGGGTGCGGCGGCCAGCCTCTGCGCGCTCACGGCACGCCGAAGGTCCTGCGCCGCGGCAAGCCGCGCACAGAGTTCGCTCCAGCCGAGCGGCCGCAAATCGCGGCGCGCCTCGTCCAGGTCGATCCCCCATAAATCGGTGAAACCCATGTCCATGGGGAGGGCATTAGACCGCAGACATATAAAGGGAGGTAAAGCTCACTTTTACCAATAGTTAGCCATTTCCCATCCGATCCCCCGAGAGCGCCGGGCCGTCGGCGGATTTGCCCTGCCCCTCGCGCGCGAAAACGCCTAAAGGGCGGCGATGCCTGCACTTACCGGCCTTGCGAGTCCCGAAACCCTGTTCGATCTTCCGCGCCCCGCCGCGGCCAGCCGCATCGTCGTCGCCATGTCCGGCGGGGTCGACAGCTCGGTCGTTGCCGGCATCGCCGCCGCGAGCGGCGCCGAAGTGATCGGCGTGACGCTGCAACTCTACGACTACGGCGCCGCGACCGGCCGCAAGGGCGCCTGCTGCGCGGGGGACGATATCCGCGATGCGCGCGCCGTGGCCGACCGGCTGGGCATCGCGCACTACGTGTTCGATCATGAATCGAGCTTCCGCGAAGAAGTGGTCGATCGCTTTGCCGACGATTACCTGGCGGGGCGCACCCCCATCCCCTGCATCCGCTGCAACATGGGGCCGAAGTTCACCGACTTGCTGCGCATGGCGCGCGAACTGGGCGCGGACTGCCTCGCCACCGGGCACTACGTCCGCCGCGTGATCGGCCCGGCCGGCCCGGAACTGCACCGCGCCGCCGATCCCGCGCGCGACCAGTCCTATTTCCTCTACGGCACCACCGAGGAACAGCTCGCTTTCCTGCGCTTTCCGCTGGGCGCCATGCCCAAGCCCGAAGTGCGCCGCCTTGCGGGGGAACTGGGCCTTGGCGTCGCGGCCAAGCCCGACAGCCAGGACATATGCTTCGTCCCCGACGGCGATTACGCCAAGGTGGTCGAGAAGGTGCGCCCCGAAGGCGCCGCGCCGGGCGAGATCGTCCATGCACAGACCGGCGAGGTGCTGGGCCAGCATCGCGGCATCATCCATTACACGGTGGGCCAGCGCCGCGGGCTGGAGATCGGCGGCCAGCCCGAACCGCTCTACGTCACCACGCTCGATGCCCCGGCCCGCCGCGTGCTGGTCGGCCCGCGCGCGCTGCTCGCCGTGGGCCGGGCCACCGTGACCGAGACCAACCGCATCGGCCCTCTTCCTGATGGCCCGCTGACGGCCAAGGTGCGTTCGCTGGCAAAGCCCGTGCCGATCGCGCTCGAAGGGCCGTTCGGCGGCGGCCAGTCCACTGCGATCCGCTTCCTTCAGCCCGAATACGGGGTGGCACCGGGCCAGGCGGCGGTGCTTTATGCCGGTGAGCGGGTGGTCGGCGGCGGCTGGATCGAAAGCACCGAAAGCTGGGCGAGCTAGCGAAGCGCTACTTCCACGGCTCCAGCACACATCCCCAGCCCTCGCGGTAGGTCGCGGTCTGGCTGGCGAGCAACGGGAAGCGCGCGGTCACGCTCTTGGCCTCGGTATCCTCGGACAGCGAGACGAGGCTCATCCCCGGTTCGAAATCCTTGCGACAATCGCCCAGCGACCGTCCACCCTCGAACCGGCAGGAACAGGCCACGCGCGCGCCATAGGACGTGCCGGTGATGGCATAGCCGTGCAGCGGCTTCCAGAAATAGGCCAGCACCGCCGCCACCAACAGCAGCACGACAAGCGCCTTCATCACCCATCGCCGGCCGCGCGGCGGCGGCGCGTACGGGTGGCCCGGCCCGCCGGGCGGCGGGAAGACGGGCGAGGTTGTGGGTGAAAGGTGGTCGGCCATTGCCTTGCGGGATCGATCTGGAGGAAAGGTCGGAGGTCATGCCCCGCCTGCCGCTCTCCCTTATCGCCCCCCTCGCGCTGGTGCCAGCCTTGTTCGGTTGCAGCAGCGGGAACAAGGCCGCCTTGCCGCCGCTTTCGGCGGAGGCGATGGAAGCGGTGTCGCAGGATCCGGGCGCCGACCGCGAGAAGCTCGCCCGCGCCGTCGATGCGCTGTTCACCGCGCCCGACGCCGCGGAAACCCGTGCCGTGATCGTCATGCACGAAGGCCGCATCGTCGCCGAACGCTATGCGCCGGGCTATCACGAGAACACGCGCTTCGTGTCGTGGTCGATGGCCAAGACGATCACCGGGGTGATGATCGGGATGCTGGTGTCCGACGGCCGCCTGCGCCTAGCCGAATCGGCACCCGTGCCGCAGTGGCAGCGCCCCGGCGATCCGCGCGGGGAAATCACCCTGCGCCAGCTGCTCCAGATGCGATCGGGGTTGCGCCATGTCGAGGCGGGCAATCCGCCTTACGAATCCGACGAAGTGCGAATGCTGTTCCTCGACGGCCGGGACGACATGGCGCGCTATGCAGAGGACCAGCCGCTGGAGCACGAGCCGGGCGCGAAGTGGGTCTATTCGAGCGCGACGAGCGTGATCCTGTCCGACCTTGCCGCGCGGGTGCTGGCGCCCGAGCAGACCCCGGAAATCCGCCGCCGCGCCGTTGCCGACTATCTGCGCACCCGGTTGTTCGAGCCGGTGGGCATGCGCTCGATGATCCCCGAGTTCGACGCCGCCGGCACCTTGATCGGCGGCAGCCTGATCCACGGCACCGCACGCGACTGGGCCAAGTTCGGCGAATTCCTGCGCAACAAGGGCGCGGTGAAGGGCGCGCAGATCATCCCGCGCCAGTGGATCGACTTCATGACCACCCCTTCCCCGCGTGAAGCGCAATATGGCGCGCATGTCTGGCTCAACCGCACGCCGACCGAAGGGAAACCGTCACTTTTCCCCGATCGCGGACCGCGCGACCTGTTCGCCTGCGAAGGGCATCTGGGCCAGTTCGTGATGGTGTCCCCCAGCCGTCAGCTGGTGGTCGTGCGGCTGGGCAAGACCGACGACCCGCAGCTTCGCCCGGTGGTCGACCGGCTGGCCGACGTGGTCCAGCTGTTCCGCTAAGGCAGGCGGAACGTCCCTTCGACCACGGTGGTGCAGCGCCCGCCGAGCAGCACGCGGTCGCCCGCCAGCTCCACGTCGAACCAGCCGCCGCGTGGGGAAGCTTGCCACGCGGAAAACCGCGCTTGCCCCAGCCGCTGCGCCCAATACCGCGCCAACACGGCGTGCGCGGAGCCGGTCGCGGCATCCTCTGGCACGCCCTTGCCGGGGACGAAGACGCGGGTGGCGATGGCCGCGCCGGGGGCGGCGGCGGGTGCGGTGCAGATAAACTGCTGCGGGCCGAGCGCCGCGAGCGCGGCGAAATCGGGCGCAAGTGCGCGGATTTCCGCCTCTTCGGCATAGACCAGCAGGTTGTAGCCCTTGGCGCTGCGGAATGTTTCACGTGGAGCACCGAGCAGGCCCTGCCCCGGCACCGGTCCTGCTTCGACCGGGATAACCGGCAGGGAAACCACGAGAATTTCGCCGTCTCGGGCCACCTCCAGCACGCCAGACCAGCGCGTTGCGAAGCGTACCCGAACGGCACCTGAAGCGTCCTGAAGCAGCGCATGGGCCGCGCCGAGCGTGCCGTGGCCGCACAGCAGGACTTCGACTTGCGGGGTGAACCAGCGCAGCTGCCAGTCGGCCGCGCCGGAACGGTCGGGCACGAGGAACGCCGTTTCCGCCACCATCAGTTCGGCGGCGATACGGCGCAGGGTTTCATCATCGGGCCAGGCATCGAGCAACAGGACCGCGGCCTGGTTGCCGGTAAGCGGCCCGCGCCCGAAAGCATCGACCAGAAAGAAGCGGGCGGCGGGCGCGCTCACGCCGCGCCGGGGCTGCCTTGCGCGACCAGCGCGGGGCTTTCGCCATTTGGACCGGGCGCGAGCAGGTCCTGCGCGCCCATCGGCTGTTCATCGACCAGCCCTTCGGGATCGGGGTGAATCAGGACTTCGACGCCGGGGAACTCGGCCATCAGCTTGTCCTCGATCTCATCCATCACGCGGTGCGCCTCGGTCACGGTCATGCGGCCATCGACCCAGACGTGGAACTGCACGAAATCGCGGTTGCCGCTGGTGCGGGTGCGCAAATCGTGCAGACCCTTCAGTTCCGGGTGCTGGGCAACGACGGCCAGGAACCGCTCGCGCTTTTCGAGCGGCCATTCGTGGTCCATCAGCTGCTCGATCGCATCCTGCGATGCGCCCCACGCGCCCCATCCGAGCCACAGCGCGATGCCGAAAGCAAAAGCGGCGTCGGCGCCGGCCACGCCCAGCCACTGGTCGATCACCAGTGCGGCGATCACCGCGAGGTTGAGAAACAGGTCCGACTTGTAGTGGACGTTGTCGGTCGCGATGGCGAGGCTGCCGGTGCGGCTGATGACCGAGCGCTGGTAGGCGAGCAGCGCCAGCGTGGCGATCATGGCGATGGCCGAGACGATCACGCCCGATTCGGCCTCGGCCACGCGCTCGTGCCCCATGAACTGGCCGGCCGAGCGGAAAGCGAGGCCGATCGCCGAGATCGAGATCAGCACGACCTGGAACATCGCCGCCAGCGCTTCCGCCTTGCCGTGGCCGAAGCGGTGGTTGTGATCGTCGGGCTGCGAAGCGACCCACACGCCGAGCAGCGTGGCGAGGCTGGCCACCAGATCGAGCGCGGTATCGGCAAGGCTGCCGAGCATGGCCGACGATCCGGTGGAAAGGACCGCCCAGACTTTCAGGCCCACCAGCAGCAGCGCCACCGCGCTGGAGGCAAGCGCGGCCTTGCGATTGAGATCGGCGTGCGTGTCTGTCCGGGTCATGTCCATCGTGGCGCTATCTTACGGGTAAAGCAGGGTGCTGGTCCAGCCGCCTTGCCCGTCCACCACGAAGCGGCGACGTTCGTGCAGGCGGTAATCGCGGTCCTGCCAGAACTCGATGGCGACCGGCCGCACGCGGTATCCCGACCAGTGTGCGGGGCGCGGCACGTTGCCATCGGGATACTGCGCCGTCAGCGCCTCCACGCGGTCGAGATAGACCTGCCGCGACGGCAGCGGGCGCGACTGGTCGGACGCGGCCGAACCCAGCCGCGACTGGGGATGCCGGCTGGCGAAATAGGCGTCGGCCTCTGCCGGAGTGACCTGCTCGATCACGCCTTCGACGCGGACCTGGCGGCGCAGCGACTTCCAGTGGAACAGCAGCGCCACGTGGGGATTGGCCGCCAGTTCGCCGCCCTTGCGGCTTTCGAAGTTGGTGTAGAACACGAAGCCGTCCGGCCCGTGGCCCTTGAGCAGCACCATTCGCACCGAAGGCACCGCCTGCGGCGTGGCCGTGGCCAGCGCCATCGCGTTGGGATCGTTCGGCTCGCTCTGCCGGGCCTGGGCGAACCAGTCCTCGAAGATCGCCATCGGATCGGCGTGGGGAATCGCTTCTGCGGATGCTTCGGTCACGGTCTTTTCCCTGCGGTGTCCGGCAAGGCCCACGGCCTGGCGGAACGATACGGTGCGCGCCATGACCTCGATCAACGCGGGGGATCGATGGCGCACCACGCGGAGTAGCGTGCGCTGGGCCGGGTGCCTACCCGCACGATGGGTCATCACGATGGGTCTTGGCGCGCCCACCCCGGTCTCACCGGCATGCCGTCCCCCGCCGCGTGCAGCGCAAGGCTTGCGGCACGGGCCCGGCAATCCTAGCTAGGATAGCATGGCAGACCCTTATTCGACCCTTGGCGTAGCGCGCAGTGCAGGCGAGAAGGACATCAAGTCCGCCTATCGCAAGCTGGCGAAGGAACTCCACCCCGACCGCAACAAGGACAACCCCAAGGCGTCCGAGCGCTTCTCCGAAGTGACGCGGGCGTACGACCTGCTGTCCGACAAGGACAAGCGGGCCAAATTCGACCGCGGCGAGATCGACGCCGATGGCAATCCGACGATGCCTTTCGGCTTCGGCGGGGGCGGCGGCGGCGGCGGCTTTGCCGGGGCGCAGCGCGGCTATCGCCATGACGGCGGGTTCGAGGCAGGCGGGGCCGAAGGCGTCGATCTGGGCGACCTGTTCGAGGGCCTGTTCGGTGGGCGCGGCGCCGGGGGACAAGGTGCAGGCTTCGGCGGCGGATTCGGCGGCGGCCGGCGCGGACCTCCGCCCAAGGGCGCCAACGTCACCTATCGCCTGAAAGTGCCCTTCACCGATGCCGCCACGCGCGCGCCGCAGCGGATCACGCTGGCGGACGGAAAGAGCATCGATCTCAAGCTGCCTGCCGGTGTCGAGGACGGCCAGCAGATGCGGCTTGGCGGCAAGGGCGAGCAGGGGCCGGGCGGTTTCGGCGATGCGATCATCACCATCGAGATCGAATCCCACCCATTCTACGAGCGCGACGGCGACTCGATCCGGCTGGACCTGCCGATCACGCTGGACGAGGCGGTGCACGGCGCCAAGGTGAAAGTGCCGACCGTGGACGGCGCGGTGATGCTGACGGTGGCGCCCGGCAGCAGCAGCGGCAAGACGCTGCGCCTGAAGGGGCGCGGCTTCACCCGCAAAAACGGCGAGCGCGGCGACCAGTTGGTAACGCTGATGATCGACGTTCCGGCGGACGACGCGGATCTGAAGACGCGGCTCGAGGGTTGGACGGACAAGCGCAACTTGCGCGGCAAACTGGGAGTGTAACCCTTTGTCCGAGGCTCCGGATGCACCCCCCGGGGCCCACCCGCTGGTCGACCTGCCCGATCTTTCCCCCGAGGCGCGCCGCCGCGAGGCGCTGCAATGGCGCGCCGGGCTGGCCGAGGCGCGCGAGCGGATCGGGCCGGGAAGCCGCGTGTTCGAAGTGGTCAAGCGGGTGTGGGTGGGCGTCATCAACGATGGCTTCATCCACGCCGGCAACTTTGCCTACATGGTGCTGATCGCGCTGTTTCCCTTCTTCATCACCGGCGCCGCGCTGTTTTCTCTGCTGGGCGAAGCGGGCCAGCGCGCCGCCGCGATCAACACCGTCCTGATCGCGCTGCCGCCGGTGGTGGCCAACGTGCTGGAACCGGTGGCCCGCGGCGTGATCGAGGCGCGCACCGGCTGGCTGCTGTGGATCGGGGGAATCGTGGGCCTGTGGACCGTGGGCAGCCTGGTCGAAACGATCCGGGACATCCTGCGCCGCGCCTATGGCACGCGCTGGACCCATGCCTTCTGGCGCTATCGCCTGATGTCCACCGGCCTCATCATCGCTTCGGTCGTGCTGATCCTGCTGTCGATCACGGCCCAGGTGGTGATCGGCGCGATGGAAGAGGCGATCTCGGCATGGCTGCCGCAGTTCGAGGACATCGTGAACGGGCTGGCCATCACCCGATTCGCGCCGGCGGTGCTGCTCTATGGCTCGCTGTGGCTGGTGTTCATCTCGCTGACGCCGGGGGCCTATCGCGGCCGGCAATACCCCAAATGGCCCGGCGCTCTGTTCGTGACGACGTGGTGGATCCTCGTCACGACGATGCTGCCCAAGCTGCTGCGGCACCTTTTTACCTACGATCTGACCTATGGCAGCATGGCCGGGGTGATGATCGCGCTTTTCTTTTTCTGGCTGGTCGGCTTAGGGATGGTGGTAGGCGCCGAACTCAATGCCGCTCTTGCCGAGACTCCGGAAGAGCAGGACATGCTGGGCCAGGCCGATGACCGGGCACGGGCGGCCGAACTCCGCACCGCGCAAGCACAGGACAAGTGAGACAAGAGGGCGCATGACCGGACTGATGAAGGGTAAACGCGGCCTGATCATGGGCCTCGCGAACGACAAGTCGCTGGCGTGGGGGATCGCCAAGCGTCTCCACGAGCAAGGTGCCGAAATGGCCTTCTCGTACCAGGGCGACGCGCTGGAAAAGCGCGTGCGGCCGCTGGCGGAAAGCCTTGGCAGCGATTTCCTGATCGAATGCGACGTGTCCGACATGGCGGCACTCGATGTCGCATTCGAGACTCTGAAGGCGCGCTGGCCGACGATCGACTTCGTCGTCCATGCGATCGGCTATTCGGACAAGAACCAGTTGCGCGGGCGGTATTGCGACACCACGCTCGACAACTTCCTGATGACAATGAACATTTCGGCCTACAGCCTGGTTGCGGTGACGCAGCGGGCGCTGCCGATGATGTCCGCCGGTGCCTCGATCCTGACGCTGACCTACTACGGCGCGGAAAAGGTCGTGCCGCACTACAACGTGATGGGTGTGGCCAAGGCGGCGCTGGAAACCAGCGTCCAGTATCTCGCCAACGACTGCGGCCCCTCGGGCATCCGCGTCAACGCGATCTCGGCCGGCCCGATCAAGACCCTGGCCGCAAGCGGGATCGGCGATTTCCGCTACATCCTGAAGTGGAACGAGCTGAACAGCCCGCTGCGCCGGAACGTGACGATCGAGGACGTGGGCGGCGCGGGGCTTTACTTCCTGTCGGACCTGTCCTCGGGCGTGACCGGCGAAGTGCACCACGTCGATGCGGGCTACCACATCGTGGGCATGAAGCAGGAAGACGCGCCCGACATCGCGCTCAGCTGATTCGCAGCTTGGCCGATTCGGCCGGCTGATGCGGACCGGGGGCTGGCGGCAGGCTAGCCCCCGGCCAGCCTCAGGCTTTCGCCCTCCAGCCGCAGATAGCGGTCGACAAACTGTCCCGGCGTGCACGGCTCGCCGAAATGGTAGCCCTGCGCCTTGTGGCAGCCATGCCGGCGCAGAAACTGCGCGGCGGCGGCGCTTTCCACGCCTTCGGCGATTACTTCGAGGCCCAGGTCGCGCGCCATGCCGATCAGCCCGGTCACGATCGCGCGGTCCTTTGCCGAGGTCTGCATCGCCAGCGTGAAACCCTTGTCGATCTTGATGTGGCTGACCGGGAAATTGCGCAGCACGTTGAGCGACGCGAAGCCGGTCCCGAAATCATCGAACGACAGGCGCACGCCCAGCGCGCGGATCTGCCGCAACTGCGCCAGCACGGTGTCCTGCTGGTCGAGGATGATGTTCTCCGTGATTTCCAGTTCGAGCGCATCGCCCGGCAAGCCATGCGCCGCCAATGTGCCGGCAACGATCGCGGGCAGATTGCCGGGGCGGAACTGCGCCGCCGAAAGATTGACGCTGATCCCGAAACGGGGATTCGCGCGCCGCCACAGCGCGGCCTGGCGGCAGGCTGCGTCGAGCACCCAGCAGCCCACCGCGCCGGCGATGCTGCTGGCCTCCAGCGCGGGCAGGAACACCCCCGGCGCCAGCAGGCCATGCTGCGGATGCCGCCAGCGGATCAGCGCCTCGGCCCCGGTCAGCGCGCCATCTGCCAGCGCCACCTGCGGCTGATAGAACAGCACGAACTGGCCCAGCCCGAGCGCATGGTGCAGTTCCGCCTCGAACTTGCGCCGCGCGACCGCCCGCGCCCTGAGGTGCGGCATGAACATGGTGGTATCCCCGCGCCCGTTGTCGCGCGCCTGCAGCAGGGCCAGCTCGGCATTGCCGATCAGGTCGTCGGGCGTGCGCGCCTGATCGGGTGCCAGCGCAATGCCGCAATGGCTGCCGATGTGGATCTCGTGCCCCGCCACGCGCATCGGCCGGGCCAGCGCCCCGTTGATATCGCGCGCGACCTGCGCCGCGGCGACCGGATCGCGCAGCGGCAGCACCGTGGCGAATTCGTCGCCGCCGAGCCGCGCGACGTAGGCGGCCACCGGAACCACCGCGCGGATGCTCTCGCCCACCCGGCGCAGCACCGCATCGCCCACGGCCTGGCCGAGCGTGTTGTTGATGTCGGCAAAACCGGCCAGATCGGTCAGGATCAGCGCCGCCGGCGCGCGGCGATCGAACGCCTCGTCCAGTTGCCCCATCAGCAGGGCGCGGTTGGGCAGGCCGGTCAGCGGATCGAAATGCGCGAGGTGATAAAGCGCGTCTTCCTCGCGTAGGCGGTCCGTCAGGTCCTGCACCAGCACGCCGAACAGCGTCCGCTCGCCCTCGTGCCAATGCGACCAGTGCAGTTCCGCAGAGAAGCGACTGCCGTCGCGGCGCTGCGCCGTCAGCACCGTGCCGCGCGTGATCGGCAGGTTGCCCAGCCGGACACGGCGCAAATCGGCGCCGACCGCCGTGCGATCCGCTTCGGCCACCAGCCGCTCGACCGGGGCGCCCACGAGGTCTGCCTCGGCCCATCCGAACAGCGCGGCGGCGGCGGGATTGCAGGTGGTGATCCGTCCCTGCTCGTCGAAACACACCACAGCGCCGGGCGAAGTCATGGCGCGCGCCTTGAACCGGGCGGGCCGGGCCTGCGCGGCGACATCCAGCCTGCGCAATTCCAGCTTGTCCGACACCAGCCGCGCCAGCTCGGCCAGCCGCGTGCGATCCTGCGCCGAAAAGCCCGCGTGCGGCTCGGGATCGACCACGCACAAGGCGCCCAGCGCATGACCCGACGGCGCGCGCAAGGCCGCACCGGCGTAGAAACGGATCGCGCCCGAGGCGACGAGCGGATTGTCGTGAAAGCGCGGGTCGAGCGCGGCGTCCTCCACCACCATGATCCCGTCCTGGGTCATGGCATGGGCGCAGAAGCTCGCATCGCGCGAGAAATCACAGGGAGCAATGCCCTTGCTGGAAACGAGGAACACCTGTTCCTCGCCCACGAGATTGACCGCCGCGCCGGGGCAATCGAACAGGCGCGCGGCCATCCCGACGATCGCGTCGAGACTGGCGAGCGCCTGCTCGTCCTCGATCCGGTATTCGGCCAGAGCGCGCAGGCGGTCCGGCTCGTCAGGTGATCGGTCAGGGCACCGCAAGGTCCGCCTCCTCGCGACAGATCTAGCCCGGAACTGGGAAAAATCTTCCGGAAAGGGGGCTAGGTATATGTCGCATGAACGGTGGCGGCAATATGTCCCCGTGCCAGTGGTTTACCGCTGCGGCGGCACCGACAGCGGTGCAGGTGCCGCAGGCTGGGCGGGCTGGGTGGTGGCAGACTCGGCCGCGCGTTCGCGGGCGAGCCTGGCGTCGTATTCCTTTTCGAGCTGTTCGACGCGGCCCTGTTCGGCTGCGGCGTCCTTGTCGATCGACTGAAGCCGCTTGGCGCGTTCTTCCTCGATCAGCTTGCCCATCTGCACGTCGGTGGCCTGCTTCTTTTCGGCGTAGGCCTGGTTGATCAGCTTGGCCATGCAGCCCGAAGCGCCGCCAGACCCCACCGGCGAGCAGGAATAGGCGCCGGCCGCACCTACGGTTTCATAGGCCTTCACGCGCTCGGTCCAGCTCTGATTGACCGAGGCATTGGGATTGTCGCGCAGCGGAGCGGGGATGCGGAACCGCTCGGATTCGTCCTTTCGGGCACAGACCGTGATCGATCCGTCCGAAGACGCCGGGCACGGATCGTCGCCATAGACGATGAGCTGGTTGACCTTCTCGCCCGGCTCACTCTGCGCCGCGGCGGGCAGGGGCGCGAGGCTGGCCATGGTGCCAAGCAGGGCGGCAGCGGCAAGAATGGGCTTCATCGATCAGGCACTCCGTCTGGGATCGGCCCGATATAGGCCGCTTATGCCTTGAACGGGAGATGAAACCCGATCCTTGGCCGGGATCAATTCAGATCCGCTTTGAAAGGGCGATGGCAACCTTGCAACCAAGGCGGACAGCGCCGAACAGCAGGGGATAGCCGGGCGCGCGCTCGGCCCCGGCGGCGAAGGCGGCGTCGCGGTGTGCGCGCTCGTCGTCACGGAACTCGCGAATCATGCCGGCCAGTTCCGGGTCCTCGTCGCCCAGTTCCTCCAGCTGCTCGGTATAGTGCAGGTCGATCTCGGTCTCGATTGCGGCGGTGCAGGCCATCGCCGCCTCCGGCCCCAGCAGCGCGGTGGCCGCGCCCAGCGCAAAGCCCGCCGCCGACCACACCGGCTGAAGCGCGGTGGGGCGCACGCCCCGCCTGGCGATCAGCGCATCGAAGCGGCGGCGGTGGTCTTCCTCCTGCCGCGCCATTTCCGCAATTTCGCCCGAATCGCGAGCGCGGTCGCCCATCACCGCCATCTGGCCGGCGTAGATCCGGGTCGCGCCATATTCGCCCGCCTGATCGACGCGCAGCATCTCGGCACTCTTGCGGCTGGTCATGCGGGCCTCCGGTTGCCGCGGCCGAGGAGGGCGAACACCGCCAGCGCTCCGGCCACGGAGATGAGGAAATTGTAGCCCGCCAGGCTGATCCCGAACAGGCTCCACGGCGCGACATCGCAGCGGATGATCGGCGCATTCATGATCGCGGCGAGCGGATCGCCGCTCGCGCCGCTGGTGCGCGCGCACGTGGTGATGCCCTGCCACCAGCCATATTCGACCCCGGCGTGGAAAGCCCCGATCGCGCCGCTGGCCAGCACCGCCAGCGCGGCGAGCCGGACCAGCGCGTCACCCAGGCGGCTGCCGCGCATCACGAGCGCGAGCAGCGCCAGCACGATCGCGGCGATATGCGGATAGCGCTGCCACCAGCACATCTGGCACGGGTAAAGCCCGAAGACGTATTGTGAAATCAGCGCACCGCCCATCAGCGCGGCGGGGACGAGAAGCACGAGCGTATAGGCGGCGCTGCGCGATTGCTGCGGCGTCATGGATCAGCGCTTCCTGAAAGCGATGGCCTGGGGCGTGGTGCGGCCGAGCGTCTGGACGGCGTAATAGAGCTGGAAGTCGTCGATGTTCTTCGCCTTCAGCTCTTCCGGCGTCATCTTGAAGCGCGGATCTTCGGCCTTGTCCTTTTCGAGATCCTTGTCGTCCTTGATCTCGTTGACGAGGTGCCCGCGCAGGTCGCTTTCGCGGTAGGAGCGCAGCGCGCGCTTGCGCAGGTCCGGATCGGAAATCTGCGGCACGGCGATGTCCGGATCGATGCCGCCTTCCTGCACCGATCGGCCCGACGGCGTGTAGTAGCGCGCCGTCGTCAGCTTGAGCGCGGTATCGCGGGTCAGCGGGATCAGCGTCTGCACGCTGCCCTTGCCGAAGCTGCGCTGGCCCATCACCACCGCGCGGTGCTGGTCCTGCAGCGCACCGGCGACGATTTCGGAGGCCGAGGCGGAACCTTCGTCGATCAGAACGATCATCGGCACGCCCCGCGCGACGTCGCCCGGCTGCGCGCTGTAGACCTCGTTGTCGCGCGCATAACGGCCGCGCTGCGAAACGATCGTGCCCTTTTCGAGGAACAGATCGGACAGCGACACCGCTTCATCGAGCAGGCCGCCGGGGTTGCCGCGCAGATCGAGCACGAGGCCGGCGGGGCGGCCGCCGGTCTTCGCCTTGATCTGTTCCCATGCGGCGGCAACTTCGGCGCCGACATTGGCGCTGAAGCTGGACACGGAGATCACGCCGACATTGTCCTTCACCTGCGAATCGACCGGCTTGAGATCGATGATCTGGCGGGTGACAGTGACATCGAACGGATCGTCGCGGCCGGGGCGGAAGATCGTCAGGCGGATGGGGGTCCCCGGTTCGCCGCGCATCTGGTCGACCGCTTCATCGAGCGTGCCGCCATAGATCAGCTTGCCGTCGAGGTGGGTGATGTAGTCGCCCGCCTTCACCCCGGCCTGGTCGGCGGGGCTGCCCTTGGTAGGCGCGATGACCTTCACCGCGCCGTCGTCCATCGTCACCGACAGGCCCAGCCCGCCATACGAGCCATCGGTCTGGGTGCGCAGGTTCTCGAAATCGCGCGCGTCGAGATAGGAGCTGTGCGGATCGAGCGTGGCAAGCATCCCGTCGATCGCGCCCTTGACCAGCTTGTCGTCGTCGACAGGCTCTACATAGTTCGACTTGATCCGCTCGTAGACGGCAAGAAGCTTGCCGAACTGCGGACCCGATTTCGCGTCCACCGCCGCGAGCCCGGCGGTCGTCGCCGGAATCAGGGCGACGGCCGAAACCAGCGCCGTCGCGCGGAGGAGGGAAGCGAAGGTCTTGCCCATAAAGGTCTTTCGGATGAGAGCGCGCTAAGCACGCGCTTTTATAGACGGTGCGTGATTAACGCCAGATGGAGCGAAAGGGCATTGGCGCCCCTCATTTGCCGCGCAGCAGTTGCAGCGGATTGACCGGCGCGCCGTCCTTGCGCAGTTCGACGGTGACGGTCGGCCGGCCCGGCCCGGCGCTGCCGAGCGGCGAGCCTTGCACCACCCGGTCGCCCACCGCCACATCGAGCCGCCCGAGATCGGTGACGAGCGAGGACCAGCCGCCCTCGTGCTCCAGGATCACGATCCGCCCATAGGTGCGATAGGAACCGGCGAAGGCCACGCGCCCCGCCGCCGGGGCGACGACCTGCGCACCGGGCACCGGCGCGAATGTGACGCCGCGCGCCGGCCCGGCGTCGCCCGCCTCCCCAAAGCCGCTGACGACACGGCCGGCAATGGGCATGATCCACGAAAAGCGCGGCGCAGGCGTGGGCGCACCGGGAGCGGCATCCTCGACCATCAGGACGTCGCCGGGCCGGGCCGGGCGCGGCACCGGGCCGGGCAGCGCGGCAAGCTGTTCGCGCAAGGCTCCATCCTGTTGCAGCCGGCCGATCAGCGCGGCGAGGTCGCGCGTTTCCTCCGCCAGGGCCAGCGCGCGGTCGCCCTCGCGGCTGGCGACGCCCTGCGCGGCGCGCGATTCGATACGCTGCCGGCTCTCGATGGCGGCCAGTTCCAGCCGGCGCGCCGCAAGTTTCGCTTCGCCGGCGTGCAGACGCGTGGCGGCGGCGCGGGCACGGTCCTGCAACTGCCGTCCCCGCACGATCTCGCCGCGCAGCGCGGCGGTGCGGCGGCGCACTTCGGGCAGCATGGTTTCCAGCACGGCGCGCAGGTAGACCGTGTCGCGCAGACTGTCTGACCGCATCAGGCTGAACGCCAGCGGACGGCGCGCCATCAGCTGCAGCGCTGCTGTCAGCCGCACCACCGGCTCCTGCCGCGCGGCCATGCGCAATCGCAGCGCGGCGCGCTGGCGATCGACCGCCGCGACCTGCCCCTGCGCCAGTTCCATTTCGGCTTCGGACTGCTGGATGCGCGCGGCGAGCGCGGCGGCCTCGGCCGCGGTGCGGTCCGCCGCTTGCGTGGCGCGGCGCGCCTGCGCCTCCAGCCGCTCGCCGCGCGTGCGGGCCTCCGCGAGCGACCGGGCCGCCTGCCGCAGCGCGTCGCTTGCCTGCGCGCCATCCTGATAGGGGGCCTGATAGGGCACGCCCTGCCCCAGCGCCTGCCAGCCCGCGAAAGCCGCAAGCACGGCGGTAAAGGCAAGGAAGGCAGCGCGTGACGTCATGACGGCACGCTTATCCTTCGCGGTGATAGGGATGGCCGGCAACGATGCTGGTGGCGCGCCACAGCTGTTCGGCCAGCATCGCGCGGGCCATCATGTGCGGCCAGGTGAGGTTGCCGAACGCGATCAGCAGGTCCGCGCTTTCGCGCAAGGCATCCTCGTGCCCGTCCGCCGCGCCGATCAGGAACCGCGCCTCGCGCACGCCGTCGTCGCGCCAGCGTTCCAGGATGCGCGCGAATTCGGCCGAGGAAAGCTGCTTGCCGCGCTCGTCCAGCGCGACGGTCCGCACCGGCGTGGCCGACGGCGGCGGCACGGTGCCGCCCCGATCGGGCAGCTCGGTCACCTTGAAGCCCCACGCGATGCGCTTGCCATACCGCTCCACCAGCTCGGCCTCTGGCGAACGGCCGATCTTTCCGCGGGCGATGATGTGGAGAAGCATGGGCAGCGTCTAGCCGACAATCTGGGCGAAGTCTCGGTCTGGTGCGCCTTCCGCATCCGCGGAAGGCTTGCCGCACCGGGCCGCTCGGGAAGCCCCGGATGGGCTTCCCTTGCTGTGATTACGCCTCGCCCTGGTCTCCGAACGCCCACATGCGTTCGAGATTGTAGAAGCTGCGCACTTCGGGGCGGAAGACATGGATCACCACGTCGCCGGCATCGACCAGCACCCAGTCGGCAGCGGGCAGGCCTTCGATGCGCGACGAGCCGTAGCCCGCGCGCTTGATGCGTTCGGCCAGCTTCTGCGCGATCGAGGCGACCTGGCGGGTCGAACGGCCCGATGCGATCACCATGTAATCGGCAACCGAGCTTTTGCCTTCGAGCGGGATCGAAACGATATCCTGCGCCTGATCCTCGTCCAGCGACTGGAGGATCAGTTCATACAGGCTGGTCGGTTCGGGCCTGGGGGTTGCACCGGCTTCGGCCGGCAGGGGTTGGGCGGTTGTCATGGAGTAAAAATGGTCTCCGTGGCTCTTGTTTCAATAAAGACAACGCCGAAGCCCTGATGAGGCTCCGGAAGCGGGGTGAGAGGGGGCGGGCGGGTTCAGGGCCGGTCTGCCCTGATGGAGCGATGCGTGACCATGTCGCGCATGGGACGACCAACGAAGCGACGATGCCAGTCCGGATCGGCCGCGCGAATCGCGGTGGCCGAGCGAGGATCGGGATCGAAACGCAGGATGGTCAGCGCCGGGGCGCTCCGTTTCGCGCCAAAAAAATCCTGTCCGGGCCGCCGGCGCCAGCGGCGCAACCAGGCCATGGCGGGGCTCGCCAAGGCAGCAGCATCATACCCCGGACGCGCGACAACCGCAATCGGCATCTCCCGCGCGATCCCGCGCCAGTCGCGCCAGCGGTGAAACTGGGCCAGATTGTCCGCGCCCATGATCCACACGAACCGCCGCTTGGGGTAGCGACGCTTCAGCGCGCGCAGGCTGTCGATGGTGTAGCGCGTGCCCAGTTCGCGCTCGATCGCGGTCGCGCGGATCGGCGCGCACCGGGCCGCGCGCTGCGCCGAGGCAAGCCGCGCGGCGAGCGGGGCCATGCCCGCGGCCGGCTTGAGCACGTTGCCCGGCGAAACCAGCCACCACACCTCGTCCAGCCCGAGCGCATCGCGCACGAACAGGGTGATCCGGCGGTGGGCGCCATGCGCCGGGTTGAAACTGCCGCCCAGAAGGCCGGTCAGGACAGGCACGACTGAGGTCAGGGGCGAACCTGTCCGCTGCCGCGCACCAGCCACTTGTAGGTGGTCAGCCCTTCGAGCGCGACCGGGCCGCGCGCATGAAGCCGCCCGGTGGCGATGCCGATTTCCGCGCCAAGGCCAAACTCGCCGCCATCGGCAAACTGGCTGGAGGCGTTGTGCATCACGATGGCGCTGTCCACTTCGGCAAGGAAGCGGTCCGCCACCTGCTGGTCCTGCGTCACCACCGCGTCGGTATGGCCCGAGGAATGGCGCGCGATGTGCGCCAGCGCATCGTCGATGCCGTCCACCACCGCAACCGAGAGAATCGCCTCGAGATATTCGGTGTCCCAGTCATCGTCCGCCGCTGCACCGATGCGCGGATCGATGGCACGCGCCCGCGCATCGCCCCGCAGTTCGCAGCCGGCGGCAATCAGCGGTTCGACCAGCCCGTGCGGATCGGGATAGGTCGCATCGATCAGCAGCGTTTCCATCGATCCGCAGATGCCCGTGCGGCGCATCTTGGCGTTGAGCGCGATGGCCTTGGCCATCGCCGGATCGGCTGCATGATCGACATAAGTGTGGTTGATGCCATCGAGGTGCGCCAGCACCGGCACGCGCGCTTCGGCCTGGACGCGGGCGACCAGGCTCTTGCCGCCGCGCGGCACGATCATGTCGATCAGGCCCGCCGCGCCCAGCATCGCGCCGACAGCGGCCCGGTCCTGCGTGGGCAGCAGCTGCACCGCATCGGCGGGCACGCCGCCCTCGACCAGCCCTTCGACCAGCGCCCTGTGGATCGCGCGGTTGGAATGAACCGCTTCCGAGCCGCCGCGCAGCAGCACCGCATTGCCCGACCGCACGCAGAGTGCAGCGGCATCGGCGGTCACGTTGGGACGGCTTTCATAGATGATGCCGATTAGCCCGATGGGAATCCGCACGCGCTGGAGCACCATGCCGTTGGGGCGCGCCTGCTCGTCGATCACCGCGCCGACCGGATCGGCCAGCACCGCCACATCATCGACCGCGGCAGCGATGCCTTCGAGCCGGGCTTCGTCCAGCCGCAAGCGATCGATCAGCGCAGGGGAAAGCCCGTTGGTTTCGGCGGCCGTCACGTCGCGCGCATTGGCGGACAGCACATCGGCGGCAGCACGGCGCAGCGAGGCGGCGGCAAGCTGGAGCGCGCGAGCCTTGTCGGCAGACGGCATCCGCGCAAGCTGGCGTCCGGCGGTGCGGCCGGCGCGGGCGAGCTGGGCGACGAGGTCGGTGACGGAAGCGGCGTTGGCCGAGGGCTGCTGCGTGGACATGGCGGCGCAACTACCACCTGGACGGCCGAATGTCAGCCCACCCCGCCCGCACGGCGATTTCGCCGAGTCGCGGGGGCCAAAAACGTCGCGCGCGGCAATCGGTTCCCGCAGAATGCGACGAAATGCGACCGGGCAGCTCGCTTCATCGACGGAGTCGCACGGCTCGCCCCGTCCCGATTCGACCGCGTGGTTCCCGGCGGGTACGTCGCCCCGTCCCGGACCGTCCGGTGCGGGCAAAAACAGAATACCGGGGGTCGCCCATCTTGCCGTCGATTACCAGGGACGGGCTGCTTGCCCGCCTGCGCAACTGGTTTCCTGAACGCGAATTCTTCATGCGGTCTCAGGGGCAGGTGCGCTTCATCCGCATTTCCAGCCGCGTCCAGATCGCGGCAGCCGGCATCGTCGCGGCGCTGCTGCTCGTGTGGATGCTGGCGCTGGCGTGGGTGCTGGTATCGCAGCTGCTCGCTTCGTCCGAGCGCGATGCCCTGCTGAAGCGCGAAGCCGCGGTGGCTTCGGCCGAAAGCCGCGTGGCGAAATATCGCGGCGGCATCGGCGATGTCGCCCAGGATCTCGAGCGCCGGCAGGACTACATCGAGAAGATGGTGGAAAGCCATGTCGGCGCGCTGCCCGCGGACCTGCCCAAGGGCACCGTGTCCGACAGCAGCGCCGAAGCCGACAAGACGGTGAAGAAGATCTCCATGGAGCTGCCCGAAGCCGCCGGCCTTGCCCGGATCGAGGCGCGGCAGCTGGCGCTGATCGAGCGCCTGACCCGCTATGCCGATGCGCGCTCCGCCCAAGCCGAGACCGCGATCCGCCGCGTGGGGCTGAACCCCGCGCTGATCGCCTCCGCCGACAGGCGCGCGATGGGCGGCCCGCTGATCCGCGTCGCCACCGGCTTTGGCGGGACGGACGATCCGCGCATGGCCCGCTTCGGTGCCAGCCTCGAGCGGATGAGCGCGATGGAGCAGGGCCTTGCCCGCATCCCCAACACACTGCCCGCGCGGCTCGAATATATTTCCAGCGGCTTCGGCTACCGCGCCGATCCGTTCGACGGCAGCGCCGCGTTCCACGCCGGGCTCGATTTTCGCGGCCCCATCGGCGCCCCGATCCACGCTGCCGCTGCCGGCACGGTCAGCTTCACCGGGGTTCGCCAGGGCTACGGCAACTGCGTGGAGATCAGCCACGGCAACGGGCTGATGACCCGCTATGCCCATATGTCGCGCATCGGCGCGCGACTGGGCGAGAAGGTGGACGCGGGCGCGGTGATCGGGCAGATCGGCAGCACCGGTCGCTCGACCGGACCCCACCTGCATTTCGAAGTGCGCATCAACGACCGCCCGGTCAATCCGCGCCCGTTCCTGGAGTCGAACCGCGATGTTTTCCAAGAAGCCCGCGCCGGACGGCCGGACGGCAGCCGGGGCTAGGCCGGTGGCCGCCGGCACGTTCTCGATCCTGGGCGCCGACATCGTCGTGAAGGGCGACATCGTCGCGAGCGCGGACCTGCACATCGACGGCACGGTGGAGGGCGACATCGCCTGCGCCGCTCTGGTACAGGGCGAAGGCAGCACGATCCGCGGCGCGATCCGGGCGAAAAGCGCGCGCCTGTCGGGCACCGTCCACGGCGGCATCGAAGCGGCCGAGCTGGTGATTCTCAAGACCGCGCGCATCGAGGGCGACGTCACTTATGACGCTCTTACGATCGAGCAGGGCGCGCAGGTCGATGGCCGCTTCGCGCACCGCGTGGCGGAAAACGAGGCCGCGCTCTCGCTGGTGGGGTAAGGCCGGGCATCCCCGCCCCGCCCGACAAGCCATGACGCCCGACAAGCCATGACCCCCAACGAAAAAGGCCGCCCCGAAAGGCGGCCTTTTCCTGTTCGGGTATCGAGACAACCGATCAGCTGTCCGACAGGCCTTCGGCGCGGCGCGCCTGGAGCCAGGCCTGCGCCTCTGCTTCCTGCGCGGCTTCGGCGGCGGCCTTGGAATGGGCCTCGCGCTCGGCACGGAGTTCCTCGATCAGCGCATCGCGGTCGGTGCCGAGGCGCAGGTCGGCCACGCCTTCGTCTTCCTCGATGCCCGCGCGCTTCGCCGCCTTGGCGACAAGCGCGTCAAGCTCGCGCTGCGAGCAGAGACCCAGCGTGACCGGGTCCTTCGGGTTGATGTTGGCGATGTTCCAGTGGCTGCGATCACGGATCGCGGCGATGGTGTTGCGCGTGGTGCCGATCAGCTTGCCGACCTGCGCGTCCGAGATTTCGGGGTGGTTGCGCAGGATCCAGGCGATGCCATCGGGCTTGTCCTGACGCTTGGAAACCGGCGTGTAGCGCGGCCCCTTGGTGCGGCTGACGGACAGCGGCGCCTTCTGCATGCGCAGGCGATAGTTGGGATTCGCCTGGCCGCGGTCGATCTCGGCCTGGTTCAGTTCGCCCGAGTGGACGGGATCGCGGCCGGTGTACTTCTGGCCGGCCAGATCATCGGCCATCGCCTGCACTTCAAGGATGTGCAAACCGCAGAATTCCGAGATCTGCTCGAAGGTCAGCGCGGTGTTGTCGACAAGCCAGGACGCCGTCGCGTGCGGCATCAGCGGATACGTGGGCTGGTTGCTCACGGGGCATTCTCCGGAAAGCGGAAACAATAAGGGCCGCCCCTTGCGGAGCGGCCGTAACCATCCTGATGTAGGCGACACCGCGCCGAACGGCAAGGTAAAAGCTGGAGAGCCCGACAACTCGCAAGGCGGATTTCTGCACGACCCAATAATTCAGCCATCAGATCGGCACCGGCCTGGTTAATCTACGGCTGCTCAAGGACCGGCTGGGTCGCAGCCAGCTACCATAAACTAGCTGATCGGCTCCTCGCCATGGCCAATCCGCATCAATGCGTCTTTCGCTTCGCGTCTACGGGCCTATTGAGATAAAAAATATTACACTAAATCCTTTCAAATAACTCCAAATCATCCGCATATAAATTTTCAATCCTGGACACCTCCGTCGAGGACAATGCAAGATCAACTTTTTCCGTGGTATTTATATGAGGAATTTTTTTTCCACATACAGAATGGACATAATCATCTAATTCGCAAAAATTCCGCTCAAGAGAAAACAAACGATTTACAATCACCCTATCTTCAAGAGATAAGTACCATTTCTGAGAGCGGAATGTCGTGTCTATTCTGTATGGATCATGATAATTATCACAAATCCAATGCAAAATATCTCCAGCAGATTTCATTTTATTCGCGATTGTCGCAAAATAAGGATCAATCGACACACTTCTAGTGCCATTCTGCAGAAACATTCTGGCCGCGGACTTAAATCGCTCCACGGGGTCTCTTAGAACCGCGAAGCTCTTACATTTATAAAAAATATCGGGGACAGAACACGCATAAAAACTTGCCGGGAAATGACCCGGATTACGCCGATACAATATTGAATTTATACTCGTTCCAGCATTCTTTCCAATATGTATAAAGACTATTTTATCGCCCCCAATTAGGCGAATAGCTTTTTTTCGAGCCACCGCACGGAATATAGGCGAACGACTTTCTGCCATCTTAATGAATACATCCGAGTATAGATGTACGCCTAAAGCATTCTTTAGCGCGATCTCTTTTAAATGGTTGAAACGAGAAATCATGCCTCGCACCTAAGGGCTACCACCTCTTCGTACCCCAATACAATCACCACCGCCCCCATCTTGCTTCACTCATGCAGCCCCTGACCCACATGAGTGATTACCGACCTAGACTACATTAAGTGGTATTAAAATACAGACCTTGAGAAATACATCATTTTGAAGATGCAAACTTGCCTTTAGACGAATATTTTCGCAACCCTACGATATATTTTTGCCGGCAGGCTTTTTTGGGCAAGCGTCAACACCCGTTTACCCTGGCAATCCCACTTCCAACACAATCTTGCCGATATGCGCGCCAGCTTCCATCCGTGCGTGCGCGGCGGCGGCTTCGGCGAGGGGGAAGGTGCGGTCCATCACCGGGCGCAGCTGGCCCTCGGCGACCAGCGGCCAGGCGTTGTCGAGGATTTCCTGCGCCAGCATCGCCTTGAACGCATCGGGGCGCGGGCGCAGGGTGGAGCCGGTGAGGATCAGGCGGCGGCGCATCACTTCGGCCATGTTGACCTCTGCCTTGACGCCGCCCTGCACCGCGATGGTCACGTGGCGACCATCGTCGGCGAGGCACTTGAGATTGCGCATCACATAGCTGCCCGCGACCATGTCGAGCACCAGATGCACGCCGGCGCCCCCGGTGATGCGCGCCACTTCCTCGACGAAGTCGGCCGCCTTGTAGTCGATCGCGTGGTCGGCGCCGATCCGCAGCGCCTCCGCGCACTTGTCCGCGCCGCCGCAGGTGACGATCACGGTGAGGCCGAACAGCTTGCCCAGCATGATCGCCATCGAACCGATGCCGCTGGTGCCGCCGTGGACGAGCATCGTCTCCCCGTCGCGCGCCCAGCCGCGCTCGAACACGTTGTGCCAGACGGTGAAGATCGTTTCGGGGAGCGCCGCGGCCTGGTCCATCGGCAGGCCTTCGGGCACGGGCAGGCAGTGCCCCGCCTGCGCGAGGCAATATTCGGCATAGCCCCCGCCCGACACCAGCGCGCAGACCCGCTGCCCGGGCAGCGGCAACAACACGCCCTCGCCCGCGGCCACGACCTGTCCCGACACTTCGAGGCCGGGAATCGGCGAGGCGCCCGGCGGCGCGGGATAGAACCCCTGCCGCTGGATCACGTCGGGCCGGTTCACGCCGGCAAAGGCGACCTTGATGAGCACCTGCCCCGGACCGGGCACGGGAACGGGCAGCGTTTCCGGCCGAAGCACCTCGGGACCGCCGGGTGCATCGAAGCCGACCGCGATCATCGTATCCGGAACCGTATGCATAGCCGGTGAGTCCCCTTGATCATGTCCGGCACTTTCCGCCCTTGTGTGATCACCTACCCACGCGCCCGGTTGACAGCAAGGCGCAAGCAGCCACATTGTGCACCGCAATGGACCTAGACGAGCGCCCGCGCCCCAAGGGGGACCTGGCCAGCCAACTGGCTACGGAATCGCTCGATCCCTATTCGCACGACGAATTGAACGAGCGCATCCGCCTGCTCGAGCTGGAGATCATCCGCGTGGTCGCCCACCGCGACAAGGCGAAGGCGCACCGCGCCGCCGCCGACGCGCTGTTCCGATCGCCGCCCGACGGGTCCGGAGAATGAACATGGCCGCCCTTCACCTTCCCGGGCGGCATCCCCATATCGCGCAAGACACGATCGCTGCCGTGCTGGCATCGGTTGCCGCACATACCCATGATTTAGCCGCGGTTAAGCATGGGTATGTTCTTCTCCCGAAAGGGAACACCCGGCGGTGGAAATCCTTCCACCATCCCTGAAAGCGAGCCTATGCCCAGTTTCGCCCAGAGCCTTGAGAAGACGCTTCACGCCGCGCTCAGCAACGCTTCCGAGCGCAGCCACGAGTATGCGACTCTCGAGCATCTTCTCCTTGCGCTGATCGACGACCCCGATGCGGCGCAGGTCATGCAGGCCTGCGGCGTGGATCTGGGCGATCTTGGCGACGTGGTGCGCCAGTATCTCGATCAGGAATACCAGTCGCTCAAGACGCAGGACAAGGCGGACCCGCAGCCGACCGCCGGCTTCCAGCGCGTGATCCAGCGCGCCATCCTGCACGTCCAGTCCTCCGGCAAGGACACTGTCACCGGCGCCAACGTGCTGGTCGCGCTGTTCTCCGAACGCGACAGCTACGCCGTCTATTTCCTGCAGCAGCAGGACATGAGCCGGCTCGACGCGGTCAGCTACATCAGCCACGGCATCGGCAAGGGCGGCCGGCAGGTGGAAAACCGCAATCCCAAGGGCGCCGAGGACGAAACTCCCAAGCAGGAGGAAAAGACCGAGGCCAAGAGCGCCAAGAAGGATTCCGCGCTCGACCAGTTCTGCGTCAACCTCAACGAGAAGGCGCTGGCCGGCAAGGTGGATCCGCTGATCGGCCGCGGGCCGGAAGTGGACCGCACGATCCAGATCCTGTGCCGCCGGTCGAAGAACAACCCGCTCTATGTGGGCGATCCGGGCGTGGGCAAGACCGCCATCGCCGAAGGCCTGGCGCGCAAGATCGTCGAAGGCGACGTGCCCGAAGTATTGTCGGAAGCGGTGATCTACTCGCTCGACATGGGCAGCCTTCTGGCGGGTACGCGCTATCGCGGCGATTTCGAGGAGCGGCTCAAGCAGGTCGTCTCCGAGCTTGAGAAGATGCCGCACGCGATCCTGTTCATCGACGAGATCCACACCGTGATCGGTGCCGGCGCGACCAGCGGCGGCGCGATGGATGCATCGAACCTGCTCAAGCCCGCGCTGTCGGGCGGGACGATCCGCTGCATCGGCTCGACCACCTACAAGGAGTTCCGCAACCACTTCGAAAAGGACCGCGCATTGCTGCGCCGGTTCCAGAAGATCGACGTGAACGAACCCACGGTCGAGGACACGATCAAGATCCTCAAGGGCCTGCGCACCGCGTTCGAGGAACACCACAAGGTCAAGTACACGCCCGAGGCGATCAAGACCGCGGTCGAGCTTTCGGCGCGCTACATCAACGACCGCAAACTGCCCGACAAGGCGATCGACGTGATCGACGAAGTGGGCGCGATGCAGATGCTGGTGCCCCCCAGCAAGCGCAAGAAGATCATCACCGCGCGCGAGATCGAACAGGTCATCGCGACGATGGCGCGCATCCCGCCCAAGTCGGTGTCGAGCGACGACAAGAAGGTGCTCGAACATCTCGAACGCGACCTGAAGCGGCTCGTGTTCGGGCAGGACAAGGCGATCGAGCTGCTGTCCTCGGCCATGAAGCTCAGCCGCGCGGGCCTGCGCGATCCGGACAAGCCCATCGGCTCGTTCCTGTTCAGCGGCCCGACCGGCGTGGGCAAGACCGAAGTGGCGCGCAGCCTGGCCCAGATCATGGGCATCCCGCTGCAGCGCTTCGACATGTCCGAATACATGGAGCGCCACTCGGTCAGCCGACTGATCGGTGCCCCTCCGGGCTATGTCGGGTTCGACCAGGGCGGGCTTCTGACCGATGCCATCGACCAGCAGCCGCACTGCGTGCTGCTGCTCGACGAGATCGAGAAGGCGCACCCCGACCTGTTCAACATCCTGCTGCAGGTGATGGACAACGGCCGCCTGACCGACCACCACGGGAAGACCGTCGATTTCCGCAACGTGGTCCTGATCATGACCACCAACGCGGGCGCTTCGGACATGGCGCGGCAGGGCATAGGCTTTGGCGACGTGTCGAAGGCGGATGCCGGCGACGAAGCGGTGAAGAAGATGTTCACCCCCGAGTTCCGCAACCGGCTCGATGCCATCGTGCCCTTCGCCTACCTGCCGCCGGAAGTCGTCAGCCGGGTGGTGGACAAGTTCATCCTCCAGCTGGAGCTCCAGCTGGCCGACCAGAACGTCCACATCCAGTTCGATTCCGATGCCCGCGCCTGGCTCGCCAAGCAGGGCTACGACAAGCTCTATGGCGCACGCCCGATGGCCCGCGTGATCCAGGAGAAGGTGAAGAAGCCGCTCGCCGAGGAACTGTTGTTCGGCAAGCTGGCCAACGGCGGCGAAGTCCACGTCAGCCTCAAGGAGGACGAAGGCCTGCTTTCGTTCGAGCTGACCCCGGCGGCGCCCAAGCTGGTCAAGAAGAAGGTCCGCAAGGGCGCCAAGTCCAGCAGCACGGACGATACCACGCCCGAGCCGAACGCCGACGAAGCCTGAACCGGCCCGTCAGCGGAGCGAAAAAAGGGGGCGGAACCTGCGGGTTCCGCCCCTTTCTCGTGCAAGGGTCCGGTTACGGCAGGGCGTCCGGCCCGGCGGAAGGGGCGGGTTGCGGGGCATCCCATTCGGCGCGGTCGATGAAGCCATCGCCGTTCACGTCGATGCGGGTGAAGCGCGCGTTGGCAAAAGCCATCCATTCCGCCAGAGTCAGCTTGCCGTCGTGATCGGTATCCGCCAGCGCCAGCAGGTGCGGCGTGGTCAGCCCGTCCACCCCGCCCAGCGCCGTCACCGCCGCGTCCAGTTCGCCGGGGCCGAGGTTGCCGTCGTGCTCCATGTCGATCCGGTCAAACAGCGCCTGGTTGGCCTGCGCATATTCGGCGCTGGACACGCGGCCGTCGCGATCGGCGTCGAGGCGGACGAAATCGGTCAGCGGGTTTTGCGCAGGCGACATCCGCGTGACGGGCGCAGGGGTTGCCGCCACGACCGGCGCGGTGGCGCTGGCGCCCGCTTCGGGACCGGTTTCCTTCTGCCGGCAGCCGCCAACCAATGCCAGTGCAGCGGCCATCAACGGCACGATGGGGCCTTTCGCTCGCAGCACGATCGCGGTCTCCCTGGCAGTGGATCGGAAGCCGCTACCCTAAAGGGCAGACCTGAACCCGGGCTGACACCCGTGGTGGAACGAATCGCCCGCTGGCGCCATTGATCGGCATCATGGCAGCAGACTTCGCGTGGATCCGCCCAGAGCCGATGGGCATCCGGATCGTGCCCGCGGACGCGTGGATCGACCCCGCGCGCCCGGTGGCGACCGCGCTGGTCACGCATGGCCACGCCGATCATGCGCGCGGCGGGCACGGCCGCACCATCGCCACGCCGGAAACACTGGCGATCATGCAGGTGCGCTACGGCATGGAGGCGGACAGCGCGGTGCGCGCCGCCCCGGTCGGCTATGGCGAGACGCTGGCGCTGCCCGGCGACGTGCGCGCCACGTTCTACCCTGCCGGGCACGTGCTCGGTTCCGCGCAGATCCTGCTGGAACACGCCGGCGAACGCGTTGTGGTGACGGGCGACTACAAGCGCCGGGCCGATCCCACCTGCCCTCCGTTCACGCCCATTCCCTGCGACGTGTTCATCACCGAGGCGACTTTCGGCCTGCCCGTGTTCCGGCACCCGCCCATCGCGGAGGAGATCGGCAAGCTGCTCGCCGCCCTGCACGGCCATCCAGAACGCTGCGTTCTGGTGGGCGCCTATGCGCTGGGCAAGGCGCAGCGCGTGATCGCCGAACTGCGCGCAGCCGGCTACCACGCGCCGATCCATCTTCACGGCGCGATGGAGCGGATGTGCCGGCTCTATCAGGAACACGGCGTGGATCTGGGCGACCTGCGGCCGGTGGCCGACAGCACCAAGGCGGCGCTTCAGGGGCAGATCGTGGTGTGCCCGCCCTCGGCGCTCAGCGACCGCTGGAGCCGCCGCCTGCCCGATCCGATTGCCGCCATGGCGTCAGGCTGGATGCGCGTCCGCCAGCGCGCGCGGCAGCGCAATGTCGAACTCCCGCTGGTCATCTCCGACCATGCAGACTGGGACGAGCTGACCGCGACCATCGAGGACGTGAACCCGCACGAAACCTGGATCACTCATGGCCGCGAGGAAGCGCTGCTGCGCTGGTGTCAGCTCAACCAGCGTCGCGCCCGCGCGCTGGCGCTGGTCGGCTATGAGGACGAGGACGACTGATGGAGCGCTTTGCCGCCCTCCTCGATGCGCTGGTCTATACCCGTTCGCGCACGGCCAAGCTGGGGCTGATCGCGCGCTACTTGCAAGAGACGCCCGATCCCGATCGCGGCTGGGCGCTGGCGGCGCTGACCGGCGGGCTGGACTTTCCGGCGGTGAAAGCCGGCACCGTGCGCGCGCTGATGGCGGAACGGGTGGACGAAGTGCTCTGGACGCTTTCCCGCGATTACGTGGGCGATACGGCAGAGACCGCCAGCCTGCTCTGGCCCGAACCGCAGGGCGTGATCCTGCCGCCGCCGGGCGTGACCGAAGTGGTCGAAACACTCCACCACGCCACGCGCCTGACGGCGCAGGGCATTCTCGCCGGCATGCTCGACCGGCTCGACGCCAATGGCCGCTACGCGCTGCTCAAGCTGGCCACCGGGGCGATGCGGATCGGCATTTCCGCCCGGCTCGCCAAAGTGGCCTTCGCACAGGCCTTTGGCGTGTCCGTCGATGAAGTGGAGGAATACTGGCACGGACAGGCGCCGCCCTACCGGCCGCTGTTCGACTGGGCGAGCGGCGCGGCGCCCCCGCCGCGCACCGACCTGCTCCCGCTGTTCCGGCCCTTCATGCTCGCGCATCCGCTGGAGGACGTGGAAGTCAGCCTGTCGGACTATGCCGCCGAATGGAAATGGGACGGCATCCGCGTCCAGCTCGTCCACGTGAACGGGCAAAGCCGCGTCTTTTCGCGCAGCGGCGACGACATTTCCGCCAGCTTCCCCGAAATCGCCGCCGCGCTCGATGTGCCGGCAGTGCTCGACGGCGAACTGCTGGTGCGCGGCAGCCACCAGGGCGGGGAACAGGGCGGCGCGGCCAGCTTCAACGCGCTGCAACAGCGGCTGGGACGCAAGGCGCCGGGCCGCAAGATGCTGGCCGACTACCCCGCCTTCGTGCGGCTCTACGACGTGCTGATCGAGGCGGGCGAGGACGTGCGCGAATGGGCGTGGGAGCAGCGCCGCGCGCGGCTGGAAGCGCTGGTCCCGCGGCTGGATGGCGAACGGTTCGACCTGTCGCAGGTAATTCCTGCGCGCGACATGGCGGAGCTGGCGGAAATCCGCGGCCGCGCGCGCGACGAGGCGATCGAGGGAGTCATGCTCAAGCGGCGCGATGCACCCTATGTCGCCGGGCGGCGCACCGGGCTGTGGTACAAGTGGAAGCGCGACCCGCTGCTGGTCGATTGTGTGCTGATGTATGCCCAGCGCGGCAGCGGCAAGCGCTCGTCGTTCTATTCCGACTTCACCTTCGGCTGCTGGAACGGCGATCCCGATGCCGGCGCGGAGCTGCTGCCAGTGGGCAAGGCCTATTTCGGGTTCACCGATGCCGAGCTGAAATGGCTGGACAGCCATGTGCGCCAGCACACCGTGGGCCGCTTCGGCCCTGTGCGCGAGACGGACAAATCACTGGTGCTGGAGGTCGCGTTCGATTCCGTCCACGCCAGCAAGCGCCACAAGTCGGGCGTGGCCATGCGCTTCCCCCGCATCGCCCGCATCCGTGCCGACAAGCCCGCGCACGAGGCGGACCGGCTGGCCACGCTGAAAGGCATGATCACCGATCCCGCGTAAATTGACGCAGATCAATTCTTCTGGTCGCGCGGGCCTCTAAAGCCGATCCTCGAAGAATACTTTTCCGGGAGATCAAAGCCTTGGCCACCGAAGCCGCAAATGCCACCACGGACGCCCCGCGCAGCCCTTTCGAGCGCATGGGCGGCCACGGTGTGCTGCGCCGGATCACCGACCGCTTCTATGATCTCATGGACAGCGACCCGGCCTATGCAGAACTGCGCGCGATGCACGCGCCCGATCTGTCGCCGATGCGCGCCTCGCTGCCCTCGTTCCTGGCGGGCTGGGCCGGCGGCCCGCGTGATTGGTTCAATGCCAATCCGGGCAAGTGCATGGTCTCGATGCATTCGCCTTTCGCCATCGACAACCGCACCGCCGGCCAGTGGGCCGAAGCGATGCACCGCGCCATCGCCGATACCGATGTGCCCGACCGCGACATCGCGAGCACCATGGCCGACGTTCTGGCCAACATGGCACGGGGCATGGCCAAGGGCTGATCCGCAGGCGCGCGCCGCCGGCCGTGACGGCGCCGGCGGCAGGCGCTAGGCTTCGTTCATGCTGCACCACGACCGTGCCCGCCGGCGCTTCGCCATCTGCCTTGCCGGCCTTGCCGGTTTCGTCGATGCGGTCGGCTTCCTGTCGGCCAGCGGCTATTTCGTCTCGTTCATGTCGGGCAACACCACGCGGCTGGCGGTTGCGCTCGGCACCGATCCGGCGCGGGCGCTGGCCCCGCTGCTGCTGATCCTGGGGTTCATTGCCGGTGTTGCCATCGGCGCGCTCGTGGTCCTGCGCGCCGGCACTTGGCGCAAGCCCGCGCTGCTGCTGCTGGTGGCGCTGCTCCTGCTCGCCGCCGCCGCGGCGCGGGCTGCAGGAATGCCCAACCTGATGCTGGGCGCCATGGTCATGGCAATGGGGGCGATCAACAACACCTTCCAGCGCGACGGCGAAGTGGCCATCGGGCTCACCTACATGACCGGCGCGCTGGTCAAGCTGGGGCAGGGGCTGGCGCTGCACATCACCGGGCGCGCCCGTCCCGGCTGGATGCTGTGGGGGCTGCTCTGGGCCGGCCTGCTGGCGGGCGCCGTGCTGGGCGCCGCGCTGCAGGACCGGCTGCCGATGGGCTGCCTGTGGATCGCCGCGCTCTGGGCTTTCGCGATGATCCCCGTGGCGCTGCGGCTTCCCTCGGATTCCTAGAGGTGCATCCCGCCCGAGGCTTCGATCACCTGCCCGGTGACCCAGGCCGCATCGGGACCGACCAGCATCGCGATCACGCGCGCCACGTCCACCGGCTGGCCCACGCGGCCCAGCGCGGCCATGCCGGCCAGTGCTTCGACCATGGCCGGATCGTTGAACAGGTCAGGCGCGAAATCGGTGATCGTCGCGCCCGGCGTCACCGCGTTGACGGTGATCCCGCGCGCGCCCAGTTCCGCCGCCAGCGACACCGTGAAGTGATTGATCGCGGCCTTGCTCATCGCATAGGCGATGCACGAGGGGTAGGCGACCTGGGCCACCATCGACGAGACGTTGACGATGCGCCCGCCATCGCGGAGACGCGGCAGCGCGGCGCGGGTGACGAAGAACGGCCCCTTCGCGTTGACCTGCATCTGTCGGTCGAAGCTCGCTTCGTCGGTTTCGGCAAGGGTCGCCATCGAACCGATGCCTGCGTTGTTGATCAGGATGTCCAGCCCGTCCGCCTGGGCATCGAAGGCGGCGAACATCGCGTCGATGGCATCGAGCGCGCCCACATCGGCGCAGAGCGCGAACGCCGCGCCGCCGCTGGCGACGATCTCGGCCACCACGGCATCGGCGGCGGCCTTGTCGCTGCGATAATTCACCGCCACGCGCGCGCCGTCCTGCGCCAGCCGCAGCGCCACCGCGCGGCCGATCCCGCGCGAACCACCGGTGACGAGCGCGGTCTTGCCGGAGAGCACCTGAGTCATGAGCATCCTTTCAACGAGTTTGCACCGACCCTACGCATCCCGCGCCGGCACGTAACCTCGTCAAACAATCGGAAACCGCAGTCAGGATGGGGCAGGTTTCAGGCGGCTGGCGGCACGCGCAGCAGCTTTTCGCGCGAAGTTGCGCCGCGCAACAATTCCACTTTTGAAGCGGCCACCCCCAGCGCCTGCGCCACGAGCGCGAGCACGGCGTCGGTGGCCTTGCCGTCCTCCGGCTTGGCCCGCACTTTCACCGCCACGCGGCCGTCCTCGATGGCGATTCCCTCCACGCGCGCACCGGGCGTCACGCGCACCGCCAGCCGACCTTCGCCGTCGACCAGTGCACGCAGCGCCTCGGCAGGCGGCAGGTCAGCCTTGGGCCGCGCCAAGGGCCGCGGCTTCCAGCGCCGCCTTGTGGGCGCGCCCGTTCTCGACATAGTGCGCCACGCCCGCGCGCATCCCGGCGATGGCCTCGTCGGTCAGGTCGCGCATATAGGCAGCGGGGCGGCCGCCCCACAGTTGGCGCGCCCCGATGCGCTTGTTGGGCGTGAGCAGCGCGCCCGCCGCCAGCATCCCGTCGCTTTCGATCACGCAGCCGTTCATCACGGTGGTGGAAAGGCCCACGAAGCCGCGATCCTCGATCGTGCAGCCGTGGATCATGGCGATGTGGCCCACCAGCACATCCTCGCCGATGATCGTGGGAAATCCCTGCGGATGCTTCGGCTCCGGGCTGTCGCAGTGGATCACGGTGCCGTCCTGGATGTTGCTGCGCGCACCGATCACCACGCGGTTCACGTCGGCGCGGATCACGCAGTTGTACCAGATGGACACGTCCGGCCCGATCTCGACATCGCCGATGATCCGGCACCCCGGCGCGATGAACGCGCTGTCGTGAATGCGCGGAGCCTTGCCGTGGATGGCCGCGATGGTGACGTCATGACGCATGGATAATCCTCTCCCCTCAATCTCTTGTCCGGTCCGCGACATAGACGATGTGCGGCCGCAGCGGATCGCTTTCGGCCAGGGCCGGATGATCGAAGTCCAGATCGCGCACCCGGCGCATCCCCAGCCGCTCCATCAGGCCCCACGAACGGACATTGCCCGGCACGGTCATGGCCCAGATCGCTTCTGCCGGCAGCTCTTGAAAACCCCAGTCGAGACTGGCCCGCGCCGCCTCGCGCGCATAACCCTGCCCCCAGGCATGGTGCGCCAGCCGCCAGCCGATCTCGATCCGGCCTTCGAGCGGCGTTCCCTCCGCCCCGGGCTTCAATCCGCAGAAGCCGAGGAACGCGCTGTCCTCGCGGCGTTCGACCGCCCAGAAGCAATAGCCGTGGCGGTCCTGAAACCCGGCCTGCCGGGCCAGCGCGGCGTCGATATCGGCCGGGCCTTGCAGGAAGCCGAGGAATTCCATCACGCGCGGATCGCAGCACATGGCCAGGAACGGTGCGGCATCTTCCGCGCGCCATGCGCGCAGCGCCAGCCGCGCCGTTTCCAGTCGGAAGCTCACGCCCCCATCAGGCGCGCGGCATGGAGCGCGTGGTAGGTCAGCACGCCCGAACAGCCCGCGCGCTTGAACGCCAGCAGCGTTTCCAGCACCATCGCATCGCGGTCCGCCGCGCCGGCGGCCACGGCCGCCTCGATCATCGCGTATTCGCCGCTCACCTGGTAGGCGAAGACCGGCACGCCGAAAGCCTGCTTCACGCGCACCGCGATGTCGAGATAGGGCAGGCCCGGCTTCACCATCACGCTGTCCGCGCCTTCGGCCAGGTCCAGTTCGACCTCGCGCAGCGCTTCCTCGGCGTTGCCGGGATCCATCTGGTAGGTCTTCTTGTTGCCCTTGAGCAGCCCGCGCGAGCCAACCGCATCCCGGAACGGGCCATAGAAGGCAGAGGCATACTTGGCGGCATAGGACATGATCTGGACGTTGACGTGGCCTTCGCCCTCCAGCGCCTCGCGGATCGCGGCGATGCGGCCGTCCATCATGTCGGACGGGGCGATGATGTCCGCCCCCGCTGCCGCCTGGTTCAGGCTCTGGCCCACCAGCACCTCGACCGTGGCGTCGTTCAGGACATAGCCGTGCTCGTCGATCAGCCCGTCCTGCCCGTGGCTGGTGTAGGGATCGAGCGCCACGTCGGTCAGCACGCCGATGTCGTCGCCGCAGGCCTGCTTGATCGCGCGGATCGCGCGGCACATCAGGTTGTCGGGGTTGAGCGCCTCGCGCCCGTCCTCGCTGCGCCGTTCGGGCTGGGTGTTGGGAAACAGGGCAAGGCAGGGAATGCCCGCCGCGACCGCTTCCTTCGCCCGCGCAACGATGCCGTCCACGGACCAGCGCGACACGCCGGGCAGCGAGGCGATGGGATCTTCCACGCCTACGCCCTCTGTGACGAACAGCGGCCAGATCAGGTCGGCCGGGGTGACGAGAACCTCGCGGTGCATCGCGCGGCTCCAGGCGGTGGCGCGCGTGCGGCGCAGGCGGATCATCGGATAGGAACTGGTCATGCCCTGCTTCCTAGGCTTCGCATGGGCGCGCCGCAATGAGTCGGCAGGCGCAAAGATCGCAAGCCGCTTGCGCGCCGCGCAAGTGCATTCAGCGCAGCACCCCGTTGGGCGTGCCGGGCTTGAGCGACAGCATCTGCCGCAGCTTCGCCTGGAATGCAGCCACCTGCCCCGGATCGACCGCCTGCCGGTGCGCGACCATGCGCACGGAACCCGGATCGACCGCCTGGCCGCCACGATAAAGCTCGTAGTGCAGGTGCGGGCCGGTCGAAAGCCCGGTCGAACCGACATAGCCGATCACCTGCCCGCGCCGCACCGCCATGCCCGGTGAAACCGCGATGCGGCTCATGTGGCCATAGCCGGTGCCGATGCCGCCGCCGTGATCCAGCCGCACGTAGTTGCCGTGCCCGCCATGCCAGCCGGCGAAAGAGACGCGGCCATCGGTCACCGCATAGACCGGCGATCCCCATGCCGCGGCAAAGTCTATCCCCGCGTGCATCCGCACGAAGCCGAGGATCGGATGCCGGCGCAGGCCGAAGCTCGACGTGATCCGCCCCGCCACCGGCGCGCCGAGCACCCCGCTGTCGGTGCTCTGCTCGCCGTTCAGCGCCTGCTGCGAAAGGAACGCGCCGTCCGGTCCCCAGCGCAGCAATTGCAGGCGCGGCTTCCCCTCGCGCACGATGCCGGCATAGAGCAGTTCGCCCTCCTGCCCTTCGCCATCGGCCGCGCGCTTGTAGGAAACGACGAGATCGAACTCGTCGGTCGGGCTGATCTCCTCGAACGGCAGATACTGGTCGATGGTGCGCAGATAGTCCTGCACCGTGTCCGGAGCGGCGCCGGCCGCGCGCGCAGAGCGGTAGAGGCTGGCCCCGACGATGCCGCGCAGCCGCAGCGGTGAGGTATCGACCGCAATGGGCAGCCGTGCCAGCGCCAGCCCGCCCCCGCGCCGGTCGATCGCCAGCGCCAGGTCGAAACGGGGGCGGACATGGATGGCATCGAGCGGACGGGGCTGCGCCGGGCTGGTGCGCTCGCCCAGCGTGATCTCGAAGCGCGTACCGGGCGCGATCTGCGTCAGCGCGACCGCCGAATTGATCGCGGCGGCGGCCTGCTCGGCATCACCCACGCCCACGCCGGCACGTTGCAGCATCCGTGGCACGCTGTCGTTTTCGCCCAACGTGGCGGTCAGCTGGATGGTCGGCCGTTCGGGGGCCGAATCGAGCCTGATGACCAGGTCGCTCGCCGCATAGTGGCGCCCGCTGCTGCCACCGGCCACGAAGGGCCGCAGCGACTGGACGCGAAATTCCTTCTGCGCGCCCTCATCGAGCGGGGCCAGAGGCGCGGCCTGGAGCGGCGTGAACGCGGGCCAGCAGCTTGCCGCCGCCAGTCCCAGCGCCAGCAGTGTGCCCAGCCCGCGAAACCAGCGCAGGCTGCCCACGTCCTCGGCCAGATCGGGCGCAAGATCGCTGCGCCGCGCCCAGCCTTCGATGCGGCGGCACACCGCATCCCAGCGCCGCGCGAGCGGGTGGTCGAGCGTGCGCAAGGCCGGGCGCACGGCGCGCGGCGCAGGTGCAGGCGACGGTTCGGCAGCGGCGGAGGAGGGCAGGATCGGCGCGCGGCGTGCGGCGGGCGCACCCGGCCGGGCGCGACCGAACGTCGCGCCGGCAGGTGCCGTCATCTGATCCCTTGGCCCGAACACGCCTGCACGATCCCTCTTCTGGGTTCACCTGCTGCCGTGCGACAACAAGGTTAATACCCCGTGAAGGTTCGCCTATTTCGTGCCGCAGGGATAGCGCGCGCGGAACAGGTCGGCCACCGCCGTGCCCACGGTCAACTGGCCGCGCTGTGCCACGGGATAACTGCGCATCTGCGCCATGACGTCATCGCTGCCGAAAGGCGCGCGCGCCGGTGGGCATGAACTCGGACGCCCGGCCGCCTGCTCACCGCGCAGCCGCGCGCGGTAGACCTGCGCCGCGCCGGTCACTTCCTCCTTCAGCAGCTTGTAGTCGCCGGACATCAGCGCGAACGGCCCCTTGGCCCGCAGCGCCTCGGCTTTGGCCAGGAACGCCGCGATCGACATGGCCCCCGGCTCGGCCTGCGCGGGAATCGCGACGGTCAGGGCCAAAAGCCCCGCGCCAAACGCCGCAGAACGTTTCAATCGCATCCTTTGTCTCCCATCTCCCGCCGCTGGTGGTAGTCTCGCGCCGCGCCCTTGGCTATGGCTGCGCGCAAGGGGGACCGCATGAACGAAGCGCAGGCGATCGGAGACGTGGTGGATGCGGCGCTGACAGCCCGCGTGGCGGAGCCGCACGCCGGCGAGGCGGCAGACGGCCACAGCCATGAAACCGCGTGCCTCAATTGCGGCACGCCGCTGGTGGGCAGCCATTGCCACGCCTGCGGACAGGCGGCGCATGTCCACCGCACGCTGGGCGCGTTCTTCCACGACCTGCTGCACGGCGTGTTCCACTTCGAAGGCAAGATCTGGCATACCCTGCCGCTGCTGGCGTGGAAGCCGGGCGAGCTGACGCGCCGCTACATCGACGGGCAGCGCGCGCGCTTCGTCTCGCCGCTCGCGCTGTTCCTGTTCACCGTGTTCCTGGCTTTCGCGGTCTATCACCAGACCGCGGGCGAGGCCGCTTTCGAGCCCGACGTGCAGGTCACCGACGGCAAGGGGCAGGCGCAGGGCGAAAAGGCAATCGAGGCGCGCATCGCGAAGCTTGAAGCCGATCGCCGCGACCTGCGCGCCAGGGGGCAAGGCACCGACGCCATCGACGGTCAGCTGGAAGGCCAGCACGCCGCGCTTGAGATCGTGCGCGAGGTCAAGGCGTCGGGCAGCAACGAAAACGGCAAGGTCAGCGATATTGCGGCGATCGACCAGGCGGTGAAGAAGTTCCGCAAGAACCCCGGCCTCACCGCCTACAAGGCGCAGAACTACGCCTATAAATACAGCTGGGCGCTGATCCCCATCTCGGTGCCGTTCCTGTGGCTGCTGTTCCCGTTCAGCCGCCGCTTCCACCTCTACGACCACACGGTGTTCGTCACCTATTCGCTCAGCTTCATGACGATCCTGGCGGTCGCGGCGATGCTGCTGGGCGCGGTGGGCGCACCGGGAATTGCGGCGCTCGTCACGCTGGTCCCGCCGCTGCACATGTACCGGCAGCTGCGCGGGGCCTACGGCGTCTCGCGGCTGGGCGGCATCCTGCGGACGATGGCGCTTTCGGTCTTCGCCTTCATCGCGCTGATGTTCTTCGTGATCCTGATCGCGGCGGAAACGGGCGCCTAGCAGTCCAGCACGAAAGGTCCGGGCTGGCGTGCTTCCAGCGCGGCGTGGGCCTTGCCCGCATCCGCCAGCGGGAAGCGCCCGCCCAGCGACAGCGGCAGGTCGCCGCGCGCCATCGCCGCGAACAGGCTGGCAGAGGCCGAGAGCAGCTTCTCGCGCGGCTGGATATAGGGCCACAGGAACGGGCGCGAGACTTTCGCAGACCTGGCGCCGAGCCGCGACAGGTCGAACGGCGGGATCGGACCGGACGCCTGCCCGTAATGCACAAGGTGCCCCTTGAGCGCGAGCGCGCCGAGCGAGCCTTCGAAACTGTCCTTGCCCACCGCGTCGAAGGACACATCCACGCCGCGTCCGCCGGTCAGTTCCATGACCCGCGCCGCGACGTCTTCCTCGCGGTAGAGAATCACGTGGTCGCAGCCCGCCGTCTTGGCGACCGCCACCTTTTCCGGCGAACCGACCGTGCCGATCACAGTTGCGCCGCGCAACTTCGCCATGCGCGCCACGAGTTGGCCCACGCCGCCCGCCGCCGCCTGCGCCAGAACGGTCATGCCGGCGTGCACCGGCTCGACTTCATCGACCAGCGCCTGCGCGGTCAGCCCCTTGAGGAACCACGCCGCCGCCACGCCGTCGTCGATGCCGCCGGCCACCGGAGCGGCCAGCGCCGCGTCGATCACCCGCGCACGCGCATAGGCGCCATAGTGGCGGTCGATATAGGCGACCCGGTCGCCCGGCACGACATCCGCCACGCCCTCGCCCACCGACTCGACCACGCCCACCGCTTCCAGCCCGGGAATGCCGGGCAGCGGCAGCGTCTGGTAGGCGCCCGAACGGACGTAGATGTCATGGAAATTGACCGGCACGGCGGTCTGGCGAAGCAAAACCTGCCCCGGCCCGGGATCGGGCAGGGGCACGGTTTCCAGTTGCAGCACATCCGGCCCGCCGGGCGCGCGGATCACGATGGCTTCGGTCGTCCCCGCCATGCCCCCGGCCTTCAGGTCAGGCGCCGAGCGGTTGGGTGCCGGCCGGGCCGGAGAAACGACGTCCCGCGCGCGGCACGGCCGAACCCTGCGCGGAGGCAGGGCGAACCACGCCCCGCGGTGCGTCCGGACGGTCGATCTTGCCGTCGTCGAGCAGCGTCTTGATCTCGTCGCCGGTCAGCGTCTCGTATTCCAGCAGCGCCTGCGCCAGCAGATGCAGCTTGTCTTCCTGCTCGCGCAGGATCTGCGTGGCGCGGGCATGGGCGCCGTCGACCAGCCCGCGGATCTCGCTGTCGATGAGCTTGTTGGTCTCGTCCGACATCATCGTGCGATGCGAGCCGCCCATGCCGAGATAGCCTTCCTGCGCTTCCTCGTACTGGAGCGGTCCCAGCTTGTCGCTCATGCCCCACTTGGTGACCATGTTGCGCGCCAGGCTGGTGGCATACTGGATGTCCGACGAAGCGCCCGAGCTGACCTTGTCGTAGCCGAAGATGATTTCCTCGGCGACGCGGCCGCCCATCGAAACCGACAGGTTCGCGTGCATCTTGTCGCGGTGGTAGGAATAGCTGTCCCGCTCGGGCAGGCGCATGACCATGCCCAGCGCGCGGCCGCGCGGGATGATCGTGGCCTTGTGGATCGGGTCGCTGGCAGTTTCGTTGACCGAAACGATGGCATGGCCCGCCTCGTGATAGGCGGTCATCTTCTTCTCGTCGTCGGTCATCACCATGGAGCGGCGTTCCGCGCCCATCATGACCTTGTCCTTGGCGTCCTCGAATTCCTGCATCGCGACCAGCCGCTTGTTGCGGCGCGCGGCGAGCAGTGCGGCTTCGTTGACCAGGTTGGCCAGATCCGCACCCGAGAAGCCCGGCGTGCCGCGCGCGATCGTGCGCGAATTGACGTCGGGCGCCAGCGGTACCTTCTTCATGTGGACCGACAGGATCTTCTCGCGGCCCTCGATATCGGGGATCGGGACCACGACCTGGCGGTCGAAGCGGCCCGGGCGCAGCAGCGCCGGGTCGAGCACGTCGGGGCGGTTGGTCGCCGCGATGATGATGATGCCTTCGTTCGCCTCGAAGCCGTCCATTTCGACCAGCAGCTGGTTCAGCGTCTGCTCGCGTTCGTCGTTCGAATTGCCGAGGCCGTGGCCACGGTGACGGCCGACCGCGTCGATTTCGTCGATGAACACGATGCAGGGCGCGTTCTTCTTCGCCTGCTCGAACATGTCGCGCACGCGGCTGGCGCCCACGCCGACGAACATCTCGACGAAGTCCGAACCCGAAATGGTGAAGAACGGCACGCCCGCCTCACCCGCGATGGCGCGGGCGAGCAGGGTCTTGCCGGTGCCGGGGCTGCCGACGAGCAGCGCACCCTTGGGAATCTGGCCGCCCAGCTTGGAGAAGCGGGTCGGATCGCGCAGGAACTCGACGATTTCCTCCAGTTCCTCGCGCGCTTCGTCGATGCCGGCGACATCGTCGAACGTGACGCGGCCCGAACGCTCGGTCAGCATCTTCGCCTTCGACTTGCCAAAGCCCATCGCGCCCGATCCGCCGCCCTTCTGCACCTGGCGCAGCGCGAAGAACGCCACGCCCAGGATCAGCAGGAACGGAAGCGACTGCGCCAGGATGTAGAGCAGCAGGTTGGGTTCTTCCTGCGCCTTGCCGGCATATTGCACGCCGTTGTCCTGCAGCAGCTTGGGCAACTCGGTGTCGTTCTGGATCGGAATGGTCGAGAACTGCTGGTCGTTCTTGAGCGTGCCGGTGATCCGGTCCTGCCCGATCTGCACTTCGCGCACGGCCCCTTCGGCCACGCGCGTGCGGAAATCGGAGTAGCGGATCAGCGTGCCGGTCCCATCGGTCCGCGCACCGAACATCGAGACCACCAGCAGGAGGGCGAGGAAGATGCCGCCCCAGACCAGGAGGCTCTTGATCCAGGGATTCCCCTGCGGCTGGTCGTCGTTCATCGGAAATTCGCTCTCGAAACGGCGGAGTCGTCCGCCAGTTGCTGCCAATGTAGGAACAGCGGGGTGAATGGCAATATAACCGAGAGTGCGAAATCCTTGCATTCCGTGATCGCTCGGCCCGCTGAGCCTCCGCCACGGGGTCGCCGGAGCGCATTGCGCTAATACTCCGACAAAATGATTGACACCGCTGCCATATCCGGGGAATCGGGCAAAAGGGTCGCAAGGCCACAGGCGGAGAAGGATGGGGACGATGATGGGCAGGCTGGCGCGGACGGTCGCGGTGGGCATGGCGGCTCTGGCAGCGGCGATGGCGATGACGCCTGCCGCGCGCGCGGCGCCCGACGTGGAGATCGCGGGCACGATTCACGCGGATCGCCCCGGTCCGGTGCTGTCGCGCTATCTCCAGGGACAGTTCGCCGAACATCTGGGTGCAGACATCTACGGCGGCATCTGGGTCGGCCCGGACAGCCCCATCCCCAACACCCGCGGCGTGCGCAGCGATGTGGCGGCCGCGCTCAAGGATATCCACGTGCCGGTGGTGCGCTGGCCCGGCGGCTGCTTTGCCGACATCTACCACTGGCGCGACGGCATCGGCCCGCGCGGCAAGCGCCCGGTGCGCAAGAACGACTGGTGGGGCGGGCTGGAGAGCAACGCCTTTGGCACGCACGAATATTTTGACTTCGTCGACCAGATCGACGCCGATTCCTACGTCGCGATCAACATGGCGACGAGCACGCCGTCCGAAATGCGCGAGTGGATGGACTACATCACCTCCAGCGCGCGGGACACGATCGCCGATGAGCGGCGCGCCAACGGGCGGCAGGAACCATGGAAGCTCGGCTTCGTGGGCATCGGCAACGAGGCATGGGGTTGCGGCGGCGCGCAGACGCCGGAATATTTCGCCAATGAATACCGCCGTTTCGCCACCTTCATGCACCGCAACGGCGGCACGTTCCATATGCACAACGACAATGCCGCGCTGCGCGTGGCGTCGGGTCCGAACAACGACGACACGGCGTGGATGGACACCGTGCTGAAAAGCGCCGGGCCGATGATGGATGCGATCTCGCTCCATTACTACACCGTCTTCGACGGCAATTGGGAACACCGCAACATGGCCCCCGCCACCGGCTTCCCCGCCGAGCACTGGGACCACATCCTCTACCAGGCGTGGCGCATGGACGAAGTGCTGCGCGCGCACGAGAAGGTGATGGACAAGCACGATCCGCAAAAGCGCATCGGGCTCTACGTCGACGAATGGGGCACATGGTATGCGCCCGAACCGGGTACCGAGCCGGGCTACCTCTACCAGCAGAACAGCTTGCGCGATGCGCTGGTCGCGGCGGAGACGCTCAACGTGTTCCACGCCCATGCCGACCGGGTGCGGATGGCCAACATCGCGCAGGCGGTGAACGTGCTTCAGGCGATGCTGCTGACAGACGGCGCAAAGCTGGCGAAGACGCCGACCTACTACGCCTTCCAGCTCTACGTGCCGTTCCAGGATGCAACCGCGATCCCGGTCGATGTGGCCGCCCCGCTGATCGCCTCGGGCGAGCACCGCTTCCCCGCCTTCACTCTCAGCGCGGCAAAGGGCAAGGACGGGCGCACCTATGTCGCGGTGGCCAATGCCGACCGCACGCGCGGCTACCGGCTGGCGCTGGGGATCGCGGGCGCCTCCGCCCGCCGGGTGTCGGGCCAGGTGCTCACCGCCGACAAGCTCGATGCACACAACGTCCCCGGCGCGCCAGAGCAGGTCACGCCGAGGCCGTTCCACGGCGCGCGAATTGCGGGGGGCCGGCTGATGCTCGACGTTCCGGCAAAATCGGTGGTGGTCGTCGCCCTCGACTGACGCGCCGGGCCGCTCAGGCCGGGCGGTGCGGCAGGGCTTGGGTGAAGCGCCACTCCTGCCCGCGCCCGTCGCCGCGCACGCCAGCCAGCGTGGCCACGCCGCCCGCCGCCAGCGCATCGTGCCAGCGTGCCAGTTCCGCGCCGCGCGGCACGCTGCGCCCCAGCCGCGCGGCCACGCCTTCCAGCACGCGCAGGGCGAGCGCGCGCGGCACGCCGGGGCGCCACGCCAGCGCACCATCGGGGGTCTCGCGCACCTCTTCCAGCGCCCGCGCCGCCGCCCAGTCGAGCGCCGCGTCGGCTTCGGCCAGATGCGCCGCACTGACGGCCATGCCATTGATATCCAGCCATTCGGCTGACGTCATGCCGGCACGCACGCGTGCACGCTCGAACCGGGCATCCCGGTTGGAGGGATCGTCCGCGAAGGCAACGCCGCGCCGGGTGCAGATCGCTTCCAGTTCCGCCTTGCGCCAGCCCAGCAACGGTCGGAGCAAGGGCCACTCACCCCCCGGCACAACCGCACGCGGCCGCATTCCCGCCAACCCGCGCAGGCCCGCGCCGCGATTGAGCCGCATCACCAGGGTCTCGGCCTGATCGTCCGCATGGTGCGCGGTGACGAGCGCGGCCAGCCCCGCCTCGTCCAGCCAACTCGACAGCGCGGCATAGCGCGCCGCCCGCGCGCGCGCCTGCACCCCGGCACCGCCCGGCAGCGCCAAGGTGATCGTCCGGTGGGAAATGCCGCGCGCGGCGCACAGCGCCGCCACTTGCGCCGCCTCGTCCGCGCTTTCGCGGCGCAGCCCGTGATCGACGGTCGCGGCGGCGAAGTTGCGCGGCGCGACTTCATGCATCAACAGCAGCAGCGCGATGCTGTCCGGCCCGCCGGACACGGCCAGCCCGACCGGCGCCCCGGAGGGCCAGAGCGCTGCGAAATCCGCCGCGAACCGGTCGTTCAGCCGATCAATTGCAGGTCACCGACTTGCTGGCGGCTTCGTACTGCGCCTTCAGTCGGCCCGCCGCCTCGGCAGGATAGGCGGTCTTGAATTCGGCATAGGCCACGCAAGCGCGCTTGGTTTCCTTCAGCCGCGCCATCGCCACGCCCAGGTAGAGCAGGCTGTCGGCCGCGCGTTCGCCGGCCTTGTCGGTCTGGTAGTTCTGGAGGAACCACTGGGCCGCGGTGCCCGGCTTGTCATCATCGAGATAGGCGCGGCCCAGCAGGTTGCGCGCGAAGCTGATGCGCTTGTGCTTGGGATACTGCTGGACGAAGCGGCCCAGCTGCTGCTGCGCCTCGGGGAAGAACTTGGCCTCCCACAGGCGGTAGCCATAGGCGTATTCGTCCTCGGCCTTGTCGTCGGTCGCGGGCTTCTCGATGGCCTGGACGGCGGCAACGCGGTCGGCCGAGGGAGAGGCAGGCTTGGGCGTCGCCACAGGCGCGGGCTTGGGCGCAGGCTTCGGGGCCGGCTGCGGCGCTGCCACCGGAACCGGCGCGGGTGCGGGCTGGGCCGATGCCGGCGTGGTCGCGATCGCAGGCGTGGATGCGGAGGGCGCCGGCGCAGGCGCGGCGGTTTCCACCGGCACGGGCGGCTCAAGCGCGACGATCCGCGCCTCCAGCTTGCCCATCCGGTCCTGGTTTTCCTCGCTCGCGGCGGTCAGGCGCTGAAGCTGCGCCTCGACCGCGTCCATGCGCGTCAGCAGGTCGCTGAGCGGGGTGGTCGCGGCATTGCCGGGCGTCGGAGCGACGGGAGCGGCAGGCGCGGTGATTTCCGGGCCGAAGGTCTTGCCCGCGCCGTCGGGGAACACCTTGCGCTGAACCGCGCGCAGTTCCGCCTCGATCCGGCGCAGGCGGGATTCGGTGGTTTCCTGAGCCTGCGCCAGCGCCGGAACCGGCGCCGCGAGCGGCGCAAGCGTTGCCGCCATGCCGAGGGCCAACGCCGCGCGCGTGGCGCGGCTGCGGATCATCGTCTTCATCGTAACTCCCGTCTGTCCACGTGTCCCATGCAGGACGCCCCTCCCCGCACAGGCGCGCTGGCGGCGGGCCTGTCGCCCGCCGGATCACGCCCCGCCTGATTGCCGCAGGGCGCGCGGGATGTCGAGCGCGTGGTTAACCCGCGACGGTGGAAGACTGCGGCGCCGGCGCGGCAGCCGCGGGCGCTGCAGGGGACGCGACCGGAGCAGCGGCCGGCGCAGGACGCGCCAGCAGCGAGGCGCCATCCACCGGCACGTTCTTCACGATGCCTTCCTTTTCGGCGAGGCGCGGCACACCGCGGCCACCCACCGTGATTGCCAGCGCATCGGGGCGACCGGTCCACAGCACCGGGCCCTGCACATCGGCCGGCAGCGTCCAGCTTTCGCCCTTGGCCAGTTGCCGCTGCAACAGCTGCTTGCCCGTCGCATCGCTGAACTTGACCCACACGCCATCTTCGAGCGCGGTAAAGATCACCGGCGAAGTGGCCGGGGCCGCCACCGGCGCGGGAGCCAGCGCAACAGCCGCCCCGGCAGCCGAGGCCGAAGCTTCCGCGCCCACCAGCGGGGGCAGTTCGGCGGCAGGCCAGTAATAGCTGCGCCAGAACACCAGGCCCATCACCACGATGGCCCCCACCAGCAGCAGCGCGAGCCATGAAACCAGCCGCGACGGCGTCTTGGCGGGATCGCCCACTTCAAACTGATGGATCACGCGCGGCTCGGGCCTCGGCGCGCGCACCTCCAGCTCGCGCCGCACGGCCTCGACGATCTCCTTGTCGTCCAGACCCACAGCACGGGCATAACTCCGTGCAAAACCAAGGGCATAGGGCCGCCCCGGCAGCACCGCGTAATCGCCGTTCTCGATTGCCTCGATATGACGCGCCGTGATGCGCGTGGCGTGGGCCAGGTCTTTTACCGAACGGCCCTGCGCTTCGCGCGCGGCCCGCAGGCGGCTGCCCACCGAAGCGAACGGTCCGGGAACCACGGTCCCGCCTTCGTTCGCATTGCTCTCTTTACCGTCGGCTTGTGCCACGGCGCGACTCCCGTCTTTCATGATTTTTTTGGCAACCCTGAAGCGTGACGCCCCCACCGGCAATCGATCGTCTTCGCGCCGCGAAAGTCAACGCCTTCTGGCATCATATCCGATCTGGTGACGACGAACCGGGCCGCGAACGGCACGAATGGCGTCAATCACACTCGATGCCGCGGAAGAACGCCCACTCGGCCAAGGTCGAACGCAAGTCGTGCGGTGGCGATGCGAGCCATCCGTCCATCGCGGCGCGAATCTCGCCGATGTCGATCTTGCGCACCAGTTCCTTGACCGGGCCGACCGCTGCCGGGGTAATCGAAAGCCGGGTGATGCCCAGCCCCAGCAGTGCCAGCGCTTCCAGCCGGCGCCCGCCCATCTCGCCGCACACGGTGATGTCGGTGCCGAAGGGCGCCACGGTCTGCACCACGCGGCGCAGGAAACGCATGATCGCAGGGCTTATCCAGTCGTAGCGTTCGGCCAGCTTGGGATTGGCGCGGTCCGCGGCGAACAGGAACTGCGTGAGATCGTTGGTGCCGATCGACAGGAACGACAGCTTGGGCGCCAGCAGGTCGAGACATTCGGCCAGCGCTGGCACTTCCAGCATCGCGCCATAGCGGATCGCCTCGGGCAGGAGCTTCTTCTGCCGCTTGAGGAAGGCAAGCTGGCTTTCGAACACGGCCTTGGCGGCATCGAATTCCCACGGCTCGGTCACCATCGGGAACATCACGTTCAGCGTGCGCCCGCCCGCCGCTTCCAGCAGCGCGCGCGCCTGCACCTTCAGCAATCCGTCGCGTTCGAGCGCGACGCGCAGCGCGCGCCAGCCCATCGCCGGATTTTCCTCGGTCTCGCCATCGTTGTGCCGCAGATAAGGCAGCACCTTGTCGCCGCCGATATCCACGGTGCGGAACACCACCGGACGGTCGCCGGCCGCTTCCAGCACATCGCGATAGAGCCGGGTCTGGCGCTCGCGCGCGGGCAGCGTGGCGGAAACGAGGAACTGGAACTCGGTGCGGAACAGCCCGATGCCGTCGGCGCCGGTCAGGTTCAGCATCGGCATGTCGTCGCGCAGGCCGGCGTTGATCATCACCGTGATGCGCTGCCCGTCGCGCGTGACCGGCTCGGTCTCGCGCATCGCGGCATAGTGCGCCTGCCGCTCGCGGTTCTTGGCGAAACGCGCTTCGAACGCCTCGACCAGCGTGGGCGCGGGGCGCACGTCGAGCACGCCCTGGTCGCCATCGAGCAGCAGCAGGTCGCCGTCGCGCATCTTGCCGCGCAGGCCGCGCACGCGCCCCACCACCGGAATGCCCATGGCCCGCGCCACGATCACCACGTGCGCGGTCAGCGAGCCTTCCTCGAGGATCACGCCCTTCAGCCGGCGGCGGTCGTATTCAAGCAGTTCCGCCGGGCCAAGGTTGCGCGCGATCAGGATCGCGTCGCCTTTCAGTCCCATGCTTGCGGCGGTGCCGAGCTGACCGGAAACGATGCGCAGCAACCGGTTCGACAGGTCTTCCAGATCGTGCATCCGGTCCGCCAGCAGCGGATCGTCGATCTGGCGCATCCGCATCCGGGTGCGCTGCTGGACCCGTTCGATCGCGGCTTCGGCGGTAAGGCCGGAATCGATCGCTTCGTTGATGCGGCGCGTCCAGCCTTCGTCGTAGGCGAACATGCGATAGGTCTCGAGCACTTCCTCGTGCTCGCCGCCCACGCCGAATTCGGCCTGGCTGGCCATGCGGTCGATCTGCTCGCGCATCTTGTCGAAGGCGAGATAGACGCGCTGGCGCTCGGCCTCGGTATCCTCGGCGACGACGTGCTCGATGGTCACGCGCGGCTGGTGGAACACCGCCACCCCGCTGGCGAGGCCCTTCACCAGCGTCAGCCCCTTCAGCCGCTCCGGCCCGGTCAGGTGCGCGGGCACGCCGAGGACTTCCTCCTCGTCGATCAGCTCGGCATTGGCGATCAGTTCCGACAGCACCATCGCCACGGTCTGGAGCGCCTCGATCTCCACTTCCTCGTAGCGGCGCGGCTCGACGTGCTGGACCGCGACCACGCCCACCGCGCGTTCGCGCCGCACGATCGGCACGCCGGCGAAGGAATGGAACTTTTCCTCCCCCGTTTCAGGGCGGAACGCGAAGTCCGGGTGCGCCGCCGCTTCGGCCAGGTTGAGCGTCTCGATATTGGCGGCAATGGTGCCCACCAGACCCTCGCCCACCGCGAGCCGGGTGACGTGGACCGCCGCCTGGTTCAGGCCGCGCGTGGCGAACAGTTCGAGCATCCCCTCGCGCAGGAGATAGATCGAGCAGACCTCGCTATCGAGGTTTTCGCCGATCGCCTCGACGATCTGGTTGAGCTTGGCCTGAGCCCCGGCACGCGAGGCCATCACCTCGTGCAGCGAGGTAAGGATCGCGCGGGCGGCGGCAACGGCAGACAGCATGGGCATGGCCTAGCCTACCGGTCCGCGCTTGCAAACGGCAAGCACCGCCAAATGCGGATTATTCATCGGTGGGAAACGTATTCACAAGCCGCAACCTGAACCATGCGGGCCGGATCGGGGGATATCTGGGGAAGGACCGGCCCCGGCCATGCGTGCCGGGCCGGTCGATTCCGCGAGGAAGAAGCGCGTCAATGCGACTGCGCGAGTTCTTCCTTGATGCGCAACTTGCGCTTTTTCAGTTCCATCACGAGGTTCTCGTCCGGTGCAGGCCGCAACAATTCCTCGGCAATCCGGCGTTCGAGACCGGCGTGCTTCGTATGCAGGGCGCTGACGTGCGATGTTTCCATGCGGCTACCTCCTGTGGTTGGGCAATTCCCGTCCATCGTCCCCGCGCAGAACCCTTGTCCTGCGCGGGATTTGGCGTCCGCCCCGACTCATCCGAGCGGGCGCGTTGTCATGCTCCCACATTCGCCGTATCTTGCAAGCCAAACCGCGTCAGGGCGCGGTGGGTCCGGGTCAGTCCGTATATCGACGCCGCCAACGGACCGCCGCGAGGGAGTGTAGTGTGTGACCGAAGACGAAATGCGCAAGCGACTCGAAACGCTGCGCCTTGAACACCGCGATCTCGACGCCGCCATCGATGCCCTGTCCGGAGCCGGGCCGCACGACCAGCTGCAGATCGCCCGTCTGAAAAAACGGAAATTGCGGATCCGCGACCAGATCGCGATTCTCGAGGATTACCTCATTCCCGACATTATCGCCTGAAACGAACAGCTTGGGCCAAGGGGCCGGCAATACCCCCTGCGTGCCGTAACGGCACACTCCCGAACCGGCGTTAACCTTTCGGCCGAGGCGTGTTGAGGCGGCCTCCCTTGCGGGGCTAGAGAGCGCGGGATGGACCTCACGCCAACCCTCAATCCGCGCATCGTCGAAGCCCTCTATGCCGAAGCGCTGGTCCTTGCCGACGAGGTGCGCCAGCGCTTCGAGCGGCTGCGGAGCGACACCGCCAGCGCGGGCATCGAGGATATCGTGCGCGTGCAGCTCAGCTGCGAAGCGCTGCGCACGACCACCCGGGTGATGCATTGCCTCGCCTGGCTGCTCAATCACCGCGCCTATTTCGCGGGCGAGCTTTCCGAACTCCAGCTGCGCCGCCACGGCCGAATCATCGCCAACTTCCCGGCCAGTGACCGCGGCGCGCTCGCCGGGCTGCCGAATGATGCCCACCGGCTCGTCCACGAAAGCGAGCGGCTTTACGAGCGCATCCAGCGGCTGGATCGCGCCTGGAGGGGCCTGGCGCAGCCCGGCCCCTCCGATTCGGACGGCAGCGCGGTGCGGCGGCTGCGCGAAAGGATCGCCGCCTCTGTCCAGCGCGCGAGCTAGCCGCCGTTAGGCACCCTCCCCCATCGCGGCCGACAGTGCGGCCACTTGGGCGGCATCGAAGCGCAGTCCCGCCTTGCTGCGCCGCCACAGCACGTCTTCTGCAGTGACCGCCCATTCGCGCCGCATCAGGTGTTCGAGTTCCGCTTCGCTGAAGCCATGTCCGAAATCGCGGCCCATGTCCGCGCGGACGAAGCGCAGCGCCTCGGTGCCATAGGCGCGCGCCAGCCGGTGCACCACCGGCCGCGCCATTCCCGGCGACTGGACCGCGATTTCCTGCTCGAGCGAGATCAGGTTGTCCGCCTCGTCCAGCCCGTCGGGCACGAAATCGCCGCCGGGCAGCGGCGCGGTCGCGGTCCAGCCGGTATCGGCCTCGATCCCCAGCCGCTCCAGCGCCGCTTCGGCCAGCGTGCGGTGCGTGGTGATCTTGCCGCCCAGCACCGACAGCAACGGCGCCGAATGCGCATCGCGTCCCCGGTCCAGATCGAAATGGTAGCCGCGCGTCGCCGCTTCGGGCTTGCCGCTGCCGTCGTCGGCCAGCAGCCGCACGCCGGCGAAAGCCCAGACGACATCGGCGGGTGTGGGCGGGCGGCGGAAATAGCGGCCCACCGCCTCGCACAGATAGGCAATTTCGGCGGCGCTGGGCCGCGGCGGGTCGATGTCCGCCCCCTCTTCCGAATCGGTCGTGCCGATCAGGGTGAACGCGTGCTCATAGGGGATGGCGAAGCAGATCCGCCCGTCGGCCAGCTGCAGGAACAGCGCCCGCGGATCGTCGTGCAGGCGCGGCACCACGATGTGCGAGCCGCGCACCCGGCGCAGCAGCGGCGGCCGCGCCTCGTGCGCAAGGTCCATCACCCCGCCCACCTGCGGCCCGGCGGCATTGACCACCATTGCCGCGCGGAAAGGCTCGCCCCCGTTGGCCCCGCGCGTCTCGATCCGCCAACCGCTGCCCTCGCGCGCCAGCCGCGTCACTTCGCAGCGGGTGACCACTTCCGCCCCGCGATCGGCCGCATCGCGCGCCAGCAGAACCACCAGCCGCGCATCGTCCACCCAGCAGTCCGAATATTCGTAACCCGCACGGATACGCTCGCGCAGGCCCATCTCGCCTGAGAGATCGACGCGCGCGGTCGGCGGCAGCGCCTCGCGCCCGCCCATGTGGTCGTAGAGCCAAAGCCCGGCGCGCAGCATCCACGCCGGGCGGCCCTCGCCCACCAGCGGCACCACGAAGCGCATCGGCCAGACGATGTGCGGCGCCTGCCGCCACAGGATCTCGCGCTCGTGCAGCGATTCCCGCACCAGCGCGAATTCGCGGTGTTCCAGATAACGCAGGCCGCCATGGATCAGCTTGGTCGAGGCCGAGGATGTGCCTTGCGCCAGGTCGCCGCGTTCCAGCAAAAGCACGGAAAGGCCGCGCCCGGCGGCGTCGCGTGCGATCGCAGCGCCGTTGACCCCGCCTCCGATCACCGCAAGATCCCAGGTAAAGGGCGGCTCCATGGCGGCATCTTGGAGTGCAATCGCCACGCTGGCAATATTGCTTAGCCGCGCCGCAATCCCCATAGCTGTTCCATGGCCAGCAACGACATCTCGCTCGCGGACAGTTCCACGTGGAACACCGGCATCGCCGTGGAACTTGAACCGCTCGTGCGGCGAGTGCTCGCACCCAATCCTTCGCCCTATACCTTCACCGGCACCCAGACCTATCTGGTGGGCCGCGGGGCGGAAATCGCGGTGATCGATCCCGGCCCCACCGGCACCGGCGTGGCCGGCCATGCCGATACTAACGGCGAAGGCCATGTCGAAGCGATCGTCGCGGCCGCAGGCGAGGCCCGGATCGTGGCGATCCTGTGCACCCACACCCACCGCGATCACAGCCCGGCCGCACGCCCGCTCCAGCAGGCAACGGGCGCGCCGATCATCGGCTGCGCGCCGCTGGTGCTGGCCGACGACGGCCCGCGCGCCGATGCATCGTTCGATCCCACCTATGCCCCAGACCGGGTGCTGGTCGACGGCGAGCGGCTGGCCGGTGACGGCTGGACGATCGAGGCGGTGGCGACCCCGGGGCACACCAGCAACCACTTGTGCTATTCCATCGTCCAGAGCGGCGCGCTGTTCACCGGCGACCACGTGATGGGCTGGTCGACCAGCGTCGTCTCCCCGCCCGATGGCGACATGGGCGCCTATATGCAGTCGCTCCAGAAGCTGCAGGAGCGCGAGGACCGCGTCTATTACCCGGCGCACGGCCCCCAGATCGACAATCCGCGCCAGTTCGTGCGCGGCATGATGGGCCACCGCCGCCAGCGCGAGCGCCAGATCGTCAAGCTGCTGGAACAGGCCCCGCACGAAATCCCGGCCATGGTCGCGGCGATGTACAAGGGTCTCGACCCGCGCCTCGCCGGCGCGGCCGGTCGTTCGGTGCTCGCGCACCTGGTCGATCTGGAACGACAGGGCCGCGTCGCCGGTTCGGGGGATATATGGACCCTGACGTGACCCCCGCCGCAGCGCCCCCGAAGCCCGCCCTGCGGCAAGAAAGCCCGCTCGCACGCGCCTCGGCGTTGCCCTGGCTGCTGTTTCTCGCCGCGCTGGCGATCGCCGCGTTCCTCGCCTGGCGCCTCCTGAAGCCCGAGGACATCGGCGACCCGCTTGCCACCAGCCTCGTCGCTTTCGAGAAGCAGAACCGCCTGACCGTGTTCAGCGCGCAGCTCGCCCCGGTGGTGTCGAGCGACGACGCGCGCCTGTTCGGACTGGTCAAGTCGAAGCAGGTGGCGGTCATCCCCGCGCGCGTGGACTACACGCTCGACCTTTCGCGCATGGGGCGCGACCGCATGGCGTGGAATGCCGGGACCAAGACGCTCTCGGTCAAGCTCCCCGCGCTCACCGTCGGCCGACCCAACATGGACGAGGCGCGCGCGCAATACTTGCGCGAAGGCGTGTGGATCACGCGTGAGGCGCAGGACAAGCTGACGCGCGACAACACCCGCCTCGCCGAACGGCTCGCCGTGGAACAGGCCGCCAATCCAGTGCTGATGTCGCTGGCGCGCGGCGCGGCGAAGGATGCGATCCGCCAGAACCTCGCGATCCCGCTGCAAGTTGCCGGATACGGCGACGTCAAAGTCGTGGTATCTTTCGACGGAGAGCCGACTCCGATGTGACGGGCGTCATTGGAAGCCGGCGATCCCGGGCGTAATGCGCGCTGCGGGACTGCTGGGAGACAGACCAATGGCAACCGCCGCACCAATACCGCCTGCAACTTCATCATCCGTTTTTCGAACCCGTGACCGCGATTTCTATGCGCGCATGGCGGTGGGCCTTGCCCTGTTCGTGGTGTTCGCCTTCGGACAGTTCGCGCTGCGCGGTTTCAGCCACCCGGCCACCGCGCCATGGTGGGTCCATGCCCACGGCTTGCTGATGCTGGGGTGGATGGGCGTGTTCATCGTGCAGACGCGACTGGGCCGCGCACGCTCGCTGGACGCCCACCGCAAGCTGGGCATTCTTTCGTGCGTGCTGGCCGCCGCCATCGCCATCGCCGCCATCAATGCCGCGACCATGGCGCTGGCGCTGCACCGCGTGCCGCCGTTCTTCAGCAACGCCTATTTCATGGCGCTGACGTGGGTGGACGTGAGCGGCTTTGTCGCCGTGTTCGCCGCCGCCGCCGTGGCGCTGCGCCGCGATGCCGATTGGCACAAGCGACTGATGCTGGCCGCCGTGATTCTGGTGACGGAACCGGCATTCGGGCGGCTGGTACCGCTGCCGCTGCTCGGTGCAGCAGGCCCCTGGGTCGAGCGCGCGTTCCAGATCGCCGTGTTCGCCTTCCCGCTGCGGCACGACTTGCGCACCCTGGGCCGCGTTCACCCGGCCACGCTGGTCGGCCCGGTGGTGATCGTGGCGGAACAGGCCGCAATCATAGCACTCACTGCCTATGCGCCGTTCGCCGCGCTCGCGCAGGGTATTGCCGCAGCCTGATGGCGTCCCTAAGTCCCCCCTGTCCGGAACGGCACCGATCCGCCCGTTCCGGCAGGGGAACCTTGGATGACCGCGCAACCGACGAACCTTTCCGGCCTTGACCTCCGCGCCGAAATCGACCGCCTCCGCAAGGAACGCAATGCGGTGATCCTCGCGCATTACTATCAGCGCCCGGAAATCCAGGACCTCGCCGATTTCGTCGGCGACAGCCTCGAACTCTCGCGCAAGGCCGCGGCCACCGACGCGGACGTGATCGCGTTCTGCGGCGTGAAGTTCATGGCCGATACCGCCAAGATCCTCAGCCCCGACAAGATCGTGGTGCTGCCCGATCTCGACGCAGGATGCAGCCTCGAGGATTCCTGCCCGCCGGACAAGTTCAAGGCTTTCCGCGAGGCGCACCCCGATCACATCGCGCTGACCTACATCAATTGCTCGACCGAGGTGAAGGCGCTGTCCGACGTCATCGTCACCTCTTCCAGCGCGGAAACGATCCTTGCGCAGATCCCGCCCGAGCAGAAGATCATCTTCGGCCCCGACCGGCACCTTGGCGGCTATCTCAACCGCAAGTTCGGCCGCGACATGCTGCTGTGGCCGGGCGTGTGCATCGTGCACGAAGCGTTCTCGGAAACGGAGCTGCTCAAGCTCAAGGCGCTGCATCCCGATGCGCCCATCGCGGCGCATCCCGAATGCCCGCCGCACATCGTCGATCATGCGGATTACGTCGGCTCGACCAGCGGCATCCTGCAATATGCCAAGACGATGGAAGGCGACACGCTGATCGTCGCCACCGAGCCGCACATCATCCACCAGATGGAACTGGCGATGCCGCACAAGACGTTCATCGGCGCGCCGGGTGCGGACGGCAACTGCAACTGCAACATCTGCCCCTACATGGCGCTCAACACCATGGAGAAGCTCTACCTCGCGCTGCGCGACCTCCAGCCGCGCATCGAGATGGACGAGGACCTGCGCCTCGCCGCCAAGAAGAGCCTCGACCGGATGCTCGACATGGCGAGCGGGACGGTCGGCATGGGCGATCTGGGCGCCAGGCCTTTCGGCAGCTGACAGCGCGCGCGCACGGCACCCACGAAAAAGGGGCGGCACCCAACCGGGAGCCGCCCCTTTTCTCATTCAGGCGCTGGCGTCAGAGGAACAGCACGTCGCCCTGCACCACGGCCGAGCCGATCACCGTCACGTCGAGATCGGCCAGCTTGTCGCCATTGACGTCCGCCATCAGATGCCCGCCGGCAAAGCGCAGTTCGCCCGCCGCACCGCTGAACGCAGCCCCGCCGATCCACGTCAGGTCGATGCCCGTATCGCGCAGGTCGATCCTGTCGGTGCCGGAAAGGAAGTCGGCGATGGTGTCGCCCTTCTCCACGATGTGGAACTGGAACACATCCGCGCCAGCACCGCCATAGAGCGTGTCCTTGCCCTCGAACCCGTCGAGCACGTCGTCGCCGCCCATGCCCTTCAGCACGTTGGCCACCTGGTTGCCCCAGATCACGTCGCGCGCCGATCCGCCGATGGCGTTCTCGATGGTGGTGCCATAAGCGATCGACAGGTTCATGTACTCGGTCGCGCGCACCCCGCTGACGCCCGTGTCGCCCGCGATATTGTCCGCATTGGCGGTCATGAAGCGGTTGGCGGTGTTGTCCAACCCGGTCTGGGTCGCCGTCCCGGCCACGGTATAGCCCGCCAGCGCGTTGAGATCGGCGCGGTTGGCGTTGACCGTGGCCGCGTTCTGCACCGCTTGCCCCACCGAACTGAACGATCCGGCATGAAGATCGATCTGCTGCGAGGCGTTGAAGCCCGACAGGTCGAGCGTGTCGATGCCGCCCGCGTCGTAGATCGACAGGTAGGGATAGGCGTTCTTCGAGAAGTCGTAGACCACGTTCCCGGCATTGCTGTTGAAGCCATAGGTGGTGTTGCCGGCGCGCGTGGCGGCGTCCGCGCCATACTTCGACTGGATCGTCAGGATATCGTGCAGCAGCGGCGTCTGCGCGTTGCCATAGAACACGGTATTCCAGTCGATGATGTTGGCACCCGTCTCCACCGCATCCCAGTAGGACATGATCGTGTATTGCGTGCTGTCCTGCGCATATTCGGCGTAGTTGGCATACGTGAGATCGAGGTTGGGATCGTAGTTGTAGTTGCCCGGATGCGACAGGCCGAGCGTGTGGCCCAGCTCGTGCACCAGCGTCGTCTTGCCATACCCGCCGAAGCCGAACCACGCGTTGGTCCAGTTGATCGAGGGATCGGCCACGAACACGTCGGACTGGAACTTGTAGCCCTGCTGGCCGGGATAATAGGCATAGGCCTGCGCCGGGTCCCACGAATTGGCGAACTGGATATCCGCCCCGGTGCCGTTCTTCTCCACGAACTTCGCGGAAACGAGATCGTCCCACAGCTGGATCGAAGCGCGCGCTTCCACGCGCTGCTGCGCGCTGAACGGCGAGAAGCCATAGGCCGAGGTGAAGCCCACGGTCGGATTGTTGTAGAGCCCGGTCAGGTGCGACAGATCGGTGAAGCTGTAGGTGATGACGCCATTGGGCGCGGCCAGCGTGGTACCCGAATCGATATGGGCCTTCACCCCGTCCAGTCCCAGGATCGGCTTGTTGCGGAACGACAGCCCGGCATAATCGTCGAGGTTGAAGCCCACCGGCGACGTGACGGTGAGCGAGGTCAGGCCGATCTCCACCGGCGTTCCCAGCGTTTCAAAGGCATCGGCAAGCGGATTGGCCGAAAGCAGGCTTTCGGCGGAAAGCGACCTTGCGGTCATAAGCGATTTGTCAGGCATGGAATCCAACCCCCGGTTCGGATGGCCTGCACAAAAGCGTGCAGCCGGTCCCAGCAAGACGCCGGACCGCGGGGCCCCTTCAGCTTCCCCGCGACCGGAGACTCATTTCAACTGAAACCAGTGGCAAGGTATAACCGGCGATTCGCGCGCGGCCAGAACCTTTTTGAAACAATGCGCTGAACCGAAACGGGCCTATTTGGCAGGCAGCACGATCAGCGCTTCGGCCCCTCGCCCAGCCGCGCCAGCACCAGTGCGGCGGCCACCAGCACCATGCCGAAACCGTCGATCCAGCCCACGCTTTCGCCGAACGCGAACCAGCCCGCCAGCACGGCGACAGCGGGCTGGGTGAGCAGCGCAAGGCCGATCAGCAGCGGCGGGAAGTGGCGCAGCGCATAGACCAGCAGCCCCTGCCCCACGATCTGGCTGCCCAGCGTCAGCGCGACCAGCGGCCACCAGTTGTGCGGCCAGACCGTCTCTCCCAGGAACAGAGCGAGCCCGAGCAGGACCGGCGCGCCCGTCAGGCTGGCGTGGAACAGCAGCGACCAGCTGCCGAAGCGATCGCGGGCGCGCTGCAGCAACAGGATGTAGAACGCGTAGAAGAACCCGGCGAGGATGCAGAACAGGTCGCCCACCAGCGTGGCGTGGTCGATCTCGAGCGAGCGCCCGAGCAGGATTGCCGCGCCGGCCAGCGCAGCGGCGACCGCGGCCAGCTCCGCCAGGCGCGGACGGCGATGCGCGGCGATCACGCCCCAGGCCATCAGGATCAGGCTGCCCGCATTGCCGAACAGCGAGGCGTTGGCGAGCCGCGTGGCCGCGATGCCGATGTGCCAGCTCGCCAGATCGAGCGCGAACAGCACGCCCGCCACTGCCACCGCCGCCCACGCGCCCTTGCCGAAGCCGGTCAGCGGCTGGCGATTGCGCACCGCCAGCACGGCCAGCAGCGGCAGCGCAAGGAACAGCCGCCAGAATCCCGAGGCAACCGGGCCGGTATCCGCCAGCCGCACCGACCAAGGCCCCAGCGCCAGCGCCACATTGCCGACCAGCAGCGCGGCGTAGTGGCGCGGCAAGGGATGCGAAAGGGCGCCGCCGTGGGCGCGCGTGCTTGACATGGGAGGCCGGTTTCCCGCTAAACAGGTTGCAAAAGGAAACGCAGTCTCCTTCGTAAGTCCTGTTTTCATTCCATCGACCGGGGTTCTTGTCCATGCACGATTCGTTGTTCCAGCCGATCCAGCTTGGCGCCATCACCGCGCCCAACCGCATTCTCATGGCGCCCTGCACCCGCACCCGCGCGCAGGACGATGGCGTGCCGAGCGCGATGATGGCGACCTATTACGCCCAGCGTGCCGGCGCCGGCCTGATCATCAGCGAAGCGGTGGGCATCAGCCGCGAAGGACTGGGCACCGCCCGCGCGCCGGGCATCTGGACCGCCGAGCAGGTCGAAGGCTGGAAGCCGGTGACGGACGCCGTCCACGAAGCCGGCGGGCGCATCGTCTGCCAGCTGTGGCACATGGGCCGCGTGGTCCATCCCTGGTTCCTGGGCGGCGAGCCGCCGGTTTCGGCCTCCGCCACCCGCCTTGAAGACGGCATGGCGCACACCCCCGCCGGCCGTTTCCCCTACGAACCCGCGCGCCCGCTGCGGATCGACGAGATGGCGCGTGTGGTCGAGGATTATGCGCTGGCGGCGCGCGGCGCGCGCGAAGCCGGCTTCGACGGCGTCCAGCTCCACGCCGCCAATGGCTACCTGATCGACCAGTTCCTGCGCTCCTCGACCAACCTGCGCGACGACGATTACGGCGGCCCGGCCGAGAACCGCGTGCGGCTGCTGCGCGAAGTGCTGCAGGGGCTGGTCGCCGAATGGGACGCAGGCCATGTCTCGGTCCGCCTTTCGCCCAACGGCGACAGCCAGGGCGCGGACGATCACGATCCCGCCACCCTGTTCGCCCATGCCGCCCAGGTGGTGCAGGATGCGGGCGCGGCCTTCCTCGAACTGCGTCAGCCGGGGCCGGAGGGCAGCTATGGCTCCACCGACGTGCCGCAGCAGGATGCGGTGATCCGCAAGATCTACAAGGGCCCGCTGGTGCTCAACAGCGACTACACGGCGGAAGCGGCCGATGCCGACGTCGCCTCGGGTCGCTGCGACGCGGTCAGCTTCGGCCGGCCCTATCTTTCCAACCCCGATCTGGCCGAGCGCATCCGCACCGGCGCCGCATGGGCGCCGAACAGGGGCGCGCCGAAATCTTGGTATTACCCGAGCGAGGAAGGCTATACGGACTACCCGACGCTGGCCGAGGAAACCGCTGGCGCCGCAGCCTGACGCCCAGACTCTAGGAGACGATCCCGTGCGCATTCCCCGTTCCTGGCTCTTCGTTCCCGGCGACAGCGAGAAGAAGCTGGCCAAGGGTCCCGAAACGGGGGCGCACGCGCTGATCGTCGATCTGGAGGATGCAGTCGCACCCACGGCCAAGGTCGAGGCGCGCCGCGTCAGCCGGGGCTGGCTGGAAGCACACCGCCGGCAGGTGACGATGCGCAAGCAGGCCCGCTGGGTGCGCATCAACGCCATCGACACCGGGCTGTGGCGCGACGATCTGGGCGCGGTGATGCCCGGCGCGCCCGACGGCATCATGCTGCCCAAGGCCGCCGGCCCGGACCAGGTCCGCATGATCGCCGCCGAAATCTATGAACTGGAACAGAAGAACGGCATCCCCAACGGCCAGACCCGCATCCTGCCGCTGGTGAGCGAAACGCCGCGCGCGGCCATGACCATCGCCGCCTACATGGATGCCGCGATGCCCCGCCTCGCGGGTCTGACGTGGGGGGCCGAAGACCTTGCCGCCGCACTCGGCGCCGGCCGCAAGCGCGACAGCGAAGGCCAGTGGACCGACGCCTTCCGCTTCGTGCGCGCGCAAACCCTGCTTACCGCGCACACCTGCGGCGTCTGGGCGATCGACACGCTCCATGCCGATTTCCGCGACGAGGACGGCCTGCGCCGCGCCGCGCTGGCCGCGCGCGGCGACGGGTTCTCGGGAATGCTGGCGATCCACCCGGCGCAAGTGCCCGTGATCAACGCGGCCTTCTCGCCCAGCGAGGCCGAACTGGCCGACGCGGAGGCGATCATCGCCGCCTTTGCCGCCAATCCCGGCGCCGGCACGCTCCAGATCGACGGCCGCATGATCGACCAGCCGCACCTCAAGCAGGCAAAGGCGCTGCTTGGCGTCGAATAGGATCGGGGAAACAGGCAGGGGCCATGGCCCCTGCAATGGCTCTCACCCCGCCGTCTTGGCCTTCGCGCTGGCCGCCGGTTTCGGCGAAGCACTCGCGGTGGGAGCGGGCGACACGGCAGGCGCCGGCTCGGCCACGTCGGCTGCGGCAGCGTCGGCGCTGGCCTCCTCCACCGGGGCTTTCGCCGCTTTGGCCGCGCCGCTCGGCTGGACCGCCTGAAGCGGCGCTTCCGCCTGCGAATGATCGAGATCGAGCATCGCGTCGCTGACCGTGCCGGGCAGCACTTCTCCGCCCGCCGCCTGCACCTTGCCTTCGTCCGCCTTCTTGCCGCAGCCGCCGGTCATGGCGACGAGCGCGAGCGGCGCGAGCAGGGCAAATCGGGTCTTGAACGTCATCGCAAGCATCCTGGCATCAGGCCCCGGGAGGGCACGGCACGTCAAGCCGGGCAAGGAAATCCCCGGCACGGGCGAGCAATGCCCGATCCCATGCCTCGGGCGCAACCTCAAGGCCGAGGTCGGCGAGGCTGGTGACGCCGAATTCCTCGATCCCGCACGGCACGATTCCGCCGAAATGCGACAGGTCGGGCGAAAGGTTCACCGAAAAGCCGTGCATCGTCACCCAGCGGCGGATGCGCACGCCGATCGCGCCGATCTTGGCCTCGCGCCCGTCGCGCCCCTTGGTCCAGATGCCCACGCGGCCCTCGGCGCGCCACGATTCGACGCCGAAATCGCCGAGCGTGTCGATCACCCAGCCTTCCAGGGCATGGACGAAGCCGCGCACGTCGCGCGCGCGCTTGCGCAAGTCGAGCAGGACATAGCCCACCCGCTGCCCGGGTCCGTGATAGGTATAGCGTCCGCCGCGCCCGGCCTCGACCACCTCGAAGCGCGGATCGAGCAGCTCGTCCGGCGCGGCGCTGGTCCCTGCGGTGTAGACCGGGGGGTGTTCGAGCAGCCAGATCAGTTCCTGCGCCGTGCCATCGGCGATGGCGGTGTTGCGCGCCGCCATGTCTTCGAGCGCGGCGCGATAGGGCACCGGCTCGCTTTCGCGGCGGATCTCGATAGTGCCGATATGATCCATGCCGCTGCGATGGGCGCTTGCCGCGCGAAGTGCAAGGGGGTGCGCAGCCGTCCCCGGCCTGCTAGAGAACGCGGCCCAAGGACAAGGACGCCATGCCCGTAACCTCACTCGACAGCAGCGCAGCCTGGGCCAGCGCGACCCGCATGGTCGCCGCCAACCGCGATATGCTGGCCGCGATCGCCGGCGTGTTCTTTCTCCTGCCGGGCCTTGCCGGCGCGGTGTTCCTGCCCGCGCCCGGCGTGAAAAGCGGCATGAACGAAGCCCAGATTATGGACGCGATGCAGTCCTACTATGCCGGCTCCATGCCGATGCTGGTGCTGCTGTCGCTGATCCCGATGGCCGGGATGCTGACGATGCTGGTGGTCATGCTCGACAGCGCGCGGCCCACGGTGGGGCAGGCGATCCGCCGCAGCTTCGCCGCGCTGCCCTCGTATTTCGCAGCGCAGCTGCTGGTCGCGCTGGCAATGCTGCCGGTGGCGCTGGTGGTCCTGGCGGCGCTGGCCGCGCTGCTGCCCGATACCGTGGCCATGGCGGCGGCCTTCGGCGTGCTGCTCTACCCGATCATGCGGACCATGCTGATCGCCCCCGTCCTTGCGGGCGGCAGCGCGCGCGGACCGATCGCGGCGATTCGCGAAAGCATCCGCCTCACCCGCCGCAACACCGGACGGATGCTGGCGTTCATCGGCCTGGCCGGGTTCCTGTTCCTGGTGGTCTACGGGCTGGTGATGATGGTCGTGGGCGTGGTGCTGGTGCTCGCCACCGGGGGCGAGGCGCAGCGCCTGCTCGCAGAGGGCATCTCGGGCGTGTTGCTGGCGGTAGGCTACACCTACTTCGTCGCGATTCTCGCCGCGATCCATGGCCAGCTGGCCGGGCCGGCGCCGGAAAGCACCGCCGCCCTTTTCGACTGAGAGACGCTGGGCTGAGCCGGACCGGCGACAGCCCCCGCCCGGCCTATTCCTTCCAGCCCCAGCTGATCACGCAGGGCGGCACGTTGACCGGCTCGAAGCCCTTGTCGATGTGCCGGAAATACTTGCTCATCAATGCCCGCGCCCGCGCGGTGTACTGATAGACCAGGAATGCGCCGCCGGGGCGCAGCACGCGGTGCGTGGCGGCCATGATCGCCGGGCCGACGCCTTCGGGAAGGGTCGAGAACGGCAGGCCCGACAGCACGTAATCGGCATGGTCGAAACCGTTGGCGCGCACGATCTCCTCGACATCCGCGGCCGAGCCGTGGACCGCGATGAAGCGGCTGTCGCCGATCGTCTTCGACAGATAGGCGATGAAATCGGGGTTGGTGTCGATCACGATCAGCCGGCCATCACGGCGCAGCTTTTCCAGCACCGGGCGGCAGAACGTGCCCACGCCCGGACCATATTCGACAAACAGGCGGCACTCGTCCCAGTTCACCCGGGAGAGGACGCGTTCGATCGTACGGCGTGAGGAGGGAACGATCGCCCCCACCATTACCGGATGCTTGACGAACCCCTTGAAAAAGATTCCGGCGGGGCCAAGCACCCGTTCAGCCTTGCGCTTCGCCCGTTGCAGAAGGGGCCGGCGCGCCGCTTGCGTGGAAGTCATCGTAGGGGAGCACCCTCTAGTTCACCTGAAGCCCGCGAGTCGCAAATTTGTCATCGCATTGCAAGCGCGGTGCGATCACCTTACCGAATTGGGGCAGCGCGACGAAACGATCGCGCGGACCGGGCGGGGCATAAACCCGCGCCGATGAATGGGGAGTGAGCGCGAGGTGAGCCAGCACGAATCCATCCACTTGCCGCGCGGGCGCATGGCACTGCTGTTCGCGGTCATGCTCACCACGGCCGCGGGCAACACCGCGATGCAGTCGGTCATGCCCTCGATCGGCACGCACCTGGGCATTGCCGACGTGTGGGTCAGCCTGGCCTATTCGTGGTCGGCGCTGCTGTGGATGCTGCTCGCCCCGTTCTGGGCCCGGCGATCGGACCGGCGCGGACGCAAGGCGATGATGAGCCTGGGCATGGCCGCCTTCGCGCTGTCGTTCGCGCTCTGCGGCACGGTGTTGTTCTTCGGCCTGCGCGGGGCGTTCACCGGCCTTTCGACGATCCTGCTGTTCGCGCTGGCGCGCTCGCTCTACGGCGGCTTCGGCTCGGCCGCGCCGCCGGCCGTGCAGGCCTATGTCGCCAGCCGCACCAGCCGCGAGGAACGCACCAAGGCGCTGTCGATGGTCTCGTCCAGCTTCGGGCTTGGCACCGTGCTCGGCCCGGCGCTGGCGCCGCTGCTGATCCTGCCGGGCATCGGCCTGGTCGGTCCCTTCGCCATCTTCGCCCTGTTCGCGGTGGGCGTGCTCGTGCTGCTGCGGATGCGCCTGCCCGACGACGACCCGCGCTTTTCCGCGCGCGGCGAGATCATGGAAGAGCCGTTCAGCCCGTCCTCCAACCCGCGCATCGTCGAGGACGATCCCGATGGCTCGCCCGACGAGCTGCCCGAAGCCGAGCCGCTCCACGGCGGCGCAGACCGGCTGCGGTGGAGCGATCCGCGGATGCGCGCGTGGCTGTGGACGGGCACGCTGGGCGGACAGGCGCAGTCGATCCTGCTGGGCGTGATCGGCTTCCTGCTGCTCGACCGGCTCGGCCTGCGCCACCAGCCCGATGCCGCCGCCGGGCCGATCGGGCTGGTGCTGATGTGCGGCGCGGTGGCGACGCTGCTGGCGCAATGGGGCCTGATCCCCACGCTCGGCCTTGGCCCGCGCACCTCGACGCTGTGGGGCATGGGACTGTGCTGCGTGGGCGTGGTGCCGATCGCGCTGGGGCCGGACCTGCACACGATCGCCACCGGTTTCGCGATCTGCTCGCTGGGCTTCGGACTGTTCCGCCCCGGCTTCACCTCGGGCGCAAGCCTAGCCGTCACCCGCCGCGAACAGGGGCAGTCGGCCGGCATCGTCGCGGCGGTCAACGGCTCGGCCTATATCGTCACGCCGGCGATCGGGGTGTTCCTCTACAACCACTCGGCCTGGCTTGCGTGGGTGCTGGTCGAAGTGCTGGCGCTTTCCGTGCTGGCGATCTGCCTGTTCGCCATTCGCCCGGACGAGGCGATGCCCTCGCACGGCCGCAGCCGCAGCCGCCGCTAGCCCGCCTCGATCAGGCGAGCGCCAACCGCTGCGCCACGCGCTTCGCCGCCGCATTGTGCAGCCGCACCGCGATCACCAGCAGCAGGTTGAGCACGACCGACTGGTAGAGGAAATACCACAGCGGGCTGCCCGCGATCATCCCGATGCCCAGCACGATCGCGCGGGGATTGGGGCCGAGGAACTTGAGCAGCAGCAGCAGCGGGCGCTGTTCCTTCTGCACTTCGGCGCGGATCGCGGCGAGCCGCGCGGGATCGTCCTGCATCGCGGCGGTCACAGCGCCGTCCACTTTCAGCGCCCAGGGGCTCATGCCCGAAGCCAGCCGCAGGTAGCCCAGCACGAAGCCGCGCAGGATCCACGACAGGCCCTTCTGTTCCTTGAACAGCCCGGCTTCGCTCTTGCTGGAATTGTTGAGCCACGGCACGCCGTAGGTCCAGTACTGGTAGAAGCGGCGCTGCACCTCGACGAAGTTCGACTGGACGATGTGGCTCGCGCCCGCCGAAAGCGTCCAGAACCACGCCCAGCCCGGTCCCAGCGCGCGGGTCAGCACGAAGGCCAGCAGCACATAGAGCACGATATGGCTGGCATAGTCGCAGATGCCGTCGACCAGTTCGCCCAGCGGGCTGGACTTGCCGGTGATCCGCGCCAGATCGCCATCCGCGCCGTCCACCACGTGCCACGTCATGTGCAGGATCATGCCCAGCACTGCCGCCCAGGGCCAGCCGAGCCCCCAGTTTGCACCGCCGAAATAGACCACGCCCGCCGCCACCACGAACAGCCCGCCCAGCACCGAAACCATGTTCGGCGTGATCGGCGTGCGCGCCAACCGCCGCGCCAGCTGCCACGCCAGCGGATGGTAGAGATAGTGGTTGAGCGGGTCCTGCATTTCGCGCGCACGCTTCGGCCGCTGGAGCGAGGCAGCGGCCCCGCCGGCGAAATTGACCTGGTTCAAGCGCGCACCCCACCGTTCGCGACCCGCAGCCAGCGTGCCCCTGCATGGGCGCAGGGCTGGCGTGCAACTATGGCCTTGCGTCTAACCCAAAGGGCGAGCGACCGCAAAGCCAAGGTTGGCCCCGGCCGACCGCGGTGGACAGTCTTCCACCGGGCGACAAGGCGGGCGGAACGAGATTGCGCCGCACAATCGCCCCGCCTGCTCACAGCTGATCCCATTCGACGAAGGATTTTCGTAGCTTGCCCGTTCGGAAAGGGTGTACGGGCAGCCGCGAAAACCAGCCCATTTCGCATCTGCACCGCAAAGCGCTGAAAATGCGCACCTCTCGATTCGGTGAGGCGAGCGTGACGGCGTCCAAATCTGCTTGCATTCCGCACGCAAATTAGGAAATGAGGCAATTTAGTTACAGCCGCTCGTGCTAACCCGGGCGACGGGCGCCTGTGTGAAGGGACTTGACTACATGAAGCCAATCAAGGTCGCCGTGATCGGCGTGGGCAACTGCGCCAGCTCGCTGGTCCAGGGGGTCTACTTCTACCGCAACAACAATTCGACGAACGGGCTGATCCACGACCGTATCGGCGGCTATGGTGCGGGCGACGTGGAATTCGTGCTCGGCGTCGACGTCGATGCGCGCAAGGTCGGCAAGGACATCTCCGAAGCTATTTTCGCCGCGCCGAACTGCACGGCCGTGTTCCAGTCCGACGTGCCGCAGACCGGCGCCAAGGTCATCATGGGCAAGATTCTCGACGGCGTTGCCGAGCACATGACCGGCATGGGCGACCGCGGCTTCATCGTCGCCGACCAGCCCGAAGCCACCCAGGAAGGCATCGTCGCCGCGCTGCGTGAGTCGGGCGCCGAAGTGCTGCTCAACTTCCTGCCCGTCGGTTCGCAGACCGCCACCGAATTCTACATGGAATGCGCGCTGGAAGCCGGCGTTGCGGTGGTCAACTGCATGCCCGTGTTCATCGCCTCGACCCCGGAATGGGAAGCCCGTTTCCGTGCGAAGCGCGTGCCCATCGTCGGCGACGACATCAAGGCCCAGGTCGGCGCCACCATCGTTCACCGCGTGCTGTCCAGCCTGTTCGGCGCGCGCGGCGTGCAGGTCGAGAAGACCTACCAGCTGAACACCGGCGGCAACACCGACTTCATGAACATGCTCGACCGCCAGCGTCTGGGCAGCAAGAAGGAATCGAAGACCGAGGCCGTGCAGGCGATGCTTGCCCAGCGTCTCGAGGACGAGAACATCCACGTCGGCCCGTCGGACTATGTTCCCTGGCAGAAGGACAACAAGCTGTGCTTCCTTCGCCTCGAAGGTTCGCAGTGGGGCAACGTGCCGATGAACTTGGAGCTTCGCCTCTCGGTCGAAGACAGCCCGAACTCGGCCGCTTGCGTGATGGACGCGATCCGTTGCTGCAAGGTCGCGCTCGAGCGCGGCGAGGGCGGCGCCCTGATCGGTCCGTCGGCCTACTTCTGCAAGCACCCGCCGCAGCAGTTCAACGACGACGTCGCAGCCCAGCTGGTCGATGAATACATCGCCGACACCGCGCTGGCCGCTGAATAATCCTCGTTTGTTCCTGACGGCCTTTCTGGCCTGAACGGATCCCGGTGGCGCCGGTCTTCCCCTGTGGAGACCGGCGCCGCTTCGCATCTGGAGTCGCCGCGTTGGACGCCCTGATCATTGCCGCAGGCTTCGGCAGCCGCCTTGCCGAACTTTCCCCTTCCAAGCCGCTGACCCCGGTCGCCGGCGTCCCGCTGATCGAGATCGGCGTGCGGCAGGCCATGATGGCGGGCATCACCCGCGTCGTCGTCGTCACCGGGCACCGCGCCGACCTGCTGGAACCCTTCCTCGCCGACCTGTCGCAGCGCGCCGGTATCGAGATCGTGCCCGTGCGCCTCAGCGACTGGTCCACCCCCAACGGCCACTCGGTCCTGGCCGGCAGCACGCGCTGCGAAGGCAACTACCTGCTGTTGATGGCGGACCATATGTTCGAGGCGGACATTCTCGCCCGCCTGCTCGACGAAGGCAGCACGGACCGCGGCGTCACGCTCGCCATCGATCGCCGGCTCGACAATCCACTGGTCGATCCCGAAGACGCCACCTGGGTCCGCACCGACGAAGCCGGCCGCATCCGCGCCATCGGCAAGACCATCTCGCCCTACGATGCGGTCGATTGCGGCGCTTTCCTCGCCACGCCCGAACTCGCCGTGGCGCTGCGCGAGGCGATTGCCGCGGGCAAGTCCGGCTCGCTGTCCGACGGGATGCAGGTGCTGGCGGACAAGGGCCGCGCCGCGACCATGGACATCGACGATGCCTGGTGGATGGACGTGGACGATCCGCGCGCCCACGCGCTGGCCGAGGAACTCGCCCAGTGGCACCTCGCCCCCACTTTCGCGGCAATGGGCGACCTGGACTAAACAGACCAAGGTGATTCCGAGGGCCGGCGGCCCTCGGGCGCCCAAACCGTCTCCCGCGCCGGAAGACGGGCACGGGGTGCAGGGGTGGTAAACCCCTGCAAGACCATCACTTCTCCAGCAAAAACCGCGTCTCCGGCACCGGCGTCAGAGGTCCCCTGCCCGCAAACCAGCCGGCCAGGTTGTCGACCATCAACTGCCCCATGGCCCGCCGCGTCGCTTCGGAGGCCGAGCCGAGGTGCGGCAGCAGCACCACGTTGTCCATCGCCAGCAGAGCTTCGGGCACGCGCGGTTCGTCGGCATAGACGTCCAGCCCGGCGGCCAGGATCGTGCCGTCCTGCAAGGCCGCGATCAGCGCCGCCTCGTCCACCACGCTGCCGCGCGCCACGTTGACCAGCACCCCTTCCGGGCCGAGCGCACGCAGCACGCGCGCATCGATCACGTGGCGCGTCGCGTCGCCGCCGGGCAGGATCGCGATCAGCACGTCGCAGGCATCGGCCAGCGCCTCGGCCGAGGGAAACCACGGATAGGGAACGCCTTCCTGTCGGGTGCGCCCGTGATAGGCGATCTCCACCGCGAAGCCTTCCAGCCGCCGCGCAATGGCCTTGCCGATCCCGCCCAGGCCAAGGATCCCAACGCGCCGGCCCCGCAGGCTGGGCGAAAGCGGGAACGGCCCCTGCTGCCAGCGCCCGGCGCGAACGAAAGCATCGGCCTGCGGCAACCGGCGCAGGGTGGCGAGCAGCAGGCCCAGCGCCAGATCGGCCACTTCCTCGTCCAGCACACCGGGGGTATTGGTCACCACCACCCCGCGCACAGCTGCTTCGGCAACGTCGATATTGTCGTATCCGACACCGAAATTGGCCACGATCTCCAGCGCGGGGAGGCGGCCGAACAGGCGGGCATCGACGCGGCCCGCCAGCGTGCTCGCCGCCATCCCGCGCACGCGGGCCAGCGCGGCGGGATCGGGATTGTCCCACAGGCGGTGCACGGTGAACGCACGTTCCAGCGCCTCCATCGCGGAGGGCAGGATCGGGGCGGGAACGAGGATGTCAGGCCGGGTCATGCCCGGCCCATAGCACCGCGATCAGGGATATTTGAGCGTGATCCGCGTCGACAGGTTGGTCTTGGCGATGTGGAGCCGCACCGATCGGAACGACGGCAGGCTGGCGATCGTCGCAGGATTGTTGGAAAACCCGAAACCCTCGGTCGGAATGCCCAGCATCCCGCCGCGGTTGATTTTCCCCGAGCCGTCCTCGTCGTGATAGACCGCGATGGCATAGACGCCGGGCTTGGGCACGAAGAGGCACATCTTCGTTTCGGGCGCGGCCGCATCGACCCGGCCGACGTACATCGAACCATGCCGCACCAGGAACTTGCGCGGCTCGTCGGCATAGAGCGTCACCGCCATCAGCCCGCTGTCATTGCGGACATTGTCGATGGTGATGTTGATCCAGGTCTCGCTCTGCGGGCCAGCGCAGTTCGGCGCAGCCATGGCCTCGCCAGCGCCGGCGACTCCGGCAATCGAGGCAAGCGCTGCGGCCGTGGCGCGAAGACGTCTCGGCATGGTCATGTGTTTTCTGGTCCCGATTCCTGTTGGTGTGGCGCCAGCCGGCGCGGCATTTGCCGCCAATCCTGGTTGTCCGGCGCTGCGGCCCCTTCCCGCGGGAAAGGGCACTATCATGACGTTTCCTTTGGCGATTCGGCTTTGAACCTAGGCTGAACTTTTGCTCCGCGCCAAGTGCTTTGCATCAACGTCATGTGCGACAGGGCGTTCCCCGCATACGCCGCATGGCGGCATTACCCACGGATTCATCACCTTGCGACTCCCACAGCCGTGTGGAAAACGGCGCTTTTCGTGCTTGTAGCGCCCCTCCCCCACCGGTAACGCAAAAGCGCAAGGTTCGCGCCCGCGCGCGCCATTCCCGTAACGCGCCATCCGGAAGCCCGCCCATGCCCGCGCCGCTCATTTCCCCTTCGATCCTTTCCGCCGACTTCGCCCGCCTGGGCGAGGAAGTCCGCGCCATCGACGCCGCCGGCGCGGACTGGATCCACGTCGACGTGATGGACGGCCACTTCGTGCCCAACATCACCATCGGCCCCGCCGTGGTGAAGGCCCTGCGCCCGCACACGGCCAAGCCGTTCGACGTGCACCTGATGATCTCGCCGGTGGACAGCTATCTCGAAGCTTTCGCCGCCGCCGGCGCGGACATCATCACCGTCCACCCGGAAGCCGGCCCGCACACCCACCGCACGGTCCAGGCGATCAAGGCGCTGGGCAAGAAGGCCGGCATCTCGCTCAACCCGGCCACCCCGGCCAAGATGCTCGACTACCTGATCGACGAGATCGACCTCGTCCTGATCATGAGCGTCAACCCCGGCTTCGGCGGGCAGAGCTTCATTTCCAGCCAGCTTCGCAAGATCGAGGCGGTGCGCAAGATGATCGACAAGACCGGCCGCCAGATCCATCTCGAAGTCGATGGCGGCGTGGATGTGACCACCGCGAAGCTCTGCACCGATGCCGGCGCCGACGTGCTCGTCGCCGGGACCGCCACGTTCAAGGGCGGCGCGGATCACTACGCCTCGAACATCGCCGCGCTGAAGGGCGCGGGCTGACCCCGGTGGAAAAACCCGGCCTCTCCCTTGCCCGCGGCACAGCCGCCGGCGTCGACGAGGCCGGCACCCCGGAACTTGCGCCCTCCCCGGCCATTCCCACCGCACCCGGCCCGATCGGAGCCAACAAGGGCAAGCGGAGCGAACAACCGGCCATGGACACAGGCGCCTTCGACGATGACGAACCGCGTTTCGATCCGGCGATCATCGAGCCCGGCCGCGCGCTGGCGCTCGCAGACTTCACCCCGCCAGCCGTGGGTGCGGGCGACCGGCTGGTCCGCTTCGCCTACCGGCTCGGCCTGCCTTCCGGCGCGCTCAATCCCTTTCGCAAGCGTGCCCGCACCCGCCTGACCGCCACTGTCGCCAATCCGCTGCCCGGCGATGCGGCGGCGGGCAAGGCGCTGCGCGCGGGCCATTTCCTGATCCACGGTGTCCGCACCGCGATTGCAGACACCGAATTCGCCGGCCCGCGGCTCGCCCCGCCGTTCGAGCGGCTGGTCCACGGCTTCGGCTGGCTGGCCGATCTGGAGGCCTGCGCGCCCCGCGCGCAGTGCACCCCGGTGGCGGAACGCGTGCTGGGGATGTGGCTCAACGCCAATCCGCGCCCCAACAGCGGCCCCGCGTGGAATGTCGGCCACGCCGGGCACCGGCTGCTGGCATGGCTGGTCCACGCGCCGCTGCTGCTCTCGGGCAACGACAAGAAATTCCGCGCCCGCGCGCTCCATGCCATCGCCGACACCGCGCGCTGGCTCGATCGCCATGCCCACAAGGCCGGCGACAAGCTTGACGAAGTCGCAGGCTGGGCTGCGATCACCGCCGCCGGCCTGCTGCTCGAAGACGGACGCGCCCGCCGGCTCCATGGCGAAGCGGGACTGATCAAGGCGCTGGGCGACCTGGTGGGCGACGACGGCGGCGTCCTCTCGCGCAGCCCGCTCTGCCAGATCGAGGCGATCGAGCTGATCGTCCGGCTCAAGGCCTGCTATGCCGCCGTGCGCGCCGATCCGCCCTCGCAGATCGACACCATCCTCACCCTGCTCGTGCCGCCGCTGCTGGCGCTGCTCCACGGCGATGGCGCGCTCGGTTCGTGGCAGGGCGCCGCCGCCGTCTCCGCCGCGCCGATAGAGGCGCTGGTCAAGGCCAGCGGCGTCCGCACGCGGCCTTTGCGCGATGCGCGCCAGTGGGGCTACCAGCGGGTTGGCGCGGGCAAGTCGTTCCTCCAGATCGATGCCGCGCCGCCGCCGCTCGCCCGCCACGCGCGCGAAGGCTGCGCCTCCACGCTGGCGCTGGAATTCAGCCACGGGCCGGACCGGCTGATCGTCAACTGCGGCGGCGCGGCGTTCGCCGGCGGGCAGATCCCGCTGCGTCTGGCGCAAGGCCTGCGCGCCACCGCCGCGCATTCCACGCTCACCATCGACGATTTCAATTCCACCGCCGTGCTCATCAACGGCAAGCTCGGCACCGGCGTCGGCACGGTCGAGGTCGATCGCCGCACCATCACGGCGGAAAACGGCGCGGGCGCCACCCGGATCGAGACCAGCCATGATGGCTATGTCGCGCGCTACGGCCTCACCCATCGCCGCATCCTGATCCTGCGCGACGATGGCACCGAACTGCGCGGCGAAGACCTGCTCGTCGCCACCGGGCGCAAGGGCAAGCGCGGCACGGTCGGCGTCGCCTTGCGCTTTCACCTCGGCCCGCATATCGAGCTGGCGCAAGGGCAGGACGGCCTCGGCGTCACCCTCGCGCTTCCCGACGGCAGCCTCTGGCAGTTCCGTTCGGGCCGCGATCCGGTGACCATCGAGGACAGCCTCTGGGCGGATGGTCAGGGCCGCCCCTTGGGCACCCGCCAGCTTGTCATCCCGGCCAAGATTCCCCGCAGCGGAGAGACATTCTCCTGGCTGCTCAAGAAGATGCGATAGGAATTCCGACGTGACTGAAGTGACCATCAAGCGGGCGCTGCTTTCGGTGTCCGACAAGACCGGCTTGGCCGACCTGGGCAAGGCGCTCGCCGCGCGCGGCGTCGAACTGGTCTCCACTGGCGGCACCGCCAAGGCGCTGCGCGACGCAGGCCTTACCGTGAAGGACATTTCCGACCTCACCGGCTTCCCCGAGATGATGGACGGCCGCGTCAAGACGCTGCACCCCAAGGTCCACGGTGGCCTGCTCGCCGTGCGCGACAATCCCGAACACGCCGCCGCGATGGCGGAGCATGAGATCGGCGCGATCGATCTCGTCGTCGTCAACCTCTACCCGTTCGAGGCGACCGTGGCGAAGGGCGCCGAGCGTGACGAAGTGATCGAGAACATCGACATCGGCGGCCCGTCGATGGTCCGTTCGGCGGCCAAGAACCACGAATACGTCACCATCCTCACCGATGCGGCGGATTATGCCGCTTTCCTCGGCGAGCTGGAGCAGAGCGGCGGCAAGAGCACGCTCGCGTTCCGCCGCGCCATGGCGGCCAAGGCCTATGCCGCCACCGCCGCCTATGACGCCGCGATCTCGCAGTGGTTCGCCAAGGTGGACCAGCAGCACCACTTCCCGCCGGTGCTCGCCAGCGCGCACAAGCTCGTCACCACGCTGCGCTATGGTGAAAACCCGCACCAGTCGGCCGCGCTCTATGTCGCGAACCGTCCGGACACCGCCGGCCTGCCGCAGGCCACGCAGGTGCAGGGCAAGGAACTGTCCTACAACAACTACAACGACGCCAACGCCGCGCTTGAACTGATCGCCGAATTCGGCGGCGACAAGCCCACCGTGGTGATCGTCAAGCACGCCAATCCGTGCGGTGTCGCCAGCGCCGACAACCTGCTCGACGCCTGGCAGGCGGCGCTCGCGTGCGATTCGGTTTCGGCCTTCGGCGGCATCGTCGTCACCAACGTGCCGCTCGATGGTCCCACCGCCAACGCGATCTGCGAAATCTTCACCGAAGTCGTCGTCGCCCCGGGCGCGGACGATGCCGCGAAGCAGGCTTTCGCGCGCAAGAAGAACCTGCGCCTGCTGCTGATCGACCAGCTGCCCGACGCCAGCCGCGCCGGCCTTGTCACCGTGCCCATCGCCGGCGGCCTGCTGGTGCAGGACCGCGACACCGGCAAGGTCGCCAGGGAAGACCTCAAGGTCGTCACCAAGCGCGCGCCCACGCCGCAGGAACTGGAAGACGCGCTGTTCGCGTGGACCGTGGCCAAGCACGTCAAGTCGAACGCGATCGTCTATGCCAAGGACGGCGTCACCGCCGGCATCGGCGCAGGCCAGATGAACCGCCGCGATTCCTCGCGCATCGCCGCCGCCAAGGCGAAGGAAGCTGCGGAAACCCACGGCTGGACCCAGGCCCGCACGGTCGGCTCGGCGGTCGCGTCGGACGCGTTCTTCCCCTTCGCTGACGGCCTGATGGCCGCGGTCGAGGCGGGCGCCACCTGCGTGATCCAGCCGGGCGGCTCGATCCGCGACGAAGACGTGATCAAGGCGGCGGACGAAGCCGGCCTCGCCATGGTCTTCACCGGAATGCGCCACTTCCGCCACTAATCGCCCACTGATCGGCAAAAAGGGGGGGGCACGGGCAGCCGCAGGCGCCGTGCCCCTTCCTGTCGAACACTTCATTCCCCCTGCCCGGCCAAATGGGCTAGCAGCGCAGGGGTGCTGAAACGATTCCCCGCGTTCCTGCGCTGGCTGCGCCGACAGGTGCGGTCGAGCGAACTTTCGTTCCTGCTGCTGGCCATCGGCGTGGGCGCGGCCGGCGGGCTGTTCACCGTGCTGGTCGGCGCCGCGGCGCGCACGCTGCAATATGTCCTGTTCGGCCTGCCCCCCGAACTGCGGCTCAGCGGCGCACCGCCGCTGGCCCCCCTCACCCTGCTCGTCCTGCCACTTGGCGGGCTTGTCCTCATCGCGTTCAACTGGGCCGTCCGGGCGCGCCGCCGTGCGCTGGTCGATGCGGTCGAGGCGAACGCGCTCCACGGCGGCCGGATGTCTGTGGCGGACAGCGCAGTGATCGTGGGCCAGACGGTGCTGTCCAACGGCTTCGGCGCCTCGGTGGGGCTGGAGGCGGCCTATGCGCAGCTGGGCGGCCTGTTCGGCTCGCTCGGCGCCCGGCTGATGAGCCTCCGCCGCCCCGATGCGCGCACGCTCGTCGGCGCGGGCGCGGGCAGCGCCATCGCCGCCGCGTTCGGCGCGCCGCTCGCAGGGGCGTTCTACGCGTTCGAGATCGTGATCGGCGCCTATACCCCCTCGGCCATCGCTCCTGTCGTCGCCGCCTCGCTCGCCGGCGCGCAAGTGGCACAGCGGCTGGGCGTGGTGCCCTATGTCGTCAGCGCGGTGCCCGGTCCGGCGATCCACACCGCAGGATACCTCGCCTATGGCGGCCTTGGCGCCGCTTGCGCCCTGCTCGGCATCCTCGTCATGCGCGCGGTTGCCGTGGTCGAGACGCAGACGCGCCGCGTGATGCCGGGGCCGTGGCGACCGGTGCTCGGCGGGCTTCTGCTCGTCCCCCTCGCCTACGTTTCCCCGCAGGCGCTCTCCGCCGGCCACAGCGCCCTGCACATCGACATGACCGAAGCCGTACCGCTCGGCTTCATCGCCATGATCCTGCTGGTGAAATGCGCCGGCTCGATCGTCTCGCTCGGCTTCGGCTTTCGCGGCGGGCTGTTCTTCGCCTCGCTGTTCCTCGGCACGCTGGTCGGCCATCTCTATGCCGGGGTGCTGGGCGCCATCGCGGGGCATTCGGTGCTCAACATGGGCAACGCCTCGCTTGTGGGCATGGCCGCGCTCGCCGTGGCAGTGGTCGGCGGCCCCTTCACGATGACCATGCTGGTGCTCGAAGCGACGGGCAATTTCAGCCTGACCGGGGCCGTGCTCGCCGCCTCGCTCGTCTCCTCCACGCTGGTGCGCGAACTGTTCGGCTATTCCTTCTCCACCTGGCGCCTGCACTTGCGCGGAGAGACGATCACCAGCGCACGCGATGTCGGCTGGATCAAGACTCTCACCGCCGGGCGGATGATGCGCCGCGGCCCTGCCACGATCGAGGGCACCGCCACCATTGCCGAACTGCGCCGCCGCTATCCGCTCGGCTCGACCAGCCGCGTGCTCGTGCTCGGCCCCACCGGCCGCTACGCGGGCATAGCCACCCCGGCGGTCGCCTTCGCCGAGGGCGCGGACGAGACAGCGCCGGTCTCGTCGATCTGCCACGCCGCCGACGCCACGCTGCTGCCCGATCAGGACATCACGCAGATCATGGCGCGCTTCGACGAAATCGGCACCGACGAGCTGGCCGTGGTGGACGCGGACGGCGAAGTGCTCGGCCTGGTCACAGAGACATACGTGCGCCGCCGCTACGCCGAGGAACTCGACAAGGCCCAGCGCGACCTGTTCGGCGAGCGCTGATCCGCCGCGGAATCAGAAAGGCCGCGCCCGGCATTGCCGGCGCGGCCTTTTCCGTTCCTGCCGAGACATCCCCGCACGCGGCACGCCGCGCCCGAGGCCCCTCCTCAGCGGTAGAAGATGTGATTGTCGATGCGCGCCATGCGGGTCTTGCCCCAGCTCGGCGAAACGCGCGCGGCGTGGAAGAACATCGCGCCTTCGACCGGGCTTTTCCACGCGCCGCGATCGGCGATCATGGCGATCTTCACGGCCTTGGTCCAACCCGGGCCGGCCTTGTTGACCGCGGGCATCGCGTGGCCGCGCACGAACGAGAATTGCGAGGGCTGATAGACCACGCCGCAATAGGAAGCGGGGAAACGGCCCGAGTTGGCGCGGGCGACGATCACCCGGCCCACGGCCAGCTGGCCCGCCATGGTTTCGCTCTTGGCCTCGAAATAGATCGCGCCGGCCAGGCAGTTGAGTTCGTCGGAAAGCGCGGCGGGTGCCGGCGTCGCGTCGACCAGCGCAGCAAGCGAAGCGGCGACCGGGGCATTCGCGGCGCTGTTGAGCGCGGCATCGCCGTCATCGGAGGTCACTTCAGGCTGGGGGATCGCGCGCTCCACGGCCGGAATCACGGCCTGCGCGGAATGGGTGGTGATGGCGGAAGCGCCGGGCGCTTCGCTGGCCGGGATCTGTACGTCAGCCCCGAAGCGGGGGGACAGATCCTGCGCGGCTGCACCGGAACCGCCGGTGCTGAGCAGGGTTGTGATAAAAGTCGCGGCAATGCTGATGGCACTGGCGATCCGAAGCTTCTTACTCATCCATCGTCATAACTGGGCGGTGGACGTCGGAACATGGCGCGACACGGTCGGTGTCCGCGCAACGGGTGTCGCGTGGATCCTTGTCGTATCGAAGGGCCATGTCGTCTGCCCCCCGTCTGCGTGCTAGCGCGGCCTGCTTGGTGCAAGGCCGTCGCCGCCTGCGCGACTGCGGTGGACTGCCTTTATTTTGCAACGCAGCAGAGTCAACCTGCGCAAAGCACTGTCAGCTTCCGTTCAGGATGAATCGTTCGCCCTCCGCGACAGTCAGTTCAATGATCCACAGATCGGGATCCTGCTTGCCCCGGCGCGCGAGATAGTCCTCAAAATCGGATTTATTTTCAATATCTTGTTCTTTGGAGCAGGACCATTTGCGGCTGCCGTCGAGCTGCGGCATCCGTTCGTAGAGACGCCCAAGTCCTTGATTATCCAACAGAACGATCAGGATGGTACCGCCGTCCGGATCGCCTTTCTTCAGCACCATGGCAAAGCCGCCACCCGCCTGCGCGCGGCGAATCAGCGCCGAGGCTTCAACGGCTGCGGGAAGGCGCTGCTCGTCCACGCCCGGTCTATCCGGACAGCGCGGCGCAATAGCCGGAATTGTAGCCTTCCAGCCCGGAAAGCGCGATGCGCGAGCGCTGGAACGTCCCGGTGCCGCGGCCCACTTCCTCGCCCTCGGCATCGAGCAGGCGCGATTCGGCGACCAGCACGCGCCGCCGTCCGGACACCCACCGTCCTTCCGCGATCACCGTTCCGCCGTGGATCGGCCGCGTAAAATGCAGGTTGAACGAGGTGGTCAGCAGGAAGCGGTCGGTGACCAGCGTGTTCGCGGCATAGAACGCCGCGTCGTCGAGCATCTTGAAATAGATCGTGCCGTGCGCCGCGCCGGCGGCGTGGAACACCGAGGGCGTTACCTCGAAGATGATCCGCGCGTGCCCTTCGGAAACGACGTCCAGCCGGCTTTCGAACAGCTGGTTGACCGGCGCGGAAGCGTAAAGCCCTTCCAATGCGCGCCAGTGGTACTGCGCGCCGTCGCCGCCCTGCCCGGGCTGGTCAGGCTGCGTCACGGTCGATGACATTGACCAGCAGCGCGTAGAGCGCGTCCGCATCGGGCGCAGAAACGAGGCGGTCGTGCATCCGCTCGTCGCGCATCAGGCGCGAAATCGCGGCCAGTGCCTGGAGATGGGTCGCCCCGGCCTGTTCCGGCGAAAGCAGCCCGAACACGAGGTCGACGGGCATATCGTCCGCGGAATCGAAGGCCACCGGCTGTTCGAGGCGGAAGAACGCCGCCACCGGGCGGGTCAGACCGTCCATGCGGGCGTGGGGAATGGCAACGCCGCGGCCGAAGCCGGTGCTGCCCAGCTTTTCGCGCTCCTCGATGCGTTCCAGCACATGCGCCGGGTCAAGCGAGTAGACCGCCGCGAAACACTCGGCGAGAGCGCCGAGAATCTGCGGCTTGGTTTCGGCGCGAACCACACGCACCGCCAGAGGATCGATCGAGAAAAGAGCCGTCATGAAAACGAAAATACCGCAACGTGCACGGGGGGCACGGTCAAGTTGCGGGCGCAATGCGCCTGAATTTCACGCTGTGCAAGCACCTAATCGCGCCCCCGCGATTCGTTTTCGGGGGCGCGACAAGGACTTGTTTTCAGTTTCGCGTCACGCCTTGCCGGGTTCCACCCAGCCGATCGAGCCATCGCCGCGGCGATAGACCATGTTGTGGGTGCCGGTGCCCGCGTTCTTGAACAGCAAGGCGTTGGTGTTGCGCAGGTCGAGCATCATCACCGCGTCGGAAACGGTCGCCTCGGGCACGTCGACCCGCGTTTCGGCGATCACCAGCGGTGCATCCGCCGGCTCCTCGTTTTCCACTTCCTCGACGACGAACACGGTATAGGCCGCGTCCTCCTCGCGCCGGGCGTGCTCGGCCTCGTCCTGGCGCGCCTTGATCCGGCGCTTGTAGCGGCGCAGCTGCTTGTCGATCTTCTCCGCCGACTGATCCAGAGCGATGTGCGCGTCCTGCGCCACGCCGCTTCCCTTCAGGATCAGGCCCTGCGTCACATGGGTGACGATATCGCATCGGAAACCACCGTGCGGCGCCTTGCCCAAGGTAACGTGCGAGGACAGCGCGCGAGAGAAGTACTTGTCGACAATCGTCGAAAGGCGCTCCTCGGCGTGACTTTCAAAAGCGGCGCCGGTGTCGACCTGATGGCCCGAAACGCGAATGTCCATACGTCTTCTCTCCTCGACTGGAGCCTCGGTGGACCGCGTTACCGCGACCACAAAGGCTCGCTGAAGCCCGCCATGAATTCCGCATGGCGCGCCAGTTCCGCTTCGCTCGCGGCATGAGGCCGGGGCGCTCGGAAGGTTCGGGAGACGGATACCGTCGCAGCGACCATGGTCTCGGTCACTGCCACCGCGTCGGCCGCGAGTTCGAGGCCGATCTGCCGCCCTCCCATCAATTCTACGTAAAGCTGCGCGAGCAGTTCCGCGTCCAGCAGCGCGCCATGCTTGGTGCGGTGGCTGCGGTCGATGCCATAGCGCGAGCACAGCGCGTCGAGGCTGAGCTTGGCGCCCGGATGCTTGCGCCGCGCGATCGCCACCGTATCGACCATGCGGTCGCGGCTGACGGCTTCCATCCCGATCTTTGCCAGCTCGGTGTTGAGGAAGCCGAAGTCGAACCCGGCATTGTGCGCCACCAGCGGCGCATCGCCCAGGAATTCGATCAGCGCCGCGGCCCGCTCGGCGAACTTCGGCTTGTCCGACAGGAACGAGGCCGACAGCCCATGCACCGCCTCGGCTTCGGCGGGCATATCGCGCTCAGGGTTGAAATAGGCGTGAAACACCGCGCCTGTAGGCACCCGGTTGAGCATCTCGACGCAGCCAATTTCCACGAGCCGGTCGCCTCCCTGGGGGTCGAGGCCGGTCGTCTCTGTATCGAAAACGATCTCACGCATTCCCGGCAATCTGGACCCGCCGGAAAGGGCTGGCAAGGGGACTCTCCGTCAGTTGCGCGGGTTTTTTTCCCGGATCGAACGCACAAGTTGGTTAACCTCTGCGCGCGTCTCGTCCAGGCTCACGCCGGTGTCGATCACGTGGTCGGCGCGCGCGCGCTTTTCCGCATCGGGCACTTGCAGCGCCAGGATCTGGGCGAACTTTTCCGGCGTCATGCCCGGCCGCGCCAGCACGCGCGCGCGCTGCATTTCGGCCGGGGCGGACACCACCGCCACCGCGTCCAGCCCCTGCCCATGGCCCTTTTCGAACAGCAGCGGGATGTCGAACACCACCAGCGGCTCGCCGCCATGCTCGATCATGAACGCCTCGCGCATCGCGCCCACCGCCGGATGGACGATCGCCTCCAGTCGCTTCAGCGCTTCGGGATGGCCGAACACCTGCGCGCCCAGCTCCGCGCGTCGCACCCCTTCGGGACCGGTCGTGCCGGGAAAGGCCGCCTCGATCGCGGGGATCAGCGCGCCGCCCGGCCCTTGCAGGCTGTGCACCGCCGCATCGGCATCGAACACCGGCACGCCCAGCTCGCGCAGCATCAGTGCCACCGCCGACTTGCCCATGCCGATCGATCCGGTCAGCCCAAGGATGAACGGCCTGCTCATGCGCCCAGCACCTTTCTCAATTCCGCGTCGGTCTCGCCACGCGGCGGGTTGGCCCCGAAGAACCGGCGGAACGCATGATCGGCCTGGCCGATCAGCATCGAAAGCCCGTCCACGGTGCGAAAGCCCGCCGCGCGCGCCGCTTTCAGGAAATCGGTGTCGAGCGGGCTGGTCACGATGTCGTAGAACACCGAGCCGGGCGGGGCATGGCTGATGTCGAAGGGGAGGGGGGGCTGCCCGGTCATTCCCAGCGCCGAGGCATTGACCACCAGATCGAGACAGCCTTCGCGGTCGTCGAAGACGAAGTCCGTCGCATCGGCAAAGTGAGCGAGGGGGGCGACGTGATGCTCGCCCTTCGGATCCAGCTCGTCCAGCAGCGCGCGCGCCTTGTCGGGATTGCGCCCCGCCAGCACGATCACCATGCCTTCGCCCGCCAGCGCCGCGATGATCGCGCGCGCCGCGCCGCCGGTGCCCAGAATGCGCGCCATGCGGAAATAGTGCTTGTCCCCCAGCAACGGCTGCAAGGGTTCGAGAAAGCCGGGCGCATCGGTGTTGTAGCCGACCAGTTCGCCCTGCTCGGGCACGATGGTGTTCACCGCCCCGATCCGCGCCGCCACCGGATCGAGCCGGTCGATCAGCGGGATCACCGCCTGCTTGTGCGGCATGGTCACGTTGCAGCCGCGCCAGTCGGGATCGGTGCGCCGCGCCGCAATGAAATCGGCCAGGCCCTCCGCCGTCACGTGCGTCGCGCGGTAATCAGCATCGATCCCCAGCTTGCCCAGCCAGAAGCCATGGATCGCGGGGGATTTCGACTGGACGATGGGATCGCCGATCACTTCGGCATAGGCGCGGCTCATGCCTCCAGCTCGCCTTGCGCGCGCAGCGCGCCCAGCAGCGCGAGCAGCGGCATCCCCAGCACGGTGAAGTGGCTGCCCTCGATCGTCTCGAACAGCTGCACGCCCAGCGCCTCGATCCGGAACACGCCCACGCAACCGGAAACCTGCGGCCACTCCCTGTCGATATAGCTGTCGATAAAGCTGCGGGAAAGCCGGCGAACCCGCAGATTCGCGACCTCGCAATGACGCCATGCCGTCACCCCGTCGCGGATCAGCACCGCGGCGGAATGAAGGTGCATCTCCTGGCCCGAGAAGAATTCGAGATGCTCGATCGCCTGCTCGCGGCTCTTGGGCTTGTCGAACAGCCGCCCGCCCACTTCGACCAGCGAATCCCCGCCCAGCACCAGCCGCCCCGGTGCCGCGACGGACACCGCCAGCGCCTTGGCCTCGGCCAGGATCTTGGCGATCTCGCACGCGGGGACGCCGATCAGCTCGCGCTTGATCTCGGCCTCGTCCACGTCGGCGCTCTGGGCCTCGAACGGCACCCCGGCCGCTTCGAGCATCGCCTTGCGCGATGCGCTCTGCGAGGCAAGGATGATCGTCATATCGGCTTCGCTCCCACCGTGGTGTCGCCGCCGGAGGCCCGGCGTTCGTTATAGAGATTGATGACCGCGGCCGCCGTTTCCTCGATCGAACGCCGCGAAACGTCGATCACCGGCCAACCGTTGTCCGCGAACATGCGCCGCGCGAATTGCACCTCGCGCGTCACGTGCTCGCTGTCGACATAGGCGGTCTCGGCCACCTGGTTCAAGGACAGCAGCCGGTTGCGCCGCACCTGCACCAGCCGTTCGGGGCTGGTGGTCAGCCCCACCACCAGCGGCCGGCGCAGTCCGAACAGCATCGGCGGCGGCGGGCTTTCCACCACGACCGGGATGTTCGCCACCTTGTAGCCCCTGTTGGCGAGATAGATCGCGGTCGGCGTCTTGGAACTGCGCGAAACGCCCGCCAGGACGATGTCGGCTTCCTCCCAGTTTTCCCAGCCGATGCCGTCGTCATGGGCGATGGTGAACTGGATCGCATCGACGCGCGCGAAATAGGCTTCGTCCATGATGTGCTGCCGCCCGGGCCGGCCCTTGGCCTCCTGCCCCAGTTGCTGCTCCAGCGCATCGGTCACCGCGTCGAGCGCCGCAACGCTGGGCAGGCCCAGCGCGGCGCAACGCTGTTCCAGCCGGTCGCGCGTCTCCGTATTGACCAGCGTATAGAGCACCAGTCCCGGATTGTTGGCGATTTCGCCCATGATCCGGTCGAGATGCTGCATCGATCGCACCATCGGCCAGAAGTGCCGCACGACGTCGGCATCGTCGAACTGCGCCAGCGCCGCCTTCGCGATCATTTCCAGCGTTTCGCCCGTGGAATCCGATAGAAGATGCAGGTGCAGCCGCTGCATGGGCCTCCGCTCGCGTGCCCCGGGATGAGGCTGTGGATAGAGCGAGGATAAACCACGGGAACAATCGGGGGACAAGTTCGGGGCCTGATTCCGCCCCCACTATCCCCGCTTCCGCCCCGTCACTTGTGGACAGGTCGCCGGCTTTACCCACAGCCTGTGGACAGCAGGGACAAGTTTCCCTTGCCGACGAGTCCGCGCAGAGTCGCACGGCCAACTTTTTGTGGAGCATCGGGCACAAATCGGGCAGAGGCGCGCCATCCCCGATATCCACAGGGTCAACAGACTCCCACAACCTGATTCAAAAGAATCTATTTGATTAGGATTGGATCCGAACGATGCCTGGTCCGCTGCTCGAAACGCTCCGGGGCGCCAATCTTGCGCGCCGTCCGATCTGGCTCATGCGCCAGGCTGGCCGCTACCTTCCGGAATATCGCGCATTGCGAGCGGAAAAGGGCGGATTCCTCGCGCTCGTCTACGATTCAGAGGCCGCGGCAGAGATCACCGTCCAGCCGCTCCGCCGCTTCGGATTCGACGGCGCGATCCTGTTTTCCGACATTCTGATCGTGCCTTACGCGATGGGACAGGATCTCCAGTTCCTCGCCGGCGAAGGTCCGCACCTCTCGCCTCGCCTCCTCGATGCCACGCTGGAGAGCCTCACGGCCGTCCCTGAGCGCCTCGCGCCGATCTACGCCACGGTGGCCCGCGTGAAGGCCCAGCTTTCGCCTGAGACGACGCTGCTGGGCTTTGCGGGCAGTCCGTGGACGGTCGCCACCTACATGGTCGCGGGCGAGGGCAGCCGCGATCACCACGACACGCGCGCGCTCGCCTATCGCGATCCGGGTGCGTTCCAGGCGATCATCGACGCGATCACCACGGTCACCATCGAGTATCTCTCGGGCCAAGTCGAAGCCGGCGCGGAAGGCCTGCAGCTGTTCGATTCCTGGGCTGGGAGCCTTGCTCCGACCGAATTCGAGCGCTGGGTCATCGCTCCCAACGCGAAGATCGCGGCCGAAATGCAGCGGCGCTATCCGCATGTGCCAGTGATCGGCTTCCCCAAGGGTGCAGGCGAAAAGCTCGCCGCCTATGCCCGTGAAACCGGAGTCAACGCGGTCGGCGTCGACGAAACCATCGATCCGCTGTGGGCCGCGCGCGAACTTCCCGCAGGGCTTCCGGTGCAAGGCAATCTCGATCCGCTGCTGTTGCTCGCCGGCGGTCCGGAACTTGAAACGCAGACCTTGCGCGTCCTCGATGCCTTTGCCGACCGTCCGCACGTGTTCAACCTGGGCCACGGCATCGGCCAGCACACCCCGATCGAACACGTCGATGCGCTGCTGCGCGTCGTGCGCGGCTGGCAGCGCGGCTAAGCTCAGCGCCCGCCGACGAACACCAGTCCATCACCGATCCGTCGCAGGTATCCGTGGTGGACCTGGTATCCCCGGCGGCGCAGATCGCGGGCGATATCGTCTGCGGTGGGGTGCAGCGTGGTGACGTGCTCGGACCAGAACACCGCAGGGCAGGGGCCGCCCATCGCGCGTGAACCCGGTTGTTCGAGCGCAAAGCCATGCCGCGCCGCCGTGAGCCGATAGGCATAGGGCACCACCGCAAGATTTTCGGCTGGCGCCAGTGCCAGAGTCGCCCCGTTCCACGCCGTGTTCATGTGGATTTTGGTGCCCGGGCAGGCAGCCGCGATCCGGGCGATGGCCGCGCCGCTCGCGTCCCAGCCCGTGCGCTTCAGCGGAACCGAGACGTTGTGCTGCAAGGCGGCCAGCGCAGCGGCGACGAGCAGGGCTTCCACCGCCACTGTCCACCGTGCTCCGATCCGGCTGCAAAGGGCAGCCCATCCGGTCGCCAGCGCCATCAGGATCGGCGGGTAGATCGCCACGAGATAGCGCCCGACCACGATGGGCCGCTGGGTGTGCATCGCGAACAGCAGGACCAGCACCAGCGCGGTGCCGAACCCCAGCGTCAGGATCAGGCCCAGTTCCGGAGACAGGCGGCGCACCCGGCCATCGCGCAAGGCGATCCACGCCAGACCGCAGCATCCGCCCAGCGTCAGCACCGGGTTGGCGAACGCGGCGGAAACGGTCTCTCCGCGAATGATCCAGTAGGCATATTCCCAGCCCGCATCGATCCAGAAGGCGCGCGTGTTGGCGTTCATCACCGCAAATTGCAGGGCATAGCCCATCGCGGCCGGCACCGCCGCCAGCGCCGCGATTCCCGCAAGCCGGAGCGCTCCCGCGCGGTCTCCCGCCAGCAGCAGCCAGCAGCAGAACGCCCCCACCAGCGTACCCACGATCAGCGTCGTGACGATGTGGACGGTGAGGGCCGCCAGCAGGCTTGCCGCCAGGAACAGCGCCGCTCTGCGCGGCAACCGTTCGCCCGGCTTGACGAAGGCCGCCAGTGCCGCCACGGCCACCGCGCCTGCGCAGAACGAGAGGAAATACGAGCGCAGGTCCGCCGCGCGATCGACCATCGGCACCGCCGCGCACAATCCCGCAGCATAGGCGAACAGCGTGGTGCGCAATGGTGGCCGGCGCCAGGCGACCAGCCCCAACGCACCTGCCGCACCGATCAGGATGCCCACGTTCAGCAGTCGCCGGATCTCGAGATGCGCGCCCGGCGCATTCGTCACCCAGGCCAGCGCGTAGAACAGCGGAGGATGGTTGTCCGCCAGCCAGGCGTGCCACAGCATCCCCAACGGCACCCCCGGACGCGTCACGTAGAGGGTGTAGAACTCGTCATACCACGGACTGCGCCAGCGGATTGCCGCCAGCACCGCCGCCGCCAGCGCGCAGCCCAGCACCGCCAGCATCGCCGAGCGGGCAAAGTCGATAGCTCTTGGTTGCCCGCGCAAGCACACGTCTCCTCGTCCGCCGTGGCGAGGACCCTAACCCGAATTCGCGAGAAACGGGTAAATGGCCCGGTCCATGGCAGGATAACGTCTTGCGGGGTGCCCCAAGGTTGGGCTTGCAAACCCTTCCATCAGGCCCGAAAGCCACCACTTGGGGGGATCGAGGGCAGACGAACCGGACGGATCCCATGCTGCAGGTGCTGTCGATGATCTATCTCTGGCTCAAGGCGGGCCATGTCATTTTCGTGATTTTCTGGATGGCGGGGCTGTTCATGCTGCCGCGCTTCTTCGTCTATCACCAGGAAGCGGCCGAAGGATCACCCGAAAACGCGGTGTGGATCGACCGTGAGCGCAAACTGATGAAGATCATCATGTGGCCCGCGCTGATCGCGGTCTGGGTGTTCGGCCTTGCACTGGCGATGAGCATCGGTGCGTTCCAGCAGGGCTGGTTCCACGCCAAGCTGGCGCTGGTGCTGGTGCTCACCGCTTATCAGTTCTGGCTGGCCAGCTATGCGCAAGCGCTGGCCACCGGCACCCGCAAGCTGTCGGGCCGGCACTTGCGGATGCTCAACGAGATTCCCGGCGTGGCCGCCGCGCTGATCGTCGTGCTGGTGATCCTGAAGCCGTTCTGACGGCTAAACCGGGCGGATCTTCTTCAGTCCGTCTCGCAGCGAATTGCGCACCAGCCCGGCGGCACGGCGCGGCAGGTATTTCCATTGCGCGCCCCAGGCATTGACCCTTGCCGATTGCGGGGCAGGGCGGGGGAATATCGCCCCGTGTTGCGGAAGCCGGACCATCGCTCTCTCCTCTCCGGGCGAAGCGCAACGATGCTCCGCACCCTATGCGGATAACGCCGCAGCGTATCCCCGGTTCCATGCCGGCATCGGCATTTGCCGCATATGGAAGGCTGACGGGTCATAAGCGATTGACGCCCGCCGCGCCCGGGCATATGCCCTGCGCGCTATTCCAGAATTGGCGCGCGTCTCGCGCCGCCTCAGGTCCGCTTTCTCCAAGCCCCAAGACCGCTGGTTCGGCCCATTCCGATCTCCTTTGGAAGACCAGGCAATGCATCTCAAGGAACTCAAGAAGAAGACCCCGGCCGAACTGGTCGAAATGGCCGAGGAACTCGGCGTCGAAGGCGCGAGCACGCTGCGTCGCCAGGACCTGATGTTCGCCATCCTCAAGGAAGTCGCCGAAGACGGCGAGGAAATCCTTGGCATCGGCACCATCGAAGTCCTGCCTGACGGCTTTGGCTTTCTGCGCAGCCCCGAGGCGAACTACCTTGCCGGGCCTGACGACATCTACGTCTCGCCGAACCAGGTCCGCAAATGGGGCCTGCGCACCGGCGATACGGTGGAAGGTGAAGTCCGCGCGCCCAAGGACGGCGAGCGCTATTTCGCGATCACCCGCCTCATCAAGGTCAACTTCGATGATCCGGAGGCGGTGCGCCACCGCGTCAACTTCGATAACCTGACCCCGCTCTATCCGAACCAGCGCCTGAATCTCGATACGCTCGACCCGACCGTCAAGGACAAGTCGGCTCGCGTGATCGATCTCGTCAGTCCGCAGGGCAAGGGCCAGCGGGCGCTGATCGTTGCGCCGCCGCGCACCGGCAAGACCGTGCTGCTGCAGAACATGGCGAAGGCCATCACCGACAACCATCCGGAAGTGTTCCTGATCGTCCTGCTGGTCGATGAGCGTCCGGAAGAAGTCACCGACATGCAGCGCAGCGTGAAGGGCGAGGTGATCTCCTCGACCTTCGACGAACCCGCCACGCGCCACGTCCAGGTTGCCGAAATGGTCATCGAGAAGGCCAAGCGCCTTGTCGAGCACAAGCGCGACGTGGTCATCCTGCTCGACTCGATCACGCGTCTCGGCCGCGCCTACAACACCGTGGTGCCTTCGTCGGGCAAGGTGCTGACCGGCGGTGTCGACGCCAACGCCCTGCAGCGTCCCAAGCGCTTCTTCGGCGCGGCGCGCAACATCGAGGAAGGCGGCTCGCTCTCGATCATCGCCACCGCGCTGATCGATACCGGCAGCCGCATGGACGAAGTCATCTTCGAAGAGTTCAAGGGCACCGGCAACTCGGAAATCGTCCTCGATCGCAAGGTGGCCGACAAGCGCATCTTCCCCGCGCTCGACGTGGGCAAGAGCGGCACCCGCAAGGAAGAGCTGCTCGTTCCGAAGGACCAGCTCTCGAAGATGTGGGTGCTGCGCCGCATCCTCATGCAGATGGGTACGATCGACGCGATGGAATTCCTGCTCGACAAGATCAAGGATTCCAAGACCAACGAAGATTTCTTCGCAACGATGAACCAGTAATCGTCCAGCGAAACCACAAAAGGAAAGGGGGCCAATCGGCCCCCTTTCTGTTTCTGTTCAGGCGCTGGTCTTCTGCAACTGCGCACCCATCATTTCCCAGACCTTGTTGATGGCCTTCAGAGGCCTGACCATCACCTTGAAGTCGATGATCCGGCCTTCCATGTCGAAGCGGATCATGTCGATCCCGTTGATCTTGATGCCGTCCAGCTCGGCCACGAATTCCAGCACGACTTCCGGCCCGTCGACCACTTCGCGCACATAGCGGAAGGTTTCGTTGCCCAGCACGTCGCCCGCTGCCATCAGGTACTTGAGCACGATCTCGCGCCCTTGCTGCGGGGTGTGGACCACGGGCGAATGGAAAACCGCCTCGGGGTGGATCAGCTCGGCGAGCAGCTCCGGGTCCTGGCTTTGCATATAGCGGTGCCACGCACCGATCCCGAGTTGCATCGTCTGATCTCCCGTTTTTGTTCGTGCTGACTGTTGCCCGCCAGCGTGCCAGCCACATTGACCTCACGCAACGTTTGATCGGCGCGGCACGTGCAGTATGCCTTTTGCCGTGACACCCGACCAGCTCATCGCCGAAGGCATCGCCGCACTGCGTGCGCGCAACCTGCCGCGCGCCGCCGAATGCCTGCGCGCCGCCGCGGTCCATGCGTCGGCCGCCATGCCCTGGCCTGCGCTGGCGCAGGTGGAACTCGCGTTGGGCCGCCCCGCCGCCGCAGAGGACGCGCTCGACCGCCAGTTGGCGCAGGCTCCGCGCGATGTTGGCGCGCTGCTCGCCAAGGGACAATTGCGCCAGCAGGGCCGCGATGACCGCGCTGCCGTCAGCTTCTATCGCACCGCGCTGGCGCAGGCGGCGGTCAGTGGCATTCCGCGCGGGCTGGAAGCGCTCGCCGGACAGGCCCGGGCCTTCATCGGGGAGACCGACCGCGCCTTCACCGCGCATCTCAAGGCCGAGGTCGGCACCGATCTTTCGCCCGCCATGGCCGAGGCGATCGAACTGCTCACCGGCGAACGGCAGCTCTACCTCCAGCAGCCATCGGTGTTCTATTTCCCGGGCCTGCCGCAGCGCCGCTTCTATGATCCGTCGGAGTTTCCGTGGCTTGCCGCGGTGCTCGAACTGCTGCCGCGGATGAAGAACGAACTGGCGCAGGTGCTTGCCGATACCGGGACCGACGCCTTCACGCCCTACGTCACCGCCCCCGCCAACCGGCCTGCGCCCAACAACCCGCTGCTGGGCAAGGCCGATTGGGGCGCCTATTATTTCTGGAAGGACGGCGCGCCGGTGGAGCAGGCCGTCACGCGCTGTCCGGCGACCATGGAAGCGCTGTCGCACGCCCCGATGCCGATGATCCCCGGCCGAGCGCCCATGGCCCTGTGGTCGCGGCTGCGGCCGGGCACGCACATCGCCCCCCACCACGGCATGCTCAACACGCGCCTGATCTGCCACGTGCCGATCCGTCCGGCACCCGGCTGCACGCTGCGCGTGGGCAGCGACGTGCGTTCGTGGGAGGAGGGGGTGCCGCTGCTGTTCGACGATTCGATCGAGCACGAGGCGCGCAACGATGGCCCGGAAGAGCGCGTCGTGCTGCTGTTCGAAATCTGGCGCCCCGAAATTGGCGAGGCGGACCGCGCCGCGATCGCCCGGATTTTCCAGGCGATCGGCGGCTACGGGGAAGAGGGGATCTGACCGCTTACTGCTTCAGGTGCTGCGCAAAGAATTCGCGCGTGCGCCCGTCGGCCAGTTGCGCGCCTTCCTCGTTGCGGCGGTTGCCCATTTCGGCGGCAAAGCCATGGTCCAGCCCGGCATAGTCGTGCAGCGTCACCTTGGGGTTCGGCCCCAGCGCGTCGTGGATCGCCTTCTGCGCTTCCGGCCCCACGAAGTGATCCTCGGTCGGAATGTGCAGCATCAGCGGGTTTGCGATGGCGTGCGATTCGTCCAGCATCTGGTCGATCATCACACCGTAGTAGCCGACCGAGGCATCGATGTCGGTGCGCGTCGCCGCCATGTAGGCAAGGCGCCCACCCAGGCAGAACCCGACAAGGCCGACATTGTCCACCGCCTGCTCGTGGCGCAGCCAGCGGATCACCGCCTCGATGTCCTTCACGCCGTCGTTGGCGTCGTACTGCTGGAAATAGCCGAAGGCTTCCTGCATCTGCTCGGGCACGTCGGGGTTCAGCTCAACCCCCGGTGCAAAGCGCCAGAAGATGTCCGGCGCCACGGCGGTATAGCCCAGCTTCGCCCAGCTTTCGCACTTCTGGCGGATGCCTTCGTTCACGCCGAAGATTTCCGGCACGACGATGATGGCCGCTTCGCTCTGCTGCGCCGGCCGCGCGACGTAGACAGGAATCTCGCCTTCGCCGTGGTAGCCCGCGATGGTGGTCTTTTCGCCCATGGTCCTCATCCTGCATTATGGTGGGGGGATATGTCGTCGGGCGCCAACTTGGCCCCGGCCGTGGACTTTGCCAAGCGCAAGTGACACTCTCGCCGCAGCCACGCGCGCTGAAGGGAAGAATCGCATGAAGATGAATGTCGAAATCGACTGCACCCCGGAAGAAGCGCGCCGCTTCCTCGGCCTGCCGGATGTGTCGAAGGCAAACGACGTCTATGTCGATGCCATTGCCAAGGCGATGCAGGGCGTCACCTCGCTCGACCAGCTGAGCGGCTATGCCAAGCAGCTCGCCCCGATGGGCGAGATGGGGCTGAAGATGTTCCAGCAGTTCGTCGAGCAGGGCGCGGGCGCGGCGATGGCCGGGTTCAAGGCCGGCGGCAAGAAGGACTGAACGCCGCGGGGAGGCGGGTTCGCGCCTCGGGCTCGCGCGAACCAATCCCCCTTCTTCTTCCTCGCCAAGCCGCTAAAGCCGGATCATGTCTTCCGACACGATCTTCGCGCTGTCCTCCGGTCAGCCTCCCGCCGGCATCGCCGTCATCCGCCTGAGCGGTCCGCAGGCCGGGCCCGCGCTCGAAGCGCTTGCGGGCAGGCGTCCCGCGCCGCGCCGCGCCAGCCTGGCCCAGCTTGCCGATCCCGCTGATGGCACCGTGCTCGATCACACGCTGGTGCTGTGGCTACCCGGTCCGGCGACGGCCACGGGCGAGGATTGCGCCGAACTCCATCTCCATGGCGGCCGCGCGGTCGTCGCTGCGGTAGAGGCGGCGCTGGCCCGCCTGCCCGGCCTGCGCCGCGCCGAGGCGGGCGAGTTCACCCGCCGCGCCTTCGCCAACGGACGCATCGACCTGGCAGAGGCGGAAGGGCTTGCCGACCTGCTGTCCGCCGAGACCGAGCTTCAGCGCCGCACCGCACTGGCCATGGCCGATGGCGCGTTGTCCCGCGCGGTGGGCGGTTGGCGCGAAGCCTTGCTCGGACTTTCGGCAAGGATCGAGGCCGCGCTCGACTTCTCCGACGAGGACGACGTTGGGGAAGGGGCGGACCTGCTCCCGCCCGGCTTCGCTGCCGGATGCGACACGTTGCGCGGCGACATCGCCGCCTGGCTGTCACGCCCCCGCGCCGAACCGCTCAAGGAAGGCTTCCGCGTCGTGCTGGCGGGGCCGCCCAACGCCGGCAAGTCGACGCTGTTCAACGCGCTGGTCGAGGACGAAGCCGCGATCACCGCCGCCGAACCCGGCACCACCCGCGATGTGCTGATCCGCTCGGTCGCGCTCGATGGCGTGCCGTTAACCTTCGTGGACACAGCGGGCTTGCGCGAAGAGGGGGCAGGGGAGATCGAGCGCATCGGCATCGCTCGCGCCCGCGCCGAAGCGGAGCGCGCCGATCTCATCCTCTGGCTCGGCCCCGAGGGCGAAGGCCCGCAGCCCCAATTCGTGTGGGAGATCGAGGCGCAGGCTGATCGACCTGACGCCGCGCGCAAGGCGCAGCCGCTGCACCGGGTCTCTGCACGCACTGGCGAAGGGCTATCCGCTCTCCGTGCCGCGCTGGTCACCCACGCCCGGCAGGCAATGCCTGCCCCGGGGGAAGCCGCGCTCAATGCCCGCCAGCACCGCCTTCTGGCCGAAGTTGCCGGAGCGCTGGATGGTGCCGTGGCCGAATCCGACCCGCTGCTCGCTGCCGAAAACCTGCGCCTCGCTCGCCGGGCGCTCGACCAGCTCGTCGGCCGCACCGGCACCGAGGATATGCTGGACGCCCTGTTTGGTCGCTTCTGCATCGGCAAGTGATGTTCCACGTGGAACAACGTCCGTCCGTCGGAGCGGACCCTGACTACCTATCCTTGCCGGATCGAAGCACGGTTCACCCCGAATGTTCCACGTGAAACATCGCGCGCTTTGACGATGCACGCCAAATCCACTATCGCGGCGGCCATGCACCAGTTCGACATTATCGTGGTCGGCGGCGGGCACGCCGGCGTCGAGAGCGCGGCGGTCGCGGCGCGGTTGGGCGCGCGCACGGCGCTCGTCAGTTTCGATGCCCGCACCATCGGCGCGATGAGCTGCAACCCCGCCATCGGTGGCTTGGGCAAGGGCCATCTCGTGCGCGAGGTCGATGCCTTCGACGGGCTGATGGCCCGCGCCGCCGATGCCGCCGCGATCCATTACCGGATGCTCAACCGCTCGAAGGGAAGCGCGGTGCAGGGGCCGCGCGTCCAGGCGGACCGTGCCCTGTTCCGTGCGGCGATCCAGCGCATGCTCGCCGAACAATCCGGCCTTCACGTGGTGGAGGGCGAAGCCGCCGCGCTGCGTCTGGCCGGGGGCCGCGTGACCGGGATCGACCTCGCCGACGGCACCGTGCTCGAGGCAGGGGTGGTCGTGCTCTGCACGGGCACGTTCCTGGGCGGCCGGCTGTTCCGCGGCGAGGAGCGCATGGACGGCGGCCGGATCGGTGAAAGCGCGGCGCATCGTCTCGCGCAGCAACTGCGCTCTGCCGACCTGCCGATGGCCCGGCTCAAGACCGGCACGCCACCACGCCTCGATGGCCGCACCATCGATTGGGCGCGCCTGCCCGAGCAGCCGAGCGATCGCGACCCGTGGACGATGTCGCCGCTCACCGCGCTCGACACGCATGGCGAGCGGCCGGTGCCGCAGGTGTTCTGTGCCATCGCGCGGACCAATGCCCGCACGCACGACATCATCCGCGCGGGGCTGGACCGCTCGCCGCTGTTCACCGGCGCCATCGGCGCGCAGGGTCCGCGCTATTGCCCGTCGATCGAGGACAAGATCCATCGCTTCGGCGATCGCGACGGCCACCAGATTTTCCTCGAGCCGGAAGGGCTGGGCGATCACACCGTCTATCCCAATGGCGTGTCCACCTCGCTGCCCACCGATGTCCAGGTCGCGATGATGCGCTCGATCGAGGGTCTCGAAGGGGTGGAGATCACCGTGCCGGGTTACGCGGTCGAATACGATCACATCGATCCGCGTGCGCTCCATCGCAGCCTGGAAGTGCGGGCGCTGCCGGGACTCTATTGCGCGGGGCAGATCAACGGCACCACCGGGTATGAGGAAGCCGCCGCGCAGGGTCTCGTCGCCGGAATGCACGCGGCGGCCGCCGTGCTCGGCCGCGAGCCCGCGCCGCTCGACCGTGCCAACAGCTACATGGCGGTGATGATCGACGACCTGACGCTGCACGGCGTCAGCGAGCCCTATCGGATGCTGACCGCGCGCGCCGAGTATCGGCTGCGTCTGCGCGCCAACAATGCCTCGTCGCGGCTCACCCCGCTGGCACTGGCCGCTGGCTGCGTGGGCGAAGAGCGCCGCGATTGGTGGTTGGCCCGTGCGGAGGCGCGCTCCCGGCTTGAAGGTGCCCTGTCGCAGCAGGCCACGCCCGGCGACCTCGCGCGCGAAGGAGTCATGGTTCGTGCCGATGGCACTCGTCGGCCGCTGATGGAGTGGCTCCGTTTTCCCGACGTGGCGCTCGAATCGCTGCGGCCATGGATTGGCGAAGAAGCCTTCGATCCGCTGCTGGTCGAGGAGGTCGAGGAAGACGCCGCCTATGCGCCCTATCTCGCCCGGCAGGATGCCGAACTGCGCGACTTGCGCGCGAGCGATGCGGTGCCACTGGGGGAGGGCTTTCCCTTTGCCGACGTGCCCGGCCTCTCGCGTGAGATGGTCGAGCGGCTGGAGAAGTCCCGGCCAGACACACTGGCGGCGGCGGGCCGCATCGCGGGGATTACCCCCGCTGCGCTCGCCAGCCTGCTCGTCCATGCCCGTCGCAGGATCGCGGCATGAGCGCATCTGCCATCACCACGGAGGCCGAGGCCCTTGCTTGGCTCACCGAAGAGCTGAGCGTCGATGCCGCCGGCATGGCGCGGCTCGAACGGATCGCCGCGCTGCTGCTCGAGGAGAACGAGCGCCAGAACCTCGTGGCGCGCGGCACGCTGCCACATCTCTGGCAGCGTCATATCGTTGACAGCGCGCAGCTGCTCGGCGCTGTTCCACGTGAAACAATGCCGGTGGGGCCGTGGCTCGATCTCGGTACCGGAGCCGGCTTTCCCGGTCTTGTCATCGCCGCGCTTGAACCCGATCGCCCGGTGACGCTGGTCGATTCGCGCCGGTTGCGCACCGACTGGCTGGCCCGCGCCGCGAGCGAACTCGGCCTCGCCAATGTGGAGGTCGTCCTCGCGCGGGTGGAGGATCTGCCCACCCGGTCTTACGCCGTGCTGTCGGCGCGGGCTTTTGCACCGCTCGACAAATTGCTGGCGTTGTCCGCCCGCTTTTCCACACCCGAGACGCTTTGGCTGTTGCCGAAGGGGGCCAAGGCGCAGCATGAACTGGAAGCGCTTCCGGAAAGCTGGCAACATGCGTTCCACGTGGAACAATCGCTGACCGATCCGGCCGCCGGCCTCATCGTCGGACGTCTCCTTGGCGGAGGCCCCGCCGCGAAATCCTCCTCGAACGCGTCCACGCGTTCTGTGGGCAAAAATCGCAAAGCAAAGGACGTCAGCCGATGATCACGATTGCCGTTGCGAACCAGAAGGGCGGTGTGGGCAAGACCACCACCGCCATCAACATCGCGACCGCGCTGGCGGCAACGGGGTGGAAGGTGCTGCTGATCGATCTCGATCCGCAGGGCAATGCTTCCACCGGCATCGGTGTCCCGGCCAGTGAGCGGCTGCGCTCCTCGTACGACCTGCTGATCGACCAGGCGACCATCGCCGACTGTGCGGTGCCGACACGCATTCCCGGTCTCGATCTTGTGCCTGCCACGGTCGATCTGTCCGGCGCGGAAGTCGAACTCGTCAGCGTGGACGATCGTACCGGCCGCCTGCGCGCGGCCATCGCGTCGGATGCAGGACACGAGATCTGCCTGATCGACTGCCCGCCATCGCTTGGACTGCTCACGCTCAACGCGCTGACCGCGGCGGACACGCTGCTGGTGCCACTCCAGTGCGAGTTCTTCGCGCTCGAAGGATTGAGCCAGCTGCTGCAGACGGTCGAACGCGTGCAGGAGCGCTTCAATCCCGATCTCGGCATCCTCGGCATCGTGCTGACGATGTACGACCGGCGCAATCGCCTGACCGACCAGGTCGCCGAAGACGTGCGCTCGTGCCTGCACGATCTCGTCTTTGAATCGGTGATCCCGCGCAATGTGCGCCTTTCCGAAGCGCCGAGCCACGGGCTGCCCGCGCTGATCTACGACCACGCCTGCGCCGGATCGCAGGCCTACATGAAGCTGGCGCGCGAACTGATCAGCCGCCTGCCCGAACGGAGGAAGGCTGCATGAGCAGCGAGGATGGTGTGAAGGCGGCAACGCCGAAGCGCGCGGCGCTCGGCCGGGGGCTGGGCGCGCTGCTGGGCGAGACGCGGCGCGAGGAAGCGATTGCCCGTCCGGCGGCCAGCGCCAATGGCGGTGAGGGTGCGGGCACAGGTGCGGGCGCGGGCCGCGACAGCGGCATCGCGCTGCTGCCGGTCTCGCAGATCGAGCCGCATCCCGATCAGCCGCGCCGCCACTTCGACGAAGACGCGCTGGAGGAACTGGCCAAGTCGATCGCGGCGCGCGGCGTGATCCAGCCCGTCATCGTCCGCCCGCTTGGCGGCGGTCGCTACCAGCTCGTTGCCGGCGAGCGCCGCTGGCGCGCGTCGCAGCGCGCGCGCGTCCACGAAATCCCCGCCATCGTCCGCCAGCTGGAGGAGCGCGAAGTGACCGCGCTCGCGCTGATCGAGAACTTGCAGCGCGAGGACCTCAACCCGGTCGAGGAAGCGCGCGCCTACCAGCGCCTGTCCGAGAACGACGGCCTGACCCAGCAGGAAATCGCGCAGTTCGTCGACAAGTCGCGCAGCCATGTCGCCAACCTGATGCGGCTGCTCAGCCTGCCCGAGGAAGTGCTGGAAATGGTCCAGCGCGAGGAACTGTCGATGGGCCATGCCCGCGCACTGGCGGCATTGCCCGATCCCCTGCCGGTGGCGCGCGAGGTCGTGGACAAGGGACTCTCGGTGCGTGATGCAGAGCGCATGGCCAAGCGCGTGTCGCGGCCCGATGCAGCACCGCGCAAGGCGCGCGCGACGCGCGATCCGTCCTATTCGGCGGACATCGCGGCGGTGGAGCAGCACCTCGAGGAGATCCTGGGGCTGAAGGTGACGATCAGCGCCGACGCCGATCCCACCAGCGGTGCGGTGAGCATTCGCTACAAGACGCTCGATCAGCTCGACCTGATCTGCCAGCGCCTGACCGGCGGAGCGATCTGACCCAAAGGGCAATTAATCGACTGATTAAATTTCGTTGACCCGACATCGGGCGCGGCGTATCTGCGTTATCAGACAAGATAATGGAGAGCCGTGCCCATGTCGCTCGACCTGATTCCGCGTACCGCCTATAACGAAGACCATGAAGCCTTCCGCCAGACGGTGCGTCGCTTCATGGAAAACGAAATCGCCCCCAACGCGTCCAAGTGGGCCGAAGAAGGCATCGTGCCCAAGTCCGTGTGGCCCAAGGCCGGCGAGCTGGGCCTGCTGTGCCCCACGGTGCCGGAAGCCTACGGCGGTCTCGGTCTCGATTTCGGCTATAACGCGATCATCGACGAGGAAGGCACCTACTACGGCGGTGCCTCGACCGGGTTCTCGCTGCAGTCGGACATCGTCGCGAACTACATCATCTCCTATGGCTCGGAAGAGCAGAAGCAGAAGTGGCTGCCCAAGATGGTTTCGGGCGAGGTGGTCACTGCCATCGCCATGACCGAGCCGGGCACCGGTTCGGACCTTCAGGGGATGCGCACCACCGCCAAGAAGGACGGCAACCACTACGTGATCAACGGGTCGAAGACCTACATCACGAATGGCCAGAACGCCGACCTGATCCTAGTGTGCTGCAAGACCGACACCGAGATCGAGCCCAAGTGGAAGGGCGTGTCGATCGTCCTTGTCGAAGCTGATCGCGACGGCTTCCAGCGCGGGCGCAAGCTCGACAAGATCGGGCAGGACGAGGCCGATACCTCGGAGCTGTTCTTCAACGATGTGCGCGTGCCGATCACCAATTGCCTGGGCGAAGAAGGCAAGGGCTTCATCTACCTGATGAGCGAACTGCCGCAGGAGCGCCTGTCGATCGCCGTGGGTGCGCAGGCCGCCGCGCAGAAGGCCTTTGACGATACCGTCGCCTTCACCCGCGACCGCAAGGCGTTCGGCAAGCCGATCCTCGACTTCCAGAACACCCGCTTCACGCTGGCCGATCTCAAGTCGAAGCTCCAGGTGGGCTGGGCGCATCTCGACTGGGCTCTGGCGCGTCACCTCCGGAAGGAGCTTACTCCGGAAGAAGGCGCCGCGGCCAAGCTGTGGCACACCGAGCTGCAGTGGGAAGTCATGGACAAGTGCCTCCAGCTGCATGGCGGCGCTGGCTACATGAACGAATACGCCATCGCTCGCAGCTGGCGCGCCGCGCGCGTCACCCGCATCTTCGGCGGCACCAACGAAATCATGAAGGAGCTGATCGGGCGCAAGCTCTGATCCGCGCTTCCTGACGGACAAGCGAACCCCGCCCGGTGCATCCGGGCGGGGTTTTTCGTTTCAACAGTGCTTTGAAATCAAGGCGTTTACCTGACGTCATGACGCCCCATCTTCAGATGCGCTGGGCGATCGCCTTTGCCAGCGCCTCGATTCCGGCCGCATCGTCCGCATCGAAGCGGGCAGGGCTGGGGCTATCGAGATCGATCACCGCGATTACCACACCGTCGCGGATCACCGGCACGACCAGTTCGGAACGGCTCGCCGCGTCACAGGCGATGTGGCCCGGAAAGGCGTGAACGTCGGGCACCAGCTGGGTTTCGCCGCTGGCTGCCGCCGTTCCGCACACGCCCTTGCCCAGCGCGATGCGGATGCAGGCGGGCTTGCCGATGAACGGGCCGAGCACGAGTTCGCCACCGACCATGCGGTAGAATCCGGCCCAGTTGAGATCGCCCATGAACTGCGCGATCAGCGCAGCGACATTAGCCATGTTAGCGACCGCGTCCGGCTCGCCCTCGGTCAGGGCGCTGGCGGCGGAGAGGAGGTCGGCGTGGAGTTCGGCCCTGGTCTGGCCGGGAGTCGGTTCAAAGCTGTACATGGCGCCAGTCTAGCGGCGCGCGGCGCAAATGTCGCGCCGCGCAACTTCCCGGTGCTGCCTGCGCAAGCCCATTGCGGGCAGGGCGCAGCCTGCCTAGTTTGCGGGGCATGAGCCTCCTCAAAAAGATCCTTGTCGGTGCCCTCGTGCTCGTGGTCGCCGTTGGCCTGTTCCTCGTCTGGGTGCTGCGCGGCGATACCGCGCAATATCCGCTCGCGGATACCACCGGGCCGAAGCCCAAGCTGGCCGAGCCGGCGCCCCAGACGTTCCCCACGCTTGGCCTGGCCAAGCCGATTGGCTGGAAGGCCGGCGAAGCCCCCGTCGCGGCACAGGGGCTGACCGTCAGCCGTTTCGCCGATGGTCTCGATCATCCGCGCAGCGTGGTGGTCCTGCCCAATGGCGACGTGCTGGTGGCGGAAACCAACGGGCCGAAGAGCGACGGCCCCGGCGGCATCACCGGGCTGGTCATGGGCTACCTGATGAACGCGGTCGGCGCGGGCGAGGCATCGCCCAACAAGATCGTTCTGCTGCGCGATGCCAATGGCGACGGGAAGGCGGAACAGCGCTTCGTGATCGCCAACCCGGCGCTCGATTCGCCCTTCGGCATGGTCCTGCGCGAGGGGCGGCTTTATGTCGCCAACCACAACGCGGTGGTGTCGTGGCCCTACCAGCTGGGCCAGACCACGCTTTCCGGCACGCCGGAAAAGCTGATGGACCTGCCCGGCGGCGGCAACCACTGGGTGCGCAACCTCGCGCTCAGCCCCGATGGCAACCGGCTTTACGTGACGGTCGGCTCCTCGTCGAACATTGCCGAAAACGGCATCGACAAGGAGAAGGGCCGCGCGGCGATCCACGAGTACGATTTCACCCGCAAGAGCGCGCGCGAATATGCCAGCGGGCTCCGCAATCCCAACGGGCTGGATTTCAACCCGCGCACGGGCGAGCTTTGGACCGTGGTCAACGAGCGCGACATGCTCGGCTCGGACCTCGTTCCCGATTACCTGACCAATGTGCCGCTGGGCGTCACCTATGGCTGGCCGTGGGCCTACTGGAAGAAGAACATCGACTGGCGCGTGCAGGAGCCGATGCCGGAGTACACGCTCGAATATGTGCGCAAGCCGGAATACGCGCTGGGCGCACACACTGCGCCGCTCGGCCTGGCGTTTGCACGCGGCGGCAACGTGATGGGCAGCCGCTTCGCCAGCGGGGCGTTCATCGCACGGCACGGTTCGTGGAACCGCAAGCCGCTGTCGGGCTACGATGTGGTTTTCGTCCGCTTTGACGATCGCGGCAACGTGCTGCCGAACCAGCCGGTGCCGGTGCTGACCGGCTTCCTCGACAAGGACGGCAAGGCGCATGGCCGCCCGACATGGGTCGCCTTCGCCAAGGACGGCGCGCTGCTCGTCAGCGACGATACCGGCGGGGTGATCTGGCGCGTGACCGCGCCCGGCGCGGCGCCGGCGGCGGCGATTGCCGAAATCCCGTCCACGCCCCTGCCGGCAAAGCCCAAGGGCACCGGCAAGTTCATCGCCCGCCCCGACGAAAATTCGGACCTGACCAAGCCGCAGCCGTAAGCGGCAGCGGCGCGGGCGCGTGATTCAGATCGCGCGCCCGGCCCGTCCTGCCAGTTCGTTGACATATTGCCAGGCGACGCGGCCCGAGCGGCCGCCGCGGCGCTTCGACCATTCCAGCGCGTCGGACGCTTCCCAATCCAGCGCGTGATGCGCGGCATACCCGGCGATGATCGCCAGATAATCGTCCTGCGAACAGGCGTGGAAGCCCAGCGAAAGCCCGAAGCGGTCGGCCAGCGCCAGCTTGTCGTCCACGGCATCGCGCGGGTTGATCGGATCGTCCTGTTCCGAGGTATGGCGCTCGACGATGGCGCGCCGGTTCGAGGTGACGGCAAGCCGCACGTTCGCCGGCCGCGCTTCCACCCCGCCTTCGAGCCATGAGCGGAGCTTTCGGGCGGCGTCGGCATCGCCCGAATCGAAGCCGAGATCGTCCAGGAACACGAGGAAACGGCGCTCGATGCCCCGCAGTAGCGTGAAGAGCCGCGCAAGGCCGGCGTCGGGTGTGGCCTGCACCAAGGCCAGGCTGCCCGGCAGAGCCTGCTGTGCGGCCAGCGTGGCGGCACGCAGGAGCGCGGACTTGCCCATGCCGCGCGATCCCCACAGCAACATGTCGTGCGCCGCCGCGCCGTGCGACAGGCGGGCGACGTTGGCGACCACGGCGGCCTTCTGCTGGTCGATACCCTGCATCAGGGCGAGCGCGGGCGCCTCCAGCACCGGCACGGCGCGCGCCGCCGTCCCGTCCCACACGTAGGCCGGGTGCGCCAGCCAGTCGGCCGGCGTCGGGGCCGGCGGGGCGAGCCGATCGAGCGCATCGGCAATGCGCGTCAGCAGCGCGGGCGTATCGTCCATCGGCCGTGCGCTCCGCTCAGCCAACCAGTGCAGCGGTGTCGATGGCGTAGAGCAGTTCGGCTCCCCCCATGGCGGAGGCGCCCAGGCCGCGCGCCTCGGGCACGATGGTGCGGTTGAAGAACCGCGTCACTGCCGTCTTGGCGGCATCGCCGCTGGCGCGTGCCTGCCGCGCCAGTTGCCAGCCCGCCACGGCCACTGCGCACATCGTGGTGAAAGGCACGCTGCCCGCCAGCTTGTCGTCCAGCGAGGCGTTGGTGCTCATCCACTGGCCGATCGCGGCGGCATCCTTCGCCAGCGCGGCGACTTCGGGCACGTCCTCCATCTCGGCGCTGATGTCCGCCATCAGCGCCTGCAGCACGCCTCCGTTGTCGAAGCCGAGCTTGCGGGTGACGAGATCGGCCGCCTGGATGCCGTTGGTGCCTTCGTAGATCGGTGCGATGCGCGCGTCGCGGTAATGCTGCGCCGCGCCGGTCTCCTCGACGAAGCCCATGCCGCCGTGGACCTGCACGCCGATGCTGGCCACTTCGCAGCCGATGTCGGTGCCCCAGGCCTTGAGCATCGGCACGAGCAGTTCGGCGCGCTTCTGCGCGGCCTCGTCGCCCAGGGCGCCGCGATCGACCTGCCCGGCGGTGTAGTACAGCAGCGCGCGCGCGCCTTCGGTCAGCGCGCGCATCCGCAGGATCATGCGGCGCACGTCGGGGTGCTCGATGATCGCGACGGGCGCCTTGTTCGGCGAGCCGGAGCGGGCGCTCTGGATGCGGTCGCGGGCATAGGCGCTCGCCTGCTGCAACGCGCGCTCGGCGATCTGCACACCCTGGCTGCCGACGTTGATGCGGGCCGAGTTCATCATCGTGAACATGGCCTTCAGGCCTTCGTTCTCGTGACCGACCAGTTCGCCGATGCACTCGCCGTTGTCGCCATACGACATGATGCACGTCGGCGAGACGTTGATGCCCAGCTTGTGTTCGATCGATACGCAGCGCACGTCGTTACGCGCGCCGAGCGATCCGTCCGCACCGACGTGGAACTTGGGCACGATGAACAGCGAGATGCCGCGCGACCCGGCCGGGGCATCGGGCGTGCGCGCGAGGACGAGGTGGACGATGTTTTCCGCCAGATCGTGTTCGCCGAAGGTGATGAAGATCTTGGTGCCAGCGATGCGGTGCTTGCCTGCGTGCGGTCCTTCGGTGATCGGCGTGGCGGTGGTGCGCAGTGCGCCCACGTCGGACCCGGCCTGCGGTTCGGTCAGGTTCATGGTGCCCGACCATTCGCCCGAGATCAGCCTGGGCAGGTAAAGCGCCTGCTGTTCTGCGCTGCCGTGGTGGTGCAGCGCCTCGATCGCGCCGACCGTGAGGATCGGCAGCAGGGTGAAGCCCATGTTGGCCGCACCCAGCGTTTCCAGCACGCAGGTGGCGAGCGTGAAGGGCAGCCCCTGTCCGCCGAACTGCTCCGGCCCGGCGATGGCGTTCCAGCCCTGTTCGACAAAGGCGCGGTAGGCGGCGTCGTATCCTTCGGGCAGCACGACGTTGCCATCGGCCCAGCGCGCGCCGATGGTGTCGCCCGCGCGGTTGAGCGGCGCCCATTCGCCCGCAGCGAGTGCGCCGATGCCTTCGGCGATGGCTTCGACCAGATCGGGCGTGGCCGCGGCGAAACGCTCCGTCTGCGAAAGCTCGTCGATCCCGGCAGACACCCGCATGGCGAGAACCTGGTCGGCAGTTGGCGGGGTGAAATCCATCTGTTGTTTTCCTTGGCAGCGCTCGCCGTGCGCTATAGCGCCAAGCCATGACCGCGACAAAGCCTCCCGTCATTGTTCAGGCCGATGAAAACGGCATTGCCGAGGCCGCCCGGATCATCGCCGCGGGCGGTACCGTGGCCGTGCCGACCGAGACCGTCTATGGCTTGGCCGCGCGCGCAGACGACGATGGCGCCGTGGCCGGGATCTACCGCGCGAAGGGACGGCCCGATTTCAATCCTTTGATCGTCCACGTGCCCGATCTGGCGGCGGCGGAACGGCTGGCGGAAATGGACGAGCGGGCACACCGCCTTGCTGCCGCGTTCTGGCCCGGCGCGCTGACGCTGGTGGTGCCGCGCCGCGCCGGGGCGGAACTGGCTGCCGCGGTGAGCGCGGGACTGCCCACCGTGGCGCTGCGCTGCCCCGCACATCCGGTGATGCAGGCCTTGCTGCGGCGATGCGGCCTGCCGCTGGCCGCGCCATCGGCCAATCGCAGCGGCGGGGTCAGCCCGACCGAGGCGGCGCACGTGGCGGCATCGCTGGGCGGGCGGGTCGATCTGATCCTCGATGGCGGGATCACCGAGCAGGGTATCGAATCCACCATCGTTGGCCTGCGCGCGGACGGGACATGGGCGATCCTGCGGCCCGGTCCCATCGATGAGGCCAGGATTTCCGCGGTTCTGGGCGCGCAATCCGGCGGCATGACGTCACACGGCGGCGGGATCGAGGCGCCGGGACAGCTCGCCAGCCACTATGCGCCGGGCAAGCCGGTGCGTCTGGAGGCACACGCGGCCGAACCGGACGAATTCCTGATCGGCTTTGGCGATGTCGAGGGCGAGGTGACGCTGTCGGCAAGCGGCGATCTGGCCGAAGCGGCGGCGCGGCTTTACGCCTGCCTCCACGCGGCCGCGGATGCGCCGCAGCCGCGCATTGCGGTGGCGCCCGTGCCGATGGCGGGCATCGGCGTGGCCATCAACGACCGGCTGGGGCGCGCTGCCGCCTAGTCGCGTTCGTAGGGCACCGAGGCGCGCATCGCGTCCATGTCGCGCGCGATCCGGCCCGCATTGATGCAGGCCTCGTCATCGCCGCGTTCGCAGCGCACGCGCGCCCGGCCGTAATCGCGTTCAAGGCTGCCATAGCGTTCTTCGCGCTGCCGGATTTCGCGGCCGCGCTTTTGATCGCGCTCGGAATCGCTGACCGTCACGCGGTCGTAGACATCGGCGGTGGTGTTCACGGCGCGCGCGCCTGCGCGGACGGGCATGGTGGCGAGATCGAACGCGCTTTTCGCCACGCAGCCCGGCAGCAGGGCCAGCGCGGCGATGGCGAGCGGCCAGCGGATGCGAATCACTCGTTGGGTCATGCGATATTCCCCCCGGAAAGGCCCTGCATTGGGGGCGGCGCGGTTAGCCAATACTGAACCGCGCCCCGTCTACGTCAAGGTTCGCAGATCAGCTTGCCCGATCCCATCGACGAGACCTTGCACGTCGCACGGCCCTTTACCCGCACTTCGCCCGATCCCATGATGTCGGCCTTGACCTCTCCATCGGAGGCGAAGCGCGTGTTGCCCGATCCCGCGACGTCGATTTTCGCCGATTCTGCAGTCAGGCCCTCCATCGACGCGTCGCCGCTGCCGGCCACGGTGACCTTGAGCGTGCCGGCCTTGCCCGCTGCGCGCAGCTTGCCCGAACCGACTACATCGACGTGCAGTTCCTTGGCATCGATGGCGGGGGCATCGACCAGGCCGGAGCCGGCGATGGTCACGCTGGCCTTGTCGCCGGTCAGCGCGTCGACCTCGATCTGGCCCGATCCGGCCAGCACCACTTCGCGGGCGGCGGGGACTGTCACGTTGACGGTGACGGTGCCATCCGCATCGTGGCTTTTCCAGGTTTCGCGCGCGATGCCCAGCTTGCCGTCCTTCAGCGTGAAGCGCAGCTTGTCCTTGATCGCGCTGTCGCCGTCGACGCTGATGGCCAGCGCCGCGCCGCGCGTGATGCGCACCCTGTCGGGGCCAAGCAGGGTGATCTGTTCGGGGGCCTTGCCCGATAGATCGAGTTGCGACAGCGGCACGCCCTTTGTGCCGTCGATGCTGACATTGGCGGAATCGCAGGCGGAAACAGCGGCGGCGAGGCCGATCATCGCAACGCCGGCAAGCGTTCGTGCAAGATCCTTGAACATGGCAGGCACTCCCAAAGGTGTGTTGCCAGACTAATGCACCATCGGCTGGCGCGCCATGTCGTTCGCCGGAAACCATCGGCGGCTGGTGGAAGGGAGGGGGAGGGAACGAAAAAGGCCGCCGGTGGTGAACCGGCGGCCTTTTTCATCGGCGCGAAGGGGAAACGGATCAGACCGTTTCGTAGTACTTCGGCGCGTGCTCGTTCAGGATTGCGAGGATCTTCTGGAGCGCGGCGGGTTCGTCGGTCTTTTCCATTGCGGCGAGTTCGCGGGCGAGGCGCGAGGACGCAGCTTCAAAGATCTGGCGCTCCGAATAGCTCTGTTCCGGCTGGTCGTCGGCACGGAACAGGTCGCGCGTCACTTCGGCGATCGAAACGAGATCGCCCGAGTTGATCTTGGCTTCATATTCCTGGGCGCGGCGCGACCACATGGTGCGCTTGACCTTGGGCTTGCCCTTGAGCGTGTCGAGTGCTTCGCGCAGCGTCTTGTCCGAGGACAGCTTGCGCATGCCGATCGCTTCGACCTTGTTCACCGGAACGCGCAGCGTCATGCGTTCCTTTTCAAAGCGGAGCACGTACAGCTCCAGCTTCATCCCGGCGATTTCTTCATTCTGCAGTTCGACCACCCGGCCGACACCATGCTTCGGATAGACGACGTAATCCCCAACATCGAAGGCAAGAGCCTTGGTTGCCATTGCTTATCCTTTCGACGCGGGCAGGAGCGACGACGGCAACGGGCGGGAATTCGCCCTAAGGTACAGGCCCGGACTCTTGTGGGGGAAGATGTCCGGAAAAAGCGACCGTTCAACGCGGTCTGCGTAGCCCTGCGATCCGTTTGCCGCTTTTCCTGCCTTCTCGTGGTGAAAAGGCGCCGGACAGGCGAAACCGTCCGGCGCGTGACCAGCGATATAGCAGTCCTGTAATAAAATTGCCAGACCCGGATGCGTTAAATCGCCTTCATCTGCGGCGAGAAGCCACGGAAGGTCGCGCAATCAAGCCCATTTCGGGCCTATGGCCTGCTGGAGAGGCTTGGACAGGGGCGACCGAATCGACCGCCCCGTCCAACATCCGGTCAGTCGCCCTCGCCGGGCTCGGCCGAGAAGTACTTGTCGAACTTGCCGTCCTCGCCCTTGTGCTCATCGGCGTCTGCCGGCGCGTCCTTCTTGGCGGTGATGTTCGGCCATTCGGCAGAATACTTGGCGTTGAGCTCGAGCCACTGCTCGAGACCGGATTCGGTATCGGGCAGGATCGCCTCGGCCGGGCATTCCGGTTCGCAGACGCCGCAGTCAATGCATTCGCTGGGATTGATCACGAGCATGTTCTCACCCTCGTAGAAGCAATCTACGGGGCAGACCTCTACGCAGTCCATGAACTTGCAGCGGATGCAGGCGTCGGTGACGACGTAGGTCATCGGTGATTTTCCCTCAGGCTCTGTTTCCGGTCGTGCTAGAGGCGTTTGCAGCCGCCCGTCAAGCGTCCGTTCGCGCAGAGGGTTCGTCAAACTGCTCCACGCCGGGTTCAAGCACCCGATAGCAGGCCTGCGCTTCGGCCGCCGGACCGCGCCGCGTCGGCAGGCTGAGCACCTCGATCACCTTGACCCCGGAGCGCGTCGGAAGGACCAGAACGTCGCCGGGTCTGACCGCGGCGCTGGGCCGCTCGATCCGCCGTCCGTTGAGCCGCATATGTCCTTCCAGTGCCCAATCATGCGCGAAACTGCGTGTCGCGGCGAGCCGCACGTACCACAGCAGCTTGTCCACCCGCATCAGCGGATCAGCTCCGCCAGTGCAGCGAAAGCACCCGTGGCGGGCGGCGCGGTGCGCGCGGGCGTGGCGTCAGGGCTGGGGCGAGACGGGCGCCAGTCCCACAGCGGCGGCGAAGGGGGGCCGAATGCCCCTTCGGGCAGGGGGCGACCCGTGGAGACCCGGAAACCGGCCGCGCGCAGCAGCGCGGCATAGCTGGCCGTGGTCAGCCCCATCGACCGCGCCAGGGTGGGATCGAGGTAATAGCGCTTGCCCTTTGCGGTCAGCCGCACGCGGTGCGCATCCTGGAGAAGTTTTTCCGCAAGATCCACGCGGATGGCCTGAGCGCCCACGCGGCGGTAGCCGAGCGGCGTAGCCTTTCCATCCAGCGCGGCCGGCATTTCCGCTACCGGTGCGGCGTGGGCCAGTCCGCGCAAACCGGCCAGCCGGCTCCACAGCCCCAGGGCGCGCGGTCGCAGCGCCTGCGGCACGAACAGGTCTAGCGCGCCGATTCTGACGCCCAGGCGGCGCAGGGCCTCCCGCTGGCGCGGCTCGAGCGTGTCGATGCCCGATCCTTCGCGGACAAGGACGCCGCCCGCTTCGACCAGGCGCAGCAGCAGTGCGCGCAGCGCCGAGCCGGAGTCGGGGGCTCGGCTCGCCTCCTCCAGCCTGCGCAGAGGAGAGAGGGGGGCCGCGGCGAGCGCGGCGAACCAAGCGGCGACGGCGTCGGCCGCCTTGTCGCGTTCGGGCAGTGGCAGCCGGTCGAGCGCGGGTTCGAGCATGATGCGGGGATCGAGCAGCGCCTTGCCCGCTTCCAGCCGCGCCACCGGATGACCGCGCCACACGATCTTCCGCCCATCGAGCAGCAGCCCGTCCGGCAGGGCGGCGTCGGCCATCAGTTCGGCGGCGTGCCGGGCGAGCAGTCCCGGCAGGTGGCGTTCGGCGGCGGCCAGCAACAGCTTGCGGTCGGCCGCGCGGGCGAGCGGATCCACCACGAAGCGGAAGCCTTCCAGATGGCCGATGGGTTCGTCGTCCACCAGCACTGCGCCGCTTTCGGCCAGCCGCACCGGCAGCAGCGCGGCGTCGGCACCCGCCTTGCGCATCAGCACCGTGGTGCGGCGGTTGACGAAGCGTTCGGTCAGCCGCGCGTGGAGCGCGTCGGACAGGCGGGTTTCCACCGCACGTGCTCGCGCCGCCATCTCGTCGTGCGCCAGCACCCAGTCGGGCCGCTGCGCGATGTAGGACCAGCTGCGGATTGCCGCGATGCGGCCCTGGAGGGTGTCGATGTCGCCGGAGGGATTGTCGAGCTGCGCGATCGACTGCGCGAGGTAGTCCGCGCCCAGGTAGCCGTGGCGCAGGTCCTGCCACAGCCGCGCCACGAAGCGCGCGTGCGTTTCCGCGCCCTGTTGCCGGAAATCGGGAAGCGAGCAGGCCTGCCAGAAGCGCTGGACCGAACCGCGGCCGCGCACCGATGCGGCGATCTCGGGCTCGTCGGCCAGCCGGGTCAGCACCGAAAGATCGATGGCTTGGGGCGGGGTCGCCAGTTCGGGGCGGGGCGGGGGGCTTTCGAGATCGTCGATCAGCGTGCGCAGCGAATCGAAGCGCGGTTCCGATTCGCGCCAGAACAGCCGGGTCAGCGGCGGGAAACGGTGCTCCTCGATCGCATAGACTTCCTCGGGCGTGAATTCGGGACCGTGCCCGCCCATGCCGGCCAGCGTGCCGAAGGTGCCGTCCTTGTGATGGCGTCCCGCCCGGCCCGCGATCTGGGCCATTTCGGCGGTGGTCAGCCGGCGCTGGCGGTGCCCGTCGTATTTCGACAGGCCGGCGAAGGCGACATGGGTGACGTCAAGATTCAGCCCCATGCCGATGGCATCGGTGGCGACGAGGTAATCCACTTCGCCCGCCTGATACATTTCCACTTGTGCGTTGCGCGTCTGCGGGCTGAGCGCGCCCATCACCACGGCCGCGCCGCCGCGAAAGCGGCGCAGCATCTCGGCCATGGCGTAGACCTGCTCGGCGCTGAACGCGACGATCGCGCTGCGCGGCGGGATGCGCGACAGCTTCTTCGCGCCGGCGTGGGTGAGCGTCGAAAAGCGCGGGCGGGAGACGATTTCCGCCTCGGGCACCAGCGCCTTGATCATCGGTTGCAGGGTGGCGGAGCCGAGCAGCATCGTCTCCTCGCGCCCGCGCGTATGCAGCAGACGGTCGGTGAAAACGTGGCCGCGTTCGGGATCGGCCGAAAGCTGCGCCTCGTCGAGTGCCACGAAGGCGAGGTCGGGCCGGCTCGGCATCGCCTCGACCGTGCACAGGTGCCAGCGCGCGCCTTTCGGCTCGATCCGCTCCTCGCCGGTGATCAGCGCGACGTTCTGCGGACCTTTGATGGCGCAGACACGGTCATAGACTTCGCGCGCCAGCAGTCGCAGCGGAAAGCCGATCGCGCCCGACGAATGCGCGCAGAGTCGCTCGATGGCGAGGTGGGTCTTGCCGGTGTTGGTGGGGCCGAGCACGGCCTTGACCCGACGGTCGGTCGGGCCTCCGCCGAAACGAAGGGGCGAGAGGCTGGCCATGACCGAAATGTGGCGAGCCTTGTTCGCAGACGCAAGAAGGCGCCGGGATTTTATCCCCGGCGCCTTCCTTGAAGCCGGCCAGGCACCCGTTGGATGCCTTCGGGTGCCCTTCAGGGCACCTGCTTATCCGTCGTAGTCTGCACCCAGCGAGGTGTTGCGCACCGGTGCCGCAGCGGTGATGCGCAGCGCTTCGGCCGACTGCGACAGCGAGCCGATTTCATCGACCTCGTCGTCGTCGTCAGGCAGCACGCGCTGGAGCGACTGGATCAGGTTTTCCTTGAGCACCGCCGGGCGGACGGTTTCTTCCGCGATCTCGCGCAGGGCGACGACCGGGTTCTTGTCACGGTCGCGGTCGACGGTGAGTTCGGCACCGCCCGAGATCGCGCGGGCGCGCTCGGCGGCCAGCAGGACGAGATCGAAACGGTTGGGAACCTTGTCGACGCAATCTTCGACGGTAACGCGCGCCATCCGGGCACTCCGATAGGCAAGAATGAGTGGAAAGAAGCGCAGCTAGGCCGGAGGTGTGGAAAAGTCAAGAAAAGTCGGCGGCCCGAGAATCAGGCCCCTACTCGTCGTCGCCGTAGGAGTGGGCGGCCAGCTGGTCGGGCGCGAGGTCGCTGAAGCGGGTGATGCGCGCTTCGAAGCGCATACGGACCTTGCCGGTGGAGCCGTGGCGCTGCTTGGCCACGATCAGTTCGGCCAGACCATAGACGCGCTCCATTTCCGCCTGCCACGCGGCATGGGCTTCCTGCACCTTGGGATCGTCGTTGCCCTGCGGCACCTTCGGTTCCTTCGCCGCGACGTAGTAATCCTCGCGGAACACGAACCAGACCATGTCCGCGTCCTGCTCGATCGAGCCCGATTCGCGAAGGTCCGAGAGCATCGGGCGCTTGTCGTCGCGCTGTTCGACCGCGCGGCTGAGCTGCGACAGCGCGATCACGGGGACGGCGAGTTCCTTGGCCAGAGTCTTGAGACCACGGCTGATTTCCGAGATTTCGTTGACGCGGTTGTCCGACCGTCCCGAGCCTTGCAGCAGCTGGAGGTAGTCGACGATGATCAGGCCGATGTCGTGCCGGCGCTTCAGGCGGCGCGCCCTTGCGCGAAGGCTGCCGATGGTCAGCGCCGGGGTATCGTCGATGTAGAGCGGCAGTTCGGCCAGGCGCTGGCTGGCGAAGGACAGCTGCTGGAAATCCTCGCGGCTGATCCGGCCCATGCGGAGCGCTTCGGAACTGATGCCCGACTGTTCGGCGAGGATACGCGTGGCGAGCTGGTCCGCGCTCATTTCCAGGCTGAAGAAGGCCACCCCCGCGCCGACCGAATCCTTCAGCGCAATGCCGTCGTCCAGGTCGCGGCGCAGGCGGTCGGCGGCGTTGAACGCGATATTGGTGACGAGCGAGGTCTTGCCCATGCCCGGACGGCCGGCGAGGATGATAAGGTCGGAATCGTGCAGTCCGCCGATCTTCTCGTTGACCGAGGTGAGGCCGGTGGTCTTGCCGGAGATGTGGCCGCCCGAAAGCAGGGCCTTCTCGATCATTTCCAGCGAAGCGCGCGTGGCCTGCGCGAAGCTCTGCGCCTCGCTGCCGGTCTGCGCGCCTTCGGCCACGGCATAGAGCGCGGCTTCGGCCTGTTCCACCTGTTGCAGCGGAGCGACCGCCTCGCTGGTGTCCATCGCCCCTTCGACAAGGTTGCGGCCCACGGTGATGAGTTCGCGCAGCAGCGCCAGATCATAGATCTGTTCCGCCAGTTCACGCGGGTTGAGCAAGCCTTGCCCATCGGCGGTCAGCCGCGCGAGATAGGCGGTGCCGCCCAGCTCCTTCAGCCCTTCGTCGGTTTCGAAGTAGGGCTTGAGCGTGACCGGGGTGACCACCGCCTTGCGGTCGATCAGGGTCTGGATGCGCTCGAACACGCGGCCGTGGACCGGCGCGAAGAAATGCTCCGGCTTCAGCGGACTGGTCAGTTCTTCGAGAATGCGGTTGTCGATCAGCACCGCGCCCAGAAAGGCGGCTTCCGCTTCGACGTTGCAGGGCAGGGCGCGCACCGTATCGGGTTCGCGCGAGAGGATCGCTTCGCTGGCAGACATGGCAGCCTCAATGGGGCAGGGCAGGCCCTCGCGGCAAGCGAGTGAGCTGCCCTGATGTGGCACAATTTACCCACAGCCTGTGGATGGCGCAAATGCCGCCTGCAAATCACCTTGCCCCCGGCTTTCGCCTCTGCGAAATACACTGCCCCATGGCGGACCCGCGCATTTCGCATATCGAGCTTGATGAGGCGACGATCATCTGGCGCAATGCCGATATCGAGCAGGAGCGCCGGATCGCCATCTTCGACCTGATCGAGGAAAACACCTTCAAGCCGCTGCGCGCGTTCGAGGCTGGTCACACCGGGCCTTACCGGCTGCGCCTCTCGGTCGAGGACGGGCGGCTGGCGCTCGCCATTTCCAGCGACGACGGCGCGGGCGACGGACAGCTGCTGGAGACGATCGTCCTTGGGCTGGGGCGCTTCCGGCGGCCGATCAAGGACTACTTCGCGATCTGCGATTCCTATTACCAGGCGATCCGGCGCGCCACCGCGCAGGAGATCGAGACGATCGACATGGCGCGGCGCGGCGTCCACAACGGCGCGGCCGAAATGCTGCTGGAACGGTTCGAGGGCAAGATCGAGACCGACTTCGCCACGGCCCGCCGGCTCTTTACCCTGATCTGCGTGCTGCATATCAGGGGCTGACGCAAAGATCTGACCGGGACGCGATTCTCCAGCATGGCGAAAAAAGGCAAGGCGGCGCGCAAGCGCCTGCTGGCGGCATTGGTGTTGGTGCTGCTCGTCGCGGGCGGCGCGGCGTGGTGGGAGGCGCGCGCCTGGCGCCCGGACCGAACGCGCTTTCCGGTGCAGGGCGCCTGGCTCGACGGGCACGATGGCACGATCGACTGGCGGTTGCTGAAAGCGGCGGGTGCCGACTTCGTCTACCTGACCGCCAGCGAGGGGCCGGATCGGCGCGATCCCGCCTTCGGTGAAGGAATCGCGGCGGTGCGCGAGCGCGGGATGCAAGCGGGCGCGGTCCACGTCTATGACCTGTGCGCGCCGGCCGATGCGCAGGCGGCGAACTTCGTCACCACCGTCCCGCGCGAGAAGGACCTGCTGCCCCCCGCGATCGCGCTCGATATCGATTCGCGTTCCTGCCCCGAAGCGCCGGGCGAGGCCGCGATGCAGAGCGAGCTGACGACTTTCCTCAACCAGATCGAGAAGCACGTGGGCAAGCCGGCGATCCTGATGGTTTCGCGCGGGATCGAAAACCGCTATCATCTGGCGGCCGTGATCGACCGCAACATCTGGGTTCAGCAGGACTATCTGGCGCCGGGCTATGCCGGGCGGCCGTGGGTGATGTGGACCGCGACGCGCCGCTTGCGCGTGAACGGTGCCGAAGGCCCGGTGCGCTGGGTGGTGGTGCAGCCGTGAGCGGCCTCGGCCCCGCGGCGCGCGATGCGCTGGTGGCGGCGGCGCGGCGCGCGGCGGACAGCGCCTATGCGCCCTATTCCGGTTTCCATGTGGGTGCGGCGCTGCTGTTCGACGATGGCGCGATCGTGACCGGTGCGAACATGGAGAATGCCAGCTACGGCTTGTCGCTCTGTGCGGAAACGGTGGCCTGCGCGCTCGCCAGCCATGCCGGAAGGCGCGGCGGGCTGGTCGCGGTGGCGGTGCTGGGCGGACCGGGCGGCCGCATCGATGCGCCGGTCACGCCGTGCGGGCGGTGCCGGCAGGTGCTGAGCGAACTGGCGCAGCTGGGCGGGACCGATCCGCTGGTGCTGAGCGTGGGCGCGCATGACGTGTTGGAAACGCGGCTTTCGGTGCTATTGCCCCACGCATTCGGTCCGGCGCAGCTGGGCTGACCAGCACGCAATCCGGGGGTACGTCTTGGCCATTCTTTCCGACAAGTGGATCCGCGAGAAGGCACTCAGCGAAGGCATGATCGAGCCTTTCGTCGAGAGCCAGCGCCGCGACAACTGCATCAGCTATGGCCTGTCGTCCTACGGCTATGACGCGCGCGTTTCGGACGACTTCAAGATCTTCACCAACGTCGATTCGGCGGTGGTCGACCCGAAGAACTTCGATTCGAACTCGTTCGTCGATCGCAAGACCGACGTCTGCGTGATCCCGCCCAACTCGTTCGCGCTGGCGCGCACGGTCGAATATTTCCGCGTGCCGCGCGACGTTCTGGTGATCTGCCTGGGCAAGAGCACTTATGCGCGCTGCGGCATCATCGTGAACGTGACCCCGCTGGAGCCGGGCTGGGAAGGGCACGTCACGCTGGAGTTTTCGAACACCACGCCGCTGCCGGCCAAGATCTATGCCAACGAAGGCGCGTGCCAGTTCCTGTTCCTGCAGGGGAACGAGCCGTGCGAGGTCAGCTATGCCGACCGTGCGGGCAAATACATGGGCCAGCGCGGGGTCACGCTGCCCAGGCTGTGAGCCTCGCGCCGGAATTTAATCGCTCGATTGACTAAGGTCTGGGCGGGCGCGATACCAGCGGGGACGAGAGCGGGAGCGAAGCCCGCCGTGCCTGATGAGGATCGCCCCGATGGCCTACCTGTTCGACGAGTGGCGCACCCGCTCGCCCCACTACGACGAAACCCACGAAGCGGTCTGCGACAGCGTGCGCGCCTTCGTCACCCGCGAAGTCCTGCCCCATGTCGATGCGTGGGAGCGCGAAGGCCGGCTGCCGCGCGAATTGCACCGCAAGGCGGCGCAGGCGGGCGTGCTGGGCCTTGGCTATCCCGAGGAATTCGGCGGGGCGAGCGAAGGCTTCGACATCTTCCATTCCTTCGTCCAGAGCGAGGAACTGTGCCGGCCGGGCGCGGGCGGCATCGTTGCCTCGCTGATGACGCACGGCATCGGCCTGCCGCCCATCCTGGCCATGGGCGGCGATGCGATGAAGCGCCGCATTGCGCCCGACGTGCTGGCGGGTGAGAAGATCATCGCACTGGGCATCACCGAGCCGGGGGGCGGATCGGACGTCGCCAACCTGAAGACGCGGGCCGAGCGCAAGGGCGCGAGCTACGTGGTCAACGGACAGAAGACCTACATCACCTCGGGGATGCGCGCCGACTACATCACGCTGGCCGTCCGCACCGGCGGGGCTGGGATCGGCGGCGTTTCGCTGCTGCTGGTCGAGATGGACCGGCCCGGCGTTTCGCGCACCGCGCTCGACAAGATGGGCTGGCATGCCTCCGATACCGCAACGATCCATTTCGATGACGTGGAAGTGCCCGCGGAAAACCTGATCGGCCCGGAAAACGGGGGCTTTGCCGGGATCATGCGCAATTTCAACGGCGAGCGTATCGGCATGGCGCAGCAGGCGGCGGCCAACGCGCGGCTGTGCTTCGAGGACGCTCTGGACTGGGCGCGCGAGCGCCAGACTTTCGGCAAGCCGCTCGTGTCCAACCAGGTGATCCGCCACAAGCTGGCCGACATGCTGCGCCGCATCCAGGCGACGCAGGCGTGGATCGATCACTGCGCGTGGACGCTCCTGAACGGCAAGGCCGCGCCCGGCGAGTTCGCGCTGCTCAAGGTGCAGGCGACCCAGACCATGGAATTCTGCGCGCGCGAGGCGTGCCAGATTCTTGGCGGGGCGAGTTTCATCCGAGGCAGCCGGGTCGAGCGGATCTACCGCGAAGTGCGCGTGATGGCGATCGGCGGCGGATCGGAGGAGATCATGTTCGATCTCGCCAGCCGCCAATACGGATTCTGAGCATTCAGGGAGAGCAAAACATGGCTACCGACAGGGCCTCGCGCCCGTACGATATCGTGATCTACGGCGCCACGGGCTACACCGGGCGGCTGGTCGCGGAATATCTCAACACGCACTACGGCACGTCAGGCCCGCGCTGGGCGATGGCGGGACGTAGCGCGGACAAGCTGGCCGAAGTGCGCGACCTGATCGGCGCGCCCAAGGACACGCCGCTGATCGTGGCGGATATCGCCGACCCGGCGAGCATCGCCGCTATGGCCCAGCAGACCAAGTCGATTGTCACCACGGTCGGCCCGTACCAGCTCTATGGCGAGCCGGTGGTAAAGGCCTGCGTCGAGGCGGGCACCGATTATGCCGACTTGTGCGGCGAGCCGGTGTGGATGCGCCAGATGATCGACAAGTATGATGCGCAGGCGCGGCAGACCGGCGCGCGCATCTGCTTCTCGTGCGGGTTCGATTCGATCCCGTTCGACCTGGGCGTGCTGATGCTGGAAAAGGAAGCCGTCGCGCGCTTCGGCGCACCGGCGCCGCGCGTGAAGGGGCGCGTGCGCGATACCAAGGGCGGCGTTTCGGGCGGCACTGCGGCCAGCCTCAAGGCAACGCTGGCGGCCATCGCCAAGGAGCCGGCGCTGGGCCAGATCATGGCCAGCCCGTTCGGCCTGACGCCGGGTTTCGAGGGACCGGAGCAACCGGCCGCCGACGTGCCGGCCTATGACGAGACGCTGGGCAGCTGGGGTGCGCCGTTCGTGATGGCGGTGATCAACGTCAAGAACGTCCACCGCACGAACCAGTTGCTCGGTTTCCCCTTCGGCAAGGACTTCGTCTACGACGAGATGATCCTCACCGGACCGGGCGATCAGGGCAAGGCCGTGGCCGACTACATCGCGGTGACCCCGATGATCGGCACGCCCAACGATCCCAAGCCGGGCGAGGGGCCGACCAAGGAAGTGCGCGACAACGGCAGCTATGACCTGCTGTTCGTGGGAGAGATGCCCGACGGGCGCACGATTCACTACGGGGTGAAGGGCCGCTACGATCCGGGCTATGGCTCGACCAGCCGGATGCTGACCGAAACGGGGCTGGCGCTGATCGAATCGGATGTGGCGGGCGGCGTGGCAACGCCGGGGGCCTTCGTGGGCGAGGCGCTGGTCGAGCGCTTGCGCCAGCATGCCGAGATCACGTTCGAAGTCGAAAACTGAGTGAACGGCGGGGCGCGAGGGGCGCCCCGCCGAACTTCGTTACGCCGCTTCGGCGTCTTCGTAGACCTGCGCCTCTGCGGCGATCAGGATATCCGCGAGCATCCAGTAGGCTTCGCCCCACGCGGCCAGGATTTCGTCGGTGGCGACATCGGCGCCCAGCACGTCGCGGATCGCCGGAAGCAGTGCTTCGGCCACGAGCGGGTAATGTTGGGCCTTCACGCCGGTTTCGACGTGGCGAGCGACCATGCGCTGCACCGCCGACCCCAGGTTGCCCAGCTTGTCGATGTTCTTGGCATAGGCCAGAATCGCCGCCGCGAGGCGCTTGGGCTGCTCGCCGCTATCCTGCGCCGCGCGATCGAACATCGCGGCCACGTCCGGATTCTGGAACAGGCGCGCATACATCGCCGTGGTGATGGCAACGCCGTGCTTCTCGATGGCGGGTGCGGTGGCCTTGACGATTTCGATGGCGGCAGGGGAAGCGGTTCGCATTGGGATCGACTCCATTTTTGTGGTATAGAAAATACCGGTATTGGTTTTACTTGATTTTCGCAAGCGGGAATCGGACAGGAAGAATCATCATGCAGCTTACCCAGCACACCGATTTCGGCCTCCGCCTGCTGCTGGTGCTGGCGCGTGCGGACGGCGCTTCGATTTCGCTGCCACGCTTCGCGGCGGAGCAGGGCCTGTCCTACAACCATGTCGCCAAGGTAGCGCAGGCGCTGGTGCATGAGGGATTCGTGGCCAGCCAGCGCGGCCGGGGTGGCGGCGTTTCGCTGGCGCGTCCGGCGGCGGCGATCACCGTGGGCGAAGTCGTGCGCGCGCTGGAGCGCGGCATGAAGCTGGCGGATTGCGCGCGCTGCGCCCTGCGCGACAACTGCGGGTTGAGCGGCGTTCTGGCCGAGGCGCTGGAGGCGTTCCTCGCCGTGCTCGACAGGCACACGCTCGCGGATGTGTCGGCGGAGGGTGTGCCGGCTTTCCTGCCCTGGACGGTGATTCCCGCACCAGCTGGCGGAACTTGCGCCACGCCGGGCGATTGATCCCGCAAAGGCGCGCCGATCCGGCGGGCCTTTCGTGGGGAGAGAAGCCCGTGAACACCATCGCAGCGCTTGTGGGGCGCATTCTGCTTGCCGTGATCTTCGTTGTATCCGGCATCAACAAGCTGTTCGATCTGGCTGGCACCGAAACGCTGATTACCGGGGCCGGCCTTCCTTCCGGCCTGGCGCTTCCGACCGCGCTGTTCGAACTGATCGGCGGGCTGGCCATCGCGCTGGGCTTCATGACCCGGTTGTTCTCGATCCTGTTCGCCGGGTTCAGCCTTGTCACCGTCCTGTTCTTCCACCGCGATTTCACTGATCCGATGCAGGCGACGATGGCGCTGAAGAACGTCGCCATCGCTGGCGGCTTCCTGTGCCTGTTCGCGCATAGCCAGATGCGCTGGAGCTACGACTCGATGCGCCTGCGTCGCCGCGGTGAAGTGGCCACGCGGGAAGCGGAGGAGCGCGCGCGCGAGGCGGAACTGCGCGCGGCGCGCGCGGAAGGTCAGGTTGCAGGCGTCACAACGGCCGGCACGCGCCCGGCGACGACTTATGTCACGACCGATGTCGATGGCGACGGCGTGCCGGAACGGCGCCGCCGCTGGTGGTCGCTGTCCTGACTCTCGCCTTGGCGGATCAGGGTCTTTTCAGCGCGGCGACGCAGGCGGCACGGTCAACGTCGCGCCCGTCCCCGCGCCGGGCATCCACGTAGGTCGCCACAGGCCGGCTGCCCTGTTCCGTTGGATAGAGATAGGCGTCGAGCACACACGCCGTGCCGGACCATTGCAGCTTGCGCGCATCCTCTTCGCGCACGTCCAGCCGGGGCGCGCCGAACAGGCGGGTGAGCTGGTCCGCATCCGCACCGATCACGCCTTCAAGGCCGGGCGCGGTCTGGAACTGCGCGGTCGGGCGCGGCGGGGGCGTGCGGACCGCGGGCCGCGTCGGCGGCCGCCCGGTGCTGCGGATCGTGGCCGACTTGCCGGTGGCGCCTGTGGTCGTGCCCGTGGCGCCGCCACAGGCCGCAAGGGCGCAGGTGAGGGGAAGCAGCAGAGCGAGGCGTAGCATCATGCGCCATCGGATCGTCGCTCCCGCCTGTGCTGTCAACGCTGCTCCGGCGCGCCGCAGCGACCTTGCGGTGCAGTGAGGACATGGCTACCTCGCTGGCCAACGACCTTCCCCTCAAGACCTGCAAGCGGAGTGCACGCATGAGCGAGCCGATTCTCGACGTTCCGACTCTTGACGTTATCGCCATCGGAAACGCCATCGTCGACGTGATGGCACCCGCCGAGGATGCCGATATCGAGCGGCTCGGGCTGGCCAAGGGCGGCATGACGCTGGTCGATGCGGACCGCGCGCGCGCGCTCTATGACGCGATGGGGCCTGCGCGTGAGATTTCGGGCGGATCCGCGGCGAACACGCTGGCGGGGCTGGCTGCGCTCGGCGCGAAGTGCGCTTTCATCGGGCAGGTGGCGGACGACCAGTTCGGCCAGGTCTTCGCGCATGACATCCGCTCGGGCGGCATCGATTTCGCCACCCCCGCGCGGGGCGAGGAGCCGCCGACGGCGCAGTGCCTGATCTTCGTGACCCCGGACGGCCAGCGCACGATGAACACGTTCCTGGGCGCATCGCAGTTCCTGCCGGCCGCCGCGCTCGACGAGACGGTGATCGCCAGTGCTGCCGTGCTCTATCTCGAAGGCTACCTGTGGGATCCCGAGGAGCCGCGCCGGGCGATGCGCAAGGCGATTGCCGCTGCCCGTGCGGCCGGCCGCAAGGTGGCATTCACGCTGTCCGACGCGTTCGTCATTTCGCGCCATGGCGACGATTTCCGCGCGCTGATCGAAGCAGGGCAAATCGACATCCTGTTCGCCAACGAGCACGAACTCGCTGCGCTGACCGGCAAGGACGATTTCCACGATGGCATCGCCGCATTGGCGGACAAGGTGCCCACGCTGGTCGTGACGCGCAGCGAGAACGGCGCACACGCGGTCGCGGCGGGCGAGCACGCCCATGTGCCGGCGGAGCCGATCGAAAAGGTGGTCGACACCACCGGCGCGGGTGACCTGTTCGCCGCCGGCTTCCTGTTTGGCCACGTGCGCGGACGCCCACTGGCCGAATGCCTCAAGCTGGGCGCGGTGTGCGCGGCGGAAATCATCTCGCACTATGGCGCGCGGCCCGAAGCCGATCTCGCGGAGCTTGTCGCGGGCCGCTGAGGGCCGGAAAGCCGGTGCGCGCCGCGCACCGGCCAATTCCCTGGCTCAGTCTTCGCCGCGCGCCGTTTCGCGGTCGATTTCCTTCTGGCCGATGTCGCGGCGGCAGAAGCCTTCGGGAAACTCGATGGTGTCCACCGCGGCATAGGCTGCGTCGCGGGCCGCGCGGACGGTCTTGCCGCGTGCGGTCACGTTGAGCACGCGGCCGCCGCTGGCGCTGAGCGTGCCGTCCATGCCCAGCGTGGTGCCGGCATGGAACACCTTGGCCCCGGTCGCCTCGGCGGCGGGGATGCGGTCGATCCGGCCGCCCTTTTTCGGCGTGGCGGGATAGCCTTCCGCCGCCATCACCACGGTCAGGGCCGGATCGGCCGAGAAGCGCGGCGGCTCGATCGATGACAGGCGGCTGTCGGCACAGGCCAGCAGCAGTTCGACCAGATCGCTTTCCAGCCGCATCATCAGCACCTGGCATTCCGGATCGCCGAACCGGCAATTGTATTCGATCAGCTTCGGCCCTTCGGCGGTGAGCATCAGCCCCGCATAAAGCACGCCGGAATAAGGCGTGCCCTCGTCCGCCATGGTCTTGACCGTAGGGGCGACGATCTTCGCGATGGTTTCCGCTTCCAGTTCGGGCGTCAGCACGCGCGCCGGGCTGTAGGCGCCCATGCCGCCGGTGTTGGGGCCGGTATCGCCGTCGCCCACGCGCTTGTGATCCTGCGCCGAGGCGAAGGGCACGATCGTCGCGCCGTCGGTCAGCGCGAAGAAGCTGGCTTCCTCGCCGGTGAGGAATTCCTCGACCACCACTTCGGCGCCGGCGCTGCCGAACTGGCCGCCGAACATGTCGGTCACGGCTTCCTCGGCCTCGTCCATGGTCATCGCCACGACCACGCCCTTGCCCGCGGCAAGCCCGTCGGCCTTGATCACCACCGGCGCGCCGAACCGGGCCAGCGCTTCGCGCGCCTCGGCTTCGGACTTCGCGCGGACATAGCCGGCGGTCGGGATGTTGGCGCGCGCGCACAGATCCTTGGTGAAGCCCTTCGATCCTTCCAGCTGCGCTGCCGCGCGGCTGGGGCCGAACACCGAGAAGCCGGCGCCGCGCAGCGAATCGGCCAGTCCATCGACCAGCGGCGCTTCCGGCCCGATCACGATCAGCCCGATGCGCTTCGCCTCGCAGAAGGTGACGACGGCGGCGTGATCGGCCAGATCGAGTGCGACCAGTTCGGCATGGTCGGCCACGCCCGGATTGCCCGGCGCCGCATAGAGGTTGCCGAGAAGCGGCGATTGGGCCAGTTTCCACGCGAGCGCATGTTCACGGCCGCCCGACCCGATCAGCAGGATATTCATGGCATTCCCTTCTTCGCCCAACGACGACCAAGACGCTGGCGGGCTGTTAGCGAGGGAACAGGCGGGCGACAACGCCCCCGCGTTGTCGATCTCCGAGATTTCCGCGCTGCTGAAGCGCACGGTGGAGGATCGGTTCGGCTTCGTGCGTGTGCGCGGCGAGCTTTCGGGCGTGAAGCGCGCGGCGTCCGGGCACCTCTACCTGTGCCTCAAGGATGAGGGCGCGCGGCTGGACGGCGTGATGTGGCGCGGCAACGCGCAGCGCCTGTCGTTCCTGCCGGAAGACGGCGTGGAAGTGGTCGCCACCGGCAAGCTGACGACTTATCCCGGCCGCTCGAACTACCAGATCGTGATCGACCGCATGGAGATCGCCGGCGAGGGCGCGCTGCTGGCGCTGCTGGCCAAGACCAAGGCGCGGCTGGAAGCGGAAGGCCTGTTCGATCCGCGCCGCAAGCGCGCGCTGCCCTATCTGCCGCGCACCATCGGCGTCGTCACTTCGCCCACCGGGGCGGTGATCCGCGACATCCTGCACCGCCTGCGCGACCGCTTTCCCAGCCACGTCGTCGTCTGGCCGGTGCTGGTGCAGGGGCAGGGCGCGGCGGCGCAGATCGCGGCGGCGGTGCGCGGCTTCTCTGCCATCGAACCGGGCGGCCCGGTGCCGCGCCCGGACCTTGTCATCGTGGCGCGCGGCGGCGGCTCGATCGAGGACCTGTGGTGCTTCAACGAAGAGGACGTGGTCCGCGCCATCGCCGGATCGACCATCCCTGTGATCAGCGCGGTGGGTCACGAGACCGACACCACCCTGGCCGATTTTGCCGCCGACTTGCGTGCGCCCACCCCCACCGCCGCGGCCGAAATCGCGGTGCCGGTGCTGGGCGAACTGGCTGCTGTGCTCAGCGATTTCCACGCACGCAAGCAGCGTGGCATGGTGCGCCTGCTCGCCCATGCGCGCGAACGGCTGGACCAGCGCGGCGGACGCCTTCCGCAGCCGCAAGCGCTGCTCCAGGCGCAGGCGCAGCGGCTTGACGATCTGGGCGAGCGGCTGCGGCGCGGCCTGCTCCACCGCACCGAGATCGCCCGCGGCGCGCTGGGCCGCTCGGCGGGTGCGCTGCGGCCTGCCCTGCTCGCCGCGCGCCTCAACCGCGAGCGCGACCGTCTCGCCGGGCAGCGCCTGCGCCCCGATGCGGTGCTGCAGCGGATCGGGGCGCTGCGTCTGCGTGTCGACGCGCTGGACCGTCTGCGCCGCTCGCTGGACCCGGAGGCACCGTTGCTGCGCGGCTATGTTCTGGTGACAGACCGCGAAGGCGCGGTGGTCAAGGATCGCCGCACGGCGGCGGAGCGCGGCGCACTGACGCTCAAGTTCGCCGATGGGGCGCTGGACGTTGTTGCTGCGGGGCCAGAGGGGGCAACGCCTGCGCCTTCCGCCCCATTCCCGCCGCGTGCCGCACCGAAACCGCGACCGGCAGCGCGCGGCGATGATCAGCCGAAATTGCTTTGAGCGCATGAAGCACCTAGATTGGTGCCCATGCTGATGTCTCCTGCCGGCCGCCTCGCGCGGCTTCACTATCTTCCCGGCACTTTCCGCCAGCTGTCCGCTGGTGATCATGTCGTTTGTGCGATCAGCGGCGAGCAAATCCCGCTCGATATGCTGCGCTATTGGTGCTCGGTGCGCCAGGAAGCCTACGCCACGCCCGAAATCGCGACGAAGCGGCTGCTCGAACGCTGATGCGTCTGCGCGCGGCCGCTGCGGTGCTGGGGCTGGCCTTCACCGTGACGATGGCGCCGGTCCGGGCCGATGTGGCCCCGCTGGCACTGGCCGTGTCCGGCCCCTCCGAACAGGGCGGCTGGCTGCGCGGGCAGGCGCCTGCCGGCACCAGCGCGCTCATGCTGGACGACAAGCCGGTCCCGCTTGCGCCCGACGGTGGCTTCTTCGTGGCTTTCGACCGCGATGCGCCGCCGGCCGCGAAGCTTGTCGCCGTGCTTGCCGATGGTCGCCGCATCGAAACTGCGCTGGCCATTGCCCCGCGCGCCTGGCGTATCGAGCGGATCGACACGCCCAAGCGGCCCGGTGGCCTGCCCGATGCCGAGTTCGCGCAGCGGCGCGCCGGTGAAGTGGCGCGTATCGCGGCGGCGCGCGCACGGGATAGCATGGCCCAGGGCTGGCGGCAGGATTTCCTGCGGCCGGCGCCGGGGCGGCTATCCGGTCTGTTCGGCGCGCAGCGGATCTATCGCGGTGAGCCGGGCGCGTACCATTCGGGCATGGACATTGCCGGCGGTGCCGGCACGCCCTTTGTCGCGCCGGCCGATGGCACCGTGGTGCTGGCGGCGGACGCGCCGTTCACGCTGGAGGGGCACCTGTTGATCCTGGACCACGGCATGGGTCTCAACAGCGCGTTCCTTCACGCGTCGAGCCTGGCGGTAAAGGAGGGCGATACCGTCCGCCAAGGTCAGGTGCTGGGGCGGATCGGCATGTCGGGCCGCGCCACGGGGCCGCATCTCCATTGGAGCGTGACCTGGCAGGGGCGCCGACTGGACCCGCTGCTGTTCCTGCCCAAATGAGGGCTGCCAGCGCGAACGGCGCACCTTTCTTGTTCCTTCGCTGCTTGCAATTGTAATTTCTTTAGGAACATTTGGTACCGGGCGCAATTTTTGGGCAACGGTAAATGTCCCGGTAATCAGGGATTCTGCCCTTTGGTACAGGTCCTGTGTTGCACCTTGGCCACAATCATATTGCGTTTTGATGTCGTCCGCGACTTCGCGCTTCCAAGTCGCCCCGTAAATCTCACAGAAAGCTCCATCATTTCCCGGGGTCCGTGGATCCGCTTTGGTGTGTCCGGTCGTTGGACGGCCAGACGGGGGGCCGGGAATGGACTTCGGCGGCGGGTTTCGTCCCCGCTGCCCATTGAAGGGACTGGACACGTGAAGAACAACACCATCACCGCTCTGAAGACCGGCGCTGCGCCGGTCGCGGTTGCGCTGGCACTGATCGCCATGCCTGCCGCTGCGCAGGATACGGCGGCGCAGGACCAGGCCGCTGCCGAGACCACCGATGCGAATACCATCGTCGTCACCGGCTCGCTGATCCGCAACCCCAACCTCGTTCAGGCGACCCCGGTCAACGTGACCACGGCGGACCAGATCGAGCTGAAGCAGTCGAACACCGCTGAAGACGTGCTGCGCGAAGTGCCCGGCGTCGTCTCGAACATCGGCTCGGCCGTCAACAACGGCAACGGCGGCTCCTCGTACGTCGACCTTCGCGGCCTCGGTTCGAACCGCAACATCGTCCTGATCGATGGCCAGCGCATCGTCCCGGCCGACCTTCAGGGCCGCGTCGACCTCAACAACATCCCGCTCGCCCTGATCAGCCGCGTTGACGCGCTGACCGGCGCGGCCGTGACCACCTATGGTGCGGACGCCATCACCGGCGTCGTCAACTTCATCACCAAGAAGGACTTCTCGGGCGTCGATCTGTCGGTTTCCGACCAGATCACCGAAAAGGGCGACGGCAACTACTTCCGCGCTGACGTGACCACCGGCGTCAACTTCGACGACGGCCGCGGCAACGCGGTGCTGAGCCTCGGCTACCAGAACTCGAACCCGGTCTACCAGGGCGCGCGCGACTTCTCGTACTACCAGCTCGACAGCTACTCGGGTTCGGCCGGCGGCTCGGGCACGGCGGTGCCCTCGCGCTTCTCGATCAACGGCGGCAACAAGGTCATCAACCCGACGACCGGCCTGCTTGAATCGGGCTTCACGCCCTTCAACTTCAACCCCTACAACATCTTCCAGACGCCGTTCCGCCGCTTCAACATCTTCGCGCAGGCCAACTACCAGCTGTCCGACGCGGTTGAAGTCTACACGCGCGGCATGTTCTCGAAGAACACCGTCTCGACGATCATCGCTCCTTCGGGCGTGTTCGCTTCGTCGGTCGTCATCCCCTACAGCAACCCCTACCTTCCGGCGGGCGCTGCTGGTCAGTTCTGCTCGGCCAACGGCCTCAGCATCGCCGAGTGCGATGCCGCCCGCGTCGCGACGGATCCGACCGATCCCAACTATCGCACCTTCAGCACCGTGCTGCGTCGCCGCATGACCGAAACCGGCACGCGCAACTCGGAATACGCCTCGAACGTCTTCGACTACTCGCTGGGCTTCCGCGGAAAGCTGACCAGCACGGTCGATTGGGACCTGCGCGGCAGCTACGGCGAATCGGACAAGACCCAGACCATCACGGGCTACGTCCTGACCTCGCGCGTGCGCGATGCGCTGCTCGCCACCAACACCAGCACCTGCCTCAGCGGCAACGCGGGCTGCGTTCCGCTGAACGTGTTCGGCGCGGGCGGTTCGATCACCCCGGCGCAGGCGGCCTACCTGCTCTCGCCGTCGACCACCAGCAACAAGACCTCGCTCCTGCAGGTCCGTGGCCTGCTTTCGGGCGACTTCGGCTGGTCGGTTCCCAGCGCGAGCGAGCCGGTCGGCTTCGCGCTCGGCAGCGAATACCGCAAGTATGGCGCCAAGCAGATCTCGGACACGCTGTCGAAGACGCCGGGTGAACTCGGCGGCGCCGGCGGCGCGGCTCCGGACATCGACGGTGCCTACGACGTGTGGGAAGGCTACGGCGAACTCATCGTTCCGCTCGTCAACGACAAGCCGTTCTTCAAGAGCCTGACCGCCGAAGGCGGTGCGCGCTACTCGAAGTACAGCGTGCGCGGCGGCGGCTCGAACGAGGCCTGGACCTACAAGTTCGGCGGCAGCTGGGAACCGGTTGCGGACCTCAAGATCCGCGGCAACTACGCCCACGCCGTTCGCGCGCCCAACATCGCGGAACTGTTCACGCCGCTGACCACCGGCCTGACCAACCTCGCCTCCGATCCCTGCGCGGGCGCGGCTCCGGTGACCAATGCCAACCTGCGCGCGGTCTGCCTTGCACAGGGCGCCCCGGCTTCCTCGATCGGCCAGATCCTTGATCCGACCGGTTCGCAGGCCAACGTCACTTCGGGCGGCAACCTCAACCTGAAGCCGGAAAAGGCGAACACCTGGACCGTCGGTGCGGTGGTTCAGCCGTCGGCTGTCCCGGGCTTCTCGTTCTCGGTTGACTACTACAACATCAAGGTCACCGACGTGATCGGCTCGCCCCTGCCGGGCGATCTCATCAGCGCTTGCTTCGACGGCCTGTCGGCATCGAGCGCCACGAACACGGCTTGCACCGTCATCCGCCGCGATCCGGCGACCGGCGGTCTTGACGGCGACCCGGCGGTGGTCGGCGGCCTCTTCTCGCCGCTCGGCAACCTTGGCACGCTGTTCACTTCGGGCGTCGACGTGGTTCTGAACTACTCGCACGACTTTGGCGCGGTGAAGTGGGCGCTGAACGCGACCGGCAACTACACCGCCCATTCGAAGTACCAGGCCACCCCGACCAGCATCAACCGCGAGTGCGTCGGCTACTACTCGGCGAACTGCTCGTTCACCGGGTCGATCCAGCCGAAGTACCAGTGGTCGGTGCGCAACACGTTCGGCATCGGCCAGGCCGATATCTCGTTCCTGTGGCGCCACATTTCCGGCGTGAAGCAGGAACCGGCCGACGTGGTCGCTTCGGGTCCGGCGTTCGAGGGCACCGTGCCAGCCGGCAACGGCGTTCTCAGCGGCCAGAACGTGAACTTCGGCAAGATCGATGGCTACGACATCTTCGATCTGACCACGCGCTTCAACGTCGACCAGATCACCTTCACGGTCACCGTGCAGAACCTGTTCAACAAGAAGCCGCCGATCGTTGGCAACACGATCGGTTCGACCACCTACAACAGCGGCAACACCTATCCGTCGACCTACGACGCGCTGGGCCGCCGTTTCGCGGTGGGTGCGCGCGTGAAGTTCTGATCGAACTTCGCAAGCACAGGAAATCGGGGGCGGGCAGCAATGCCTGCCCCCTTTTTCGTGTCCGCTTGACGCGGGCTGCGTCACGGGGAAGGACTGCGGCATGACGATCGACCTCGCCCAAGCCGCTGCCGAGGCCCGGGCTGCCCTTGCCGCCGGTCGCCGCGAAGCGATCCACTGCAACACATTGGGCTGGTTCCACGCGGTGAACGGCGATCCCGCCGGCGCCGCACGCCATTTCCGCGAAGCGCTGGCGATTGCCCCGCGCGATCCCGAGGCGCTGGTCGGCCTTGCCGGCTTGCTGCGCGATGCCGGCCAATTGCGCGAGGCGGCGCTCCACTGCGATGCCGCGCTGGCAGCAGCGCCAGACTATGCCGACGGCTGGTTCGAGCGCGCCTGCGTGATGGCGGCCGGCGGCGTCATGGACGAGGCGGCGCGCTGCTATCGACGCGTCGTGGAGCTACAGCCCGGCCACGGCCCCGCGCACGCCGGCCTCGCCTCGATCGCCGCGCGCGACGGCGATGCTGATGGCGTGCGCCGTCATGCTCCCGCCGCATTGGCGGCCAACCCGCAGGACGCAGTGGCGACGGCTGCGCTCGCCTCCGTCGAACTCGAAGCCGGCGATGCGGCGCGCGCCCGTGAACTCGCCGAAGCGGTGGTGGGCACCCTTGGCGGCCCGTCCGGCGAACGCTCGCACCTGCTCGCCATCCTTGGCGATGCCTGTGACCGGCTGGGCGACCATGCCGCCGCCGAAACCGCCTATGTGCGCTCGAAGCAGGATTTTGCCGCAGTCCACGCGCGCACCTTCGTGGGCCGGCCGTCGCACGCACGTTTCGTCGCGCAGATCGCCGCGCAGATCCCGGACCTTCATCCCGCGCGCTGGCCTGCTCCCGATCCGGCGGCGGCGCGCGGCCCGGCCTCGCGCCATGTCTTCGTGCTGGGCTATCCGCGCAGCGGCAACACGCTGCTTGAAAACGTGCTCGCCTCGCTGCCGGGCTGTGCTGCGCTGGAAGAACGCCCCACGCTGCGCGATGCGGACCAGGCCTTCCTTGCCGAAGGCGGACTGGCGCGGCTGGATTCAGCGCCCGAAGCCGACCTTGCGGCTTTCCGCGCGGCCTATTGGGAGCACGTGCGCGGCGCGGGGCTGGCGGTGGATGGTCAGTGCTTCGTCGATATGGACCCGCTGAAAGGCATACGCCTGCCCCTCATCGCGCGTCTCTTTCCCGAAGCCCGCGTGCTTCTGGTTCGCCGCGATCCGCGCGATGTGGTGTGGAGCTGCTTCCGCACCAATTTTGCACTCACCAACGCCGCGATGGATTTCACCACGCTGGAAGGCGCGGCGCGGCATTACGATGCGACGATGCAGCTGATCGAGGCTGCCCGCGGGGCATTGCCGCTGAATGTGCTGGAAGTGCACTATCACCGCCTGGTGCAGGATTTCGACGCGACCACGCGCGCGATCTGCGAATTCATCGATATGCCATGGAGCGAGGATCTGCGTCGTTTCGACCGCACGGCGCGGCAGCGAGGCGTGGCGACGGCGAGCGCACGGCAGGTCCGCCAGGGCCTGTTCGATGGCACGCGCCAGTGGGAGCGCCATGCCGATTTCCTCGCTCCGGTCCTGCCGATCCTCCGACCCTGGGTAGAGCGCTTCGGTTACGCGTAAGTCTGTGCGGGAGCGGGATCGAGCGCAATTCCCGCGCCTGCCGCAACCTTGCCGGCCCAATCCATCACCATGTCGATCTCTTCGCCATGGGCGCCGCGCGCCGCAGCGTAGGCGATCCTGCGGTCCTCCGGCGTGAACGCGCTGCCGGACTTCGAGTGGCGGGTAAAGGCGGGGCCACCCGCGATCTCTTCGATGGCCCCGGCCGGGAAATCGAGCCGGAAATGGCGGGCAACGCGGGCCAGCGTCGGCGCGGGGCTTCCCGTCAGCGCATCGGCATCGAGCAGGATCAGACGATCCGGTCCCAGCTTCTGCGCCAGGCCGAGGAACAGCCGGTGCTGCGCGAGCCATCCGGCGGCGGCCACTTGCAGGTCGGTCTGGCGAAAGACGTCCTCCGGCTCGATCCCCAGAGGAGCGAGCAGTCCTTCGGGCAGGAACTTGGCCATCAGTTCGCGCACCCACAGGCGGCACGGCAGGCCCTTGCGCGCCACGGAAATCAGGAAGGTTTCGAGCGGGGCATAAAGGAACACCGCCCGCGCCTGCGGCTGCAGGGCCATGAACAATTCGGCCAGCGGATTGATGAGGTTCGATGGCTTGACCACCACCGCTTCGCCGGGTCCGAACGGACGTGCCAGCAGGCGCAGCGCGGTATCGGCGATCCGCGCCACTTCCGCTCCGCGCGCGCCGCGCTGGCGCAGGCCGACCACGTCGTTGAGCAGCACCGGTTCGGACAGGCCCATGGCCGTCCCCGGCCGCGACAACGCGCGCGTGAGCAGCGTCGATGCGCAGAAGGCGGAATGGAACACGATGTTCAACGGACGTTTTTCTGCCGCCGCGAGGCAGGTGGTCACTGCAACATCGACAGCGGGGCCGCGCGGGCCGAGGCAATCGTCGGTGAGGAAGGGAATGGTTTCGTGTGCGGCGCGCGGCACCGGGATGAACCGGATCGCATCGGCCTGCTCGACATGGCGATGCGCGATCCATTCGGCATTGACGATGTCGAAGCTCAAGGAATACCCACTCATTTTACCGACCGGCATTTCGGGCGGACGCAAGGATGCTTGTCGCCAAGAACGCCGCAATGTAAATCGGGTTCCATGGTCGCATCACAAAATTTTGCCGGTGAAGCGGGCGCTGCCCCTCCCGGGCATCTCGCGCGTGCACAGGCCGCCAATGCGCGCGGCATCCAGGCCTTGCAGGCGCACGATGGCGTGAGCGCGATCGCGGCCTTTCGAGAGGCGACCGAAGCCGATCCTGACGCTGCCCCGCTGTGGATCAACCTGGCGCACGCCTATCGCCTGCGGGGCGATGCCGCCGGTGAACGCGATGCGCTGAACCACGCGCTGTCGATCAACCGGGTGGATTTCATTGCGCAATTGCGCATGGCGCAGTTGCTGCAACGCCTGGGCGAGGAAACCGCTGCGCTGGCCGGATGGAACGGTGTGCGCCAGCTGGCCGCGCAATTGCCGCGGATCTCCCCGGCGCTGGCCGCCGAGCTGGACGATGGCGAGCGCTATTGCAGCGAACTGCGCGTGCGGCTGGAAGGCCAGACGCAAAGTGCACTCGAGGCGATGCGCGCGAGCGAGGACGAAGGCGAACGCCGGCGCATTGGCGCCTTCGTCGATACCGCGCTTGGTCGCCGGCGCATCTACCATAACGAATGCGCCGGACTGCACTATCCCTTCCTGCCGCCCGACGAATACTTCGATCGCAAGCATTTCCCCTGGTTCGAGGATCTGGAGGCGCACGCCCCGTTCATCGCGGCGGAAATGAGCGCGCTGCTCGCCGCACCCGGCGAGGACATCCGGCCCTATGTGCGGATGGAGCCGGGCACGCCCGAGAACAAGTGGACCCTGCTGGACGGTTCGCTCGACTGGTCGGTCTGCTTCCTGTGGGAATACGGGGTGGCCAACGAGGCCGTGCTGGCGCGTTGCCCGCACACGGCGAGCCTGCTGGAGCGGCTTCCCCTGATGCGCATTCCGGGCCGTGCGCCCAACGCCTTCTTCTCGATCCTCCAGCCGCACAGCCATATTCCCCCGCATACCGGCGTCACCAATACCCGCGCGATCATCCACCTCGCCCTAGAAGTGCCCGAAGCCTGCGGTTTCCGCGTCGGGGGGGAAACGCGCGAGTGGGTCGAGAACAAGGCTTTTGCCTTTGACGATACGATCGAGCACGAGGCTTGGAACCGCAGCAACCGCCGTCGGGCGGTGCTGATCCTCGATGTGTGGAACCCGCACCTGGGCGAGCGCGAGCGCGAGGCGGTCGCCTCGTACTTTGCGGCGAATGACACGGCGCTGAAATAGCCGGCGGCAGGAACCCTGTTTCATTTCCCGGAACCCTGTTTCATTTCAGGGTGTTGTCGCGGCAGCTTGGGCGGGTTAGCGTGGCATCACTTTTCCGGACGGAGTTCCGCCAGCATGATTACCACATTCATTATCGCCCTGGCGGCCAATGCCGCCGCCAGTACTTCTGCAAGCGGCACGGCCATTACCGCGCTTGAACTGGACCCGCGCAAGATGAGCCAGTCACAAGTGCGCGCGCACAACGCCTCGCGCATTAAGACCGATCCCGACTACATCCGTTGCGTCAAATCCGAGGACACCGGCTCGCTTGTCCGCAAGCGGGTGAGTTGCCGCACCAACGCAATGTGGGAGCAGGCCGACCGCGTCGGCAACCAGAACGCGCGCGAAACGTACGAGGCGATGCAGGGCAAGGCCATCAATCAGGCCAATTGACCCGGTGCGGCGGACTGACTGGCGGTTCGGCGACTCGTCGAACGGTCAGTTGGCCAGCCGCATCACGCGAACGGCGGCAGCGTTGCCCACGTTCGCCATGAAACTGCCCAGCGCGCCGCGCTTGATGCGGATCTTGTCACCCGGCTTGGCCCAGCTCTTGCCGCCGTCGGTCTGCTTCCACCGTGCGCCATCGGCAAGGGTGAATACCGCGTAGCCGTCCTTCGCGGGACGGACCAGGCTGATCGTGGTTTCGATTTCCTGGATGTCCTCGCCTTCGGTGTTGCCGAACAGCTTCAGCTTGGGCAGCGTGAACCCGAACAGGCCCTTCTTGGTTTCGCGCAGCGTGGCCCGGTCGGCGACGACAAGATCGTGGTTTTCGCGCGCGGAGACCATCGTGGCGACGTTGCGATCGTAGCAAGCCAGCCGTTCCGCGTCCGCCGTCAGCTGGCGGCAATCGGCCACCGCCTGGAACACGGGAGGAAGCGAGTCGGTGATCGGCGATTCCTTGGCCGCCGCGAGCGCGGGGGCGAGCAGCAAGGACACGGAAGCGGCGCGGATCAGTGACTTGCGGTTCATCGGCATTCCCTCTGGCACGGTGCGGGTCTTATCCCGCGCCTTGCTCTGCCGGTCAATCACCGGGTGCGCGCACCGGCATCAGCCGGTCGCGCGGGCACCCGCTTCGCTATCCTTGCCTGCTTCCGCATCGCGGATCGCCTGCCCCAGTTGCAGCGGCGCAGAAATGCGGGCGAGTTCGTCGAGCTTGAACGTCTGCTCGAACACCAGGCCATAGCGGGGGTGGCTGCGCCAGCGCACCTTGGCGTAGATCGCCGGCATCACCCCGGTCTCGATCTTCACCAGCTCGTTCATCAGCAGCCACTTGTCGCATTCGATACCGGCGCCCTGCTGCGAGATATCGTTGAATGCGATGCGCACCGCCTCCCCGCCCGAATGGAGCATGGCGTTCAGCGCGATGCGCAGCCGCACCTGCCGCCGGGGAAAGCCGCCATGGCTTTCGTCCAGCAGGCGCTCGATTTCGACTTCTTCCTGGAAGCGGAAGCCGGCGTAATCGTCCGAATGCCATACCAGTTCGATTGGATAGCGATCGCCATTGGCCAATTCGATGCGCAAATCCCGATGCTCGGGCAGGGGCGTGAACAGCCGGACCTTGAGCCCGGTGGCGGACGCGTCGCGCAGAATGCAGAGGAATTCGCGTCCGTCGACCACCAGCTTGGCGGCGCGAATCAGCAGGGTAAAGCGGGGCGAGCCGCGCTGGTCGCTGCTCGCATGGCCGGACTCGTCGGAGGCATCGCTCTCCGAGGCTTTGGTATCGTCCGGCTCGTCGTTCCCCTCGAGCAAGCTTATTCCCCCGACGCGCTGCCCCCTCTGGGCCGGACGCACGTCTGTTCCGACCGAAGTCCTTGTAACGTGACGAATCTTGCCGAGCCGTTACCTCAGATTCGGATATTGTTGCAGAACCCCCGCCGTTGCAACGGCTCTATGGCCCTTATCGGCCTGCCATCCCTTTGACTTTGGACAGAAAAGTTCGTCCGATCCGCAGCATGGTGCCATCGGCAAGCTCGGCGGACCACACGCCCAGCCCGTCGTGCCGCAAGCCGGCGATGCGGTCCCGCCGGACGATGGTAGAGCGGTGAAGGCGGATGAAGCGTTCGGGATCGAGCCGGTTCTCCAGCCCCTGGATCGTATGCAGCATCAGGTACGATCGCTCGCCCACGTGAAGGCGCACATAGTCGCGCTCTGCGTCGATGCGGTCGAGATCGGATGCGGCAATGCGCACAAGCTCGCTGCGATGAGGCACCCAGAACTCTTCGATCCACGCGCTGCCGGGCGCGGAGGCGGGTTGCTCGGGCGCGGCGCGGCGTGCGGTCACGCGTTCCTGCGCGCGTTCCACGGCGCGTTCGAGCCGCTCCTGCGCGACGGGCTTCAGCACGTAGTCCACCGCGTCGAGGTCGAACGCTTCCACCGCGAAATGATCGTGCGCGGTCACGAACACCACGCCGGGTCGCTGCGGCTGGTCCGCCAATGCGCGCGCCACGGAAAGGCCATCCACTTCGGGCATGGTCATGTCGAGCAGCACCAGATCGGGTGCGAGCGCAGTGACGAGGCGCAGGGCCTGCCCGCCATCGCTCGCGGTGCCGACCACCTGCAACGCCGGAATGCGGGCGCAGAGGATCTGCATCCGTTCGACTGCGAGCGGCTCGTCATCGACGATCAGCGTGCGCATGATTTCCCCCTCAAGCTTCTGATTTTCAACAGTCATGGTGTATCACCGGCAGTGTCAGGACGGTAGCGTAGCCGCCTGCGGGCAGCGCCGCGCTCTCCACCCGCGCTCGGTCGCCAAAGCGCGCGGCCAGGCGCTGGCGCACATTGTCCAGGCCGATGCCGGTGCTGCCGGATTCGCCGACCTTGCCCGGCCCGTCGTCGGCCACGGTCAGCACCAGCAGCCCGCTCGCCTCGCGCGCGGCGATGCGGATGGTGACGGGGCGTGTGCTCGCCGAAACCGCGTACTTGATAGAGTTTTCGACCAGCGGTTGCAGGATCATCCCCGGCACGCAGGCGCTCATCAGGTCTTCCGGCACGTCGAATTCGGTGCGCAGGCGTTCGGGAAAACGCACCGCCTCGATTTCGAGATAGTGCCGCTGCAGCGCGATTTCGTCCGAGAGCGGCACGTCGGCGGTGGGATCGGTGGCAAGGCTGTGGCGGTAGAAGCTGGAGATCGTCTGGATCATCTTCTCCGCCTGCTCGCTGCGCCCCACCATCACCAGCGCCGACAGCGAATTGAGCGTGTTGAACAGGAAGTGCGGATTGACCTGATAGCGCAGGCTGCGCAGCTCGGCGGACTTGGCCGCGCGCCGATATTCGCCTTCGCGCTGTTCGGCAGCGCGCGCCATCTCGCCATTGCCGAGCGCGAGATAGAGCGCAGCCCAGGCGATCAGCAGGAAATAACGGCCGAGCGCGACATCGGTGAGCTGGCGCCACAGCCCTTCGTCCTCGACGGCCTTCCGGATGACTTTGGCGTGCACGGGGGCGGGGGCGGGATAAGCCGCAGGTTCCGGGGCCGGGGAGGGCACGGCCTTTGGCGTGGCGGCCGCGGTCGGTACTGCCGCGGGGTGGGGCGCGGGCCGTGCTGCGGGCCTTACTGCGGGGGGGGCCTTGTGCGCGGGGGCGGTTTTCCCCGATGGAGCGGCTGCGCGGGGGGGCACGGGCGGAGCTGGCGGGGCGGGCGGCATGGCGATGCCCGCCTCGGCCAGCGCGCGGCGCGTTTCCTCCAGTGCCTCGCGGCGGGCTTCCTCGGCTTCGCGCCGCGCGTCGGCCGCCATTTCGCCGCGTGCTTCCAGGGTGTGGCGGCGTGCTTCCTCGATGCCGCGCGCGATCTCGTCGGCATCGGCGCCGTCGACCTGGACGACCATGCCGCCGGCGCGCACTTGCGCCGTGCCGTCGGCGTTGCGCCGGATCACCACGCCGCCGGGAGCGAGCATTTCCGAACTGCCGTCCGCCCTGCTGCGGATCGAGAGCGGGATTTCCGGCGGCGCGGGCGGCGCAGCCTTGGCCTGCGGCGCCACCGGGGCAGGCGGCGGCGGGGCAGGCTCAGGCGGGACGGGCGCTGCGATAGGGTCCATCACGTCCACCAGCACATTGCCGGACACATCATGCCGCACCCGGACACCGGTCGATGTCGTGACCGACGTCGAAGCGGCATCGCCGGGCTGGTCGCCGCCGGCGTTCGCGTCCGGTGCCGGCGCGGCTGTGGCTCCGCGCGCCTTGGCGGCTTCCTCGGCGGCAACGCGGTCAAGGAAGCGCTGTTCCACCGGGGCGAACGCCTGCTGATTGACCACCGCGAGCGCGAGAGCGGCGGGCAGCATGATCACCAGCGAAGCGCCCACGCGCAGCCCGATGCTGCGCCCGTCGAAGCGGCGGATCAGCGGCCAGGCGAGCAGCGTGACCGCGATTCCCGCCAGCGTCACCAGCGCGCGCCGCCACAGCAGTTCCTGGAACTCGCCCAGTTCCACCACCAGCCCGCGCAGGGTGATGAGCACGAAATAGCACAGCCACAGCGCCAGCGCCGACAGCACGACCTGCCGGGCGGGAACATGGGGGCGCAAGGGGAGCGCTTCTGGCTCCGTCAGGGAGGACGCGGGGCTGGATGCCATCGCCCGGTTCTACACCGCCCGCGCGGCCTTGTGCCAGCGTGCTGGTCGGCAGGAGTCGGCGGTTGGTGGATTCGGCCGATGCGCCCCGGCCATCAGCAGGGGCGCATCGGCCAACTGATCATGCCGGAAGCAGGTGTTCTTCCGCGATCTTCTTCTTCCACACCAGCGGCGCAAGCTGGTGGACGTTCTGGCCATCGGAATCGACCGCCACGGTCACCGGCATATCCTCGACGGTGAACTCATAGATGGCTTCCATGCCAAGGTCCTCGAAGCCGACGACCTTGGCTTCCTTGATCGCGCGAGCGACGAGGTAGGCGGCGCCGCCCACGGCCATCAGGTAGGCCGACTTGTGGTTGGCGATCGACTGGGTGGCGGCGGGGCCGCGCTCGGCCTTGCCCACGCTGGCCAGCAGGCCAAGGTCGAGCATCAGATCGGAGAAGCTGTCCATGCGCGTGGCGGTGGTGGGGCCGGCGGGACCGACGACTTCCTCGCGCACCGGATCGACCGGGCCGACGTAGTAGATCACGCGGCCCTTGAAATCGACGGGCAGCTGCTCGCCCTTGGCCAGCATGTCCTTGATGCGCTTGTGTGCGGCATCGCGGCCGGTGAGCATCTTGCCGTTCAGCAGCAGGCGGTCGCCTGCCTTCCAGCCCTGCACGTCTTCGGGGGTCAGCGTGTCGAGATCGACGCGCTTGGCCGCGGAATCCGGCGCCCAGTGCACTTCCGGCCATTCGTCCAGCTTCGGCCGTTCGAGATAGTTCGGACCCGAACCGTCGAGCGTGAAGTGCGCGTGGCGCGTGGCGGCGCAGTTGGGGATCATCGCCACCGGCTTGCCAGCGGCATGGCACGGTGCGTCCATGATCTTGACGTCGAGGATCGTCGAAAGACCGCCCAGGCCCTGCGCGCCGATGCCCAGCGCGTTGACCTTGTCGAAGATCTCGATGCGCAGCTTCTCGATATCGTTCTGCGGCCCGCGCTCCTTCAGCTGGGCCATGTCGATCGGCTCCATCAGCGCCTTCTTGGCGAGCAGGACGCAGTGTTCGGCGGTGCCGCCGATGCCGATGCCGAGCATCCCGGGCGGGCACCAGCCTGCGCCCATCTGCGGCAGCATCTCGACCACCCAGTCGACGATCGAATCGCTGGGATTCATCATCTTGAACTTGGACTTGTTCTCGCTGCCGCCGCCCTTGGCCGCGACATCGACGGTGACCTTGTTGCCCTTCACCATCTCGACATGAAGCACGCAGGGCGTGTTGTCCTTCGTGTTGCGGCGGGTGAATGCGGGATCGGCCAGCACCGAGGCGCGCAGCTTGTTGTCGGGGTTCATGTAGGCGCGGCGCACGCCTTCATCGACCACGTCCTGCAACGACAGGTCGCTGTCGAGGCGGCAGTCCTGGCCCCACTCGATGAACACGTTGACGATGCCGGTGTCCTGGCAGATCGGGCGGTGCCCTTCGGCGCACATCCGGCTGTTGGTGAGGATCTGCGCGATCGCATCCTTGGCCGCCGGGCCTTGCTCGGCCTTGTAGGCTTCACCCAGCGCACGGATGTAGTCCATCGGGTGGAAGTAGCTGATATACTGCAGCGCATCCGCCACGCTGTCGATCAGGTCGGCTTCGCGGATCGTCACCATCTCGCGCACGGCGCAGACTCCCTCGTTGTCGTTCGATGAAGGCCCCATAAGCGCCGACTGGCGTCGTTGCAAAGCGCTTGGCGCGGCTCCAGTGATATTCTACAGGCCGTCGCAGCACGGATTGATCCGGTGGATTGGCCCGGTGTATCGGCGCTGCAGGACACGGCGGGGCGATGCACGCCGGACCGGTGATGAGGGAACATTCATGACCTTGGTGGAAGAACGCCCTGCCAACGCCGATGCGGCGCAGGCGCGCCGCGCGATGATCGACAGCCAGCTGCGGGTGAGCGGCGTGAACGACCCGGCCATCCTGTCGGCATTCGACACGGTCGTGCGCGAGGATTTCGTGCCGGCGGATCGCCGCGCGGTGGCCTATGCCGACCGCGCCGTGCCGCTGGGCGATGGCACCGTGCTGGCCCCGGCGCTGACCCACGGGCAGATGCTGACCGCGGCGGACATCGCGCCGGACGACAAGGTGCTGGTGATCGGCAAGCCCGGCGCCTACCTCGCTGCGCTGGCCGGCAAGCTGGCGGGCAGCGTGACGCAGGCCGGCACCGCCGATGACTGGTCGGCGACCGGTCCCTATTCGCTGATCCTCGTCGATGGTGCGGTCGAAGCGGTGCCCGCGGGCCTCGCCGCCGCGCTGGCGGACCACGGACGCGTCGTCACCGGGCTGGTCGAACGCGGCGTGGCGCGTCTCGCCATCGGCCGCAAGATCGCCGGCGAACTGGTGCTGACCAATCTCGGCGAAGCCGATTTCGCCGCGTTCCCGGAGTTCGCCGCGCCGAAGAAATGGAGCTTCTGACGCGATGAGACAGGGCAGACTTCGCGCCGTGCTGCTGGCCGGCGCCATGGCGGCGTTCGCCACGCCGGCCTTGGCCGATGACCTGCGCGGAGCCCTGGTCGCCGCCTACCAGACCAATCCCGATCTCCAGGCTGCGCGCGCCAACCAGCGCGCCACGGACGAGGGCGTGCCCATCGCGCGTTCCGCCGCGCTGCCCAGCCTTTCGGGCACGGCCAGCTACAGCGAGTTCGTCAAGAAGACGGCCAACAGCTTCCTCGCGCCCGATCGCGCCTTTTCCAGCGACGTTTCGCTGTCGGTGCCGGTCTATGCGGGCGGCGCGGTCAAGAATTCGATCCGCGCGGCCAAGACCCGCGTCGTCGCCGGGCAGGCGGACCTGCGCGGGATCGAAAGCGGCGTGTTCGCGCAGGCGGTCGCCGCCTACATGGACGTGATTCGCGACCAGGCGATCGTCGGGCTCAACCGCAACAACGTCGACGTGCTCCAGGTCAACCTCAAGGCGACGAGCGACCGCTACGAGATCGGCGACGTGACCCGCACCGACGTGGCGCAGTCCAATTCCCGTCTGGCGCTGGCGCGGGGCGATCTGCGCACCGCCGAGGCGAACCTTGTCGCCAGCCGCGAACGCTACATCCAGATCGTGGGCAAGGCTCCGGTGGATCTGCAGCCGCCGCCGCCGCTCGCCGGCCTGCCGCCGGCGCCCGACGATGCCGTCGACATCGCGCTCGACAGCAATCCCGATCTGGCCGCCGCGCGCGAACGCAGCAAGGCCGCGCGCTACGATTCCAAGGTGGCGGGCGCCGGGCGTCTGCCGCGCGTGTCGATCTTCACCAGCGGCAACTACACCGATTACCTCGGCACGCTGGGCAGTGCCGGAAGCGTGCGGACCAGCCAGAACCAGACCACGGCGCAGGCCGGGGTTTCGGCCTCGATCCCGCTGTTCCAGGGCGGCCTGCCCGCCGCGCGCGAACGCCAGGCGCAAGCGGTCGAGGGCGCGACTCTGGAGCGTGAGATCTCGATCGAGCGCGACGTGGTCGCCACCGTCCGTTCGGCCTACACCTCGTGGAAGGCGGCGAACGACGTCATCGCCATGAACCAGACGGCGGTCGATGCGGCGGCGCTCAGCCTTGAAGGCGTGCGCGCGGAAAACACCGTGGGCAACCGCACCATCCTCAACATCCTCGATGCGGAGCAGGAACTGCTGCGGGCGCAGGTGCAACTCGTCGCGGCGCGTCGCAATGCTTATGTCGCCGGGTTCAACCTGCTGGCGGCGATGGGCAAGGCGCAGGCCAAGGACCTCGCGCTCGATGCCGGTCCGGAAAGCGCCGTGCTCTATGATCCGCAGGTCAACTACGACCGGGTGAAGGGCAAGATCTGGGACTGGGCGAAGGATCCCGCGCCCAAGCCCGTATCGACGCGTACCGTTGACACGCCGGCGCAGGATGCGACAATCGCGCCACAACCTGCCCCCTGAGGGGGATTCGGGCAGGCGCTGCCGCTGGCGGCACAACAGGGGTTCGGAATACGCTTATGCGTCAGGCAGGTGAACCGTCGGTCGAGGAAATTCTCGAATCGATCAAGAAGGTGATCGCCCGCGACAACCGGGCCGAAGCCGCACAGGCGCGCGCCCGCCGCGATGCACCCGCTGCCGCCGAAGCGCCAGCCGTCTCCGTCTCGTCGCGCGTGCACGAAGTGCTCGACCTGACCGAGATCGCCGCACACATTCTTTCGGACGACAGCGTCGGGGCTGACGGCGCGGAAGCGCCCACGGCCGATAGCCCGCTGCTGCCCGAAACCACCGCCGCTTCGATGCGCGATTCGCTCGCGGCGCTTGCCATGCTGTCCGAACCCGGTGTCCCGCCCCAGATCGTGCGATCCGGGGAAACTTCGCTCGAAGGCCTCGTGCGCGAAATGCTGCGCCCGATGCTGGCCGAGTGGCTCGACAAGAACCTGCCGCCGATGGTGGAGAAGATGGTCGCGACCGAAATCGCGCGGATCGTCGGCAAGAAAAGCTGACATTTTCGCCTGATGCGTGAGGTGCGCATGGGCTGGCCTTCCCGCAAGAAAGTTCGTATCTGGTTTCCATGAAAACCAGTTTTCTGTCGCGCGCCGCGCTTTCGCTTGCTCTTGCTGCTTCCTTTTCTGCCGCTCCGGCACAGGCGCAAGGCGTTCCCCAGCCGTTCTCGGCGCAGGATCTCGTCACGCTGGGGCGCTTCGGCAGCCTGGCTGTTTCGCCTGATGGCAAGCTGCTCGCCTACACTGTCACCACCACCGATCCCGTGAGCTACGCGCGCACCACCTCGCTGTGGCTGCGGCCGCTGGGCGATGCCAGGGCGGCGGCGCGCCAGGTTGCGGTCGATGGTGCGGTCAGCGATCCCGCCTTCGCGCCGGATGGCAGCCTGTGGTTCCTGTCCGATGGCAAGCAGGGCGGGAAGGACGCGGGCACGCAGGTCTGGAAGATCGCCGCGCCCGCCGGAGCAGGCGCGCTGGCGGTGCCCGTGACCGCCTTCAAGGCCGACGTCTCCGGCTTCAAGCTTTCGCCTGATGGCAAGCGCCTTGCCGTCTGGGGTGACATCGCGCGCGATTGCCCGACCTTCGGCGGCTGCGCCAGCGACGGCAACACCAGCCAGCCCGGTCCCGGCACCGGCCGCCTCTACAAGGATAGCACCGGCTTCGTGCGGCACTGGGATGCCTGGGAAACGCCCGGCAATTACAGCCGCGTCTTCGCCTACGCGCTGGGCACCGATGGCCGCGTGAATACCGACACCGGCCGCGCGCTCGATGGCGATGCGGCGAACGGCGGGCTGGTCGGCGATGCGCCCACCAAGCCCTTCGGCGACGGCGCGCAAGTGGCGTGGAGCGCGGACAGCAGCGCGGTGGTCTATGTCGCCCGCCAGGCCGACCGCGACGAGCCGCGCTCGACCAATCTCGACCTGTGGTGGGCGCCGGTGAACGGCGATGCGCCCAGGAACCTCACCGCCGCCAACAAGGCGACCGACACCGCCCCCGCACTTTCGCCAGACGGCCAATGGCTTGCGTGGACGGCGATGGCGCGCCCCACCTACGAGGCGGACCGGCTGGTGGTGAACCTGCTGAATCTGCGCACCGGCGAGCGGCGCGAACTGACCGGCGGCTGGGACCGCTCGGTCGATACGCTGCAATGGACGCCCGATGGCAAGGCGCTGATCGCCACCGCCGAGGACGTGCTGGATACGCCCGCGTTCCGGATTGATCCGAAGTCCGGCAAGGTTGTCCGTCTTGCCCTGTCGCCCGCCAAGGGGCGCGAAGGCCACATCGGCAACGTCACCCCGCTCAGGGACGGGCGCGTGGTATTCACCCGCGATTCGATCGATGCCCCGGCGGAAATCTACGTGGGCAAACCCGGCAAGGGTGCCACGCGGCTGACCGACATTGCGGCCTCGGCGCTGGCCGCGCGCGCGCCGGTCGTCACCCGCCGCTTCAGCTTCGCCGGCGCCAATGGCGATACGGTGTGGGGCCAGATCACCAAGCCGGCTGGCGCGGCGGGCAAGCTGCCGGGCATCCTTTACGTCCACGGCGGGCCGCAGGGATCGTTCAACGATGCCTGGTCCAACCGCTGGAACCCGCGCGTCGTCGCATCGCAGGGCTATGCCGTGGTCTCGGTCGATTTCCACGGCTCCACCGGATACGGGCAGGCCTTCACCGACGCGATCAACAACGATTGGGGCGGCAAGCCGCTGGAGGACCTGCAGAAGGGCTTCGCCGCCGCCGCTGCGGTCGATGCGCAGGTGGATACGGACAACGCCTGCGCCATGGGGGCGTCCTATGGCGGCTACATGATGAACTGGATCGAGGGGAACTGGGCGGACAAGTTCCGCTGCATCGTCCAGCATGACGGCGTGTTCGATGCCCGCGCCATGGCCTACGAGACCGAGGAACTGTGGTTCGACGAGTGGGAACACGGCCAGAAGACCTACTTCGATGCGCCCGAAGCCTATGAAAAGTGGAACCCGGTGAACCACGTGGCGAAGTGGAAGACGCCGATGCTGGTGGTGACCAGCGAGAAGGACTTCCGCATCCCCTATACGCAGGGCCTTGCCGCCTTCACCGCGCTCCAGACGCGCAAGGTGCCGAGCGAACTGCTGGTCTTCCCCGACGAGAACCACTGGGTGCTCAAGCCGAAGAACTCGCTGCAGTGGCACCAGACGGTGTTTCGCTGGCTCGATCGCTGGTTGAGGAAGGGCGGCAAGGAAGGCTAAGCCCGTCGCCCTGACAGGGAGACACCATGGCCAAGCCCGATCCCGCGCTGCTCGATCCTGCGCGCTACCCATTCGCCCACGAGGTCACCACGCGCTTTGCCGACCTCGATCCGAACGATCACATCAACAACGTTGCCATGGCGGCGGTGCTGGAGGACGGGCGGGTGCGCTTCAACATGGCGCTGGGCTTGCGCCGGGCGGAGAACTTCCGGCCGATGGTGGCGAGCGTGTCCATCGACTACCTCGCGCAGGCGCATTTCCCGCAGCCCATGACCTGCCATGTCGCGGCCTGCGACATCGGCCGGTCGAGCTGGCAGATGCAGCAGGTGCTGGTGCAGGAAGGGCGCGCGGTCGCCACCTGCCGCACCGTGGTGGTCTGCACCGACGGCCAGAAGGCGATTCCCCTGCCGGAGGACTTCCGCGACCGGCTGGGTCCGTGGCTGCTCAAGTGAGCATCGCGGACGAAGTCGCGCAGGCCGAGCGCGCGCTCGAACTGCTGGGCGGTTTTTCCACCCGCCGGCACATCCTGCTCTGCGCCGATCCCGAAAAGGCCAAGTGCTGCGCGCGCGAGGTGGGGCAGGAGGCCTGGGCTTTCCTCAAGAAGCGGCTGGGCGAACTGAAGCTGGGCGGGGCGCAGGGCGTGCTGCGCAACAAGGTCGGCTGCCTGCGCGTGTGCGTGGCCGGGCCGGTCGCGGTCGTCTATCCCGATGGGGTCTGGTATCATTCGTGCACCCCGCCGGTGCTGGAACGGATCATCCAGGAACACGTGATCGGCGGCGTGCCGGTCGAGGACTTCCGGCTGCATCCGCCGGGCGGTTAGTCCTCGTCGGCGAAGGGATCGTCGATCGATTCGTCGTGGCCGGTCCCGCTGGAGAGGAACACCAGCCCCATCAGCGCCGCCATCAGCATCATCGTCAGCCCGATGCCCAGGAACGTGGCGATGTAGAGGTGGATCGAAACGAGGCCGAACTGGCTGTAGAGCCAGGCCCACACCGCCAGGATCGTGATCAACGTGACCGCCCCCATGCCCCACATCATGCGGCGATAGCGCGTCCACGCGTGGGCGGCATTGTGCGGGTCGTCCAGCGGCGAGGGACGGGGTTGGGGGGATCTGGGCATCGCCCGCAACATGGGCATCGCGCGCCTCCGCGGCAAGGTTCGGGATCGGCGTCCAGACTGGCTTTGACACTGGCCGCAATGCTGTCATGATCCATCCTGCGGGAGGCGGGAAACCCGTCCCTGACAAGGGGAAAGGAGGATGCCATGACGATTGCCAGGCTCATCGCCGGTCGTTCGGGCGAAGTGTGGCGCTGTCACGCGGAAGACCTCGTGGCCGACGCCGTCGAAGTCCTTGCCACCAAGCGCATCGGCGCCTTGCCGGTCGAAGATGCCGGCGCCGGGATTGCCGGAATCCTGTCCGAACGCGACGTGCTCTATTGCCTTCAGGCGCATGGGTCCGACGCGTTGCGGATGAAAGTGCGCGATGTGATGACCGCGCCGGTCATTTCGGTGACGCCGCAGGACAGTGTGCTGCACGCGCTTGGCCTGATGACTCGCCGCCGTGTGCGTCACCTGCCGGTGATGGACGGCGCACGGATGGTCGCGTTCATCTCGATCGGCGATCTGGTCAAGCACCGGCTCGACGCGATCGAGGCTGAAGCCGAAGCGATGCGCAGCTACATCCAGTCGGCGTGAGTTTTTCGCGTCCGACTTGAGGATGCGGCCGCGCAGTCCTATCTCGGGAAGCATGAGCGAACCCGCCGTTACCCTTGCGCCCAGCGCCGCCGCCCGCATCGCCGCCATTGCCGCGAAGCAGGCCAAGCCAGCGATCCTGCGTCTCTCGGTCGAAGGGGGCGGCTGCTCGGGCTTTCAGTACAAGTTCGGCCTCGCCGACGCGCCCGACGCTGACGATTCTGTGGCCGAGACCGACGGGGTCAAGCTGGTGGTCGATTCGGTCAGCCTCGACCTCGTTTCGGGCGCGGTCGTCGAATATGTCGAATCGCTCGGCGGGTCGGCGTTTCGCGTCACCAACCCCCAGGCGGCATCGGGTTGCGGTTGCGGCGCCAGCTTCAGCGTATGATCAAGGTCGCATCGTTCAACATCAACGGGATCAAGGCGCGCCTTCCCCGCTTGCTCGAATGGCTGGAGGAAACCCGGCCCAGCGTCGCCTGCCTGCAGGAGATCAAGACGCAGGACGAAGGCTTCCCCGCCGCCGAGTTCGAGAAGATCGGCTATCACGCGATCTGGCATGGGCAAAAGGGCTTCAACGGTGTCGCCATCCTTGCCGATGGGGTCCAGCCGGTCGAAGCGCATCGCGGCTTGCCCGGCGATCCCGAGGATGAGCACGCGCGCTACCTGGAAGCCGACGTCTTCGGGCTGCGCGTGGTCTGCATCTACCTGCCCAACGGTAATCCGCAGCCGGGGCCGAAGTTCGACTACAAGCTGCGCTGGATGGAGCGCCTGCGCACTCGCATGCGAGAGATCGCGGCCGAAGAACGGCCTGCGCTGGTGATCGGCGACTACAACGTGATCCCCGAGGACAAGGACACCTTCTCGGTCCGCGCCATGGCCAGCGATGCGCTGATGCAGCCCGAATCGCGCGATGCCTATCGCCGGCTGCTGAACGATGGCTGGACCGACGCGATCGACCTGCACAACTCGCAGGGCGGTGTGTGGACCTTCTGGGACTATCAGGCCGGCGCGTGGCAGCGCGATCATGGCTTCCGCATCGACCATGCGCTGCTTTCGCCCGAACTGGCCGACCGGCTGGTTTCCGCCGGCGTCGACAAGGCCTATCGCGGGCGCGAGAAAGCTAGCGATCACGCTCCGATCTGGGTCACTTTGCGCGACTGATCGTGCTGCAGGTGCGAATAATCGCAAAAGCTGTGCGTTTGTTCACTGCAGCGTCAGAGGGGCGCGGCTAATTCGCTCCTCCAAATCCCCTCCCTCCACGGACATCTTCCCCATGGGCCTCTTCGCCAAGGACTTCTATCGCTCGCTCCTGCTCGGTTTTGCCCTGGGCACCGTGGGCATGGGCGTGAGCATCGCGGCGCAAGTCCACGCGAAGGAGGCAGCCCAGCCGGCGTCCGTGGTGGCGTCCCAGACCGCGACGACGCCCCGGTGATGGCGCGCCGGCCTCGCACCTTGTGGGCGGGGCTGGCTCTCGCCTTCGCCGCCAGCGCCTGCCAGCAGCCGGCTTCGGCCGAGGCTGTGGTGGCCGCTCCCGAAGCGGCGGTGAAAGCCGCCGAAGCGCCGGGCGCCCGAACCGCGATTTTCGCAGGGGGCTGCTTCTGGGGCATGGAAGCGGTGTTCAGCCACGTAAAAGGCGTCTCCAGCGTCGTTTCCGGCTACACCGGCGGCAATCGCGCGCAGGCGGATTACGAGACGGTCAGCGGCGGGGCGACCGGCCATGCCGAATCGATCCGCGTCACCTACGATCCGTCGGTGGTCCGCTACGACCAGCTGCTCCAGGTGTTCTTCGGCGTCGCCAGCGATCCCACCGAACTGAACCGGCAGGGGCCGGACACCGGCACCCAGTATCGCAATGCACTGGTTCCGCTGGACAATGAACAGCGCCGCGTCGCCGCCGGCTATGTCGCGCAGTTGAAAGTGCTCAACCCCTGGAAGCGGCCGATCGTCACCCGGATCGAGCCGTACAAGGGGTTCTTCGCGGCGGAGGCCTATCATCAGGATTTCGCGCTGAAAAACCCCGACCATGGCTACATCAAGCGCTGGGACGCGCCCAAGGTGGCGGCGCTCCAGCGCACTTTTCCGCAGTTCTGGAAAGCCGCCTTCACCCGCAACTGAATTGCGGAAGCGGTCCGGCGCGCCTATCTAGGCGGGCATGGCGGGCCACCATCATCACCACTTCGCGGGGGAAACCCTGATCGGCGCAGCGCGCGACGTGCTTGTCTCGGCGGGCGAGCAATGGACCGATATGCGCGCCGACGTGTTCGAGGCGCTGGCGGGCCGCGACCGGCCGGCCTCGGCCTATGACATTGCCGAAAGCGTGGGCGCGCGGCGGGGGAAGCGGGTGGCCGCGAACAGCGTCTATCGCATCCTCGACCTGTTCGTGCGCACCAACCTTGCCCGGCGGGTGGAAAGCGCCAACGCCTATCTCGCCAACACCCATCCCGGCTGCCGGCACGACTGCATCTTCCTGATCTGCGACGTTTGCGGACAGGCCACGCACCTCGACGACGACCGGCTGACCGGCGCCTTGCGGCAGGCGGCGCAGGGGGCGGGCTTTGCCGATGTGCGACCGGTGGTGGAGCTGCGCGGGGTGTGCAAGCACTGTGCCTGAGGCGCGCCCGAACGGCACCTAACGACACCTGAGCGAACCCGTGGCGATCTGACCGCGTCCTAGAGCGCCTTGCCCATGCGCTTCAGTGGCACCGGTGCGCCGCCGCGGTCGTCCTCGATTTCCTCGATCACGCTGTAGCCCGAAACCACATAGAGCGGCACGCCCGAGAGCGTCCCCATCAGTTCGCAGCGGGTGAACCCTTCTTCCTTCGCGGCCGCCTCGCAATGGGCCAGCAGCGCGCGGCCGACGCCGCGGCGGGCGAAGGCGGGCACGGTGTACATCGCGCGGATGCGCGCGGCCTCGGTGGCGGGATCAAGCAGACGCGGCTCGCGCAGGCCCGCGCTGTGATCGCCGCCATAAAGTGTGGCGCGCCGGCTCCAGCCGCCGCAGCCGGCCAGGGTGCCGTCCATCTCGGCGACGAAATAGGTCCCGTCTTCAACCAGTTGCCGGTCCAGGCCCATGACCGCGCGGCTCGATTCGATCTGCTCCGGGCTGAGAAAGCCGGTCTGCAGCTGCGCAATCGCCGCATCCATCACCGTGCGCAGGGCGGGAAGATCGGCGGGCGTGGCGGGACGGATGGCGATGGTCGTCATGCGCCTTGCCTTGCCGTTGTGCCGCCCTGGGGGGCAAACGCTTTGTTGTGGTTGGACGTGCGCAAACAAGGGTGTAAGGCGGGCGAATGTCCGTTGTTCCGGCCACTCCGCTCCTCGATACGGTCGGCACCCCTGCCGACCTCCGCAAGCTCCAGCCTTCGCAGCTCCGCCAGTTGGCGGATGAACTGCGTACGGAAATGATTTCCGCCGTCGGCCAGACGGGCGGGCACCTCGGCTCCGGGCTGGGCGTGGTCGAGCTGACCACGGCGATCCACTACGTGTTCGACACGCCGGTGGACCGGCTGATCTGGGACGTGGGCCACCAGGCCTATCCGCACAAGATCCTGACCGGGCGGCGCGACCGCATCCGCACCTTGCGGCAGGGTGGCGGCCTTTCCGGCTTCACCAAGCGCAGCGAGAGCGAATACGATCCGTTCGGCACGGCGCATTCCTCCACCTCGATTTCGGCCGCGCTGGGCTTTGCCATCGCCAACAAGCTGGCGGGCAGGCCGGGCAAGGGCATCGCGGTGATTGGCGACGGGGCGATGAGCGCGGGCATGGCCTACGAGGCGATGAACAACGCCGAGGCTGCGGGCAACCGCCTGATCGTGATCCTGAACGACAACGACATGTCGATCGCGCCGCCGGTGGGCGGGCTTTCCGCCTACCTTGCGCGGCTGGTCTCGTCGGGGCCGTTCCTGGGCCTGCGCGACACGCTGCGCAAGCTGTCGCGCCGTTTGCCCGAACCGCTGCACAAGGCGGCGAAGAAGACCGACGAATTCGCGCGCGGCATGGCCATGGGCGGCACCCTGTTCGAGGAACTGGGCTTCTATTATGTCGGCCCCATCGACGGGCACAACCTGGACCAGCTGATCCCGGTGCTGGAGAACGTGCGGGATGCGGCCGAAGGGCCGTGCCTGATCCACGTGGTGACGCAGAAGGGCAAGGGCTATGCCCCGGCCGAAGCGGCGGCGGACAAGTATCACGGCGTCCAGAAGTTCGACGTGATCACCGGCGAGCAGGTCAAGAGCGCGGGCGGCCCGCCCAGCTATACCAATGTCTTCGCGCAGGCGCTGGTGGCGGAAGCCGCGCGCGATGCCACGATCTGCGCGATCACCGCCGCGATGCCTTCGGGCACCGGGCTGGACAAGTTCGCCAAGGCCTATCCCGACCGCACCTTCGACGTGGGTATTGCCGAGCAGCACGCCGTCACCTTTGCCGCGGGCCTTGCCGCCGAAGGGATGCGCCCGTTCTGCGCGATCTATTCCACGTTCCTGCAGCGCGCCTACGACCAGGTGGTGCACGATGTGGCGATCCAGAACCTGCCGGTGCGCTTCGCCATCGATCGCGCCGGGCTGGTGGGCGCCGACGGGGCGACCCACGCCGGCTCGTTCGACGTCACCTACCTTGCCACGCTGCCCAACATGGTGGTGATGGCGGCGGCCGACGAGGCCGAACTGGTGCACATGACGCACACCGCCGCGTTGCATGACAGCGGCCCGATTGCGTTCCGCTATCCGCGCGGCAATGGCACCGGCGTGCCGCTGCCCGAGGTTCCGCAGCGGCTGGAGATCGGCAAGGGCCGCGTGGTGCGCGAAGGATCCAAAGTGGCGCTGCTTTCGCTCGGCACCCGGCTGGCCGAGGCGCTCAAGGCCGCGGACCAGCTCGATGCGCGCGGGCTTTCCACCACCGTGGCCGACCTGCGCTTCGCCAAGCCGCTGGACGAGGCGCTGATCCGTCGCCTGATGACCACGCACGACGTGGTGGTGACGATCGAGGAAGGTGCGATCGGCGGCCTGGGCGCGCACGTGCTGACTCTGGCGAGCGACGAAGGGCTGACCGATGCGGGGCTGAAGATCCGCACCATGCGCCTGCCCGATGTGTTCCAGGACCACGAGAATCCCGACCGGCAATACGACGAGGCCGGCCTCAATGCGCCGCAGATCGTCGATACGGTGCTGAAGGCGCTGCGCCACAACAGCGCGGGCGTGAACGAAGCACGCGCCTGACGACAGCTGCCTTCGCGCCCCCGGCGGAGAGGGGCGCGAGGGGCAGGGTCAGAGCATGCCGCTGATGAAGCGCCACGGCCCTGCCGGGACCAGCGCGAGCGGGATGTGCAGCCAGGTCACGAACAGCCAGGGCAGGATCGCGCCGAGCAGGAAGATGCGCAATTCGCCGATATTGGCAAGGTTCGGCCAGAACGAGGTGCGCTTCATCCATGAGCGCCATTCGGTGCCGTAGAGCGCCTTCTTCTTCTCGTCCTGCAGGTGCGATCCGCCCAGCGCCAGCAGCAGCAGGCCGCCCATCAGCACGAAGCCGCGCGGAGTGGGTGCGATGAGGATGTGCGAGACCGACCAGAGCGCGAAGCCCATCATCATCGGGTGACGGGTGATCCTGAACACGCCGCGCGGCAGCACGGCCGAAAGACCGTGGACGCGCGCGCCCGGCAGTGCGGGATTGCCCACCAGCGAGGCCATGAACAGCGCCAGCGCGACCAGTGTCAGCAGGCTGGCGACGATCCACGGGACCAGCGCCGTGCCGTCCCACAGCGGCGTTCCGGCCGGCGTGCGGGCGAAGGCGATCACCGTCCAGCCGAACGTGGCCAGCGCGATCAGCGAATATACAGCCTGAAATCCCCTGGCCCCAAGGGCACGTACCAGCGGCGCACGCAATGGGTGCGACAGCACGAAGTGCGTTCCGAGAAAGGCGGCCATTGCCGCCCCGAGCCAAACCAGATCCATCGTCCCCCTTTCGCCGCCCCTCGCGGGCGCGGGGACGGTCTATTCATAAGCTTTTGGTAACGCCCCTTCGTGCGGATGGCGATAGCGATCACGCAATCTTGTCTGATGATTGACCAAAGATTGCAAAATTCCGTCGATATAGATTTCAACCGGTCCGGAGGCGAGTTCGAGCGGATCGCCGTCCCAGATCACGACATCGCCCGCCAGACCGGGCTTGAGGCTGCCGAAACGCGCACCTTCACCGATGATCTCGGCCGGAACCGAAGTGATCGCGGCGAGCGCCTGCCCCCAGGTAAGACCGGTGGCGCCCGGCATTTTCGTCAGGGCGACCAGATTGCCGGCATATTGCGGGGCATAGCGCGGCTGGTCGTTGTCGTAGAAACCGCCAAGGCCGACCTTGACGCCCGCCGCCATCATCCGGCCGACATTGGACTGGGTGGCGGCCTGCGTTTCGAACCGGCCGGGCAGGTCGGTCATCGCGCTGGCGAGGACGGGCACCCCCGCTGCGGCGATCTCGCGCGCGGTGCGCCAGCCTTCCGCCGCGCCGACAAGGACGAGGCGCAGCGCGGGGAAGTCCTTCTTCAGCGCCAGCACCGCGCGGATGTCCGCCGCGCGGTCGACATGGACGTAGAGCGGCTGGCGGCCGGTCACGACCGGGATCAGCGCGGCCGCGTCGAAATGCGTCAGCAGGCCATCGTCCGCGCGCCCCTGCGCGGTCTGGGCGAGGCGCGGGTCGAGCGGAATGTCGTCGCCGGTGCCTACGGGGGCGGGCTTGCCGCTGCCGATCCGGGAGATGCCGGCGCGGCGGTCGAAGTCCGCCGCTTCGCGCAAGGCATTGCGCAGCACCGCCTGCGCGGCGACGCGGCTGCCGCCCGCGAGATCGGCGCCGCGTTCGCCCAGTTCGACATACTGGAACGCGCGCGGGCGCTGCACCGGGTTGGCGTCTGCGGCCAGGTCCACGATGGCGCCCTGTCCCGCGAAGATCGCATTGGCGGCGACCGGGGCGACTGCGGCGCGGGTAACGCCGCCCGCGCGGTTGACCGCGACCGGCGCGGCATCGGGATCGATCGCCGCCGATACGTCGAGCGCGGCATTGAAGCCGGCCTTCTCGGCATATTCGTCGTTGCTTTCCTCGACTGCACCCACATCGAGCAGGCCGAGGTCGGTGACCGCGACGACAAGGCCGGGAGTGACCCATTTGCCGGTGCCGTCGATCACGCGCACGCCGGGCGGGACCGCGACGTTGGCACCGGCTGCGACGACCTTGCCGCCGCGCACCACCACGGTGCCGTTCGGGATCGGCGCGCTGCCATCGCCGATGGCGACCGTGGCGCCCGTCACCGCGAAATCGCCGGCGGGTGCATTCTGGGCCAGCGCGGCGGGCGCGAGCGATGCGCCAACCAGCGCGGAGGCAGCGAGGAGCAGGGTGCGGGGGCTCACTTCACGTCTCCTTCGCCGGGCAGGCCGAGTTCGAAATCGCTGACGGGGCGGCGCGTGCGGTCCGCCGCATCGTACAGCAACGCGCCGTCGACCCAGACCTTTTCGGGGCGCGAATAGACCGACAGCGGATTGCCGTTCCAGAGCACCACGTCGCCCATCTTACCGGGTGCAAGGCTGCCGGTCATGGCGTCGATGCCCAGCGCCCTGGCCGGGTTGAGCGTGAACCACGAGACCACCTGCGCGTCCGGGATCTGGATGCCGATGCGGCGGCCGTCGCCCTGCGCCTTGGCGGCTTCCTGGTTGAGCCGCTGGATGCCGTATTCGTCATCCGAATGGATCACCACGCAGGCGCCCGCGTCCTGCAGGATCGCGGCGTTTTCGGGGATGCCGTCGAACGCCTCCATCTTGAAGCCCCACCAGTCCGCCCAGATTGCCGAGCAGATGCCGTTGGCCTTGAGCAGGTCCGCGATCTTGTAGGCTTCGACCGCGTGGTGGAACGCGGTGACCTTGTAGCCGGCCTCCTTGGCCATATCGATCACCAGCGCCATCTCGTCGGCGCGGTAGCAGTGGTTCTGGACAAGGATCTTGCCCGCCAGCACGTCGGCCAGCGTTTCCATGCCCAGATCGCGCGATTCCAGTTTCCCCGCATCGCGCTTCTTCTTGTATTCGGCGGCCTTGATCCAAATCTGCCGGTCCACCGCGAAGTTGCCCATGCGGGTGGAGGGCATCGTGCCCTTCGATCCGTAAACGCGCTTGGGGTTCTCGCCGCAGGCCATCTTGAGGCCATAGGGCGCGCCCGGGAACTTCATGCCCTGCACGGTGCGGCTGGGCACGTTCTTGAGCACGACCGAGCGCCCGCCCATCAGGTTGGCCGAGCCGGGCAGGATCTGCAGCGCAGTGACGCCGCCATTGACCAGCGCGCGGCTGAAGCCGGGGTCCTGCGGCCAGACCGAGTGCTCCGCCCAGACTTCGGGCGTGGTGGGCGCGGTGGCCTCGTTGCCGTCGGAATTGGCCTGGACCCCGGGGCTGGGATAGACGCCCAGGTGGCTGTGGATGTCGATCACGCCGGGGGTGACGAACTTGCCCGCGCCGTCGATGCGGCGGTAGCTGGCGGGGACCGAAAGGCCCGCATCCCCCACCGCTTCGACCTTGCCGCCCGAAACCAGCACCGTGCCATTGTCGATGCGGCGGCCCGCACCGTCGAACACGGTGGCGCCCACGATGGCCACCGCCTCGCCCGGATAGGGCTGGTAGGTGGAGGGGAACGGGTTTTCGTTGGGCGCCGCCGCGCCGTCGTCCCCCTTGGGCTTCGCCATGCCGCTGGCCGAGGCGAGCGCCAGCGCGAGGCCGGCGAGCGCGTGGGCCGCCATTCTTCCTGCCTTGCGGATCTTCACGAGGCTTTGTCCCCTGTTCCGGTGGTCACTTGACGCCGTGCATCAGCTTCTTGAGCGGCGTGGCGAGCAGCAGCAGCAGCACGCCGATCACCACGGCGACCCAGCCGATGGTGGTGAACACCGCGGTGTAGGTGTCGAGGCTGAGCTTGAGGTTGGTCACCTGTCCGCCCACCGTTTCCACGCTGGCGACCTGCGCCACGATGCCCGCGACATACTGCGCCACCGAGATCGACAGGAACCACACGCCCATCATCAGCCCCACGATCCGCGCCAGGCTGAGCTTGGTGATCATCGACAGGCCGACCGGCGAGATGCACAGCTCTGCCACCGAGTGGATCAGGTACAGTCCGGCGAGCCACCAGATCGAGACCTTGAAGTCCGGCCCGGCGAACTGCGCGCCCCACACCAGGAAGAGGAAGCCCGCGCCCACGCCCGCCAGCGCGACGCCGAACTTCACCGGGATGGTCGGCTCCACCCCGCGGCGGCCAAGGCCGGTCCACAGCATCGACATCACCGGCGCCAGCGCGACGATGAAGAAGGCGTTGAAGAACTGGGTCTGGCCGGCGGAGATCGAGAACAGGCCGAACACCGACAGGTCGGTGTTGCGATCCGCGAACAGCGTTAGCGAGGAGCCGGCCTGCTCGAACAGGGTCCAGAACACGGTGTTGAACACGATCAGCACCATGGCGGCCATCATCATCTGGAATTCGGCCTTGTTGCCGGCCTTCCACGCGTAGAACAGGATCACCGGCAGGCCGAGAATGAAGGTGCCGAACAGCAGCTTGCCCATCAGCGGCAGGGCAAGGACATAGCCGAGCAGGCCTGCACCTTCGGCCGGGGGCACGGCGTTCATCAGGTTCTGGAACAGGAACAGCACCACCGGAATGGCGATGACCGCGCCGGCATAGATCGCGAGCGTGCGGTCCTTGGCCTGGCCGGCAGGCGGTTCGCCATACCCGTCGAGGCGGCCGCCGTTGAACTGGATCAGGCTCCACGAGAACACCATGCCGATGGCGGCAAGGCCGAAGCCGGCCCACCAGCCGACGGTGTCCGCCAGCAGCGGGCACAGCAGCTGCGAGAACAGCGAGCCGAGGTTGATGCCCATGTAGAAGATGGTGAAACCGGCGTCCTTGCGGCTGTCTCCGTTGGGATAGAGCGCGCCGACCATGGTCGAGATGTTGGGCTTGAAGAAGCCGTTGCCGACAGTGACCAGCGACAGGCCGACGAGCAGCAGCAGCGTGAACAGCGGCGCGCGTTCGCCGGCGGCATCGAAGCCGCCCTTGGGCACCGAGCGGGCCACGTGGCCATCGGGCGCGAGCAGCGCGACCGTGCCGTCCTCGTTGCCCTTGATCAGCAGCTTCTGGCCGCCATCGACGATGTAGCGCTTTTCGAGGCCGGTCGAGGTGGGCCGGTCGAGGCTGTTTTCCTCGATGATCTCGTAGCGCTGGCCCTCGATGGTGGCGTGGGGCTTCGCCGTCTCGCCGCCGAAGCAGAGGATGAAATAGCCCAGCGCCATCATCAGCGCGCCGAACTTCACCGACTTTTTCGAACCGAGATAACGGTCGGCGAGCAGGCCGCCGATCAGCGGGGTGAGATAGACCAGCGCCGTGAAGCCGCCGTAGAGGCCGTTGGTGGTGCTGTCGCTGAACAGGAAGTGCTTGGTGAGGTAGAGCGTCAGCAGCGCGCGCATGCCGTAGTAGCCGAAACGTTCCCACATCTCGGTGGTGAACAGGCGCGCCAGCTGTCGTGGATGGCCGAACCAGCTGGCATCGGCAGAACCCTGCGCAGCCCCGTTTGCGGAGGTCTGCTCGGTCGGTGCTGTCATCAGGAAAACCGCTCCCCATTATCGTTGCCGGCGCGGCGCAAAGCGCGCCCGGACCCCGCCGGAAAAGCCGCCAGACTAGCGCGAATGCGCGGTTTGGGAAGGAACTAATTGCGTCGGAAACCGGTTGGCCATGATCGTGCGTGGCAAGGCGCCAGCCCCGCAATCCGGGCGGTGCGCGGAGCGGTCCGCTGGCAATTTTGTTACGGGCGCGGCGATTGCCGGAGCAAGTGTGTTAGCGCTATAGTGCACCGCCATGAGCCTCAAAGCGGTCCCGATCCACATCAAGCTGCGCGACATGATCGCTGCCGCGATCATCGACGGGATCTATCCCGAGGGCGCGATGCTGCCCTCGGTTCGCGCCTTCGCCGCTGCGCAAGGCGCCAATCCGCTGACCGCGGCCAAGGCCTACCAGCATTTCCAGGACGAGGGGCTGGTCACCGTGCAGCGCGGCATCGGCATGTTCGTCGCGCCGGGCGCGGCGGACGCGCTGCGCCAGCGGATGCGCACGGCGTTCCTGGACACGGAGTGGCCCGAGATCGTCGTGCGGATGCGCCGGCTGGGTATTGATCCGGACCAATTGCTTGATGTGGCCCGGCAATATTGAGACGTCGGACTACCCCGGAAAACCGCGCTGCCTATGTCCTTCGTTAAGTTGTGCGGCTAGGCCGGTTCTGGCAATCTTTTGCCTTGCGCAACCAGACGGGGGTCATGGGGGCGCAAGTGTGTGGGATCATGGGGATGTCGCGAGACATCGGCGGAGGGAATAGACGGATGATCAGATCCGAGCTCTTGCAGGCGCTTGCCAAGGAAAGTCCGGGGATGCGCGCGGAGGAGATCGAGCGCGTCGTCGACGTGTTCTTTGACGAGATTGCCAAGCGGCTGGCCGAAGGCGGCCGCGTGGAACTGCGCGGCTTTGGCGCATTTTCGACGCGCGAGCGCGATGCGCGCAAGGGCCGCAACCCGCGCACTGGCGAAACAGTCGAAGTGCCGGGCAAGCGCGTGCCCTATTTCAAGCCGGGCAAGGAAATGCGCGTTCGGCTCAACGCCGAATAGGGCGGCCCGCCCGAAAGCCACGCCAAATTTGCCCGGACGGCATTGAGCGGCGGACAGGCCCAGCTTGCCGCCGGCGGGACGATGTGCAATCGCCCGCCGGCGCGCGCTGCCGTGCGCGTGCCAGGATCGGGCGGACGTGGCGGAATGGTAGACGCCGGGGACTTAAAATCCCTTGAGCTTTGCTCGTGCGGGTTCGAGTCCCGCCGTCCGCACCAGATCATGGCTGGCCCGATCAGGCCCTGGGCGCGAGGCGGCGGTAGCTGAGCGCTTCGGCGACATGGATGCGCCCCACCTGCGGCGCTCCGGCGAGATCGGCGATGGTCCGCGAAACGCGCAGCATCCGGGTATAGCTGCGCGCGGAAAGGCGCATCGCTTCGGCCGCCTGGGCCAGCAGTTTGCGCCCGGCTTCATCCGGCGTGGCGAAGCGTTCGAGCAGGTCGCCGTCGAGTTCGGCATTGTTGCGCCGGCCTGTCCCTTCAAGCCGGGCGGTCTGCACCGCGCGGGCGGCGGCAACCCGCGCCGCGACCTGGTCCGATCCCTCGGCCGGGGGCGGCAGGGCCAGATCGGCGGCGGACACGGGATCGACTTCGACGTGCAGATCGATCCGGTCGAGCAACGGACCCGATACCTTGGACTGATAATCGCCCGCGCACTTCGGCGCGCGGCTGCACCCCAGCGCGGGATCGCCGAGATGGCCGCAGCGGCAGGGGTTCATCGCCGCGATCAGCTGGACCCGCGCCGGGAAAGTGACGTGGGCATTGGCACGCGCCACGGTGACTTCGCCGGTTTCCAGCGGCTGGCGCAGCGAATCGAGCACCGCGCGCTGGAATTCGGGCAGTTCATCCAGGAACAGCACGCCGAGATGGGCGAGGCTGACTTCGCCCGGCCGCACTTTCAGCCCGCCGCCGGTCAGGGCGGCCATGGAGGCGGAGTGGTGCGGGCTGCGGAACGGGCGCGCGCGGCTGATCCGGCCGTCTTCGAGCAGCCCCGCCACCGACGCGACCATCGAGGTTTCGAGCGCTTCGGCGGGAGTCAGTTCGGGCAGGATGCCCGGCAGGCACGATGCCATCAGCGACTTGCCCGCGCCGGGAGGGCCCACCATCAGGAGGTTGTGCCCGCCGGCCGCCGCGATCTCCAGCGCGCGCTTGGCCACTTCCTGCCCTTTCACCTGCCGCAGGTCTGCCATGCGGCGCGGCGACTCTGCCTCGCCCGGAAGCGGCGGAGGCAGGCGCTGCGTGCCCTTCAGGTGGTTGAGCAGCGAGACGAGATCGGGCGCGGCCACCACGTCGATCCCGCTGGCCCAGCGCGCTTCCGCGCCCTGTCCGGCGGGGCAGATCAGGCCCTTGTCCGCCGCGCTGGCATGGAGCGCGGCCAGCAGCACGCCGGGACTGGCGATGATCCGCCCGTCGAGCGCCAGTTCGCCCACCGCGACGTAGTCCGCCAGCCCTTCGCGGTCGACCACGCCCATCGCGGCCAGCAGGGCGAGCGCAATCGGCAGATCATAGTGCGAGCCTTCCTTGGGCAGGTCGGCAGGCGAGAGATTGACCGTGATCCGCTTGGGCGGAAGCGCGAGGCCGAGCGCGGCCAGCGCGGAATGAACGCGCTCGCGGCTTTCGCCCACGGCCTTGTCCGGCAGGCCGACGACGCGGAACGCGGGCAGGCCGGGGGCGAGCTGGCACTGCACTTCCACCGCGCGTGCCTCCAGCCCGAGGTAGGCGACTGTCGAAACCAGCGCGACCATGTTTTTCCGGTGTCCCCCTACGCATTGCTGCGGTCCGTGTTCATACGTGGGGTGTGGGGGCTGTGAAGCCGATGCCGCCAAAATGGCCGAGATCGCATGGCTAAGGCGGCGTTAGCCTTGTTCGATCATCCCGCATAAACGGCGTTCCTTTCGTCTTTGCAAGGCGGCCGGGGGCGAGTCTGGCGGGGATGCGCCGGATCCTCCTTGCCCTTTCATTTGTGCTGCTCGCGCTCGGCGCGGCCGCGCCATCGTCCGCGCGCGAGGTTACCACGCGCAGCTGGGTGGACGAGCGCGGTGTGCGCTGGACCGAAACCACCGAGACCTGGGTGGAGGACGGCGCCGGTAATGATGAGGGGCCGCAGGCGGACGCCCCCGCTGGCGGGGGCAGCGACCGGTTGCTGCCCGCGTCGTTCGAGGCGCCGCATGCCGAAGCGGCGATTGCGCGCTTCGGGCCTTTCGCGGTGCTGGATGGCACGCGGGCGGCGCTGGTGCGTGAAACCGATACGAGCGCGCCGCGCCATTTCCTGCGGATGCTGCGCGCCTATCCCGGCATCCGCGTGCTCGAACTGGCCGATTGCCCCGGCACGGTGGACGACAACGCCAATCTCGCGCTCGGCCGGATGATCCATGCGCGCGGGATTGCGACCGACGTGCCGCCGGGTGGATCGGTGCGTTCGGGCGCAGTCGACCTGTTCCTGGCGGGCGTACGCCGCACGGCGTCCGCCGACGCCGCCTTCGCCGTCCACGCCTGGCTGGACGAGGACGGGCTGCGGCCCACCGACTTCGGCGAGAACTCTGCGGTCAACCGCAACTACGTGGCCTATTACCACGAGATGGGGATGCCGCTGCCGACGGCCAGGGCGTTCTATGCGCTGACCAATTCGGTGCCCAACGAGCAGGCGCTGTGGCTGCACACCGGCGACATCGCCCGCTACGCCGCGCTGGACGCGCGTCCTTAGGGAGCGCCGCGACGGATCAGTGCGCCGCGCCCCATGACGGGCCCGTGCCGATCTCCACGCCCAGCGGCACGGTGAGGCTGACCGCAGGCTCGGCTGCGCGGGCCATCACCGCCTCGATCACCGGGCGGGCGCGCTCCACGTCGGCTTCGGGCAGTTCGAACACCAGTTCGTCGTGCACCTGCAGCAGCATCCGCACATGGCCGAGCCCCGCCGCTTCGAGCGCGGGCATCATGCGGACCATGGCGCGCTTGATGATATCGGCGCTGGTGCCCTGGATCGGCGCGTTGATCGCGGCGCGCTCGCTGCCCTGGCGTTCGGCCTGGTTCTTGGAATTGATGCGCGGGAACCACGTCTTGCGGCCGAACAGCGTTTCCGAATAGCCGCGCTCGCGCACTTGCTCCAGCGTTTCGAGGATGTAGCGCTGGATGCCCGGGAAGCGTTCGAAATAGCGGTCGATCATGGCCTGCGCCTCTTCCGCGGTGACGCCCAGACGGCCGCCGAGGCCCCAGCGGCTGATGCCGTAGAGAATGGCGAAGTTGATCGTCTTGGCCCGGCCGCGCGTGTCGCGGTCGACCACGCCAAACATCTCCATCGCGGTGCGCGCGTGGATGTCCTCGCCCTGTGCGAAGGCGTCCTTCAGCGCGGGCACGTCGGCCATGTGCGCTGCAAGGCGCAGTTCGATCTGGCTGTAGTCGGCCGCGAGCAGCACGTTGCCCGGCTCTGCCACGAAGGCATCGCGGATCTGGCGGCCGATCTCTGTGCGGATCGGGATGTTCTGCAGGTTGGGATCGTTCGATGACAGGCGCCCGGTCTGCGCGCCGACCAGGCTGTAGCTGGTGTGGACGCGGCCGGTTTCAGGATTGATCGCGGCTTGCAGTGCGTCGGTATAGGTCGACTTGAGCTTGGACAGCTGGCGCCATTCGAGCACCAGCGTGGCGACTTCGGCGCCCTGGCCGGCGAGGGTTTCCAGCACCGACTGGTCGGTGGAATATTGCCCGCTCTTGCCCTTCTTGCCGCCCTTGTAGCCCAGCTTGTCGAACAGGACGTCGCCCAGCTGCTTGGGGCTGCCGATGGTGAAGGGGCCACCGCACTTTTCGTGGATGCGGGTTTCGAGCGCGGCGATCGAATGGGCGAACTCGGTGGACAGCCCCGAGAGGCGCGCGCGGTCGACCTTGATGCCGTGGCGCTCCATCCCCGCCACCACGGGCACCAGCGGCCGGTCGACGCGCTGGTAGATGCGCGTGCCGCCCTCGTCGGCGAGGCGCGGGGCGAACAGGCGGTGGAGGCGCCAGGTCACGTCCGCGTCCTCTGCGGCATAGCGCGTGGCGTCCGCCAGCGGCACTTCGGCGAACGAGATCGCCTTCTTGCCGGTGCCGCACAGGTCCTTGAACTTCATCGTGGCGTGGCCGAGGTGCTTGTCGGACAGCTCGTCCATGCCGTGGCCAGCAAGGCCCGTCTCGCTGCGCCCGGCATCGAGGCAGAAGCTCATCACCATGGTATCGTCCACCGGCGCCATGGTGATGCCACCCACCGCTTCGCCGGCGCGGGCGAGAATCGTGATGTCGTACTTCACGTTCTGGCCGACCTTGAGCACCGCCTCGCTTTCCAGCAGCGGCTTCAGCGCGGCGAGCGCCTCCGTCTTGTCCATCTGCAGCGGAGCTTCGGAGAACATGTCGCTGCCCCGGTGGCCCAGCGGGATGTAGCAGGCATCGTTGGGACCGAGCGCGAGGCTGACGCCGACGAGATCGGCGCGCATGGAATCGAGCGCGCTGGTTTCGGTATCGACCGCGACCACGCGCGCTTCGAAGGCGCGGGCGATCCATTGGTGAAGCTCGCCCATGGACTGGACGCAGGCATAGGCGCCGCGCTCGACGGCGGGCCATTCGGGCAGCGGCTGGCGGCTGGCGTCCTGCGCCGGGGCATCGCCGGCGTCCGCGCCTGCACCGGCGCCGGCTTGCAGCGCAGGCGCGCCCGAGGCCGGGGCGGATGCGCCGCCGCCCAGCTTGCGCAGCAGGCTGGTGAAGCCGTGTTCGGTCAGGAAGGCGGCCAGCGGATCGGGCGGGATCGCGGTCAGCTCGAAGTCTTCGAGCGGGATCGGCAGCGCGCAGTCTTCCTTGAGCGCGACCAGCGTGCGCGAAAGGCGCGCCATGTCGGCCTGCTCGATCAGGCTGTCGCGCAGCTTGCCGGCCTTCATCCCCGGCGCGGCGGCGAGTGCGGATTCGAGGTCGCCGTGCTCCTGGATCAGCTTGGTCGCAGTCTTGGGGCCGATGCCGCGGATGCCGGGGACGTTGTCCACCGCGTCGCCCATCAGCGCCAGCACGTCGCCGACCTTTTCGGGCGGAACGCCGAACTTCTCGATCACTTCGGGAATGCCGATGCGCTGGTTCTTCATCGTATCGAGCATGTCGACGCAGCCGCCGCCGATGCCGCACTGGCCGACGAGCTGCATCAGGTCCTTGTCGGACGAGACGATGGTGACATCCCAGCCCTGCGCGGTGGCGGCGCGGGCGTAGGCGGCGATGAGATCGTCCGCCTCGAGATCGTCCTCCTCGATGCAGGGGAGGCTGAAAGCGCGCGTGGCGTCGCGGATCAGCGGGAACTGCGGGACCAGATCCTCTGGCGGGGGCGGGCGGTTGGCCTTGTACTGATCGTAGAGCGCATTGCGGAACGTGGTCGAGCCCTTGTCGAGGATGACCGCGAGATGGGTGGGGCCATCCGCCTTGTGCAGGTCTTCCGCCAGCTTCCACAGCATCGTGGTGTAACCGTAGACTGCGCCGACCGGCACGCCGCGCGGATTGGTGAGCGGAGGCAGCCGGTGATAGGCGCGGAAGATGTAGGCCGATCCGTCGACGAGGTAGAGATGACGGTGGGGCGTGGCGGGACTGTCCATGGGCCTGCGTGTAGCGCGCGGGGCCGGGATGCGAAAGCGTCTCTCCGGCACGAAGCGCCGTCCGATAGGCCCGTGACGTGTCCGATGGGTTGCAGCTGGCAACGGTTCGGCGCTTTCCGGGGGCGTTTTATCGCGCGGAAAACCGCCGGAAAAAAGCCTTCCCCTTCCGCGCTATAGGAAACCGGGGTTGGCACGCATACGTCTAACGCTTGCAAGCCGATGAATTGCCGATTAATTGGGTCTGGAAGTCTACCGCCAGAGTAGGCTTTGCGGCGGGCTGCTTGCCCGGCGCGGTTCACTTCAATCCAGGGATTGTAACGCATGCGCAAGCTCATCCTCGCCGCTGTCGCCGGCACCGCCTTCGCCCTCGCCGGTTGCTCGGAAAAGCCGGCTGAAGAAGCCACCGAAGCTGCCACCGAAGCTGCTGCCGACGCTTCGGACGCCGCTGCTGACGCTTCGGGCGCCGCTGTCGACGCCAGCGCCTCGGCTTCGGAAGCCGCTGCTGACGCGAGCGAAGCCGCGAAGATGTAATCCCCGCCCGCAAGGGCAGGTTACGGATAGGGGGCATGGTCGCGCGCGCGGCCGTGCCCCTTTTTCTTTGTGCGGCGATCTCTGCGCGACGATCTTGTGGATGTGCGGGCTTTGCGGATGTGCGGGGCGGCCACCCGTCAGAGTTCGCAAACGGCAGCCGCAACGAAAAAGGGCGCCGGACGGCGCCCTTTTCCTTGTCAGCCTCTCGTCACCCCGTCGCCGGGAAGGTCAGCGCCGGACGATTTCCTGCGCGCCGCGCGTGGCGGGCTGGCTGTAGCCATCGTAGAGCGTGCGCGTGATCTGCGCGATCAGGTTGGCGTGGACGGTGTGGCTTTCGGGGCCGGTCACGAAAATGGCTACCGCCAGGTGGCGTCCGTCGGGCAGGCGGACGATCCCGACATCGTCGGTCACGCCGGCCAGCGTGCCGGTCTTGTGCGCCACCAGCGTTCCTTCGGGCAGGCCTGCGCGGATGCGGTTCTTGCCCGTGCTGGTGCGGGTCATCGTATCGAGCAGCACGGCGCGGCTCTGCGGGGAAAGCACGCCGCCACGGTCGATCGCGCCAAGCAGGGCGACCATCGCGCGCGGGGTGCTGCTGGTGCGGGTGTCGATCGTGGTCGCCGGATTGACCCGGCCATCGTCGCGCACCAGCGTGGCCATCGTGCTGTCCAGCCGCTGGCCGACGATTCCATTGCGCGTCAGCCACGCATTGACCGGGCCGATGCCGCCCACCGCGGTGATCAGGCCGTCGGTGGCGTGGTTGTTGCTGCGGGTGATCATCAATTCCATCAGGCCCTGCGCGGTCAGCACCTGACCGGGGCGCAGCGGCGCCGCCGCGCTGCGCGCGCTGACGGGTTCTGTCACGGGCATCATCATCGGCAACTGCTGGTCGAGCCGGAAGCGGCCCTGCTCCACGCCTTCGAGGAACGTGGCGGCGACCGCGACCTTGGCTGTGCTGGCCATCGGGAAGGGCATATCGCCGTTGACGAGGATCTGCCCGCCGCCATCGAGGTCCATCGCGGCCACGCCGATCCGGCCCCGACCCTGCGCCACGATGGCCGCGACGCGCTGCTGGATTTCCAGATCGCGCTGGTCCTGCACCGCCACCGGGGCGCGGCTCTGCACCGCGACCGGGGTTGCTGCGAGTGCCGGCACTGCGAGAAGCGCGGCGGCGAGAATCCTGTGAATGCGACTTGCCATGGCGGCTTTTCTAACCCCGACCCGTATGTCCCGTCATTGTCATATGTAACCTATTACGATTCCCCGGCAAAGCATTACGGACTCGTCCGGTCGCCGGCGCGCCACGGTCCGGCCTACGGCGGGGAACCGAATCGCACATCGGTGAAATGCGCTCTGGACTTTAATTGAGCGATTAAGTTAAGCCGGGAAAAATACCGGAGAGCCGCTCCGGACGCGATGACCCGGAGGAAGCCTTGGCGTTTGACCCGCAACATGATCTGGCACGCCCGCTTGGCGCGGTAATGGCCCGCGCCGGTGTGACCGCGCCGGTCACCAACCCCCGTCGCCTGTCGGGCGGGGCCAATCTGGAATCCTGGCTGTTCGATTGCGGCGATGAGGCCTTCGTGCTCCGCCGTGCCCCGTCCGAGGAATGGCTCGCCGGCCGTTCTCTGACCATGGAAGCCGAAGCGGCGATCGTCCGCCATGCCCATGACGGCGGCGTGCCCGCGCCCGAAGTGGTGGCCGAACTGCGTCCCGACGATGGCATCGGCAAGGGCTTCGTGATGCGCTGCCTGCCGGGCACCGCCGACCCCGAGGTCACGCTGTCCAGCCCGCCTTCGCTGGGCGAGGAACTGGCCGTCGCCATGGCCAGGATCCACGCGCTCGATCCCGCGCCGCTGCCGTTCCTGAACGTGCTGGAGCCGGCGGAAGGCGTCGAAGGACTATACCGGCAGTTCCTGGACGCGGGCGGCGATCGGCCGATCATCGCGCTGGGGCTTGCCTGGCTGCGCGCCAACCTGCCGCCGAAGGCCGCGCCCAAGGTGGTGCACGGCGACCTGCGCATCGGCAACGTGATGAGCCACGAAGGGCACCTTTCGGGCGTGCTGGACTGGGAACTGACGCATCTGGGCGATGGGCACGAGGATCTGGCCTATGGCTGCATGACGGTGTGGCGCTTTGGCCGGCTGGACAAGCTGGGTTTCGGGTTGACCGACATCGACACGATGGCGCGCGCCTATGAAGCGGCGGGCGGCGAGGCGTTCGATCCGGTGCGCTTCCGCTTCTGGCTGGTCTATCGCACGGTCTGGTGGTCGCTCGGCTGCCTTGGCATGGGCAAGACCTGGCGCAGCGGCGTGGACCGCCAGATCGAGCGCGTGGTCGTGGGGCGCCGCACCTCCGAACAGGAACTCGACCTGCTGCGCCTTCTTGAAGGCGATGCACCCGAAGCCGAGCGCACGCGCAAGCTGGCCCCGGCTGCGGCCGCGCCGGCGGCCGGCGACGGCGAGCCGAGCGCGAGCGAAATCCTCACCGCCATTTCCGAATGGCTGGCCTCCACCGTGAAGGACAAGCTGGCCGGGCGCGAGCGGTTCGAACTGGCCGTGGCGCAGAACGCGCTGGGCATCGTGCGCCGCCAGATCGAAGGGCGTCCGCCCACGTCCGATCGCGCACTGACCGAAGACATCCTCGCCGGCCGCGCGGGCCTCGCCACGCCGGGCCTGCTCGCCGACTTGCGCCGCCGTGCGCTCGATACGCTTTCCGCCGACATGCCGAAATACCCCGCGCTCGCCCAGGTGCGCGGCCTCTGGGAGTAATACCAATGGACTTTGACCTGCCCCAAGACCTGCTGGCCTACCTGGACGAGCTCGACGCCTTCATCGACGCGGAGATCAAGCCGCTGGAGCAGCAGGATGACAACATCCGCTTCTTCGATCACCGCCGCGAATGGGCGCGCACCGATTTCGAGAACGACGGCCTGCCGCGTCACGAATGGGAAGCGCTGCTGGTGGAAGCCAGCAAGCGCGCCGACAAGGCCGGCCACTGGCGCTTTTCGGCGCCGAAGAAGTACGGCGGCAAGGATGGCTCGAACCTGTGGATGGCGGTGATCCGCGACCGGTTCGCGGCCAAGGGCCTGGGCCTGCACAACGACCTGCAGAACGAACACTCGATCGTCGGCAACTTTCCCTTCGTTGCCATGTTCGAGCATTTCGGCACCGAGGCGCAGCAGAAGGAGTTCATCTTCGGCGGCTTCGAGCGCACGCGCCGCACCGCTTTCGGCCTGACCGAACCCGATCACGGTTCCGACGCGACCCACATGGAAACCCGCGCGGTGCGTGAGCAGCGTGACGGCGTCGACGGCTGGCTGATCAACGGCGAGAAGATGTGGACCACCGGGATGCACGTGGCCACCCACGTCGCCTGCTTTGCCCGCACCTCCGGCGAGGATGGCGCGGCGCGCGGTATCACCTGCTTCCTGATCCCGGCCGATCATCCGGGCGTGAAGGTCGAGGAATACCTCTGGACCTTCAACATGCCGACCGATCACCCGCGCGTGTCGTTCACCAACATCTGGGTGTCGGACGAGGCGCTGCTTGGCCCGGTCGACGGCGGCCTCGCCATTGCGCAGTCGTTCGTCCACCAGAACCGGATCCGTCAGGCGGCCTCTTCGCTGGGTGCGGCGACGTTCTGCGTGGAGCAGTCGGTGCAGTATGCGCGCGAACGCAAGCCGTTCGGTGAAGAACTGGCCCGCAACCAGGCGATCCAGTTCCCGCTCGTCGAACTGGCCACCCAGTGCGAGATGCTGCGCGCGCTGATCTACAAGACCGCGTGGCAGATGGACAAGATGGAGCACAAGCAGGTCGAGCGCGACCTGTCGGACAAGATCTCCATGTGCAACTACTGGGCGAACCGGCTGTGCTGCGAAGCGGCCGACCGCGCCATCCAGGTCCACGGCGGCATCGGCTATTCGCGCCACAAGCCGTTCGAGCACATCTATCGCCACCACCGCCGCTACCGCATCACCGAAGGCGCGGAAGAGATCCAGATGCGCAAGGTGGCCGGCTATCTGTTCGGCTACATGGGCCCGCGCAAGGCGCAGTACGCCAGCAAGGGCTGAGCCTGAGCCTGAAATACGAAGGCCCCCGCCCGGTTCGACCAGGCGGGGCCTTTTTTCGTTGATAGGCGATTTCGTCGATGGACGAGGGTATCGGCCGGACGTGCCGGCCAACCTTCCTCAGGCCGCGGCGGCGGCCTTGAGATCGTCCACGAGGTCGGTCTTTTCCCACGGGAAGAAGTCGCCCTCGGGCTTGCGGCCGAAGTGGCCGTAGGCCGCGGTCTTCGAATAGATCGGCTTGTTGAGGCCAAGTCCGGTGCGGATGCCGCGCGGGGTCAGGCCGCCCAGCTTCTCCTTCGCCACGGCCGTGACCGCCTGTTCCAGCTTGTCGTCCGAAACCGTGCCCGTGCCGTGGGTGTCGACATAGAGCGACAGCGGCTGCGACACGCCGATGGCGTAGGCCACCTGGATCGTGCAGCGCTTGGCAAGGCCGGCCGCGACCAGGTTCTTGGCGAGGTAGCGGGTGACGTAGGCGGCCGAGCGATCGACCTTGGTGGGGTCCTTGCCCGAGAACGCGCCGCCGCCGTGGGGCGAAGCGCCGCCGTAGGTATCGACGATGATCTTGCGGCCGGTGAGACCGGCGTCGCCATCGGGACCTCCGATCACGAAGCTGCCCGTCGGGTTGATGTGATAGACGGTCTCGGCCGAGAGAAGCTCTGCCGGGATCACGTCCGCGACGACCTTCTTGACGTAGGCGTTCAGCTCGGCGCCCTTCGCGCCTTCGTCATAGCCCGGCTTGTGCTGGGTGGAGACGACGATCGCGGTGGCCGCAACCGGCTTGCCATTGGCAAACCGCAGCGTGACCTGGCTCTTGGCGTCGGGTTCCAGGAACGGCGCCGAACCCGAGTGGCGGTCGGCGGCCATGTGCTCCAGGATCTTGTGGCTGTAGTCGAGCGTGGCCGGCATCAGGTCGGGCGTCTCGTCGCAGGCGAAGCCGAACATGATGCCCTGGTCGCCCGCGCCTTCGTCCTTGTTGTCGCCGGCATCGACGCCCTGCGCGATGTGCGCGGACTGCGGGTGCAGGTTGTTCTCGAAGCGGAAGGTCTTCCAGTGGAAGCCGTCCTGCTCGTAGCCGATGCGCTTGACCGTCTCGCGGACCGCGTCTTCGACTTCCTGTTCCACGCCGGGCGCCCAGTTGCCCTCGGTGTCCATGATGCCCTTGCCGCGGATCTCGCCGGCCAGCACCACGAGCTGCGTCGTCGTCAGCGTTTCGCAGGCGATGCGCGCTTCGGGGTCCTTGCTCAGGAACAGGTCGACGATCGCGTCGCTGATCTGGTCGGCGACCTTGTCGGGGTGGCCTTCGGAAACGCTTTCGGAGGTGAACAGGTAATCGCTGCGCATGGGGCGGGTCCGATATAAAGGATTCTTTATGTCGCTCGTCTAGCGAACCCGGCGGCGCCTTGCAACCACGCCGATCAAAAGAAGAATTGCGGCCCAGCCAAGCGGAAGCACGTTGCCCAGCCGCGCGAACAGGGTGGGCGCGTGGGCGGGCGGCACCATGCCGTCGAGCCTTCCGGCCAGATTGCGGCCCACGTGCTGGCGCACCACGCCATCGGCGTCGATCACCGCGCTGATCCCGGTGGTGGTGGAGCGCAGCACGGGCAGGCCTTCCTCGATGGCGCGCATCCGCGCCTGCGCGAGGTGCTGCGGCGGGCCCCAGCTGCCGAACCAGCCGTCGTTGGAAGGGTTGAAGATGTAGTCTGGACGGTGCGCGCGGTCGACGACCTGGCCCGAGAAGATGATCTCGTAGCAGATCTGGAAGCCGGCCTTGCCATAAGGCCCGAAATCGAGCGTGCGCGGCCCAGGTCCGGCCAGGAAATCGAGCGAGCCGGCCACCAGCCGCGACAGGCCGAGCGGTTCCAGCAGCCCGCGCATCGGCAGGTATTCGCCGTAAGGCACAAGGTGCGCCTTGGCGTAGCCGCCCCGGATCGCCCCGTTGCCATCGATGGCGGTGATGACGTTCCACGCACCGACGACCTGCCGCCGCTTCAGCTCCAGATCGACCGCGCCGGTCAGCAGCAGCCCTTGCGGCCCGATCACCCGGCCGATGCGCGCGCGCGCCACGTCGGGGTCGGCGGCATAGGTGGTGTCTTCGTACCAGTAGCGGTCATAGCCCGGGCGCAGGTAGTCGGGCACCGCGCTTTCGGGCCAGAGCACCAGCCGCTTCCGGGCTGGGTCTGCCGCCAGCGACAGGCCGGCGATGCGCCGGAACTGCGCCTCGAACTGGCGTGGATCGTTGATCTCGTCCTGCCCGATGTTCGGCTGGACCAGCGTGTAGGGAACGTGCCCCAGGCCGCCGTGGCCGCCGATGGGCAGCAGGAACGCGGCAAGGGGAATGATGGCATAGGCGGCGCCGGCCAGCCGCTGGCCTTTCGCCAGCGCGCGCCACGCGAACAGCCAGTATCCCGCCAGCAGCACCACCAGCCCGGACAGGGCATATGTGCCCAGCCAGGGTGCGGCGGCGGCAAGGCCGGGGCGGGCGAAGCCGCCCAGCGTCACCATGCCCAACGGGTTCCACGCAAAGCCGGTAAAGGCCCAGCTGCGCAGCCATTCGGCGAGGATCCAGCTGGCCGCGAACGCCGGGACCAGCGCCGCCTTCCAGCGCCGCGCGGCGATCCATGCCAGCATCGCCGCCAGCGCGGGGAACACCGCGAGGTAGAGTGCGAGGAGCACGACCGCGATCCAGCCGAGCCAGGCCGGCATCTTCGCCTGATAGGTGAAGGCGGTCGCGATCCAGCCGTTGCCCACCGTGAAAAGGCCCAGGCCGAACAGCCACCCGATGGCGGCGGCGCGCCATTGGCCCGGCGCCCGCTCGACCAGATGGACGAGCAGCGCCAGCGCGGCCAGCGTGACGGGCCAGAGCGCGAGGGGCTGGAAGCCGGTCGCCGCCGCCGCGCCGAGCAGCGGGGGGAGCAGCAGGGTGCGCGAGGAGGGGAAGCGGGGCATGATCCTCGTGGGCTATGCAAGGCAAAGGGGCCGATCGCAAGCGACCGACCCCTTCGTCAGGTTCCGAAAAAAGTGCGGCGGGTGCCCTCAGCCTTCGGCGGGGGCGGCCTCGGCCGGCGGATTCTTGCGCGGGCGGCCACGGCGCTTGGGCGCAGGCGCCTCGTCGCCGGCGTCCACCGGGACGGGGGAAGCTTCACCGCCCTCGCTCACCGCGTCGGCGCGTGCGCCGAATGCGGGGGGCAGGCTCGACGGGTCGAGACCGGGCGCCGAGGGCGCATCGCCCGCGGCATCGGCACGGCGCGTACGGGTGCGCGGCTTGAGGCCGCGCGTCGACGGAACGTCGCGGATGAACGGGTTGTCGTTCGCGTCGGCGATGGGTTCGCCTTCGTCGGCACGAATGCCTTCGCCGGGCAGCGTCTGCTGCTCGGCCGGAGCTTCGCGCTGCTCGTTGAAGCGGGGACGATGCTCGCGCTTCTCGCGCGGCTCGCGATCGGGACGGCGGTTCTCGTCGCGACGGTTATCCTCGCGACGGCCATCCTCGCGGCGGTTGTCGTCACGGCGACCTTCTTCCCGGCGACCTTCGTCGCGGCGGTTATCGTCGCGACGGTTATCCTCACGCCGGTTATCCTGACGATTGTCGTCGCGGCGCCCCTCCTCGCGGGGGGCCTCTTCACGGCGGCCTTCATCACGGCGCGATTGGGGGCGGTCGAAGCCGGGGAAATCGACGTCCATGCCGAATTCCAGCGTGTCGTCGTCGCTCTCGGGCTCCTGCCACCGCTCGCCGGGTGCGCGCTGGCGCTGCTCTTCCTGACGAACGCGGGTGTCGGCGATGACGCGGAAGTAGTGGTCCGCGAACTGGAGATAGTATTCGGCCTGAACGCGGTCGCCGTTGAGGTGCGCGTCCTGCGCCAGCTTGCGGTACTTCTCCAGAAGCTGGGGGGCGTTGCCCCGGGCGCGGCTGTCGATCCGGTTGAGCTGCTGGCCGCTACCCTGCGGGCGGCTGTTACCGCGACCGCGACGGCGGTTGTTCCCACGATTGTTGTTCAACTCAGGCACTTCCTTGTCTGGGGCGGCCTATCCGGTGTTCTTTGCAACGCCGATTGCCGCGCAACCCTGTGCCACGGCATCGCACCTGCGATCCGCGGTTCCCAGCACTTGCTTGCCTCCGGTCCGGTTGACCGGTGATCGTTGCAAATGGTGGAGTTGGCCGGGACGGGAAGCCTTCATCCGTCGCCCTGCCTTTGCCCTAATTAGGGAAGCGCCGGTGCCTTGCCAAGTGCTATTTAGGGTTTCCGGCGCATTTCGACGCCTCTTTCTCGACCGGCAAGGTCACGATGGAGGTGGGACGAGAGGCCGGCGGCGTCTGCCAGTGCCGCCACTTCCTCGCCCTGGGTCCAGCCCACCTCGACCAGCGCGATGCCGTCGGGGGCGAGAAGGTCGGGCAGTCGGGGGACCAGCACGCGGTAGTCATCCAGCCCGTCCGCGCCCGCGAACAGCGCGCTTGCCGGCTCGAAATCGAGCACCGAAGGCGCCAGCGGCTGGGCCGTCTCGATATAGGGCGGGTTCGCCAGGACCAGATCGAAAGTGCCAAGGCTCTCGCTCCAGCCGGGTGCCGTCCAGTCGCCGGCCTGCATTGTCGCACGGCTCGCCATGCCAAGCGAGGCGGCGTTGCGGCGTGCAACGCCCAGCGCGCCCGGCGACCGCTCGATCCCGATGCCCTGCGCCTGCGGCCAGAGCGAAAGCGCCGCCAGCAGCAGCGCGCCCGAGCCCGTGCCAAGATCGAGCACGCGGTTTGGCCCCGGCCGCCCGGCAAAGGCCTCGCGCGCGGCCTCGATCAAGGTTTCGCTGTCGCCGCGCGGGATCAGCACATCCGGGCTGACCTCAAGCTCCAGTCCATAGAAGTCCTGATGCCCGACGATGTAGGCCACCGGTTCGTGCATCAGGCGCCGCTCGACCAGCGTGTCAAAGCCGGCAGGCGCAGGGTCCGCCATGCGGCGCAGCAGCACGTCCGTGCGCGAGCAGCCCAGCGCGTGGGCCATCAGCACTTCGGCATCGAGCCGCGCCGTGTCGCTGGTCGCGGCAAGGCGCTGCGCCGCGCCGCGCAGAGCCTCGGCGACGGTCACGAATCCATCGCGGCCAACCGCTTGGCCTGGTCCTCGGCGGTGAGCGCGTCGATCAGTTCGCCAAGGCCGGTGCCTTCGAGCACTTCGGGCAGACGGTGGAGCGTCAGGTTGATGCGGTGGTCGGTGACGCGGCCCTGCGGGAAGTTGTAGGTGCGGATGCGCTCGGAGCGGTCGCCCGAGCCGACCATCGCGCGGCGCGCTTCTGCTTCCACGCCCTGCGCCTGTTCGCGGCGCAGGTCATAGAGGCGGGTGCGCAGCACCTGCATCGCCTTGGCCTTGTTCTTGTGCTGGCTGCGTTCATCCTGGCAGATCACCACCAGGCCGGTGGGCAGGTGGGTGATGCGCACCGCCGAATCGGTGGTGTTGACGTGCTGTCCGCCGGCGCCGCTGGCGCGGTAGATGTCGATCTTCAGGTCCTTGTCCTCGATCTGGACATCGACTTCGTCGGGCTCGGGCAGGACGGCCACGGTGGCCGCGCTGGTGTGGATGCGCCCGCCGCTTTCGGTGACGGGCACGCGCTGCACGCGGTGGACCCCGCTTTCGAACTTGAGCCGGGCGAACACGCCCTGCCCGGAAACGTGCGCGACCACTTCCTTGAAACCGCCCAGTTCGTTGGCGTTCGCGCTGATCACCTCGACGCGCCAGCCCTGCTCGGCGGCGAAGCGTTCGTACATCCGGAACAGGTCGGCTGCGAACAGGGCGGCTTCGTCGCCGCCGGTGCCGGCGCGGATTTCCAGCATGGCCGGGCGTGCATCGGCCGTGTCGCGCGGCAGCATGGCGACCGAGAGACGATGCTCTGCTTCGGGCAGTTCCGCCTTCAACCGGGCGATTTCCTCGTCCGCCAGCGCGCGCATCTCGGGATCGTCGAGCGTGGCGAGGCTGGCGAGTTCGCCGCGCATCGCCTGCACTTCCTCGGCCACGCGCGCCACCGGCTCCAGCTCGGCATAGTCGCGGCTGGCGGTGACGAAGGCCTCTCCTTCGAGCGTGCCCGAGGCAAGTCGCGCCTCAAGCTCGGCAATACGCGCGGCAATCTGCCCGAGGCGAGCGTCGGAAATGGCCATCAGGCGGCGATGTGCGCCGGAATCGCGTGGAGCGCGACGCGCGCCTGTTCGCCCGTGCCGAGGTTCTTCACCGTGGCTTCACCGGCAGCGAGTTCCTCGTCGCCCACGATCAGCGCGAAGCGCGCGCCGCTTTCGTTGGCGCGGCTCATCCGCTTCTTCATGTTGCCGCGAAAGCCCATCTCGACGACCAAGCCGCCGCGCCGCAGCGTGGCGGCGAGGCCCAGGCAGGCGGCTTCCGCTGCCGCGCCCATCGGCACGATGGCCACGTCCGCCGCGGGTTCCTTCACCTCGCGCGCGTCGGCCACCAGCATCGCCAGCCGTTCGATCCCGGCTGCCCAGCCGACCGCGGGGGTGGCCGCGCCGCCCAGTGCTTCCATCAGCCCGTCATAGCGGCCGCCGCCAAGCACGGTGCCCTGCGCGCCCAGCCGGTCGGTGACGAATTCGAACGCGGTGTGGCGATAATAGTCCAGCCCGCGCACCAGCGCCGGCGCGCGCGTCCACGCCACGCCCGCCGCGTCCAGCCCGGCGGTAACCTTGGCGAAGAAGTCCTGCGCTTCGTCCGAAAGGAAATCGTCGATCTTCGGAGCGTCGGCGGTGAAAGGCTTGTCGCGCGGGTCCTTGCTGTCGAGGATGCGCAGCGGATTGCGCTCCAGGCGGTCCTGCGAATCCTCGCTCAGCGCGTCCTTGTGCGCGCGGAAGTAGTCGATCAGCGCGGCGCGCCATGCTTCGCGGCTGGGGGCATCGCCCAGAGTGTTGAGCTGGAGCGTCACCCCGTCCGCGATGCCCAGTTCCTTGAGCAGCTGGTCGGCCATCACCAGCAGTTCCACGTCCGCCTGCGGCTCGCCCGCGCCGATGATCTCGGCGTCGATCTGGTGGAACTGGCGATAGCGGCCCTTCTGCGGGCGCTCATAGCGGAACAGCGGCCCGTGCGTGGCGATCTTGAGCGGCGCGTGCTGCTGCCAGCCGTTGGTCAGATAGGCGCGGGCGAGGCCGGCGGTGAATTCGGGGCGCAGCGTCAGCGATTCCCCGCTGCGGTCCTCGAACGAATACATTTCCTTCGAGACGACGTCGGTCGTCTCGCCCAGCGAACGCGAGAACACCGCCGTTTTCTCGAACACCGGCATTTCGGTCCGGCGGAAGCGGTAGAGCTTGCGCACCCGCTCGAATGTCTCGACGACGAAGCCGAACGCTTCGGCATCGGGGCCGAAGATGTCCTGGGTGCCACGGATGGCCTGGGGTGTTTCCTTGCTCATGTCCCGCGGCCGATAGCGCCAAAGGGCGCGCAATAAAAGGCATGGGCGCACACGTGCCCTCACCGGTTGCGGATGCGACCGGTTGCCGCCATGACAAGGCGATGACGATGACGCCTGCGCTTTTCCGGATCTTCGGCGCCCGGACCCTTCTCGCCTTCAGCCTTGCCACTTGCGCCACTGGCCTCATCGGCACCGCGCACGCGCAGGTCCAGCCCGCTGGCAACAGCCGTCCGGTGGCCGTGCCGCTCCGGCAGACCGTGCCCGATCCGCAGGACGTGCCCTATCCCGGCACCATCGCGCTCGACATTGACGCGACCGACACCGTCACCGGCGCTTTCCGCGTGACCGAGACGATCCCGGTCGCCCCCGGCGCGGCGCGGCTGACGCTGCTTTTCCCGCGCTGGCTGCCGGGGAACCACGGCACGCGCGGCCCGCTCGCCGAACTGGTCGACGTGCGCTTCAGTGCGGATGGCAAGCCGCTGGCGTGGAAGCGCGACCCGGTGGAGGTGAACGCCTTCCACATCGACCTGCCCGCCGGCACGCGCGAAGTCGTGGCCACGATGATCCACACCTCGCCGCTGCGCGAGGCCGAGGGCCGCATCACCGTCACGCGCGAAATGCTCAATCTCCAGTGGGAGAAGATGAGCCTCTATCCCGCCGGGCACTATGTGCGGCAGGTCCGGATCAAGCCGACCGTCACCTTTCCCGCCAACTGGACGGTGTTCACCGCGCTGGACGGGCGCAAGGCCAGCGGCAACCGCGTGACCTGGGACGTGACCGACTACGAAACGCTGGTCGATTCGCCGGTCTTCGCCGGTATCCATGCGCAGCGGTTCGACCTGGGCCGCAATGTCTCCATCGATGCGGTGGCGGACAAGCCCGAGCTGCTGGCGATCAGGCCGGAGAACCTTCAGGCCTATCGCAACCTGGTGGAGGAAGCGCAGGCGCTGTTCGGCGCGCAGCATTTCGACCACTACGATTTCCTGCTGGCGCTGACCGACCGGATGGGCGGCATCGGGCTGGAGCATCACCGCTCCAGCGAGAACCAGATGGAGCCGCGCACCTGGATCGACTGGGCGCAGGGCGACTGGGACCGCAACGTGGTGCCGCATGAATTCGTTCATTCGTGGAACGGCAAGTTCCGCCGCCCCGCGCGGCTGTGGACACCCGACTACCGGCAGCCGATGCAGGACGACCTGTTGTGGGTCTATGAAGGGCAGACCCAGTTCTGGGGCTATGTCCTCGCCGCGCGGTCGGGTGTGCAGGGCAAGGACATGGTGCTGGGGATGCTGGCCAGCAACGCCGGCCTGTTCACGCAATATCCGGGCCGGGAATGGCGCTCGGTGGAGGACACCACGCTCGATCCGGTGTTCGCCGCGCGCAAGCCCAAGCCGTTCCCTTCGCTCGCCCGTGCCGAGGAATACTACACCGAAGGCGCGCTGGTGTGGCTGGAGGCGGACCAGATCATCCGCGAGGGCACTGGCGGGGCAAAGGGGCTGGACGATTTCGCCCGTGCCTTCTTCGGCCAGCGCGGCGGCGACTGGGGCGTCGCACCCTATGAACTGGCGGACGTGGTGCAGGCGCTGAACGCGGTCTATCCTTATGATTGGGCGGGCTTCCTGCGGACCCGGATCATGACGCCGGGCCAGCCCGCCCCGCTCGCGGGGATCGAGCGCGGCGGCTATCGCCTTATCTGGCGCGAGCAGCCCAACGCCTATGACAAGGGGCGGATGGACGACGGCAAGTATACCAACCTGAACCATTCGATCGGTGTCGCGATCGACAAGGAAGGCAAGATCTCGGCCAGCCGCTGGGACGGCCCCGCCTTTCGCGCGGGGCTGGTTTCGGGCATCCAGGTGATCTCGGTGAACGGCACCGCCTATGACGCGGAAGCGATCAAGGCCGCGATCACCGCTGCCAAAGGCACGGCCAGGCCGATCGAACTGCTCGTGAAGCGCGACGACCGGGTCTACACGCTGGCCATCGACTATCACGACGGATTGCGCTGGCCATGGCTGGAGCGGGTGACGGACGGCAAGGGCCCGGTCGGGCTCGACGCCCTGCTCGCGCCGCGCAAGGGGGGAGCGAAGTAGCGCCATGCAGACGATCCGGCGCCTGCGGCTGGGCGAGAAGATCGCACCGCCGCGCTTCATCCTGTTCCTCGTGCTGCTGGTCGCCGGGTTCTTCGGCTGGCGCGCGTTGACCGGGGCGCAGGGCTTTGCCGATCCGTTGGCGATGGGCTTCGATTTTGCGGCCATCGCTTTCCTCGTCTCGCTCTGGCCGCTGCTGCGCGATTGCGACATCGAGACGATGCGCCGCCATTCGGAGGAGAACGACGCCAACCGGGTGCTGATCCTCCTCGTCACCTCGGTGCTGACGGTGGTGGTCATGGCGGCCATCGCGGGCGAACTGCCGCTGGCGAGCAAGGGCGACCGGCTGGCGATGGCGCGCCTGATCGGCACGCTGGCGCTGACCTGGTTCTTCGCCAACGGGGTCTATGCGCTGCATTACGCGCACCTTTACTACACCCGCCACGGTGAAATGGGCGCGGACGCCGGCGGTCTCGACATTCCGGGCACGACGACGCCCGATTACCTCGACTTCGCCTACTTCGCCTTCACGCTGGGGATGACGTTCCAGACCTCGGACATCGAAATCACTTCGCGCGCCGTGCGGCGCATCGCCACGCTGCATTCCTTCGCCGCTTTCGTCTTCAACATCGGCGTCATCGCGTTCACCATCAACGCGCTCGGCGGCAGTTGAGCCCCGTCTATAGTTATACGCGATAAGTATTGTTGCGGCGCACAAGGGGCTTCGCTAGAGGCACCGCAAAACCCACGCACACCGGCCCATCGCGGCCTCGAAGCAAAGGCAGACCATGCGCATCGACATGATTCCCACCGGGGACAATCCGCCCGAAAGCCTCAACGTCGTCATCGAAGTTCCCGTTGGCGGCGAACCGGTGAAGTACGAGTTCGACAAGGCCTCGGGCGCGCTGTTCGTCGATCGCATCCTGCACACGCCGATGCGCTATCCGGCGAATTACGGCTTCGTGCCGCACACGCTTTCGCCCGATGGCGACCCGCTCGACGCGCTGGTCATCGCGCGCTCGCCCTTCGTCCCCGGTTCGGTCGTCCGCGCCCGCCCGATCGCCGTTCTCAACCTTGAGGACGAGCATGGCGGCGACGAGAAGCTGGTGTGCGTGCCGGTCGATTCGACCTTCCCGTACTATTCGGACGTGAAGGAGAAGGAAGACCTTCCCGAGATCGTGCTCCAGCAGATCGAGCACTTCTTCACGCACTACAAGGACCTGGAAAAGGAAAAGTGGGTCCGCGTCGGCACCTGGGGCGGCGCCGCCGATGCACGCCAGATCACGATCGAGGCGATCGAGCGCGCCAAGCAGGCCAAGTAATCCTACCCATCCCGCCCGCCGTCCGGTGTCGGACGGCGGGTCCGGGCTTTTTCCGTGGTCCGCGCGCCGGCTCAGTCGCCCGCCACGCTCATCCCGTCGATCCGCAGCGTGGGCACGTCGATGCCGCGGTGAATGTCCAGATCGTCGGCCGCGACCAGCGCGGCGAACATCTCGATCAGATTGCCCGCGACGGTGAATTCGGCGATCGGTCCCGCGATTTCACCATTCACGATGCGGAAGCCCGACGCGCCCCGGCTGTAGTCGCCGGTCACGCCGTTGACCCCCTGGCCGATCAGCTCGGTCACGTAGATCCCGTCCTTGATGTCGGCCATCAGCGCCGCAGGGCTGACGCTGCCCGGCTGGAGCACCACGTTGCTCGCGGTGACGTGCGGTGCGCCCGATCCCCCGCGTGAGGCGTGTCCCGTGGGGGCGGCGCCGAGCTGACGGGCGGCGGCGGAATCCATCAGCCACCCGGTCAGGCGTCCGCCATCGACCAGCTTGCGCGTCGCGGTGGGCAGCCCCTCGCCGTCGAACGGGCGCGAGCGCGGACCGCGCTGGCGGTGCGGTTCGTCGGTGATGGTGATCGCGGAATCGAACAGCTGCGCGCCGTCCCTGTCGAGCAGGAAGCTGGCGCGCCGGGCGATCGACGCGCCCGACATCGCGCCGAGCAGGTGGCCGACCAGCGAGCCGCCGACGCGCGGATCGAACACGACCGCGCATGTGCCGCTTTTCACCCGGCCCGGATTGAGCCGCGCCACCGTGCGGGTGCCGGCAAGGCGGCCGATCTCGGCGGGGGAGAGCAGGTCGGCGGCGTGGCGCGCGCTGCGCCAGGCATGGTCGCGCTGCATCGCGCCGCCTTCACCCGCCAGCACGCTGGCCGAAATGCCGTGGCTTGTCGCGCCGTAGCCGCCGCTGAAGCCGTGGCTGGTGACCAGCGCGACGATCCCGCGCCCGGCGCTGGCGCTGCCGCCTTCGCTGTTGGTCACGCCGGCCACCGCGCGCGCGGCATCCTCCGCCTCTTCGGCGATGCGGCGCAGGTCGGTGGGGCTGGGTTCTTGCGCGTCCTCCAGGTCGAGTTTGAGCGGGGCGCCCTTCAGCAGCAGTTCTTCGGGGGCAAGGCCGGCGAAGCGATCGACGGGGGCATTGCGCGCCATGGCCACGGCGCGCGCGGCCAGTTCATCCAGCGCGCCATCGCCCAGGTCGCTCGATCCGATCGAGGCGGAAGCGCCGCCCACGAACACGCGCAGGCCGATGTGTTCGGATTCCGAACGCTCGACATCTTCCAGTTTGCCGAGGCGGACCTGCACCGATTCCGAGGCATTGGCGATGTAGACCGCGTCGCCGGCATCGGCGCCCGCGCGCGTGGCGCGTTCGATCAGCGCGTGGCAGCGTTCCTGGGCTTGGGCGGGCGAGAGCATGGCGGGGCCTTTCTGCGCGAAACGAAAGGCCGGGCTCTAGCGGCTCGCGCAAAGCGGGACAATGCGGCGACCGGATTTCAGAAGAGCGTTGCGGCGCCCTTGAACAGGCCGGTCAGCAGGAAGGGCAGGCCGATGGCCAGCGCCCAGACCGCGAACTGATCGCGGCGATAGGCGCCTTTCAGCGCAGGGTCGGCGGCTGCGGTATCGTCGAGATGTTCCCAGTGCCGTTCGAAGCGCCGGAACAGCGGGATGATCGCGGCGACCAGAACCACCAGCGCCAGCATCGGCAGCATCGATCCGGAATCGCCTTCGATGGCCTGCATCGTCACGAAAATCTGCAAGGCGGTGTAGACCAGCAGGCCATAGGCGACATTGTCGCTCATGCGCTTGCGCCAATCGATGTGATGCGCGTGTGCGGCCGATGTGATCCTGACCATCCTGCGTCCCCGCCGCTGTGTGTTTTCCGGTCGAAAGGAGTAGAACACCGTTTCGGGCGTGTTTCAAGCCCGTGACCGCAACGGGCTGCCTCGCGGCCGGTTCCATGCACAAATCCTGCCAGTTCCGATCCGCGCGGGGTTTGACCGTGCCGGCAAGGCGGCTATGGCTTGGGCGCGAAAGCCCGAGTCCACCAGAAGCGGTAGCGCCGACCCGATGACAGCAGACTTCACCACCCCCGCCAGTGCGACCACCAGCGCCGCGCCCACCGCCGGAGAAGCCTCGCCGCCGATCCCGCAGGGCGGACTGGAAGTCGTCTCGATCGCCAAGAGCTATGACAAGCGCGCCGTGCTGTCCGACATCTCGCTGTCGGTGGGCAAGGGCGAGGTGCTTGGCCTGCTGGGGCCGAACGGTGCGGGCAAGACCACCTGCTTCTACTCGATCATGGGCCTTGTCCGCCCGGATTCGGGGCGCATCCTGCTCGACGGCGTGGATATCACCAAGCTGCCGATGTATCGCCGCGCGGTCCTGGGCCTTGGCTATCTGCCGCAGGAAACCTCGATCTTCCGCGGCATGACGGTGGAACAGAACATCGCCACCGTGCTGGAACTGATCGAGCCGGACAAGGCGACGCGCGCCGCCGAGCTTGACCGGCTGCTCGACGAATTCGGGCTGACCCGCCTGCGCTCCAGTCCGGCGATGGCGCTGTCGGGCGGTGAACGCCGCCGCTGCGAAATCGCGCGCGCTCTGGCGGCGCGGCCCTCGATCATCCTGCTCGACGAGCCCTTCGCCGGCATCGATCCGCTCTCGATCAGCGACATTCGCCATCTGGTGAAGGACCTGAAGCGGCGTGGCATCGGCGTGCTGATCACCGATCATAACGTGCGCGAAACGCTCGATATCGTCGACCGCGCCTGCATCATCTACGGCGGTCAGGTGCTGTTCGCTGGCAGTCCCGAAGCGCTCGTGGCCGATCCCAATGTTCGCCGCCTTTACCTCGGCGAAGGCTTCACGCTCTAGATCGGGCTGAAGCGAGGGGGGATGGACTAGATGGCGCTCGGGCCGAGACTGGATCTGCGGCAGAGCCAGTCGCTCGTCATGACGCCGCAGCTCCAGCAGGCGATCAAGCTGCTGGCGCTGTCCAATCTCGAGATCGAGACGTTCATCGGTGATGCTCTCGACGCCAATCCGCTGCTCGAAATGGGCGAGGCTGCGCCGGCGGACGTGCCCGAGGCGGGGGCCGAGGACCTGCGCCGCACGCATCTGGAAAGCTCGCCGGTCGACCAGCTTGTAGGCGAAGGCCGCGCCGACGAGGACCGCCCGCTCGATATCGATCCCGCCACGCTCGACCGCGACCGCGATACCGGCGACAGCAATTCGGGCCTCGACATGGTCGATCACCGCGCTGCATCCGGCGGCGGCGAGGGTCTGGACATCGATGAGCGCGGCGGGGCCGAGGAAACGCTGGCCGAGCATCTCCACGCGCAAGTGGGCGCGGCTTCGTCTGATGCGCAGATGTTGTTCGTCGCGCGCTGGCTGATCGACCAGCTCGACGAGACGGGATATTTGTCGCTGCCGCTGGGCGAGGCGGCCGAGGCGCTGGGCCTGCCGCTGGCCGTGGTGGAGCGCGCGCTGGCGCTGGTCCAGTCGCTCGATCCCACCGGCGTGGGTGCGCGCAATCTTTCCGAATGCCTTGCGCTCCAGGCGCAGGAAGCGGACCGCTACGATCCCTGCATGGCCCGGCTGATCGACAATCTCGATCTGGTGGCGCGCGGCGAATTCGCGCGGCTGAAGCGGATGTGCGGCGTGGACGACGAGGACTTCGCCGACATGCTGGCGGAGCTGCGCGGCTACGATCCCAAGCCCGGCCTGCGCTTTGGCGGCGGCACGGCGGAGGCGGTCGTGCCCGACATCCTCGTCCGCTCGGTGCCGCAGAAAGGCGGCAAGCCGGGCGAGATCGCCGGCTGGGACATTGCGCTCAACCAGGCGACTTTGCCCCGCCTTGTCGTCAACCGCGGCTACTACATCGAAATGCGCGGGGCCTGCGTGGGCAAGGAAGCCAAGGCCTGGCTGGGCGAGAAGCTGGCCGACGCCAACTGGCTGCTCAAGGCGCTCGACCAGCGCCAGAAGACGATCCTCAAGGTCGCGGCGGAGATCGTCAAGCAGCAGGACGGCTTCTTCCGCCACGGCGTCTCGCAGCTGAAGCCGCTGACGCTGCGGACCGTGGCCGAGGCGATCGAGATGCACGAATCGACCGTCAGCCGCGTCACCTCGAACAAGTATCTCCACTGCGACCGCGGCACGTTCGAACTGAAGTATTTCTTCACTTCGGGCGTGGCGTCGGCGGACGGCGAAGGCTCGGTTTCGGCCGAGGCGGTGAAGGCCGCGATCCGCCAGCTGATCGACGCCGAGGACGCCAAGGCGGTGCTTTCCGACGATGCGCTGGTGGATCTTCTCAAGGCGCGCGGGTTCGACCTCGCCCGCCGCACCGTGGCGAAATACCGCGAGGCGATCGGCCTTGGCAGTTCGGTGCAGCGCCGCCGGCAAAAGGCGCTCGCCGGGGTTCGCTGACCCATTTGCGACGAACCGTTTCGTCGCAACTGTAACCGGTGGCGCGGAACCCTTCCCAGAACACTCCGTTACGATGCCGCGACCCGGGCAGGACAAGGCGTGCCACGTCCCTCCCGGTCACCGTCACCGGGTTGGCTTGGCGGCCTATCCAGCAGGGGGTTCGGTCAAGGAGTGATGCTATGAAAGGGACCTTCGTTATCCTCGTGAGCGCAGCCTCGCTGTCGCTGGGCGCTTGCGCCTCCACCCCGGGCAACGACAAGATGGCCTACACCGCGGGCGGCGCCGCTGCCGGCGCTGCCGCCGGTGCGGGCCTTGGCGCCGTGGCCGGTTTCGACCCCATCGCCGGCGCGGTGGTCGGCGGTGCGATCGGCGGCGTGGCCGGCGCGGTCTGGGCCGACCGCAACGGCGATGGGCAGGCCGATGGTTATTACACCAACGGCCAGTACTATCCGGGCACACCGGCGGGCTACGCGCCCGGCGCGCGCACCTGCCAGTCGGTGGGCAACACGGCGCTGACCGGCGCGGCCGGCGGCGCGGCGCTTGGCGCGGGCGTTGGCGCTCTGGCTAGCGGAGTCAGCGTGCTGACCGGCGCGCTTGTCGGTGCGGCGGTCGGCGGTCTGGCCGGCGCTGTCTGGGCCGATGCCAACAACGACGGCTGCGTCGATGGCTACACCACCGAAGGCCGTTACTATCCGGGCGCGCCGATGGCGACCCAGCCCACCTCGAACACCCGCGCCGGCGAGCGCGGTTAAGCGACGAGGGTACGATGCGGCGGATGATCCGGTCCCATGGCGGTCGTTCCATCCGCCGCCTTACCCTTTCGCTGTGCGCGGCGGCGTCGGTGCTGGTCATGGCACCGGGCGCCGCCCATGCGCAGGTGGCGCCGGCGGACCTCGCCGGTGAACTGGAAGACGGCGGCGGCGATGCGGCGCAACTGCGCGATTTCTATGCCAGCCGCGGCTATCGCCCGCTTTGGATCACGGGCGGCACCGTCTCGCCCGCGGCATCCGCGCTGCTCGATCTGATCCGCACCTCGAAATTCGATGGCATCAAGCCGAAGAAGGCGCGCGAAGGCGATCTGCGCAAGGCGCTGGAACGCGCCGACGATCCCACGCCGGAAAACCTGCTGCGCGCCGAAATCGCCGCATCGCGCGCGCTGGCCGCTTATGTCCAGCAGATGCGCAAGGCGCCGCGTGCGGACATGATCTATGAATCTCCGGCGCTCGCGCCCGGTGTGCCCACGACCGCCGCCGTGCTGGGCATGGCCGCCGCCGCGCCTTCCATCGACGCGTTCGTGCGTACGATGGGCTGGATGCACCCGTGGTATGCGCCGCTGCGACAGGCGTTGGCGCAGGATGGCCTGGACGATAGCAGCCGCCAGCTGCTGGCCGCCAATCTCGAACGGGTCCGCGCCATTCCCGCGTTCCAGAAGGGACGCTACGTGCTGGTCGATGCCGCCGGCGCCCGGCTGACGATGATGCAGGACGGCCAGCCGGTGGGCACGATGCGCGTGGTGGTGGGCAAGCCGGAAATGCCGACGCCGATGATGGCCGGATTCCTGCGCTATGCCCAGCTCAACCCCTACTGGAACATCCCGCCCGATCTGGTGAAGGCCCGGATCGCGCCCAACGTGCTGGGCAAGGGGCTGCGGTATCTGAAGGCCAAGGGCTATCAGGTGCTGTCCGGCTGGGACGAGGACGCGCGGGTGATCGACCCCGCGCGGGTCGACTGGCAGGCTATTGCCGCCGGAGCCGAGGACTTGCGGGTGCGCCAGCTGCCCGGCGGTGACAATTTCATGGGGAAGGTCAAGTTCATGTTCCCCAACGCGCAGGGCATCTACCTGCACGACACGCCCGAAAAAGGGCTGATGAAGGAAGACGAACGCCAGTTCAGTTCGGGCTGCGTGCGGCTGGAAGACGCGCCGCGGCTGGGCCGCTGGCTGATGGGCAAGCCATTGCCCAGGGCGGGCAAGGCGGTGGAGCAGCGCGTGGACCTGCCGGTGCCCGTGCCGGTCTACATCACCTATCTGACCGCCGCGCCCGATGCGAACGGCCAGATCGCGTTCCGTGCCGACCCCTATAATCGCGACGGGCTGGCACCGGGCGCGCCGCGCATGGCCAGCGCCCGCCGCTGACGGTCAGACCGCGGGCGTACGGGATCTCGCGGCCGGGCGTTCCGCCATCATGTGCCGGACCATGCCTTGCAGGCCGGCATCGAACTTCGCCAGCACGTCCTTGTCGCTCGCCGTATCCCAATGGGTGATCAGCTCGCGCCCGTTCCACCAGTGCAGCGCATAGGCGGGCGGGTCCGCCACGATCAGGGCGCGCGCATCTGGCGTTTCGGGATCGAGCGGGCGCAGGTCCAGCCCCACCTGCGGTGCGGTCGAGGGGCAGGTGGCGACCGTCAGGCCTTCCCAGCGCGCGGCGATGGCGCGGTGGATATGGCCGCAGATCAGGCCGATCACGTTGTCGCGCCCGCGCAGCACCTCTGCCAGACGCGTCACCCACGGTTCGGCGGGGTCCGTGTTCATCCACGGGATGCCCACTTCCATGGGCGGGTGGTGCAGCGCGATCAGCGTGCGGCGACCGGGCTGCTCGTCCAGCCGCGCCGCCAGCCAGCGCGCGCGGGTGTCGCAGAAGGCACCGCCGTGGCGCCCTTCTTCCAGCGTATCGAGCACCAGCACGCGCATCGGCGCGGTCTCGATCGCGTATTGCAGGAAGCCGTCGTTGAAGGGAATGTCCGGGAACACCGCGCGGAACGTGGCGCGCTCGTCGTGGTTGCCCAGCGCGAAATGGATGGGGAAGGGCAGGCCGGCCACCGCATCGCGCAGCCGCTCGTAGCTGTCGCGGTCCCCGCGGTCGATCAGGTCGCCGGTCAGCAGCAGCATGTCCGGGCGCGGGTCGAGCGCGGCGAGTTCCGCCAGCACGCGGTCGAGCCGCTGGCGGTTGAACTCGTCCGGGCAATCCGGCTCGAATCCCAGGTGGATGTCGGTGATCTGGGCGATCAGCATATCGGCTCCGGTTTACCGCATCAGCGCGGGCAGACGGGGCCGGTCGGCCACGGCTGTCGTCATCGCGCCCTTCTTGCGTTCGTCCGCCGGTTTCCACGGCGCGCCATCGTCCATGTGATAGGCGTGGCACATCGCGCAGCCCGATTCGACCGGGTCCTTGACCTTGACCGAAGCGAGATGGCTGCCGCTTTCGCCGACGTGGCACGAACGGCACCCGCCGGGGCCGTCCATTCCCGGCACCAGCAGGTCGCTGGCATCGTTGGACGTGCCGGCGCGGACATGGCAGCTGGCGCAGTCGGTCTTGCGGTGGTCCTTATGATCGAACCAGCCGACGTGATAATAGCGGCCGTTCTGCGCCACCTTCTGCACGGTGAAACCGCCGGTCGCCATGCTGCCGCCGCGCGTCACCGTGTGGCAGTCATAGCACATGCCGCCCTTGCTGAAGACCTGTGCCACCGCCTGATCGCCGCGCGTGGGATAGAAGCGCACCGCGCGGGCATAGTCGGCGGCGGTTGCGCGCAGGGCGGCATCGCCCGGCACGCGGCGTGCAAGGCCGGAAAGGCTGGCCGGGCGCGGCGGCATTCCGCCGCGATAGAACGCGCGCAGTTCGGCCACCACCTGCTCGGGCTGGCCATGGCGCAGCGTGCGGAACGTGCCGCCCACCTGGTCGAAGGTGAGGCTGTGGCAGCTCTCGCAGGCCTCTTCCATCACCACCGGCTTGAACCGTGCGCCGCCGGCCTCGGTCTTGTGGCAATCCTGGCAGCCCAGCGCGTCGTTCGCGGCAAAGCGGCCCGCGCGGCGGCGGACCATCTGCGCCACGCCGTTGGTTTTCGACAGGTGCTGGGCGTGCGTGAATTTGAGGCCGTTCGCCTCCTTCAGCGAAGGCGTCCATGCCACCCGCTGCAGCAGCGGCTTGCCGTCCGCGCCCACGCCCGCGATCACCGCGGGCCTGAACTGCGGGTGGGCCGTTCCGAAATCGGCGGCATCGGCGATCTTCGTGTCGGGCAAGCGCGTCCTCAGTCCGTCGTGGCAATCGGTGCAGAATTGCTGCCGGGTCGCAGGCATAGCACCCGCGCCCTCATGCTCGGTGTGACATCCGACACACCTGCCCTGCGGCCGGTTGAACGCGGTGGCCACCGCCTGCGTGAACTTCGCCATGCCCTGCGGCTCTCCCCGCGCGCGCAGCAGGCGCGCCTTGTCCGGGATGTGGCTGTGCGCATCCTGGGTATGGCAGGTGAGGCAGGCGTTGTCGGTCACCGCGACGAAGGCCTTGGTGTGGCACGCCTGGCAGTCGTTCTCGAGGTTCTTGTGCGAAAGGCTGAGATGGCCCGACGACCACGAAGTATCGCCGTGAATGCCTGCCGGACGGCGCGCATCCTTGTGCATCGCCAGTGGCTGGTACGTGGCATAGGACCAGATCGGTACGGCCAGGAACGCCACCAGCATCAAGATGGCAAAGCCCCAGGCAGAGATGCGCTTGCCCGGCAGCAGCCCCTTCAGCGTGTAGGCCGTGCCGAGATCGACATCCTCGGCGCTTTCCGAAACGGATTCGACGCGGCGCACGGTGAACACCGCCAGCCCGCTTTCGCCGTCGCGCGATACCGTGATGCGGTGCCCGCCAAAGCCCAGTTCCGCGCCGACGTCGGGATCGATCTCGCGCCCCTTGGTGCTGCGCCCGTCCACGTCGAACGGCTGGTCGCCGATCGATTCGATGCGCAGCAGCCCGCCCGCCGCCTCGGTGACGCGGGCATGGCGCGGATCGACCGCAAGGTCGGGCAGGTGAATGCCCGAGGACGCGTCGCGCCCGATGACAAGCTCGCCGCCTTCGACGCGCGACGGGCGGATGATTTCTTCGCCGTTGGACTTCAGGGCGATCTGGCGGACCAGGAACGTCATGGCTTGGCCCTCACCAGTAGAAGAAGACGCTGACGATGTGCGCGGACAGCGCGGCGATCAGCGCGAAGGTGACGGGCACGTGGACATAGAGCCAGGCCTGCAACCATGTCTTGAGCCGCAGGTGCCGCCGCATTCGCGCCAGCATCGCTTCCTTGCGCGTCAGCAGCGCGTCCACTTTCTCCACCGGATCGTCGGCCACGCGCGGCTGGTAGGCGCGGCGCTGGCGCAGCTGCGATGCGGCATGGCGTGTCGCGTCCCTGGGATAACGCCCGGTCAGGCGGTTCCAGAACGTGCCGGCGAAAGGGTCTTCCTCAAGGCTGCGGTTGACCAGCGCGGCACCTTCCGGATCGAGCGGCTGCGCCGCGTCGTGGATCTGCCGGTCGAGCGAGCGCATCGCCTCGATCATCTGCTTCTCGGTGATCGCGCCGTCGGCGTCATAGCGGTTTTCCGACAGCGCGCGCGGCAGTGTGGCATAGACCCAGATGCCGAACATGCCCGAGACGATGACCAGCATCATCAGCCCCCAGGCCAGCGTGTGGACGTTCCAGCCGAAGGCGAAGCCCGAATGGAGCGTGCCGACCACGATCAGCAGCAGGCCCAGATAGACGTGGGCGCTGGTCCATGCCTTCAGGCTCCAGCGTCCCGGCGTGATCGCGCGCTTGCGCACGCCCAGCATGGTCAGCCACAGGATCAGCAGCGCGCCTACGGTGCCCAGCGTATAGCCCAGCCAGCTCGATCCGAAATGCGTGCCGGGCAGCGGCACGAACACGTAGAGCGCGATCAGCAGGAACGCGAGCGCGGCCGAAAGCTTGAGCCAGCGAAAATTGCGATGCGCGAGGAAGCCCTCGTGCGTGCTGGTCCGTTCGCGGCTGGCGCCGGTGCGGCGCCGGGGTGCGATGGTGGCCATCCTCTCAGGCTCCCTCGTTTTCGAGCCGCGCGACGGTCAGGAACTCGTCGGGCGAGACGCGGATGGCGGCCCCGGTGGGGCAGGCGCGCACGCAGCTCGGCCCGCCCTCGATCCCGGCGCACATGTCGCACTTGATCGCCTTCTTCCGGTCGAGCGCCTCGTCCACCGCGGGATCGCCGGTGTAGTGGGTGTTCTTCTTCGACCACTTGTAGGGCGGCTCGCCCGGTCCCGGACCCTTGCCGAACAGCAGCCAGCTCAGCAGCGAAGGCTTCTTCGGCGGCACCTTGTCCATGCGGATCACGCCGTAGGGGCAGTTGCGCTGGCAATTGCCGCATCCGATGCAGGTGTCGTTGATCCGCACTTCGCCGTCCGGCCCGCGCTGGATCGCGTTGGGCGGGCAATCGGCCATGCAGTGCGGATGCTCGCAGTGGCGGCAGCTGGTGGGCACATGCAGGTGCGCAAAGCTCTTGCCCGCCTCCCGGTCCAGCCGGGAGAGGCCGTCGTGGCTGTCGGCGCAGGCCTTTTCGCAGTTGTCGCAGCCCACGCACAGCCGCTCGTCGATCAGCAGCACGTCGGTCGCCTCGCCCAGGCCCTGCGACACGAGGAACTTGGCCTGCTCGGAATAGAGGTCGACCACGCCCGAGAAGCTGTCCTTCTTCGATTCGACGAAGGCATTGGTCGCGCGGCGCACTTCCATGTCCTTGCGCGCACGCTCCAGCAGCGCGGGCTTGGCCGCCAGCACGCGGGAGAAGGCATCGCCGTCGATGCGGATCACTTCGCTCTTGATCGCGGCGCGCACCGTGGCGGTGCGCTGGCCGCCGTCGATCAGCGCCATTTCGCCCACATAGGACCCGGCGGGCAGGTAGGAGAGGAACACCGGCTTGCCGCCGACTTCCTTCTCCACGATCATCGAGCCGACGCGGATCACGTAGATGTCGCGGTCGTCGTCGCCCTCGCGGATGATGGTGTCGCCCGCGCGCACGTTCATCACTTTCGCTGTCTGCACCACTTCGCCGACATCGGCGCTGGTTAACCCTGCGCCGAACATCTGCAGCAGCTGCCGCTCGATCGAGATGCGTTCGATCGCGCGCTTGGCGGTCGGCACCTGGCTTTGCAGCTTGAGCGCGGCGTTGCGGCTGATCTCGACGCAGATGCAGTCTTCGGCCGCAACGATGGTCGCACCGCGCCGGCGCCCGGAAATCAGGCCCACTTCGCCGAAGATCGACCCCTTGGGGATCGGCACCACCTTGCTCGGGTCCTTGGGATCGAGCCGCACGTGGACCGATCCGTCGGCAATGGCGAACAGCGACGAGCCGGGATCGTTCTTCTCGAAGATCGTCTCGCCCTTGCGATAGAAGCGGGCGTCGGAATCGAGCATGAACTCGCGCAGCTGCAGCGTCGTCATGCCTTCGAGGATGGCGATGTTGGCGCGCAGCAGCTCCAGCCATTCGTTGACCGAGCGATTGCCGGGCAAGGATGCGAACTTGGCTTCCAGCAGCGGTTCGTCGGCCGGCTTCAGGTCGCGGTTGCCGGCGATGAACTCGACCACGTCGTAGCCCTGGTTCATGCAGTGCTTGATCAGCGGGTAGCCGGCCAGCGCGCCGATCACGAAGATGCCGGGCGCGGTCGATTCGAACTGCGGCGAAAGCGTGGGGAAGGCCAGCCGGTCGCTCGATGCGAACTCGATTCCGCAGCCTTCCACGAAAGCGCGCGGCGGGGCGGAACCGATACGGGCGATGATCCGGTCGCAGCGGATGCGTTCCTCGCCGTCGCGGGTGGACAGCGTGATCCAGCCCGGCTCGACCGCCTTGGTCTCCGCCTCGTAGCGGATCGTCAGCTTGCCCGCCGCGTCGTCCTCGACCAGCGCCTTGGCGTTCGGCTCCTTCGCCGTGGCGAAGCTTTCGCGCACATTGGTGGACTTGGGATTGCGGTTGAGGATGGAGACGACGTTGCCCTGCGCGGGGTCTTCCGCCAGCCCGCGCGCGTTCTCGATCCCTGCGTCGCCCGTGCCGATCACCACGACGTGCTCGTCCAGGATCGCGTAGGGATCGTCGAGCTGGTAGGTCACGTGCGGCAGGTCGGCGCCGGGGCAGCGCATCAGGTTGGGATTGCCCTGCGTGCCGATGGCCAGGATCACGCTTTCCGCGATGATCGTCTCGCCATTGGTCAGTTCGATGGCATAGGGCGGGGCATGACGCTGGATTTCGGTGGTGGTGGTCGAACCGTCGCGCGCGCGGGTCACGATCTTCTGCACCGAGCCGGGAATGGCGGGGCCGGTGCCGCGGATCGCTTTCACGTCGGCGTTGTATCTCACGTTCACGCCCAGCTCGGCGGTGCGCGCGTTCCACTTGCCGAGGATGTCTTCCTTCTTGCCCGCGTCGAATTCCTGGTCCGAGCGCAGGACGAGCTGCGATGGCGTGGCCATCACGTGCTTGCCCTTCTGGTACTTGAAGATCGTGTCGGACAGGTGGTCGGTCTTTTCGAGCAGGACATGGTCCAGCCCGAGGCCCGCGGCGCGGCTCGCGGCACTCATGCCCGCAGGGCCGGACCCCACGATTGCGACTTTGTAGACCTGGCTCACCGGCGCGCGTCCCCCGCCTCATGCGAGGCCGAGCGGCACCTCTTGCGTGAGCCTGCTCCCCCCTGTTTTGCTGTTACCGATTGCGCAAACCCGTTTGGTGCCGGACATTAACGGATGAGCGGCGCTTTGCCACCCGCAAATTGCCATTCGTTCATCGATGCCGTTCTTCGCGCCGCGCGCCTTGCAAGGAACGTGCGCGGCGGGATATGCCCGGCCGCATCAAGGCAGGGCGTGCCGTTACGCGGCAGGGGCCAGGAGTGCGCGATGACCGAGGCCAATACCGTTCCCGACCGTGAAGCGCCCGCCGGCGCCGGACCGGGTGCGGATGCCGCCGCCACGCCCCGCGCTTCGGGGCAGGGCCGGGCCGGCAAGGTGTTGCTCGGACTGGCCGCCGTGGTTGCGCTGGTGGCGGGCGGCGTCGCGGCCTTTCGCGGGCAGAAGCAGGAAGCCGTGGCGGTGCAGCCGCCCGCGCCGGTGGAAAGCCAGGCGCCTTCGGTCGACAATGTGATCGCCAAGCTGGAAACCCGGCTCAAGGAAAACCCCGAGGACGCCGAGAGCTGGCGGATGCTCGGCTGGTCCTATTTCCAGACCGAACGCTATGCCGAAGCGGCGACCGCGCTCAAGCAGGCGACCAAGCTCGATCCCGAGCATGCCGAGACCTTCTCGTTCCTGGGCGAGGCGCTGGTTCTCGCCAGCGACACCGAAGGGCGCATCCCCCCCGATGCGCGCGCCGCTTTCGACAAGGCGCTCAAGCTCGATCCCAAGGATGCGCGCGCGCGCTATTTCAAGGCGGTGGCGATGGACCTTGCCGGGCAGCACCGCCGCGCCATCGATGCGTGGTTTGCGCTGCTCGCCGATACGCCCTCCGACGCGCCCTATGCCGACGATATCCGAAAGGTGATTCGCGACGTGGGCGACAAGTACAAGATCAACGTGGGCAAGCGCCTGGCCGAAGCGCAATTCGCGGCGCCCTATGGCGGCATGGTCACCGATGGCCCGCGCGTGGCCGCCGCCGCCATTCCCGGTCCCTCCACCGACCAGATGAAAGCGGCCGCCGGCCTGCCCAAGGGGCAGCAGGAAGCGATGATTCGCGGCATGGTCGATGGGCTTCAGGCCAAGCTGGAAAAGAATCCCGGCAATGCCGAAGGCTGGATCATGCTGATGCGCAGCCGGATGCAACTGGGCGAACCCGCCCGCGCCGCGCAGGCGCTCAAGGATGGGCTGGCCGCGTTCCGCAACGACCAGCAGGGCGCGCGCAGGCTGCGCGAAGCCGCCGCCAGCATCGGTGTCGCGGGGGCCTGAGCGATTACTTGGGGCCGTCCGTGGTCGCGGATACGCAATATTGCGTAGTCACACGGAAAGTTCTGGAAACGATCCTCGTCCACACGATCCGATTACGATAAATTAACCTTTAACGTTCATTCGTCCTATGGTTAATGACGGGCAAGACCCTTTGGCAACTGGTTAACGGGGTCCGCCGCGGGGAATGGCATAGAGGGGGCACTTCAATGCGCGTGCTGCTGATCGAGGACGAACCGACGACCGCCAAGGCGATCGAGCTGATGTTGTCGGCCGAAGGGTTCAACGTATACTCAACCGATCTCGGGGAAGAAGGCCTCGATCTCGGCAAGCTCTACGACTACGATATCATCCTTCTCGACCTGAACCTGCCCGACATGCATGGGTACGACGTGCTCAAGAAGCTGCGCGTCGCCAAGGTGCAGACTCCGGTGCTGATCCTTTCCGGCATTTCGGAAATGGATTCCAAGGTCCGCTCGTTCGGCTTCGGCGCCGACGACTATGTGACCAAGCCTTTCCACCGCGAGGAACTGATCGCCCGCATCCACGCCGTGGTGCGCCGGTCGAAGGGGCACTCCCAGTCGGTCATCCGCACGGGCAAGCTTTCGGTCAATCTCGACGCCAAGACGGTCGAGGTCGATTCGGCGCGCGTGCACCTGACCGGCAAGGAATACGCGATGCTCGAGCTGCTTTCGCTGCGCAAGGGCACCACGCTGACCAAGGAAATGTTCCTCAACCACCTTTATGGCGGGATGGACGAGCCGGAACTCAAGATCATCGACGTGTTCATCTGCAAGCTGCGCAAGAAGCTCGCGCACGCCTGCGGCGGCGAAAACTATATCGAGACGGTCTGGGGCCGCGGCTACGTGCTGCGCGATCCGGACGATCTCGCGGCCATCGAAGCGGCCTGATCGCAGGCCGGACATTGCTGGATTACCCCGGACGGCCCGCCTTGTGCGGGCCGTTTTCGTTTTGCCCGGCGTGGCCATCGGCCATTGACCCACGCCGCCCACGCTGTCATCGGCCCCGCGCATGACCGCCTACAAGCCCGGTGATCCGACCACGCTCAACCGCCTCTATGGCCGCGCCAAGGGCAAGCCCCTGCGTCAGGGCCAGCAGGACCTTGTCGACCAGTTGCTGCCGCAGATCGCCGTCCCCGCCGAAGGGCCGGTGACGGCAGTGGGGCTGTTCGGGCGCGATTGCCCCCTGCATTTCGAAATCGGTTTCGGGGGCGGCGAGCACATGGCCTTTCGCGCAGACATGCTGCCCGATCACGGCTTCATCGGCGCCGAGCCGTTCCTCAACGGCGTGGCGCAGGCGCTGACCCACGTCGACGGCGATCGCGGTTCGGATGGCCAGGCGCTGCACGCGCCGATCCGCAATATCCGCATCCACCACGGCGACGCGCTGGAAGTGCTGAGCCGCATTCCCGACGGCGCGCTGTCGTTCCTCTACCTGCTCCATCCCGATCCCTGGCCCAAGGCGCGCCACGCCAAGCGGCGCATGATGAACGACGGTCCGGTCGATCTGATCGCGCGCAAGCTGAAGCCGGGCGGCGAGTTCCGCTTCGGCACCGATCATGCGGTCTACCTGCGCCATGCGCTGATGGTCATGCGCCGTCACACCGACCAGTTCGAATGGCTGGCGCAGCAGCCCAGGGACTTCCAGGTGCGCCCCGGCGGCTGGCCGGAGACGCGCTATGAAGCCAAGGCGCGCAACGTCTACGGCCACGAGGTCTGGTACTTCCGCTACCGCCGCCGCTGACGCACCCTTGCCCCGCCGGTCTTTTCGTGCAGTCATGCTTGACCAGAAAAGACAGGAGAGAAGGATGCAGGAAAAGGACCCCGCGCGCAGTGTCGCCGGGCTGACCGCGATCGTCACCGGGGCGGGCAGCGGCATGGGCAAGGCCACGGCCGAAGTCTTCGCGCGCGACGGCGCCAATGTCGCGCTGTGCGACATCAACGGCGATGCGGTGGAAGCCGTGGCCGCCGCAATCCGCGCCGCCGGCGGATCGGCGCAGGCGTGGAAGCTCGACATCACCGACCGCGCCGCGATCGAGGCGTTCGTGGGCGAGGTCGCCGCGCGTTTCGGCGGGATCGACGTGGTGGTCAACAATGCCGGCATCGCCAGCGCGACCCCGCTGGAAGATCCCGGCTATGACGCGGTGTGGGACCGGACGATCGCGGTCCTGCTCACGTCGCACCAGCGGATGATCCGCGCCGCGCTGCCGTGGCTGCGCAAGTCGAACAGCCCGCGCATCGTCAACATCGCCTCGACCGAGGCGCTGGGCGCGACGCTGCACCAGAGCGCCTACAGCGCGGCGAAGGCCGGCGTCACCGGCCTCACGCGGAGCCTGGCGGTGGAATTCGGCAAGGAAGGGATCACCGTCAACTGCATCTGTCCCGGCCCGATCCTCACCGGGATGACCGCCGCGATCTCGGACGAGCACAAGGAACTCTATGCCAAGCGCCGCACCGCGCTGCGCCGTTATGGCCAGCCTGAGGAAGTCGCGCACATGACGCTCAGCCTGTGCCTGCCCGCGGCCTCGTTCCTCACCGGCGCCACCATCCCGGTGGACGGCGGACTGATGGCGCGCAACGCCTGACCGGTCCGGTCGGGCCGTTTGCAAACAAGGTTACCCGCTGCTGCACGAAATCTTGGGCCAGGCCTTGGGTGCGGCGCGGATTAACTAATTAACCCGGCCCTAACCAAGGGCGGCGCAGGATGCTCCTGCCGAGACGCGCATACCCCTGCACGTCCGGCCGGAGTATCTGGGCATGAGCACCGACAGCGCCTCGCTGATTCTCACCGAAATGCGCGAATTCGCGGGCTTTACCGCCGGCGAGCAGCGCTACATCCGGCGCAGTCTGGACATCGGGCTGGGCCGGCAGGATGCGCTGCGAATCTGGGCGCGCACGCCCAGCGAAGCGACCTCGATTCGCGATCAGTATGCCGCCTATCAGGACCTCGCGTCGCTGCGCCGCGCGCTGCCGGAGGATTTCGGCGCCGGCGGGTTCGAAGGCTTCATGGGCAAGCTGCTCGGTCTTTCCGTTTTCGATCTGGCGCAGGATCATATCGCGAGCTTCTCGGCCTACCGCTTCCTCTACGAACGCCTGCTTGGCGCTGAAGTGCGGCCCTGGCTGCCGGCGGCGTTCTGCGGGGCCGCCGCCTTGCCGCAGGTGCGGCCCGACCGGCGCAAGGGTCTGCTGCAGTCGATCAGCGAGGCAGCCGCCACCGCCGCGGGCTGGTCCGCCCGCGCGCCGCGCTTCTTTCCCGAATTCGTGGAGGTGGAGGCGGCGGCCTGAGGCCGCGCCAGCCTGCTTGCCATCGGTCGGTGCCTCGGCCACGTTCCCCGTCAAACAACAACGGGAGAGGCTCCGCCATGTACAAGATGGTCTATTGCATCCGCAAACGCGCCGACATTTCGGTCGAGGAATTTCAGCGTTACTGGCTCGAACAGCACGGGCCGAAAGTGCGCTCTGTCGCGGCCGAGATCGGCGCGCGCCGCTATGTGCAGAGCCACACGCGCCTGCCCGAATACAACGAAGCGTTCCGCCCCTCGCGCGGGCTTGGCGAACCCTATGACGGTATCACCGAACTATGGTGGGACAGCATGGAGGACTTCGCCAAGGGCAATTCGCCCGCAGGTCAGGACGCCGCGCTGATGCTGCTGGAGGACGAGCGCAACTTCATCGACTTCCCCAATTCCTGTGTCTTCATGACCGAGGAATTCGAGATCTTCTGAATTCCTGAAACGCCGCCGCCCCGACGCTCAGCTCTTGTAGAGCCCGTCGATCCGCGCGCCGTAGCGCTCGCGGATCTTGTGGCGGCGGATTTTCATCGAGGGGGTCATCTCCTCGTTGTCGATCCCGAAAGCCTCGTCGGCGAAGGCGAACTGGCGCACCTTCTCGATCACCGAAAGGTCCTTGTTCACCCGGTCCACCGCCGCGCGCACCGCGTTGCGGAAGGCGGGAAGGTCCTGCAACTCCTTGAAATTGAAGTGCTCGCCCTGCGCGCGTGCCCAGTCGAGCGCCCATTCCGGGTCGGGCACGATCAGGCCGACGATGTAGGGCCGCTTGTCGCCCGAAACCATCGCCTGCGCGATTTCCGGCTGGAGCGTCAGCATCCCCTCGATCTTCTGCGGGGAGACGTTGTCGCCCTTGTCGTTGACGATCATGTCCTTCTTGCGGTCGGTGATCCGGATGCGGCCGCGCTCGTCGATGTGGCCGATGTCGCCCGTATGCAGCCAGCCGTCCTGCAGCGCGCGCGCGGTTTCGGCCGGGTTCTGCCAGTAGCCGTGCATGACCAGTTCCCCGCGCACGAGGATCTCGCCGTCCTCGGCGATCTTCACTTCGACCCCCTTCATCGGCGGGCCGACGGTGTCCATCTTCAGCCCGGCGCGGGGCCGGTTGCACGAGATCACCGGGCCGGCCTCGGTCTGGCCATAGCCCTGGAGCATGGTCAGCCCCATCGCGTCGAAGAACACGCCCACGTCGGGATTGAGCGGCGCGCCGCCCGAAACCATCGCCTTGATGCGTCCGCCGAAGCGCTGGCGAATCTTCGGCCGCAGCACCGCATCCAGCACCAGGTTCATCGGCGCGTCGGTGATCCGCCCGCGTCCCTGCGCCTTGCGCTCGCCGATCGCCAGCGCGCGGCCCATCAGGTAGTTGGCCAGCTTCCCCTGCTTTTCCACCTGCTTCATGATCCGCGTGCGCAGCACTTCGAACAGGCGGGGCACGACGACCATGATCGTCGGGCGGGTTTCCTCGATGTTGCTGGCCAGCTTTTCCAGCCCCTCGGCGTAGTAGATCTGCGCGCCGATGCCGATCGGCAGGTATTGCCCGCCGGTGTGTTCGTAGGCGTGGCTCAGCGGCAGGAACGAGAGGAACACCTCGTCCTTCACGCCGAAGTCCTGCACCAGGATTTCCGCCGCGCCTTCCACGTTGGCAAGGATCGCACCGTGGTGCTGCATCACGCCGCGCGGCGCGCCGCCGGTGCCGCTGGTGTAGATCAGGCAGGCGGTCTGGCTGCGGCCGATCCCGGCGATCCGGCGTTCGACCTCGGCGCGGGCGGAGGCGGCATCGCCTGCGATCATCGCAGCCCAGTCATGGAAGGCCAGGACCCCCGCCTGCATCTGGCGCAGCGGCTCGATCCCGATCACGTGTTCGGCGCAAGGCGCGCGCAGCGCGGCGGCGAGCAGCGGCTGGGCGAGCTTGGCGGTCGAGACGATCACCGCCCGCGCACCCGAGTTCTCCAGGATATGGATGTGATCGCGTTCGGTGTTGGTGGTGTAGGTCGGCACGGTGACAAGGCCGGCTGCCATGATCGCGAGATCGGCAATGCACCATTCGGGCCGGTTTTCCGAGACGATCACCACCCGGTCGCCGTCCTTCAGGCCCAGCGCGCGCAAGTTGTGGGCCAGCAGGCAGACCTGGTCCGCCGCCTTGCGCCAGCTCTGCGAGTGCCATTTCCCGTCGTGCTTCGCCCACAGGAACGGCGCCTCGCCCGCCGCGCGTGCGCGATCGAGGAACATGGCAACCAGATTCGGGTACCCGGCGAAATCGGTAAGCTCGACCAAGATGTAGTCCTCGTCCCCAGAGCGGGTGCGTGCGCCCATTACGCCCGGCCCCGCTTTTCGTTTCGGCAGAGCCTAGAGTTGGCCCGCCGCAACGGCAAGTCGGGGCTTGGGGGCGGCGGCCTACACCCTTCCGACGTCTTACTCGGCGATTGCGGCACCTTCGCTACGCGGGTCAGCCGCACCCTGCCAGCGGGTGCCGATGCGCTCGATGGCGTTGGTCTTGAGCGGCATCTCGCGCGGGATGACCTTGGCATGGCCAAGCGCGAGCAGTGCCGGGATCATTGCCTCCAGCTTGCTGCCCTGCTCGACGAACACGGTGTCTCCGCCGGGCGCGAACAGCACCGGCAGCGCGATCGCCTGCGCGGCGGGCAGGCGCCAGTCGAGCACGCCGATGATCGTCTTGATCACCTGCACCGGGATCGTCGCGCCGCCCGCTGCACCCACCGCGAGGACCAGTTTGCCGTCCGCCCCGAACACCAGCGTCGGCGCCATCGAACTGCGCGGCCGCTTGCCGGCTTCCACCCGGTTGGCGGTGGGCACGCCGTCCTTGTCGGGCACGATGTTGAAGTCGGTCAGCTCGTTGTTGAGGAAGTAGCCGTTGACGACGAGGCCCGATCCGAACGCGCTCTCGATGGTCGAGGTATAGCTGGCGGCATTGCCCTGCCGGTCGACCACCACGAAGTGCGAGGTGCCGTGTTCCTCCTGCTGCGGCGCGGGTGCGAGCCGGGCCGTGGCGCGCGGCGGCGTGCCGGGCGACACGGCGGGAATCGTGGCCTTGTCCGAAATCAGCGCCGAACGAGAGGCGAGGTAGGTGGAGTCGGTCAGGCCGGCGACCGGCACGCTGACGAAGCCGGGGTCGGCAAGATACTGGTCGCGGTCGGCATAGGCGAGCCGCTCGGATTCGGCGAGCAGGTGCCAGGCCACCGGATTGTCGGGGCCGAGCGCGGTGAGGTCGAAGCGTTCAAGCTGCTTGAGCACCGCGAACACCGTGGTCGCGCCCGACGAGGGCGGGCCCATGCCGCAGACGCGGTACTGGCGATAGTGTCCGCAAACCGGATCGCGCGCCACCGCGCGGTAGGCGGCAATGTCTGCCGTGGTGGTGGGGGCCGGGTTGCGCGGGGCGGTGCCGATCTTGGCGGCGATGGTCTCCGCGTTGTCCCCGGCATAGAAGGCGGAGGCGCCGCGCGCGGACACCTGTTCGAGGAAGTCCGCCAGCGCGGGGTTGCGGATGAGCGTGCCCGCCGGCTTCGGCTGGCCATCGGCGCCGTAATAGAGTGCGCGTCCCGCCGGATCGAGCGCGCCGGTGCCGGGGTAGCGGGCCAGCATCATGTGCAGCCGTTCGGTCATGATGAAGCCGTCGCGGGCGAGGCGGATCGCGGGCTGGAACAGCGTGCGCCAGGCGATGCGCCCGTGCTTGCCGTGCGCCATCGCGGCCAGCCGCAGCGAGCCGGGTGCGCCCACGCTACGCCCGCCGGGGATCGCCTCCATGATCGGCAGCGGCTTGCCATCGGCGTAGAACCATTGCGGCCCGGCCGCCGCAGGTGCCGTCTCGCGCCCGTCGATCGTCTCGACCATGCCGGCCGCATCGCTGGTGACCAGGAAGCCGCCGCCGCCAATGCCCGAGCTTTGCGGCTCGACCACGTTGAGCGCCAGCATCGTGGCGATCGCCGCGTCGGTGGCCGATCCGCCCAGACGCAGCATCTGCGCGCCCGCATCCGCCGCGCGGGGATCAGCGGCGGAAACAAGGCCCCGCGTGCCGACTTCGGCGCTGTCGGCAAGGCCGATGGCGGGCGGACCGGCGGCGGGCAGCATCGGGGCATAGCCCTGCGGCGGCATGACGCAGGCGGCGAGCGAAAGAGGCGCGAGCAGCGCCAGCGACCGGAACGGGCGAAGATTCATGCCCGCAAGGCTATTCGGTGCCGACCGCCTCGGCAATGCTGGTCAGCCCTTCGGCGCGAACCCTTTTGGCCAGGCCGTTCACGATCCGGCGGGCCAGCCCCGGTCCGGCATAGACCATGGCGCTGTAGATCTGCACCAGGCTGGCACCGGCGCGAATGCGCGCCCAGGCATCGTCCGCGCTGGCGATGCCGCCCACGCCGATCAGCGGGATGGCCCCGCCGCTCGCCTTGCGGAACTCGCGCAGGCGCTGGAGCGCCATCTCGCGCAGCGGCTCGCCCGAAAGGCCGCCGGTCTCGCCCGCGTGGCGCGAGCGCAGCGGCGGACGGGCGATGGTGGTGTTCGACACGATCAGCGCATCGAGCCGCTTGTCGAGCGCGATCCGGCAGATCGCATCGATGTCCGCGCGTTCGAGATCGGGCGCGAGTTTGAGGAAGATCGGCGCCGGGTTGGTGCCGCGCGCCTCGATCACCGCGTCGAGCAGTTCGTTCAGCGCGCCTTCGTCCTGCAGTGCGCGCAGGCCGGGGGTGTTGGGCGAACTGATGTTGGCCGTCAGGTAGTTGGCCAGCGGGGCCATGATCCGGGTCATCTGTGCGTAATCGGCGATGCGGTCGGGCGAATCCTTGTTGGCGCCGATATTGGCGCCAAGGATGCCCGGCTTGCCCAGCCGCTTGCGGAGGCGCTGCGCGACCGCGTCCGCGCCGTCGTTGTTGAAGCCCATGCGATTGATCACCGCGCGGTCTTCGACCAGCCGGAACAGGCGCGGCTTGGGATTGCCCTCCTGCGGGCGCGGGGTGACCGTGCCGATCTCCACGAAGCCGAAGCCCAGGTCGAACAGCTCGTCCGGCACCTCGGCATTCTTGTCGAAGCCCGGTGCCATGCCGACCGGGTTGGGGAACACCAGCCCCGCCACGCGCTGGGCCAGCGCGGGCTCGGGCGTGGCGCGCCCGCCCATCGGCACGACTCGAAGCGCGGCGATGGTCAGGCGGTGGGCAGGCTCGGCGGGAATGCGGAACAGCAGCGGCCGGAGGGCAGAGTAGAGCATCGGGCTTTGATGGTGTCCCTGGCAGGGTGGGAAGAGCGCTTCCTATTGCGTCTGCGAAGCTTCGCGCCAAGACACAATTGTAACCAAATTATCACTTCTGCCGCCGGATATGCCTTTTCTTTCGTGCTGTTGCAGGTTCGCCACCGATTTTGTCGAATCCATACAATTCCCGAATCGGTCCATGACATAGACGAACCGTGCGACCCGAAGGGCTCGGTGCAGTGATGTATCGGGTTCTCGACTTCAAGGCGGCCGTGCCGATCCGGTGCGGCCGCCCTTTTTTGGTCCGTTTCGCAATGCACCATGGTCGCTCGCTTGACAGTGGCCGGTGATTGCGCGTTGAATCCAGATCAAATGGGGCGCCAAATCAACATGACAGAGGCCGCTGATGCGCGCCTCGGCGACAGCGCGCGCAAGCGGGCGCTGCTCGCGCAGGAGCGGCTGATCAGCCCCTCGCTGATCCAGCTGGACTATCTTGCGCCGCCGCCGGAAATGGCGCCGTTCGTCACCACCTTCTTCCTGTTCCGCTGCGACGAGACGCATATCGCCGACGTCCAGCCTGCGGGCGTGGGCCTTCTCGCGGTGTTCATGCGCGGCCGGGGTGAGCTGTTCCTGCGCGACGGCACGGTCGATGCCAGCCACCTCGTCAATCTGGTGACGCCCTTGTCCGCCGCCGCGCCGATCCTGATGGAAGGGCCGTGGCACACCTTCGGCGCGGCCCTTTCACCGCTGGGCTGGGCCGCGCTCACCGGCGGCCTTTCGGCCTCCGACCACGGCAATCGGATGCGCAACGCTGCCGAACTGATCGGCGAGCCGTTGCAGGCTTTCGGGGAGGCGCTGACTGCGGCCTACAACGGACCGGGCATTTCGAACGAGGCGATGGTGGCGATGGCGTCCGAGGCGCTGGCACCGTTGATGCGCCCGGTTCCGGCGGCGCACATCGCGCTGATCGGGCAGGTGGCGGAATGGATGGGCGGCTCGCTTTCGCCCAAGGTCGATGATCTTCTGGCCCGCGCCCCCTATTCGCCGCGCCAGCTGCAACGGCTGGTGGACAAGTATTTCGGCCTCCCGCCCAAGCAGCTGGCGCGAAAGTACCGCGCGCTGCGGGCCGCCGCGCTGCTGGCCCACCCCGGCACCAGCCCGGACGAGCTGGCGCTGGTGGCGGAGCAATTCTACGACCAGCCGCACATGATCCGCGAACTGCGCCTCTTCACGGGACGGACTCCGGCACGGCTTGGTGCGCCGGACCTGCCGGTGCTGTCGGCCCTGCTCGACTTGCGCAATTTCCGGGAGGTGAAGCCCCGGATCGCCGCAATGCCGCCCGGCTTCGGCGCCTGAGACAAACGACAGGCGGCGGCGTCCTTGCGCTTGCCGGCCAGCGCGCCTAGATAACCGGAACGATCCGGTCCGATTATGGAGTCGGGCCTTTCCTCCGGGGCGCCAGATGCGACTTTCCAGCATGGCAGACTATGCCGTCGTCACGATGAGCGCCGCCGCGCGCCATTGCGGCCACGCGCGCGTCAACGCCCAGCAGCTGGCGGATGAAACCGGATTGCCCCTGCCCACGGTGCAGAAGCTGGTCAGCAAGCTGTCTTCGGCCGGCCTGCTCAAGTCCGTGCGCGGCGCGGGCGGCGGCTTCAAGCTGGCCCGCCCGGCGGCCGCGATCACCCTGGCGGACATTGTCGAGGCGGTCGAAGGGCCGATCGCGCTCGCCACATGCAGCACCCACGGGCGCAACGACTGCACGCTGGAGGCGGCCTGCAACGTCCGCCCGCACTGGCCGCTGGTCGATGCCGCCTTGCGCGGTGCGCTGGCCGGCGTCTCGCTGGTCCAGCTGGCCCGCCCCGTTCCCCTTACGCCCGAGTTGAGTGCATGAGCGAAGAAGCGATCAAGGACCAGGCTGCGCGCGATGCCGCCGCCCGCGTGGCGGATTACGAGCACGGCTGGGTCTCCGATATCGAGCAGGAGTACGGGCCGAAGGGCCTGTCCGAGGATACCGTCCGCTTCATCTCGGCGAAGAAGGACGAGCCGGAGTGGATGCTCGAGTGGCGGCTCAAGGCCTATCGCCACTGGCTGACCATGCCCACGCCCGACTGGGCCAAGCTGTCGATCCCGCCGATCGACTACCAGGAAGCCTATTACTGGGCCGCGCCCAAGCAGAAGAAGGCGCTCGGCAGCCTCGACGAGGTCGATCCCGAAATCCTGCGCATCTACGAGAAGCTCGGCATCCCGCTGGAGGAGCAGAAAGTGCTCGCCGGCGTGGAAGGTGCGCGCAAGATCGCGGTCGACGCGGTGTTCGACAGCGTCTCAGTCGCCACCACCTTCCGCAAGGAACTGGAAGCCGCCGGCGTCATCTTCCGCTCGATCAGCGAGGCGATCCGCGAATACCCGGAACAGGTGAAGCGCTGGCTGGGCAAGGTCGTGCCGATGCACGACAACTACTTCGCCGCACTGAACTGCGCGGTCTTTTCCGACGGCACCTTCGTCTACATCCCCGAAGGCGTGCGCTGCCCGATGGAGCTGTCGACTTATTTCCGCATCAACGCGGAAAACACCGGCCAGTTCGAACGCACCCTGATCGTGGCCGACAAGGGCTCCTACGTTTCCTACCTCGAAGGCTGCACCGCGCCGCAGCGCGATGAGAACCAGCTGCACGCGGCGGTGGTGGAACTGGTCGCGCTCGACGATGCCGAGATCAAGTATTCCACCGTGCAGAACTGGTATCCCGGCGATGCGCAGGGGAAGGGCGGCATCTACAACTTCGTGACCAAGCGCGCGCTGTGCCAGGGCGCGCGGTCCAAGGTTTCGTGGACGCAGGTGGAAACCGGCTCCGCGATCACGTGGAAATATCCCTCGTGCGTGCTCAACGGCGAGAATTCGGTCGGCGAGTTCTATTCCGTCGCCGTCACCAACAACTATCAGCAGGCCGATACCGGCACCAAGATGATCCACAACGGCAAGGGGTCGCGCTCGACCATCGTGTCCAAGGGGATCAGCGCGGGCAAGAGCAACAACACCTATCGCGGCCTCGTCCGCGTCGCCCCGCAGGCGGAAGGCGTGCGCAACTTCACCCAGTGCGATTCGCTGCTGCTGGGTGCGGAGTGCGGCGCGCATACCGTGCCCTATATCGAAGTGCGCAATCCTTCCGCCACGATCGAGCACGAGGCGACGACGAGCAAGATCTCGGACGACCAGCTGTTCTACGCGATGCAGCGCGGCCTCGCCCAGGAAGACGCCGTCGCGCTGATCGTCAACGGCTTCGCGCGCGAGGTGCTGCAGCAGTTGCCAATGGAATTCGCCGTGGAAGCGCAAAAGCTGCTCGGCATCAGTCTTGAAGGATCGGTCGGTTGAAGAAAACGCTTTCCATCCGCACCGGCGCTCCGGCCGGCGATGATGCCGCCGCGCCCAGGGCGAAGCGCACCATCTCGGCCTCGCGGCTCGACCGGATCCACGATGTCGCGCGCGAGCAGCGCCGCAATCCCTCGGAGGCGGAGCAGCGCCTGTCGGACCTGCTGGTCGATGGCGCCATCCCCGGCGTCACGTTCAAGCGCAAGGCCGTTGCGGGATCGACCATCGTCGATTTCCAGTGCCGGCAGCGCAAGCTCGCGGTGATGCTGGGCGGCGATCCGGTGATTGCCGAGCGCGACGACCGCAAGCTCGCCGAGCAGGGGCTGACCGTGCTGCGGCTCGATCCGGAGGCCGTGCTGGCAGACCCGGCGGGTGCGCTGGAGCAGGTCCGCGCCGCCGCCGATGCGCTGCGTCCGCCGCCCCGTCCGCTCCGTGCCGGTCGCGGCTTCGCGCCTCGTCCCGCCTATGGCCGGGCTGATTCCGGGCGACAGGATTTCGGATACTCCGGCCCGTCGCGGCCCCGGACCCCGCGCCCGTGATTGCGCTGCCGCTCCTCCTGCTTGGCATCGACGTGCCCGATCCGGCCCCCGCGCTGGAAGCGGTCAAGGCGTGTGACCGGGTGGAAATGCGCAGCCTGATCCGGGGTGAGCCGCACCGCCGCACCAAGTTCGCCGCTGCCGCCTATGCCGAACAGCGCGCCATTGCGCAGGAGCGTTCCACCGTCCTGTCCGGCCCGTCGTCGACCACGCCGAGCGGGCAGGTCACCACGGGCACTGCGCTGGCGCAGCTCGATGGGCGGCAGAAGCAGCTCGACGACGCGCGGGCGACCGAAAAGAGCTGGCGCGACCTCTTCGACGAGGTTCGCGCCGATTACCTTGCCAATTGCACCACCGGAAAACGCAATGCTGACGATTAAGGATCTCTCCAACGAAATCGCGGGCAAGCCCATTCTCAAGGGTCTGTCGCTCTCCATCGGCGCCGGCGAGATCCACGCGATCATGGGGCCGAACGGCGCGGGCAAGTCCACGCTGGCCTATACCCTTGGCGGGCGGCCGGGCTACGAAGTGACCGGCGGCAGCGTCGATTTCGACGGGCAGGACCTGCTCGCGATGGCGCCGCACGAACGCGCCGCCGCGGGCCTGTTCCTGGGCTTCCAGTACCCGGTCGAAATCCCCGGCGTGTCGAACGTCCAGTTCCTGCGCGAGGCGCTGAACGCGCAGCGCGGGGCACGCGGCGAAGCCCCGCTTTCGGGCGGCGAGTTCCTGCGGCTGGCGAAGGAAAAGGCCGGCCTGCTGCGCATGGACATGGAAATGCTCAAGCGCCCGGTGAACGTCGGCTTTTCCGGCGGCGAGAAGAAGCGCGCCGAGATGGTGCAGATGGGCATCCTCGATCCCAAGCTGGCGATCCTGGACGAGACCGATTCCGGGCTCGACATCGATGCGCTGCGCATCTGCGGCGAAGGGATCAACGCGATCATGCGCAAGCCTGACAAGGCGGTGCTGCTGATCACCCACTACCAGCGCCTGCTCGACTATGTGAAGCCGGACTTCGTCCACGTCCTCGCGGGCGGGCGGATCGTCAAGTCGGGCGGCCCGGAACTGGCGCTCCAGCTCGAAGAGCAGGGCTACGAGGCCGTCGCCGCATGACGCTGGCCGTGCTCCCCACGCGCAAGGACGAGGCGTATCGCTATGCCGACCTTGCCGCGCTCGAAACGCTCTGGCCGCTGGCGGCGGAGCGGATCGCGGTGCCGGCGGGGACCAGCGGCGCGCTCGCCGTGGTGGCCGATGGCGGCGCTGCGCAGGCGCGCGAGATCGAGATTGTGCTGGGCGACGGTGCGGAATACGACCTGCGCCTGCTCAACGCGGGCCGCGCCTATGGCCGGCTGGCGGTGAAAGTCACGCTGGGCAAGGGCGCGCGCTTCCACCTTGGCGCGGCGCAGCTGGGCGGCGGCGACCAGACGCTCGAAATCGTGACCGAGGTGGTCCACGCCCAGCCCGACGCGACCTCGCGGCAGGTGGTGCGCTCGGTCCTCGCCGGCAAGGCAACCGGCACCTACCTTGGCCGCGTGGTGGTGGAACGCGGCGCCGTGGGCACGGACGGCGAACAGTCGATCCGCGCCATGCTGCTCGATCGCACCGCCACCGCAAACGCGCGGCCCGAACTCGAAATCTACGCCGATGACGTCAAGTGCGCGCACGGCTGCGCGGTGGGCGAGCTTGACGCGCAGGGCCTGTTCTACCTCCAGTCGCGCGGGCTTCCCCCGGCCGAGGCCAAGAAGCTGATGCTCCAGGCCTTCATCGCCGAGGCTTTCGTCGGCGCGCCCGACGAGGACGCCTTGACCGAGGCCGCGCTCGCCGCGCTGGGAGACCTGTTGTGAGCACCGCGACGCTGAGCCGCGCGGCCGACTGGCCGGGTCTGGCGGGGCCGGACGGCACCCGCTGGCACTATCTCGATACGGCCGCCACCGCGCAGAAGCCGCAAGTGGTGATTGATGCCGTCACCCGCGCCATCGGCACCGACTACGCCACCGTCCACCGCGGGGTCTATACCCGCTCGGCCGAGATGACGCTGGCGTTCGAGGCCGCCCGCCGCAAGGTTGCGGGGCTGGTCGGCGGCGAGGAGGGCGAGATCGTCTTCACCCGCGGCGCGACCGAGGCGATCAACCTCGTCGCGCAGAGCTGGGGGCTGGCGAACCTGAAGCCCGGCGACCGCGTGCTGCTGTCGCGCCTTGAACACCATTCCAACATCGTGCCGTGGCAGTTGATCCAGCAGCGCACCGGCATCGCCATCGATGTCTGCCCGCTGACCGAGGACGGACGAATCGACCTCGATGCGGCGCAGGCCATGCTGACCCCGGCGCACAAGCTCGTCGCCTTCGCGCACGTGTCGAACGTGCTCGGCTCGGTGCTCGATGCGCGGCGCGCGGTGGAACTGGCGCACGCCGTCGGCGCGAAGATCCTGCTCGATGGCTGCCAGGCGGTGGCCCGCCTGCCGGTCGACGTGAAGGCGCTGGGCTGCGATTTCTACGCCTTTTCGGGGCACAAGCTCTACGGCCCGACCGGCATCGGCGCGCTGTGGGCGCGCGGCGCCATCCTCGATGCCATGCAGCCCTGGCAGGGCGGTGGTTCGATGATCGACCGCGTCACGTTCGAAAAGACCACTTGGGCACCCGCGCCGCAGCGCTTCGAAGCGGGCACGCCTGCCATCGTCGAGGCAATCGGTCTGGGCGTCGCGGTCGATTTCGTGCAAGCAACGGGGCTGGGCGCGATCCACGCGCACGAAGCGGCGCTGGTGGCAAGGGCGCGGGCCGAACTCTCGCGCTTCAACACGCTGCGCCTGTTCGGGCCAGAGGAAAGCGCCGGCATCGTCAGCTTCGCGATCGACGGGGTGCATCCGCACGATCTCGGCACGATCCTCGATGAGGAGAACGTGGCGATCCGCGCCGGGCACCACTGCGCGCAGCCCTTGATGGAACACCTTGGCGTGCCGGCAACCGCCCGCGCCAGCTTCGGCATCTACAGCGATGAAAGCGACGTGACCGCGCTCGTGCGCGGCATCGAAAGGACGATGAGGATATTCGGATGAGTGGCGAGGATCCCAAATTCTCGATCGAGGAAGTGGAAGGCGTTGCGGCGCCCCGCCGCGCCTTCGTGGAGGACGCCGTCGAGGAAACCGCAGCGGAGAAGCTCGGGCGCAAGCGCGACTATCTCGAAGGTTTCCTGGCTGAAAAGCCGCAGGAAGCCGGAGCGGGCGAACCGGGCGGTGCGATCTATGATGGCGTGATCGCCAGCCTGCGCGAGATCTTCGATCCGGAAATTCCGGTGAACATCTACGACCTGGGCCTGATCTACGGCGTCGATGTGGACGAGGAGGCGCACGTCACCGTGACGATGACGCTCACCACGCCGCATTGCCCGGTGGCCGAATCGATGCCCGGTGAAGTCGAACTGCGCGTGGCCGCCGTGCCCGGCGTGCGCGACGCAGAGGTGAATCTCGTCTGGGATCCGCCGTGGGACCCGCAGAAGATGAGCGACGAAGCCAAGCTCGAGTTGGGAATGCTCTGAACGCATCCTATATGGAACCTGCCATGACCGAAACGATCACCCGTACCCGCCAGCGCCCCGCCGCCGTGATCCTCACGCCCGGCGCCGAAGGGCGCATCGCGGCGCTGATGGAAGCCGCACCCGAAGGGGCCATCGGGGTCAAGCTGTCGACCCCGCGCCGGGGCTGCTCGGGCCTTGCCTATTCGGTGGACTACGTCACCGCGGCCGATCCGCTGGACGAGCGGATCGAGACGCCGGGCGGCACCTTCTTCATCGACAGCGCCTCTGTGCTCTACCTCGTGGGCAGCACGATGGACTGGCAGGAAGACGATTTCACCGCCGGCTTCGTGTTCCAGAACCCCAACGCCAAGGGCACCTGCGGCTGCGGGGAAAGCTTCACGATCTGATCTGCGCAGCGGCATGGGGGACGGCGCCGATACCTTGACCGAAGCGCGACCCGTCCGCCGGGGCGGCTATCGCAAGGGCGAGGAATCGCGACAGCGCATTCTTGAAGTGGCGATCCGCGAATTCGGCCGCGTGGGCTTCACCGCCGCCACCACCCGCACCATCGCCCAGCAGGCCGGCGCGACCCTGCCTTCGCTCCAGTATTATTTCGGCGGCAAGGAAGGGCTTTATCGCGCCTGCGCCGAAGAGATCGCGGCCCGCTTCATCGCCATGACGGTGGACGCGGCGCAGGGCGCGGCCGAAGCGCTGGTCGCAGGCGCAGGAGATCTGCGCGCCGAACTCAAGCGCACCATGGCCGCCGTCGCCCGCGCGATGACGGGCAGCGATGCCGCCGGCCTGTGGGGCGCCTTCGTCAGCCGCGAACTGCTCGCGCCCGGTCCCGCTTTCGATGTCATGCTGGAAAAGCTGTTCGCGCCGGGCATTGACCTGATCGCGGCGATGATCGCGCGCGTGCAGGGGCGCGAAGAGGCCGATGAACCGGCCCGAATCCGCGCGATGCTGATGATCGCCAGCCTCACCGCCTTCCAGTCGGGCCGTTCGGTGGCGCTGCGCGTGTTCGGCTGGGACGATGTCGGCGCGGCGCAGCTCGCCGCCATCACCGCCGCGCTCGATGCGGAGATCGACGCGCTCTAACTCTCCTGTTGAATTTATATCATGGGATAGTATTTTGATCCGGACGGCGCGACCAGACGGAGCCAAGCCCATGCCCACCCCGATTGCAGAGCTGCGACAGAAGGTCGCCGCGCAGAAGACGAACAACCCCGCGATGTACGGCGGCATCGATTTCGCGCTGGTGCCCGAACGTCTGCTGGATGGCGAGGTGGCGCAGAGCGAACTGCGCAACCATCCCGCTGTGGCGAAGAAGCTGCTCGAAGACCGCCCCCTGATGGAGCGGATGGCCGCCTACACCATGATGGGCGATACGGTGGCCGATGCCTATGCCGCGCTGATTCCCGAACTGGGCTTCCGCCCGCTGGTCGATATGCTGGTCGAGGCTTGCGACAAGGGCGTGGAGGCCGTGGAGGGCGCGCCGCCGGAACTGGCGGCCTTCATCCATGCGATGGAAGCGCGGCCGGCATGGGTGGACATGAAGCTGGTCGAGGAAGGCGCGCGGCTGCAGCGCAACGCCTTTGCCAATTTCGCGCCCTGGGCGATCCGGGGGGCGTTCATCGCCACTTTCATGAACAAGTATGCCGCGCTGCCGATGGCGCTGACCGGCACGCTTTCCAACAAGACCGCCGCGCGGCGGATCAAGGAAACCGCCACCTTCTTCGGCACCTCGATGCTGCCGGGCGCGCTCGAACGCTTCGGCCCCGGCTTCAAGGCGGCGGCGATGGTGCGGCTGATGCATTCGATGGTGCGCTTCAACGTGCTGTCGCGCGGGCGGTGGGACCAGAAGATCTATGGCATCCCGATCCCGCAGGTGGACCAGATGCCGGCCGGGCTGATCTCGGACTTCCTCATTTCCAGCAAGGTGCTGCGCGAAGGGCGCTCTGATTTCACGCCCGAGGAACGCGCGCAGATCGAACTGTCGCGCTACCGCTGCTTCCTGCTGGGCCTGCCCGAGGATCTCGTGGCCGATACTCCGCGCGGCATCGTCGATGCGTGGAACGCCCGCGCGCTCACGTTGCGCACCGGCTTTGACGAGGCGACCTGCGGCAACCTGCTGCGCGCGACGATGGAAGCCGATCTGGTCGATACCTCCACCCCGGCCGGCAAAGTGCGTGATCGACTGGAGCGCAGCTTCGCCAAGGTCTATTTCATGCAGAACTTCTGCGATGGCAGCGAAAAGGCGGCGGCGCAGTTCGGCGTGAAGATCCGCCCGATCGACAAGGTCCGCGCCGCCGCGGTCGGTGTCGGCCTCGTTGGTCAGATCCAGGCCTATGGCATCGCCCGCCGCGTGCCGGTTGTGCGCCATCTGGCGGACCGCCGGCTGGTGGGCAAGGTCCGGCGCTATCTCGGCAGCCTGGGCCACGCCGAGTTCACCACCGATGCCTCGAAGTACAAGCCGGCGGAGCTTCAGCCCGCCGGCTGATCGTCAACCTTCGGCAAGGAAGTCCAGCAGCGCGCGCTCGAGCGGGTCGAACTGGCCGTCGGCATCGATCCGGGCGTCCAGCCACAGGCGCTCGGGGGCGGTCACGTCGAAGTCGGCGCGCGCTTCGGACACGACGTTGCGCCCGCTTCCCTTGCGGCCGAAGCCCACCTCGCGAACGGACGAGAGGAAGCCGGTGCCGTTCACTTGCGCCATACGGGCGAAGAACCGGCCGACATGGGTGGCGCGGTCGTTCATGAAGGCTTCGAGCTGGCCCGCCCGCTCGCGCGAGAGAGCCTGCGAGCCCTGCCAGCCCTGCAGGTAGTTGGCCACGCCCTGCACGAACAGCCGCTCCCATTCGGGTGCGTTGTCGGCGCCGAGCGCCGCGTCCTTGATGCGGAACAGCATTTCCGCCTCCGCGCGGCTGACGCGCGCCGGGCCGTCGCCGCCGGCCGCGAAGATCACGCGGCGCAGCAGGCGGCATTCGCTTTCGCTGATGCAGCCGGCCGCCAGCGTGCCGCCGTCGCGGGTCGGTCCGGTGCCGAACACCACCGCGCGTTCGATCTGGACCAGCGCATAGGTCTTGAGCCGCTCGGGGCTGTTCAGCGCCTTTTCGAGGACGCGCACGACCAGTTCGAGTTCGGTCATGCTGTCCAGCCGGCCATCATGGTCGATCTTTTCAATCAGCCAGTCGGCGGTATCTGCATCGACATAGCCGCGCGGCGCGCAGCCGTTGACGACGAAGTCGCCGATCGCCTCGACGACGAAGTCGGTCCATTCGGGCGTGTGATCGCGGACGTGGCTGTTGATGACGAGGATCGCCTCGGCCTCGTCCGGCACGATCAGCCCGTCGGGCCAGGCCACGCGGCGCAGGGCGAGGACTTCCTCGGCGGTGATGATGCCGTCGGCGACGGCCTGCTCGGCAAGGTGACGGAAATGCAGCGACATCGGCAGGGTCCGGATTCGGTTAATCGTTGATCCGGGATATGCCTGATGAAGGTTTAAGGATGTGTTGGGAGGGGCGGCCCTGCGCCGGCCCCTCCCGCCACGATCAGCGCAGGTCGGGCGCCGCCGCTTCGGCCTTGAGCAGCGCGATGGCTTCGTCGAGGCTGACCACCTTCTGCTGCTGTTCGCCCAGCTGGCGGATCGCCACGGTGCCTTCGTCGGCCTCGCGCTTGCCGACCACGAGCAGGAAGGGCACCTTCTGCAGCGAGTGCTCGCGCACCTTGTAGTTGATCTTCTCGTTGCGCAGGTCGCTTTCCACGCGCAGCCCGGCGGCTTTCAGCTTCTCGGTCGCTTCCTTCGCATAGTCGTCGGCATCGGACACGATCGTGGCGACCACCGCCTGCACCGGGGCGAGCCAGGTCGGCAGCTTGCCGGCGTAGTGTTCGATCAGGATGCCGATGAAGCGTTCGTACGAGCCGAAGATCGCGCGGTGCAGCATGACCGGGCGGTGCTTCTCGCCGTCCTCTCCGATATAGGCCGCGTCGAGCCGTTCGGGCAGCACGCGGTCGGACTGGATCGTGCCCACCTGCCAGGTGCGGCCGATCGCGTCGGTCAGGTGCCATTCCAGCTTGGGCGCATAGAACGCGCCTTCGCCCGGCAGTTCTTCCCACCCGTATTCCTCGGTGGCGAGGCCGGCGCGGACCACGGCGTCGCGCAGTTCGCGCTCGGCCATGTCCCACATCTCTTCGCTGCCGAAACGCTTTTCGGGGCGCAGCGCCAGCTTGATCGAGTAGGTGAAGCCGAAGTCCTTGTAGATCCGGTCGGCGAGCTGGCAGAACGCCTGCACTTCGGCCACGATCTGGTCTTCGCGGCAGAAGATGTGCGCGTCGTCCTGCGTGAACTGGCGCACGCGCATCAGGCCATGCAGCGCGCCGTGCGGCTCGTTGCGGTGGCAGCAGCCGTTTTCATAGAGGCGCAGCGGCAGGTCGCGGTACGACTTGATCCCCTGGCGGAAGATCAGGACGTGCGCCGGGCAGTTCATCGGCTTTAGCGCCATCCAGTCGGCGTCGCCCGAGATGATCGGGCCTTCGTCGTCGACATTGGGCACTTCGTCCGGAATGACGAACATGTTCTCGCGGTACTTGCCCCAGTGGCCGGACTGCTCCCACTGGCGCGCGTCCATCACCTGCGGGGTCTTCACCTCGCGGTAGCCGGCATCGTCGATGGCGCGGCGCATGTAGGCTTCCAGCTCGCGCCACACCTTGTAGCCCTTGGGGTGCCAGAACACGCTGCCGTGCGCCTCGGACTGGAGGTGGAACAGGTCCATCTCGTTGCCCAGCTTGCGGTGGTCGCGCTTGGCCGCTTCTTCCAGCCGCGTCAGGTGCGCGTCGAGCTGCTTCTTGTTGAGCCAGCCGGTGCCATAGATGCGCGAAAGCATCGCGTTCTTCTGGTCGCCGCGCCAATATGCGCCGGACACGCGCGTCAGCTTGAACGCCTGCGGATCGAGCTTGCCGGTGCTGGCAAGGTGCGGGCCGCGGCACATGTCGAGCCAGTCGTCGCCCGACCAGTAGACCGTCAGGTCCTCGTCGCCGGGAAGTTCCTCGGCCCACTCGGCCTTGAACGTCTCGCCCTGCTGCTTCCAGCGCGAGATCAGCTGCTCGCGGCTCCACACTTCGCGGCGCAGCGGCTTGTTGGCGCCGATCAGCTTGCGCATCTGCGCCTCGATCGCGGGCAGGTCGTCGTCGGTGAAGGGACGATCCTTGCCATCGATTTTCGGAGGCGCGAAGTCGTAATAGAACCCGTCGTCGGTCGAAGGACCGAAGGTGATCTGCGTGCCGGGGAACAGCGCCTGCACGGCTTCCGCCAGCAGGTGCGCGAAATCGTGCCGCGCCAGCTCCAGCGCGTCGGCTTCGTCCTTCGCGGTCACCAGCGCAAGCTGGGCGTCGCGCTCCAGCGGGCGGGTGATGTCGCGCAGTTCGCCATCGACGCGGGCGGCGATGGCGGCCTTGGCAAGCCCCGGTCCGATCGCGGCGGCGATGTCCGCCGGGGTGGTGCCGGGCGCGACTTCGCGGACGGAACCGTCGGGCAGGGTGATCTTCAGCAGTTCGGACATCGTCACTCTCTGGTCGTTTGGCGCGCTTTGGCACATCGCCGCGCGCACCGGAAGGGTTGGCGTCCGCTAGGGGGTGTTCGATCCGGGAGGGAACGCCGCCTGCCCGGACCGGGCGGCGGCATCGTGCGCTGGCCTAGCGCGAACGAGCACGCCCCCGGCACGCCGGGGTGGTTGTAGTGATCGTGGCAAGGCAAGGCAGCATCATTGCCACCGTAATAGCCGCTCCGCGTGGCAGAGTCATTACTTGGCATTTGCCCGCAAGCGACGCGAATCCGCCGATTTATGACGATTTCGGGAAACCGGCGCCGACCAAACTTTAACTCGGTGCCCTCTAGAGCGCCGGCATGAGCAGTTCCGACCATCAGGAAGCGAAGCCCTTGCCGGCCAGTCCCGCGCGATCCGAGCGTGATCCGCGCTGGGCCTTGTGGCGTCCCGTCCTGAGCAGCTTTCATCACCGCACGACGGCGGCTTTGCTGGCCATCCTGCTCGGCATGGTCGGCCTCCAGGTGGTGTAGCAGCAGCGCGCGCTCGAATTGCGCAGCGAAAGCGCCAACTACCGCGAGGCGGTGGCGCTGGCGGATACCGCGCGTCACCTCAGCGACAAGGTTGCCGCGTTCCGGCTGGCGAGCATGGCGCTGATCGTGCCGCGGTCCCGCGCCGAGGCCGAAGCCGCGCGCGACCGACTGACCGATGCGGCGATCGGCATCGCCAATGCGGCCAACGTGATCGCCAGCGCGCGCGGCGCGCCCAGCCGCGCCGCGCGCGATCAGGAACTTCTCGACCATCTCGATCTGATTTCCGCGCCGGCGCTCGCGGTGCCGACGGGCCAGTCCATGCCGCTTCGCACCCGCGCGCTGATCGAGCGCTCGAACGACCGGCTGGCCGGGGCCGCCGCCGCCATCGACCGCTCGATCTCCGCCCGGCGCGACGGCGCCTATGCCAATCTCAACCGCCTGATCGGCGGGTGGTACATCATGGTCGGGCTGTCCGGCGCGCTGGTGGCCATCCTGGTGGTGGGCATCTGTTTTGACCTGCTGTGCAACATCCTGCCCGCGCTGCGGCAGGTCCACGGTGCGCTGCGGCGGCTGGCAGACGGCGACCTCGACGTGCGCATCGCCCCGTCGCGGCTGCGCGAGATCAACGACCTCGCCACCGCGCTGGAAACCTTCCGCGTCAATGCGCGCGCGGTCAGCGGCCTCGCCTTCTCCGATCCGGCCAGCAACCTGCCCAACCGGCGCGCCTTCATGGACCGGCTGGACGCCGTTCTGGCGGAGGACCGCGAAGACGACTGCATGGTGATGCTGGTCGACGTCGACCGCTTCAAATACATCAACGACGATTACGGTCACGCTGTCGGCGATTGCCTGATCGCGCTGATCGGCAAGCGCATCCACACGGTTCTGGGCGAGGATTCGTTCGTGGCGCGGCTGGGCGGCGACGAGTTCGCCGTGCTTGTCATGCGCCGGCGCGGCGACAGTCCGACCGAGATCGCGGGCCGGGTGGTCGGAGCGGTGGCCGCCGAACCGTTCACCTGCGGCAAGTGCACCGTGGGGGTCACGCTTTCCATCGGCTATGTCACCGCCCACCGCGATCCCGCGCATGGCTGGGTGCCGGCGACCGCGCCCGATGTGCTGCTGCGGGCGGACCTGGCGCTCTATGCCTCGAAGCACAACGGCCGCAACGGCGCGACCGCGTTCCGCGAATCGCTGCTGGTCGATCACGAGATCGAGCGCGCGCTCGAACGCGATCTGGCGCAGGCACTGCGCGGCGATGAACTGCGCATGGTGTTCCAGCCGATCCACCCGGTGGCCGGCATCCCGCGCGAAGTCGAGGCGCTGGTGCGCTGGGAACACCCGGTCCACGGCGCGGTGCCGCCGGCCCGCTTCATCCCGGCGGCCGAGCGCAGCGGCAACATGACCGAGCTGGGCAACTGGATCATCGAGCGCAGCCTGTCCGACCTGTCGCGGTGGCCGGGGCTGCGGCTCAGCCTGAACCTGTCGCCGCTGCAGTTGCAGCAGGAAGGCTTCGTCGGGCGCCTGCTCGATGCCTGCCGCCGGCATGACATCGAACCGCGCCGGCTGTGCCTCGAAGTGACCGAATCGATTTCGATCGAGCGCAACCGCCGGGCGTTGCTCGCGCTGGAATTCCTGCGCCAGTCGGGGTGCCGCATCGCGCTCGACGATTTCGGCACCGGCTATTCCTCGCTATCGTTGCTGCGCGGCTTCCGGTTCGACCGGCTCAAGCTGGACCGCGAACTGATCGTCGATCTGGCGCACGACGAAACATCGCGCGCCGTGTTCGAGGCTGCGGTGACGATGGCACTGCGCATCGGCGCCGAGGTGGTGGCCGAAGGAATCAGCGATGCCGCGCTGCTCGCCCCGGCGCGCGCGGCGGGCTGCACCCACCTGCAGGGCTATCACTTCAGCCGCCCGCTCGAAGCGGGTGACGTTCCGGGCTATTTCGAGGCGTTCGAGGAAGTCTGCGCCAGGGTCGCCTGACGACGCCCGAGCAGCGCGACCAGCCCGGCAGCGGCGGCCATGCACAGGAACGGCATGGCGGGAAAATGGAAGCGCGACTGGCCCGAGAAGACCATCGCGATCGCGCTGGGATAAAGCGCGATGCCATAGGGCAGCAGCCACCAGTCGATCGGGTTCAGCCCGGCGCGGCGGCGCGCGGCAAGGGTCAGCGGCACTGCCAGCGCGGCCAGTGCCAGAACCGCAACGTAGAACGCCTGGTTGGCCAGGCGCAGCATCAGGAACGCCCCGGCGTGATAATGGCGGGCGCCGGTTTCGTAGGCCCACACGCCTTCGCCGTCCGGCCCCCACAGGCGCAGCAGCTTGCGCGGCATCAGCGCGGCAAAGCGCGCGGGATGTTCGCGGATCCACGCGGTGCCCAGGCGGCGCGCTTCGGCGTCATAGGCCAGCTCGTCCAGGTCGCGGCGCGCGTCGAGCGCTTTCACCGCCGGGTCGTCGGGCGTGAAGGTGCCGCGCGCGCTGTCGTTGTTGCCCGTCAGCAGGGTGATCCCGCCATTGGTCGAAACCGCGACCCAGGCGCCGAGTTCGCGGTGGTTGCGGATCGTCCACGGCGCGACGGTGAGCGCGGCGACGGCCAGCACGGCAAAGCCCTGCGCGGCAAGGCCGGGGATGCGGCGCAGCGGCGCGGGCTGGCGCAGCAGCGCGATGGCAAGGACCAGCGGCACCACCACCAGCGTCTGCGCCTTGACCAGCGTGGCCAGGCCGAACACCACCCCGGCCAGCACTGTCCAGCCCCAGCCGCTCCGGGCGACCATCAGCCAGCATCCCCCCAGCAGCAGCGCGGTGTAGAACACCTCGGTCAGCGCCAGCGGCACGTAGAGCACGGCGTTGGGATAGACGGCATAGGCCAGCAGCGCTGCGCGCGCGGCGGGTTCCGATCCCGTCACCTTGCGCCCCAGATCGAGCAGCAGCCAGCCCGACAGCGCGGCGCCCGCAAGGTTGAGCAGGCCGACCACGATGGTCGAGGCTCCCAGCGCCCGGAACGCGACGGACAGCGCCATGGGCCAGCCCGGCGGCCAGTAGGCCGTGGCATGGCCGTCGTTCGCCAGATAACCGTGGCCGAGCGCGAGGCTGACCGCGCGGCTGTAATAGAAATCGGCGTCAGACGTGGGCGTCACGTCCAGCAGGATGGCGAGCGCGCGCAGGCCAACCAGCAGCGCGAAAGCGAGCGGAAGCGCTTGGGGGCGCAGCAAGAGGCGCGCCAGCGCCGTTGGGGCAGGGGTCTGCATGGGGCGGAAGGCTCGCATCTGCGGGTAAAGATAGCGTTGTGCGCGCGAAGCCGATAGTCGGGGATGCGATGAGCGAAGAGGCCGATCAGATCGCCCCGGTGCAATGGCTGGATGGCCCCAACGGCCACCGCCTTGCCCACCGTTTCCTGCCCGGCGCCGGACCGGCGCTGGTGTTCCTGCCCGGCTACAAGTCGGACATGGCGGGCGGCAAGGCCGAAGCCGTGCTCGGCTGGGCGGCGAAAGCGGGGCGCGCGTGCCTGCTTCTGGACTATTCCGGTTGCGGGCTGAGCGAAGGCGATTTCGGCGAGGGCACGCTCAGCCGCTGGCGCGATGAAGTCGCCGCGCTGATCGGCGCGCACGGCATCGCGCGGGCGGTGCTGTGCGGTTCCTCGATGGGCGGCTGGCTGATGCTGCTGGTGGCGCGCGCGCTGCCGGATGTGGTGCAGGCGCTGGTCGGCATCGCCGCCGCGCCCGATTTCACCGACTGGGGCCTCGATGATGCGCAGAAGGCCGATCTCGCGGCGGGGCGCGTGCTGCTGCAAGACAATCCTTATGGTCCCGAGCCGACGCCGACCCATCCCGGCTTCTGGCGCGATGGCGAGGCGAACTTGCAGTTGGGCGGCACCATCCCCTTCGACGGGCCGGTGCGGCTGGTCCACGGGCAGGCCGACGCGGACGTGCCGTGGGAGATCTCGCTGCGCCACGCTGCCGCGCTGCGTTCAGCCGACGTGCAGGTCCATCTGATCAAGGACGGCGACCACCGCCTGTCGCGCCCACAGGACATCGCACTGCTGCTGCGCACGATTGCCGCGCTGCCCGATGCGGCTGCCGAAGAGGGCGCATGAAGGACAAGGAACGCATGCTCCTGTTTCCCCCTCCCGTGTTTCCCGCCGATCTGGCGGAGGCGCCGGCCGCGCTCATGCAGGTCGGTCCCAATCCCTCGCAGCGTCAGTCCTCGCCGCTGCCGATCCCGCGCCGCCGCACCGTGATCGAGGCCGCCCCCGGCGCAGAACAGGACGCCCAGCAGATGCCCGGCACCACCCGCCCCGCCGCCGACAAGCCGCTTCCCGACCGGCTGACGGCGTGCCTCGCCACCGGCCGGCAGGATCTCACCGCCGGCCTCGCCTCGGCGCGGATGTGGCGTGACGAGGGCAAGACCGCGTTCGAAAAGGTCCGCGCCAACCAGTGCCTTGGCCTGCTGCTCAATCAGCAGGGCGACTATGCCGGTGCGGAAACTGCCTTTGCCGACGCCATCGCCGGCATTCCGCCCGAACAGGCGGTCGGCTCGGTCCAGCTCCTGGCGATGGCGGGCAATGCCGCGCTCGCCGCCGGCAAGGCAGACCGTGCGGCCGACTGGTTCGACAAGGCGCTGGCGGTGAAGGACTACAAGGACAACGCCGCGCTCGGCGCGATCCAGACCGACCGCGCGCGGGCGCTGGTGGCGGCTGGGCGCATGGCCGAGGCCGGCGGCGCGCTCGACGAGGCGCACCGGCTGGCGCCCGACGATCCCGACGGCTGGCTGCTTTCGGCCACGCTGGCGCGGCGCAGCGGCGATCTGGCGCGGGCGCAGCGCGATATCGAGATCGCGGCGAACCTCGATCCGCGCGATCCCGCCATCGGGCTGGAGGCGGGCGTGATCGCCGTGCTCGACGGACGCGATGCCGCCGCGATGAAATCGTGGGATTCCGTGATCAAGGCCGCGCCGAACAGCGCGGAGGCCAAGACCGCCGCCGGCTACCTTGAACAGCTGGGTCCGGCACCCACATCGGCTCCAGTGCCGCAGGAGAAGAAACCGTCATGAAGCTGTCCGTCCTCGATCTGGTTCCCGTGGTCGAGGGCGGCACCGTCGCCCAGGCCCTTGCCGACGCCGCCGCGCTGGCGCGCACTGCGGAGGAGCTGGGCTATCATCGATACTGGGTGGCCGAGCATCACGGCATGGAAGGGATCGCCAGCGCGGCGGTCGCGGTCACGCTGGCGCACATCGGCCATGCCACCAGCACCATCCGCATCGGCGCGGGCGGGATCATGCTGCCCAACCACAATCCGCTGATCATCGCCGAGCAGTTCGGCACGCTCGATGCGCTGTTCCCCGGCCGGATCGACCTGGGACTGGGGCGCGCGCCGGGCGCCGACCAGCGCATCGTGCAGGCGCTGCGCAAGGACGTGAACCGCGCCGCCGAGCATTTCGGCGACGACGTGTTCGAGTTGCAATTGCAGTTCGCGGGGGACAAGCGCCTGCCCTTGCAGGCGACGCCGGGACTGGGCGCCAATCCGCAATTGTGGATTCTCGGCTCCAGCCTGTTCGGCGCGCAGCTCGCGGCGATGCTGGGCCTGCCCTATGCCTTCGCCTCGCATTTCGCGCCCGATCATCTCGATGCCGCGCTCAAGATGTACCGCGAGCGGTTCACGCCCTCGGCCGCGCTCGACAAGCCGCACGTCATGGCAGCGATCAACGTGATCGCTGCCGAAAGCGACGAGGAAGCCGTGCTGCTCGCCTCGTCGATGGACCAGAGCTTCGTGCGGCTGCGCACCGGCAATCCGGGCCAGCTGCCGCCGCCGGTGCCGGGCTACCGCGATACGCTGCCGCCGCAGGCCCATGCCATGCTGGAACATATGCGGCAGGTCTCCGCCATTGGCAGCGTGGCTACCGTGCGCGATCGGCTGGAGGCGTTCCAGGCGCGCACCGGGGCAGACGAACTGATCGTGTCGGGATCGACCTTCGATCCCGCGCTGCGCCGCCGCTCGCTGGCGCTGACGATGGAGGCCGTCGGGGCGCTCGCGGCGTGAGCGGTGCCCTGCGCATTCCTGCGCAGCGTCCTCGCATCGGTTGGCAAGGTGTGCCGCATAGTCTGACCTGTCTTGCGGTGCCGTAACGAACGAAGTAAGTTGCGCACTATTGCTGCACTGCAATGACATAAAATTATAACGGCGCGAAATGCGTTTGGCGCCGGATCAGCGGGAAAGAACGCCATGGCCACCACCTCCGCCAGCCCCAATCCTGTCGCCGCCTCCACTCCAGCGCTCGAAACCGCGCTGGCCAAGCGCTTTGCCGCCTCGCTGCTGCCAGCCGAAGTCGCAGACTTCGACGCGGAGCGGCTGGTCGAGGCCGCGCGCTTCACCCTGATCGCCGCCGGTCGCCGGCGCGGCGTCGAACCGTCGATGGCGATCGAAAGCGTGGGCGGCACCGATGCCGCCCCGCGCTACCTGCGCATCGCGGTGGTGAACGAGGACATGCCCTTCCTCGTCGATTCGATCACCGCCACGATTTCCGCGCAGGGGCTGGCGATCGACCGGCTGGCCCATCCCGTGGTGGCGGTGCGACGCGATGCCGAAGGGCACCTCGTGGCGCTGCCCGATGGCGATGCCGTGGGCGAACGCCGCGAATCGTTGATCTATCTGGAGACCGAGCGCGCCGATGCGAAGCAGCGGCGTGAACTGACGGGCGCGCTGGCCGCCACGCTGGCCGATGTCCATGCGGCCGTGGCCGATTGGCCCCGGATGCAGGCCGCGATGCACGAGGACGCGCGCAGCCTGACCGATCAGGAAGGCGCGGCGCTGCTGCGCTGGCTGGGCGACGGAATGCTCACCCAGCTGGGCCACGTCACTCGCCACCGCGACGGCACGCAGGAAGAAGCACTGGGCATCTGCCGCGCCAGCGACCAGCCGCTTCTTGCCGATGCCAGCTATGACCGGGCCTTCGCGTGGTTCGACCGGGCGGGCGAGCGCGGCGCCGAAGCCGCGCGTGCGCCGCTGATCGTCAAGGCCAACCGCATCGCGCGCGTTCACCGCCGCGTGCCGCTCGACCTGTTCATCGTGCCCGTGTTCAAGGACGGCCGCGTGGCCGCGCTGTCGGTTCATGCCGGCGTGTGGACCAGCGCGGCGCTGGCCGCGACGCCGGACCGCATTCCCCGGATGCGGACCCAGCTCGCCGACCTGATGGGCAGGTTCGGGTTTGATCCTTCGGGCCATGCCGGCAAAGCGCTGGTCCATGCGCTCACCGCGCTGCCGCACGACCTGCTGATCGGGTTCGGCGATGCCGATCTGGAACGCATCGCCACGACCATGATGAGCCTGGTCGACCGGCCGCGCCCGCGCCTCGCGCTGGTCCGCGCGCCGCTCGCCCGGCATCTGTTCGCGTTCGTGTGGCTCCCGCGCGACGTGCAATCGACCGAAGTGCGCTTGCAGGTGAAGACCCTGCTGGAAAACGCCACGGGCGCGCAGGTGCTCGACTGGAGCCTGCAGGTGGAGGGCAGCACGCTGGCGATGATGCGCTTCGTGCTCGATATCCGCGATGGGGCCGCCGTGCCCGAAGAGGCCGCGCTCGACGCTGCCTTGCAGACGATGGTGCGCGGCTGGGCCGGTGCGGTTGAAGCAGAGCTGGCGCGAAGCGAGGACCCCGCGCGCGCTGCGGCCCTCGCCGCGCGTTATGCCGATGCCTTCCCGGTGGGATACCGCACCGGCTACGGCGCAGCGGAAGCGGCAGACGACATTCGCGTGCTGCGCGGGCTGGGTACCGCCGGTGCGCCGCGCCGCGCGGTGCGGCTCCACCGCCTGCCCGGCGAGGAAGGCCTGCGGCTCAAGCTCTACCAGCGCGAAGGCGCGATCGTGCTGTCCGACGCCGTGCCCGTGCTCGAAAACTTCGGCTTTCGCGTGCTGGAGGAAGTGCCGACCGCGCTCGACAAGGGGCGGCTGGGCTTCATCCATGATTTCCTCGTGGCGACTCCCGCCGATACCGCGGCCGAGGATCTGCTCGCCCGTGCCGCGCAGATCGAGGGATCGCTCGCCGCCGTGCTCAACGGCGCGGCCGAAGACGATGCCTTCAACCGCCTGATAGTGGCCGTGGGGCTCAGCGCGCGCGAGGCGAACTGGCTCCGCGCATGGTTCCGCTATCTGCGACAGACAGGCATGACTTTCGCCATCCAGACCGTGGTCGATGCGCTGAAGAATGCGGCCCCCGTCACGCGCGGTCTGGTCCGGCTGTTCGCGCTGCGCCACGACCCTGCCTTTTCCGGCGATCGCGCGGCGGCCGAGACGGCGGCCAGCGAGGAAATCCGCGGCGGCTTGGCCGGCGTGGCAGCCATCAACGACGACCGCCTGCTGCGTGCCTTCCGCAGCGTGGTCGAGGCGGTGCTGCGCACCAACGCCTTCGCGCCCGCCGCAGATGAGGCACTGGCGTTCAAGATCGAATCGGCGCTGGTGCCGGGGCTGCCGCGTCCGGTGCCGTGGCGTGAGATCTTCGTCTATTCGCCGCGCGTCGAGGGCATTCACCTGCGCGCCGGTCCGGTCGCGCGCGGCGGCCTGCGCTGGTCCGACCGGCGCGACGATTTCCGCACCGAGATTCTCGGCCTGATGAAGGCGCAGCGCGTGAAGAACGCCGTGATCGTGCCCACGGGCGCCAAGGGCGGGTTCTATCCCAAGCACCTGCCCGATCCCGCCAAGGACCGCGAAGGCTGGCTGGCCGAGGGCAAGGCCAGCTACCAGGTGTTCATCCGTACGCTGCTGTCGATCACCGACAACATCGTCGATGGCAAGGTTGTGCACCCGGCGGGCGTAACCCTCCGCGACGGTGACGATCCCTACTTCGTCGTGGCCGCCGACAAGGGCACCGCGACCTTCTCCGACGTCGCCAACGCGATCGCGGCCGAGCGCGACTTCTGGCTGGACGATGCTTTCGCCAGCGGCGGGTCCAAGGGCTATGACCACAAGGCGATGGGCATCACCGCCAAGGGCGCGTGGCTGTCGGTGCGGCGCCATTTCCTCGAACAGGGCATCGACGTGCAGAGCGAAAGCGTGCGCGTGGTCGGCTGCGGCGACATGTCGGGCGACGTGTTCGGCAACGGGATGCTGCTGTCGAAGGCGGTGAAGCTGGTCGCGGCGTTCGACCACCGGCACATCTTCCTCGATCCCGAACCCGATCCGGCGGCCAGCTGGCAGGAACGCGCGCGGATGTTTGCGCTGCCGCGTTCAAGCTGGGACGATTACGACAAGGCGCTGATCTCCGGCGGCGGCGGGGTCTTCCCGCGCACGATGAAGGCGATCCCGCTTTCGCCCGAAGTGCGCGCGATGCTGGACATCGCGGCGGAGGAGATCGATCCCGAATCGCTGATCTCCGCGATCCTGCGCGCGCCTGCGGACCTGCTGTGGTTCGGCGGCATCGGCACTTATCTCAAGGCCTCGGCCGAGAACAACGTGGCGGTGGGCGATCCGGCCAACGATGCCTTGCGCGTTTCGGCCAGTGAAGTGCGCGTGAAAGTGATCGGCGAGGGCGCCAACCTGGGCATGACGCAGGCCGCGCGCATCGAATTCGCGCTCCACGGCGGGCGCGTGAACACCGACTTCATCGACAATTCCGCGGGCGTCGATTGTTCGGACAACGAGGTCAACATCAAGATCGCGCTCGCCTCGGCCAAGCGCGCCGGGCGCCTGACCGAGGACGGGCGCGTTGCGCTGCTCTCCGAGATGACCGACGCGGTCGCGCATCTGGTGCTCGAGGACAACCGCCTCCAGGCGTTGGCGCTGTCCATCGCCGAGCGGGGCGGAGCGGCGGCGGTGCCGGCGCTGTCGCGCGTGATCGACGTGCTGGAGGAAGGCGGCGACCTTGACCGCAAGACCGAGGGGCTGGCCTCGGCTGAGGATCTGGCGCGGCGCGCCGGGACGGGGCAGGGGCTGACCCGCCCCGAACTCGCGGTGCTGCTGTCGAGCACCAAGCTGGTCCTCCAGCGCGCGCTCGAGGACAGCCCGGTGGTCGACGATCCGGTGATGGAAAGCGAGCTGTTCGCGGCCTTCCCGCCGCAGATGCGCGACGCTTATGCGCAGGACATCGTCCACCACCGCCTGCGGCGCGAGATCATCGCGACCAAGCTGGCCAACCGCATCGTCAACCGCATGGGGCCGGTGCATCCCTTCGAACTGGTCGAGGAGGAAGGCTGCACGCTGGCGCAGGTCGCGGCGGCTTTCGTTGCGGCGGAGCGCCTGCTGGGGCTGGCGGAAACCTGGCACCTGCTCGACGAGACGCCGATGCGTGAGGACCTGCGGCTGGCCATGTTCGACCGCGTGGCGCGCGCGCTTCGCGGCCACGTGGCGGACGTCCTGCGCGCCGGCCACGGCACGATGGCGCTGGGCGAGCTGATCGGCGATCTGTCCGGCGGGGTCGGCCTGCTGTCGCACACCGCGGCGCAGTTGCTGCGCGGCGAAGCGCAGGCGCAGGCGCGGCGCATGGCGCAGGAACTGACCGAGCAGGGCATCCCGGCGGAGGTGATCGCCCGGGTGACGCACATTTACGACATGGATGGCGCGATCGGGCTGGCGCATCTGGCGGGCGACCTGAAAGTCGATGCCGTCGCGCTGACCGGGGCCTTTGCCGATCTTGGCGCACGGCTGGGGCTGGACTGGGCGCAGCAGGCGGCCAGCCGGGCGAATCCCTCCGACCCGTGGGAACGCCTGCTGGTGTCGGGCCTGGCGCGCGATTTCCAGCAGATGCGGCTCGATTTCCTCGCCCGCAGCGGCGACGGCGATCCCGACGCGGCGGTGGCGAAGTGGATCGAGGTCCATGCGCCTCCGGTGCGTCAGTTCCGTGCCCTGATCGCGCGGGCGCAGGCCAATCCTGTGGTCGCCCCGGCCATGCTCGCGCAGATCGCCAGCCAGGCGCGCACGTTGCTGGCGCGCTGAGGCGGGATTTTTGATGGCTTCGATGCCTCTTTTGACAACGCCCGGTTGACGCGTCCGCGCTTTTCCCCAAATCCGCCCGGACAAGTGGAGGAATACGAATGGAAAAGGCGGACGTTGTCATTGTCGGTGCCGGCCACGGCGGTGCGCAGGCGGCTATCGCGCTGCGCCAGAACGGCTTCACCGGGTCGATTCTGGTGATCGGGCGCGAGCCGGAGCTGCCCTATGAGCGTCCTCCGCTGTCCAAGGAATACCTCGCGCGCGACAAGACCTTCGACCGCATCATGATCCGCCCGGCGCAGTTCTGGGAGGACAAGCAGGTCGAGATGTCGCTCGGCCGCGAAGTGACCGCGGTCGATCCCGCCACGAAGACGCTCAGCCTGTCCGATGGCGGCAAGGTGGAATACGGCTCGCTGATCTGGGCGGCGGGCGGCGATCCGCGCCGGCTGTCGTGCGTGGGCGCCGACCTTGCGGGCGTTCACGCGGTGCGCACGCGCGCCGATGTCGACCAGCTGATGCGCGAGCTTGATGCCGGCGCCAAGACCGCCGTGGTGATCGGCGGCGGCTATATCGGGCTGGAAGCGGCGGCTGTGCTGACCAAGCTCGGCGTCCACGTCACGCTGCTCGAAGCCCTGCCGCGCGTGCTGGCACGTGTCGCGGGCGAGGCGCTGTCCGAATTCTACCAGGCCGAGCACCGCGCCCACGGCGTGGACCTGCGCACCGGCACCGCGATGGACTGCCTCGAAGGCGACGGCGCGAAGGTCACCGGCGTGCGCATGGCCGATGGCTCGGTGCTGCCCGCCGACCTCGTCATCGTCGGCATCGGCATCGTTCCCTCGGTCGGGCCGCTGCTCAGCGCGGGCGCGGCCGGCGGCAACGGCGTGGACGTGGACGAGTTCTGCCGCACCTCGCTGCCCGACGTCTATGCCATCGGTGACTGCGCCGCGCATTCCAACGGCTTTGCCGACGGCGCGGTGATCCGGCTCGAATCGGTGCAGAACGCCAACGATCAGGGCACGACCGCCGCCAAGGCGATCTGCGGCGAACTGGTGCCTTACAAGGCGACGCCGTGGTTCTGGTCGAACCAGTACGACCTCAAGCTGCAGACGGTGGGCCTCTCCACCGGGCACGACGAGACAGTGCTGCGCGGCGATCCCGCCACGCGCTCGTTCTCGGTCGTCTATCTCAAGGGTGGCAAGGTGATCGCGCTCGACTGCGTGAACATGGTCAAGGACTATGTGCAGGGCAAGAAGCTGGTCGAAGCCCGCGCCCAGATCGCGCCCGAGAAGCTGGCCGACGCCGCCGTGCCGCTGAAAGAACTGGTGTAAACCACCACTCTCAGACCCCCTCCTCTCCGGAGGAGGGGGTCGGGCTGTGTCCCAGCCGCCCCAACGCCCACTGCGCCGCCTCCGCCACGGCCGCATCGGCATCGCCGGTCAGCGCAGCCACCGGCCCGGCCAGCCGCGGATCCCCGCTATTGCCGGCCGCATAGAGGCAATTGCGCACCATCCGGTCGCGCCCGATCCGCTTGATCGGCGATCCCGAGAACAGCGCGCGGAACCCTGCATCGTCCAGCGCGAGCAGCTCGGCCAGCTTCGGCGCGGTCAGTTCCGCGCGCGGCAGGAACGCCCGGTTGGCGGCGGCGCTCTGCGCAAAGCTGTTCCAGGGGCACACTGCCAGGCAATCGTCGCAGCCATAGATGCGGTTGCCCAGCGCCGCGCGAAACTCGTCCGGGATCGGTCCCTTGTGCTCGATCGTCAGGTAGGAAACGCACCGCCTTGCATCGAGCCGGTAGGGTTCGGGAAACGCGGCGGTGGGGCACGCCTGCTGGCACGCGCTGCACGATCCGCAGCGGTCGGCATGGGGCGCGTCGGCGGGCAGGTCGAGCGTGGTGTAGATCGCGCCAAGGAACAGCCATGAACCGTGCGCGCGGCTGACGAGGTTGGTGTGCTTGCCCTGCCATCCGATGCCGGCGGCCTGCCCCAGCGGCTTTTCCATCACCGGCGCCGTATCGACGAAGACTTTCACTTCGGCGCCGGACGTTTCCGCCACCATCCAGCGCGCCAGCGCCTTGAGGTTGCGCTTCACCACGTCGTGGTAGTCGGCGCCCTGCGCATAGACCGAGATGCGCGCGCGGTCCGGCACCTGTGCCAGCGCAAGCGGGTCGGAAGCGGGGGCATAGCTCATGCCCAGCGCGATCACGCTGCGCGCCTCGGGCCACAGCGATTGCGGACCGCGCCGATGGTGCAGGCGGGTTTCCATCCACTCCATCGATCCGTGGCAGCCGTCGCCCAGCCAGCGCTCCAGCCGCGCGGCGCGCACCGGGTCGTCGGCGGCGGGGGCGATGCCGCAGGCGGCAAAGCCGATCCGCGCGGCTTCGGCCTTGATCCGCTCGGCAATCGTGGCGCTGTCGTTAACCAAGCTTGCTGCCCCGCTCGTTCATCGCCTAGGGTTAACGCCGCAATCCATGAAAATGCAGCTAGGGGAATGGCCGGTGTCGGGCAATGCTGTCGATGCCGCACACGCCGAACTGGCGATCGAGGCGCGCGGGCTGGTCAAGCGGTTCGATGGCTTCACCGCCGTGGACGGCGTGGACATCGCGGTGCCCAAGGGCTCGATCTACGGTATTCTCGGCCCGAACGGCGCGGGCAAGACCACCACGCTGCGGATGTTGCTGGGCATCATCGATCCCGATTCGGGCTATCGCCGCGTGCTGGGGCATGAACGCCCCACCGAAGTGGCGCGGCGAATCGGCTACCTGCCCGAGGAACGCGGCCTCTATCCCGCGATGAAGGCCTACGAGGCGATTGCCTTCCTCGCCGCGCTGCGCGGAGTGCCGCTGAAAGTGGGGCGCCGGCGCGGGCGCGAACTGCTCGAAGCGCACGGTCTGGGCTATGCCGCCGATCGCCAGATCCGCCAGCTTTCCAAGGGCATGGCCCAGCAGGTGCAGCTGCTGGGCACGTTGGTGCACGAACCCGACCTCGTGGTGTTCGACGAGCCGTTCTCCGGCCTCGACGCGCTCAACCAGGGCAAGCTGGAGCGCACCATCCGCGAGCTTGCCGCCCGCGGCACGACGGTGATCTTCTCCACCCATGTCATCGCCCATGCCGAACGGCTGTGCGACCAGATCGCGATCATCGCCGGCGGCAAGGTGCCTTTCGCGGGGCCGGTCGATGCCGCGCGGGATCGCTTGCGGCCGCAGGTGCGGCTGGAAACGCGCAGCCCGGACGGGCCTTGGCGCGCCGCGCTGCCCGCCGATGCGCGGCACGAGGGCGCCTTCTGGCACTTCACCCTGCCCGAAAGCGGGGTGGAACCCTTGCTGCGCGCGCTGATCGAAGGGCAGGCGGGCATCCTCAGCCTGTCGATCGAGCGGCCGGGGCTGCACGATGCCTTCGTGGCCATCGCGGGCGAGGCGGCCGCGCGTGCGCTGGAAGAAGCGCCGACAGAGGAAGAGCCGGCCGGAAAGGGGCGCCGCTGATGCTTGCCGAAAAACTGCGCGCGGCGCTGGTCATCGCCCGCCGCGATTTCGTCGCGGTGATCTTCTCCAAGACATTCATCTTCTTCCTGCTCGGCCCGGTGTTCCCGATCGTCGTCGGCGGCATGGCGGGCAACATCGGTGCGCAGGTGCAGCGCGATCTGGACAACCCGGTGGTAGGCGTGGCCCTGCCCGCGCACGAGGGCGACCGGATGGTCAGGGCGCGCGACGCCATGGCCGACCGCATGGCCGGTCCGGTGCCCGAATTCGTCGTGCTGGAACGTCTGCGCGCGGGGGAAAGCTACGACGCGCGCGCCGCGCTGGCGCGGGGCGGCGGCATCGCGGCGGTGGTGACGGGCACGCTCGATGCGCCGGTGCTCACCGGCACGCCGGAACGGCTGGGATCGTGGCGCGGCATGGTCTCGACATTCGCGGCCCGGGCGCAGTCGGCCAGTCCCGGCGGCTTTCCCGATGTCGCGGTGGACAGTGTCGCCACCAGCGTCGCGCAGGAACGCAACGGGCAGGTGCTGACCGCGCAGGCGGCGCAGGTGCTGCTGTTCCTGCTGGTGATGCTGCTGGCGGGCATGGTGCTGTCCAACCTCGTCGAGGAAAAGGGCAACAAGATCATCGAGGTGCTGGCGGCGGCGATCCCGATGGACGCGCTGTTCCTGGGCAAGCTCTTCGCCATGCTGGCGGTCAGCCTGGTGGGCATCGCGGTGTGGGGCATGGGCTACGGCGTGGTGGTCCTGCTCGGGGCAAAGGCGGTGCCCGTGCTGGCCGCGCCGGCGGTGGGCTGGCCGGCCTTCCTGATCCTCGGCTTCCTCTATTTCGCCATGGCCTACCTACTGCTGGGATCGCTGTTCCTGTCGATCGGCGGCATGGCGAGCACGGTGCGCGAAGTGCAGACGCTGTCGATGCCGGTGACGATGACCCAGCTGATGGTGTTCTTCTTCGCCAGCTATGCGCTGGCGCGGCCGGGCACGTGGATCGAGACGGCATCGCTGGTGTTCCCGGTCAGCTCTCCCTTCGCCATGCTGGCCCGCGCGGCGCAGGCGCCGGAACTGTGGCCGCACGCCGTGGCGCTGGTCTGGCAGGCGGGGTGGGTGCTGCTGATCGTGCGACTGGGCGCGCAGCTTTTCCGCCGCACGGTGATGAAATCCGGGGCCGCCGGCGGGCGCGCCAGACGCGGCTGGCTGGCTGCGCTGCTGCGTCGCCGGACTGCGTAATTGACATCAGTGTAGGTTGCAGGAATAGTACCGTTGAGCAGACTCGGTTCACGAGTCGCCACCGGAAAGAGGATCCCATGGCCACGCAACTCGCGCCCGAAGCCGCGTTCTCCTATCGCCGTTCGCCCACCGCCACCGAAGCGTTCGAGGAATGGCTGCGGCACAACCCTCAGGCGATGCCGGCGCAGACCAATCCGTGGGACGTGAGCCGCTCCGAGATCTACGTGAACGATACCTGGGGGCCGATTTTCCGGGAAATGCGCGCCAAGGCGCCGGTCAACAAGGTGATCGGCTCGCCCTATGGCGATTATTGGAACGTGGTGTCGCACAAGGCGATCAGCCACGTCGAATCGCTGCCCGAACTGTTCTCGTCGTCGTGGCAGCACGGCGGCATCACCATCGGCGACCCGCCGCATGACGTCGATCCGCAGGTGCTGGCCGAACGCCAGCTGCCGATGTTCATCGCCATGGACCGGCCCGAACACACCGGCCAGCGCCGCACCGTCGCTCCGGCGTTCACTCCGGCAAAGATCGTGGAGATGGAGAACGAGATTCGCCGCCGCACCGCCAGCGTGCTCGATTCGCTGCCGATCGGCGAGCGGTTCGACTGGGTGGACAAGGTCTCGATCGAACTGACCACCGGAATGCTCGCGATCCTGTTCGGTTTTCCGTGGGAAGACCGCCGCCTGCTGACCTTCTGGTCCGACTGGGCGGGCGATGTGGAACTGACGCTGGCGCGCGATCTGGCCGACTTGCGCTTCGGCATCCTGGGCGAGATGGCGCACTATTTCCAGCGGCTGTGGATGGAGCGCATGGGAGCGGCGCCCAGCCCGGACCTGATCTCCATGATGATCCATTCCGAAGCGATGAGCCACATGAGCCCGCAAGAGTTCATGGGCAACCTGGTGCTGCTGATCGTGGGCGGCAACGATACCACGCGCAACACCATGTCGGGCATCGTCCATGCGCTGCACACGTTCCCCGACCAGCGCGCGATCCTGGAGGCGGACGCCTCGGTCATCCCCAATGCGGTGCAGGAGTGCATCCGTTTCGTGACCCCGCTGGCGCACATGCGGCGCACCGCGACGGCGGATACCGAGTTGTTCGGACAGGACATCAAGGCCGGCGAGAAGGTGGTGATGTGGTACATCTCCGCCAACCGCGACGAGGCCGTGTTCGAGAACCCGGACAAGCTGATCGTCACGCGCGAGAATGCGCGGCGGCACCTGTCGTTCGGCTATGGCATCCACCGCTGCGTGGGCGCGCGCCTGGCCGAACTGCAACTGCGCGTGCTGCTTGAGGAAATGCGCGAGCGGCGCCTGCGGGTGCACGTGACGGGCGATGTGCAGCGCGTGCGGGCCAACTTCGTCCACGGCTTCCGCAAGCTGGAAGTGGAAGTGGAGCGTTACTGATTCTGCCCCGCTTGTGTGAGCACAGTCATCGCGCGTTCAGGGACGGCCCGGTAATCCCAAGCCGTCCCGCCGCGGGTGCCCCGATACCCCGGCCCCCCTGCCCGCGGCGGGACCAAACGCGGCCAAGTCTGCCGCCTGAAGGGTGAAGCATGATCGCACCCGTTTCCGACATCGTCCGCACGCAAATGAGCCGCCGCCGCTTCGCCGGCTGGCTTGTGGCCGGGTCCGCCATGGCCTTCGCCGGTGGATGCAGCGCAAAACCGGCGGTGCAGGGCACGTTCCCCGTCCGCTTCAGCGATGCCGAATGGCGCAAGCGACTTACACCCGAACAATACTATATCCTGCGCGAGGCGGGGACGGAGCGTCCCTTCACCTCGCCGCTGCTGAAGGAGCATCGCCGCGGGACGTTCGTCTGCGCGGCCGATGGCAATGCGCTGTTCTCCTCTGCCACCAAGTTCGAGAGCGGCACGGGCTGGCCCAGCTTCTGGCAGCCGCTCAAGGGCGGCATCGGAACCTCGACCGACCGTTCGTTCGGTACGACGCGGACCGAAGTGCACTGCACGCGCTGCGGCGGGCATCTGGGCCACGTGTTCGATGACGGGCCGCAGCCGACCGGGCTGCGGTATTGCATGAACGGCGACGCGCTTCTGTTCAGGCCGGCCTGACACATCCTTTTATTTGCGACGGGTGGCGGCCTTTCGCACGGGAGCGCCCCGTGCCATGGGCGGGCCGATGCGCATCGCCAAGATCCCCCTGCTGCTTGCGGCGCTCGCTGTCACGTTTGTCGGCGGTGGAAAATTCCCCCGCGATGTCCGTGACAGGCAGATCGTGTTTCGCGATCTGCTGGCGGGCGAGGCGCCGGTCCGGATCGGGAACGAACTGGAAGTGGCCGGTGCCTGGTGGATGCGCAGCCGGCAAAGCAGCTTTGGCAACTACTCGGCACTGGCGATCATGCCCGGGGGACGGCTGCTCGCGATCAGCGATCGCAACGCCATGCTGGCCTTTGCGCGGCCAGACGGCTCCCTGCACCAACCGGCGTTTTTCGGTCGCCCGCTCCCCGATGATTTTCGACTGGCGCGACTGTCCGCCGATGCGGAAGCGGTTTCCCTCATCCCGTCGACGGGCGAACTGCTGGTAGCCGTTGAAGGGAGCGACCGGATCTTTGCCTTACGGCGGGATTTCAAGGCGTTTCGCACGTTCACGGTTCCCGCGCTGTGGGAGTGGCCCGTGAACCAGGGGCCGGAAGCGGCACAGGTCCTGGCCGATGGGCGGCTGGTGCTGATCGGCGAAACCTATGCCCACCGGTTCGATCGCAGGTTGCACCCGGCGCTGCTGTTCCCCGGCCTGCCGCGGGCGGGTGAGGCCCCGGGGCGGTTCCTGCTGGAAATGCCCGAAGGCTACCGCCCGACGGATCTGGCGCAGATGCCCGACGGGCGCCTGCTGGTGCTGGGGCGCAAATTTACGCTGATGGGGTTCCGTAGCGTGATCATGACGGCCGATCCCGCGGCGCTGCGCGCAGGGGCGGTGGTCCGGACGCACGAAATCGCGAGGATCGACGATCCACGCGTGCGGGACAACTACGAGGGAATGGCGGTTTCGCGGGAGCGAGACGGATCGACGGCCATCTGGATCATTTCAGACAGCAACGCGATGGTCTGGATGCAGCGAACAATCCTGCTCAAGCTGCGCTTCCGCTCCGGCCGCGCCGGAGGGCGGAAGGCCGGCCCCTGAGAGAGGTGCCGGCCTTACCCGAAATCAGGCAGCAACAGCCTTCGACAGCTCGCGCTTGACCTTGCGGGCGCGCGGGCTGAGCTTGGCTTCGTCCTGCTTCAGCAGCCAGTTGTCGAGACCGCCGTTGTGCTCGACCGAGCGCAGACCGTGCGTCGAAACGCGGAACTTGAAGCTGCGATCCAGCTTCTCGCTCATCAGCGTCACGTTCTGCAGGTTGGGCAGGAACAGACGCTTGGTCTTGTTATTGGCGTGGCTTACGTTGTGACCGACTTGGCGGCCCTTACCGGTCAGTTCGCAGATACGCGACATGGCTAAACTCGCTTCGTGTGTTCGATAAACCTATCGGGAAGGCGCGGCCATTATCGATTCACGGAGGGAAGTCAAGGATTCGCGCCCTCCAATCGCGGCTCAATTCGCGTTGCGCGCCTGACCCGCGCGGTTTAGCCCGGGCGTCATGAACCGCTGGCCGCTTCCCGAACCCATGCGAAAAGCACTGGAACAGGCGCATCGCGCCGCGGAGGCAGGCGAAGTGCCGATCGGCGCGGTGGTGGTCAAGGGCGGCGAGGTGATCGCCGCCGCGCACAACGCGCCGCGGGCGATGACCGATCCCACCGCCCATGCGGAACTGCTGGCGATTCGCGAAGCGGCCCGCGTGCTGGGGCAGGAACGGCTCGACGGGTGCGACTTGTGGGTGACGCTGGAGCCGTGCGCGATGTGTGCCGGGGCCATCGTCCATGCGCGGATCGGCCGTGTTTATTATGCCGCGCCCGATCCCAAGGGGGGCGCGGTGGAGCATGGCGCGCGCGTGTTCGAGCAGCCGACCTGCCTGCACCGGCCCGAAGTCTATGCGGGCATGGGCGAGGGCGAGGCGGCGGACCTGCTGCGCACGTTCTTCCGCGCAAGGCGCTAGACCCTAGGGCGGGGTGACCCGCACCGGCGTCTGGTCCCCCGGGCCGGCATTGGCCGCAGGGCAGCGCGTGGGGGTGAAACGGCGCGAGAGGCACAGATGCACTTCGCGCAAAGCGCCGTCCCGGCCCAGCAGCAGGCGGATCGCCTCTGGCGTGAGCCATGGGTTGGCCCGGGTGAAAGCGGCCCGGACCGCGCCCGCGTCAAGGCCGGGCCGGCGGGCCAGAGCCGTCATGTCGGGATAGCGGACGCGGGCGTAGAGGGCGTCGGCCCTGGCGAAGTAGGCCTGGGGGCTGGCGGTCATGCAACTGCCATGCTTGGCCCATTCGTGCGTCAGGAGCGCTGGTGAGGGGGTCATGCACAGATGGCGGCGCAAGGTGGCGGCATCGGGCATCCGGCGCACAGGGCACCACTGGGGCCACTGGCGGCCGCGCCCTTCGGGCCAAAGGCCGTGCAGGATGAAGCCGAACCGGCCGAGGCGGCCTCCGCATTGCAGCGCCTGCGCCGGATCGGCGCGGCGGCTGCGGCAGAATTCGGGCGACCAGCTGAGCGCGAGCGTATGGCCGGCAATGGGAAGGCGGCGGACCGGCCCGTCCGGCACCGGCGGCGCGGGCAGGTCGACCGCAGGGGGCAACCGGCAGGACTGCGCGAGCGCCGGGGCGCAAAGGCCTTGGGTTAGTGCAAGAGCGACCAGAACTCTCGTGGAGTAGCTAATCAGGACGTCTCGCCTTCTTTATGACGGCGTTCCGGTGCGTCACAGTGACGGATGTTTCTGTTGCCTTCAGGACATCCTCTGTGTGAAGATCGCTATCGCTCGCTGATCCAATGGCAGAATTGACACTCCTGCTGCGCGCCTTGAGCCAGTCGCTGGTCTCCTTGCGGAAGGCAAAGACCATCGCGGCCACTTCCACCGACATCGCGGCGAGCACGAACAGCGCGAAGACCGGGCTGACGCCCCTCGCGAGCGCGGGAACGCCGGCCAGGCCAAGGAGGTCAAGCACGACGATGGCAACAAGGAACCAGCGCGCAATCCCGCTGCGGCCGCGCGCGACGACGAGCGCGAGGCCCGACGAGACAGCGGCGTTGGCGAAGGCCCCCATCATCACCGCGAGCGGCTGCACGCCGCCCAGCGCGGCGAGCGCCGCCGCGAAGACCGCTGCATTGACGAGGCGGATCGCCTGGCTGGCAAGGAACAGCCGCTCGAACCAGACGACCGATTGCGGGCGCGGGGTCATGCGGCGTCCAGCGGGGTGAAATCGAGGCCGATGTCGGCGGCGGGGGCCGACTGGGTAAGGCGCCCGACCGAGACGTAGTCGACCCCCGTCGCGGCGATGCCGGCGATGGTGTCGAGCCGGACCCCGCCCGAAGCTTCGCACGGCACGCGGCCGGCGACGAGCGCGATGGCTTCGCGCAGTGTGTCCGGGCCCATGTTGTCGAGCAACAGGCGGGTGGCGCCGGCGGCCAGCGCGGGTTCGATCTGGTCGATCCGGTCCACTTCGCAGATCACGTCGGCGATCCCGGCGGCCAGCGCGCGCTGCACCGCTTCGGCGACGCCGCCGGCGACCAGCACGTGGTTGTCCTTGATCATGGCTGCGTCCCACAGGCCCATGCGGTGGTTGTGGCCCCCGCCGGTGCGGACGGCATACTTTTCGAGATGGCGCAGGCCGGGGATGGTCTTGCGCGTATCGAGCAGCTTCGCGCGGGTATCGCCCATCGCATCGACATATTGCCGCGTGAGCGTGGCGACGCCCGACAGATGCTGCACGGTGTTGAGCGCGCTGCGCTCCGCCGTGAGCATGGCGCGGGCATTGCCCACCAGCCGCATGAGATCGGTGCCGGGGGCGACCTGCGCGCCTTCCTCGACCAGGATCTCGATGGCGATGGCGGGATCGAGCGCGCGGAAGAAGGCGGCGGCGATGGGCAGCCCGCACACGGTGATCGCGTCGCGGCTGTCCATCACGCCGGAGAACAGCGCGTCGGAGGGGATCACGCTCTCGCTGGTGACGTCATGCCCGCCGCCGGGCAGGCCGTTCCCCAGATCTTCGGCGAGCGTGGCGGCGACGAAAGCTTCGATATCGAAGCCGGGAATGGCAAATTGGGTCATGCCCTTGCCTTACCATCCCCGCGCCGGCTGTCGAGGCTCAGTGGACGAAGCGGGCCACCACGTCGCGGTAGGAGCGGCTGACTTTCACTTCCGCGCCCGATTCGAGCACGAGGAAGCATTCGCCATTGGTGTGCGGACGAACCTGGCGCACCTGATCGAGATTGACGATCTTCGAGCGGTGGACGCGCTGGAACACGCGCGGGTCGAGCCGCCGTTCGAGATCCTTCATCGTCTCGCGCAGGATCAGCGAATTGTCGCCGGTGTAGATGCACATGTAGTCGCCCGCGGCCTCGATCCGCTCGATCGTGTCCACATCGACGCGGAAGATCTGGCCGCGATCCTTGATGTTGATGAGCTTTTCAAAGCGGCCGGCGGCGGGTTCGGCGTCTTCGGGCATATCCGGCATCGCATCGGGCGCGACTTCGGCGAGCACGTTCTTGAGCTTTTCGGCCTCCTCCAGCCCGCGCTTTTCGGCAAGGCGCGTGCGCGCGCGGTCGAGCGCGTCGGCGAGGCGGTCTTCCTCCACCGGCTTGAGCAGGTAGTCGACGGCGTTGGCCTCGAATGCCTTGATCGCGTGCTCGGAATAGGCGGTGACGAAGACGAACAGCGGCGGGTCGATCTCCATCACGCCCTTGACCACGGAAAAACCGTCGAAGCCGGGCATCTGGATGTCGCAGAAGACAAGGTCGGGCTTCTCCGTCTTGATCTTGCGGATCGCCTCGCGGCCGTTCGAGCAGGTGTCGATCACCTCCACGTCGGGGAAGGCCTGAAGGCGGAGCTGAAGGCCCTGAATGGCGAGCTTCTCGTCGTCGACGAGGATCGTGCGGATGGTCATGCGCTACCCTTGTTATATCTGAGGCAACCGCGACAGAAATGCGGGCGCGGGCGGAAGTTCCCGCGCATCAACCAGCAATGGCCCTTCCAGGGACCATACGTGTTGTGGAAGCCGGCAGGGGAGCAGCTTCGCGGGCTTCGAACGGAAGTTCGATCACCACGGAAAAGCCGCCCTCCGGCCGATTGGAAATCTCGAATCGCTGGTTCTCGCCGTATGCCTGTCCAAGCCGGTCGCGAATGTTCGCAAGGCCGACGCCTGTCGAGACATGGCCCGACGAGAGTGTGTCGCTGCTGTCGCTGGTCACGCCGAACAATGTTGATGGGTCCGTGCCCGTAGGCAAGCCCGGGCCGGTGTCCGACACGGTGACGCGAAGCATCGAGCCGACGAGTTGCGTCGCGATGGTGATCTGGGCGCCATCCTCGACCGGACTCACGGCATACTTGATCGCGTTCTCCACCAATGGTTGCAGCAGCAACGAAGGCATCAGCGCAGCGCGGGTGTCCTCGTCGATGCGGAAATCGGTGCGCAGGCGCTCTTCGAAGCGCATCCGCTCGATGTCGAGATAGAGCTTCAGCGTCTCCACCTCCTGCGCGACGGTGACGCGCGCGGTCGGCTCGTTGATCAGCGTGTAGCGCAGGAACGAGGATAGGCGGCTCAGCATCGCGTTGGCCGGCTCGGTCTGCTTGAGCAGGACCAGGGTGGAGATCGAGTTCAGCGTGTTGAACAGGAAGTGCGGGTTCAACTGATAGCGCAGCATGGCGAGCTGCGCGCTCGTCGCCTGGTTTTCGAGGTGGATGAGCTGGTCGTTCTGCTCTTCCACCTGAATGTAGAAATTGATCGCGTAATAGAGCGCCGACCATGCGCCCAGCAGCGTCAGGTCGAGATAGAACACCCCGAGGAACAGCTGCGCGAACTTGGCGTCGCTGTTGGGCCGGTAAAGGCTGATGACCCAGGAATCGATGAAGGCATAAAGCCCCACCGCGATCGCCAGCACCAGCGCGGTCACCCCCCAGGTGATCAGCGGGCGGCGGTTGATCAAAGCGCGGTAGATGACCGACAGGATCAGCGAGATCGAAAATCCGGTGATCGTGGCGATCAGCACGATGATCAGGAACGACCAGGGCTGCGCGTTGGCAATGCTCGACAAGGCACGCAGCAGCATGGCGCCGCCCCAGCCGAGGAATTGCAGGCGCCAGAAGGCGCGGTTCTTGTTGCCGAAGAACGGCGTCGGGGTCAGCGGCAGCACGGCCATCGTGGTACTGTAGCGCCAAGCCGGCCATTGCGCCAAGGGCGGAAAGGCGTAGCCTCGCTCTCAATCAAAAAACAGGAGAGGCCCATGGAGCACGATTCGCCCGGAGAAACCCTGGAACGGGCGCACTTTCGCTCGATGATGGAAGGCACGCAGGAAGACTGGTCGATCATTTCGCGCGACTACAACGCCTTTGCCGGCGCGCTGGCCGACCGCGTGCTGACCCACCTGAAGCTGCTCGACGGCGATTTCGGCGGGTTCCCGGTCGACCGGATGACCCACAGCCTGCAATGCGCCACGCGCGCCCACCGCGACGGGCGGCCCGAGAGCTACGTGGTGATGGCCCTGCTGCACGACATCGGCGACACGCTGGGCACCTACAACCATCCCGATGTCGGCGCCGCGATCATTAAGCCCTTCGTGACCGAGGAAGAGCACTGGATCTGCCAGAATCACGGCGCGTTCCAGGGCTATTACTACTTCCACTTCCTGGGCATGGACCGGAACCTGCGCGACCGCTTCCGCGACCACCCGTTCTACGATTCCTGCGCGGAGTTCTGCGCCAAGTACGACCAGTCCGCGTTCGACCCGGATTATGACACGCTGCCGCTGTCGTTCTTCGAGCCGATGCTGCGCCGGGTCATGGCGAAGCCCCGCAACCGGACCGCGGTGCCGGCCGAGGCGTAACCGTCAGCGCACGTTGCGGCGGAAGCGCAGCGGCCAGTCGGTGTCGGGTGCGGCGGTGAGCGCCGCGATTTCCGTCCGCACGTCTGCCGCGCGGGTGCGCCAGCCGCCGTGAGTGGGCGGCGCGAGGAACGATTGCTGTCGGGCGATGACGGTTTCCATCAACCGTACTTCGGATTCGGGCGCATAGCCCGCGTTGGCGAGTAGCCAGACCGCCAGCCGGTCCGCTTCTCGCTCGGTTTCGCGCACCGTGGCGAGGCGATTTCGCGCGGCGTCGATCGCGGCGGGGTGATCGAGCGCGGCATGGGCCAGTTCGTGCGCGATGAGCGCGGCGAGCAGCGTCTCGTCGCCGTGCGTGGCATCATACAGCCGGCGGCCGATGCGCACGTCGTCGCGATTGGCGCTGGCGTTGCCCTCACCGTCATCGAGGAGGAAGCGGACGTGGCACGCGCTCTCGCCCGCCACGGTGACCTCGCGCCCCCCTGCGAGTGTTAGCGTGACCGATCCGGTCGTGGCGACGGTATTCTCCAGCAGGCCCTGCAGCGCGAACACGCGGTCCCAGCTGCCTTGGGCGGGGACGGCCACGGCGCTGACAGGCCGCCCGGCGACCGCGATCACCGTATCGTTGGCATCGAGCCCCGCTTTCGCAGCCGTGCCATCGCGGGCGACCGCGCCGACCGCGATGTCCCCCTTGAGGCCGTAAAGCGTGCGGGCAGCCGCCGGATCGTCGAAAGTGCGGGCATCCTGCAGCAGCAGCCCGATGCCCGGCGCGGTGCGTGTGCAGAACCGGGCATTGGCGCGCGCCAGCTTCCAGCCGACCGACTGTACCGCCGCATCGGCCTGCTGGAGCGCGTCGAGCGGCTGGGCGGAAACCGGCGCAGCGAGAAGCGACGCCGCGCCTGCCAGAGCAAGAAGCGTGCGCCGCATGGGATCAGCCCTTGCGCGCGGCGTCGATCGCCTGTTGCAGTCGCTCCGGCCCGACCGCGCCATTGATCAGGTCTTCGCCGATCACCCACGACGGAGTGCCGTTGATGCCGAGCTGACGCGCCATGCCGAGGTTGCGTTCGAGTTCCTTCTGCACGTCTGCCTTTGCACCGAAAGCCTGCGCGGCGGCCATGTCCAGGCCGGCTGCCTGAGCAGCGGCGGCGATGCTGGCGGCGCTGGGGCGCGGGCCTGCGAACATGGCCTTGTGGAAGGCGGCATATTTGCCCTGCGCGGCGGCGGCGAGGCCCATGCGCGCCGCGGGTTCGCTTTCGGGCGCGATGATCGGTAGTTCGCGCACCACAACTTTCAGATCGGGATTGGCACGCACCAGCGCTTCCACGTCCTCGACGCTCTTGCGGCAATAAGTGCAGGCGAAGTCGGTAAACTCGACGAGCGTGATCTTGCCCGCCGGGTTCCCCAGCACAGCGCCGGGGAAGGGCGTTTCGAGCGCGCCGCGCATCGGGGCGAGGCGGGACTGGTTCTCGCGCGCCTGGAGCCGGTCCATCGCCTCGGGCAGGATTTCCGGATGATCGAGGATGTAGCTTCGCACCAGCGCTTCGATCGCGGCGCGTTGGCGCGCGTCGATGCCGGCGCCGGAAAGCGTGGCGGCCAGCGCCCTGTCGTCCGTGCCCGCACCTGCCGAAGCTTCGCGGTGCGATTCGAACCACCAGCCCCCGCCGATGCCGGCAACGACGAGCAGGATGGCGAGGATGAGGAAGGGGCGGACGCGCGGGGGGGATGAGGCCATGGTGGGCAGCGCTACTTCTTCTTGCCCCGGCGCTCAATCATCGCGCGTGCCGACATCGCGATATCCTGCGCGCGCAGCCAGTCGGGCGTGCCCTTCGGCAGCGCGGCTTCGGCCGCTTCGGCGCTGCCGACGGCCTCGGGCAGCTGCAATTCCATCAATTGCTGTTCCGCGCTGGCGAGCCGCGCGCGGGCGGTATCACCGCGTGCCTCGTAGACGACGCCCAGCTGATACCACGCGAAGGGATTCTCGCGGTCGCGCGCCACGGCCGTGCGCAGCACCTTTTCCGCTTCGGCGAAGTTGGCCTTGTCCTCGGTGGCGAGCAGGGCATGGCCGAACGTGGTAGCGATCAAAGGGGCGTTGTCGCTGAGCTGGGTCGCGCGGCGCAGCGGCGCGAGCGCCGCGGCCGGCTTGCCGGATTCGAGCAGGATCTGGCCCTTCAACTCCAGCACGTAGGGGTCGTCCGGCGTCCTTGCCAGCAGCGTGTCGGTTTCGGCCAGTGCCTTGTCGAGGAACGCCTCCTTGTGGAAGGCATAGGCGCGCGCGTAATGTGCCGGCGCGTCGTCGAGGTAATCGGGATAAGCGGCCAGCGTGGCCTGCGGTTCGGCGAGGTAGCCGTAAAGCTTGGCCTTGATCCGCAGGAACCGGGCCTGGAGCGCCGGATCCTCGGGCTTGTTCCACGCCGGATCCTTTTCATAGGTGTCCTGCAAGGTGGTCAGGCGGTCGGCCGTCATCGGGTGCGAGCTGTAGAACTCCGAATCCGCATTGCGCTTGAAGCCGTAGCGGAACTCCTGGTTTTGCAGCTTCTTGAAGAAATCGATCGAGCCGCGCCCCGAGATGCCGGCTTTCGACAGATACTGCGCGCCGGCAGCATCCGCCGAGGATTCCTGCGCGCGGCTGAAGGCGAGATAAGTGCCCAGCGCGGCCTGCTGCCCGGCCATGAACACGCCCATGCCTGCGTCGGGGGAGCCGGCCGCCACTGCCGCTGCGCCCAGCAGCAGGCTGAGCAGCGTGATGTTGGTCGCTGGCCGCGCGCCCTCGTCGTTGCGGATGACGTGGCCGCCGATGATGTGGCCCAGTTCGTGCGCGATCACGCCCTGCACTTCGTTGACATGGTCGGCAGCGCCCAGCAGTCCCGAATGGACGTAGATTGCCTGCCCACCCGCGACGAAGGCATTGATCGAGCCATCGTTGAGCAGGATGATGTCGACGTTCTTGGGATCGAGCCCGGCGGCGGCGATGATCGGCGCGGACATGTCGCGGAACAGCGCCTCGGTTTCGGCATCGCGCAGCACCGATTGCGCGGCGGCGGGCTGCACCGCCAGCAGCAGGGCGGCGGCGAGGGCGGCCAGACGGGAATGGAGGCGCTGCATCACGGTGGTTGCCGGTTATCGGGCCGGCGTCTGAACCGGCGGTGAAGGGCGGGCGGTGACCCGGTCGAGAAAGGCCGTGACGGCATCCAGGGCCCGCGCATCGCGCGAGAAGGGCCGCGCGAACATCATGATCGCGCCTTCGTGGCTCACGTCCTTGAGCAGCACCGCTTGGGTCGGCGCACCGGCGGCGGTGAGCGCGCGGGCCAGCGCAACCGAGTTGCGCGGTTTCACGCGCGTGTCCGCGCCGCCATGGACCAGCAGCATCGGCGGGGCATCGCCGCGCGCGTGGGCGATCGGCTGGGTATCCTCGGGATCGGGGGCGCGGCCGAAGGCGTCGATCGTCGCATGATCGTCGAAAGGGTAGAAATCGTAGGGACCGGACAGGCCGACCACGCCGCGCAGGGCATCGGCGGACAGCTTCTGATGCGCCAGCCAGCGCCGGTCGAGTACGAGCATGGCCGCATTGTAGGCGCCGGCGGAATGCCCCATCAACACCACGCGCGACGGGTCTCCGCCGTGCGCGGCCGCATGGTCCGCCACCCAGCGCAGCGCGCTGGCGCCGTCTTCGAGCATGGCGGGGTAGCGTCCGTGCGGGCCGAGGCGGTAGCCCGCCAGGACCACCGCATAGCCGCGCGGCGCAAGCGCGCGGGCCAGGAAGCGATAGTCATGCGGATCGCCTGCGTGCCAGCCGCCGCCGTGGATGAACACGATCACGGGCAGCGGCGCGGCGGCATCCGCCGGCACGAACATTTCCAGTTTCTGCGCGCCGTCCGGACCATAGTGGATCGCGGCGGTCTGCCGGATCGATCCATCGCCGCCGCGCAGCAGGCGGTCCGCGCCGTCGAGCACGGCGACGGCGTTGGTTTCCAGCGCATGGCGGATGGCGACGAAGCCGGTCAGCGCCAGCAACAGCAGCGTGACCGCGGTCCAGCCAAGCCAGCCGATCTGGGGAAATGTCACGCGCCGATTGCCCTGCTTGCCCGCCGTCATGACGAGGAGCTAGCAGGTCCGGCGGTCACCCCACAAGCCGGCGTGCGGCGCGCTCGAACAGGGGCAGGTCTTCGGGCACTTCGCCGAGCAGGGCGATCTCGCCGCCGGGCATCCGGCGCACCATCACCAGTGCGAATTCGCTGCCTTCACGCGGGAGCGCGGCAAGCGACCGGGCGGGAAGCGCGCGCAGGTCTTCGGCGATCAGGTCGCGCGGATCCTTCTTCGCCTCGCCGGCTTCCTCGCGCCGCAAGCGGCGTTCGAGCGCGACGACGCCCTTGAGACCGCCCGCCGTCTCCGAAAGGAAGCGGCCCAGCTCCCCGCGGCCAAGGCCGAGACGCTGTGCGTGGCCCAGCGCGGTGGCATATTCGGTGAGGCGAGTCTTGTCGTAGTCGGCGCCGAACACGAGCTTGACCAGCGGCGTCAGCGGCGCGCGTTCCTGCATGGTCAGCCCGGCCTGTTCGACCATGCGGCGGTAGTCTTCGGGCGCGGCCTGCGCGGCCAGCGCGAAGTCCCACGCACGGCCGATCGCGGCGTAGAGCGCGCTACGCGTGCGGTCCTCGTTGGAATTGGCGACGTGCGCCAGTTCGCGCGCGGAGGACAGCCAGTCGTCGAGCGAGACGGGGGCGTCATCGAACACGGCAGCCGGGGAAAGGCCGAACGCAGGCCCGGGCATGGGCGCCGCGGCGAAGTCCGTTTCGTCGATGGAACCGGGGAACGGCAGGATTTGCGCCCCGATTTCGGCAAGATCGAGCGTGGCCGGGCCATCTGCCCATTCCGACAGCGGTTCGGTGGCGCGGCGCAGGCTCGCACCGGGTTCGAGCGCCTGGCCGATTTCCAGGAGGAGCTCGTTGGTCGTGACCTGATCGGCCACTTCCTTCCAGTTGATCACGCCGTAGATGAAATCGATTGCGGTCCCGTTCGACGTGAACGGCAGCAGGATGCCGCGATAGAGGATCGTGCGGCCGCGCTGGTTGACGAATTCGGCCTCGAACCCGATCGGCGCCTGGTTGGCGATGATCTGGAGGTAGTGGTCGGTGATGCGCGAAAGCAGCGACCGGCCCGGCACGTCGCTCAGCCGCTTGAGATCGTCGGCGGTGCCGCATTCGTCTGCCAGCGCTGCGCCCAGAAACGCGATCGCCGGATCGTCGATGCCGCGGTCGAAGCGAAGCAGCACGGCATTGGCGGCGAAATCCGGCAGCTTACCGTCGAGCAGCGTGGCGACCGGCGGGTAGGGGCCATCACCCAGCAGGCCGGCCCAGAAATTATAGGCGCGCACCTGCATGCGCCGCTCGTCCTGCCCCACGGCGGGCGGCGGCGGTTCCATCGCGCTTTCGTCCTCGTGCGTGTCGAAGTCGGTCATGCCGACGTCGGTCCGGTCACTGTCGAAGCCGCGATAGTTGTCCATGAAAGGCGTTCCTGATCCTTGATCGGTCCTTTCTGGCGCAACGTGGTAAAAGAGTGATTAAGTTGCGCCGCAACTTTGCCGCATGGCTGCGCTATTATCGTGCAGAGATAGATTCTGCCTTTTCAATCAATCTCTTGGCCATGTCCCGGTGGAGCAGTTCGGCCATCTTCCCATTGACCCGCAGCGCGCCTTTGCCAGCGTTGGCGGGGTCGGCGAAGGCATCGACGATGGCGCGCGCCTCGGCCACGTCCGACTCGGACGGGGCGAACACGCGGTTCGCGAGATCGAGCTGCGAGGGGTGGATCAGGGTCTTGCCGTCGAAGCCGAAGTCGCGCGCCTGACAGCATTCGCCTTCCAGCCGCACGGGATCGTCGATCGCGTTGCACACCCCGTCGAGAATCGCGAGGCCATGCGCGCGCGCGGCCATCACGGCGTGGGACAGCACCGGCACGAAGGCGGCGCGGCCGGGCTGCTGCGCCATGCCGGTGTCCTTGGCGAGATCGTTGAGGCCGAGCACGAAGGCGGCGAGGCGGGTCGATCCGGCGCATTCGGCGATGCGCTCAAGCGCGAGGATCGCGCGCGGGGTCTCGATCATCACCCACAGCGCCACGTGCGGGCCGTAGCCGGCAGCGTCCATCGCCTCCGACAGGGCGATCACGTCTTCGGCGCTGTCCACCTTGGGCGCGAGCAGCGCACCGATGGGGGCGACCGCGAGTGCGGCGAGATCGTCCTTGCCCCACGGCGTCGAGAGCCCGTTGATTCGCGCGATCATCCGGCGATAGCCGAAGCCGCCGGCGGCCACTTCCTCGCACAGCGCGGTGCGTGCCTCCGCTTTCAGGTCGGGCGCGACCGCATCTTCCAGATCGAGCACGACCGCGTCGCAATCGAGGCCGCGCGCCTTGTCGATGGCGCGGCGGTTGCTTGCCGGCATGTAGAGCACCGAGCGCAAGGGGCGGTGGTCAGGCCTGAAATCAGGTGCGCGCGAGCTTTGCGTTGCCATGGGGTTCCTCTACCGAATCAAGGCGTCCTTCTTCGCGCGTCGGCATAGGCGCGATCAGCCGCAGCGCAAGCGTCGCCGCCATCCAGCCGGCCGCGCAGCGCAGCGCGAAGGGCTGCCCGGCAAGATCCGCCAGCGTGCCCCACAGCCACGCGCCCACTGCCATGCCGCCGAACGTGACGGCCTGGTAGATCGACAGGCAGCGCCCCAGAATCGCCTCGGGCGAACGCAGTTGCATCGCGACGTTCAGGCTGGTCATGGCCGAGACGAAGCCCGCCCCGGCAAGGAACGCCGCCCCCATCGCGAAAGGCAGCGACCGCGCGGCGGAAATGGCGAGCAGCGCCATGGCGAAGGCGACGGTGGCCGCGCCGATCACGTTCTCGCTGCCGAAGCGGCGGCGGGCCTTGCCCACCCACAGCGCGGTCATGATCGATCCGATGCCGAATGCGCCGAGCATCAGGCCATAGTCCAGCTCGGTGCCGTGCAGCAGACCGCGCACCACGGTGGGCATCAGGGCCTGGAATCCCGCGACCCCCAGCCCATAGGCGAGGCCGCGCAGCAGGACCTTGCGGATCGGCGCGGAACCCCAGCAGAAGGCGAGGCCGACGCGGATCGATGCGAGGATCGGCTGGCGCTGCGGGCGCGGCGCTTCGGGGCGCCATGCCATGAGCACCGCGATCATGCCGATGTAGCTTACCGCGTTGAGCGCGAAGGCAAGGCTGACGCTCCAGATCGAGATCAGCACGCCGCCCAGCGCCGGGCCGACGCTGCGCGCCAGATTGAACGAAATCGAATTGAGCGCGATGGCCTGCGGCAAGTCCTCCCGGCCGACCTGGAGCCGCACCGAGGCCTGCCATGCCGGCCCGTTGAGCGCGGTGCCCATGCCCACCATCAGCGTCAGCGCCAGCAGGATCGAGGGTGTGATCCAGCCCGCATAAGCCAGCGCGGCGAGCACGGCCGAGATGACCAGCATCCCGCTCTGCGCCCACAGCATCACGCGGCGGCGATCGAAATTGTCGGCGATGGCGCCCGCAAACACGCCCAGCAACAGGATCGGGATGGTGGCGGAGGCCTGGATCAGCGCCACGAGGACATGGCTGCTGGTCAGCTCGGTCATCATCCACGCGGCCGCGACCGACTGGATCATCGAGCCGACGTTGGAAAAGAGATTGGCCGTCCAGATCGACCGGAAGGCGGGGTAGCGGAATGGGGCAAGCGCGCCGGAGGGCCGCGCCGCGCCTTGTCCGCCGCCCCCGCTCACAGCAGGTAGCGCACGCGAATGGCGGTGCGCAGCTGCGTCTCGCCAAGGGTGAAGGCGGCGGCGCCGAAGCTGGGCGGCCCGAAGCGCACGGGCGCGTCGCGCGAAAAGCCGTAGCCCTCCTTCGGGATCATCATCATCTTGTCCATCCGCCCGTTGGCGTTCTCGTCGTGGAACAGCGCTATGGCATAGCGTCCGGGAAGAACGTCATGGAAGACCAGCGTTTCCCCGTTCTTTGCCGCCACCGACAGATGGAGCGCGGCTGGATCCTTCTGGCAATTGGGAAAGGTGGCGCGGTCCGCGGTGAGGCAGGCCTGGACGAGGCCCTTGGCCGAGCGCAGGCCATCCACTTCTACCAGCACCGAACTGCGTTCGGGCACGGTCGCGCCGATCAAGGCCGGAAAGGCGGCGAGGAACGCGAGCGCCTTCACGGGGCCGAAAGCCCCTTGTCGGTGCCGCACACGTGATCCCAGAAGCGAAAATAGAGGCCGTAGTTGCACCGGTATTGCTCATGATGGCGATGATGGTGACTTGCCGTTATCAGCCATTGGCCTGCGCCTCCCTGAACAAGGCGGCGTGGAAACATTTCCCAGCCCATGTGGTTGGTGACGCCCATCACCGTCATGACCAGCAGCACCAGCCCCAGCACGGCGACATGGATCGGGATCACGAAGACCAGCGCGGGCACCAGCAGGGCCACCAGCGCGGCTTCGACCGGGTGGAAGTTCATTGCCGCCCAGGCCGTGGGCGGGCGGCTGGCATGGTGGACTGCGTGGATGCGGCGAAACACCGCGGGGCGGTGCATCCAGCGGTGGGTCCAGTAGAACCAGGTATCGTGCAGGAACAGGTAGGTGATCAGCGACAGCGGTAGCCACCACAGCGGATAATCGCGCGCGCCGGTATAGATCCGCGTCCAGCCATGCTGCTGCCAGCCCCAGGCGACCACGCCGGCGGGCAGCCCATAGATTGCGCAGGAGACGAGACTCCAGCCGATCTCGGCTTTCATCTGCCGCTCCAGGCCCGCGTAGTGGCCCGGACGGACTTTATGGGTCAGCGCGGCGAACAGGCCGCTGGTGGCCAGATAGCGGGCGGCGACGATCAACGTCATGGCCAGCGCGGACAGGGCAAGGCCCGTGATCCCGGCGGAGGATGCGGAAAGCGGCGCTGCCATGCCGCCGTCTATGCCAAGGTATCGCCCCGGCGAACAGGGATTTCACCCCGTTCGCCGGTACGTTGTCCAAATCAGCTGGCGCGGCGCACCTTGTTGCGGTGTGCGCCAACGCCGGGCACGCCGCGCGGGCGGAAGCTGCGCTGCTGGTCGCCGCCGCGCTCGCCTTCGGGGCGTGCCTCGCGGTCGCCGTGAACCGGGTTGCGCACCGGGCCGCGATCGCCTTCGTGACGATCGGCGTTACGCGGATTGGGATCGCGCGGACGGCCGTCACGACCCTGCGCGCGGCCACCGGGGCTGCGGTCGTCGCGCACGCGGCCACCCTTGTGCTGGCCGTCGCCGCTGCGCTGACCGCCACCGTTGCGCTGGCCGCCACGGCCGCGCGCATCGCGTTCGTCGCGGCGCGCGTCCTGGGCGAGTTCCTCGGGCTTGCGGCTGGGCGCCGGCAGGCGCGCGGCTTCGACCAGGAAGTTCTCGGGCAGCTGCATCGGCATCAGCTTCACGCCGGTGAGCTTCTCGATGTCCTTGAGGTAGGGCTTCTCGTCGGGCGCGCAGAAGCTGATCGCCACGCCGTCAGCGCCGGCGCGCGCGGTGCGGCCGATGCGGTGGACGTACTGTTCCGGCACGTTGGGCAGCTCGAAGTTGAACACGTGGCTGACGCCCGAGACGTCGATGCCGCGCGCCGCGATGTCGGTCGCGACGAGGATCGGGCAGGAACCCTGGCGGAAGGCTTCCAGCGCGGCCGTGCGCTGCGCCTGGCTCTTGTTGCCGTGGATCGCGCGGGCCGAGATCTTGGCCGCCGAAAGGTGGCGGACGACGCGGTCGGCACCGTGCTTGGTGCGGGTGAACACCAGCGCGCGGTCCAGCGTCTTGTCGGCCAGCATGGTGCGGATGCGCAGCGTCAGCAGCGCCTGCTTCTCGGCCTGGTTCAGGTGCGTGACGAACTGTTCGACGCGCTCGGCCGTGGTCGACTGCGGGGCAACCTCGACGCGGACCGGGTTGTTGATGAACTGCTTGCCCAGATCGGCGATCGCCTTGGGCATCGTCGCCGAGAAGAACAGGCTCTGGCGCTGCTTCGGCAGCAGGTTGGCGACGCGCTTCAGCGAATGGATGAAGCCGAGGTCCATCATCTGGTCGGCTTCGTCGAGCACGAAGATCTCGACCCGGCCGAGCGTGAGCGCGCGCTGGTCGATCAGGTCGAGCAGGCGGCCCGGCGTGGCGACGAGGATGTCGACGCCCGGCACCAGGCGGCGGGCCTGCTTGCCGACGGGCACGCCGCCGAACACGCAATCCACGACGAGGCGCAGGTTCTTGGCATAGGCGGCCATGTTTTCGGCGATCTGCGCGGCGAGTTCGCGGGTGGGCGAAAGCACCAGCATGCGGCACGATGCAGGCTTGCGCGGCTGCGGATCAGCGGCGAGGCGGTGCAGCGAGGGCAGCGAGAACGCTGCGGTCTTGCCGGTGCCGGTCTGCGCGATGCCAAGCAGGTCGCGGCCCTCGAGCAGCGCGGGGATCGCCTGGCGCTGGATCGGGGTGGGATCGGTGTAGCCCTTGGATTCGAGCGCATGGAGAATGGGCTCGGCAAGGCCGAGGTCACGGAAATAGGACATGAAACGTGTGCTTTCAAAGGCGCGTTACGAACAAGGGCGCTGGGCCGATGGCACGCGTCGCGCAGCTTCTGGACGCTTGGGGGTCGAACAAGCGACCCATGCGTGAATGGGGAAGCGGGTGGACAAGAACGCTCGGCCGGGGCGGATCCGCCATGTCTGCGGCGGACCTCACGCTTGCTCCGGACTGCGGCGGGCATCACCCACTCGCCGGTCTTGCTGCGGCGCATATAAAGGGATTGCCCGGAAAAGCAAGGAAATTGCGTGGGACCCTTCAAAGGCCGCGGGCGAAGGCTGGCGTTGCAAGGACTTGGCGCTATGGTCCGGCCCATGCTGCTGACCCGTCCGCTGATCGCCGCCGCCCTCGTCCTGGCCCCGGTTGCTGCCCGCGCCGCGCCGCCGACGCCTGCCGAACAGGCCATGATCGCGGCGGTGACGCGTGAGCAGGACCGCACCTTGGGCCTGCTGGAAAGGCTGGTGAACCAGAATTCGGGCAGCCGGAACATCGCGGGCAACAAGGCGGTGGCCGAAATGCTGCGGCCGGAGTTCGAGGCGCTGGGCTTCGCCGTGCGGTGGATCCCGATGGAGCACACCGGCCGGGCCGGGCATCTGGTGGCCACGCACAAGGGAAAGAAGGGCGGCAGGCGGTTGCTGCTGATCGGCCATCTCGACACCGTGTTCGAGCCGGATTCGCCGTTCCAGCGCTTCAGCCGCGAAGGCGACAAGGCGATGGGGCCGGGTGTCGCCGACGACAAGGGCGGGGTGGTGACGATGGTGGCGGCCCTGCGCGCGATGCAGGCGGCCGGCACGCTGAGGCCCGCGAACATCGAGGTGTTCCTGACCGGCGACGAGGAAGACGCGGGCACCCCGCAGGACGCGGCGCGCGCCGATCTGGTCGCGGCGGGCAAGCGCGCCGACGCAGCGCTCGACTTCGAGGGATTGAGCCGCGTCGACGGCAAGGACATGGGCTCGATCGCGCGGCGTTCGGCGCAATCGTGGACGATTACCGTCACCGCCAAGTCCGGCCATTCGAGCGGGGTGTTTGGCGCGGATGGCGATGGCGCGATCTATGCGTTGTCCGAAATGCTGTCTGCCATCAGGCACGACGTGCCCGAGCCGAACCTGACGCTCAATGTGGGCATGATCGCCGGCGGCGCGGAGGCGGCGCTGGCGGCGGACGAGGCGCACGTTTCGGCCAGCGGCAAGACCAACATCATTGCGGCGAAGGCCATTGCCCGCGGTGACCTGCGCACGTTGAGCGCCGAGCAGAACGCCCGCGCGCAGGCGAAAATGCAGGCGATCGTTGCGCGCAGCTATCCCGGAGCGAGCGCTGCGCTCAACTTCGAGGACGGCTATCCCCCGATGGCGCCGACCGAGGGCAACAAGGCGCTGCTGGAGAAGCTCAACGCCGTCAACGACACGCTTGGCCTTCCGGAGATGGGCGCGCTTGATCCGATGAAGCGCGGCGCGGGCGACATCAGCTTCGTGGCGGCGGACGTGCCGGGCCTCGTCGGCCTCGGCCCGGCGTCGAGCGGCGACCACACCCCGGCCGAAACGGTCGACGTGCCGAGCATCTGGCGGCAGGCCCGGCGCGCCGCGCTGCTGATGAGCCGGTTGGGCGCGGAGAAACGGTGATTTCCGCTGACGGAGCCGAGCCGCCCAGCCCCTGCGTCCGCATCTGCGCGGTCGATCCGGCAACGCGGATCTGCGGGGGTTGTTCGCGCACGCTCGACGAGATTTCCGCATGGTTCACCGCCGGTGCGGCGGAAAAGCACGCCATCCTGCGGGCCGTGGCCGCGCGTCAGAGCGTAAGCGTCAGGTCCAGGTAGCCATAGGCGGTATCGCCGTTGCCCCGCGCATTGGGCGCATCGCGCAGCAAGCCGCGCTTGAGCAGGAACGCCGCGCCGAGGTCCGACTGGAGCAGCCCGGGCACGATCCAGTAACGCAGGCGCCCTTCGATCTGGTGCCCGGCAAAGCGGCCCGATGCCCCGCTGCCGTCCTTGACCGCGGTGCTGGCGAAGGCATCGCGCGCATTTTCGGCCCAGAGCGCGCGGTATTGCGCCATCAGGTCCACCCGCTTGTCCGGCGCGGCTTCCACGCGCAGCGCGGGCGAGACGAGGTTGGCGCGGCCGACCGCGCCGTAAAGGCTGGTCGGGCCGAATTCCGACCGGCGCGCCCCGAACAGCGTGTCGAACCGGCGGTAATGGCCGGCACGCCCGGAATCCCCGCTCGCCGCATCGAACATGGCGGAAATGCGCGGCTTCCATGGCGAGGCGAAAGTGTAACCGGCCTCGGCATGGGTGAACCATGCGGCAACGTCGAGGTCGGTCAGGTCCGCTGCGCCGGTGCTGCGCCGCGCCTTGCCGAACTGGTAGGCGGCTTCGATGTCATGGTCTGGCTGGCCGGGCGCGGGCTTGCGGAACAAGCGGCCGCCGATCGTCCACAGGCGGCGATTGCGCGTGAGCGCATCGGGCCGGTCGCGCTCGACCAGACGGAACGCATAGCCCTCGGCAGTGCCGCCCAGCACGTTCGGCACGGAGGCATTCGCGCCGAAGAACTGGAGATCGGTGCTTTCGCGGTCCAGCTTCACGCGGTTGTCGGCAATCCCGGCGGCATCATCGGGCAGGCGGACCTGCGGCATCGTCCAGAACGTCACCAGCCGCTTGCCGTCCGCGGCGGTCCAGTCCAGTTGCGCCCCGGTGAAGGCGTTGGTGGTGTTGCGGAAGCGATTGCGCGCCACGAGCCGGCGGCCGCCCAGGTCCATGGTGAAGCGGCCGAGCGTGAGCAGGCCGCGGCCACCCTTGGCGCCCTTGCCGAAAGCGCCGGTGCCGCTGTCGCCCAGTTCGAGGCGCAGATAGGCCTGAACCGGCTCCAGCGCGTTGACCTCGCCGGTGCCCGCGGTCGAATTGGCCGCCTGCCCATAGACGCGCGAATCCTGCACTTCGCCGCCGATCCGCACAGGGCCGGCATCGTATTCGGCCAGCACGTCGGTGCGCAGCGACAGCATCGAATCGCTGTCCGGCCCGGTCGCGCGGAACTGGTTGTCGATGGCTTCAAAGCGGGCGCGCACGTTCGCGCTGACCTGCCAGTCGTCAGAGACCCCCAGCGCGCTTGCGAGCGGACCCTGCTTTGCGGCGGCGGGGCTGGCGATCAGGCCTGATGCGCCAAGCGCGGCGAGGAAAGCTCTGCTGGTCACGGTGGCGCTCCTGCTCGTCTGTCGCCCGGTCCTCCCCGTGAAGGTGCCTGCGTGGGCGGCGCGCCTATGACAGGCTTTGCGCGAATCGCAAAGACCGGGGCTTGCCACGCTGGTCGGCGCCGCCTATCGGGCGAGCACGTCACTTGGGGAGTAGCCGTCCGCACATGTGCGGATCCCCCGCGTCAACATACTCGGCCGAGAGGTCGTGGCGCAGGCGGCAAGGCCGAAACGGCCTTTCCGGGCGAGACCAATGGCACCACGCTTTCCGTCCGGCCGGGCGGGAAAGGGCGGTGTCGTTCGTCTCGATTGGTTCGCCCGGCCCCGGAAAAATCCGATGCTTGAAGCCCTGACCACGTCCACCGCGATCGTCGCGCTTGCCGAAATCGGCGACAAGACACAGCTCCTCGCGGTGATTCTCGCCACCCGTTTCCGCAAGCCCTGGCCGGTCATCGGGGGCATCCTGTTCGCCACGCTGGCCAACCACTTCCTTGCCGCGCTGGTCGGTTCGACCGCAGCCTCGTTCCTCGATGGCACGGCATTCCGCTATGCGGTGGCCGCCGGTTTCATCGTCATGGGCCTGTGGACGCTCGTGCCCGACAAGCTGGACGATGACGAGGCGCCCAAGCCCAGCCGTTTTGGCCCGTTCCTGACCACGCTGGTCGCCTTCTTCATCGTCGAGATGGGCGACAAGACCCAGGTCGCCACCATCGCGCTGGGCGCGCGGTTCCATGATGCGCTGGCGGTCACCGCGGGCACCACGCTGGGCATGATGCTGGCCAACGTGCCGGCGGTGTTCCTCGGCCACGAACTGATCAAGCGCGTGCCGCTGAACGTGGTGCGGATGCTCGCCGCGCTGCTGTTCGTCGCCATCGGCGCCTGGCTGCTGGCGCAGACGGCAGGTCTGCTCTGACCCACCCGGTCTGAGCTAGCTGCCACTTCCCCAGGTGGCGCAGTGGGGATCGACGCCGACAAGCTGGCGCCGCAGCGAGGCGCGGGCGAGGCGTTCGATCTCCGCCTTGCGCCGCGCGGCCGCCAGCGGCAGCGACGGCGCGGGGCGCAGGATCTCCGCGTCGTAGCTGTCGGCCACGATCACGCCGCAGGCGTGCGGCAGGAAATCGTCGGTTTCAAGGCAGGCGCGGTCAAGATGGGGGGCAAGGCCCCAGTAGAACCGGTCGCAGTGGTCGAGGTAGTCGGTCCATTTGGCGTCGCCCAGCAGGTCGGCGCGGCTGACCTTGATCTCCACGATCACGATCCGCCCCTTGGCGTCGATGCCCATCAGGTCGGCGCGCCGGCCGGAACGCAGGGGCATTTCGGACAGGCACCAGATATCGTTGCGGGCAAACAGCCGGCAGATGCCGCGCGCAACGGCACGGGCCTCACGCTCGGCGGGATCGAAAGCGGTGTCGACGGATATGGGCAGCGATTCGGCCATGCCCCCAGTGTAGGAACATATTGGGAACGGGTAAACCCTCAGGCGCGGCGCTTGATGCCCAGCGGGGGAACCAGTTCCAGCAGCGCGGCGCGCGCGGCCAGGAATTCCTGCCACAGGGCCAGCGCGGCGGGCACGGCGGAGACGCCGCGTGCATGGACGGCCAGCAGAGCGGACAGCCCAGGCTCCATGATCGCGGCAAGATCATCCACGCCGCGGCGTGCCTCGTCATAGCGCCACCCGCCGGTGTCACGCATGATTGCAGGAAAATTGCGCACTTCCGCCTTGCGGTTTTCCGGCGCCAGCCCGGCGAGCGCACAGACCACGGCAGAGGCATCGTGCAGTGCCGACCACTTCATCGACAGCGCGGTGCCAGCACCATTGCCGAACTCGGCGCGTCCCGCCCCGGGCATTGCCGTGCCCGGCGCTGCGCCGGAAGAAGCGGGATAGCCCGTTGATTGGAAAGCAGTTGCCATGCAGCAAACCTTAGCCGATTCGCCCTTCCAAATCCCTAAGGTTGAGTTCGTATAAGGAATAAGACTAGCGCCCCGCATCGCGCGCTGCTAGTGCTCCCCAACCCACGCACCCGTAGCTCAGCTGGATAGAGCGCTGCCCTCCGAAGGCAGAGGCCACAGGTTCGAATCCTGTCGGGTGCACCATCTCTCATCGCGAACCCCAAAATCGACCGAAGCGGCAGCGCGCGGGGTTTTCCCGGCGACCGCGTCGTTGCTGTTGGCGGCCGGGGTGATCTGGTCCATCGTGCCGCCCGGCAGGCCGCAAACGACCGCTGGCGAGAGGATGGCGAGTGAACGGGAATACTTTGGCGCGCGTGCCGCGTCCGCATGACATCGACGCGGCGTGGCTGACCGATATTCTGGCAGGGCAGGGGCACGATTGGGATATCGCCGGCTTCACGATGGAGTCTGTCGGAACCGGCCAGCTTGGCGATACCCTGCGGCTGACGCTGCGCTATGGCGCGCGGCAGGGGCCGGAAACCATCGTCGGCAAGTTTGCGGCCGAAAGCCAGGACAGCCGCGATGCTGCCGCCGCCAACAACCTCTATGCCCGCGAAGTGGGCTTTTATCGCGATCTGGCGGGACGCGCGCGGATATCCACCGCAGCCTGTTACGGGGCGGCGCTGGCCGATGACGGGTCTTTCGTGCTGCTGCTGGAAGATTGCGCGCCCGCCCGCACGGGGGACCAGATCGCGGGCATCACCGCCGCACAGGCAAACGCCAGCATGGTCGAGGCGGCGCGGCTCCACGCGGCGTTCTGGGACAGGGGAGATGCCCCGGAACTGGCCTGGCTCGACACCGGGGAGCAAGGCGCGCCGCCGCTGTCGCAGCCCTTCTACCCGGCCGAGGCGCTGCGCGGCGCGTGGCCCGAGTTCCGCGACCGTCATGCGGACAATCTCACTGCCGAAATGATCCGCGTCTGCGACCGGTTCTGCGAGCGCTACGAAGGCTACAACGCCGCGCCGTCCCGGCCGCGCTGCGTCACCCACAACGATTACCGACCGGACAACATGCTGTTCCTGGGCGACGAGAGCCTGAAAGTGGTCGACTGGCAATCGGCGGCACTCGGCTTCAATGCGGTCGACGTGTCCTACCTGATCGGCGGTGCCTTTGCGCCGGGCGTGCGGCGCGATGCGGAGGCCGGCCTGCTGGGCGCCTATCACGACGAGCTGCTGCGACAGGGCGTGACCGGCTATGCCCGCGCGGATTTCGAGGAGGACTATCGCCGCTTCACCTTCGCCGGGATCAACGTGGCGGTCTGCGCGGCGATGTCGGTCCAGCGCACCGAGCGCGGCGACCGGCTGTTCCTGACCATGCTCGACCGGCACGTCTCGCACGTGGTCGACACCGGTGCGCTGGCGATTCTGGACGCGGGGTGATTCGCCCCGGCGCCCGGTCCGATCGGCGGGACGGGCGCCGGAAGGCGATCCGGCAACGATTTGTCGCCTAATTTCGCGGCGAGCGGTGCAGAGTTAAACATTAGGTTCGCCAAACCGTCACTTCAGTGGGGCACAGGTCGGCTGCCCGCGGGCCCGCGCGGGTTAGCCCGAAGGACCATGCCATGCCGCCGTTCAACACCATCACCGGCGACGATACCGCCAACCTGCTGACCGGCACTGCGGCAGACGACGCGATCTATGGCCTGGGCGGCGCGGACACGCTGGCCGGCCTGGCGGGTGACGACTGGCTCGATGGCGGCAGCGGCGCGGACGCGATGAGCGGTGGGCTTGGCGACGATACCTATGTCGTGGACGTGACCGGCGATACCACGATCGAATTGGCCGGCGAAGGCACGGACACGGTCCGCGCCTCGCTCTCGTGGGTGCTGGCCGCGAATGTCGAAAATCTGGTCCTGACCGGGTCGCAGGCGATCAACGGCACCGGCAATGCGCTCGACAACGTCCTGACGGGCAATGGTGCGGTCAACATCCTCAACGGCGGCGCCGGGAACGACTGGCTCGATGGCGGCGCGGGCGACGATACGTTGATCGGCGGCGCGGGCAACGACGTCTACGTCGTCGATTCGGTAGGTGACAAGCTGGTCGAGGCATCGACCGAAGGCCGCGACACCGTGCGCGCCTCGCTGTCTTGGGTGCTGGCCGACAATTTCGAGAATCTGGTCCTGACCGGAACGAGTGCGATCGACGGTATCGGCAACAACCTCGGCAATGCGATCACCGGCAACGATGCCGACAACGTGCTGACCGGGCTTGACGGTAACGACACGCTTGATGGCGGCGCCGGTGCCGACGTGATGATCGGCAACACTGGCGACGATACCTTCATTGTCGACAATCTGGGCGACCAGGTCATCGAAAGCGCGGACGAAGGCTCCGACACCGTCCGGACCGGACTTTCCTACCTTCTTGGCGCCAATGTCGAGAACCTGACGCTGACCGGCACCGATGCGGTCGACGGCACAGGCAACGCGCTGGCCAACGTGCTCACCGGCAATACCGCGGCGAATCACCTGGTGGGCCTGGGCGGGGCCGACACGCTCGACGGCAAGGGCGGCGGCGATACGCTCGAAGGTGGGGCGGGCGATGATCTCTACGTGGTCCGCGGCCTCGATGACGTGGTCATCGAGGATGCGGGCAACGGCATCGATACGGTCCAGGCGGATTTCACCTATGTGCTGGGCGCCAATGTCGAGAACCTGACGCTGACCGGCAGCGCCGCGATCGATGGCACCGGCAACGCGCTGGCCAACGTGCTGGCCGGCAACAGTGCGGCCAACGTGCTGACCGGCGGAGCGGGTGACGACACCTATGTCGTGGACAACATCGGCGATCGCACGGTGGAAGCGGCGAGCGAGGGCACCGACACGGTCCAGTCGTCCATTTCGTGGACACTGGCAGACAATGTCGAGACGCTGGTCCTGACCGGCCTTCTCGCGATCGACGGCACGGGCAACGCGCTCGACAACCGGATCGCGGGCAACAGCGGCGCAAACGTGATCGTCGGTGGTGGCAGCGCCGACGAACTCGACGGTGCGGGCGGATCGGACATCTATGTGTTTTCGACCATGCTGGAGCACGTCGGCGGCGAGATCCGGGATACGGGTGCCAGCGGCACCGACGAGGTGCGGATCGCGGCGTTGACGGGCGGCACGTACAGCGTGGCTGCCGGTGAGAGCGGGATCGAGCGAATCGTGATCGGCACCGGCACCGGCGATGTGGCCGACGCTTCGGGGGCGTACGCGATCAACGTCAACGCCGGCCGCAGCGCGAACGCCCTGACCATCATCGGCAACGCCGGCGTGAACAAGCTCAATGGCACCGATTTCGCCGATGTGATCGACGGCGGCCTAGGCGCCGACGTGATGTCGGGTGGGCGCGGCGACGACACGTTCCATGTCGACAACAGCGCAGACCGGGTCAGCGAGCGCTCGAATGGCGGTATCGACACGGTGATCGCCACCGCCAGTTTCAAGCTTGGCGGCAATATCGAAGTGCTCGTCCTGGAGGGCGGCGATGCGATTGACGGCACGGGCAACACGATCGACAACAGAATCGACGGCAACGAAGCTGCCAACGTGATCGACGGCGGCAAGGGCAACGACATCGTCCATGGCCATGGCGGCGATGACACGCTGATCGGCAATGCCGGCAACGACATCCTCGATGGCGGCGCGGGCACGGACGTCCTGGTGGGCGGTCTGGGCAGCGACACGCTGACGGGCGGGCAGGGGGCGGATACCTTCCGCTTCAACGCGGTGGCGAAGGTTACCTCGGGCAGCGACATCGTGGCCGATTTCTCGCGCGCCGATGGCGACGTGATCGAGCTGGCGCGCGCGCAGTACAAGGGGCTGGGCGCATTGACCGGCGCGCTCACCGCAGACCAGTTCTGGTCGGGCGCCGGCACCGACCTGGCGCACGATGCGACCGATCGCATCATCTACAACACCGATACCGGCTCGCTGTGGTACGATGCCGACGGCACAGGCACCCGCTACGGCGCGCTTCTGATCGCGCAGATCGGCACATCGACCCATCCGGCGCTGGACAGTACCGACATCTTCGTCGTGTGATGGTGTGAGGCCGTTCCGGGCGCCAGGCGCGGGAACGGCCAGCGATGGCACTTCGGCGACAGCTTGAGACCGCGCGGCGCTCCGCAGGCCCCCTGACAGCGCAGCCCGAGGGTGCGCGCACGGCAGCGAAGCCATGTCCGCAGATGCTGCGATAAGAGCACCGTCCGGGGACAGTGTGCCCGAAGGCAAAATCTTTGTTTCAGTGGAGGAAACTGGAGCGGGCGAAGGGATTCGAACCCTCGACCCCAACCTTGGCAAGGTTGTGCTCTACCCCTGAGCTACGCCCGCTCGTGCGTTTCTGGCCGGTGGAGAATGCCCCGTCCGGCTGGGGTGTTGGCGCCTCTAACGGCGACTCGGGATTGGCGCAACCCCCCAAATGCACTTTCCCGCAATCGACGTGGGGAAACGTCCCTGCGGCATCGTTGGGGACTTGCCGAACCGCGCCGGGTTCCCACATGAAGACGCAAACCTGTCCTCGTTCGCCACCGGAGAATCGCATTGGCAAGCCTCGGCCTCAACCTCGAAGAACAGAAGGCGGTCGACCGTTTCCGCAAGGCCGTGGTCGAACCCTCGATGACCAAGCTGGTCATCCTCGACTTCTGGGCGGAATGGTGCGGCCCCTGCAAGGCGCTCACCCCGGTGCTGGAAAAGGTCGCGGCGGAATATGCCGACAAGGGCGTGATCCTCGCCAAGGTCAACGTGGATGAGGAGCAGTTCATCGCTGCCCAGTTCCAGGTGCGTTCGATCCCCACGGTCTATGCGATGTTCCAGGGCCAGCCGGTGGCCGACCTGACCAACGCGCGCGGCGAATCGCAGCTGAAGCAGTATCTCGACCAGCTTCTCTCGCAGCTTCCGGTGCAGGCCGGCGATGCGCCGGCGCAGGACATCGCTCCCCTGCTCGCCATGGGCGAGGAAGTTCTGGCGGAGGGTGACGGGGAACGCGCCGCCGGCATCTTCTCGCAGATCGTCGAGATCGCGCCCGATAATGCCCCGGCGCATTCCGGCCTGATTCGCGCGCTGATCCTCGCCGGCCACCGCGAGGAAGCCGCCGAGGTGCTGGCCGCGCTCGATCCGAAGATCGCGGAGGACCCCGCGCTGGCGCAGGCCCGGTCCGCGCTGGCGCTGGCCGAGGACGCGCCGGAGGAAAGCGAACTGGCGACCCTGCGCGCGGCGGCAGCCGAGCGTCCGGCGGACATGGATGCGCAACTGGCCTTCGCCAACGCGCTCTATGCCAGCGGAGACCGCGACGCGGCGGCGGCAAAGCTGCTGGAGATGGTGGCGGCGGACCGCGCCTGGAACGAAGGCGCGGCGCGTACGCGCCTGCTCCAGATCTTCGAGGCGACGGGGCTGGAAGATCCCTGGGTGGCCGCCACACGGCGCAAGCTTTCCACCGTGCTGTTCGGCTGACGCGGATGGGCGGCACTCCGGGCACCGTCAGGCTCTCGATTTTCCCGTTGCCGGGAGTGATCCTGTTTCCGGGACTGCAATTGCCGCTGCACATCTTCGAGCCGCGATATCGCGCGATGGTCAGCGATGCGCTGGCCCGCGACCGGCGCATCGCGATGATCCAGCCGCAAGCGGCGGGCGAGGGCGCGCCGCTGTTCACCGTGGGCTGCGTGGGCAAGATCGACAATGTCGAGGCGCTGGACGACGGGCGCTTCAACATCGTGCTTGAAGGCATCGCGCGCTTTCGCATCCTGCGCGAACTCGACGTGACAACGCCGTTCCGCCAGGTCGAGGCGGAACTGATCGAGGACGAGGAAGGCGCCAGCCTCAGCGCCGTCGAGCGTGCTTCGTTCGAGCGGGAGGCCCGCAAATTCGCCATGTCGCAGGGCTATGCCGTGGACTGGGAGGCGGTGGCGCGGCTCGACGACGAATCGCTGGTCAACGGCGTGTCGCAGATCGCCCCGTTCGACAGCGCCGCCAAGCAGGCGCTGCTGGAGGCATCGGACCTCGCCACGCGCTGCGAGATGCTGGTGCAGCTGATGCAGTTCTTCGGCCGGCGCGATGCGGACGACGACGGCCGCGTGACACTGCAATAGTCAACCGGCTCCGCGTGGGCGGCGCACAGGCGGCGCGGCCGGCTCCAGCTTCACGCCCCGGCGGGCAAGCGCTTCGCGCAGCAGGCATTCGATCTCGGCATTGACCGAGCGCAGGTCGCCTGCCGCCGCGCGCTCGACCGCCGCGTGCAGCGCGGGATCGAGGCGCAGCGGGAACGCCTTCTTCTGCGGCGACGCCATGCCCGCGCCTATTGGTAGAGCGTGCCGGTGTTGACGATCGGCTGCGTCTCGCGCTCGCCGCACAGCACGACCATCAGGTTCGAGACCATCGCGGCGCGGCGCTCGTCGTCGAGGTGGACGACATTCTTTTCCGATAGCTGGGTGAGCGCCATCTCGACCATCGTCACCGCGCCTTCGACCAGTTTCTTGCGCGCGGCGATCACCGCTTCGGCCTGCTGGCGGCGCAGCATGGCGCCGGCGATCTCAGGGGCGTAGGCGAGGTGTGTCAGCCCGCATTCGTCCACCGTGATCCCGGCGAGGCGCAGGCGCGCGTTCAGCTCGTCGCGCAGTTCCGCGTTGATCACGTCGTGGTGGCCGCGCAGCGTGACCTCGTGGTGCTCGATGTCGTCATAGGGGTAGCGCGATCCGATCGAGCGGACCGCGGCTTCGATCTGGACGAACACGAAGGCCCGGTAATCATCCACGTCGAACAGCGCCTGCGCGGTATCGGCCACGCGCCACACCACGTTGGTGGCGATCTCGATGGGGTTGCCGCGCAGATCGTTGACCTTCAGCTTTTCCGATACGACGTTGTTGGCGCGCACCGAGATGCGGGTCTTGCCCATCCACGGCCAGACCCAGCGCAACCCGTGGTTGCGGTCCGTGCCGCGATAGGAGCCGAACAGCGTGATCGCGGCGGCCTGGTTGGGCTGGATCATGTAGAAGCCCTTGGCGATCACCACCAGCAGCACGGGCAGCAGGGCGACCGAGCCGATGAAGCCCAGGACTTCGGCATCGCTCGCCTCGCCCCCGGCGAACGAGCCGAGACGCCACAGGAACAGCGCGAGCAGCGCCAGGAACAGGCCGAGCATCAGGTAGCCGCTGGTGCTGCGCGCCGGGATTTCCCGGCTGGTGTTCATCGCAGGCGAATCGGTCATCGCACTTCCCCTTAAAGTGATATCACCATGATATGCCAATCACGCAGCAACACAACGTAACTTGCATGACGGCGGCGTGCTCCCCATGTTTGGTTCTGCGGACCGGGCCCCTCTGGCGCGGCACGCAGACCTTCCGCCCATCCCCCCTGCGGAAGGCCTGCTGCCTCGTGATGTCGGACCGCATCGGGTGATGCCGATGCCTGCCGGGTCCGGAGTTCTTCCCCCCTTTTTCGGCCTGGCGGCACGGCGCACCCGATCGAACGCAACCGTTCTGATCGAGGAGCAGAAATATGTCCGACCGTACGTTCCGTCTGCTGGAGCGCCACCAGAAGCTCGATGCCGCCCTGCGTGCCGCGCAGGCGCGGTTCTGGGTCGATCCGTTGGAGATCGTCCGGCTCAAGAAGCTGAAACTGGCGGTGAAGGACCGGCTTTCGCGGCTGGCGCGGAGTGCCCGCGTCAGTGCTGCCGGATAAGCGCGAGGAACGCGTCGCCGTAAGCATCGAGCTTGCGCGCGCCGACCCCGCCGATCGCGCCCAGTTCGGCGCGGCTGGCGGGGCGGCTTTCCGCCATCTCGCGCAGCACCGAATCGTGGAACACCACGTAGGGCGGCACGCCGGCGTTCTGGGCCAGTTCGCGGCGCAGCGCGCGCAGCGCATCGAACAGCGGATCGCCCACCGGGTTGAGCGCGGCGCCCGCGCTGCCCTTGCGCTTGCCGCGCGCGCCGCGTTCCTGCTTGGGCGGCAGGACGATCTCGACGCTCGCCTCGCCCTTGAGGATGGCGCGGGCATCGCCCCCCAGCGCCAATCCGCCGTGGTCCGTGGCGATCAGGCTGCCCCGTGCCTGAAGCGCGCGGCATAGCGCGCGCAGCAGCGGCGCGTCTTCCGGCGGCACGATGCCGAACACCGAGAGCTGGTCGTGCCCGCGCTGGAGCACGCGCTCGTCGGCCACGCCGGTCAGCACTTTCTCGATATGGCCGAAGCCATAGGTCTGTCCCGTGCGATAGACCGCCGAAAGCAGCTTGCGCGCCAGCTCGGTGGCGTCGCTGACCCCCGGCGGGTTGAGGCAGTTGTCGCAATTGCCGCAGGTCTGCGGCGGATCCTCGCCGAAGTGGCGCAGCAGCACCGCGCGGCGGCACCCGGCGGTCTCGACCAGTCCGGCCAGCGCATCGAGCCGTGTGCGCTCGCCGGTAATGCGGCTTTCGTCCAGTTCGGACAGGCGCTGGCGTGCGCGCACGAAATCGTCCGCGCCCCACAGCATCACCGCGACCGAAGGATCGCCATCGCGCCCGGCGCGGCCCGTTTCCTGGTAATAGCCCTCGATCGACTTGGGCAGCGCGGCGTGGGCGACGAAGCGCACGTCGGGCTTGTCGATGCCCATGCCGAAGGCGACCGTGGCGACCATGACCATGTCCTCGCTGGCGACGAAGGCGGACTGGTTGGCGGCACGCGTCTCGGGCGGCAGCCCGGCATGATAGGGCAGCACCGGGCGTCCCTGCCCGGAAAGCTGTTCCGCCAGCCGTTCGACCTGCGCGCGCGTGGGCGCATAGACGATGCCGGGGCCGGGATTGTCCGCCATCAGCCGCGTCAGCTGGCGCAGCGGATTGTCGCGCGGGGTGATGGCGTAGCGGATGTTCGGCCGGTCAAACCCGGCCACGATCAGCCCGTCCGCCGGGATGCCCAGTTGCTCCAGGATGTCGGCGCGCGTGTGGCGATCCGCCGTGGCGGTCAGCGCCAGCCGGGGCACTTCCGGAAAGGCCTCCATCAGCGGACGCAGCAGGCGGTAGTCGGGGCGGAAATCGTGGCCCCATTCGGAGACGCAGTGCGCTTCGTCGATGGCGAACAGCGCGATCGGCGAGCGGGTCAGCATTTCGCGGAAATGCGGCTGGCTGGCGCGCTCCGGCGCCACATAGAGCAAGTCCAGCTCGCCCGCGCGGAAACGCGCGATGGTCGCCTCGCGGTCGGTATCGACGCTGGTGAGCGTGGCGGCGCGGATGCCGTTGGCCGTGGCCGAGCGCAACTGGTCGTGCATCAGCGCGATCAGCGGCGAGACGACCACGCAGGTCCCGCCCATCATCACTGCCGGCAATTGGTAGGTCAGTGACTTGCCCGCACCGGTCGGCATCACCGCCAGCGTCGAGCGCCCCGCCAGCACCCGGCCCACCACTTCGTCCTGCACCCCGCGAAAGGCGCTGAAGCCGAACACCGCGTGCAATGCTTCGAGCGGATCGCCCGGCAAGGTTGACACAGTCGGCGCTGTGCTGGGGGAAAACTCGTATTCTCCCGCAAAGCCGTCATCGGGCAGGAAATCGAGTTCGTAAGGCCGGTCGTTGGAGGTCACCCGCGCGCTATGGCAGATCGCGCGCGGGTAGGAAATTGTCAGCTGCCCAGAATTACGTGGAGCCGGGTGATGCGCGAGGTGACGATGCGCCAGGCGCCGCCGTCCTTGCGGTAGGTTTCATGATAGTGGCCCATGCCGTGCAGCGTCAGCGCTGCGCCGCTTTCGTCCCAGATCTGGTCTTCCATCGCGATCACGCCGCGCGCCTCGGTATCCGACAGGATCTCGATTTCGTGGCAATGGCCATGGTGGACGGTGCGCTGCGTGCCCACGGCAGTGCGGATGAAGTCGATGATCGTGTCGCCGCCTTCGTAGACCCAATCGTTGCTTTCCGCCGCGCGGCCGGATTCGCCGTTGCCGTCGATCGAAAGCGACGCGCGCGCGTCGAACACGGCATCGTCGGCGAAGACGCTGCGCAGCGGCTCCCACTGCTTGCTGTCCATCAGGCGGAAATAGCGTGCCTTGAGCTGCTTGATCTCTTCGATGGCGATCAGGCGCGAAAGGGGATCGATCTGGGTCACGGGTGGCCTCTCCATTGGTCTTTGGCGGCATGCCTATAGCAGTGGTCGGGCGCCGCGGCCTCTCACTTGTGCGAGACGAGGTCGGCCACGCGCTCCCATACTAATTGGGGATGCGCCTCGTCTTCGTCCGCGATGCTTTCCAGCCACTGCGGCGGACGGCCGGTGCGCGCCCAGTCGATGCCCCAGGCAAACACGGCGTAGAGCAGTGCGAGCGACAGCACCGCCATGGCCGTCCAGTAATAGGCGCCATAGGCGGTCACGCGCGCAGGATTGGCCCGGTCGTACCAGATGGCGAAGACGCTGGACGGTTTCCACGACCGGGTTACCTGCCGGCCGACGATGGCGCGTTGGGTGTGGCCCTCCGCCGTCTCGAACAGCACTTCGTCCTCGATCCAGCGCTTGCCTTCGCCGTCGCGCCAGTTCCAGCCGCGGATCGTGCCGAAGGACTGCTGGAGATGGAAGAAATCGTCGAGCCGTTCGGTGTCGCTGTAGCCGCCGCGCGTCACATGGGCGACCGCGCGCTGCCAGCCGGCGAACAGCACGGTGGCCCGGTAGAGGCACCAGCATGTGCCAAGTGCCAGCCCGGCAACGCCCAGCATGAGGAGAACTTCGGCGCCGCGCATGGTCGTTCCATGCATGGCCAGCCGTTAAGGCGCGGTTGACGCCTGCAGTCTTGCCAGGCGCGGGCGGACGATGGGCACGGTCAGCGCGGTGCTGGCCACGGCCATCAGCAGCAGCGCGGTGAAGGCCTGTGCGGTGATGATGCCCTTGTCGAGCAGGACGTTGACGAAGATGATCATGATCAGCGCCTTGGTCTGGAGCATCCAGCCGATCACCGAGGCTTCGCCCTTGCCCCAGCCAAGCAGGCGTCCGGCGAGATGCACCCCGGCCAGCTTGCCGCCGACCGAGGCGACCAGCAGCAGCGCGGCGCCGGCAAAGACCATCGTGCCATCCACGCCCCAGCTGGTGCGAAGCCCGGTGGAAAGGAAGAACACCGGCATGACCGTCAGCAGCAGGAACTCGCGCATCGCGTCGAGCTTCGCGGTGTCGAACCACTTCGCTTCCAGCACCGCGCCCGCCAGGAACGCGCCCACCATGAAATGCAGCCCCGACCAGTCCGCGCCGAATGCGGTCGCCGCCAGCCAGACCAGCGCGATGTACCACCGGTCTGCCTGTGGCAGACGGACGATCGCCCGTCGCATCGCCCAGGCCGCCAGTGCGAAACCCGCCAGGAACAGCGCCTGCCGTTCCAGCCGCGACCAATCGAGCAGGATCAGCGCGAGCACGCCCCAGATCGCCACGTCATCCAGGCTGGCATAGCGCAGCAGCCGCTGCCCCAGCGGTTGCCGGAACAGCCCCAGCCGTTCCATCAGCAGCACCAGGATCGGCAGCGCGGTCACCGCGCAGGCCATGCCGATACCCGTCACCGCCTGCGCCCAGGCGCCGTGCGGGCCAATCCAGCCGGGCGTGGTCAGCAGTGCCATGGCCGCAAGCGCGCCCGCGGCGAGCGGCACCAGCAGCGCGCAGGCAGCGGTGATCGTCGTCTCGCGCCGGTGTGCCCAGGCATCGGCCAGATCGAGTTCCAGCCCGGCGACGAACACGAACATCATCACCGCCCACCACGCGATGCCGTTCAGCGCGCCGATGACCTGCGGTGTGAACACGAACGCGTAATAGGCGGGAAAGGCGGCACCCAGCACGCCCGGCCCCAGCAGGATGCCGCCGATGATCTGCACCACCACCAGCGGCGCCCAGCGATCGGTGCGCAGCAGGCGCCACGCCGCGTAGGGCACGGCCAGGATGATCGTCAGCGCGATCAGGAAGATTTCGGTCGTGCCCATGCGCCTCGTATGTCCCTGTCGCCCGCTTATGCGTTGGTCGCCGCCGCGGGCAAGCGGCTTGCGGTCCTTGGTCCGGACGCCCATCTTCCGGGCACAGGAGAACCGCGATGGCCTTTGACCCGCGCGAGGCGCCGTTGCGCAAGCGGGAATACGAATACGCCGCGCCGGGCGATGGCGATGTCGCCGCCATGGCCGCGGCGCTCAAGGCGATGGCGGCGCAGCTTTCGCTGCACCCGGTGCCGCTGCTGGCCCACCTTGCCGAGAGCGGGCTGGGCGATGCGCTGGCGCTTGCGGCACGGCAGGCGGGACTTGCCGAGGACGACGTGGTTGCCCGTTTCCGTCGCTGCGAGGCGCAGGTTCGGCGCGGGGTGGCCGCAGACAGGGGAGAGCCCCCGCCGATCGGGCACGGCTGACCGGGTTGTCGCTTGCGGAACACCAGGCCGCGCGGTTCATTCCCCGACAGCAGCAGGAGCAAGCACATGCCTCGCATCGAGACGGACTCCATCGGCGCGATCGAAGTGCCGGACCATGCCTATTGGGGCGCGCAGACCCAGCGCAGCATCGAGAACTTCCCGTTCGGACCGGCCGAGCGGATGCCCGGCGGGATCATCCACGCGCTCGCGCTGGTCAAGCAGGCGGCGGCCCGCGTCAACCGTGCGCACGGGCTGGATGGGCGGTTGGCGGAAGCCATCGCATCGGCGGCGGCGGACGTGGCGGCGGGAGGGTTCGACGAGCAGTTCCCGTTGGTGATCTGGCAGACGGGAAGCGGCACCCAGACCAACATGAACGTGAACGAGGTGATCGCGGGCATCGCCAACGAACGCCTTGCCGGCACGCGCGGCGGCAAAAGCCCTGTCCATCCCAACGATCACGTCAATCGCGGGCAATCGAGCAACGACAGCTTTCCCACCGCGCTCCACATTGCGGCGGTAACCGCGCTGAACCGCGACCTGATCCCCGCGCTCGACCGGCTGGTGGCGGCGCTGGATGGAAAGGCGGAGGACTGGGCCGGCCTCGTCAAGATCGGCCGCACCCATTTGCAGGACGCGACGCCGCTGACGCTGGGGCAGGAGTTTTCAGGCTATGCCCAGCAGTTGCGAGATGCGCGCGAACGGCTGCGAGATGCGGAGCGGCACTTGCTGCGGCTGGCGCAGGGCGGGACGGCGGTGGGCACCGGACTGAACGCGCCCGCGGGCTTCGGTGCGGCGATGGCGGCCGAACTGGCGGCGCTCACCGGCCACCGTTTCGTGCCCGCGCCCAATGCGTTCGAGGCGCTGGCGAGCAACGATGCGCTGGTGCAGTTCTCGGCCACGCTGGCCACGTTGGCGGCGGCGCTGACCAAGATCGCCAACGACGTGCGCCTGCTGGGTTCCGGCCCGCGGTCGGGCCTTGGCGAGCTGGACCTGCCGGCGAACGAGCCGGGCAGCTCGATCATGCCGGGCAAGGTCAACCCGACGCAGGTGGAGATGCTGACGATGGTGGCTGCTCAGGTTGTCGGCAACCATCAGGCGGTGATCGTGGGCGGGATGCAGGGGCATCTCGAACTCAACGTCTTCAAGCCGATGATCGGCGCGGCGGTGCTGCGCTCGGTCCACCTGCTCGCCGTGGGGATGGACAGCTTCGCCGCGCGCTGCGTCGAGGGGCTGAAGGCCAACGAGGCGCGCATTGCCGAACTGGTCGAGCGCTCGCTGATGCTGGTGACCGCGCTCGCGCCCGAGATCGGATACGATAACGCGGCCAAGATCGCCAAGCTGGCGCACGCCGAAGGTCTGACCCTGCGCGAAGCGAGCCTGAAGCTGGGGCTGGTCGACGCGGAAACCTTCGATCGGCTGGTGCGCCCCGCCGACATGGTGTGAGCCATGCCGGCAGGGCCGGGCACCGTCAGTCGAGGTTGGGGCGCAGCCAGCGTTCCGCCGTGGCCAGGTCCACTCCGCGCCGCGCGGCATAGTCTTCCAGCTGGTCGCGGCCAATGGTCGCAACGCCGAAATACTGGCTTTCCGGGTGCGCGAAGTAGAAGCCCGAAACGGCCGAGGTCGGCAGCATCGCCTGGCTTTCAGTCAGCGTGATCCCGGCATTGTCCTGCGCCTTCAGCAGATCGAACAGGATCGGCTTGAGGCTGTGGTCCGGGCACGCGGGATAACCGGGTGCAGGGCGGATGCCGCGGTACTGCTCGCGGATCAGCGCCTCGTTGGTCAGCTGCTCGCCCGGCGCATAGGCCCACAGCGTGGTGCGCACGTGCTGGTGCAGGCGTTCCGCGAAGGCTTCGGCGAAGCGGTCTGCCAGCGCTTTCAGCAGGATGTCCGAATAGTCGTCGTTGTCCGCCTTGAACCGTGCGAGGTGCGGGTCGATGCCGTGGATGCCCACCGCGAAGCCGCCGATCCAGTCGCCCGCCGGATCGATGAAGTCGGCCAGGCAGAAGTTGGCGCGGCCCCGGCTCTTGATGAACTGCTGGCGCAGGAACGGCAGGTGCAGCGGCGGCTGCGGCCCTTCCAGGTGCAGCACCACATCGTCGCCGTGGCGCGCGCAGGGCCAGAAGCCGCAGACGGCCTTGGCGGTCAGCCACTTCTCGCTCACGATCTTGCCCAGCATCGCCTGCGCGTCGGCGAACAGGTTGCGCGCGCTTTCGCCCACCACCTCGTCGCTCAGGATCGCCGGGTAGGTGCCGGCCAGTTCCCACGCACGGAAGAACGGTGTCCAGTCGAAGCACTCGACAAGGTCGGCCAGATCCCAGTCCGCGAACGTGTGCAGCCCCGGCTGCTCGGGCGGGGGCGCCTTCTCCGAGAAGTCTGCCGCGAAAGCGTTGTCACGCGCGTCTGCCAGCGGCAGCAGCTTCGATGCACCCTTGTTCGCGCGGGCATCGCGCACGTGCTGGTAATCGGCGGCGGTCGTCTTGACGAAGGGATCGCGCTGGGTGTCCGACAAGAGCTGGCTGGCGACGCCGACCGCGCGGCTGGCGTCGAGCACGTGGATCACCGGGCCGTCATAGGCCGGATCGATGCGCAGCGCGGTGTGGACCTTGCTGGTGGTCGCCCCGCCGATCAGCAGCGGGATCGACATCCCGGCGCGCTGCATTTCCTCGGCCACGGTCACCATCTCGTCGAGCGAGGGGGTGATGAGGCCGGACAGGCCGACGATGTCGATATCTTCCTTCAGCGCGGTGTCGATGATCGTTGCCCACGGCACCATCACACCCAGGTCGATCACTTCATAGCCATTGCACTGGAGCACGACGCCGACGATGTTCTTGCCGATATCGTGGACGTCGCCCTTCACCGTGGCCATGATGATGCGGCCCTTGGCCTTGGCGCCGGGCTGCTTTTCCGCCTCGATGAACGGGATCAGGTGGGCGACCGCCTTCTTCATCACGCGGGCGGACTTCACCACCTGCGGCAGGAACATCTTGCCCGATCCGAACAGGTCGCCAACCGTGTTCATGCCTTCCATCAGCGGGCCTTCGATCACCTCGATCGGCCGGCCGTTGCGGGCCGCGATGGCGGCGCGTGCTTCCTCGGTATCCTCGACGATATAGGCGTCGATGCCCTTGACCAGCGCGTGTTCCAGCCGGCGCACCACGTCCCAGCCGCGCCACTCCTCGGCGGCCTTTTCGGCGACGGTGTCCTTGCCCTTGTAGCTTTCGGCCAGCGCGATCAGCCGCTCGGTCGAGGTTTCCTCGCCCTCGACAGAGGGGCGGCGGTTGAGGATCACGTCCTCGCAGGCTTCGCGCAGCGCCGGGTCGATCTGGTCGTAGATGTCGAGCTGGCCGGCATTGACGATCGCCATGTCCATGCCCGCCGGGATGGCGTGGTAGAGGAACACCGAATGCATCGCGCGGCGCACCGTCTCGTTGCCGCGGAAGCTGAACGAGAGGTTCGACAGGCCGCCCGAGATATGCACGCCGGGGCAGGCTGCCTTGATCTCACGCGTGGCCTCGATGAAATCGAGCGCGTAGCGGTCGTGCTCCTCGATGCCGGTGGCCACCGCGAAGACGTTGGGATCGAAGATGATGTCCTCGGCCGCGAAGCCGATGCCGGTCAGCAGCTGATACGCGCGCGAGCAGATCTCGACCTTGCGCGCCTTGGTATCGGCCTGGCCCTTCTCGTCGAAGGCCATGACCACCACGGCTGCGCCGTAATCCATGCACTTGCGTGCCTGGGCCAGGAACGCTTCCTCGCCTTCCTTCATGCTGATCGAGTTGACGATCGGCTTGCCCGACACGCACTTCAGGCCGGCCTCGATCACCTCCCACTTCGAGCTGTCGATCATCAGCGGCACGCGCGCGATGTCCGGCTCGGCAGCCAGCAGCTTGAGGAACGTGGTCATCGCCTCGACCGCGTCGAGCAAGCCCTCGTCCATGTTGACGTCGATCACCTGCGCGCCGTTTTCGACCTGCTGGCGCGCAACCTCGACCGCCCGGGCATAGTCGCCGGCAAGGATCAGCTTCTTGAACGCGGCCGATCCGGTGACGTTGGTGCGCTCGCCGATGTTGACGAAGCGGGCGCCGGACGAACTGCTGGGGGAAGTGGTGTTCATGTCTGTCTTTCGGGCCTTCAGCGGGCCATCACGAAGGGTTCGAGACCGGCGAGCCGGGTGACCGGCTCGGGCACGGGCAGCTTGCGCGGGGGGAGGCCGGCCACAGCCTTGGCCATCGCCGCGATATGCGCCGGGGTGGAGCCGCAGCAGCCGCCCAGCACGTTGACCTGTCCGTGATCGGCCCATTCCTTGACGAGGCCGGCGGTGGTGCCGGGCATTTCGTCGTATTCACCCAGTTCGTTGGGGAGGCCGGCGTTGGGATAGACCATGATCAGCGTGTCGGCGATTTCGGACAGCGCGCGCACGTGCGGGCGCAGCTGGGTGGCGCCGAACGAGCAGTTGAGCCCGATGGTCAGGGGCTTGGCATGGCGCACGGCATACCAGAACGCTTCGACCGTGTGGCCCGACAGGTTGCGGCCCGAAAGGTCGGTCAGCGTCATCGACAGCATGATCGGCACTTCGCGGCCCAGTTCCTGTTCCAGCTTGCGCACGGCCATCACGCCTGCCTTGGCATTCAGGGTATCGAACACCGTCTCGATCAGGATGAAGTCCGCCCCGCCTTCGACCAGCGCGGCGGCCTGCTCCTTGTAGACATCGACCAGCGTGTCCCAGTCGATCTCGCGGTAGCCGGGATCGTTGACGTCGGGCGAAAGCGACAGCGTCTTGTTGGTCGGCCCGATCGCGCCGGCGACGAAGCGCGGGCGGCCGTCCCTGGCCTGATATTCGTCTGCCAAGCGGCGGGCGAGCTTCGCGCTTTCAAGGTTGATCTCGCGCACCAGATGTTCCGCGGCGTAATCGGCCTGGCTGATGCGGTTGGCGCTGAAGGTGTTGGTCTCGGCAATGTCCGCGCCGGCCTCGAAATAGGCGCGGTGGATCGCCTCGGGCACTTCGGGCTTGGTCAGCGCGAGGATGTCGTTGTTGCCCTTCTGGTCCTTGGCGAGGCCCAGCGTGCCGGCATAGTCCGCTTCCGACAGCTTCCAGTTCTGGATCTCGGTGCCGAAGGCGCCATCGGTGATGAGGATGCGCTTCTTCGCTTCTTCAAGGAAGGCGGTGCGCGCGGGAGAAGGGGTGGGCATCAGGCAGCCTTTTCAGGAGCAGGAACGATGGCGGCCGGGCGGGGGCGCAGGCCGAGCAGGTGGCAGGTCGCGTAGGACAGGTCCGCGCGATTGAGCGTGTAGAAGTGGAAATCGCGCACCCCGCCGGCATAGAGGCGGCGGCACAGGTCGGCGGCGGCCACCGCGGAGACCAGCGCGCGCGGGCCGGGGCGTTCGTCGAGGCCCTCGAACATCGCTTCCATCCACGCCGGGATTTCGGTGTTGGCGCTCATCCGGCGGATCGCGGCGAAGTTGGTCACGGGCATGATACCGGGCAGGATCGGCGCGGTGATGCCGGCGGCCAGCGCCTTGTCCATGAAGCGGAACCACGCGTCGGTCGAAAAGAAGAACTGGCTGATCGCGCGGGTCGCCCCGGCATCCAGCTTGCGCTTCAGGTTGTCCAGATCGGCGTCGAGGCTGGCGGCCTCGGGGTGGCCTTCGGGATAGGCCGCGACCGAAATCTCGAAATCGTGGCGCGCCTTGAGCCCCGCGACCAGTTCGGCGGCGTTCCTGTAGCCCTGCGGGTGCGGCACGAAATGCCCGCCATCGGACGGCGGCGGATCGCCGCGCAGGGCGACGATGTGGCGCACGCCCGCTTCCCAGTACTGGTCCGCGATCTCGGCGATCTCGTCCTTGCTCGCCGCGACGCAGGTCAGGTGTGCGGCGGGAACGAGGTCGGTTTCCTTGATGATGCGCGAGACGGTGGCGTGCGTCCGCTCACGCGTGGTGCCGCCCGCGCCATAGGTGACGGAGACGAATTTGGGGGCCAGCGGGGCCAGCGTGACGACCGTCTCCCACAGCTGCGCCGCCATCGCCTCGCTCTTGGGCGGGAAGAATTCAAAGGAAACCGCGATGTCGCCGGGCAGGCCGGCAAACAGCGGAGTGTCGAGCGTCGCGTCGTGGGTCATCCTGTCCTCCGGGGCGCTTCGGCCCCATTTTCGTCGCGGCGGACGCCTGTCCATACCTTGACGATCAATTCGTGGCCGGCGAGCGCGCGCTCTGCGTCGAGCGTGAACCCGGCATCGGCAAACAGCTTGGTCATCTGCGCGTCGGAAAAACCGAGGCGCGCGTGGGCGTGTTTGGTGCGCAGTTCCTCGCGCCCGTGCGGGGCGAAATCGACCACGGCGATGCGCCCGCCAGGCCGCGTCACCCGCGCCGCTTCGGCCAGCACCGCCTCGGGCGCAAGCGCATAGTGCAGCACCTGGTGGATCAGCACCGTGTCGAACGTGGCGGCATCGAACGGCAGCGCGCCGAAATCGCCGCGCACCAGCTCGAACTTTTCGGCGGGCAGGTGCTGCAGCCGCGCGCGGGCGAGGCGCAGCATTTCCGCGCTTTTGTCCAGCCCGACCACGCGGGTGGCGCGCGGGGCGAAGAGTTCGGCCATGCGGCCCGTGCCGGTGCCCACGTCGAGCAGGCGGCCAAGGCTGCCATCGCCGAGCATCGCCCCCAGCGCGGCCTCGACCGGGCCGTCGGCGATGTGCAGGCTGCGCAGGCTGTCCCATTCGGCGGCGTGGGCTGCGAAATAGTCCTCGGCGTGGGCTTGCCGTCCGGTGCGGATCGCATCGAGATGACGGCGATCCTCCGCGCATTCGGCAGCGAAGGCGGCATCGGCCTGTTCGCCCGCCGCCAGCAGGCGCGCCAGCGCGGCGGGAAGAGGATGTCCCGCCTCGCCCACGGCGGCGCGCAGGAACACCCAACCACCTTCGCGGCGGCGCTCGGCCAGCCCGGCATCGCACAGGATCTTGACGTGGCGCGAAACGCGCGGCTGGCTTTGCCCCAGCACTTGCGCGATTTCCCCCACCGCCAGCTCCATGCTGACGAGCAGGCGCATGATCCGCAGACGGGTCGGATCGGCCAGGGCGCGAAGGGAATCGAGAAACGTCACCGAGAGGCATATAAAGTATTCTTTATATGGGTCAATGGGCTGCGGTTTTTCCGTGGATTCGTTGGTATTGAAACCGGATGGCGGCGCACTGCGCTCGGCGCTTTTTTGTGGTCTTGCGCCCGGCGGAGGGATAGAACCGCGCCGCAGGCCAGCTTCGCGCCGGCCCCGACTTTTGCATTCCAACGCCATGAATACGTTCGAGAGGGACCCGATGAAGAAGTTTGCGATCGCCGCCTTTGCCGCTGCCGCCGCGCTCTCGCTGGCCGCCTGCGGCAAGTCCGACGATGCCTCGGAGGCTGCCGCTGCCGACAATGTCGAGATGCCGGCCGACGAGCTGCCCGCCGCCGAGCCTTCGGCCGCCGCGCCCGCGCCCGTGCAGGAAGCGGCTCCCGCTGCCGATGCCTCGCAAGCCGCGATGACCGCCGAGGACGCCGCCAAGAGCGCCGCCGACAGCGCCGTTTCGGCTGCCGAAGCTGCCCGCGCGGCCGCTGCCGCCGCCGAAGCGGACAAGAACCCGCAGTAATCGCGCGCCGTTTCCCGATGCGCACGGCCTTGCTTCTCGCTGCCCCGCTGCTGCTGCTTGCGGCGTGCTCGAAAGAGACCGACCCGGGACCGGGCGGGGTGACCGAGGGCGAGGCCAAGGCGCTCGACGATGCGGCGGAAATGCTGGAAAGCCGGCCCAAGCCGCCGCTCGTCGACGCGACCGTGCCTGCCGATCTCGCCAGCGTGCCGGCCACGCGGCCGAGCGGGGCGACGAATTAATTCAGGCGCGGATCAGTCCAGCCGCACCTTGCCGCGCCCGGCCTTGACCGTGCCGCGCTTCTTCTTGCCTTCCAGGCGCGCGGTCTTGCCCACCCGGTTCAGCCGCGATTTCGCGCGCTTCTGCGGCAGGTTCGCCGCTTCCCGCAGCAGGTCGGCAAGCCGTTTGCGCCCGTCCTCGCGGTTCTGTTCCTGCGTGCGATAGGTGCGCGCGGTCAGCACGATCTCGCCCTTCGACGTCATCTTGCTGCCGGCCAGTTCCTTGAGCCGGTGGAACACTTCGGGCGGCAGGCGCAGCGCGAAGACATCAAGCCGCAATTGGGCGGCGGTGGCGACCTTGTTGACGTTCTGCCCGCCGGGGCCGGCGGCGGCGATGAAGCTTTCCTCCACCAGCGCCATCGCCCGCGCGACAAGCTCGTCCACGTTCATCAGAGGCCGAAGCCGAGTGCCTGGAAATCGGCAGGAATCGGCGCTTCGGCGGTGATCGGCGCCTTGCCTTCGCGCGGCACGACAAGGCGCTGGGCGTGGAGCAGGGTGCGCGGCGCACCCGTGCCGTCGCCATAGACCGGATCCCCCAGCAGCGCGTGGCCGAGGCCCGCGAGCGCATGGATGCGGATCTGGTGGGTGCGGCCGGTTTCGGGGCGGAACTCGACCAGCGAAAGCCCTGCTTCCTGCGCCACGACGCGCCAGTGGGTGACGGCGGGCTTGCCCTTCTTCGCCGGGATCATCCGCCATCCCTCGGCCTCGCTGCTGATCTTCGACAGCGCCAGTTCGATGGTGCCCTGAACGGCACCTAACGTGCCCTGAACGACGCCGAGATAGACTTTCTCCACCTGCCGCGCCTCGAAAGCGGCGGAGAAACGCTTGAGCGCCTTGGGGTTGCGCGCCAGCAGCAGGCAGCCCGATGTGTCGCGGTCCAGCCGGTGCACCGGCGCGGGCGGACGCTGGAAACCGAAGCGCAGTTCGTCGAGGTAATCGTCCAGGCTGATCCCCCCGGCGCGCGGCCGATCGAGCGGCAGGCCGGCGGGCTTGTCGATGACCAGCGCTTCGCCGTCTTCGAACAGGATGGAGAAATCGATCATGCCACGGCTCCGGCGATGCGGCGGAGCGCTTCGGCGAGGGTCGCCTCGTCTGCCGCGAAGGAAATACGGAAACCGTCGCGGCCGCCAAAGGCCGAGGCGGGAACCACGGCGACGCCGTGTTCGAGAAGGTGCAGGGCGAGCGCGTCGTCGTCGCCGAAGCGCGCCATCAGCGGGGCTGCATCGACCATGCAATAGAACGCGCCATCGGGAACCGGCGTGGACAGGCCCGGGATCGCGTTGATCGCGGCCACGACCATGTCGCGCCGGGCGCGGAAGCGCTCGCGCCAGTCGAGCAGGAAGTCCTGCGGACCGGCGAACGCGGCAACCGCGGCGGCTTGGCTGATCGAGGCGGGATTGCCCGAGCTGTGCGACTGGAGCCTGGCCATCGCGTTCACCAGCCAGAGCGGGCCGGCGGCGACGCCGATGCGGAAGCCGGTCATCGCGTGGCTTTTGGAGACGCCCGAGACGGTAAGCGTGCGTTCCGCCAGATCGGGGCATTCGACCGCGAGCGTGGCGTGCGCGCCTTCGCCGTAGCGCAGCGGCGCGTAGATATCGTCGCTCATCACCAGCACGCGCGGATGGCGGCGCAGCACGTCGCCCAGCGCGCGCAGTTCTTCCGCCGGATAAGTTGCGCCGGTGGGATTGCCGGGGCTGTTGAGCAGCAGCCAGCGGGTGCGCGGGGTGATCGCGGCTTCGAGTTGGGCCGCGGTGATGCGGAAACCGCCCGCCGCATCGGTGGGCAGGTCGACCACGCTGGACCCGGCGAAGCGGACGATTTCGGGATAGCTGACCCACCATGGGCTGGGGATCAGCACTTCGTCGCCCGGATCGAGCGTGGCGAGCAGGGCGTGGAAGATCGCCTGCTTGCCGCCCGCGCTGACGATCACCTGCGACGGCGGAACATCGATGCCGAGGTCGCGGCGGAAATGCAGCGCCGCCGCCTGGCGCAGCGCGGGCGTTCCGGCGACGGCGGTATAGCGCGTGTCCCCTTCATCGAGCGCGCGCTTGGCCGCTTCGACCACATGGGCGGGCGTGGCGAAATCGGGTTCGCCCACCGACAGCGAGATCACGTCGCGGCCTTGGGCGCGCAGTTCCATCGCGCGGTCGGTCATCGCGGTGGTCCGCGATGGGGCGATCCGCGCGAGCGCGGCAGAGAGATGTTGCATGGGTTACTCGCCGAGAAGGCGCGCGGGGCACAGGCCGCGCAGCGCGTTGCCGACGAAGAAACCGCCGGCAAGATCGTGAAGGGTGAGGTCGGCTTCCTCGGCTCGGCCACCATCGAGCAGGCTGCGGCGCAGCACGCCGGGGAGGAGGCCGGAAGCCGCGCGCGGGGTGAGCAGGCGGCCCTCGCGCTCGACGAACAGGTTGGTGAAGCTGCCTTCGGTGACAAGGCCGTCGTCGCGGACGAACAGCGCTTCCTGCGCGTTCGCGCCGCGCGCCACGCTGAGCGCCTCTTCATAGAAGCCGCGATCGGTCGACTTGTGGCGCAGGCGCCAGTCCCCGTCGGACACGGGCAGCGGCAGGACCGCGCAGGCGACCGGCCCGGTGAACCTGGGCGGCAGGGGCGCGGCTTCGAGCGCGTGAGCACCACCGCGCGAGACAAGCAGGCGCACTTTCGACGGTGCATCGAGATCGAAGCACAGCGCGTGGATGGCATTGCGCACGGCGTGCCGGTCGAAGGCGAAGCCAAGTTCGGCGGCGCTCGTCTGCACGCGCTCGATGTGGAGGTCGAGCAGAGCGATCCCTTGCGCGGGATCGAAGGCCATCGTCTCGATCAGGTCGGCATTGCCGGCGGACAAGCGCAAGAAGTTCCCTTTCACCACGCATTCGCGCCACTCGCCGAGCATGGCGGAATCGGCGACCACCGCCGAACCCACGCCCATGCTGGCGCGCCCCCCCTGGGCGCCCGGATGATCCGGGACGAGGCGTAGCGTACGGATTGCCACATTGAAGGCCGCGTCGCCAGTGCTGTCCAAACGGCCCACCGCACCGCAGTAGAGCCCCCGCGCATCGCGTTCCACGTCGTCGATCAATTCCATCGCGCGAATCTTGGGTGCGCCGGTGATCGATCCGCAGGGGAAGATCGCGCGCAGCAGGCCCGATGCATCCTCGCCGGGGGCGAGGCGCGCGCGCACGGTCGTGACCATCTGGTGGACGGTGGGATAGCTTTCGATGGCGAAGGGCGCTTCCACATGCACGCTGCCGGGCACCGCCACGCGCGACAGGTCGTTGCGCATCAGGTCCACGATCATCAGGTTTTCGGCGCGGTCCTTGGCGTTGGTGGCCAGGGCTTCGCGCAGGTGGGCGTCCTCCTGCGCGCTGGCGCCGCGCGGGGCGGTGCCTTTCATGGGGCGGACCGTCGCCTGCCCATCCTTCAAGGTGAAGAACAGTTCCGGCGAGACAGACAGGTGCCAGTGCGCGCCGTCCCAGATCACGCCGCCGTAACCGCTGCGCGAATCGGCACGCAGCGCACGGTAGATCGCCAGCGGATCGCCCGACCAGCTGCCCGAAAGCGGGAAGGTCAGGTTCGCCTGGTAGATATCGCCGCTGCGGATCGCGTCCTGGATGCGTGCGAAGGCCGCGCCGTAGCCCCCCGGCGAAAGCTGCGGATCGAGCGGGCCGATGTGGCCGGGGCCGGCGGCCTGCGCGGCGAGCCATTGCTCCACCTCGCCCCCCGACAGTTCCTGCCAGCCGGCAAAGCGGGCGAACCAGACGAGCGGGCCGGCGCCGCCGGTGCGTGCCGGGGCGCGGGGGGCAAGCCGGGGTTCGAGCGCAAGCCCGGCTTCGTAGGCGATCATGCCGGCCCAGTCGCCGGGGGTGGCGGCGATGCGGGCGAGTGCGGGGGCCACGTCCTCGGGCCGGCGCGCGACGACGATTTCAAGCGGATCGACGTAGAGCCGCGAGGGGCTGGCGCCGGTTTCACGGGCATCGTCAAGGAGGAGGAAGGGCGTGCGCATGGGATCCTGCGCGCTCTAGCCGCTTGGCGGGGTGGATGCAAAAGGGGGGCTGCGTCCGGTCGACCATCCGGTGACGCGCCATTGCCGAAGCCAGTGGTCAAACGCGCCTGTGCGACTTAGACCTTGGCCCGGCGGCAAAGGCGAGGACAGGAACATGAGCGAAATCATCATCGGCCTGGGAGCGGACGGGCAGCAGCAGGTGCTCCGCCTGGACCGCGCCAACCGCCACGGGCTTGTCGCCGGGGCAACCGGCACCGGCAAGACGGTGACCTTGCAGGGCATCGCCGAACAGTTCTCGCGCGCGGGCGTTCCCGTGTTCATGGCCGACGTGAAGGGCGACCTTTCGGGCATCGCCATGCCCGGCAGCCCTACGTTCAAGAACGCCGACAAGCTGGAAGCGCGGGCGAAGGAAGTGGGCATGACCGACTATGCCTATTCCGACAATCCGGCGGTGTTCTGGGACCTTTACGGCGAGGCCGGCCATCCGATCCGCACGACGATCTCCGAAATGGGGCCGGTGCTGCTGGCGCGGCTGCTGGGGTTGAACGAGACGCAGGAAGGCGTGCTGAACATCGCCTTCCGCTATGCCGACGACAACGCCCTGCTGCTGATCGACCTGGCCGACCTGCAATCGGTGCTGGTGGCCTGCGCCGAGAACGCGAGCGCGCTGGCGACCCGCTATGGCAATATCTCCAAGGCCAGCGTCGGCACGATCCAGCGCCAGTTGCTGTCGTTCGAGAGCCAGGGCGCGGACCGGTTCTTTGGTGAGCCGGCGTTCGAGATCAACGACTTCCTGAAAGTGGACGATCAGGGGCGCGGGCTGGTCAACGTGCTCGCCGCCGAGAAGCTGATGCAGAGCCCCAAGCTCTATGCCACGTTCCTGCTGTGGCTGCTGTCCGAACTGTTCGAGGCACTGCCCGAGGTGGGCGACCCGGAAAAGCCGTGCCTGGTGTTCTTCTTCGACGAGGCGCACCTGCTGTTCGAGGACGCGCCGCAGGCGCTGTTCGAGAAGGTGGAGCAGGTTGTCCGCCTGATCCGCTCGAAGGGCGTGGGCGTCTATTTCGTGACGCAGAACCCGATCGACATTCCCGAGAAGATCGCCGGCCAGTTGGGCAACCGCGTGCAGCACGCGCTGCGCGCCTTTACCCCCCGCGACCAGAAGGCGATCAAGGCGGCGGCGGAGACGTTCCGCATCAATCCCGATCTCGACGTGGAAAAGGCCATTACCGAGCTGAAGGTGGGCGAGGCGCTGGTATCGACGCTCGATGCCGATGGCGCGCCGGGGATCGTGCAGCGCACGCTGGTGGCGCCGCCGCGCTCGCGGCTGGGGCCGGTCAGCCCCAAGGAGCGCGCGGTGATCCAGTCGGTCAGCCCGTTCGAGGGCAAGTACGACACCGCCGTGAACCGCGAATCCGCGGCTGAAGTGCTGGCGCAGAAGGCATCGGACGCGGCCGCCGCCGCGCAGCGGGTGGACGAGCAGGGCGCCGACAGCCAGCGCGCCGCACCGCGCCAGTCGCCCAGCCTGTGGGGCAGGGCCGGCAAGGCGGCGGTGGGCGCGGTGGCAAGCTCGGCCGGCGCGGTGATCGCGGCCGAGCTGACGGGGCGCAAGTCGCGCGCGTCGCCGGTGGCTTCCGGCCTCAATGCGGTGGTGGGCACCGTGGCGACCCAGCTCGGCGGTGCGGCGTTCGGCCGTTTCGCGCGCGGGCTGCTGGGCGGGCTGCTACGTTAGCGGCAGGCGCAGAGTGGCCGTCAGCCCGGCGATCCGGCCACCTTCCTGGCGGTTGGCGAGCGTGAGGCTGCCGCCATGCTGTTCGGCGATGGCGCGCGCGAGCGCGAGGCCGAGGCCGGTGCCGCCGGTGGCGCTGTTGCGCGAGGCTTCGAGCCGGGTGAATGGCTCCATCATGCGGCCGATATCGCTTTCGGGGATGCCGGGGCCGTCGTCCTCGATCCGCAGCACGGCATGGCGCCCTTCACGGTGGAGCGAGACGCGCGCGCGGCTGCCATAGCGCAGCGCGTTGGAGACCAGGTTGCGCATCGCGCGGCGCAGCCAGGTGGCGCGCAGCGGCAGCACGATGCGCTCGGTCTCGCCCAGCACCACGTCCTCGCCCATGTCTTCGTATTCGTCGGCCACATCGGCGACGAGCGCCGCCAGTTCGGTGTTCTCGATCGGATCGGACGGACGGCCCACGCGCGCGAGCGAGAGGATATCGTCGAGCGAGCGATTGATGTCCTCGATGGTGGCGGCCATGCGTCCGCGCTCGGTATCGTCTTCCACCGCCTCGATCCGCACGCGCAGCGCGGCCAGCGGGGTCTTGAGATCGTGGCCGATCGCGCCAAGCATCACGTCCTTCTCGTCGAGCAGCGAGACGATGCGCAATTCCATCGCGTTGTGCGCGGCGATCAGGCGCTGGATGTCCTCCGGCCCGTCGGGGGCGAGCTGGCCATCGGTGGAGCGGTCCTGCGCGAAGGCTTCGACGCGGCGGGTCAGCGCTTTCAGCGGGCGGGCGATGCGGCGCAGGATCAGCGCCACCGCGCCGACCAGCACGATATAGATGAAAATGGTCTGGAGCAGGATCGAGACGAGGATGCGCCGCTCGTCGCCCGGCACCAGTACGCGCGCGGTGAGCCAGGCGCCGTCAGGCCGGCGCATCGCGGCGACGACAAGGCGCGGGGGATCGCTGTCCGGCCCGGGCGTGAACCGGCGGCGGGTACGGAACCATTCGGCGATCGCGCCGTCGCGCGCCGGATCGCGCTCCACCACCACCACGTCCGTGGCGGGCACGCCCTGGGCTTCGAGCACTTCGCGCAGGGCGTGTTCGGCATCGCCGCGGCGGTAGTCGCCGTGGGCAAGCGGCGAGGCCGGTTCGACGCGCAGGCGCAGCGGGCGGGGGAGGCGGAAACCATCGTCGGGCGGGGGCGGACGGCGCAAGGCGGGGTCTTCGTTCCGCGTGTCACGGCGTTGCTCCTGTGGCTGGCCGAGCAGGCGGAAGGCGACCGAATTGACCATGCCGGTCATGTGCCGTTCGTGCTGCGCGCGCCAGATGAGGCCCGAGGAGATGCCTTGCGCCACCATCAGCGCGAGCGCGATGGCGAGCAGCATCTGGCCCTGCAGGCTTTTCGGCCAGAGCGGAATGCGGCGCAGCGCGGAGCGCAGGTCAGTCACGCGCGGCCGTCTTGCGCACTTCGGCGGCCAGCATGTAGCCGCCGCCCCACACGGTCTGGATCAGCTGGGGGTTGCGGCTGTCGACCTCGATCTTGCGGCGCAGGCGGCTGATCTGGTTGTCCACCGCGCGGTCGAACAGGTGCGCCTCGCGGCCCTGCACCATGTCGAGCAGGCGGTCGCGGTCCAGCACCTGGCGCGGATGGTCGAGGAAGGCGAGCAACAGGCGGAACTCGGCCGAGGAAATCGCGACAACCGCGCCCTCGCTGTCGGTCAGCCGGCGCTTGAGCGGATCGAGGCACCAGCCTTCGAATTCATAGACCACCGCCTCGCCCGGGGGATCGATCGGCTGGCGGTTGGCGCGGCGCAGCACGCTGCGGATGCGGGCGATCAGCTCGCGCGGGTCGAACGGCTTGACCACGTAGTCGTCGGCGCCGATTTCCAGCCCGACGATCCGGTCGGTCGCCTCGCCCTTTGCGGTGATGAAAATGACGGGAAGCTGGCGCGCCTCGACCAGGTGGCGGCAGAGCGACAGCCCGTCCTCGCCCGGCATCATGATGTCGAGCAGGACGATGTCCGGCGCAGTCTCCGCCGCGGCAAGGTGGCTGCGCGCTTCGGCGGCGGTGCCGGCCTGCACCACGGCGAACCCCTGCCGGACAAGGTAGTCCGCCAGGGGTTCGCGCAGCGCGGGTTCGTCATCGACGACGAGGACGCGGATCGGCGTGGTCTCGTTCATGCGCCCTGACTTGGCTCAGTTCGTGCCGTCTGTCACTGGCCGGGAGGCGGCGGAGGCATGGCGCCCATCGGTTCGCCGTCACGCGCGCGGGGGCGCATTGCCTTGAACGCGGCGCGGCGTTCCTCGGGCGTGATCTTGCCGTCGTGGTTGGCATCGACCTTGTCGAAGTGTGCCTTGGCTGCCGCATCGTATTCGGCGCGGGTGATCGTGCCGTCGTGGTTGGCATCGGCCATCATGAGCATCATGTGGCCGCCGCCCATCATGTCGCCATGACCGCGCATTCCGCCGCGATGGCCGCCCATGCGGTGGCCGCCCATGTCACCCATGCCAGGAGCGCCCATGTCGTGCCCAGCCATGCCGGGTCCACCCATACCGGGACCAGCCATGCCAGGACCACCCATGTCATGGTCACCCATGGGGCCGTCCTTGTGGTCCATCATGCCGCGATGATGCGCCATGAACTCGTCACGGCTGATCGCGCCGTTGTGGTCGGTGTCGATCTCGTCGAACTTCTGCGCCATCTTCGCGTCGCGGTCTGCCTGGTCGAGCTTGCCGTCCTTGTTGACGTCGAGCTTCGTCCACATCTCGTCGGCCTTGGCCTTGGCTTCCACCCAGGTGACGGTGCCGTCGCCATTGGCGTCGGCGCCGTGATGCGGGGCGGGGGTGGCGGCATAGAGGGCACCGGCGCCCAGCGCGATCGCTGCGGCGGAGAGACCCAGGGCTAGCTTCTTCATCGCGATCGGCTCCGGTCCTGAAAAAAGAGAGGGAAGCTGCGGGGCCGGCCACCGGAGAGAGGAAGGGGGAGGGATGCTCTCTTCCGGTTATCGTGGGGGGACTGGACTGCCAGCCACCGCAACTTCCTGAACACTGATATAGGTGCGGGTTGTCGCAGGCCTATGCCATGCGCCCGGTCAATTTGTCGCAATTTGTCACGCATTCACCGATCCGTTCATCCACGCGAAAGCCCGGCTCTGCGGGGGCCAGCTCAGCGGGCTCGGTGCTGCGTGCCCATGCCGGCGGTAACGAACAAGGCGCTGGCCGGCCCATCGAGATCCGCGGTGTGCCACGTGCCGGGCGGGTTCACCGCGTATTCCCCGGGCTGGAGCAGCACCGTCGCGGTGGTGCCATCGGCGTGCTGCTGGTGCAGCGTCATGCCGCCCGAAAGGCAGCAGACCAGTTCGTCTCCCGCCGGGTGCATTTCCCAGCTGTCCCAGCTTTCGGTGAAATGATGGATGGTGACCAGCCGCCCTTCCGCGCCGTCCGCAGCGTGGCGGGCAACATAATCGCCATACCATTCCAGCCCGGTGAAGGCGGGCTGCGGCACCGCGCGGCCGCCCCGTCCGAGGTGGACGGGGTGGCTGTCGAGGCGCGGTGCCGGCATCGTCCCTTAGCCCATCACGAAGGCGTTGAGCTTGTTGCCGTCGGGATCGCGGAAATAGGCGGCGTAGAACCCGCCGTCGCCGCGCGGTCCGGGCGCACCTTCACACGTGCCGCCGTTGGCGAGCGCGACAGCGTGGAGCCGGTCGACCTGCGCGTTGTCCTTGGCTTCCAGCGCGACCATCACGCCGTTGCCGACAGTGGCGGGATTGCCGTCGAACGGCTTGGTCAGGCCGATGCCTGCGCCGCCGCCGGGCGTGCCCCAGGCAATAGCGCCGTCCCATTCCATCATCCGCGCGGTGCCCATTTCGGCGGCAAGCGCATCGTAGAACTTCGCGCCCCTTTCCAGGTCGCTGGTGCCGAGCGTCACGTATCCGATCATTGGTCTTCTCCCTTTGCGCTGCGAGTCGCGTGCCGAGAACATATCACGAACAATGCGCCCGGCAACCGGGCATCACAGCGGCGCGCAGGCGGCCTCCAGCCAGGCGAGATCCGCGCCCGAAAGCTGCGGGCCAAGCACTTCCCGCGTGCGGGCGTGGTAGGCGTTCCACCACTCGCGCTCCTCCGCGGTGAGCAGGGCGACATCCACCAGCGCGCGTTCGATCGGCACGTGGGTCAGCGTTTCGAAGGCGTAGAATTCGCTCTCGGCCCCCGGAATCTCGCGCTTTTCCACGAGGATCAGGTTCTCGATGCGGATGCCGTAGGCGCCGGTCTTGTAGTAGCCCGGCTCGTTCGAGAGGATCATGCCGGGCACGAGATCCTGCCCGGTGCCGGCCTGCCCGCCCGCCGCCTTGGCGATGCGCTGCGGGCCTTCGTGGACCGACAGGAAGCTGCCCACGCCGTGGCCGGTGCCGTGGGCATAATCGAGGCCGGCCTGCCACAGGAACTGGCGGGCGAAGCTGTCGAGCTGGCTGCCGGCGGTGCCCTTGGGGAACACCGCGCGGGCGAGCGCGATGTGGCCCTTGAGCACGCGGGTGAAGCGGTCCTTCACTTCGGCCGGCGGGGCATCGGGGCCGATCCACACGGTGCGCGTGATGTCGGTGGTGCCATCGACATACTGACCGCCCGAATCGACGAGGTAGACGCTGTTCGGTTCGAGCGGGCGGTTGGTTTCGGGGCTGACGCGGTAGTGGACCACCGCGCCGTTCGGCCCGGCGCCAGAGATGGTGTCGAACGACAGGTCGCGCAGCAATCCGCCTTCGGCGCGGAAGGCTTCGAGCCGGTCGGAAGCGGCCAGTTCGGTCACGCCGCCCTTCGGCGCCTCGCTGGAAACCCAGTGGAGGAAGCGCGACACGGCGGCGCCGTCGCGCGACTGGGCTGCCTTGTGTCCGGCCTGCTCGACCGGGTTCTTGATCGCCTTGGGCAGGACGGTGGGATCGGTCAGAGGCACGACGGTGGCGCCGGCCTGCTCCAGCGCGGCGAAGATCGCGGCGACGGCGCGTTCGGGATCGACCGCCACCTTCTTGCCCGACAGGGCGTGCAGCGCGGCCAGAAACGCCTCGCGCGGCTGGATGCGGACGGCGTTGCCAAGGTGGGCGACGAGTTCGGGCGTGACCTTTTCCTCGGCGATGAACAGATCGGCGGTGCCGTCTGCATGGGCGAGGACATAGGACAGCGCGACCGGCGTGCGCTCGACATCGGTGCCGCGCACGTTGAGCAGCCAGGCGATCGAATCGAGCGCGGAGATCACGGCGGCGTCGAGTTTCTGGGCGGCGAGCCATTCGGCGACGCCCGCGCGCTTTTCATGGCCCGGCTGGCCGGCGTGCGCGTCGTCATGGACCAGCGCGGGGGCGAGCGAGGGGGCGGGGCGGTCCTGCCACACTGCGTCGACCGGGTTGGCATCGACCGCGACGAGCGCGGCATTGCGGCCGGCCAGCGCCTTGGCCACGCCTTCGGCCCAGCCCTTCGAATGGAGCCATGCGTCGTAGCCGATCCTGGCGCCTTCCGGCGCGTTCGCGCCCAGCCATGCGGCGATAGAGGTCTGCGGCACCGACTGATATTCATAGAGCCGGCCATCGACCTGATCGCGCACTTGCAGCGTGTAGCGCCCGTCGATGAAGATCGCGGCCTTGTCCTTGAGCACCACGGCGCTGCCCGCCGAGCCGCCGAAACCGGTCAGCCAGGCGAGGCGCTGGGCATAGGCGCCGACATATTCGCTCATGTGTTCGTCGGAAATGGGGATGACGAAGCCGTCGAGCCCCTGGTGCGCGAGTTCCTTCCTCAGCGCATCGAGGCGGGCTTCATGGGTGTGCATCAGCATCGGGTCTTGTCCTTGGACGGGATCGGTGCGCCTTGCGGGCGCCATGCAGGGATCATAGATGCGAGGCATGGCAGAAACCACCCCTGCGGCCACCGCCGCAACCGCCCCGCTCGCTCCTCCCGTCGCCGCGAAGAAACCGTCCAGCTTCACCCACCACGGCGTGACCGTGGCCGACGACTACGCATGGCTGCGCGATCCGGGATACCCGGAGGTGAAGGACGCCGAGGTGCTGGCGCATCTGGAAGCGGAAAACGCGTGGTTCGAGACGCGGATGAAGGACCGTCAGCCGGTGATCGACACGCTGTTCACCGAGATGCGCGGGCGGATCAAGGAAGCCGACACTTCGGTGCCGCAGAAGGACGGCGACTTCCTCTACTGGATCGAGTTCGAGGAAGGCGCGGAATACAAGAAGTGGTGGCGCCGACCGGTGGGCGCGCCCGCCGATGGCAGCGCCGACCAGCTGATCCTTGATGAAGTGGCGCTGGCCGAGGGCAAGGAATACTTCCGGCTGGGCGCGATCTCGGTTTCCAGCGACGGCAGCCGGCTGGCATGGGCGGTGGACGACAACGGGTCGGAACGCTTCACCGCGCGGATCAAGGTGATCGCTACCGGGGAACTGCTGCCGGACGAGATCCCCGGCATCAATTCCGGCCTGATCTGGGTGAAGGGCGACACCGGCCTCGTCTATTCTCTCGCCAACGATAACTGGCGCACCGACAACGTGCGGCTGCACTGGCTGGGGCAGCCGGTGGCTGAAGACGTCGAGCTGTATCATGAAGACGACGAGGGATTCCGCGCCGGCGCCGCGCTTTCCGCCAACGAGAAGTGGCTGATCCTTTCGACCGGCGACCACGAGACCAACGAAGTGCGGCTGGTGCCGGCGGACGATCCGCTGGCCCCGCCGATCCTGGTGCGCGAGCGCGTGGCAGGGATCGAATATGACGTCGAAGAGCGCGACGGCGTGCTCTACATCCATGCCAACGACACCCACGAGAACTTCCGTCTGGCGACGGCCCCGCTTACGGCCCCGGCGGAGTGGACCACGCTGATCGAGGGCACCGACGATTTCTACCTGACCGGGTTCGAGTTGTTCCGCGATTTCTACGTGGTCGAGGGCCGGGTGCGCGGGCTCGACCGGATCGAGGTGCGCTATTACGACGACCCGGCGCGGATCGAGCCGATCGTGTTCCCCGAGGCGAGCTATGAGGCCGGGCTGGGCGACAATCCCGAATGGGCGGTCGAGAAGCTGCGCGTCAGCTATGAATCGATGGTCAGCCCGGCGTCGGTCTATGACTACGACGTCGCGGGCAAGTCGCTCGAACTGCTCAAGGTGCAGGAAATCCCCAGCGGCTACGACGCCGGGCTCTATGATACCGCGCGGCTGGAAATCCCCGCGCGTGATGGCACGCTGGTGCCGGTCTCGGTGCTGTGGCGCAAGGATCGGCCGCAAGGTGGGCCGCTGCACCTTTATGGCTACGGCGCTTATGGCATCGCGATCGGGCCGGGCTTCTCCACCACGCGGCTGAGCCTGGTGGATCGCGGCTTCGCCTATGCCATCGCGCATATCCGTGGCGGCGACGATCTGGGCCGGCGTTGGTACAAGGACGGCAAGCTGGAGAAGCGCACCAACGCTTTCAACGATTTCGTCGATGTGGCGAACGGGCTGGTGGAGCGCGGCTTCACCGTGGCGGGGCGCATTTCCGCTTCCGGCGGTTCGGCCGGCGGCGAACTGATGGGCGCGGTGATCAATTCCGATCCGCACCTGTTCGGCGCGGTGGTGGCGCACGTGCCGTTCGTGGACGTGCTGAACACCATGCTGGACGAGACCCTGCCGCTGACGCCGGGCGAATGGCCCGAATGGGGCAATCCGATCGAGGACAAGGCCGCATTCGAGCTGATCCATTCCTATTCGCCCTACGACCAGGTGCGCGCACAGGACTATCCGCCGCTGCTGGTGACGGCGGGGCTGAACGATCCGCGCGTGACCTATTGGGAGCCGGCAAAGTGGGTCGCGCGGCTTCGCGAGCTGAAGACCGATCGCAACGAACTGCTGCTCAAGACCAATATGGGCGCGGGTCATGGCGGCAAGTCCGGCCGGTTCGAGAGCCTGAAGGAAGTGGCCGAGGAGTTCGCCTTCATCCTGTGGCAGCTGGACGTACCGGCGTGAGGCGGGGATCGTGAGCAACCGCCATCGCCTTACTTTCACGGCCGGCCCCGGCGACATCGACGTGATGGGCCACGTCAACAACGCGGTGTGGGTGCAGTGGATGGAGGCGATGGCGGTGGCGCACTGGGAAGCGGTGGCCAGCGCCGCGCACCAGGCGGCCTACGTCTGGGTCGTGACCCGGCACGAGATCGATTATCGCGGCAACATCGCCGAGGGCGAGAGCGTGACCGCCGAGACATTCATTCCGGAAGCGCCATCGGGCGCGCGGTTCGACCGCAGGGTCGATTTCACCGATGCGCGCGGCAAGGTGATCGTGAGCGCGAAGACGACCTGGGCGCTGCTCGACAAGGCGAGCGGGCGACTGCTGCGCGTGCCGAAAGCTGTGGCGGCCCCATTTCTGCCGGATGCGGGCCTGCCGGATGCGGTCCCGCCGGCGGAAGGCGCCTAGCCGACCACGCGCAGGTCGGCGCGGTCGGTGGTGAAGCCGGTGACGCGCTCGCGCATGGTGCGGTTGCGGCCGAGCCGCTTGGCTTCGTAGAGCAGGCGGTCGCAGTGCGCATAGAGCGCCGCGAAATCGACGTGCAGGCGGCCTGCGCGGTCGTGCTCGACCAGCCCCATGCTGGCCGTGACCATCCGGTCCAGCCCGGGCACTTCGGCGCTGATTCGCGTGCTGATCGCGCGGCGGCAGCGTTCCGCGCGCTCCGCGGCATCGGCACCGCGCAGCAGCAGCATGAATTCCTCGCCTCCCATGCGGATCGCGCGGGTATCGGCATCGTCGACCAATGCGCCGGCCGCTGCGCGCAAGACGTCGTCTCCCACCGCGTGGCCGTGCGAATCGTTGATTGCCTTGAAGTGATCGAGATCGAGCACCGCCATCGTGCGGAAGCCGTTGTCGAGCAGGTCCTCGAAGCGCTTCTCGATCGAGCGGCGATTGCGCAGGCCAGTCAGCGGATCATGGCCGGCGACGCCTTCCAGTTCACGTGCGCGGGCGGTGGCGTAATCGCGCTCGCGCCGGATGTCGCCGAAGCGGTTGATGATGCCCAGCGTGGTCACCAGCACCTGCACCGCAAGGCCGAGCTGATAGACGACAGTGGCGTCGGTGGGGTGGGCGGGCGGCAGGATGTAGCAGGCGATCTTCCACAGCCCGGCCATGACCATCGGCCCCCAGCCGATCGCCTGGTATACCGCTGCGCGGCTGCCCCGCCGCCATGCGACAAAGGCCGCCAGTCCGAACAGCAGGATCGCGGGGACCATGTCGAGATGGAGCAGCAGCGTGGAATAGGGGCGCATCGCGGCTAGCGGCGTGGCGGCCAGCATCCCCACCGCGAAGATCGCGGCGGCGGCATGGCGGAGCAGGCGGCGCAGGCGGCGGGGCAGCGTGCCCGGCTCGATGAAATCCGCGGCAAACATCAGCGCGGCGGACGCCATGACCGCATAGCATGTGTTGGACAGCGGGCCTTCGACGGTTTCGGGCAGGTCCACCAGCAGGTGGATCAAGCCGGTGCCGATCAGCATCTGCATCAACATCGACCCGGTCAGCGCCAGGTGCCACAGCACGAAGCGTTCGGGCAGCGCCGCATAGATCGAACCGTTGAGCAGCAGCGGCACGACCAGCAATCCGCAGATCACCGCCATTGCCACGACCTGTCGGATGGGCCAGCCGCTGCCGGCGGGACTGCTGTCGAGCCGGGCCTCGCTGCCGGCCGCCTTGGTCCAGGGATGGGATATGCGCACGATAACCGTACGTGTCGCCGCCGAGGTTGGCGGCATGGGCAGGACCATCAGCGGCCCGGTGGGCAGGTGGCGTGCGGCATCGGGTGCAAGCGTGGCGGTGCGCACCGCGCCGCCTGCATCGATCGCCCATATCGTGACCCGGCTATAGCGCGTGGCGAGCGTGACGAAGCTGCGCGGCGGCGGCTCGGCGCGGTCGAGCGTGAAGCGCAGGTAGAGCGATTCACCCGCGATCGACCAGCCGCCGGACGAACACGTCCACAGGCCGCCGCGGGTTACATCGGACGGGGTCTGGGCAGCCCCCGTGCTGGCGTGGCAGAGCTGGGCCGGGACGATCGGGCGCGCCGTGGCCGCAGCGGGCAGGAATGCGGCGAGCAGGGCGAGCACGAGCGCAGCGGCAAGTCGCCTTGCACATGCAATCCGTGCTTCTGGTTCCCACGCCATGACGCGAGCATAGCGCGTCAGGCCTTCCGACCCGTTAAATCACATAAGTATTTCTGCGGAGGAGGTGTAGGCGTAGCCCAGTTCGCGCGCGACCGCCTCATAGGTGATCTTGCCGGCGTGGACGTTGAGCCCTGCCGCCAGATGCGGATCGCGGCGCAGCGCTTCCTTCCAGCCCAGATCGGCAATCCGCAGCGCGTGCGGCAGCGTCACGTTGTTGAGCGCATAGGTGCTGGTGCGCGCCACCGCGCCGGGCATGTTGGCCACGCAATAGTGGACGATGCCATCGACCACGAACGTCGGCTCGGCATGGGTGGTGGCATGGCTCGTCTCGAAGCAGCCGCCCTGGTCGATGGCGACGTCGACCAGCACCGCGCCCGGCTTCATCGTGCCGAGCATGTCGCGCGTGACCAGCTTGGGCGCGGCGGCGCCGGGGATCAGCACCGCGCCGATCACGAGGTCTGCCTCGGCAACGCTTTCGGCAAGGTTGGCGCGGTTGGAAAAGCGCGTCTTGGCGCGGCTTTCGAAGTGGATGCCCAGCCGTTCGAGCACTTCGGGATCGCGGTCGAGCACGGTCACGTCGGCGCCGAGGCCGACCGCCATCTGCGCCGCGTTGAAGCCGACCACGCCGCCGCCGATCACCGCGACCTTGCCCGGCATCACACCCGGAACGCCGCCGAGCAGTACGCCGCGCCCGCCGTGCGCCTTTTCAAGCGCGGTGGCGCCGGCCTGGATCGACATTCGGCCGGCGACCTGGCTCATCGGCTTGAGCAGCGGCAGCGTGTTGCCGGCACCGGTCACCGTTTCATAGGCGATAGCCGTGACGCCGGACTTCACCAGATCGGCGGTCTGTTCCGGATCGGGCGCGAGGTGGAGGTAGGTGTAGAGTACCTGCCCTTCGCGCAGCATGGCGCGTTCGGCGGCCTGCGGCTCCTTGACCTTCACGACCATCTCGCAGCCTTCGAAGACGGAGCGCCCGTCGGGATGGATCTTCGCGCCGGCAGCCAGATAGTCCGCATCGGCGGCGCCAATGCCCAGCCCGGCGCCGGTTTCGACCCACACCTCGTGGCCGTGAACGACGAGTTCATGCGCGCTCTCGGGCGTGAGCCCGACGCGGTATTCGTGGTTCTTGATCTCGCGGACGGTTCCGACGCGCATGGCAGGCTCTCCGGCAAATGGTCGAGGCGGACAGGATACGCCCGGCGGCGTGCAATGTTTCACCGAATTGCGGCTTGCGGGCGCGCCATGCGTGGAATATTTTCGCTCAAATAGGAAAATATCGGGAAATTATCGCATGGACCGCGCGGATGTTGCCCTGATCGAGGCGTTGCAGCGCGATTCGTCGCGTTCCATTGCCGAGCTGGCGGAAAGTGTCGCGCTTTCGCCCTCCGCCTGTCACCGGCGCATCCGCGCGCTGGAGGAGCGCGGCGTGATCGACGGCTATGCCGCACGCGTCGATCCGCGCCGCATCGGGCTGGCGGTGGAAGTCTTCGTGGAAATCACACTGACCAGCCAGAGCCGCGAGTCGATGGACCGCTTCGAGCGCGCGGTGGGCGATTTCGACGATATCCTGGAGTGCCACCTGATGAGCGGCAGCGCGGACTACCTGCTGCGGGTGGCGGCGGCGGACCTGGAAGAATATGGCCGCATCCACCGCGATTGCCTGGCGCGTCTGCCGGGTGTCTCGGCCACGCGTTCGAGCTTCTCGCTGCGTCGGATCAAGCGCTTCGAGGGCTATCCCGCGCCCCGCGCCTGAGCGGCGCGGGACCGGGTAGACGTCAGAGCGGGTTGCCGTCCTTGTCGCGGTAGATGTCGCGCCGGCCGACGTGATTCGCCGGACCGACGAAGCCGTCCGCTTCCATGCGCTCGATCCACTTCGACGCGGTGTTGTAGCCCACGCCCATCTGGCGCTGGATCCAGCTGGCCGATGCCTTCTGGCTCTCGAACACCAGCTGGCAGACCTGCCGATACTTGCGCTCTTCGGGGTTGTCCGACGCGGTGGCGTCGAGATCGTCGAAGCCGAAGCCGCCGTCCTCGGGCTCCTCGGTGACCGAATCGACGTAATCGGGGCTGCCCTGGCTGCGCCAGTGATCGGCCACGCGCTCGACTTCCTCGTCGCTGACGAAGGGGCCGTGGACGCGCTTGATCGGGTCGGTGGCGGGCTTGTAGAGCATGTCGCCCTTGCCCAGCAGCTGTTCGGCGCCCTGTTCGCCCAGGATCGTGCGGCTGTCGATGCGGCTGGTGACGGCGAAGCTGATGCGCGTGGGCAGGTTGGCCTTGATGACGCCGGTGATGACGTCGACCGAGGGGCGCTGCGTGGCCATGATGAGGTGGATGCCCGCGGCGCGGCTCTTCTGGCTGAGCCGCTGGATCAGGACTTCGATTTCCTTGCCGACCGTGACCATGAGGTCGGCGAGTTCGTCGACGATGACGACGATCTGCGGCAGCACCTGGAAATCGAGCTGCTGTTCCTCGAACATCTCCTCGCCCGTATCGGGATCGAAGCCGACCTGGATGCGGCGGCCGAGCGGCTTGCCCTTCGACGCGGCGGCGCGGACCTTCTCGTTGAAGCCGGACAGGTTGCGCACGCCGATGGAGGACATCTGGCGGTAGCGGCGCTCCATTTCCTCGACCGCCCACTTGAGCGCGCGGACCGCCTTGGCCGGTTCGGTGACGACCGGCGAGAGCAGGTGCGGGATGTCGTCGTAGGACTTGAGTTCGAGTACCTTGGGATCCACGAGGATCAGGCGGCACTGCGCCGGGGTGAGGCGGTAGAGCAGCGACAGCAGGATGCAGTTGAGGCCCACCGACTTGCCCGAGCCGGTGGTGCCGGCGACGAGCAGGTGGGGCATCGTGGCAAGGTCGGCCACGACGGGCTCGCCCGCGATGTCCTTGCCCAGGATGATCGGCAGCAGCGCCTTCGAGCCCGCGAACTTGTCGCATTCCACCAGTTCGCGGAACGAGACCATGTCCCGCACGGCGTTGGGCAGTTCGATGCCCATCACGGTGCGACCGGGGATCGAGCAGACGCGCGCCGAGATCGCGCTCATGTTGCGGGCGATGTCGTCGGCCAGGCCGATCACGCGGCTGGCCTTGATGCCGGGGGCCGGCTCCAGCTCGTACATGGTGACGACCGGTCCGGTGCGGACGGCGGTGATCTCGCCCTTCACGTTGAAATCGTCGAGCACGTTTTCGAGCAGGCGGGCGTTGCGTTCGAGCGCCAGCTTGTCGATCTTGGGCTGCGAATTGGGCGCGGGCTCCTCGAGGATGCCGGTCGAGGGCAGCTCGTACTTGTCGAACAGGTCGCCCTGGCGCAGCTTGGTCCCGGCGGACGTGGCCGCGACGGGCGGGCGCGAAGGATCGCTGATCTCAGTCTGGCGGCGCGGGGAGCCGGAGTCATCGGCCGCTTCGGGCAACATGGCGACGGCATCGCCGGCAGAGGCGGGCTTGTCCTTCGCCTTGCGTTCCTTGCGCGCGGAGGGCGCGGCCGTCTCGGGCTCATCGGCGCGCGGCGCGGCGGGGGCGCGGCGCAGCACGGCCGGCACGGTCAGGAACCGGCGCCAGTCTAGCGCGAACACCCGGCCGGCGACGATCGCCCCGGCGCCCAGCGTGACCGCGGACAGCGCGAGGATGATCCAGCCTTCGGCAGGCGGTGCGAGATGGGCGAGGGCGCGGATCGCGGCGGCGCCAAGCAGGCCGAACAGTCCGCCGAAACCGGCGGGCAGGCTGCCACCGGGCGCGGTGAAGGCGAGTGCCGCCGTGGTGCCGAGGAGGACCATCGCGAGCGCCAGCAGCAGCGCGAGCCGCCACCATGCCGGATCGGCGACGAGATCCTCGTCGTCATCGGCGCCGGGATCGATCAGATCGCCGGCGGCGTCCCACAGGCGGCGGGCATAGACGAACAGCAGCGGCAGCAGCAGAGCGCCGGGCAGGCCGAACAGCAGCAGCACGCGCTCCGCCGCCCACGCGCCGGGCAGGCCCATCCAGTTTTCGACCGGGCTGCCGGAAGCGGTGCTGCCCGAAGGGTCGGTCTGGGTATAGCTGGCGAGCGCCAGTGCGAGAAACACGGTCGCCGCGAACAACGCCGCGCCGCCGATCAGCTCCGCGCTGCGCCTGAAACTGCGCCGCAGCACCGCCCGCCAATCGGCGCGCGCTCGGGTATTCCCCGCAGATGTGAGTGCCCGGCTTGCCATCGTTGTCCCTTCCGTTCGCGGAACATAATGCGCCCGAAGGGGACTCACCGTCAAGAATCCAAGGGATTCCGCCTATGTTTTTGCGGTCAGGTGATGCCGTCGATCGCGGCCCAGCCGTGGACGGGCAGCCGCGCGGCGCGGCGCGGGGTCATTCCGCCCAGCGCCAGCACCGGCAGCGAAGACTGCCGCGCCAGCAGCAGGAAGCGCACCGGGCCAAGCGCCTTGCCGCCCGGATGGCTGCGCGTGGCGAAGACCGGGGAGAGCAGCACGGCATCGGCGCGCGCGGCCGCCGCTTCGCGCAGTTCGCGCAGGGAATGCGCCGTCGCGAGGCGCAGTCCGGTTCCGCCAAGGTCGGCGGGCGCCGCATAGATCCCGTCGATACGCCAGCCCGGCTGGGGCCGCGCGGCGATGACGGCGATGCCGCGCGACCGGCACAGCCGCGCCAACGCGCGGAACCGTTCGCGGCGCGCGGCCGGTGGCAGGTGGTAATGGCGAAAGACGAAGCCGCTCCCGCGCGGCAGCCGCGCGATGGCGCGTTCCAGCCCGGCATCGTTGCGCGCATCGCCGAGCAGCAGCAGGCGCGGGATCGCGGAGGAGAGGACCGGCACGGGGTGGCACTTCGCCATGCCCGCGCTATAGCACCGCGCCATGCACACGCCAGACTCCCCCAGCCCGTCGCCGCTCGCCCATGTCCGCGCGCGCATCGCGCACGCCGCCGCGGTCGCGCAGCGCAATGTGGCCGATATCACGCTTGTCGCGGTGTCCAAGACCAAGCCGGCCGAAGCGATCCTGCCGCTGATCGCCGAAGGGCAGCTGGTCTTTGGCGAAAACCGCGTGCAGGAGGCCGAGGCCAAGTGGTCGGCGCTGCGCGAGGCACACCCCGGTGTGAAGCTTCACCTTGTGGGCCAGCTTCAGTCGAACAAGGCCGAGGAGGCGGTGCGGCTGTTCGATTGCATCCATTCGCTCGACCGCCCCTCGCTGCTGACCGCACTGGCCCGCGCGATGGACAAGGCCGGACGGCGCGTGCCGCTGTTCGTGCAGGTCAACATCGGCGCGGAAGAGCAGAAGGGAGGCTGTGCGATTGCCGACCTGCCCGCGCTGCTCGCCGAAGCCCGCGTGGCCGACCTCCCCGTCGAAGGTCTGATGTGCGTGCCGCCCGCCGGAATCGAGGCGGCGCCGTTCTTCGCGCTGCTGGGCAAGCTGGCGGCCGACAATGGCCTTGCCGGCCTGTCGATGGGCATGAGCGACGATTTCGAGACCGCCATCATGCTGGGCGCGACGCACATCAGGGTGGGGTCTGCGCTGTTCGGTGAACGCTGATCCTGGCGCGAATTGGTTCGAATCGCGTGTTTTCAAGGATTTCGCTCGTTAACGGATGGCCGCGCCAGCCTCGTGTTTCGCAAGCATCCGGCGTTTAAGGTTTCGTCCTTGCCCGTGGCTTAAGTCGCGTTGCCGAGGGAGACCAGCGTGCACGCGTTCGATACCGAGACGACCCCCGACGAGCAGGGTTCAGGTCAGCATTGGCGCAACGACGATCGCCGGACCGACCGGCTGCACATCGGCGGGTTGCTTGCGCACGCGCTGGCGCTGGCCGCTGTCGCGGCGACGCTGGTGGTCGATGACGCCTGGCACGACGATCTGGCCGGGATCGCGCTGACCGGGCTGACGGCGATCTTCATGTCGCAACTGGTGCTGCGGCGGATGGCGGTGGCGGTGCGAGCGCGCCAGCGCGACCAGTTCCGCGCCACGCGCGAGAGCCGCGAGCAGATCGGCGAGCTGTTTGCCATGACCGACATGCTGCAGGCGGCGGAAACCTATGACGACGCCAGCGCCGTGCTGATGGCGACGGCGCGGCGCCTGCTGCCCGATTTCGGCGCCGCGCTCTATATCTTCAACAATTCGCGCGACCGGCTGGACCTCGCCAAGGGCTGGGACCTGCCCGATGGGTATCGCGCGCCGGAAACGCTCTCTCCCGCGAACTGCTGGGCGCTGAAGCGCGGCAAGCCGCACATCAACGCGCCGCAGCAGGCCACGCTGTGCTGCGCGCACCATGGATCGCAGACCGCCACGGTGGAATTGCCGATGATGGCTTGCGGTCAGGTGCATGGCTTGCTGATCCTCGCCCGCGGAAGCGAGGAGGATGCGCTGGGCAAGCTGATCGAAATCCGCCGGCTGGGGCAGGCGCTGGCGGATTCGATGTCGCTGGCGCTGTCGAACATCGCGCTGCGCGAGAAGCTGCGCACCCAGTCGCTGCGCGATCCGCTGACCGGCCTGTACAACCGCCGCTACATGGAAGACGCGCTGGAACGCTTCGTCTCGCTGGGCGCGCGGGGCGGAGGCAGCACGGCGGTGGTGATGCTCGATCTCGACAACTTCAAGGCGCTCAACGACGAGCACGGCCATGCCAAGGGCGATGCGGTGCTGCGCGACGTGGCGGCCCAGCTGGTCGGCGCGCTGCGGCCGACCGATGTGGTCTGCCGCTATGGCGGGGAAGAACTGCTGGCGATCCTGCCTGACTGCAGCCTGGAGGATGCGCTGGAAAAGTCGGAAGTGCTGCGCGAGCGGATCGAGCTGCTGAGCGATGTGCACGGGTGCCGGATCAGCGCCTCTTTCGGCGTGGCGGCCGTGCCCGAAGCGGCGACATCGGCGGGTGACGTGGTGCCGCTGGCCGACGGTGCGCTCTATGCGGCGAAGAAGGCGGGCAAGAACCAGGTGATCGCCGCTGAGCGCCGCGCCGGGCGCGAGGGCATGCCTGCGGCGCGGCTGGCGGTAACCGGCGCACGCTGAAACATTCGCGCGCCGGGAATGACGCCTCAGTCGTCGTGGCCGTCGAGTTCCTCGCCGCTCAGCGTCACCACATGGAGCAGGTTGGTCGCGCCCGGCGTGCCGAACGGAACGCCGGCCAGCGCGACGAGCTTTGACCCGGCGCTGCCGAAGCCGTGGCGCAGCGCCATGCGCTTGCCCTTGGCGATCATCTCCTCGAAGCTGCCGATGTCCTTGGTGTGGACCGCGTGCGCGCCCCACAGCAGGCCCACCTTGCGCGCGGTGCGCTCGGACGGAGTCAGCACCAGCATCGGCACGCCCGGGCGTTCACGCGCCACGCGGCGCGCGGTGGAGCCCGATCCGGTGAACACGATGAGGCCGGAGATGGACAGCGTCTTGGCGATGCTGGCGCAGGCTTCGGCCAGCGCGTCGGCCGTGGTGGGATCGGGCCGCGTCTCGATGAAGTGGACGCGCGCGGAATAGCCGGGATCCGCTTCGACCTGCGCAGCGATGCGGTGCATGATCGTCACGGCCTCTTCCGGCCAGGCGCCGGCGGCGGTTTCGGCCGAGAGCATGACCGCGTCGGCGCCGTCATAGACCGCGTTGGCCACGTCGGACACTTCGGCGCGGGTGGGCGTGGGGGCCTCGATCATCGATTCGAGCATCTGCGTGGCGACGATCACCGGCTTGCCTTCGCGGCGCGCGGTCTCGACGATGCGCTTCTGCAGCGGCGGCACTTCTTCGGGGTTCAGTTCGACGCCCAGATCGCCGCGGGCGACCATGATGCCGTCGGAAAGCTCGATGATCTCTTCCAGCCGGCTGATCGCGGCGGGCTTTTCGATCTTGGCCATCAGCGAGCCGTGGCCGCCCATCAGGCGGCGGGCCTCGGCCACGTCCTCGGGCCGCTGGACGAACGAAAGCGCAATCCAGTCGGCGTTGTGTTCGACCGCGAAGGCGAGGTCGCGGCGGTCCTTCTCGGTCAGCGCCGGGACGGGAATGACCGCGTCGGGCACGTTGACGCCCTTGCGGTCGGAAATCACGCCGCCGACTTCGGCGGTGCAGAGGATCTCGTTGTCGTCGGCGCGAATCACGCGCAGGCGCAGCTTGCCATCGTCGATCAGCAGGCGCTGGCCCTTGCGCAGGATGCCGAAGAGTTCGGGGTGCGGCAGGCAGACACGGGTTTCATCGCCCGGCGCGGGATCGCGGTCGAGCGTGAAGTGGCCCGAATGGCGGATCACCGCGCGGCCCTCCTTGAACGTTCCGACGCGCAGCTTGGGGCCCTGCAGGTCGCACAGCACCGTGACCGGCCGGCCGACCTTCTTTTCCAGCGCGCGGATCGCAGCGATCGTCTCGGCATGGGTGGCGTGATCGCCATGGCTCATGTTGACGCGGAAGGCGTCCGCCCCGGCCCGGAACAGCTTTTCGAGCATCTCCGGCGAACGGCTGGCGGGGCCGACCGTCGCCAGGATCTTGACCTTGCGACCGCGCGGGTCCTGGGTGGGAAGATCCAGCTGTGCCACGATAGAAATCCTTGCTTTTGATGCGGGCGCGATATGGCCTATGCCACCCGGAAACCCAAGGAATCTTTGCAATGGATACGAATTCGCACGCAGTCCCGGCCGACCCGCTGGATGCGCTGCCCGATGACGTCGCCGCCGCCGCGTTCCGCACGCTGGTGCGCCATCTGCGCCTGCGCCACGATGCGCAGAACATCGATCTGATGGGGCTTGCCGGCTTCTGCCGCAACTGCCTAGCCGATTGGATCAACGAGGCGGGGGCAGGGTTGGACAAGACCGCCGCGCGCGAGGTGATCCACGGAATGCCGGCGGGCGAATGGAAGGCGAAGTTCCAGACCGACGCGACGCCGGAACAACTGGCGCGGATGGACGCCAGCCTGAAGATCAACGAGGAGCGCCGCGCGCAGGCGGGTTAACGCCCGCCGTTCTGCCAGCGCTTCAGCACGCGCTGTTCCACCTCGCGGAACAGCGCGTCGAGATCCTCGCGCTCCACGTCGAGCACTTCGTCCCATTCCTCCAGCACCGCGTCCAGGTCGGCGCTTTCGTAGGTCCCCGCCCACGTGCCCGCAGGCAGCGTGGGGGCGGGATGGGCACGGTGCGGCCAGGGGTGGCCGGTGAGGCCGTTGTAGACCCAGCCGGCGAAGATCAGCAGCACCAGATTGGGCAGCAGCGGCACCAGCAGGAAGCCCGCGCTCAAGCCGCTGGCATTGGCGCCCAGCGCGCACAGCAGCGCGCAGGCGCCGCCCGGCGGGTGCAGGCAGCGGGTCAGGGTCATCACCGCGATGGCCGTGCCGACCGCCAGACTTGCGGCGAGCCACGGTGCGCCGATGGCATGGCCGAAGGCAAGGCCGATGGCGGCAGACAGCATGTTGCCGCCCAGCACCGACCACGGCTGCGCCAGCGGGCTGGCGGGCACCGCAAAGACGAGCACGGCGGATGCGCCCAGCGGCGCCACCAGCCAGGGTGCGCCGCTCTTGGCGCAGAGCTGGGTGACCAGTCCGGCGAGCGCGATGCCGATCAGCGCACCCACCGCGCCGCGCGCCCAGCCCAGGCGTCCGCCGGGCTTCCACTGCGCGTTTGCCGCGGCTCCACGAAATACCGGTTGCAATCAGGCCTCCAGCAGGGTGCGATCAAGCGCGGTCAATACACGTCCCTTCGCGCGCCGCGAGGGAGAAATCCCGCTGCACCTTGGAAGATGGACTTTACGATGCCCGTGATCGCCACCCTGACGATGAACCCGACCATCGACGTCGCCTATGAAGTCGAGCGGGTGTTCCACACGCACAAGATGCGGACTCTGGGCGAATTCTACGCGCCGGGCGGCGGCGGCATCAACGTGGCGCGCGTGTTCGTGCGGCTGGGCGGCAATGCGCGCTGCATCTACCTTTCGGGCGGCGCTACCGGCGGGGCGCTCGACGGGCTGATCGACCAGCACCAGCTGGTTCGCACGCGCGTGCCCATCGCGGGGCAGACGCGCGTGGCGATGGATGCGCTCGAAACGTCGACCGGCAAGGAATATCGCTTCACCCCCGCCGGCCCCCATGTCGAAGAGGCGGAATGGCAAGCCTGCCTCGATGCTCTGGACGGGGCGGAATGCGACTGGCTGGTCGCCAGCGGCTCGCTGCCGCGGGGTGTGCCCGATGATTTCTATGCGCTGGTCGCGCAGCGCATGGCGGCGCGGGGCATCCGCATGGTGCTCGACAGCTCGGGTGAGGCATTGCGGCAGGGGCTGGCCGGCGGCGGGATCGCACTGGTCAAGCCGAGCCGGGGCGAACTGGAGGGGCTGGTCGGGCAGAAGCTGCCCACGCCCGAGGCGGTGGCCGACGCCGCGCTGGCGCTGGTGACGAACGGGCAGGCGCAAATCGTGGCAGCTACTTTGGGACACGAAGGTGCGGTGCTGGCACACGAAGGCGGCACGCTTTACGCGCCGGCCTTGCCGATCGAGGCGAAAAGCGCGGTGGGTGCGGGCGACAGTTTCGTCGCGGGGATGGTCTATGCGCTGGCCACGGACGCGAGCGCCGAGGAAGCTTTCCGCCACGGTGTCGCTGCCGGCAGTGCGGCGGTGCTGCGCGCGGGCACGGACCTCGCCCGCGCGGACGATATCGCGCGGTTGCTGCCGCAAGTCCGGCTGGACTGAGCACAAGCGAAAACGCCCGGTGCGGAAGCCGGGCTTATTCGGTCGAATGGATGCCGATCTGGTCAGATTGGCAGCGGATCATTCCCGGGCACGCGGCCAACTGGCCGCGCGTTTGCAGGCGATCCGTCCCCAAAGAAAAAGGGCCTGCGATTTCTCGCAGGCCCCCTGATTTCCAGTCGAAAGGAAAGCTTCGACTTAACGCTTCGAGAACTGGAAGCTGCGGCGAGCCTTGGCCCGGCCGTACTTCTTACGTTCGACGACGCGCGGGTCGCGGGTAAGGAACCCGGCGGCCTTGACGGCGCTGCGCAGAGCCGGCTCGAACTTGGTCAGCGCCTGGGCGATGCCATGCTTGACCGCACCGGCCTGGCCCGAAAGACCGCCGCCCTTGACGGTGGCGACCACGTCGTACTGACCCGAGCGATCGGCGACGTCGAACGGCTGGTTGATCACCAGGCGCAGCGTCGGACGCGCGAAGTACACTTCCTGCTCGCGGCCATTGACCGTGATCTTGCCCGAACCAGGCTTGATCCACACGCGGGCAACGGCGTCCTTGCGGCGGCCGGTGGCGTAGGAACGTCCCTGGGCGTCGACTTCACGCTCGCGCAGCGGCATGGTCGGGGCGGCCGGGACAACCGGAGCGACCGGCGCGTCAACGTCGGCAGCCGGAGCTTCGGGAGCGGGGGCATTGGCGGTGAGGTTCTTCAGGTCCGCCAGGCTCGAAACGATATCGGTGTCGGCCATGTCTTACGCACCCACCTTGTTCTTGCGGTTCATCGAAGCGACGTCGAGCGCTTCGGGCTGGGTACCGGCGTGCGGGTGTTCCGTGCCGGCATAGAGGTGGAGGGCGCGCATCTGCGCACGGCCGAGCGGGCCACGCGGGATCATGCGTTCCACGGCCTTTTCAAGCACGCGCTCGGGGAAGCGGCCGTCGAGGATCTTGTCCGCGGTCACTTCCTTGATGCCGCCGGCATAGCCGGTGTGCTTGTAGTAGATCTTGCCCTTGAGCTTGTTGCCCGTGAACTTCACCTTGTCGGCGTTGATCACGACGACGTGGTCGCCGCAATCGACGTGCGGGGTGAAGCTCGGCTTGTGCTTGCCGCGCAGGCGATTGGCGATGACGACGGCGAGGCGGCCGACCACCAGGCCTTCGGCATCAATCAGATGCCACTTCTTTTCCACCTCGGCCGGCTTGATCGACCGGGTGACCTTGCTGAGAGCCTTCATGGCTGGGTCATTCCCTGATACTGGTGCGCCGGACGTGCAGAGTTCTGCGCATCACGGCGAGGAAGCGCGCCTTTGTTGCATTGGCGGACGTGAGTCAAGCTTTTGCGCGGCTTTCCGGGGAGGTAAAATAATACCTCATAGCCGAAAAGGGCGGCTCAGCGTGCCCGTCCGAGCGCGTGTGCGCCCCATGTGACGGTCACGAGGAGCAGCGCGCCGACGAGCTGGTGCAGCACGGCCAGCCAGATCGCCACCCCGCTCCACACCGTCGCGATGCCCAGCAGCACCTGCGTGCCGAAGGCGCTGTGGATGGCGATTCCCGCCGGGCGGGCGCCGGCTGCGCGCAGCTTGCGCGCCATCACGACCAGCACGGCGACCACGGCCCAGGCCCACCAGCGATGGATGAAGTGGACGAGGAACGGGTCGGAGGTGAAGGCGTGGCCCGCGCCGCGCAGCCAGTCGATGCCGGCGGGCACGAAGGCGCCCTGCATCAGCGGCCAGGCGTCCCAGTTGAACCAGCCGCCGCCTGCCGACGTGCCGGCGCGAAGCCCCGCGAGCAGGGCGCCGTAGAACAGTTGCAGCACCAGCATGGCGAGCGCGAGGCCGGCGAACCCGGTAAGCCGGGCGCGCGGCTCTCCGCGGTGCAGCGCGCGAAGGTCCAGCGCGGTCCAGACCAGCCCGGCCAGCGTGGTGAGCGCGACCAGCAGGTGCGCGGCGAGGCGGAAGTGGCTGACCTTCACATCGTGAACGATGCCCGACTTGACCATCCACCAGCCCACGGCGCCCTGCAGTGCGCCCAGCGCCAGCAATGCCAGGAGGCGCGGCTTGTATCCGGCGGGAATGCGGCCCTTCGCCCAGAACCACAGCAGCGGCAGGGCAAAGACCATGCCGATCGTGCGCGCCAGCAAGCGGTGGACCCATTCCCAGAAGAAGATGAACTTGTAGGTCGCCAGCGTCATGCCGGCCGGGCCGTTGACCAGCACGTATTGCGGGGTCTGGCGATAGGCGTCGAACTCAGCCTTCCATTGCGCTTCTGTGAGCGGGGGCAAAGTGCCTGCCACCGGCTTCCATTCGGTGATCGACACGCCCGATTCGGTGAGGCGGGTGATGCCGCCGATGACGACGATGGCGACGACCATCGTGGCGACGACGAACAGCCAGCGCGCGAGCGCAAGCGGGGCGGGGCGCGCAGATCCGGCGCGGGGCGCAAGGGCGGAAGCTTCCATGACGGCTCCGGCCTCTGCGTCTGCCCCGTTGAAATCGCAAGCGCAAAGGCGGGGGGATTCCCTTTGGGCCGCGTCGGCTGGCGCGGTTCTCGTCACCCTAGTGCAACATCACCCATTGCGTGATGTTATAGTATTACATATATCGAGAGCAGCGATGACCCAGACCCTTCTTGCCCTGCGCTCCCGGCTCGACCGATTCGGTGTGCTCCTTTCGGGGCTGTGCCTTGTGCACTGCCTGGCCGGGCTGTTCCTGGTGGGCATCCTTGGCATTGGCGGCGGTGCGCTGCTCGATCCCGCGATCCACCGGGTCGGACTGGTGGCCGCGCTTGTCGTGGGGGCGGGCACGATCGGGCTCGGCGCGCTGCGACACGGGCACAAGCTGCCGCTGATCGTCGGCAGCACGGGATTGGCGCTCATGGCCGGCGCGGTGATCGCGGGCCATGGCTCTGCCGAAGCGGTGCTGACCATCCTTGGCGTGCTGCTGGTGGCATCGGCGCATGTCATCAATATGCGCCGCACCTGCTGACCCATCGCTTTCGCGCACTTGCGCGGGGGCGTGCCTTCGCTACATCGGCGCGCATGGCTTCCTCTCCCTCCCCCGTCGCCCTTTCCCTCATCGTCAATGGCGAGCCGCGCCGCGCCGCGCCCGGCAGCATCGCCGACCTCGTGCGCGGCCTCGATCTCGATCCGGCCAAGGTCGCGGTCGAGCGCAATGGCGAGATCGCGCCGCGCTCGACGCTGGCCGATGTCATGCTGGCCGATGGCGACGTGCTGGAGATCGTGCATTTCGTGGGCGGCGGGCAGGATGATGGCGATACCTGGACGGTCGCCGGGCGCACGTTCCGTTCGCGCCTGATCGTCGGCACCGGCAAGTACAAGGATTTCGCGCAGAACGCGGCTGCGGTCGAAGCCTCGGGCGCGGAAATCGTCACCGTGGCGGTGCGCCGCGTCAATGTGTCGGACCCCAAGGCGCCGATGCTGACCGACTTCATCGATCCGAAGAAGATCACCTACCTGCCCAACACCGCCGGCTGCTTTACCGCCGACGACGCGATCCGCACGCTGCGGCTGGCGCGCGAGGCGGGCGGCTGGGACCTGGTGAAGCTGGAAGTGCTGGGCGAGGCGAAGACGCTCTACCCGAACATGGTCGAAACCATCCGCGCCACCGAAGTGCTGGCGAAGGAAGGCTTCCTGCCGATGGTCTATTGCACCGACGATCCGATCGCGGCGAAGCAGTTGGAGGATGCCGGCGCGGTCGCGGTCATGCCGCTGGGCGCGCCGATCGGTTCAGGGCTGGGCATCCAGAACCGGGTGACGATCCGCCTGATCGTCGAGGGCGCGAGCGTGCCCGTGCTGGTCGATGCGGGCGTGGGCACCGCGTCGGATGCGGCGGTTGCGATGGAACTGGGCTGCGACGGCGTTTTGATGAACACCGCCATTGCCGAGGCGAAGGACCCGCTGCTGATGGCCCATGCGATGAAGCTGGCGGTCGAGGGCGGCCGCGCCGCCTATCGTGCCGGACGCATGGCGACGCGCAAGTATGCCGACCCGTCCAGCCCGCTGGCCGGCCTGATCTGAGCGAACGCTTCTGAACGTCCGCAAAGAAAAAGGGGGCCGCCTGGCCCCCTTTTCCGTTTCAGCGCCGTTCGGGCAGGCTCACCCCGCCACGCCCGCTGCCGCCAGCACGGCCAGCGTCAGGATATCGGGCGCGATCGCGGTCATCGGGGCGACCTGCACCGGCTTTTCCATGCCGATCAGCATCGGGCCGATTACCGCGTTGCCAGCCAGTTCGCGCAGCAGCTTGGCCGAGATGTTGGCCGATTGCAGGCCGGGCATGATCAGCACGTTGGCCGGACCCGAAAGGCGGCAGAACGGATAGTTCGCCATGACCTTGGGATTGAGCGCGGCGTCGGGCGCCATTTCGCCCTCGTATTCGAAGCCGGGGTTCCTGGCGTCGAGGATGGCGACCGCCTCGCGGATGTTGTCCAGCCACTTGCCCGACGGGTTGCCGAACGTTGAGTACGACAGGAACGCGACCCGCGGTTCGTGGCCCATGCGCTTGGCGACCGCAGCGGTCTCGATCGCGATGTGGGCAAGGTCTTCGGCGCCGGGACGCTCGTTGACGGTCGTGTCCGCCAGGAACACGGTGTAGTTCTTCGCCACCATCATGTGGATGCCGAAGGGCAGGTGGCCGGGCTTGGGGTCAAGCACCTGCCGCACTTCCTTCATCGTCTGCGAGAAGGTGCGCGTCATGCCCGAGATCATCGCATCGCCATGGCCGAGCGCGACCAGCAGCGAGGCGAACACGTTGCGGTCCTGGTTGACCATCCGCTTCACGTCGCGCTCCAGGAAGCCGCGGCGCTGGAGGCGGTTGTAGAGGTAATCGACCATTTCGGGGACGAGCGGCGACACGGCCGAGTTGTGGATCTCGTAGCTTTGCGGGTCGGACACGCCGAGTTCGACCAGCTTGTCGAGCACCGGCTGGGTGCGGCCGACCAGCACCGGGGTGCCATAGCCGAAATCGCGGAACTGGATCGCGGCGCGCAGCACCACTTCGTTCTCCGCCTCGGCGAAGACGACGCGCTTGGGGTTTTCCTGAACGCGCTCATAGACGTTGGTCAGCGCGGCGGAGGTCGGGTTGAGCCGCGCCTTGAGGCTGTTGCGATAGGCGGCGAAGTCCTCGATCGGCTTCTGCGCCACGCCGGTTTCCATTGCCGCCTTGGCGACGGCGGAGGAAACGATTTCCATCAGGCGCGGGTCGAACGGCGCGGGGATGATGTAGTCGACGCCGAACTGGTGGTTCTTGCCATAGGCGGCGGCGACTTCCTCGGGCACGGATTCGCGCGCCAGTTCCGCGATGGCGCGGGCGGCGGCGATCTTCATCTCCTCGTTGATCGCGGTGGCCCGCACGTCGAGCGCGCCGCGGAAGATGAAGGGGAAGCCGAGCACGTTGTTGACCTGGTTCGGATAGTCCGAACGGCCGGTGGCGACGATGCAATCGGGGCGCGCGGCCTTGGCTTCGGGCGGGGTGATCTCCGGGTCCGGGTTGGCCATGGCGAAGATGATCGGCTGGGGCGCCATCTTGCGCACCCAGTCCGGCTTCAGCGCGCCGGCGGCCGATAGGCCGAGGAAGATGTCGGCGCCGTCCAGCGCCTCTTCCAGCGAGCGGGCGGGAGTGTCCACCGCGTGCGCGCTCTTCCACTGGTCCATGCCGCCTTCGCGGCCGCGATAGATCACGCCCGAACGGTCGCACATGATCACGTTGTCATGGCGCACGCCCATGGCCTTGATCAGCTCGGTGCAGGCGATGGCCGCGGCGCCCGCGCCGTTGACCACCACTTTGACGTCCTTCAGCTCGCGGCCGGTCAGGAAGCAGGCGTTGAGCAGGCCGGCGGCGGAAATGATCGCGGTGCCGTGCTGGTCGTCGTGCATCACCGGGATCTTGAGGCGCTCCTTCAGCGCCTGTTCGATGATGAAGCACTCGGGGGCCTTGATGTCCTCAAGGTTGATGCCGCCGAAGCTGGGTTCCATCAGCGCGACCGCGTCGATGAAGGCCTGCGGGTCTTCGGTCGCCAGTTCGATGTCGATCGAATCGACGTCGGCGAAGCGCTTGAACAGCACCGCCTTGCCTTCCATCACTGGCTTGGAGGCTAGCGCGCCCAGATTGCCCATGCCAAGGATGGCGGTGCCGTTGGAGATCACCGCGACGAGGTTGCCCTTGGCGGTGTAGTCATAGGCGGCGGCGGGATCGTCGGCGATGGCACGGACCGGAACCGCGACGCCCGGCGAATAGGCCAGGCTGAGATCGCGCTGCGTCGCCATCGGCTTCGATGCGATGATCTCGATCTTACCGGGGCGGATCGTGTTGTGGTAGAAAAGCGCCTCGCGCTCGGTGAAGCGGACGTTGCTTTCCTCGGACATTTCGGTCCCCCCAGATGTTTGTCGATGTTGTCGGTGTCGGCCCGGCACTGTCCGACCTTGGCCGCTGCGTCAAGGCACGGATGTTGCGCTATTTCCGACGGCGCGCTTGCGAAAATCGCAAGCGTCATGCGATCGTCTAACGCGCCGCGCTTCAGAAATCCTTGGGCTTCCACGTGGGGAAGCCAAGCGGGCGGACCTTGAACAGCATGCTGCGCCCTTCCTGCCAGACGAGCTGGAGCCGGGGGTCGGGGCGGAGCGGCAGTCCGGTGTCGATCAGCCAGACATAGTCCACGCGTTCGATCGGGGCGAAGCGCAGCGCGTTGTCGACATTGCGCAGCCGGCCGCTCTTGCACTTGCGCGACCAGACGAATTCCGAAGGATCGGCCGCGAAATTGCGTCCGGGGCGGAAGCGCGGGATCACCATGTGCAGGCCGGGCACCGCCCAGTTGTCGTTCACCCAGGCCTGCCGGTAGAGGCTGGCGAGGCTGGCCAGATGGTCGCGGCGGGTGTTGCGCCACGATTCCTCAAGGCACGAATGCTCGACGAAGGCGAGCACGCGGCTGCCGGGCTCTACATGGTGCAGGGCGGACAGTTGCTTGCGGTAATCGTCGGCATAGTCGGCGAAGCTGGAGCCGGTGACGACCAGCCGCACCGCGAGCAGCAGCATCCCGGCCACGGCCACGATCCGCGCCCGTCGTTCGCCCGCACCGCTCCAGTCCTGAAGGCCGAGCGCAAGCATCGCGGCGACGGGCAGCAGGCGCACGTCGACGAAGGCGCTGCCGTTGATGTCGCTCGGAATGGCGAGGAACAGCAGGAACACGAGCAGGCCGGGCAGGCCCAGCTGCCATTTCCAGCGCGCGCCGAGCAGCCAGCCGAACAGGATCAGGGCAAAGCACGAGAAGGTCGTCGCGCTGTCCAGCAGCAGCGACTGGTCGCGCAGCGTCAGGATCAGGTACCAGGCCTTCTGGTCCCAGCGCCAGCGGTTGAGGCTGCGCACCGGCTCGGGCGAAAGGTACTTCCACAGCAGGATCGTCACCACGGTGGCGAGCAGTGGCCAGCACAGCACGAACAGGCGCCGCGCGATTTCCTTCCATTCCAGCTCGCGCCCCAGCGTGCGGAACACCGAGGGGCGCCACCAGCCGCGCGGCAGGCGGTCCATCTCGCGGCCCACGGCATTGGCGCCGATCAGCAGCGCCAGCAGCATTCCGCCGATGGCATGGCACAGCATCGCCACCGGCTGCGCCGCGATCAGCAGCGCGGCCCGCTTTTTAGGCTGGCGTTCGAGCCAGACCGCGGCGGCGAAGGCCGACAGCGACAGCCCGGTGGCCAGGATGTAGTTGAGGAAGCCGGTCAGCAGCGGAAAACTGAACACGAACATCAGCGCCCAGGCGGCCCCGTGGCCGCCGCGCGGATTGAGCATCCGGATCGTGGCGAGGCAGCCGCCCGCGAACAGGCCGGTCGCCAGCACCGTGCTCCACCATCCGGCGGCAAGAATGCCGAATTCGGCGCCGAGCAGCTTCATCAGCACGCCGCCGCCGATGTTCAGGGTGAACACCCACTTCCACGAAAAATACTTTTCGAGCGGATTGCCCGGCCCGGCGGCCTCGATCGCGGCTGCGCCCATGTGGCCCGGCACGTCGATCAGGGGCGGCACCTCGACCAGCGCGAACGGCAGGCACACCAGCAGAACGAGCAGCAGAATGCCCGGCGCGCTGAGCCATGGCAGGGCTCCCGCGCGTTCCCACAATGTCTTGAGGCCAAACGGCCAATCTTTGTCGCGGACCTGCATCAGCCCCTGTGCGCTCGCCGGAATTGTCGATATCCGGCATCGGTGGTTTGAGAAACTCGCGCGGCTGGTCTAGCCACCACCGCCGTGACTCCCCATGCCCCAACTCCGATGATGGCGCAATATCTTGCGCTCAAAGAGCAGGCCGCCGACTGCCTGTTGTTCTACCGTATGGGGGACTTCTTCGAGCTGTTCTTCGACGACGCGAAGGTGGCCGCGCAAGTGCTCGACATCGCGCTGACCAGCCGGGGCGAGCATCACGGCGTGCCGATCCCGATGTGCGGCGTGCCCGCCCATTCGGCCGAGGGATACCTCGCGCGCCTGATCAAGGCTGGCTGCCGCGTGGCCATCGCGGAACAGGTCGAATCGCCCGAGGAAGCCCGTAAACGCGGCGGTTCCAAGACACTCGTCGCGCGCGACATCGTCCGTTTCGTCACCGCCGGGACGCTTACCGAGGAAGCCCTGCTCGAACCGCGCCGGGCCAATGTGCTGGCGGCGGTGTGCAGCTTGCGCGGTGCGGTGGGCATCGCCGCCTGCGATATTTCGACCGGCCGGATGGAGCTGGAGGAATGCAGCGCCGAAGGCATGGGCGCCGCGCTGGCCCGGCTGGGCGCGAGCGAGATCGTCGCCCCCGAGGACTGGCCCGAAGGCGCGGGTGCGGCGCCGCAGGGCGTCGTTGCGCGCCCGGCGCGCGGGTTCGATTCGGCGCGCGGCGAATCGCGGCTGAAGGACATTCACGGCGTTTCCACGCTCGACGGGTTCGGCCAGTTCAGCCGCGCGATGCTGGCTGCGGCGGGCGGGCTGGTCGATTATCTCGACCATGTCGGGCGCGGACGCCTGCCGTTGCTGCTGCCGCCGGTCGCGCGTGAGGCGCATGGCCACATGGCGATGGACGAGGCCACCCGCGCCAGCCTCGAAATCCTCTCCAGCACCCTGGGCGCGCGCAAGGGCAGCCTGTTCGAGGCGGTCGACCGCTGCGTGACCGGTGCCGGCGCGCGCCTTCTGGCCGAAGACTTGTCGGCGCCGCTCACCGACCTTGGCGGCATCCGCAGCCGGCTCGAACTGGTCAGCTGGCTGCACGACGATCCGCTGCTGCGCGGCGACGTGCGCGCGATCCTGCGCGCCGCGCCCGACGTGGGCCGCGCGCTCGGCCGCGTGGTCGCGGGCCGCGGGTCGCCGCGCGATCTCGGCCAGTTGCGCGATGGCCTGTCCGAAGCCCGCCGCTTGCGCGAAGTGCTGGCGGAGCGTGGGGACCGGCCCGCGCTGGCCGATGCGCTGCTGCCGGCGCTGGGCGGGCACGGTGCGCTGGTCGATCTCTATGCCCGCGCGCTGGTGCCCGCGCCGCCGACCGAGCGGGCGCAGGGCGGGTTCATTGCCGAAGGTTATGACGCCGCGCTCGACGAGCTGCGCCGCGCCGCCGGCAATTCGCGCCGCGCCATCGCCGCGCTGGAGGCGAAATACCGCGACGAGACCGGCGTTCCCGCGCTCAAGATCCGCCACAACGGCGTGCTGGGCTATTTCATCGAAGTGCCGGCGAAGCACGCCGACCGGCTGATGCAGCCCGATTCGGGCTTTACCCACCGCCAGACCATGGCCGGCGCGGTGCGCTTCAATGCGCTGGCGCTGCACGAAGAGGCGAGCCGCATCGCCGAATCGGGCGGGCACGCGCTCGCCGCGGAGGAAGCGCATTTCGAGGATCTGGTGGGGCAGGCCGTGGCGCGCCGAGAGGAGATCGCCCGGACCGCCGCCGCGCTCGCCCGGCTCGATGTCGCCGCCGGGCAGGCGGAGCGCGCGGCCGAGGGCGGCTGGACGTTGCCGCGCGTGGTGGACGAGGCGTGCATGACCATCACCGGCGGCCGCCATCCGGTGGTGGAGGCCGCACTGGCCGCCAAGGGCGAGCGCTTCGTCGCCAACGACTGCCGCCTCGCGCCGGAGGACCGGCTGTGGCTGGTGGGCGGGCCGAACATGGGCGGCAAGTCCACTTTCCTGCGCCAGAATGCGCTGATCGTGCTGCTGGCCCAGGCGGGGGGCTTCGTGCCGGCGGAAGCGGCGACGATCGGGCTGGTCGATCGCCTGTTCAGCCGTGTCGGCGCGTCGGACAACCTGGCGCGCGGGCGCTCGACTTTCATGGTCGAGATGGTGGAGACGGCGGCGATTCTTTCACAGGCGACCGAGCGCAGCTTCGTCATCCTTGATGAGGTCGGGCGCGGCACGTCCACGTATGACGGCCTCGCGCTCGCCTGGGCGGTGGCCGAGGCGGTGCACGAGGCGAACCGCTGCCGCTGCCTGTTCGCCACGCACTATCACGAACTGGCCCGGCTGGCGGAAACCTGCCCCGCGCTATCGCTCCATCACGTCCGCGCTCGCGAATGGAAGGGTGATCTGGTGCTGCTGCACGAGCTGGCCGAAGGTCCGGCGGACAAGAGCTACGGCCTCGCCGTCGCGCGGCTGGCCGGGGTGCCCGCACCTGTGGTCAAGCGCGCCAAGGCGGTGCTCGACAAGCTGGAAAAGGGCCGCGTGGCCACCGGCGGGCTGGCCGCAGGGCTGGGCGACCTGCCGCTGTTCGCTGCCGCGCTGGATGCGGCGGAGGAAAAGGTCGATGCCCTGCGCGACAAGCTCAACGCGGTCGATATCGATTCGCTCTCGCCGCGCGCCGCGCTCGACCTGCTTTATGAACTGAAGCGCGAGGTATGAGCAAAGCGGGGCGCTGGTGCCGGGGGGCCATCGCGGTCCTGCTTCTCGCGCAGGCATGGCCCGCAGCGGCGGCCGCGCCGGTTCGCCGCGATGACCGCGAACTCTATCGCGCCGTGGTGGAGCGCGTCCGCGCGGGCGAGGGATATTATACGGTGGCGGCGGCGGAGCAGCGCGCGCGCAACTATCCGCTGCGCCCCGCGCTGGCGATGCGCCCGCCCACGCTGGCCTGGGCGCTGGCGCTGCTGCCATCGACCATCGCGCGGGTAGCGATGCTGTGGGCCGGACTGTTCGCCGTGCTGGTGTGCTGGCGCAATGCGCTGAACGATCGTCCGAAATGGGAAGCGTTGCTGCTTTCGCTGCTGGCGCTCGCCGGGTTTTTCGGCGCCTTCTTTCCCAAGTCCGTCTATCTGCACGAGCAATGGTCGAGCGCGCTCGTGCTCGCCGCGCTGGCGGCGCACCGGCGGCCCGCGCTGATGGTCGCGCTGGCCTTCGCGGCGGTGCTTGTGCGGGAAACCGCGATTGCGTGGCTGGGGGCGATCGTGCTGGTCGCGCTGTGGCAGCGAGATGTGCGCAAGGCGGTGCTGGCCGGCGGCGCGGTGGTGCTGGCAGCAGGGTTGTGGCTGCTCCACGCGCAGGAAGTCGCGGCGGTGGGCCGTGCGGGCGATCTCGCCTCGCAGGGGTGGGTACGCTTCCACGGTTTGCCGATGGCGATCGATGCGCTTCGCCGCAACCTGCTGCTCTATCCGCTGCCGGGGTGGCTGATGCTCGGGGCGGCCGCCGCCTCGCTGGGGGCAATGCTGCGCTGGGGCGGCGAGGCGGAGCGGATCGCGGCGGTGGGCTGCACCGGCTTCCTGCTCGCGCTGACCGTGCTGGGCCGGTCGGACAACGCCTATTGGGGCTTCATGGTCGCCCCGTTCGTGCTGCTGGGCCTACCCTTGTTGGCGCGGCAGGTAGTCCTTCTCAGACGCTGAGGAACAGGCCCGCCAGCGCCGCGCTCATCAGGTTGGAAAGCGCGCCCGCCACCAGTGCGCGCAGGCCCAGCCGGGCGATCACCGGGCGCTGGTTGGGCGCCAGGCCGCCGGTCACCGCCATCTGGATGGCGATCGAGCTGAAATTGGCGAAGCCGCACAGCGCGAAAGTAACGATCGCCACCGTGTGCGGCGAAAGCCCCTGTGCCGCGCCAAGGTCGATGAAGGCGACGAATTCGTTGAGCACCAGCTTCGTGCCGAACAGCCCGCCCGCCTGCATGGCTTCTGCCCAGTCGGGCGCGCCCAGCAGCAGGAACACGGGCGCGAAGACATGGCCCAGCACTTGCTGGAACGACAGCTCGGGATGGCCCAGCAAACCGCCCAGCCAGCCGAAGATGCCGTTGGCGAGCGCGACCAGCGCGACGAAGGCCAGCACCATCGCGCCGACCGCGACCGCCAGCCTCACACCGGTCTGCGCGCCCTGGCTCGCCGCCATGATGATGTTGGCGGGGCGCTCCTCGTCGGTGGGCATCGCGCCGTGCAGCGGGTGCGGATCGGGCAGCGCCTCCTCGCCGATGGCGGGCGGGGCGGGCGGCTCGTCAGGCATGACGATCTTGGCCATCAGCACGCCGCCGGGGGCGGACATGAACGCGGCGGCGACAAGGTAGTCGATGCGGATGCCCATCGCGGCATAGGCCGCCAGGATCGTGCCTGCCACCCCGGCCATGCCCACGGTCATCACGCAGAACAGCTGCGACGGCGTCAGCGCGGCCAGGTAGGGCCGGATCACCAGTGGTGCCTCGCTCTGTCCCACGAAGATGTTCGAAGCCGCGCACAGCGCCTCCACCTTGCTGATCCCGGTCAGCTTCTCCAGCCCGCCGCCGATCCAGCGGATCACCAGCTGCATCACGCCCACGTAATAGAGGATCGAGATCAGCGCGGCGAAGAACACGATCGTCGGCAGCGCCGAAATGGCGAAGCTGTGCCCGCCGATTTCGGGCGCGGCGAGCGGACCGAACAGGAAAGCGACGCCCGCGCGGGCGAAGCCTAGCAGGCTTTCCACCCCGCGCGCCGCACCTTGCAGCGCTGCATTGCCAGGCGGGAAATAGAGCACCAGCGCGGCAAGGCCCGCCTGCAGCGCGAAGGCCGGCGCCACCACCCGCAGCCGGATGGCGCGGCGGTTGGACGAAAGCAGGAACGCGGCGAACAGGATGAGCGCCATCCCGACGAGACTGTAGATCACGCGCATCGGGGGCGGACGGCCTTTCGCGTTGAAGCCATGGGGAGGCAACTGGTTGCAAAGGCTCCTAAACGGGATTTGGCGGGGGGTCAAAATCCCGCTATCGGGCGCCGATGAAGGACATCGCTTCTACCATGCCTCCTGCCGGCCTGCTGGTGCCGCGCTCGCTGTTCGCGTTTTCGCTGCTCTATGGCGGGCTGGTGGTGCTGGCGGGCGTACTCGGGACCAAGATCGCCAGCCTCGGCCACTGGCCGCTGCTGGGCGACCTCGCGGTCGAATCGGGGATCTTCGCGTTCCTGCTGCTGGTGGTGCTGGCCAGCGCGGTGGCCGAGCTGTTCGGGCAGGATGTGGCCAACCGGCTGGTCCGGCTGGGCTTCGTGCCGCTGATCCTCTCGATGTGCCTGCTGACGCTGGTGATCCATGTCGTTCCGCCCGCCCCGTTCTGGAGCGATCAGGACGCCTTTGCCCGCCTGCTGGGCCAAGGCGCGAGGATGCAGTTCGCCGGGCTGATCTCCTACGGCACCTCGCAGACGCTCAACGTCTACGTGTTTTCGCGGCTGGCGGGCGGGCGCGGACGGCAATTGCTGGTGCGCGCGTGGGTGGCCAGCCTGCTCAGCCAGGTGGTCGATACGCTGATCTTCATCACCATATCGTTCTGGGGCGTGACCGACGCCGCGGGGGTGCCGCTGCCGCTGGCGCAGATGATGGAAGGCCAGATCATCGCCAAGCTGGTGCTCTCCACGATCATGGTCCCGCCGCTGATCTGGCTCTTCGTGCGACTGGGCCGCAGGCTCGACCGTCCGCACGCTTTGGCCGCCTGAATCACGAATCCGCTTTAATTTCGCCGCAGCCGGGGTAATGCCGCGCGCATTATGGCCACGAACATCGACCACACCGACGCCTATCGCCAGTCCATGCTCGACAAGGCGGAAACGCTTGTCGAGGCGCTGCCCTATCTGCAGCGATACGCGGGGCGCACGTTCGTGGTGAAATACGGCGGCCACGCGATGGGCGATCCGGAGCTTGCCGAGGACTTTGCGCAGGACATCGTTCTGCTCAAGGGGCTGGGCATCAACCCGGTGGTCGTCCACGGCGGCGGTCCGCAGATCGGCCGGATGCTGAAGGCGCTGGGCATCGAATCGCGCTTCGTCGACGGACTGCGCGTGACCGACAAGCAGACCGCGCAGGTGGCCGAGATGGTCCTCGCCGGCGCGATCAACAAGGAACTGGTCGGCTGGATCGCCCAGGCCGGCGGCAAGGCGATCGGCATTTCGGGCAAGGATGGCGGCATGGTCATCGCCCGCAAGGTGCAGGCCAAGGCGCCCAAGGCGATTGCGGATGACGAAAGCGGTGAACCGCTGGTGGTCGATCTGGGCTTCGTGGGCGAACCCGCGCGGATCGATACCACGGTGATCGACACCATCTGCGCCGCCGGCATGATCCCGGTGATCGCGCCGATCGGCGTGGGCGAGGACGGCGAGACCTACAACATCAACGCCGATACCATGGCCGGCAGCATCGCCGCAGCGCTGGGCGCGGCGCGCCTGTTCCTTCTGACCGACGTGCCGGGCGTGCTGGACAAGGACAAGAACCTGCTCACCGACCTGACGCCGGTCGACATTGCCGGGCTGGCCGAGGACGGCACGATCAAGGGCGGCATGATTCCCAAGCTGGAAACCTGCGTTCACGCGGTGGAAGCCGGGTGCGAGGCGGCCGTCGTGCTCGACGGGCGCGTGCCCCATGCCATGCTGCTCGAAATTTTCACCTCGCGCGGTGCGGGCACCTTGATCCGACTGTGATCTTCCCTTGATGGGAACCGAAGCGGGCGCCGCGCGTCGCTGGCGCATGATCCGCGCATCCCTCGCCGCTGCCTTTGCATCGGCCATCGCCATCAATCTTGCCGGCTGCGACCGCGCGCCCCCTGTTGCCGCCCCGTCGGAAAGCGCGGCGCCGGTCGTCCCTGCGCTGGCTTCTCCGCCCGCCGATCTTGCCGCGCCCTCTCCCGAACCGACCCCCACGGCCGAGATCAGCACCCCCGGCGTGCCCTCCGCTTCGCGCGATCCGGGCGAGGTGCTGGCGGCGTGGGCCAAGGCCGTCGAGATGCGCGACTGGGCGACCGTGCGCGCCTATTGGGGCGACAAGGGCGCGCGCAGCGGCCTGTCGGACAAGGATTTCGCGGCGAAGTGGTCCAGCCTGCTCGATCCGCGCGTGACGATCGGCAAGGGCGAACAGGAAGGTGCTGCCGGCTCGCTCTACTATACCGCGCCGGTGCGGATCATCGACGGACCGCGCACGGTGCGGGGACAGATCGTGCTGCGCCGGGCCAACGACGTGGACGGCGCCACCGACGAACAGCTGCGCTGGCACATCGAAAGCACCACGCTTGAGCCTTGAGCCTGCGGCTCCGGTTGCCCTCCACCGCCGCTCTCGGCTAAGGCGCCCCGGAACCCGCGCGAGAGGACGGCCATGCTGCTCTATACCCTTGTCCAGATGATCGATTATCTGGTGAACATCGTCAGCATGGTGGTGATCGTGCAGTTCGTGCTCGGCCTGCTGATCGCGTTCAACGTCGTCAACATGCAGAACAATGCGGTCGCCGCGATCTGGAAGGCGCTCAACGCCATCCTCGAACCGCTGCTCGCGCCGATCCGCCGGATGATGCCCGATACCGGGCAGATCGATTTCTCGCCGATGGTGCTGATCGTGCTGCTCAACCTGCTGTCGATCCTGCTGCGCGGCGTGGCCGCGTCCGGCTACTGAGGGGAAACGCCATGACTGCAGCCGTGATCGACGGAAAGGCCTTCGCCGCCACCCTGCGCGCCCGCGTGGGCGATCTTGCCCGCGCGTTCGAGGACAAGGCCGGCCGCAAGGCGGGCCTCGCGGTGGTGCTGGTGGGCGAGGACCCGGCCAGCCAGGTCTATGTCCGCTCCAAGGGCAAGAGCACGCTGGAGGCCGGCATGGCCAGCTTCGAGCACAAGCTGCCCGCGGACACCGCCGAGGCCGACCTGCTGGCCGTGGTCGAGAAGCTCAACGCCGATCCCGCAGTGGACGGCATCCTCGTCCAGCTGCCGCTGCCCCGGCATATGGACGAGCAGAAGGTCATTGCCGCCATCGCGCCGGACAAGGACGTGGACGGCTTCCACGTCATCAATGCAGGCCGCCTCGCGGTGGGCCAGCCCGGCTTCGTGCCCTGCACCCCGCTGGGTTGCCTGATGCTGCTGAAGGACAAGCTGGGCAGCCTGTCGGGCCTCGATGCGGTTGTCATCGGCCGCTCGAACATCGTCGGCAAGCCGATGGCGCAGTTGCTGCTGGCGGAAAGCTGCACCGTGACCATCGCGCACAGCCGCACGAAGGACCTGCCCGAGGTGGTTCGCCGCGCCGACATCGTCGTGGCTGCGGTCGGCCGTCCGGAAATGGTGAAGGCTGACTGGATCAAGCCCGGCGCCACCGTGATCGACGTGGGTATCAACCGCGTGCCGGCGGCGGAGGAAGGCAAGACGCGGCTTGTGGGCGATGTTGACTACGCCGGCGTCTCGCAGGTCGCGGGCGCGATCACCCCGGTGCCCGGCGGTGTCGGCCCGATGACCATTGCCGTTCTGCTGCGCAACACGCTCGTGGCCGCGCACCGCAATGCCGGGCTGGAGCTTTCCGCCGACGCGATCTGAGCGAAGGGGCAGCCAAGGTTTCCAACCGGCGACGGTTGCAGTAGAAACCTTGCCCATGAAGCGTTTCCTCGCCGCGCTGCCGGTGCTCGCCCTGCTTGCGTCTCTCGATCCCGCGCTTGCCCGGTCTCCCCAGCGCGGGGGCCTGCGTCCGCTGGCCAATCCCAGCGCGCTGATCGCCGCCGAACTCGCCTTCTCCCGCCTCGCGCAGGACAAGGGGCAGTGGACCGCCTTTGCCGAAACCGCCGCACCCGATGCGGAAATGTTCGTGCCGCAGCGCGTTGCCGCGCCCGAATGGTTGAAAAAGCGCGCCAGTCCGCCGGCTGCCGTCAAATGGCAGGCCCATGCCGTCTGGATCAGCTGCGACGGCAGCGCCGGGGTTACGCGCGGGGCCTGGCAATCGGGCGCCGGGGGCAGCGCCACCGGCTGGTTCACCACCGTGTGGCATCGCCAGAAGAAGGGCGATTACAAGTGGGTGCTCGATCAGGGCGATGCGGCCGCCGCCCCCATTGCCGCGCCTGATTTCCTCGAAGGCAAAGTCGCCGATTGCCCGGCGCGCAAGGATGCGCCCGATGGCGGCCCCGCCCCGGACGAAGCGCCGCGCAAGGAGCGCAAGGCCGGCAAGGACGCACCGGTTCCGTTGCCGCCGCTCGCCGGCCCGCTGCCTCCGCTCGACGCCCCGGCCGGCGCAGACGCGAAGGATGGCCGCTCCACGGATGGCACGCTCGCATGGCGATCGGTGGTGCTGCCCGGTGGCGCGCGCGATTTCACGGCATGGATGTGGAAGGACGGCGCCATGGCCGAAGTCGTGCACACCCATGCCGCTGCGCCGAAGGCGGGCTGAGCCATGTTCCAGCTGTTCGTCTCCGCCTTCGTCACCCTGTTCGTGGTGATCGACCCGCCCGGCTGCGCGCCGATCTATGCGGGCCTCACCGCCAATGCCTCGCACCGCCAGGCGCTGTCGATGGCGGCGCGCGCCTGCCTCATCGCCACGGGCATCCTGCTGGTCTTCGCGCTGTTCGGCGAGGATCTGCTCGGCGCGCTGCACATCGAGCTGGACAGTTTCCGCATCGCGGGCGGGATCATGCTGTTCCTGATCGCACTCGACATGGTGTTCGAAAAGCGCACCGAGCGGCGCGAGGAACGGGCCGAGAAGGTCAAGACCGCACAGCCCCACGTCGAGGATGTCTCGGTGTTTCCGATGGCCATGCCGATGCTCGCGGGGCCGGGATCGATCGCCTCGGTCATGCTGCTGACGGCACGCGCCAAGGGGATCGAGGAGACCGGGGTGATCCTGGCCGCGCTGGCGCTGGTCATGGTGCTCAGCTTCCTCGCGCTCGTCGCGGCGCGGCCGATCATCCGCGTGCTGGGATCGCAGGTGGAAGCGGTCATCACCCGCCTGCTGGGCGTGCTGCTGGCCGCGCTGGCGGCGCAGTTCGTGATCGACGGCATCCAGGCGCAGTTCTGACGGTTTCTGTGCCAGAACGGGGCGTCTCGCCGGTTGGACAGGGAACCGGATGACGCCGCGCTCATTTGCAGATACCCGGGTGCAATGCTCCGGACCATCGCCATGCTGAAACAGATCGAATCCCGGATGAGCCGGCACCACGCCCTGCGCGTGCAACTGATGCTCCTTGGCGCGGCCATGCTGCTGGCGATTCCCGCCGGCGCGGTTTTTGCGCAGTCGCAGCTGGCGCCCTACACCGTGGTCGAAACCGGACAGCGCTTCGCCTCGCTGCAGGAAGCGGTCAACGCCATCGGCGACCGTTCGGGCACCATCGGTATCGCGCCCGGCGCGTATCGCGATTGCGCGGTGCAGACCACGGGCGATGTCGCTTATCTCGCGCAGGTGCCGGGGCGCGTCGCGTTCGATGGCGCGGTTTGCGAAGGCAAGGCGGCGCTGGTGATGCGCGGCCGCTCGATGCGGGTCGAAGGGATCACGTTCCAGAACCTGCGCGTGCCCGATGGCAACGGCGCGGGCATCCGGCTCGAACACGGCGACCTTGTCGTGCGCCAGGCATGGTTCAAGGACAGCGAGGAGGGCATCCTTTCCGCCGACGATCCGACCGGCTCGGTGCTGATCGACCAGTCCACCTTCACCCGCCTTGGCCGCTGCGATCGCGGCCTGTCCTGCGCGCATTCGGTCTATTTCGCCGACTATGGCAGCGTCACCATCCGCCGCAGCCGCTTCGAGCAGGGCCGTGGCGGGCATTACGTGAAGACGCGCGCGGCCCGCGTCGAAGTCGTCGATTCGAGCTTCGACGACAGCAAGGGGCGTACCACGAACTACATGATCGACCTGTCCACCGGTTCCACCGGGCTGATCGCGGGCAACTGGTTCGTGCAGGGGCAGGACAAGGAAAACTACAGCGCCTTCATCGCCAACGGCGCCGAAGGCCACGCGCATTCCGCCAACGGCTTGACCATCGCCGACAATGTCGCGCGGCTTGCGCCCGGCGTGGACCGCAACACCGTGTTCTTCGCCGACTGGACGGGCGACAAGGTGAAACTGGGCCAGAACACCATCGGTGCCGGCCTGAAGCCCTTCGAAAAGCGCTGAAACTTGCGCTTGCGGGCGCGAGACCTTACCTCGGAGGGGTGAACCGGCCGCTTGCCCTGCGGACGGCGGCGCGCCTCTGGGCGCTGCTGCTGGTCCTGACCATTGCCTTCCAGGCGCTGGCGCCGTCGGGTGAGGCGCTGGCCCAGCGCAGCGGTTCCGCTTTCAGTGCAGACACTATCGAGGTCGCCATCGCTCCGGCGCGGCGCGAGGTTTCGGTGGAACTGCCTGCGCTGCCGGCAGCCCCGCCGGTGCTGCCCGCGATTGTTCCCGCGCTCGTCGCAATCCTTGCCGCCGTGGTCCTGCTGCGTCCGCGTTCGACTGGCCCGCCGCTTCGCCTGATGCCCTTGGCGCGGCGGCTTTCACCGCGGGCGCCGCCCCTGACCTGAACGACACCTAACCGCACCTTGCGTGCATCTGGCCGTCTTTCAGGAAGACCCGAACATGAACGAACTGAACCCGAGCGCCACCGCGCTCGCCCGCCGCGCGCACGTGGAAGCGCTGCTGGCCGCCTACCCCGATGTCACCCCGCCCGAACATGGGATCCTGCTCCAGTGGTTCCGCAAGGAAGCCAGTGCGCTGGACGTTGCGATGATGGCGAGCAACCCCGAGATCGCACGCGGCTACCGCCGCTTTCGCGAGGAGCATATCGACCGCTTTACGCTGGCCGACGTGGGGAAGGCGCTGGCCTTTGCTTCGGTGGTGGTGCTGCTTGCGGGGCTGATGCTGTTCCGCGCTTTCTGAGCGCGGGGAGGGGGCCCTTGCGGCCTCCTCCCGTCTCCGATCAGCCGAGGCCGTTTCCTTCGCCGAGGATGTGGCCGGTACGGTCGCGCTTGGTGGCGAGGTAGCGTGCGTTGTGCGGATTGGCGGGCAACTGGTGGGGCACCCGCTCGATCACGTTGACGCCCACCGACTGGAGCGCGGCGACCTTGGCCGGGTTGTTGGTCATCAGCCGCACCGCCTGCACGCCGATCAGGTCGAGCATCCGTGCCGCCACCGGGAAATCCCGCGCTTCGCTGGGCAGGCCCAGTCGTTCGTTGGCGTCGACCGTGTCGAACCCCTGGTCCTGCAATTCATAGGCGCGCAGCTTGTTGATGAGGCCGATGCCGCGCCCTTCCTGCCGAAGGTAGAGCAGCACCCCCCAACCACCCGCGTTGGCTTCCTCCGCCATCGCGGCCAGTGCGGCATCAAGCTGCGGGCCGCAATCGCACTTGAGGCTGCCGAGCACGTCCCCGGTCAGGCATTCGCTGTGCAGCCGCACCAGCGGCGGGCGGTCGCCGCTCTGCGTGCCGAGAACCAGCGCAACGTGTTCGCGCAGGTCGTCGCGCGCCCGGAATGCGATGATCTCGGCATGTTCGCAGGCGTGGACGGGCAGGCGCGCGCGGGCCTGGATGGTGAGGTTGAGAGGGTCCTTGAACGCGGCGAGATCGGCGGCGGCGACTTCGGCCGCCACGTCTGCCCCGGCCGCGACGAGGAAGGCGGGGAGAATGCCGGCCAGCCGCGCCATTTCCATCGCGGCGAAGGCGGCGTCATGCGCCTCGATCGGTTCGGCGCGGAAGGGGCCGCGCAGGGGCCGGGCAAGGTCCAGCGCCGGATCGGCCAGTTCGCGCGCGGTGCGCAGGCTGAACGGTTCGGCGCCGTGGATCATCACTGGCGCTTCGGGCACAGCCGCCTCGCGCTGGTTGGCGAGCTTGAGCGTGACCGCCCGCGCGGCCGAGATCAGCATCTGCGCGGCGTAAACCCCGGGCTGGGCAAAGCCGGTTTCCGCCGGCAGCAGATCGAGGGCCCCGCCGGCCCCGGTTACCCGGATCGCCCAGCCGTGGCGCAGGGCATCGAGAGCGCGCGCCACCGCGCGGGCTTCGGTCACAGCGCGAACTCGGTGATGAGGGGAATGTGATCCGATGGCTGTTCCCACTTGCGGGTTTCCTCGACGAACCGATGCGACGCCGATTGCGCGGCCAGTTCGGGCGAGGCCCACATATGATCGAGCCGCCGGCCCTGGTCCTTGGCGCGCCAGTAGGAGCGGTAGGACCACCAGGAATAGTTCCGTTCGGGCGCGGGGATGTGCTTGCGCCCCAGGTCCACCCAGCCGTGCGCGTCGGCAAAGCGCTGGAGCGTCTCGACTTCGAGCGGGGTGTGGCTGACCACCTTGAGCAGCGCCTTGTGGCTGTAGACGTCGCAATCGAGTGGAGCGATGTTGAAATCGCCGACGATCAGCGTGGGCCGGTCGACCTTGTCCGCCCAGCGCGTCATGCGTTCGAGGAAATCGAGCTTCTGCCCGAACTTCGCGTTCACCTCGCGGTCGGGAATGTCCCCGCCCGCGGGAATGTAGACGTTTTCCAGCACCATGCCCTGGCCGGGGCCGAGCAGTTCGACGCCGACATGGCGAGCCTCTCCGTTGTCCTGCCAATCGTGCCGGCTGAACTCGCGGAAGGGGATGCGGCTGACCGTGGCGACGCCGTGGTAGCCCTTCTGCCCGTGGACCGCGCGGTGGGTGTAGCCCAGCTTCTCGAACACCTCGTGCGGGAACAGCGCCTCGGCGGTCTTGATTTCCTGGAGGCACAGCACGTCGGGTGCTTCCTGGGTGAGGAAGCGCTCGACCTGATCGGCGCGCAGGCGGACGGAATTGATGTTCCAGGTGGCGATGGAGACCATGGGCGTGGCTTTAGGTGGCTTGGCCGGGGTTTTCCAGTTCCGGTTTCGCCGGGCACGCTGCCTTCGACAGGCTCAGGTTGAGTGGCCGGGCGCGAATCGTGCGCATCAAATGGAAAACCCCCGCCCCGGGGGCATTGGGGCGAGGGTTCCATGTGCGTTCGTCACGCGATGACAAGAGGGCGGGAAGGAGGCCGGGCAACAGGGGGGAAACCCGCCTCGGCCGTCTTGTCGAGAGCCCTTCTAGAGGCACCCCGCTTGCTCCCCGATGAACGCTTGCGTCAGGATGGTCGCAAATTGTCGCAAGTGCCCAACAGGTTGCGGGTGAGGCGTGGCCCAGAGGGGACGAACGCCTCAGTGGCGAATCTGCGGACGGGGATCGGTCCAGCGGAAAGTGTTGTCGGGCACGTCAACACCGTATTGCTGATTCGACAGGCGGATGGTGGTCCGCTTGGCCTGCGAATCGAGCGCGACCCACGAATCGAGCTGCCATCCGCCCGGGGCGGCGGCGTTTCGCGTCATGACCATGGTGATCGTGCCATATTCGGGATGGCGCGGGTCCTTGACGTTCACGCTCAGCACGTCGGGATGCGCGGTGGGGTTGAGCGTGGCGAAACGGGCCACGTCCTTGTTGGGATCGAGCAGCGCGCCCAGCGGGCTGTTGCGGATTGGCCAGCGCTGCACCTGCCGCACTTCGTAATCGATCATGGTCAGCGCGGCGCCGTCCGAGACGATCAGGAAGGGCACGCCCTTCTGGTACTGGAAGCGGATCTTGCCGGGGCGCTTCAGCGTCATCGTGCCGCCGATGCGCTGGCCGTTGCGGTCGGTCTGGACGAAGTCCGCGCGCATCGTGGAGATCGCGCGCAGCGCCGAAACGGCCTGGTCGACCTGGGGCGAGCGTGCGCTTTGTGCCGAGACGGCCTGCGGAAACGCGGCAAGGCCCGTCGCTGCAAGAGCGAGGGCCGAGCCGGCGAGAGCCGCGGTGCGGAGGGATTTCAAGATCGTGTTCATCGCCGTTCCTTGCAGTGTCGGCGTTGAACTCACCGTGAACCCCCCAAGTTCCATGACGAGGGCCGGTTCCGGCAAAGGCGCGGGCGCAACCGCTTGCAGCGGGCGCCCGCCAACCGCCTTACTTGATCTTGGCTTCCTTGAACTCGACGTGCTTGCGCACGACGGGATCGTACTTGCGGAAGTTCATCTTCTCGGTCGTGTTGCGCGGGTTCTTCTTGGTCACATAGAAGAAACCGGTGTCTGCGGTCGAGACCAGGCGGATCTTGACGGTGGTGGGCTTGGCCATTGCTCTATCCTGAAAACGAAGTCGGCGGCGCGTCGCCACGCCGCCTTCACAGGGCGCGGGCGTTGGGGGAGAATCGGGGGAAAGTCAAGCAGGGGATGGTACCGGCACAGCCCTTTGCCTGACCATTTGCTGGATCGGCTTGTCGAACCAGCGCCACGCCAGCCAGCCGGCGGCGATCGCGGCAACCATCTCCGCGCCGGAAAAGGCAAGGTCGGCCATCCCGTGGGGGACGATCGCCCGGCGCAGTTCAAGCCCCACCCGCAGGACCGGCGCCTGGCAGATATAGACGGGGTAGGACAATAGCCCGCCGAACCGGCAGACGGACGAGAGGCGGGCGCCCAACTGGCTGGCCGAGCCCGCCCAGACTAGCATGGGGAACAGCACCAGCACCATCAGCAGCGAGACGATCGCGGTGGATATGGTGGGCAGCAGCAGCGCGAGCGTGAGGCTTCCCACAATCAGCCAGGCAGGCAGGACCGGCTGCGCGGGGCGGAAGCGATAGGCCAGAATGCCCACGAAAAACGGATAGGGAACGCGCGAGAAGCCGTACCAGAAGTTTGCCTGCCTGTGCCCTCCGTCCACGATCCCCTGCGCCAGCGCGTTGGAGAGCAGCAGCGCGGCGGAAACCAGGAGAATGGCGATCAGCACCCGCGTGGAAAGCCAGGGCGCCATCGCGGCGTAGACCGCATTGGCGATGGCCTCGAACGTCAGCGACCATACCGCCATGTTGAAGGGGTAAGCGGTTGCCCACTGTGGGAAGACGAAGGAGGGAAGCAGCAGCAGGGATAGCGCCGCCGCGCTCAGCACGTCGGTAACCGCGATTTCATGCCGGGTCAGAGCCGCTCCGAGCGCGAGGACGATGCCCACCGCTGTGCTGAGGAAAACGAGCGGGTAGAGCCGCTTGAAGCGCACGCTGGCGAATGCGGCGAGCGACATCGCGCCGCTGCACAGGCGTTCTTCATAGGCATAGGCGATCACGAAGCCGCTGAGCACGTAGAAGAAGTCCACCGCCAGAGCCGCAAAAGGCAAGACCTCGCCAACCGCCTGCTGGACCACGTGCAACAACAAGACGACGAGGGCGGCAATACCGCGCAGGCCGTCCAGAAAAACGAAGTGGTTCTTGTGCAAGAAAGTGCCCCCCGGCCCCTGCAGAATTCACGCTGCATCGCGCAATGATCCAGGGGCGGCAAGCTGTGTAAGGTTCGTTATGGGGCCTTGGCAGCGGAGCACTCGCGGTGGAGCGGAAAGTGGCTCAGCTGCCGCCGTGCGGGCTGATTGGTTCGACCACGCCGAAGCGCTCCTTGTGGGGGTCGTGGCCCAGCGGGGGCAGGTCGAGCGGTGCGACGTCGACCTCGGTATCGGGCAGGCGGTCGAGCAGGTGGCGCACCAGCGTCAGGCGGCCCCGGCGCTGGTCGTTGAAATCGACGAGCGCCCAGGGCGCGTGGGACGTGTGGGTGGCAGCGAGCATGGCCTCGCGCGCCTTGGTGTAGTCCTCGTAGTGGCTGCGGGCCTCCAGATCGATCGGCGACAGTTTCCAGCGCTTCATCGGATCGTCGCGCCGTTCGGCAAAGCGTTTTTCCTGCTCGGCCTGATCGCAGCACAGCCAGTACTTGAACAGCAGTATGCCGTCGTCGGTCAGCAGCTTTTCGAACACCGGCACCTGCGCAAGGAACGTGCGGACCTGGTCCAGCGTGGCATAGCCCATCACGCGCTCGACGCCCGCGCGGTTGTACCAGCTGCGGTCGAACAGCACGATTTCGCCGGCGGCGGGCAGGTGGGGGACATAACGCTGGAAGTACCACTGGTCGCGCTCACGCTCGGTGGGCTTGCCCAATGCGACGGTGCGGACCTGCCGGGGGTTGAGCTTTTCAGAAATGGCATGGATCACGCCGGTCTTGCCCGCGGTATCGCGCCCTTCGAGCAGGACCAGCACGCGCGCGCCTTTGGCGGCGGCCCAGCGGGCCATGCCCGAAAGTTCTTCCTGCAAGGGTTCGAGCAGCTGATCGTAGTCCTTGCGCTTCAGTTCGCTCATTGCGTGTTCCTTTGCTCGGCTCAGTATAGGCCGTTGAAACAAGGCTGCAAAAAGTAACTGCGCGTGGCCCGCGCCTACAAAAGGCATGCGATTCGGGTCCATTTTGCATTTTACACAGGCCTTAGGCTGCTGCGCTGATGTGCCGACAGCCGGGAATGCCGATCTCGGCCTCGATGGACAGAGGGGTTTTCGTGTCTTTGGGGGCAAGAATGGCATCGGCCGACGGGCGACCGTCCGGCTTCGATTATATGCGACTGTTTCTCGCGGTTTCGGTCATGGTGATGCACATCACCATTACGACTTATGGCCAGCAGGCGGACTTCGCGCTGTGGGCCTCCCCTTGGCGGCCGTTGCTGCGGGCCATCGTCCCGGCCTTTTTCGTCCTGAGTGGTTTCCTGGTGTGCGGGAGCCTCTACCGCTGCCGTACGCTGTTCATGTTCGCCGGGCTGCGGGCGATCCGGATCTATCCAGCCCTGTCCGTCGAGGTGCTGATTTCGGCGTTCCTGATGGGGCCATTCGTTTCGACGATGGCGCCGCCAGACTATTTCACCGACGCACAGTTCCTGCGCTACCTCGTGAATGTGACCGGGCATATCAGCTATCAATTGCCGGGTGTGTTCACGGGCAATCCCTTTCCCGACATCGTCAATGCGCAGTTGTGGACGGTGCCCTTCGAGCTTTATTGCTACCTTGCCCTGATCGTGGCCGCGCTGGCCGGAATCCGGCGGCACCGGCTCCTGACGGTGATTGCGGTGATCCTGGTGATGGCGGGGCATCTGGCGGCGCGCCTGATCCGCCATGGCGGGCATTACGAGCCGATCTTGGGTGCTCCGCCCGGACCGCTGCTGATCGGCTATTTCCTCGCCGGAATTGCCTTTTACCAGTATCGCGACGAGGTTCCCGCCAATCCCCTGCTCGCCGCCGTGAGCGCGGCGGTGGCCGGGGTAAGCCTCGCGGTTCTGCCGCTTGGCGAATATGTGGCGATCCCGGCGCTCGGCTACCTCACCGTCTATCTGGGGACGGCCGATCCCAGGCGTACTGTCATCGCCAAGGCAGCCGACTATTCTTATGGCATCTACCTTTACGGCTTTGTCGTGCAGCAATTCGTCATGGCGCTCTGGCCGCATCTGCGGACTTGGTACTGGAACGCTCTGATCTGCATTCCGCTGGCCACCATCCTGGCGGCGATTTCGTGGCATTGGATCGAACTGCCCGCGACGAAATTCCGGCCAGTCCTGAACCGGCTGGAGAACCGCTGGGTGGCCTTCATGGCGCGTCTTCCCAAGGTCGGGGGCGTCCAGCAGGGCGCCTGACCGGCGATGGGGCCATCATCGTCTGCCTTTGCAGTGCGGGGCAGACATGATACAAGTTGCAATGGAAACCATGTCCATCGCGGCCGGCCTTGCCTCCGATTATCGCCTTCTGCCCGAACTGCCGGCGGATGTGTTCACCGCGCCGCTCAGGCGGCCGGCGAGGGTGGGGGAGGACTGGGTCGAGCCGGCGCAGCGCGCCTATGGCGCGGACGAGGACCGGATCTGGGACGACCTGTTTGCCCGGCAGATGGACATCCTGCCCGGCCGGGCGGCGAGCGCGTTCCTGCGCGGGCTGGACAAGCTGGACCTCGGGCGCGGCGGGGTGCCCGATTTCGGGCGGCTGTCGCAGGAACTGGATGCGCTGACGGGGTGGCGCGTGGTGCCGGTGCCGATGCTGATCCCCGACCACGTGTTCTTCTGGCACCTGGCCAACCGGCGGTTCCCGGCGGGGAACTTCATCCGCACGCGCGAGACGTTCGACTATATCGAGGAGCCGGACGTGTTCCACGACGTGTTCGGCCACGTGCCGATGCTGACCGACCCCACTTATGCCGATTACATGCAGGAATATGGCCGCGCCGGTTGGAAGGCGATGCGCCATAACCGGCTCAAGGCGCTGGGCGCGCTCTACTGGTACACGGTGGAGTTCGGGCTGATCGAGGAGGAGGCCGGGCTGCGCGCCTATGGCGCGGGCATTCTGTCCGGCCCGGCGGAGGCTGTGTTCGCGCTGGAGGCCGCCTCGCCCAATCGCATCTACCTCAACGTCGACCGGGTGATGCGCACCGACTACGTTATCGACGACCTGCAACCGACCTATTTCGTGATCGAGAGCTTCCGCGACCTCTATCACCAGACGGTGGAGCGCGATTTCGACCGGCTCTATCGCGGGCTGGGGCCGGGCTTCACATATGCCAATACCGCGGTGATCGACATCGACAACGTGTTGCACCGGGGCACGCTGGAATATCACTTGCGCGGTGGGCGCGGATCGGGCGCCGTTCCGGTCTGATCCGGCACGCCCGACGTGAAAACGGCGCCCGGTTACCCGGACGCCGCTTTGAAGCAAGTGGTCGACGAAGGGCGATCAGCCCGGCGTCTTGTCCATCTTGTCGGCCTTGTCTTCCATGGCGTCTGCCTTGGCCTCGCCCGAAGCGCGGACCGCATCCGCCTTGTTCTCAAGCGCTTCTTCCGAAGCACCGCCCACCTTGTCGGCGGTCTTGTCGATGGCATCGGCGGTGGCGTCGGTCGATTCGCGGACGGCCTGCGCCTGGTCTTCGGCGGCATTTTCCTGCTTGCTGTCGCAAGCGGCGAGGCTGAGGCCGAACGCTGCGACCGATGCGATCATCGCGCCCTTGAAAATGGTCTTCATGGATGTGGTCCCCTTCTTAAAGGAGGGGCGGCCCGCAAAGACCGCCCCATTTTGTGGAAGTACTTGGTTTTCAGTCTGTTAACGAACCGCGCCGCGACGGACGAGGTTGACCACCGCAAGCAGGATCACCGCGCCGAGGAACGACACGATCAGGCTGCCGGCCGAAATGCCCTGGGTGATGCTGCCGCCGCCGATCAGCGGGGCAAGGAGGAAACCGCCGAGCAGGGCGCCGACGATCCCGACCACGATGTTGAGAAAAATGCCCTGCTGCCCATCAGTGCGCATGACGATGCTCGCCAGCCAGCCAAGAATACCGCCGACGACGAGAAGGATGATAAGGCCCATTTTGCTAATCCCTTCGAATGCTGTCTGGTCCGGAAAATCCGGGGACAGGCATTTGGTTCCGAAGGTGCGACGAACCGAGTTTACTTGGGCCGGGCCAGACCTGATTATTTCAGGTGTACATCAGCCAAGCGCCGGCCAGCACGCCGGCGACAATGCGATACCATGCGAAGGGCGTGAACCCGCGCCGGCTGACATAGGCGACGAACAGCCGGATGACCGCGAGCGCCACGACGAACGAGACGAGGAAGCCGATGCCGATCTCGCTCCAGCCCACGCCGGTGGTGCCCGCCGCCAGCTGGTGGCGCTGCCCGAGCAGTTCGATCGTGCTGGCGCCCAGCATCGTCGGAATGGCGAGGAAGAACGAGAATTCGGCGGCGGTGCGCCGTTCGATGCCCATGGCAAGCGCGCCCATGATCGTCGCGCCCGAACGGCTGACGCCGGGAACCATGGCCAGGCACTGCACGAAGCCGACGCCGATCGCCTGCTTCAGCGGAAGCTGGCCGATGCCCGAAGGCTCTCCGCCCTTGGCGAAGCGTTCGACAACGAGGATGCCGATGCCGCCGACGATGAGCGCGGCGCAGACCACCAGCGGCTTGCCCAGCAGGCCTTCGATCTGGTGCTTGAAGATCAGCCCGATCACCGCCGCCGGCATGAACGCGGCCAGCAGGTTGCGCAGGAAGCGCAAGCTGAGCGGTTCGAGCTTCAGCAGGCCCATGCCCACCGCCCAGAACGTGCGCCAGTACTGCACGACGACCGCGAGGATTGCGCCAAGCTGGATCACCACGTTGAACAGCGCCCACTGCGCCGCGTCGTAGCCGAACAGTTCGGTCGCGAGGATCAGGTGGCCGGTCGAGGAGACGGGCAGGAACTCGGTAAGCCCCTCGACGATGCCGAGAAGTACTGCGGTGACGATGGTGCTGTCCATGGGGCCAAGGCCTCGCCGCAGCGCAGCAAAGTGTCAAGGGCGGCGCATGCGCGCCGCCCTTAAATTTTGGTCACTTCACCAGATGCGCACGCGCTGCGCGGGCGGGAGGTAGAGCTTGTCCGAAGGCTTGACGCCGAACGCCTTGTACCACTCGTCGAAGTTCCGGACGACGCCGTTGATCCGGTAGGCCGGCGGCGAGTGCGGATCGGTGACGAGGAACTGGCGCGCGGTCTCGTCGCGCACCTGGCTGCGCCACACCTGCGCCCACGACATGAAGAACCGCTGGTCGCCGGTCAGCCCGTCGATCACCGGCGCAGGCTTGCCGCCGAGCGAGAGCTTGTAGGCGCGGTAGGCGAGGCTGAGCCCGCCCACGTCGCCGATGTTCTCGCCCATCGTCAGCTTGCCGTTGACGCAGGCCTTGCCGCCCGCCGACTTCTCGTCGAACGGGCAGAAGGCGTCGTACTGCTGGCCCAGCCGCGTGGTCAGCGCCTCGAACGCGGCGCGGTCCTTGTCGGTCCACCACTCGCGCAGGTTGCCCTTGCCGTCGTAGCTCGATCCCTGATCGTCGAAGCCGTGGCCCATTTCGTGGCCGATCACCGCGCCGATGCCGCCATAGTTGACCGCCGGATCGGCCGAGAGGTTGAAGAACGGCGGCTGGAGGATCGCGGCGGGGAACACGATCTCGTTGAACGTGGGGTTGTAGTAGGCGTTGATCGTCTCGGGCAGCATCCCCCACTCGGTGCGGTCCACTTCCTTGCCGATGCGTGCGGTCTGGTAGCGGAAGTCCCAATTCTCGGCGGCGATCGCGTTGGCGAGCGGGGTGCCGGGCGCCTGGCTGAGCGCGGCATAGTCCTTGAACGTGGCGGGGGCGCCGATCTTGGGATTGAACGCGTCGAGCTTGGCCAGCGCTTCCTTGCGCGTATCGGTGCCCATCCACTTGAGATCGGCGAGGTTGGCGGCCATCGCCTTGCGCAGGTTGCCGACGAGATCGCCCATCGCCGCGCGGTTCTCCGCCGGGAAATAGCGGTCGGCGTAGATCTTGCCGAGTTGTTCGCCGACTTGTCCTTCGACCGCCTTGATCGCGCGCTTCCAGCGCGGCAGCTGCGCCTGCTGGCCGGCGAGCACGGTGCCGTAGAAGGCGAAGCGAGCATCGTCGATCGGCTTGGGCAGGGTGCCCGCGTAAGAGGCGAGGAACTGCGCGGCGAGCCATGCCTTCCACGTCTCGACCGGCTCGCTGCGGATCAGCGCGGCCACGGCGGGCACACCGCCGCCGAGCTTCGCCGCCATTTCCGGCGTATACTTCGCCGCCGCCAGCGCTTCGGCCGAAGGAGGCATCCGGGTGACGACCATGGCCTGCGCCGCGCCCGCACCCATCTCGTTCAGCATGGCATCGACGGGCAGGCCGGGCAGCGCCTTGGCGGCGTCCGCGCGGGCGACCTTGGTGTAGGTGAGCGAGGGGTTGCGCGACAGCGCGCGGTCCCAGAACGCGCCGGCCAGCTTGGTTTCCAGCGCATAGACCGCGTCTGCCGTCCTGGCCGGATCGGCATAGCCCGCCTGCCCCAGGGCAAAGCGCAGCCATTCCATGTACTTGGCGCGAACAGTCGTGTTCCGCGGGTTGTCGACGAGGTAGAAATCGCGGTCGGGCAGGCCAAGGCTGCCGGTGCTGACGTAGAGGATGTAGTGGTCGCTGTCCTTCTCGTCCGCATCGACGCCGAAGCCGATGGGCGAGGCGATGCCCGGCTGGGCGAACAGCAGTGCAAGATCGTCGGAAGTCTTTGCCGCGGCGATCCGGTCGAGCCAGGGCTTGGCCGGTGCAAGACCCGCGGCGTCGATCGCGGCGGTATCGAGATAGGCGGTATAGGCGGCGGCCACCTTGCCTTCGGGCGTGGCGGGATCGGCCTTCTTGGCGACCAGTTCGTCGAGAATGCCGCGCAGGCGGTCCTGGGACAGGTCATCGAGCGCGTTGAACGAACCGTAGCGCGTCTTGTCCGCGGGCATGACGAAGCCCGCCTTCCACTTGCCGTTGACGTACGTGTCGAAATCGTCGCCCGGCTTCACCGACTTGTCGACGTATTGCAGTTGCAGGCCGCTGCCGGGGAAGTCGCGGCTCATCAGTGGTGCCTGGGGCGCGGTGGCAGCGGCTGTCGCAGCCGCCGGGGCATCTTCGGCAAAGGCCGGCGCCACTTGGGCGAACACGGAGACGGCGGCAAGGAGCGCGGGAATCGACTTGTGCATCGCTGAGGAAATCCGTCCGGTTACAGATGTGACCGGATCACCCTTAACGGCTTAGCCGCGCCTGAACACCCCTTGGCGATTTCCCCGAAGGGCGATCGCTTGTCGTTCGTCGGCGCCCGTATGTCGCTGGTCGATCAGCGTCGGCCGCGATCAGGCGTGCACGGTGTCGAACTGGAGCCGGGCCAGGCGGGCGTAGAGCCCGTCCTGCGCCGAAAGGCTGGCGTGCGTGCCCTGTTCGACGATGCGGCCGCCTTCCATCACCACGATGCGGTCGGCCTGGCGCACGGTGGCGAGGCGGTGGGCGATGACCAGCGTGGTGCGCTGCTTCATCAGCCGGTCGAGCGCGTCCTGCACCAGCCGCTCGCTTTCGGCGTCGAGCGCGCTCGTGGCCTCGTCCAGCAGCAGGATCGGCGCGTTGCGCAGCAGGGCGCGCGCAATGGCGATGCGCTGGCGCTGGCCGCCCGAAAGGCGCGCGCCGTCCTCGCCCAGGAAGGTGTCCAGCCCTTGCGGCAGCGCGCGGAGGAAGGTTTCGGCATTGGCATCGCGCGCGGCCTGCCAGATCTGTTCGTCGGTGGCGTCCCAGTTGCCATAGCGCAGGTTGTCCCGCGCGCTGGCGGCGAACAGCACGCCTTCCTGCGGGACGAGCGCCATGCGGGCGCGCACTTCGGCCGGATCTGCCTGTGCCAGCGGCACGCCGTCGATGCGCACGGTGCCGCCCTGCGGATCGTAGAAACGCTCGGCCAGCAGGAACAGCGTGGACTTGCCCGCGCCCGAGGGGCCGACGATGGCCACGGTCTCGCCCGGCTCGACCGTGAGCGAGAAATCTTCCAGCGCCGCCACTTCGGGACGGCTGGGATAGCGGAACGCCACGTTCTGGAACGCGAGCTGGCCACGCGGCGGCTGCGGCAGCGCGATCGGCCGCGCCGGCGGGGCGATGTCCGGCTGTTCGAGCAGCAGTTCGTTGAGGCGGCTGGCGGCGCCCGCGCCGCGCACGAGATCGCCATAGACTTCCATCAGCGAGCCGAATGCGCCCGCGACGATGCCGCCGGTCAGCACGAAGGCCGCGATGGTGCCGCCGCTGATCGTGCCCTTGGCCACGCCCATCGCGCCTTCCCACATCAGCGCGGTGATCCCGCCGAAGATCAGGAAGATGACGATGGCAGTCATCACCGCACGGATGCGGATGCGGCGCTGCGCGGTCTCGAACGTGCGTTCCACCGCGCCGCCGAAGCGCTCCGCTTCGCGCCGTTCCTGTCCGAACGCCTGGACGACCTTCATCGCGCCGAGCACTTCGGAGACCATCACGCCGATGTCGGCCACGCGGTCCTGGCTGGAGCGCGATGCCTTGCGCAAGCGGGTGCCGAAGAACATGATCGGGCCGATCACCACGGGAATCCCCACGAGCAGTCCGGCGGTGAGCGCCGGGGCCAGCGCGAACAGGTAGATCACCCCGCCGATCGCGGTCAGCGCGTTGCGCAGCGCGACCGAGACGGTGGTGCCCACGACCTGCTCGATGATCGCCGTGTCCGACGTCATGCGCGAGGAGATTTCCTTCGGGCTGTTGCTCTCGAAGAAGCTGGGAGGCAGCCGCAGCAGGTTCTGCTGGACCTTCAGCCGCACGTCCGCGACCACGCGTTCGCCGATCCACGAGACGAAGTAGAACCGCGTGGCGGTGCCGATTCCCAGGATGATGACGATCAGCAGCAGGATGCGGAAGGCGCCGTTGATCGTATCGGGATTGGCGCCGGGGCCGAAGGCCTGGTCGATGATCGACTTGAAACGGGCCGGGATCGAGATCGTCGCCGCCGAGGTGGTGATCAGCGCACCGAGCGCGATCAGCACTTGCGTCGGATAGTTGAGCGCCTGGCGCCACACCATGCGCAGCGGGGTCAGGTTGCGCGCGGCGCGCGGTTCGGCGGGCTGGGTTCCCTCATCCATCGCGCCCGCCTAGCCCATGCACGCGCGCGCCGGAAGGGGTCTTGCTCGCCCTGATTTTTGTTGCATTGCACAAAAGGTCGAAAGGCGGCATTCTTGGCGGGAAAACGAATCCCCGGCGCGGCCGGGTCACGAAAGGTGTCGCTCGTGCTTTACAAGGCCTATGAAATCCAGCGCTCGCTGCTCAATGCCGGCAGCGCCTGGGCCTCGATGACCGCGGACCTGCTCAACGATCCGCGCTCTCCCCTTGCCGGTCTTGGCGGCAGCCAGATGCTGGCCTCCGCGCTCGATGTGTTCGCACACGCAGCGGCACCGCGCGGCAAGCCCGCCTTCGGCATCAAGACCATCCACGTCGATGGCGCGATCCATGCGGTCAGCGAATCGACCGAAGTGCAGCGCCCGTTCGGCAAGCTCAAGAAGTTCACCCACGCCGGCCTGCCCGCGGATGCGCCGCGCCTGCTGATCGTGGCGCCGATGAGCGGCCACTTCGCCACGCTGCTGCGCGGCACGGTGGAGCGGATGATGGAACGCAGCGTGGTCTACATCACCGACTGGGCCGACGCGAAGTTCGTGCCGCTGGCCGATGGCACGTTCGATCTCGACGACTACATCGACTACATCGTCGGCTTCCTTGAGCACATCGGGCCGGGCGCCCACGCCATGGCGGTGTGCCAGCCTTCGGTTCCGATGTTCGCCGCGACGGCGATCATGGCGGCGAACGAGCATCCCTGCCGCCCCGTCACGCTGACGATGATGGGGGGGCCGATCGACACGCGCGAATCGCCCACGGCGGTGAACGACCATGCGATCACCAAGCCCTACGTGTGGTTCAAGCACAACGTGATCACCACCGTGCCCGGCAACTATCCGGGCGAGGGGCGGCGCGTCTATCCGGGCTTCGTCCAGCTGGCGAGCTTCATGTCGATGAACCTCGGCAGCCACATGATGAGCCACTACAAGCTCTACCAGCACATGATGCAGGGCGCGGAAGACAGCGCCGAGGCGACCAAGACGTTCTACGACGAATATCGCGCCGTCTGCGACCTGCCGGCCGAATTCTATCTGCAGACCGTGGACGTCGTCTTCCAGCAGCACGCGCTGCCCAAGGGCGAGTTCGTGCACCGCGGCAAGGTGGTGGACCTGGGCGCGATCACCGACACGGCGATCCTGTGCATCGAGGGCGAGAAGGACGACATTTCGGGCATCGGCCAGACCAAGGCGGCGCTGAAGGTCACGCCGAACCTGCCCGACGACCTGAAGAAGTATCACCTCGCGCCCGAAGTCGGCCATTATGGCATCTTCAACGGCACGCGCTGGCGGACCACGATCGCCCCGGTGGTCGATGCCTGGATCGGCAAGTTCGACAAGAAGGGCAAGGGCCGCAAGCTGACCGCGGTCGCCTGATCCCGGGTACGTCCTACCCCTGGCGCTCGCCGGGGGCAGGACGGGGAACCGGACAGCTCAGACGAAGAACTGGGTGACCCATTCGCAGATCAGGGCAGGCTTTTCCTGACCCTCGATCTCGACCGTGATCTCCATCGTCTGTTGCCACTGGCCGGGACGCTTTTCGTCCAGCGCGAGCAGCTTGAACAGGCCGCGGATGCGCTTGCCCGAGCGGACGGGCGAGAGGAAGCGCGTCTTGTTGCCGCCATAGTTGACGCCCATCTTCACGCCTTCGGGGCGCGGGCAGTCGCTTTCCATGGTCAGCAGCGGAATCAACGACAACGTCAGGAACCCGTGCGCGATGGTGCCGCCGAAGGGCGTGTCCTTCGCGCGTTCCGGATCGACGTGGATGAACTGGAAGTCGCCCGTCGCCTCGGCGAACTGGTTGATGCGCTCCTGCGTGACTTCGACCCAGTTCGACGTGCCGACGACCTGGCCGACGAGGCTCTGGATCTCGGCCGGTGGGATGTAGCGGGTCATGACCTCTCCTTGCGTTCGGTGTCCTTTGCGGACCTGCCGACCGTCATGACCGCTTCCGCGCGCGCTGGCAACGCCTTGTTTAACCGGTTGCTTAAGTGGCGTCGGGCAGCGGGGCAGGCGCGGAGCGGGCCTTGCGGAAGGGCACCGGGGCAGAGCGGCGCACCCGGCCGATGTAGGCCGACAGGCCGCACTGAAGTCCCACCAGCATGTAGCAGAACGGCTGGAACGCGATGCCGACGAAGGCGCCGCCGACCAGGTAGACGATCTGTGCCTGTTGCAGTGCGTCGGCCAGCGGTGTGACCCACGCGAACCCGTCCGGCGGGTTCTTCGCATATTGGCGGCGGATCACTTCCATATGGATCACGCCCATGACGTGGAGCAGCAGCCACAGTGCAAGGCCGGGATAGCCCTGTTCGCCCAGCATCTCGAAATAGCTGGAGTGGTAGGCGCGCGCGGTTTCCTCGATCCGCTCGGTCTCGATCGCGGCATTGTTGTCGCCCGCATAGTCGGCCTTGACCGTGTCGTATGAAACGCGGTTCTGGCGGAAGGCGTCGAACCCGCCGCCGAAGGGGTGATCCTTGGCGAAGTCGATCGTCCACTGCCACACCGCAAGCCGGGTCGAGGCGGACTGGTCGCCCTGGTGGTTCTTGATCGTGCTCATCCGCTCGTTGAAGCTGGATGGCAGCAGCGGCAGCGCTACCAGCGCCCCCACGGCGATCACGGAGACATAGAGCAGTCGCCGCTTCGTGCTTCGCAACATCATCACGCCCAGCACGGCGGCGCACACCAGCCCGGTGCGCGCCTGCGTGCCCACCGGCATCAGCAGGCAGGCGAAGCAGATCCCGATGGCAAACAGGCGCACCATCCAGCCGGGGCGGAAGATCGTGCCGTGATTGGCCAGCCATAGCGCCAGCGGGATCACGCAGATCGCCACGGTGGAGATGATCGAGCCTTCGTAAAGCCCGGTATTGTCGTTCACCAGCAGCTTCAGTTCGCCGTATCCGCCGCCGCCCGACGCCAGCGTCTTGATCCCGCCCCCGATGACGATCACGCCCACCGACAGCACCATGATCAGCGCCAGCGCCTCGATCCGGAGCCGCGTGCGCAAGGTCAGCGGCAGGAACAGCGCGAAGACCAGCGCCTTCCACACCCAGCCCCATTTTTCGGCGGCTTCGACCGGGAAATCCGCGGTGCGCGTGGTCAGCCCGCAATAGAGCAGCAGCAGCAGCAGAACGCACTGGCGCGAAGACAGGCGGATGCCGTTCTTGTCCTCCGCCACCAGCCAGGCCCCGAACGCACAGGCAAACGCGATCAGCGAGACCGGCACGCTTTGCAGGAAGCCCCACGTCACCTTTTGCGGGGCAACGATGTCGATATAGGCATAGGCCAGAACGAACAGGTACGGCCGGCGCACGCCCGCCGCGAGGAAGGCCAGGACAAACGCGGTGAGGAAGAGGTTGAGCACGCCTAGTCGCCCGTCTCGCCCGATCGTGCGGCCGGACGCCGCGCGGGCTTCTGCCAGCCGATCTTGCGGCGGGGCAGGGCAGGGTCCTCGTCAAGGTCGTCGCGCTGGAGCAGGCGCCACACCGCCAGCGCCATCAGCGCGTGGGGGAGCAGCACGGTGAAGATGTCGATCATCGCCTGCCTTACCCGTCCTGTTTCCCGATTGCCGCGCTCGCTGCCTTTTTGGCGCTACCGGAACGGAGTTGACGCCGCGTTAAGCGTTCGCTTGGCATGGCATCGCGCATGACCCGCGTGCTCCACGTCCTTGACCACAGCCTGCCGCTGCACAGCGGATACACGTTCCGCACCCGTGCGATCCTGAAGGCACAGCAGGCGGCGGGGAACGAGGTGATCGGGGTAACCGGGCAGCGCCACAATGTCGAGACGGGCGAACCGGACCCCGGCGAGGCGCCGGAAATCGCAGACGGCATCGCGTTCCATCGCACCCCCGGCCTGCCTTCCGGGCCGCCGCTGCTGCGCGAATGGCGCGAGGTGGCCGCGTTCGCCCGGCGGATCGAGGCTGCGGCGCGCGCGTTCCGGCCCGATGTGATCCACGCCCATTCGCCCGCGCTATGCGGGCTGGCGGCGCTGAGGGCGGGGCGGCGGCTGGGCATCCCGGTGGTCTATGAAATCCGCGCCTTCTGGGAGGATGCGGCGGTGGGCAACCTGACGGGGCGCGAAGGTTCGGCGAAATACCGTCTGACCCGCGCGCTGGAGAACCACGTCGTCGCCCGCGCGGGCGCGGTCGTCACGATCTGCCGCGGTCTGCTCGAAGACCTGGCCGCGCGCGGTGTTCCGCGTGGCAAGCTGTCGATCATGCCCAACGGCGTCGACCTGTCGCTGTTCGGCGCGCCGCCGCCACGCGATCCGGTGCTGGCGGAAGGCCTGGGGCTGGGGGACGGGCCGGTGATCGGCTTCCTGGGCAGCTTCTACCCCTATGAAGGGCTGGACGACCTGATCGCCGCGATGCCGGCCATCGCCGCCCGCGTGCCGGGCGCGCGGTTGCTGCTGGTGGGCGGCGGCCCGGCGGCCGATGCGCTGCGCGCGCAGGCGGAAGCCTCGCCGGCCGCAGACGCGATCCGCTTCGTCGGCCGCGTGCCGCATCACGAGGTGGAGCGGTACTACGCGCTGGTCGATGTTGTCTGCTATCCTCGCAAGGCGATGCGGCTGACCGAGCTGGTCACCCCGCTCAAGCCGCTGGAGGCGATGGCGCAGGGCACTCTGGTGGCGGCGAGCGACGTGGGCGGGCACCGCGAACTCGTCGCGGACGGCGTTACCGGCACGCTGTTTCCGCCGGACAATCCGGCAGGGCTGGCCGACGCGCTGGTGGCGCTGCTGGCTCGGCCCCAGGAATGGGCGGCCCGGCGCTTCGCCGCGCGCGATTTCGTGCGGCGGGATCACGACTGGGCTTTCAACGTTCGGCGTTATGACCGCGTTTACCAAACGCTGTTACCCCAAGTGCCTGACGTCGCCGGATAGCGCCTTGAATCGGTTGCATTGCGGCGTGCGAATCGAGCAAGATAGCGACTGAAGTCAGGGGACCATGAGCCGAAGCCAGACCGCACCGCGCGCCGCAACCCGCAGGGCGAGCCAGCCGATTACGGCGCATCGCCTGTTTCCGGCGCTTGTCGCGCTGTGGTTTGCGGCTTTGTTCGGGCTGGGCAGCTTCGCGCTGCCTTCCGAGTTTCTCGAGCGCCTTGTCGGCGTGACCGGGCTTTCGGCGCTGGTGCCCGCTGCTGCGCCGCCGCTGGGCATCACTGCCCGCCTGCTGATCGCGCTGGCGATGACCGTGGCGGGAATCACGGCGGGCCTGGTGCTGGGCCTGCGCCTGCGTCCGCGTCCGCGTCCTGCCGCCGTGGTGCGCCGCCGGGGCGCTGTCCACGTGGAGCCGGAACCGGAAGCCGAAATCGATCTTGCCGAAGATGCGCCGCAAGTGCGCGCGTTCGATTCCCACCCCGATGCCCCGCCGCGCAAGCCCTTCGACCTGAGCGCGGATCTCGTGCCCGCCGTCGATGAAGTTCCGGCATCCGCACGCGGGTTGCCCGTGCGCCGCCGCGCGCTGTCGCTGACCGACGAAAGCCTGCCGGCCGAACCGGTCGATCACGCACCTGCGCCCGGCTTTGCGCTGTGGGACGATGCAGCGGACGAGCCTGCATTCGCCGAGGACACCATCGACGAGGCGGCCATCGCCGAGGCCGCCATCGCCGAGGACACGTTCGACGAAGTCGAGGATGGTGAGTGGACCGCTGTTGCCGTGCTCGACGCCGAGGCGGACGTGGTGGCTACGGTCATGGTGGATGCGGCTACGGTCGATCCGGTGCCGGCTGCGGTGACCGATGCGCCCGCGCGCCGCGCGCCTGCTCCGACCGCGCCCGACGTCCGCTCGATGCTGACCGGCGCGCCGCTGGAAAGCCTGGGCCTTGTCCAGCTGGTCGAACGACTTGCGCTGGCGATCGACAGCCGGATGCGTGCTGCCGGTGAACCGGCGTTCGAGCGTGCCGCCGCGCCGATCATGGTCGCCGAGCCTGCGCCGGTCGAAGTCATGGCCGAACCTGCCCTGCCGGAACAGGCGATCATCGAACCGGCCATCATCGAGCCGACCATCGTCGAGCCGACCATCATCGAACCGACCGTGATCGAACCGACCGTGATCGAACCGACCGTGATCGAACCCACCGTGATCGAGCAGACCGGGGCTGAACAGGTCGTGGTGGCGCCGGCCCCGTTCGCACCCGCCGAACCCGTGGTGGATGCCGCACCCGAGCCGGAACAGGCGGAGATTGCGCCGGCCCCGCCGCGCTTTGCTTCGTCCGTGCCCGCTCCCGTGGCTGAAGTTCGCCCCGTTGAAGCGCTTCCCGCCGAACCCGCGGCTCCGGTCGTGCAGGCCACCGCGCCGGCAGTGATCGCGCGCTTCCCCTCGATGGCCAACCCGGTCGCGCCCCAGTGGGACGATGCCGACGAGGGTGCCGACGGCGAGGACGTTGTCGTACCGCGTTTTCTGGGCCGAGCCGCGTCGGGCGAGGCAAAGCCTGTGGCGCCCGCCGTGTCCGAGGCTCCGCGCCTTGCTCACCCCGCTGCGCCGGCAGCCGCGCCCCGGCAGGAATTCATCCGGGTCGACACGCCCGATGCGACCGATTCCGCGCCCGATGTCATCGAGCCGGTGGTGATCTTCCCCGGTCAGGGGCCGCGCTCCGGTCCCGTGACGGACGCCGCGCCATTCCTGCGCCCGGTGCCTGGCACGGCTGATGCCGGCGCCGTTCGGAACGGTGCACCCGCTGGACCGGCCCAGGTCTTTGCCTCCGGCGTGCCCGCGCCCGACGTCGAGGACGCGGATCGCGCGCTTCGTGCGGCGCTGGCCACGCTTCAGCGGATGACCGCGCGGGGCTGAAAACCTCGCGGGCCCAAGGGTTTGGTCTGCCGCATCCGTATTTCCGTCGCCCTTATCGGGGGCGAATCATTTCTCGCGGTTGCAAAATAACTTTCCTGCAGTCATGGGGGAAATTCGCGCAACTTTCGTCCCCTTACCGGGGGCGCGATTCGCGCGTCGTTTCCACTTTATGGATGTAGGAACACCTTCGAGATGGGATTTCCGCCGGTTCAGGGCCTGTATGATCCGCGTAATGAGCATGACGCCTGTGGCGTGGGCTTCATCGCCCATATCAAAGGCATCAAAAGCCACGCGATCATTAATCAGGCCCTCGAGATTCTGCGAAATCTCGACCACCGCGGCGCGGTGGGCGCAGACCCGTTGCTGGGTGACGGCGCGGGAATCCTGATCCAGCTTCCCGACCAGCTGTTCCGCAAGTGGGCAGCGGCCGAGGGCAAGGAACTGCCCGCTCCCGGCGACTATGCCGTGGCGATGTGCTTCCTGCCGCGCGACGAGCCTTCGCGGAACTTCGTGACCGAATTCTTCGAGAAGTTCATCGAGAAGGAAGGCCAGGAGCTGATCGGCTGGCGCGACGTGCCGACCACGATCGACGGCCTGGGCAAGACCGTGATCGAGCAGATGCCCGTCATCCGCCAGTGCTTCATCAAGCGCGGCGCGGGCACGCCCGATCAGGACGCGTTCGAGCGCAAGCTGCTGGCCATCCGCAAGCAGACGCAGAACCCGCTGGCCGCGAAGGCCGAGAAGTATGGCCTGCCGGGCGTGACCCAGCTGTACATGCCCAGCTTCTCGTCGCGCACGATCGTCTACAAGGGCCTGCTTCTGGCGACCCAGGTTGGCGGTTTCTACGACGACCTGCGTGATCCCGACTGCGTTTCGGCGCTCGGCCTCGTCCACCAGCGCTTCTCGACCAACACCTTCCCCAGCTGGAAGCTGGCGCATCCGTTCCGCTTCGTGGCCCACAACGGTGAAATCAACACCGTGCGCGGCAACGTGAACTGGATGAATGCGCGCCGCCGCACGATGGAATCGGAGCTGCTCGGCCCCGATCTCGACAAGATGTGGCCGCTGATCCCGCACGGCCAGTCGGACACGGCCAGCCTCGACAACGCGCTCGAGCTGCTGCTCGCGGGCGGCTACAGCCTTGCCCACGCGGTGATGATGCTGATCCCCGAGGCGTGGGCGGGCAACCCGCTGATGGATGCCAAGCGCCGCGCGTTCTACGAGTATCACGCCGCCCTGATGGAGCCGTGGGACGGCCCGGCCGCCGTGGCCTTCACCGACGGCCGCCAGATCGGCGCCACGCTCGATCGCAACGGCCTGCGCCCCGCGCGCTTCTCGATCACCCGCGACGACCTGATCTGCATGGCGTCCGAAAGCGGCGTGCTGCCCTTCCGCGAGGAGGACGTGGTCCGCAAGTGGCGCCTCCAGCCCGGCAGGATGCTCCTGATCGACCTCGACAAGGGCCGGATCATCGAGGACGAGGAAATCAAGGCGCAGCTCGCGGGCGACGAGCCTTACGAGGAGTGGCTGGAAGCCGCGCAGTACAAGCTCAAGGAGCTTGAAGTGGTCGAGCCCGAACTGGCGGCACTGCCGGTCGAGACGACCTCGCTGCTCGATCGCCAGCAGGCCTTCGGCTACACGCAGGAAGACATCAGCAAGTTCCTCGAGCCGATGGCCGTCTATGGCGACGACCCGCTCGGCTCGATGGGCACCGACACGCCGATCGCGGTGCTGTCGAGCCGGTCGCGCCTGCTCTACGACTACTTCAAGCAGAACTTCGCGCAGGTCACCAACCCGCCGATCGACCCGATCCGCGAGGAACTGGTGATGTCGCTGGTCAGCATGATCGGGCCGCGCCCGAACCTGCTGGGCCACGATGCCGGCAGCCACAAGCGGCTCGAAGTCGACCAGCCGATCCTGACCAACGACGAGATCGCCAAGATCCGCTCGGTCGAGGCCGCGCTCGACGGCGCGTTCCGCACCGCCACGATCGACACCACGTGGGATGCCGCGAACGGTGCCGACGGGCTGGCGCAGGCGATCAAGGAAATGTGCTGGGCGGCCACCGAGGCCGTGCTGGCGGACAAGAACATCCTGATCCTGTCCGACCGTGCACAGTGCGAAAGCCGTATCCCGATGCCGGCGCTGCTGGCGACGGCGGCGGTGCACCACCACCTCGTCCGGCAGGGCCTGCGCATGCAGACCGGCCTGGTCGTCGAAACCGGTGAAGCTCGCGAAGTGCACCACTTCTGCGCGCTCGCAGGCTATGGCGCGGAAGCGGTGAACCCCTATCTGGCGTTCGAGACGCTGGAAGCGATCCGCGTCGACAAGGAGCTGCCGCTCTCGACCAAGGACGTCCAGAAGAACTACATCAAGGCCATCGGCAAGGGCATCCTCAAGGTCATGTCCAAGATGGGCATCTCGACCTACCAGTCCTATTGCGGCGCCCAGATCTTCGACGCGGTCGGCCTCAGCACCGCTTTCGTCGAGGAATACTTCACCGGCACCGCGACCAGCATCGAGGGCGTCGGCCTGGCGGAAATCGCGGAAGAGACCGTGCGTCGCCATGCCGCGGCCTATGGCGACAACCCGATCTACAAGAAGATGCTCGACGTGGGCGGGATGTACCAGCTGCGCCTGCGCGGCGAGGAGCACGCCTGGACCGCCAGCAACATCGCCAACCTGCAGCACGCGGTGCGCGGCAACACTCCCGAGAAGTATCGTGAGTTCGCCGAAAGCATCAACGAGCAGTCGGAGCGGATGCTCACCATCCGTGGGCTGATGGAGCTGAAGAAGGCCGACAAGGCCATCGACCTGTCCGAAGTCGAGCCGGCGAGCGAAATCGTCAAGCGCTTCGCCACCGGTGCGATGAGCTATGGCTCGATCAGCTGGGAAGCGCACACCACGCTGGCCGTGGCGATGAACCGCATCGGCGGCAAGTCGAACACCGGCGAAGGCGGCGAGGATCCCTCGCGCTTCAAGCCGCTGGCCAATGGCGACACGATGCGCTCGGCGATCAAGCAGGTCGCCTCGGGCCGCTTCGGCGTCACCGCCGAATACCTGGTCAACGCCGACGACATCCAGATCAAGATGGCGCAGGGCGCGAAGCCGGGCGAAGGCGGGCAGCTGCCGGGCGACAAGGTCGACAAGACCATCGGCAAGACCCGTCACTCGACTCCGGGCGTTGGCCTGATCTCGCCGCCGCCGCACCACGACATCTACTCGATCGAAGATCTCGCGCAGCTCATTCACGATCTCAAGAACGTGAACCAGACCGCGCGCATCTCGGTCAAGCTGGTGTCCGAAGTGGGCGTCGGCACCGTGGCCGCGGGCGTGTCCAAGGCGCGCGCCGACCACGTCACGATCTCCGGCTACGAAGGCGGCACCGGCGCTTCGCCGCTGACCTCGCTGACCCACGCCGGCTCGCCCTGGGAAATCGGCCTGGCCGAAACCCAGCAGACGCTGCTGCTCAACAACCTGCGCAGCCGCATCGCGGTGCAGGCCGATGGCGGCCTGCGCACCGGGCGTGACGTCGCGGTTGCGGCGCTGCTGGGCGCGGACGAATTCGGCTTCGCCACCGCGCCGCTGATCGCGGCCGGCTGCATCATGATGCGCAAGTGCCACCTCAACACCTGCCCGGTTGGCGTCGCCACCCAGGATCCGGTGCTGCGCGCGCGCTTCACCGGCCAGCCGGAGCACGTGATCAACTACTTCTTCTTCGTCGCCGAGGAACTGCGCGCGATCATGGCCGAGATGGGCTTCCGCACCGTCGCGGAAATGGTCGGTCGCGTCGATCGCCTCGATGCGAAGAAGGCGGTGTCGCACTGGAAGGCGCAGGGCGTCGACCTGACGAAGCTGCTGCACAAGGTGGAGCCGGTTGCCGGCACCACGCTGGCATGGAGCGGCACGCAGGACCACGGTCTCGAAGCCGCGCTCGACAACGACCTGATCGCCGCGGCTGCACCCGCGCTCGAAAAGGGCGAGGCCGTGCGGATCGAGCGTGAAGTGCGCAACGTGAACCGCACCGTCGGCGCGATGCTCTCGGGCGAAGTGGCGAAGAAGTATGGGCACAAGGGCCTGCCGGACAACACCATCAACGTCGCGTTCAAGGGCGTGGCGGGTCAGTCGTTCGGCGCGTTCCTGGCCCACGGCGTCACCATCGACCTCGTCGGCGATGCCAACGACTATGTCGGCAAGGGCCTGTCGGGCGGACGCGTGATCGTGCGCCAGCCGGCCCACGTCGACCGCGACCCGTCGGAGAACATCATCGTCGGCAACACCGTGCTCTACGGTGCCATCGCCGGTGAGGCCTACTTCAACGGCGTGGCGGGCGAACGCTTCGCGGTGCGCAATTCGGGCGCCGTCGCGGTGGTCGAGGGCACGGGCGATCATGGCTGCGAATACATGACCGGCGGTGTCGTCGTCGTGCTCGGCAAGACCGGGCGCAACTTCGCGGCGGGCATGTCGGGCGGCGTGGCCTACGTCTATGACGTGGACGGCAACTTCGCGCAGCTCGCCAACGGCGCGATGGTCGATCTTCTTCCCGTCTCGGCAGAGCGGGACGAGGACGACGGTGCAGGCCGCCCGCAGCAGCGCGGCGTGGACGTCCACGACTTCGGCATGGGCGACATGCTCCGCCATGATGCGGATCGTCTCCGCATCCTGATCGAGCGCCACCAGCTCCACACCGGCAGCAATCGCGCGCGCGCGATCCTCGACAACTGGGCCGAGGAACTGCCGCGTTTCGTCAAGGTCATGCCGCGCGATTACGCGCGAGCGCTCCGCCAGCAGGAGGCCGAGCGCCTCGCCGCCGCCTCGGTTGCGGCTGAATAAGCGCGCGCGGAAGAAGGAATACAGAACATGGGCAAGGCTACCGGCTTTCTCGAAATCGACCGCAAGGACCGCACGTACGACGCGCCTGCGGAACGTCTGAAGCACTACCGGGAATTCGTGATCCCGCACGACGATGCCAGCCTCAAGGGCCAGGCTTCGCGGTGCATGAACTGCGGCATTCCGTATTGTCACAACGGTTGTCCGGTGAACAACCAGATCCCGGACTGGAACCACCTAGTCTATGAGAACGACTGGCGCGAGGCGCTGGACAATCTCCATTCGACCAACAACTTCCCGGAATTCACCGGCCGCATCTGCCCCGCCCCGTGCGAGGCGGCGTGCACGTTGAACATCGTGGACCAGCCGGTCACGATCAAGTCGATCGAATGCGCGATCGTCGATCGCGGGTGGAAGGAAGGCTGGATCGCGCCGCAGGTTCCGGCGAAGAAGACCGGCAAGTCGGTCGCCGTGGTCGGCTCCGGCCCGGCGGGCCTCGCCGCCGCGCAGCAGCTGGCGCGCGCGGGTCATTCGGTGACGATGTTCGAGAAGAACGATCGCATCGGTGGCTTGCTTCGCTACGGCATTCCCGACTTCAAGATGGAAAAGCAGCTCATCAATCGCCGCGCGATGCAGATGGAGGCCGAAGGCGTCCAGTTCCGCACGGGCGTTGAAGTGGGCGTGACCGTCTCGTTCGCCTCGCTGCAGGAAAACTTCGATGCAGTGGTGCTGGCGGGCGGCGCGGAAGATCCGCGCGGTCTGGCCATTCCGGGCGCGGAACTGCCCGGCGTGCGCATGGCGATGGAATTCCTCACCCAGCAGAACAAGCGCAACGCGGGCGACGATGAACTGCGCGCCGCCCCGCGCGGTTCGCTGCTCGCCACCGGCAAGCACGTCGTCGTGATCGGCGGCGGCGATACCGGCTCGGACTGCGTCGGCACGTCGAACCGCCAGGGTGCGCTGTCGGTCACGCAGCTGGAAATCATGCCCGAGCCGCCCGCGAAGGAAGACAAGGCGCTGTCGTGGCCGAACTGGCCGCTCAAGATGCGCACGTCGTCCAGCCACGAGGAAGGCTGCGAGCGCGAGTTCGCGGTGCTGACCAAGCGCGTGGTCGGTGAAAACGACGTGACCGGGCTGGAATGCGTCCGCGTCGAATGGGTTGGCGGCAAGATGCAGGAAGTGCCGGGAAGCGAGTTCACGCTCCAGGCCGACCTGATCCTGCTGGCGATGGGCTTCGTCGGCCCGCGCAAGCAGGGCCTGCTCGAACAGGCCGGCGTCGAGCTGGACGCGCGCGGCAACGTCAAGGGCAACGTGATCGACTACAAGACCAGCGTCGAGAACGTGTTCTCCTGCGGCGACATGCGCCGCGGCCAGAGCCTTGTCGTCTGGGCGATCCGCGAAGGGCGCCAGTGCGCGCGCGCGGTGGACCAGGCGCTGATGGGCGTGAGCGAACTGCCGCGCTGAACCGCGCAAACGGTGTGAACCGTGAAAGGGCGTCCGGCAACGGGCGCCCTTTTCGTTTGGGCTGGCATGGATGCCGGGGCTGGACGGGGGTTTCTGCCCTCTTTGACGTTCGCCCCGGCCCTGCCGATCACCCATGAAAAAGCCGGGCGCCACCTGCGTGGTGCCCGGCCTCTCAGGTCCGGTGCGCAAGGCCGCCGGCAGGGATTACTCGGCGGCGATCCCCGCGGTGCCGAACATGTCGACTTCCACTTCGATGCCTTCCTCGGTGTTGGCGACGGTCTTGGCCTTGCGGCGGCTGTCGAAGCTGGACCACACGGTGTTCCAGTCGCCGCGGGTGGCGGCCTTGGAATATTCGGTGGCGCGGGTCTCGAAGAAGTTGGCGTGCTCCACCCCGTTCAGCAGCGGGGCGAGCCACGGCAGCGGGTGATCCTCGATCATGTAGATCGGCTGGAAGCCCAGCTGGCCCAGGCGCCAGTCGGCGATGTAGCGGATATAGCGCTTGATTTCCTTCGGGCTCATCCCCGGCACCGGGCCCTGCTCGAAGGCGAGGTCGATGAAGGCATCTTCCAGCCGCACTGTCTTCTGGCAGCAATCGATGATGTCTTCCTTCACCGCCTTGGTCAGGCAGCCGCGTTCGGCCACGAAGGCGTGGAACAAGCGGGTGATGCCTTCGCAGTGCAGGCTTTCGTCGCGCACCGACCAGCTGACGATCTGCCCCATGCCCTTCATCTTGTTGAAGCGCGGGAAGTTCATCAGCATGGCGAAGCTGGCGAAAAGCTGGAGCCCTTCGGTGAAGCCGCCGAACATCGCCAGCGTGCGCGCGATGTCCTCGTCGGTGTCCACGCCGAACTGCTGCAGGTAATCGTGCTTGGCCTTCATTTCCTCGTATTCGAGGAACATGCCGTACTCGCTCTCGGGCATCCCGATGGTGTCAAGCAGGTGCGAATAGGCCGCGATGTGCACCGTCTCCATGTTGGAGAAGGCGGCGAGCATCATCTTGATCTCGGTCGGCTTGAACACGCGGCCGTACTTTTCGTGGTAGCAATCCTGCACCTCGACGTCGGCCTGCGTGAAGAAGCGAAAGATCTGCGTGAGCAGGTTGCGTTCGTGGTCCGAGATCTTCTGCGCCCAGTCGCGGCAATCCTCACCCAGCGGCACTTCTTCGGGCATCCAGTGGATCTGCTGCTGGCGCTTCCAGAAGTCGTAGGCCCAGGGATATTCGAAGGGCTTGTAGGTCTTGCGGGCTTCGAGAAGAGGCATGGGCTGAGGGTCCTCGTGAATCAGGTAAACGAATGTAGGGATCGGGGGGCGCCGGCGAAAGCGGGCGCAGGGGCAACCCGGCGCATCGGGGGCGGTTTTCCACCGCGTTGTCGCCAGCTTGAGCGAAGGCGTGCAGGCGCGCGCTTCGGCGTCCGTAGGGCGCATATCGGCGCAGGGCCGACGATGCTTTCCCCCGTGCGGGAACGTGCGATCGCAGCAGGCATTGGAAGGGCATGGGCGGCGGCCGGAGAGGCTGTGCCGCAATTCCCAATCCAAGGAGACCTGCCGTGAGCGGAGATCATGAACGCAATTCGGGCGACCAGACGGGCGCCGGCCAGCAGAGCCAGTTCCAGAGCGGTGCGAGCGGCCAGATGGGCGGCGGAGACGTGGCCAGCCAAATTCGCGAGCACATGGAAGTGATCGGCGCGGACGGGGTTCATGTCGGCACGGTCGACCACGTGGACGGCCGCCGCATCAAGCTGACCCGTGCTGATAGCGGCGTGGGCAGCCACCAGGGCCACCACCACTACATTTCGCTCGGCCTCGTTGCCGAAATCGAGAGCGACAAGGTGCGCCTCTCGGCCAACGGCGATGTCGCCTACGGCATGGAGGAAGAAGAATAAGGGCTGGGCGGGGGCGCCAGTCCCCGCCGCCCGGCGCAACGCTCTGACCCCCTCGGAGCCAGGCCGCGCCACGTCGTACATGGCTGGGCCGGAAGACGCCTCGTCGCAAGACGGGGCGTTTTTCTGTGCGTGGCCCCTGACGGGTGTCAGGGGCGCAGCAGACCAGAACCTTTCTACTTCCAGAACCAGCCGGGCTTGAGCTTGCGGCTGGCGCGGTTGCGCCACATCGAGATGTAGAGCCACAGGCCCGAGAAGCTGAAGAACACCATTGCAAAGCCCGAGAGGGTGGCGATCACCACGCCCAGCGGTCCGAAGCTTTCGCCCGAATGGAGATGGTGCAGCGTGCCGACCAGCGCGCGCGGGTCGCCCGGCTTGGGCTTGGGACGGCAGATGTAGTCCGGCGGGCAGGCAAACGCGGGCTTGCCTTCCGCTTGCGCGGCCTTGGGCTTTTCGCCCCCGCCCAGCAGCGGAACGACCTGGCTGAGCACGCCCGTCACCGCGATCCACAGCAGGAACACGGAAAAGAACACCGAGAGCCAGCGGTGCCACTTGCGCATGAAACGATCCTCTTTGATAATGCGAATTGTTCGCAGCGGTTGCCACGCTTGCCGGGATCAAGCAAGCGGGGGCCTTGTCGCCGATTGTAACGCACAGCAGCAAGCCGCGAAGTGTCGCGGTGTGTAACGGCGCTGACGGGACGACGGCGGTCATGCAGGGCCTGCGCACGCGAACGGGATGGGGCGTGCGCAAGGGCACGCCGGGCGGAGAGTCTTGTCAGAAAGCAGGCCGGCGCGGCGCGTGAACGCCGCCACCGGCCGGGAAGGCCGGCTGCCGCTTACTGGCAGGCGAGGCATTCCTCGTAGTCCGTCGGGCTGGCGGCCAGTTCGATCACCGGGGCGCTGGCGGTGTTGTCCGCCTCCACCCCGCCGGCGAAGCCCGCGCGCTGCACCGACTTCGAGCGCAGGTAGTAAAGGCTCTTGATACCCTTTTCCCACGCCTGGAAGTGGAGCATCAGCAGGTCCCACTTGTCGACGTCGGCCGGGATGTAGAGGTTCAGCGACTGCGCCTGGTCGATATAGGGCGTGCGGTCGGCCGCGAATTCGAGCAGCCAGCGCTGGTCGATCTCGAAGCTGGTCTTGAACACCGCCTTTTCCTCGGGGCTGAGGAAGTCGAGGTGCTGGACCGACCCGCCGCGCTCGAGGATCGAGTTCCACACGTTGGTAGAATCCTTCGACTTCAGCTTGAGCAGCTTTTCGAGGTATTCGTTCTTCACCACGAACGAGCCCGACAGCGTCTTGTGCGTATAGATGTTCGCCGGGATCGGCTCGATGCAGGCCGAAGTGCCGCCGCAGATGATCGAGATCGACGCGGTGGGCGCGATCGCCATCTTGCACGAGAAGCGCTGCATCACGCCCATGTCCGCCGCATCGGGGCAGGGGCCGCGTTCCTGCGCGAGCAGCAGCGAGGCCTCGTCGGCCTTGGCGGCGACGTGCTTGAACATCTTGAGGTTCCACGCCTTGGCCATCGCGCTTTCAAAGGCGATGCCCTTGCGCTGGAGGAAGGAGTGGAAGCCCATCACGCCCATGCCGACCGAGCGTTCGCGCGCGGCGGAATACTTGGCGCGGGCCATCTCGTCGGGCGCGCGGTTGATGTAGTCCTGCAGCACGTTGTCGAGGAAGCGCAGCACGTCCTCGATGAAGAGCTTGTCGGCGTTCCACTCGTCCCAGGTTTCAAGGTTGAGCGAGGAGAGGCAGCAGACCGCCGTCCGGTCGTTGCCGAGGTGGTCGCGGCCGGTGGGCAGCGTGATTTCCGAGCAGAGGTTCGAGGTCGAGACCTTCAGCCCCAGGTCGCGGTGATGCTTGGGCATCGTGCGGTTCACCGTGTCGGAGAACACGATGTAGGGCTCGCCCGTGGCGAGGCGGGTTTCGACCAGCTTCTGGAACAGCGAGCGGGCATCGACCTTGCCGCGCACCGAACCGTCCTTCGGGCTCTTCAGCTCGAACTCGGCGCCGTCGCGCACGGCTTCCATGAAATCGTCGGTCAGCAGCACGCCGTGGTGGAGGTTCAGCGCCTTGCGGTTGAAATCGCCCGACGGCTTGCGGATTTCGAGGAACTCCTCGATTTCCGGGTGCGAGACGTCGAGATAGCAGGCGGCCGAGCCGCGCCGCAGCGAGCCCTGCGAGATCGCCAGCGTAAGGCTGTCCATCACGCGGACGAACGGGATGATGCCGCTGGTCTTGCCGTTGAGGCCGACCGATTCACCGATGCCGCGCACCTGGCCCCAATAAGTGCCGATGCCGCCGCCGCGGCTGGCCAGCCAGACGTTCTCGTTCCAGGTGTTGACGATGCCTTCCAAGCTGTCGTCCACCGAGTTCAGGTAGCACGAGATCGGCAGGCCGCGACCGGTGCCGCCGTTCGACAGCACGGGGGTGGCGGGCATGAACCACAGCTTCGAGATGTAGTCGTAGAGCCGCTGGGCGTGGTCCTGATCGTCGGCGTAGGCATCGGCCACGCGCGCGAAGAGGTCCTGGAAGTTTTCGCCCGGAAGCAGGTAGCGGTCGTCGAGCGTGTCCTTGCCGAAGGCGGTCAGCAGCGCGTCACGCGCCGCGTCGGTCACGATCTTGAAGCGGCGCGGGTGAACCGTCTTGGAATCGTCCTGCGGCGCAGCGGCGGCGGACGTGATGGCGGAAGCTGCCGCAGCCATGCCGGCCGCCAGCAGGGTTTCGCTGCCCAGATCCTTCGCGTTCATGTCGATCGCCTTCGTTTCCGGCGTTGCCGCCTCGTTCGGGTCGAGCGCGGCGGTGCCGCCTTCGAGACCCAGTTCGTCCTGTGCCGCCACGGAGCCGTCCCCAGTCCTGAAATCCACGTGCAATCCCCGTCTTGCGGCCCTTCGCGCCGGGCGCGGGAGGGCTGTTCAAATCCATGACCACGATGCCGGGCGGAAAGCCCGGCGTTCCGCCTTGTCTTCGAATCAGGAACGCGCCCTGATCCTACATTGCCCGGAACAGGAGGGGAACATAATTCCTGCTCAACCGCTTCCGGACAAGGTTTTCAGCCAATGTGGCGATGGGCCGCCAAAGAGCGGATTCCATCGCTGCGCCCCTTGCGGTGCGCAGATGCTCCAAACTAGGTCTAGAGGTCCCCCATCGGCCCAACCACAATCCATAGTGCCTCAACCACTTTCAGACACAAGGGGGTAAAGGCCCTGACCCCGATTCGGTTTGTCGCACGTACGATTCGTTTCGTCGTCATGACAGCTATGCTGCAGTGCAGCGACGCGTGAGGCGAGCGACCTTTCAAGAGGCAAATGGCACCCGTCGGAATTTTTTTGGTGTCGGTCAGCAAATTGTGGACAAGAACGGGTCAACCGGCGTCTGACGGGGTGTCCACAGGAATGGAGTGCTTTGCGTGCTGAACCTCATCTCGATCCTGCTTTCGGGCCTGCTGGTCGGCTTCGCCGCGCAGGTGCTCTATCCCGGCCCGATCGACATGGGGCTGGGGCGCACGATCCTGCTGGGCATCGGCGGCTCGCTGGTGGCCGGCCTCGCTGCGAGCTGGCGTGACGGACGGCCCTGGAGCGAAGGCTTCAGCCGCGCCGGTTGCATCGCCTCGGTGATCGGCGCGATGGTGCTGATCTTCCTCGGCCGGCACTTCTGAGCGCTGCCGGGGCGCTGGCCCCGGCAATCCCAACCCCGCGGGCTGGCCCACGCCGCAGGCTGGCTGCGCCCCGCAAGCCGCCCGTCAGGGCACCAGGATGGTGTCGCGCGCCACCGCGTCGGTCTGCGGGTAATCGAGGTTGTAGTGCAGCCCCCGGCTCTCGTGCCGGGCCTGTGCCGAGCGGACGATCAGTTCGGCGCTCTGCAGCAGGTTGCGCAGCTCGATCAGGTCGGTCGAGACGCGGAAGTGGCCGTAGTAGTCGTTCACTTCGTCGAACAGCAGCTTGATGCGGTGCGCGGCGCGTTCGAGCCGCTTGTTGGTCCGCACGATGCCGACATAGTTCCACATGAAGCGGCGGATCTCGGTCCAGTTCTGCTTGATGACCACTTCTTCGTCGGCCTCGGTCACGCGGCTTTCGTCCCACGGCCGCACTGCCGGCGGAGTCTCGAAGCTGTCCCACCGGGCCAGGATGTCGCGCGCGGCAAGGTCGCCGAACACGAAGCATTCGAGCAGCGAGTTCGAGGCAAGCCGGTTGGCGCCGTGCAGCCCGCTCTCGGTGCATTCGCCGGCTGCATAGAGGCCGGGCAGGTCGGTGCGCCCGTCGATGTCGATCAGCACGCCGCCGCAGGTATAGTGCTGCGCGGGCACCACCGGGATCGGCTGCCGGGTCATGTCGATGCCAAGGCCCAGCAGGCGTTCGTAGATGTTGGGGAAATGCCCGCGGACGAACTCGGCCGGCATATGGCTGATGTCGAGATGGACGAAATCGAGGCCGAACTTCTTGATCTCGGAATCGATCGCGCGGGCCACGATGTCGCGCGGGGCGAGTTCGAGCCGGTCGTCGTAGAATTCCATGAAGCGCTTGCCGCTGCGCGGGTTGATCAGCCGCCCGCCTTCGCCGCGCACCGCCTCGGTGATGAGGAAGTTCTTGACCTCCAGGTTGTAGAGGCAGGTCGGGTGGAACTGCATCATCTCCATGTTGGAGACGCGCGCGCCCGCACGCCAGGCCATGGCAATGCCGTCGCCGGTGGCGCCGCGCGGCGCGGTGCTGAACTGGTAGACGCGCCCCGCGCCGCCGGTGGCGAGGATCGTGGCGCGGGCGGTGTGGGCCTCGACCTTGCCGGTCGCTTCGTCGAGCGCATAGACGCCCCAGACGCGGCCCGAGCCGCAATAGCGCGCCGCCTCGTGCCGTCCGGTGATGAGGTCGATGCAGGTCTGGCCGGGCAGCAGGGTGATATTGGGGCTGTCGTGAGCGGCCTTGAGCAGCGCCTTCTGCACCGCGGCCCCGGTGGCATCGTCGACATGGACGATGCGGCGGTGCGAATGCCCGCCTTCGCGGGTCAGATGGAGCGAGCCCTGCTCGGCATTGAACGGCACGCCCAGCGCGATCAGGCGGCGGATTGCCTCGGGCGCGTGCTCGACCACGAACTCCACCGTCTCGCGCCGATTGAGGCCCGCGCCGGCGATCATCGTGTCGTGAATATGGTTCTCGAAGGTGTCACCTTCGTCGAGTACCGCGGCGATACCGCCCTGCGCCCAGTTGGTGGAGCCGCCATCGAGCGCTCCCTTGGCGAGGACCAGCACCTTGCAGCGTTCGGCAAGGACGAGGGCGGCGGTCAGCCCGGCAGCGCCGGAGCCGACGATGAGAACGTCGTGTTGGGTCAACCTGCGCGGCTCCCGAAAGGGGCTATCGTTGATGGAACGGACCGGGGTCCGTGCTGTTCCTTTGCCCTCCGCGACCCGGTTTGGAAAGCCGGATTGGCTGACTACCAAGAGTTAATTATGAAAACTATCTTTCATTAATTTAATTAGGCTTCGCACTTGCAGCATGGTAGAAATACGTAATCCGCTCCAATGTTTACGGGATGGCGACATCATGTTTGGCCGGCTGCTCTGTCTGTTCAACCGTCACCGCCCAAGGCGGGACCGCATCGAATGGGACGGCTTCAACTACATCTCGGATTGCCGCCACTGCGAAGCCACTGTGCGCCGCCAGCCGCGTGGCGGCTGGCGTGCCCACCAGGGCGGTGCGCGAAAGTCGCAGAAGTCGGTCTGACGGCGGCGGATCAGGCAGCCGCGCTGGTGGTCAGCCGCACGAACACATCTTCCAGATCCGCCTCGCGCGTGGATACGTCGATGATGGCGTAACCCTGGTCCTGCACGAGCGCGAGCACCTGCCCGGCGTTCATGCGGTCCTTGTCATAGGTGATCTCGACCTGCCGCTCGGCGGAAACGATGCTTTTCAGGAAAGCGGGATGCTGCGGCGGCGCGGTCACGTCGCGGTCCAGCGTCAGCACCACGATCTTCTCGCGCGCCATGTCGACCAGTTCGCGCGTCGGCTTGTTGGCGATCAGCTTGCCGTGGTTGATGATGGCGATCTGGTCGCACAGTTCCTCGGCTTCTTCGAGGTAGTGCGTGGTGAGGACCACGGTAACGCCGTCCTCCTTGTTCAGCCGCACCACCAGTTCCCACAGCTGGCGGCGCAGCTCCACGTCGACGCCGGCGGTCGGCTCGTCCAGCACCAGCACGGGCGGGGCGTGGACCATGGCCTTGGCCACCAGCAGGCGGCGCTTCATGCCGCCCGACAGCGAGCGGGCATAGGCATCGGCCTTGTCGGCCAGATGGACCGAGCGCAGCAGCTCCATGGAGCGGCGCGCGGCCTTGGGCACGCCGTACAGCCCCGCCTGGATGCCAAGCACTTCCAGAGGGGTGAAGAAGGGATCGAACACGATTTCCTGCGGCACGATGCCGATGGAAGCCTTGGCGTTGCGCGTGTCGCGGTCGATGTCGTGGCCCCAGATCTCGACCTGGCCCGAGGTTTTCATCACCAGCCCGGCCAGCGTGTTGATCAGGGTGGACTTGCCCGCGCCGTTCGGGCCGAGCAGGCCGAAGATCTGGCCCTGCGGCACGTCGAAGCTGACGCCGTCCAGGGCCAGTTTGCCGGGCGCCTTGCCTGCGGGGGCGTAACGCTTGACGAGATCGCGGATCATGATGGCGGGCTGGGAAGTCATGCCGCCATCCCTGCCCCCGGACGAAGGCGAGGTAAAGGGGCATCGGCAACCCTGCTCTCGAGGGTCGCTATCGAGGGCGCCCGAAGACCATCCGCGCGCTTGTCCGCGCGCGCCGGTTTTGCTAGCGGCACTGCCCATGATCAAGGCACCCGAGACGACCCTCACCGACTCCGCCCGCGTCTGGTGCGACGGCGCCACCGACATTCGCGGCGGCAGCGCGCTTGGCCATCCCCGCGTGTGGATGGAAATCGACGAAAAGGGCTATGCCGAATGCGGCTATTGCGACCGCCGCTTCGTGCTGAAGGGCGGCCCTGCGGACACCGCAGCCCAATAACCCTCCGGTTCCAGTAGCGCAGCGCGGCGCGCCTTCCTATATCGGGAGGCGATGACCGATCTCACCAACCCCCGCTCGCTGCTCTACCGCCCCGGCCTGCTGACGCCCGACGACGCCCTGCGCCTGACGCGCGATGCGTTGAAGGCCTGCGACGACGGCGAGCTTTACCTCCAGTTCATCGCTTCCGAGAGCTTCGGCTTCGACGATGGCCGGCTCAAGATGGCCGATTATTCGCGCGATGCGGGCTTCGGCCTTCGCGGCGTTTCGGGAGAAATGACCGGCTTCGCCCATGCCAACGAGATGTCAGCGGCCGCCATCGCGCGCGCCGGCGAGACGCTGAAGCTGCTCGATCCGGCCAAGGGCCAGCCCGCGCCCCCGCCGCGCCGCAACAACCGCCATCTCTATACCGATGCCTCGCCGCTCGATGCGGTGCCGTTCGAGGCCAAGGTCAAGCTGCTCGAATCCATCGACGCCGCTGCCCGCGCCCGCGATCCGCGCGTGGCGCAGGTGTCGGCCTCGCTGTCGGGCACGTGGTCGGTGGTCGAGATCGTGCGCGCCGACGGTTTCGTCGCGCACGACGTGCGGCCACTGGTGCGGCTCAACGTCTCGATCGTGGCCGAGCAGAACGGCCGGCGTGAGACGGGCAGCTTCGGCATTGGCGGGCGGCGCCTCTATGACGACCTGTTCCTGCCCGAAACATGGAACCGCGCGATCGACCACGCGCTGGAACAGGCGCTGGTCAATCTCGAATCGGTGGCCGCCCCGGCGGGCGAGATGACCGTGCTGGTCGGCCCCGGCTGGCCGGGCGTGCTGCTGCACGAAGCGGTGGGCCACGGGCTGGAGGGCGATTTCAACCGCAAGGGCACCAGCGCCTTCTCGGGCCGCATCGGCCAGCGCGTCGCCGCGCCGGGCGTGACCGTGATCGACGACGGCTCGCTGCTCGGCACCGGGGGGCAGGGCCGGCGCGGCTCGCTCTCGATCGACGATGAAGGCACGCCCACGCAGGAGAACATCCTGATCGAGGACGGCATCCTCAAGGGCTACATCCAGGACCGGCTCAACGCGCGCCTGATGGGCGTGGAGCCGACCGGCAACGGCCGCCGCGAAAGCTATGCCCATGCGCCGATGCCGCGGATGACCAACACTTTCATGCGCGGGGGCAACGACGATCCGGCCGAACTGCTCAGCCGGGTGAAGAACGGCATCTACGCCAAGAGCTTCGGCGGCGGGCAGGTGGATATCACCAGCGGCAAGTTCGTGTTCTCCTGCACCGAGGCCTACCGGGTCGAGAACGGCAAGCTGGGCGCGCCGATCAAGGGCGCCACGCTGATCGGCGATGGTCCCACCGTGCTGACGCGCGTCACCGGCATCGGCAACGACATGGCGCTGGACGAAGGCGTGGGCATCTGCGGCAAGGGTGGGCAGTCGGTGCCCGCCGGCGTCGGCCAGCCGACGCTGCTGGTCGAAGGGCTGACCGTGGGCGGCACCGCCTGATCGCGGCCGTGGCGGCGGGCGATATCATCGCCGGTGGCTGTGGCTGCGGCGCGGTCCGCTATACCGCCACCGACGGCGGCTTCCTGCCTTATGCCTGCCACTGCACCGGCTGCCAGACGCGGCAGGGATCCTCCTTCGCGCTGAACCAGCAGGTGCCCGCAGCGGGCCTTGTGGTCGATGGCGATACGATCTCCGGCACGGTGCTGTCGGTCAGCGGCGCGCGCGTGACGCACCATGCCTGCCCCCTGTGCCTGACGCGGCTCTACACCGTAAGCGATCGCCGGCCCGCGCTGCCCACGATCCGTACCGGCACGCGCGACGACAGCGCCGGCGTCGTGCCCGCGTTCCATATCTGGACCCGCCACAAGCAGCCGTGGATCGTCCTGCCTCCCGGCGTTCCCGCGTTTTCCGCCGAGCCGGACGATGCGGCGTGGGAGCGGCTGGTGCGCGGCGAAGGATCGGGCGGGGGCGCGCGTTGAATGACCGGCAGGGCCGGTCAGCGCCGGTTCAGCCGGGGTGAGGTATCGATCGCAGATCGAATTTCGAAGGACAACGAATCATGGCGAAGACGGCACGCATGACGGGGCTTGCCCTTGCGGCAGGCGCGATGGTTCTGGCGGGCGGCACCGCGCACGCGAAGCCCCGCCTCACCGGCGAGCAGCAGCTGGCCAAGATGCTGGAAGGGCGCGTCGCGGGCGAACCGGTCGATTGCATTTCCATGCCCACGATCAGTTCGAGCCGCATCATCGACAAGACCGCGATCGTCTACGATTCGGGCAGCACGCTTTACGTGCAGCGCCCGCGCACGGGTGCGGAATCGCTCGATGAGGATGACGTGCTGGTGACCAAGCTGACCAGCTCGCAGCTGTGCAGCGTGGACACGGTCCACCTGCATGATCGCAGCGGCGGCTTCTGGCGCGGCTTCGTGGGGCTGGACAAGTTCGTGCCCTACCGGAAGGTGAAGGCCGCCGAGGCCAAGTAAGGCCGCACGCCGGGCTGGCAAGCGCGGCAGAGGGCGATTAGGAAACGGCGCATGACTCTGCGCCTTGCCCGCCCCGACGATGCCGCCGCCCTGTCCGACCTCGGCCGCCGCGCCTTCGTCGCCAAGTTCGGCCACCTCTATCGGCCGGAAGACCTCGCCGCCTTCCTCGATGGCAGCCACACGCCGGAAAAGATCGCCGGGGAACTGGCCGATCCGGGCATGACGGTGGCCGTGATCGAGGAGGAGGGCGACCTGCTGGCCTTCTGCAAGCTGCTCCACCACAGCAGCCTGCCGCGCGTGACCGACGCGCAGCGCCCGCTCGAACTCAAGCAGCTCTACACCGATCCCGACCGGCTGGGGCGCGGCAACGGCGCGCGGCTGATGGGCTGGGCGCTGGACGAGGCGCGTGCACGCGGCGCGGACGCCATCGAACTGTCCGTGTGGAGCGAAAACCCCGACGCGCAGCGTTTCTATGCCCGCTACGGCATGGAAAAGGTGGGCGAAGCGATCTTCATGGTGGGCGAACAGGCCGACGAGGACTGGATCTTCTCGCTCCGCCTTTAAGGGCGTCCCGGTAAGGGTTTCGCGCAAGCGCCGGGTGCCCTATATGCGCCCCATGTCCTCGATCCGTCCCTGGCGCGATATCGCGCGTCGCAAGAGCCGCCAGATCATGGTCGGCACGGTTCCCGTCGGCGGCGATGCCCCGATCACGGTCCAGACCATGACGAACACGCCCACGTCCGACCCGGTGGCGACGATCGACCAGATCCGCCGCTGCGAGGAAGCCGGCGCGGACCTGATCCGCGTGTCGTGCCCCGACGTGGAAAGCACCGCCGCCTTCCGCCAGATCGTGAAGGCCGCGCGCGTGCCGCTGATCGCGGACATCCATTTCCACTACAAGCGCGCGCTTGAAGCGGCAGACGCAGGCGCCGCCTGCCTGCGCATCAACCCCGGCAATATCGGCAGCAACGCGCGCGTTGCCGAAGTGGTGCGCGCGGCCAAGGCCAACGGCTGCGCCATCCGCATCGGCGTCAACGCGGGCAGCCTCGAGAAGGACCTGCTCGAAAAGTACGGCGAGCCGTGCCCCGAGGCGCTGGTGGAAAGCGCGCTCGATCACATCAAGCTGCTGCAGGACCACGATTTCCACGAATACAAGGTGGCGGTGAAGGCCAGCGACGTGTTCCTGGCCGTTTCCGCCTACATGGGGCTGGCCGAAGCGGTCGATTGCCCCTTGCACCTTGGCATCACCGAGGCCGGCGGGCTGATCGGCGGCACGGTCAAGTCCTCCATCGGCATCGGCAACATGCTGTGGGCGGGCATTGGCGACACGCTTCGCGTCTCGCTCTCGGCTGAGCCGGAAGAGGAAGTGCGCGTCGGCTTCGAGATCCTGAAGGCGCTGGGCCTGCGCACGCGCGGCGTTCGCGTCGTCTCGTGCCCCTCGTGCGCGCGGCAGGGCTTCGACGTGATCCGCACGGTCGAGGCACTGGAAAAGCGGCTGACCCACATCAAGACGCCGATCTCGCTCTCGGTGCTGGGCTGCGTCGTCAACGGCCCCGGCGAGGCGCGTGAAACCGACATCGGCGTGACCGGTGGCGGCAACGGCAAGCACATGGTCTATCTTTCGGGCGTGACCGACCATCACGTCCAGTCGGCCGACATGCTCGATCACATCGTCGCGCTGGTCGAGGCCAAGGTGGCCGAGATCGAGGCGGCCCAGGACGCCACACCGCCGGCCGTGACCGAGCCGGCGGAGTAACCTTGCCCCCGCGCCACGGCCTGCCGGCTCTCCACCTGCTGCTCGCCATTGCCATCATGGCGGTGTGGGGCACCAATTTCGTCGTCATCAAGATGGCGCTCGCGCACCTGCCGCCGCTGACGCTGGCGCTGCTCCGCTTCGTCTTCGTGTTCTTCCCGCTGGCGCTGGTGCTACCCCGGCCGAAGGTGCCCTGGCGCAACCTGGCCCTCTATGGCGTGCTGATCGGGGCGGGGCAGTTCGGGCTGCTGTTCACCGCGATGCGCGGGCAGATCACGCCCGGCCTCGCCAGCCTTGTCGTGCAGACGCAGGTGTTCTTCACCATCGGCCTGTCGATGCGGCTGACGGGCGAGCGCGTGGCTCGCTTCCAGATCGCCGCGCTGCTGCTGGCCACGGCGGGGCTGGCGGTGATCCTGACGCACACCGATGGCAGCGCCACACCGCTGGGACTCGCGCTGGTGCTGTGCGCGGCGCTGTCGTGGTCGGGCGGCAACATGGTCGCGCGCCGGGCAGGGCAGGCCGATCCCAAGCTTAACATGCTCGCCTATGTCGTGTGGTCGGCGCTGTTCGCGGTGCCGCCGCTGCTGGCCTTCGCGCTGCTGCTCGAAGGGCCGCAGGCGATGGCGGCGGGGATCGCGGCGGCGGACGGCTGGACGTGGGGCGCGGTGGCGTGGCAATCGGTCGGCAACACGATGTTCGGCTATGCCGCGTGGGGCTGGTTGCTGGGCCGGCACCCCGCAGCGCAAGTTGCGCCGATGGCGCTGATGGTGCCGGTGTTCGGGCTTGGCGCCTCGGCCCTGCTGCTGGGCGAGCCGTTGCAAGTGTGGAAGCTGGCCGCTTTCGCGCTGGTCATGGCGGGCCTTGCGCTGGGCATGTTGTGGCCCCGGATCAGGATGAGGATGACACGATGACGCTTTCCATTCGCCCCGCCACCCCCGCCGACGTCGGCCTGATCGCCGACCTGATCCGCGCGCTCGCCGATTACGAGAAGTTGCTCGACCAAGTGCGCTTCGACGAAGCCGTGCTGGGCGAGAAGCTGTTCGGTGCCCGCCCCTATGCCGAAGTCGTGATCGGCGAGATCGACGGCGCGCCCCAGGGCTTCGCACTGTTCTTCCACAATTTCTCGACCTTTGAAGGCAAGCCGGGGATCTACCTGGAAGACCTGTTCGTGCGGCCGGAGGCGCGTGGTTCTGGCCTGGGCAAGGCGCTGCTGTCGCACCTCGCCGCGCTGGCGGTGGAACGCGACTGCGCGCGGCTGGAATGGTCGGTGCTCGACTGGAACGAGCCTTCGATCGGCTTCTACAAGGCGCTGGGCGCACGCCTGATGGACGAATGGACCATCATGCGCGTCGATGGCACGGCGCTGGCGCAGCTCGGCGAAGGGGCTGCAAGACTGGCCGAAAAAGTGTAGAACAAACGTTCACCACGCGGCAGGAAAGGCCGTGCTATGGACGGGAAGATGACGAAGGCGATGAACAGGCGGGCCGTGCTGACAGGCGCGGCAATAACGGCGGCGGCGGCCGCGCTGCCGGCGCGCGTCTTCGCCCAGCCTTATTCGATCAGCGAACAGCACCGCCGCGTGCTCGATGTCGCACGTGCGCGGGTGGAGCAATATCGCCCCTCGCTCTGGCGGACCGACATCGTTGGCGTGGCCGATTTCGCGCTGCCCTCGTCGCTGCCGCGCCTCCATTTCGCCGATCTCGAAAAGGGCGAGGTCCGCTCGTTCCTCGTCGCCCACGGCAAGGGCTCCGATCCGGAGCACGACGGCTTCCTCAAGCTGTTCTCGAACGAGCCGGGCAGCCTCGCGACCTCGCGCGGCGGGTTCATCACTTATGAGTGGTACAAGGGCAAGTACGGCACTTCGATCCGCCTTGGCGGCATGGACCCGGACAATTCCCACGTGCTCGACCGCGCGATCGTGCTGCACCCGGCCTGGTACGCCAACCCGGACATGCTGGAGAAGTGGGGCAAGCTCGGCCGCAGCGACGGTTGCTTCGCCATGGCCGAGGCCGATTTCAACGAAGCCCTCTGGCACCTCTCCGGCGGCCGCCTGCTGTTCGCGGACCGGCTGGGGATTTATTGAGGCTTGGTGTTGCCCGCCCCTGGCTTTCGCCAAGGGCGGAGCAAGGCCGCGCAATGCGCGGCAGATCAACGCATCAAAGCGGGTTGTCCAGCTTGATGATCGCCTCGGTGCTCTTGCGCTGGCTGGTGTGCAGTTCGCGGGGGGCGGCGAAGCTGGCGATCACCGGGGCATCGCGGCTGTAGAGGTCGTTAAAGCTGCGCATCATGCCGTTCACGTCGCGCGCCACCGTGAAATAGGTGACGTAGACCGGAAACGGCTTGGCCATCGGCACCTTGGTGTACTTGCCCGACAGGTTGTATTCCACCGCGGTTTCCGGCGGCAGTTCGGCCCCCAGGATGGCCATGGTCATGGCCAGCTCGGTTGCGCGTTCGGCGCGGATGCAACCGTGTGACAGCGCGCGCGTGGGCAGGGCGAACAGGCCCCGGCTCGGCGTGTCGTGGATGTAGATCGCGTGCTCGTTCGGCATGTCGAGCTTGACCCGGCCGAGCGCGTTGTTCTCGCCCGGCTGCTGGACCACGGTGATCGTGCCGTCCGCCGCCTTGGTCGCGACATAGCCTTCGCGCGCGGCCTGCTTCGGGTTGGCGATCAGTCGCGCGCCCAGGCCTTCGCCCTTCACGATCGATTGCGGCACCGTCCAAGTCGGGTTGAACACCACGTTCCTGACCTGCTCTGCCAGCTGCGGGGTGGCGGTCTTGCCCGGCTTGCCCACGATGGCGCGATAGGTGCGGATGTTCTGGTTGTTGACCGTCAGGCGCAGTTCCTGCTCGGGCACGTTGATCATCAGGTATTGCAGGCCAAGATCCTGCGCCAGCCAGCGCCAGCGGTCCATGTTGGCGCGGATCATCGCGATCTGCTTCGGATCCTTGGTCTTGGTCAGCATGTCCTTGAGCAGCGCGTAGTCGGGATGCTTCGGCGCCAGGCTGGCCAGCACGCCCTTCACGTCGTGCATCTCGGTCGCCTGGGCCAGAAGCTGCGCGTTGGGGTGGAGGTCCTGGTCGGGATCGACGGCGAACCACTGCACGCGCGCGGGCATCGGTGTGCGCCCGTCGCGCAGGTCCTCGGCCAGCCACACGAACAGGCGGCTGGCGAGCTGGTCGAGCGCTTCACCTTCGCCGACCTTGATCGCGGCGGCCAGCGGTGCGGGTTCATAATCGCGCGCGAACAGCCCTTCGGCGCCGATGCTCCGGATCGCTGCGAGCAGCGTCTGCGCGTCGGCAACGGTCCAGTGCGCCACCGGCATCGCTTCGGGTGCTTCGATCACCGGCTCGGCCTCGGTCGTGGCGGTTGCCGCGGCTGCCGGTGCGGCGGACGCTGCTGCCGGCTGGGGCGCCGCGGGCGCGGGCACGGCCGGCTGCGCAGGCACCGCCTTCGGCTGCACCGGCTTCGGCTGGGCAGGCTGGGCCTGGGCGGTCAGGTCCACCGGACCATCCTGCTGGCGCGCATCGGCGGGGCCGGCCAGCGAGGTGGCGGCGAGCAGGCTCGCGCCCAGCAGGCCGGAAAGGCTGGTCCGATCGAAAACGCGCATCGTGTCATATCCCTGTCTGCGGGAGCGTCCGGGTGGTGCGGTGAGGCCCGCGCCATGCTCGTGATTCCCTGCCCCAAGCCCTGTTGCCAATCAAGCAGCGTGCCTGACTGATTGCTGAATCCCCACCGCATTTCCCGGTTCCGCCCACAACAAGTTCCAGCCGAGACTTTCTTGCGCGACAGCGCCCGGCTATGCCGCCGGGCGATGAGCAGACCCTCGCTTCTCCTGCCGATCCTTGTCACGCTTGCGGGCCTTGCCTGCTTTGGCGTGATGGACGGCGTGATGAAGGCGGCCTCGATCGCGGTCGGTCCTTATGGCGCGATGTTCTGGCGCGGGCTGCTGGGGGCGCTGTTCATGCTGCCGCTGTGGCTGCGCAGCCGCCGCCGGGATGGCGCTCGCGGCTGGCCGGGCCGCGCGGTGATGCGCGTCCACCTGCTGCGCGGCGCGGTCGCGGCCGTCATGGCGGTGACTTTCTTCTACGGTCTAGTCCGCACGCCGATTGCAGAGGCGATCGCATTGTCGTTCATCGCCCCGCTCCTCGCGCTCTATCTCGCCGCCGTGCTGCTGGGCGAAACCGTCGGGCGCCGCGCGGTGGTGGGGTCGGTTCTTGCGCTGGCGGGCGTGGCGGTGATCGCGGCGGGCAAGTTCGGCGGCGATTACAGCGCGGAAGGCGTGAAGGGTCTCGCCGCGATCCTCGTCTCGGCGGTGCTCTACGCGTGGAACCTGGTGCTTCAGCGCCAGCAGGCACAGCTCGCCAGCCCGGAGGAGATCGCCTTTTTCCAGAGCGGACTGGCCTTCGTGCTGCTGGCGCCCGGCGCCCTGGTGCTGGCGCCGATGCCCGATCCGGCAACCTGGGGCGTGATCGCGGCCGCGGCGGTGCTGGCGACGACGTCGCTGATGCTGCTTGGCTGGGCCTATGCCCGGGCCGAGGCGCAAGTGCTGGTGCCGCTGGAATACACGGCGTTCATCTGGGCGGCCTTGGTTGGCTGGATCGCCTTTGCCGAGCCGCTGACCTGGCGGACGCTCGCCGGTGTCACGTTGATCGTGGCGGGCTGCCTGTTCGCTTCGCGGCGCGGCGAACCGCACCTCGAACCGGCCTGAGCCGCCCGCCCGGACGCGCTACAGCCGGTGTCAGCCGGCCATGCTTCCCTGCAGAAACGACCAAAGCGCGGCAGCAACGATCGCGGCCGTCATCGCGGCGACGATCGCCTGCGCGGTGCGATCGCGCGAAGGCGCGGGCCGCCGTGCCGGCGCGGGATCATAGGGATGGTGGCGACGGTGGCGCGCGGTGCGATCAACCATGGCGGGACCTTTCTTCTTGTTCCTCTACCCATCGGGCCCCGCCAGAATAAGACAGATAGATTACAGTTCCATTCAATTATCCGGCTGCAATGTAACAGTCAGGTTTCACGCGCCGAGCATCGCACGCAGCATCGCCCAGCCGGCGCCGGTCAGCGCGCCGCAGGCGAGCGCCAGCGCCAGCAATGTCGTGGTATGGTCGGCCACCCGGGCCGGCAGCGGGGCAATGATGTGCGGATGGCGCCGAGCGCGCGGTTGATAGATGCCCATGGCCTGAACCCCCTTTCGGCAATTTCGCCTCTTCCCCTCCCGACAGGATGAAATGAATGGACGCCTAATGCGTTCCATCGGGCAATTTAGCCTTTTGGCGGCCTTGACGAAGGGTCCGTAAGCGCGCATCGCGCTCGCGTTTTTCGGGCTGCCGTGCTCAACGTTTGCGTGCCGAACCGCCGCGTGATTGCCACGCCGGACGGCGCGTTTCCCCCGGGCGGGACGGCGTAGGCAGCCATGCCTTTAAGAGGGAAGACGCACAGCATGACCCAGGTCGGACAGGACTCGCTCGGCACCCGCAGCACGCTCACCGTTGGCGGCAAGGACTATGCCTATTACTCGCTCAGGAAGGCCGCCGGAAAGTTCGGCGACGTTTCGCGGCTCCCCTTCTCGATGAAGGTGCTGCTCGAAAACCTGCTGCGCTTCGAGGATGGCGGCTTCACCGTCTCCAGCGACGACGTGAAGGGCATCGTCGATTGGCAGAAGAACCCTGCCGCATCGAACAACGAAATCCAGTACCGCCCCGCCCGCGTGCTGCTGCAGGACTTCACCGGCGTTCCTTGCGTGGTCGATCTGGCCGCCATGCGCGATGCCATCGCCAAGCTCGGTGGCGATACCAGCAAGATCAACCCGCTGGTCCCCGTGAACCTCGTGATCGACCACTCGGTCATGGTCGATGAATTCGGCCATCCCAAGGCGTTCGAGGAGAACGTCGAGATCGAGTACCAGCGCAACCTGGAACGCTACGACTTCCTCAAGTGGGGTTCCAAGTCGCTCAACAACTTCTACGCCGTGCCCCCGGGCACCGGCATCTGCCACCAGGTCAACCTTGAGAACATCGCCCAGGCGGTGTGGACCAGCACCGACCAGAACGGCGTCACCGTCGCCTATCCCGACACCTGCGTCGGCACCGACAGCCACACCACGATGGTCAATGGCCTCGGCGTGCTCGGCTGGGGCGTGGGCGGCATCGAGGCGGAAGCCGCGATGCTCGGCCAGCCGGTCTCGATGCTCGTTCCCGAAGTGGTCGGCTTCAAGTTCACCGGCCAGCTCAGCGAAGGCGTGACCGCTACCGATCTCGTGCTGACCTGCACCAACATGCTGCGCAAGCATGGCGTGGTCGGCCGCTTCGTCGAATACTTCGGTCCGGGCCTTGCCGCGCTGACGCTGGCTGACCGCGCCACGCTGGCCAACATGGCACCCGAATACGGCGCCACCTGCGGCTTCTTCGGCATCGACGAAAAGACGCTGGACTACATGCGCCTGACCGGCCGCGAGGAAGCGCAGATCGCGCTCGTCGAAGCCTATGCCAAGGAGCAGGGCTTCTGGATCGACCCGTCGGTCGAGCCGATCTTCTCCTCGACGCTCGAACTCGATCTTTCGACCGTGGTGCCCAGCCTTGCCGGCCCGAAGCGCCCGCAGGACCGTGTGTCGCTGCCGGAAGTGGATGACGTATTCAACGCCGACATGGCGCAGACCTACAAGAAGACACCGGCGCGCGTGCCGGTCGAAGGCAAGGACTTCGATCTCGGCGACGGCGACGTGGTGATCGCGGCGATCACCAGCTGCACCAACACCTCGAACCCGGGCGTGATGGTTGCTGCCGGCCTCGTCGCCAAGAAGGCCAACGAGCTGGGCCTCAAGCCCAAGCCGTGGGTGAAGACCTCGCTGGCCCCCGGCTCGCAGGTCGTCACCGACTACTTCAACCGCGCCGGCCTTCAGGAGCACCTGGACGCGGTGGGCTTCAACCTCGTCGGCTATGGCTGCACCACCTGCATCGGCAACTCGGGCCCGCTCTCGGATCCGATCAGCAAGGCGATCAACGAGAACGGCCTCGTCGCTTCGGCGGTGATTTCGGGCAACCGTAACTTCGAAGGCCGCGTCTCGCCGGACGTGCGCGCCAACTTCCTCGCCTCGCCGCCGCTGGTCGTCGCCTATGCGCTCAAGGGCACGGTGATCGAGGACTTCGTGTCCACGCCGATCGGTATTGCGACCACCGGGGCGAAGGCCGGCCAGGAAGTGTTCCTCAAGGACATCTGGCCGACCAACGAGGAAGTCTACACCACGATGGCCGGCTGCATGGACCGCGCCATGTTCCAGGCCCGCTATGCCGACGTCTACAAGGGCGACGCGCACTGGCAGGCGATCAACGTCACGGGTTCGGAAACCTACTCGTGGCGCGCCGGCTCGACCTACGTCGCCAACCCGCCGTACTTCGAGGGCATGACCATGACCCCGGCCGCGGTGTCGGACATCATCGAGGCCAAGCCCCTGCTGATCCTCGGCGATTCGATCACCACCGACCACATCTCGCCCGCCGGTTCGATCAAGGCGGACAGCCCTGCCGGCCAGTGGCTGATGGAGCACCAGGTCGCCAAGGCGGACTTCAACTCCTACGGCGCGCGCCGCGGCCACCACGAAGTCATGATGCGCGGCACCTTCGCCAACATCCGCATCAAGAACGAGATGGTCCCCGGCACCGAGGGCGGCTTCAGCCGCTTCGGCGATGAAGTCGGCGCGGTCTATGACGTGGCGATGAAGCACAAGGCCGAAGGCACGCCGATGGTCGTCATCGCGGGCAAGGAATACGGCACCGGTTCGTCGCGCGACTGGGCGGCGAAGGGCACCAACCTGCTCGGCGTGCGCGCCGTGATCGTCGAAAGCTTCGAGCGCATCCACCGCTCGAACCTCGTCGGCATGGGCGTGCTGCCGCTTCAGTTCAAGGACGGTGAGAGCCGCACCTCGCTGGGCCTGACCGGCGACGACACCTACACCATCAAGGGTGTCGCCAGCCTCCAGCCGCGCCAGGACGTGGAAGTCGAAGTCACCCGCAAGGATGGCTCGAAGTTCAGCTTCACGGCGCTGTGCCGCATCGATACCGCCAACGAAGTCGAGTACTTCATGAACGGCGGCATCCTGCAGTACGTGCTGCGCAAGCTGGCCGCCTGACAGGTCGGCCCTGTGGCCCGATGAAAGGGGCGGTCCCGCAAGGGGCCGCCCTTTTTCGTTGTGGGAATGGGCTTGCGGATGCGCTGCCGGCTGGCGGGGCCACGCCAGCCTGCGTCCCCGGCATACGAAAAAGGGCGGCTCCCCCCGAAGCCGCCCTTCCCGATGCCCACTGGAGAGGGCTGGAATGTGTCGCCGTCAGGCCGTGCGGGCGGCCTGCATGGCAAACCGCCGCCGGCCGACGAGCGCCGCGGCCGCCGCGCCGAACAGCAGGACCATCGACGGCTCGGGCACGTCGGTGCCGCTCGATCCGGTCGTGGTGGTCGTCGTCGCGCCGTTCGAGGAACTCGACGTGGACGTCGAGGTCGATGTGGACGTCGACCCGCTGGTGCTGCTCGATGTGCTGGTGCTCGTGCTCGCGCCCGAAGAGGTCGAGGTCGTGCTGGTGACGTTGCCCGACGAGGTCGAGATGTTGCCCGAGGACGTCGATGTGGTGCTGGTCAGCCCGCCGCTGGTCGTGCTGAGATTGCCCGACGAGGTGGACGTGGACGTGGCGCCGCCCGAGGTCGAGCTGGAACTGGAGCTGGACGAGGAACCCGAAGTCGAGCTGGACCCCGAGGTGGACGAAGACGTCGAGGTCGATCCGCCCGAAGTGGAAGTGGAGCCGCCCGAGGTCGAGGTGGACCCGCCTGATGTCGAGGTGGACCCGCCCGAAGTGGAGGTCGAGCCGGTGCTGGTGGAGGATACCACCACGCTGCCGCCGCCGCCCGAACCGAAGAAGCCGCCGAAGAACCCGCCGCCGAAGCCGCCGCTGGAACTGCCGCCGATCACGATCGGCACGCCGCCGCCGGAACTGCCGCCCACGCCGATCGGGGGCAGGGGGGGCATGTAGGGGATGGGGATCATCGCAGCCTGGGCCGGCGCTTCGCAGGTGCGCGTGGTCACGGCCTGCACCATCTTGCGCGGACGATGCGTCTTGCGCGGCGCCAGGCGGCGCGCGTGCTTCACCGGCTTCACCTTGATCGGCTTGACGTGGTGGATCTCGCCCGAAGACGGCGCTTCGGACACGTGGACCGCACCGCCCCCGAGGACGGCGCCTCCGGCCGCGCAGGCCGCGAGTTTTGCCAATGCCATCCGAACCGACATGATCGCTGCTTTCGTTAACTGGCCCCTGCGAGCACGGGGCCGATCGGTGCATTGCTGCAGAAGGCGCCCTTGTTCACACGCAAGCAAACGCAGATCACCGGGATTCTGGCAATGCCATTAACCAGCAATTCGCCGTGATCCGGCGCAAAAAGTGCCGCTCCAACCCGCTCCCGGTTAACTGTGTCCCGGATTGGAACCGAACCGCGCGCGAATCTGACCAGGCGGGTCAGCCTTCGCCTTCGAACAGTCCCGGCAATTGCGCCGTGGGCGGGGTGAGTCCCAGATGCTGCCAGCCGCGATCATTGAGGCAGCGCCCGCGCGCGGTGCGCGCCACCATGCCCAGCTGGATCAGGTAGGGCTCGATCACTTCCTCGATCGTGTCGCGCGGTTCCGACAGCCCGGCAGCCAGCGTTTCCACGCCCACCGGCCCGCCCTTGTAGATGTCGGCGATCATCGTCAGGTAGCGTCGGTCCTGCAGGTCCAGCCCCAGCGAATCGACTTCGAGCCGGGTCAGCGCGTTGTCGGCCAGCGTGCGGGTGATCGTCTCGGCCCCGTCCACTTGCGCGAAATCGCGCACGCGGCGCAGCAGCCGCCCGGCCACGCGCGGCGTGCCGCGCGCGCGGCGGGCGATCTCAGTCGCGCCGCCCTGGTCGATGCCCACGCCCATCAGGCTGGCGCCGCGCGTCACCACGCGCTCCAGCTCGGCCACGGAATAGAATTGCAGCCGCACCGGAATGCCGAAACGGTCGCGCAGCGGGGTCTGGAGCAGCCCCTGCCGCGTGGTCGCGCCGATCAGCGTGAAGGGCGGCAGGTCGATCCGCACCGAGCGCGCGGACGGCCCCTCGCCGATGATGAGATCGAGCGCGCGGTCCTCCATCGCCGGATAGAGCACTTCCTCGACCACCGGATTGAGCCGGTGGATCTCGTCGATGAACAGCACGTCGCCGGATTCGAGATTGGTCAGCAGCGCGGCAAGGTCGCCCGCCTTGGCGATCACCGGGCCGCTGGTGGCGCGAAAGTTCACGCCCAGCTCGCGCGCGATGATCTGCGCCAGCGTGGTCTTGCCCAGCCCCGGAGGCCCGAAGAACAGCACATGGTCCATCGCCTCGCGCCGCATCTTGGCGCTTTCGATGAACACGCGCAGGTTGTCCTTCGCCGCCGCCTGCCCGACGAACTCGGCCAGGGTCTTGGGCCGCAGCGCCGCGTCCGGATCCTCGTGCTGGCGGTCGGAGGAGAGAAGGGGGTTGTCGGTCATCTCACGCTGTCGCCCGCTTCAGCGCCACGCGCACCAGCTCGTTCAGCCCGGCGTCCTCGCCCAGGTCCTCCACCGCCCGCGCAACCGCCATCGTCGCCACTGCGGGCTTGAAGCCAAGGTTCTGCAAGGCCGAAATCGCGTCGGCGCTGGCAGAGCCTGCGGGCGCGGCCATGCCCGGATCGCCGCCGATGCCGGCCGGGCCGGAAAGGCCGGCAAGCCCGCCCGCCTTGTCCTTCAGTTCGTGCACGATGCGCGTCGCCAGCTTGGGGCCGACGCCGTTGGCGCGCGCGACCATCGCGCTGTCGCCATTGGCGCAGGCGCGCTGCAATTCCTCGACCGAGAGCGCGGAGAGGATCGCCAGCGCCACCTTGCTGCCCACGCCCTGCACCGCCGTCAGCAGCCGGAACCACGCGCGCTCGCCCGCGCTGGCAAAGCCGATCAGGCGCTGGTCGGTTTCGGAAACCTGCAATTCGGTGTGGATGACCACGCGGTCCCCGGCGATGCCGAGGTGGGTGAGCGTCTTGGCCGAGCAATGGACCATGTAACCGACGCCATGGACGTCGATGATCGCCCAGTCGGGGCCGGTTTCGTCGAGGAGGCCGGTAAGCTTGGCGATCATGGTTTGTTCCCTATGGCAGGGAACATTTCACCGCGCCAGAGCCTTTCGTGCAACCTTAGCCGAGCAGCGTGCTGAGCAGGTCGGGGTGGAAGCTGCCGCCCAGGAAGCCGTTCAGCCCCATGAACAGCCCGAACGCACCGAAGGCCCAGGCCGCCCACAGCAAGCCAGCGCTTTCCGCGAGCGCGGCGACTGCGGCGATCGAAATCGCGGTGGAAATCGCGGCATCGGCGGCGTCGAACTGGTCGTCGTGGAAATTCAGCCGGTCATAGAGCGCAGACTGCGCCTTGGCCGATGCGGCGAGGGCGGGCGCCTCTGCCTTGTAGCGGGCGATGTCATGGTCCAGCCCGGTGAGCGCGTCCGCTGCCTTTCCGGGCGGGGCCAGCGCGGCGAGTTGCAGCCGCGCATCTTCGGCCAGATGCTGCTTGGTCCGCGTGGACTGGTATTCGTTCCACTGGTCGATGGACGCGGCCTGCGCCTGCTCCATCGCCTGCACCACGTTGCCGTCCTTGATCCCGCACAGCCCGGCAAAGACCGAGAGCACCACCACCGTGATGGCGATCTGCCGGTTGAGCCGCTTGTCCTTGGCTTCCGCGCTGAGTTCCAGTTCCATGCCCGCCAGCATCGCGCGCGCCGCTTGGCGCCGCGATGGCCGGATGACTACGGATTGGTAAGCTCAGCGATGGCTGCCCAGCATATTGGCATGGGTGATCGCCACGGCCAGCGCGTCGGAGGCGTCCTCGCCTGCCAGTTTCACGCCCGGCAGCAGCACCTTGAGCATCGCCTGGATCTGCTGCTTTTCCGCGGCCCCGGTGCCGACCAGCGCCTTCTTGATGACCTTGGTGGAATACTCGGCCACGGGGATGCCCGCGCGCGCCACGCTGAGCATGGCAACGCCGCGTGCCTGCCCCAGCTTCAGCGTCGACTGCGGGTTCACGTTGACGAACACTTCCTCCACCGCGCCCGAATCGGGGCGGTGGGTCAGGATCACGTCGGTCAGCGCGGCGTCGAGTTCGACCAGCCGCTCCGCCATCGAAGCCTTCGCGTTGGTGCGGATCTGGCCGTTGGCGACATGGGAAAGCCGGCTGCCCGCCTTCGCGACCACGCCCCATCCGGTGCAGGTGAGGCCGGGGTCGATGCCGAGGATGATCAAGCGATCATCCCCATCATCGCGCCGCGCGAAGCCGGTCCGGGCAGCCCGTCATGGGGCAGGATCAGCCCAGCTTCTCCATCACCTCGTCGGGGATCTCGTAGTTCCCCCACACGGTCTGGACGTCGTCGTCGTCATCCAGCGTGTCGATCAGCTTCAGCAGGGTGGCGGCATCGTCGGCCGAAACCTCTGCCTTCAGGCTGGGCTTCCACGCCAGCTTGACGCCTTCGGCTTCGCCCAGCGTCTTTTCCAGTTCGCGCGCCACTTCGTGCAGCGATTCGATGGCGACCCAGATCGAGTGCGAATCCTCGTCCGATTCGACATCGTCGGCACCGGCCTCGATCGCGGCTTCCAGCACCTTTTCCTCGTCACCGACCTTGCCGGGATATTCGATCAGGCCCAGCCGTTCGAAGCCGTGGCTCACCGCGCCGCTCGCGCCCAGGTTGCCGCCGTTCTTGGCAAAGGCGGTGCGCACGTTGGTGGCGGTGCGGTTGCGGTTGTCGGTCAGCGCCTCGACGATGATCGCGACGCCGCCGGGGCCATAGCCCTCGTAGCGCACTTCTTCATAGTTCTCGCCGTCGCCCTTGCTCGCCTTGTCGACGGCGCGCTGGATGTTGTCCTTGGGCATCGACTGCGCCTTGGCCGCGTTGATCGCGGCGCGCAGGCGCGGGTTCATGTCCGGGTCGGGCATCCCCATCTTGGCCGCGACGGTGATTTCGCGGCTGAGCTTGGAGAACATCGCGGAGCGCTTCTTGTCCTGCGCACCCTTGCGATGCATGATGTTCTTGAATTTGGAATGGCCTGCCATCGGTCCGTGCTTCTTGTTCGCCGCCACGCGCGGGCGCGTGGGAAACGGTGGGTCGGTTGAAATCGGACGGGCCGTAGCCGAGACGAGCGATCCGGGCAATCTTTCGCAACCCGGTGCCGCGCGTTTGCTTCGGCGATGGCCCGAATGATTGCCCCCAGCGGTTGGCTGAGTGTTAACCCGTATCGCGCCATGAACGGGCGATGCCCGACGCCAAACCCTCTGCCCTGAGCGCCTTTTCCGCCTTTCTGCGCCGCCCCACGCTGATCGAGCCGGCCGGGTTAGGCTCGCCGGAAGCGCGCCGCCTGTGGGCGGGGATGGCCGCACTCCATCTGGGGGTGTTGCTGCTGGTGCTGCTGCCGTTCCTGCGCTTCTGGCAGCAGGCCTTCGGGCTGCCCGCGCCCGACGCCTATGGCAAGCTGCCCGCCATGGTGATCGTGCCGGTGGTGGTGCTGGCCGCGCCTGTGCTGGAGGAAGCCGTGTTCCGCGGCTGGCTGACCGGCCGCCCGCGTGCGCTGTGGCTGCTGTGCTGCGGCGCGGCGGTGGTCGTGCTGGGGCTCGCCGCCTCGCGCGGGCTGGACCAGGTGCTCACCAGCGTGCTGTTCCTCACGCTGCTCGTGGCCGCGCCGCTCGGCTGGTTCGTGCTGCGGCGGCGGAGCGTGCCGGGCGTGTTCCGCTCCGCTTTCCCGCTGGCCTTCTTCGGAAGCGCGCTGGTCTTCGCGCTGTCGCATCTGGCCAACTATCCACGCATCAGCCTGGCCGCCGTGCCGCTGGTGCTGCCGCAGCTGTGGACGGGGCTGACTGCGGGCTTCGTGCGGATGCGGATCGGACTGCCCGGCTCCATCCTGCTTCACGGCCTGTCGAACGCGGCGGCGCTCGGCCTCGCCGTGCTGGTATCGCTCCTGTAAGTGGGGCGCTGCTATAGCAGGCGCTGCCACCAGCCAACATCGCGCCAGGCGCCCAGCTTCCAGCCCACCTGCCGGTAGACCCCCACCGGCGAGAACCCCATCGCCTCGTGCAGCACCACGCTCGCGGGATTGGGCAGGGCGATTCCGGCGAAAGCGGCGTGAAAGCCCTTCTCGCGCAGGCGCGGCAGCAGACTGCCGTAGAGCGCGCGGCCCAGACCTCGTCCGGTGTGCTCCTCGGCAATGTAGATCGCCACGTCGCACGAACTGGCATAGGCGGCGCGGGTGCGGTGCGGGCTGGCATAGGCATAGCCCGCCACGTCGCAATCCACCTTCGCCACCAGCCACGCGTGGCTCTCGCCGTATTCCGCTATCCGTCGGGCCATTTCGTCCGCATCGGGCGCTTCCAGCTCGAAGCTGGTCCAGCTTTCCTCCACGTGCGGGCGATAGATCGCGGCGCAGGCCGCGGCATCCGCCGCTGTCGCGGGGCGGATCGCGCGCGTGGTCACGGTGCGGTCTTCACCACGTGCCCGCGCTTCATCACGAAATCGACGTGTTCCAGCCGGCTCACATCCGTCAGCGGGTCGCCGGATACGGCGATGATGTCGGCGGGCATTCCCGGCGCGATCCGGCCCACGCTGTCGCTGCGGCCCAGCAGATCGGCCGCGCCCGTCGTGGCGGCGACGATGGCCTGCATCGGAGTCATCCCGGCCTCGACCATCAGCGCGAATTCCTGCGCGTTCAGCCCGTGCCGGGAAACGCCGGTGTCGGTGCCGAACGCGATCTTGACGCCGGAGCGGATGGCCAGCTTGTGGCTTGCCTTCATCGCGGCGGCGGCCTGCTCGGCCTTGGCGATGCTGGCGGGGGGCAGCGCACCGGCGCGTGCCTGCGCCAGCGCGGCGACAGGGGCCATCATCGTCGGCACCAGCCAGGTGCCATGCGCGACCATCGCCTTGACCGTGGCGTCGTCCAGGAACGTGCCGTGCTCGATGCTGTCCACGCCCTGCGCCACCGCGGCCGAGGTCCCGGCGGCGGCATGGCTGTGCGCGGCGACCTTGCGGCCGAAGGAATGCGCGGTGTCGATCACCGCTTTCATTTCCTCGCTGGTCATCTGCTGGCCCAGCCCGCCGGCCACGTTCGACAGCACGCCCCCGGTCGCGGCGAACTTGATCACCTGCGCGCCCAGCCGGATCTGCTCGCGCACCGCGCGGCGGCAGTCATCGGCGCCGTTGCACACGTTGTTGTAATCGTGGGGGTGAAATGCGTCGAAGCTTTCCTCGTTCACGCCGTTGTTGTCGCCATGCCCGCCCGAGACCGAGATCATCTCGCCCGCGTTGACGATGGTCGGCCCTTCCACGTCGCCCCTCTCCACCGCATCGCGCAGCGCGCGGATGCCGCGCGGCGGCCCGCCCAGATCGCGCACGGTGGTAAAGCCCGCCTCGACGGTCTCCTTCGCGTGCTCTGCGGCGATGAAGGCGGCGTCCTCGCGGTCGCGCGTGGTTGCCTCCAGGCGCGCTTTCATCGGGTCGCCATCGGCAAACAGGTGCACGTGCAGGTCGGTCAGCCCCGGCAGCACGAAGCGGTCACCCAGTTCCACCACTTTCGCGCCTGCGGGCGCGGGCAGGGTGCCGTCGCGCACTTCGCTCACCTTGCCGTCAGTGACGACGATGGTCGAAGGCCCGCGGGGTGCCTTGCCCGGTTGGTCGAGCAGGTGCGCGGCGTGGATGTAGGTCACCTGAGGGGCCGTGGCGGCGCCGGAAGGCGCGGGCTGCGCCAGCGCGCTGGTGGACATCAGCGCAAGCGCCGCCGTGGCCAGAATACGGTGCATCGGCAAAAATCTCCCCTGTCGTTGCAGCGGAGACTAATGCCGGCGGGCGGCGCGTAAACCCCTATCCGTTGACGATTGTGCCGCCGTTCGGGTGCAGCACTTGCCCGGACATGTAGGACGAATCCTCGCAGGCCAGGAAAAGGAACGCCGGTGCCACTTCGTTCGGCTGGCCGGGGCGTCCCATCGGCGTATCCTCGCCGAAGTGGTCCAGCTTTTCGGGGCTGGCGCCTCCGCTGGGATTGAGCGGCGTCCAGATCGGGCCGGGCGCCACCGCGTTCACGCGGATGCCGTCCGCGACCAGGCTTTCGGATAGCGAGCGCGTGAAGGCGGTGATCGCGCCCTTGGTGCTCGAATAGTCGAGCAGTTCCTTCGATCCCCGGTACGTCGTGATCGAGGTGCAGTTCACGATCGCCGCCCCCGCGTGAAGATGTTCGCGCGCGGCCTGGACCAGATAGAACATCGCGAAGATATTGGTCTGGAAGGTACGCTGCAATTGCGCCGGGGTGATGTCGCGGATGTCCTTGTCGGGGTGCTGCTCGCCGGCGTTGTTCACCAGCACGTCGATCCGGCCCCATTCGCCCATCGTCAGGTCGACCAGTGCACGAGCCACTTCGGGATCGCCCAGATCACCGGAAAAGGTGAGCGCCTCGGCGCCCTCGGCCTCGCACAGTTCACGCGTGCGCCGCGCGTCGTCGTCCTCGCAAAGGTAGGCGATGGCGATTTTCGCTCCCTCGCGCGCGAAAAGCACGGCCACGGCGCGGCCGATGCCGCTGTCGGCGCCCGTCACGATCGCCACCTTGCCTTTCAGCCGCCCCGACCCCGGATAGCGGGGCTGCCATTGAGGCTTGGGATCAAGGGTGGATTCGCTGCCCGGCAGGCCGTCCTCGTGGATCGGCGGGCGGATGTCGGCGGGATGGGAGGCCATGTCGGTTGTCCCCTGCAAAGTTCACGCAGGGTCCAACCGGCAGGGCAGAAGGCAGTTCCGCTCGCAGCGCGCCGGCTGCGGCGAAGCGCGCTCAGTCGATGCCGAGCGCGTTCTTGTAGGTTTCCAGCACGGCTTCCATCTCGCGGCGGTCGTCGGGCTTCATCTTCCGCAGGCGGACGATCTGACGCATGATCTTGGCGTCATAGCCGGTGGACTTGGCTTCGCTGTAGACGTCCTTGATGTCGTCGCCGATGCCCTTCTTTTCTTCTTCGAGGCGTTCGATACGCTCGATCAGAAGGCGCAGGCGGTCGTCGGCGGAATCGGCCATCGGGATTACTCCGGGTGAGGCGGTGAATCAGGAAGCGCGGCCTTTAGGGCCAGCAAGCCGATTCGCGCAAAAACCCGCCTGTGGAAATGTCAGGAGTCGTCCCCGTTGTCGTCGGCGCCCTCCGCCGCTTTCGGTTCCGCGCGACCTTTGAACCCCTGCGCGATGACGTACCATTCCGACGAATCCTTGCGGCTCGCGGGCGGCTTGGCGTGCTTCACCGTGCGGAAATTCTTCTTCAGGATCTGGAGCAGTTCCGTGTCCGTGCCGCCGGCAAAGACCTTGGCGACGAAGGCCCCGCCCGGCGCCAGCGTGTTCACCGCAAAGTCCACCGCCGTCTCCACCAGTCCCATCGTGCGCAAGTGGTCGGTCTGCTTGTGGCCCACGGTATTGGCGGCCATGTCCGACAGCACCAGGTCGGGCGGCCCGTCGAGAGCGCCTTCCAGCGCGGCCGGCGCCTCGTCGGCCATGAAGTCCATCTCGAAGATCGTCACGCCGTCGATCGGCTCGGTCGGCAGCAGGTCGATGCCCACTACCCTGGCCTGGGGCGCCTTCTTGCGCACCACCTGGCTCCACCCGCCCGGCGCGATGCCAAGATCGACCACCCGCTGGGCGCCGCGCAGCAGGCCGAATTTCTCGTCCAGCTCGCTCAGCTTGAAGGCGGCGCGGCTGCGCCAGCCTTCGGCCTTGGCCTGCTTGACGTATGGGTCGTTGATCTGGCGCGAAAGCCAGCGGACAGAGGATTGCGTGCGCCCCTTGCCGGTTTTCAGGCGCTCGCCGGGATCGCGTCCGGAACGGCTCACTTTTGCCCCACTTTCCGTAAGTTGCGCAGCGCGTCGCGGCTGCGTTCTGCTTCCACCCCGGCAGCCATCAGGCTGCGCAGGATGCCCTCGCGGATGCCCCGGTCGGCAATGCCGAGCCGGTCCGAAGGCCATATGTCGAAAATCGATTCCAGGATCGCGCAGCCCGCCACGACCAGGTCCGCGCGCTCGCGGCCGATGCACGGAACCGCGATCCGTTCGGTGTGCGAAAGCCCGGCCAGCCGCTGGCTGATGGCGCGCATCGATGCGGTCGGCACGATCAGGCCGTCCACCGCGCGCCGGTCATATTGGGGCAGTTCCAGATGCAGGCTGGCCAGCGTCGTCACCGTGCCGCTGGTGCCCAGCAGGCGGATCGCGCCGCGCTCCACGGCGCGTGCGCGTTCCTCGTCGATCCGCTCGGAGAACGAGGCGAAACCTTCGTCCACGCGGCGGCGCATCTCGGCATAGGCGGCGGCGCGCGCCTCGGCGCTGTCGGCGATATCGCCCACGCTTTCGGTTAGCGAGACGACGCCCCACGGCACCGATTGCCAGTCGACGATGCGCGGCACCGTGTCGGCCGTATCGACCAGCACCATCTCGGTCGATCCGCCGCCGATGTCGAAGATCATCGCCGGGCCTTCGCCGTGCTCCAGCAGGATGTGGCAGCCCAGCACCGCCAGCCGCGCTTCTTCCTGCGCGGTGATGATGTTCAGGCGGATGCCGGTTTCGCGGTACACGCGCTCGATGAACTCGGCGCCGTTGGTCGCGCGGCGACAGGCCTCGGTCGCCACAGAGCGGGCGAGGTGGACGTTGCGCTTCTTCAGCTTGTCGGCGCAGACGTGCAGCGCGGCCAGCGCGCGGTCCATCGCCGCGTCGGACAGCCGGCCCGATTGCGCCAGCCCTTCGCCCAGCCGCACCACGCGGCTGAAAGCATCGACCACCACGAAGTTCTCGCCCGAAGGCCGCGCGATCAGCAACCGGCAGTTGTTGGTGCCAAGGTCGATCGCGGCATAGGCCTGGCGGTGGAACGGGGCGGGCTTCTGCCAGCCTTGCGGTTTCGGCGCGGGCGCCGGAGTGGACGCCTGCGGTGACGTGGAAGCCTGCGATGACGTGGACGTGGCTGCGGGTGAAGGCGCGGACGCGGGTACGGGCGCGGGCGGTGAAACGGTCCCGGATTGAGGGCGCGGGTTGCCCTTGGTTGCACCGGCGGACTTCGGCGGGGTCATCGTTCCGGCGGCTTGGCGCGATCGGGGCCGCTGGCCCTTCTTCCTGCCGGTACGCTGCCCCTGCCCCTTCGCCGGCGGATCGAAGTCCGCCATGATTACGTATCGCTTTTATGTTCTCCCGCGCGGATGATACCGGCGGGTACTTGAGCACCATGGTAGCGATGCGATGTGCAGGGGGCAAGGCACCCCGCACGAAAGGTCGAGAGACCCGCTTGACTCGCCCTCGGCAGGCGTCTAGGTGCGCGCCTCCGATTGCCCCGTCGTCTAATGGTAAGACTACGGATTCTGATTCCGTCTATCGAGGTTCGAATCCTCGCGGGGCATCCACTTTCTGCATAATAATCAGAGACTTACCGATGTTCGCGGTAAGGTAGCGATGCCCCGTGATTACCGTGGATTCCTCGCGATTTTCATGGGGTTACGGCCTGTCCATGCGACATAGATGCGACATGGCGAAGCACCACGACTCCCGAGTCGCAGATCTCTAAATCACAGGCGTAAAGCGTGCTGGATCGGGGGCGAGCCCACCCCAATCGGCCAGCCCAGTCTCGACAGCTGCCAGTGCTTCGACCTGATGCGGGCGGAGCTGCTTGGGGGCCGCTAACTTGACTTCTTCGCGCTGGAACCATGCGCTCCAGTCGATCGGGCTGGCCTCCAGGCGTTCCAGACCGATGGTGGTGATGTTGAGATCGTCGAGCAGCGCCTCGGCGTTCGAACTCCACGGTGCTCCGGTCGTCTCGATGATCAGCCCGCGCGCGAAGTGCTTCTGCTGGGACGAACTGAGGAAGCTATCGATGTCCTTCTTCTGGATGTGGTAGCCTTCGGCGTAGAACTTGCACTGCACCGCACAGAACGCATCCTCGCCGCGGATCTTGGCGACGGCGTCGATCCCGATGTCGGAAGCAGTCAGTCCATGAGCCTTGGCCCAGTCGCCGAACATCCAGGCGCCTTCATACTCCTGCGTCATGCCAGGGTCGTTCTTGAGGAACGCCACGGCCAGCCGCTCGAAGTAGGTTCCCTTTTCACGCTCCGTGCGAGAAGAGTCGCGGAATTGCGCGAGAAGCGTGCGAAGCGGCGTGGACATCAGACCCCCATTCAAGTGCCGTGCACCCTATAGCGCTTGCGATGCAGGTCAAAGGGGGGCGGTTTCATATTGATGAAATCGAATGATTTTGAGAAACTTATTCAGGTCGGTGGCGACGTGGGGAAGCGCTTGACATCAGTGCTGGCGCCATGCTGTGTCATCGAACGCAAGCAGGCACACCTGCCTCCCCATCGGCGCTATCGGAATATCCCTTCGATTCCGGGAGCCCGGCGGATAGGCGGCATCCGGGTCACTTGCAGCTTCCTATTCTAGGACATCCATGTCGTGCAGGGCGTGCGCGTGCGCTGGCAGTCGGGACTCCGAAGCAACAACGGCAAGCGCGCGTTCGACAGCGCTTCCAATACCCCGCTGGCTGGCTATGCGGCCGGCCCAGAAGGAGGTTACGTCTCTTGCGTGGCCTTGGAATAAAATTGGCTCGAAAGCGCGTGATAGAGCTTGGGCTGACAGATCGCCGCGCTGACTGCATCTGCGATCAACGCCGTTGCGAACAGCGGCAGGACCATGGTCCGGTCCGCAGTCATCTCCATCATGATGATGACCGCCGTCATGGGCGCGCGCACCACACCCGTGAAATATCCAACCATGCCCAGCAACACGATTGCGCCTGCGGGGCTGTTCGGAAAGGCGGTCGAGATCAACTGGCCGAGGCCGGCTCCCACCGACAGCGAGGGCGCGAATATGCCGCCCGGCGCACCGCTCAGCGCCGTCGCCAACGTCGCGACAAACTTCGCCGGACCAAAGATGAGCGATGCGCTGTGCCCCTCCAGAAGCGTCTTGGTGGTTTCGTAGCCGGTGCCCCAGCTCAACCCGTTCATGGACCAGCCGGTCAGCGCAACGACCAAGCCGCACAATGCCGCCAGCACGACCGGACGGGACCGGAGACGCATCAGCCAAGGCGCGTCCGGCCGCGTCATGGCGATCAGGCTGCGTGAGAAGAGCCCGCCCAAAATGCCGCCGAGAACCCCAGCCAGAGGCGCAGCCACGAACATGACATGGAGCGGCAGGGCCCCATCCATGGCACCGAAATAGACGTAGTCCCCCGCCAGCCCCAGACTGACCAGGCCCGAAATCATCACCGCGGCCATGACCATGACCGCGACCTTCTGCTCGAAGGCCGCCGCCAGTTCCTCGATCGCAAAGGCGACGCCTGCAAGCGGTGTGTTGAAGGCTGCGGCGACGCCCGCAGCACCGCCGGCAATGATCACGCCCGCCGTGACCGGCACGCGCAACCAGCGATGGACCGCGACCATGAGCGCAGCGCTGATCTGCACCGTCGGCCCTTCGCGGCCCACTGAACCGCCTGCCATCAGCATGGCGACGGTGCCGATCAGCTTGGCCCATGCGGTTTTCAGCGACAGCAAATCCCCCGTCGCCTGCCGCTCGGGATTGTGGGTGGCGGCCATGACCTGAGGAATGCCCGATCCGCGCGCCGCCGGGAAGGAGCGCCGCGTGACATGAACCACAGCGGCAAAAACGGCGGGCGTGATGACGAACGGCGCATACGGCGAGATCGTCACGAGCGTCAGGAACAGCTTCTGCGCCATCTCGCCAATCCGGGCAAATGCGATGGCCGCCAACCCCAGCGCAACTGCACCGACCACGGCGGCCATGCGATTGTGAACAGCAGCAATATGCTTGCCGGTCAGCCGGTTGCGAAGTTGGTTGGGCATCCCTGCGCCTTAGGCTTCGACGGGCAAACCGCGCAAGAGCACGTCAGGCAACGTGACTCTCAAGGGTCGACTATCGGAATGTCCCTTCGATTCCGGGAGCCCGGCGGATAGGCAGCATCCGGGTCAATGATGTCTTGTGCAGTAGGACATGTGGACGTCAGCGCGATTGGCGGTGCCGGCTTCCCGCTCCACGTTCCCTTTCGGGAAAGGCTGATTGAGGGGTAATCTGTCGGTCATGCGTATCGCTGTCGTTCAATGCTCCAACATCTCAGATAACGCGCACCGTGCCGGTGACGCGATCGTGCAACGACTCCGATGGGCGGACGAGCAAGGCGTCAGTCTCACCCTCTTCCCAGAGGCTTACCTACTCGGTCACTCCTACGACCCAGAGACGATCAACTCGCGCGCTAGCCTAGCCGCCTCGGCGATCGATTCCTTGTGTAAGCGGGTGGCGGCATTTCACTCGGTGCTAGTGGTTGGAGCATTCGACATTGTTGACGGACAGATCTTCAACAGCGCGATCATCATCGAAGCAGGTCGGGTTGTGGGCCGATATGCCAAGGCGCACCCGAACGAGCCGGGGGTGATCGCCGGCGGCGACTTCCCCACGTTCCTGCGGTCGGGTTTCCGGTATGGTGTGAACATCTGCAACGACGCCAACCACCCCGGCCCGGCGCAGCGCATCGCCGACCAGGCAGCGCGAGTAATCCTCTATCCTTTGAACAATATGCTCCCTTTGGCGACGGCCGATCGCTGGCGGGAGAAGAGTCTGGCAAACCTGATCGACCGCGCGCGCCAAACGGGCTGTTGGGTGGCATCGTCCGACGTGACCGGCACGTCAGGCAATCTTGTGAGCTATGGATGCACCGCGATCGTGACCCCGGAGGGCAGCGTTGTCGCTCGCGTGCCGGAGTTGCAGGAGGGGGCGGCGGTTTATGAAGTGCCGTCCCGCTAGGCTGGGCAGTCCTTCCCAAGCCACCACCCCATCGGGAAAGGCATTTCGGTCAGAATAGGTGGGCAAGGTCCGGCCAACCATATGCTACCTCGTGCAAGGTCGCATCGCCTTTCGCGACTTCCTTCTCGAAGATGATCGCGCCGCCCAACCCCTTATAGAAGCCGCGCGCTCCCACATTCTCGCGCAGCACCCAGAGGCTCGCACCCGGCATCAGCCGTGCCGCCAGATCGTGTGCCATCAGGCTCATGAGAGCGCGACCCACGCCAGCCCCTTGTTGCGAGCGAAGGATGTAGATCGCGCCGATCTCACCTGCGAAGCCGCGCTCTCGCAGCGCATCGTCACGCTGGTCGCCACACGCCCCGAAGCCCATCTCACCCGTGTTCTCCGCGACATATACCCTTGTGCTGTTCAGGCTGGCGGGGGCGTCAAGAACGGCAGCCCACATCTCGACCAGGCACCGGCCGACCTGCGCTTCCGCCTGATCTACTCAGGCATCGCCCGCCCAGGGACGTCGAACTGCACGTGGCTGAAGGAGCGCTGTAATTTTATGGCCTAGAAATCGCGGCCCTCGTTGCACTCGCAAGACAGAACCGATGCAGCCCAATGATCACATTCCCGAGGCGCTAAGAATAGACCTGGGACGATTCGGACGGCTTCAATACTTAAGCTGCCGCTTATGCAAGTCACGGTAGTGCTGCAAACGGGTAACTCTCAGGCCTTGCATGCCGGAACGGTCCACTGCCCGCTCCCAGGCGACGTATTCTTCAAGCGTGAGGCTATATCGTTCACACGCCTCTTCAATTGTTAGAAGTCCGCCTTTAACCGCCGCGACCACTTCCGCCTTGCGGCGCACCACCCATCGTCGCGTCTCGCCAGGAGGGAGGCTTTCGAGTGTCAGCGGCTCGCCCAAGGGACCGATCACCGACGTGGGGCGGATTCTCTGGTTCTCTAGCATGTGACGCATTGTCTATGCCGAAAGTTAATAATCGGCTAAACTAATGATCTCAGCCTTCGCCTACCGTGATGCAAAAAGGGGCAACGCCTGCCGATTCTTACCGTCGCTGTGCGGAAGCGACGTCGCGGCCATATATCCATAGCCTATACATTTCGTGTATCGCGTCAAGCGCCTGTTCCACCGGAATTTCTGCACCCCGCGGACAGATACGTCCGCCTTCTTGGGCCTGACCGTTGGTCACCTCGCATGTGCGCCGTGGCCGCGCCAACAGGATACGCCACAGGTTGCGTTCAACAGCAGAGGCCGCCTGTGGGATGGCAACGCTATCTCGTCCAGCACGAATACCCAGAGCAACGACCGCATCATCTTGTGATGGGTTTTGAACAATGCCATCCTTCGGACGCCACCCATGCACTGCGGTGTGATTCCAAGCGGGAGGAGCCGGAATGAGCTACAAAATCATTGAGATTGAAGGCATCGGCGCAAAATATGCGGAGCGCTTGCAGGCGGCGGGAGTTTTTTCCACCAACGATCTGTTGAACGCATGTGGCAGTCGCACGGGACGCGACGCAACCGCAGAGAAAACAGGTTTCTCGGCCAGCCAGCTCCTAAAATGGACCAACATGGCTGATCTGATGCGGATATCTGGGGTCGGCGAAGAATATTCCGAATTGCTCGAAGCGGCAGGCGTCGACACGGTTAAGGAACTTGCAGCCCGCAATGCGGAAAATCTTGCGACAAAGATGAAGGAAGTCAATGAGACCAAGGGCCTGACCCGCGCTCTCCCAGGGGTCTCGCAAGTGCAGAAGTGGGTCGATCAAGCAAAGAATCTCGCCCCAGCGATCAGTTACTAACGGCGCATAAGAATCAACTAATTCACCCATCTCCCAGCGATCTTTGATCTTGAGGTCTCCGGGATTTCTTTGATCTTTTTCAAAATATGGTCAGAGAGGAGTGGGTTTGAAGTCGCATTTAATGATCTTCAATAGTGGACCTGCGCCACTACCATGATTGGCTTTATTCCTCATGATTACAGCGGATGCCAAGGAGGGGGTCAGGCAGTGCGCTGACCATGGCCGATCCCACGCACCCGCAACCTGATCGCATGTTCTTTTCGACAGTTCGGGAGCACGGCCGGGGGCGACTGGTGACACAAAGCGTCGTGCCTTGACATGGGCCCTTTTTCGTCCAGCTTGCTGCGGGAATAACGGGAGATATGCCCATGCTGAGTGAGTTCAAAGCGTTCATCGCGAAGGGAAATGTTCTCGACCTTGCCGTCGCGGTGATCATCGGGGCTGCGTTTGGCAAGATCGTTTCCAGCCTGACCGATGACATCATCATGCCGGTCGTAGGTGCGATCTTCGGCGGACTGGATTTTTCCAGCAAGTTCGTAGTTCTGGGGGGAATCCCGGCAAGCTACCATGGGGCGCTGACTGACTACGCCGCATTGAAGGCAGCTGGCGTCCCGCTTCTGGGATGGGGCGCATTCGTAACAGTCCTGCTCAACTTTCTCATTCTTGCGTTCATTATTTTCCTGATGGTCCGCGTTGCCAACAGGTTGATGCCCAAAGCTCCCGAAGCCGCTGCCGGGCCGAGTGAAACCCAGCTGCTGACGGAAATTCGCGACGAGCTGCGCCGGAAGGCTTAGGCACTGTAAACAATCAGGAGTCCGATATGAGCATGTTTGATGGAATCCTTGGGCAAGTCGGTAGCAACTTCGACATTGCCAATCTTGCGGCCAAAGTAGGGATTGATCCTGCGCTTGCGGAGAAAGCGGTGGCAGCCTTGGGTGTGGCACACCCTCAGCCCGGCGACACTGTAACGACGGCTGCCGCATCGACAGGCATCGACAGCGGCACCCTGACGCAAATCGTGGGTCACCTTGGCGGCGAAGGAAGCCTGGGACAATTCGCCCAGTTAATGCAGGACCACCCGGAAGCCAGTGGTTTTCTGAGCAAGCTCGACCAGGACGGCGACGGAAATCCGCTGAACGACGTGATGGGCATGGCGAAGAATCTCTTCAGCAAGACCTGATCGCCATCAGAGCCTGCCGGCGCTTTACCGACCTGGCGATTCGTGGATCGCCAGGTCGCGGGGGCCGTCAATCAGTTGGTGGCCTTGCACCTCATTTTACGCCTCGAACATTCATTCTGTCGCCAGACGCCGTATAGTGGCCGCTTGCAGTAGACTGCCCAATGCCACCGATAGCTTTAAACTCATTGTATGTCATTCCTGGCACCGCACCGATCGCCTTCGTAGGATCAGAATGGGGTGCTGCGAAAACGAGACCCCGACTACCGGAGCAATCGGGGTCTCGTGGAAACGACGTGGCTTGTTTCCACGCATGGCGCTGACGTCCAGCAGCTCTGTCGTCAAGGGTTTCCCACAGCAGCCTGCGATGCAACTGCGGAACAGTAACCCGATCGCAACTCCCCTCTGCGCGGATCAGCACTTTTTAAAGCGGCCCTTCGCGTCGCGGCAAGGAGCCTGCTTCGGACCTGCCGCCGTTGCCGTCTTGGCAGTGGGCGTTGCAGTAGCGGCCACCTTGGGGGCAGCTGCGCATTTCACGAACCTGCCCTTGGCATTCTTACACGGGACAGCCTTAGGCGCGGCAACTGCTGCAGTCGGCTTCGCAGCAGCTGCGGGCGGGCACTTGATAAACTTCCCCTTGCTGTCCTTGCATGCCGCCGCATTGGCAGACAAGGGTAGCGAAATGGCAGAAAGGGCGAGCAAGGCGAACGCGAACTTCTGGCGCATGATATGATCCTCCATGGCAGACACTGCCGCCATGCAAATTGCGCCAATCGAATTATGCGCCGCGTGACGCTCTGGTTACCTTATGGTCATATTTGACATCCGTGACTGACTGCGTTCGGGCAAGGTGCTGGCGGTAGTCATAAGCGATCCGCCCCCGGTGCAGGGCTGTAAGTCGGTTGCGCTCGGGGCACTGCGCTAACCGCCGCCGACAGCTTCGAACTGCCGCACCCTGGCAGCGGGATTAAATGAGGGCAGAATCTGAACGAGTTTCAAAGACAAGCTCCTTCGCATTCGGCAGCCGCATCGCTGGCAGACTGAAGGCGCTTGAAAACCGACGGATTTGGTGAGAGGACTGCTGCGCCCCCTCCATCAGGACGCTTCAGCCCCGCCGAGCGAACCCTCGGTGGGGCTGTTTTTCGCGGTTACGCCGCGTCCGAGTGGAAGGCAGCTTCCAACTCAGACTTGTGGAAATACATGCGCCGTCCCTTACTGGATCGCACAAGCGTTTGGCGCCATCTTCGCCGCATTCACGCTCTATCTGGTCGCCAGCGGCAAGGCCGGTTTTGCCGGCAGCGTCGCCAGCAACGGTGTCGGCGAGCATTCACCGGGCGGATACAGTCTGCAATCCGGCATGGTCATCGAAGTGCTGCTGACTGGTTTCTTCCTGATCGTCATCATGGGCGCGACCGACCGACGCGCGCCTGTCGGCTTTGCACCGATCGCGATCGGCCTGTGCCTGACTCTGATTCACCTCATTTCAATCCCCGTCACCAACACGTCGGTTAACCCAGCACGCAGCACCGGGCCGGCACTCGTCGAAGGCGGCATTGCCCTGCACCAGCTATGGATCTTCTGGGTGGCACCACTGGTCGGCGGTGTTCTGGGCGGCCTGATCTACCGCACGCTGATCGCCGGCGAGGAGGAGTAACACGGGGTTCTTGCGGCGTTGCCGCGCGCAGCCACCAATTCGCCAAGAAAGCACCATCTTGCGATCGAGGATTGACCGGCTGGTGTCGCTGTGAGCCCGGCAGGTCCGCCCAACGAGCGTCCGGTATGGGCAACGACTCTCGTTTTAATTGAAAACTTATCATGTGGGCCGCGCGCGAACATTCTGCTCCGACGGAGACTTTCCCACCCGCATCCAAGCGTCGACCGCGTCATAACAACCTCATCGACAACGAATGAGGTTCACATCGATGCCCCACGTATTCATGGTGACCAGCGCGGCCCTGCCCACGCCGGTGATAATCGTCGCCCGCGACAGCGACGAGGCACTGCGCAACTTCTGGATCTGGCGCGAATGCAGCGCGGGGAAATTGGGCACCATGTCCGCCATCGTTACCCGGTTCACCGCCGACGACCTTGCACGGGTGCCACAACTCGCTGACGCTGCACGGTCTGGCATGGCCGGTATCGCACGCTGGGTCGGTCACCGTGAGGGCTGGATTGTGACAACACCGGACGATGATGAACCAGCCGGCCAGGTTGCTCCCCCTAAGACGGAGATCAGCTGTTTCGTCTTCTCGCACGCGGATGACGGGACGCTGCATGTGTTCGCCGAGACCATGGAGCGCGCGATTGCGACCCTGCACCTCTACAACCTCGATCAGAACGGGTGGGACGCGGACTACGACGATGTGGTCGAATTGTCGCCCTGGCTGCTCACTGGCTCGATGGTGACGCTGCGCGAGGAAATGTTCGACGGCATAACCGGCGTAGGCATGCGTTGCGAGGACGGCTTCTGGCGCATCTTCCCCGCCGACTACACACCGCCGCTGCGGAAGCGCGATGGGAGTGTGCGGTGACGGATATGGGTGAGTGGGGCGCTATGCCCTGCCCATGACAGTGCGCGATAAGCTCGCGGGCTCGGTCGAGGTTTGCACCACCTGCGGGGCATCCAGGCTGCTCGCTGATCACCGCGCAGTCGGCTGATTTTGTTTCGCTTTCGGCCCACTCCCTGCCCGCATCCAGCGCACCGATGCGTCATGGTGACCTGACCGACAACGACGAGGCCCGGCACACATGGCACAAGTATTCATCGCCACCACAAACGAAGCGCGAGACCCAGTGACCTTGGTCGCGCGGCATGTGGAGGAGGCGTTCCGGCTGCTCTATCGCTGGCGCGAGGCGCATGATCCCCGCGCAGTCGGCACGGACGCCATGCTCGTGCATCTCACCGATAGGGACATCGCGGATCAGTCCCAGCTCGCTGAGCTTGCGCGGTCAGGTTGCGTCGGCTTGGCGTGGTGGACCGGCGAGCGTGAAGGCTGGGTCTTGGGAGTGCCGGATGGCGAGGCCCTCGGTGACATCGCACCGCCGTCCCCCGCGGTTCGCTGCTTCGTATTCACTACCATGGAGCCGGGTGGGACGTATGTTGTCGCCGAGACGTTGGAGCAGGGGATCGAGATGCTCAACGCCCACAGTCAGCGCCTGAATGGGTGGGACGCGCGCTATGGGGAGGTCGTCGAGCTGTCAGTCTGGCTGCTCTACGGGACGCTGATCACGCTGCGCGTCGAGATGTTTGCGGGCAAGACCGGCGTCGCGCGAGAATGCGAGGACGGGTTCTTCCGCATCGCACCTGCGGACTGCATGTTGCCGGTCGGCAAGTTGGATGAGAATGGCAACTAGCCAGAGCATTCCTTGGCCCTCCGCGCGACAAGCCACAATCTGTGGCATGCCACACGGATGCCCGCGCCGTGGCTGCGCTGGATGTAATCCGGTGTGGTCGGCGGGCTCTTGTTTTCGCCGAGGTCATCCTGATAGTCAGAAGTCTGCGCGCACACCGAAGGATATTTTCATCAAGATCTTTTGAACGCCGCGAGCAGTGCTTTATGAAGTGTGTATCTCTTGCCCAGCCACGCCGCGCAGCGGCTGGATGCGAGAAGAATTTAATTCTTCTTACACTCGGCGTGGACGTGTTTTGTAGGCGGTAAAGTGGCGGAAAACCGCAACTTTGTGGAAATCGCGGAGTGGCCGCCCAAGAGATAAGTTCATGACCGGCGTAGGGGGTAGTTCAACTGATGCGGGCAGACCGGTGCTCAAATCGTCGTAGGGGGTAAATTTTCCTCGTCGGCAATTTCCGTGAGCAAGTCGAAGCGTGGCCAGACCGGACCAGCGGCACCGGGAGGCACAAGGCCTTCAAGCAGTTCGACACGCGCCAAGTCTGCCGATGTGCGCTGGCGCAGGGACTCGTGGTTTGCATAACGGTTAGGCTTCATTCGGATCATTTCCCTTGCGACCGATGACGCATTGACCTTCTGCCGTGTGTGTTTGAGCACTTCGCGTGCGAGCCAAGCATCGGCGGTGACCTCGACCGACGCTGGCGGCATCTTCGCCAACCGGCTGGGTAGCTGTGCTTGGCTGTTCACGAGTTCGCGGAGCAGGTGTGCGCGAAACAGTCGGTGGCGGCACAGAAGGTCCATGGCACCATCATCCAAGAAGCCACTGGCCAGCCTCTTCGCCCTCGCTGCGCGCTTTCGTTCAGCGTCACGAGCCTTGTGTAGTTCGCGCTCGCGGTCGTAATGCGCGCTCACATGGGCGTCGTTCACGCTGTTGAACTGCCCATGCCGTATCAGCTGTGTGACAAGGCGATCGAACACCACCTGAGCTTGGGCTTTCAGATGCTTCTCCTGGAGTCCTTGAGCCCCGCCCCTGCCCACAAACAGACGATATGCATCGCCGATCTCGGGTGTGACATTCAAGCGGCGGTGGCATACCATGACGCATGCTTCCCTTACCTTGCAGCGTCCGCAGCGTGTCGGGCGAACCGCCCCATCGTGGTTGCGGTGCATCAGGGTAGCCCCCTGACGGACGTAGACAATGGGCTGCCCAAAGCAAGGCTTCCCGACTAGTGGCGGCTGCTCCGTGATGTGGCCAAGCTGATCCATGCGCACTTGACGCGCTTCGAACGTCGTCTGGTTCTTGAGCCTCAGGCCCGCCCACGGCTTCTCCTGCGACCAGTGCCGCACCTTCTCGGCGTGCCCGAGCCGCTCGATGGCTTCAATCGTGGTCATGATTGTCGGTCAGGCAGACATCTGGGTCATGGGGGTGGCCGAGAACGCCCGCTCCACTTCCGACTTGCGGAAGAAGAGACGACGACCCTTGCGGATCACCGGCAGATGTCCGTGTTCAACCAGCCGGTAGATTTGCCGCCGTGACAAGCCGGTGAACGCAGCGGCGGCCTCCGCACCATCGATGAGATCGAAATTCATGGAATCTCCAGAACAATGGACTTATTGTTCCTCCCCCTTGACACGCGACCGCCCTTGGTGTCAACCATAACAACACCGTTATTGTTTGGAGGAATTTTTGCAGCTCGCATTCAAAGAGGTCGAGGAGATCATGGCCATGCACTACGGTGTTACCAGTGCTGGTTCGATCGCATTCCGTGGTAGGTTACAGCACTTGCAGCGTGCTGGATTTCCGTCCGGTGTGAACACCGGGAAGGGGAAACGAGCGACCTACGGCTGGTCGCAGGTCATCGAACTGATCGTCGCACTCGATTTAATGGACGTCGGGCTCATGCCCGATGCGGCGCGATCAATCGTGGAGCTAAACCGAGCCTCTCTCTTGACCTTTGCATCATCGTTTGCCGCAGAAGCGGATTTCCATGAACTGGTGGAGTGGATCGACAGCGAACAATGCCCGCTCTCGGCCACCAAGATCATTCAAGTCTCAGCGGGCGCACTCCAACGGCTGTCCTGTGCAAGCGAGCCACAGCTTGGACTCCTAACCGGGCCACAGTTCGTGGACGCCGTCAGCGACGAATATGCGTTTGAGCCTGCAACCTGCACCATAAACCTGAGCAAGCGTCTTCTGACACTCATGAACGCCCTTTGGGTGCGTGCTGCGGTTGATCATGGCCCCGAGTTCGCAGCGGCTACTACCATCGGGTTGTTTCGCGAATGGGCGCAAAACACGCTCGCGGAGAACATGCCATGACGTCCATCCGCAAGCGGACATGGTCGGGCAAGGGCGGTGAGGCAAAGGCCGCTTGGCAGGTCGACTATCTCGACGCCGGCGGCAAGCGCCGGTCGAAGCAGTTCAAGCGTAAAAAGGACGCAGAAGCCTGGATCACGCAGGCGTCGTGGGAGGTGTCTAAGGGCATTCATACGCCAGACTCGCAGTCGATTACGGTCGAACAAGCGGCAAAGCTCTGGCTCGACTCGGTTCGCAATGATAATCTCGAACCGACAACAGTCGCGGCTTACGAACAGCATGTGCGCCTGCACATCGTGCCAAAGTGCGGTGCGAAGAAACTCTCGCAGCTAACTGCCCCCCAAGTGAAGCAACTGCTCGACGGTTGGGTAAAGACGCTCTCGCGGCCAATGGCGACGCGTGTTCTCCGCACTTTCAAGGCGATCATCACAGAGGCGCAAATCGCTGGTCTGGTGAACCAGAACGTTGCGTTAGCGGTGAAGATGAAGAGAGCGCCGCGTGAGAAGAGCCAGGTTGTCATCCCTACCAAGGCGGATCTGCGCGCGATACTAAACTCGGCGGCGGAGGTTGGTGGGCAGGCCCAGGTTCTGGTGTTGCTGATGATGTATACGGGTATGCGCGCGTCAGAACTACGTGGGCTGCCGTGGACGAATGTCGATCTGCGACGCGCCTATGTCAGCGTCACCCAGCGCGCAGACGCTCACGGCGCGATCGGTGCCCCGAAGTCTCGCACGAGCCATCGCACGATCCCGTTGCCCAAGAGTGTTGTCGCTGCGCTCAAGGCATGGAAGCTCGCTTGCCCGCCGAACGATTACAACCTCGTGTTCCCAAGCGAGCGAGGCAAGGTGACGTCGCACGGTATCATGGTGAAGACTCTCCTGAATCCGATCCAGGTCGCTGCAGGCACCACCACCGGCGGCAAGGAGCCGAAGCCGAAGTATACGCCGCACGATTTTCGTCACGCCGCCGCATCCATGTGGATCGAAGAGAAACTCAATCCCAAACGCATCCAGTCGCTCATGGGGCACAGCTCGATCCAGATGACGTTCGACACTTACGGCCATCTCTTCGAGCGCGCTCAGCACGACACGCGCGACGCGACAGCGATCGAGCGTGCAATCAACAGTGATGCGACATGAATGCGACACAGAGCTGAAAAACCGCAGAAATGCGTGAGTAAAAACGGATTCTGATTCCGTCTATCGAGGTTCGAATCCTCGCGGGGCATCCACTTTCCCAGATCCATCGCATTTTCGCGGCACCGCTCCGGCGCTCGCTGCCGCGCGGCGGATGCGTTCGATCCGCACAAAAAAGGCCGGCAGTGCTGCCAGCCTCGCGGGCCATGCCCACGCCGTTTCCCGCTTTATCGACGAAGAAGACCGGCCCGCGGGGAACGCGGGCCGGTCTCGCTCATTTCCGTTCAACCGTCGCTGTCGTTGCGATGGTGCGCGGAGTGTTCGTTGGAGTGTTCGTAAGCGTTTTCGAGGCCGTGATTGTCGCGCCAGCCCTTCTTGGGGCCGACGTGGGTCGGAAGGCTCCGGTCGGAAAACTTCTCGGACTGCTTTCCGGCATACGAGACCGAAGGCAGCGCATCGCGAGAACGGATGGAACCTGCGTGTGCGGAACCGGCGGCGAGAAGGGTAGCGAGTGCGATCGAAGAGCCGAGCAGTTTGGTCATGGACATCGAGATTCTCCGTTTTGACTGTCTCGATTTGCCCACCCGGAGTTGAAACTTGTTGTTAGGACCGGGTTAAGGCCTCTCCTTAAAAATGTACTAACCGAAGGGTTCCGCCGGTAATCTTTCGTTAGGAACCATGCGTTTCGCAGTCGCGGTAGAGCGTTAATGCAGTGCAGCAGATGCGACGAACCGTAACCGATGCGGATCAAAAGATTGCGTTCCGGCGCGGGTCCGGCGACAGACGGAAGCGATGACCGAAGAAGAAACGAACCGCGAACTCACCAATCGGAAGTTCTACAAGGCCGAGCAGGAAGCCGGATTTGTCGAGTCGCAGCCGCGCACCACACCGCAGCAGCAGGACCCGTCGTACCGGCTCGCTTTCCGCGACGTGGATTTCCTGCTGCGCGAAGAATTGCGCCCGGTGCGCTTCCAGCTGGAACTGCTGAAGCCGGAAATGCTGCTGGATGAGGCCGGCATCGGGTCCACGCTGGTGATGTACGGTTCCGCACGGATTCCCGCGCCGGACATGGCCGATGCGGCGCTCGCCACCGCCACCACGCCCGAACGCAAGGCGGTGATCGAGCGGCTGGTGGCCAAGGCCAAATATTATGAAGAGGCGCGCAAGCTCGCTTTCATCGCCTCGCGCTGCGCGGTGGTGGAAGAAGAGCGTCGCCAGTTCGTGGTGTGCTCGGGCGGCGGCCCTTCGATCATGGAAGCAGCCAACCGCGGCGCGACCGAAGCGGGGGCCGAATCGCTGGGGCTGAACATCGTGCTGCCGCACGAGCAGGCGCCCAACGCCTATGTCACGCCGCACCTGTCGTTCCAGTTCCACTATTTTGCGTTGCGGAAGATGCACTTCCTGCTGCGCGCACGCGCGGTGGCGGTGTTCCCCGGCGGCTTCGGCACGTTCGACGAGTTCTTTGAGCTGCTGACGCTGGTGCAGACCGGCAAGATGAAGCCGATCCCGATCCTGCTGTTCGGCGCGGATTACTGGAACCGCGTGATCAACTTCCGCGCCATCGCCGAGGAAGGCGTGATCAATTTCGAGGATCTCGACCTGTTCCACATGGTCGAGACCGCCGAGGAGGCCTGGGCGCACATCGTCGAATTCTACGGCCTGGACTGCGACTGAGGACGTCGCCGCGCGGTGCGGTCAGCGCACCGCGTGGTGTCCCAGCGGGCCATGGCCGTTGCCGTAACCCGGGGCGGCCAGCAGCGCGGCGCGCACGAACTCGCGCGCGTCTTCCACCGCTTCCTCCAGCGGCAGGCCCATGCCCAGCAGCGTCGCGATCGCGCTCGACAGGGTGCAGCCGGTGCCGTGGGTGTGGCGCGTGGCGATGCGCGGCGCGCTCCAGCAGCGTTCGGGCGCGCCGGGCACCACCAGCCGGTCGGTCACTTCGTCGCCTTCGGCATCGCCGCCCTTGGCCAGGTAGGCCACGCCGCGCGCCGCCATGGCCTCGTCGCCGCCCAGTGCTGCCAGTTCGGGCACGTTGGGCGTGGTCAGCGTGGCCAGCGCCATCAGCCGCTCGAATGCGGCGATGGTGGCCGCGTCCGCCAACGCCGCGCCGCTGGTGGAAATCATCACCGGATCGAACACGATCGGCACGCGCAGCCCCTCCAGCCGGCCCGCCACCACGGCGGCGACATCGGGCGAACCCAGCATCCCGATCTTTACCGCGTCGACGCCGATATCGCCCACGCAGGCATCGATCTGCGCGGCGACCATGTCCGGCGTCGTGGCGGTCACCATGCGGACTCCGGTGGTGTCCTGCGCGGTCAGCGCCGCGATGGCGGTCATCGCGTAGCCGCCCAGCATGGTGATCGTCTTGATATCGGCCTGGATGCCTGCCCCGCCCGACGAATCCGAACCGGCGATGGACAGGACCCGCGGCGCGCTCACGCCGCGCCCTTGTGGTGCCGCTCGGTCGATGGCGGGTGCTTGGCGTGAAGCGCTTTGGCGCGGGTGGGGCGGTCCACCAGCTCGCCGCTGCAATTGGGGCAGCGGTCGTCCAGATCCTCGGCGCATTCGGCGCAGAAAGTGCATTCGAACGAACAGATGAACGCACCCGGCGCCTCGGCCGGCAGGTCGGAGCCGCAGCGTTCGCAATCGGGCCGCATTTCAAGCATTTGTCTGTCCTTCGGTGGCGCCAATAGAGCGCCAGATGCTGTCAGGTGTCGTTAGGTGGCGTTCAGGTCGCGCGGCGCACGGCCTCGCAGATGCGCTCGACCACGGCTTCCACTTCGTCCGCGTCGTCGCCTTCGGCCATCACGCGGATCACCGGTTCGGTGCCCGACGGACGGATCACCAGCCGTCCATGCCCGGCCAGCTGCGCCTCGGCTTCGGCGATCACTTCCTGCACAGCGGGATTTTCAAGCGGCTTGCCGCCGGTGAAGCGCACGTTCTTGAGCAGTTGCGGCACCGGATCGAACAGGTGCAGAGCCTCGCTCGCCGGCTGGCCGGTGGCGATCAGGGCGGCCAGCACCTGCAACGCGGCAACGGTGCCGTCGCCGGTGGTGCCGTGGTCGGTCAGGATCATGTGGCCGGACTGTTCGCCCCCCACGTTGAACCCGCCTTCGCGCATCTTTTCAAGGACATGGCGGTCGCCCACAGCGGTCCGCACCAGGTCCAGCCCGCGCCCTTTGAGATAGCGTTCCAGCCCCAGGTTCGACATCACCGTGGCGACCACACCGCCGCCGCGAAGCTGGCCGGCAGCCGCCATGCGCGAGCCGATCAGCGCCATGATCTGGTCGCCGTCGACGGTCTGGCCCTTTTCGTCGACCACGATCAGGCGGTCGGCGTCGCCATCGAGCGCGATGCCGATATCGGCGCGCACTTCGCGCACCTTGGCCTTGATCGCTTCGAGGTGGGTCGAGCCGACCCCGGCGTTGATGTTCTTGCCGTTCGGCTCGACGCCGATGGCGATGACTTCGGCGCCCAGTTCCCACAGCGCGGAGGGCGCGACGTGATAGGCCGCGCCGTGCGCGCAATCGACCACGATGCGCAGCCCGTCGAGCCGGACGTTGTGCGGCAGGCTGGCCTTGACCGCGTGGATGTAGCGCCCGCGCGCGTCCTCGATGCGGCGGGCGCGGCCCACGTCTTCGGCGGCGGCGAGCGGCAGGTCCTGTTCGAGCATGGTCTCGATGGCGAGTTCGTCCTCGTCCGAGAGCTTGAATCCGTCCGGGCCGAACAGCTTGATGCCGTTATCCTCATAGGGGTTGTGGCTGGCCGAGATCATGACGCCCACATCGGCGCGCATTTCCCGCGTGAGCAGCGCGACCGCGGGCGTGGGCATCGGCCCCAGCAGCACCACGTCCATGCCCACGCTGGTGAAGCCCGCGGTCATCGCGTTTTCGAGCATGTAGCCTGAAAGGCGCGTGTCCTTGCCGATCACCACCCGGTGGCGGTGTGCGCCGCGCAGGAAATAGGTGCCGGCGGCCTGACCGACTTTCATCGCGGTGGCGGCGGTCATCACGCCGACGTTGGTCCGCCCGCGAATGCCATCGGTGCCGAAGAACTTGCGTCCCATCGAATTCACAACCCCGTTTGCCCGCCACCCTTGATGGTGTGCGGCTTTGCTATGTCGCGTGCCATAGCTATTGTCATCTCAAGATGAGCTTACCGCACCCTGAAAAAACGTCCATGACGCTGCCGCCGATCGCGCAGGTTTCCGCCGGCTGGACCTTCGGCGCGCTCACGCTGGGCCTTGCCGGCGGACTGCTGCTGGCTTTCGCGCAGCCCGATGCGCTGCCGATGGTGCTGGCGGTGTCTGAGCCGGTGGGCGACCTGTGGTTGCGGGCCTTGCAGGCGACGATCGTGCCACTGGTGGCGGCGCTGCTGTTCACCGGCATCGTCCAGACCGTCGCCACGGCCAGCGCCGGCGCGATGGCGCGGCGCAGCCTGGGCTATTTCCTTGTCTTCCTGGGCTTCAGCGCGGCGATGGCGCTGTTCGTGACCCCGGCGCTGTTGGCGCTGCTGCCCATTCCCGGCAGCGCGGGCGAGGCGCTGCGCGGCAGCCTTGGCGGCACGGGCGCCGGGGGGCCGGTGCCGGGCATGGCGGACTACCTGCGCTCGATCGTCCCGACCAACGTGCTCGATGCCGCGGCGAATGACCGGATGCTGCCGATGATCCTGTTCATGTCGGTCTTCGCGTTGGCGAGCACGCGGCTGGAGCCGCGCCAGCGCGAGCTGCTGGCCACGTTCTTCGCGGCCATCGCGGCGGCGATGCTGGTGGTGATCGGCTGGGTGCTGGCGGTGGCGCCGCTGGGCGTGTTGGCGCTCAGCCTGACGGTGGCGGCCAAGAGCGGCGCGGCGGCCATCGGCGCGCTGGCGCATTATGTCCTGATCGTGGTGCTGACCGGGGCAGTGGTATGGCTGTCCGGCTATGCCTTTGCGGTCCTGATCGCGCGCAAGCCGCCCGCCGCCTTTGCCCGCGCGATGGTGCCGGTGCAGGTCTTCGCGCTGTCCACCCAGTCCTCGCTGGCTTCGCTGCCGGCGATGCTGGGCGCCTGCCGCAAGCTGGGCGTGCGCGAGACGACCGCCGAGTTCGTGATGCCGCTGGCCGTCTCGTTGTTCCGCGCCACCAGCCCGGCGATGAACCTGGCGGTCGTGGTATATGTCGCGCACTGGTATGGCGTGCCGCTGGGGCCGGGGGCGCTGGTTTCGGGCTGGATCATGGCGATCCTCGTCTCGCTCAGTTCGGTCAGCCTGCCGGGCACGATCAGCTACGTCGCCTCGGTGGGGCCGATCGCCATCGCCATGGGCGTGCCGGTGGGCCCGCTGGCGCTGCTGGTGGCGGTGGAAGTGCTGCCCGACCTGATGCGCACGCTTGGCAATGTGACGCTCGACGTGGCCGTGACGGCTGCGGTCGATCGCGGCGTGCCGGGGGGCTCAAGCGACGAAGCGCACGACTGACGCGGCGAGCCGTGCTGCGTTGCAATAATCGCTATTTTCTCGTTTCCCGATTGAAAAAACTCGCTGGCACAGTGGCGTACACCGCCTAGGCGGTGCGGCACCGATGCCCTGTCCGGGCGTTGATCTGCGAAAGTTCACCCCCCTCATCCGGAGCTATCATGGCCATTACCCTTCTTCCGCTGCCCTACGCCGATACCGCGCTGGAGCCGGCCGTTTCCGCCACGACCTTGCAGACTCACCACGGCAAGCATCACAAGGCCTATGTCGACAAGACCAACGCTGCCATCGAAGGCACCGATCTGGCCGGCAAGAGCCTTGAGGACATCGTCGCCGCCGCGACTGCCAAGGGCGACAAGGGCCTGTTCAACAACTCGGCGCAGACCTGGAACCACGGCTTCTACTGGCACAGCCTGACCCCGGCTGCATCGGCACCGGAAGGCGACCTTGCCGCCGCGATCGACGCGTCGTTCGGTTCGCTCGATGCGCTGAAGGCCGAACTCGCGGCGCAGGGCACGGCGCACTTCGCTTCGGGCTGGGTGTGGCTGGTGGCCAAGGACGGCAAGCTGTCGGTCGAGCAGACCCACGACGCGGCGACGTTCAGCGACCTGTCGGGCAACCCGCTGCTGGTCATCGACCTGTGGGAGCACGCCTATTACGTCGACTACAAGAACCTGCGCCCCGATTACCTGAAGCAGGTGATCGAGACCCGCCTGAACTGGACGTTCGCGGCCGAGAACCTGGCGCGCGGCACGGTCTGGGCCTACCCGGCCTGATAGGCCATGGCGGGCCGGTCTGGGCGTCTGCTCAGCCGGCCCGCGCTGCCGATGATCCTTCCGATGCCGCCTGCGCGGCGGCATCGGCTTCGGAAAGAAGCGCGCTGGGCGGCTCGAACAGCGGTTCGCCGAACAGGAAGCCGACCATGTTGGGCCGGCCGAGATGTTCGAGCAGCGCCGACAGGGTGAGCAGGATCGGCACCGACAGAAGCGCGCCGAGCACACCCCAGATCCACGAGAAATAGCTGATCGCGAGCAGGATCGAGACCGGGTTGAGCGTGAAGCGCGCGCCCAGGATCGATGGCGTGATCACGTTGGATTCGATGGCGTGGAGCGCCAGGAACGCCAGCATCGGCACAAGCCCCAGCGCGACGGTGCTGGCGGTGCCGAGCCCGATCAGCGCGAGCAGACCCATCAGCACCAGCGGTCCCAGATAGGGCAGGAAATTGAGCACGAAGGCGAGGCCGCCCCACATGATCGGCGCGGCGAGGCCATAGGCCCACGCCCCTGCGGCCACGATCACGCCCACGCCGAAATTGATTTGCGCCACGGTGAGGATGTAGCTCGCCACCCGGTCCTGCACATCGCGCAGGACGCGGGCGATGCGCACCGAGGCGCCAAAGCTCTGCCGGTCGAGCAGCAGGCGCCGCTTCATGCGAATGCGCGATTCGATCATGAAGAAGGTCATCAGGAAGGTGAGCAGCGTTTCCAGCACCACGCTGGGCGTGGCGAAGGCGACCTGTTCGATCACCGAAGGGCTGGCCAGCACCACCTCGCGCGCGGTGTGGCCCGTCAGCCGCGCCAGCTGGCGGTTGATGTCGCCGATCCAGGCAAGGTTGCCGCGCAGTTCGGCAAAGCGCTGGCTGACCTGCCGCACCAGCGTGGGCACCTGATCCACCATCACGAAGGCCGGCTGGAGGATCAGCGACAACGCCAGCACGATCACCGCGATCATCGCCGTGATCGCCAGGAACGAGGCGAGCATGTTGGGCAGGCCGAAGCGGATCAGCCGGTCCGCCAGTGGCGACAGCACGATGGTGAAGATCATCGCGGTCACCGGCGGCAGGAACACCACCGACCCGATCGAGAGCACGAACGGCAGCGCCAGGAACAGGCCCAGCCCCAGCAGCAGCAGGATCGCCGATTGCAGCCGTGCGCTCTGATCCACCGGCGGCTCTTCGCCGGCGGGCGTGACGGGGGCGGTCAGTTCGGGATCCAAGGGTTTCGCTTTCGAAAACGGGTGCCACCGTTCCTGCCCCCCAATAGGGGGTGGGATCAAGTCCTTCGAAAGTGGGGGCAACCGAAAGCGGGTAGGCGCAAAGTGGGCAGCGCGCGGCCGGTCAGGAACCGGCCTGCACGGTGCTGTCGAGTTCGCCCATGATCGCGTCGTGGGCGATGGCGTCTCCGGTGCTGCGGCGGGGCAGCTGGCCGTCCTCCATCATCTGCGTCAGCGCGGCGCGGGCGCGGCCCACGCGGCTCTTGATCGTGCCGACGGCGCACTGGCAGATCTGCGCGGCTTCCTCGTAGCTGAAGCCGCCTGCGCCTACGAGCAGCAGCGCCTCGCGGCGTTCGGCCGGCAGGGTCAGCAGGGCGCGATGCATGTCGGAAAGGTGCAGCGGGCCTTCCTGCCCGGCGGGCGCCACCAGAATGCGTTCGGCCACGGTCTCGTCGTAGTCGGCGCGAAAGCGGTTGCGGCGCATATCGGTCAGGTAGGCGTTGCGCAGGATCACGAAGGTCCATGCCCGCATCGATGTGCCCGGCTCGAACCTGTCCTGTGCAGCCCATGCCTTGAGCAGCGTTTCCTGGACGAGATCGTCGGCAAGATCGGGGCGGCCGCACAAGCCGCGCGCAAAGGCGCGCAAATGCGGGATGACGCCGGTCAGCTCGCGCTTGAACTCGGGGCCTGCGGTGCGCGGGCGTTCGGCGTTGCGGTCGAACGGCCGCTTGACCGGGACGCGTTTTGCGCCGTCCTGTTCATCGGGAGCATGGCCATCGCCATGAGGCTGCGGGGAGCCGGAGTGAGCGTCAGCCATCCGAGTTGTCGTCCAGTTGGTCGAGCAGTTTGGCGAAGCTGTCCGGCAGGGGTTCGTCCACGACGGAATCGTAAAGACGGCGCAAGCCGGTCGCCCATTCCGGGGACTTCGCCTTTCCGTCACCACGGCGCGTTGCGCCCATCGTCTTCATTGGTTTCTTCTCTTTCGGCATTCGATCCGGCAAAGCCTCCCCCCAGGGTCGTCGCAAATCAGGAGCCGCGACCCGCGCGGCAAAGGCAAGATACAACGACCACGGGGTTCCAAGCCAGCCACCGCACGCCGTGTGTAAAGCGAGGAACGAAAGCCGGGCCGGGTGGTTCCCCGATAAATAAGTCGCGTGGGCGAACGTCCCGATCTGGCGCGGCAATTCTGGTCATGCCATAGCCGCAGGCCACGTGCGGTCGGACCGAAGCCCGGAGGATTGAACAGCCACGTGGAGAAGCTGCTCTCCGACAAGAACCTTTCGCAACGCTGGTACGAACGGTTTCCGCGCGCGCTGCCCATCGGCATCTTCGCGCTGACGATGGCTGTGACGGTGCTGAGCGTCTTCGCGATCGAGCACGCCGAGACCCAGCGCGAGACCGCGCAGCTGGCGCAGACTGCGCAGGCTGTTGCCTCTGGACTGGAGCGGCGGTCCAACGCCAACGCGGCCTATCTGCGATCAGGCGCGGCATTGTTCGCGACCCAGCAAATGGTCGAGGCGCCGCTGTTCCGCACCTTCATCCAGCAACTCCAGCTCGACGGGAACTTCCTCGGCTCGGAAGGGATCGGCTGGGCGATGAAAGTGAACCGCGCGGATATTCCCGTGGTCGAGGACGTGATGCGCCGGGGCGGCGCACGCGGATTCGCAGTCACGCCGGCGCCCGCACCGGACACGCCCTTCGTCGTGCCGGTGATGTATCTCGAACCCCGCTCTGGCCGGAACCAGCGCGCGGTCGGCTTCGATATGTATTCGGAACGCATCCGCCGCGCCGCCATGCAGCAGGCGGCCCAGCAGAACCGTCCCGTCGCGTCGGGTATGGTGGTGCTGCGGCAGGAAGACCGCGCACATGGTGCCCCCGGCTTCCTGATCTACATGCCGGTCTATTCTGTGCGGCGCGGTGAAGACCACGCGCTGAGAGGCTTCGTCTATAGCCCGTTCAACGGGCGGCAGTTCCTGCAATCGGCGCTGAATACCGACCGGATCGGCCCGGTGGGCATCCGCGTCTACGATCAGAGCGTGCGCCCCGGGAACCTGCTTGCGGAAATGCGGCTCACCCAAAGCTCCGGCCGGGTGGTGCGGCGGAGCATCGACCTTGCGGGCAGGCGCTGGATACTGGAAGTCGAAGCGCCGGCGACGACGATGCTCAGCCTGATGTCGGTAATGACCCTGCTGTTCGGTTTGCTGGTGGCGACGCTGCTGCTGGTGCTGGCGCGGTTGCTGACGCAGCAGGCGGTGGAAGACCGCATCGCGCTGGCCTGGTTCGAGCAACAGTCCTCGATCCGCAATTCCCTGACCCGCGAGCTGAACCACCGGGTCAAGAACACGCTGGCGAACGTGCTGTCGATCATCGCGTTGACCCGCCGCCGGGCGACCGATCTCGACAATTTCGCCGATAGCCTGGAAGGCCGCATCCGCGCGCTTTCCGCCACGCACGATCTGCTCACCCAGTCTGAGTGGGGCACCACGCCGATCCGGCTGGTGCTCCAGGCCGAACTGGCGCCCTATGCGCAGGGCGAGGACCCGCCGGTGGAAATGGATGGCCCCGACGTGGAACTGGCACCCAACGATGCCCTGTCGCTGGGCCTCGCGATTCACGAACTGGCCACCAACGCCGCCAAGTACGGTGCGCTCAGCGTTTCCGAAGGGCGCGTCCGCGTGGCCTGGGAAATGGTCGCCGCGGACCGTGCGCGGATCCGCTGGCAGGAAACCGGCGGGCCGAAGCTGGCATCCGAGGCGCGGCGCAAGAGGGGCTTCGGCACGGACCTGATCGAGAAGATCGTCGCGCACGAACTGCGCAACCCGGTGGACCTGCGGTTCGATCCGGACGGCGTGCAGTGCACGCTGGTGATCCCGGTGCGGCGGCGCGGAGATTTCGCCATTCGCGAGGGCCGCAAGGGCTGAACCGAAAACGGCCGCCCCGATGGGGCGGCCGTCGTTTGTTCGGTGCCGTAACCGATCAGGCCAGCGGGCGGCTGGATCCGAAGAACAGCGCCTGGCTGATCGCCGCCCGCACGGTCGATTCCTGGAACGGCTTGGTGATGAGATAGGTCGGCTCGGGCCGATCGCCGGTCAGCAGGCGCTCGGGGTAGGCCGTGATGAAGATCACCGGCACGTCGGTGATCTTGAGAATGTCGTCCACCGCGTCGAGCCCCGAACTGCCGTCGGCAAGCTGGATGTCTGCAAGGACGAGGCCGGGCGTTTCCTGCGACACGATTTCGCGTGCCTGGGTGCGAGTGGCGGCCATGCCGCACACGTCGTGGCCCAGCGAGCGGACAAGATCCTCAAGCTGCATGGAAATCAGCGGCTCGTCCTCGATGATCAGCACCGAAGTGGCGGATTCGCGGTCGATTTCCTCGATCGCTTCCTGCACCAGATCCTCGACGTCCTCGGGGGTGCGATCCATGATGGTCGCGGCTTCGTCGATCGAGAAATCCTCGAGCGTGGTCAGCAGCAGCGCCTGGCGATTGAGCGGGGTGATATGCGCGAGACGTTCCTGCGCGGCCGCTTCATGCGTGCCGTGCTCGACGCCGGAATAGTCGTTGGTATCGACAAAGGCGCTGGACCAGACCGCATTGAACGCGCGGTAGAGCGCAACACGGCCTTCGCCGATCTGCGCGCGCAATTCATTGTCGGCCAGCGCGGCTTCAAGGGTGGCGCGCACGAAGGCGTCGCCGGTTGCCTGGCTGCCCGTGAGGGCGCGCGCATAGCGGCGGAGATACGGCAGGTTGGCGGCGACTTTGGCACCCAGCGACATTTAGACCCCTTCCGGACACTCGATGCAACGCGCAACGTATGTAGGGTGAAAAAGGTTCCCGGGCCAGCGATCACCGCATCGCCCGCTATTCTGCGCCGCGCCGCTCCACCACCTGCGTTACCCAGTCCACCAGCACCTGCGGCGGCACTGGCTTGTCGAAGAAGGCAAAGCGCTCGCAGCCCGGCGGGAGGTGCTCGGGCAGCGCACCTGTGACCAGCGCCACCACGCAGCCCAGCCCATCGAGCCGCAGGGCCAGGTCGAGCGCCAGCCCATCGGGCAACTGGAAATCGAGCAGGGCGGCGGCGTAGTTGCGGCCTTGAATCGCTTCGTCCGCCGCGGCCAGGCTGCCGGCCACGTCCACGCGGTATCCGGCCGCGAGAAGTTCCTCTTCCATCTCCATGGCGACGAGCAGGCTGTCTTCCACCACCAGAACGCAGTGTGCGGCCCGATCCATCGCAATCCCCCTGTTCCCCTTCGTCGCAGGGGTGAAGGGGCGTTACGCGGGAACCGTGACGCGGTCAGTGTCATTTGACATGGCGCCGCGCGGCCCTGGGGGCGACGTCGGGCAAGGCAGCGCAAGCGGGGAGTTACGAGAATGGCCAGCGACGTGAGGGGCACCAACGACAACGGGGCACGGACGATGCCCGAGCGTATCCGCTGCCGCGAATGCCCGCTGCGGGACTGCACCGGATTGCTTGCGCCCGACGAAGGCCAGCGCGCGTGGATCGAGGCGTTCAAGTCCGGCGAGGCGCGGTTCGCGCGCGGGGAGCAGGTTCTGCGCCAAGGCGTGCGGGCCACCCGGCTGCACACCGTGCTGGAAGGCGTGCTGATGCGCTATCGCTTGCTGGAAGACGGACGTCGCCAGATCCTGAACTTCATGTTCCCGGGGGATTTCGTGGGTCTGCAATCGGCATTCGACGCCGATCTTTCACACGGGATAGAGGCGATGACCGATACTCTGCTCTGCGTGTTCCCGCGCGACCGCTTCTTCGAGCTGGCGCTCAGCCATCCGCGCCTGTCGTTCGACCTCACATGGCTCGCCGCGCGCGAGGAAGCCGCACTCGAGGAGCATCTCGTGTCGCTCGGCCAGCGCAACGCCCAGGAAAGGCTCGCCTACCTCGCGGTCTATCTGGTCGGCCGGGCGAGCGAGACGGGAGTGGCGCGGGACGGCGTGTTGCGGCTGACCGTCACGCAAAGCCAGATTGCCGACATGCTGGGGCTGTCGCTGGTCCATACCAACCGCTCGCTTCAGGCGCTGCGGCGGGCCGGTCTGGTCGATTGGACGCTCGCTTCGATCGCGGTCCCGGACATGGCTGCGGCGCGTCACTTCGCCCAGATGGATGGCGATGTGCTTTCGCCAAGACCTTATATATAAAGGATTTTGTGGAGAGTTTCGGAGGTCGGAGAAAAAATTCAAAAAAAATGAAAGGGCAGGGAACCACTCCAATGGGCGCTCGTTTAGGTCATGTCACCGCCGAGACCCCCCCTCCCGTCCAAGCGGCCGGTGATACGATCCCGAAAGGCCTCCGTCGAAACTCGGCGGAGGCCTTTTTTTGTGCGCTGTCACCTGAAGGCACGCCGGAGTATGGCCGCGACGCCTCGGCTCACGCGGGCTGAATGCCTTTACGGCTTCGTCCTGATGCGGTCGAAGGACGCGCGAAACGGCAGCCCGGCCGCCCAAGCGCCAGCCACCACGGGCAGCGCAAGTTTTACCGGATCAGTGGGGCAGGGCGCTGCGCAGGCGGGCCAGAAGGCCGGGCTTGGGCAAGTTGCCGCGGACCAGTCGCACCAGTTCGGACGACGGGAACGGCTTGACCAGCACGTGGCCCAGTTCCGCAATTTCGGAGGGAATGCTGTCCGGCGCGCCCGTGGAGAAAACGATCAGCGGCGCGACGGGGTTGAGCTGGACGACCAGTTCCGCAAGCGTCCAACCATCGTCGCGGTCGGCAAGATGCACGTCCAGGATAAGGACGTCAGGCCGGATGCGTTCGAGTTCACCCATGGCGGCGGAAATCGAGGCGCAGATGCCGACTTTTCGCGCGCCGGCTTCGGCAAGCGCTTCCGCCATGTCCATGGCGACGAGGGCGTCGTCCTCCACGATCAGCACACGCCCCAGAGGAACCGCATCTTTGCGGCGGGTTGCCTTGCCTGCCATCCGCCCGTTCCTCATCCCCACGGCGCGGCGACACCCGCCGTTCCGTGGACAAACAAACGCGGCCGGGGCAGTGCCGGTTCCCGGCAACCGCCCGCGGTTTGCGGGATCAGGCCGTGAGCGGTTTTTCGTAGATCGCGTATTCCTTGTTCACGGTGCTTCCGATCGCATCGGCAATGGCAACCATCCCCTGGTTGTCCTCGAGAATCCAGCCGATCTCGCCGCGCGTGGAGCCATAGCGCGAGATCGAATTGCGGCGGATGTATTCGATCATCATGAAGGCGAGCTGGCTGGCGAGGCGCGAGGACTGGAGCTTCTTGCGCACACCCATCAGCGGCACGCGCATCGTGCGCGGGCGGGGCTTGCGCAGCCACAGCAGCAGCTTGGCCCAGTTGAACGGAAAAAGCTTGCCACCCATCGGCTTCAGCACTTCGTTCAGGTCGGGCAGCGTCATCATGAACGCCACCGGCTCACCCTCGTACTCGGCGACCATGATCAGGTCCTCGCGCACGATCGGCTTGAACTTCTTGCCGGCGTAGGCGATCTCGCGGTCGGTGAAGGGCACGAAGCCCCAGTTGTCCGACCAGGCATCGTTGAGGATGTCGAGGATCAGCGCGGCTTCCGCGTCGAACTTGCTCTTGTCCACGTTGCGGATGCGGATCTTGGCGTTCTTCTCGCCCGACGTGATGATGCGCTGGATCAGCGGAGGGAACTCCTGCGTGATGTCCAGCTCATAGGTCTTGAGCATCTTGGCGGGGGTGTAGCCCAGCGCCTTGATGTAGTCGTTATAGCGTTCCGGCTGGTGCCCCATCATCACGGTCGGCGGATGGTCGAAGCCCTTGGTCAGCTGGCCCGGTTCTTCCCACACCGACATCGACAGCGGGGCGAGGACGCGGGTCATGCCCTTGCCCTTCAGCCAGTCCTCGGCCTTGGCGATCAGCGCGCGGGCGACGGCTTCGTCCTCGGCTTCGAGCAGGCCCCAGTTGCCGGTGCCCGGCCCCATGCCCTGCGACGCGTCCATGGCGGTGGCGAGGTGATCGATATGCGCGGAAATGCGGCCCACCGCGCGGCCACCGCGCCTTGCGAGGAACAGTTGCACGTCGGCATGATCGAAGAACGGATTCTTGCCGGGGGTGACCAGTTCCACCGCCTCCATCCGCAGCGGCGGCACCCAGTTGGGATCGCCGGCGTTGAGCCGGTAGGCCAGATCGACGAACTCGGCGCGCTCGCCCTTGCTGGTAACCGGAGTGATGACTACTTCGCCGTGTGCCACGATCTTGCCTTTGTTTGGATTTAGGGGGCGGGTCCCGGGCGAACTGCGTATGGTCGCGGCGCAATGTCAAGCCGAACCCGCGCCTTTCCTGCCCCGGCAAGCCAAGACGGCCGGCCCCAGATCGGCCCCGGGTCACACTGGAACCATTGCATGATTGCCTCCGAAACACTCGACCTTCCCGTCGGCACTTCCAGGACCGCCACACCGGCGCGCGGTCTTGCGGCCACGCCAGAGGACAAGGCGATGCTCCGCGCCGCCGCGGACCTGACGCGCGACATCTCGGTGGCGCGCGCGGGTATCTACTGGCCGGACATGCTCGCGTCGGCCCTGCTCGGGTATGCGGCGCTGGCGGCCGCGATCCTGTCGACCAGCGCGCTGGTCTCGGTGATCGCCGGCGCGGTGGCGGCGGTGGCGCTCTACCGGGCGCTGCTGTTCATCCATGAACTGACGCACATCCACCGCACGGCGCTTCCCGGCTTCCGTGCCGGCTGGAACCTGCTCGTGGGCATTCCTCTCCTGACGCCCTCGTTCATGTACGAAGGCGTGCATACGCTGCACCATGCCAAGACGCGCTATGGCACGGCCGAGGATCCGGAATACCTGCCGCTCGCGCTGATGAAGCCGTGGACGCTGCCGGTGTTCCTCGTTTCCGCGATCCTGCTGCCGGTGGGCCTGCTGATCCGCTCGGCCCTGCTGGTGCCGCTGGGGGTGATCGTGCCGCCGCTGCGCAAGCTGGTGTGGGAACGCGCCTCGGCGCTGGCGATCAACCCGCAGTTCCGCCGCCGCGCGCCCGAGGGTGAATTCGCCCGGCTGGTGTTCTGGCAGGAACTGGGCGCTTCGGCCTGGGCGATCTTCCTGGTTACGTGGTCCGCGTTCCATGGCTGGCGGCCGCTGGCGATCGGGCTGGCGGTGGTCTCGGCCACGGCGGTGCTCAATCAGGTCCGCACGCTGGTGGCGCACCTGTGGGAGAACGACGGCGAGGTGATGACCGTGACCGGCCAGTATCTCGATTCGGTCAATGTGCCGCCGCCCGCGATGCTGACCGCGATCTGGGCGCCGGTGGGCCTGCGCTACCACGCGCTGCATCACCTGTTGCCCAGCATGCCCTACCACTCGCTGGCCGAGGCGCACCGCCGCCTGCGCGCACACCTTGGCGCGGGATCGACCTATGACGGAGCGAACTATCCGGGGCTGATGCCGATGATCGCGCGGCTGGTCAAAAGCTCGATGGGCGCGCGCTGACGGGTGCGGATTGTCGCCGGCCGGCCTTCGAAAGGTCAGTGGCCGGCGGTGATCGCAATGCCCTCGCCCATCACCACCACAAGCGTAAAGGCCTTGCGCTGGCCGGCCGGATGCCGCCGGTCGAAGCGCGGGGAGGGCTTACTCTTCCGTCCGGATAAGAACCGTCTCGCCGATCAGCAGGAACAGGCAGAACGGCGCCCAGGCGGCCAGCACGGGTGGGTAGCCGCCGAAGTTGCCCATCGCGAGCGCGGCGTTGTCGACCACGAAATAGGCGAAGCCCAGCGCCATGCCGATCACCGCGCGCACGAACAGCTGGCCCGACCGTGCCAGCCCGAACGCCGCGACCGCACCCAGCAGCGGCATCAGCAGCGCGGAAAGCGGGCCGGACAGCTTGTGCCACCATTTGCCTTCCAGCTCGCTGGTTCGGTAGCCGGCATCGCGGATCGCCTGGATCGATGCGGACAGGCGCGGCAGCGATTCGGTATCGGCGTCGACCTTGCGCAGCACGACCTGCGCCGGCTCGACCTGCCTGGCGTAGATCTTCTCGCCCTTCACCGCGCTGCGCTGCGTGCTCTGCACGTCGAACGTGGCGGGATCGGTGAAGCGCCAGCCGGGATTGGCGAAAGTGGCCTGCGGGGTGCGGACGATCTCGGTGACCATGCCGGTGGGGTCGCGGCGATACCAGCTCACGTCGGTCATCCGCATCGCCGGGCCGCGGCCCTCGATCGCCTTGGCGAACAGGATGTTCTGCCCGTCCTGCAACCAGACGTTGGCCTTCACCTCGCTGTCCTTGGGGATCGGTCCGAAATCCGCCGCCTGCCATGCCTTCAGCGTCGCAGTGGAGCGGGTGACGATGCGTTCGTTGAAGGCGAAGGTCACGCCCGAGACCACCGCCGCGACCAGGAACAGCGGCGCCAGGATCTGGTGCGCGGAAAGTCCGGCGGCCTTCATCGAGACGACTTCGCTGTTCTGGTTGAGCGTCATCAGCGTGATGATGGTCGACAGCAGCACCGAATAGGGCAGGAAGCGGCTGACCAGTTGCGGCATCCGCAGGCCGACATAGGTCAGCAGCTGCGCCTGACCGTTGCCCGGTGCGGCCAGAATGTCCCCGCTTTCGCTGAGCAGGTCCAGCATCTGGAGCACGAGCACCAGCATCAGCAGCACCGCGACGATGCGGGTGGCGAACATCTTCGCGATGTAGAGCGTCATCGTCCGCGAGGGGAAGAATTCAAGCTGCACCGGCTGCTCCCTCGGCGTCGTCGGCATCGGTCGGCGCATCGCGCATCTGCCTGGGGCCGAATAGCTTGCGCAGGCGGCGGCTGATCTTGGCGAAGCCGGTTTCCAGCGCGCCGATCGGCTGGCCGCCGGGAACGTAGGCGATGCGCCAGTACATCCACAGGATCAGCAGGGCGAACAGCAGGAACGGCCCCCACAGCGACAGCGTGGGGTCGATCTTGCCCAGACTGGCCACGTCCTGCCCGTACTGGTTCACCTTGTGGTAGGCGACCACCATCACGATCGACAGGAACACGCCCAGCGTCGACGTCGAGCGCTTGGGCGGCACCGCGAGCGCCACCGCCAGCAGGGGCAGCAGGAACATCATCACCACTTCCACGATGCGGAAGTTGAAGCTCGCCAGGCTCTGCGCGCGCGCCAGCTGGGTCGCCTGGTTGCTCCAGCCGATCTTGAGCAGTTCGGGCAGGAAGTATTCGCGGTCCTTGTCGCCGCGCTGGCGGAACTGCTCGATCTTGGGCAGATCGATGGGCAGGTCGTGGCTGGCGAAGGTCAGCACGCGCGGGCTCTTGATGCCGGGGCCATCCTGCACGATCTGGCCGTCGGTCAGGCGCAGGATCACGGTGTCCGGATTGTCGCGGTTGGCGAAGAACTGGCCGTCGCGCGCGGAGATGACCAGCGTCTGGCCTTCCTTGGTGGCGATCCGCGCGAAGATGCCCTGAAGGTCGCGTCCTTCGTCGCGGCTCGATTCCACGCGCAGCGCCGTGCGGTCCTGCAACGAGTTGAATTCGCCCACCTTGATCGAAGCGCCCAGCGCGCCCGACCGCAGCTCATAGTTGAGCTGCTCGTAATAGTAGCGCGACAGCGGCTGGAGATAGCTGACGATCACCAGGTTCAGCGCGGCCAGTCCGATCGCGAACAGGTAGGGCACGCGCAGCAGCCGCGTGTAGGACAGCCCCACCGCGCGCATCACGTCGAGTTCCGAGGATGTCGCCAGCTTGCGGAACGCGAACAGGATGCCCAGCATCAGGCCGAGCGGGATGGCCAGGCTGGCATATTCGGGCAGCAGGTTCGCCAGCATCTTGAACACGACGCTGACCGGCCCGCCTTCGGTCGCGACGAAATCGAACAGCTTGAGCATCTTGTCGAGCACGAGCAGCGACGCGGCGATGACGAACACGGCGGCCATCGGCACCAGCACGAGCCGGGCGATATACCTGTCAGTGGCGGTCAGAAACTTCACGGGCGGATCGATGTGTCTCGGCTGGGGCGAAGGGTGGAGCGTGGACTAGCCCGGTTGCGTGCGCGGCGGAAGGCGAAAAGCGCAGCGTCCCCTGCGCGCGCTAAGGGAGCTTTCATAACCAACGTTATTGCCACTATAGGACCATGGATATAGATAATGACGCTTCGTCCTAGGGATCGGGCGTTATCAACGCCCAACACCGGTTCCCGCTCTGGGGTCTCCGGTATTCTGGGTTGTCGCAGCAATGGGAGATAATATCGTCGTGGTAGCAGGCAGGCAGGCGCCGCGCTGGTGGGATTCGCTGAAGCTGCGCAGTGCGCCGCAGCCTTCGGATCTTCAGGCGGTGGCGGATTTTTGCGAGGCGCTCGAACCGGACCGCCAGCGCGCGGGCTTTGAACGCGCGCTTCGGCTGTTCGGAGCGGCCCCGCTGCTGCCTGCCCCGCACGAGGAGGACACCCGCCGCGACGACTTGCTGTGGATCAACCTGCTGGCGGATTCGGGAGCATATGAAAGCGCCGCTGTGGCGCTTTTGCCCGATGCGGCGGTCTACACGTGCGGCCGGCTCAACGACGGCACGTTCATCGCGCAGGTCGTGCTGGGCAGCGGCACCGGCGCGCATTCGCGCAGCGCAAGGTCATTGGCGATGGCGCTGGTCGCCGCCGTGCTGCGAGCCATGGCGCGCGACATCGTGGAATTGCGCGCGCTTCAATAAGGCGGGCAGGCCAACAAGGGCAGCAGGGCGGCCAGGCGGACCGCCAGAAAGCGGCTCAGGCCTTTTCCAGCGTGCATTGGAGCGGGTGCTGGTTCGCCTTTGCGAAGTCCATCACCTGGTTCACCTTGGTCTCGGCGATCTCGTAGGGGAATACGCCGCACACGCCCACGCCCTTCTGGTGCACGTGGAGCATGACGCGCGTGGCCTGTTCCAGATCCATGTGGAAGAAGCGCTTCAGCACCATCACCACGAATTCCATCGGGGTGTAATCGTCGTTGAGCATGAGCACCTTGAACATGCTCGGCTTCTTGGGCCGGGTGCGGGTCTTGGTGGCGATGCCGACCAGATCGTTGTCGTCCGGACCCCGTGTTCCGTCATCGTCCGCCGCCATCACGCGAATCGATGCACGCGCCGAGGTGGCCTCAAGGGCGGAAAAACCGGATTCATGCTTCATGATGGTGTCGAATATCGCATTGCCTGCCCGCGCATACAAGAGGCGCCGCAAGCGTGTGGCCGCAAAGCCCTTTCCGAAATGCAAACGGACCGGGCGGGGGTTCCCGTCCGGTCCGCTTCCACAGGCCTCGGCGGCGCGCCGCACGCCGAATGAGCGCGCCGTCAATCAGATGATCAGGCGGCCTGCTTCATCTTTTCGACCGCGAGGCTGACGCGGGTCGAAATCGGCTGGAAAGCTTCGTTGGCGAGCTTCAGCATGGCTTCGCTGTTCTTCGAGCTGGCGGCCACGGCGGCGTCGAACTGCTTGCGCAGGAGCGCCGACTGCTTCTCGAAGAACTCGGTGGGCGACTTGACCGAAGCCAGGCCCTTGAGTTCGGAAGTCATGGTTTCCATCGCCGACTTGCTTTCGGCAACGTAGCTCTTGCCCATTTCCTGCATGCCGGTGGCAAGGATCTTGCCCGACTGCACGATGGCTTCGACGTTGCCCTTGGCGAACTCGCCGGCATCGCCGAACGCAAGCTTGGCCTTGTCCGAAGCGCCCTTGACGGCGGACTGGAACTTTTCGGTGAATTCGTTGGCGGTGGTGGTCATGACGGAGTGTTCCTTCCTGGAAGCCGGCGCACTCCGCGAGAAGGGGGCGGCGGCGGGTATCACGCGGTTCTTGATCGGTGCAGTCGTCTTCGGCGGGACGCTCGCAACCGACTTGCGGGGGGCAGGCTTGGCCTTGGCGCGGGGCGCCGCAACCTTGACCGGAGCCACCGCTGCTGCGGGGGTCTTGGCCGGGGTGCGGGGCTTGGCCTGTCGGGCTTGCCTGACCTTGAGGGCGGGGACTTCGGCTTCGGGGGCACTGGCCACTTCGACAGTCACGGCGGGTTCTTCCGCGGCAACGATCTCGCTGGCAGGTGCTTCGGCCTTCTGCTCGCCCTCATCCTTGCGTGGACGGCCTGGCTTCCTCTTGGCGGGAAGGTCTTCGGCCGCGATGACCTCAGCGGCGGGGACGGTGTCCGGTTCGGCCACGGCCTCGACCACCTCGGGAACGACCACGGGGGCCGGAACCTGAGCCGGGGTCTCGATCATGTCTTCCTTCATTTCGTCTGCCATCGCTGACGGCTCCTGCAAAATGCCGCTTGGCCGATCGGAGTCTTTCCCATGGGCCTCTGCTGCACTGCACAAAATACGCATGATCCGCCCAGAGTCAAGGCGTCATGGTGCAGTGCACAATAAACCTGATCCAAAGGCGAGGTTCGGCCCCCTGTTCGGGTCCGGCCGAATGCGTCAGCGGGTCTTGACGTAGCGCCCAGGCGCGTCCTCGATCACGCTGTCGCCGCGGCCGCCGGGCTTGCGCTTGCCCTTCGCGGGGACACGCGCGGGGTCCAGCTTGCCGATCCAGTCGATCCAGTCCGGCCACCAGCTGCCCTTGGTCTCCTGCGCCCCGTCGATGAACTCGGCGAGCGTCCTCGCAGGTGCGTCGTTCAGCCAGTACTGGTACTTGCCCGCCTCGGGCGGGTTGACCACGCCGGCGATGTGGCCCGATCCGGCCAGCACGAATTTCCAGGGCCCGGCCAGATGGCGCGTCAGCTGCCACACGCTTTCCGCAGGCGCGATATGGTCCTCGCGCCCGGCCTGGATGTAGCATGGTGTTGCAATGCGGCGCAGGTCGATCGGCGTTCCATCGACAGTGATCGCGTCGGGCACGACCAACTGGTTGTCGCGATAGAGGTCCTCAAGATAGGCCTTGTGCCACTTCGACGGCAGGTTCGTGGTGTCGCCGTTCCAGTGGAGCAGGTCGAACGCGGGGTAGTCCTGCCCCAGCAGGTAGTTGTTGACCACGTAGTTCCAGATCAGGTCCGGGCCGCGCAGCAGGTTGAACGTGACTGCCATGTAGCGCCCGTCGAGATAGCCGTCGTTCGAGAGCGTTTCGAGCAGCGCGATCTGGTTCTCGTCGATGAAGTTCCTGAGGTCGCCCGCATTCGCGAAATCGACCTGGGCGGTGAAGAACGTGGCGGACGCGATACGGTCGGCCTCGCCGCGCCGCGCCAGCAGCGCCAGCGTGGCGGCCAGCGTGGTCCCCGCCACGCAATAGCCGATGGTGTGGACCGCCGGCACCCCCAGCCGCTCGCGCACCACGTCGACCGCTTCGATCTGGGCGCGGATGTAATCGTCCCACACCACGTCGGCCATGCTTGCGTCGGCCGATTTCCACGAGACGACGAACACCGTCAGCCCCTGCGCCACCGCCCAGCGGATGAAGCTGTTCTTCGGGTTGAGATCGAGGATGTAGAACCGGTTGATCCAGGGCGGGAAGATCAGCAGCGGCACCGCGCGCACTTCGTCGGTGACGGGCGAATACTGGATCAGCTGGAACAGCGGGGTTTCATGCACCACCTTGCCTGGCGTGGCGGCGATGTTGCGGCCCAGCTCGAACGCGTGCGGGTCGGTGTGGGTCAGCTGCCCCTTGCGCAAGTCTGCCAGCAGGTGCTCGGCGCCCTTCACCAGGTTCTCGCCCTGCGTTTCCAGCGTCCGCTCGATCACCAGCGGATTGGTCAGCGGGAAGTTTGCCGGGCTGAGCGCATCGGTGATCACCTTGGTCAGGAAGCGCAGCTGCTCCTTCTTCTCGGGCGCCAGGCCGTCGATCCCGGCCGCCATCGCGTTGATCCGCTCTGCCAGTAGCAGGTAGGTCTGGTGCAGCAGCGCGAAGACCGGCTGTTCGCGCCAGCGCGGATCGGCGAAGCGGCGATCCTTGCGCGGAAGCACGTGGTCGGCCTTCGGCTTGTCGCCCGCAAATTGCCCCAGCACCGTGGTCCACAGCGAGAGGCTTTCCTCCCACAGCTTCGCCTGCACTTCTGTCGAGGCGAGCGGCATGGCGCCCAACCACTGCGAGAACATCGCCGACCAGCGATCGCCATTGCCCAGCTTCATCAGCGCCGGTTCGATCCCGCCGGCCTGCTCCGCGCCGAAATCGAGCCACATCTTCTGAAGCTTGGCGGCGGACATCGCCCAGTGCTGCATATCCGCGGGATCGGGAACCTTGCTGCCCATCGTGGGCAGGAACGGTGCGAACAGCGATTGCAACGCCTCGCCCTGCTTGCGGAAGAGATCCTCCACCACGATGCTGTCGTCGTCGGCGTGGGGCGGCGTCTTGTCCCGGCTCATCTGCGCTTCCGTCTCACGAGGTCGTCTTCGGCGTTACACCTTGGTCTATACACGCGATGTGACAGCTTGTTAGCCCTTGCGGTTCCCTTGCGCGGCCGATTGGCGTAAGGCCGCGCTGCGGCAATTTCCGCCGCGTCATATGAGTAACCTGTCGTGGACGAAGAATTCTACCGCATGAAGCGCCTGCCGCCGTACGTCATCGCCGAAGTCAACGGCATGCGGGCAGCAGCACGCGCCGCAGGGCGGGACATCATCGACCTCGGCATGGGCAACCCCGATCTTCCCCCGCCCCAGCACGTGATCGACAAGCTGTGCGAAGTGGCGCAGAAGCCCGACGCGCACGGCTATTCGGCTTCCTCGGGCATCCCCGGCATCCGCAAGGCGCAGGCCAATTACTATGGCCGCCGCTTCAACGTCGATCTCGATCCAGAGACCGAAGTGGTGATGACCATGGGATCGAAGGAAGGGCTGGCCAGCCTCGCCACCGCGATCACCGCGCCGGGCGATGTCGTGCTGGCGCCCAACCCCAGCTATCCGATTCACACTTTCGGCTTCATCATCGCCGGGGCGACGATCCGTTCGGTGCCGACCACGCCCGACGAACGCTATTGGGATTCGCTCGACCGGGCGATGAAGTATTCGGTGCCGCGTCCCTCGATCCTGATCGTCAACTATCCGTCGAACCCGACGGCCGAGACCGTGGACCTCGCGTTCTACGAACGGCTGGTGGCGTGGGCGAAGGAGAACAAGGTGTGGATCCTGTCCGACCTTGCCTATTCCGAGCTGTATTTCGACGGCAACCCGACCCGCTCCATCCTTGAAGTGCCGGGGGCCAAGGACGTGGCGGTGGAATTCACCTCGATGTCCAAGACGTTCTCGATGGCGGGCTGGCGCGTCGGCTTCGCGGTCGGCAACAGGCATCTCATCGCGGCGCTCAAGCGGGTGAAGTCCTACCTCGATTACGGTGCGTTCACGCCCATCCAGGCGGCGGCCTGCGCCGCGCTCAACGGCCCGCAGGACATCGTCGACAAGAACCGCGAGCTTTACCAGAAGCGCCGCGACGTGATGGTCGAGGCGTTCGGCCGCGCCGGGTGGGAAATCCCCAGCCCGCCGGCCTCGATGTTCGCCTGGGCTCCGCTGCCGCCGGCGCTCCAGCATCTCGGCAGCCTCGAATTCTCGAAGCAGCTGCTCACCCATGCCGAAGTCGCGGTCGCGCCGGGTGTCGGCTATGGCGAGGACGGCGAAGGCTTCGTGCGCATCGCCATGGTCGAGAACGAGCAGCGCCTCCGCCAGGCGGCGCGCAACATCAAGCGCTACCTCCAGAGCATGGGCGTCAACGCTTCGGCGGCCTGACGCCATCCCGAACGGGCCGGCGCCGTTCGCGCGCGCGCCGGCCTATTTGGCTCTCCCTGCTTTACCCCCGGCGGCGAATGCGCAACGATGGGGCAAAGATCACGAAGGGATGAGGTTTTCCATGCGTTTCCACGACCGCGTCAGCGTCACCATCGAAGACCATGTCGCCCATGTCCTGCTCGACCGGGCGGACAAGATGAACGCGCTCGACGATGCGATGTTCGAAGGGTTGGTCGCCGCCGGCCACCACCTGCACGAACAGCGCGGCGTGCGCGCGGCGGTGATTTCGGGCGCTGGCCGCGCCTTCTGCGCAGGGATCGACCTCTCCAGTCTTGGCAACCGCAGCCGCTGGGAGGGTGAGAACACGCTCGTCATCCGCACCCATGGCAACTGCAACCGGCCGCAGCAGGCCGCGATGGTCTGGCGCAAGTTGCCGATGCCGGTGATAGCGGCGGTCCACGGCGTTGCCTTCGGCGGCGGGCTTCAGGTCGCGAGCGGGCCGGACATCAGGATCGTCCATCCCGATACGCGCATGGCGGTGATGGAATCGAAGTGGGGCCTTGTGCCCGACATGGCCGGCTTCGCGCTGTGGCGCGGCAATGTGCGCGACGATGTGCTGCGCGAACTGATCTACACCCACCGCGAATTCCGGGGCGAGGAGGCGCTGTCGCTGGGCTTCGCCACCCATGTCGATGCCGATCCGCTGGGCCGCGCGATGGCGCTGGCGCACGAGATCGCAGGCAAGAGCCCGACCGCGGTGCGCAGTTCCAAGTCGCTGTGCAACCGGGTGCCGGAATTGTCGACGGATCAGGTGCTCATGGCCGAAAGCCTGGCCCAGCAGGAACTGATGTACTCGCGCAACCAGACGGAAGCGGTGGCGTCCGGCATGGAAAAGCGCGCGCCCGAATTCGTCGATCCCTGAGCGCGACCCGAACGGCACCTAAACGAACCTGAAGGTATCTGAGCGTCTCTGATGAAGGCCCTGCACGATCCCGGCGGTATCCTGAGCCGCGGCCTCGCCGACATTCGCACCCAGTTCCAGGTGCCCGCCAGCTTTCCGCCGCAGGTCCTCGCCGCGGCGGAGGCCGCCGCCGCGCGCACGCCTGACGCTCACGTCGATCGCACCGCCGTTCCCTTCGTCACGCTTGACCCGGCGACGTCGACCGATCTTGACCAGGCCTTCGCCATCGAGCGCAGCGGGGGCGACCTCGTGCTGCGCTATGCCATCGCCGATGTCGCGTGGTTCGTGGCCGATGGCGATCCGGTCGACGTGGAGGCATGGCACCGGGGCGAGACGCTCTACCTGCCCGATGGCAAGGCGGGTCTCTATCCGCCGGTGCTGGCTGAAAAGGCCGCCAGCCTCCTGCCCGACGGCCCCCGCCCGGCGGTGGTCTTCGCCGTCCGCGTGGCGCCGGACGGGGAAACCCGGCTCGACGGCGTGGAGCGGGCGCTGGTGCGCAGCCGCGCCAAGCTGGCCTACGACCGGGTGCGTCCCGCCGATATGCCCGATGGCTTCGCCGAACTGGCCGAGCGGATCGCGGCGGCCGAAACCCGGCGCGGCGCGGCGCGCGTCGATCCGCCGCAGCAGGAAGTGGTGGGGCTGGGCCATGACCGGTTTGCGCTCGCCTATCGTCCGATGCTGGCGTCCGAAGAGCAGAACGCGGCGCTGTCGCTGGCGTCCAACCTCGCCGTCGCGCGGGCGCTGCTCGATCACCATACCGGGCTTTTCCGGGTGATGGCCGGGCCGGACGCGAAGGCGGTCGCGCGGCTGCGACAGACCGCCGGTGCGCTCGCGCTCGACTGGCCCGCGGGCATGGACATCAAGGATTTCGAGCGCACGCTCGATCCCGCCGATCCGCACCACGCCGCGTTCATGCTGGCGGTGCGCCGCGCGGGCAGCGGCGCGGGCTATGCGCCTTATCACGCCGGAGCGGAGCCGTGGCACGCGGCCATCGCGGCCCCCTATGCCCACGCCACCGCGCCGCTGCGCCGGCTGGCCGATCGCTATGTGATCCGCGCGGCGCTGGCGGTGGCGAACGGGCAGGCGGTGCCCGACGAAGTGGTTGCCGCGTTCGACCGCCTGCCCGAGGTGATGGCCCGCGCCGACGCGCTCGCCGGGCGGATCGAGCGCGCGGTGATCGACCTTGCCGAAACGGTCATGCTTCATGGCCGCGAGGGGGAGGTGTTCCGCGCGGTGGTGACCGATACCGAGGGGCCCAGCGCGCGAATCCATCTTGAGGGCCTGCCGGTGGTGGCGCGCACGCGCAGCCCCGGCGCGGCGCCTGGCACGCGGCTGGCGGTGCGGCTGGAAAAAGCCGATCCCGCCGCCCGCACGCTGGCATTTGTTCCGGCCTGAAAGAATCCCGTTGCGGCCGGCGCGCCGCTCGGCTAACCGCCCCCTTCCACGCGAATGCGCATCGAGGCCCGATGGCGGAGTGGTTACGCACCGGACTGCAAATCCGTTTACGCCGGTTCGATTCCGGCTCGGGCCTCCAAAAAATCAGCAGCTTGCATGAACGGCAACGACGAAGGCCCCGGACATGGGCAATTCGGCGGGTGACATCATGTTGCGCTGGTAATTGCGGCGCTGCAATTCCATTGGTCCCATGGGTTCCGCCCCCCGCGAAATGAGCCTCTCCGAATCGCGGGGCTCAGGGAACGCAGAGCCGCGGCCAGGCCCCTTTGCAGACCGTACTTCTCGGGCATCGCCGGCCGTAGGAAACGGGCGCCCCCCACACGCGGGCGCGCGGTGGGAAGTGGCGAGCGGTCTGCGGCGGCAAGCTCTTTGAAGCTTGCCGCCGCGCGCCACCTGTCTTGCCTAAGCCGGATCAGAAATGATCGGCGTTCATCACCTTGGTCCACGCCGCCACGAAGTCGGTCGTGAACTGCTGCTTTGCATCGTCGGAGGCATAGACTTCCGCCACCGCCCGCAGTTCCGAGTTCGAACCGAAGGCGAGGTCGACCGGCGTTGCCGTCCACTTCGCGGTGCCGCTCGCACGATCCTTGCCCTCGAAGAGGCCCGGCGTGCCTGCCGACCTGGACCAGACGGTGTCCATCGACAGCAGGTTGACGAAGAAGTCGTTGGTCAGAGTCCCCGGACGGCTTGTGAGCACGCCCGCCGTCGACGAGCCGGCGTTCGCACCCAGCGCCCGCATCCCGCCGAGCAGTACGGTCATTTCGGGGACGGTCAGCTTCAAGGTGCTTGCCTTGTCGACCAGCGATTCGGCCGGTCCCAGATCGGCATCGGTCGCGTAGTAGTTGCGGAAACCATCGGCCTTGGGCTGGAGATAGTTGAACGAGGCAACGTCGGTCTGCGCCTGCGTTGCATCGACCCGGCCCGGCGTGAACGGCACTGTCACGGTCTGTCCGGCTGCCTTGGCGGCCTGCTCGATGGCGACATTGCCGCCCAGCACGACGAGGTCGGCAAGGCTCACCTTCTTGCCGCCGGTCGCTCCCTTGTTGAACCTGGCGCGAATGGCTTCGAGCCGTCCCAGAACCTTTGTCAGTTCCGCGGGATTGTTCACGGCCCAGTTCTTCTGGGGTTCAAGCCGCAGGCGGGCCCCATTGGTGCCGCCGCGCATGTCGGTGGCGCGGAAGGTCGAGGCCGATGCCCAGGCCGTGCGCACCAGTTCTGCGGTGGTCAGGCCCGAACCTGCGATCTCTGCCTTGAGCCCGGTGACATCCGCGTCACCGATCATCGCGTAGTCCGCCTTGGGCAGGGGATCCTGCCAGGTGAACGTGACGCCGGGCACGTCCTTGCCGAGATAACGCGCTTGCGGCCCCATGTCGCGATGGGTCAGCTTGAACCACGCGCGGGCGAAGGCATCGGCAAAGGCCTGCGGGTTCTTCTGCCAGGCCTGGGTAATCTTGCGGAAGCCGGGGTCTTCACGCATCGCGATGTCGGTGGTGAACATGATCGGCGCGTGCCGCACGTCCGGACGATGGGCATCGGGCACCAGGTTGGCGGCTTCCGGGTCCTTCGGGATCCACTGAGTCGCGCCTGCGGGACTTTTGGTCTTTACCCATTCGAAGCCGTACAGATTGTCGAGGTATTGGGTGGTGAAGGCAACCGGGCTGGCGGACCATGCGCCTTCAAGGCCGCTGGAGACGGTGTCTTCGGCATTGCCCTTGCCGCACTTGTTGACCCAGCCAAGGCCCTGCTGCTCGATCGGGGCCATGCCGGGATCGGCAGCGACACATTCTTCGGGCTTGTGCGCGCCGTGCGCCTTGCCGAAGGTGTGGCCGCCGGCGATCAGGGCGGCCGTTTCATCGTCGGTCATCGCCATCGCACCAAAGGCGCGGCGGATATCGGCGGCGGCGGCCAGCGGATCGGGATTGCCGTTGGGGCCTTCGGGATTGACGTAGATCAGGCCCATCTGCGTGGCCGCGAGCGGTCCCTTCAGGTTGCCGCTGGCATCGCGCCGCTGGTCCGTCAGCATCTTGGTTTCCGGACCCCAGAAAACGAGGTCAGGCTGCCAGGCATCCACACGGCCACCGGCAAAGCCGAGCGTCTTGAAGCCCATGTCCTCCATGGCGACGTTGCCGGTCAGCACCATCAGGTCGCCCCACGAAAGCTTGCGGCCATACTTCTGCTTGATCGGCCAGACGAGGCGGCGCGCCTTGTCGAGGCTGACGTTGTCGGGCCATGAATTGAGCGGCTCAAACCGCTGTTCGCCGCCGTCCGATCCGCCGCGACCGTCCCCGGTGCGATAGGTGCCGGCGCTGTGCCAGGCCATGCGGATGAAGAAGGGGCCGTAGTTGCCATAGTCGGCCGGCCACCACGGCTGCGAGGTGTGCAGCACCTTCCGGATATCGGCCTTGACTGCATCGAGATCGAGCGAAGCGAATTCGCGCGCGTAGTTGTAGTCGGCACCATAGGGGTTCGACTGCGCTTCATTCTGGCGGAGTGCCGAGAGATCCAGGCTTTTGGGCCACCAGTCCTTGGCAGCGGGTGCGGCAGCGGGTGCGGCAGCGGTTTCTGCATGGGCAGGTCCTGCCAGTGCGACGGACGAGGCTGCCGCCATCAGGATGGCAACGGCGAGGCTACGGAACTTCATGATAGAGCTCTCCTCCTGTTCGGCCAGGTCGGCGCCGGGCTCGACATCGGATTATCGCTCACGGACGCCGCCGCCCAACGGGATAACAGTATCACAGTAATCGACAAAAGCGCTCAACAATCAAAGCGGAAGCAGGTGTTTCGATTTCCTGCGCGATTCCATGATGATGCCAGCTTGTCGCGTGCGGGGTGCCGGTTCTCGCACCGGATCGACTTGTCGCTGTTGCGGTATTCGTGGTGTTGCCGGCCGCGCTCGATCGCCTGTCGGCCAGGCATCACTTGCCGGTTGTGTTGCACAGTTCGCAAAGGGCGTGGATGACCCCGCGCATGACGGGATCCTTGAGGCTGTAGAAGCGGGTCTGCGCCTCGCCCCTTATCTTGACCACGCCTTCCTCGCGCAGCAGCGCCAGGTGCTGGGAAACCGACGATTGGGAAAGCCCGCTAAGCTCCACGAGTTCGCCGACGGACACCTCGCCTTCGTCCATGCGGCAGAGCATCAGCAGGCGCTCCGGGTGACCCATCAGCCTGAGGCGGCCTGCCATGCTCACGGCGTTGGCCTTGAGGTCCGAGAGATCGGCCGGCTTCATGCGCCAGGTTCCGGAAACGGCCGACCATCGTCGCGCAGCACGACATAGATCGCGGGAATGACCAGCACGGTCAGCAAGGTCGACGAGGCGAGCCCGAACAGCAGCGAGATGGCGAGACCCTGGAAGATGGGGTCGGTCAGGATCACCGCCGCGCCGATCATGGCTGCCGCTGCGGTCAGGACGATCGGCTTGAAGCGGATCATGCCTGCCTCGATCAGGGTTTCGCGCAGGCTCTTGTCCGGCGAGCGCGTGTGGCGGATGAAATCGACCAGCAGGATCGAATTGCGCACGATGATCCCCGCCAGGGCGATGAACCCGATCATCGAGGTCGCCGTGAACGGGGCGCGGAACAGCATGTGGCCCAGCACGATGCCGACCAGCGTGAGCGGGATGGGGGTAAGGATCACCAGCGGAATCGTGAAGCTGCGGAATTGACCGACCACCAGCACGTAGATGCCCAGCAGCGCGACCATGAATGCGCCGCCCATGTCGCGGAAGGTGACCCAGGTGATCTCCCATTCGCCGTCCCACAGCAGCGAGGTCTTGCTTTCGTCGTTCGGCTGCCCGTGAAGGATCACGTCCGGCTTTTGCAGGCCATGCGCCTTCCAGTCGAACTTGTTGATGGCATCGTCGACCGCCAGCATCCCGTAGATCGGCGCTTCGTAGCGGCCGGCGAGTTCAGCGGTCACCATGGCGGCTCCGCGGCCGTCGCGGCGGAAGATGGCCTGTCCGCCTGGTTCCATGCGCGCCGTGACCAGCTCGCCCAGGGGCACGAGCTGCCCGGTGGGCGTGGCCGCGACGGGCGTTGCGGCGAGCGAAGCCGACCAGCTGCGTTGCGACTGGTCGAGCGCGAGTTCGATCGGCAGCGGATCGCGATCATTGCCGCCCATTTGCCCATTTCTGGGTGCATAGCCGACCACTTGCGTGCCCATAAGCGCGCCGATGCTGTCGAACAGCTGGCGTTCGGACAGGCCATAGTGGTCAAGCTTTGCCCGGTCGGGGATCAGCTTGAGCGTCGGGCGGGGCTGTCCGAAGCTGTTGTCGACGTCGACGATGTAGGGCACCGACTTGAAGATCGCCTCGACCTGCGCGGCGGTCTTCTGGCGGGTGGCCTCGTCCGGACCGTAGATTTCGGCGAGCAGCGTTGCCAGCACCGGCGGTCCCGGCGGCGTCTCGACCACCTTCAGCGAGCCACCGGCGGGCAGGGGGATCGCCTTCAGCTTTTCACGCAGGTCCACCGCCACATCGTGGCTGGAGCGCGAGCGATCGCCCTTGGGCAGGAGCGTCACCATCAGGTCGCCCATTTCAGGGGCATTGCGCAGGAAATAGTGCCGGACCAGTCCATTGAAATTGAACGGGGCCGACGTTCCCGCATAGGCTTCCATCGAGGTGACTTCGGGCACGGTCCGCGCCACGGCGGCGGCCTGTTCCAGCACGCGCGACGTCGTCTCCAGGCTGGTGCCCTCCGGCAGGTCGGCCACGAGCTGCACTTCGCTCTTGTTGTCGAAAGGCAGCAGCTTCACCGTCACCGCCTTGAAGTAGAACATCGAGCACGCGGCCAGGGTGGCGACACCGACGATGACCAGGAAGCGCCTGGCGCTTTGCCGCGTGGCGATCACCTTGCTGGCATAGCGCTTGTAGAGCGCGCCCAGTTTGCCCCCGTGCTCGTCGTGTCCATGGGAGAGGGTCTTGCGGGCGAAGCGGACCATCAGCCAGGGCGCGATGATGACCGCGACGAAGAAGCTGAAGATCATCGAGGCCGAGGCGTTGATCGGGATCGGCGCCATGTAGGGGCCCATCAGGCCCGAGACGAACAGCATCGGCAGCAGGGCCGCAACGACGGTCAGCGTGGCGATGATCGTCGGGTTGCCGACTTCGGCCACGGCATCGACCGCGCCGTCGATGCGGCTGCGCCCATCGTTCATGGCCCAGTGCCGGGCGATGTTCTCGATCATCACGATGGCGTCATCGACCAGAATGCCGATGGAGAAGATCAGTGCGAACAGGCTGACGCGGTTGATCGTGAAGCCCATGACGTTCGATGCGAACATGGTCAGCATGATCGTGGTGGGGATGACGATGGCGGTAACGCCCGCTTCGCGCCAGCCAATGGCAAAGCCGATCAGCACGACGATCGAGACGGTTGCCAGCGCGAGGTGGAAGATCAGCTCGTTGGCTTTATCGTTCGCGCTTTCGCCATAGTTGCGGGTGACGGCCACGTCGACGCCCGCCGGGATCAGCGTGTTCTTGAGCGCATTGACGCGTTCCACGACGCCTTCCGAAACAGTGACCGCGTTGGCGCCGGCGCGCTTGGCGATGGCAAGGCTGACTGCCGGACCCATATTCCAGCCCGAACGATCATCCTTTGCCCAGCGCCAGGCGCGGGCCTGGTTCTGCGTCGGAGCCTGCTCGATTTTCGCGACATCGGAAAGCAGGACCGGGGCGCCGCTGGCCGAGCGCACGGTCAGGTTCGCAAGTTCCTGCGCATCGCGCAGCGTCTGGCCGGCAACGACCAGTGCCGCTTGCCCGCCTTCGCGCACGGTTCCGGCCGGGAGGGCGCGATTGGCCTGCGAAACGGCTTCGATCAGATTGCCCAGCGGCACGCGGTAGAGCGCCAGCCTGGCCGGATCGGGAACCACGCGCAGCGCCATGTGCTGGCCGCCGGTGATGAAGGTGAGGCCGACATCGTCGACCTTGGCAATCTCGGTCCTGAGCTTGCCCGCCAGTTCGGCCAGGGCCTGGTCGTCCCATCGGCCGGGCGTGCCGGGCTTCGGGGTCAGCGTCAGGACCACGATCGGCACGTCGTTGATCCCGCGCACCGTCACCTGCGGCGCAGGGATACCGACCGGAATCCGGTCCTTGTTGGCCTCGATCTTCTCGTTGATGCGGATCGCCGCGTCCTCGGGGTTCGAGCCGACGAGGAACCGGGCGGTGACCATGGCGCCGTTATCCTGCGCCTGGGTGTAGACATGTTCGACGCCGTCGACGCTCTTGACGATGGTCTCCAGCGGCTTGCCCACCAGCTCCACGGCGTCAGACGCGGACAGGCCCGGTGCCTGGACCATGATGTCCACCATGGGCACCTTGATCTGCGGTTCCTCTTCGCGCGGGATCGTGATCGTGGCCAGCAGGCCGACAAGGATCGCGGCCAGCAGGAACAGCGGGGTGAGCGGCGACATGATCGTCGCCCGCGTCAGCTTGCCGGATATGCCGATGTTCATCAGCGCCGGGCTCCGTTCGGCTGAGCACCATTCGGGCCAACCAGTGTATCGCCGGCACTTGCGCCGGAAAGGATTTCAACCTTGCCCGGTTCCGCCGACGCTGCCGTCTGCACAGGCACCTGCGCGGCCGAACCGTCCTTGGCGAGGATCGTCACATAGTCGATGCCATAGCGATTGGTGACATAGCCGGCCGGCACCAGCAGGGCCTTGCGCGCCCCGGTATCGACCTTCGCGGCAACGCGGCGGCCGATCAGGCGGTTGTCGATACCCGGCATGTTCACGTCGGCGGTCACCTGTCCGGCGGTGACGGAGGGATAGAGCTTGATCACCGTCCCCACGCCCGCGCCGCTGCCGATGCCGCTTGCGGTGACTCGCGATCCCGCATGGACCTTGTCGGCAAGCGATTCGGGCATTTCGAGGCGGACGATGGTCGGGCCAGCGGTAATCACGGCGATCGCCATGCCCGGCGCAACGGGGGAACCGGCGGGGACATCGGCGCGCAGGACGCGGCCGCTGGCAGGCGCGGTAACCGTGCCTTGCCCTGCCACGGCTCCCACCGCCGACTGCTGGGCCTGCGCCGCACGCACCTGAGCATTGGCCGCAGCCGCTGCCGCCTCCGCCTGTTCAAGACGCGCCTTGGCGTAAACGCCGTTCTGGTAGAGGAACCGGGTGCGCGACAGTTCGCCCTGGGCCTGCGCGGCCTGGGCCTGCGCGGCGGCGGCCTGCGCGCCATAGGCGCCGGCCTGATAGCCAAGCTGGCTGTCGACAATGCGCCCGATGACCTGGCCCTTGGCAACCATGTCGCCTTCCCTGACCGTCAGCGTGGTCAGGATGCCGGGAATGCGGGCCAGAACCTGGGCCTGATCGACCGTGGCGATTTCGGCGCTGACGTCTTGCCAGTTCACCGTGTCGCTGGCGCCGAGGACCAGCCGGGGACCTGCCGGCGCCTTGGCCGTCTGCGCCGTCTCCTCGCCGCTGCTGCAGCCGGTGAGCGGTAGAGCAAGGACCGCCGTGCCCAAGGCGGTCAGGGCCAACAGGTATCCCCGCATTGTCATGTCCCCTGCAGAGTTGCTTATCGTTCGACCGGCAAGCCGGCCGATTGCCAGGCGCCAAAACCGCCCGCGAGATGGGTATCGACGGCGGACTGGGCCACGGCGCACTTGTCGAGCGCCATCGCCGAACGTTTGCCGCCCAGGCAGTTGAGCACCAGCGTCTTGCCGGCGGTGTCCGGCAGTCTGGATGGCTGGAACGTCGACAGCGGCATGTTGATCGCGCCGGGAATGTGCCCGCTCTCGAACTCATCCACTTCGCGCACATCCACCACGACCGCTTTGCCCGAGCGCAGCATCGCGTCGAGTTCCTGCGCGGTCACTTCGGGATGCTTTGGCGTACCGAACCCAAAAACCATCGGCTCATCCTTTCACGGGGAGTGACCCTCAACGGGTCCCTGGCAAACTTTATCCCTTGCTCATATCCTAAAATGATTATATAAGTCAACGCCGATGCAACACATCGTTGCGCGTTTCGACCGATTTTCCGAGCGACCGAGGCTCTGAACTGGATTGCGGGAGAGCGAAAATGTCATTGCCCCAGATCATTATCCTGGGTTCAGGCCTTGGCGGCACGATCGCTGCCTATGAAATCCGCGATGCCGCGAAGGGCAAGGCGGAGGTCACCGTGATCAACGACCAGGAAGATTTCTGGTTCGTCCCGAGCAATCCCTGGGTGGCGGTGCGTTGGCGCGAGCCCGACGCCGTAAAGGTCCATTTGCCGCCGATCATGAAGAAGAAGGGCATCGGGTTTACCGCCGTGGGCGCAAAGCGGGTGCACCCCGCCGAGAACCGGGTCGAACTCAACGACGGCACGTCGCTGGCCTACGATTACCTTGTGATCGCCACTGGCCCCGAACTGGCCTTCGACGAGGTGGAAGGGCTTGGTCCAGACGGGTTTACCCAGTCGGTCTGCCGAACGGATCATGCCTCTCATGCGGCAGATGCCTTCGATCGCTTCTGCGAGAATCCGAAACCCATCGTGGTCGGCGCCGCGCAGGGCGCATCTTGCTATGGCCCTGCCTACGAATTTGCGCTGATTCTCGACACCGAACTGCGCCGCCGCAAGATCCGCGACCGCGTGCCGATGACCTACATCAGCCCGGAACCCTACATCGGCCATCTCGGCCTGGACGGCGTGGGCGACACCAAGTCGCTGCTTGAAAGCGAGCTGCGCAACCGGCACATCAAGTGGATCACCAATGCCCGCATCACCAAGGTGGAAGAGGGCACCATGCATGTCGAGGAAGTGGCCGAGGACGGTTCGGTCAAGTCGGCCCATGACCTGCCGTTCGGCTATTCGATGATCCTGCCCGCCTTCCGCGGCGTCGGGGCCGTGCACGGCATCGAAGGGCTGACCAATCCTCGCGGGTTCATCCTGGCCGACAAGCACCAGCGCAATCCGACCTTCAAGAACGTCTATTCGCTGGGGGTGTGCGTTGCGATCCCGCCGATCGGACCGACCCCTGTTCCCGTGGGCGTGCCCAAGACCGGCTTCATGATCGAATCGATGGTCACCGCCATCGCGGCCAATCTGAAGCTGGAACTGGAAGGCAAGGAGCCGGCCGAAGAAGCCACCTGGAACGCCGTGTGCCTGGCCGACTTTGGCGACGGCGGTGTCGCCTTCGTGGCCCAGCCCCAGATCCCGCCGCGCAACCTCAACTGGTCGTCGAGCGGCAAGTGGGTGCACCTCGCGAAAGTCGGGTTCGAGAAGTACTTCCTGCACAAAGTACGGCGCGGGACCAGTGAACCCTTTTACGAAAAGCTTGCGATGCACGCGCTCGGCATCCGCAAGCTGCGCTTCAAATAAGGAGAATGGCCATGATGCTTGATGCTGCGGTTTTCCGCTTCGCCGGAGTGGTGGTTCTGGCCAGCCTGGCGCTGGCGCACTGGGTTCATCCGGGGTTTCTCTGGCTGACCGCGTTCGCCGGCGCGAATCTGTTGCAGGCCAGCTTCACCGGTTTTTGCCCTGCGGCAATGATCTTCAAGAAGCTGGGTGTCAGGCCCGGTAACGCGTTCAATTGAATCGGGACTGAAATGCGCCGCCTGATTCTGCCGTTGGTCACGCTATCCTGCCTCGCTGCCGCCCCCCCGGCATCGGGGCAGGATCTCGCCGCCGCCGTCACCGATGCTTTGGCGAACGCCCCCACGCTCGCCGAAGCCAACGCGGGTGAGGCGGCGGCGAAAGCCCGGCTCGACCGCGCACGTGCGGAAAGCAATCCGCTCCTGCGGGTGGAAGGATCGTACGGAGTCGGCCGGATCGATAACGGCGGCTTCTTCGGCCTTGCGGCGGACAGTGTTTCTCCCTTCACGGTGCAGGCCACCGCGGAGATGCCGCTCTACGCCGGCGGGCGAATTTCATCGGCCATCGATCAGGCGCGCGGCGGCGCGGACATGGCGCGCTTCGGAGCAGAACAGGCGCGGTTGCAGACCATCGTTCGGGCGGTCAGCACCTACACCGAGGTTCTCACCGCGCGGAAGCTCGAAGCCCGGTATGGCCAACTCGTCGGCGAACTCGTCGAAACCGAGCGGCAAGCGGAATTGCGGTTCCGCGCGGGCGAGATCGCCAGTTCCGAACTGGCCCAGGCGCGCGCGAGAAAGGCAGAAGCCGACGCCGGACTTGCTCAGGCGCAAGGACGCCGCACTTCAGCCGAGGCCGCCTATCAACGCCTGACGGGCAAACCCGCCGGCGATTTCGCGCCCCTGCCGGCGTTGCCGCATATTCCGGCAACGCTCGACGAAGCGCTGGATATGGCGCGCACTTCCAATCCGGCCTTGCGGCAGGCGAAGGCGGGCGTGGACGTTGCGCGTGCCGGGGTTCGTTCCGCCAAGGCAGAAGGTATGCCGACCGTCGGTGCCTTTGCCGAGGCGGCGCATGTGCGTGACCAGTTCTTTCCCGGCTACAAAGCGGACTCGGTTGCCGTGGGTGTGCGCGGGCGCTGGACCTTGTGGGCCGGGGGGCGCGTTTCTTCGCAGACACGTGCTGCCGATGCCGATCTCGATGCCAGCGAAGCAAGGCTCCGCCAGGCCGATCAGGCGCTGGAAGGCATGGTCATCGATGCCTGGCAGGGACTGATAACGGCGCGGCGCATGACCGATGCATCGCGTCTGCGCACCGACGCCGCCGCCGAAGCGCTGCGCGGCACCCGCCTCGAGGCGAAGGTGGGCGCAAAGCCCACGCTTGCCGTGCTCGATGCCGAACGCGAAGCGATCGAGGCCGAAGCCGCGCTGCTGCAGGCCGAAGGCATGCAGACCGTTGCTGCCTGGCAGCTCAACGCCCTGACCGGAAACATCGCGCCATGAGCGATACGGCCATCTAGGGCGGGGCGGCCCGATGGGGGCGCATATCGAGCGCCGCGCGCAACCATCGATATGAGCCTAGTGGCGGTCGTTTTCCAGCTTGTCGTAGCTGGTCACGATGCTGGCCGGCACTTCCGGAAAGTCATCCCAGGGCAATTCGCGGTGCAGCGCCTGCGACCAGCGCTCCAGCCACTCGATACCGTCCGCACCGACATAGGGATCGGGCGTGCGGTAGGCCGGATCGCGCATCGCCCGGTCCAGGCTGGTGAAATGCATTCCGCGCCGGGTGATAAGACCGGTCAGGCTGTCGATGCAGTCGGCATTCAGCTTGCTGGCGTGAAGCAGCATCACATAGGCGATGTCGCGCCCGAACAGCGCGTGCGCCGCCTTGCGCGACCAGTCGATGGTGAGCGCGGAATGGGCGAGGTAAGCCTCGCGGATGTAAGCCGCGCGGGCATGGTCGTGATGGAGCACCGCGTCGTCGTAGGGTTCGGCAAACTCCCAGTCGTCCGGGTCGATCGTCACCGGCGCGGAGCGATAGCCGTGGGCCGCGAGCCAGCCCGCGACGAACGACTTGGTGGCTGTGTCCGCCCCGGTTTCGAGATTGGGGAAGCGGAACCAGCGCAGGTGCCTGTGCCGGGCGGCCATCAGCGCGCCGGTGACTTTCTCGCCCTTGGCGATATCGGCCACGAAGGGGCGGGCGCCCAGCGTGTTGAGCGATTCGTGCGAGTAGGTGTGGTTGCCGAGGTCCATTCCGGCTTGCAGCCAACGCTTCAGGATCGCGATCTGGTGGCCGCGGTCCAGTTCGTCGAGCTTGCCTTCGTTGACGAAACCCGTCGCGGCGATCCGGTGCCGGCGCAGCCCCGTCAGCAGGTCGTGGTTGAAGCTGTCGACGTATCGCTGGTTGGGCAGCGACAGCCCCGGCAGGTCGTCGAACGTCAGGGCAACTTGGCCGGCCGGGGGCGAAGCCGCCCGAACCGGGGCCGCGCACAGTAGGGTCAGCGATGCGAGCATGGCAGTCAGAAGTTTAAGCAAGGCGTGTGTTCCTCCGGGAGCCCGCGTCGATGGCAATCGCGGACTCCTTCCGCTTCTTGAACGGCGCCCTTTTAGCCCGGCGATACGCGTCGACGCGAATTACGAAGGCGTAACCTCGTTGCCATGCGGCGTGCAGGTGATGGCGTGCAAGGTGATCGTCAGGAGAACACCGATTCATTTGCGTGAGTGCCAGAAAGCGGAAGCGATAGTGCAGGGCGAGGAACATTCCCGCGGCCGGGACAAGCCGCGCGAGAGCGCCCGTGAAAGCGGTGGCTTGTGGTCGATCCACTATCTGCGCGCGATCGCGGCCCTGGGCGTGGTGCTGTTCCACAGCCTGGACGGCACGAACTGGCAGTTCAACCTGGGCGCGGCGGGCATCCACCTGTTCTTCACGATCAGCGGTTTCGTGATCTGGACGAGCACCGAGCGGCGGCCGGTCGCCGTGGCGCCCTTCATGGCGGCGCGCATCGTCCGGATCGTGCCGCTGTACTGGCTGGCCACGCTGGTCGCGGTTCTTTCGACGTTCGTGGTGCCGGGCTATTTCTGGCAGGCGACGACCCGGCCGATCAACCTGGTCACCTCGCTGCTGTTCATTCCCCACGAGGGAGTGTCGGGCGGCGTTTACCCGGTTCTCTACCAGGGGTGGACGCTGCAATACGAAATGTACTTCTATGCCCTGTTCGCGGCCTGCCTGATCGTGCCTGCGCGGCGCCGGTTGCTGGCGCTTGCGGTCTGTCTGGGTGTTGCCTTGGCAGCGGGCGCGATCTTCAAGCCGGACGGGCCGATCCTGCAAACCTACACCCATCCGATCTGCCTTGAATTCCTTGCCGGCGTGGTGGCCGCCCGGATCGTGGATGCGGCGGGGAAACGGCTTGGCCGTGGCGGTGCTGCGCTGCTCGCGGCAGCCGGCGGCATCGCCTTCCTGCTGGCCGACACCTGCGAAGACCGGCTGGGCTGGTGGGCGAACGTGCTGCTGCCGCTGGGCACGGCATCGGTGGTGGTCGGCCTGGTCTGCCTGGAACGTGCCGGAGGGTTGGTGCGCAGCACCTGGTTGCGCTTTGCCGGAGAGGCTTCCTATTCCACCTATCTGTTTCAGACGGTCGGGTTCGCGCTGGTCGCGTCCCTGATGCCGCACTTGCCCGCGCTGGCACGGGTCCTGCTGTTCGTGGTGGCCGCGCAGACCTGCGGATGCCTGATGTTCCGGTTCGTGGAGAAGCCACTGGTCCGCACGCTCAAGGCGCACACGCTTCAGCGAAGCGGGGATCGCCGCGTATCGGGCGCGGCGCGGGCAGAGCCGATCCCTTAAGCGCCCCCCGCGCCCCGCCACCTGTCCGAAATCACGGCTACCGCCGGACCGGACGAGCGCTCAACTCTGCCCCGACACGACAGAACAGCGAAATTGGCCCGACGGCCTTCGCGGCAGGGAGAGAGCCATGATCGAGGAGGGTGCCGGCGCGTTCGAGGAGCTGGCGATGGGGTATGGCTTCGTCGAGGCTCCGCGCGGCGCGCCAGATGGCTCGCAGTGGTTCGCCGATCTTGCCGGCGCCACCGTCTATCGCCGCGATGCGGGGGGAGGCGTGCAGGCCATGCTGACCGGCCGCGACTGGGTTGGCGGCATCGTGCACGATGTTTCGGGGCAGGTGCTGTGCAGCGGCCGCGGCGGGATCGTGGCGCTTGACCCCGCCACCGGCGCCACCCGCACGGTCCTGGCCGAAATCGAAGGCGAGCCGATCATCGCAGTCAACGACATGGAGGGCGACGGACGCGGCGGCATCTATGCCGGGACGATCGATTTCGTCTCGATCATGGAAACGGGGCAGGCGCCCGCACCCGGCCGGTTCTTCCACATGGACGCGCAAGGCACGGTCACCGTCCTGCGCCGCGACGTCCATGCATCGAATGGCATCGGGCTCAGCCCGTGCGGTCGCTGGCTTTACCATTCCGACACCTCGCGCGGGATCTGGCGCCATGCGCTGGAGGCCGGACAGGCGGGGCAGCCGGAACTGTTCATCCCGCTTGGCGACAGCGATGGCCTTGTGGTGGACCGCGAGGGTGGGCTGTGGGTGGCCTGCTGGGAAAGCGGCAGGTTGCTGCGCTTTGATGCCGATGGGACGCAGACGCACTGCCTGACCAGCCGATATCCCCATATCGTCAGTCTGGGTTTTGAGCCGGGCGATCTGTCGTCGCTGCTGGTCAGCACGGGCGGCAACGAAACCGTCACCGGCGCGGGCGGGGTGCTGCGGCTGAAAGTGGCGGTGCCGGGTATGCGCGAGCACCCTTCGGCGCTTGCCATGCTGCAACGATCGTCGTGACCGCTTTCGAGGCAGGTCTTCAGCCGAGTGCGTCGAGCGCGAGGGCGATGGCGCCGAGCGGGCCGGCCTTGCCGCCCAGCGCCGGCACGGTGACGCGGGTTTCGACCGTCTCGGGCGTCAGGAACGGCAGGTAGCCGCCAAGGCTTGCGAGCAGGTGGGTGCGGACCTGGGGCAGCAGGGCGGCGCGGGCGATGCCGATGCCGCCGCCGATCAGCACGGCTTCGACCGAGGTGATGAGGAACAGCGTGGCGACGAGATCGGCGATTTCGGTCGCGACGTAGGCCCAGGTGGGGTGGTCGGCAGGGACTTGCTCGCCCGGCATTCCGAAGCGCGCGGCGAGCGCGGGGCCGCTGACGAGGCCCTCGATGCAGTCGCCGTGGAACCGGCAGGTGCCGGCGAACGTGTCCCCTGCGGCGCGGCGGACGCGGACGTGACCAATCTCGGGGTGCATCGCGCCGTGGACCGCGCGGCCGTCGATGACCACGCCTCCGCCAAGACCGGTGCCGATGGTGATGTAGCACAGGCTTTGGAAGCCCTGCGCCGCGCCGGCGCCCCAGCGATATTCCGCAAGCGCGGCGCCATTGACGTCGGTGTCGATCGCGACGGGGCAGGCGAGGCCATCCGCCAGCGCGGCGCGGACCGCGGCGCCCGACCAGTGCGGCTTGGGCGTGGGCAGCATCGTGCCGGCCGCAAGGTCGAGCGGGCCGAACGAGGCGATGCCGAGCGCGGCGATGGGCGCGGCATCGTTCCAGCGGCGCAGGACCGCCGATGCGGCGGGCAGGGTGATTTCCGGCGCTTCGGTGGGAATGGCGACCTGCTCGACGATGGTCTGGCCCTCCGCGAGGACGAGGATGGTCTTGGTGCCGCCGAGTTCGACGCCGGCAAGGCGGGGGGCAGGCCGGGGGGCAGGGCGGGGCTGGGTCATCGCGATCAGGTCTCCTTCAACGCGGCGCGGGTGCCGTCCAGCTCCAGATGAAGGAACGGGGCAAATGTAGCGCCGAAGCGGCGTACATCGTCGCCGCCCCAGTTGTCGACGAAGCTGGTGACCGAAAGATCCGGCAGGACCATCCAGCTATAGGCCTGCGCCGGTGCCTGCGGCGGGTTGGCGAAGACGAGGCCGGTGCCGTTGAGCGGCTGCCACGGCCCTTCCACGGTGTCTGCCACCATGCCGTAAAGACCCGTGGGGCCGACCGGCCCGGCAGGATCGAAGACGTGCGCCTGCGTCGACCAGAACAGATAGACCTTGCCCGCGTGGCTAACGAGGTGGGGGCGTTCCAGTTCGTTGTTCAGTCCGTCTGCCGAGACGATGGGCGGCAGCAGGCGCCAGGCATCGGGCGCGTCCGGCTCCGCCACGGCGAGGCCGATCACTCCGTTGTAGGCGCTGGGCGATCCGGCGAGCGAGGCGGCGAAAGTCAGCCAGTGGCGGCCGTCCGCACTGCGGAAATAGGCGGGATCGCGCCATGCCTTGATCGTGCCGATACCGCCGCCGATGGTGGTGGGCATATAGTGCGCGGGATCGGGCGGCACCACTTCGGCAAGGTCGTGCCAATCGGTGCAGCGGCCATCGCTTTCGAGCGTGGCGCGGGCCGAGAACATCCGCTGCTCGAAAGTCAGCTCGCTTTCGCCCCGGCGGCCGGCGGCGGTGAAGTAGAGCGTCAGCGTGCCGTCATCGTCGGCAATGGCGCTGCCAGACCATTCGCGGCTGCCGGGGGCGAAGCCATCGGGCATCGCCGGGCCAATTTCGGTCCATGCGCCATTGGCGGCGCGGCGAAACAGGGTGATGCGGGCGTGGCCGTGGCGCTCGTCCGGATCGGGGAAGCGCGGCGCGCCAAGCGCCATCCACACCTGCGCGCCATCGGGCAGCAGGAAGGGGTGGCCATCGCGCCGCTGGAGTGGCCAGGCATCCCAGATGTCGGTGGCGGCGGAGACACGTGCCACGTCGGTCTCGGTCAGCAGCGGGGCAGCGGCATGGGGTCCGATGGCGCGGACGTGGTCCGCGCTCCAGCGCGAGGGGATCGGCAAGGTGCTCTCCTGCTGGAAATGGGGAGGGAGGACCGCCGGCGGACTTGTCCGCCGGCGGCGCCCATGGTGCGACCCGGGGCTTAGAAGGTGTACTTGACCGAGGCGGAGATGGTCCGCCCGTTGATCGAGCGGGCGCGGACGAAGTTGGTGGCGTTGTCGACGATCGCGCCTTCCTCCGCCTCGGTGATGCCGGTGGCGTTGAAGAGGTTGTTGGCGTTGAGCGAGACTTCGACGTTGTCCACGGGATGCACGTTCACGAAGGCGTTGACCTGCGCATAGGCGGGGAACACCAGCTGGTTGTTGTCCTGCGCAAAGGCTTTGGTCGTGCCGATCACGTTGAAGCCCACGCGCGCCGCGCCGAAATCGAGCGCCGGGGTGAACGAATAGAGCAGCTCGGCCTGGCGGCGCGGGCGGTTGCCTTCATTGGCCGGCGTGATCGCGTCCTTGGCAATGGTGGCGTGCGTATAGGTCGCGCCCGCGCGCAGGTCGAAGATACCCTTGCGGTAGGCGGCTTCGAGTTCCAGCCCGGTCGCCTTGTAGACGCGGCTGAAGAAGCGCTGGCTGGTCGCCTCGAAGTTCTGCTCCTGCGTCTTGGCATGGAAGCCGGTCAGGAACAGCGCGAACGGACCGGAGCGCAGCTTCACGCCGAGTTCGTACTGGTTGACGTAGTTGATCGCATCGGCCTTGCGCACGGATCCGTCGGGCTGGATCAGGCCGAACAGCAGGCGATCTGCATTGGCGCGGCCGCCGCGGCTGGCGCGGGCGAACACCGCCAGGTCATTGCTGACGCGGTAATTCGCGCCAACCGACCACGAGACGTAGTGGACGTTGTAGTTCACCGGCGAGGCGGCGCCGTTGTTCATCACCGAGACGCTGGTTTCGGTGGGGTCGATCGTGCCGTTCTGGTTGACATCGAGCACGGCCTGCGTCGCCCCGGCATAATCGCCGCGCGCCTTGACGCTGTCGTAGCGGATCGAGGCGTCGAAGTTGACGGGGCCGACCTGCGCGTTGAACGCGGCGTAGGGGGCGATGATGTCGTAATCGACGTTGTAGCTGCGCGTGCAGCAGTTGCCCCAGAAGGGCACGCCATAGGCATAGAGGCCGTTCTGCGAGAGAACCTTGCCGCTGGCGTTGTCCATCACATTGAGCAGCGCGGCGTTGTGGCCGTTCACTTCCATCAGGAAGCTGTCCCACACCCAGTCCATGTCGATGGTCTGGCGCGCATTGTAGAGGCCGGCGGTGAGCGAATAGTCACCGAAGGTCTTGGTCAGCTTGAGGTCGTTGGTGAAGCCGCCGAAATCGTTGATGTCGACGTTGAACAGGTGCGTGCGCATGGCCAGGCCGTTGGCCCCGCCGGTGAACGCCTTGCCCGCATTCGGGCCGGTGGCATACTGGAGCGAGTAGGCGCCCGCCGCGCCGCCCGAGAAGCTGCCGTTGGCGAGATAGTTGCCGGTGCTGTCGGCAATGCCCTGCGCGCCGCCGATCTCGGCGGGGAAGGGCGAGACGAACCGGCCCTTGACCGACTGGTAGCGGAAGCGTTCTTCCAGCTTCAGCCCGTCCGCCACGTCGAACACCGCTTCAAGGCCGACTGCGTTGACCAGCGGACGCATCCCGTCCTTCAGGTTGGTGGTGCGGCGGTTGTTCTGGCCGTCCAGCCCGGTGGCGCTGGTGAAGTAGGCGCTCTGGATCGTGTCGGACTTGATGTCGAACCCGTCGATCGAGCCGAAAGTGGGATTGGCGTTGGTGCCGGTGACGCGCGTGGGCATCGGCAGGTAGCTGATCGCGTGATCGTCAAGGTGCTTGAAATAGACCCGGACGTAGCCGGCATCGAACTTGCGCGTGAGGTTGGCCTTGATCTGGTAGCCGCGGTTGGCGGTGTAGCCCGCATCGCGCGGACCTTCGCCCGAACGCCAGAAACCGCCGACGTTGAACGTGGTCTTGTCGTCGATGTGGCCGCCATAGTCGAAATCGACGCGGTAATCCTCGTAGTCGACGCCCGCCGTGGCCATCACCACGCCGCCATCCTTCTCGCCGGTGTTCGAGATGAAGTTGATGACGCCGCCGGGCGCGTTCGAGGCCAGCGTGGAAGCGCTGCCGCCGCGCACGGCCTGGATCGAGGCGATGGTCTGATCGGCGCGCAGGAAGATGTCGGCGTTGCCGAAGGCGATGTCGCCGAACTGCATGACGGGCATGCCGTCTTCCTGCAATTGCAGGAACTTCGCGCCGCCCGAGGCGACCGGAAGGCCGCGCACGGCGATATTGGCGTTGCCGTCGCCGCCGGTCGATTCCGAACGGATGCCGGGGATCGAGCGGAAGATTTCGGCGGTGGTGCGCGGCGCGGCTTCGGCGATGGCGGCGGCGCCGAGCGAGGACACCGAAACCGAACTGTCCAGCTTGTTCACGGCGCGCGGCTGTGCGGTGACGACGATCTCGTTCATGCCCAGCGGATCGGCGGCGGCATCATCGGCCGCAGGCTGCGGATTGGCGTCCTGGGCAAGGGCCGGCGCGGAAAGCGCGCACAGGGCGACGGACGCGAAAAGGAAAACGCTCTTCATGACATACCTCCCAGATGGCCCTGCGTGGGGACCGATGGCGGTCGCTGGACGACCGCTCGGGAGTTGGATACGCATTTCAGCAAACGTTTGCAATCAGAATAAGCAATCGTTTGCTGAAATGCGTGACAATCGCTTGGCGACGGCTTTCACCCGCTGTCCAAGTATTTTGAATCGGGCTGTTTTTTAGCTGGACTCGCGTTCCACCAGACGCGGCGTCAGCGTGACCGAGGCAACATGCTCGCCCGCAAGGCGGCGGCACAGCAGATCGACCAGCAGCCGGGCGCCGCCTGCGATGTCCTGGTGCACGGTGGTGAGCGGGGGGGTGGCGATTCGCGCAACGAGAACATCGTCGAAGCCGATGAGCGACATGTCGCGCGGCACCGCGATGCCGTGTTCGGCGGCGGCACCGATCACGCTCATCGCGATGATGTCCGACGCGGCAAAGATCCCGTCGGGACGGTTGCCGGCGCCGAAATAGGCCATGGCGGCTTCGTAGCTGCCTTCCGGAGTCAGGTGGACCGGCACGATGTCCACGTCGCGGCGGATGTCATCGGGCAGGGTTTCGAGAAACCCGGCTTCACGCGCGGCGAATTCGGGCGCGGCGATGTTGCCGAAATAGGCGAGGCGCCGACGACCGCGCGCAACGAGGTGCCGAGCGGCGATCTGGCCGCCGGCGACATTGTCGCTGCCCACGGTGATATAGGCATTGGCCGGGTCATGCGCGCCCCAGACCACCATGTTGCGATAGCTCCTGGCGGTGCGGTTCAGCGTGGCGCCCTGGTCCGACTGGCCAATGACGATGATCCCGTCGGTCCGGCCGGAGCGGACGAAATCGTCGAGCCAGTCCTTGCGCTTGGGCAGCACGCGCGACAGCAGCAGGTCATAGCCGCGTTCGGCCAGCTCGTCGGCCAGATGGCCGAGCATCGCGCTGAAGAACGGATCGGACAAGTGCTGGCACCGCTCGTGGCCCAGCGGCAGCAGCACTCCGATGGCGCCCGTGCGGCCAAGCCGCAGGTTCTGCGCGGCAACGTTGAGCCGGAAGCCATGGGCATCGGCGAGCGCGCGCACGCGTTCGCGCGTCTTTTCGTTGAGCGTGCCCTTGCCCGTCAGCGCGCGGGACACGGTCGAGACTGAAACCCCGGCGATGCGCGCCAGATCGGCGATGCTGCGCACCTCGGGCCGCTCCGCCGGACGATCAGATTGCGAACCTGTATCAGTCAACCCGCCAACCCCGTTTCGAGACCCCGTGCCGAGCGTGACAGGCCGGTTACGCGGCGCTCCTTTCGGGCGCGGTCCGGACGATCAGCGTCGCCGCGCCTGCTGCTAGCATGAAAACACCCGAAAGTAGCAATATGTTACGTGGATCCCCGCCCAACAGCGGCTGGTAGATTACCGGCACGACCAGCGTTTCGATCAGCATGGGCAGCACGATGAACATGTTGAAGATACCCATGTAAACGCCGGTCCGCTCCGGCGGGATCGCGCCGGCCAGCATGACGTAGGGGTTGCCCATCATGCTCGCCCAGCCGATGCCGATACCGGTCATCAGCAGGAACAGCGTGGTCCGGTCGGTAGCGTGGGGGATCGCCAGCATGGCAAGGCCCGACAGCGCGACGGCGGCGGCGTGGACGTTGCGCGCGCCCAGCCGGGTGGCCAGGGGAATCATCGCCGCGGCGGCAACAAAGGCGATGGCGTTGTAGACCGCGCCCGCCTGCCCGGCGAGAAGCACGGCCTGACGGAAGGCGGGACTGGCCGGGTCGCTCGTCTGGAAGATCGAGCGCGCCAGCGCGAAGGCCACGAACTGCCAGTAGGCGAACATCGCGAACCACTGGAACAGCATCGACAGCGCCAACTGGCGCATCGGGCGCGGCATTTCCGCCACCGCCGCGGCGAAATCGCGCAGCGCCGTGCCGGGCGACAGGCGCTCGCTGCGGATGCGCACGATTTCCGCTTCGGACAGCGGCAGCTCCGGAACGCGGATCACCGACCACAGGATCGTGGTGAGAGAGATCACCGCGCCCGCGACGAAGGCGATCCGGGTGACCTGGGGGATGCCGTTGGCATCGACCGCGTCGGCGCTGAATCCCCACCACACCAGCAGCGAAGGCGCGAGATAGGCCAGCGTCTGCGACAGTCCGGTGAACGCGCTCTGCACGAGGAACCCGGTGGTGCGCTGGTCGGCGTCGAGCCGGTCGCCGACATAGGCGCGGTATGGCTCCATGGTGACGTTGTTGGCGGCATCGAGCATCCACAGCAGGCTGGCGGCAAACCACAGTGCCGGGCTGTAGGGCATGAGCAGCAGGCCCAGGCTGCACAGCAGTGCGCCGACGAGGAAATAGGGCGTCCGGCGGCCGAACCGGCTCACCGTGCGGTCGCTCATCGCGCCGACGATGGGCTGGACGAGCAGCCCGGTGACAGGGCCGGCCAGCCACAGCAGCGGCAGGGTCGCCTCGTCCGCGCCAAGGAAGCGGTAGATCGGCCCCATGTTCGCCTGCTGCAGCCCGAACGAGAACTGGATGCCGAGGAACCCGAGGTTCATCTCGATGATGCGCAGCAGGCTCATCCGCGGCTTTGCCGTCAGGTCACGCATGAATTGTCCTCATCCCGTTCGCCCGATGTTATCGCGGGCCTTGGCAAGCGGATACAGCAATGCGACGAATATGGCAAACGTTTGCTGAATGACCGGGCGTCGCTATCCGATGCGGCGATAGAGCGCCGAATCTCCCTCGGCCGCACTTTGGTCCATCCCTCGAAGCGCGCTGGTGCGGGCGCACCGCTGCGCTGTCGGTGGCTGCCGTATTCATGCGCCGCACCATTGCAGATGGGCCGGGCCTGCGCATCTGTCTTTGGTTAGCTGCTCTCACGCACAGGGTGGTGCCGGGAACCGGGCCGGCGCTGAGGCGTTGCCCTGCGCAATACGATCGTCGTGCGCGAAGTGGGGGGCGGCTCGATCGACCAGGGTGTCCTCACAGAGTAACCAGATGCCTTTCCAGCGCGGCGTTGCCGCCCGTAATCTGCTGAGCCTTGCCCTTATCGCCATACTCGGCCTGACGTTCGCGGCGGATCTCGTGTTCCCGCTCGGCACTGCCGTGTGGGTCATCTATCTGGTGCCGACCGTGCTGGCGTTCCTGTCGGACCGGCCGTGGGTGCCGGTGGCGTCAGCGGCGATGGCCACGGTACTGACGATTGCAGGGTTCTACCTCGCGCCCGCCGGCGTCGATCCCTCCGTCGCGATGGTCAACCGCACGCTGGCAACGCTGGTGGAGATCGCGCTGGCGAGCCTTGGCGTGATGTTCATCCGTTATCGCAACGAGGCGGTGCGCCAGCAATGGCTGCGCGACGGCGAGGCGGGACTGGCACTGGCGGTCGGCGGCGAGCAGGGGCTGGACGATCTGGGCCGTGCGGCCTTGCGCTATATCGCCGGTCGCACCGGCGCTTCGGCCGGGGCCATCTATGTGCGTGATGGCGAGGGCTTCCGCCGGATCGCAGCGCTGGGCGTGCCCGAGTCCGCGCCGCTGCCGCAGCGATTGTCACGCGATGACGGCATCGCCATGCGCGCGGTCGACGAAGGCCGCACGATCACCATCGACCAGGTGCCCGATGGCTATTTCAGCTTCGGTTCCGCGCTGGGCCGGGCGCGTCCCGGCCGGCTGGTGATCGGCGTGACCGAAGTGGATGGCACGGTGAACGCCGTCGTCGAGCTCGGCTTCCTGGGTGAGGCCGACGTGACCGGTGCCGACGTGGCGGCCTATCTGGACCTCGTGCGCCGCCAGCTCGGCGTCGCCATCCGTTCGGGCAAGTACCGCGCGCAGCTTCAGGCGCTGCTGGCCGAGACGCAGCAGCAGGCCGAGGAATTGCAGGCGCAGGGCGAGGAACTGCGTGCCAACAACGACGAGCTGGAAGCGCAGACGCGCGCCTTGCAGGCGGCGCAGGGCGAGCTGGAGCAGCAACAGGCCGAGCTCGAACGGAGCAACGTGCAGCTTGAAGAGCAGGCGCGCTCGCTCGAGGCGCAGCGCGACGAACTGGAGCGCGTGCAGGTCTCGCTCAAGGCGCAGGCGGGCGAACTGGAGCTGGCCAGCCGCTACAAGAGCGAATTCCTCGCCAACATGAGCCACGAACTGCGCACGCCGCTCAATTCCCTGCTGATCATGGCACGGCTGCTGGCAGACAATCGCGGTGGCAACCTGACGGGCGAGCAGGTGCGTTTTGCCCAGACGATCGAGACATCCGGCAACGACCTGCTGACGCTGATCAACGACATCCTCGACATTTCCAAGATCGAGGCGGGGCGGCTGGAACTGCAGCCCCGGCGCGTGCGGCTCGCGCCGCTGCTGGAGAAGATCGCGCAGGGCTTCCGCGCCTCGGCCGAGAGCAAGGGGCTGATGCTGGCGGTCAAGATCGACCCGGACGTGCCGCAGGACATCGAGACCGATCCGCAGCGGCTGGAGCAGGTTCTCAAGAACTTCGTCTCGAACGCGATCAAGTTCACCGACAGGGGCGAGGTCGCGCTCGAAGTGCACCGCCAGGAGCGGCATCGCATCGGCTTCACCGTGCGCGACACGGGGCCGGGCATCGCGCCCGAGCAGCAGGACGCGATCTTCGAGGCGTTCCGGCAGGAGGATGGCACGATCAGCCGCAAGTATGGCGGCACCGGGCTGGGCCTTTCGATCTCGCGCGAACTGGCGCGTCTGCTGGGCGGCGGCATCTCGCTCGACAGCACGCCGGGGCAGGGCAGTGCCTTTACGCTGGACCTGCCGGACGCCTACGATCCCGCCTCGGTCCTCCCGCCGCCGCCCGCCGCGGCTGCCCCGCTTCGACCGGCATCCCCGCCTCCCCCTGCGACGGCCATGGTGCGCCCTGCGGCGTCCGAGGATGACCGCGAGGTGCTGTCGGGTGACGCGCGGGTGATTCTGGTGGTGGAGGACGATCCCGTGTTCGCCCGCATCCTCAGCGATCTGGCGCACGAGATGGGCTTCCAGTGCCTGATCGCGGGCACCGCCGACGAAGGCGCGCTGATGGCGCGGCAATACTTGCCCCATGCGGTAATCCTCGACATGAACCTGCCCGATCACACCGGGCTGTCGGTGCTCGACCGGATCAAGCGCGACACGCGCACCCGGCACATTCCCGTCCACGTCGTCTCGGTCGATGACGATACGCTCGCCGCACTGTCGAGCGGGGCGGTGGGCTATCTGCTCAAGCCGGTCCGGCGCGAATCGCTGGTCGGGATGCTCGAAGGGCTGGAAGCGCGCATGGACCAGCGCCTGCGCCGCGTGCTGGTGGTGGAGGACGACGTGGCCCAGGCCGAAAGCGTGCGCCATCTGCTCGCCTCCCGCGATGTCGAGACGGTGGAAGCGCACAGTGCGGCCGCCTGTCTGGAACGACTGGGCAGCGAGACGTTCGACTGCATGGTGCTCGATCTCAACCTGCCCGACATGCCGGGACTGGACCTGCTGGAAAAGCTCAGCACCGACGAGAGCGTCGGCTTCCCGCCGGTGATCGTCTACACCGGGCGCGATCTTTCGGCGGAAGAGGAACTGCGCCTGCGGCGTTATTCCAAGTCGATCATCGTCAAGGGCGCGAAAAGCCCCGAACGCCTGCTCGATGAAGTGACGCTGTTCCTTCATCAGGTCGTGGCCGACCTGCCTGAGCCGCAGCAGAAGCTGCTGGCCAAGGCGCTGACCCGCGATGCGGCGCTGGAGGGGCGCCATATCCTCGTCGTCGAGGACGATATCCGGAACGTCTATGCGCTGACCAGCATCCTTGAGCCGCACGGCGCGCGGGTGCGGATCGCGCGCAACGGGCTGGAGGCGCTGAACGAGCTGGAAAAGGCAGCCAGGGGCGAGGCGCTGCCGGTGGAACTGGTGCTGATGGACGTGATGATGCCGGAAATGGACGGCCTCACCGCCACGCGCGAGATCCGCAAGCAGGGCGCGTGGCGCGCCCTGCCGATCATTGCGCTGACCGCCAAGGCAATGGCGCGCGACCAGCAGGACTGCCTCGATGCCGGGGCCAACGATTACCTCGCCAAGCCGCTCGACGTGGACAAGCTGCTGTCGCTGGTGCGCGTGTGGATGCCGCGATGATCACCGCGCCCGACACCACCGAGGAGATCGAACTGGACCTCCTGCTGGAAGCGATCTGGCGGCGTTACCAGTTCGATTTCCGCAACTATGCGCGCGAATCGCTGCGCCGGCGGATGGACCGCGCGCGCCTGCATTTCGGCTGCGCGACCTTTTCGGAGCTTCAGCACCGTGTTCTGCACGATCCCGGCGTGCAGCCGGCGCTGATGGGCTTCCTGACCATCCAGGTCAGCGAGATGTTCCGCGATCCGGCCTACTTCCTCGCCCTGCGCGAAAAGGTCGTTCCCCATCTGCGCACCTGGCCTTCGCTCAAGGTGTGGATCGCGGGCTGCGCCAATGGCGAGGAGTTCTATTCGCTGGCGATCCTGCTGCGCGAGGAAGGACTGGAGGAGCGCACGATCTTCTATTGCACCGACATCAACCCGGCCGCGCTTGAAAAGGCGAAGGCCGGGATCTACGATCTGGATCGCATTCCCGGCTTCACCCGCAATCACCGTGCGGCGGGGGGCAAGGGCTCGCTGTCGGACTACTACACGGCGGCGTTCGGTGCGGCGCGGTTCGATCCCAGCCTGCGCCGGCGCACGGTCTTTGCCGACCACAACCTGGCCAGCGACGAGGTCTTTTCCGAAATGCAGCTGATTTCCAGCCGCAATGTCCTGATCTATTTCGATCGGCAGTTGCAGGACCGCGCGCTCGGGCTGTTCGGGCGCTCGTTGGCGCGGGGCGGGTTCCTGGGGCTGGGATCCAAGGAAACGCTGCGCTTTTCTGCCCATTCCGATGCGTTCGCCGATTTCGTGCCGGAGGAGAAGATCTTCCGCCGCAATGTCGTGCCGGTGACGGAGACGCGCGATGCAGCTTGAGCCGGTCCGCATCCTGGCGGTGGACGATATCGAGGAGAACCTGCGCGCGCTGGAAGCGTTGCTCCAGCAGAGCGGGATCGAGGTGGTCAAGGCGCGCAGCGGCTTCGAGGCGCTGGAATTGCTGCTGAAACAGGATTTCGCGCTGGCCCTGCTCGACGTGATGATGCCGGGCATGGACGGCTTCGAACTGGCCGAACTGATGCGCGGGATCGAGCGGACGCGCGGCGTGCCGATCATCTTCCTGACCGCGCTTGCCACTGACGAGCGGCGCAAGTTCCGCGGTTTCGAGGCGGGAGCGGTCGATTACCTGCTCAAGCCGGTCGATCCGCAGGTGCTGGCAAGCAAGGTGGGCGTGTTCGCGCAGCTCGCGCGGCAGCGGCAGGAACTGGCTCGGCAGCGCGACGAACTGGGCCTGGTGCTGTCGCGGCTGCGCGCGCACAGCGACAATTCCCCGCTGGGGATCATCGAAATCGACGCCGACCTGCGCGTCATCACCTGGACCCGTTCGACCGAGCGGATGACGGGCTTCGCCCGCGCCGACGTGCTGGGCCTCCAGATTTCGCAGGTGCCGTGGCTGCCCGAGGACGGGCGCGCGGATTTCGTGCGGGCGATGCAGGCGCTGCTTGACCGGGGCGAGGCGAGTGAGACGATGCACCACCGCATGGCGCGCGCCGACGGCGTGACGATCGATGGTGAATGGTATTGCTCGTCGCTCACCGGGCCCGATGGCCGGGGCACGCTGGCGCTGCAGGTGCTCGACGTGACCGAGCGGCGCCGGGCGGAGGAGACGCAGGCGCTGCTGGTGGGCGAACTCAACCACCGCGTGAAGAACTCGCTCGCGACGGTCCAGGCCATCGCGACGCAAAGCGTGCGTCACTCGCGCTCGCCCGAGGCTTTTCTCAAGACGTTCACCGGGCGCCTGCAGGCACTGGCGCGCGCGCACTCGCTGCTCAGCGCGGCGACGTGGGAAGGGGCGAGCGTGGCTGAACTGATCGCCGAGCAACTCGCGCTGGGGGCCGTGCCCACCGGACGGCTCAGCGCGTCAGGCCCCTCGGCCTATCTGGCGCCCGAACCGGCTCTGCGGCTGGCGATGGTGTTCCACGAACTCGTCACCAACGCGATCAAGTACGGTGCGCTGTCGGATACGGCGGGGCGCGTGGATGTGACCTGGGACGTGTGCGAGGGCACACTGCTGCTGGACTGGCGCGAAAGCGGCGGCCCGGCGGTGGCACCGCCCGATCACTCGGGGTTCGGCTCGCGGCTGATCCAGTCGAGTCTGGGCGGCGAGGCGCGATCCGAATTCCGCCCCGAAGGCGTGCATTGGACGCTGCGGATGCCGCTGGCGCAGGGCGCATCCTGCGCGGTGCCTCCCGTCAGGTCGGCGCCGACAGGTCCTGACTCGCGTGCCGATGGCCTGTCGATCGCGGGACAGCGCGTGCTGATCGTCGAAGACGAACCACTGGTGGCCATGGAACTCGAAATGCTGCTGGAGAACGCCGGCGCGGTGCCATTGGGGCCGGTCACCACTTGCGCCGAGGCGATCGAGGCGATTGCCTCGCAGCGTCCCGACATTGCCCTGCTCGACGGCAATCTGCATGGCGAAAAGGTGGACAAGGTGGCCGCGGCGTTCGACGCGGCGGGTGTGCGCTTCGCCTTCGTCAGCGGTTACGGGCGCGAGCATCTGCCCGCCTGCTTCGCCGACCGCCCTGTGGTGGGCAAGCCCTTCGACGCGGTGCAGCTGCTGAACGTGGCGCGCCAGCTGGCGGCGGCAAGTTCTTTGGCGCCCGCAGGATCGAAATCCGCAGCCCTGCGTTGAGGTGGCATGACGTGAGCGCATGAAGTGAACTTCAGGGGCATCGGCCAAGGCCGGTGCCCCTTTCATTTGGTGTCGTTCAATCGGGCGCAGGGCCGCCTTCGAGGATGGCCGCCAGCGCCTGTGCCACGCGCGCGAGCGTGGCCGGGTCGGTCCACGTGGGATGCGGGCGCGAGGTATCCGCTAGTTCGCTTTCGCGCGCCGACAGAATCCCGCCGAGCGCCGCGCCCATGAACAGCAGCCGCTGGTTGACCAGCGTGGGGGCCACGTCGGCCATCAGCCGCCGGGCATGATCGAGGCAGCGCTGGTAGCCCGAGTTCCATTGCCCATCCACGGCGTCCATGAACAGGCGCCGGTTCGACAACTGGATCATCACCACGAAGCGGTTGTAGCAGTCGCTCCACGGCGGATCGGAAGGCAGCAGCGAGGAGCGGACGAGCAGGTCGGTCACGTCGAACAGGCGGGCCGGGCCGCTGCGCGCTTCCAGGTCGTCGAGCATCCGGTTGCGCAAGTCATCGATCAGGCGCGCGCCGTGGACGATCACCGCGCGCACCAGCGCTTCCTTCGATCCGAAGTGATAGCCCACCGCGGCGTGGTTCTTCTGCCCGGCGCCCTCGGCGATCTGGCGCACGGTCACGCCGTCGATGCCATGTTCGGCAAACAGGCGGAGCGCGGCTTCCTTGAGCATTTCCGCCGGATCGGCGCGGGGCACGGGGGCGGAACTGGCCATGGCCTGCAAATACCTTTTGACACGCGGCTAAGTCAAACACATTATCCATCTGGATAAGAGATTCGACCCGAGCAAAATCGGGAGACTGGTGGAGGATACGTGAGCGAGGCGGATGCGATCGCCGGTGTGGACCTGGCTGCGCTTGTGGCATGGATGGACCGCGAGGGGCTGGGCCATGGCCCGCTCGAGGCGGTGGAGCAGCTTTCGGGCGGCACGCAGAACATCCTGCTGCGATTCGGCCGTGCCGGGCGCACCTATGTGCTGCGGCGCCCCCCGCCGCACCTGCGCGCCAATTCCAACGAGACGATGCGCCGCGAGGCACGCGCGCTGGCCGCGCTGGCGGGCACCGATGTGCCGCACCCCGGCCTGATCGCGGCCTGCCCGGACGACAGCGTACTGGGCGCGGCGTTCTATCTGATGGAGCCGATCGACGGCTTCAACGCGGCGCAGGGGCTGGAGCCGCTGCACGCGGGCGATGCGGCGGTGCGCCACCGCATGGGCCTCGCCATGGTCGATGCCATCGCCGCGCTGAGCAAGGTGGATTACCAGGCCGTTGGCCTCTCGGATTTCGGCAAGCTCGACAACTGGCTGGGCCGGCAGGTGGGCCGCTGGGCCTCGCAGCTCAAGAGCTACGAGGAATTTCCCGGCTGGACCGGACCGCAGGCGATCCCCGGCGTCGACAAGGTGGCGCGCTGGCTGGAGGATCATATCCCGCCCAGCTTCCAGCCCGGTATCATCCACGGCGATTTTCACTTCGGCAACGTGATGTTCCGCCACGACAGCGGCGAACTTGCCGCGGTGGTCGACTGGGAACTGTGCACCATCGGGGATCCGTTGCTCGACCTCGGCTGGCTGGCCGCGACCTGGCCCGAGGAAGGCCGCCCGCGCGCGACCGACGTGGCGATCACGCCGTGGGACGGCTTCGCCACGATCGACGAGCTGGTCGCTCGCTATGGCCAGCAGACCGGGCGCGATCTTGCCCACTTCGACTGGTTCGCGGTGATGGCCTGCTACAAGCTGGGCATCATCCTTGAAGGATCGAACGCCCGCGCCTGCGCCGGCAAGGCCCCGCGCGAGATCGGCGACCGGCTCCACGCCCACACCATCGACCTGTTCGAGCGCGCGTTGCGCCGGATCGGGTGAGAGAGAGGACAGCTTTTCGCATGATCGACGATACCGATTTCACCGGCAGGAAAGTGCTGGTCGTGGGCGGCTCCAGCGGCATCGGCAACGGCATAGCCCATGGTTTCCGGATGCGCGGTGCAGACGTTCACGTCTGGGGCACGCGGGCCAAGGCAGAGGACTATGATCCGGCCGATGGCTCGGACCTGGCGGGCCTTGGCTATACCTGCGTCGACGTGGGCGATCCCGATGCGATCGAGGCGGCGCCGGCTCCGTTCGACGGGCTGGACGTGCTGATCCTGTGCCAGGGCACGGTGGTCTACCGCCGCGGCGAGTTCGAGCGCGAGGGCTGGGACCGGGTCATGGCGGTCAATCTCGACAGCCTGATGCACTGCGCGCGCAAGTTCCGCGGTGCGCTGTCGCAAACGCAGGGATCGATCGTGATCGTCAGCTCGATCTCGGGGCTGAAGGCCAATATCGGCAACCCCGCCTATGCCGCGTCGAAGGCCGGCGCGATCAGCCTGACCAAGACGCTGGGGCAGGCCTTTGCCGCCGACGGCATTCGCGTGAACGGTCTCGCGCCCGGCCTGGTCGACACCAAACTGACCCGCGTTACCACCCGGAACCCGCAGCGACTGGAAGGCGCGCTGGCCGCCATCGCCCAGCGCCGCGCGGGTACCCCCGAAGACATGGCGGGCGCGGCGATCTTCCTTGCCAGCCCGCTCGCATCCTACGTCACCGGCCACACGCTCGTGGTCGACGGCGGCCTTTCACTCTGACTTTTTCCGAAAAGAGGCACCAACGATGATTTTCGAACATACCGACAAGGTGAAGGGCCTGATCGCGCAGATCGAAGCCTTCATGGATGAACACATCTATCCCAACGAACAGGCCTATACCGACTTCGTCCACGACCAGAACAACCTCTGGAAGGAATGGCCCGGCATGGAGGCGCTCAAGGCCAAGGCCAAGGCGCTCGGCCTGTGGAACCTGTTCCTGCCCCACGAATATGGCGAACTCTCGCCCGGCCTGACCAATCTCGAATATGCCCCGCTGGCGGAAATCTTCGGCCGCGTGCCGTGGTCGAGCCAGGTGTTCAACTGCTCGGCCCCCGATACCGGCAACATGGAAGTGCTGGCCAAGTTCGGCAGCCCGGAGCAGCAGGAAAAGTGGCTCAAGCCGCTGCTCGATGGCGAAATCCGCTCGGCCTACGTGATGACCGAACCGCAGGTCGCCTCGTCGGACGCCACCAACCTTGAACTGTCGATCATCCGCGATGGCGACGACTACGTGCTCAACGGGCGCAAGTGGTGGATTTCCAACGCGATGCACCCGCGTTGCGACATCTGGATCGTGATGGGCAAGAGCCGCTTCGATGGCGATCGCCACACCCAGCACTCGCAGATCCTGGTCGAACCCAAGACTCCGGGCATCACCATCGTGCGCCACCTGTCGGTGTTCGGTTCGCACAATTCGCCCGGCGGCGAATGCGAGCTGCGCTTCGACAACGTGCGCGTTCCGGCCGGAAACCTGATCCTGGGCGAAGGCCGGGGCTTCGAAATCGCGCAAGGGCGCCTCGGGCCGGGCCGCATCCACCACTGCATGCGCTCGATCGGTCAGGCCCAGCGCGCGCTGGAATTCATGGCCCGCCGCGCCGACAGCCGCGTCGCCTTCGGCAAGAAGCTGGCTGACCAGTCGAGCATCCGCCAGGACGTCGCCCGCAGCTTCTGCGAAGTCGAAATGGCCCGCCTGCTGACGCTCAAGGCTGCCGATGCGATGGACCGCTATGGCAACAAGGTGGCGAAGGACCTGATCGCCGCGATCAAGGTCGTCGCCCCCACCATGGCGCAGACGGTGTGCGACCGCGCGATCCAGGTCCACGGCGGCATGGGCGTGAGCGGGGACACCCCGGTGGCCTCGTTCTTCACGCTCAACCGCTTCGTGCGCCTCACCGATGGACCCGAAGAAGTCCACATGAGCCAGCTCGGCAAGCAGAAGATCCAGGAATACGTGCGCAGCAACGCACGCTGACCTGACCTGACCGGTCGAGGGCCGGAGGCGCTGCGGGCGCTTCCGGCCTTCGCCACACGATCTGCGGGAGAGAGACGATGGGCTGGATCAAGAGCGGCGACCAGACGCTGACGCCGGAGCAGTTCGACGCACGCGCGCGCAAGGCGGCGACCGTGCTGCAGGACTTCGGCATCGTGCCGGGCGATGGCGTCGCGCTCTATCTGCGCAACGACCTCGCCTATTTCGAAGCCGTCTTTGCCGCCGGGATGCTCGGCGCCTACCCCGTGCCGGTGAACTGGCACTATACGCCCGATGAAGCGGGCTACCTGCTGCGCGACAGCGCGGTGAAGCTGCTGATCATCCACGCCGATCTGCTGCCGCCGATTGCAGAGGCCGTGCCCGAGGGCCTTGCCGTGGTGATCGTGGACACCCCGCCCGAAGTGCGCGCCGCTTACGGCCTGCCCGAAACCACCTTGCCCGCAGGCGCGCCGTTGTGGGGCAAGCTGGTCGATGCCGCCGCGCAGTTTGCGGGCGAACCGCAGCCGCCGCTGTCGTCGATCATCTACACCTCTGGCACCACCGGCCGCCCCAAGGGCGTGCGCCGCGCGCCGTTCACGCCTGAACAGGGCGAGGCGGTCAACATGATGCTCGCGCGCTCCTATGGCTACATGGACGTGATCGAGGGCCGCGCCGCGCCCGACAGCATCACCACCGCCGTGATCGGCCCGGTCTACCACTCCGCGCCCAATGCGCATTCGGCCTTCTCGATCCGGCTGGGCGCCAACGTGGTGATCTGTCCGCGCTTCGATGCCGAGGAATTGCTGCAACTGATCGAGCGGGAGAAGATCACGCACCTCAACATGGTGCCGATCATGTTCAACCGCCTGCTGCGCCTGCCGGAAGAGGTGAAGCGCAAGTACGACCTGTCCTCGCTGCGCTTCATCACGCACGCCGCCGCGCCCTGCCCGCCGCCGGTCAAGCGTGCGATGATCGAATGGTGGGGGCCGGTGATCAACGAATATTACGGCTCGACCGAGATGGGCAACGTCACCAGCCTGACTTCGGAAGAATGGCTGGCGCACCCCGGTTCGGTGGGCAGGATCATGCCCGGCGTCGATCTGCGCGTGGTGGACGAGGCGGGCAACGACGTTCCGCCGGGCACGATCGGCGAAGTGATCGGACGCGGGCGCCATGGCAGCGACTTCACCTACCAGAACGCGCCTGAAAAGCGCGCGGCGATGGAAAAGTATGGCCTCATCACGCCGGGCGATGTCGGCTATTTCGATGCCGATGGCTTCCTCTATCTGTGCGACCGCAAGAACGACATGATCATTTCGGGCGGGGCGAACATCTACCCGGCCGAGATCGAGGCCGAACTGCACAAGCTGCCCGGCGTCGCCGATTGCGCGGTGTTCGGCATTCCCGACGAGGAATTCGGCGAAAGCGTGATGGCGGTGGTCCAGCCGATGCCAGGCGTGACCCTGCACGCCGACGACCTCAAGGCAGAGCTGCGCAGGGTGATGACCGCCTACAAGGTGCCGCGCCGGATCGACTTCGCCGACAGCCTGCCGCGCGAGGATTCGGGCAAGATTTTCAAGCGCAAGCTGCGCGAGCCCTTCTGGGCCGGGCGCGAACGCGCGATCTGAGGGAAGGCAAGCGATGAAGGCCCTGCGTTATTACGGCGAACGCGACATCCGGCACGAGAGCATGGACGATCCTGCGCTCCTGTCGGACCGCGATGCGATCATCAAGGTCGATGCCTGCTCGATCTGCGGATCGGATCTGCACATCTACCACGGCCACGGCTTTTCCGAGGACGTCGGCTTCTGTGTCGGCCACGAGGCCGTGGGCGAAGTGGTCGAAGTTGGCCGGGGCGTCCACCGGCTGAAGGCAGGCGACAAGGTGATGATCCCGGCGGCAGTCGGCTGCGGCGCGTGCCGCGCCTGCCTCGCCGGGGTGGTCAACCTGTGCGAGAACAACGGGGCGGGCTGCTACGGACTTTCCGCCAAGCTCCAGGGGTCGCAGGCCGAAGCGGTGCGCGTGCCCGCCGCCGACATGAATGCGGTGAAAATCCCGGACGGCGTCGACGCCGAGCAGGCGCTGATGATGACCGACGCGCTGGCGACCGCGTGGTACGGCGCACGCATGGCGGACATCGTGCCCGGATCGAGCGTGGCGGTGGTCGGTCTTGGCCCCATCGGGCTGATGGCGGTGGACAGCGCTTTCGTGATGGGCGCGCACGTGGTCTATGCGATCGACCCCATCGCCGAACGCCGCGCGCTGGCCGAGGAATCGGGCGCCATCGCGCTCCACCCGGACGAGGCGATGGAGCGGATCAAGGAAGACACGCACGGCCGCAAGCTCGATTGCGCCATCGAAGTGGTCGGCAGCGACAAGACGGTCGATTTCGCGCTGCGGCTGGTGCGCCCGCGTGGAACCGTCTCGGTGATCGGGGTGCAGCAGTCGCGCCGCTTCCCGTTCCCGCTGGAGCGCGCGTTCGCGGCGGGGCTGACCTTCCGCACCGGTACCTGTTCTGTGCCCGAGGAACTGCCCGCGCTGTTCCCGCTGGTGCAATCGGGGCGCCTGCGGCCGGAGCGCTACATCAGCCACCGGATGCCGCTGTCGCAGGGTGCCGAGGCCTATCGCCTGTTCGAGGCGCGCGAGGCAGGCGCGCTCAAGATGGTGATGCTGCCGGACTGACGAATGGCCGCACTGGCAGACGAAAGGAGCGGCCGGCCCGTGGCCTGCCGCTCCCGTTCCCACGCTGTTCCTCGCCTTGGCCAGGCGCCGCACCGAGGCTGGAAAGTGCGCGCCGGCTCGGGCAGCATCGAGCGATGAACCGTCGATTCGTTCTTGCCGCCGCGCTTCCGCTGTTGATCGCCCTTTCTGCGGCCGCGCCGCGCAAAGCCGCTCCCCACCCCGCCCCGCCGCTACCCGAACCCGTCCTGCACGACACCGAGCGGGTCGCGATGACCACCGAAGCGGGCACCATCGTCCTCGATCTCGATGGCAAGCACGCGCCGGTCAGCACGGCGAACTTCCTGCGCTATGTCGATCAGAAGCGCTTCGACGGGATCGTGTTCTACCGGGCGATGCATCTCGACTGGGGCACTCCGCCCAACGGGCTGGTGCAGGCGGGCGTGCGCGGCGATCCGAAGCGCGTGCTCAAGCCTATCGCGCATGAGCCGACGAACGTGACCGGCGTGCTGCACAAGGCCGGCACGATCTCGATGGCGCGCTATGCCCCCGGCACGGCGACTGGCGATTTCTCGATTCTGCTGTCGGACATGCAAGGGCTGGACGCGCAGCCCGATTCCACCAACCCTGAGGCGCAGGCGGGCTATGCTGCGTTCGGTCACGTGGTGGAGGGCATGGACACGGTGCGCCGGATCTGGGATGCGCCGATCTCCGCCACCGCCGGCGAAGGCGCGCTCAAGGGGCAGATGCTGGAGAAGCCGGTGAAAGTGCTGACCGTGCGCCGGATAGCGCTTCCCGCAGCGCCGCCGTCACCCCCCGCTTCACCGCTCGCGAACTAGCCCGCCAGCGTCCGCGCCGCTTCGGCGATGGCGCCTTCCACTTGCGCGTGGTCGGCCTCGTCGAGGCAATAGGGCGGCATCACGTAGATCGTGTTGCCCAGCGGGCGCAGCAGCACGTCCGCTTGGCGGAACATGGCCATCAGCCGGGGGGCGAGCGACGAGAGATAGCCGCCGTCGGGCACTTCGAGGTCGAGCGCGGCGATGGTGCCGCAGCGCCGGGTGTTGCGCACGCCGGGCAGGGCGGCGAGCCGGTCGAGCATCGCCTGCTGCCGGATGCCCAATGCCGCGATTCGCTCGCGCACGGGTTCCTCGCGCCAGATCGCGAGGTTTTCCGCCGCGGCTGCACAGGCAATCGGGTTCGCGGTGTAACTCGACGAATGATAGAACATCTTCGCGCGGTCGGTGGACCAGTGCGCCATGAAGATCTCCTCGCGCGCCATGGTGACGGCGAGCGGCATCGATCCGCCGGTCAGCCCCTTGGCAAGGCAGAGGATGTCGGGCGCTACGCCGGCCTGTTCGCAGGCGAGCAGCGTGCCGGTGCGGCCCCAGCCGGTCATGACCTCGTCTGCGATGAACAGCACATCGTGGCGGCGGCAGACTTTAGCCATCGCGGCCAGCACCTCGGGCGGATAGACCAGCATCCCACCCGCGCCCAGCACCAGAGGCTCGACGATGAACGCGGCCGGCTTTGCCCGGCACGCGGTTTCGAGCGCGGCGATGGTGTTGGCGCCGTCTCCCACCGGGAACGGGATCGTGCCCACGTCGAACAGCAATGGCTCGTACGGTGCGTTGAACACGCCGCGCTCGCCGATCGACATCGCGCCGATGGTGTCGCCATGATAGCTGTGTTCCATCACCAGGATGCGCTGGCGGCCGGAACCTTCATGCGCCCAGAAGCCCAGCGCCATCTTGAGCGCGACTTCGACGCAGGTGGAGCCGCTGTCGGAGAAGAACACGCGCGTCAGCTCGGGCGGCATGATCTCGACCAGCCCGCGCGCCACCGCCTCGGCCGGTTCGTGCGTCCAGCCGGCGAAGATCAGCTGGTCCAGCTTGCCCGCCTGCCGGCGGATCGCCTCCATGATGCGCGGGTGGCAATGGCCATGGGTGGTGACCCACCAGCTGGAAATCGCGTCGATCACGCGGCGCCCGTCGGCCGTGTAGAGCGCAGCCCCGTCGGCATGGGTGACGAGGGGAACCGGTTCCTGCAGCCCGTGCTGGGTGAAGGGATGCCAGACGGGCGAGCCGGTCATGCAAAATCCTCGATGCGGAAATGCGCGGCGAAAGCGGCAGAGACACTGGCGCGATCCAGCGTTTCCAGCCGGGGCAGGCGGCCCAGATTGCGCACGTCGCCCATGCCGCAGATTGTCATCTCGCTGTCGGCCACTTCGTCGCCCACGAAGGCGATGCCGCGGATGGCAACCCCGCGCGCGCGCAGCACTTCGATGGTCATCAGGCTGTGGTTGATCGTGCCCAGCGTGGTCCGCGCGACGACGATCACCGGCAGGTTCCACCAGGCGAAGATATCGGCATAGGTGGTGTTGCGGGTGACCGGCACCAGTGCGCCGCCTGCGCCTTCGACCACCAGCCGATCGGCGCCTGGCAGCGCCAGCCGCGCCATGTCGATCGCGACGCCGTCGATCTCTGCCGCGCGGTGGGGCGAGCAGGGCGTGTTCAGCAGATAGGCCTCGGGAAGCACGCGCTCGGGCGGAAGACCGCCCAGCCGGGCGACGTGATCCCGGTCCGCGCCTTCGTCGAGGCCGGACTGGATCGGCTTCCAGTAATGGGCTTCCAGCGCGCCCGCGAGGGCTGCCGAGAACACGGTCTTGCCGACGCCGGTGTCGGTTCCGGTGACGACGAAGCGGCTCATCTCAGCGCTTCCGCCAGCACGTCGGCCAGCGCATCGACATCGCCTGGGGTGGCATTCAGCGTCAGCGAGATACGCAGCCGGCTGGTGCCCTGCGGCACCGTGGGCGGGCGGATGCCGCGCACGTCGAAGCCGGCTTCCTGCAGCTTGCCCGCCACAGCCATCGTGCGCGCGTCCTCGTGCAGGATCAGCGGCAGGATCTGCGATCCGCTGCGCAGCGCGCCCAGCGGCGTCAGGCGGTTTTCCGCATGACGGACCAGCGCGGAAAGCCGTTCGCGGCGCTCGGGCTCGTCGGCCAGCATCCGGATCGCTTCACGCACGGCGGCGCAGACCAGCGGCGAGGGCGCGGTCGAGAAGATGAAAGGGCGGCCCCGGTTGACCAGGAAATCGCGCACCACGCGCGGCCCCAGCACCAGCGCGCCTTCGCAGCCCAGCGCCTTGCCGCAGGTGCGCAGGACGATGGTGTCCGGCCGTCCGTCCAGCTCGGCGGCAAGGCCGCGTCCGTTGGGGCCGAACACACCGGTGGCATGGGCCTCGTCGATGAACATGATCGCCTCGTGCCGGCGCGCCACTTCGGCGAAGTCGGCCACCGGCGCGCAATCGCCGTCCATCGAATAGAGCGTCTCGAACGCCAGCCAGATGCGGCCGGTGTGGCCGGCGGCCCGCCATTCGCGCGCGGCGTCGTCGAATGCCTGCGGATCGTTGTGGGCGGCGGAGACCGACGTGGCGCGGGTGAGGCGCAGCCCTTCGTGCATCGAAGCGTGGACCAGCTCGTCATGGACGATCAGGTCGCCCTTCTGCGGCAGCGTGGAGAGCAGCGCGACATTGGCGGCATATCCGGCCGAGAAGAACAGCGCACTCTCGGCCCCGAAGAAGGCGGCGGCTTCGGCCTCCAGCACTTCGTGTTCGGGATCGTTGCCGCGCAGCAGCCGCGACCCGCCCGAGCCGAGCGGCACGCCGCGCCCGATGGCTTCCTGCACCGCAGCCGCAAGGCGCGGCGAGGACGACATCGAGAGATAGTCGTTCGACGCGAAGTCGATGCCCCGGCGCGGGGTGAGCGACCGCAGGCGGGCGCGTTCGCCCAGCGCGGCGAGATCGGCAGTGTGCGCCTTCCACAGGCTCGCGGCAGTAGCCTCGGGGGCGGCACCGGGCGCGGTCATGCGCGTTGCCACGTTCAGGCCGCGCAGCCGCCCGAGCAGCCGCCCACGGCCTTCATGGCGCGCAGCGGCTCCTCGCCTTCCATGGGCTTCAGGCCCAGCCGCGCGAACATCGCCGCGTCGGCATCGTCGCCGGCATTGGCGGCGGTGAGCAGCTTGTCGCCGGTGAAGATCGAATTCGCGCCGGCCATGAAGCACAGCGCCTGCGTCGCTTCCGACATGCTCTCGCGCCCGGCGGAGAGGCGGACCATCGACAGCGGCATGGTGATGCGCGCCACCGCCACGGTGCGGACGAACTCGATGTCGTCGATCTTGGCGAGCGGGGTGTCGGCCAGCATGTCGCCCAGCACG
>NZ_JAPCZG010000019.1 GCF_025938155.1 Novosphingobium sp. KCTC 2891 | reverse complement strand
ATAGCCGCTTCAGATGATCCGATAACCCGAACAATCCCGCCTGCCTCATCCACCCGTCCTTCCAAGGCCGAGTGAATCAGATCAGAGCCGGATTTGCGAGGGGTTTTTGGAGGTGCCCACCTTTGTTCGAAGGACCATGGGTTGACAACAAGTGACGCATCTGGTTGCATTGTGAAGCGCAGACTCACGAGACTGCACGCCTTCTGGAAAGGCGTGACGTGATTTCGACCAATATAAAATTTGCTACCGCAGCATTTGTCATTTGCGCGACTTCCGCCAGGGCACGAGAAGTGGACCTAGCACGGTTTACTGTTCCTACGGTTGCGGCAAACGACGAGCACGGATCTGTCAGTGTAGCCCTGCGCACCAAATTGCAGGATCTGGGTCAACCTTCTGGAGCGTTCAGCGACTTTGATGGAACAGAAGCAGTTGGACGAGGCGCTTCGCCCTGCTTGGGGAATGGTTACCTCCAGACATGGTGGTTGCCGACCGAGGTTGAGAAGCGCCGAGCAATGTACTTTGAAGCGATGTCAGGCATCGCCTGCGAAAATAACCTCCCCGTCAGCTTGCTGGATGCAGTTGTCGCCCAGGAGTCAGGATACAAGCCTTGGGCAATTAGCGGGGCGGGGGCTATTGGGATGATGCAGGTCATGCCCGGAACAGCTAGGCATCTGGAGCTATGGAACCCTTGGGATGCGCTCGCCAACATGCGCGCCGGAGCCCGCTATCTTCGCCAGCAACTTGATCGTTTTGGACGCGTGGATCTCGCTTTGGCCGCTTACAATGCTGGCCCCGAGCGCCGCTCCCTCACACTGGGCTACATTCCAGCGATTCCCGAAACCCGCAATTACGTCCGAACCATCACGACGAACTGGCTCCGCCTTACCCAACTCAATCGTCCAGATTCCAGCGAGCTCGCGCGAGCGGCAGCCGCCAGCACGGCGGTCAGGGCCTCGGGCTACCGCGAGGTATCGTTGGTCACCTACGACGGGACGAACTCCGCAAACCCGATATAGTGCGCATAGAGAATCGCGATCGCCAGGATGCACGGAAATCCGCAAAGGTAGCTGAGCTGGAAATGCAGCCACACCTTCGGGAACCAGAGCAGCCACCGCAGCCCAAATTCGGACGGCGGCGCGATAAGCCCGGCGCGGATGTCATAGATGGTCTTGAGCAGTGCGCAGCCCGAGCAGATCCCGGCCAGGAGGCCTACGGCCGCATAAAGCTGGGTCCAGACGGCGATGGTTTCGGGGCGCATCCGGGGCTGATCAAGCCTGAAGCGTTTGGTCGTTCTGCATGACCCGTTCCTGATGCGAGAGCAGCAGATCGTAAGCTCGCCGAGCTGCTTCGTGGATTACGGCGGGGCGCAGATCTACCTCGATCGAACCGCGCCGACAGGTCAGGACCTCGAGATAGAAGCTCTTGAGGCTCTCGGTCGCCAGAAAGACCGATTGCTCGATGTAGGCCCGCGGATCGTGAAGCAGGGCCACGCAGAATTTCGCGCGAACGTGGTCCATCCCCAGCTCGCTGAAGATCCGGTCGCGCAGGTCGTCAGAGAGCGGGTTGGTCTGCTTGAGGATCTTGTGCAGCTTTGGCCGCGAGATGTGCATCCGGTCAGCAAGGTGCGCCGGCAGGATTCCTTGTCGGATCAGCTCGTCGTTGATGAGCTGCTTGTACTGCTTCTGTTCGCCTTCGCGTGGTCCAGGATTAGCAAAAGCAAATACCGGTTCACTGCCCGGTGGACTGCTTGGCTTGAAGACCGTCTCGGGCGTCAAGTTCCTGTGAGGCATTATCCATCCCTCCCATGGCAAAAGGTCTATGGGATGGCATAACCTGTCAAGAGTCTTAAGAAGCGGGAAACTTCCTGCGTGGAAAATACTTAGAGCAGATTGTGTTTCACGGCGAGGTATACGGCGAAAGGCACAAGGATCTTGTCCACTCCCGGCTTTTCGCTGATTTCTTTCACCTTGGCGCGGACCGCATCGTAATCTTTGGACCACTCGGGGCCGACCTCGAGAAAGATGCGGATGTCCCCGCCGATCGCGTATTCAGCGAGGAAATCTTCGAGCTCCTGCTTCGATATCCCGTGGGATTTGAGACGCGAGCAGGCTGCCTGGACAGTCATGCGCAATGTCTGGAACCGGCGAGATTCCTTGGAATAGGCCGCCATCGCATCGACCAGCAGGTCAAAGCACTGCTCGCTTACGAAGATGCGGACGTTGCGCGTTCCTGCGGCCATGGGTGGGAATTCCAGTGCATATGTTGGCCTGCACAATGGCTCGAAATTGTAAATTTGGCGAATCCGGGCCGGTGGGGGTGATTCGAGAGGGCCAATTCCTTGCTCGGCAATCAGAATTCCCGATGGAGCAAACGGGATTGCGGAAAGCGGAAACCGCAGTTCCCGATGCGGCAATTCCGGTTCCCAATTTTGGAAAGATAAGGCGCTCTAAAGTTCGTCTTGAGGAAATCATCCGATTCGCAGGCGCGCCGTAACGGACCTTTAATTGCTCCAGGCGGCGCCCCTCTGTTCATTCTGAAGGCCGTGACAATCACGGCGTTTGGGAAAGGACATGGTAAACATGAAACTTACGATGAAAGGGAAGGGGGCGAGCCTCCTCCAGGGGGCCGCGGTGGTCGCGGTCGCTGGCCTGTTTGGCAGCGAAGTGGCGATGGCGGGTGCTGACACCACGTTCAACACCGCGCTCACCAGCTTCACCGGCTTCCTTGAAGGTTCGGGCGGCAAGATCATCACCGTGCTGAGCCTCGCCGGCGGCATCGTCGGTCTCGCCTCGGGCCGGTTCAGCCTCGGCCAGGTCGCCATTCCCGTGGGGGTCGGCGTCGGAGCCGGCACGGGCGTGCCCATCGTCACCGCCGCGGTCACCGCGACGATCTGATCCAACCAGTCGTCCCCGCACGGCCGCAGGGCCTTGCGTGGGCGGACAAGAGGGTGGTGTCGTTCATGAATCGCTACACGGTTCCCGCGCATCTCGATGATCCGGAGCTGATCGGGTTTTGGACACTCGATGAGTTTCTCGCGATGATCGTTCCCTTCGCCTGGGGCATCCTGTCTCAACATATTTTCATCGGTCTATGTTCAAGCGTGCTGGCCTGGTGGGGATTGCGCAAGTTGAAGGCGGGACGAGCCGTCTCGTGGATCATTCATTCGGCCTACTGGTACCTGCCGGGTGCCTTCATGGGGCTGAGAGCGACGCCGCCCTCCCATCTTCGCCTGATGGCGGGCTGAGGACGGCACAATCATGGACCTCTCGATTTCTCACGGCCAGGCGCAGCGGCTCCTGAAGCAGCGCAACCTCCTGGCGATCACCGCGACCGGGCTGTTCGCCTTAAGCGTGGTGCTGACGCTCACCGCCGCACAGCGCGACCGCGAGGTGGTGCTGCAGCCGGTGCTGGCGAAGCCGCTGACGCTGTCCTCCAGCCACATCGACAAGGACTACCTTGAGCTTGTCACGCGCGATGCCGCGCTGCTGACGCTCAATCGCTCGCCGTCCAACCTGCAGTACTGGATGGATTCGATCCTGGAGATCACCGATCCCAGGACCCACGGCCGGATGAAGGCCGAACTGATGAAGATCGTGGGCGAGCAGAACGGCTCGAACGTCTCGCAGTTTTTCACCATCGAGAGCCTCACCGTCGATCCCGACGCGCTGACCAGCGAGGTCAACGGCGTGCTGCACACGGTGGTCGGCTCGAAGGAGGTGACCTCCGAGGCGCGGACCTTCCGCTACGTGTGGAGCTACTCGGGCGTCAGCCTCAAGCTCGCCGGGTTCGGACGCGTGACCAAGGATCCTTCGGGCAAAGTCATCGACGCCAAGGGCGCGGGCAGCGCGCAATCAAGTGACAGCGACGGGGGAGAAGCGTGATGGCCGAGTTGGGTTGGGGCGCGATCGGGGTGGGCAGCGTGCTCGCCGGACGGCCCTATGCAATCACGGGGCGGCCGGTTGGCGCCGCACTCATCTGCCTTGGTGCGCTGTGTCTCGCGGCACCCGCCATGGCCGACCAGAGCATTCCCGCTGCTGACAATGGTACGGTCGCCTGTGTCGCCTCGGCGAAGGACCTCACCCGGATCAGCCTTGCGGGAGACCAGTTCGCCTCGGTCTCGAAGATCAGCACCGGCAACCCGGCCGAGGACTTCAAGATCGTCAACGAGCCCATGCGCGGCGACATCTACATCTCGGTACCCGACGGCTTCACCAAGCCGAACCTTTCGTTCTTCGGCACGACCCGAAAGGGGTACGTTTACAAGTTCCTCTGCCAGGTCCGCGGGAACGACGCCGAGCAGGTCTTCGTCACCAACACGGCGATCAAGACCGAGGCCGCGCGCGATTGGGAAGTGCGCTCTTCGCCCGAAGACACTGCGGTGCGCCTCGCGCAAGCGATGTACCGCAGCGAGAACATTGAAGGCTTCGAGATCCGGCAAAGCGTGCTCGAGCCGGTCGCGGTCGGCAAGCTCGAGGTCCAGCAGGTCGGGGAATACCGCGGCGCCGACCTCAAGGGACTGATCCTCAAGGTCCGCAACACCGGCGCAAAGCCGCTCACTCTCGATGAGAACCTGCTCGCCGCGCGCGGCAGCGTCGCCTTCATGACCCCGGTGAGCGAGCTCGCGCCCGGCCAGGCGGCCGCTGTCTACCTCATCCAATCGAATGGAGGCCAGTGATGGACTGGAAGAACCCGTTCCGCAAAGGCCCCAAGGCGCTCGACGGTCCCGCAACCCACCCTGGAAGTGGTGACGCCTCGCCGCTCGGCGATGCAATCGTGGCCAATGAGGCGGTCAGGAAGAAGCAGATGCTGCTGCTCGGCGCTGGCGGTCTTGCCGCGCTTGTCATCGGCTCCTCGTGGATCTTCGCCGGCGATCACAAGAGCAGCGACGCCAGCGTCAAGCGGCAGGTCGCCGACGTCTCGGTCGACGAGATGGTCAACAAGAACATGGCCGAGAAGGAGTGGCGTGCCCAGTCCGAGGCGCAGATGATGTCGATGGACACCAACATGCGCGCGCTCGCCGCCCGCGCGCAGCGGGCCGACCAGTTGGAAGCGCAACTGGCCCAGGGTCAGGCAGCGCAGAGCACGTCTGGCGGCGGGATATCTCCCGACACCGAGCGGGTACTTTCCGCCTACCAGAACGAGAATGAGCAGTTGAAGGCAGCACTCGCGGCCGCGCGCCAGTCGCCGGTAATGGGTACTGGCGCGGCGCCGGTCGGACCCAACGCGCTTTACGGTCGGACCAGCCCGCCGAGTTACCAGACCGCACCCAGCACGCCTGCCGGACAAGCCGCGATGGCCGCGGCGGGACTCCCGGCAGGGCGCGGGAGCGAGGTCAGCCTGGTCTCGTTCAACGAGGGCGCAAGCGGAACCGGAAGCCCGGTCCCCAAGGGCAACACTGTCTTCACCGACAGCGCCAATTACCTGCCGCCGAACTCGATCGCGGTCGCCAAGGTCATAGTCGGGGTCGATGCGGCCGCCGGCGTCCAGAGTCAGACCGATCCCCTGCCGGTCGTGCTGCGCATCACCGGCCCTGCGCGCTCGGTCTACGACAACGGGCGGCTGCTCACGACCAATATCGCCGGATGCCTGGTCAACGGCGCGGCGCGCGGCGACCTCTCGAGCGAGAAGGTCTACGTCAAGCTGCAGCGCATGACCTGCCCGCAGCCCAATGGCCGTTACGCGGTCTCGGACGTCAAGGGCTTCATCGCCTTCGGCGGCAAGACCGGGGTCAGGGGGAGGGTGGTCAGCCGGGAAGGTTCGCTGATCGGCCAGGCCTTCCTTGCCGGTCTCGCCGGCGGCTTTGGCCGCGGCTTTGCCGCCAACACCAATTCGACGCTCACCGGAACAAACGTCAACGTCAATGGGCAGCGCCAGAAGCTCGGCACCGGCGACATCCTCGAGGGCGGGCTCGGCGAAGGCATCGCCACCTCGGGCGACATGGTCAGCAAGTACCTGATCGAGCGGGCCGAACAGTACCAGCCCGTGATCGAGATGCCGACCGGGATCGATGTCGAAATCGTGTTTCTCGAAGGCGTGTTCATCAACGGGTGAGGAGGGTGCAATGAAGCTGAAGTCCTTGAAGTCATTCCATCTGGCGCGGCCCCGCCTTGGCCAGGTCCTGATGCCGCTCGCCGCGATCGCGCTCGGTAGTGGCGGCTCGCTGGTCTGGGCGAACGCCGGCACCGGTGATGCCGCAACTGCCCAACATGCCCCAAGCGAGGCGGACCAGGCGGTGACCGCGCTCCTGAAGCAGCGCCTGCCGCGCACCCAGGTCTCCCGCGTCAATTGCCAGGTGGTCGATGGGGTCTGCGAAGTGACCGCAGGCTCGCAGCTGTTCTACGTCGACAAGACCGCGCGATATCTCCTGATCGGGCGGGTCTACGACATGCAGACCCGCCAGGACCTGACTGCGGTCCGGCTGCTCGAGGTCAACCCCGATCTCCTCGTCGGCGGCGCTGCGGGGAGCAAGCAGGAAGCCCAGGAAGTCGAGACCCCACGCCGCGGCGTCAGCACGCCGGCGGCGAGCGGTGCCCCCCGGATGATGTCGCTCGCCGCACTGCCCGAGGCGGGCGGCATTGTCTGGGGAGCAAACTCGGGGCCGACCGTGACCGTGTTCAGCGATTTTCGCTGCGGCTACTGCCGGGCGCTCTCGGGCGTCCTCGAAAACATGAACGTGCGGGTGATCGAGCGGCCGATCTCGGTGCTCGGCAGCCGCGATCTTGCCAACCAGGTGTTCTGCGCGCGCGATCGCCGCAAGGCGGTCAAAGCCGCCTATGCCGGCGCGCCGATCACCGATACGCGGGCCTGCGACACCTCGCCGCTCGACGCCAACGAGGCCTTCGCGCGCCAGCAGGGCCTTGCCGGAACCCCGGTGATCGTCCGCTCCGACGGCGCGGTGATCGAAGGCTTCCGTCCGCGCGAGGTGCTCGAGCAGTGGCTGAAGGGCGCCAAGTCGTGACCGCGCTCAACCCCAAGCAGCAGGCGGTTCTGGCGCGCGCTGTGGCGCGACGCTCGCGCGGGCAAGTCTCACTGCCGCGCATCGAGATGAGCCGCGCCGAAGCAATCCAGCTGTGGCAGGATCTCGTCCTTGCCACTGCGGTTCCGCGAGGCGTGCTGCTCACGCCTCGCGAACAGGCATTGCTGGGCAAGCGCGCGTGGGCGCGCTCGGCGGGCCATGTCGCGCTTGGTGAGGCTCCGCTGTCGCGCCAATCGGGCCTCGCCATCTGGCGGCTCGCGATCCGGCTTGGGGATCTTGCGGCGCGGCGATCGCCAAACCCCGTCACCCGGGCTGCAAGCATCGCGGCCATCGGACTCGCGGCTACCCAGCTCGCCGCCTGCACCTCGCTGTTCGGCGGCAACATCAAGGGCAGCTTTGCCTGCAGCGCACCAGGCGGGACCTGCGCGCCTTCGACGGTGATCGACGACCAGGCGCTGTCGGTGATCCAGAATGCCCGGCCGATGACCCCGGCAGGGCCGTACATCCGCCAGCCCGCCGCCGCCAAGCCGGTTACTGCGTCGTACACGCCGTCGGGTTCGGGCCGCATCACCTCGGCCGGCGGCGGCATGGTCCACCGCGAGCGCCGCGTGCTCAAGGTGGTGTTCCCCTCTTTCGTCGATGGTGGTGGCAATCTCCACGAACCGCGGATCATCCACGCAGTGGTCGACAACGGCGCCTGGATGGAGCTGTCCTCGGGCGAGCCCAATGTGGGCGAGCAGGTCGAGGGCAGGGCAGTTAGCCTCGCGAGCGCGGCATTCGTGCCGGCACCGGTACCCGTCGCCCCGATCGCCCAGGACGCTGGGTCACCCACTCCCAAAGCAATAGATGCCGCGCCTTCCGGGCCGCCGCGCCCCGAGGCCGTTGCGGCGGCGCGCGCCAAGGGTGCCGCGCTCCAGTCGGGCAATGCGATCGAGGCGATTCAGGCTCAGGTGCAGGCGCGTCTCGCGCCCACTGCGAAAGCGCACGTCCCGGCAGCAGCGGTACGTGCGGCGCCCAGTAGTGCGGTGCCGACCCCAGCTCCGGCTTCCGCCTCGGCGGTCAGCGCCGCTCCGGCGGCGACCAAGCCAACCAATGGCCCGGCAGCCTTCCCTGCCAAGGTCGAGGAGTAAGCGGCGATGGCCTCGCGCGGGTTCTGGGATCGGTTCCTCGACATGCTGTTCGGCGAAAGCGCACATCCCGAAGCGACACGCCCGGTGCTCGGCGCGCCTATGCTGTCGAACTGGCTGCCCTATAGGAGCTACGACAAAAAAAGCCGGATGTTCATCAACACGGACTCGCTCGGGTTCATTCTCGAGCTGGCCCCGATGATGGGGGCCGACGAGCGCAGCGGCGAGTTGCTCACCCAGTTCCTCTCGGACGCCGTGCCCTCCGGCTGCGAGATCCAGTTGATTCATTGGCAGAGCCCCTCTGTTGGCGAGCGCATCGCCGACTGGGTCATGCCGCGCGTGGTGGCGAAGGGCGTCTATGGCCGCGCGGCGATGCACCGCGCGCGCTGGCTGCGCCGTGCCGCCTGGATGTCGATCTCGCGCGACGCGCCGTTCTACCTTCGCAATACCCGCGTAATCCTCTCGGTCGGCGCCCGGCTCAGCGGTCCGATCGGCGCGGACACGCTTGTATCGGTGCGCGAAAGCCTGCGCGGCACATTGCAGGCGCTCTCGATCCCTGCGCGCGATATGAGCCCGGTCGAACTGATCGCCTTCCTCGACGACTTCCTATGCCCCGCAGTCGATAACGCCGACAAGCCCGAGCACTATTCCGAGCTCGATCCGATCAACGTCCAGTGCGTGCGGCGCGATCTCGAAACCCAGGTCACGCCTGATCGGATCGTGCTCCAGACCGAGCGATTCCGCCCAACCGGCGAGCGCCAGGACGGCGCGCCGGTGATCGGCGAGGTCGTGCCCGACAAATTCGACTGGCGCTTCTTCTCGGTTCGCAACCTCCCCAAGCAGTGGGCGCCGTGGGACGTCCAGAAGATCATCGGCGACGTCATCAACGACAAGCTGCGCTTCGGCTGCAATGTCATGACCGTGCTCGGCCTTGTCTACCAGGACGAGGAGGCCGTCGCTTCGCGCGCCGGGCTCAAGGTCATGCGCACCACCAGCCTTGCCGACAGCCGCTCCGCGCGCTTTCTGCCCCAGCTCTCCGAGCAGCGCGATGAGTGGCAATACGTTCAGGCCGAGATCCGCCAGGGCCGCAAGCTCGCGCAGGTCTATTACGGCGTCGGTGCGCTTTCCCCGCTCGGCAAAGGCGACATCAACGAGCGCATGGTGAAGTCGGTCTACAAGGCCTGCGGGTGGGACCTCATCGACGAGCGCTACCTCCAGGTGATGGGGCTGCTCGCGGCCATGCCGCTGTCGCTCCCCAACGGCCTCTCGGCCGACCTGAAACGCATGAAGCGCTTCAAGACCATGCTCACCACCACCGCGGCCTCGATTGCGCCGCTTCAGGGCGAGCACACCGGCGGGCACATCCCGCATGTCCTGCTCGTCGGCCGGCGCGGGCAGCCGTTCTTCTGGTCGCCGTTCCAGAACGCGGCCGGCAATCACAATGTCGCCGTCTTCGGCAAGTCGGGCTCGGGCAAGTCGGTGTTCCTGCAGGACGTCTGCGCAGCGATGTCGGGGGCAGGCGCCAAGGTCATCGTGATCGACGATGGCCGCTCGTTCGAGCATATGGTCAAGGCGTTTGGCGGCGCCTTCGTCGAGTTCAAGCTCTCCTCGGGCTTCTCGCTCAACCCCTTCGACATGATCGACGGCGAGGCGCTGGCGAGCGACGAGGACGGCGAGGACTACGAGGTCGAATGCCTCGCCATGCTGAAGTCGATTGTCGGCCAGATGGCGCGCCAGCAAGACCGCTTGTCCGACACCGAGCGCGGCCTGATCGATTCTGCGGTGAGCACGGTCTGGCGCGACAAGCAGCGGGACGGGACGATCGACGACGTTGCCGCGGCGCTGCGGGCGCTGCCTTCGCCCTATGCCGGTGATCTTGCCGATGCGATGTCGCCATTCCTCAAGGGCGGCACCTATGGCCGGTTCTTCGAGGGGGCCTGTTCGATCGATCTCTCGGCCGGGCTCACGGTGTTCGAGCTCTCCGACCTCTCCTCGAAACCCGAACTGCGCTCGGTCGCGCTGACCGCGCTCATGTTCCTGACGCTTCGGGTCATGCGCGATCTCGACCGCTCAGTGCCCAAGCTCACCATGATCGACGAGGCCTGGCAGCTCCTCGGCGGCGGGCAGATGGGCCAGGCAATCGAGACCTATGCCCGCACCTGCCGCAAATATGGCGGCTCGCTCATCACCGCGACCCAGTCCCTCAATGACTTCTACAAGTCCGAAGGCTCGCTCGCCGCGCTCGAGAACTCGGACTGGTCGATCGTCCTCCAGCAGAAGGAAGAGACGATCAACGATCTTGCCAAGCACCAGCGCTTCGAGATGGACCACTACACCGAGAGCTTGCTCCGCTCGCTCAAGCGCAACGGCACCGAATATTCCGACGTGCTGATCAAGGGGCCCGAGACCCTCGCTGTGGGGCGTCTCGTGCTCGATCCTTATTCGGCGACACTCTATTCCTCGAGCCCGCGGGTCTTTTCCGAGATCGAGGACAAGGTGCGCGGCGGCCTGGCGCTGCCCGATGCGATCGAGCGGGTGGCCTTTCCCGATTTCGTGCCGCCCGAGCCCGGCGCGCCTGACTTCGCCGAGGGCGAGCTTGCGGAGGCGGCCGAATGACGCCCGCCGTTGTCCCGGCCGCGCCATCGCGCGGCCCATCCCGCCTGGCCGATGCCTGCTACCTCGCGCTGCGCCTATCAGGCTGGCTCGCAGTCACGCTTGGCTGCGTTGCTGCCCTGTGGCTGCTGGTCTTCGCCGCGCTCGGGAACTTCAGCTTTTCCGGGACCGTGCTCCAGCTCAACAATTTCGCTTCGCGTTACGTTGCGGCCGATGCCGCACGGCAGGACCGCTTCCGTCTGTTCTTCTGGCTGGCGAGCGCCGCGCTGTTCGCCGTGCTCGCCTTCTTCCGCCGCCATTCGCTTGAGGACCTGAGCCTGGCGGCAACCCCCACTTCCAAGGAGAGAGATCATGGCAGGTAAGCCCCGTGTCACCGCAACAGGCGGGGAGCACGTAGCGCCCGGTCCGCTGTTCGAGGCCGATGTGGCAACGGCGCCCGCGAGCCCGCCGCAGCGTGCGCGCCTCGGTGCGGCCCCGGTCGCGCTCGTGGCCGCCCTTGTTGCGGCGGGCCTGTGGGGCGCATGGGTGACCAAGAGCGTGCTCGGCGGGCCTAAGACACCGGCGATCGCCAAGGTCCAGCTTTCTGGGATCGTCGGCGAATATGTCCAGGCGCAGGCGCGCTCGGCGACCCCGCCCGAGCAGGTCACCACCGAGACCCGCGCGTTCATGAGCGAGATCCAGCGTAATCTCGAACGGCGCGGCGCGGCAGGCCAGATCGTGCTGGTCGGCGAAGCGGTCGTCGCCGGCAATGTCCCCGACATCACTGCCGACGTGCGCCGCGAGGTCTATGCCCGCGTGCGGATGCCGCAGCAGGCGGCGGCGAGCAGCACCGATGTCATGGGCGCGATGCGTGCCGCTATGTCGGGTTCGGGGCCGGGACCGGCGCCGCAGGCTGGAGTTCTCGGGGGTCAGGGCAATGCCCCCGCAAAATGAAACACACCCTGAGCCCCCGGCGGCGAGCGGCAGTCATGCCAAGCGCTGGCTGGCGATTGGCGCGCTTGCGGCGTGCCTGGCGGCGAGTTCCTCGCTTGCGAGCTGGCGCGATGAACATGCGATCCTCATCAACACCACCCAGTCGCTCCCCAACTGGGCGTTCTGGATCGACAAGCACCGCGTGCCTGCACGCGGCGACTTCGTGGTCTTCAAAGCGCCGCAGACCCCGCTGATCACCGCGCACTTCGGCAAGGCGGCTCCGCCCTTTGCCAAGCGCGTCTATGGCATGCCGGGCGATGTGGTCAGCCGCGATGGCGCCGTCGTGCGGATCAATGGCGCCGAGGTTGCGCGCCTCAAGCCGGCGAGCTCGCGCGGTGAAAAGCTCGAGCCTGGTCCGACCGGGCGGATTCCCGAACACTGCTACTATCTCGGCACCGCGCACAAGGATGGGCTCGACAGCCGATATGCCGATATCGGCTTCGTCTGTTCCGGGACGATCATCGGCACCGGGGACTCGGTGCTGTGAGGCCCGCCGCCGCCTTGATCGCTGCCGGCGGCATAGCGCTGCTGGTCGGTTGGCCGATGATCTCGAGCCTGCGCGCTGCCGATTACGGGCAGATGGGCCAGACCTTCCCGATCATCGAGACCGATCTTCTGACCACGATCGAGACGCGGCTCAGGACTCTCGAAGCCAATGGCGGGATCGAGCGCATGCAGCGCCAGATGCAGGAGCAAGCGGTCGCCAGCGTGCGTCGCCCCAAGCCGGTCGATGGCATGACCCCTGCGCTCACCAAGCGCGAATGGCTGTTCGATCCCTCGATCGTCACGGAGGATGACATTGTCGATGCAAAGGGCAACCTGATCGCTGCGCGCGGCACCCGGGTCAATCCGCTCGACATGGTGCAACTAACCCAGGCGCTGGTTTTCGTCGATGGTGACAATGCGGCCGAGCTCGCCTGGGCAGTCAAGACCTGGAGCGATACCCGGGCCAAGATCATCTTCGTTTCAGGATCGCCCTTCGATGCAATGAAGCCTTGGCAGCGGCGGTTCTACTTCGACCAGGGCGGCACGCTCACCGCCAAGTTCGGCATCCGCCATACCCCTGCCGTGGTTTCGGCCGCGGGCGCCAACCTCAAGATCAGCGAAGTGCCGCTTCCTCCGGTGGCAGCCGCATCCGCACGCGCACCCGCATCCTCTGGCGGAGGCAAGGTGTCATGACCCACCCGCTCATCGACTTCCTCAAGACGCCGATGGCCGCTCCCGAGACGGCGCGCCTGCGCCACATGCGGCGCTGGTGGATGGCTTGTTGCTGGTCCCTGGCGCTCACCGTCCTGCTGCTTCCGCTCCTCAAAGCACTGTTCGGGCTGTGGGGCGCCGCTCCCGCGCTGATCCTCGCGCTCGCCGCGCCGCTCCACGGGGTCACCTACTTCCGCGCCAAACTGCGGGCCGATGAGGCCTATGCCCAAGGAGCACGGTCATGACGCACCTCGGCCGGAAGTTCGCCGCATTGCTCGCGGCGCTGGCGCTCGCTTTTGCCGGCACTGCGCCCGCACGCGCCGATACGGTCTCGTGCCACGGCAAGTTCATCAATCCCATCACCGACGTGTGCTGGTCATGCCTGTTCCCTCTGTCGATCGGCGGGCTCTCGATCTGGAAGGGCTCGCGTCCAGATCCCAAGAACCCCTCGTTTCCCCTGTGCGCCTGCGGCTCGCCGATCCCGCGCATTGGTATCTCGGTGGGCTTTTGGGAACCGGTGCGGCTCGTCGACGTCACCAACAAGGCGTGGTGCTTTCCCAACCTTGGCGGCATCCGCCTCAACCCCGGCTTCGCCATCGGCAATGGTCATGTCCAGGGGCGCAGCCAGATCGGCGGCAAGGCGCAGAACTCGTCGCAGTGGCAGTCGCACTATTACGTCTATCCGCTCCTCTACTGGATGGAGATCCTGACCGATTTCCTCTGCTTCGAGCAGACCACCTTCGACGTCGCCTATGTCACAGAGATCGATCCGCTCTGGCAGGATTCTGCGCTCACCTCGATCATCAACCCGGAAGTCGCGCTGTTCTCCAATCCGATCGCGACCGCGGCCTGTGCGGCGGACTGCGTCGCGGCGACCGCCAAGCTGCCGATTGACCAGATGTTCTGGTGCGCGGGCTGCAACGGCGGGATGTATCCGCTGAACGGCCATGTCGCCGCGCATGTCACCCCGATCCAGGCCTCGCGGCTCGTCGCCGAACGCATGCTCTACAAGATGCACCGCGAAGCGCTCGCCTGGGGGACGATGGGTTCGAAGGCGCTATGCCACAAATACCTGATGCCGGTGATGAGGAAGCAACAATACCGGCTGCAGATGACCAATCCGATCTCGACGGTGAAGGGCCGCTACGCCTGCGCGCCGGTCGGGGCGACCACCATCATTCCCCAGACCGGCAAGGGCTACCCCGTCAAGGGTGAGGACTTTGGCTACCTCGTCTGGCGCAAGCGCAACTGCTGCATGCTGTGAGGACGCCCATGACCTTCGCGCGCACCTTGCTTAAACCCCACCTCGCAGGAATCGCTGGCTTCCTCGCGCTTACGGCTGTCTCGGCAGCGCTCGCGCAAACGCTAGACGGCATCGACCTCAAGGCCATCAAGGACCGGGCAACCGAGGCGACAGCCGATGCCCAGACCTTGGTCGATGCGGTTGCCGGCAAGGGCGAGGCGCACCGCGCCGAGGCCGAGACCTTGCGCGAACAAGGCCTCGCTTCCGTCGCTTCGATCGATCCCGCGAGCCTTCCCAAGGGCCCGGATGGCGCGGTCGACTTCGACGAACTGCTCGCCGGCGCCGCGGCCAATACCCGCGCGCCGATGGGCGAGGGGCCGATGTTCATGGTCTTTGCCAGCTTGTCGATGCCTGGGGCCTCGCTCACCCGGCTGATCGCCGACACGACCAAGGCCGGCGGCGTGGTGGTGTTCCGCGGCTTTCCCGGAGGCAGCACAAAAGCCTTTGCCGAGGGCCTCAAGCGCGTTGTGACCGACGAGGGCCAAGAAGCCCATCTCGCGATCGACCCGCGCCTGTTCCGCGCCTTCAAGGTCGAGGCTGCGCCGACCTTCGTCGCCGCGGGCCGCGAGTACGAGCTCTGCGACGGGCTCGACTGCACCAGCGCCACTCCCGACCACGACCGGCTCACCGGCAATGTCACAGTCGAGTTCGCGCTCGAGAGTTTTGCAGGTGGCCGCGGGCCCGGCGCCGGCGTCGCGCGCATCGCGCTCGCCCAGCTCAACAAGGGTCATTGAGATGCGCGCGCCGCGCCTTGCTGGATTTGCGCTTGCCGGGATGGTGCTGCTCGCCGCGGCCGGCGCACAAGGACAGGTCTACATCCCCCCGCCCGACGATCTGGTCGAGCCGCAACCGCCGCTCCCGCCCGCGATTGATCCCGGCGTGCCCGCTCCCGCCCCGCCGCCTCCTTCCGCGCCTGCCACCATGACCGTGGACGAGGCCAAGGCCGAGGCTCGGGCGACCGGATCGAGCGTGCGCGGCGCCTACCAGGGGATCACCGATGCCCCGGGTGCGGCCGGGCAGATACCGGGGTATCAGGCGGAATATCCCGGACTCACCCAGTATTACGACAATCCCGGCAACATGTACGCCGATGGGGCGGCGGCCGGCGTGAATAGCAATGCCTACCGCACCGCCAATTCGACCACGCGGCCGACCGTCGATGTCACCCGCGCCGACCTGTCCCGCGCCAACACCGTGACCGACGATCCCAATGCCTACTTGTCTGGCATGAGCGCGGACGGGTCGACCGGCAATTGCGTCCCGCTGCCGCCGAGTCCGGGGACCACCAACACTGCCGAATGGACCTGCAATGTCGGCTCGAGCGTGGTCGAACAGCCCAAGACCTGCACCCGCAGTCTCACCGTCGCGCCATGGAACGAGACGCTCTACCAGTACCTCTGCGTCACGGCCCCTGGCTTTCCGGGCTGCGCCTCGCTTGAGGGCAACGCCCTGTGCCGCAAGACCGGGACCTTCCCTGTTCCCGACTATAACCTCACGGTCGACTACTACGACTGCGACGCAGGCGTCAGTGATCCCAACGTCTACCTCATGGGCACGGTGGCCAAACCGCCGCCGGCGGACGCCTTCCAGGTCGTGAGCAACGTCTATCGCTGCAACAACGAAGGGATCACCGATGCGCTGACCTTTGATCCCGTGACGGGTTTTCCCGTCCAATATGTGAGCGGGCTTCAGCAGTGCGGGGCGATATCGGCGGAGCCGAGCTGTACCCAAACCACCGCCTCCGCGGCAGGCCTCACCGACCGCCAGCTCTGCAAGACCTGGGATTTCATCGGCGATCCGTTCGGGGGAGGGGGCTACCTCACTTGCCTTGAGCCCGCTTCGCTAGAAGCGGTCTATTCGTGCAGCACCAATGTCGCCGGCATCGTGCCCGAAAGCTCGGTATCGAAGTGGTTCACCCAAGTCTGGACCGACAATGCCTGCTCGGTCGATCTTGGCACCTGCACCCTCGCTGCCGAGACCTGCACTGCCCCCAATGAAACCCGCCTGATCGATGGCGTGCCGGTCACGCGGGCCTGCTGGGAGACGGCGAAGACCTACCAGTGCCAGACCGTGGTGGGCGGCGGCAACGACTGCGGCAAGCTCGATGCAACCCCCGGCTGCATGTTCGACCACGAGACCTGTCTCGACGATCCGCCCAGCGGAGATGGTTCGTGCAAGGTCGCCGAGCGTGTCTACAAGTGCCCGATCCCGGGATCGACGAGCCAGCCTGCGCAGTACATCTGCGGGGACGACGTCTACTGCGTCAATGGCGACTGCGAGCCGATCGTTCGCGAGGCCTCCGACGAGTTCAAGGACGCGGTCGTGGCGCTGAACGCGCTCGGACAGGCCAATTCCGAGTTCGACGAAAGCACGCTGACGCTGTTCAAGGGCACCGCCGAGAGTTGTGCGCACAAGGTCTTCGGTCTCGCCAACTGCTGCTCGGGGAAGGGCGTCCCGCTCCTCGTTCCGCTGCTGTGCAGCCCGGCCGAGGTGCTGCTCGATCAGAAGGACGATGCAGGGCTCTGCCACAAGATTGGCACTTACTGCTCGTCGAGCTTCCTTGGCATCTGTCTTTCCAAGCGCGATGTCTATTGCTGCTTCCTCTCGAAGATCAGTCGGATCCTCCAGGAGCAGGGCCGGCCCCAGATCGGCAAGACATGGGGAACGCCGAAGAAGCCCGTCTGCGACGGCTTCACCATTTTCGAGTTCCAGCAGCTCGACCTCTCGGTGATGGATTTTTCCGAAATCTACGCGGAGTTCGTCGATGCGGCGAAGCTCCCCGACGAAGCCGCCACGCTCATCGAAATCCAGGCAAAGATCGAGGCCTATTATGCCGCGCACAAGCCCTGAGCCCGCCACGAATCCTGTGCCCGAAAGCGGCGCGCGCGTGGTCGCGTTCGGGGCCTACGCCGCAGCCCCCGATCTGACCGTGCTGGAGTTCTGCGTCGGCATGGCGCTCGCTCGCAAGGGGCCGCTGACCGCGCGCGGGATCGCTGCCGAAATCTCGGCCTGGTTCGACCACCCGGTTCGCGCGCGCAGCCTCAGCGCGCAGCTCGATGCCATCGTCCGGCGGGGATGGGCGCGACTTGAGGCCGGAACCTACACGATCGCCGATGCCGGGAGCGAGGCGCTGTCCGGCTTCTACTGCGCGCTTGTACGCCTGCTCGATGGCGGCCGCCGGCTGCTCGACCTCGGCGTCTTCATGTCACTGATCAAGGAATTCGAGAGGAGCGGATCATGAACCACCGCCAATGCATTGCCCTGCTTGCCGCCTCCAGCGTCGCGCTTACCGGGACCGCACCGCTGCGCGCCTCCGAGGGCGACGGTGTCGAGGTGCGGCAGTCCGAGGACGCGCTCTACTGCAAGGAGAGGAAGCTCGGCACCTGGTTCTACTGCGAGAAGCCCAAGGAGGAGCCGCGCAAAGCTGCTGCTGCGCAGCCACCAGCGCGCGAGCGACTGGCCGCAATCGGGACCCAGCTTGAAGAACTGAAGGCGCGCGCGATCCTCGAGCCGAGCCCGGAGAACGTCACCGCCTATGTCCGCTTCCAGCGCGAACAGCTCGACCGCTCCTCGATGTTCGCCGACGTCTGGCAGCGCGCGCTGTGGCAGGATCCCGGGCTCGACTACACGCTGCAGCGCCCGGTCTCGACGCTCGGCAAGCGCGCCTGGATCGACGAGCGCAAGACCGACCGCGACCGGGTCATGGCCAATCTCTCGCAGCGCTACGGGGTGTTCTACTTCTTCGCCTCGAGCTGCGGCGCCTGCGACATCTTCTCGCCGATCCTCAAAGCCGTCTCGGACAAGTACGGCCTCGCGGTGCTCGCGGTCTCCACCGATGGCGGACCTTCCTCGACCTTCCCCGGCTACATGGTCGACAGCGGGCAATACGAGAAGCTCGGGCTTGGCACCGACCGCCAGGTGCCCGCGCTGGTGCTGTTCGATTCAGTCACCAAGCAGCCGATGCCGATCGGCTACGGAATCCTCAGCCAGGACGAGATCATGGACCGCGTCTTCCAGCTGACGCAGGTCAAGGTGGGGAGCGACTACTGATGCGCGCCCGTCGCTTCGCCCGCCGCCTCCATGGAGCCTCGCGCCGCGCACTTGGCACAGTCCTCGGTGCCGCGGTTCTGCTCGCTTCGCCCACACCCGCCTCGGCCGGGGTCGAAGGCGAGATGCAGAGCTTCATGTCCGACATGGGCGTCCAGGCCAATGTCACCGGTCCCAGCGCCTACCAGGGCCAGTCGGCGGGCTATTATTCGATGGGCTCGGTCTGGTCGCGCTTCCCGCAAAAGAACATCCAGCCCTTCAACCTCCAGTTGCCCCACGCGCGCGCCGGGTGCGGCGGCATCGACCTCTTTGCCGGGTCGTTCTCGTTCATCAACACCGCCGAACTTGTCGCCATGCTGAAAGCGACCGCGAACAACGCGCTCGGCTTTGCCTTCAAACTCGCGATCGACACGATCTCGCCCGAGATCGGCAAGGTCATGGATGAGCTGGCGCAGAAGGTTCAGCAGATGAACCAGATGAACATCTCGTCCTGCGAGACCGCGCAGGCGCTGGTCGGCGGCCTCTGGCCGAAGAGCGATACGGCGAGTTCGGTCATCTGCGAGGCGATCGCCAACAGTCAGGGCGCGGTCTCCGACTGGGCCCGCGCGCGCCAGCAGTGCAACAACGGCGGCCAGCGCGAAGCCTTGAAAAGCGCCAATTCCGACCCGGACATGAAGGAACAGGCCGGGATGCCCAACAATTACACCTGGGCGGCATTGGGCAAGAAATACGGTGGGTTCGACACCCAGTTCCGCGAGTTCCTGATGACCCTCGTCGGGACCGTGATCTACGATCCGGCCGGTAATGGCGGCAAGCCGAGGGTCCAGTTCATCGGCCCGGCCGACCCGGCGCTGATCAGCGCCATGCTCGACGGCACCTCTTCCACCCCGCACAAATACTGGAGCTGCGGCGGCGATAGCGCCAAGTGCATGGCGCCGAGCGAGATCGACATGGTGATCGGGCCTAATGCAGCGATCAAGGCGCGGGTGCGCACGCTGATCGAGAGCATGGCCTTGAAAGTGCGCGATCCCGGCGCCTCGTTGACCCCGGCCGAGATCCAGCTCCTCGGCATGGCGAGCGTGCCGGTCTACAAGATCATCACCGTGAGCGCAGCGGCCGAGTTCGGCATCTCCGCGCAGGAGATCAACGACCTTTCCGAAATAGTCGCGGTCGATCTCGTCACCACCATGACCATGCGGTTCATCGACATGGCAGTGAACGCGCGTTCGGACTTCAACGGGGCTGATGCGGATAGCTTACGCGAATGGCGCGAGGGGCTTTACGAGACCCGGCGCAATTTCCTCGGGATCGCGGCGCGCACCTCGCAGCGCTTCGACCAGACCTTTGCGCTGATCCAGCGCACGCAGATGCTCGAAAAGACCCTGCGTACCCAGCTCTCGCCCCAGATGTCGGCCGCGCTGCGCTTTTCGCGCACGCTCGGCAGCCAGGTCCAGTAAGGGGCGGCGGAGATGCTCGAGGTCTTCACGGTCGGGGGCGGCGACTACCTCGTCAACACCTTCAACGCGATCGCCGCCTGGACCGGCTCGGGCGGGTTCAAGTCGCTGATCCGCGTCGTCATGGTGATGGGGCTGATCTACGCGCTCCTCATTACCGCGATGGACCTCGACTGGCGCGCGTGGTTTCGCTGGTTCATCCAGTCGACGCTGATCTACACCGTGTTGATGGTCCCGACGGTGACGGTGAAGGTCACCGACCGTGTCAATCCCGGGCTTGCGCCCGCCACGGTCGCCAACGTGCCGATCGGGCTCGCAGCCATGGCCTCGTTCACCAGCCAGATCAGCGACTACCTGACCCGCACGGCCGAGACAGTCTTCGTCATGCCTGCTGCGCTCAATTACTCGACCGGCGGCTTCGTTTACGGCGCGCGGATGTGGGACAAGGCGCGCGGGTTCGAGATCCGTGATCCCGTGTTCAAGGCCAACCTCGACGGCTACCTCAAGCAGTGCGCCTATTACGACATCCTGCTTGGCACCAAGAGCCTCAAGCTGCTGAGCGAAGCGCCCGACCTCTGGGCCGAACTCGGGGTCAATGCCGCAACCAACCGCGGCATGAAGTACCTGACCGATACCGGCACCGGCACGGTCGATATCGAGGGCAAGACCTGTGCGCAGGCCTGGACGCTGATCAACAACCAGTGGGACAACCAGATCAACGCCTATGCGCTGCCATTTGCGCATACGATGTACCCCAAGCTCACCGAGGCCGCGGCAGGGGCAAAGCTCGCCGCCGACGTGCCGGTGGTCTCGCAATTGCTCACCGGCACCGCGATGACGCGTAACCAGTTCTTCAAGCAGAAGAGCATGGTCGACGCTTTCGAGGCCGCCCAGCTCGACTTCGGCAATGCCGATGCCGATTCCTTCGCGCTCCAGCGCGCGGACACCCAGACCCGCAACGCGATGACGACGGCAGCCGAGCAGGGGCTCATCTGGATTCCGGTGCTTGGCGTGGTCCTGACCGTGGTCTTTTACGCTCTGTTCCCGATCGTCTTCCCGCTGCTGTTGTTCCCGCGCACCGGCATCGCGACCCTGAAGGGCTACTTCTCGGGCTTCTTCTACCTCTCGGCCTGGGGACCGATCTACGTTCTCATCCACTCGTTCATCATGGACCGCCTGGCCTCCCAGACCGCAGCGGTTTCAGCAGGCAGCGTGAACCTCGCCAACTGGGCGGGAATCGATGCGGTTAATCAGGACATCGCCACGATGGCGGGGTTCCTGATGCTCTCCGTGCCGATGCTCGCGCTGATGGTCATGCGCGGCACCATGTCGGTCGCCAACAACCTTGGCTCGATGCTCGCCCCGGTCCAGGCTGGCTCGGATGCCGCGGCGATCGAGCGGACCACCGGCAACTATGCCTATGGCGATGTCAGCTATGGCAATCTCAACGCGGACAATCGGCAGATGTCGCAGTGGAATCAGGCCCCCAACCTCCTGGCAGGCGCGGGCCACTCGGGCTTCCGCGAAGCGGACGGGCGCATGTTCAACGAATATGGCTCGGGCCATTCGGTGATCGACACCAATGCGGCGATGTCCCAGTTGCCCTTCAAGCCCACCATGACGCGGGGCTATGCGACGGACCTCAGATCCCAGGGCCAATGGTATCTCAACGAGGCCGACAAGATCGAGAACGGCACCTCGAGCAGCTGGACCAGCTCGAAGGGCCAGTTCGGCAGCGCGGTCACCGCGACCAGCGACGTGACAGGAGCCCGGCGCGAAAGCGGATCGCGCGCATCGGACACTCACAATGTCGGCGGCAACGTCGTCGTCGAACAGGCCAAGGGCAGCTCGACCCGTGATGTCACGAACAATGATCTTATCCTGCGCGAGGGCAATTCACGTTCGTCCGGTGATTTTGCGAGCCGCACTTTTGGCTCGTCCGCGAGCCTTACTGGATCTGGAACGCTGGGAACGCCTGGCAAAGACATTGCGGGAAGTGGCGCCTCAGCAACGCTGCAGGGCTCCATTTTCGGTCGGAAAGAGGTGGGCGACGATGCTCGTGCCGGCACCGAGCGTTCAGCAACGAACCAGACCACGCGCGGCACCGACAAATCCGACGAGACGAGCGATCGCATGGTGGTCAGCGGGTCGAGCGGCGATATCCAGTCTTCGGGCACCTACAGCCAGAGCTCGGACTACACTGACCATAGCCGCTCGCACACCACCACCGATGGAAGTGATTGGCGTGTCGCTGAGGCCGAGGAACGGCGCGCCGCTGCTGCTCGCTATCGCGAGATAGGCAGCCGAATGATGTCCGAAGCGAGCTACGCCGAAAGCCACGGCTTCCAGATTTCGAGCGATATGTCGAACCTGATCCAGGACCGCTATGAGGCCCTGCAGCGCGAACACCCCGAGTGGCACTTGCCCGATCTTTCCAATCCGCGGCTCGACTATCGGGATGTGACGCGGCGCGACCAGGCCATCACATATATCATGGACGACCTGATGGGCGACTTGCGCGCTCACCGGATCGACGAGCTCAGCGACATCGCCGGGATCGCAGGCAATGGATCGCTGGGGACCAATACCGATCTCGGCATGCCGCAAACCCCTTCGCTTCCATCCCCCCGCGCAGAGGGGCTGGTGCCTTCGCCGCTCGAAGGCGGCACACTGCTTGCGGTGCCCAATGGTCCGGTCGATGGCGCCGCGCTAGCGCGCGACCTTGGCATCAAGGTCAAGCCGGGGGCAAGGCTTGGGCATATGGATGGGGACCTGGTTGCCGCGATGGGGGCGGTGGCTGAGGAAGCCCGCTCGCTCGGTCTGCCAACCCCGGTGGTGACCTCGGGAAATGACAGCACCCAGCACATGGCCGGGTCGGCACATTATGACGACCGCGCCCTGGATTTTAGAGGCAACAACATCTCCGACGAGCAGGGCGAACGCTTGGCATCACAGGTCCGGTCACGGCTTGGCGACGGATATGCTGTTCAGTTCGAACGCTTCCCGGACAAGCCCGAGCGCGACCACCTGCATGTCGCTCGGAGGCGGACTTGATCGCTTAGCCAAGCATATGGGTCTGCCATGCGAAGAAGCCGACAAACGCGATCATCATCAAAGCCAAGATAACTCTGAGATGCGGAATGCCGCCATTCTCAGACGTTGGAGTCTTGGGAAAAGCAATGCCTGTCACAGGGTCGCAGTCGGCCCCGCGACAAGAGATTGGCATTCCATCCAGTCCGTAGCGATCATGGTCCATCGAGGGTCTCCTCGCCCTGGCCATGATTACCCCAAACAGACTGGATTTTCAATCATGTGCCAGCAACAGGTCGAGCCCTCCGCACAAGCCTAGAACCCCCTTTCCTCGCAGCGCTGCGGCGCTGGAGGTCAGGTCCCTTTGCTCGGATAGCTCTCAATCCTTGCCGTGCCGGCGCGACGGATCTGCGTGGCGGCTTCCTCGACATGGAACGAGACCGCATCACGCGCGCGCAGGGTATCGCCCGCCTTCATGTAGGCGACCAGACGGTCGTGCTCGACCAAGGAACTGCGCGCTTCGTCGAGCTGGAAGTAGTTGGCGCCTGCAATCCACACCGCCGGCGGAACCGCCTTGCCATAAGCCGCAAGCGCCGCCCGATTACCGCTCAGACGGACGAGTTCGAGGTGCCACTGATAATCGATGTAGGCCCCTTGGAGCAGGTTTGCCGCATCCATGTCGTCATAGGCCTTGAGCGCCGAATTCAGCGCCTCGAGATGGCTGAAATCCGTCTTTCCGTGACAAGCGGCTACCTCGGCTGCCGCCAAGGCCTGGATCGCACCGGCCAGAGCCAGGTGCTCGGAGATCCGGTCAACGCTCCAGTCGATGATGGTGTAGCGGCCATGGTCACGCGCAATGAGGCCAAGATCGGTGAGTTCAAGTGCCAGGCGCTCTGCCTCGGCGGGATCGCGACCCTGAAGGCCGGGAATATCGACCGCGCTGTCATAGCGCCGCCGCTTGCGGGGCTCGCGCAGCACGGCAAAGATCATCTGCGCCGGGCAGGCAATCGTTGTCATGACTGGCAATTTTGCTTTGGCCACTGCTGCCCCAAAAACCCGAACGACGACCAAATGGGGATAATGCGAAGCTCCCGGATTCGGAAATCAAAACGATGTTGTGCTAGGAAGTACGAAACAATGCGGTGAGCCAGAACTCACCCATGAGGGAGGTCGATTGACCAGAGCACAGTCCCTTTCTGAACTCATGTTCCTCGAATTGAGGTTCGGGGTGCTGTCTGCGCGCTACCTTCCGGGGCAGTCGATCAGCAAGGCCGAGGTTGGCGAAGTCTACGATTGCCGCCCGGCCGGGGTCGCCGAAGTGCTGAGTGCTCTAGCTCACGAAGGCTACCTGACCCGCCAGGGCCGGAGCGAATTTACCGTGCGCACCTGGGGCCGCGAAGAGGTCGAGGACCTGTTCGAGATGCGCGCCAATTTCGAAGGCCTCGCTGCGTTTCGCGCGGCTGAGCGGGCCAGCGATGCCGAGATCTCTCTGCTTGCCGCGCTCGCCGCCGAAGCCCGGGAAGCGACGCCCGAGGGTCCGGATTCACTCGAGCGCGTGGTCATCGAGAACCTCAGGTTCCACGTCGAGATCATGCGCATGTCGCGCATCCCGCAAATGCCGGAGATGGCGCGCATGGTGCTTCCCAATGCGCTTCACCGCCGGATCGTCTGGTCACAGCGCGCCGAAGATGCCGAACAGTCGTTCCGCATGCACCAGAAGATCGCGTCCGCCATCGCCGAGCGATCGGGCTCGATGGCGCGGCTGCTGATGCGCGAGGACATCTACTCGTCGCGCGAGGCGGTGTTGGCGGCGATTGAAGACCTGGCCGGGCGCGAAGCGGGCGAGGCGGCGACGATTGTCCGGTTCGCGCCGACCTTCGAGTTCGAGGGCAGGCTCTTTGGTCAGGGCACACGTGAGCCGGGCGCCGATGGCCGGACGATCCCGTTCGGAGTTCCGGCCGCCAACCTCAGATAGCCCTAGTTTGTACCTGTCTTGTCACTGTCTTCGGGCAGGCGATTTCTGTCCGACGCGAGCTGTTCGAGGACGCCCTGCATCAGGGCCGATGCCTTCAATAGCCCGGCGGCGTTCAGCACATTGAGGAAGTCCCGGGCATCTGAGGTGATCAGGTCAAGCGTGCTTCGATCGATCAGCAGTCGCTGCATTCGCATCAAGCCGCCCCCGAGCCAAAATCCAAGCAAACGATTGTTGAAACTTGGGAATCTGTCAATATTGCGCCAAGTTAAATTTGCCGAATAATGTCTCTGAAATGGTGCAATTTAGGTAGGCACCCTTATCACGCAGCGCTTCGACTACTCGAGATCACATCGGCTGCTAATTCCGCTCCCGGCCCGTCATGACGATGGATACCTGTAGAGTACAGTTTGCACGTGCGCGCCGAGCCGAGAATTCAATCAATCGCGGCGCAGAACTCGACGTCGATCCGGTCGGGCTGTACGATCTTGCCGCGCACGCTGACCTGTCCCTCCAGTCCTTCTGGCACCGATTCCTCGCCAAAATGCAGCCGCCAGGCAAGGCCGTCGGCATCGCGCAGGATCGGTCCGCGCGGTCCCGCCTCGATCGTTCCGGTTATGGTGTTGGCCGTGCGGCGGGCAGGGAGGTTCATGTGCTGGATCGGGTTCGAATTGGGTAGATTGCGTGCCGGAGCACTTGTGCGGACACGTCGGTGTCCATAGCAAACGGCCGGACAAATTCCAGCGTTGCATGTGCGTCATCGCGGCATCGCGGCCGAATGCTGGGCGACAGGCGATATTGCCGAGCGTGTCCCGCTCCTGGCCAAGGGCTTCCTAGCCTTGCGCTTTCGGTTTGTCCGAGGCTTGAGTTTGACGTCGATCTTTCCCGGGCGCGCAGCATTTTTTAGTTCCTTCAGAAATGCGGCAAGGAATGAGGGATTCCTCTGGACCCAGGCCTTCAAAATTTTGCCGAGGCCGCTGCTTGCAGGGGGAAGGGCCTTGTGTTGTGTCACCCATGCAATCATCTCTAGCTGCCGTTGTCGGCGCGAGGCGTCCCGTTCGACATAGGAAATCCCCTTCGGAATCAGGTCGGGACGGACCCGCTCGATCCGCTCCCGCACATCGGGACGGGTCTTTGAACCAAAAGGCGAGAGCCAGCCACTCAGCCGATTTCGGTCGGCCGTGCCTTGCGCAGGTGGCTCTTCGCCGCGTTCGATTAGTCCGACTATCCGCTCGATGTTCAAGTCGGTTTCATGCTTCAGCCGCATGCGCCTGTCCTGCTGCGGCTCATATTGTCCCAAGACGGCCAAGCGTGCCGCGAGATCAGGCCGAAAGTAGGGGCCAGTTGCAATCAAAGCGCGAGAAAACTGCTGCCCTTCAAAGGTCCTTTGCGACGGACGCGGTTTGCCTGCCTCGATCGCTGCGACAATGGCATCGTCCCGGTCCATCCGGTCGAGTACAACATCCGACAGAACACAGCCCCACCTGGTCGCAAGAGCAGGCGTGGCCCGGTTGAGACGGCGATGAAACATCAAATCATGGAGAGAATCCAGTTTGGTGCAGCAGCGCCGCAGAGCGTTGACCACGGCAGGCGGATAGTCTTCTGCGCGCTGGCCCTGCTCAAGCCCTTCCAGGAAACGCTCCGCGAGTTCGGCTACAACAGACTCGTCCAGTTGTTCGTCCGGCTTGAGGAAAGCGGCATCGAGCGTTGCTCGGCTGACTTCGGCATATCCGGCAACCTGGTCGAACTCGAAAAGCGGCACATGTGCGCGGGTGATTGCTTCGCCCGTCCAGGAGCCCTGCGACCAGAAGCTGCGCGGCCCGCCGCCGACGCTGCCGCTCATCGCGTTGGCAATCGCACCTGCCTCGATAATTGCCTCAGCTGTGAACTGCGCACTGGGTATGTCCGCACGAAGCGCGGCCTGTACCCCCCCGAGAAAGGCCTCGGATAACTGGCTCGCTCGGGCCCCGGCGACTGTCTTAACGTCGACCGCATAGTAATACTGACTGCGCGGCTTGCCTGGGGCCTTGCGCGTTAGCCGACCGATCTTCTGAACCGTTGCGCGCAAATTGCGCGGCGACCACGAACAATCGAAACCCAGACGCAGCCCCGGTGAATCGAACCCTTCGCGGAGCCGGAATACGACGCAAGCAACCCTGACCGAGCCGTCCTCCCTGGCAAACGCCTCTCGCGCCGCAATACCGTATTCCATTTCGGCGACGCTATTGCCGGGATCATGGATGATGGCTTCGGCGCGTTCCCCGCTCGGGAGCCGGTCGGCGATGTATTGCGCACATTCACGAGCATAGGTCTGATTGGGCAGCCAGAACATCGCGCGTTCGGACATATGTCGCTGCAGATAGACGTCGGCGAGAAGGCGGATGCGATGGCGCACAATGGTCGAAACGTCAGATGGACGCAACGAGCGGTCGAGCAACTTTTCGACCTGACCAGAAAGGTCATCATAGGCGAGCTCGGCACAATCCTGCTCAACTACGAAGCTTTGCCTCGCAAGCGACGAAAAGGCGGCCCCCGAGCTCTTTTCCAACTGTGCGACCGCGGCTCGCAATCTGAGACCGCAGTCGATCCGGACAATGTCCGTCGCATTGAGCAGTTCGAGATTGAACGCCTCCTGCATTCGCAGGACCGCAGAGCAACCCTCCCGAACTCCAAGTACCGCCTCGTTGACGTCCCAGGGAGTTGCCGAAACCCAGACGACTTTCCTTGCTGTCGCGCGGATTGCCTGAAAGGAGACATTGCTGTCCGGCCCATCGCCGCCTCCGATGTGGCATTCATCGACAAAAACCAGATCGGGCGAAGCCGTGCCCACGAGTTCCTGGAGCCGGCCTCGCCGGACTGCTTCGCGATAGGATTGCCACGTTGTGCAACGCCATGACGCGCGGTTGGAGATCACGCCAGCGGCAGCGAAGGCATCAAACTGACGGGAAGTCTGGTCAACGATATCAACGCTATGCGCAAGGTAGACCTTGGTCTCCTCTGCGCGGAGCTCGCCGATAAGCGCCATAGTAAGGGTCTTGCCCGATCCGGTGGGGGCCTCAAGATAGGCATGGCTCGAGGTTCTGAGGATCTCGGCGACCCGTGCTGCAAGGCGCGTCTGGTCAGCGCGTGGCTGCCATAACGCCTTGCGCCGCCTATTGCGGGCGACGGAGGTAGGCGGGGCATCGGCAGTAGCGAGCATTGGATCTCTCCTGGTTTGTGCGTGGCGAAGGCAGCGCCCAACCGGTCGACAATGAATGAGCGGGTCGGCGCGGCCCGGTGGGAGGTGACCCGGACCGCGCCTTCCCGATCAGGCGTAGACTGCGCGGTCGACACACTCGATGCAGTCGACTTCGCTCCCTTCGCTGACGGAATGATGATGGGCGTGCGTGTCCTCGTCCGGGCAATCCGAACAGAGGCCTTGCACTTCATGCTGGGCGCGCGGCACGCCGGCCTTGGCATCCCCTTTGCGCGCTTCGAGCGCTTCGCGCAGGCGCGCGAGCTTCTGCCGGACCTGCTCGGTCATGGCCTCCCTGTCGGTTGCCCGCTGCGCGGCGGCGGGGGTCGCTGCGGTCGCCGCCGGCTCCTGCGAGCTCGGATTCGCCGCGAGGGCAGGGGTGGCCGTTACCGCAAGCAACGGCAGGACGAGATAGAGAGTACACTTCATCATCATTCTCCTTGGGTTTTCAGAAAAAGCCGGTCCGCCGACCGAACGAGAGGTCGGCTTGCGATGAATCCCCGAGCGCCGACCGGCGCACGCTCAGGGTGACACCCCGCTTGCCGCGGGCGCGGAAGTGGAGATCTGATGGATCGATGTTGTTGCGCTCGGCCCAGTCCTGCGCGTCGCGCTCGCTGGCAAAGTCGCCGATTTCGTCATGCTCGTAGGCCATGGTCAGTCTCCAGGATGGGCAGCCGGGGGAGGGGTTGGCGATTGAGGAAGGGACGGGGCGGCCTCAGCGAGGAGCGCGACCACCGTTGCCGCGAGCGCGACGGCGAGCATCGCGGCGATCGCCAGGCCGCGCACCGCCGGCTCGGAAGACAAGAAAACCAGCACCGCCAGCCAGACCAGAGTTGCCTGCGCGCGATCGAACACGCGGCCCGCGGCGTCGGGAGAAAAGGCAAACCGAGCCCTCACAGGTCGAGCCCCAGCGTCTTTTCCGGGCGCATCTGCTTCACCGGCGCCTCCGCCACCTTGCCGAGCACTGCGTCGAGCTTGGCCTTGAGCTCGGGGCTCATGCGGAGTTCGGGCACCTGCCGGGTATCGATCGGGTTCACATGGCGCGGCTCAACCTCGACCTTACCGGTGACTTCGAGCGCTGAGGTCTTGTTGCCGGGCGTGCGGTCGAGTTGCTGTTTCAGGCCTTCGAGGTTGTTGGTGACGACGGTCATGTCGTCAGTGGCGCGGGTATTGAGGACGTTCTGCGTGCGCTGGGTGGCAAGGTTGCGCTGGGTCGAAGAGATGACCTCGATCGCCTGTGGCTTGGTCATGCCCTGCGCCATGTGAGCGTTGAGCGCATAGCCAAGGTCGAGACGGCGCAGCATCGGATCGCCGGGGACCAGGACAAGCTGCCGCTTGTCCGCAAGTTCGACCCGGATGCCTTCTGCTCGCGCCTCGAGCACGGTGGCGTAGGTCGACTTGGCAATGTCTCGGGACCCGTCCTTGTCACGCCAAAACACGGTTTCGCCGTCGTGGAGGCGGATCTGCTTCTCTTCATGAAGCCCGAGCCGGTCGAAGCGGTGATCGGGATTGATCCGGTCAGGATCGATGACCTTGCGCTTGCCATCGCGCTCGAGCACGACCTTGCCGTCCTTGCGCACCTCGCTCACCCGGTATTCGCCGGCCTTGAGGCCGATCTCGCGCACCTCCATCCGCGCCTCAAGCACCTGACCCACCCGGTAGGTCGAGGCGAACCGCAGCTCCTCGCGGGTGGCGTTGACGCTCTGGAGGGTCGCCAGCGGCACGCCCGCGCCGCTCAATGTCCCTTCCTTGAGCAACCCCGCCTGGACCCGAGCGTTGATCTCGGCGCGATCGTCACGCCCGGCGGTGAAGATCGCGGTCGCTTCGCGCTTGTCGGGTTCGAGCGAGAGCCACAGCTCGGCGGCGCGGGCGACATGGTCGGGCCCTGCTTCGATTACGCGGCCGTGCGCGGCAAGCAGGTCAAGTGCGAGGCCGGCATGGCCCTCGTTCGAGAGCCCCGCAACTGCGAGGAGAAGCGGCGAGTTCTTCTGGCGTATGTTCTCATCCATCCGCACGGTCGCCTGACCAGAGGCCTGCGAGACCGCGAACATCTTGCCCTGCTCGATCGCCGACAATTGCTGGCGGTCGCCCATGAACGGCGCCTTGGCGAGGTCGAGCTGCTCGGCGAGCGTCACCAGGCGCAGCATGTCGCGCGAGGAAACCATCGAGCTTTCGTCGGTGATGATGACGGTATTGGCGAGCGCAGCCTTCGCTGCCTCGTAGCGCTCGCCGCTGCCTGCAGCGGCCGCCGAGCTGTAGGTATTGAGGAACCGGGCGATGGTATAGGCTTCGATCCCCGCCTCGCGCATCTGGTCGGCCGACATGCCCTGACCGCCGCCACCGCGCAGATCAGCGACCATCTTGTTCTGGAAAGCGAGCCCGACAAGCTTCACGCCTTCCGCGTCCAGCACCTTGTCGAGTGCGCCTAGCAGGGTGGATTTGCCCGCACCGGCGACGCCCTGGACGTTGAGGAAGCGATCGCCGCCTGAGAGGATCGCCACGCCCGCCGCGAGTTGGCCTTCGTTGAGTTGCCAGGTGTCCACCCCGGCACGCTCGCGCCCAAGTTCACGCGCGGCCTCCTGCAGCCGGGTCATCGCCGCCTCGGGCGGCATGAAGGCGCGGCCCTCGCCATGACCCCGCTCGATGGTGTCAAGGATGCGTTGCTCCATGGCCAGTGCGGCCGGCGTGGTCACGAGATCGGAGTGCCCGTCGAGCCGGTCCGACTTGCCGGGGATCAGGTGCCCGTCGCGAATGAGCTCGCCAATTCGCTGGACCACTGCGCCGCCCTCGAGGCCCTTGATATGGAACCCCAGCGCGCTCGCCAGGATTGCCTGCGGCGAGAACGCTGCCTCGCGCTCGGAGAGATGACGGATCGCCGAAGCGGTGGCGTGCTGAGCCTTGATGGTGGCGGCCGACAGGAACAATGCTGCGGCCCCGCTCACGGCAAGCGGACTTGGGGTGCGCAGCGCGGCGTTGATCCGGGTCGAAACTTCGCCGATCGCGGCCGTGGCCGTCTCGCGGAAGCTCGGCCGCGCCTCGACTTCGGCGCGCGCCTTGGCTGCGGCAACAAGAGCCTTGCCGTCGAACCCGAGCTCGGCCGCGCGCTGCTGCCAGCCCTCGACCAGTGCGCCGCGATCCTCGACCGCCAGCTTGGGATCGCGGGTATAAAGCGTGATCTGCTTCTTGGTTTCGAGGCGGGTTGCCCCGACCTCGGCGATCTTCGCCTCGATCTCGGTGGTGCGGGTCGAGAAGGCCTTGATCACCTCGGCGGGCACGCCCTTGATCTCGAACGACCCGTGTTTGCCGGCAGCCTCGGTTTCGTAGCCGAGCTTCTGCAACTGGGCGCGGAAGGCGGCGTGGTAGAACTGGCCGATCGTGGTGTTGTTCTTCCAGATCTCGCCGTTCCACAGCGCCTTCCAGGTGCCCTTGGGATCGCGAGTCAGATTGGCGACGACGGCGTGGATATGCCCCTGCGGATCGAGCGCGCGGCTCGTATCGTGGGCGAACAGGGCATAGACGAGGTTACCGGTCTTCTGGGGTTCGCCGCTGCGGCTGCGCTCATAGTTGCGGCTCTCGGCGAACTGCTTTTCGACAAGCTGCGACATGGTCGATTTGACCGCCGCCAGGTGCGCATCGATGATCCGCCGGTCGCCGCTGACCAGCGCCAGGATCGAGGCAGACTTGGGCATCGAGAAGGTGAGATCGAGACCCAGGCGCCGACCTTCGACCTGCCCGACCATCTCGCCGTCGGGCAGCCGCCCATTGAGCACGCCCTCGAACGCATCGCGCTCGACCTGCCCCTCAAGCCCCAGCGCGCGCGCACCTTCGCCGCCCCAGACCCCCGCTTCCGCGTGCTCATCGGCCGAGTAGTAGTTGTCGTTGGCGAAGTAGTCGGCAGCGCCGCTCGACGACCGGACGGAGGCGATCGAGTGCATGGCCTAGAGCTCCGGTCCGTCGTCACGGGAATGCGATTGGTCCTCGATCCCCTTGGCGGTCTTCGCGCCGCGCTCAGATTCCTTGTCGGGGATGGCGGGGTCATTGAGTTCGCGGGACCCGACGGTGCGCTGCGCGGCAGGCTTGGACGCGGAACTCTTTTCAGCCTTCTGACTCGGGTCCTGCTCGCGGCTATTGGTGCGTTCGTTCTGAGGCGCTTGCTCCAGACGAAATGCCATCTGCTTGCCGACACTGGGATCAGGATTTGGTCCATCGGGCATGATTTCCGGCGCATTGGCGTCGGGCTCGAGCGCCGGTGACAACGGCACTGCGGGGTCGCGCCCAAGGTCTTCGCCGCGCGGCTCCAGTTCCGGTTCGCCGCTGCGGTCCCGGCCGCCGGTCTCGGCGACTTCATCGTCACCCTTGGGCATGGAGATGAACTCGATAGGCTCGACGTTCTCGCGCAGAATGTAGCCCTCTGCGACCTTGGGGTAGTCCTTGTAGGTGAGCCTGATCCGCGCCGCATCGAACCCTTCCGGAAAGACCAGGAACCCGCGCAGCGAAGGCAGGCGCATGATGTCATCGGGGATCACCAGCGGCTGCACTTCCGAGCGCGGGGTAATGGTCGCGGCGTCGCGGATGTTGGAATAGCCGTAGCTGTAGGCCTCATCCATCATCCGCACTTCGCGGTGACCAATGTAGTCCGAGCAGTGCTCGGCGGTGTCGCGATCGGCCGCTGCCAGGATCAGCTTGGTGCGGGCCAGCGAGGCAAGGTTCTGCGCGCCTTCCTTGCCATAGGTCTCGGCTAGCTTGGCGAAGGAATGGATGCCGAGCACGAAGGCGCCGCCAAAGCCGCGCGCAGTCTGCAAGCCGTCTTCGATCGCTGGCAGGCGGTGCAGCGCATGGACTTCGTCGAAGAAGAACCAGGTGCGCAATGACCGGGTGCGCGGCAGCCGCATCAGGGTATGCACCGCAAGGTTCATCCACAGCGACAAGAGCGCCCGGTTGAGCACCAGTTCGTTATGCGAAGAGGTAATGAACAGGATCGAGCCCGGCTTGTCCTGGTGGCGAATCCAGTCGCAAATCGAGAAGGGTTCCTTGCCTTCGGGAATAAACAACAAGGCCTGGGCATTGGTGTTGAGAACTGCACGGACAGACTCGGCCATGCGCGCCGCGACTGGCGCGGTCAGCGGCTCGGCAATGGTATTGCGAAGCAGTTCGTGGACCTCTTCAAGGTCGGCCATCATCAGCCGGTAGGCGAGTGCGGCGTTGGTCGCCTGGCCGAGCTTCATGAGCTGGACGCAGGTCTGCACAAACAATGTCCTTGCTCCCAGCATCCAGAAGGGGTCCGAGCCGCCGCCGTCGGTCGGCAAGATGGCTGATGCGATCGCGGTGAAGTCGGCGTAGTTCTTGCCCTCGTCGAACAGCGACCAGCTCGGGCAGCGCTCGTCCATCGGGTTGAGGATCGTGTCGGTCTCGGGGTTATAGAACGCCTCGACGTAGGCCCCGGTAAGATCGAACACGACCGCCCGATCCTGGCGCACGCGCATCTGCGCGATCATGTCCCGCATCTGCGTGGTCTTGCCGGTCCCGGTCGACCCGATCATGATCGTGTGAGCCTGTTCGCTCCGCCACGGAAACGATACGCCGGCGATGTTGTAGACGTGGTGGATGCCGGCGGCCTTGCGCTCGGCAAAGCTCATTTTCATGACGTCGTCCATGGTCTTGCCGGGCATCCGTTCGGCAATCTCCTGGGCAAGCGCGGCGCTGTTGTGCTGGTTGATCACGGCGGCAAGCTCCTTGGCGTCGACCAGCATCGCGCCGCGCTGGTGGCGTTCTTCGAGGATCGCCTTGCCGCGCTTGCGCGAGAGGTCGATGAACCAGACCGAAAGCGGCACCGCGACGAACAGCGAGATGAACAGCGAACCCCAAATTGCGCGCATCAGCTTGTTCCAGGCGATGACGACATCAGGGTGGCTGGCGATCATCGAAACGGGGGCAGGGATCACGCGGCCGGAGGGCAAGGTTAGGTTGAGGATCTTGCGCGGGCTGAACTCCATGAAGCTCCATCCCTCCGCATAGATCCGCATCAGGATCATCTGCACTTCATGCTCGTGAAGCAGCAGCGCGAGGACGATCGAGAGCGCGATCAGGAACGTGAAGAACCACACCAGCAGCGGCATCTTCGCCGAGGAAAACCACATCAGGAATTCGTGCGTGATGAGCTGCGAGCCGCGAGTGAAATTGCCCGCGTTGCGCGGCATGTTCCCGCGCGCCGAATGGTGCTTGAGCTGGCCGGGGCGGGCCTGATCGGACCAGGTGTCAGGACGACGCATAGAGCGCCTCCACGCGGCGGTCGGCTTCCGCCATCAGGGCTTCATGCGCATCGGGAAACTGGCGCTGGATCAGGAGATCGATGCCGAGGAACAGATACTCGGATGAGAACTGCCGACGCCGCTCGGTTTCGGTGCTGCCGGCGAAGGCTTCGAGGTACAGGGTGAGCGCGTCGCGCAGAATGATCGAGGGCGTCAGGCCGCGCGCAGCCTGAACCTTCTCGACGCCATTTGCGAGGTCGCGCGGTATCCGAACCGTGAGCCGGACTTCATCTGCCATAACCAGACCCTCATCAGGGCCTGGTGGGAATTGCGCAGCGCCGTTTTAGGCTATGCGGGTCTCATTGGCAATGCCGAGGGTGTCAGCGGGCCATGTCAGACAGGGTCTGACGCAGGAATGACGGTATTCTGCGGGGTTTGGAGGATGTCAGACCCCGTCGGACATTTGCTCTTGGCCCAAACCCACGCATTTCCGTCATTTTCCAGACGGTCCTGCCGTGTACGGTCTGCACCTCTTCCCCTTGATCCTGTAGCGTTGATGGCTCGCGGGTTTTGGTGATTTTGCCCGAATCCGGGTGGGCCTTTCACGGCCTGCCAACGGTAGCCTGGGCCGCAGGATTGCACGCAGTCTGCAGATCCGACCGGGGCGATACAGGGCAGGGGGCTTGCCAAGCTGGCCAGGATGACGATCCTCGCGCGCGGGAGGTTTCAGCACCAACCCAAGAGGTACAATCATGGCCAGGAAAGGAAGTCTCGAAGCGGAACGAGCAGCGATCGCGAAGGAGCGTCAAGCGTTGGAAACGCGCGAGGCGAAACTGCGTGACAGCGAGCGGGCGGCAAGCGTTGAACTGATGCAGAAATCGGTTCTCGGCAAGGCGCCGTTCGAGAGGGTCGAAGGCTTCTTCGCCGCTCTCGCAAAGCTCGGTCTGGACGAAGCCGAGAAACGCCTTCGGGCAAGCTGAAACCGGCCTTGCAAAAGGCCAGCGCAGCCGGGGTTCGATGCCCCGGCTGCGCTTTATCTGGACACGCAAAAAAGGGGGGCCGGAGAGCCCCTCAGCGGAGCCCTCCGGCGCTGCGAACTTTGGTCATTTCAGAACGGGCAATCCGCGTCCCATTCGGGATCCATCACCACGCTCATGAAGCTTGCGGCGCGGGCGATGTTCGCCTCGTCGAAGTCGTCAGCCATCATGCCGGGGACGGAATGGACGATCCGGTCGATCAGGTCCTGGGGCAGGGCGTTGTAATCGCCTTCGTCGATGGCGAGGAAGCAGCCGAACTCGTCCTCGATGACGTGCTGGTCGAAGAAGCTGTGCTGGGCCCTGATGCTGGCGGCGCGTACTGCGGCGTCATAGCTGATGGGGTCGAAAGCCGGGATGTCGAGGGTCTTGGTAAGAGCGTTCATGTGAGCCTCCTGTCAAAGGAATTGAAGAGGTCTCCTCGGGGATGGCCGAGCTTGGTCCGGGTCAGGAACGGGTCGCCCGCGGCCCGCCGCGCAGCGGGGGTGGGGGTGCCGATTTTTTCGCCTTCTTCAGGCGTAAAAATTGGGGGAACTGCCCTTCTTGACGCGGGCCAATGGCGGCCATCATGCTTGGCAAGTCTGCGAGAGTCTTTTAATCGCTAACCTGTCAATCAGGCGCAGCGGGCATACCACCCTGATCCACGATGACGCGGTCGCGGATGCCTGCAGGTCAATGTCTCGTCAGCTACTGGTCACCG
>NZ_JAPCZG010000018.1 GCF_025938155.1 Novosphingobium sp. KCTC 2891 | reverse complement strand
GCCCTCCGAGCTGTCATGCGGGGTGGACGGCGTCTTGTGCCGCCAGAACGAACCCGTGTCGGTATCGAACAGCAGCAAGTCGGTGAAAGTGCCCCCGACGTCCACGCCCAATCGGTAACCCATCAGTTCAAGCCCTTTGCTCTTATACCTGCTTCGGAAAAGGCGGCGCCTTGGCCACCATGCCCGGCAGGGAACGCTGCATGACTTCGCCCAGCCAATGGTTGGCCGCGACGAGCGTCGGAAGATCAAGACCCGTGCGCACCCCGGCACGCTCGAGCATGTAGACCACGTCCTCGGTCGAGACGTTGCCGGCCGCGCCCGGCGCGAAAGGGCAGCCGCCAAGACCGCCGATCGCGGCATCGACCGTCACCGCGCCCGCCAGCACCGCCGCCCACACGTTGGCGAGGCCGGTTCCGCGCGTGTTGTGGAAATGGACGCGGACGGGAATGTGCGGCACCGCGGCACGCACCTTGCCCACCAGCGAGGTAACGTGCGCGGGGTTGGCGACGCCGATGGTATCGGCCAGCCCGATCTCGACCGGCCCGGCCTCGGCCAGCGCGATGGCCATGGCGACCACGCGATCCTCGGCCACTTCGCCTTCGAACGGGCAGCCGAACGAGGCGGCGATGGTGACCTGCCCGGTCTTGCCGGCCTCGCGCGCCATGGCGATGATCTCTTTCGCCGCCTCGACCGAGCCGTCGCTGGTCTGTCCCTGGTTGGCCATGGCGAAGGTGTCGGTGGCGACCGAGACCGCGCCCAGCTGGTCGATCCGGCCGGTGGCAAGCGCCCGCCCTGCCCCGCGCGCGTTCATGACGAGGCCGATGTAAGTCACGTCGTCGCGCACCGGCAGGCCCGCGCACACGTCCTCGGCATCGGCCATCTGCGGCACCGCCTTGGGATTGACGAAGCTCGTCACCTCGATCCGGCGCGCGCCTGCATCGATGGCGCGGCCGATCAGCACCAGCTTGTCGGCGGTGGAAATCATCGCCTTTTCGTTCTGGAGGCCGTCGCGCGGACTGACCTCCACCATTTCGATCCGATCTGTATACATTATTCGGCAGCCTCCAGCTGCATGGCGGTATCCGTGAGGCCGCGATGCGCATCGGCATAGGCGTGGTAGGCGCGCAGGATGTGCCCCACCATGATCGCCTCCGCCCAAGCGCCGTCGCGGCGGGCAAACGCGGCGATCAGCTCTTCATGCTCGCCGTGCGAGCGGCGCAGCGCGTCACGGCCGTAGTGGTGCGCGGTGCGCCATACCACCGGCTGCTCGATCAGCGTGCCCAGCAACGCGGCCAACCGCCGCGAGCCAGCCACTTCCAGGATCACCGTGTGAAACTCGCGATTGCCTTCCAGGAAGCCGGCGACGTCCCCGCCCGGCTTGGACAAGGCGCCGTCGATCTGGCGATTCGCGGCACGAATGCGGTCGAGCGCATCGTCGGTCATCCGCTCCGCGGCCCGCCGCGCCGCCTTGCCCTCCAGCATCGCGCGCAGCTCGAAGGCATCGGCCACGTCGTCGATCGACCAGTCGGCCACAAAGCTGCGCTGGGTATCGGTGCGGGTGACGAGAAGGTCGGATTCGAGCCGGCGCAGCGCCTCGCGCACCGGCGTGCGCGAAACGCCGCACTTCTCCGCCAGCGCCTCCTCGCCGAGTTGCGACCCGGCAGGGAGTTCACCCGAGAGTATCATGCTGCGTATCGCCTCGTAGGCGCGGTCGGAAGCGCGCGACATCCCTGCTCCAAAGAACTTGACCTATGACATTTGTATACAATAGCTTTGCCATCCATCAAGCCGCGTTCGCCAAGGGGGCATAAAAAAGGCGCGGCGGGTGGATGGCACGGCCTCACGGCCGGCCAAACGACAGGGAGTTTTTGCGATGCGTGTTTCCCAGTGGCTTCTTCTCACCACGGCGAGCGGGCTGGCCTGCGCCGCCGTGCCCGCTTTCGCTCAAGGCGCGCCCGCCAATGCGCCGCAGGCCGCCGCCGATGCCGACAGCGGCATCATCGTCACCGCGCGCCGCCAGAACGAGCGGCTGCAGGACGTGCCCGCCTCGGTCGCGGTGCTGACGGCCTCGGCGCTGGAACGCACCGGCGCGGTCAAGGCCGAAGACTTCGTCAAGCTGACGCCGGGCGTGACCATCGTGACCGGCACGGCCGAAGCGGGCGACACGCAGATCAACATTCGCGGCATCAACGGCGCGCGCGACGCGGAAAGCTCGGTCGCGCTGGTGGTCGACGGCATCCTCAAGACCAACACCGCGCAGCTCAACCAGCCGCAGGGCACGCTGCGCCAGGTGGAAATGCTGAAAGGCCCGCAAGGCGCGCTCTATGGCCGCAACGCCGCAGCCGGCGCGATCGTGCTGCAGACGCTGAAGCCCACCGATACGCTGACCGGCGGGGCCAAGCTGTCCTACGCCGAATACAACACCTGGGAAGCGACCGCGCACATCGCCGGGCCGATCACGGATGCGGCGGGCTTCGTGCTGTCGGGCTACTATTACAAGACCGACGGCTACTACAAGAACAGCCTGACCAACGCCAAGACGGTGGACGACAAGGAAAACTGGGCGATCGACGGCCGCGTGATGCTGGGCCAGGGCACTGCCACCCAGCTTGACCTCAAGGCGCGCTACGGCGAATTCCACGGCGCCTCGCTGCCGTTCAACGCCGCGTTTCACCTGCCCAACTTCGGCGCGGTCAATCCCGCCTTCTACGAGGACGTGAACAAGCACCCGTTCAACTTCTACAACAACATCCGCGCGACCAACGACCAGAAGAGCTTCGACATCTCGCTGAAGCTCGATCAGGATCTGTCGGACAACCTCAAGCTGGTAGCGTGGGGGCTCTATTCCGACGTCAAGCAGAACCTCGTCGCCGATGGCACCTCGGCCGATTTCGCGCGCTTCATCAGCGCCAAGGATTCGCGCGCGCAGCCCGCGGTCGATGCCTGCTTCGCCAGCACCGCCGCACTAACCGGTTATCCCGTGAACCAGCCGGGCGGGATCGGCCAGATCCCGGTGCCGTTCATTTTCGCGCCGGCCAACGGATCGACCTTCGGCCCCTATAGCCCGACCACCTGCGACGGCACGCAGTACCAGGTGCGCAACCAGCAGGATTTCAGCACCGAGTGGCGCCTTATCGGCGACAACGGCGCGATCAACTGGCAGCTGGGCGCCTATTACCTGCACATCAAGCGCACCGTCGGCGTCAGCCTGGGCGCGGATACCGGCAACGGCGTGATCAAGCAGTTCTACAACGCGCCGGATTCCACCAACCCCACCACGCTGCTGCTGGCCGACCGCTTCAAGACCAACGTCTATGCCGCGTTCGGATCGGTGGAGTACAAGCCCAACGACAAGTTCAACGCCGGCATTGCGCTGCGCTATGACATCGAAGACCGCAAGTCGTCGTCGCTGGTGCCCGACGCGCTCGATCCGTTCACCGGCGGGCCGATCAACCCCGGACAGGCCTTCGGCGCACTGATGCCGCAGCACGCCCGCTTCGAGCAGTTCGAGCCGAAGGTGACGCTCAGCTACAAGCCCACGTCGGACCTCAATCTCTACGCCAACTGGGGCATCGGCTTCAAATCAGGCGGCTTCAACAACCAGGGTTCCGCGCAGATCATCAAGGACAACTTCGTGTCGTTCTTCGGCGCGGACGTGACCGTGAACGACCAGTACAAGAAGGAATGGTCGAGCGCGTGGGAAGCAGGCATCAAGGGCAGCCTGCTGGACGACAAGGTGACCTTCGACCTCGCGGGCTATTACACGCAGGTCCACGATATGCAGTTCTTCGAATTCTTCGTGGGCAGCTTCGGCCTGCTGCGCGTGGTCTCGAACATCGATCGCGTGGACCTGAAGGGCGTGGAAGCCACCGTCACGGTGAAGCCGACGCGCGGCTTCAAGCTGTTCGGTTCGTTCAACTACACCGACAGCACGATCAAGAAGAACTCCTCGCGCCCCTATACCGTGGGCAACAAGTCTCCCTACACCGCAGACTACACCTTCAACGCCGGCATGGAGATCGAACAGCCGATCAACGATACCCTGCGCTTCTTCACCCGCGCGGATTATCGCCTGACCGGCCCGACCTGGTTCCACACCGTGCAGGACCAGTCGATCCCCACGCTGTTCTCCGGCCTGCTGCCGATTTCCGCACTGAAGCTTCCGGGCTTCGTCGGCGACGGCAAGTACGACGTTGCGCGCCGCAAGGCCTTCGGCGTGGTCAACCTGCGCGCCGGGTTGCAGACTGACAAATACAGCCTGTCGGTCTTCGCCAACAACCTGTTCGACAAGAAGTATCTCTCGGAAGTGATCACCGCCGTCGAGTTCGGTGGATCGTTCATCACGCCGGGCACGCGCCGCATGGTCGGCGTGGAAGGCAGCGTGAAGTTCTGACCGGATGAAGCCGGACGCCCGGCGCCTTGCCTATGCGCAAGGCCCGGGCGTTCACCGGGAGTGGGTCATCAGCGCCTTCGCGCGCCCGCGCAGCGCGGCAAGGCGCGCGGACCATCCGGCCGCTCCGCGGCGCACCAGTTCGGATTGAAGGCGCACGCGCAGCCAGGATGGCAACCTGGTGCGCAAAAGCGCGTCGAGATAACCGCCACTGAGCCGCGTCACTGTCGCGCGCGGCATCGCCGGCCCCAGATCCACCAGCAATTCCCGAAACAATTCGTCACCTTCGGTCAGCGGGCGCGCCGCTCTCCACGAAGGCAATGTCCAGCTTTCATCCATGAAAACCCGTCATCCATATCCAACGCCCCCGCGCACCCGAACGGCCATGGACGCACTCGGTTCCCGGAAACATCGCCACGGCCTTCTTTTCCGCTCTTTTCCGGATCTCGGTTTCAGAACCGCCGCGACGGTCCCACGGTGACCTCGCCGGGCCTCGAAGGGCCATCAAAGCCCCAGTTCCAACAAGCCCTGCTCGATAATTTCGCGCGCTCTGGTCCGGGCGAACGGAAACCCGTGGAAGAATGTCCCCGCACTCAAGTTCGGGTCCGCCGCCTTTGCCTTGGCCAGCCATAGCCGGGCATCGGCCCGATTGCCGGAGAGCTGGGCCGTAAACGCCGCTATCAGTTCGATATGCTTGTGCGCCCCCGGCATCCGGGCGGCGCGTGCGCCAAATTCGGCGGCCCTTTCAAAGTCGCCCAGTTGTATGTGTGCCAGCGCGCGGCTCGAAACCATCGCATAGGCAAGTGGATCGAGCGGACTCAGCGCCAATGCCAGGGCGAGGTCTCTGTCAGCCTCTTCCGCCTTTCCCGCCATCGCGCGCACCAACCCGCGATTGTAGACGCCCTGGGCATAGCTGGGGCTGAGGCTGGTTGCCCTGTCGAAACAGTCGATCGATTCCGAGAGATTGCCGTCGAGCCACAAGCTTCGTCCGGCGTTGAAATGGGCAAACGGGTCCAGCCGATCGGCTTCCACCGCGCGATGGGCAAAGATGCGGGCCAACTCCATTTCCGCGTCGGAATCATCGGCGAAGCGCAGGAAGGCATTCTGGAAATGGGTGAAGGAAAGCCCACCCATCGCCCGCGAAAAATAGGGATCGCGCGCCAGCGAATGTTCGAACAGGCGCGCGGCGCGGGCATTGTCGGTCTGCGTGAAGCGATACATGTGATCCAGCCCGAGGTGAAAGCTGGCCCAGGCATCGAGTTCGGTGGCGGGGCGTGCGCGCGCCAAGCGCACCTCGTTGCGCGCGATATGCGCTTCCAGCGCCGAGACAATCCGCATTTCGATCTCGGGCCGCATCTGCTGCAATTCGCCCAGCTCGCTGCGAAACCGATCCGCCCAGACCGTTCCGCCATCGCACGTATCGACCAGAGATACTGAAACCGTGGCCGCACGGTTTGCCAGTTCGATCGTTCCTGTGAGACAATAACGGACCGACAGTTCTCGTCCGACCGTGCGCGGGTCGATATTGGCGTCGCGAAAGCGGAAACTCGATCCTCGCGCGATGACGAACAGCCAGGGCATCCGCGAGAGATCCATGATGATATCGGCGGGCAGCGCGTCGACGACGATGGCATGCGCGCCAGGCTCGCCCAGCAGTTGGAACGGAAGCACCGCTATCGATGGGCGCCCGTCGCGCGCATTATGGTGCACCGGCGATGTCGCATCGGCCGGTGCACCTTCGGGACCGACGTCGACACTCGCAGCGGCTGCCGCCGCGCCCCCGCGCACCCCGACCTTGCCGACGAAACGAAAGCCCTTGCCGTGGATCGTGCGGATCAGCCGCTGCGCCTTGCCATCATCGCCAATCGCCTTGCGCGCGGCCTTGATCCGCGCTGCGATGGCAGATTCCGACACGATCCGTCCGTCCCAGATCTGTCCGATGATCTCATCCTTGCCGACCATCCGCTCGCAATTCTCGGCCAACAGGATCAGCAGCGAAAGCACCTGCGGTTCGACATGCACGCGCGCCCCGCCCCGACGCAATTCGAACCGTGCGCTGTCCAGTTCCAGGCCGTCGAACAGATAGATACGCGGACCGGCGGCGGACAAGTGCATCCCCTTTTCTGGAATTCCGACAATATTCACGAAAAGGTCAGCCATCTCCACGTCCGCGTCAAGCATCACCGGACGGGCGCCTGTATCTACTCGGCCATACAGAACAGAAGAAGCTGAGCCTGGAGAAGGAGAATTGAAATGCCTCTCGTCACCATCGACATCATCAAGAACGCTTTCACAGAAGAGCAGAAGAATGCTCTGATCCACAACGTCACCGAAGCAATGGTCGCCGTGGAAGGCGAAGCCTTGCGCCCCGTCACCTGGGTCCGGATCATGGAAGTCGAACAGGGCGACTGGGCGATCGGCGGCCAACGGCTTGGTGCGGCGGATATCCATGCGATGGCGGGCAAGAAGGCCGCCTGACCGCGCCGCGAACGTTCAGGAGGCCGCCTCTCTCAGGATGGGCGGCCTTCCTGCGCGCGGAATGCACGAAACGTGATTCCATCGTCCATCATGGCCCACTTCGCCGGCTAGGACCGGTTCGGTGGCGGCTCCGACGTTTCGACCAGTTCCGCGATTTCGAAGCTGAAGCTCTTCCAGCCCCGCGTCTTCGCCGCCTCGTCGGCTGGCGCGCGCTTGCGCCGCGCCTCGGCCAGCGAACGCGCATGGCCCCAGAATACCTCGGTCTTGCCGTTTTCCAGTTCGGCCACGATCCGCCAGTAATGGGTGAAGCTGTCCGTCGTGGGACCAATGGTCTTCACGTAGCCATCCGGCATCGTGGCGGTGAGGTAACGGCGCTTCTTCGTCATGTCGGCTGCATTATCACGCCATCATGAGCCACGGGCAATCGCCCCGCCGCGCCGGCTGCGAATTTGACTCTCCCGCCTTCCGATGCCATGCGGCGGGCGTCTTGGTCGCACCAGCGATCGAAGGCAGTTCAAGTCCCTTCGGACGACGCCCGGATTACGCCTACAGGGTGCATGACGGGCTTCGTGGAGAGCCTTGAGCAGCTGCTGAAATCTTCCGTCAACGGCGGATTTCTGCGGGTCGGGGAGTAGCGCAGCCTGGTAGCGCATCTGCTTTGGGAGCAGAGGGTCGTAGGTTCGAATCCTATCTCCCCGACCAACAATCCAGGGGCGATCCACACGGCAGGAGGGGCGGATGGTCGCAGCGGTCCAGCCGATCGAGGGCGATTGGGACTATATCGTCGTCGGCGCCGGGTCTGCCGGCTGCGTCGTCGCCAACCGGCTGTCCGCCGATCCCGGCACCCGGGTCCTGCTGCTGGAAGCCGGCGGCAAGGATGACTGGGTGTGGTTCCACATTCCCGTCGGATACCTTTTCGCCATCGGCAATCCGCGCGCGGACTGGATGTTCCGCACCGAGCCGGAGCCGGGGCTGAACGGCCGCGCGCTGGCCTATCCGCGCGGCAAGGTGCTGGGCGGTTCCTCCGCGATCAACGCGATGATCTCGATGCGCGGGCAGGCGGCGGACTATGAACACTGGCGGTCGCTGGGTCTGCCCGGCTGGGGCTGGGACGATGTGCTGCCCGTGTTCCGCAAGCTGGACGATCATTTCCTGGGCGAGAGCGAGCACCATGCCAGCGGCGGCGAATGGCGGGTCGAGGCGCCGCGCATACGCTGGGACGTGCTTGACGCCGTGGCGCGCGCCGCGACGGAGATGGGCGTGCCGGCCACGCCCGATTTCAACACCGGCGACAACACCGGGGTGGGATACTTCCACGTCAACCAGAAGCGCGGGCGGCGCTGGTCCTCCGCACGGGGGTTCCTGAAGCCCGCACTGGCGCGGCCCAACCTGCGCGTGGAAACCGGCGTGCTGGTGGAGCGCGTGCTGCTGGACGGAAGCCGCGCCAGCGGCGTGCGCCTGCGCCGCGGGGGACAGGTGCTCGAGGCGCGCTGCCGGGGCGAGGTAATCCTCTGCGCGGGCGCGGTCGGATCGCCGCAGATCCTCCAGCTTTCGGGCATCGGCCCCGCGCGGGAGCTTGCCACGCACGGCATCGCCCCTGCGCTCGACCGGCCCGGCGTGGGGCGCAACCTGCAGGACCACCTCCAGCAACGTGCGATCTACAAGGTGCACGGCGTGCGCACGCTGAACGAGACGTACTACAACCTTGCCCGCCGCGCGTGGATGGGGCTGGAATATGCGCTGTTCCAGCGCGGGCCGCTGACGATGGCGCCCTCGCAGCTCGGCATCTTCACGCGCTCCTCGCCCGATCACGCGCGCGCCAACATCCAGTTCCATGTCCAGCCGCTGTCGCTCGACAAGTTCGGCGATCCGCTGCACCGATTCCCCGCCATCACCGTATCGGCGTGCAACCTGCGCCCCACATCGCGCGGGGAAGTGCGGCTGCGCTCGGCCGATCCGGCGGACAAGCCGGTGATCGCGCCGGGCTATCTTGCCACGGAAGCGGACCGCCGCGTCGCCGCCGATGCCATCCGCGTCACCCGGCGCCTGATGCGCCAGTCGGCGCTCGCGGCCTTCACGCCCGAGGAATGGCTGCCCGGCCCGGCCGTGGGCGATGACGATGCCGCGCTGGCGATCGCCGCCGGCGACATCGGCACCACGATCTTCCACCCCGTCGGCACCGCCCGGATGGGGCTGGCAAACGATCCCATGGCGGTGGTCGACGGCCGGCTGCGGCTGATCGGGATCGAAGGCTTGCGCGTGATCGATGCCTCGGTCATGCCCACGATAACGTCGGGAAACACCAACACGCCGACGATCATGATCGCGGACAAGGGCGCCACCATGGCGAATGCCGACCGCCGCACCTGATCGGACGCGACAACATAAAGGGACGGATCAGGACATGAAGGCCATCGTGATCGAAAAGGGCGACGCCGGGCAGACGGTGACGCTCAAGGACTTTCCCGAAAGCGAACTGATGGACGGCGAGGTGACGGTGCGCGTCTCCCACTCCACCATCAACTACAAGGACGGACTGGCCCTGACCGGCGCGGCGCCCATCGTCCGCCGCTTTCCGATGATCCCCGGCATCGACTTTGCCGGCGTGGTCGAAAGCTCGACCAGCGATGCCTACAAGCCCGGCGATGCGGTGCTGCTCAACGGCTGGGGCACCAGCGAGACGCATCTCGGCGCCTATGCCGAGAAGAGCCGCGTCAAGGCCGACTGGCTGGTGCCCCTGCCCGAAGGGCTGACCCCGCGGCAGGCGATGGCCATCGGCACGGCGGGCTATACCGCGATGCTGTCGGTGATGGCGATCGAGGCGGCGGGCGTACGTCCCTCGGACGGTCCGGTGGTCGTCACCGGTGCGGCCGGCGGGGTCGGCTCGGTGGCCATCGCGCTGCTCGCCGGCGCGGGCTGGCACGTCATCGCCTCGACCGGGCGGACCGAGGAAGCCGGCTACCTCAAGGATCTGGGCGCGGCCGAAGTGATCCACCGCGACGAACTGTCGGCCACGCCGCGCCCGATCGGCAACGAGCGCTGGGCCGCCGCAGTCGATTCGGTCGGCTCGAACACGCTGGCCAATGTGCTGGCGATGACGAAGTACGACGGCGCCGTCGCGGCCTGCGGCCTGGCGGGCGGCATGGACCTGCCCACCTCGGTCGCGCCGTTCATCCTGCGCGGCGTGAAGCTGCTGGGCATCGAATCCGTCCATTGCCCGCGCCCGCGCCGGTTCGAGGCATGGCGCCGGCTGGCAAAGGAACTTGATCTCGCCAAGCTGGAAGCGATGATCACCACCGTCGGTCTTGATCAGGTGATCGACCTTGGCCCGCAGATCCTGGCGGGCAAGGTGCGGGGCCGCGTGGTGGTCGAGATCGGCTGACGCGGCACGGGGGCCGCATCCGGGGGTATGGGGTGCATGGTCTGACGACAGAAGCGGCGGCGATGGCCGCCGCAGGAGCGGCCAGGGTTTCGGAGCGGCCACGCCGCCCCGGCCTGCGGCTGCTGCTGGAAAGCCACCTGCTGTTCGCGCTTTTCGTCGCGGCGCTGCTCGCTGCGCTCTCCATCCCCCGTTACGATGTGCTGGCATCGCCCACGCCGGGGGGCGTGATGCTCGAATTGCCGGGCGGCGGATCGGCAGCATTGCCGGCCGCCGCGCCGGTTCGCATCGCGGGACCATCGGGCATGATCGCCGTGCCAGCAGGTTCGCTCGTCCCCGATCACGTCCCCCCGGGCGGGCCGGAAGCGGTGGCGCGGTTCTACCGCGAACGCAGCGAACTGGGCCGCGTCGCCGGCGCGCCCGGAGCGGTCATCAGCGCGGCGGACCGCGCCCGCTCGGTCGCGCCCCAGCGGCGACACCTGACGGACTTGCCGCACGATTTCTGGCTGCTCAGCCTCCAGGCCGTCGTCATCGGCCTGATCGGTACGTGGGTGCGGATCGGTGGCGGCGGCGATATCCGCGCGCGGATGTTCGGCGTGAGCTGCGCGGGTGTGGCCATCGCGGGGCTTTCGGGCGCGGTGTTCGACACGCGCGACCTGACCGCGCCCGGCGCCCTGCTCCAGGCGATGATGACGCTGAACTTCATCGGCTCGAACCTTTCCGCCGTGGGCCTGTTCGCGCTGTTCCTCTACGTTCCCAGGCGGATCGCGCCGGTAGCTGCGGGCTGGGCACTGGTGGCGCTGGCGGTGCTGGCGGGCACGGCGCAAGGGCTGGGCCTGCTCCCGCTGTCGTGGTTCTATGCCCTGCTGCTCGGCTCGACTCTGGGATTCCCCGTGCTGGCCGCGATCCAGTATCGACGCGCGCGCGGCGAACCGGCGGCGCGCGCGACGCTACGCTGGATCGGCGCCAACACGTTCGCCGGGGCGGCTTTCGTCACCTTCGGCATGGCCGCCCCGATCCTGCTGGACGTGCCCTCGCTCGGTTCCGACGGCATGACCATCGTCCCGCTGTTCCTCGTCTATGGCGGGATCGCCTTCGGCATCGCGGGCCGGCGGATGTTCGAGCTGGACCGCTGGAGCTATCGGCTGGCGCTGGGTGCGGGATCGACCATTGCGCTCCTGCTGGCGGACGCGCTGCTGATCAACCTTCTCTCGCTGGACCGCCCGGTGGCACTCGCGGTGGCGGTTCTCGGCATCGGCTATCTCTACGTGCCGCTGCGCGCGCTGCTGTGGAGCAAGCTCAACCGCCGCCGCACGCTGACCGGCCCCGAACTGTTCCGCATGGCGAGCGAGATCGCTTTCGCGCATGGCGCGCCCGAACGACGGCGGGCATGGCGCACGCTGCTCGACCGGCTGTGGCAACCGCTGGACATCGCGCCCGCAAGCGTGGACGTGGCCGCCCCCACCGTGATCGACGCGGGAGAGGCGCTGCTCATTCCCGCGGCCGCCGACGAAGCCGCACTATGTCTGCGCCATGCTCGCAACGGCGCGCGGCTGTTCGGCGCGGCAGACCTTGCCACGCTGCGCGAACTGCTGGCGCTGCTCGACGGCGCGGAAGCCGCGCGCGCCGAATATGCGCGCGGGGTGAGCGAGGAGCGCCAGCGCATCGCGCGCGACCTGCACGACGACGTGTCCGGCCTGCTGCTGACGGGCCTGCACCGCGAAGACCTGCGCGAAGTGCGCGGCGACGTGCAGCAGGCCTTGGGCGAAATCCGCGCGATGATGTCCAGCCTTGCCGGCCACGCGCAGCCTCTGGGGCTTGTGCTCGCGGACTGCCGCTACGAAGCGAGCGGCCGCCTCTCCGCCGCCGGAATCGCGCTCGACTGGCCGGTCGACCTGGTCGGCGATGCCGAGGACATCATCGTCGAATACGGGCACCACAAGGCACTGGTTTCGGCCCTGCGCGAAGTGGTGACGAACACCATCCGCCATTCGGGCGCGTCCGTGCTGACCGTTTCCGCCACGGCGCGGGATGGCGCGCTGTCCATCCTCGCGCGCGACGACGGGCGCGGCTTCTCGGCGGGCGAGCCGCGCCGGACCAGCGGCGGCAACGGCCTTGGCAATCTGGCGCAGCGTCTTGCCGAAATCGGTGGACGCTGCGCCATCGAACCCGCGCGTGAAGGCTTCGCCGTGCGGCTTACGCTCCCATTGGCCCAGCCGCTGGAAGCGTAAGCCGGATAGCGCTCAGACCTCGGCGTGGGCGCGCACCCGCGCCGCCAGAACATCGGGCACCGACGGATCCTCGATCGTCGCGGGCGTGACGAAGTCCTCGCCATTGACGATCTTGCGCAGCAGATTGCGCAGGATCTTGCCCGAACGCGTCTTGGGCAGTTGCGGCACGACATAGGCGGTCTTGAGCGCCGCCACCGCGCCCAGTTCGCTGCGCACCGCCGCGATCACCGCGTCGTGCAGCACCTTTTCGTCCGCCACGCCCGCGCGAGGCACCACGAAGGCGACCGGGATCATGCCCTTGATCGCATCTTCCGCGCCGATCACCGCACATTCGGCCACACCGTCCACGCTGGCGACGATCTGCTCCATCTGCCCGGTCGAAAGGCGGTGCCCGGCGACATTGATGATGTCATCGGTGCGGCCCATGATGTGGACGAAGCCTTCGTCGTCGATAAAGCCGGCATCGCCCGTTTCGTACCAGCCGTCGAACGTGGCGAAGTTCTTGGCGTAGCCGGCGTGGTTGTTCCACAGCGTGCGGAACGCGCCGGGCGCGAGCGGCGCGCGGATCACCACCGCGCCGCTGCTGCCGGTGGGGACCGGGTGGCCGCCTTCGTCCAGCACCGCGAATTCCCACCCCGGCACGGGGAAGCCCGCGCTGCCGCGCTTGCGGCGCAGGTCGCCCAGCGCAAAGCACGTGGCGATGGCGGGCCAGCCCAGCTCGGTCTGCCACCAATGATCGATCACCGGCAGGCCGGACTTCTCCTCCAGCCACGCGATCGTGTCGGGATCCGCGCGCTCGCCGGCGAGGAAGATGGCCTGGCAGGTGCCGGTGCCGATGTCCTTCAGGAACGCCGCGTCCGGGTCTTCCTTGCGCACCGCGCGGATCGCGGTGGGCGCGGTGAAGAAGGTCTTCACGCCGTGGCGCGCGATGGTCCGCCAGAACGTGCCGGGATCGGGAGTGCCCACCGGCTTGCCCTCGAACAGCACGGTCGCCGCGCCGACCAGCAGCGGCGCATAGACGATATAACTGTGCCCCACGACCCAGCCCACGTCCGACGCCGCCCAGAACGTGTCGCCCGCGCCGATGCCATAGATATTGGCCATCGACCACGCGAGCGCGACCGCATGGCCGCCGTTCTCGCGCACCACGCCCTTGGGTGTGCCGGTGGTGCCCGAAGTGTAGAGGACATAGAGCGGATCGGCCGAGGCCACCTCGACCGGCGCAGGCACCGGATCGCCCGCCGTGGCAGCGCGCAGCGCGTCCCACTCGAAGTCGCGCGGCGCGGTCAGGTCCGCGCGCAGCCGGTCGCGCTGGAAGACGACGACGTGCTCGATCGGGTGGTGCGCCAGCCGCAGCGCCTCGTCCACCATCGGCTTGTAGGCGATGGTCCGTGCGCCCTCGACGCCGCACGATGCGGTCAGCAGCACCCTGGGCGTGGCATCGTCGATGCGCTTGGCCAGTTCCAGCGGCGCGAAGCCTCCGAACACCACCGAATGGACCGCACCGATGCGCGCGCAGGCCAGCATGGCGAAGACCGTCTCGGGGATCATCGGCATGTAGATGACGACGCGGTCGCCCTTCTCCACGCCCATCGCGTGCAGCATCGCCGCGACCCGCCCGGTCTCGTCCAGCAGTTCGGCGTAGCTGTATTGCCGGACCGTGCCCGTGACGGGGCTGTCGTAGATCAGCGCCGGCGTCTCGCCGCGCCCGGCCGCGACGTGGCGATCAAGGCAGTTGTGGCAGGTGTTCAGCGTGCCGCCCGGAAACCATCCGCTGTCCGCATCATGCGAACGGACAGGCGGCGACATCCAGTCCACCGCCTGCGCCGCCTGCGACCAGAAGTGCTCCGGCTTGTCGATGCTGTCGCGCCATGCGCGCTCATAGGCTTCGCTCATGACCTCATCCCGTATTCGTTGACTTGACGCAGAGATCGAACACGAACGACCTCCGCGCCAGCCCTACTTTAGTCGTCGATACTGCGGCGGAACGTCTCCGGCAGGAAGAACAGCCCGAACACCGCCGTCGCCCCGGCGATCACCACCGGATACCACAGGCCATAGAACACGTCGCCCGTCGCCGCGACCATCGCAAAGGCGGTGGTCGGCAGGAAGCCGCCGAACCAGCCATTGCCGATGTGATAGGGCAGCGACATCGAGGTGTAGCGGATACGGCTGGGGAACAGTTCGACCAGCATGGCCGCGATCGGGCCATAAACCATGGTCACCAGCAGCACGAGGTAGAACAGGACGGCGACGACCTTGACCGTCTCCATCCGCGCAGTGTCGGCCTTTTCCGGATAGCCGGCCTGGCCGAGCGCGGCCTTCACATCCTCGCCATAAGCCTTGATCGCGGCGGCGCGGTCCTTGCCGGTCACGGCGGCCGGGTTCGGCGCGGGCAGCGCGGCACCGCCCACGGCTATGACCGCCTGTGCGCCGGCCGGCGCAGCGACGTTGACATAGCTGATGCCGTTCTTGGCCAGATACGACTTGGCGATGTCGCAGCCCGAACTGTCGAACTTGTTCTTGCCCACCGGATCGAACTGGAACGAGCATTCGGCCGGGTTGGCGGTCACCGTCACCGGGTTGGTGCGGCTGGCCGCGGCGAGCGCCGGGTTGGCCGCCTCGGACAGCATGTGGAACGCGGGGAAATAGGTCAGAGCCGCCAGCGCGCAGCCGCCCAGGATGATGTACTTGCGGCCGATCTGGTCAGACAGCCAGCCGAAGAAGGCGAAGAACGGGGTGCCCAGCGCCAGCGCCACCGCGATCAGGATATTGGCGGTCAGCCCTTCCACCTTGAGGATCTTTTCCAGGTAGAACTGCGCGTAGAACTGGCCTGCGTACCAGACCACCGCCTGCCCCGCGACCGCGCCGAACAGGCAGACCAGCACGACCTTCAGGTTGTCCCACCGGGCGAACGCCTCGGTCAGCGGAGCCTTCGACGTGGTGCCCTCGTCCTTCATCTTCTGGTAGACCGGGCTTTCGTTGAGCTGGAGCCGGATCCACATCGAGACCGCGAGCAGCACCATCGAGACCAGGAACGGCACGCGCCAGCCCCACGCGGCGAAGGTGTCCTCGCCCATCGTGGAACGCAGCGAGATCACCACGATCAGCGCCGCGAACAGGCCGAAGGTGGCGGTCATCTGGATGAAGCTGGTGTAAAGGCCGCGCCGGTGATTGGGCGCGTGTTCGGCCACATAAGTCGCCGCGCCGCCGTATTCGCCGCCCAGCGCCAACCCTTGCAGGATGCGCAAGGCCACCAGGATCGCCGGAGAGGCGACGCCGATCGTATCGTAACCGGGCAGCAGGCCGACCGCGAAAGTCGAGAAGCCCATGATGCCCATGGTGACCAGGAACGTGTTCTTGCGGCCGACAAGGTCGCCGATCCGGCCGAACACCAGCGCGCCGAACGGGCGCACCGCAAAGCCCGCGGCAAAGGCGCCGAGCGCGAGAATGAAGCCGGTCGTCTCGTTCACCCCGGCGAAGAACACCTTGGAAATGAACGTGGCGAGCAGCCCGTAAAGGAAGAAATCGTACCATTCGAACACGGTGCCGAGCGACGAGGCGCCGATGACCAGTTTCTCGGTCCCGGTGGCCTTGTGATGCTTGGGCAAGGCTTTGTATCTTGTTGCCATTGGTCCCTCTCCATATTTTATATATTTGTATTTATTTGGTAATTTCAGAACCCGTATTTGGCAGCAATCTCCACCCGGTCCAGCGCGCCGCTCGTCCCGTTGACAAGGCGGCGCGCACCATGGCGCAGTTCGATGCCCAGATCGACGTTCTTGTAGGGCGTCCAGAACACGTTGGCCGCCGCGCTCCACGCGCTCTTGTTGAACGTGCCGATCGAAGTGGAGACGAGGCTCGACGAATAATCGAGCGTCTGGAAACTGCCCATCAGGTTGACGCGGACCTTGGGCGTCACCGCAAGCCGCACGGCGGCCATCCCGGCGGTCACGCCCACGTCCTCCAGCGCCCCCGCCGGCCCCAGCACCGCGTCGGGGCCGAAGTTCAGCCCCATGTAGCGCCCGATGCCGTGGCCGTGGGTGAGCATGAAGCGCACGTCGCTGACATGGCCATGATCGAGGAACAGCTTGCCCGCGCCGCTCACGCCCCAGCCGAAGCGGCTTTCGGGCGTTCCGGCATTCACCACGCGCAACTGCCGCGCGATCCCGCCCAGCGAAAGCTCGCCGAAATCGCCGGCATAGGCCAGCCGCGCAGCGAGGTCGGGCACGTGGTCGGCCCCGTTCTCGACCAGCGCCGGCGCGCCCTGCACCGCGCTCGCGGTTTCCGGATTTTCGACCGCAAGGTGCAGGGTCATGCCCTTCGCCACCGGCGCGGAATAGCGCAGCAGCGGCTGGCGTGCGAAGACCGTGCCTTCGGTGGTGCCGACATAGTCCGTCGATTCCGGCAAGGCCGCAGGATACTGGAACGTCGTCCAGTCCTGTCCGAAGGTCCAGCGATCCAGCTGCACATAGGCCCGGCGCATCGCCAGGTTGTAGCCGTTGGTGGTGCGCTGCGACCCTTGCGTGCCGGGGGCGGTCTCGAAGTCGGTTTCGAGGTAGCCCTTGAGCACGTGCTTGCCGACATCGGTGGTGAAGTTCAGCCAGAAGCGCGATTGGCGCGCGCTCATGTCCGCGACGGTCGAAGGCTTGCCGCCCACGGGCAGCCCCTGCGGAAACCACAGGTCGCGGGCATAGGTGTTGTTGGCCACGGTGCCGCCGCTGAACCGGCTGCCCGAATAGAGCAGGCGCAGGTAGCCGCCGATCTTGAAGGTGGCATCGCCCGAGCGGAAGCCTTCCGCGCGCGGCTTGCCTTCCAGCGCGGCCATGCGGGTTTCGACCTGCTCGGTCCGCGCCGCGACTTCGTCGGTGCGCGCCTGCACCGTGCTTGCGGCCTGCTGCTGCGCCTGTGCCAGCGCATCGGCCTGCTGCGCGCGCGCATCGTGCAGTTCGCCGCGCAGCGCGATCATTTCCTGCTCCAGCTTTTCCAGCCGGGCTTCCAGCTCCGCCTCGTGCGCCGTCGGCCGGGCATGGACAGCCACCGGCGCACCCAGCGCGGTGGCAGCCATCAGCACGGCCCGGATCTGCGGGAATACCTTGTTCATGACGCCCCTCTCCGACGTTCTGTCTTGACGTGTCTGTCTGATGAGACACTGAGGGTCGGTTTTCCCTGCGGACGGCCTTGGCAACCAGCCGGAGGATGGTCTTATATCTACGACCATTGTCTAGACGCGGGTGCGCACGGGCTGCGGTATCAGCGGAATCAAACGTAAAAAGAACGAGAGGAGTGCCTGAACATGGGCGAGGCCATCTACCCGGTGCCTGAAGACTGGGCGAACAACGCGCTGATCGACGATGCGAAGTACCAGGAGATGTACCGCCGCTCCATCGACGCGCCCGAGGATTTCTGGCGCGAGCACGCGCAGCGGCTCGACTGGATCAAGCCTTTCACCAAGGTGAAGAACACCTCGTTCGAGGAAGTCGACTTCGGCATCCGCTGGTTCGAGGACGGATCGCTCAACCTTTCCGCCAACTGCCTCGATCGGCACCTCGCCGCACGTGGCGATGACGTTGCCATCCTGTGGGAGCCGGACAGCCCCACCGAAGCCCACCGCGCGATCACCTATCGCCAGCTGCACGAGGACGTCTGCCGCTTCGCCAACCTGCTCAAGGCACGCGGCGTGAAGCAGGGCGAGCGCGTCACCATCTACCTGCCGATGGTGCCCGAAGCGGCAGTGGCGATGCTCGCCTGCGCGCGCATCGGCGCGATTCACTCGATCGTCTTCGCCGGCTTCTCGCCCGATGCGCTCGCCGGTCGCATCACCGATTGCGACAGCCGCATCGTGCTGACCTCCGACGAAGGCCTGCGCGGCGGCAAGAAGGTGCCGCTCAAGGCCAATGTCGATGAGGCGCTGAAGCAGTGCCCGGCGGTCGATACCGTCATCATGCTGCGGCGCACCGGGGCCGATGTCGGCTTCACCGAAGGCCGCGACGTGGAATGGGCCAGCGCGGTGGCGCAGCAGAGCGCCGATTGCGCGCCTGCGGAAATGAACGCGGAAGACCCGCTGTTCATCCTCTATACCTCCGGCTCCACCGGCAAGCCCAAGGGCGTGCTGCACACCACCGGCGGCTATGCCGTGTGGGCGTCGATGACGCACCAGTACGTGTTCGATTACCGCCCCGGCCAGATCTACTGGTGCGCGGCGGACATCGGCTGGGTCACCGGCCATTCCTATGTCGTCTACGGCCCGCTGATGAACGGCGCGACGACCGTGATGTTCGAAGGCGTGCCCAACTTCCCCGATCCCAGCCGCTTCTGGCAGGTGGTCGACAAGTTCGGCGTCGAGATCTTCTACGGCGCCCCCACCGCGCTGCGCGCGCTGATGCGCGAAGGCGACGACTGGGTGAAGAAGACCAGCCGCAAGACGTTGCGCCTGCTGGGCAGCGTGGGCGAACCGATCAATCCCGAGGCGTGGGAATGGTATCACAAGGTGGTGGGCGATGCCCGCTGCCCCATCGTCGACACCTGGTGGCAGACCGAAACCGGCGGTGCGATGATCACTCCCCTGCCCGGCGCCACCGCGCTCAAGCCCGGTTCCGCCAGCAAGCCGTTCTTCGGCGTGAAGCCCGCGCTGCTCGACAACGACGGCAAGCTTCTGGACGGCGCGACCGACGGCTGCCTGGTCATCACCGACAGCTGGCCGGGGCAGATGCGCACCGTGTGGGGCGATCACGAGCGCTTCTTCCAGACCTATTTCAGCACGTTCAAGGGAATGTACTTCACCGGCGACGGCTGCCGCCGCGACGAGGACGGCTATTACTGGATCACCGGCCGCATCGACGACGTGATCAACGTGTCCGGCCACCGCATGGGCACGGCCGAGATCGAGAGCGCGCTGGTCGCCCATCCCAAGGTGGCCGAAGCCGCCGTGGTGGGAATGCCGCACGACATCAAGGGACAGGGCATCTACGCCTTCGTCACCTGCAATGCCGAAATCGAGCCGGACGAGGCGCTGCGCAAGGAACTGATCGCGTGGGTGCGCCACGAAATCGGCCCGATCGCCACGCCCGACGTGATCCAGTTCGCCCCCGGCCTGCCCAAGACCCGTTCGGGCAAGATCATGCGCCGCATCCTGCGCAAGATCGGCGAGAACGACGTCTCGAACCTGGGCGATACCTCGACGCTGGCCGATCCTTCGGTGGTCGACAACCTGCTGGCCAACCGCCCGCACCTGACCTCCGCCTGATCGCCAGGCGCCCCTGCACGCTGCCCTTCGCGCAAGTGCGGGGGCAGCGTTTGCAACGCGCCGGAGCTTGCCAAGGCGGTCGCATTGGCGCAGAGCGCCCGTGCGGCACAGGTCGATCCGGGAAAAGGGCGTGAGCGTGGGCGGCACCATCCTGATTGCAGACGATCATCCCCTCTTCCGGCAGGCGCTGGCGCTGGCCGTGGCCACCGTCGCGCCCGATGCACGCGTGATCGAGGCCGGCACACTGGCCTCCGCCGCCAAGGCAGCATCGGAAGCCGAAGACCTGCGGCTGGTGACGCTCGACCTGAAGATGCCCGGTGCGATCGGCTATTCGGGCATCGCGCTGCTCCATGCCGAGCGGCCGCAAGTGCCGATCCTTGTCGTTTCCAGCGCCGAAGCCGCAACCGCGGCCGAGGAAGCGCGTGCATTCGGCGCAGTGGGTTTCCTGCGCAAGGACGCCGATCTTGCCCGCATCGAGGACGCGATCCGCGCCGCGCTGGCTGGCAGCCCCCCGCCTACGCCCAGGCCCGATCAGATGGACACCGTGCGCAAGGACGTGGCCGGACTGACACCAACGCAGCTCAAGGTGCTGCTGGCGGTGCTGGACGGCAAGCTGAACAAGCAGATCGCGCACGAACTGGGGATGAGCGAAGCCACGGTCAAAGCGCACATGACCGCGATCATGCGCAAGCTGGATGTGCGCAACCGCACGCAGGCGGCGCTGGTGGCCCGCTCGCTGGGGCTGGACCTGGCGCACTGACGGGCGCCGGTTCGCACCATCGCCCGATGGGCACATCCGAACGCGTCATCTATTTCCACGGAATGCCCGGCGGGGCGGGCGAACTGGACCTGTTTGGTCCTTCCATCGCCGCTTCGGCCAGCGCCTTCCACGTCCCTGAACGCCGTTCGGGCAGCGATGGTGCCGGCCATTTCCGGGCCGTCGCCGAAGGCATCCGGTCCCGCTTCCCCCATGACCGCCTGCGGCTCATCGGCTTTTCCATCGGCGCGAGCGCGGCCTTGCGCGTGGCGCCGCATCTGGGTGATCGGGTCGCCGGCATCGACGTGGTTTCGGCGGCGGCCCCGCTCGGCATCGGTCCGTTTCTGGACGACATGGCCGGTGCGCCGGTGTTCCGGGCGGCCAGGGCGAGCCCGCTCCTGTTCGGACTGCTGGTACGCGCCCAATCGCTTGCCGCCCGCCTGGCCCCCGGCCGGCTTTACACCCAGCTCTTCGCTTCGGCGCGCGGCGCGGACAGCGCGCTGGCGGGCGATCCGGTCTTCCGGGCAGCAATGATCCGCGTGCTGCGGCAATGCCTTGCGCAGGGCGCTGCCGGCTATCGGTGCGAAGTCGGGCTATATGTGCAGGATTGGGCCGCGGAGCTGGCGCTGGTCACCCAGCCGGTTCGCATCTGGCATGGCCGGGCGGACAACTGGTCGCCGGTCGCCATGGCCGATGCACTGGCCGAGCGGTTACCGGCAAGCACGCCGCCGCGCCTGTTCGACGGGCTGTCCCACTACTCCACCTTGCAGCATTTCCTCCTGAACCGCTGACGGACAGGATCGGCTGCCGCGCCGTCAATCGATGGCAACGCGGCCGAGGAACGCTTCCAGTTCGGTGGGCACCACGGGCTTGGTGAAGAAGGCCACGCCCAGCCGGCGGGCACGGGCGCGCAATTCAGCGCCGCTTTCCGCAGTAATCAGCGCGATGGGGAGCGAGGGCACGGCTTCGCGCAGCCGGGTGACGAGGTCGAGCCCGTCCTCTCCGTAATCGAGATGATAGTCGATCAGGGCAACGTCCACCCCGCTCGCCCTGCCCAGCGCCTGCGCGATGGTGGCGGCGCCGCGCACGGTATGGCCACCGGCTTCGAGCAGCGCGGTGGTCGCGTCGATGATCGCGGGGTCGTTGTCCACCACCAGCACCGTCAACGGACGCAGCGGCGCAGCGGCGCGCGCCGGCGCTTCGGCCGGAAGCGCCGCGATCGGATCGGCGGCGGGCAGGCTGACGCTGAAGCAACTGCCGTGGCCGGGGCGCGAGCGCAGATCGAGATGCAGGCCCAGCAGCCGGGCGATCCGCTCGACGATGGCAAGGCCAAGCCCCAGCCCTTCCGCCTCGACCTCGCCCAGCCGGGTGAATTCGGAAAAGATCGCCGCCTGCTGGTCTTCGGGGATGCCGACGCCGGTATCGACCACGTCGATCCGCCAGTCCCCACCGCGCCGCCGCACGCCCACCAGGATGCCGCCCTCCTGCGTATAGCGCACCGCGTTCGACAGCAGGTTCTGCAAAACCGAGCGCAGCAGGCCGGGATCGGTGACGACCGCGCCATCGACCGGCCCGATCACCAGCCGCAGCCCCTTTTCCTCGGCCAGCGGGCGGATGCCTTCGGCAATGTCGCGCAGCAGAGGGCCGAGCGCCACCGGCTCCGGGCTGGGCTGGATGCCCCCGGCGTCGAGCTTGGAAATATCGAGCAACGCGCGCAGCAGGTTTTCCGCCGCGACGATCGAGCGCTCCACCCGCGCCACCAGCACTTTCGGCCCTTCCCCCACCTGCCGGTCGAGCGCGGTGGCGAACAGCCGCGCGGCGTGGAGCGGCTGAAGCAGGTCATGGCTGGCAGCGGCGAGGAAGCGGGTTTTCTCACGCGTGGATTCGGCAAGCCGCCGGTTGGCCTCCCACAACTCGCGCGTGCGTTCGGACACGCGGGTTTCAAGCTGTTCAAGCGTGTGCTGCAATTCCGCGCGGGTGTGCGCTTCCTCGGTCACGTCGGTGAACGAGGTGAGGTAGCCGCCGCCCGGCATCGGCCCGCCGACCGACTTGATCACGCGGCCATCCTTGCGGATGCGTTCGGAAACGTAAGGCTGGCGCGCGCGCAAGCGGCGCAGGCGGCGTTCGACTTGCGCTTCGAGCGGGCCGGGAAAATCGCCGCGCACGATGTTGTGGCGAATGAGATCGCCCACCGGCACACCCACGCGGACGAACCCCGGCGGGTAGCCGAACATCTCGATATAGGGGGTATTCCACGCCACGAGATTGAGATCGGCATCAATGACGCTGATGCCCGAGGGCAGGTTTTCAAAACTGGCGGCGAGCAGCTGGCGCGAAAAGCGCAGCGACTGGCCGCCTTCGTCGAGCAGGCGCGTGACGTCCGCCAGCGCGAGTTGCCCGCCCGCCAGCGCCGAGGCGACCAGCGCGCGCGCGGACGAGGCCCCGACCACGCCCGCGATCAGGTCCTGCGCGCGGCGGGCAGAGGCACGATCGACCGGGGCGGCGTGGTCGGCCGGCGGGAACGCTTCCGCGGCACGTTCCTCGCCGATGAAGCGCGCTGCCAGGCGGGTCAGCTCGCCCAGGTTGCGCACCGGGCGCTGGCCGCGCACCAGCCGGGGCAGACTGCGGTCGGGATCGCGCCCGGCTGCTGCGGCCGCCATCATCGCAAGATTGGCGGACAGGCTCCACAGCACTCCATGCACCAACGGCGGCGCATGGCCGATGCCCAGCAGGCGCAGGGGATCGAACGGCGTGCCGCTCAGCTGTGCCAGCCACGCCGGCGGCAGGATCGGCGGCAGCGCCAGCGTCCACAGCCACAGCGCGAAGCCCGTGGCGAGGCTGAGCCGTCCGGCCAGCGGATCGCGCCCGTTGCGCAGCACGCCCAGCACCAGATGCGGGGTGAACTGCGCCATGGCGGCGAAGGCAACCAGGCCGATCGAGGCCAGCGAACTGCGCGCGGGCAGCAGCAGCGCCCATGCCAGCGACAGCGCCACGATGGCCAGGATCGCCAGCCGCCGCACCAGCAGCATCCGCTGGCCGAGCGCGCCGGCGCGGCTCTCGCTGTCCGGCTCCCCGGCTTCGCTGCGCAGGACGGCGGGAAAGATCAGGTCGTTCGACACCATCGTGGCGAGCGCGGTGGAATCGACGATGACCATCGCCGCCGCAGAACTGATCCCCCCCAGCAGCGCGGCGGTGACGATCCAGCGTGCGCCGATCGCTTCGGGCAGGGCCAGCACGAACAGGTCCGGCGCCACCTGCCCCGGCAGCGCGACAAGGCCCGCCAGCGCGATCGGCAACACCAGCAGCGCCATCGCGGCGATATAGGCGGCCACGCCCAGCCGCGCGCGCGGCAGGTCGTCGGGCGACTGCGCTTCGGCCAGGCCCATGAAGAACTGGCGCGGCAGGGCCACGATCGCCATAGCCGAGATCACGCCGATGACGACGAATTCGAGCGAGAGGTGCGCCGGCGAAAAGCGCGCGGCAAGCACCGTGGTGGCGGCGGCGAAACGCGCGTCGGATGCACTGTGGATCACCGCGACCGCGGCCAGCCCGACCAGCACCAGCGCCACCAGCTTGATGATCGATTCGAGCGCGACCGAGAACAGCAGCCCCTCGTTGCGCCCCGCCGCTTCATAGCGGCGCGCGCCGAACAGGATGGCAAACAGCGCGAGCACGGCCGACGCCGCGACCATGACGGGCACCACCACGTCGCTGCCCGATACGATCGCGATGGCCCCGCCGATCGAACGCAGTTGCAGCGCGCCATAAGGAACGATGCCGCACAGCGCGATCACCGTGACCAGCCGCGCCATGCCGGGATCGTGGCCATAGCGCGCGGCGATGAAATCCGAGATGGTGGTCGCCTTCTCCTCGTGCACGGCATCGGCCAGCCGGCGCAGGAAGCCGGCGGCGAGCAGCATGACGAGGCAGGGCGCGAGATAGATCGGCAGGTAGTTCCAGCCCTCGCGCACGGCGCTGCCCACCGCGCCGTAGAACGTCCAGCTCGAACAATAGACGCCCAGCCCCAGCGTGTAGGCGGTGTGCCTCAGGCGCGGATGCGCGGCGGTCCTGCCGGCGGTCGATTCGACCAGTGCAGCCACCGCGAACAGGACGACGATCAGGGACAGCGCGAAGAGCGCCGCCAGGCCCAGGCTCATGCTCCCTCCCCCTGCTGCCCGCTCATTCTAGCAGGCGCGGAGGCGTGTGCAAAATGGGCGCGGTAACGCACTGGAGGGACGATGATGCGGGGAAAGACGTAACACCCGGCGCGGTGCGATTTTTCGCATCCTCTCCCAAGACCGCGCCGGGCGAACGTCTTTGACGGTGATCAAAAGAATAGCTGCAAATGACGTATTGACCAGAGGAAAAGATAGGTTTCCGGTTTTCCCGAATGGTTGGTGCGCGACGGCCACAGGGGTGCAGCAAAACCATGATTGTGCGCCGTATTTTTCGCGTCGCCTCCACCGTTCCGGTTACTTTGGTGACGACATGACAAAGCGTGCGCAATGGCGCGGAGCGAATCGCCCGAAAACCCGCATGGTCAGAACGCCATCGCCGCCAGCGCGATCGCCGATGCGGCCAGCGCGGCCAGCAGCGGCAGCGCGGCGCGCAGGCCGTCCCGCCCCGGTGCAATCGTGATCGCCATGATCGCCTTGATCAGCGTGTTGGCCAGCACCGTTCCCGCCAGCACCATGCCGCCGGCCCAGTCGGTCAGGGCATCGTGCGGCAGGCCCGACAGCGTGATCACGCCCGCATCGACGTCCATCATGCCGGTCAGCGCGAGCACGGCGGCAATGCCGCGATTGCCGAAATGTTCGAGCGCCCATCGCGCCACCAGCGACAGGCCCGCGACGAGCGCCGCCAACCCCAGCGCCGGCTTGAAATCGAGCGGGTTGCCCAGCTTCACCGGGGCGGGCGGCCGGTTGTCCTGCTTTCGCCAGGCCGCGAACGCGAATGCGGCGCTCACCACAGTGGCCGGTGCCATCGTCAGTGCAAGACTTGGCAAGGCGCGGGGCACCAGCGCCAGCGTCAACAGCTGCACGCGCACGAACATCACGATCGAGGCCAGCGCGATCCCGGCGGTCAGCGCCGGGCGCGCCTCCGGCTCCGACCGCAGGCGGCGCGCCAGTTCCACGGTGACGGCGGTGGAAGACACCACCGCGCCGCTCACCGCGACCAGCAGGATCCCGCGCGTGGCCCCCCAGCGCCGCGCCGCGACATAGCCCGCGAAGGACAGCCCCGCGACCAGCACCACCACCAGCCAGATCTTGCGCGGGTTCCACGCATCGTAGGGTCCGAACGATTGGTCGGGCAGCAAGGGCAGCACCACCAGTGCGACCAGCAGGAAACGGGCGGTCGCCTCGATTTCCAGTTCGCTCAGGCCGCGCAGCACCCGGTGGAGCGCACCGCGCGCGCTGAGCAGCGCGAACGCGGCGGCGGCCGTGGCCAGTGCGATGGTCGGCCCCAGCCGCACCGCTGAAATGCCCGCGCCCAGCGTAAGCACCCCTGCCACGGCGGTCGTGGCCGACATCGCGGTCGGCCGCGCTTCCTTGCGGTATCCGACAACCAGCAACAGCCCGGTCGCCAGCACCAGCGCGGCGGCCAGCATATCGGGCAGGAAGCCCGCAAGGCCGCCGGTCAGCCCCAGCAGGCCGAACGTGCGCAACCCGCTCACGCGGCTGCCATCGGGCCGCTCGCGCTGGCTCCAGCCACGCTCCACGCCCACGATCAGCCCCGCCGCCGTGGCCGCGGCCAGCGCTGCAAGTGGTGCGGTGTCTCCTGCCATCGGCACGTCGCGCGTTTCCCCTTCTGGTCTGGCCACCGCATAGGCCCAACCGGCGCGGCGCGCCACCATCTGCACCCGGCCCATCGGCCCCCGGTCCATGCGTGTTGCTCCGCAGTGCTGCGATACGCGCGATTTCCAGTTTCGCGCGTATGATGCGCTTCATCATGCTGCGACGTCCCATCCTCACCGGCATCCTCTGCGCCCTGACGACGGGCATCTCGCCCTCCCATGCGCACGAGGCGGCGCTCAGCGTCGGCGGCTCCTATGTCGCCGACATCCTTGCCGTCGCGGACGGCGGAGCACGGCGCGGCAGCGCTTGGCTGGCCCGCGCAGACGTGTGGGCGGATCTTGATGGCGCGGCGCTGTCCCTGCCGGGCGTGACCTTTCACGCCGATCTCGTCGCCACGCACGGGCCGGACTTGTCCGGCAGCCGCGTCGGCGATTTCCAGACGGTCAGCAACGTGCAGGCCGATACCGTGCCGCACCTCTATGAAGCATGGGCCGAATGGCAACTTGCGCCGGGGCTGGCCGCGAAAGCCGGGCTGGTCGATCTCAACAGCGAATTCGACGTTCAGGAAGTCGGCGCCCTGTTCCTCAACAGCGCCCACGGCATCGGACCCGAGTTCTCGCAAAGCGGCGTCAACGGCCCGTCGATCTTTCCGATGATGGCCAGCGCGGTGATCGCCAGGATCGGCGGCGGCCAGGGTCCGCAAGTGCGGCTGGGCCTGTTCGACGCGGTGGCCGGCAGCAGGAACGATCCCCGCCGGACCGCGCTGCGCCTGCCGGGCCAGACCGGCGCGCTGGTCGTGGGCGAAATCGAACTGCCGCTCGGCAAGGGCGAAGTGCAACTGGGCGCCTGGCACTACAGCCGCCGGCAGGAGGCACTCACCCCGGGGCAGCCGCGTGCGCCATCGCGCGGCGCCTATGTGATGGTGGAAGGGCCGCTCAAGGAACACCTCTCCGGCTGGGTGCGCATCGGCACCGCCGACGGGCGGGCCAATCCCGTGACCAGCTACCTTGGCGCCGGGATGGTGCTCGACTGGCGCGGATGGCAGCTCGGCACCGCCGTCGCTCATGCCCGCGCCGGAAGCGCCGCGCGCCGCACGCTCCTGCCGGCCGGCAAGGCCGCAAGCGCCGAAACCGCCATCGAATGGACCGCCGCGCACAACCTGACCGCGTGGATGTCGGTGCAGCCCGACGTCCAGTACGTGATCAATCCCGGATGGGATCCGGCATTGCCCGATGCGCTGGTGGTGGGAATGCGCATCAGCCTCGGCTGGCCTGCGGGATAGGCACGCGCCCCGCCGCGCTTTCCACCCTGTGAAAATACCACAAACCCCATTCCCGCCCGTCCCGCTTCGGTTATGACCGTTGCGGCTGCCCGTTCCCACAAGGTGCCGGCCGGCCCGAAAAGGCGGAAAACCGCCGGGCTTCTGACGGATGAGGATGCATTGACCAGCAAGGTTCTGATCGCCAATCGAGGCGAAATCGCCATCCGTATCGCGCGCACCGCGGCGGAAATGGGCATCGAAACGCTGATGGTGTTCCCGGCGGACGACATCCATTCCGCCCATGTTCGCGCAGGCGATGCCGCGCGCGAGATCGCGGGCACCGGCGTCGCCGCCTACCTCGATGGGCCGGCCCTGATCGAACGCGCGCTGGCCGAGGGATGCGATCTGGTCCATCCGGGCTACGGCTTTCTCAGCGAAAACGCGACTTTCGCGCGGGCCTGCGCCGCGGCCGGACTGACCTTCGTCGGCCCCTCCCCCGATACGCTCGACCTGTTCGGTGACAAGGCCGCCGCGCGCGCACTGGCCGAACGCTGCGACGTGCCGATCCTGCCGGGGATCAGCCGCGCCGTCACGCTGGAGGAAGCCGAGGCATTCCACCGCGCGCTCGGCCCCGGCCGTGCAATCATGCTCAAGGCGCTGGCGGGCGGCGGCGGCAGGGGAATGCGTCCGGTCGAAGCGCCTGCCGATCTCGCCGCGATATACGAACGCTGCGCTTCCGAAGCGCGGCAGGCGTTCGGATCGGGCGCGCTCTATGTCGAGGAATTCTTTCCCAGCGCCCGCCACGTCGAAGTGCAGATCGTGGCCGACGGACAAGGCAACGTCTCGCACCTGTGGGACCGCGAATGCAGCCTGCAACGCCAGCGCCAGAAGCTCGTCGAAATCGCCCCCGCCTTCGGCCTTGCTCCCGATCTGCGCGCGGCGATGCTCGACGCCGCCGTGCGGCTGGCGCAGGCCGCAGACTATCGCGGCGTGGGCACGGTCGAGTTCCTGGTCGACGCGAGCGGGGCAAGCGAACGGCCGTTCGTGTTCATCGAAGCCAACCCGCGCATCCAGGTGGAGCACACCGTCACCGAGGAAGTGACCGGCATCGACCTGGTGCGGGCACAGTTCGCCATCGCCGCCGGGCGCGATCTCCCTTCGCTCGGCCTCGCGCAAGCGGATATTCCGGTGCCATCGCAAGTCGCACTGCAAGCGCGCGTCAATCTGGAAACCCTGACCGCCACCGGAGAGGCCCGCCCGACCGGGGGCATCATCAGCCGTTACGAAGTGCCATCGGGACGCGGCATCCGCGTCGATGGCTATGGCCACGCCGGCTATGCCACCAGCCCGCGCTACGATTCGCTGCTCGCCAAGGTGATCGTCGCCGCGCCCGACCTGCCGGCGGCGGTGGCGAAGGCGCGCCGTGCGCTCGCCGAATTCCGGATCGAAGGCGTGGGCACCAACAGCGCACTGCTGCGCGCCCTGCTCGAACGGCCCGAAGTCGCGGCGGGCAAGGTCGATACGCGCTTTGTCGAACGCCACGCCGCCGCGCTGGTGGCAGCGAGCGCCGAGCATGATTCCAGCCTCGCCCATGCTTCGGCGGCCGCTTCATCCATCGACCCGCTCGCGGTGCTGTCCGCCGCGCCGCGCGCGCCGGGACCTGGCGCCAGCGCCGAAGCCGATCTGCCCGATGGGCTGGAAGGCGTGCGCACGCCCATGATCGGCACGATCGTCGCGGTCATGGTCTCGCCGGGCGAAGACGTCCGCGCGGGGCAGCCGCTCGCCATCATCGAAGCGCTGAAGATGGAGCACGTGATTGCCAGCCCCGTCTCTGGCCTGATCGCGGCCGTCCATCACGCCGCCGGAGACGTGGTGGGCGAAGGCGTGCTCCTCGCCGCCATCGCACCGGGCGAGGTTGCGGCGGGCGCCGACCACGAAGACGCCGTCATCGATCCTGACGCCACGCGTCCGGACATCGACCGGGTGGCGCATATGCACCGCCTCGTCTCCGATGCCGGCCGCGCCGATGCGGTGACGCGCCGCCACGCCAAGGGCAAACGCACCGCGCGCGAGAACATCGCCGACTTGTGCGACGATGACAGCTTCATGGAATATGGACCGCTGGTCACGGCCGGGCGCCGCTACGAGGACAGCCCGGAAGACGTCGACCGGCGGCTGGTCAAGACCGCCTCGGATGGTCTGGTCATGGGCATCGGCCGCATCAACGGCGCGCTGTTCGGCCCGGAACAATCGCGCTGCGTGGCGATGTCCTACGACTACACCGTGCTGGCCGGCACGCAGGGCCACAAGAACCACGTCAAGACCGACCGGATGCTCGAAGTCGCGCAGAAGATGCGGCTGCCGGTCGTGTTCTATACCGAGGGCGGCGGCGGCCGCAGCGGCGGCACCTCGCCCGGCGATCCCACGCCCCCGCCCACCACGGTCGGCGGACTCAAATATCGGACATGGGCGCATCTGGGCAAGTTGTCCGGCCTCGTGCCGCTCGTCGGGATTGCCAGCGGCTTCTGCTTCGCCGGTAACGCGGTGGTGCTGGCGCTGTGCGACGTGATCATCGCCACGAAGGACTCCAGCCTCGGCATCGGCGGCCCGGCCATGATCGAAGGCGGAGGCCTCGGCATCTATGCGCCAGAGGAGGTGGGGCCGGTTTCGGTGCAAGGCCCCAACGGGGTGATCGATATTCTGGTGGAGGACGAAGCGGAAGCGACCGCGGTGGCCAAGCGCTATCTGTCCTATTTCCAGGGACGCGTTGGCACATGGGAAGCCCCCGACCAGCGCCCGCTCCGTCATGCGATCCCGGAAAATCGACGCGCCGCCTATGACGTGCGCAAGATCATCGCCACGCTGGCGGACAAGGATTCAGTACTCGAACTGCGCGCCGCCTTCGCCAAATCGATGGTCACCGCCCTCGCCCGGATCGAAGGGCGTCCGATCGGCGTGATCGCCAACAATTGCGCCTCGCCCACCGGCGGCGCGGTAGACAGTGACGGGGCCGACAAGGCGGCGCGGTTCATGCAGCTGTGCAACGCGTTCGACATCCCGGTCGTCACGCTCATCGACGTGCCCGGCAACATGGTCGGGCCGGAGGCGGAACGCACCGCCACCATCCGTCATTGCGGCCGCCTCTATGTGATCGGCGCCAATCTGGGCGTGCCCATGTTCTCGGTCGTGCTGCGCAAGGCTTACGGCCTGGGTGCGATGGCCATGACCGCCGGATCGCTGGACTCACCGCTGTTCACCGTCGCCTGGCCCACCGGCGAATTCGCCGGAATGGGCATCGAAGGCGAAATCAAGCTCGGCTACCGCGCCGAACTCGCCGCGATCGAGGATCTCGAAGCCCGCCGCGAGCGATACGACGAGCTGTTGGATCGAGCCTATGCATGGTCGAGCGCCGCGAACGGAGCGACCGTGTTTGAGTTCGACGACGTGATTGATCCTGCGGGGACGCGCGATTGGTTGAAGATGGGGTTGGAGGCGCTGCCTGCGAGTGTGGTTCGGGAGGGGAAGCGTCAGCCGTGGATAGACACGTGGTGACGTTTCGCGTGGTGAAGGTGGGGTGTTGGATTTGGGGAGAGGTTTACGCGGCGTGCATGTGGTACGTTGGCCGCGTTGTGGACTTGCTGTGGACACGCTGGAGCGTGGAGCTGTGCTCTTGTGTAGCGAAGTCGTTTGATTGGTATGGTTGCGGGGACAGGATTTGGCCTTTGGATCGTTGAGCTAAGGGCGCGAACTGAGGCTGACATTAGCTAGCTACGGAAGGATTTTTTCATTTCGCTCGGTGGTCCACTGGCGAACGGCATACCTGTGTGATGGCTGTCCTAAGCAAGTCCTCTCGCACGACCTACACGACCTAAAGGACGTCCTGACACACCGGACGACAGCAGCAAACGGGGTCACCGGACGGTTACACGCTACTGGTCTGAACGACTGGGTCGGGTCGGCAGGTTCGCTTCGGCATTCTGCTCATCTGGCTCATGCGTTCTGCAGACGGCGAATATGGCCATCGAAGAATGATCATGCAGAAGACCGAAACCGAACTCACCGCCACCAAGCGCCCGGTGTGGAATGCGGGAAGAGCCGTTGGCGCGAAGCGCGCGCTGAAGCCGAACCAGATTTGGGAAATCCGATTCTACCTCGATCAACGTCGCCGCCTACGAGATCGAAGACTGTTCGACCTTGCGATAGACAGCAAGCTCCGGGGCTGTGACCTGGTGCAGATGAAGATTGGAGACATTGTCAGCGGCGGGCAAATCCGCACGCGGACAATCGTGATGCAGCAGAAGATCAGCCGACCTGTCCAGTTTGAACTGCTCCCAGACGCTCGCACCAGCCTGCTGGCTTGGCTCGAACGGCGGGTCGACGATTATGTCTTTCCCAGCCGGGTTGATCGTAATGGGCATCTCAGCACCCGCCAGTACGCCCGGCTCCCTCGATGAATGGGTGACAGGGGTGGGCTTGATGTGAAACGAGTATGGCACCTGCTTCGGCGGACCAAGGCGTCGATCATCTACAGGGCGACCGGCAACCTTCGCGCCGTCCAGATCCTCCTCGGCCATAGCAAGATCGAGAATACGGTTCGCTATCTTGGGATCGACGTGGAGGACGCGCTTGCGCTTGCCGAAAATACCGAGATCTGAACCCATCGGCTCCCGTCTCTGGTGAGGAGCCGGACACGGACGCCTGGGATTTGCGGTCGTTCCAGAGCTATCCGTCGGACGGCAAGGTTCAGCCAAAAAGCGGACGCCAGTTTCTTGGATTTGAAATTGCCTGCCTGGCGATCCGGCACGGCATCTCTGGCAAGGCAAAGGCAGTGGACGAACGCTCAATACTATCGGAGGCGAACGATCGCCTCGGCAATAGTTGCATCCTCCGCTGCACTTGCGCCGGACACCCCTAATGCACCCACAACCTTGCCATCTATTAGGATTGGCACCCCGCCGCCAACCGCAATCACCTCGTCGGACGAGAGCAGCGTCGTGCGACCGCTCAGGACGCGCTCCTCCAGTTGCGCGGTCGCCATGCGAAAGCGAGCGGCGGCGCGCGCTTTTTGCTGCGCGATGTGGATCGACGCATAGGGCACGTCGTCCATCCGCACGAAGGCAACCAGTTCGCCCGTGGGTTCCACAACCGCGATAGCCATGTTCAAGCCCTTGGCTCTGCTCAGGACCATGCCGCGCTCGACCAGCGCGAGGGCCGCCAGCGCCGTGATCGGAGCGCCGTAGCCGTTGGCTTGCGCCACAGGGGCCTGTGCGGTCGCTGGTGGGGCGATCAGCAGCGCGCAGGACAAGGTGACATGCCGGATCAGGCCGCTTGCTCCGAGCCTTGAGCGCTTCTGCATCAAGTCATTCCCCAAGCAGGCGCGTGAAGGCCATCGCGGCCAGTTGCCACCGCCGATCCTGCCGAACATAGGTTTCGGTCACGCTGAAAGGGTTGGTGACCTCGTTGCCGCCGACAACGGCAACGAGGCGCAGGCGGCTGATGACGATCGCGGTGTCGCCGATCAACTCCACGGACATGTCGCTTATTTCAGCGTGCTTGTAGTGGATGCGGCCGGTGCTGATGACATCGAGTTCGCCAGCCCGATCCATCGTCGTGCCCATGTGCACGAAATGCGCGGCAGGATGGAACAGCGGTTCGAGCTTGGAAATGTCGCGCTCGGCCATCCACAGCCATTTCTGACGCGACAGGTCCAGCAGGCCCTGACGTTCGCTGCCCTCCTCTGCGGCAGGTGCAGCCGGCGTTGCCGATGCCTGACTGCTGCCGATCACGGCAGCTACGGCGCTCAGGAGAATGGAAAGCTTCAGCATGGCAGTGGCTCCTTCAGGGCCTCGGCGGCGCTTCGACGCCCGAATAGGCGAGAACGGCATCGGGCAGCCGTTGTCCCACGACTTCGATGGCACGAACGTCGGCATTCAGTTCGGCGATTTCGTCGGCCGAGAAGCGGATCGCCGTGCTGCCGATGTTCTGGACCAGATGGGCCGGGTTGGTCGTTCCCGGAATCGGCACGATCCACGGCTTTTGCGCCATCAGCCAAGCCAGCGCTATCTGGCCGGGGGCCGCCTGCTTGCGCTCCGCCCATGCCTGCAGTAGCGACACCAGCCGCAGGTTCCCCGGCAGGTTCTCCGGCGCGAAGCGGCCCTCCACGGCGCGGATGTCGCCCTGCGCGAAGCGCGTGTTCGCATCGATCCAGCCGGTCAGGAACTGGACGCCCAGCGGGCTCCACGGCACGAAACCGATGCCCAGTTCCTCGCACAGCGCCAGCACCTCGTGTTCCGGCCCACGCCACAGCATCGAGTATTCGCTTTGCACGGCGGTGACCGGCAGCGCCGCATGGGCGCGGCGCAGGGTGCCCAGCCCCATCTCCGACAGGCCCCAGTGCCGCACCTTGCCCTGGCGCATCAGGTCCTCGACGACACCGGCGACATCCTCGATCGGCACAGCGGGGTCGACCCGGTGCTGGTAAAGCAGGTCGATATGGTCGGTGCGCAAGCGCCGCAACATGTTGTCGACCACCAGCCTGACATGATCGGGACGGCTGTTCAGCCCCGGCATCCTGCGCCCTGTCTCCTGGTCGATGTTCCAGCCGAACTTGGACGTGATCACGACCTGCTCGCGGAACGGCTGGATCGCCTCTCCCAGAATTCGTTCGCATTCGTGCGGGCCATAGGCCTCGGCGCAGTCGAAGAAGGTGACGCCGTGATCGAAAGCCGTGCGGATCAATGCGACCTGTTCGGGCCGGTAAGGCTTCTCGGTCGTATACTTGCGACTGTTGTTCTGGACGCCAAGGCCAATGCTGGAAACCTCCAGCCGCCCCAGCTTGCGCCGACCGACCACCCCGGCGTCAGGCCCGGTGGCCCGACCGGGTGCAGGCGCGCGCGCCGCCGCGCTGCTGCCGACCAGCGGGAGTGCAGCGATGCCGCCGGCGGACAGCAGCAGGCTGCGGCGACCGATCGTGATGTCTGGCTTGTCGCGCATGGTTCCTATCACCCTTCGAGCTTGCGGGTGCCCAGCCACTTCACCATCGCCGGGTCGCGATGATCGAAGAAGCTGCTCGCCTTCTGGTCGAGCGTGGCAATCGCGGCGATGTCGTCGGCATCGAGCTGGAAATCGAAGATCGCCAGGTTCTCCGCCATCCGGTCGCGTCGCACCGACTTGGGGATCGCGACGACGCCACGCTGCGTCAGCCAGCGCAGCACGACTTGCGCGATCGTCTTGCCGTGCTTGTCGCCGATCGACTGGAGCACCGGGTTGCGGAACAGGTCGTTCCTGCCCTCTGCAAACGGCCCCCAGGCTTCGGTCTGGACACCATGTTCGCCAAGCAGCGCCTGTGCTTCGTGCTGCTGGTGGAAGGGATGGATCTCGATCTGGTTGACTGCCGGCGTGACCTCGTTGTGCAGCACGAAATCCACCACGCGGTCAGGATAGAAGTTGCTGATGCCGATGGCCCGGATACGACCGGCGCGGTGCAGTTCCTCCATCGCGCGCCACGCGCCGTAAACGTCGCCATAAGGCTGGTGGATCAGGTAAAGATCGAGGTAGTCGAGCTGCAACTTGTTGATCGAGCGCTCGAACGCCGCCTTGGCCCGCTCGTAACTGGCGTCTTCGATCCACAGCTTGGTGGTGACAAAGATCTCGTCGCGGGCGATCCCGCTGCCCTTGATCGCGGCACCGACAGCGGCTTCGTTACCATACGATGCGGCGGTATCGAGCAGGCGGTAACCCGCATCGAGCGCATCGCGCACGCTGCGCTCGCATTCTGCCGGATCGGGAACCTGGAACACGCCGAATCCCAGCAGGGGCATCTCGACGCCGTTATTCAGGATTACAGAGGGGATGCTGACGGCCATGATGTTCTCCGTGGCTATGCCGTGCGTGATGGGCAGGCGCAGGCTGGTCGGCACCGCGTTCACCTTGTGGCCGCAATCTACGCCACTAGACGCCAAGTGATTAGACACCGCAATTCGCTTGGGTATATGACTCCACGTCATGAAAAGTTGTCGGGCGAGCGACGATGCGGCGTGAAGATCTTGGCAGTCTGGCCATATTCCTCGTTGTGGCCGAGGAAGGCAGCTTCACGCGCGCGGCAGCCCGGCTGGACATCTCGCAATCCGCGCTCAGCCACGCGATGCGTCGCCTTGAAGCAAGGCTTGGGCTGCGTCTGCTCAATCGCACCACACGCAGCGTGGCCCCGACAACGGCTGGAGAGCGACTGCTGGAGGCGCTAGGACCGGCGCTTGAGGACATCGACGCCAGGCTCGTGGAACTGACCGACTTGCGCGACCGTCCAGCAGGTAGCATCCGCATCACGACCTCCGAACACGCTGCGAAGATGCTGCTGTGGCCTGTGGTGGCGCAAATGGCAGCCGACTATCCCGACATCCAGATCGAGCTGAACATTGAATCCGGGCTGACCGACATCGTTGCGGGGCGCTTCGATGCGGGCGTCCGCCTGGGCGAGCGGTTGGAAAACGACATGATCGCCGTGCGGATCGGTCCTCGGTTGCGCATGGCGACAGTAGCTGCGCCGTCATACTTTGCCCGGCATGCCAAGCCGTCGACACCGCACGACCTTGCCCACCACGCCTGCATCAACCTGCGCATGAACAGCGGCAGCATCTACGCTTGGGAATACGAGAAGGACGGTCGGGAACTGAACGTCCGGGTCGAGGGACAGTTCACCCTCAACAACATGGACCTCGTTCTTGAAGCCGCGATTTCGGGTCATGGCATTGCGCATATGGTCGACGATCGCATCGCTCCACTGATCGAGGACGGCACGCTGGCGCGAGTGCTGGAGGACTGGTGCGCGCCATTCGACGGCTACTACCTCTACTATCCCAGCCGGCACCAACCATCGGCAGCCTTCAGCTTGCTGGTCGAAGCGCTTCGCTACAGGGATTGACCTCCCACTGCATGGAGAATCTGCATGATCACGCGAGTTGATACAGTGGGTCGTACCTCGAAACCCGGCCGTTCCTCAAAATAGGCTAGTGATCACAAACCGAAAAATTGGATGGCCGGCACTCCACGCCGATTCTTGTCTCTGTCGGGCTTCTGCCCGGATGCTAAGATCTATCCCCACGACAGGTTTCGCCGCAGGCCGAAGAATGGCGTGAATTGGGTCGGCTGCCGCCTCAATCTGGAACGCCAAGAAGTGGCACGAAGCCGTCATTCCCGACGTTTTCATGAATTGAGGGCTTTCGGCGCAAGAAGACTCATGCCTTGCACGGACGCGATCATCGTATCACCGAAATGAGGCCGTCTACGATTCGGAGACTTTGTGACATGCCCCCCTGATTTTCCTCCACGAGCGATTAGAGTCTGGCCTTGAAGGAAGGACAGACGATGAGGCGTGCAAGGTTTTCGGAAGAGCAGATCATTGGCGTGCTGAAGGAGGCAGAGGCGGGCGCGAAGACCGCTGACCTGGCCCGGCGGCATGGGGTGTCTGAAGCGACGATCTACAACTGGAAGGCCAAGTACGGCGGGCTGGAGGTATCCGAGGCCCGGCGGCTGCGAGATCTCGAGAGCGAGAACGCCAAGCTCAAGCGGCTTCTGGCCGATGCGATGCTGGACCAGGCTGCGTTGAAGGATCTTCTGGCAAAAAAGTTCTGACGCCCGCCGCGAAGCGGGAAGCTGTCGCTCATCTCCAGGCGTGCCACGGGATGAGCGAGCGGCGGGCGTGCCGTGTCATCGATGCTGCTCGCAAGAGCGTGCGCTACCGTTCCACACGGGACGATGGTGTGCTGCGTGAGAAGCTGCGCGATCTGGCCAACCAGCGTCGCCGGTTCGGCTATCGCCGTTTGCACATCCTGCTGCGCCGGGAGGGCGTGATGATCAACCGGAAGAAGACCCAACGTCTGTATTGCGAGGAAGGGTTGGCGGTCAGGCGGCGACGCAGCCGCAAGCGTGCTGTCGGGACCAGGGCACCTGCTCCGGTGCTGGCGCTGGCGAACCAGCGCTGGAGCCTGGACTTTGTGCACGACCAGATGGCCTCTGGCAGGCGGTTCCGCGTGCTCAACGTTGACCCGGGAGTGCCTAGCGGCGGTGCCGGACACGTCCATCTCCGGGCACCGTGTCGTGCGCGAGCTGACCCAGCTGATCGCCCAGCGGGGCAAGCCCGGAATGATCGTCAGCGACAATGGCACCGAGCTCACCAGCAACGCCGTTCTCGCATGGTGCGGAGAGCTCTGCGTGGAGTGGCATTACATTGCTCCGGGCAGGCCGATGCAGAACGGCTACGTCGATAGCTTCAACGGCCGCATGCGCGATGAGCTGCTGAACGAGACCTTGTTCATGAGCCTTGCCCATGCTCGGGTCGAGATCGCTGCCTGGGTCGAGGATTATAACCGGGAGAGGCCGCACTCGTCACTTGGCTACGCAACCCCGGCGGCGTTCGCCGCCGAACTGGATAAGCAATGGCCTGCTTCAACCGCGCTGATGCGCAAAACAACCGCCCGGCTCTAATCCCAGCTGGCGGAAAGCTGGGGGTCATGTCAGTTGGCCGCGTTGTGGACTTGCTGTGGACACGCTGGAGCGTGGAGCTGTGCTCTTGTGTAGCGAAGTCGTTTGACTGGAATGGTTGCGGGGGCAGGATTTGAACCTGCGACCTTCAGGTTATG
>NZ_JAPCZG010000017.1 GCF_025938155.1 Novosphingobium sp. KCTC 2891 | reverse complement strand
CGTGCACAGCTGCACTTCGCCCGCGCGGTGATGCGCGCGGTGCACTTCGGCGGCGCGGAACACGAGTTCGGGGAACGGAAGGTCGAACAGCGCGGCGATCTCCTCGCGCGTCCAGTCATTGCGAGCTGCTGATTCGCTCCGGTTTGCCAGCGCCGCTGACGGATTCCCGCCAAGGGTTGCATAGGCCGACTGCCGCGCGTCGATGGCTTGATTTACCTGCATTTGCGCGCACTCCCTTGCACTTCCGTCAAATGCCCTTGTGACAGGGAATCCGGATCTCGCGCAATCAAAATCGTCGGACGATATTGACAGATGAGAACCGGTTGCGCCACAAGGGTTGCAACACAAGAAGGATGGGGATGATGCCCGATTACGTTCGGCTTCTAGAGGCCAACAACGCGATCCAATCGATCGGCGACGATACCTACTGGCTCTGCGTCACCCGCACGGTGCAGGAATCCAAGCTGTTCCCCGTGCCCTCGTATATGCTGCTCTCGTACCTTTGCGCGTTCTACCGCTATCCGGAGCTGCTCCGGAAGGTGGAGGCCCGCATGAAGGCCGAGGAGCTGGGCGATCGCTCGCGCGCCATGGGCGGCAAGCTTGGCAACCTCGTCGGCTGGGCGTTCCCCACGTTCTACCTGCTGGGGCGCGAGATGCTGATCAACTTCGGCATGCTGAGCGCCGAGGATGCGGCCGAGGACGTGGCCTACATCACGGACTTCTGGCGCCGCTTCAAGCTGGCCCAGCAGCGTGAGGACGGCCACCTCAACGCCCGCGAATTCGGCCAGCGCGTGCAGCTCCTGCCCGAGCGCCGCGTCCAGCGCTTCCACGCCGAACTTCAGCGCTGCGCCCCGGGCGACCGCCTGAACAACGCCGCGCAGGCCTTCCTCGCCACGATCTCGCAATACGGCTTTCTCGTCTCGTGCGAGAGCCGTTGCGCGCTCAACAACTCCGGCCCCTACAAGGTGGGCGAGGATCGCGAGATGATCATTCGCGACTTCTCCGATCTGGCCGAGGGCGATTACCCCTGGCTCGACGGCGTGGCGGGTGACATCCCGTTCAGCAACCTGACGGTGACGATGGAGGCCACCGGCTGCCACTTCTACCTGATGGACGATTGGGGCAGCTTCGAATCCCGCCCCGAATTTACCTCGGAAAAGCTTACCGGCGTGGGGCTTTACACCTCCGACGCGCTGTCCGACGGCTTCATCCCCGTTGGCATGGGGAGCGCCGAGGAACTCGCCGCAACGTTCGAGGACCTCACCGAGCGCATCCGCGCCGCCACCGTCGCGCTGTGGAAGCGCATGGCAGGGTGGTCGCGTGACGAGATGATGGACGCGGGCTGCCTCGTCTATTTCTCGATGGCCAAGGAATTCGCGCACCTCGCCGGCGTTTATGAACACGACGACTGGATGGCCATCGACCCGCGCGCCAACCGCTTCCGTTCGCTGTTCAACGACGAGTTCGGGCGCGATTTCCTGGGTGAGATGGTGGGCCTGACCTCGCTGCCCAGCCAGCAGCTCAATCCCTATGTGATGATGCAGCACAACAACAAGCCGGCGCGCTACATCACGCAGGTTCCCTATTCGGTGCTCGAACGCAAGGATGCCGCGCCCACGCTCGGCCCGATCCCCAAGGGCACCAGCGCATTCCCGCACAAGCAGGACATCTACACCACCACCGCCGGGCGCCTGCCGCTGGCCGAATTCAACGCCCGCGCCGCCGCGTTCCGCCCGGCGCAGATGAGCGAGGAATTCCGCTTCGTGTGCGACACCACGGCCAAGTTCCACCCCGATGATGAACGGGTGCAGCAGCTCTATCGGCTCGAACAGGCGGGCACTCCGCTTGAGGGCAAGGGCACGGGCCTCACCCAGGCCGACATCGAACGTATCAGGAGTGCACGTGCATGAGCAGCGCAGGCGTGAAAGGGGGCGATCCCCTCAAGGACCTCGAACGGCTGGTCGAGGATTTCCGCCAGTCGGGCTTGCGTGAACTGCACGCGCGCGCCGGCGATCTGGAAATCTACCTGTCGCAGGACCCTAATGCCATCGGCCTTGATGGTCCGAAGGTGAGTGTTTCCACCGCTGCGCAGCCGGCGCAGGTCCATCCTGCTGCGGCGCCCACCGCCGCCCCGGCAGCGCCCGCTGCCGCTCCGAAGGCCGCTGGCGCCGCCGTTCCCGAAGGCGCCAGCGTGGTCGTCGCGCCCTATCTTGGCACATTCTACCGCGCCCCCAAGCCTGGTGCGCCCGCCTATGTCGAGATCGGCGCGGCAGTGACGGCCGAAACCGAGCTGTGCCTTGTGGAAGTGATGAAGCTGTTCACCGCCGTTCGTGCCGGGGTTTCGGGTACCGTGGTGGCGATCCTGGCGGGCGATGGCGATCTGGTGCAGGCCGGCCAGCCGCTCTTTGCCGTGAAGGCGGGCTGAACCGATGGCCATCTCGCGCCTGTTCATCGCCAATCGCGGGGAAATCGCCCTGCGCGTGCTGCGCGCCGCGCAGGCGGAGAACCTTGAAACCGTGATCGGCGTTTCCGATGCCGACCGCGACAGCGCCGCCGCCCGCCTTGCCGATCGCAAGCTGGTGATCGGACCCGGTCCCGCCGCGAAAAGCTATCTCGACGCGAAGCTGGTGGTTCAGGCCGCCAAGGCCAGCGGCTGCGATGCGCTCCATCCCGGTTATGGCTTCCTGTCCGAACGGGCCGAACTCGCCCGGCTGTGCGATGCCCACGGCATCACTTTCGTCGGCCCTGAAGGCGACATGATCGAGGCGCTGGGCGACAAGCTGCGCGCACGGGAAATGGCCGCCGCCGCAGGGGTGCCGCTCGTGCCCGGCAGCGGCGAGATCGCCTCGGCCGCCGATGCGCGCCGCATCGCGGATTCCATCGGCTACCCTGTGCTGCTGAAGGCGGCGGCAGGTGGTGGCGGGCGCGGCATGGTGATCGTGCGCGATGCCGGCGAAGTCGAGGCCGGCTTCCACAAGGCCAGCGCCGAAGCGCAGGCCGCGTTCAACGACGGCACCCTGTTCATGGAGCGCTTCGTGCCCGAAGCCCGCCATGTCGAAGTCCAGCTTGTCGGTGACGGCAAGGGGCAGGTGATCCACTTCGGCGAACGCGATTGCTCGGTGCAGCGCCGGTACCAGAAGGTGATCGAGGAAGCGCCCTGCGTGGCCATGCCCGATGCCTTGCGTGCCCAGTTGCATGGCGCTGCGGTAAACCTCGCCAAGAGCGTGAACTACCGCAACGCCGGCACCGCCGAATTCCTCTACGACGTGCTGCGGGGCGAAATCTATTTCATCGAGGTCAACGCCCGCATCCAGGTGGAACACCCCGTCAGCGAAATGGTCACTGGCCGCGATCTGGTGCGCGAACAATTGCGCATCGCCGGCGGGCAGGGGCTTTCGGTGACGCAGGAAGACGTGGTCCTGTCAGGCCACGCCATCGAATGCCGCATCAATGCCGAAGACCCGACGCGCGATTTCGTGCCCGTGCCCGGCACCGTCACGCGTTGGCGCCCGCCCGAGGGAGAAGGCATACGCCTCGATTCCCACATCAGCGAAGGCGCCACCATCCCGCCGTTCTACGACAGCATGATCGGCAAGCTGATCGTCCACGCCGAAACGCGCGACAAGGCGATCGACCGCCTTACCGCCGCGCTCGACAGCTTCGAGGTGGAAGGCGTGCCCACCACCATCGCGCTTCATCGCCAGATCCTGCGCGAAGAAGCGTTCCGCAACAACACGATCCACACGCGCTGGCTGGAACAGGACATGTTCGCTCCCCAGCGCATGGCGGCGGAGTAAGCCCCCCATGGCCCATATCAATTTTCTCGACGAAACCCTGCGCGATGGCCAGCAGAGCCTGTGGGGGATGCGCATGCAGGCCGGCATGGCGCTGCCGGTTACGCCGATCATCGACCAGACCGGCTACAACACCATCAGCCTTGCCGGCTCGTCGCTGTTCGAAGTGCTGATCCGCCACTGCCAGGAAGATCCCTGGGCCGGGCTGGACATGCTGGTGAAGTCCATGCCCAACACGCCCTTGCGTGCGGGCTGCCGCTCCAACGGTTCGGTCACGTTCGGGCACACGCCCGATGCGCTGATGGACATCTGGGTGGACCGGCTCTGCGTCCACGGCTTGCGCAGCTTCTGGCTCTATGACGTGCTGTTCAACATCGAACAGATGCACCGGCTGGCCAAGGTGGCGAAGCGTTATGACTGCCAGGTGGCGGGCACGATGCTGTTCACGCTCTCACCCGTGCACGACGATGCGTTCTGGGCGGACAAGGCGGACAAGCTTTCCGCGCTGCCCGAAGTCGACAGCCTGCTGCTGTACGACACCGGCGGCGTCCTCGACCGCGACCGGATCAAGACGCTGATCCCCGCGATCAAGGCGAAGGCGCGCGGCAAGCCGATCGAGCTGCATTCGAACAACATGCTCGCCCAGTCGGCCAAGGCCTATTGCGACGCGGTGGAGTTCGGCGTCACCGTGCTGCACACCGCCGCGCGTTCGATGGCCAATGGCCCGTCGATCCCTTCGATCGACATTATGGTCAAGAACATGGAAGCGCTGGGCCACACCCACAACATCGACACCTCGAAGCTCAAGGTGGTGTCCGACCATTTCCGCAGCGTGGCCAAGGCGGCGGGCTACCTCCATGACCAGCACTACGAATACGACGTGACCTCTCTGACCACGCAGATTCCGGGCGGCATGATGGGCACGCTGCGCAACCAGCTGATCCAGCAGAACATGCTCGACAAGCTGCCCGAGGTGCTTGAGGAAGTGGCGTTGGTACGCCGCGAACTGGGCTATCCCGGCATGGCCACGCCCTTCGCGCAGCTGGTCGGCACCGTTGCGGTGCTCAACATCGTCACCGGCAAGCGCTATTCGGCGGTGCCGGACGAGGTGATCCAGTACGCCGCCGGTTATTATGGCCAGCCGCCCGCGCCGATCGACGCCGAAGCGATGGACCGGATCATGTCTGCGCCGCGTGCCAGGGAAATCATCGCCACGCCCCCCGAACAGCCTGATCGCGCCGAACTGCATCGCCGGCACGGCACCAACGGCGACGACGACGAACTGCTGCTGCGCGCGCTGGTCCCGGCTGCCGACATTGAACGGATGCGCGCCGCCGGTCCCGTCCGGCAGGACTTCCCCACGCTGTCGTCGAGCGAACTCGATCAGGTGGCAAAGCTGATGCAGGTGGCGACCTTGCCGGTCGTGCAGATCCGGTCGAGCGAACTCGAACTGTCGATGCGGCGCTGATCATATGCGTATGATCGACTTCTTCGACCGGGGCGCGCGCATGGCGCAGAACCGGCCCTGCATGATCGAAGGCAGCACGGTCAGCACTTATGCGCAGGTCAAGGCGCGCAGCGATGCGATCGCGCGCGGGCTGATCGCCGATGGCTTCCCGGCGGGGGGCCACGGCGCCGTGCTCAGCGGCAACAGCGCCCGCGCGTTCGAGGCGATCCTGGGCATCCTGCGCGCCGATGGCGTGTGGGTCATGGCCAACAACCGCGCTGCGGTGGCGGAAAACGCCTACCTGCTGGACCTGCTCGATGTGGATACGCTGTTCGTCCATTCCGAGGTGGCGGACCGCATCGCCACCTTCCGGCAGGAATGCCCCAACATCCGCCGCTATGTCGCGCTCGACAAGCCGCTGGCCGAAGCTGACGTGTTCCTTGGCGATCTGGAAGTGGCGGGCGACGAGCCCGTGCCCCAGCGCCGCCAAGGCCATCCTGACGAACTCGGTTTCCTTGCCAACACCGGCGGAACCACGGGGCGGTCGAAGGGCGTCATGCTGTCAAACGGCAACTGGCAGGCGCTCGTCTCCAGCCTCGTCGCCTCGATGCCGATGAAGGCCCCGCCGGTAAACCTCGTGGCCGCGCCGATGACCCATGCCGCCGGCCCGCTGGCGCTCGCCAGCATGGCGTTGGGTGGCTCGGTGGTGATCCTGCCCAAGTTCGACGCGGGCGACGTCATCGACGCGATCGAGCGCGAACGCGTGACCTACATGTTCCTGCCTCCCACGGCGATCTACATGCTGCTCGCCCACCCGCGCGTGCGCGATGCCGATCTCTCCAGCCTCGAATACATCTCCTATGCCGGCGCGCCGATGTCGCTCGACCGCTTGAAGGAGGCGATCGAAGTGCTCGGCCCGGTGATGAACGCCAGCTTCGGGCAGACCGAGGCGCCGATGTGCGTCACCGCCATGCCGCCGCACGAACACCTCAATGCAGCGGGCGAACTCGCCCATCCCGGAAGCTGCGGCCGCGCCAACCTGCTTTCCATCGTCGAGATCATGGACGATGACGGCAAGATCCTTGGCCCCGGCGAACGCGGCGAAATCGTGGTGCGCGGTCCGCTGGTGATGAAGGGATACTACAAGAACCCCGTTGCGACGGCCGAAGTCTCGACGTTCGGCTGGCACCACACCGGCGACGTCGGCGTGCGCGATGAAGACGGCTGGTTCTATGTGGTGGACCGCAAGAAGGACATGATCATTTCGGGCGGCTTCAACGTCTATCCGGCGGAAGTCGAACAGGTGCTGATGGCCTGGCCAGAAGTGCAGGACTGCGCGGTGATCGGCGTTCCGGACGAAAAGTGGGGCGAAGCCGTGGTCGCGGTGGTCGAACCGCGCGCTGGTTGCACGGTCGATGTCGATGCGCTGCTGGCCGCCGCGCGCGAAAAGCTGGGCGCGGTGAAGACACCCAAGGCGGTGGAGGTCATGGCCAGCCTGCCGCGCTCCAACGCCGGCAAGGTGCTCCGCGCGGAACTGCGCAAGGCGCGCTGGCAACAGGCAGGACGGACGATCTGACGATGCGTGACGTGGTGATCCTTGGCGTCGGCATGACGCCCTTTGGCCGGCATCTCGACAAGAGCCACGAACAGCTCACGCAAATGGCCGTTCGCGCCGCGCTGGCCGATGCCGGGGTGGAGGGCAGCCAGATCGACATGGCGGTCTATGCCAACGTGATCCAGGGCTTTTTCGCGGGCGAAATGTCGATCCCAGGCGAATATGCGCTGCGCCCGCTGGGCATCAGCGGCGCGCGCAGTTTCCATGTGGAGCAGGCCTGCGCCAGTTCCACCGTCGGCCTGCATCTCGCCATCGACTACGTGAAGGCCGGCCTTGCCGAAATCGCCCTCGTGGTCGGGGTGGAGAAGCTTTACAGCGATGACCGGGCCAAGCGGTTCGCGGTGTTCCAGCAGCCGCGCGATCTGGTGGAGGCGCGCGATTTCATCGGCAAGACTGCACACCTGTTGCAGCCGGTTCCCGAAGGCAAACAAAGCGAAAGTCCCAACGTCCTGATGGAAGCCTATGCCGCGCAGGCCCGCCTGCACATGGCAACCTATGGCACCACGCAGGCCCAGATCGCGGCCGTTGCCGCCAAGGATCACACCCATTCGCAGTGGAACCCGCTGTCGCAATATCGCGAGGCGATGAGCGTCGAGCAGATCCTTGCCGCGCCGCAGGTCGCCTGGCCGCTGACCAATCCGATGTGCGCCCCGATCAGCGACGGTGCATCGGCCGCAATCGTCTGTTCGGCGGAAATGGCGAAGCGTTTCAGCGGTTTGCCCATTCGCGTGCTGGCGGCGGAAAACCGCAGCGGAACCGACCGCGCGCCCGATGACTACGCGAAGCACGTCACGCGCCGCGTCTCGGCCATCGCCTATGAAAAGGCCGGTCTCGGCCCGCGGGACATGCACCTGGCCGAAGTCCACGACGCCAGCTCCATCGGCGAAATCATCCAGACCGAAGCGCTGGGCCTCGTCGGTCCGGGCGAAGCCGGACCAGCAGCCGAACGCGGCGAAACCGCGCTGGGCGGACGGATTCCGGTGAACACCTCGGGTGGACTGGTGTCCAAGGGGCACCCGCTGGCGGCGACCGGGATCGGGCAGATTCACGAACTGGTCACGCAGCTGCGCGGGGGTGCCGGCGGGCGTCAGGTGGAAGGCGCGAAAGTCGCCATCGCGGAGAACTCGGGCGGGTTCTACGGGGTGGAAGACGGCATGTCCGCCGTCACCATTCTTGCCCGTTCCTGATCCCCGGCAACCCGGTCCAGATCGGCTTGGGTCGATCCAGACCGGGTTTAGGTGGCTTTAGGTGGCTTTAGGCCGCTTTCAGCCGAACAGCTTTTCCAGCGCTGGAATCGCGGGCCGGCAGGTCATGTCGAGCTGCATCGGGGTGATCGAGACTTCCTTGTCGAGCATCGCTTGCAGGTCGTTGCCCGGCGCGTGCCCGCCTTCGGGAAGCATGATCTTGATCCAGTAATACGGGAAGTGGCGCACGTCGACGCGGCGTTCCGGGATGAACGCGCCCGGCGGACGCTGGCCTTGTGTGGTCACGCGCATGCCAGTCACTTCATCGGCCGGGCAGCCGGGGAAGTTGACGTTGACGAACAGGCCCGGCGTCCATTCCAGCTTCAGCAGCTTTTCAATCACTTCGCCGGCATATTTTTCGGCCGTGTCCCACTGGACCGGGGCGGGCGGCCGGAAATACTGGCTGAGCGCGATCGCCGGAATACCCAGCAGCGCGCCTTCCATCGCGGCGGCCGCGGTGCCGGAATAGGTGATGTCTTCGGCAAGGTTGGGCCCGCGGTTGATCCCCGAAATCAGGATGTCGGGCTTCTTGCCCTCGATCAGTTCATAGATCCCGAGCAGGGCGCAATCGGTGGGCGTACCCTTGATCGCAAAGTGGCGCTCATCGCGCTGGCGCACGCGGATCGGCAAGGTGGTGGCCAGCGAATGGCCAGCGCCCGAGCGCTCCTCGTCGGGCGCAACGACCCAGACATCGTCGGTGAAGGTGCGGACGATCTTTTCCAGCATGACGAGGCCGGGGCCGTCGATCCCGTCGTCGTTCACCAGCAGGACGCGGGGATTGGCTTTGAGCATTTGCGTTCCCTCCCAAGGGGCAAGGTTGTGATGCGCCCGAGGTATGCGACCTGTTTAAACGCGTCAAGATCGTCGGACGATTTCATCCAATCTTCTTGACACCCTCGCCGGCATCGGCAATCTGTGCGGAAGAGGATGCATGGGAGGTTACGTGGTCTCCGAGAAACTGCCGATAGACGATGTCCTGTACGCCGCACCGCCAGCGACCCCGCTGGTGGAGGCCGTGCTGGACCTGGTGCGTGAGAAAGTGCGCAAGCGCTTTGCCGAATCGGGTCAGGATTGGGAATCGTTCGTCTTTTCAGGGTCCGACGCGGTGACAGCGGCGGATATCGAGAACGTCGAGCGCACGATTCTGGCGAGCGGCTACCGCTTCGACTGGTCGTCGCGCGCGTCTGTTGCCGAACGGCCTGATGCCTACAAGCCTGCCGACGGCGCGGCCGAAAGTGGGGAGGGCTTTGCCCATCCCGACGCACCGACTGGTGAGCCGGACGGCGACGGAAAGGCCTTGCGCGGCGTGGGCGACAACGTGGTGCGTTATCCCGCCGACGTGACCGGAACCGCGCTTTACGTGCGGTCGAACGAACGCGTGATGGAGCTGCTTTCGGGCGGCGTTCCCGCAGGTTCGATCGCGATCATCGACGATTCGGGCGGCACACTGACCGCGCCGATCATCGACCAGTTTGCCGGCGTGATCTGCGCGGGCGGCTCGATCCGCTCGCACCTCGGCATCCTGACGCGCGAATACAACATTCCGTGCCTGATGAACGCCAAGGTGACGGGCATTCGCGAGGGCGACCGCATCGTGCTGGAAGCCACCGCGCAGGCCAAGACCACCGAGGATTACCAGCAGGGCACCGAGCGCGTTGGCCGCGTCTGGCTGATCGAGGAGGCCGCACGATGAGCGTTACCATGCCAGAGCGCGATCTTGTGCTCCATGCCACCGCGATCAAGCGCCACGCGCCGGCGGCCGCCATTGCGCACCTTGCCGGCGTGCCCGAAGCGAGCGCGAAGGCCGTGCTGGAACAGGCCGTGGCCGGCGGCCGGGCGGTGGAGGCGAAGGACGCCTATGCGCTGACGCCGCTGGCAGGGGTTGCGCTGCAGGCGCGTTATGCCCGGCACTTTGCACCGCTGCGTGCGGACGAAGGATTCGTGGCGGCCTATGAAGGCTTCGAGCGGATCAATCGCACGCTCAAGCAGATCATCACCGACTGGCAGACGCTGGACGTGGGCGGCGCGAAAGTGGCCAACGATCACAGCGACAAGGCGCACGACGAGGCGGTGATCGACCGCCTGGGGGGGCTTCACGAACAGGCCGAGGGCATCCTCAATCGCCTGTCGGCCAAGCTGCCGCGCCTGAAGTATTATGCCGACAAGCTGCTGGCGGCGCTGGAAGCATCCGAGGATGGCGACCACGAATGGGTCAGCGATATCCGGCGCGACAGCTATCACACCGTGTGGTTCGAACTGCACGAAGAACTGCTGCGGATCATGGGCCGCGAGCGCGAGGAATAACGATGAACCGCTGGATTTTGCCCCTCGACGGGGCCTCGCTGCCCGACCGCAAGCTGATCGGCGGCAAGGCCTGGTCCGTGGCGCGTATGGCTGCGCTGGGCCTGCATGTGCCGCCCGCCTTCGTCATCACCACCGAAGCCTGTCTTGCCTATCTGGCCGAAGGCGCGTTTCCGGTGGGGCTGGAGGATGAGATTGCTGCCGGGCTGGCTTGGCTTGAAACGCAGAACGGGCGCAGCTTTGGCAAGGGCGACAAGCGCCTGTTGCTGTCGGTGCGATCGGGCGCTGCGATTTCGATGCCGGGCATGATGGACACGGTGCTGAACCTTGGCATCGATGACGAGGGCGAAGCGTCGCTCGCCAGCGAAACCGGCCTTCCCGGCTTTGCCCGCGATACGCACCGCCGCTTCATCGAGCTTTACAGCGCCATTGTGCTCAAGACGCCGGTGGAACTGCACCACGATGGCGATCCGGCCGCGTGGCGCGGCGAAGTTGCCAAAGCTGGCGGTGATGTGCCGGACGACGTTCGGGCGCAGCTGCTCGGTGCGGTGCAGGCGGTGTTCGACAGCTGGAACACGCGGCGCGCCAAGCGCTATCGCGAGCACAACAACATTCCGCACGATCTGGGCACGGCGGTGACCGTGCAGGCGATGGTGTTCGGCAACCTCGATGACCTGAGCGGTACGGGCGTGCTGTTCAGTCGCAACCCACTGGTCGGCGATCCCGTGCCTTATGGCGAGTACCTGCCGCGCGCACAGGGCGAGGACGTGGTTTCGGGCAAGTTCACGCCGCTTTCGCTGGAGGCCATGCACGACCATGTGCCCGAAGCGCACGCCGCGCTGCTGGCGGCATCCGCTCTCCTGGAAGCCGAGAACGGCGACGTGCAGGACATCGAGTTTACCGTGCAGACGGGCAAGCTCTACCTGCTGCAATCGCGTTCGGCCAAGCGTGCGCCCGCTGCCGCGGTGCGCATCGCGGTCGATATGGTCAACGAAGGGCGGATCGATGCCGCCACCGCGCTTTCGCGGGTGAGCGCGGAACAAGTTTCCACACTGCTGCTGCCGCATCTGGCGGCGGGGGCCAGCGAGGGTGCGCAACTGCTGGCTTCCGGCGAGGGCGCTTGCCCCGGCGTGGCCACGGGCATCCTGGTGGGCGATTCCGACGAAGCCGAGCGCCGCGCGGCGGCCGGCGAGGCCGTGGTGCTGGTGCGCGCGACGACCAGCCCCGACGATGTGCACGGCATGATCGCCGCGCGCGCGGTGGTGACCGAGCAGGGCGGATCGACTTCGCACGCGGCGGTGGTCAGCCGGGCGCTGGGCCGTCCGTGCGTGGTGGGCGTGGGCGCTGGCGCGCTGGCGCTGGCGGGCCAGCTCGTCACCGTGGATGGCGCCACGGGCAAGGTCTATGCCGGCGCGTTGCCGACCGAGGCTCCGCGTGAAGCGGAAGACCCGCGTCTTTCCCGTCTGATCGACTGGGCGCGCGAGCGCAGCCCGATCGCCGTGCTGCACCCCGGTGCGGGCGGCGAGGCGGACGCGGTCGACGTGGACCTGCTGCTGGCCGAAGGCTCTGCCGACGATCTGGCGGGGGCGCTTTCGGGCAAGTCGGCCGCGCGCGGATCGGCGCTGGCCAATGTCGACATCGCCCGCGCTGTGCGCAAGGCCGGGGTGACGACAATGATTACCGAGCCGGTTCTGCCGGCGCTTCTGGTCGCGCTGGAGGGTTGAACCGATGGACACGGCAATTCAGGATATCCGCGCGCTGCTGTGGCAGTTTCGCAAGGCGGGGCTGAAGGACTTCTATTGGCGCAAGCATGGCCTGCGGCTGTTCCTGGCGCGGCCCGATGGTGGTGCGAACCCGATGCTGGCGGCGGACGTGGTGATCGCGCCTGCCGCTGTCGCGGAGCCGGCCGTGGGTGTTTCTGCGCCGCATCTGGGGCTGTTCGAGCCGTGCTGCGCGGTGGGCGAGACGATGGCGCCGGGCGCGATCGTGGCGCGCATCGACGTGCTGGGGCGCAAGACCGACGTGGTTGCGCGCGATGGTGGCCGCGTGGTGTCGCTGGGCTTTGCGGCGAATGATCTCGTGGAATTCGGCGATTGCCTGCTTGAGCTGACAGCGGCCTGAGCGGTTTCTGTCCATCACCCCGCGAAGGGTGATCGGAGCAATAAGAAAGGGGGGCGGACCTTGGTGGTCCGCCCCCCTTTTTGTTGGTCGTCGGTCGGCTCAGCCGGCGGCCTGCGCGCGCTTGTCAAGCAAAGTGACGTAGGCGGGGAGCACCGCCCCGAAGGCCTGGAAGCGTGGATCGGCAATGCGGCCGCTGTTGAACAGGTGCGCGCCGACAGAGATGATCGCCGAGATCTTGGCCTGTCCCAGCACAACGTAGCGGTCAACGTCCACGGCGGTGCGGCCGGTGCGCTTTTCCCATTCGTCGGTCATGCGCTGCGGCGACCACCAGCCGGGCAGTTCGAACCCGGCATTGGCCAGCGCCGCATCGCCCTGATCGTGGAACAGCTGGATGTAGCCGAGATCGAGCAGCGGTTCGGAGATCTGCGCCATTTCCCAATCGAGCAGGCCGGTGAGCTTGCCGTCCTGCCACAGGCAGTTGCCGTGCTTGGGATCGCCATGCACCGGCGTTGGCGCGCCCGACGTGCGCGGCGGGGACTTCACCAGGTTTTCAAGGATCGCGATGAGCCGCGGATCGGCCTGTGATCCTTGCGACACGGTGAGCCAGTGCTGCGCCTCTTCCTGCACAGTGCGGCCGCCCGGGGGCATGGCCGAAACCGGCATGGCGTGGAGCGCGGCCAGCGCATCGAACCACTGGGTGCAGACGCTGTTCGCCCCGTCCACCGGATCGACGGCCAGCCAATCGGGGACGGCGTATTCGAACGCCTCGCCCGGGATGCAGCCCATCAGGAAGAACTGGTCGCCCAGCACGTCCGCATCGGTGCACAATTCCAGGATCGGGGGCAGGGGCACGCCCGGTGCGGCGCCTGCCACGGCGGTCAGCACCTCGTGCTGGCGGACCATGTCGTAAGGCGGCAGCAGGCCTTCCTCCGATGGCGGCATGCGCAGTATTTCGTTGATCCCTTCGACGAGATAGGTCTCGTTCGAATGGCCGGCGGACAGGGTGCGAACGCCGGTAATGCGTTCGCCCCGGTCCTTGAGCCAGCCGCGAAGCCCTTCGGCAAGGGCGTTGGTGTCGCGAGCCATGGCGTCAGATCAGCGTGTTTTCGGCGGTGAGGCCGAGTTCGGGATGGGCGCCGTGCATCATGGTTTCCATGATGCCATAGCCAGTGGCGTCGCCTTCGCGCACCTTGATCGGGCAATCGCGCACCTGGCGGATGCGCTTCAAGGTTTCGCGGTCGAGCGTGTTGGGAAAGTATTCGCCTTCCGTCAGGAACTCGCCGTGCCAAGACCCGTGCTTGCGCCCGTCGAAGCCGAGGTAAAGTCCGGGGCCGAGGTGGACACCGGCGGGGCCTGCGACCTCGACCTCGATGGTGCGGGTATCGCCCTGCTGCATGTCGAAGTGCAGCCTGCCGCCGAGCAGGCGCCGGGTGACATCGTCATAGCGCAGTTCGGGGCGGACGCGGCTGATCTTTTCCTGCGTGCCGTCGGGCAGGTTGCGATAGCCAGAGGAGTAGAACACGCGGCCCTGCTTGGCCATGTGATAGATGTGGTAGGCCACCTTCTCGCCATTGGGCGAGATGACCATGAACGGGCTCCAGATCAGGATGAATTCGCCTTCGCCGAAGCGGGCGGCGCCGAAATCTGCGGTGGGGCGGATGTCGGTGGCATTGGCGCCCACGTCGAGCCGGGTGCCCCACGAATGGTCGCGGTATTCGGTCCATTCCTCGGGGCGGATCTCGATGCGTTCGCCTTCCAGTTCGACCCAGCCGGAGGGCACGCCGATCTGGTGGTAGCGGACCACGTCGGAACCGATGCGGAAGCCGTCCTTTTCGCGCTGCTTGTGCCGGTCTTCGAAGAAGGGCGGCATTTCGGCGGTGAAGGTGATGTCATAGGCGATGGGCTGGATGTCGTTCTTCGCCAACGCGTAGCGGACTTTGCGCAGCGGCTCGATGATCTCGTAGGTCAGCGGGCCGACTTCGGTGACGAGCGGGTCGTCGCGCAGTTCGCGGTTGGCGCGCACGGTCCACTGCTCTGCCCCGCGCGAAACGGCACCCCAGGCATCAAGCACGCCGCGATTGTGATAGCGGCCAAGGCCGAAATCGATGCCCATGGTGCCGTCCTTTCGGACGATGGCGGTCCAGATCTTTTCGGTCCAGCTGTGTTCGGAAGTACTGACCGAGGCGAAAGTATCGACGATCTGGTGGTTGAGGAATTCATCGAGCGCGGTGATCATGCCGATGTCTTCCATCGCATTGCGCACGTACCTGGGCGAATCGTTGCGCAGGACATTCTCCATTTTCAGGCTCCCATTTTTTATTTGCGTGCTCAGATGGCCGTGCAGCACGTTTGCAGCACCGGCGTGACTTTGGTGTGGTTCGGAATGTCGCCAAACAGCGCATCGCCGCACTCGACGACGGCGGCGTCGAATGCGTTGCGCGTGGGACAGGGTATCTCGGAATTGGCGCGGAAAGGGCGCGCTGCGCCATCGATCGCGGCGACGCCGATGGAGGCGGAGAGCCCCGGCCGGCCGCGGCGTTCAAGCAACTCGTGTGCGAGCGGGGCAGGCCGATTGATATGATAAGCCGCCCGGAACCGGCTGTTGGCCGTGTTCGGGCAGATCGCCGCGATCAGAATCATGCCACCGCCTTTCGGTTTTTACTCCCGGTCAGGGTGGTAAAAGCGTCCGACGATTTCGTCTAGTAAAATTGCATGAAAATCAGGGGGCGACGTCGTGGAAGGCCTCGCCCGGAAGTTCTTCGATTGTTTGGCGCGTGCCTGCGAAGTGGCGCTGCACCGCCCGCACGGCAGCGGCGGGGTTGCGATCGGTGATCGCCTTGGCGATCTTGCTGTAGCCCGATGCATGGCGGTTGCGCTGGCGGTCTGACTGGATGGGCTCGATCTGGGCGCGGAACAGATCGGTGCGGGTCAGAGGCATGGCGCGCTCCAGTTCCTGGTTGCCGCCGATTTCGACGATCACCGAATAGAACTGGCGGCGACGTTCAAGATAGAGGCCGCGGTTCTTGGCGCGGTTGGCATCTTCGATTTCGGCCGCGATTTGGAGAACCTGGCGGACCTGTTCGGGGGTTTGGCAATGTTCGGCGGCAAGGCGCGCGGCCAGCGAGCAAAGCGGTTCCAGCGTCTGCAGCAGGTCGAGAATGGCCTTGCGGTCGAGCGAGGCGATGTAGGCACCGCGAAACCGATTGAGCGTGACGATGCCTTCGGCGGCCAGGTGCTTCAAGGCTTCGCGCAGCGAGCCGCGGCTGATGCCGAGGCGTCGGGTCAGGTCGGGCTCCACGAGATGTTGGCCGGGCACAAATGTTCCGCTGCGAATGCCGCGAATGATTGTGTCGGACACCTTGTCCGCCGCGCTGCCGGATGATTCGCTTGCGCCTTCGGGGGTTGGTTCGAGCGCCACCTCAATGTCCTTGGTCGGTATTTTCGTGGCCATTCCAAGCCTTTCACGCGTCCTGCCTAGCGCTATTCCTAGCTATTCTTTGGTGACGCGTCCACGCCGCGCGCAAAATTATCCGGCACTTCCATATCACGAAATCGTCGAACGATATTGACAGATGGAATTGGCCGATAGATATCGATCAGGTTGAATGCGGTCTGGAATCCAAGTCGGACTGGGCAACAAGAAAATGGGAGGGTGCTGAAATGGCGCACAAAAACTGGTTCTTGGCCGCGACTGTGTCGTTCGTGGCAATGGGGATTGCCTCTGCTGCGCATGCGCAGGAAGCCGTGCCGCAGGCTTCGGCGCAACCGGCGGATTCCGGCTATGCCGAAATCATCGTGACCGCGAACAAGCGTGCGCAGTCGATCAATGACGTGGGCCTGTCGATCACGGCTGCCTCGGGCGATTCGCTGGTGGCGCGCGGGATCAGTTCGCCGACCGACCTTGGCAAGATCGTGCCTGGTCTGACCGTGCAGCCTTCGCCGTTCAACACGCCGGTCTATACCCTGCGTGGCATCGGTTTCTATGAAACCACGCTCTCGGCTTCGCCCACGGTGGCGGTCTACACCGACGAAGTGGCGTTGCCGTTCTCGGCCACCACGCGCGGCGCGGCCTTCGATATCGAGCGCGTCGAAGTGCTGAAGGGTCCGCAGGGCACGCTGTTCGGCCAGAATACCACTGGCGGCGCGATCAACTACGTCGTCGCCAAGCCGACCGACCACTTCGCCGCCGGCGTCGACGCCAGCTTCGGCCGCTTCAACACCGGCGACATTCAGGGCTTTGTCAGCGGCCCGATTTCAGAGAATATCAAGGCGCGCCTTGCCGTGCGCACGGTGCAGTCCGGCCCTTGGCAGTACAGCTACACCCGCCATGACGAGCTGGGTAAGCAGAACCTGTGGCAGGGCCGCTTCCTGGTGGATATCCAGGCGAGCGAAAAGCTGAAGCTGCAGATCAATCTCAACGGTTGGCGCGATCGCGGCGACACCCAGGCGGCGCAGCTGCAATCGGACGATTGCGCCGGTTCGACCGCGGGCACCTGCGGCAGCCCCGACGCCACCAACTTCAAGAACTATCCGCGCGCGCCGCAGAACGCCCGCGCAGCCGACTGGAGCTATGGCATCTTCGGCCGCCCGCTGCGCCGCAACGACGACTTCTGGCAGGCCAGCGTGCGCGCCGATTATGAAATCGACGATCACCTGACGCTGACCAGCATCTCGGCCTATTCGCACTACAAGACGGATTCCGTTCAGGATTTCGACGGTTCGAAGTATGCCACGGCCGACACCAACACCACCGGCCATATCAAGAACTTCAACCAGGAACTCCGCATCAGCGGAAAGTACGACAAGCTGAACTTCATCATCGGTGCCAATTACAACCGCGCGGACACGTATGACCGTCTGTTCTACAACTTCAGCGAAGGGCCTTCGTCCAACCCGCTGTGGTTCATTCCGGGCGCACCACGCGGCGTTCTGACCTACAACGATTCCGCGCAGGACACCCGGAACCTCGGCGTGTTCTTCAACGCGGAATACGAGATCATGCCGCGCCTGACCCTGATCGGCGGCGCACGCTACACCGACAGCAAGCGCAACTTCGTGGGCTGCACCCACGATTTCGGCGGCGACACGGCGGTGTGGTGGAACACGATCTTCGGCACCAGCGTGAAGGAAGGCGAGTGCATCACCTTCGATCCGAACTTCGTGCCCTATGGTCCGAACGCGCTGCACCAGAAGCTGAACGAGCACAACGTTTCGTGGAACGCCGGTCTCAACTACAAGACCGACGGCGGCACGCTGCTCTATGTTCGCGTCAGCAAGGGCTACAAGGAAGGCAGCTTCCCGACGGCTTCGGTCGCCAGCTACCGTGGCTATGCGCCTGTGAAGCAGGAATCGGTGCTGGCCTATGAAGCCGGCTTCAAGGCGCCGATTGCCAACCATGCGCTCGAACTGACCGCTGCGGGGTTCTACTACGATTACAAGGACAAGCAGCTTCGCGGCCGCCTGCCCGATCCGGTGTTCGGCACGCTCGATGGCCTTGTGCAGGTTCCCAAGAGCCACCTGTGGGGTGTCGAAGCCTCGCTGCTGGCCCGCCCCGTGGAAGGCCTGACGCTGAGCCTTGGCGGTACCTACATCAAGACGAAGGTGACCGATTTCAGCGGATACGACGCTCTGGGCCAGTTGCAGGACTTTGCCGGCCAGCACTTCCCCTATGCGCCTGAGTTCACGCTTACCGGCGACCTTGAATACAAGGTTCCGGTGACCGACACGGCCAAGGCCTATTTCGGTACCTCGGTGACCCATAACAGCAGCTCGACGACGGCGCTGGCCAACACCAATACATCGCTGGGCGTGACGGCGGACAATCGCTTTGAAATGCGCGATTACACGCTGGTCGACCTGCGCGCGGGTGTGGAGTTCAACGAGGGGAAGGTCCGCGTGGGCGCCTATGTCCGCAACGTGGGCAACACTTACTATTGGACCAACACGCAGGATACCCTGGCCTCCATCGTCCGCTACGCGGGGATGCCGAGGACCTACGGCGTACAGGTCAGCTACCGCTACTGACGAGGTCGCGACGCCCCCGGATGACCTTGGTCCTCCGGGGGTTTGTCGTTCGACGGGATCGTAGTACCAAATATACCTGAGCGAATCACGGCTGCCGGAAAGGTGGCGACCCTTGCTCTTCGGGAGATGGACGATGGCCACGCAGGCAGTCGACGAAGCAACCCTTGGCCTTGGCCAGACGTCATCCAGCCGGGAATCCGCCGCAGAGGCGCGGTTGATCGTCGACAAGATTCCGCTCATTCCGGCTCGAACGCAGCCGCATGGGCCCCTTACGACCTATCGTCTGCGGCGGTTCCAGCTGGCTTTGGCGGCTGTGTTCCTTGCCGGCCTTGCCCCGGTCTTGCTGGGCATGAGCGCGCAGTGGAAAGCGTTCGGTCTTGGCCTGGTCATGCCGGGCGGCGGGTTCCTTTATGCCGGCGGGATCGTCGGCGTGATCGGCGCGCTCGTCTCGATGGTCTGCTTTGCCGTCATCTTGTTCATCTGGTGGGCGCGCGGGGTTATCGTCGGGCCTCCGGGCGTGCTGGTGGGCACTGCGCTGCTCTCGGCCGCGTGGATCGAGGGCCGCGAAGGTGTGGCCGTGATGGAATATGCGGTTCCGGCTGGCATGGCAGCGTTCTACGGCTGGCTGGCGCTGGGCCGCCGCAAGCGTTTTGCCGAGCAGAAAGCGCGCGGCGCGCAGCTGAATGCGGTTCTGGCCAAGGCCGAGCCGGTGCTGCGCGAGGCGTCGATCGAAGCCTCGCCCGAGATGCCCGACGGGCAGATCATCGAATACCGCCGGATGCTCGACCTTGCCTTGCAGGACGTGGACGACTGGACCGGGTTCGCGATGAACGACACCTGGCAGGATGGCGCGCTGCGTTACCAGATCTGCACGATGAGCTGGAATCTCGCATTCGGCCAGTACACGCAATTGCCCGCGTTCCACGGCTATCTGAACACGGCGCAGGAAAACCTGATCCGCAAGCATATCGACCGCAAGACCTGGAACTACTGGTTCTGGGAAAGCCTGTGGGGCAACTTCAGCATCTCGAAGAACCCGGTCGAGATCGACAACATCATGCTGTCGGGCTTCCTTGGCGTGTCGCTGGGGCTGTTCGAGACCGCCAGCGGTACGTCGCCCTTTTCCGCGCCGGGCGCGCTGACCTTCCGCTGGGACGAGAAGACCGCGTTTCCCTACAGCCACGAGACGATGCTGAAGGAAGTGCAGAAGAACTTCGGTCGTTATGACCTCGGCTGGTTCCCGTGCGAGCCGCGCTGGATTTATTCGATGTGCAACCTGGTGGGCCGCACATCGCTGGCGCTGCACGACGCGCGGCACGGAACGGATCTGCTGCGGCCGGTGGACCAGCGTTTCGAGCAGACCATGCGCGATGAAATGATGATGGCCGATGGTCGCATCAAGGTGTGCACCTCCTCTCCGTTCGGCTTCACCGTGCCCAGCCTTTCGGGCCTGTTCGGCGAAACCTGGGGCATCCGCTTCCTGACCCCGCACGCTCCCGACCAGGCGGAGCGCCTGTGGCAGGTGCTGAAGCAGGACTTCATCAAGCCCAGGGCCGACGGCACGCTGGACTTCAAGTTGCTCCCGCTGGGCTGGGACACGCGCAAGCCGGCGAACTTCTCGTTCGACCAGTGGCCCGAGATGAACCCGTTGACGATGGTGCTGTGGGCCGCTCTGGAAATGGGCGACGAGGAAATCATCGCCGCCACGCGCGCTTCGCTGATCGAACGCCATGGGCCGGACATGCCCGATATGCTGACCTGGACCCGCCGCAACACGATGCGCGACATGGTCAACAAGGGACTGCCGGAGGCCTGGAAAAACGGGCCGTTGCTGACGGGGGCGGTTTATCCCGATGTCATCGTCACCCGGGCGGTCAGCGACGGTCAGTCGCTCGATCTCGTGCTTCGTGCGGGAGGCGAACCGGTACGGACGCAGTTGGGCTTCGGGCGGCTGGTGCCGGGGCGCACCTATCGCGTGCGCGAGACCGGGCAATCGCTGACTGCCGACGCCGCAGGCAATGCCAGCCTGCAATTCGACCTCGACAAGCGCAGCACGCTCACCCTGACACCGGTCGCCTGAGCCATGCTGTGCTGCATGATCGCGGCCTTGATCATGGCGCACATCACGGCGATCGTGCGAGGCTGGCTTGTCTTTCTGGGGCTGGCGCGTCCTCGCCCGGATGAAGATCCGGACACGATCTATCGCCGCCTGAGCGCCTTCTTGCGCCGGCCGAAGGTCAGGCGGTTCGTAACGCTGGCCGTCGCGCTGGAATTGGCAGTCGGGGGCACGTGGGTCGGGGTTGCACATGGCGAGCATCTCTACCAGCTGGGCGATAGGGCGATGGGCGCTCTGCAGGGCAAGACGATCCGGTATGTCGGGCTTTGCACGCGCAATGGGGGCTTGGGCACTGTGCGTATCGCCATTGATCGTAACGGTGCGGTTACGAGCCGGGAAATCTGACAGGTGATGCAATTGGAATTCGCCGGCAAGGTGGCCGTTGTTACCGGGGCTTCGCGTGGCATCGGACTGGGAGTTGCGCGCCTTTTTGCCGCACGAGGCGCGTCGATCATTGCTGTTGCGCGCGATAGGATTGCTCTGGAATCGGCGGTGCAATCCCTTCCCCAAGAGCAAGGCCAGTCGCATCGCGTGGTGGTGGGGGACGCCAATGGCACGGACACGGCAGAACACGCCGTGGCCACCGCTGTGGATGTCTGCGGCCGACTTGATATCCTGGCCAATATCGCGGGCTGGTATCCGACAGCTTTGGTCGAACAGACGAGCGATGCCGATTTTGAACAGACCATGGCCGCAAATATCGGCGCGACTTTCCGTATGTGCCGGGCCGCTGCTGGCGAGCTTGGACGTAGTGGCGGGGCCATCGTCAACATGTCGTCCACCGCAGCACGCTTTCCCACACCCGGCCTTGCGGCGTACAGCGCCAGCAAGGCGGCGGTGGAAGCCTTTACGCGCAGCCTGGCCGCTGAGCTTGCCCCGGCAGTGCGCGTCAATGCGGTGGCGGCGGGGCCTACGTTGACCGAGTCGGTGCGCGACCTGATCGCGAGCGATACGACGGGCGCCGTGCGGGCTGTCACGCAAAGCTTGCCACTGGGGCGTTTGGCGCAAGTCGATGAAATCGCCGAAGCTGTACTGTTTCTGGCGTCGCCCCGTGCGGCCGTGTTCACCGGCCAGGTCCTCTATGCCAATTGCGGCGGCCACATGGCCTGACCGCGGGCTTACTTCCCCCTTTCCGCCAGAGACCTTAATCGACAGGGCAAGCGGAGCTTCCTGGGGGACGAGGTTCGTCACCGGCGCCGAACGCGTTGCCGCATGGGAGCCCCAAGGATCGCCTCGGCAACATCATTCTACCGGACCTACGTCCCGTTGAGCGTCCGCAGGTGGCGTGATGTGCTTTACGCGTTGTGACGCTGTTCCTCTGAAATCCTGTCACGCAATTCGCGTTTGAGGATCTTGCCGCTGGCGTTGCGGGGCAGGGTGTCGGCAAAGATCACCCGCTTGGGGATCTTGAAGCTCGACAGCAGCGAACCGCAATGGGCGAGAATGTCCGCGTCGGTCAGGAAGTGGCCGTCGCGCACGACGACAACGGCTGCCACCGCCTCGATCCAGCGCGGGTCGGGGAGGCCGATCACCGCGACCTCGCTGACCGCAGGATGGCGGTAGAGTGCCTCTTCCACTTCGCGTGAAGCGACGTTCTCGCCGCCGGACTTGATCATGTCCTTCTTGCGATCGATCACGGTGATGTAGCCTTCTGCATCGAGCGTACCCAAGTCGCCGCTGTGGAACCAGCCGCCGGCAAAGGCATCGGCGGTGCGTTCGGGATCGTTCCAGTACCCACTGAGCAATTGCGGCGAGCGGTGGACGATCTCGCCGATTTCGCCCGGCGCCACAGGGACCATGGCATCGTCGACGATCCGGGTTTCGACATGCAGCGTCGGCCGGCCTGCGGAGCCCAGCCGGTGGGCATGTTCCTCGGGGAACAGGATGGTGGCGACGGGTGCGATCTCGGTCTGGCCGTAGAGATTCCACAGGCGCAATGCGGGCAAGCGCTCGCGGAGTTCGCGCAGCACTTCGACCGGCATGATCGATGCGCCGTAGTATCCCTTCACCAGTTGCGACAGATCGCTCTGGTCGATCTGCGGTGCCCGCAGCAGCGAAATCCACACGGTCGGCGGCGCGAAGAAGGACGTGACCCGGTGCGTGGAGAGCAGGCGGAGAATATTGTCGGCGGCGGGCGATCCGGTGATGATATTGGTCGCGCCGACGTGCAGCGCAGGGCCGATCATCGCGTCAAGCTGGGCGCAGTGGAATAGCGGCATGGCGTGCAGTGCCACCGTGCCGGACGTCCATTCGCAATCGATGACGCAGCCCTGATACTGCCACAACACCGCATTGTGCGACAGCATCGCGCCCTTGGGCCGGGATTCGGTGCCGCTGGTATAGACAATCTGGAGCAGCTCTTCGCCGCCGCGCTGTTCAGGTTCGGGCACGGCATCGACGGCGAGGGTCTGCCATGATGGCACGCCTGTGGGCGGCGGCGCGTTTTCGCCATCCATTCCGAACAGGTGTTCGACCCCGGAAACGCGTGCGGCGCGTGCGGTGTCTATGGTCTGGGCATCAGCGAACAGTACGCGCGCGCCCGAATGATCGAGGATGTAACCGACATCTTCGGCATTGAGCATGAAGTTGACAGGCACCAGCACCGCATCAGCACGGGCAATGGCAAAACGTAGCGCGATGAAGGCATGACTGTTGCGCGCCAGGATCGCGACGCGGTCGCCCGGCGCCACGCCCAGCCCGCGCAGCCCTGCGGCGAGGGCATCGACCAGCCGGGTGAATTCAGCATAGCTCCATGTCACATCGCCGCAGATGATCGCGGTGCGGCTACCATGCCGTTCGGCAGCGCGGCGCAGCATGGCGGATAGCGATTGCGCCCTGGCACGCGCGATCACCGTGTCGAGAGAAACCGGGCTCAGCAGGTGATCTTGGTCCATGGCGATGATCGGCTTTCATGCGGCGAATGGAAGGGCACGACGGGAATGCTGCACGGTATGCTGCAGCGGCGTCAAACCGACCTGCGCAATTTGACCAGTGCTTCGTCGAGGCTCGATCGATAGCGCGAACGGTCGGCAGCGCTGAACGGGGCCGGGCCGCCGATCCGTTCGCCGCCGGCGCGAAGGTCCGCCATAATCGCCCGCACGGCCACCGCATTGCCGATTGTCGCATCGGTGAACAGCCGGCCGTTGGGGGCAATGACGACAGCGCCCAGCTTCAGGCAACGATCCGCCAGCAGGATATCGGCGGTGATGACGACGGTGTGCCGCCGCGCATGTTCGACGATCCAGTCGTCGGCGGCGTCGAACGCATCGCCCACCACCTTGCGCGTAATCGAGGGGCTGGGTGGCACGCGGATCGGGCTGTTGCTGACGACCACCACTGGCACGGTATAGCGTGCTGCCACCGTGTAGGTTTCATCCTTTACCGGGCACGCATCGGCATCGATCAAAATCTGGAGCATGACCCACCTTAGCGGTGGTGGCTGTGCTTGGCGACTCTGGCACCCTTATGCCGGCGCAACCCTCGCCGCGATGTCTGGCGTCTGCCGGTACTGACAATCTCCGCTGCCGCAATCGGTCGCCCGAGGACGTCCTTGGCCTCGGACGTTCGGCCAAGGAGCGAATTCAGAATATTCCGAAAGGCCGTTGAACCGCTGCTAATGCTTGGGAGAGGTCCAATGGTGCCGGGGACGGAGTCGAATAGAATGTTTAAGATATTGTTTTTAAATTGAAATTATTTCCATTTCCTAGCTTAAATCCATCAAAAGTACCAGCGAACAAGAATTTAAACTCGGTTCGATTCCATTTTGCGATAAATCGTTCTGTGCAAGCGGTGGGGCGAGCGCATTTGAAGTCGTGAAGGGCCGACATTGGGACTTACCCGCAGCTGGCAGGTTCGTCCGCATATCCCCCCACCAATAAGATCGGCCTCTGAGAGCAAGCGTCTGGTCCCTAGCGTGTCGCGCTGCCAGCCCGTTGACGCAGGACAGATGAGAGCAGCGCTGATCCATTGGTAAGAACGAGGGTATCCAGCACTGTTGCAAGTACCCTTTTCCCAAAATATACCTCTGAATAGTAATAATAAATTTATACGACAACTTCGCCACCCGACTGGACTGACTGGGTGCGGAGCCGCACGCACTAAGATGCGTGCAGGTCAGGGAACATCCGGTCCTAGCCGTCTATCCGCTCGATTGCAGGCGGCAGCCAGGTCCGGTCCAGCACGTCCGGTCTGGGCCGGTAGAGCCGCATCATCAGATAAAAGGGCGCTTTGGGGGCAACGGGCAGCCAGTTCACCGCGGCCCCTGCGGCGGGCGGCGCCGAGGACAGTTCGATGGTTACCCCGCCATCGCGATCCATCGCCAGTCCATGGGTCCGGTCCCCTACCGAATAACGGCCCGCCGAGTTGGGAATCATGAACCCCGTATCGTCGTAGGCGGTGATCGACCAGAACGCATCCACCGGGGGGAGCTGGCCGGGCAGGAAATGGATGCGATAGCGGTGCGTGCCATCCAGCTTGCGCCCGTTGGCGTCTACTCTGGCGATGGGATAGACCGCCTCCTCGGACACGGCGACATAGATCTGGTCCTTGGCCACGGCAGCGCGCAGCAGATAATCCGTCCCGAACCGTGGACCGCGATAATTCGTCGTCCAGCCATTGCGCTCGAGGCCGAGCCGCAGCGACGCCTGGCGAACTTCCTCCTTGGCCCGATCATGGCCACGCACGATGGCGGCCACTTCAGATGCAGTGAGCCGAGCCGGATTGAACCCGCCGCGCGTCGAGATGCCGAGGCGTCCAAGCTGGTGGACGATGGCCCGCTCCTGTGGGCGGACCACCCAGTCCTGAAGCACCGATCCCAGCTGATAATAGAATTGCAGGGCAGGCGGCGTACCTTCCGGTCCCCGCGCGATGTCTCGGGCGGGGACGTCCGGCGCCGGAACCTTAAGGCCCTTGCGCCAGTCTTCCCACCGATAGATCGCGAGCTTGTCCTGAAGGGCGTGGACCTGCGGGTATTCCTCTGGGGATCTGACCAGAATGCGCCCCGCGACATTCATGTAGCGGGTGGGACTGGGAACATCGACCATCCCGGCAGGAACGGGGCCCTTGTAGCCCGGCCCGTGCAGGAACAGCGGCGGAAGCTGGCCGCCATGGGTCCGCTGGCCCAGCGACTGTTCGGCCGAGGAATCGGCAAAGTTGATCGAGAACGTGTAATAGCGGCTGCCGAAATCCGGTGTCGTTACCACCAGCGGGCCGCCTGCAAGGTCCACCCATGCCAGCGAATAGATGGTGTCGTTGTTCGGCCCCACGCCAACCCGCATTTCCGGTCCGGCCAGCGTTCGCCGGTGCTTGAACTGGTTGATGGGCGTGGCTGCGGCGCCTCCGGGTGGCGGCGATTGCGTGAAGCGTTCGCGGATCAGGGCCGCCTCGACGAGCGGCATGCCCCAGATATAGGCGCACAGCGCCAGTTGCTCGACCGCGGTGACGTCCATCCGCGATACGTGGGCCGGTTCATGCGCCAGCACGGGGGCAGGCGCCGCGATGGCGGTGCTGAGGGCAAGCGCGAGAAGTAGCATGTCCGTGCGCATTATTTCGCTCCCGCTGCAGGTGTTGCCATCCGTTCGATCGCAGAGGGGTGCCAAGTGCCATTGCGAATGGCCTCTTCCGGCCCCTGTGCGCGGATGGCCACGTAGAACGGACCCGCAGGGACGGGGAGCGTGTTGGCCTCACCACGTCCTTTCGGGGTGGCATGGGTGAAGACGATCGACACCGAGCCGTCCTTTTCACGCTTCAGCCCGGGTGTCCGATCGTTGATGAGATAGCGCCCGAGGGCATTGGGATAGAGTTCCCGGGTCGTCGCATCATAGACCGTGACCGACCAGAAATAGCGCGCGGGCGGCGGCGGGGCGAGCTTCAGCCGATACTCCGACCGAGATCCGTCGAGGCGCTCGCCCGCGGCATCGACGAACGATGTGAACGGGTGGTTTTCATCGACCACGTTGGCGCCGGTGCCAAGCGTGTTCACCGCCGCGCGATAGAGATAGTTGAAGCCATAGCGGCCGATGTCGAGCGGATCGGACCAGGCGCCCACCCTTCGGCCGTTCTGCGCCATCGACGCCTTGATCACGCCCTGCGCTTCGGAAAAGCCTTGCTCGATCCCGGCGCGCGTCGGTCCATCGGCCATGACCTCGTCGAACGGTCGCGCGCCGACGATGCCGATAGGCTGGAAACCGTGCACCAGCGCATCCTCGCGCAGCGGGTGCCCGCAGGTGCGCTGGAGAAAATCGAGGATGCGCATGAACCCGGCAGCGCTTTCATCACGGCCATCTGGCCATTGCGTGGGGCGCGCGGTCGCAGCGAGCGGTGTGAGCCGGAAGCGATCCTGCAACGCGACGGCAGCGCCGACATCCGCGTTAGAATGGACCAGCACCCGCAGCAGGATCCAGGTAAGCGGCGTGGTCACCCGGAAAAGCGTCGCGCCCTCGGGCACATCGCCTTTCCAGTCGGTAGTTGCGATCAGGAACCGACCGCCCTTCGTGCCGTGAAGGCGCGCACTGATGTTGGTCGCGTTGCCATAGATGTCGAGGAAGTTGGCGGTGAAATAGCGGCCGGCGGTATCGGGCACCTCGAACAGCACCGGCCCGTCCCGCAGGTCGAGGTAGGCGTTGGAATAAAGCGTATCTGCGTTGGGCGACTTGAACGGCTTGTAGCCGGGTCCGGCGAGCGAGCGCCCGTGCGCAAAGGCGTTGAAGCCGACGAATTGCGGATCGGCGCGATCGACGGCCTGCTGATAGAGCTGGCGAAATTCCAGCACCGCAACGGTGCCGTACAGCGTGGCCTGGAATGCGAGCGACCGCGCCAGTGCCTGCCGCGCCTCCGGCACGGCAGGCACTGTGTCCGGCAGACTTGCGGACTGGTACTGGTCGGCTTGGGTGGGATCATACGATGGCGCCACCGCCTGCGCATCGAGAGCAAGGACAGGCGAGGCAGACAGGGCCAGAAGCGTGGCGAGCGATGCGCGTATCACCATGTTGATCTCCACCGGTTGTCGAGGGGACGAGCCGCTCCTGCGCGGCCCGGCCGCCTAAGGTTCAGAAGCGATACGATGCCTGCAGCATCACTTCGCGCGGGCGGGCGGTCGACACGGACACTTCGCCCACCGCCCCCAGAGGCTTGTCGGTGGACGCAACGCCGATCCAGCGGTTGGTCAGGTTGCGCCCGATCAGCGCGAGCGTCCAGACATCGTCGATGTCGCCGAAGCGCAGGCTGGCATCGATCCTCGTGAAGGCCTTCTGCCAGCTGCTCGGGTTCTGCGTTTCCTGCATCCAGTAGCCCGTGCTGTGCGTGACATCGCCGGTCAGGCCGACCTTGAGCTGATCGCCAACCGGCAGCTCGATCGTCGTCCCGGCCGCAAGGTTCCAGCGCGGCGCCCGCGCCAGCGCCGTGCCGCTCAGATCCTGGATGCCGCCGATGCAGCCTTGCGCGGCGGTCTGACCCGACCAGCACGGCGACAGCTTGAACGTGCCATAACGGGCATCGTTGTGGGCGGCGCTGGCGCGCAGCGTCACTGCGTCGGACAGCACGAAGTTGGCATCGACCTCGAACCCCCGAGTGCGGGCGGAAGCTGCATTGCGGATCGAATAGAGGAACGTAGCCGCATTGAACGAGGTCTGCTGCAGATCACTGAACCGATAGTCGTAAAGCGCGGCGTTGAGCCGCAGCCGGTTGCCCATGAGTTCAGCCTTCGCGCCCAGTTCGAAGCCCTTGGCGGTTTCGGAGCCGAACGCCGGCGTCGTGCTGTCCCACGTGCCGGGGACACCACCCTGCGGTGTGGAGAAGCCACCGGACTTGTACCCGGTCTTGTAGGCGACATAGAGCGTCGTCCGGCGGATCGGATGCCAGCTCAGGGTCGCTTCGGGGGACCAGTTCTCGTCCGTGAAGTCCGAGGACAGGACAAGCCCCTGCGCGCGGCGGTTGAGCGGGTTGACCGCATTGGCGGTAGGATGGACATAATCGTTGACCATGTCCGTGGACTTGGTCTCGCGGGTCCAGCGCACACCACCGGCCAGTTCGAGGTTTTCGAGGATGTTCCAGGTCGCCTGCCCGAACAGCGAATAGGTTCGGCCGCGGTTCTCGATCTGGCTGGAGCTGATGTAGCGGCGCCCGTTCGCAGGATCGGCCGGGCGGTTCAGCTGGAGGTTGACGACCTCGTTGTGACGCTTTGAGTCCTCGAACAGACCGCCAACGACGATGTTCACCGGACCATCATACTTGGTGGCGACGCGCAATTCCTGCGAGAACGAGTGGTACTTTTCGAGGAAGCTGGTCCAAAGTCCGCCAATTGAACTGTAGCTGAACTCGTCGAATGCGGTGAAGCGGTAGTTGTAATAGCCGGTGACGGCGGTGACCGTCACGTGATCGCCCAGATCCAGCTCGTTGTTCCACGAGGCAAGAACGAAGCGGTTCTTCGCATAAGGCTGACCGCCACCTGATCGCGCGAAATCGGTGGCCAGCGAAGCCGGCATCGCGGCGACCGAACGCACACCGTCCAGCTTGCAGTCGCCGGTCGGGTCCACAATCCCGAGTGTCTTGGGCTTGTCCGTGCAACCGATGGTTTCGGCCAGTGCCAGCGCGTTTTCCGTCTTCGTCGCGCCGAACAGTCGCAGCGTGGATCGGAAGTCCGACCCGGCATCGTATTGCAGCGTGATCCGGCCAAGGTACTCCTCGCCGCCCGGCTGGCGACGATCGGGGGCAGGTAGCGGATCATTGGGGAACAGGGGGCTGGTCCCGGCCTTGGCGGCGTTGCGCACATAACCGTCGAACCCGCTGCCCCTAACAGCAACGCGATAGCCGAACGCGTCGTTGATCGGCCCGGAAATGGCCGCCTCAACATAGCGTTCGTCGGTCTGGAACTCGTACCCTGTACGAAGGTAGCCTTCGAGCGACTTCGTGGGACCGGCGCTGCGGATCGAGATCACGCCGCCCGGGCTGTTCTTGCCGAAGAAGAGCGCCTGCGGGCCTTTCAGCACTTCAAGCTGCTGGACATCGAAGAAGCTCTGCCCGACCGCGCGGCCTCGGCTGAGCTGGATACCGTCAAGGTTCAGCGTGACGGTCTGCTCGATGCCGGTGTCCCCCTGCGAGGAGCCGACGCCGCGAATGATGAAGGACGCGCCCGAGCCCGCCCCGCTGGAGCGCGCGATGATGACCTGCGGCACGACCTGGCCGACTTGGGTCAGATCAGCGACGGCGTAACGCTGGACATCCTTGGCCGACAGCGCCGAGATCGCCACCGGCACATCGACCATGCTTTCGTTGCGCTTGCGCGCGGTGACGATGATTTCGCCCTCTGCGCCATCGTGCTGCGCGTTGGCCTGCGCCATGGCTTCAGCATCGGCGGCCTGCGCGTAGGCCGTGGTCGACAGCAGCGGCAGGACGGCCGCCGAAGCGCACAGCCCGGCCTGAAAGGCCTTCCCACGAAAACTCTGGAACTTTGTCATCTTCCACTCCCTGCGCGCGGCCAATGCCCATTGCCGCGTCCCACCCGGGGTGTGCCTTTCGATCATATTTACGTCACCTGTTTTAAAAATCAGGGATATTCCGCTGCTAAAGCGCGAGATATCGCCATATTTTAAGCCACACGATATATTTAGGCGCAGGAGTGGATACCCGGATGCGGGCGGGCTAGAGGAGGGCATGGCAAGGTTGCGCGACACGAGCATCGCTTCCGAGGGGGCTCGGCTCTCTCGATCAGACCGGACGAGGCTGGAACTGCTTCGCGTGAGCGAGCGCCTTTTCGCGCGGCACGGCATCGAGAGCGTGTCGCTGCGGCAGATCGCGCAAGAGGCGGGCAAGGCCAACACCAACGCGGTGCAGTATCATTTCCAGTCGAAGGAAAATCTTCTGAAGGACCTCCTGAAATGGAGGTCGATATCCATGGAGCCGATGCGCGAACGGATGCTGGCCGATGCGATCGAGCATGGGCAGCGCCTTGACGTCCGACGACATCTGGAAATCCTGTGCCTGCCTTTGCTGGACATCATTGATGACGAGGGCAATCGCAGCTTTGCGCGTGTTCTGGGCGAATACCTGTTCCGGATGTGGCCGCGGTTCCGCGTGCATCCGGCGGATGACGATCCGACCATCGTCCCGGCGCTTTCCGCGACTATCGCGCTACTGCATGAGCGCCTTCACTACATGCCGACGGCCGTCGTGCGCATGCGGAGCAGCACCTGCCTCGGCATGTTCATCAACAATCTGGATTTCTTTGCAGAACCCACCCTGACGGACAACCTGCCGCCCGCTGCCGCACTGGCCGAATGCATGGAAATGATGATCGCGACGATGCTGGCGCCGATGGCGCCGCAGGACGTGTCGGCATTGCAGGGTGGGGGTGCCACCGCGCCTACCGCCTGACGCAGCGGAACCCGACATGGGACGTGGACGTGTCGATCGGCTGGGCATAGCGCGCCGCAGGGCGATAGCGCATGCAATAGTTCTCGGCGCACAAGTGTGAGCCGCCCTTGAGCACCTTGCGGCCGATACGGATTTCGGGCTGACACGGATCGAAGCTGCCCGCCTCGTCGCCGCCACGCGGGTTGGCTGGGATGCAGCAGGCCGATTTTCGCGCTTCGCTCGGGCGATCGGCATACCAGTCGTCGGTCCACTCCCAGACATTGCCGATCGTGTCGAACAAGCCGAAGCCGTTGGCCGGAAAGCTGCCGACTGGAGAGGTGCCTTCAAAACCGTCCAGCGCGAGGTTCTGCCAGGGAAATTGCCCCTGCCAGGTGTTGGCGAGCATCCGTCCGTCGGGCGCCAGGTCGTCGCCCCAAGCGTAGGCGCGACCATCCAACCCTCCGCGCGCGGCAAATTCCCATTCTGCTTCGGTCGGCAGTGCCTTGCCCGCCCATGCGGCATAGGCGAGCGCATCTTCGTGGGCGACATGGACGACAGGATGGTCCTCGCGCCCGGCGATGGTGCTGCCTGGTCCTTCGGGGTGCTGCCAGTCGGCACCGAAGCAAAAGCTCCACCACTGCCCAAGGCCGTCCATCGACACCGGGCCGCCCGGTTTCGTGAACAGCAGCGACCCGGCGTGCAGCATCTCGGGCAGAATGCCCGGATACATCGCAGGGTCAGGCGCGCGTTCGGCTAGCGTGACATGACCCGTCTCGGCGACGAAGCGCGAGAATTGCGCGTTCGTCACCGGTGTGGCGTCGATGGCGAATGCATCGACCTTGACCTGCCGGGCGGGGCGCTCCTCCGGATAGTGATCGTCGGAACCCATGATGAAGGTTCCGCCGTCGAGATGGATCATTGCACCGCTCACGCCGTCCTCACTTGATGCTGAAGCGTACTTCCTTGATCGTTCCGGTAAAGGCGCTCGTCGCGCTGGCGTAGTCCGGGCTGACGGGCGTGATCGGGTCGGAGCCGATGTCGAGCCCTTCGGTGTGGGACATCCAGCCGGCGACCGTCTGCGACACTCGGCCCGACGCGACAGGCTTGCCGTCCACCAGTAGGGTCAGCGTGCCACCGCTGCGGAGCTTTGAGCCATCGGCCTTGAAATCAGCCGACAGGGTATGATCGCCCGGGGCGAGCGGCGCGTCGGCAAGGATGGCATATTGGTCGGGACCCAGCGCGTTGTAATGGAAGGCGGGGCGGCCATCCTTGAGGTAGAGCGAGTAGCCGCCGAACTTGCCGCCTTGGGCGATGACCACGCCACTGGCTCCGGCCGCCGGCACGGTCAGGTCCGTGTCGATTGCAAAGCTGTGCCCGATCGTGTGCGGTGCCGCGTCCTCGTTGATCGTACCCGTGCCGGGCTTGTAGACGAAGCTCGTGCGGGTGCGGCCAAGGCTCGGCCTACCTTGCGTGCCCTCGCTCCAGTCGTGGATCGGCAGGATGTGGTTTTTCGCCGCTTCGACCCAGAACAGGTCCTGCATTTCCTTGAGCTTGGCCGGGTTGGACTTGGAGAGATCCTTCGCGGTCGAGAAGTCCTTGTCCATGTTGAACAGCACCCAGTTGCGCTGTTCAGGACCCACCGCCATCTTGTGATCCTCGCCCACGCCCACTTCCCAGGCCATGCGCTTGGGCAGGGTGCCGGCCATCCAGCCATCCTTGTAGATGCCGAAGTTCTCCATCATCTCGTAGATCTGCTGGCGGCGCGCGGACTGCGCATCGCCCTTGGTGAAGCTGTAGGCCAGGCTGATGCCGTCGACCGGCTGCTGCTTCACCCCATCGAGGGTTTCGGGCGCGGCGATCCCCGCTGCCTCGAGCACGGTCGGCATGATGTCGCTGACGTGTGCATACTGCGAGCGCACCGCCCCCTTGTCGGCGATGCGGGCAGGCCAGGACATCACCATGCCATTGCGTACGCCGCCGGCCTGCGAGGCTACCTGCTTCCAATACGGGAACGGCGCGTTCATCGCCCAAGCCCAGGCAGCAGGGAAATGATTGTACATGTCCGGGCCGCCGAACTTGTCGATATTGGCGGCGAGTTCAGCAAAGCTCTCCTTGCGCCCCGTGATGGCCGACTGCTCGTAGGACAGGCCGTTGAGCCCGCCTTCGGCGCTGCTCCCGTTGTCGCCTTCAATGTAGACGATCAGCGTGTTGTCGAACTGGCCGCTGGCCTTCACAGCATCGATCAGCCGCCCGGTCTGGTAGTCGGAATAGGCGACGGTCGCGGCGTAGATCTCCATCAACCGCGAATAGACCTTCTTCTGCTCGGGCTTGAGCGAGCTCCATGCCGGCAGCGAGGACGGGCGCGGGGTAAGCTGCGTGCCCGCCGGGATCACGCCCAGCCGCTTCTGGCGTGCGAAGGTCTCCTCGCGCAGCTTGTCCCAGCCCTGGTCGAACTGGCCCTTGAACTTGTCGATCCACTCCTTGGGCGCATGGTGCGGAGTGTGCGACAGGCCGGGTGCGTAATACATGAAGAACGGCTTGTCGGGCGCGGCGGCCTTCTGCGTCTGCATCCAGCGGATCGCGTGGTCGGCCATGTCCTTTTCGAAGTGGTAGGCCGGATCGTTGTGCGGCGGTTCGACAGGAAGGGTGTTCTCGGTGATGCTGGGCGCCCACATCGACGTATCGGCCGACATGAAGCCGTAGAAGTATTCGAAGCCGAGGCCCGTCGGCCAACGGTCATAGGGCCCGGCCGGGCTCATTTCCCAGTCCGGCGTCAGGTGGTTCTTGCCGAACATTGCCGTATTGTAGCCGTTCTCCTTGAGGATCTGGGCCATGGTCCCGGCGGTCTTGGGGATCACCGACGTGTACCCGTCATAGCCGGTGGGCAGATTGGTCACGTTGCCCATGTTCACGTTCTGCGGCAGCCGCCCGGTCAGCAGCGAGGCGCGCGTCGGCGAGCACAGCGCCGTAGTGTTGAAGCGGTTGTAGCGCAGCCCTTCCTTGCCCAGCGCATCGAACGCGGGCGTAGGGACGGGACCGCCGAACGTGCTGGTCGCGCCGAAGCCGACGTCGTCGGTCATGATCACGATTACGTTCGGAGCCCCCTTGGGGGCGGCCGGATTGGACGGCCATGCTGGCGCGTGCGTTTCAGCCACGGTGCGCCCGACCTTGCCCGCCAGCGGATCGACCTGTGCGAATGCGACCGCAGGCACGAGCACGCCGCACAGCGCGCTGGCGCAAACGAGGCGGAATTTGCGGCGCAGGATGGGAGGGGTCGGCTGGAGGCTGGGCATCGGACTCTCCGGGATTGGCGGGCGGATGGTAAGGGAAAAGGATCCGGCCGACCCGTAGGGAGGTTCGGGCCGACCGGATCAGGGAGGAGCTCAGTAGTGGAAGGTTACCTGCACCTGCACGGTGCGGGGTAGCGTGGCGAAGCCGATCTGGTCGGCGATCACGCCTGCAGTCGTGCCGGTGCCTGCACCGGTGTTCGGCGCATCGGTCCCGCCTGTGGCGTACCAACGGTTGGTGAGGTTCTTGCCGATCACCGCCAGTTCCCAGCGCTTGTCCTCGGTGCCGATACGGATCGCAGCGTCGAGGTTCACGTAGGCGTTCTGCCGAGTGAAGGGATTGCCAAAGGCCGTGGCCAGGTAGGAGCTGGAATACCGGCTATCGACCGAGAGCCCGAGCTTTAGCCCCGAACCAACGGGCGTATCGTAGCCGACGCCGAGCGAAGCGGACCATTCAGGCGCGTTGGCCGTCGGCTTGCCCTTCAGGTTCTGGCGGTTCGCGGATACGTCGGTAGCCGCGTTGAACGGCCGGGCGGTCCCATTGGGCGTGCCGTCGTTGACGTAGACAAGGTTGCAACCTGCATCGCGCGTCTGACCGGCATAGCATGGCGCGCCGATCGCATTGCCATAACGGGCGCGGTTGTAGTTGAGCGTGCCGTGCAAGTTCAGGCCGTCAACCGCACGCGGCGCGAACTCGAATTCCAGCTCGACGCCCTTGGTGCGGGCCGAACCGGCATTGATCGTCGTGAAGGCGAAGATGTCCGAGCGGAAGAAGTCGAGCTGCAGGTTAGTGTACTTGTAAGTGTAGGCGTTGACATTGAAGCGCAACTGACGGTCGAACAGCATCGTCTTGATGCCTACCTCGAAGCCACGAGCCTTTTCGGGATCGAATTCGAAATCGGCAAGGCCGGCGTTGGGGCTGAGAATGCCCGAGTTTGAGAAACCGCCCGACTTATAGGCGGTCTTGTAGGCCGCGTAGATGTTGATGTTGCGGTTCGGCTTGTAGCTGATCGTCGCTTCGGGCGACCAGTCATCGAACGAGAGATTGGAATTGATCGTCGTGCCCGGCAGGAAGATACCCTGCGTCACGCGGATCGGGTGCGAGTACGGTTCGAGGAAGTAGCTGTCCTTGGTCTCGTGCGTGTAGCGCACGCCACCGGTGACCTCGACCTGTTCGACCGGCTTGACGATGGCCTGGCCGAATACCGCCACGGTTTCGCCCTTGGTCTGGCTATCCTTGCTGTTGGCGAGATACCGGCGATAGCCCGGCGTCGCGGCGCTGTTTTCAAGCCCGCCCGAAGCGGTCCAGGCGAGATAGTCTCGCTGCGTCTTCTGGTAATAGCCGCCCAGCATCAGGTTGGCGGGGCCCTCGAACGAGGTCAGTGCGCGAACTTCTTCCGAGAAGGCGTGGTAAGTCGAATACTCGGTCGCGAAAACACCCGGCGCGCCAGCCCGCGACAGGCTGTCGCCGTCGAACTGGAAGATGTTGCGGTTCCAGTTGTAGTTGGTGACCGAGCTGAGCGTCACGTGGTCGAGCTGATATTGCAGGTTCAGGTTGACGGCCCAGCTGCGGTACTTGTTCCCGGTCTGACCGTCGGCATTGGCGTAGGGCATGACGGCGGCGATATCGGTTGGGAAACGATTGGCCGACGATTGGAAGGCACGGGTGCAGGGAATGGCCGGATTGCCAGCCGCGTTGCCGGTCGGGCAATAGTAGTACACCGACGATGCGCTGGGATTGTTGGAGTTGTTGGCGCCGTAGTTGGCCTTAAGCGTCGCGGTGAAGTCGGTGGTCGGCTGCCATTTCAGTGTGCCGCGCACGTAGACCTCATCGCCGCGCCCGTCGCCCGCCGGGCCGGAGGTGTGCTTGGTCGGGATCACGACCTGCGCGGTCGAGGTGCGGTCCATCGTCGGGTAGACCTGATCAGCGCCGAGCTGGTCGTAGTAACCGCGGCCCATCTTGCTGGCGCGCACCGCCAGGCGGAAGCCCAGGGTATCGCTGATCGGGGTCGAAACGATCGCTTCGCCGACCACCTGCCGCGCCTTGAACTCGTATCCGGCGCGCGCGATCACTTCGAGCCGGTCGCCCGGATCGGCGGTGGTGATCGACACCACGCCAGCGGTCGCGTTCTTGCCGAAGAACAGCGCCTGCGGCCCCTTCAGCAATTCGAGGCGCCCGAGATCGAAGAAGCCTTCGTTGATGGTGCGGCCTTGACCATAGTAGGCTCCATCGACGATCACTGCGACTGACTGCTCAAGCCCGATCGACGTGGTGTTCGAGCCGATGCCGCGCAGCACGAGCGTCGCGCCCGACCCCGACGGAGCGCGACCGATCACGAACGAGGGCGTCTGCGCCGCCACGCGCTCGAGGCTGCTCAGGTCGTAGTGCTGGATCTTTTCGGCCGAGATGGCCGTGACGGCAACCGGCACATCCTGGGTCGTCTCGACGCGCTTGCGCGCGGTGACGACAATATCCTGAATGCCGCCGGTGTCGGCAGCCTGCTCCTGGGCATAAGCAGCATCGCCAAAGGCGGCGCCCGCCAGCAGCGCTGCGACGAAGGCGCGACGAAGCGTGGTTTTCCGATGTGAAGACATGACTTTCCCCTCTCCCTGTTGCGACAGCCTGGTGGGCTGCTCGGGCATGACAGCTTGATGCCCTAACCATTTGAGTAACGCACCTGACTTTTGGATCAGGGGTAATTTACGCGTCAATCGGACCATTCGGTAACGAAATCCCCTGAATCCGCGAATTTTAGGAAGTCAGTTGCGTTAAACTATGAAATTGGCATTTCAAAAAATAACGCAGGTGCGTTATGTGGTGGGCGCAAGGAGAACGGTTGTGGACGGAGCGAGGTTGGAGGTGGCGCCGTCGCCTGGAGGGCAGGGTGACAGCAAGGTGCAATTGATGCTCGCGGCCGAGCGATTGTTCGCCGACCAAGGCATCGATGGCACCTCCTTGCGCGAAATCGCCACCGCTGCGGGGCACGGCAACAACAATGCCGTGCGCTACCACTTCGGATCCAAGGAAGGCCTGATCCAGGCCATTTTCCAGCATCGCATCGTCCAGTTGGAACCAGCGCGGGCCCGACTGATCACCGCCGTGGAGGAGAAGGGGCTGACAGGCGACGTCCGATCGCTCTGGGAAGTGATCGTTTTGCCCCACCTCACCTTACGCGACAGCGACGGGCGGTTCCCCTACGCTTCGTTCCTGCTGCAATATCTGCTGAACTACCGCCCGAGGGGCATGGTGCACGCGGCCGACGGCGGCACGCTGGCGCCCAACCTGCAACGGACGATGGATTACCTCTTCAACCGGCTTTCCTTCCTGCCGCTCGACGTGGCGGACCAGCGGATCATGTCGATGACAGCAACCTTCCTCGCGGTGCTGATCCATACCGAAAACCGCGCAAACCGGCCCGACCCGGCCGCATTCCGCGCGATCGTCGACGACACCCTGAACGTCATCGCCGCCGGCCTTTCTGCGCCCGCACCGCGCGTGTCGTATTTTATCGACGACAGCGTGCTCACCTGACAGGTTACGCGAAGCGGGCAGACCAAGACCTGCGGGGAGGGACGTGCGATGCTTCAGGGGCGCGCGGCAGGGCTGCAACTCTCGCTGCGAGAGCGCGTGGCGCTGATTCTGCTACCAGTTTCGGCGGGGGCGATGCCTTCATTGCAGCCCGTACTGTTGGGTGGGTTGCACGAGGTTGGCCAGTTGGAGGCGGGTCAGATAGGCGGGATCGCCGCGCTTGAAGCCTTGGGCATGGCGCTGGCCATCATCCTTGCGCCCTCGTTCAAGCCGTTGCACCAGCCTACCCGGGCTGCGCTCGTGGGAATCTCCCTACTGGCATTTGCGAACGCGCTGACCGGCCTTGCGGGAGGGCAAATCGGCCTTGAAATCCTGCGCGCCGTCGCAGGGCTGGGAGGCGGACTGCTGCTGTCCGTTTTCATCACCTGCCTCAGTCGCCAGGCCGATCCGACCCGCGACTTTGCCATCTATGTCACGCTGCAGGCGCTGTGGGGAACGGCTTTCTCCGTTACAGTCACGCAGATTGCGCAAGCCAGATGGGGCCCGCAAGCGCCGTACGTGGTGCTGGCGGTGATCGACCTTGCGTTGTTCCTGTTGATCCGGGCCTTGCCGGGGGCAGATGCAGTGGTGGTGCAGCGCGCACGAGCCCGTCCGCCGCTGGCAGGCGTGGCGGGATTGATCGGCACCGGCCTGTTCCTGTGCGGCGTGATGGCGTTGTGGTCGTACGCGCCATTGCTGCTGACGCGGGGGCCCAACGGTATCTCGATGGCGCTCGCCGCCCCGCTGGCATTGGGCATGCACGTTCTGGGCGGTGTCGTCGCCGCGTTTGCCTCGCGGCTGTCCCCCTATCGGATCAGCGTGATCGGCCCCTTGGTTCTCGTGGTTTGCGCTGGTACGATAGGCGCCATGCCCCCACGGGCCGTCTTGCTTGCCGCGCTGACGATCTTCTCGTTTGTGTGGATGCTGGTGCCCCCGTTCCATTTGGCGCTGCTGGTCAAGATCGACGCCACCTTGCGGGCTGCGCCCTACACCAGCAGCAGTCACCTGATCGGGCTCATGCTGGGGCCGCTCGTGTCCTCATGGGCGTGGTCTGCGGGTGGACCCACCGGCGTTGTCCTCGCAGCCTGCGCCCTATTGACTGGCGCGGCGATTGCGCCCCTGATGGCAGCTATCTCATAAGACGGTGTGAGAAGCTTCGCACTTGTGGTGGAGGGATAGAACGACGGGTGTCTGTGAGCGGACGGCAACGTGCGATGGTATAGTAAACCTGCGGAATGACTGTTGTGTTGGCACTTTTCCCGTACGCTCGGGCTTATGCCAACGACAGCTTTCCGGCGTGAGCAGACGTTCAGCCGCCGGCTGCTGAGCGGCTTAATGTGGTCGGGTGCTGCCATGGCGATCGCCGCCGGTGGGGTGGCAAGTGCCGCCCTAAAAGGCGACATTCAGTGTCCTCGGTGCCGGCGTCGGAAGCTGCCGGTCGTTCACCGTTGCCGCGCTCGGGACCGTCCGGTTTTCCGAAACCCGCCACCTCCTGAATCGGCTTGAGCCCTTTTGTCGAATGCCGAGCTTGCAGATTATCTGGAAAGGGAGCTTCGGAGAGCGGACCCGCGCCAAGCGCCCCTTTATCCAGATGCCACAGCAAATGGCTATTTGAAGCGCTGATTTCGGGTGTGCGAGGCCTCAACGCAGATCTTCGGAAATAGACGCCCGCTTTGGTTAGCTGGCTATGGCGCGAACGTGCACTTGCTCCGCCACTCTGCGCACTCGACAGAAGCGCGGTCGACCGACGCTGGAGCATCTGTCGAGGTCGGATGTTAACCGGGTACCGAGTAGCTGGGGCTTGCATTGAGGACCGCCGGATCAAACCCCGCCGTCTTCTTGTAGGACCGGGCGATCGCCTCGCGCTCGGCCATTGGCAGCACCCCCTCGAGTGTGCCTGCCATGCCCTCCAGCCTTTCTGCCGCGAGGTCGAGCACCCTGTCTGGCCCCTGCTGGCGGTTCATCAGCACGATCCGCGCGGTAGTTTCGCGGCGGTCTGCTTCATAGCCGCGCAAGGCTTCCTCGACCGATCCTGCCCGGGCCAGGTGCCAGGCAAAAACCCGGGCATCGATGATGCCCTGCGTCGCGCCGTTCGATCCGATGGGATACATCGGATGCGCGGCATCGCCCATCAGGGTGGCGCGGCCGAAGGTCCATTGCGGCACCGGATCGCGATCGATCATCGGGAATTCGTAGATCGGCCCCGAGGCGTTGACGATTTCGGGCACATTGACCCCGGCCCATCGCCAATCCGCAAAGCGGGGCAGAAAGTCGGCGCGATTGCCCAGCCGGTTCCAGTCGCGCGGCGGTGGTGCGCCATCTTCGATCACCTTGAGGTCACAGATCCAGTTCAACTGGTCGAGGCCGGTTTCAGCGTCCCTGCCGATCGGGTAGGCGACGAACTTCTGGGCCGAACGGCCCGCCCAGATCATCGCCTTGCCGCCCATCGGCGCGCGCACAAGCGAGGTCGAGCGCCACAGTGTGATGCCATTCCAGCGCGGCGAGCCTTCATCGGGGTAGAATTGACGGCGCACTGCGGAATGGATGCCGTCCGCGCCGATCAGCACATCGGCTTCGATAGCGGTTGCCTGGCCGCTCGCACGATCGACAAAACGCGCCTGGGCGCGTTGGCCGATCGTCGCGACGGCGGCCAGTTCCTGCCCCATCCGCACCGCCTGCGGCCCCAGACGCTGGCGCACCTTGTCCAGCAGGAACATCTGCAAGGCGCCGCGGTGGATCGCGATTTGCGGCCAGGCATACCCCGCCACCAAGCCTCGCGGTTCGTGCCACACCAGTTCGCCGCCACTGGTCAGGTAGTTGAGATCCTCGATGGCCACGCCCAGGCCCAGCAATTCGTCGAGCAGGCCCAGTTCGGTCAATTCGCGCACCGCGTGCGGCAGCAGATTGATCCCGACCCCCAGCGGGGCAGGCTGGCGCACCGCTTCGTAGACCACCGGCTTGAACCCGGCCGCGTGCAGGCTGAGCGCCGCCGTCAGGCCGACAATCCCGCCGCCGGCAATCGCGATATCGAGCGTTCTGTCCATGTCACGTCACCTCGTAGACGGTCAGGCGCACGGTATTGGCGAGGCGCTGACCGTGCGACACGGCCAGCACACGGTTGAGCCGGTCCAGCGCAGCGGCGGCGGTCTTGAAGCGGATTGCGGTGCGGAAGTAATAGAGCGCCGGGTCGACTGCTTCGCCGCGCGCCAGGCGGGCGAGGACATCGGCGGGGCCTGCCCTGAGCCCGCGCGATTCCACTTCGACCCGTCCTTCGGCCAGGGCCAGCACGTAGCGCGCCTCGATCTCCAGCGTGCCGTCTGCGCCGATCTGCTGCCAGTCTGCGCCGCCGGCCAGGACTTCGCCCGTGAAAGCGCCGGTCACCACGCCGCCGACGATCGGAATGCAGCGGCGGCGAGCCGAAACCTCGACTGGCGGTGCGACCGCGACGTCGATCTGCATCAGGGCATTGGTGGCAGTGATCATTTGCGCTCCACCCCGATCACCGCCATCGTCAGACGCGAGATGCAGACCAGCCGCTGCTGGTCGTCCACGATGCGGATGCTCCAGATCTGGGTTGTGCGGCCCAGGGATTCGGGTCGTGCCGTGGCGTGGACCAGTCCGGCTTTGACCGGGCGGACGTGGTTGGCGTTGATTTCCAGCCCCACCGCGATCTCTTCGGCGGGATTCAGTGTCAGGTTGGCTGCCAGCGACCCCACGGTTTCTGCCAGTGCCACCGAAGCGCCCCCGTGGAGGCGGCCGTGCGGCTGCAGCGTGCGTTCGTCCACCGGCATGGTGGCGCTGACGAAATCGTCGCCTACTTCGACGATCTCGATGCCGAGATGCTGCACCAGCGACCTTTCTTCCCCGCGGTTGATCGCCGCCAAGTCCAGATCGGTTCGCTGCCAGATCGATGCTGATGACATGCCTGGGTGTTCCTTCACCAGATCACACGAATGACGTGAGCACGTCGCCCAACCCGGAATCGAAGCGCGCCACCACCTCGTCTCCGGCCTTGACCGGCATGGCGCGGACAAAGGACCCGGTCAGGATGGTCTGGCCGGGCTCGAACGTGATGCCGAATTCCCCCAGCTTGTTGGCCAGCCAGGCCACCGCGGTGACCGGGTTGCCCAGCACGGCCGAAGCATAGCCTTCCTGTTCGACCTTGCCGTTGATCAGCATCTGGCCGTGGACCCGACGCAGGTCGATGTCGTGCAACCTGCACGGGTTGGCGCCGAGCACGGCTGCACCGCAGGCGGCCAGATCCGCCACCGTGTCGACAACGGTCATGCCCGGTCCCGGCCCGACGCGGAAATCGACGATCTCGATCGCGGGCAGGATGAAATCGGTAGCGCGCAGCACGTCCACCGGCAGCACGCCCGGACCTTTCAGCGCGCTTTTCATCACGAAGGCGATCTCGATCTCGATCAGCGGCCGGAAGAACCGCGCGGCCTCCAGCGGGGTATCTTCGGGGAGGAACAGATCGTCGGTCATCGCGCTGAAATCGGGCTCGGTCGCGCCCGACATCGCCTGCATCGCCTTCGATGTCAGCCCGACCTTGTAGCCGCGAACTGTCCGTCCCTGGGCAAGCGAATGGGCGAGGAAAGCCTGCTGGATGGCATAGGCATCGCCCATGTCGATCTGCGGATAGGTCTGGGTCAGCAAGGGCAGCGCCTTGCGGGTCTGGTAAGTGGCGAGGAGATCGGAGACGATCTGGTCGCGGGTCGCAGTATCAAGCATTAGTCGAACTTTCCGAAATGCCCGCGCGGGCGGCAGAGAGACTGGCACCGGCTGCAGCGCCGAGCGCCGGGGCGTCGGTGATGACCGAAATCATCCTGAAACCCTGCCTGCTGCGCAGAGGAGCAAGCGCCGCCGTCGACAGCACGGCCGTGGCAATCCCCCGCGCCCGCGCCGCGGCATTGATCCGGGCGATGGCGTCATCGAAGGGGGGCTTTTCATCGTTGTCGCCGGGCGGCAGGCCAAGCGAGAACGACAGGTCGAACGGGCCGACGAACAGCGCATCGACCCCCGGAACCGCGGCGATATCGTCCACTGCGGCCAGTGCCTCTGCCGTCTCGATCATCGGGATCACGGCAACGCGGGCATTGGCCGCGCCGACATAGCCCATCCCGTCGCGCGCGCCGACCCGGACCGGGCCGAGACTGCGCTTGCCGAGCGGCGGATAGCGGCAGGCATCGACCAAGGATTGCGCCGCTTCGACCGAATTGATCATCGGCGCGACAATACCCATGGCGCCGGCATCGAGCATCCGCCCGACGATTCCCGGCTCGTTCCACGGCACGCGCACCAGCGGCGTGATTCCGGCAAGGTCGATCGCGCGGATCATCTCCACCGCGGTCTCATAGCCCATGCAGCCGTGCTGCATGTCGACCAGTACCCAATCGAACCCGCCCTTGGCCAGGATCTCTGCGGTCAGGCTGCTGGGGATCATGCACCAGGCCCCCAGCGTCACTTCATCGCGCTGCCAACGCGCCTTGAGCGGTTCAATCATGCGAAGCTTCCCTCGACATCAGGTGAGCAAGCTGATCGCGCAGCAGGTGCATGCACCGGGTGCGGTCGAAGGCGCCGCCCAGCCAGCTAATCAGCTGAAAGTAATAGAGCGCAAAGGCGGAGCGGGCGATCAGCGCGGCATTGCCGCCCTCGTCCGGCATGCCGCTGGCGACAATCCCGGTCAGGCCACCGAAAATGGCGTCCATCAACTCGCTGATTTCTCCGATCCGCTCGCTTGAGCTGGGAGTTACCAGTTCCCTGAGCAGCACCCGCGAAAGTTCGGCATCGCGCGCGTGATAATCGGCCATCTGGCCAAACACCGACATCAGTTTTTCGGCCGGTGTGGCCGCTTCGGGCAGGCTGGCATAAATGGCGCGCACCGTTGCCAGCATCTCGTCCTTGAAGACCATGACCAGGAGGTCTTCCTTCGACTTGGCATAGAGAAACAGCGTGCCGGTGCCGATGTCGGCGGCAGCGGCGATTTGCTGCGTCGTCGTGTCAGCAAAGCCCTGTCGCTGGAACAGTTCGCGCGCAGCCATCACGATTCGCTGCCGTTTCTGCAGCTTGTTGCGCTCGCGCCGTCCCGGCGCGGTATCCGCTGGCGTTTCGCTCCCCGCTTCTGACTTTCGCACTGCCGTACCGGCCACTGGCATCTCTCCTCTCGTGCGTTGGCTGTGGCCAATCGCGCCAAATGGCAAGGCCGCAAAAGCCTGCTTGACGAGTCGTTGATAGCGCATAAACTGACTGCAGTCAAAAATGATGTTAATCGGTTTTTCGACTCGGGCAATCGAGCGAGTGCCGGTTGGGAGAGAACAGATGACCGATACAAGGGCCGTCGTTGCTGGCGTCGAAGTGTCGCTTGATCACTGGATCGGCGGCAAACGCGTTTCGTCCGCAGACCGTTTCGCTAACGCTTCGCCGATCGATGGCGCCGATCTCGGCGCGGTTGCTGCTGGCGGGCAGGCCGAAGCCGACATGGCCGTCGAGGCGGCCAGCGCCGCCTATCCCGCCTGGGCCGCACTGGGGCCGCAAGGGCGCCTGCCGATCCTGCGCAAGTTTGCCGAAGGCATCCTGGCGCGCGGCAAGGACATCGCGGCGGTCGAAAGCGCCGACAACGGTTCGCTGCTGATGGGCAACCTGCACCGCATGGTCCCGCGCGCCGCGCAGAACATCTCGTTCTTCGCGCAATGGGCGCTCGGCCTCAACGATCACGTGATCGACCATGACGAAGTGGTCAACAACGTGCGCTACGATCCCTCGGGCGTGGCCGCACTGATCACGCCGTGGAACGCGCCGATGATGCTGACGACCTGGAAAGTCGGCCCGGCGCTCGCTGCGGGCAACACGATCGTGATCAAGCCGCCGGAATGGGCCCCGCTGACCTGTTCGCTGCTAGCCGACATCGCGCACGAGGCAGGCGTGCCGGCAGGCGTGCTCAACGTGCTGCAGGGCATTGGCGAGGACGCCGGCGATGCGCTGGTCAACAACCGCGATCTCGCCCGGATCAGCTTCACCGGATCGACCGACACCGCCAAGATCATCGGCCAGGCAGCGGCCCGTTCGATCACCGCGATGAGTTCGGAACTGGGGGGCAAGTCGCCCTTCATCGTCTGCGCCGATGCCGATCTCGATGCCGCCGCGCAAACCGTCGCCGGGCAATACATCAACGCCGGCCAGGTCTGCCTCGCCGGAACCCGCATATTGGTCGAAGCGTCGATCGAGGCGCAATTCCTCGAGAAGGTCCGCGCCGCCGCCGCCCAGATGACCGTGGGCGATCCGCGTCTGGCGACCACCCGGGTCGGCCCGCTGATCCATCCCGAACATTTCGCGCGCGTCTCCGGCTTCGTCGAGCGGGCCAAGGCTGCCGGCGCACAAGTGCTGTGGGGTGGCGCGCAATCGGACGCGGGCGATCTCTATTTCCAGCCGACCATGTTCGCCGGCGTGAAGCTCGAAGACGAAATATCGCAGAAGGAAGTGTTCGGTCCGGTCCTGACCTGGCAGACGTTCACGTCCGACGAGGAAGCCATCGCGATCGCCAACGGCACCGAATATGGCCTCGCGGGCACGCTGTTCTGCGGCAACGAGGCCCGCGCGATGCGGATCGCCGAACAGGTCGTGGCGGGCACCTTGTGGGTCAACTGCTTCTTCGTGCGCGATCTTGCCGCACCGTTCGGCGGCAGCCGCCTGTCCGGCATCGGCCGGGAAGGCGGGACGCACAGCTTCGACTTCTATTGCGACATCAAGAACATCGCGGTCCGCAAGGGCTCGTTCGCGAACAAGGGGGCGTGATCATGAGCGAAGTTACCGAACTGGGTTACGTCACCATCGGCGTCAGCGACCTCGCCGCCTGGGACCAATTCGCGGCGCAGGTGCTGGGGCTCGAAGTGGTGCCGGGCGAAGATGCCGGGACGCGCTATCTTCGGATGGACTACTGGCATCACCGGATCACGCTGGTCGAAGACGGCGCGGACGATCTCATGGCGCTGGGCCTGCGCGTCGCTGGCGTGCTGGAATTCCGCGAGATCGCCCGCCGTCTCGACGCGGCCTCGGTTCCCTACCGGATTGGCACGCCCGCCGAGGCAGAAGCGCGCAAGGTCCTCGAAATCCTGTTCCTTGAAGACCCCAACGGCTATCCCATCGAACTGTTTCACGGGCCGCTGGTGCAATATGACCTGCCGTTCCACCCGGGGCGGCGGATGCATGGCGGGTTCAAGACCGCCGGCGGCGGCTTTGGCCACATGATGCTCAATCGCCGGGCCGAATTCGAGGCGATCCACGCGTTCTACGCGTTGCTGGGCCTGCGCGGCGGGGTGGAATACAAGATCATGCTGCCCGGCGCGCCCGGCCCGGTCGAATTGATGTTCCTGCACTGCAACCAGCGCCAGCACACCCTGGCGTTCGGTCAGCCCGCCGAAAAACGCATCAATCACCTGATGTTCGAAGTCGAACAGATGCAGGATGTCGGGCTGGCCTATGACGTTGTGCGTCATTCCGGAATTCCCGTGATCATCGAGCCAGGCAGTCACGCCAACGACCAGATGTACTCGTTCTACTTCAAGAACCCCTCGGGCTTCATGAACGAGATCGGCTGGGGCGGACGCGAACCAACCGGGCAATCCGAATATTACCAGCGTGACGCCTTCGGCCACGCCCCGGTGATGGAAAACATGAAGGGCTTCATGATTCCGGCCTGAGCGGCACCAGCGCAATGGATTTGGGAGAGAACGATGTCAGTACTCGATGGACCGCGCGAAGAGTGGCGCCGCATTCTGCTCGAAGGGACCCCGCAATGGGTGCGGCCCGAGGGCGACCAGCTACGACTGGGTGATGGCCGCAGTGTGGCCGAGTCCGAGGCAGTCTATCTGCCGCCTTGCGATCCGACCAAGATCATCTGCATCCATCTGAACTATGATTCCCGCCGCGTCGAATTCCGCGCGCCGGAGCTGGTCACGCCCACCTATTTTCAGAAGCCGCTGACCACGCTCAACGCGCATCGCGGCAAGCTCTCGCGCCCGGCCGACTGCCAGTACCTCAACTATGAAGGCGAAGTCGGCGTGGTCGTCGGCAAGCCGATGCGCAATGTCGGGCCAGCCGATGTCTGGGACCACATCGCCGGCTTTGCCCCGGTCAACGATGTCGGCGCACAGGATTTCCGCGATACCGACGCCGGCTCGATGCTGCGCGTGAAAGGCATGGACGGGTTTTGCCCGATCGGGCCGGGGATCGTCCGCGGCGTCGACATCCGCGATTCCACCTTGCGCACCTACATCAACGGCAAGGTCGTTCAGGAAGGCGCGATCGGGGAAATGACCTTCGACATCCCCTACATCCTGGCCGATCTGTGCCGCCATATCACCCTGCTGCCGGGCGACCTGATCCTGTCCGGCACCCCCGCCAACAGCCGTCCGATGAACATCGGCGACGTGGTCGAGGTGGAAGTGACCGGGGTGGGCCGCCTGACCAACACGGTTCAGGAAATACCGGCTCCTGCGCACAAGGTTGGCCACGGACCGACCAACACCGATGCCGTCACGCGGGTCGCGCTCGGCGGTGACTGGTGGGCTAGGCAAGATCAGGCCAAAGCCTGAACACATAACGGGAGAGAATGCGATGACCGTTGCGGACATGACCGAAAACCTGCTCGACCCCGGATTGTTCCCCGCCGAACAGGGCCCGCCGCACCACCTGTTCGACAAGTGGCGCGCGACCGATCCGGTCCACTGGAACCCCCCGAACCCGCATTACGTCAACGCCATGCCCGGGTCGTCGGGGGTCAAGGGCTTCTGGGTGCTCACCCGCTACAAGGACGTCTACGACGTCTCGATGAACCAGGAGCTGTTCAGCAGTCACGAGAACGGCATCGTCGTGTGGGATTTCGAAGGCGAGGGACTGGAGCGCCAGCGCGCCAACTTCATGTCGATGAAGCCCGCCGACCATACGGCGGTCAAGAAGGTCATCATGCCCCCGTTCATGCCCAAGGCCCTGAACGAGATCGCACCGCAGATAGAACGGCTCGCCGCCGAGATCATCGACTCCGTGGCCAGCAGAGGTCACTGCGAATTCGTCTTCGACGTCGCCTCACGCCTGCCGATCGCCACCTTCTGCGAACTGATGGGCATTCCCGAACACTATCGCAACCAGGTGGCCGATTACGGCAATGCCCTGGCCGATGTGGAAAGCCGTTCTACTCACTCGCTCGATCCGACCATCGGGCTGTTCGGCATCGCGCAGGAACTGGCGGCGGAAAAGCGGCGCAATCCCGATGGCCGGTTGCTGAGCGCGATGGTCAACGACACGACGCTCAATCTCGATCCGATGGCGATCAATCAGTTCTTCCTGGTCTTCGCCATGGCAGGTCATGAGACGACCCGCTCTACCGCAGTGCATTTCATCAACCTGATGAACCGCTTCCCGGATCAATATGCCTTGTTGCGCAGCGATTTCGACGCGCACATCGACAACGCGATCGACGAAGTACTGCGCTATACCTCGACCACCACGAACTTTACCCGCACCGCACTGGCCGACACAGAGATCGGTGGGCACCCCGTCAGGAAAGGGGACAAGATCTACATGTCTTACGCCGCGGCGAACCGCGATCCTGCCATGTTCCAGGACCCGCACCGCTTCGATATCACGCGCGAGAATGCCAAGCGCCATCTCGCTTTCGGTGCCGGGCCGCACATCTGCGTCGGTGCCCGCCTTGCAAAGATGCAACTCCGCGCGCTGCTGGCGCAAATCGTTTCGCGCATCCCGGACATTCACCCGGTCGGCGAACCCGAATGGCTCCGCTCGGTGTGGTTCAATGCGATCATCCGGATGCCCGTCGAGTTTACGCCGGAACTAGCCTAAACGGCGTGACTGATCGCATGGTCCACTAAGCTCCCTATCAAGAATTTACGGCGACATTCCTCCGATTGAGTATCCCAGCGATCGGAGGAATGTCACACCCCCGGGGTGAACGACGGGCGGCTATCAAGGAAGGGTATTGGGAGAGTGGAAGGCAGCTGTCGCGGCATCCGCAGCCTGGATGCTCGGAAACATGTCAACGACAAGTTTTGGCATGAGCGGACGTCCTAAAAGTCTGTCGGGAACGGCTAGCGTTGGTCGGCTGCCGCCCCTTTGAACGGCAACGACAGCGCGGCAAGTGCCGCCGTAAACCCGGACATTCGCGCTTCAGTTTGGGGTTATCGATTCCTGCCGTTCGTTCATTACGCTTTCGGAAAGGTTGAAGGACTTGGTCTGGGACAAGGCCGACGTATGTGACCGACATGCCGAACGGCAGCTCTTGCCAGAAGTGCTGGTTACGCGTCGGCCCGCCTATGTCGCAGGCAAATAGAAAGACCGACACAGACGCCCCACTCAGCTGAACTCGCCAGCTCTGCGCATGATCCAGTTCGCGGAAGAAAGCATAAATGAACTTGTTTTGTTTTGATTCGCTCCTCACCCACTCCTAAATGTGGGAGTCCCGCTCCAGCAGATTAACTATGGTGTCGGCAATCGCTCGCGGAAGCAGTTCGATCCGGTCGGACAAGACCTTTCCAACGATGTGCTGCATCAGTTTCCCCGCTTGCCTCTTTGTCAGAGCTTGAATGGACGGAAATGCATCGATGACTTTTGCCTCCAAACTATGATCGTCTTCAAGCAACCAGCGCTGGTCCAGCGAAAGTGAATAGGAACCGAAGTACTCAGTCTCAATGCGCTGCTCAGATAAGTCTCCGAACACAGCCTCGGTTACTCGGTCAACTATCTCTTGCATATCCGAAGGCCCTTGCAAGAGGAATGAAGGATAGGTGAGTGAGTCTACCATTCCGATCGCAGACCTGTGCTCTTTAACATCACGACAGATAAGCGCGGCGATAAGTAAAGGATCGAAAATAAAATTCTCGAGACCATTGCGCTTGCCGTCACCAAGGACTGCGATGCGCGCCGAGCCTTGGTGGTGACCATCGTGATCGATCAGCCCAAAGACGGACTGGTTTCCTGCCCCAACAAGGCTCTCAACGAGTCGCTTTACGACGTCACACCCAACGTTGGTTTGCCCACCGGTTGACACAAATTCAAGCGATCGTTCCGAGACGATTCTCGGCTTCAACAACTTGTAAAGAGCGTCGTAGGTTTTTGCATCGGCGGGGCTTTCAACAAACACCTGCCTGCGCCCGTCAAAGGAGATTGCCAACGTGGGCACACCGACAGTTAGTATGTTGAGCGCCTCTGCCTTCTTCACCTGCGTTAGGCCCGGACGTCCTGGCCGCATCATAAACAATGAATCTTCCGGCGACATAGCAACCGTGGAAGGCGAGTGGGTGGTGGCCAGAACGTTGATCCCGAACTCCCCCACGAGCGTGCCGGTGATGGTGTCAACCAGACTTTTTGTCATTGCAGGGTGCAACGGGGCGTCGATCTCGTCCAACAATATCAACTTAGGGTAAACTGCCAGCTGCCGCCTGTCATTCGCGTAATATACGCAAAATGCAAAAGACATAAGGATCTTCTCACCTGAAGAAAGACTGGAAAAATTCACTACGGAACCGCTGGAATTCTTGGTCAATTGCGGCGTGTACGGTGAAAAATCGTACAGACTTGGGCTATTTATCTCGAAATCAAGACCGGCAGACTTAACCGTTTGATTCACGAAATCCCAAGGCGGGGGCCCATTCTCCTTCGAAAATTCCTCTTCGGACAGGAACTCTACGCCCGTCTGACCCTTACTGGCCTGCAGTTCGGCCAGTAGGTTCGCAACTTTTGCGTCTCGATATGCAACGAACAGCCGTGCAAACGATTGCTGGAAGAGGTCTGATCTTCCCCAGTTCGGGATCCCCGATGTGTCAAGGTGCTTATCGTTCATTGCGATAATCGGACGCTTGGCGGCTGTGCTCATCGCTATCAGGGTGGCCTTGGTGTTGTCGTCCGTATGCTGGAGGATCCAGTTGCTAGAGGCATTTGCAGCAGCGGCGATTTGCTCTTCGACCACAACGACGTCCATTCCAGCGGGTACCATTGTCGCTAGAACCTCAGATGGAAGCCCAAGCAACTTGGTCGGATTGTCAATGTAGTCGCTTGGCAAGTTCCACTGCCGCCCAATTGCACGTAGCGGCTCCATTGCCTCGGGGTGCTGCCGCAACCCGAGGAAATTGTTCCGCGCTTGTTCGCGTTCATTGCGAAGATGTTCGCTGGAGAACGCGCCAGTGTCCTGGGGCACCAGCGTGTTCCAATCGAACATTCTAATCTCTTGGGTTGGCGTGTTGGCCTGTGCGACGTCCGTTTGGATCGAGCCGTTGGTGATCGCTTGAAGAAGGTGACTCTTTCCGGCTCCGTTCGGTCCGGTGATCACGGCGAAGCCGGGCAACTCTATTGTGGGAAAGCTTGTCACCGAGAGGTGAGTTCTGTTGAACTGTAATCTCATTGCATAATCCCGTTTCTCGGTTGCTGAGTCACCGCCTTATCGGGAGCATGTGAGTGGCGGCAAGATCAGCCGTAAATGAACAAGATTTCTTTTTTCTGGTCAGCCGCATTCTGCTGGAGAAAGGTAGGTGCCGCCGTTTACGCCAGTTGTCCGCCTGCCGATGCCAATCTGGCAGCAGCTGGGGATTTGACCGATGGGGAGCGACACTGACCTTCACACTGCGAGCGCGCGTCGTGGGGTTGGGTCCAAGCCTTTGTAGGAGGGTGGAAGATAGTCGATCTGCGCTCTCACCCGCATGCGGGGTAGGAGATCCGCTACGTCAGCGGCTCCAGCATTCACAGACCCCCTCGACTCGAATGACAGCAATTCTCAAGGTCGGACGTGCGCGTGGCTGAAGCAAATATCGCCATTTTGGTCGATTGCTGACGGCGGACGACTTCCTGCTGACGGTCGGCTCCCTCGTGGACCGGCTCGATGGTGTCCTGACCGTCGATCTCGCTTAGGCAGCGGCCTCCGCGACGGCGGCGATCACCCCCTCAACAAACCGGAAGGAACACTCAAGGATCGAATCCGGTGACCTCGGCAGCCCTTCGTCTAGGCCGTCAATCGCCTGACCGATCACAATGCTGATCGGAACGCTGGGCAGACGCACTGCTCCGCGGTGAAACTCGAAAGCATCGGCCTCAGCGAAGGCGTCGGCGGGGATTTGGAATATCCGCTGCCTACCGGGCACGTTTAAGGCAATGCCATGCGCGGTCCCATCCGACGCCATCAATTCCCAATGTTTCCCCGAATTGGATATCTGCTTGGCCGCCTCGACGTGGTGAACTTCGTGGCGGTGCCTCGTACGGGCGGCGGCAAGCACACCGGACATCTCCGCCCCAAGCACGTCTTCGACCTTTCTCAACTTCTTGTCGAAATCTTCGTCGGTGAGGCCCCACGGGAAATAGAGTGTTTTCAACCGGTCATGTCCGTTGGCTTTAGCGATAGCGGCCGCGACATGATCTAAAGCGGACGCGATGTTGGTCGCGCTGTCGGCGATGATTGGTTTCGCCTCGATCAGCCGCTGCCGGTCCAAGTGAAGGCAGTAGAACCATTCGCCGGTTTGCGGGTCACGCCGCTCGCGCGTCTGCCACAGACGCGGCCCATCTTGCGGATGAAGCAATGCGTTCAACTCGGCAAAGTGCTTTCGTGCGCGGGCGAGCAGCGCGCGGGGATCGTCCAAATTCATCGGTGTTGCCTCCCAAGGTTGGCGTCAGTTCTTTCTCGTGCCCTGCGCGCGGTTCGGCGCACCTGCCGCGGTTCAGGTTCTGACCAACGAGCCCGCGTACTGGTCGAACTGGCGCCGGGCGGACACGATCGATGTCGCGTTCGATTTGTCGGATCTCAGCAATCTGACTGGCACCCGAGGCTGGGCGGGCGGCAGCAGGGGCGGGCACAACAAAAAGGACGCGCCGAACCGCTGATCGTGTCGGGTAGTTATGACCTGCGCTGGCATGACTATTCCGATCTGGGCGGACCCGCCGGACGCTTCCGCTACCTCTATGTGCCGATCATGTTGATTGCCGCTGAGAAGTGACCCGGGAGGGGCACAAATTTCCACTGAGAAGTGACCCATGTTGAACTCGCCCCTTGCTTTGATGAGCGAGGGGTCATGGAGTGTTGGACATGGCGTTATT
>NZ_JAPCZG010000016.1 GCF_025938155.1 Novosphingobium sp. KCTC 2891 | reverse complement strand
CTGGCCGCCCGCCTCGCACATCGTCTGCAGGCCATAGCGCCCGCCCGTTTCTTCCAGCCCGTACAGCATCGAGCTCATCAGCCGCGTGCCCGATGCACCCAGCGGATGGCCCAGCGCGATCGCACCGCCGCGCGGGTTCAGCCGCGCAGGGTCGGCCTTGATGTCCTTGAGCCACGCCAGCGGCACCGAGGCGAACGCCTCGTTCACCTCGTAGTGGTCGATATCGTCCACCTTGAGGCCGGCCTTGGCCAGCGCACGCTGCGTCGCCGGGATCGGCGCGGTCAGCATCAGCAGCGGATCGTCGGCGATCACGTCGAACGCCACGAAGCGCGCGCGCGGGCGCAGGCCCAGCTTGCCCGCCATCTTCTCGGACATCACCAGCGCCACCGAGGCGCCATCGGTGATCTGCGAGCTGTTGCCCGCCGTCACGCTCCAGTCGATCTCGGGAAAGCGCGCCGCGATCTCGTCGTTGTTGAACGAGGTCTTGAGCTGCGCCAGCCCTTCGGCCGTGCTCGAGGCGCGGATCGTCTCGTCCTCGCTCACCCGGCCCGCCGGCGTGTCGATCGCCACGATCTCGCGCGCAAGGTGCCCGGCAACGCGGGCCTGCTCGGCCAGCTGGTGCGAACGCGCCGAATAGGCATCCATCGCCTCGCGCGAGATGCCCCAGCGCGCCGCGATCAGTTCGGCCGAGATGCCCTGCCCCACCGTGCCCGGGAACCGCTGCTCATAGGCCACCCCGTGCGGGTCCTTGCCCATGCGCGCACTGCCCATCGGCACCCGGCTCATCGACTCGATCCCGCCCGCAAGCACGATCTCGTAGGCACCCGCCGCAATCCCCTGCGCCGCAAAATGCACCGCCTGCTGGCTCGAACCGCACCGCCGCTCCACCATCGTGCACGGCACGTGCAGCGGATACCCCGCCGCCAGCCACGCCGTGCGCCCCGTCGGAACCGCCTGCTCGCCGGCCTGGCTCACACAGCCCATGATCAGGTCGTCGACCAGACCCGGATCAAGCTTGTTGCGCTCCACGATCCCCACCAGAACCTGCATCAGCAAGTCCGCAGGATGAACCTCGGACAAAGCCCCGCCAGCCTTGCCACGCCCCATCGGCGATCGCGCGATGTCAACGATAACCGGATTGTTCTGCATCACTCGATCGTTCCACATGTTTGCCAATACAACTGAAAAACCTGCTTATCCCCACGCAACAAATCAGCCACGCACTCACAACACCCAAGCAAACGTCCCTGCGCCTCAGGTCAAAACTCGATCATCACTCGAACGATATACACGAGGAAAAGCGCCGGTGCGGAACTTGGCCGCCCACGCCGGATCACCGATGAGCGCGCGGCCCACCGCGACGAGATCGAATTCGCCGTTGGCGAAGCGTTCGAGCAGCGGAGCGTAATCGAAGACCGCCTCGGCCGGCTTGTCGCGATCGTACATCCCCTGGTTGATGCCGACGCCGCCCACTGTCATCGAGGCCTTGCCGGTGACCTTCTTTGCCCAGCCGGCAAGATTGATGGGCGAGCCTTCGAACGCGCCGCGATTGTAGTAACGCACGCTGGCGTCGAACACGTCGACACCGGCTTCAGCCAGCGGGCCCAGAACTTCTGCCAGCTCTTCCGGCGTATCTGCCAGGGTTGCCCGAAAATCCTGCTGCTTCCACTGCGAGAAGCGGAAGAAAATGGGAAAGCCCTCGCCGATTTCGCGGCGGATGCGGCGCACGATCTCGGCCGGGAATTCAGAACGGCGGCGGCGGTCGCCACCCCAACGGTCATCGCGCTGGTTGGTGCCCTCCCACAGGAAGTTGTCGAGCAGGTAGCCATGCGCGCCATGCAGCGCGATGCCGTCAAAACCCACATCGATGGCGTTGCGTGCACACCGCACGAACGCTTCGATCACTTCCTCGATCACCTCCTCGGTCATCGGCTCGCCGATGCGAGAATCTGCGGGGACGCTGGCCGCGTCGATCGAGGTCATCCGGCCAAGCGGCCCCCAGATGCCGGACGGGCTGACCGAGCGCACATCGGGGAACGGGCCGCTGCCGGGCTTGCGCATGGCGCCCTGGTGCCACAGCTGCGGGATGATCTTGCCCCCTGCGGCATGGACCTGCGAGACGACGTTGCGCCAACCTGCCAGCGAAGCATCGCCTGCAAGGTAGGGCACGTCCTGTTCCTGAAGACCGGCATCGCCGAGCGCAGTGGGATGGTCCACCGCCACGCCCTCGGTCACGATCAACCCTGTACCGCCTTCAGCCCGGCGACGGTAATACGCGGCCACGTTCTCGTCCGGCGCGCCGCCCGGGCTGAAACCGCGCGTCATGGGCGACATCACGATACGGTTGGGAAGAACCACATCGCGCAACTGCAAAGGCGTGAACAGCGCCTCTCGCGAGAGAGCGTCAATGGCGAGATAGTCGGTCATGGAGAATCCTGCTTGGGCAATGGCACTTCAAGCAAACCGGATGTGCCAGCCAGAACACAAAGCCAACGCCCCGAGCGAGCCAAGCAAGCCGAGCTACGTCCAGAGACAAGTTGCAGTCATCGCCGCGCGATCATCAGTTCACGCGGCGATCGTGGCCCTGCCAGAACGGCTCGCGCAGCATGCGGCGCAAGATCTTGTTGCCCGCGTTTCGGGGAAGGGACTCCGCCAGATACAGGTGACGCGGCACCTTGAACCGCGCGAGCCTGCCTCCGACCCATTCCTGGATATCCTCAAGGCGGGGATCCGCACCCGGGCGTGGCACCACGATCGCAGCCACTTCTTCACCCCAGCGCGCCGAGGGCACCCCGATCACCGCTACATCGGCCACGTCGGGATGGCTGAAAACCGCGTTTTCCACTTCGGCGGGATACACGTTCTCCCCGCCTGAGATGATCATGTCCTTGGCTCTGTCCAGTACATAGACATAACCTTCCTCGTCGATCCGGCCGATATCGCCGGTACGCAGCCAACCGTCCGCAGTCAGCGTCTCGGCGGTCGCCTGCGGCAGGTTCCAGTAACCGGACATGACGGCCGCCGAACGCACCACGATCTCGCCCGTGGTATCGGGCGGGAGCAAGGCGCCGCCATCGTCCATGACGCCCACTTCCACGCCCGGCATCGCACGCCCCGCAGATCGCAAGCGCCCCGGGATGCCGCAAACATGATCGCCCGGATCCAGCGCCACGACGCCCCCCGACGCCTCGCTCATGCCATACATTTGCACGAAGCCGCAGCCGAACACCTTCAACGCCTGCTGCAATTGCACTTCGGGGATCGGGGCCGCGCCATAAGTGATGTAGCGCAGACTGCCGAAATCGGTGCGCGCGGCGGCGGGGCAATCCATCAGAAGCTGCATCGCGGCAGGTGCCAGCAGGATGTAGTCCGCCCGCTCGCGTTCGATCAGGGATAAAACCTCGACCGGGTCGAACTCACGTGCAAGCGCAATGCGCGCCCCGGCATAGAAACCGAACAGCGCATACGCGGTGCCTGCGATATGCGCCACCGGCAGGACCACGAGCATCGTTGTCTCGGGCTGCGGAAACCATTCAAGGCCCGCCCGGTATCCCGGAGCGCGCAAGGCCAACAGGTTGGCATTGGTCAGAAGCGCGCCCTTGGGATGGCCGGTGGTGCCAGACGTATAGACCTGGAACACGGTGTCGGACGGGCCAGGCAGCGGCACGTGGGTTATGGCGTGTGCGCCCTGCGGGTCTGCCGGGATCGTTTCGGCACCCGGCAGGCCGCAGGCCGCCGCGAGCGTTGCGGCAGGGCTGCCGAACTCGCTGTCGCAGAACAGGCGCATCACGCCGGCGTCGCGAACGATATAACCCCATTCTTCAGCCGCCAGGCGCCAGTTGAGCGGCACCATCACCGCACCAATGCGCGCCAAGGCGAACAGCAGGACGAAATAGCGGTCGCCGTTCTTGCCGAGATAGGCCACCCGGCTGCCCCTACCCACGCCGGTTGCCGCAAGGCCAGCCGCGAGGCGCAAAGCCGCCTCGCGCAATCCGGCGTACGTGATCGTGTGGCCTTCGAACTGGATCGCATCCGCATCGCCGCGAACGCTCGCGTGGTAATCCACAACCTCCCACAGCGTGGTCAGTCGATCATGGTCCAGTGTGAGCGCCGCAGACATCGTTCAGCGCCCCTTCCAGACCGGCGCCCGCTTTTCGGCAAAAGCGGACGCACCCTCGCGGGCGTCTTCCGACTGAAACACTGGCAACGTCAGTTCGTTCTGGCGATCGAACATTTCCGCTTCCGGCCATTCGCGGCTTTCGTTCAAGACCTTGCGGCTGACGGCAACGGCCAAGGGACCGTTGGCGGCAATGATGCGAGCGATACCGATAGCCGTGGCCAGGGCCTCGCCAGCAGGAACCAGGCGATTGATAAGGCCGTGCGCGGACACATGGGTGGCCGGGAAAATCTCACCCGTCAGCACCAGTTCGGAAGCGATCTTGATCGGCAGCTGGCGCGGCAGGCGGACAAGACCACCGGCATTGGCCACCAGTCCGCGCTTCACTTCGGTAAGTCCGAATTTCGCGCTCTCCGAGGCAACGACCATGTCGCACGCGAGCATGATCTCAAAACCGCCGGCCAACGCATAGCCCTCCACCGCGGCGATGAACGGCTTGGCCAGCTTGGCCTGGGCCATACCGGCAAAACCGGTTCCCGGAAGCTTCACGACTTCGCCGCGCAGGAAAGCCTTGAGGTCCATCCCCGCGCAGAAATTGCCGCCCGCGCCGGTAATGACCGCCACGCGGATGGCGTCATCATTGTTGATGCGCTCGACCGCTTCGGCAATGCCCAGCGCGGTTTCCCGGTCCACGGCATTGCGCGCTTCGGGACGGTTGATGGTAATGATGGCGACGCCATCATCGATGGTGAATTCAACGGCCATAGGGAATCCTGTCTGAAACAATAGATCTATTCAGATCGAGCGGGCGATCAGCATCTTCATGATTTCGCTCGATCCACCGTAGATGCGATAAGCACGAGCATCCTTGTACATCTCGGAAATTGGATACTCGAGCATGTATCCGTAACCACCGAACAGCTGCAGGCATTCATCAATGATGAACGCTTGCGCCTCGGTTACAAACAGCTTCGCCATCGACGCCGTAGCCGCATCGAGCTGACCGTGAACCAGCTTCTCGGTGCAGTGGTAAAGGAACGTCTTGGCTACCGTGGCGCGCGTCTTGCAGTCAGCCAGCTTGAACTGTGTGTTCTGCTGCTCGAACAGAGATTTTCCGAACGCTTTGCGCTCGCGCGTATAATCGACGGTCAGCGCCAGCGCAGATTCGATCATGCCCATTGCCTGCCACGCGATGACGAGGCGCTCCTTGGGCAGCATCTCCATCAACATGCGGAAGCCCTGCCCCTCGACACCGCCCAGCAGGTTTTCCACCGGAACGCGCATGTCGGAGAAGAACAGTTCGGTGGTATCGCGCCCTTCCTGGCCCAGCTTGTCAAGAAGCCGGCCCCGCTGGAAGCCTTCCACCTTGTCCACTTCCACCACGAACAGCGAAATGCCGCGTGCGCCCGCCGTCGCGTCGGTCTTGGCCGCAACGATCACGACATCGCAGCCGTAACCGTTAGAAATGAAGGTTTTCTGCCCGTTGATGACGTAGTGGTCACCATCGCGCACCGCCGTGCTCTTCATGCCCTGCAGATCGGAACCGGCGCCCGGTTCGGTCATGGCCACGGCCATGAGCTTCTCGCCCGAGATGGCTCCAGGCAGCAAGCGCTTCCTCAAATCCTCACTGGCGTAGGCCGCGATGTAGGGTGCGACCACGGTGGTGTGCAGCGGAATGGCAAAATGCAGCGCCTGCTTCAGGCCCAGTCGCTCCATCAACAGCGCGTCATAGCGAAAATCGCCGCCGGACCCGCCATATTCTTCGGGAAGCGAACACCCGAGAAGACCCGCCTCGCCCGCAGCCAGCCAGGTCTCGCGATCGACAAAGCCCTGATCGCGCCAGCGTGCCCGCGCGGCGTCATCGGCATGAACATCAAGGAAGCGATCGACCGCTTCTTCGAACATGCGCAGCTCATCGTCCTGCATGAACGATGGCCGTGGGAGATCAAATGCGCCCAAAGCCGAATGCCCCTTTCTCGAAAACTATGTTGCAGCCGCCTCCATAATGGGATTCCTCGATATCGAATTGTCCCGAGGCGCAGTTCCACGATACCCCGGCGGCAGTGCGCCAATGCCTTCTCGCGCGTGCCGCGCATTGCGGTAAGACAGAAGAAAATAGCGGGTAGAGGCAATTCAAATGGGTAAAATCCACGATGTGATCGTCGTAGGCTCTGGCTCGGCGGCTCTGACGGCCGCCTTGCGTGCCTGTGATCATGGCCTCGACGTGCTGATCGTCGAAAAGACCCACAAGATCGGTGGCACTTCGGCCACATCGGGCGGCGTCACCTGGATTCCCAACCATGGCCTAGGCACCAGCGACAGCCGGCAGCAGGCGCTGGACTACATCTATTCCGTTGCAAACGGGCCAATCCGCAAGGATCGCGTGGAAGCCTTCGTCGATGAGGGCCCGCGCATGGTCGCCTACCTCAAGTCGATCGGGATCGAGCCCGTGGTCATGCCCTGGCCGGACTATTTTTCAGAAATGCCGGCAGCCCGCGCGGATCGCTCGATCGTGTTTCCCAAGTATGACGGGCGACGACTGGGGGCCTATTTCCCGCTGGTGCGCGAGCAGTTCACGCGTTTCAAGCTGATGAACCGCTATTCAATGGACTTCGCCGAAGCCAACACCATTTCCACGCGCAGCAAAGGCTGGATGCGGGCCGTTCTGGCCATCATGGCGCGCTACTGGCTTGATTTCGGCACGCGCCGCCTGACGCGCCGCGACCGCATTTTCACGCTGGGCGCAGCAATGATCGGCCCGATGGTGGAACGCCTGCTCAAGCGCGGCGTGGAATTTCGCCTTGGCACGGCGGTGAAGAGCCTGATTGTCGAGGATGGGCGCGTCACCGGCGTCGAAGGCACTCGCTTCGGTCGCAAGGAAGAGTTGCGAGCGCGCCATGGCGTGATCGTCTGCGCCGGTGGCTTTGAATGGAGTCAGAAGCTGCGGGACAAGTTCATGACCGTTCCCGGCGACATCCGCGACAGTTCCACGCCCGAAGGCGCCAACACCGGGCAGATGCTGGAAGCAGGGATGGCCATTGGCGCGGCGACCGAATTCACTGAAACCGGCTGGTTCGTGCCGACAATGTCGATGCCGCTCGTCACCGCGTCGAACTTCGAGGAAATACACCAGTCGGTGTTCGACGTGGGTCGTCCCCACAGCGTTTGCGTCAATCGCAATGGCGATCGCTTCGTCGACGAGGCGTGCGGTTACGACCGCTTCGGCAATGCGATGATGGACGACCAGCTCAAGACCGGGGCCAATGCTCCATGCTGGCACGTGTTCGATGCCACGTTCCGCTCCAAGTTCACGGCCGGCGGCATCATGCCGACCGCGCTGATGCCCGACAGCAAGATCCCGGTGGATTGGTGGGACCATTATATCTTCCGCGCCGACAGCATCCGCGAACTGGCTGCAAAGATCGAAGTAGCCCCCGACAAGCTGGAAGACGTCGTGCGTCGCATGAACGACTATGCCTGCACCGGGGTCGATCCCGAATTCGGGCGTGGCAGTACGGCCTATGACCGCACGTTTGGCGATCCAGCGATCACGCCCAATCCCTGCCTTGGTCCGATCGACAAGGGACCGTTCTATGCCGTGCCCGTGGGGCTTGGCGACCTCGGCTGCAAAGGAGGCCTGAAAGCCGACGCCAAGGCGCGGGTGCTGGATCAAGAAGGGCGCCCCATCCCCGGTCTTTACGCTGCGGGCAACGCTGCGGGTTCGCCCTTTGGCAATTGCTATCCGGGTGCTGGCGGGACGATCGGCCCCGCCATGACCTTTGGATACGTCGCTGCCAATGCGATCGCGCAAGAGGCGAAGTCCTCGTCCGAACTTGGCCAGTTCACCCACAACATGGTCGCTTCCACCTGAGCGGCGACCAACGCGCCGCCCGGTCGCCTTCCTCCCGCCGGGCGGCGCGACATACCCACCTTTCGACCGCGATTTAGCTTCAGTGCAAGTAGGTACATGGCCAAGTTCGGCAGGAGACAAGCTCTGCCCTTGTTATGAACCGGCCGGGTCGGATATTCGATAGCGTCTTCGACGGAGAAGTCCTTGCCATGAATTTCCAGACACTTACGCTGACTTTTGACGGAAACCTCGCCGAGATCCGCTTGATCCGTCCCGATCTTCTCAACCGCTTTGACATGCCCGCGCATATCGAATTCGTCGAAGCAATCGAGCAGATCAAGACGCGACTCCCGCAAGTGCGTGCGCTCGTGCTGTCAGCGGAAGGCCGCGCCTTCTCCGCCGGTGGTGATTTCGAGGAAATGTTGCAGGCCCACGCGGACAAGGACGTGCGCGATGGCATGGTGACCTTTGCCAAGGGCGTCTATTACGGGATCAGCCGCCTGCCCATCCCGGTGATCGTGGCCGTGCAGGGTGCCGCCATTGGTCTTGGCGCCACCATCGCGACGCTTTGCGACATCGTGGTCGCATGGAAAGGCGCCAAGTTCGCCGACACCCACGTCAACGTGGGGCTGGTCGCCGGCGATGGCGGCGTCGTCAGCTGGTCGCAGTCGATCGGCGTCAATCGGGCCAAGCGCTACCTGCTGACCGGCGACATCATTACCGGCGAACAGGCCTATGCTTTCGGCCTTGTCACCGAGCTGGTCGAAACGCCCGAGGATGCATTGCCGCGCGCCCGTGAACTGGCTGCTCGCGCCGCCGCACTGGCTCCGCTGGGCATCAACGGCACCAAGCAGGCGTTTTCGCGCATTACCGACGCGCGCGCGGCCGAAGCCTTCGAATACGGGCTGGAACTCGAAATGGTGGCCATGGCCAGCCCCGATCTTCCGGCAACCATCGAAGCATTGCGCAAGAAGTGAGTGGCGCCATGATCGACGCCTCCGTTCTCTCGCTGTCCGGCAAGAGCGCGCTTGTCGTGGGCGGATCCAGCGGTATCGGCAACGGCGTCGCGCAACTGTTCCGTCAACAGGGCGCCGACGTGCACGTGTGGGGCACCCGCGCCAGCGCGGCCGACTATGACGAGCAAAAGGGATCAGACCTGACGGGGCTGGGCTACTCGCGCGCCGACGTTTCGGTGCCTGCGGACATCGACCAGGCCGACGCTCCGGCCGAACTCGACGTGCTGGTGCTGGCGCAAGGCGCGGTCCAGTACAAGCGCCGCGAGTTCGAGATGGACACGTTCAGGCACGTCATCGACGTGAACCTGACCAGCGTCATGCATTGCTGCACTCGCTTTCACGATACGCTCAAGGCCCGGCAGGGCACGATCATCGTCATCAGCTCGATCGGTGCCTACAAGGCCGTGATCGGCAACCCGGCCTATGCCGCGTCGAAAGCGGGCGTGGTCGGCCTGACCCGGACGCTGGGCGATGCATGGGGCCGCGAAGGGCTGCGCGTGAACGGCATTGCACCCGGCATGATCGCCACCAAGATGACCACGGCAACCACCGAACACCCGGATCGCCTGAAGGCCGCGCTCGACACGATCTCGCTCGGCCGCCTCGGCCTGCCGGAAGACGTGGCCAACATGGCGCTTTTCCTTGTCTCACCACTGGCCTCCTACATCACGGGGCAGACTTTCATCGTCGACGGCGGCCGCAGCCTTTGAGGCAATGCGGATTTCGGCTGAGGGCTGAAATCCGGGTGGGCCGGGTGCTGGCCCATTTCTGATCGACGCAAGAACGGCCGCCAAGCTTCGTGCGGCCGGTTCATCCAGATGACGTGCAATCTATCCATCATGAGGGATACTATGAAAAAGCTTCATGCGCTTCTGGCGTGCTCGGCGGCATTCGCTCCGGCCGCCCTCCTCGCAACCCCCGCCTTCGCTCAGGAAAGCGCAGCCGCCGACGCGCCGGCGCAGGATGAAATCATCGTGACCGCGCGTCGTCGCGGCGAAGATATCGCCCGGGTGCCCACCGCGGTCGCGGCCATTTCTGCCGATGCCCTTGCCCAGCGCAGCATCACCACCCAGGCCGACCTGCAGAGCGCCGTTCCGGGCCTGACGATCCGTGAAACCCAGTCGAACAACAATCTCAGCTATTCGATCCGTGGACAGACGATCGACGCCTTCTCGGGGTCGGCGGCTGCCGTTGTGCCTTACATCAACGAAGTGAACTTCGCTGCGGGCGGCGCATCCAACCTGTATGATATCGAATCCGTCCAGGTTCTGAAGGGACCGCAGGGCACACTGTTCGGCCGCAATGCCACCGGCGGTGCGGTTTTGTTCACCACGACCAAGCCGAAGAACGATCTCGGCGGATATATCAGCGGCGCTTACGGCAATTACAACTACTGGGAAGTCAAGGGTGCGCTGAACGTTCCCATCGTCACTGACAAGGTTCTGTTCCGCGCAGCTTTCGACGTTACGCAACGCGACGGATATATCCACAACGTCTATCGCAACGAGGATCTGGGCGCGGTCGATCGGTGGAGTGCGCGCGGTTCGCTGACCCTGCGTCCTACGGATACGCTGCAGAATACCACCGTGTTCGAATACAGCAAGTCGAAGGGCAACAATACCGGTACGCAGATCTATTCGCTCGACCCGGTAAATACTTATGCAGCGAATCTGTTCAGCCCGATGATGGACACGCTGACCGGCGTTCCGGGTGCATGGCAGGCTTATCTCGCAGCCCATCCCAAGGCCAATCCGGGCGGCCTTGCCGCCACGCTGCAACGCCAGAAGCAGCTCGGTTTCTGGGCGGTCGACACCCTTGCCAACTCTTTCCACGACGGTCGTGACTGGTATGTCACCAACACCACCACGCTGGACGTGACCGATACCATCCAGATCAAGAACATCTTCGGCGCGACGGATTCGTACGCCCATGACACGACCAGCCAGAAGGGCACGCCCTACCTGCTGATCGCCACCACCAACGTCCTGACCGGGGCCGATGGCAATGTCGTGAAGGTCTCCGGCATTTCCGACGAACTCCAGCTTCAGGGCAAGGCGTTTGGCGGTTCGCTCAACTACATCCTTGGCGCTTTCTACCAGAAGACCAAGAATACGATCTTCTACCCCGGATCCTATTTCGACATCCGTCCGGTAGTGCCCACGACGGGCATTCCCTCGGTCGTTGCCTATGACTCGAACTTCAGGAACGAGGACGAGACCAAGGCCATTTTCGCGCATGGTACATATGACCTTTCCAGGGCGACCGGGATCGAAGGCCTGAGCATGAGCTTTGGCGGTCGCTATACTTGGGTGGACGTATCGCTCGTCAACCTGCCCGGTTCGACCTACAGCGCCGGCATACCCGAGATCGCCACCAGCTTCAGCAAGCCCAGCTGGAACTTCGGTCTTGAATACCAGATCAATCCGCATGTCATGGCCTATGTCACCACGCGCGGCAGCTGGCGCAGTGGCGGCCTGAATGGCGTCGCCCCGCCGGTGCTGGCCACCGGCGCCAATGCCGGCGCCCTGTTCCTTTCGGAAACAGCCAAGGACGTGGAAGCGGGTGTGAAGTTCAACGGCCGCGTCATGAATCGGCCGGCCCACCTGTTCATCGCTGCCTACAACCAGTGGATCGACAACGTTCAACGCGTGACGTTCCCGTCTTATCGCGGCGCGTCCATCGCGGTGACGGCCAATGTGCCCAACGCACAGGTCACCGGCTTCGAAGTCGACGGCGCGATCGAGCCGACCGACTGGCTCGAACTGGGCGGCAACCTTGCGTACACCAATGCCCGCTTCACCAACGGCAAGGTCACGCTCTTCGGCAACGATTATACCTTCGACACTTACCCCGACACGCCGAAATGGTCGGGCAGCGCCTATGTGCAAATCACCCTTCCGGTGCCGGAAAGCATGGGCAAGGTCCGCGTTCGTAGCGATGTCTATGCCCAGACCTCCCAATGGTTCTCGAACTTTGGCATCGGTCGTGAGATCGGCACCAATACGCCAGGCTATGCCCTCGTGAACGCGCGGCTCGACTGGACCCATATCCAGGGCACCGGCGTTACCGCCTCGGTCTTTGGCCGCAATCTGTTCAACAAGGGCTATTACGTGGGCGGTCTGGCGCAGGGCATCGCGCTGGGCGCAAACTCGACCAACGTGGGCCGCCCCCGGATGTATGGCGTGGAACTGAAGTTCGAATTCTAATCGTCCGACCCGATCGCGCCCCGGGCGCGACATTCACACGAAAAGGCACGGCATGGCATCGGTCATGCCGTGCCTTTTCATTGGGGCCGATGCCCGCCCGCCGCGACTCATATCATGGTCCTCGTGCCCGCAGATTCCGGTCCGAAGCCTGCGCTTCCACGTCTGCCAGGCGGTAAAATATTGACCTTCCGCAGATCGAATTGACCCCAAGCGCACTGGCGAGCTTTTCGATTGTTCCGGCCCGAGAACGCAACATATGCACCGGCAAAATCAATCGGAGCGCGGCAGCCGCAACGCCCGGATCAAAATTCAGGAGGTGGATGAACTGCTGGTCAGGCCGACCGCGCCGACCAGACAGCGCGGCCCGTCGATACGGGCCTGCGTCGGCGCGCTTTACGCTCAGCCCACGCTCCACATCAGACCTCCGCTTTACGTTCAAGCCTGTACTGCCAAGACCATAATGAGGGAGACAACATGCAGAATATCAAACGTGCATGCCTGGGCCTGTTGATCACGACAACGCTCGCCAGCCTGCCAGCCATCGCTCGGGCAGCAGAAGATACTGCTTCTGGAACCGCAGCGACCACCGCCGAAACCGGCGAAATTCTTGTGACGGCGCGCCGCGTCAGCGAATCCCTCTCCAAGGTTCCGGTTGCGGTCAGCGCACTCGGCGCGGAACAGCTCACCGCCCGCGCGGTCCTTGCAGAATCCGATCTTCAGCGCGGTTTCCCCGGCCTGACGGTTCGCTCGGGTCAGACCAACAACTTGTTCAACTTCTCGATCCGCGGCCAGAGCATCGACCTGTTCAGCGGCTCGCAGCCCGGTGTTCTTCCCTATTACAACGAAGTTCAGCTGTCCTCGTTCAGCACTTCGGGATTTTTCGACCTTCAGTCGATCCAGGTACTGAAGGGCCCTCAGGGCACCCTTTTCGGCCGCAACGCGACGGGGGGCGCCGTGCTGTTTTCGACCGCGAAGCCGACTGACAAGTTTGAAGGGTCCATTACCGGGCGCGTCGGCAACCTGAACTTGCGCCAGGTGCAGGGCTTCATCAACATCCCGGTGGTGACCGACAAGGTCATGCTGCGCGTCGCCGGCGACCTGCAGCGTCGCGACGGCTTCCAATACAATATCTACCAGAACAAGTACCATGGTGAGATTGACCGCGAATCGGGCCGTATCTCGCTGACCTTGAAGCCGATGGAACGCATCAGCAACGATACGGTGTTTCAGTATTCGCGTTCGCGCGGCGACAATCTTCAGATGGAAGCCTGGGCAATCTATGGCTGCGGCCAGCCGGGCGTCAGCAGCATTGCCGCGTGCGTCTATTCTCCCGCCTTGATGAACAACTTCCCCGGCGGATATGCCGCATTCCAGGCGCTGCATCCGGGCACCGAAGCCATGCCCAACGGCTACATCGACCAGTTGGCTTTCCAGAAGAAGCTCGGGATCTACAAGGTCAATTCGTGGAAGCCGTCGTTCCACCGCGCAACCGATTGGTTCGTGACCAACACGACTGCGTTCGAGGCCAGCGACGCGATCACCATCAAGAACATCTTCGGTGTCGGCAGGTCGAAATCGCACGACAGCTACGACAGTGAAGCCGACGGTCCGTTCTACATTCAGAACCAGGATGCCAACAAGGCAACCGTGGCAGACCCGCATTACACGGGCGATTTCGGTGCCCATAACGATGTGAAGAACATTTCCGACGAACTTCAGGTCGTCGGCAAGCTGGACAGCACGGATTTCATCGTCGGTGCTTATATCTCGCGTGAGAAGCGCGGCTTCTACTCCCCGGTCTCGTTCCTCGACGTTGCCCCCTTCGGTGCCTATTTCGGCTATCCTGCGGGCTACGAACAGATCGTCCAGATCAACGACTTCGCCACGAAGGATGTCAGCAAGGCGCTTTACGCTCAGGTGACCCAGGACCTTGGCGGGCTTACCGGCGTCCAGGGCCTGAAGTTCACTGGCGGTATCCGCTATACCTGGGAAACCTTCTCGGCCGAACAGCGCTCGCGCGCTACCCAGCTGCTTTACGTCAATTCGCCGATCAACCCGGCAGCTCCGTTCGAGCAAGTGAAGAACAACAAGCCGAGCTGGAACGTCAGCATCGACTACCAGGCGAGCCGTTCGCTGCTTCTCTATGCAGCGCACCGCGGCAGCTGGCGGTCGGGCGGCGTCAATGGGCAGGGCCCGGCCCGCGCATTGACCGCGGCGCAAGGCGGCAACATCTTCGCACCGGAAACGACGTACGACTTCGAACTGGGCGCAAAGTTCAACGGTATGGCCGGCGATGTTCCGGTCCGTGCGAACCTTGCGGTCTACAACCAGATCATCAAGAACGTACAGCGCGTGGTCTACACCGCGCCACCGGCCGAATATGCCGTTGCCGGCTTGCCGGCGCTGCAGGCTCTCTCGGTGAACCTGCCCAAGGCTCGCGTACGCGGCTTTGAATTCGATCTGGCCTTCAACCCCACGCACTGGCTGGAGCTGGGCGGCAGCCTTACCCACACCGATGCAAAGTTCCTGAACGGAACGACCCTGCTGTTCGGGGCACCGCAGACTTTCGGCACCTACGCCGATACGCCTCGGTGGGCAGGCACTGTCTATGGTGCGATCACCGCGGCATTGCCAGACGATCTGGGTGAAGTCTCGCTGCGCGGGGATATCTATTCCCAGACTGGCCAGTGGTTCGCGAACCAGGGTACGACCCAGGCGCCCGGAACCTATCTGCCGGGTTACTCGCTGGTGAACGCCCGTCTCGATTGGAAGGACGTCGCCGGATCGCCGTTGTCGATGGCCTTGTTCGCCAAGAACATCACCAAGACCGAGTTTTACACCGGCGGTATCGACATCGTGCCATTCGGCATCGCCGGCGTCATTCCGGGCGAACCGCGCACGTATGGCATGGAAGTCACCCTTCGCTTCTAAACCGCCTTGCCGCCCGTATAACCAATACGGGCGGCAATTTTTTGTACGGGACACAAATCTTGAAACAGTTCCACTGCAGGCGCGGATTCATCCATCGGGCAACCATAACGACCGGGCTTATGGCCAGTGCGGCCATGCTTGTCGCGGGGCACCCCGGTTCGGCTCCATCCGTCCATCGCAGTGAGCCGGCAGCCATTCTGAAAGATGGCTCCGACGGGGCCAACTGGGCCGGCTATGGCCGCACTTTTGGCGAGCAGCACTATAGCCCCCTCGATCAGGTGAACGCCCGGAACTTGGGCGACCTGGGGCTTTCGTGGTCGATCGACCTTCCCCCCGGCAATGCCGTGACGCAGCCGCTGGAAGTTGACGGGGTACTCTATTTCACAACGGGCTACAGCGTGGTCCACGCAGTCGATGCAGTCACCGGCGGGGAACTGTGGACGTACGATCCGCACGCCCCTGAAGCGGCCGGCGAGCGCCTGCGCCGCTCGTGGGGATCGCGGGGACTGGGCTACTGGGACGGGCGGATCTATACCGGCACAGTCGATGGCCGCCTGATCGCGCTCGATGCGCGCACCGGGACCGTTGCATGGAGCAGTCAGACGCTGGAAGATGGCGATCTGCGTTACATCACGGCCGCGCCCCGCATTTTCGATGGCAAGGTCATCGTGGGGCATGGGGGCGCGGACAGCTCCGATGCGCGTGGCTATGTCACCGCCTACGACGCCCGGACCGGGGAGCAGGTGTGGCGCTTCTTCACCGTCCCTGGCGATCCCGCCAAGGGATTCGAGAACGCGGCCATGGCGATGGCCGCCAAGACATGGTCGGGCGAATGGTGGAAATTCGGCGGCGGTGGCACGGTTTGGAACGCGCTGTCCTATGACCCGGAAACGCGCACCGTGTTCATCGGCACAGGCAATGGCGCCCCGTGGAATCGCAAGGTCCGCTCTCAGGGCAAGGGCGACAACCTGTTTCTCGCCTCGATCCTCGCGCTTGATGTGAACACCGGCCGCTACAAGTGGCACTACCAGGTCAATCCGGGCGAGACGTGGGACTACAACGCCGCGATGGACATGCACCTGGCCAACCTCAGGATCGGCGGGAAAGTGCGCAAGGTGCTGGTCACGGCGCCCAAGAACGGCTTCCTGTATGTGATCGACCGGACCAACGGCAAGTTCATCTCCGCCGAAAAGATCGCGAAGGTCACCTGGGCCACCCGCATCGACCCCAAAACCGGGCGTCCGGTCGAAGTGGCAGGGGCGCGCTACGAAAACGGCCAAAGCTTTGAATTATGGCCCAGCAACAGCGGTGCCCATTCGCACATGCCAAGCGCCTTCAGCCCACAGACCGGACTTGTCTATGTGCCGGTCGCCGAGGCGGGCCTTGTTTTCACGGACGCAGGACTGGATCTCGCCAACTGGAAACGTACGCCCCACGCCGCCTATGACGTGGGAGCCTACCCCGCGTTCGGCCCTTCGACCAAGTTGCCCGATCCCACCAGCTTCCTCGTGGCATGGAACCCGGCCACGCAAAAACTGGCCTGGAAGGTGGAAACACCCAAGAAATGGAACGGCGGCCTGATGGCCACGGCCGGCAATCTTGTGTTCCAGGGACAGGCCGATGGTCAGTTCAACGCCTATGACGCCCGGACGGGAAAACGGCTGTGGTCGTTTGCGGCACAAGCCCCGGTGCTGGCGGCGCCCATCTCCTATATGGTCGGCGGGCGGCAATACATCACCGTGTTGGCCGGGCCGGGCACGAGTGCCGGCGTGGATGCAAGCGCCATTGCCACGACCAGCGACTATCGCACCACGCAGCGGCGCGTGCTGACGTTCGCGATCGGGGGCACCGCAACCCTGCCCCGGCCCGAACCTGCCGACACGACGCCTCTGGACGATCCGGACTATCGTGAAGACACGGCCTCGGCCACGCGCGGCGCGCGCCTGTTCGGACAATGCTTTTCCTGTCACGGTATCGGCGCCGATGCCGGTGGCGGCGTAGCCCCCGACTTGCGCCGCTCGCCCATTCCCCTGTCATCCGAAGCCTTTGCCGCCGTCGTTCACGAAGGGGCGCTGGTTTCACAGGGAATGCCAATTTTCCCCGAATTTTCGGCACGGGATATGGATGACCTGCGCCAGTACCTGCGCAGCCGGCGTGCAGACCTGCGCTCCGCAAATTCACAACAGATGCGTGCCGGATCATAACAGACGAGCGACGGCCAAGGACGTGCAATCTGACATAATCGCATAAAATCGACCAGGAGACTGATGTGCCCGAAGACACTGCGCAAGTATGCGTTACCGATTTTGACCCCGCCGATGTCGATTATGCCGGCTGGCGTGAACGCTTCCCCGATTTGCAAAAGCAGTGCCCGGTCTTCAAGTCGACCGGACAAAACGGCTACTGGGTCGCGGCTGGCTATCCCGAACTGACGGAAATGATGCGGGACTGGGAAACGTTCTCGTCGGCCAAGCACTGGGAAAAAGAGGGCGATGTACCCACCGGCGGGAACGTGGTGCCCCCCGTTCCCGCGCGTGCTTTCATCCCGGTGGAGACCGATCCGCCGAAGTGGAAGAAATATCGCTTCCTCCTCAACCCATTCTTCGCGCCCAAGGCCGCCAAGAGCTATACCGGCGTCGTAACCGAAGTGGCCACCGCGCTGATCGACCGGGTGATCGAGAAAGGTGAAGTGGATATCACCCGCGACTTCACCAACCCGCTGACCGCGCTTTCCACGCTCAGGATTCTGGGAATCAATTACAGCGAAGACGAATGGCGACGCTGGTCCTTGCCGTTCCACCAGCTGGCCTATGCCCGCGGAACAGAAGAGTTCGGGCAATGCCTTGCCGATCTTGAATGGATCCGTCAGCAACTGTCGGCTGCCGTCGATCTCAACTGGGCTGAGCAGCAGCCCGGCCTGTTCGGCACGCTGTGCCATGCGAACACTGCTGAGGGCAAGCTGAGCAAGCAGGAACTGATCGACATCGGCATGATGGTGCTTGTGGGCGGCGTGGGCACCACGACCGCGCTGTTTTCCAACACGATGATCTATCTCAGCCAGGATCTCGAAGCGCGGCAGCGTCTCATCGATGAGCCGGAATTGCTGGACAAGGCCAAGGAAGAGTTCGTCCGCTACTTCTCGCCGATCAATTCGCAGGCCCGCACGGTCACGCACGATACCGAGGTTTGCGGGGCGTCGATGAAGGCCGGTGAGCAAGTGCTGATGGCGCTGGGCGCGGCCAACCGCGACGAACGCGTGTTCCCCGATGCCGACACGGTGATCCTCGACCGCATGCCCAACCCTCACGTGGGCTTTGGCGCGGGCATCCACCGCTGCCTTGGTTCGTTCCTTGCGCGCGTGTTCTTCGAGGTGATGTTCCGCGAAGTGATGACACGCATGCCCGATATCATGGTGGACGAAGCACGCGTGCGCCGCTTCCCCAGCGCCACTTCGGTCAATGGCCTCATCAGCGTTCCGGCCACGTTCACGCCGGGCCACAAGGTGGGCAGCGGGGCATTGGCCTGACATCTTCTTTTGTTGCGAAGGATATTTCCATGAAAGTGCGCGTGAACGATGATCGGTGCGTCGGCCAAGGGATGTGCCGCCTCGCCTGCCCAGAAATCTTCGAACTCAACGACGAAGACGGCCATGCCTATGTCAAGATGACCGATGTTCCGCCCGAGCTTGAGCATGCCGTGGACCACGCCGTGCGCAGTTGCCCCGAAGGCGCCATCGAGACGTATTGAGTGCTGAAGGCAGGAGAAAGCCAAGGATGAGCGCGCAGGCAAACAACCCGATGGGCCGCCTTCTCGATGGCAGGATCGCCCTTGTCACGGGCGGGGCATCGGGCATCGGCAATGGTGCGGCTGTGGCGATGGCCGCAGCCGGCGCCACGGTCATCTTGGCCGACTTCGACGTGGAAAAAGGCAATGCCGCGGCCGAAGCGATCGTTGCGGCGGGCAACGCGGCCACGTTCGTGGCGTGCGACATGCGCGACCGCGCCAGCATTGCCGAACTGTTCGGGACGATCCGGTCACGCTTCGGGCGCCTTGATTGCGCATTCAACAATGTGGGCGTGGGCGGTGCATTCGAACCGCTCGGCACCTATCCCGAAGACGCATGGGACATGGTGATGACGACCAATGTCACCAGCATCTTCCTGTCGATGAAGCATGAAATCGGGCTGATGGAAGAGCAGGGCGGCGGCGTCATCGTGAACTGCGGTTCCGTTTGCAGCCATGTGGCCACGCCCAACATGCCCGCCTATGTCGCCAGCAAGCATGCCATCCTGGGCCTCACCCGCTCGGCTGCCCTCGACTACGCCACCAAGGGGATCCGGGTAAATGCCGTGTGTCCCGGCACGATCCATACGCCCGCGATGGATGCCTACCTTGAACGCGACCCCGTCGGCGGGCCAGCCTATATCGAAGCGATGGTAGCAGGCCAGCCAGTGGGACGGCTTGGTACCCCTGCCGAAATCGGCAACGCCGTGGTGTGGTTGTGCAGCGATGCTTCCAGCTTCGTCACCGGCCATGGCCTGGTGGCCGATGGCGGCTATTTGACGCGATAAGCGAAACGAAAAGGGGCGCCCGGTCAATGCCTGACCGGGCGCCCCTTGCTTGTGCGGCTGACGCGCGGATCACACATTCAGGCTGACATAGTCGCCCTTGAAGAACAGCAGCGGTGATTCGGGGTGTTCCACGTCGAGCGCACGCACGTCACCCAGCACAATCAGGTGGTCGCCGGCTTCATGCACCGCGTGAATGTCGCATTCTATCCATGCAATAGCGCCATCGAAAATCGGCAGCCCCCCCGGGGACAGGCGGTAGTCGATCCCCGCATACTTGTCAGGTATGCGCGATGCGAACGTGCGGCACAGCGTCTCTTGCTGGGAGGACAGCACGTTGACGCAAAAGCGCCCACTTTCCCCGATCCGGCGCCAGCTTTCCGAATTGGTCGTCGGCAGGAAGCCCACCAGCGGCGGATCCAGCGAGACGGACGTGAACGAACCCACGACCATACCCAGCGGCGCGCCTTCGGCGTCAATCGAGGTAATGATGCAAATGCCCGTGGGATAATGCCCCAGGATACGACGGAAATAAGCAGAATCGATGGGGATGGTCATGCCCGTTCCTTGTTGCGGGCTTTGCGCGGTCCCGCGGAATTCGATCGTCCAAAACGAAGCAGGCCCCCTTCCCCGAAAAAGGAAAGGGAGCCCGCCACAACGCGAATGCTGGATCAGGCGGCTGCCCGCTCCGGCATCTTGGCATTGCGCGCCTTATCCATATCGATCTTGAAGAGCTTGACCGCAGTCTGGCCCAGAACGGCTTCGCGCTCTTCCTGGGTCAGGTGCGGGGTTTCGGTCAGGATCTTGTCGACCAGTTCCTGCGAATAGGGGAACGTGCCTTCCGAATGCGGATAGTCGGTCGCAAAGACCATCGAACCCACGCCCTGTTCACGCAGCGTCTTGAGCGCGCCAAGATCGTTCTGAAGGCACAGCACGACCTGCTCGCTCAGGATCTGGCTGGGCAGGCGGCCAAGCTTGGGCTGCACCATCGGCGCGTGGCCGAAATAGGCTTCGTCCATGCGTTCACCCAGGGCCAGCAACCAGCCTGCGCCATATTCCGACAGCAGGATCCGGGCCTTGGGATTGCGATCGAGCACGCCGCCGGCGGCCAGCAGGCAGACCGAGTTGACGGCGTCGTTCATCAGGCGGACGTAGTTGTAGACCGCAGCGCCAGGACCACGCATCGCGCGGATCGGCATGTCACCGGTCGCGGTATGCAGGCAGATCGGAACGCCCGCTTCGCCGCAGACGGCAAAGAACGGATCCCAATCGGGCTGGTTGTAGTTCGGCGTGCAATCGAACAGGACCGAAGGCAGGCACACCGCGCGGTAGCCCATCTTCAGAACGCGATCGAGCTCGGCCATCGCGTCATCCATGTTGATGACGGGGATCATCGCCCCGGCAACCAGCTTGTCGTGCAGGCCGTCGGTATATTCCCATGCCCAGTCGTTGTAGGCTTCGTGCGAAATGCGCGCCGCTTCACGGTCAAGCACGCGCGGCAGCTGCAGACCCAGAGAGGGATAGCACAGTTCGGCATCCACACCATCGCGCACCATGTCCTGAAGGCGCGCATCGAGGTTGCGGCCACCAAGTCGACGCACGTCCGGGCAATCGAGCTGGCCGGTCTTGTGATCGTGGAAGTTGCGATAGACTTTCAGAATCTTCTGTTCGCCCATCAGGATAACGATCGATTCACCGTCCACTTCGGTGGAAAGCGCCCACTGCTGAAGATGAGCCGGCAACGCGTTGCGGTAAAGATCTGGCGGCTCGGCGATGTGAGCGTCAGCGCTGAAGATAAAAGGCTTCATATCACTCTCCTGAGTATTCATGCCGCTACGACTATTTGGCGACTCGGCATGTTCAATTTACGCCGATCTCGCCGCAAATCTCCCCCCGCGTCTTCACTGTAGGCGCAATGCGGCTACCCGGAAAAAGCACTTCTTCCCCACAGTGCTGTGGATTGCTTGACCAGCGATCTGACGGGGCCATGAAGCATGGAAGTCAAGCTTGAAGGTCAGGGAACCTCAGCGCTTCCAGCCATAAGGGAAAGGAACATGGCATTGCCGACATTCTTCCACAACGCACGCCTCTTTGATGGCGAAAACGAAGCAAAAAATGGAATGACCGTCGCCGTCGAAGGCGAACGCATTGTCGAGGTCGCGCCGGACAGCGAAGCCTTGCGTGGCGCCGAAGGCGAGCACGTCGATCTTGGTGGCAAGACCTTGATGCCCGGCATGACCCAGGGTCACTGGCATCCCGATTACGGCGGGTTGCGACTGGCCGACGTGGGTAAGCTGTATCTCGGCACGCAAAGCCCGCCCTCCTATCTGGCCGCCGTCTGCGTGGAAAACCTGAACTACGCGATCCAGTCGGGTGTCACCAATGTCGTCGGCGCGGCATGCAGCTTCGACAATGACGTGGCCATGAAAATGGCGATTGCCGACGGACGCATCCCGGGCCCGCGCATCCGCCCCTCCGGGCTGCACATCAATTCTTCCGGCAACGAGAACGAGCCCAATTCGTTCTGGCTCCCCGCTCCGCCGCGCGAAGACGGGATGCAGATTATCGGACAAGAGCTTTATGCCGATGGTGTGGAAGGAATGCGCAAGGCAGTGCGCCACCAACTGCGCCGGAAGGTGGAAGTCATCAAGATCTTCCCCAGCGGTGGCCACGGCATCGATTATCCCGAGGACATGCGCAGCATGACCCGCGACGAACTGGCAACCGTCATCGAGACCGCGCACGACCACGGCGCCATCGTGCGCGGCCATGTCACCACCAAGCGGCATATGCTGGAAGCGGTCGAACTGGGCATGGACATCGTCGACCATGGCGATGGCATGGACGATGAAGTGATCGAGGCCATGGTCAAGCATGGGACGCACTATGTGCCCAGCATGCTGTTCCTCAAGAAGCTGATGCCTAGCGGCGAAGGCGATCTGGCGCGTTCAACGCAGCTCCAACCCGTCGTGCGTTCCTTCGAGAACCTGCGCGAGATGCTGCCGCGCATCCATGCCGCCGGCATCAACATTGTGCCGGGTGACGATTTCGGCCTGGAATTCATGATGCACGGCTACGGCAACTATGCCGAAGAGCTGGAAGTCTATGTCAACGATTGCAACATCGCGGCACGGGACGTGCTCACCTGGGCGACGCGCAATGGCGCGAAGATGATGGGTCTGGGCAACGATGGCGGCCTTATCCAGAAGGGGCGCCTGGCCGACCTGATCGTGGTCGATGGCGATCCGCTGGCTGACATCGGCATCCTTCGCCGCCCGCTCGAGACGCTTGACCTGGTGATGGTCGGCGGCAAGACATACAAGGATCGCCTCGCCCGCGTGTGACCCCACACCTGCGCAGAAGCGGCAAACAAAAAGGGCGGAGAACCAATCCGGTTCTCCGCCCCTTTTTTTTGATCAGAAACCCTGGATCAGGCCTTGGCTGCCTTCTTTTCGCGCGGCTGGCCATAACCCTGCTTCATGGCTTCAAGCGGGTTGTAGAACTCGTTCCATTCCACGATCTTGCCATTATCAACACGCACCACGAACATGTAGTGGTTGTTGTAATCGGGCAGATCGTTGCTGTTCGTGCCGTGCGAACGGCCTTCGACGAACACCGTATCCCCCACTTCCCAGACCTTTTCGGCCCACAGCGCGAAAGTGGCGAACGTTTCCTCTGCCTTGAACGTGCGGATCATCTGGTCGATGCCGTGGAAGGTCTTCATGCCGGCCGGGTGGAACGGCATGTTCACGACCACGTACGGCGCGCAGATTTCGCGGAAACCTTCCAGTTCACGATCGCTGGCGACCTTGATCGCGCGCAGCACCAGCATGACATTTGGCGACGGATGAGACGTAATGGCCATTGGGCTTTCCTTTTGATGTGACATGATGATTCAGCGTGAATTTGCGGCAAGTGCGGCGATCGTGTTCGCCGCGATGAAGCCAAAGGTCATGGCGGGACCGATCGTGCCGCCCGCCCCCGGATAGCAATTGCCCGTGATGGCGCCCGAAGCATTGCCTGCGGCGTAAAGACCGCCGATGGGCACGCCGTTGGTATTGAGCACACGCGCCTGGGCATCAGCCTTCAGGCCGCCCTTGGTGCCCATATCGCCCAGCACGATCGGCACCGCATAGAACGGACCCTTCTCGATTGTGCCGATGCACCCGTTGGGCTTCACCCGCTGATCGGCGAAGAAACGGTCGTAATCGTCGCTACCGCGGCCGAATTCCTTGTCGATGCCGGTGCGTGCATATTCGTTCATGCGCTCCACCGTCTTGACCAGGGCAGCGCCGTCCACGTCGATCTTGGCGGCTAGGTCGCCCAGCGTATCGGCACGATAGATGAAGTGATCCCACCAGTGGACCGGCACCTTGCTGTCGGGCATCAGTGCTTTCAGCATGAAGCCGCCCGACGAATATTTTTCGCGGAACTGGTCGTCGAACACGTGCCAGATAACAGAGCTCGAACCGGTCTTGCGGTTGTCCTCGATCATGGCCAGACCAAACTGGTCGTAAGCGATGGTTTCCTTGACGAACCGCTCACCATTCCGGTTCACGCATACGCTATGCGGACGGCCATGGTCGAACGACATCTGGTGCGTCATCGCGGTGTTTGGCACGCCGATGGTGGGCATGATCATGCTGGGAATGTACCAGCCGGTTTCCATGAATTCGACATCGGCGCCGATTTCCTGACCGGCCAGCGTGGCCTTGCCGTCATTGGCGCGCTCTGGCGTGGTCGCCCAATGCGCGGGCGTGGGCAGCGTGAAATAGCGGTCGCGCATTTCCTGGTTCCATTCGAACCCGCCCGCGGCGATCACCACGCCGTGGCGCGCCTCCACGCGGAAGCGATGGCCATAGCGTTCAACTTCCACGCCCGTCACACGGCCGCCTTCTTCGTGAAGGCCGACAAGCCCGGTGCCCATCCACATTTCGCCGCCCATGCGATCGAAAGCGCGGCGCAGAGCCCCCATGAGGCCCGAACCCATCGTCAGGCGCCGGTCCCGGCTGGTCTTCTTGCGCCAGCCGAGATCCGACCAGTAGCGCCAAAGCATCTTGCCCACGATCACCCGCCAACCGCGCGCCTTGGTGGCGAGTGCGAAAGCCTCGTCCAGCCCGAACGAATATCGGTTGAACAGCTTGCCGCGTATCGGAGCCTCGCGCATCGTGTAGGCGCTTTCGCCCACCGATGCGCCATCGACTTCGTACGGGAACAGCGCGCGCCCGGCATGCGCGCCCGGCGCGTCGGGGAAGTAATCCGGATAGCCTTCCAGCACGTGCAGGCGCACGCCCACTTCATCGAGAAACGAGACCATTTTTGATCCGTTGTCGACAAACGCGGCAAGGCGGTCTTCGCGTACCGCACCATTGGAGACCGCCTTGAGGTAGGTCATCGCCTTCTCATGGCTGTCACCATCGGCCTTCATGCCGTGGTTGGGGATCCATACGCCGCCGCCTGAAGCGGCAGACGTGCCGCCCCACTGCTGTTCCTTTTCCAGCACCAGCACCGAAAACCCCAGGTGCAGCGCCCGGACTGCAGCCGCCATGCCGGCCGATCCCGATCCGGCGACAATGACATCATAACACTTCACCATGAATTCCTCGTTTTCCTAGCGCGCGATCGCGTTCAGGAGCAGCCCGCCCTCATGAACGGATGGCCGCGCCTCCATCCACGTAGAGTTCGGTTCCTGTCGTGAAGCCGGACAGGTCGGATGCGAAATAAAGCGCCGCACTGGCGATCTCTTCGGGGGTGCCGAACCGGCCAAGCGGGTGCGTTGCCTCCCACATGGCGCGACCTTCATCATAAGGTACGTCCATGTCATGGATCGCACGGTCCAGCATCGGAGTGAGGATGCCCGCCGGGTGGATCACGTTGACGCGAATGCCCGATCCCGTCTCGGCACAATGAAGCGCCAGCGACTTGCTGAGTGCGGTCATGGCCGCCTTGGACGCCCCATAGCCGGCCAGGCTGCTGTTAGGCCGCGCCTGGATGACCGAACCGATGTTGATGATGCTGCCCGGCCCCGACTTGCGCATCAGCGGCAAGGCCGCCTGCGCGCCAAGGAACACGCTTTCCGCATTCAGGGCCATCATCTGCCGGAACTGGTCGAGCGTCGCCTCCTCGAAAGGCGCAAGCAGCGTTTCGCCCTGAGCATTGACCAGAACATCGAGGCGCCCCTCCTGCGTCTCGATGCTCGCGACGGCCGCCTTCCAGTCGACCGCACTGCCCACATCAAGCCGCACCGGCACCGCGCCCAGCGCGGCAGCGGCAGTGGCCGTCTTGCCGGGGTTGCGTCCACCCAGATAAACGCGCGCACCTTCCTCGGCCAGCTTGCGGGCGATCGCTTCGCCAATGCCGCCCGTGCCGCCCGCTACGAGCGCGACTTTCTCTTTTAGCTGTGCCATCTGCTTTCATCCAAAATGTTGGAACATCGAAAAGTCGCGCCCCTTTTAATGGGCGCGTTCTTCATGGGGAGATATGCCAAAAGTCTTCTTGTACGCCGTGCTGAAGTGCGAGGTAGACTTGAATCCCGTAAAGAATGCCACCTGCTTTATCGGCATATTCTTATTCTTATCGGATTTAAGAATATTTCGTGCCGTATTCAGCCGCTCCATCTTCAGTTCTTCGTAAAACGAAGTGCCATATTTTGACATTATGTAGGAAACGTAACGCGTAGATATGTTGCATTTTCGAGCGATCATCTCGAGCGAGAGATAGGGATTCGAAAAATGCGCCCGGATCTGCGCGCGGATATCGACCAAGCGCGCTTCGGGGACGCTTATGTGGCTGTCCGCGCCTTCAACCATCACTTGCGACAGCTTGCGCATTTCCACGCACAACGCAGTCGCCAGCAAGTCTCCCGTCTCCTCGTCGAAATCGAACGACCGGTGGGCAAGCATTTCGATCATGTCCACCAACACCCGGTAATGCGGGGTATCGCGCGGGAGGGGGCAATTAACGATTGCGTCCACCTCCAGATATTTCTGGAGCGTGGCGCTCGGCACCAGCAACAGTGCCGTATCGGCCACGCCGCCGTCGCCGTCCGGCAAGATTTCCGAGAAAATCGGCATGTTCGAACGGGTGACGATGATATCACCCGCATGGAACTCCAGCGTGCGCCCCATTTGCGTGATGCGGGTGGTGCCGGAGCGGATGAGCCGGATCACGCAGAAATCCGAGCCGTCCTTACGGACATCGGCAGAACTGCGGCGCCAGACGTAATTGGTCCGCACCTGCGAGGAAAAGCACGGGAAAGGCCGCGAGGCGACCTGTTCCAGATGCACGGCAAAACTCGGCCCGACGGCAGACACCTCGCTGGAGCCGCCATAAATCAGCCGCGTCACGAAAGAGTCGGCTTCGGCCTTCTCCTCGTCCGAGAACGAACCTTCGACGTGAAAAGTTTCCCTCGCCATTACGGAAGGCGATAAACGCGCCGGGCGGTGCCCGCGAAGATATGCTCGCGATCGCTGCGCGTCAGGTCGGCAGTCATGCGCTTAACGCTGTTCCACAGGACGTCATACGAGATCGAGCGCATGTCTACCGGGAAATTGCTTTCCACCATGCAACGGTCCGGGCCGAACAGGTCAATCGTGGTCAGAAAATGATCCCGCTGCAACAAGGCCACTTCTTCGGATGTGTTCGGGCGCGGATTTTCGATCGCGTCCATCGCGGTATAGGTCATGTTAAGGCCGCCGACCTTGACCGACACGTTGGGACAGGCGGCGATCGCGGACATGTCCTTCTTCCACGCGGCAAAAGCCTCGTCCCGCTTGCCCGCGAAACGGCCGATGCCGATCGGGCCGCCGGTGTGGTCCAGCACGATGTTCGCTTCGGGAAAGGCGCGAGCCAGGTCGAGCAGTTCGGGAAGCTGGGGATGGAACATCCAGGCATCGAAGCTGAGGTTGCGACGCGCCAGCTCGGCAAAGCCTTCGCGGAATTCCGGCCGCATCATCACACCGTATTCGGTAGCACCATAGACCGGCGGCAGGTCCGGATCTATCGCCGTCATGTGGCGGATGCCGCGAAAACGCGACGACGCGGCGATATGCGCATCAAGCACTTCGCCCACCGCCGCGCCCATCAGAAGGTTGGCATGCGTGACAACTGCGGCGCAGCCCCCGACCGCACGACCGCCGCGCGCATCGCAATCGTCGCCCACTGAACCTGCGTATTCGGTTTCGCCCACGACGCGCAGATGCTCGGGGCCATCGACACGGTAGGCAGAGTGGGAATCGACATACACCGTGGCTACGACGTTATGGGCCGAATTCACTTTGTCCGCGATCATCGCCGCCGCAGGATAGGCCTCCCACGGCTCAACCGGGGCGTCGCGCCAGATGTGGTGATGGGAATCGATGATCGGCAAATCCGGTTCGATCGCCGCCTCGACGATTTGCGCGCGCCACGCTGCGCGATTGATCGCTTCGGTTTCCATCCAGCCTTCCCCTCTTGTCACAACTTTTTGCAACGGCCCGGCCATTGAACGATGTCAGGCCCGCCCTCGTGGATCACAGCTTTCGCCAGTTGGCTGCCATGCGCAAGGCACCCCCGGAGGATTGCAGGCAGAGAAAAGTCCGATTTCGGAGCCCGGCCATTTTCATGCCCCGTCCGCCCCGGCCGCCGCCGCCGAGGCCCCCTGCTCTAACCGCCGCAACTGGCTCGAATGCTGCTAGACGCCAGGTTTGGCCCCGCCGTGCAACATGTATGTCCGCCACCTGCAATTGCCCCTCAATGCAACTCTCGGCGCTTTTCCGGCATGATTGCGTTGGTTAGCCACAAGGGCATGAATCGAGCAGAGGATCCTGACGGCACGATCGCCGACGTGCTCATCGTGGGCGCAGGCCCGGCGGGCGGCATGGCGGCCAAACATCTTGTCGCCGCAGGCCTCAGCGTCGTGTGCCTTGAACAGGGTGACTGGGAAAGTTCCGACCGGCTGCCTACCGGCCGGCCCGAGGGCGAGCTGATGGCGCGCCAGCGCTGGCACTGGAGCCCCAACCAACGAGAGCGCGAGGCCGACTATCCGATTGACGAAAGCGAGTCCGATGTCGGCATAACCATGTACAATGCCGTGGGCGGTTCCACCTGGCTGTGGGGTGCGCACTGGCACCGCCTGACCCCTTCGGATTTCGCCGTGCGCAGCCTTGATGGCGTGGCCGACGATTGGCCCATCACTTACGCCGAGCTGGAACCCTTCTACGAGGAAGCCGAGCTGGCGATGGGCGTATCGGGCCTGTCGGGCGATCCGGCCTATCCCGCACCGCACCGCCACCCGTTGCCGCCTTTTCCCATCGGCAAGGCGGGGCGCAAAGCGGCCGAGGGGATGAACCGGCTGGGCTGGCACTGGTGGCCGGGTTCGAATGGCATTCCATCGCGACCGCACGGACACCTTGCCGCCTGCGTGCGGCTTGGCGTGTGCAGCAAAGGATGCCCCGAAGGCGCCAAGGCGGTTGCCGACAAAGCTTACTGGATCGACGCCACGGCCAGCGGCGCCCGCCTGATTACCGGGGCCCGCGTGCGTGAAATCACGACGGACAGCGCGGGCCTTGCCACGGGCGCGATCTGGATCGACCGTTCGGGCGAGGAACACCACCAGCGCGCCCGGGTAGTGATCTTGTGTGCCAATGGCATCGGCACCGCGCGCTTGCTGCTGCTATCGAAATCGGCGCGTTTTCCCGATGGCCTCGCCAACTCTTCAGGCCTTGTGGGACGCAACTTCATGCCGCACCCGATCTCGGTGGCCGTGGGGGTGTTCGACGAACAGCTGGAAAGCTGGATCGGCCCCGGCGGCATCGCGATCTATTCCATGCAGTTCTATGAAACCGACCGCTTGCGCGGGTTCGTGCGCGGCGCGAAGTGGAGCCTTTCCACCGGCGGCGGTCCGCTGTCGATCCATCCCGGTCTGGGCCGCGCCTCGCTGGAGCGCGGGTGGGGCGCAGCAGCTCACCAGAAGATGCGCCGGCTGGGCCATTCGCTGTCATGGGCGATCTGCGGCGAGACCTTGCCCGATCCGGAAAACCGCATAACCCTGCACGATGAACTGTCCGATTGCGACGGCGTGCCGTCGGTGAAAGTGCATTTCCGCGTGGGCGAGAACGACAGGGCCCTGCGCGACTGGCACATCGAACGCGCGCGGGAATCGCTGGTGGCAGCCGGCGCCGTTGAAACGCTGTCCATCCCCGTCCTGCCCAACAGCGGTGGCCACATGCTGGGCACCGCTCGCATGGGCAACGATCCGGCCACCTCGGTCACCGATCGCTGGGGCCGTACGCATGACGTGCCCAATCTCTATATCTTTGACGGCAGCCTGTTCGTAACCTCTGGCGGGGTGAACCCCACGGCCACGATCTGCGCGCTGGCCGCGCGTGGTGCCCGCCACCTGATCGCCGCGCGCCGCGATCAGAAAGTGGCCGCATGAACTGGTTCAAGGAAGATGACCGCGCGGTCATACGCGCATTGGCCGACATTCTTATCCCCGATGCCGAAGGCATGCCGTCGGCATCGGCGGCAGGGGCTGCGGATGAATTGCTCGATCGCGTGGTGCAACTGCGCGCCGATCTGGCGCCGCGCGTACTGGCTGCCGTGCGTTTTGCGCGCGGCAAGGACCACAGAGCCGCCCTGGAAGAACTGCGCACGCACGACAGCGAAACCTGGCAGGGGTTCTGTCTTGCGATTGCGGGTGGTTACTACCTGTTCGACGATGTGCGCGCGCTGCTGGGATACACCGGGCCGGAACGGCGCCCTGTCGACCCCGAAGCCGCCCCTGATTTTACCGACCTGCTCGCGCCGGTATTGGCGCGCGGGCCGATCTGGCGCGCGCCCCGGACAACAGGCGAGGCCCCATGATCGTGCCCTCATGCGCCACATTGCTGCCAGACAACAGCCGAATTGCGGCGCCCCGTAACCCGTCGCGGTTGCGGTCGGGCCTACTTTCTACCTACGGCAGCGCGAAGTCTGGCGCGACAAGACCAGTATTCGAGAGGAACCGTCACGATGCGTCAGTATGAACTCGCCGAAGAGCGCGGGCTGGATGAGCTTGCGATCGTCGAGCGCGAAACCCCTGCCGTGGCAGCCGGACAGGTGTTGGTGCGGGTACGCGCCACGTCCCTCAACTTTCATGACTACATCGTGGTCATGGGCTGGTTTCCGGCGGAAAAGGGCCGCATCCCGATGTCCGACGGCGCGGGCGAAGTCGTGGCCGTCGGCGAAGGCGTCAGCGCCTTCAAGCCCGGCGACCGGGTGATCAGCACGTATTTCGCCAACTGGCTGGATGGTCCGGTCACCGCCGAACGCGTCGCCATGATGCGCGGCGACCAGGTCGACGGCCTCGCCGCCGAATACGTCGTTCGTCCGGCCAGCGACTTCACGCTGGCACCGGCCAACCTCGGTTTCGAGGAAGCCGCCACCCTGCCCTGTGCAGGCCTGACCGCGTGGCGCGCCCTCATGGTGGAAGCAAAGATCAAGCCGGGCGATGTCGTGCTCGTCGAAGGCACGGGCGGCGTCTCGATCTTCGCGCTTCAGTTCGCCGTCGCCGCCGGGGCACAGGTGATCGCCACCACGTCGTCCGAGGCCAAGGCCGAGAAGCTGCGCGCCCTGGGTGCGACGCATGTCATCAACTATGCCGAGACGCCGGATTGGGGCGCCGAGGCCGTGCGCCTGACCAACGGGCGCGGCGTTGACGTATTGCTGGAAGTCGTCGGCGGCGAAGGCATTACGCAGTCCATCGCGGCCATGCGCACTGGCGGCATCATCGTATTGATCGGCGCGCTGAGCCGCAGCCCCCTCAAGTTTCCGATGCTTGGCGTGCTCAACCGCAACTTGCGCCTTCAGGCCATCACCGTGGGAAGCCGCAAGGACCAGGAGGACATGGTCCGTGCGATCGAAGCTTCCGGCATGCGGCCGGTGGTTTCGTCGACTTTCGCGTTCGAGCAGCTTGCAGAGGCTTTCCGGCACCAGGAGGCCCACGGCCACTTCGGCAAGATCTGCGTGACGATCTGACACCCCATGCGCCGGCCCGCGAGGCTTACCGGGGACAATACAACCAACTGAATGGAAATAGTTTTCTTGCTCGCAAACTGGCCTTGCAAGGAAAGCACAAGGGATCAGGATGATGAACAGCCCCCAAGCCTCTCAGTATTCGGCCGGAACGCGCGATACCGTTCTCCACATGCTGGAGCGTGCCGTCGCAACCGCTGGCGACAAGGTCTTCCTCGATGTGGGCGGAGACACGCTGACCTTCCGCGAGGCCGATCGTCGCGCCACGCGCTTTGCCCATGAACTGGCGCGTCATGGCGTGCGGCAGGGCGATACGGTCGTCTCCATCTGCGAAACCCACACGGACCTCATCACGATCTGGTTCGGCGTGCAGAAGCTTGGCGCGATCTGGGTGCCGATCAACCTTGCCTATCGCCACGAATTCCTGCGCCACCAGATCTGCGATACTGGCGCGCGCATCGTCATCACCGATGCGCCCTACCTTGAACGCGTGGTGGAACTTGCCGACGAATTGCCCAATGTCGAACTCGTCATGGCGCGCGGCACCGAGGGCGACCTGCCCTCCTCCAGGCTCACCATCGAGCGGTTCGAAGACCACGCCGGCACCGATGAAACCCCGATCCCGATCCCCGTTCTACCGCAGGATCTTGCCTGCCTGCTCTACACCTCGGGAACGACCGGGCCGTCCAAGGGCTGCATGATCAGCCACAACTACATGGCGATGCAGGGACGCCAGCAAATTCGCGCGCTCGATCCGCTGCCGGAAGACGTGGTGTTCTGCCCGCTGCCGATGTTCCATTCGGCCGCGATCAACGCCGTGCTGGGCGCGATGACGAATTATCACCGCGTTGCCCTGTGGCCACGTTTCTCGCTCTCGCATTTCTGGGGAGACATCGAGCGGTCGGGCGCCACCCATGCGGTGCTGATGGCCTCGATCTTCGCGCTTGTCGCCAAGGCTCCGGACAGCGAAGCGATGGAACGCTGCAAGGGACAGCTCAAGATGATCGTGGGCGTGCCGATCACGCCCGAAGTGCGCCAGATCTGGAAAGATCGCTTTGGCGTGAAGCTCGTATCATCGTGGGCTTATGGTCAGACCGAGAACAGCCGCCTGACGATGGCGCTGCCCACCGACAACCCGCCCGAGCTGTGCGCCGGGCGCGCGGCAGATGAATTCGAGGTGTGCATTTTCGACGAGAACGATTGTCCGGTGCCCCCCGGCACGGTCGGCCAGATCGTCTGCCGCCCCAAGTTCCCCAACGTGATGTTCGAGGGCTATTGGAACCGCCCCGATGCCACCGCTGCGGTATGGCGGAACCTGTGGATGCACACGGGCGATCTTGGCCGCATGGATGAGAACGGCTGGATCTATTTTGCCGACCGCGCCAAGGACTACTTGCGCAGCCGCGGCGAGAACATCTCCAGCTTCGAGGTCGAGGCCACCTTCCTGCGCCATCCGTGGGTGGCCGAGGCCGCCGTCCACGCCGTGGGCGAACAGAGCGGGGAAGACGAGATCAAGGTCACGATCGTGGCGCGCGAGGGTATCGAGTGCTGCCCGCGCGAACTGTGCCTGTGGTCGATCGAGAACCTGCCCTACTTCGCCGTGCCGCGCTTTATCGAGTTCCGCAGCCAGCTGCCAAAGAATCCGCTGGGCCGCGTGCTCAAGTATCGCCTTCGCGATGAAGGCGTGACCGAACACACGTGGGACCGCGAAGCTGAGGGCCTCTCGGTACGCCGCCCCGAACGTGCGAAGCAACCTGCCTGAGCAGGCTTTTCGGATCGCGAAAGGACACGGCATGACCGCAAGGCCGCTTGAAGGACGCGTGGTTGCGATCCTTGGTGCCTCGCAACGGGGCGGTGCAGGCTGGAATGTGGCGAAAGTGCTGGCAGCTGCCGGCGCCGACGTTCACGTTGCCGCTCGCCGCCTCGAAAAAGTCGAGGAATTGGCTGAAGAAATTGGCGGCACCGCCCATCGCTGCGATGCGACAGACGAGGCGGAAGTGGCGGCATTCGTTGAGGCTGCCGCCGCCAGGACGGGGCAAATCGACATCGCTGTGGCGGCTGTCGGGCTCGGCTCGTTCGGCACGATCGACGATACCAGCATGGCCAAGCTGAACGAAGCCATGCAGGTCAATTTCTTCGGGCCGTTCCAGTTCGCGCGCTTCTGCGCGCGGCATATGAATAGCGGCGCGTCGATCGTGCTGTTCTCCAGCATCGTCTCCACCGACGTGCTGCAGGGCAGCATCGCCTATGCTGCGGCCAAGGGCGCGCTCAACACCTTCACCCGCTATGCCGCGTTCGAATATGCTCCGCGCGGGATCCGCGTGAACGCGATCAAGGCGGGTATGCTTGAAGGCCCGCAGGCGCGCCGCTGGCGACAGGCCGGCATGTTCGACCGCTTCCTCAAGGAAATTCCGCTGACGCGCGCCGTGGAAACCGAAGAACTGGCCCGTATGATCATCTGGCTGGCAAACGATGCCCCTTCGATCACGGGCGAGATCATCCACGTGGATGGCGGCGCCCACTTGCGCCGTCCGCTGACGCCCGACGAAATGGCGGGCGACGGGCTCGCCTCGATGGGCAAGCGGCGCATTCCCGAAAACTGATCGAAAACCCGGCGTTTGGCGCCGGTCTCAGCATCCGCAATCCGGAACCCCGCAGGATTTGTTTCCTGCGGGGTTTTCGTTTGGCGCCGGCAACCAGGCAGAAAAATGCCCTTCCACCATAACCGGTGGAAGGGCTTAGTTATGCAAGGTCTGACCCCGCCCGGTCTCCCGGACGGGGGGGAGAGGAGATTCAGACCCGCATTTTTTCCTTGGTGTCGGTCGCGGCCGCGGTGACCGGGCTGGCGAAGTCCTGCAGCAGCGATGCCTTGCGCGCTTCGTATTCCGCGAACGCGGCTTCCTTGACGGGGCCATAACCGCGCACATCGGCAGCGGCTTCGGCCAGTTCGATCGCCGTGTGCAGATGTTGCTGGTCCACGCGGGCCACGATGTCGCGGATCATGGCCTTGTAGTCGTCGATCAACTGGCGCTCCATCCGCCGTTCGGCGGTGTAGCCGAACACGTCGAGCGCAGTACCGCGCAGCCCCTTCATGCCGGCCAGGACGCGGAAGACCGGCAGCATCCACGCACCGAACGTCCGCTTCTTCGGACGGCCCGAGGCATCGCGACCCGGCAGGATCGGCGGGGCAAGGTGGAACTTCACCTTGAAATCGCCATCGAACTGGTTGCGCAGCCGCTCCCAGAACACCGGATCGGAATGCAGGCGGGCGACTTCGTACTCGTCCTTGTAGGCCATCAGCTTGGCCAACGTCAGCGCCACGTCGCGCACCAGCACTTCGGCCCCGGTCAGGCCCTTGGTCTTCAGCGTGTTTTCAACTTCCTGCACGAAATCGCGATACGAAGCGGCATAGGCTTCGTTCTGATACGCGGTGAGCAGACGCGTGCGGCTTTCGAGGATTTCGCCAAGCGACATGTCCTCCAGCTTGGTTGACGGCGGCGTCAGCAGCTTGGTGAGTTCTTCAGGTGCATGGGCGGCAAGGCGACCGAAGGCGAAGACCCGCAGGTTGCCCTTCACGAACGTGCCGTTCAGGCGGATCGCCTCTTCCAGCGATTCCACCGACACCGGCAGAAGCCCCTTCTGCGCGGCATAGCCGAGCATCAGGACGTTGGTGCCAATGCTGTCGCCGATCAGAGCCGTCGCCAGCGCGCTGGCATGGACCGGGAACAGCGCCCCGCCGCGCAGCGCCGCCTGGACCGCGCCGACCAGCGTGTCCTCGCCATAATCGGCGTTGCGGTTGGTCTGGAATTCGCCGGTGGGCGAGACATCCTCGTTGACGATCGCCGTGGTGTGGCCGGGGCGGATCGTCTTGAGCACGTCCTGGCCAGACCCCACGATGGCATCGCACGCCAGCAACACGTCGGTGTAACCGAAGCTCAGGCGCGTGGAGTGATCGTTGGCGCCGTCGTTGGAAACGCGGATATGCGAGGTGACCGCGCCGCCCTTCTGGGCCATGCCGGTCATGTCGAGCACCGTGCAGCCCTTGCCTTCGATGTGCGCGGCCATACCCACCAGCGCCCCGATGGTCAGAACCCCGGTGCCGCCAATGCCGCCCACAAGGATGCTGTACACGCCATTGAACGGCGCAACCGCAGGCTGCGGCAAGGTGGCAATCATGGCATCGAGGTGCGAGGCGTCCGCGAGCCCGCGGGTGGCGATCTTGGCGCCTTCCACGGTCACGAACGACGGGCAGAAGCCCTTCACGCAGCTGAAGTCCTTGTTGCAGGTGGACTGGTCGATGCGGCGCTTGCGGCCGAACTCGGTTTCCAGCGGACCAACCGAGATGCAGTTCGACTGCACCGAGCAATCGCCACAGCCTTCGCACACATCCTGGTTGATGAACACGCGCTTGTCGGGATCAGGATAGGTCCCGCGCTTGCGCCGGCGGCGCTTTTCGGTGGCGCAGGTCTGTTCATAGACGATGGCCGAAACACCCAACTCCTCGCGCAGTTCGCGCTGGACGTTGTCCAACTCGTCGCGGTGGCGGAGCGAGGCCCCTTGGGGCAGGGTCACGTTGGCATACTTTTCGATGTCATCGCTCATCAGAACGACGGGGGATACCCCTTCCGACATGAGCTGGTTTACCATGTCCATCGGGCCGATATGCATTTCAATCGGCTGGCCGCCGGTCATCGCCACGGCATCGTTGAACAAAAGCTTGTACGTGATGCGCGACTTGGCAGCGACAGAGGCCCGGATCGCCAGCAGGCCCGAGTGCGAATAGGTGCCATCGCCCATGTTCTGGAACATGTGCTCGCGTTCCACCAACGGGCCAACCGACAACCACGGCATCCCTTCGCCGCCCATCGGCATGGGCAGCATGGTACGGCGCTCGGGCATGACATAGGCCGAAAGGCCCTGACAGCCGACCGCGCTCATGGCATAGCTGCCATCGGGCACGCGGGTGCTGGTGTTGTGGGGACAGCCAGAGCAGAAGAAGGCCGGACGCGCCTTGCCGCTGCCCAGCACGATCGCCTTGCCTTCCAGGTCATGATAGAAGCCGTAGCGCTCGGTCACCGCCGCATCGGCAAGGCCCAGTTCGTTCAGCACGGTATAGACCGCCTTGCGGATCTGCGGTGTGCTCAATTCCCCGACAGAGGACAACAGCGCCTTGCCCTTGAGGCTCAGCTTGCCCGATAGCGCGGGGCGCTGGTCGGCGGGCAGGTCGAACAGGATGCGGGCCAGCTGGTCTTCCATGACCGGCCGCTTTTCCTCGATCACCAGCAGCGCCTTGTATCCGGCGGAAAACGCGGTGGCGCCCTGCGGCTCCATCGGCCAGATCAGGCCGGGCTTGTAAAGGCCGATGCCCAGTTCCTGGCAGCGCGCTTCGTCAAGGCCGAGGTCTTCGAGCGCCTGGCGCAGATCGAGGTACATCTTGCCCGCGGCCACCAGGCCCAGTTCGCGCCGGGGACCGGAAATCACCACGCGGTCGATCGGATTGGCGCGCACAAAGGCCTGCGCGGCGGGGTGGCGGTGATTGAGGGTCAGAGCCTCAAGCTCCAGCGGGAATTTGGAATCGCTGACGTTGCGTCCGCCCGGAGGGCTCGGAAAATCGGGGGTCACGAACGAGCGGTAGATGTCGGGCAATTCGACCGATGCCGTCACGTCCAGCGTGTCGGTGATGCACTTCATGCCCACGTAAAGACCGCTGAAGCGCGACAGGGCCCAGCCATAAAGGCCGTACTCGATCATTTCCGCCGCGTTCGCCGGATAAAGCACCGGGATGAAGCCCGCGATCAGCGTATGTTCCGACTGGTGGGCGCTCGCCGATGACTTGCCGCCGTGGTCGTCGCCCGCCAGCACAAGGAAACCGCCGGTGGCCGAAGCGCCTTCGAGGTTACCCAGCTTGAGCGATTCACAGGCACGATCGACGCCAAGCCCCTTGCCGTACCAAAGCCCGAACACCCCCTGGTATTCCGACTTCCCGAACCAGGCGAGGCCTTGCGTACCGCGGATCGACGTTGCCGCCAGTTCCTCGTTCAGGCCCGGATTGAAACGGATGTCGAATTCGTCGAGGTATTTCTGGGCACCCCAGAGCGCGGCGTCGTAAACCCCCAGAGGCGAGCCGCGATACCCGGAAATGAAGCCCGCCGTCTTGAGCCCGGCCGCGCGGTCGCGCCGCGCCTGGTCCATGGGCAGGCGAACAAGGGCCTGATTGGACGATAGAAACACCCGCCCTTCGGTCTTGGTGTACTTGTCGTCCAGCGTGGTGACAGACTTGGTCATTTTTTTCGACTTCCCCTCGCGATCCAGCCAACCCACTGGCACGGCATGCCGGGGGTTCGCCCCGGCCGGATCGCATTGATGTGATGCTAAATTGGGAAATCCGGATGGATTGCCAACCTCCCGCATGGAGGATTGCGTCCAGAGGATAGCCATTGTTCCGCCTGCGCAAACCGGGTCACGTCCTGCACGGGCTATAAGCAGCGCCAGGCTGCCGATGCGATCTGCAGGGCAGTAGAACCGACAAGCAAAAAGGATTGGGAAACATGGCAAAAGGCCCCTTGGCTGGCGTAAAAGTACTGGAGTTTGCGGGCCTCGGACCGGCTCCCCTCGCGGGCATGTTTCTGTCGGACCTCGGCGCCGATGTCGTCGAAGTCGCGCGCGAAGGCACGCCGCCGCCGCCTTCGACCCGCCCCGATGCACGCGGCCGTCGGCGCGTCGCGCTCAACCTCAAGACGCCTGAAGCGGTGGCGACCTGCCTCGACCTTGCCGCCCAGGCCGACGTGGTGATCGAAGGCAACCGCCCCGGCGTGATGGAACGGCTGGGCCTTGGCCCCTCCACGATGCTGGCCCGCAATCCGCGCCTGGTCTATGGCCGCATGACGGGCTGGGGGCAGTCCGGTCCTTATGCCCACACCGCCGGGCACGATATCAACTACCTCTCGCTGACCGGCGTCCTTCACGCCATCGGCACTGCCGAACGCCCCGTGCCACCGCTGAATCTGGCAGCCGACTATGGGGGCGGCACCATGTTCCTGATCATGGGCATCCTGTCGGCCGTGCTGCACGCGCGCACCACCGGCGAAGGGCAGGTGATCGACGTGGCCATGACCGATTGCGCGGCCTACCTCGCCTCGCTCTTCTACGGGATGCACGCCACCGGGATGTGGAAGGAGGAACGCGAAGCGAACCTGCTGGACGGCGGCGCACACTTCTATGGCGTGTTCGAGTGCGCCGATGGCAAGTGGATTTCGATCGGTTCCATCGAACCGCAGTTCTACGCATTGCTGCTGGAAAAGACCGGCACGGCTGAAAAGATCGTCCACCCGCAGATGGATCGTGCCGCTTGGCCGGAAATGCGCGAAGTCCTGCGCGAGGCGATCCGCGGCAAGACCCGCGATGAATGGTGCGCGATCATGGAAGGGACCGACGTCTGCTTCGCCCCCGTCCTGACATTTGCCGAAGCGCCGCATCACGCGCACAACGTGGCACGGGGAACCTTCGTCGAAAGCGGCGGAACCACGGTGCCCGCCCCTGCCCCGCGCTTTTCCGCAACGCCTGCCGCCATTCAATGGCCGCCGTCCGACGCGCTGCACAGCACGGCCGAGGTTCTGGAAAGCTGGCGCTGAACAACACGAAGGGGCGGGTAAATCGAACACCCACCCCTCCACTTTGCCGAATTCGCGCTGCCCTGTGGTCAGCCCGAAACAGTGTTGCCCGGCAGGCCTGAATCAGACCCGAACGCCGGCCTTACTTCAATTTGGTGTTCCAGCGGGCATGGATCGCCTCGGCCATCTGCATCAGCGCCAGGCCGATCTTGCGGACTTCCTCATCCGCAGACTGGCTCGAAAAACGGATCGCCGACACGCCATAGCGAATTTCGCCGTGCGGATCGCGCAAGGTAACGGCCACCGTCGTCACCCCAAGCGCGAAATTATCGACATCGACCGCATAGCCAAGCTTGCACGATTCTTCGACCTGCGCACAATACTCGTCGAACGAGATCAGTCTTTGCCAGCGCAATTCCAGATAGGATTTTTCCATGTCCTCCCGGCGCATGTCGGTGGCTGCGGCAAAGGCCCGCCCGACAGCACCGATCAACATGGGAAGACGCTGACCGACCGTCATATGGATACGCAGCGGATTGCTGCCCTCGACAAAGCCAGACAAGATCATCCGGTCTTTTGAAATCCGGCGCCACAATCCGATGGCGACGCCATATTTCGCAGCAAAGGCCTCGAATTGTGGACGCAGCAGCGAAAAGGCGTTCGCCGGATCCAGGGCCCGGCTGGCCAGCACGGCGGCAAAGCTGCCCAACGAATAGCACTTGGTCTGCTCGTCGAAATCGGCAAGATCGCTGTGCTGCAAGTGCTTCAGAATCTTGAAACACGAACTGGGAGGGATGCCAAGATCGCGCGCGATCGCATTCACCCCGGCGGGACTCTCCATCACGGCCAGATGGCGCAAGATCGCTATGGTCGTCGCCACGGCGCCCGAGGTACGCGTCGGTGCCTCGCCTTCCTCGTCGGTCAACCGAGCATCCTGGTCGTTTTTCTGCGGCCGATTACGGCGTTTTTGCACAGTAGCTGCCATTTGCGTTGATTCGCCTCGTTTCCCCCGGACTTTCTAATGGCGGACACCTCAATTGCGATGGGCCAGTCCTTCATGAGCGCGGCTAAATCCGTCTTTCATCCGGCCGCAGGTTGCAAACCAAATTCCACTTTTGCGACGAGAGAAAAATTCCATTGCGGCCACGAACAGTTTGCGTGGCCATATTCTTGCCTCCCCGAGATCGGCTTGAGCGTTGTCATCACAAGCAGGCTTGGTGTTCGCAGGCAGGTTAAACGGAGGCGAAGTCACGCTTTCGTCCTGCTCGCACGCAGACCTGCCCCCTGTGCAAATGTCATAATGGGCAGCCCCCGAACACCGTGACAGATCCCGTGCCTTGGTCGGCTAGGGATTGCGCTTAGAGAAAACTCGGTCGCCTTGACTCAACCCATTCCCATATGTGAATGATTATTCACAAACAGCGAAATCGGCCATCGATTAGCTATAAAAGCGCGGCTGGGCATCCAGCCAAAAACGCGGGCATCGGGAGATGAGTAAGCATGGAGCGCCTGTTTTCCACGGCTAACAGCCAGTCTTCTGAAGAAGTGAGTGCCTACGCGGCCCTCATGAAGCGTGAATTTTATGAAGGTGACTTGGAGTGCCCCGATGGGACGTTCGATGTCACGTTTGATAAGGCAATGAGCAATCCTATTGCCATCACGCGCATCACTAGTGGATGTGATCTCTCTTTCCGCCGCGGCCCGAAACACATCCGCAACAACCGCGTAGGCATCCGCGTCCTGTGGTTCGTCCGCAAGGGATCGCTCAAGATCCGTCGCGCCGACGGCACTTGCGAGATCGGCGCAGGCTTTGCCGGTATCATGGACTCGAGCGTGCCATTCCACGCCACCCTCAAGCGCAATGGTGAGGATAGGCACGAATCCACTCAGATCATCCTTCCGCCGGATTTTTTCTTCGCGCACCTGATCGAAGCTGAAAAGCTGTCCGCGCCGGTCGATCTGCAATCGTCGGAAGGCGCTGCCTGCACTCGCCTGCTGGACATCCTGCTTGAATATGGCGACACACTCGGCGAGCAATCCTCACGGCACCTCGTCGGCGGGTTGCTGGAAGCGATCGCGGATCATCTGCGGAACAGCTTTGCCACTCTGCCCAAGCGACAGAACCTGGTGGATCGCCGACTGGCGGACATCGAAAACTATATCATGATGAACCTGACGGATCCTGATCTCTGTCACGACAAGGTCGCCGCCAACTGCGGCATCTCCCCTCGTTATTTGTGCTATCTTCTAAAGGCGAACAACACCTCGTTCTCCGATCTCGTATGGAAAAACCGGCTGCCCAAGGCGCGCGATTGGCTTGTCACGCCTAAGACCCGCAACCAACCTATCCACGAGATCGCCTATATGTCAGGCTTCAAGAGCGCCGCACATTTCAGCCGCATGTTCAAGACTGCCTATGGCGTAACTCCGCGGGAATTTCGGGCAATGCAAACGGCGGACAGTGCGCCAGCCAACTCCGCCGTCCACGAAATGGCCGCGCATTATTACCCGCAGCAATTGCACGCGGCCTGAGCGAGCCCACCATTTGGGTCTCACGGTCAGCCCAGAGCGTGAACTTGACCTGACCCTGTCCTTGGATTTTGCCAGAGATCCGGCGCTTCATCGGCCGTGGTTAACCCCGGCCGATGAAGAAAATTCGGCAGGCGTCGTGAACCCCATGGCTGTGTGTGGTCGGGTCTCGTTGAAGTCCGTCCGCCCAATGACAAGAACCAATGCGTGTTCAGACACTCGTCGCGGAGCTGCCCGTTGAAGAACTCAACGAATGCATTGTCGGTTGGTTTACCCGGCCTGCTGAAGTCCAGCGCAACGCGGTTGATGTAGGCCCAATGGTCGACCGGGAGATAAATTCGGGCCCATTGCCCACCCTGATCTTCGCGGGCGGTTCGCGCAGCTCGAACCACAGGCGGTCCATCACCTCGACCACCTGCTCGCCCCTGATCCCCTGATCGACGTGGATCGCCAGGCGCTCCCGGGTGCAGGCATCCACAACGGTCAAGACGCTGAACCGTTTGCCGTTGAACAGGGCGTCGGACACGAAATCCATGACCCAGATTTCGTTCGGCCGCGACGCGAGCGATCGCACCACCCGACGTGCAGTCATAACGCATGCGGGTCGCTGCGATCTCCTTGATCCTGTTTTAACGCCTGGCCGCCTCGGGCTGACCTGTAGCGGTGCGTCTTGCGATCAAGACGGAGATCAGCACAAGCCGCACCTCGAGCGACGTGATTGATCCTGCGGGGACGCGCGGTTGGTTGAAGATGGGGTTGGAGGCGCTGCCTGCGCGTGTGGTTCGGGAGGGGAAGCGTCAGCCGTGGATAGACACGTGGTGACGTTTCGCGTGGTGCAGGCGGGGTATTGGATTTGCGGAGAGGTTTACGCGGCGTGCATGTGGTGCGTTGGCCGCGTTGTGGACTTGCTTTGGACACGCTGGAGCGTGGAGCTGTGCTCTTGTGTAGCGAAATCGTTGGATTGGTATGGTTGCGGGGGCAGGATTTGTCCTTTGCAGAACACGATTCCCGCTGACAAACGCTCCACCGCTGACTTCCAACCAAAAATTCTGGCTAAATCCATAATATTTTACATATAATCAATACGTTATACGTTCACGGGCGATTTCAAGTTCGCCTCACCTGGGGAGTTACCTGTGTCCTATCCGACGCCCGCTTTGAGGATCATAGTCGTATGAGGTAATCGATCGATCCCAAATCAGCGTTGCCCACCGGATGCATTGGTAGATGTCGCCCTCCCGGCATGGCCATCGCCTGGTCCTCGAGCGCATGGCAGACAAATCCATGCAGTTCATGCACTGTCCGCAGGCCGACCACGCCCATGGGCTTGCGGCCCCTGCCATCCGGAGCATGGGCAAGATCATGGGCAGTGTGGATGCCCCGCACATCGCATTCCAGCGCCTGCCAATCCCCGCGCAAAGCGGCGTCAATCCAGCCCGGGTGATGTACGAGATCGAGGACCCCGCCCTAGCGGACTTCTCCATGCGGATTGGCGGCCTTGGCCAGTGTCTTGGTCGGCACCACTCCTATCGAGACCGCGATGCCGGTCCATTGGTGAGTAAGCTGCCGATTGAACGCCCCGAAGCGGACGGCTGGTCAGGCGCGACCTCCATGCTCATGCTGATGCGGCCTTCATGACGACTCTGCCGAAGGGATGGCCATCTGCCACATATCGGTGCGCCTCTACGGCCTCCGACAAGTGAAACTCCCGGTCGATCGGCATTGTGATCGTACCATCGCCGATTTGGTGCATGATATCTGCGAGCAACCGATGAGCACGCGGCGTGTGCATATCGCGCCCAAACGAGATACCCACGGCATGCATTGCCTTGCGGATCAGTTCGAAGAAGCCGAAGCTGGGAAGATCGCCCGATGATGCCCCCACGACCGCGTAGCGGCCGTGCCCGCGCAGCGACTGCACAAGCGCCTCTTTGCCTTTGCCCCCCGCCAGATCGATGACGAGATCGACCCCTCGCCCGCAGGTAATTTCGTGCACTCGCGCGGCAATGTCGTCGGTGCGATAGTTGATGCCGTGGTGCAGTCCGAAGAGTTGCATTCGCTCCAGCCGTTCCGCGCTCGATGCCGTGCCAATCACCGTGGCGCCCGCCTGGGCGGCGAACTGCACTGCGGCAAGGCCGACGCCACCCGCCGCGCCCTGAACCAGCACAGTCTCTCCCTCCTTCAACCCGCCATACTCAAACAGCGAATCGTGCGCGGTGCCGAAGGCCACGGGGATCGTCGCGGCCAGGCGCAGGTCGAGATCGGCAGGAACCGCATAGGCATAGTGTTCGGGCACTTCGAACAGTTCGGCATGGCTGCCGTTCCAGTTGAAGCCGACCACGCGGTCCCCCACCTTGAAGCGGGTGACCCGCTCACCCACAGCAACCACGGTGCCCGAGGCTTGGTAGCCGGGCACGAACGGAACGCGCACGGGCGGCGTCACCCGCCGGTTGAGCAGGTCACCGCCTTCAATCGATATCCACGCGACCGCGATGACGATCGCCTCCGGGCCCGCCACCGGATCGGGAAGATCGCCATAGGTCATGACCTCCGGGCCGCCGTTGGCGCTGTAGTGGATTGCCTTCATAACTCTCCCTTTCGTCAGGAGGCAGTTTGCAGCGCAGGTGGCACCTCCTGAACTGGTCAATTGACCAGCGAAGGGGGGAGGCTGCCATGACGGCCAAGGGAGCAGCGGATGAAGCCGCGCTCGACATCCGGACCGAAAACGGCGTCCGGTTCATCACCAAGATCAACGCCGCAACCCATTATGGCATTTCCATCGCGGTGTGCCGCGAACTGGGCGCTGCGATCGAGGCCGCCGCGTGCGATCCGGAAGTGCGCGCGGTGGTGATCGACGCGGGCGGGCGGGGCTTTCATCGCGGGGCGGTGATGGTGACCGAACTGCAGGCAGACATGGAAGCACTGGGCGACGAGGATTTCCGCGAGCTGGTGCATCGCGGGCAGCAGCTGGGCCGCAAAGTGGCCGGCCTGCCCAAGCCGGTGATCGGGCTTGCCCGCAGCGGCGCGCTGGGCGGCGGGCTGGAGCAGTTGCTGCGCTGCGATTTCGTGTTCGCGCGCGAGGATGCGCGCTTCAGCTTTCCCGAAGTAACGCTGGGCTTCGTGGCGGCGTGGGGGGGCACGCAATGGGCCGGGCGGATGATGCCGATGCGCCGCGCGCAGGAACTGCTGCTGCTGGGCAACGCCATTTCGGGCAGCGAGGCCGCAGAACAAGGGCTGATCACGCGCGCCTTTGCCGATGACGCGGCGCTCGATGCCCACCTGGCCGACGTGCTGGGGCAGCTCGAACGCTGTTCGCCCGCTGCCTTTGCCCAGACCAAGCGGTGCCTGTCCGCGATCTGGGAAGGCCCGCTCGCCCACGGCGAAGCGGTGGAACTCGATGCCGAGGCGGGCGCCATGGGCACTGGCGATTTCCGCCTCGCCTATGCCGCGTGGATGCAGGGCATGACCTACAATTTCGCGCAAGGACGGCCCGAAAGCCGCGACGCACTGCGCTGATCCACATCCATAAAGCAATGGAGAGACAAGCAATGGCGAATTTCAGACTCGATGGCGCGGTAGTGCTGGTCACGGGCGCGGCGCGCGGCATCGGCGCGGCAACCTGCGCGGCGCTCGCGGAAGCTGGCGCGACGGTGGTGGCGACCGACATGCATGAAGATGCCCGGGTGCCGGGGGCTGCCGAATACCACCGGCTCGACGTGACCAGCCCCGCGCAATGGGCCGCAACGATCACCGCCATCGAGGTGCGGTATGGGCGGCTCGACGTGCTGGTCAACAATGCCGGGCTGCAACTGACCACCAGCATCGCCGATACCAGCGACGAGGCCTGGCGCCAGCTGATGGCGGTCAATGTTGACGGCGTGTTCTATGGCACACGGGCAGCCACCGACCTGCTGGCGCGCAGCGGCGAGAGACGGGCGGGGGGATCGTGCATCATCAACCTGTCGTCCATCGGCGGGCTGCAGGGAGCGGCGTTCCTCGCGGCCTATTGCACCAGCAAGGGCGCGGTAAAGTTGTTCACCAAGAGCTGCGCGGCCGAATTCGGCGCGCTGTCGCTGCCGATCCGCGCCAATTCGGTCTGCCCTGGCGGCATCCAGACCGAGATGCTGGACGAGATCCTCGAGCACTACGTCACGAGTGGCGCTTTCACTTCGGTCGAGGACGGCCACCGCACGATCGAGGGCGGGCATCTGCTCAAGCGGCTGGGAAAGGCCGAGGAAGTGGCGGCCGGAATCGTCTACCTCGCCTCGCCCGCGTCGAGCTTCATGACCGGGACTGAACTGGTGATCGACGGCGGGATGACCGCCGCATGAGGGTCATTCGGCAAGGCGCGGGACGATCGCGCCGCTGAGCGTGAAGGCCCCGTAGAAATAGTCGGTGAGGAACGCGATTCTGCGATCGAGCTCCTCCACCGCGACTTGCCCGCCGGTGCGCGCGCGCAGCAGGCCCCGGTCCTGCACCACATAAGTCAGCGCCACTTCGAGCAGGTAGCTGGCAAGCGACAGCGCCTCCTCGTCCTGCACCGCGTCATGGCGGCACAGCGCCGCGCGGAACGCGTTGGGGATGTCGGACAGGCGGTGCAGCACGGGATGGATACTCTCGTGGCTGTAGACGCTCATCCCCCGGCCCAGCAGGCGCAGGTAATCGATCCAGCCTTCATCGCCGCTGGCAAGGCAGGCGACGAACGGCGTTATGAACGCGCAGATCAGTGCGCGGGGTCCAGCGTCGGGTTCCGCCTCGGCCGCAGCGAGACTGGCCAGCACGCGCGCCTCCCAAGCATCGTAGCGGCGTTCGACCGCGGCGATGAACAGGTTTTCCTTGGTGCCGAAGTGGTGGGCGATGAGGTTGAGCGTGACGCCGGCTTGCGCGGCGATGTCGCGCGTGGAAGCCCCATCGAAGCCTTCGCGCGCGAACAAGCACTCGGCCGCAGCCAGGATCGCGGCCTTCGATTCGGCCCCGCGCGGGCGGCGGGCGCCGTTCGGGCTGGAAAGGTCGCTGCGCCGGTCGATCATCGCGCATTCTGCATTGGTCATCCGACCAGGAGAGCGCAAGCAAAAATCAGGCGCGGCGGCGCACCTCGAACGTGGCGGCGAACAGGTCGGTCAGGAAATTGAGTTCGGCCGCCATGCCCGCAGGCGTGACCTTGCCGTGCGTTCGTGCGGTCAGCAGGCCGCGATCCTGTACCAGATAGGTCAGCGTCACTTCGAGCACGTAGCTCGCCGTGTCGAGCGCGACATCATCGTTCAACCCTCCGATCGCGCGCAGATTGGACTTGAGCACGTCGGGAATGTCCGAGAGCTGCACTAGCGCGGGATGGACCTTGCCCATGGCGTAGGCGCTCATCCCCCGGCCCAGCAAGCGCAGATAGTTGATCCAGCCCTCGTCGCCGCTCGCCAGGACTTCGAGAAACGGGGTGAGGAAAGCGCGAATCACGTCACGCTCGCTGGCCCCGGGCGCGGCAGCGGCGGCTTCGACCGCGCCCACGACGCGGGTTTCCCATTGCGCGAACCGGCGATTGACCGCCTCCGCAAACAGCCGGTCCTTGGTTCCGCAATGATACTGGATCAGCCCGAGGTTGACCCCGGCGGCATCGGCGATGTCGCGGATCACGGCCCCTGCATAGCCTTCCATGCCGAAGATCCTTTCGGCTGCATCGAGGATCGCCTGACGCGCGTCCGTGCCGCCGTTGTCGCTGCCTTTTTGCCTCGGTCCACGCACCAATGCACATCCCCTTTCCGCAGCCTTCCTGGCCACTGAATTTACACACTCACACCTAATATTAAAAATAGGGCGTTTTGACTAAACTTTACAAGCCATGCGGCACGACTATCTTCCATCCTCAAGAGATCGCCATAAGATTTCATCGTTGGGAGATGCGCATGCTTGATGCATCCATTGAATTTTGTCCCGAAATAATCGAATCTCGCCTCAAACATCTTGAGGACAAGGATAGCATCATCTCGGTGATGAACCGCTATTCTCGTGCGCTTGATTGGCTGGATGATCGCCTTATCGAAGATGTATTCTTCGACGATGCGCAGATCGATTATGGGTTTTTCAAGGGGAAAGCTTCGGAATTCCGTCCGATCCTGATGGAGGTGGAGCGCACCTCCGGTCGACGCTGGCACTTCACCGCGCAAGTCTCGATCGAGCTTGACGGCGATGTCGCCCATGCCAGCGCCTACAACCTGTCGATGGCCGCCGACACCGTCGGATCGACCCCGCCAGCCGCGCTCGGCAGCTTCTTCGGCTACTATGTCGACCGCTTCGAGCGGCGCGATGGCGTCTGGAACATCGCCGCGCGGCGTCACCTGCTGATCGCGGGCACGCAGTGGCAGGAAATCGAGATCACGGGGCCGCTTGCTGCCCTCAATACGATTGGCGCGACCAGTTCCGATCACCCTCATTATCGCCGGATGGCCTGAGCCAGCCGTTTCGCGGGAGAACACCCATGGGTCTTGAACAGAAAATCGCGCAGGCCGCCGCCGACATGGTGGGCGCACGCAAGGAATCGGGCAAGCGCATGCAGCGCGGCATGATGCAGCACTTGCGCGATGGCACCACCAGCCGCGCCGAAGGGCCGATGCGCAACGTGCCCGGCGCCTATACCGATCCCGAACGTTTCGAGGCGGAAAAGCGCGAGCTGTTCCGCAAGCTGCCACTGTTCGTGGGGCTGACGCCGGACATCCCGAACCCGGGCGACAAGCTGCTGTTCGATGCTGCGGGGCCGAGCATCGTCGTGGTGCGCAACAAGGCGGGCAAGCTCAACGCTTTCCTCAACATGTGCACGCACCGCGCAGCAACGCTGGTCCACGAATGCGACGCGCGCACCCGCATGACCTGCAAGTTTCACGGCTGGACCTTCGACCTCGATGGCCAGCTGATCGGCCAGCCGGGCAGCGAAGGCTTTGCCGGGATCGACCGCGCAGAACTCGGCCTGATCCGCGTGCCGGTAGCCGAATGGCACGGTATGATCTTCGTGCGGGCCACGCCGGGCGACGAGGAGATCGATGTCGCGGCCTATCTCGGGGAATTTGCGCCTGAATTGGCGCAACTCGATTTTGCCAACGCTGAACACGTGCGCTCGTCACGCGTGGATGTGAACGCCAACTGGAAATACGCGCTCGACACGTATGGCGAGAGCTACCATTTCGGCGCGCTGCACCCCGATACGATCGCCAAGTTCTCGCCGTCGGACGTGATGTTCTACGATGGCTATGCGCCGCATCACCGCATCGGCTTTCCGCGCCACGAGATGAAGGATTACGCCGCAGACCCTGAGGAAACCTGGCCAGAAATCCCGCACGGCGGGGTGCACCTGCTGTTTCCCAACACGATCATCCAGGTGGAAAAGATGAGCCCCGAACTGGAGTTCGTCTATGGCTTCTACCGGATGTTCCCGGGCGAAAGCGTGGACAAGGCCTACACCCTGATGTCGAACTACCGCCCGGTTGAGGCCAAGGGCGATCCCGACATGCAGCAATGGATCGACGTGCACGAACTGGTCAAGCAGGTTGTAAGCACGGAAGACTATTCGGTTTCCGAAGGCGGTCAGAAGAACCTGACCTACGCACCTGACGGCTTCCGCATCGTCTATGGCAGCAACGAGATCGCGCTGCAGCGGTTCCACCGCAAGGTCGCCGAACTGATCGGCGAAACCCAAGACTAAATTACCGCTGCCCCTGGGGGGGACTGGCAGAAACCCGGACGACAAGCCGCGCGAAAACCGTTCCGCGGGGACGAGAACTTGCGTCCGCAAGACGGGAGAGAGCAATGCACGGGATCAATGGGACGGGGCCGGTTTCGCGCTCCGCGCTGGCCATCGCGCTGGCGCTGGGCGCCATGGCGCAGGCAGCGCACGCAACAGAGGACGCTGCAACCACCAGCGCCGATGGAGCCAGGACGGGCGGCCTTGCCGAAATCGTGGTGACCGCGACGCGGCGCGAATCCAACCTGCAAAAGACCCCGATCGCGGTGTCGGCGGTCGATTCCAGCCGCATCGCGCAGGCCGCGCCGCGCAACATCGCCGATATCGCCAAGTTTGTCCCCAACTTTTCGGCCGCCGAACTGCCCGGCTTCCATGCCGCTAGCTATGCCATGCGCGGCACCGGCGCGAATAACATCATCGTATATTATGAAGCGCCTGTCGCGGTGCTGGTCGACGACTTCGTGATGCCCACGATCCAATCGCAGTTGCTCGACACCTTCGACATCGCGCAAGTCGAAGTGCTGCGCGGTCCGCAGGGCACGCTGTTCGGCAAGAACACCACCGGCGGCGCGGTTTCGGTTCGCACGATCAAGCCTGACCTAACCAAGGTGTCGGGCAAGGCGGAGGCCAGCTACGGCAAGTTCGAGACGTTCGACGCCAAGGCCGCGATCAACCTGCCCATCATTTCCGACCAGCTCGCGCTGCGCGTCGTGGGCGGCTACCGTTCGTCGCAGGGCTACATGCGCAACGGGTTCAACTATGGGCCGGTGGTGGCCTTCGCTCCGACCAAGTGGGCGGGCGCCACGGGTAGCGGCGACGGCCGCGCCATTGGCGGCGAAAGGATCGCCAGCGGCCGGGCCAAGCTGCTGTGGAAGCCGAGCGAGACCTTCTCGACCGAATTGCAGTATCAGCTGCTGCGCGACAACTCGCCGGTCCCGGCCTCGGTCAACCTGACGCCCAAGGGCAACGCCAGCTACCTGTTCAACCTGCTGGGCGTTGGCGCATCCACTGGCAATGATCTCTACAAGCTTGGGGGCATCACCAACCGCATTGATCGCTTCATCGATCAAAAACACGGCAGCAAGGTCTCGCTCGACGGGGTCTATTCGAACACCGACATCAAGCTGGATGTGGGCACCATCACCAACGTGATCGGCTTCCAGTCCGAACGCGACCGCCTGTCCAACTCCTACACTGGGATCGCCCCGGTCGCGCCCGATGGCGACGTGCTCTCGCTGTTCGACGCGCAGCGCGCCACGAACCGCAAGACCTTCCAGGAAGAACTGCGCTTCGCCTCGGCCTTCGACGGTCCGTTCAATTTCGTCGCGGGCGGGTTTTACCAGCATGACAGCGTCGATTTCTGCTCGGCGGCCTACGTCGGCGTGAACGAGCTGTTCGGCGCGACAACGCCGTGGGGCAGCTACAACGACGTACCGCTGTTCCAGTGCAGCCGCCAGCGCCAGAATTCCGAGGCGCTGTTCACCGAGGCGACCTACAAGATCACGCCCGAACTGACGCTGGTCGGCGGCTTCCGCTACACCTGGGAAGACAAGGCCTGGCAGGGCCGCCAACAGGTGGCCGCACAGCAGATCGGCATCGATCCCGAGACGATCTCGATCATGTCGCTATCCGATTTCAGCAAGTATCCGCAAGGTGTGATCAGCCTGAAGACCAAGGTCCACGAACCGACCTGGCGCCTGAGCCTGTCCTATCAGGCCACGCCCGATGTCTTTGCCTACTTCACCTATTCGCGCGGCTTCAAGTCGGGCGGGTTCAACGACAACATCGGCTCCAACAACCAGTTCGGCGACGATCTGGACGCCTATGCCGCCGCTGCCGCCGCCACCCGGCCCGAATACGCCGACAGCTTCGAGGCGGGCATCAAGACCGAGGCCTTCGGCCGCCGGCTGCGCTTCAACCTCACCGGCTTCTACGTCAAGTACCGCGATCTTCAGCGCCAGGTGCAGGTGCCGGTCGTGGCCAATGGCGTGCCTGCGCAGATTACCGCCTTCTTTAACGCCGCCTCCTCGCGCGTGTACGGCATTGAAGGCGAAATCCAGGCACGGCCGATCGACAACCTGACGCTGAATGCGGTGCTCGGCTACCAGAACGGACGCTACCAGAACTATACGCCGCCTTATCCCGCAGGTTACGACCTTTCGCTCTCTCCGCTCGACCGCACGCCCGAATGGCAGTGGACACTGGGCGCGAACTACGTGATCCCGCTGGGCGAGCACAAGGTCGTGCTGGATGGCGATGTCAACTACGTTGGCCGCAATCTCTACACCCAGTCGATCTCCAGCCTTGCCAACAACACTTACCTGCCCGCGCGCACGTTGTTCAACGCATCGATCACGCTGGCGGAAAAGGACGATCGCTACTTCGTGCGGGTGATCGGCCAGAACCTCACCAACAAGACTTATCTGCAAGGCGTGCAGAGCGTCGATCCGCTGTGGGTGTTCGGCCTTCTGGGCCGCCCGCGCTGGTTCGGCGCGCAAGTCGGGGTGAAGTGGTGACCGCTTCGCTGTCCTGAGGAGTTCTGCCCGGCGCAACAACCTCCCGCGCCGGGCAGGACATTGCCGCGCCGCTGGAACAACAGTGGATGCGACCTATCACACTGGCCAGCTTGGGACGGTGCCCGGCTGGCCGCACACTGCAAATCAAACGGCGCCAAAAGCCAGACCTAGGAGAGAGCCATGATCAGCCTGATGTCGGTCCACACCGTCGCGCCAGGGCGGGAAGAGGAATACGTGGCGATCCAGCGCATGCTCTGGGCCAAGACGTGGGAACTGGAACCCGAAACCGTGCGCTACGAACACTACCGCGCGACCAAGCCGGGCCAGTTCGTTTCGATCCTGACGTTCAAGGATCTGGCCGCGTTCCTCGAACACCAGATCGCCGACTACCACGACGACGTGGCCTGGGATGGGCTGTTCATCGAGCACGAGCTGCAATGGATCGATCCGATCCCGGGCGCGCACACGCTGGCGCAGTCGGAGATCCCGCCGCTGCCCGCCGATATCGACGAAAAGCGCAAGGTCTATGCCGACATGCTGCCGTCAGAGCGCCCGCAGTGGTGGGGCCCGATCCTCGCGCACAAGGAGGCGCTGGCATGACCCTCTCCAATCCCGCATGCCCCTACCACAAGGCGCAGGATATCAACTTCTTGGACCCTGCGGTGCAGGAAGACTGGTACGGGGCCTATGCCGTGCTGCACGAACAGGCGCCGGTCTACTTCATGCCCGAAGTCAACCAGTGGATTCTGACCCGCTATGAGGACATCGACCGCGTCCTCAAGGATCCTTACACGTTCATCAACGAGTATTCGGACGACGCCGAACAGCCGCTGCTCAACTTTCCGGCGGCACGCGAACTCTACGCCAGGGAAGGCTGGGAGCGGATGATGCCGCTCGCACTCAACCGACCGGTGCAGAAGGCCTATCGCCGGATGGTCGATCCGTTCCTGACCGCGACCGCAGTCAAGAGCCGCGAACCGCTGATCCGAGAAGTTGCGAACGAGCTGATCGACAGCTGGATCGATCAGGGCGAAGTGGAGTTCATCCACAACTTCGCAGAGCCGCTGCCGATGGCGATCATCGCCGAGGCGCTGGGCTTTCCGCGCGTGGACATGCCCCGGCTCAAGCGGTGGTCGACCGCCTGGGCCACGCCCTTCTTCAAGGGCCTGACGGAGGAGCAGGAAGTCGAGGCCGTACGCACGCACATCGAGTTCCAGCACTACATCCACGAAACCATCCAGCGCAAACGAACCGCGCCCACCGAGGACGTGATCTCCGCGCTGGTACACGGCGACTTCGAGGATCCGGTCACCAGCGAGACGCGCAAGCTCCATGATGCCGAAATCATCGGTATTGCCGACCACCTGCTGACCGGCGGCAATGAAACCACCACGTTCGCGCTGTCGAACGGAATGTGGCTGCTGTTCCGCTATCCCGAAGTCTATGCGCAGTTGCAGGGGGATCGCAGCAAGCTGCGCGTCTGGGTCGAAGAAGTGCTACGCGTGGAATCGCCCACGCAGGGCATGCACCGCGTGGCAACCTGCGATGTCGAATTCGACGGCGTGAATATCCCCAAGGGTTCGGCCATCCACATCCGCTTCGGCGCGGGCAATCGCGATGCGCGCCGATTCGCCTGTCCGGAAAAGCCCGACCTTTCGCGCCGGACAGCGGCAGGGCACTTCGCCTTCGGCGGCGGCGACCATGTGTGCCCGGGCGGCGCGCTCTCGCGGCTCGAACAGACGGTCTGCTGGGACATCCTGCTCGATCGCACGCGCAACCTGCGCCCGGTCGAACGCCGTAATGACTTCACCCACGTGCCCGGCTTCTGGCTGCGCGCGCTGAAGGAACTGCACATCGCCTTCGACAAGGCGTGAGATCGGACGGACACCGACGATGAAGATGCGAGCCGCCGTTTTCGACAAGCCGGGCCAGCCGCTGGTGGTGCGGGAAATCGACGTTCCCGCGCCCGGACTGCACCACCTGCTGATCCGGGTGAAACGCTGCGGGATCTGCGGCTCGGACCTTCACCTCACCGACGTGCACAGCAGCTGGAACGTGCCATCGGGCTGCGTGCTGGGACATGAATTTTCGGGCGAGGTGGTCGAAGCCGGAGCGGCAGTGCGCGACCAGTGGCAGCCGGGCGACCGGGTAACCGCCCTGCCCTATATCGGCTGTGGCCAATGCGCGTTCTGCATGAGGGGCGAATCCTTCCACTGCCCGCACACGCTGCGCCTGCCGACCGGGGATCTGGTCGGCGGCTATGGCGAATACATGGTGATCGGTGCGCGCGAGGCGGTACGACTGGCCGATCACGTCAGCTGGGAGGAAGGCGCCTTCACCGAGCCGCTCGCGGTCGGCCTGCACGCCGTGGCCATGAGCCGGATCAGGCCCGGCGCGCCGGTACTGGTGCTGGGCGCGGGGCCCGTTGGGCTCGCCTGCGCGGCGATGGCGCGCAGGCTTGGTGCAGGCCACGTGGCGGTGGCCGCGCGTTCGGACCGGCGCGCCGAGCTTGGCCGCGCGATGGGGGCCGACAGTTTCCTCGTCAGCGATGATCGCCTGGGCGAAGCCTTTGCCGATGCCGCAGGGGCCGCGCCCGACGTGATCTACGAATGCGTCGGCACCCCCGGCATGATGCAGTGCGCCAGCGACCTTGCCCCAGTGAAGGGCGAAATCATCATGGCCGGGGCCTGCAACGGGCACGAAACCCTGTTCGGCATCACCCCCACGCTCAAGGAACTGACCTACCGCTATGCAGCGTGCTACACGATCGCCGAATTTGCCCATGCGCAGCGGCTGATCGCCACGGGCGAAGTCAACCCGATGCCGATGTTCGACGGCACCGTCTCGCTCGACGCGCTGCCGCAAGCCTTCGAGGATCTGCGCGCGAACAAGACCGCCTGCAAGCTGATGCTGACATTCTGAAAGGTCGCCTGCCGATGGCGCTTTACGACAATCTGTTCCAGCCGATCGCGGTCGGCCCCGTCACCATTCCAAACCGCGTGGTGCGCAGCGCGCACGGTACGCTGCTGACGGGCGAAAGGCTCATCGCCTACCACGAGGCGCGCGCGGCCGGCGGGGTCGGCATGTCCACGCTGGAGGCGAGCGGCGTCCACCCGACCTCGCCCTCGGCACTGCCGCTGTGGTCGGACGACATCCTGCCCTTCTACCGCGAGATTGCGGGCCGGATGCGTCCCCACGGGATGAAGCTGTTCCAGCAGCTCTACCACTCAGGCGCGGGCACACCCACGTTCGGTGCGCGTGACGAAATCTGGTCGGCCAGCGCCCTGCTCAACCCCATGGGCGGCGCGGTGCCGCGCGTGATGAATCAGGCAATGATCGACGAAGTGGTCGAAGGCTTTGCCAAGGCCGCGCGCCGCGTGCGCGACGGCGGGCTTGATGGCATCGATATCCACGCCTCCTCCGGCTACCTGATCCATGAATTCCTCTCGCCCGCGCTCAACCGGCGCGAGGATGGATATGGCGGCAGCTTCGACAACCGCCTGCGCTTCCTGCGGGAGGTGATCGCAGCGATCCGCGCCGAAGTCGGCCACGACATCGCCGTAGGCGTGCGCCTGCCCAACCATGATCACGTGCCCGGCGGGATCGAGCCCGCTCTCGCCGCGCGTATCGCCGCGGCGATCGATCCGCTGGTCGACTACGTTTCGCTGCACATGGGCAGCTACTGGCGCTTTCACAAACTGATCGCGCTGGCCGACGATCCGCTGGGCGTGGAGATGCCTGCCAACGCGGTCATCACGCCCGCCTGTACCATGCCCACGATCGTCGTCGGCCGGATCATGACGCTCGACCATGCCAGCGCGCTAGTCGCCAATGGAGAGGCCGACATGGTCTCGATGGTGCGTGCGCTGATCGCCGATCCGCAGCTTGTCGCCAAGGGCCGCCGTGCCGAGGAGCACCTGATCCGCCCGTGCATCGGCACCAATCTGGGGTGCGTGGGCCAGTTGATGACGCGCGGGGTTCTCTCCTGTGTGGTCAACCCCGCCGCCGCGCGCGAAGACCATATGCCGTTCGAACCCGAAACCTCAGCCACCTCGCCCTTGCATGTCCTCGTCGTCGGGGGCGGCCCTGCCGGGATGGAGGCGGCGCGCAACGCGGGGCTGCGCGGGCACCGCGTGGAACTGCATGAGGCGGGCCGGAAGCTGGGCGGACAAGCCCGTTTGGCCGCAAGCGCACCGCACCGCGCCGACATCGGGCAGCTCGTGCGCTGGCAGGAAGCCGAGCTGGAGAGGCTGGGCGTTACCGTCCACCTCGAAAGCCCGCTCGACGGGGCCGCTGTCGCCGCGATAGGTGCCGATCGCGTCGTTCTCTGTACCGGCTCGGTGCCGCGTGATGATGGTTGCCAGGTCTACGCGCCCGCAGACTCGGTCCCCGGGCACGACGCTTCGCATGTCCACGATGCCTGGGCGCTGTTCGGCGTGGGCCGACCGCCGGAACTGAAGGGACCGGCGGTGGTGTTCGACGATGCGGGCACGTTCGAGGCGATTTCAGCGGCCGATGCGTTGCTGGCCACAGGTCTGGACGTGACGCTCGTCTCTCGCTTCGACAAGCCAGGCGAAACGCTGCCCTTTCCGCCCGTGACCACTGGCGCGGCGCGCGAACGGCTGATGCAGGCAGGAATGACGTTCGTCGGTGGTCGCCACCTTGTGACGATCGGCAAGGACAGCGTAGAGATCGGCGTGCCGCACACCAGCCGGGTGGACTCCCTGCCCGCGCGGCTGGTGATACTTGCCGGCGTGAACCGCCCCATGCGCGATCTGGCCGACGAACTTGACGCGATGGGCATCGCATACAGCACGGCCGGCGACATGCTGGGACGCAGCGACCTTCTCTCCGCCATCCACGGCGGGGCCGAACTAGGACGGACGGTCTGACCCCAACTGTCAGAATGGGCAATGCACGCCAGCCTCGCGGCTAAGGCACGAACAAAACCATCGGAATTTGAACAATCGCGGCTGGTTCGATCCTCACGCTTGACGCGCAGACCGGCGCTCAGAAGTGGCGAACCTATCTGGTCGACGCACCCAAGCTCATGGGCAAGACTTCGACCGGCTTCGACCGCTTTAGTCCTTCGGACGCTCCGGTGTGGAACGGCCCTTCGATCGACGTCACGCGCAATCATCAGCGTATTCGCACCGAGGCGGCGGAAACCCGATCCGATCAGTTCGCGTGGTGCAGGTGGGGTGTTGGATTTGGGGAGGGGTTTACGCGGCGTGCATGTGGTGCGTTGGCCGGGTTGTGGACCTGCTGTGGACACGCTGGAGCGTGGAGCTGTGCTCTTGTGTAGCGAAGTCGTTTGACTGGAATGGTTGCGGGGGCAGGATTTGAACCTGCGACCTTCAGGTTATGAGCCTGACGAGCTACCGGG
>NZ_JAPCZG010000015.1 GCF_025938155.1 Novosphingobium sp. KCTC 2891 | reverse complement strand
AATAACGCCATGTCCAACACTCCATGACCCCTCGCTCATCAAAGCAAGGGGCGAGTTCAACATGGGTCACTTCTCAGTGGAAATTTGTGCCCCTCCCGGGTCACTTCTCAGCGGCAATCAACAATGGCGAGGTCACGCAGCGACTGGTCGAGGCCCTGCGCCGGCAAATCGAGCGCAATCTGCTTGTCATCGCGAGCAGCAACGCATTGGGGAACAGTGAGAACGCTGCCCGCCATCAAGGCGGCAAGGACGGATTGAAGCTGGGTTCTGGACGTCATGGTACATACCTCCCTGGCGCCCTGTGACAGGACGCTCATGGCCGTGGGGACGCCGACGGACGCAAAGACCCGACAAAAATTTTTGAATGGGAATGCTCGCCCGCAAGACGGCGAGCGGTGGCGCGAAGGTCAGCCCGGCCCGTGAGCCTGGCAGAAACTTACAGCTCCACCGCTGCGCGCCCGCCCCAAAGCCTTCTCCCCTCTCGTTTCATGAGACCGGACTGCGCCGCTGCAATCGGCGACAAACAGCAGCGGCGAGGAAATGGGATCGAAGCTTGCAGCGTAAGGAGGGGCTGTCGGGTTCGCGGACGGGAGGTCAGCGTGGCCGCAGGACGATCATGTCGCGTTCGCGCACGACGTCGAGATCATCGAGAGCGGCAAGCGTCTGCGCGAAGCTGCCGGGATCGTCGGTACGCAAGCCACCGATCAGACGGCGTCCGCCGATATCCGCGTCGGCAAGCCGGATCTGGATCCGGTTGGTCTGGTTGAGGCGTTCAACCGCTTGCGCCACGGTCACCCCGTCGAGCCCGAGCAACGCAGGATGGCTCGCGACCGACGCGGTGGTTGGCGTCGGCTTGGGTTCGGGCGTGCCAGGCAGCACAATGGATTGTCCGGCCCCCAGGGTCCGGCTCATCCCGCCAGCAACTGCCGCGCTCGCATGGCCCGATACCAGCAAGATTCTGTTAGTGTCGGGCATGGCAACCACTTCAACAACCGCCTCGCGCGTTATCGCCGATAGACCGGCGGTGCGAATTTCGAGCGCGCGCGCATTGTTCGGAGCCACGTGGATCCGCGCTGCTCCCTGCTCAACGTCGATCCGCCTTGTCCTGCCATCAAACTGCGCGCGGGCAAGTGCTGCCCCGTTGAGCGTCAGCGAACTTCCATCGGGCAACGACCATGTGCGGGTTTCGCCTGGAGCGGTACGATAGGTCTGCGCTTCAACCGTCGTACCGAAACTGATTGCGGGCATGGTCCCGACAAACCGCACGGTCATCAGGCCCACGCCTAACAGGACAAGCAGCGACATCGCGGCAATATGCGTGTTCCGGCGCAGGTGCAGCGGCGCACGGGCTAAAGTCCGCGCGCGCCCGATGGTCGTACGGCCAAGCATCAGGCTGTCGCGCCAGGCGCGGTCGGCCTCGGCATAGGCCAGGCGATGGCGCAAGTCGCGGGCCAGCCAGGTTTCGAATTCGGCAGGGTGCTCGCCTGCCCACTCGGCCTCGTTGCGCGCGAGCCAGTCGGCAGCTTCCTTGCGGATGCTCTCGGGAATTTGCTTGCGAGCCACGCGCGTCAGCCGTCGTCGAGGTGACGGGCGAGTTGCTGGATGGCCCGGCTCATCTGCTTTTCCACGGCGCGCACGCTCAACCCCGTCTGTTCGGCGATCTCTGCATAACTATAGCCATCGAGCCGGCGGGCAAGAAACACATTCCGCGTCAGCGGCTTGAGCCGTCCCAACGCAAGTTCAAGACGGGCAAGCCGGTCGCGTGCCTCAAGATGCGAAACAGGATCCGGCCCGGACAAGGTGACATCGTCCAGCGACACATGGGCTGAAGTGCTCCGGCGCGCCGCCGTACGATGGTTGTCACGCAGCGCATTGCGGGCTGCTTCGGCAAGGTAACCGGCGGGTGCCTCGATCTGCGCGACGGCTTCCCGGCGACCGGCCAGACGCACGAAAACCTGCTGGACGATATCTTCGGCCTGATCGATCCCGGCGCGGCGGACAAGCCGTCGCAGGAGCGAGGGCCGTTCGGCGCGATAGATCACGTCGAGACGACCGGCCGCCAGCCCGTCAAGCGGATCAGGCAGCAATCCGCACACGCAAGCCTGCGCATCATGGTCGCATGAATTGCCTGCCGCCAGCCGCTTCATCGAATGCCAGAGCCCCCGCGATCGAGGCGCTCCGGCGAAAGGCCGGACTCTGAGAACGCATTCGAAAAACGCGCGCCATTGCCTTTAGCCCCGAAAGGCCTGGACATAAGCAACGGCAATCCGGCCGATCATGGCGGCAAAGGTGAAACTCTTTTCCGAACGAGGTTCTCAGGCCTCGGCGCAACGCGCAAGCGCGCTACGCCGTTGAAATCTATGACACGGTGGTTGCACCCGCAACCGTTTTGTCATCGCGACAGCGCTAAAAGGGTTGCGGGCGCGTCTTCCAGTGGCACGAACAGGCGGGTCTGGAAGCGGATGATCTCGGTGAAGCACCCTTTCGCCTTGTACCAGTCCAGCCGGGTCGCAGACCAGCCCGTGAGCTCCAGTCGCTGGCTTCCATTGACGAGGCTGCGCCTGATCATCAGCGGGTCAGCGCTGGCGAACTCCATGGCGCGACCGCTCGCGAGCACGGCCTCGACAAGCACATTCGGAGCAAGCGGCGCAATCACCCCGAAACCCAGAGCCCGGCACAACGCCGGAACATGCGCCGCCGGGACTTCCCGTCCAAGGAGCGAGCGGCCATCGCGGGCGGACAACCGCGCGACCCGCACATGGTCGGATGGCAACTTGTCCCAGACCGGCAGCAACAGCCCGGTCGCCAGATGAAGGCGTTCGTGCCGGAGCGTTGCCGAGGCTTCGGTGACTTCGTGTTGCCAGGCCTCCCGAAACGCGCCCGCATCGACTGGCTCCCAGCTGCTGTCGGCAAGGTCGTCGGCGTTGAGGAACGTGCGCTTCAGGGGCCGGACCAGCTCGTAGCGCCGGATCCGCGCGCCCTCATCGCTAAGCAGACTGCGCGCTGGAACGACCAGCGCAACGCCGCCGGACCGGGTGTTGCGAACCGGCCGGTGCTGGGGATCGGCAAGCGTATGCAACGCTTCCAGCCGTTCGAGCGGCATGGGCCTGAGCGCACGGGCAATCGAGAGTTCCAGCAGATGCGTGGTCGCACCCGAAGTCGCATCGGTCCGCAGTAGCGTATCGGACAGCACCTCAAAGTTCTCGACCGCAATCGTCTCGACGCCAAGATCGAGGGTGCCGGCGGCGCGCGCCGCGTCGACCCGCGCCTCGACCAGCCCCAGGAACTCGTCGAAGATGCCGTTCTGCAGGGCAATCGGCAGTGCCAGGATTCGGTTGAGCCAGCGCTGGATCGGCGGAAGATCGTCGCTGAGCGATCCATCTTCGTTTTCGATTCTGAGGCCGGTCAGCGCCTGGAAGCGATCGAGCGACACGGCATCCAGCTTGCCCTGAAAAAGCAACCCGAACCAGCGCTGCAGGGCTTCGCGCGCGTAGCTGCTCTCGAGATTGTCGGCCGGGTCGAACAGGTTCTGCCCGCCGGTCTGGCGCTGACCGCGCGTCAGCGCGCCGAGGCTGTCGAGGCGGCGTGCGATTGTCGAGATGAAGCGCCGCTCCCCGCGCACGTCGGTCGTGACCGGACGGAACAGCGGCGCCGATGCCTGGTTGGTCCGGTTGGTGCGTCCCAACCCCTGGATCGCGGCATCGGCCCGCCAGCCGGGTTCGAGCAGGAAGTGGACCCGCCGCGCCTGGTTCTTTGCTGCAAGATCGGCATGGTAGCTGCGGCCAGTGCCGCCAGCGTCGGAAAACACGAGGATCCGCTTCTCCCCATCCATGAAGGATTTTGTCTCGGCGAGGTTAGCGCGCGGGCTGCGCGACTGAAGCTTCTGCCGCCCGTCGGCCGCGACGATCAGCCTCCGGCTACGCCCGGTAACTTCGGCAACGTGATCGACGCCAAACCGCTCGATGATTGCATCGAGCGCAGGCGCGATGGGCGGCAGCGCACAGAGCTGCTCGATCATGCGGTCGCGCGCGGCGACTGCGGCGCGGCACAGTACGGGATGGCCCTCTGCGTCGCTCATCGGCTCGGAGCGTGGATTGCCGTTCTCATCGGTGAAGACCGACATCAGGCGCACCGGGAAGCTCTTCTCGAGGTACTGAACCACCGCCTCGCGCGGTGACAGATCGATCTCGAGCGCTTCGCGCTCGGCTTCGGAGAGGTCGGCAAGGCGCCGATCGAGCATGGCCTCCGATGTCGAGACGAGTTGAACGACGACGGCATGATCGGCGGCGAGAGCGGCCTCGATCGCGGGCAGCAGGCTGGGCAGTTTGAGAGCGAGCAGCAGCTGCGCGAAGAAGCGTTGCTTGGTGCCTTCGAAGATCGAGAGCGCGGCGGATTTTGCGCCGCTGTTAAGGGTGCCCCCGCCATCGCTGTCGACGATCCGCGTGGCTTCCAATGCCTCGGAAAGGTTGGCGTGGATGATCGCCCAGGCGTCAGCGTAGGCGTCGTAGACTGCAACCTGATCAGGTGTCAGGGCGTGCTCGAGGATTTCATATTCGACGCCGGCAAAGGAGAGGGCGCGCGCAGCGTAGAGCCCGAGAGCCTTGAGGTCTCTTGCCACCAGTTCCATGGCCGCGATCCCGCCTGCGCGAATGTCGGCGACGAAGGCTTCGCGATTGGCGAAAGCCGTTTCCGGCCCCCACAGGCCAAGCCGGGTCGCATAGGCCAGGTTGTTGACGTCCGACGCCCCGGTGGCTGACGCGTAGAGCACCCGTGCGCGCGGCAGGAGGTTCTGCAACCGCACCCCGGCCACCCCCTGCTCCGATCCCTTGCTACGCCCGCGCGCGCCCTCGCCGCCCGCAGCATTGGCCATAGCGTGCGCTTCGTCGAAGACGAGGACGCCCGAAAAGTCGGCCCCTGCCCAGCCGAGGAGCTGGTCGAGCCGCGTCGCGTCGTTTCGGCCCGATCGCAGCGTCGGGTACGTGACGAACAGAATGCCTTCGCCCATCGACACAGGCGTTCCGAGTTTCCAGCTGCCGAGCGGCTGAATGTCGATCGGCAAGCCACCGAGCGCTGCCCAGTCGCGGCGCGCGTCTTCAAGGAGAGCTTCATTCTTCGACACCCAGATGTGCCTGCGCTCTCCCCTCACCCAGCGATCGAGAATGACGCTCGCGACCTGGCGGCCCTTGCCCGCCCCGGTCCCATCGCCAAGGAAGTAGCCCATCCTGTAGGACGCGCCATCGGCATCGGGAGCGAGCATGCAGCCTCTGTCTTCCGGAATGAACTTCCCAGGCAGGTCACGCGCGTGCGCGCTCGCGGCGTAGATCAACGTTTCAAGTTGCGCACGCGACAGCATACCGTTGGCGACCAGCCCATCAGGTAATTGCGGGATCTGGCCCGGGACGGGCGCGGAGATCGAGCCCATTGCCACAGATTCCACGAGTGGCGTCGGATGCTCTGCCGCGCCCTCGATGCGGATACGGCTCGGCCGATAGGGCAGATAGTGCCCGACCTGCTCGGCGAGCGGGGCGGGCTCGACCAGTGCGTCGAACGCGCAGGCAACCGCGCCCGTGGTCTTGATCGCAGCGGGTGGAGGCATGACCACGGCCTTACTTCGTCCCGACGGCAACAGCGGAAGCCGTCGGACAGGCAGCACCGGTGCGGTCGCAGTCCGATGACTGTGGCGTTGCCCAATGCCTGCCACCAGCGCGGCCAGCCGCTCGAGGTCACAGGTCCTCGCGATCACCGGCTTTCCCGTGCGATCGGCCTTGTCGATCACGACAAGCCGCGTCGTGATCGATGTGCCCTGGCGGACGAAGGCGCGATCCAAGGCCAGATTGGCCCGCAAGGTTGCCGGGCCGTGCAATGTCGGCAGGAAACGGTGGCAGTCGAACCATTCGGGCAGGATTGCAACCAGTCGGCCTCCGTGACCGAGGCGCTTCCAGGCCGAACGGACGTGCCGGGCTGCAGTCTGCCCGTCATGGCCGCGTTCGAGCCCATGAGAATAGGGCGGGTTCATCAGCACGACCGAAGGCACGATTGCGGGTTCGAGCAGGTCGTCGATCAGTTCGCCATCGTGATCGGTAATCCTTGCCTGCGGAAACAAAGCCCCGAGGCACTCGCGCCGCAGGGGAGAAATCTCGTTGAGTACCAGCCGGGCGCCGGCCTTGGCCGCCCAGACCGCCAGCATGCCCGTGCCGGCGGAAGGCTCGATCACGCATTCGCCAGCCGCGATCTCCGCAGCGCGCGCGGCAAGCCAGGCGAGCCGGGGCGGCGTGGCGAACTGCTGCAGTTCGATCTGCTCCTCGCTCCGGACAGTCTGGCTCGGCACCAGGCCGCTGGCGATTTCGACAAGACCATTGACCACCACCGGGTCTGCGTTCGGGCTGAGGCGGTCGTTGCCCTGGACCCAGAGCACCTGGCCAAGCTCGACAACCGCGTGGGCCTCGCGCACGGACCAGCGACCTTCGGCATCGCTGCCCCCAAAGGCATCCCGCATGATGGCATTGAGAACGCCGCGATCGACGCGCTGGACAGCCGTCAGCCGCGCGGAAACCGCACGCGCAGCCGCCAGCACCGGCGGCTCGGCAGGACAATCGAAAGCAAGAGCGAGACTGGAACCGGACATGGGACCTCCTGACGAAGCCCAGATGCTGTCAGGGCTTCACTGGCCCCGGCCGCCTTCTCTCCTCTCAATGTTCGGCCTCATGATGACAGTCGCATTGCGCGCAGGACGTCGTTCCAGTCGGAGCCAACCACCTCGGGCCGTTGAATGTGCAATCTGACCGGACGGTCTGCATAGAGGCGTCGCGCGCGCGCTACGGCAATCTCCCCGCCGGCATCGGCATCAACACAGAGGTACAGGTCCGTCACGGTTTCGGGGACCGTTACCGTCCCGAAACGCTCGTTCCCAAGCACAGCCCAGCACGGCATCGTAAAGAGCTGTGCGGCCGACAGCGCGGTCTCCACACCTTCGGCAAGGCCGAGTTTGCCCTCGAATGGCCATCCCAGCCGCACGGCACCCGTTCCGAGGTTGCCGAGTGCGCGCCTGGCACCTTCCACGGCGGCCTTGCCGCTTCCATCCGGCGTCAGAAATGTGCGGTGAATGGCGATGACGCCCAGGTCAGTCCTGACCGCCGCGAGCATGGCGGGCAGGAAGCGGACCGCGCCGCGTGGCCCTAACGGCGTGCGCGGATGAAAGCGCAGTTCCGGCGAGCACGTTTCGATGCTGCGTCCCGCGAGGTAAGCGGCAGCCGCGCTCCCCGCGATGCCGTGCGCTTGCTTCCAGAGCCGGACAGCGTTGCGATCTGGCGCAGCCTTGCGTGGCTCCGTCGCGGGACTCGGCCACGGTTCCACCTCCGAGCCGAACAGATCGGCCATTTTCACGCCCTGTCGAGCGAGGGCTGCGATCACCGTGACGGTGGCGCAACCCGCAAAGCAGTGCAGCAGAACGGCCTGTCTACCAACGGAGATACTGAGAGAAGGCGTGCGATCGGCATGGGCAGGACATCGGCACATGCCGTGCGTCCTCATCCATTTGCCGCCAAGTACCTCCACCAGTCGGCGTGCGTGTGCTTCGATTTCACTGGTGATCGAATCTGCTGTCATTGATGGGCTCCAGAAGCTCTACCCCTTCTCGACGGCAGCCTCCGCTCTGCCCGCATAATCCGTTTTGAGACTCAATGTGTTCCTTTTATGTTCTACTCCAGGTCAGGCAGGAACGGAACACGGTATGACGAATATGCTCTCCCGAAGCTTCAGCAGTGCCTTGGTTTTTCTGCCCCCCGCCCTTGCATGGGCAGCACCGATCGCTTCAGCCGCTCGTGCCAATGTGTTGCAACAACCTGATGTGGCCGTGTACATCGACCGGCAGTCGAACTTCGTGCTGGTAACGCACCAGGTTGGCGTCGGACGCGCCGCCGTGCCAGCAACTCCAGATCAATTCGATCAGCACAGCCGGGGCACCAATGTTGAACGTGCTGCCGCGCCTCACAGACTTCCTGAAGTTATTCGCCGCCAGGCATATCTCGGAGCTGTCTCCGCTGCTGAAGCGAGATACGCCCTTCCCGCAGGTCTCTTAGATGCGGTGGTTTGGACTGAATCTCGCTACAATCCCTATGCGGTCAGTACAGCAGGCGCCGTCGGGCTTGGCCAGCTGATGTCCGGCACGGCGCGCGAAATGGGCGTTCGGGATCGACTGGACGCGCTGGCGAACCTTGACGGCGCGGGTCGCTACCTGCGGCTCCTGATTGACAAGTTCGGTCTCGTCCACCTAGCGCTCGCCGCGTACAACGCAGGTCCAGCGGCGGTAGAGCGCGCGCGGGGCATACCGTTGAACGGGCAGACGCCGAGATATGTAAGGGACGTGCTGCGCCGGTGGAAATTCTGAACCGAGGGTCATTGTGAGCAACGCGCGCATTCGTGTGGTTGGCAAACTTGGCAGAGCCTCGCGGGGGCTGACGCTGACGACTGCGGAAAACGAGATCTGGGTCATCGAGACGGACCAAGCGCATGAAGAGTTTCATGGATTGTCAGTGGTGGTCGAGGGAACCGTTACAGGATTCGACCGCTTGCGTGCCGACTGGCTGGGCCCGCATGCGTTGTAACTGTTTGACCAGCAGCCGCTAGCTCAGGCAATAGCGCCCCCAGTCGGCCATCAAGCCTTTTCGCTTTTCCAGATATTTGGTGCGCCGATATGCTGCTTCCACCTTATTGGAAACGGTATGGGCCAGCGCGGCCTCGGCCACCTCTCCTGGATAGGAAGTCTCTTCCGCAGCCCAGTCGCGGAATGCTGAACGGAAACCATGTACTGTGTAGTCGAGATCCATTTTTCTGAGGATCGCGAGAAGGGTCATGTCCGAAAGCGGCTTTCTGGATTTCTGCCCCGGAAAGACTAGGTCACATCTCTCAGCCTTGTACCTTTTGGCGCGCTGGATCACGTCAATCGCTCCTTCCGAGAGCGGTACCTGGTGGGCTTCTCCAGCTTTCATTCTGCCAGCAGGGATCGACCAGATCTTTCTGGTTAGATCAAATTCAGCCCACGCTGCGCCCCGCACCTCACCAGAACGGCTAGCTGTGAGAATAAGGAATTCGAGAGCCAGTCGGCTTACGGTGCAACGCTGGCGGAGGGTGGTCAGGAACGCCGATATCTCGGAAAAAGGCATTGCTGCGAAGTGTCGATCTTTGCGGGGCTGCTTGGGCAAGCCTCGCGCCAATGATCGCAATGGAGCCTCACTCGAGCGGTGCCCCTCAGCATAGGCCCAGTCCAGGACGGCGCCGATACGCTGACGCAGGCGCCTTGCGGTCTCAGGCTTTGACAGCCAGATTTTGGCAAGAACGTCTCGGATCATGGGACCGTCAACATCAGAGACGAGCAGATCACCGAGGGCTGGAAAGGCATAGGTCTCCAGCGTCCTGAGCCACTGGACCTGGTGCTTGCCGTTCTTCCAGGTCGACTTGTGCTCGTCGAAGACACGCAGTGCAGCGGCTTTGAACGTCGGCACCTTTCGTTGTGCCTTCTTCCGTTCAAGCAGCGGGTCCAGCCCTGCCCTCGCCTGCTTGCGCAGTTCCGCTGCCGCGTCTCGCGCCTCGGCCAGGGAGACAAAGTCCAGCGACCCCAGACCGATGTCGCGACGCTTGCCAGCAATCTGGATCCTTAACATCCAGCTGCCCTTACCTGCACCAGCGAGATCGAGGATCAGCCCGTCACCGTCAGAATACCGTCCCGGTTCCTTGAGGTTGCGCACTTTCAGAGCGGTAAGATTTCCCATGGCTCCGCCTAACTATTTCCCCACACCGCCCCCCACACTCTCCTCTGGATGCACTTGAACATACAGAGAACATAGCAGACCTCAGGACGCGAGAAAACGCCTGATTTCCGGGGCTTTTTGGATCTTAGCGGATGTCAGCGGAAGTAGGACTTGGCGGAGAGGGTGGGATTCGAACCCACGGTACGGTTGCCCGTACACCGCATTTCGAGTGCGGCGCATTCGACCACTCTGCCACCTCTCCGCGAAGTGTCGTTGAGAGCGAAAGGTGCGCTCCCGGTCGAGGAAGCGCGCCGTTAGCGCATGGTTTTCGCCTTGCCAAGCAGAAAGGTGCGACAATCCACAGGGGCTTGCTTGTTTCGCACCTGCGTCAAACCTATATTGCCAGTCATGCAGCGAGCGAGTTTCTTTTCGCCACAGGCCGGACGGCGCCTTTCAGCCCCTCCCGTTGCCGAGGCCCGGTTCGGAATCGGCGATGTCGTGAAGCACCGCCTGTTCGATTTTCGGGGCGTGGTGGTCGATATCGATCCGGTCTTCGCCAACAGCGAGGAATGGTACGAATCGATTCCGGCGGACATGCGCCCGAAACGGGACCAGCCCTTTTATCATCTGCTCGCCGAAAACGACGAGAACAGCTACGTCGCCTATGTCAGCCAGCAGAACCTCATCGCCGACGCGGAGGCAGGCCCGGTGGAGCATCCCTCGCTCGAGGATATGTTCGATGGGTTCCGCAATGGCCGCTACCGCCTGCGTCGCGGCCTGTCGCACTGATAGGGCGACACTGATGCGGTGAGCGCCGGGGCAGCCTGCCCCGGCCCCTCCTCAGTTCTTCAGCTTCCAGCCTGAGCGCAGCAGCGCGTAGATCGCGATGGCCAGCACAAGGTTGAGCACGCCAAGCCCCAGCGCGCCGTGAAGGACCGCGGCATTGGTGTCGCCGATGTCGCTCTGCCCCAGGAAGCCGAAGCGGAAACCCGAGATCACGTAGAAGATCGGGTTCACCCGGCTGATCGTCTGGAACGCGGGAGCAAGGTTGTCGATCACATAGAACGTGCCCGACAGCATCGACATGGGCGTGATCACGAAGTTGGTGACCGCCGCCAGATGATCGAACTTTTCCGCCCAGATCGACGTGACCACCCCGATCAGCGCCAGCAGGACCGCGCCCATCAGACCGAACCAGACGATCGCCCAGGGGTGACGCGCCTCAAGATGGACACCGGGCCACAACATCATCGCCGCCGCCACCGCCAGCCCCACCAGCACGGCCCGCGTTACCGCCGCGCCGACCAGAGCGGCCAGCAATTCGCCTTCGGAGATCGGCGGCATCAGGTAATCGATGATCGTGCCCTGGATCTTGCCGCCCACGAACCCGAAGCTGGCATTGGCGAACGAATTGTTGATCATGCCCATCGCGATCAGGCCCGGCGCGACGAAGCTGGCGAAGGGCACGCCCAGCACCACGCGGTTGCCGCCGCCAAGCGCGAGCGTGAAGATCACCAGATAGAGCAGCGTCGTCACCGCCGGTGCCCAGATCGTCTGGGTCTGCACCTTGAAGAAACGGCGGACCTCCTTCATATAGAGGGTCCACAGCCCGAGCCGGTTGAAACTGCGGAACAGCGGTTCGCCCGGCGCCGGGAAGCCTCCGGTACGAAGGGTATCCACGGTCTGGGGAGCAGCCCCTCCACGGGGCATCGGTTGATCGGCCATGCGCAGTGCGGTATCGCGCCGCCGGGTCGATGGCAAGCTATGGGACGCGGACGGATCCATTCCGTGTCCCCTGAAGGAATTGTGTAGGCATGAGCTGGACGGAAGAGCGCATCGAGAAGCTGACCAAGATGTGGGAAGGCGGCGCCACCGCCAGCCAGATCGCGGAAGAGCTTGGCGGCGTCAGCCGCAACGCCGTGATCGGCAAGGCGCACCGCCTGGGCCTCAAGGCGCGGCCTTCCCCGGTCAAGCCCAACGACAAGACCGAAAGCCCGGCGCCCAAGGCGGCCAAGCCAGCGCCAGCACCGGCGGCGGAACCGCGTCCCGCGCCGGCACCCCGCGCAGTTGCGCCCACCCCCGCGCCTTCGGCGCCGGCACCCGCACCCCGTCCGGCCCCTGCTCCGGCTCCGGTGGCTGCGGCTCCTGCCGCGGGTGATGCCCCCACGCCGCCCGCCACGCCCCAGCCGCGCATCGTATCGGTCGGCCCCGGCGGGTTTCTCCGTCAGGGTCCTGGCGACCAGCAGGCGCCGATCCCGCCCGCGCCGCCGCGCCGCCTCGTGCCCGCGCGTCCCAGCCCGGAAATCTCGAGCAAGACCAGCCTGCTCGATTTGAACGACCGCATCTGCCGCTGGCCGATGGGCCATCCGGGCGAGCCGGACTTCCATTTCTGCGGCGACAAGGTGAACCCCGGTTTCCCCTATTGCGTCCAGCACTGCGGCCGCGCGTACCAGGCGCAACTGCCGCGCGGCCATCGTCGCCCTCCCCCGCCGATGCCGTTCGGCGGCCCGCGCGTACGCTGATCGCGGCGCCGGCAAGCGCTTGTAGACGAAAGTTCCATTTCCGAGAGGACGGCGGAAGGGGCGCGGTTAAGCCTGCGCCCATGCTGCCGTCCTCTCGTTGATGAGCGATCACGATTCAGGCGATAGCGCGCGGCCCAGCCGCTGGCGGCAGTGGTTCGGACTTGGCCACGATTCGGGCGATGGCGACAACAAGGGCGCCTCGCCTCCGATCGCGGCGCCCGACACGCCGGGCTACCGCGATCCCACCGCACGCGAGATCTGGCTGCCGGCCAAGCGGCGGATGCTGGGCAAGGTTGCCGATTTCCTGATCGACCACGATCTTGAAATCCTGCCCTACACGCTCGGCATCGCCTATGATTGCGTGACGGGCGCCCGCCCGCGTCTCGCCCAGATGATCCTGGAGCGCACCGAAAAGGGCCTGCCGCTCACCTTGCGCTGGCTTGAAGAAGTCGGCCGCGACCTTGGTCCGGACAAGGCAGAGGAAACGCTGCACGCGCTGATCGGCCAGCTGGAGGAAGGGCTGGAGGACTTCGGGGACACCATGCAGGGAGCGCGCACGGCGACCAGCGAATACAACACCGCGCTGCAACGCCATGTCGATGACCTGCACGGCGTCACGTCCACCGACGCGGCGATCGCGGAGCTGACCTTGCTCACCCGCGCCATGATGGAACGGACGCGCGCCGTCGAAAGCGACCTTGCCGAGAGCGAAAAGCGCGCGCAGGACCTTCAGGCGACCTTGGAAGAAACCCGACGCGCCGCCGATCAGGACCACCTGACCGGGCTGCCCAACCGCCGCGCCTTCGACCATCTGTTCGGCCGGGAACTGCGCGAGGCGCGCGTCGCCGGCGATGCGCTGTGCGTCGCCTTCTGTGACATCGACCACTTCAAGCGGATCAACGACACCCACGGCCATCCGGCCGGCGACCGCGTGCTCAAGGTGGACGCTGGACCGCATTTCGAATTCGCGCTGCCACGTCGCGCGGCACGGCGGCGAGGAATTCGCGGTGCTGTTCCGCGGCCAGACACTGGCGCAAGCCTGGGCGAAGCTCGACATCGCGCGTGCAGAAATCGCCGAGCGCCGGCTCATCAATCGCGCGACCGACATGCCGTTCGGCCGGATCACGTTTTCCGGCGGGCTGGCCGACGTGTTTGCCTATCCCGGCAAGAGCGCGGCGATGAAGGCGGCGGACGAAGCGCTTTATGCCGCCAAGGACGCCGGCCGCAACCAGATCATAATGGCGGGAAGCCCATCCCCCACACCGGCCAGGAAGGCGGCCTGAACGCGGTGTGCAGGCCCCCGCCTGATCAACGGGCGGGGTTCGCTTGCGCTCCGGGGACGGCCGGCACCAGCGGCTTTGCCCCGTCGCCCAGGATGATGAACGCCGCCCAGTAGAACGGGTGCGATGTGTTGGGATCGTCCATCAGCTTCTGCTCGGCATCCGCCAGCGCTGCGGCGAGCGGCTTGCCCGGTGCCGCCCCGATCATGCCGCCGATCAGTCGCTTGGTAGCGTCGTAATCGTCGGGCACCGGCCAGTGACTGGCCACGACCGAGCGTGCGCCCGCGCCCACGAAGGCGCGCACCAACCCGTCGAGCGCGTAGTTGCCACCCGTCGTCACGCCCGCCTCGCGGCTGGCGCTGACGCTGGCGATGCCGGCCGTGTCGCAGGCCGACAGGATCACGAGGTCGGCGTCGAGCTTGAGGTCGAAAATCTCGCGGAACGACAGCAGTCCGTCGGAGCCGGGACCGCCGAAGCTGGTCACCAGCGCCGGGCGGGCCGGGCAATCGGCGCGCGGCGCCGTGACCAGCCCGTGCGTGGCGAAGTGCAGTACACGGTACTGATCGAGCGAGGCATCGCCCAGCAGCGCGGTATCGCTGAAGGCTGCATCGGTGTGCACCGCGCTGGTCCCGCCAATGGTCTTCTGCGCGAACAGCAGTTCGTCTGCCGAGATCGGGCGCTGCCACGTCACCAGCGGCCATTCGCACTCGTCCGCCACTGCCGCAACCGGGCGCAGCTGGGGCACGGCGTTATGGCCAAGGCCAAGGTAGGGCCGCGATGCGTGCGAGGGGGCGAGCTTGCGAATATCGAGGAAACCGCGCGGACTGACCGCGATCGACACTTCGCGCCCTCGCCCGAGCCAGGCGATGCCGGTGAAGTCGAACAGATCGGCGTCCGCCGCCTGCGTCCGTTTCTTGTAGGCCGCGATGCCCTTGTCGTCGGTCACCAGCACCGAGGGCGGCAGTTGCAGCATCGCCGCGTCCGGCTCGAACACCAGGTGGCGCACTTGCGCCAGCCCGGCATCAAGCGGGCCGAACAGCTTGAGATAGAGCGCGCGAGAGCGGTCGAGATCGAACGGATAGTTCACCTGACGGCCGCCCTCGACCTTCACGATGGTATCACGGATCGCCTGCACTTCGGCGGCAAGCTTCGCCCGGTCGAGATCGATGCGGAACGTGAGGGAATCATCCGGCGTGGCGAACAGCGCATAGAGATCGTCGCCCGCCGCGATCAGCTTGTAATAGGCCTCGCCCGGACGCAGCGCCTGCTGGAGTTCGGCAAGGTTGACCCGCTGCGGCGCGAGCACGTTGTAGCGCGGGAATGCCGCCAACTTGCTGACCAGTTCGGTCTGGTCGCGCTGGAGCGAGGCCAGCGTGTCCTGCGCCGCTTTCAGAGCCTGTTGCTCCTGAGCGGTCGGCGCGGTCAGGGCGGCCAGGCGCGTCACGTCGGCATCGGTCCGCGCGATGTCGCGGCTGCGCGCCACGGAAAGGCGGAACAGCGCCGCCGCATCGTCATTGCCTTCCGACAGTTCGCGCGCCAGCACTGCCTGCGTCTGCGCGACGCCGGGGCGCTGGAGAACCTGCGCCGCCGTGAACATCGCCGCCGCGCTCCCCGCTCCGCCGTCCCGCGCCAGCAAGCCGAAATAGGGCGAGAGCAATTCGCGCAGCGTGGTGCCGCTGTCGGGCACCATCGCGCTTTGGTCGATCACCTTGGCGAACAGCGCTTCTGCCCCGGCGCTGTCACCGGAACGGCCCAGGAATGCCGCCTTTCGCGCCTGCGCCGCCAGAAGCGTCGGCGATTGCGGGAAAGCATCGGCAATGGTCGCGATGGCGCGGTCGAAATCGGCCGACGCCTCCGCCTGGCGGCCCTGCGCCTCGCTCAGCAGCGCTTCCTCGATCTGGATTTCGGAGCGCAGCCAGCCGGTCGAAACCACGCGCCCGCCCCGCACGGCGAGCAGCCGCCGCTCGGCTTCGGCGAACTTCGCCGCCGCATCTGGCCAGTGCCCCTGCAGCCGTGCGGCGGTACCCGTCAGCGCGACGCCCTGCGCATCGAGGATTTCGGCGCGTTCGACCGGGCTGAGCCCCGGATCGATGCCGCCCAGCCGCCGCAGCGAATCGTTCTCGCGGTTGATCTGCTCCGACAGAGGCATGTTGATTTCGCCCATGGCCAGCTTGTCGCGGTCGAACGATATCTCCACCGGCACGACCGGCCGGCCCAGCTCGGTTAGCGCCGCATCGGGCTTGCGCTGGTTGAGCAGGTCGATCGCGCGGTAATTGCGCAGGCGCCGCTCGGTCACGCCGTCGTTCGGCGCCAGGGCCTTGCGGCCGTCCTCGAACAGGCGCTGTGCCGCCGCGAAGTTGCCGAGGTTGGACTGTTGCAGGCCCTGGTTCGCCAGCGCTTCGGCCAGCCCCGGATTGCCGCTGCTGCGATCGCGCGTGGCGAGCGCTTCGAAAAATTCGGCGGATTCAGCGAAGCTGCCGCCATTGTTGCGCAGATAGCCTTCGTCCCGCGCACCAAGCTGGTCGAGCTGGCCCGCCTGGATCCGCGCGAACGCCGCCGGGTCCGACACTTCGGTCGTTGCAACGCGGACCTCGCCTTCGACCGGGCGATCGGCCACCACGCTTGCCACCGCAAGCCGCAGCGCCGGATCATAGCCCGCCAGACCTTCGACGAAATAAGTCACCCCGCCCCGCCGCACGACATAGCGCCGGTAATCGACCCGCGAGCGCGGATCGCGGCAAGCGAGGCTTTCCACCTCGCCCAGCTGGTCGATCACCGCCTTGGCCGGCGCGGCGCATTCCACCTGCACGCCCGGCATGGCGCTCGGCTCGCTTGCCGCCACCACATCCCGCCGCACCGCGATCAGCGTGCCCACTGCCCCCGCCGCATCGCGGCAGGTCAGCCGATAGGACCGGTCGAACATTCCCACCAGCCGCGCATCGCCCGGCGCGTTCTGCGCGGTGCACATCACACCCGACGAGCCGATGCGGAAGCTGTTGCGGATCGACAGCGGCGGCGCCTTGGCCGAAGCCGGAAGTGCGGCCGACAGAGCCAGAACGGCAAGGCTTGCGCCCATCATGAATGACCTGCGCATCACTGCTCGCCTCCCTGGGCCGAATTCCCGTTTCCAGCCGATCCCATCAAGGCGGGATTGCCGCTGCCCGCGACGGGCTCCTCGATCTTGCCCGGCGGGTTGAGCGGCCGCATGTCGATCAGCGGCGTGGGCGGGGCGATTGGCGAAGCACCGCCATCACCGCCTTCGCCCTGCTGCTGGCCATCGCCATTGTCCCCCTCGTCCGGGCCATCGCCGCCACCGCTGCCGCCACCGCTGCCGAAGCCCGGCGTATCGCCCAGCCCGCCGCCATTGAGCAGCGTGATCTGGCTGGAGATCGCCGGATCGGGGGTTTCGGTGATGACCAGGCAGCTTGCCGCCGAAATCAGGCAGCCGTTCAGCCGGCTGTCCGCGCTGAAGAACCCGATCTGCGCGTGATTGGCCTTGAACGCGTCGACCGCGTCGGTGCCCGACAGTACCGTCGAACCGCTGCTGAAGCGGCCATTGACGATCATCACCAGCGGCAGCGTGCTGCCGGGCACAACGCGGAACGCGTCGGCCGCCGTCAGGAACCCGGCTGGAGCAAGCGCCGTGCCGGTGTTCTGAACATAGAACGTGCGCCCGATGGTGAAATCGAACCCGCCGGCAGTCAGCACCCCGTCCGGCCGCTGCACCGCCGCCGGTCCGTCCAGGTCGCTTTCCAGTCCGGTGTAGAACGGGTTTGCCCGCAGCTTGTCGAGGATCGTGCCCGATGCGACGTGAATGCCGCCGGCCTCGATCCGCAGGATACCAGCCGGTGCCGTGCCGCTGCCACGCACCGACAGCGATCCGGTCGCCGCATCCAGTTCGAACAACCCGGTGCCGAACGACAGCGCATTGGTGGCCAGGAAGCCGCGCGCGGCAACGTTGCCCACGATGCGGATGCCGCCGGTCAGGTTGCCCCCGGCGCCCACCGTCTCGAAGCGCACCACGCCGTTGGGATCGTCGATGGTGCTGCCCGCCTGCGGGCCGGTCACGTCGAGGTTGCCGATCAGCACGTCGGCGCCGGTGCCGGCATTGTCGAGCGCCCGGATGGTCAGCGAACCACTGCGGATCAGCGCCCACTCACCGTTTCCAAGCGCGTATCCCTGTCCGGCCAGCCCATCGCCGATCAGCACCTGCTGCCGGTTGAGCGACTGCAACAGGATCGAGCCGCTTACCCCGGCATTCAGCCCCAGCGCCTCGCCATCCAGCGACTGCGTGCGGATCGCGATGTCGTTCGAGGCGATACTGATCGAAGGCGCGTTCCACCGCGCATCGACCGTGACGGTGCCGCCACTGTCGATGCGGATATCCTGCGACGCATCGAGCGCGCCCACCGTGACATCACCGGCGGCCGCCGCGGCAAACCGCCCGCCGGAGGCATGGCCCACGCGGATCGCGCCGGAAACCCGCGCCGGCGCCGCCGCAAACAGCGCATCAAAGTTGAACGTGCCAAGCTGCCCGCCCAGGCTGGCCATCGACGCATCGGCAAGAAGGATGCGCCCCGAACCGGGTACGATGGCGCCGGTCTGCGGATCGATGCTCCCCGATGTGATGCTGCTCGCCACCACGTTGCCGCCCGCAAGCAGCGCCATGTCGCGCCCGATGACCGGCCCCAGCGAGAGGTCGCGCGTTGCCACCAGCGCAATGTCCGTCGCCGCCTCGACAAACCCGGCCGCCAGCGTTCCGCCTGATCGCATCGCGATCCCTGCGGTTCGGCTCGATAGCGCAGCGAGGTTCGCATCGCCGCCGATGGTGCCGGTAATGGCTCCCCCGGCCAAGATTGCATCGGTCGTCGCCGCGCCCGCCGCCGAAAGGCCGATGCGGCCCGCGGCGAACAGGCTGCCCGTGACCAGCGTGCCGCCGGCATCCAGGGTGATGTCGCCGTTCGGGCTTGCCACCGGCCCCAGCGTCATCGCACCGCCGCTGCTGGCGCTGACCCCCGCATCGCCAAGCAGGCCACCGGCGGCGATGCCGGTCGCCGCGCCCAGCGCGATGGTCCCGCCAGCGTTGATCCCCGCAAGGTTCAGCGCCCCGCCGGACGAGAAAACAGAAACGTCGCCGCCCAGAAGCGTGTCGGCCGAAACGTCGCCCGCAGCCGCGAGCGAGATGCCGCCGCTGGCGCTCGCCGGTCCGACCAGCACCGGTCCGCCCTGGCTGGCGACCGCGATGTTGATGCTGGCGTGGAGCGCGCCGGCACCAATGGCGCCCGCCGCGCCAAGGTCGATGGAACCGCTCGTGTCGATATCGGAAAGATGCAGCGCACCTGCCGACGAGCGGGCCGCCACCGAACCACCGGCGGAAATCGTCCCCGCGGTCAGATCGCCCGAAGACAGCAGCGTGACCCCGCCGAATGAAGTCGCCGCGCTGCCCAGTTGCAGCGCGCCGCCCGCCGTCTGCGCGGCAATCGTGGTTGCAGCCGTCAGGGCACCCGCGCTGATCGCATGCGCAGCCCCAAGGTCGATCGCCCCGGCCGACGTGACATCGGCAAGGATCAAACCGCCACCGGCGGAACGCACGCTCACGTCGCCGGGCGCCGACAGCGCCCCTGCGCCAAGGTCTCCGCCAGCCGTCAGCGAAATTGCGCCGCCGGTCGTGGTCGCCCGGTCCACCTGCAACACGCCGTTCCGCGCCCGCGCCGCAATATCACCCGTGGCCGAAAGCGCTCCCGCGGTAAGATCGGTCGCCGCGCCGAGATCGATGGCCCCGCCGGATGCGCCCACGGCGCCAACCTGCAAGCTGCCGGCCGCCGATTGCGCCGCGATGCTTCCAACCGCAGACAGCAGGCCAGTGGAAAGATTGCCGTTGGCCGTCAGATCGATGGAGCCGGCTGTTGCGCTGGTTCCGCCGGCAATCACCACCGACCCGCCGGTGGAACGCACGCTCACGCCATCATGCGCCGCAAGAGACGCCGTGCCGACATCGCCCGCCGCATCGAGCGCCAGTGCGCCATTTTGCGCAGTCACCGCGCCAAGTAACAGCCCGCCGCCGATGCTGCGCAGCGTGACCGAGCCGCCGCCCAGCACGTTCTGCGGCGCACCGCTACCGCCGCCTGCCGTGATCGGCAGGTTCGTGGTGGCAATCCCGCCTTGCGCCGTAATCGAGAGGTCGCCCCCTGCGGTCAGCGCGCCGGTCAGGACGGCATCGTCGCCCGTAATGGCCAGGTCGGTGCCCGTCAGGACCGGGCCAAGCGTCACCGCCCCGCCCGCGTCAAGCGTGAAGCTCGTGCCCACAGCGATCGGCCCGGCGGCAAACCCCTGCGCCGTCGCAGCCACCAGCGACCCTGCCGAAGTGGTTCCGCCAATCGTGATCGCCCCAGCCGCGCGCACCGGCGCCGCCGCGAACAGGGCATTGAAATCGTAGGTGCTGCCTGAAGGCGCACCGCCGATGCCGGCCATCGCATAGCCGGCAAGCAGCACGCGCCCACCCGCTCCGATGGAACCGAGCGACATGTCGCCACCGCCCAGCACCGCAAGATCATCCACCGAGATCACACCCGCCGAGATGGCCTGCGTGCCGAACAGTCGCGCCTGCGCGGCAGCCAGGTTGCCCAGCGAGATCGCCCCGCCCGCCAGCACCGACAGCGCGCGCACCGCGTTGGGATCGCTCGATGCGCCGATCACGATGTCGCCCGCGCCGAGCGTCCCGCCCGACTGGAGCGAGACCGCATCGAATGCGTGGATCGCCCCACCGACGCCAAGCGTGGTGCCGGCCGAAAGCGCCACCCCGCGTCCTGCGTCGATGGCTCCGAGCGTGATCGCGCCAGGCGCGACGGCGGTAACGCTCCCGCCCGCCGTGATGTCCGCCAGTTGCAGGCCGCCGCCCGTCGAGACCGCGTTCACATAGGATTGCGCAGAAAGGACACCGCTCACGATGTCTGCCGACGCTGCGAGATCGACGGCACCCGCCGCCGCGCTGGCGGACGCCAGGCTGATCGCACCGTTCAGCGAATGCACGGCTATGCCGCCCTGCCCCGTCAGCGCGCCCACGGTCACGTCCGTCCCGGCATCCAGGCTCACGAGCCCGCCACTGGCAGTGACCGCGCCAAGGCGCAGCATCCCGGTCGAGCTGCGGATGGTTGCCGAGCCCCCGGCCGTCAGGTCGAGCGCCGGCCCAAACCCGCCGCCCGGCAGGCGGCCGGCCGTTATCACGTCGCCCAGCGCGAAGATCGAGAGGTTGCCGCCCGCCGCGAACGTCATGCCAAGCACGGCATCGTCGCTGGTGACGGAAATGTCCGTGCCGGCCGTGACCGGACCAACGCTGATCGCTCCGCCCGCATCGAGCACGATCCCGTTCGTGGCCGACAGCCCGCCGGCGCTGAACGACTGGGCCGTCGCCCCCGTGAACGAAAGCGCGGAGACTGTATTGCCGATCGCGATGGCACCGGCCGCGCGCACCGGCGGCGCCGCGAACAGCGCGCCCATGTCATAGCCGCTGATGGACGGATCCCCGCCCAGGCTTGCCATCGAGATATCGGCCACGAGCACGCGCCCGGTCGCCGCGACCGAACCGAGCAGCACGCCGCCACCGCCCAGCACGGCAACGTCGCCCGACGAAATCGCGCCGGCACTGATGGCCTGCGCGCCGAACAGCCGGGTGTTCGCTGCCGTGATGTCGCCCAGCGAGATGGCGCCGCCCGCCAGCACCACCGCGTCGCGCACGGCGGCCGGGTTGCTCGACGGATCGATGACGATGTTACCCGCGCTGACTGTCGCGTCCGAATGCAGCCTGACCGTGTCGAGCGCATGGATCGGACCATTGACCAGAAGCGCACCGCCCGATTTCAGCGTTGCCAGCCCGCCCGCATCGACCGAACCCACGGAGGCGCTGCCCAGCGCCTCCACGTCAAGGTCGGTACCGGCGCGCAGGTTGCCAAGGCGCACGATGCCGGTGGCGCCCACCGCCAGACCGACATCAGACTGGAGGTTCGCATCCGTGATCAGATCCTGCGCCGTCGCGAGGAAAACGCCGTTCGTACCGTGGATGGTGCCCGGCGTGACCGCCGGGGTGCCCGCGACCCAGTTCGCCGCGCCGATCTGGACGTGGTCCGCCACCAGATCCCCGCCATCCAGCGAAACCACCAGGTCGCCCGGCGCGGTGAAGCTGAGACCGCCCGAGAGGGTAGCGCTGCCGCCCTGAATGAGGATTTCGGCCGGTGCCGCGCCCGTCGCCTGCTGGCCCGCGGCAAAGAACGACATCGAGGTCGCTGCAATGTCCGCATTGCGCAGATTGAGAGCGATGGGCAGGCCCTCGTTGATTGCGGCGCCGGTGGTCGATCCCGCACCGCCCTGCGCAACCGCCTGGAACGACAGGACGCCCGCGTTCAGCGAACCGCGCTGGTTGTCGACAAGAAAACGGCTGCTGGCGACGAGAGCCGCCCCGCCGGGATCGCGGCCGATCACCGCATCGCCGCCCACGCCCTGCGTGGCGCCTGCACCGCCGGCACCGCCGATCGCATCCGCGACGAACGATCCGGGGCCTGAAAGCGTCACCGGCGATCCGCGCACCAGCAGGACCGCACGGCCGCCCACGGCCATGCCGCCCGCGCCGCCGTTGCCGCTGGCCGTCGCGCCCGCGCCGCCCGCGCCGCCACCGCCGCCGAAGCCACGGGCAAGGGCCGAGACAGTTCCGAAGCTTGCCGATCCCAGATTGATCGCGCCCGTATCCGCGCCGCTCTGCGTCCCGACATCGAGTACGCCGCCCGTCGCGGCCCCGCCAATTCCGCCGTCCGCGCCAACACCGCCATCGTTGGCAGCGCCGGTCCCGCCGACACCGCCAAGGCCCTGAGAACCGATCGCGAGATCGCCCAGCACGATCCGGCCATTGCCCGCGCTGCCGATGGCGCGCGCCATGCCGCCGGTGCCCGCACCGCCGGTGCCGCCCACGCCGGCGCCAACCGCGCTGATCGCACCAGTCCCGCCTGCGCCGCCCTGCCCGCTCGCCAGCACGCTCGCCGATCCCAGCGTGATCGTCCCCATGCCTTCAACCGCATTGAGCGAAATGACTTCGGCCACGCCGCCAACGCCGGCCCCACCGGTGCCCCCGGCCAGCCCGTTGCCGCCATAACCGGCCGCATCGACATCGGCGCTACTGGCAGAGACCTGCCCATAGCGCGTGGCGATCGCCGCGTGGCCACCAGTACCCAGCCCGCCGATCCCGCCACTCCGGCCCTGCCCCTCGGCCGAAACCGTGGCGCTGCCGCCAAGCGCAATGCTTCCGCCGTTGCCCAGCCCCACATCGTTGCCCGCAGCAATCGTGGCCAGCCCGCCCCGGCCTTCACCGCCAACTCCCAGACCAAAGGCCTGGTCGCCGACCCCGCCAAAGCCATTGGCAAAGATCGTCGCGTTGCCTGTCGAGGTAATCGTGCCGCCAAGGCTGAGCAGCGTTGCCGTTCCCGCCGCGCCCAGCCCGCCGATACCGCCCGCGCCCGTGCTGTCTCCGCCCACCGCGCTGCCATCCAGCGTGATCGTGCCGGTGACATCAAGGCGCGATCCCGTGCGCATCTCGATCGTGGCAAGCCCGCCGGTAGCAGCCCCGCCTGCGAAGGCACCTTGCGCGGTGCCGCCAAAGCCCACCGCCTTGAGGTAGACGTCGTTCGTGGTCATCGCCAGCCCGCTGCCGGCGACGATCTTGGCATTGCCGGCAATGCCCGCGCCGCCCGCCGTGGTGAGAGCGGCGCCGCCCAGCCCCGAAACATCGAGCGTCAGCCCAGCCAGAAGCTTCAGCGTATTGCCTGTGGTCGTCCCGTCAGCAAGGATCGCCACCGTGCCACCGGTCCCTTGACCGGCATCGGCAAGACAGGCCGTGCAGCCCAATCCGTTGGCGCCATAGCCAAGCGCGGTCAGGCTGGCCGAATCCGTGATCTCGATCTTCGATCCGCCCCGGTCGGCCCGGATCGTCACCGAACCGCCGGCGCCGTCGCCGCCGGCTCCCGCCGACCCTGGCGTGACGCCGGAGCCGGCAAATCCGCCCTGCTGCCCCAGGCCATTCGCCGAAATCGAAACATACCCGAGCGACATGCTGCCCGTCGGCGTAACCCCGACCAGTGCGCCATCGGTATCCAGCGTGACATCGCCGCCAAAGCCACTACCGCCGGTCGCGCCATCGCCGCCCATGCCGTTCGGGGAAAATCCGCCCGCGCCGCCGCGCCCACCGGTACCATCGGCCAGGACGGACAACGAACTCGCGGTGAGCGTGCCGTTCGACACCCCCGCATTGATGACGACCGACCCGCCATGGCCAGCGCCGCCGCGCTCGCCCGGTCCGGTTATTATGCTGCTGGCACCGACAGCCCCGTCACCGCCGTCGCCCTTGGCGTTGATCACTGCGGTGTTGAAGGAAAGAGTGGATGGCCCGCCCGCATTCGAAATCGCGTCGAAGCGGACCTGGCCGCCATAGCCATCGCCGCCGATACCGCCGCCGGAGAACCCGGAGCCGCCCAGACCGCCCGCGTTCGCACCGAACAGGCCCGAGAACGAAACGGTGCCATTGCGGGCCGAAACGGTGGCAAAACCGCCGGTGCCCGTGCCGCCCACATTGCCGACGCCATTCGCGCCGCCGCCTTCGCCGCGTGCGATCAGCAGGAACGTGCTCGCGACCGAAACACTGCTGTTGCTGGCCGAAACCTCGGCCGCTCCGCCCGTGCCCGAGCCGGAGATAATGCCAAAGCCGCCCAGACCGGTGGCCTCGACGCTGCCCCCGTTGATGGTGACAGTGCCGCCCAGCGCGCGCACCGCGGCGCTGCCGCCGATGCCGTTCCCACCCAGGTCATAGCCTGCACCGCCCTGCCCCGTGGCATCGACGCTCACCGATCCGATGCTGATAGACCCTGCGAACGCATCAACCAGTGCGAAGCCGCCGTGACCAAGCGCGCCCGACCCGCTGAAGCCTTCGCCCAGCCCGCCGCCGTAGCCCTGCGCATTCACCGTCAGGTCTGCCGCGGTCAGCGATCCGCCGCCCGTCTCGACAACGAACCGAGCCGTACCGCCGGAGCCGATACCGCCCTGCCCGCCGGAACTGTTGAAGCCCCCTTCGCCGTTGGCATTGACCAGCACCGTGCCGAACGTCAGCGCTGCGCCGTCGGCGATGATTTCCGCCGTGCCGCCGTCGCCGTTCGCCGAACTGAACGTGCCATAGGCTTCGCCGCCGCGCCCCCGCGCATAGAGGGTGGTCTGCCCGGTAACGGTCAGCACATGCGCACCTCCGCCCGCCGTGATGCGCGCCGTCCCGGCAGAGGCATCGCCCGCCTTCGTGGTAAACGCCGAACCACCCGATGCCGAAGCCGAGAGATTGAGCCCATTGCCGATCGTGACGGTGTGCAAAGCCGTGCCGCTCAGCGAGAACAGGGCGAGGCCGCCACTGCCCAGCCCGCCTTCGACCGTGCAGTTTACGCAGCTGTCGCCAAAAGTGCCGTCGCCATCCGCCGAAAGCGCGACGCTTCCGCCCACGGTCAGCGTGCCGCCGCCGGTGAGCCCCTCGATCGTGGCCGTTCCCCCGGCGCCGTCGCCGCCGCGATACCCGGTGCTGGAAATGAATCCGCCGCGCCCGTCCGCAGCGAGGGCGATGCTCCCGGCTGCAACGCTCGAACCGGAGCCGTACGAAAGCCGCGCGGTGCCGCCCGTGCCGTTCCCCACAGCGGGCGCACTGATGGCGCCCGCGCCAAAACCGCCGGCGTAGATATTGATCGCGCCGCCCACCGAAACGTCCGCCGCATTCTGCGCGGTCAGCCGCGCCGCACCGCCGGTCGCGGAGCCGCCATCGCCCAGTCCATCGCGGTCGGCGATCACGCTCAGATCGCCGGTCACGGCCACCGTGCCGCCATCGACGTCCATGCTGGCCGACGAACTGTCGCTCACGCCCGTCACGTTGACTGCGCCCGCATCCAGCGACGTCAGGGTCAGGCTGCGCTTCACCGTCAGGTTGGCGCCGGTCCCCACCGAAATCAGGGCCGCATCGCTGCCCGGCGTTGCCGGATCGGCCGTGCCCGCCAGATTGACGTCGGATTCGAACGTCGCGGTGCTGCCATTGGCAACGGTAAGCGCGGCATTGCCGGTCGCCTTGCCGATCACGGCCGACGTTCCGGTCATCGCACCGATCTGCAACGTGGTCGCAGCCGTGCCGCCGCCCGCCGAACGCGCGGTCCCGATGGTTCCACCCGCGACGTCATAGCCCGCCGAAAGGACAATCGTGTTGCCCTGTACATCCGCCGCGGCGGCAGGATCGAAACCCAGCGAGGCGTTGTTGGCGATCGCCATGGTGATCGCGGTATTCTTGGGCACCGCCACCATGTAGATGCGGTGGATCGTCGTCGCCGCCGCGCCCGCGGCGCCGCTGATCGTGCCGCGCTGGTCCAGCACGGTACCCGTCGCGCTGCTGCCGCTGGTCACCGCGATGTTGAACAGGCCGCTGGGCGAAAACTCGATCGTCGCCGCGTCGGCCGCGACCAGTGCCGCCGAGCCATCGACGGTGATGGCGCCTTCGTTGACGATGCGCGGCGCCACCATCGCGACATAGGCGTTGGATGCACTGCCGTTCGACGCGGTGATCTGCGCCGCCGGATCGATCTGGATCGACGCACCGGTCTGCGACTGCTGGAACTGGAAGATGCCGTTGTTGCTGAACGCACCGGTCTGCGCGTCATAAGGCAGGTCCGAGGTGGTCAGTCCCAGGTTGCCCACGTCGAACCGCGCGTTCGGACCAACCAGGATGCCGCCGGGGCTGTAGAAGAACACCGTGCCGCCGGGCACGCCCCCGCCCGTCACCGACTGGATGCGCGAGATCACCTGCCCGTCGAAAGAGATCGGACGGGTGGGATCGGTCGGAATGATCCTGTTGAGCACGGCGAAGTTGGGCGTCGTGTCGATGTTGTTCGTGAATGTCGCGGTGGTGCCATTGGGCTGGAACGCGACGGTGCCCGTGCCGGTCGTGTCGAACGGCGCCCAGTCGATCACCGCCGAGGCACTGTTCACCGTGACGTCGGTGGTCGTGCCTGTGGCGAAGACCGAAGCGGAGCCGGCCACGACCGTGCCGGTCCCCTGGAACGACTGCGCGTGGGCCACCACCGCGCCGGACGCGAGAACAGTGGCAATGGCCAGCGACGAAACCGTGAGCGTTTCGCGGCGACTGCGGGTGCGGGGCATCAGTTGGCCCTCCAGGGCAGGAGACGGGTGGTCAGGGTGACAAGGAAGCGCGGATCGGAGCGCCTCGTCTGGATCCGGGTGCGCTCCAGCGGCACGGCCAGCGTGGCATCGAGCCGGAAGCGCTCGCCCAGCTCGGCGCGCACGCCGCCGCCGGCCGAGGTCAGGCGATCGGCCCCGGCAATGCCCTTGTTCCACGCCCAGGCGGCATCGCAGAACACGAACGGCTGCACCCGCACATCGCCGCCGCCCACGCGCAGCCGCGGCCCGCGCAACTCGAACGACACGCCCACGGCGCTGTCGCCGATCACCTCGCCCGGATCATAGCCGCGACCTACGGTGTAGTTGCCGGCGGAAAACTCCTCGAAGCTGAGCAACGGCTTGAACGCATATTGCGCGCGCGGCATCACCGCGACCGCCACCTTGCCCAGCGCGCGTTCGTATTCGCCCTGCGCGCGCACCACGGTGGCCGTGGGCGAACCGTCGAACCGGCTGGTCGGAATGCGCCCGATGCACGCGATCCCCGCGCAGCCATGCGTCGCATCCAGAATGTCGAGACCCTGCCGCAGTTCGAGCGAACCACTTGCGCGCCATGCCGGCGCGGCATGCTTCATGTCGATCGCGTCGGCATCGAGCCGGGTCCACAGCACACGCAACCGGTCGCGCGTCAGCGGGCCGATCAGTTCCACGTTCTGATTCACGAGGTCGAACCCCGCCCCCAGCCACACATTCGCGCGCTGCGAGCGCAGCAGCGGATATCGGCCATAGAGGCTGGCGTAGAGCGTGCGCGCCTTGAGCGCGGCGCCGCCCGCCACCGGCCCGATGTCCGGCTGGGTCCACGCATAAGTGAACTGGCCGCCAACGATCAGCCCATCGCTGCCGGGACGAAACTCGTGGCTGGCCTGGAGGATGTGCTGTTCGTGGAAATCGGCGGTGGCGTAGTAGGACAGCGTCGTCGCATCGCCCAGCCCGGTCAGCCCGAAGGCCTGCACGCGCAGCTGCGCGCCCCATCGCCCCGTGGCTTCGGAGGCGAGGTTCTGGACCGACAGGTCGGCAACGAACGGCAACCGCAACACGGTCACTTCGCCCACCATGTCCCCCGGCGCGCCGCCGGCGGGGCGAAGAGTGAGCTGCACATTGTATCCCGGCAGGTCGCGCGCCAGCAGCAGGTATCGCTCGGCCTTGTTGCGGTCGAAGATCTCGTCCTTGGTCAGGTGGCCCAGGTATTCCTGCAGCTTGCGCTCGGCGCCGCGCGTCTCGCCCCGCGCGCGGATCGCGGTGACGCGCGCATAGAGCACCTCCATGCGCACTTCGCCGTTCTCGATCCGCTGGGTCGGCACCTGCACCGCGGCAAGGTAGCCCTTGTTGCGCAGGATCGTGCCCGCCGCATCGCGGATGTCGCACAGCGCTGCCACCGGCTGAGGCGTTCCCGCCAGCGGCTTCCATGCCGCCTCCAGCTCCTCGGCCGTCGCCCCCTTCAGCCCGTTGAACGTGACGTGCGAAACGGTGACCTTGATGTCCTGGTACTTCGGATCGGCCAGCGGACAGGGCGAACGTTCGATCCCGCCCGAGATCGTCAGGCGCGGCTGCTCGGGCGGCGGTGCTTCACCGGTCACCCCCCGCAACTGGTCTCGCGTGGGGACGCCGGCGACCGGCGGAACCGCCTGGGCGAGAGCCAACGAGGGCAGGATGCCCGCGCCAAGCGCCATGACGCCAACGCGCAAGGAGGCGACTGAAGCCTTGTTCAGCCGACCCGATTTCCTGACCTCACAAACCATTTCTGCCCCCGTCGTATTTTCTGCGACGCGGCCCGATTTCTCATTTTATTTATAGATTGTTAGCAACCAAAATGGATGAAAGTCAAACGGTCAGGGCGGCGCGATCACCAGGGATCGCGCCGTGCCATAGCGGTTGCTGAAAAAATTTATGTTTCGCCGTCAGGCGCGCATTCAGCTCAGCGCGCCGTGGCAGTGCTTGTACTTCTGGCCCGAACCGCAAGGGCACGGCGCGTTGCGGCTGATACCGCTGCCGGCATAGGGGTCATCGCCCGCCTGCCCCGGTGCGGCAACCTGTTCCGGACCCTGCGCCCCCATCGCGCCCAGCATCGCCGCGGCACCCGGTACGGCCAGCGCATCGTTGTCGCCGGTGAACGGATCGATGTGGCTGGTCAGGAAATCGGGCAGCTCGGGCAGCTGGAAGTCGTCCGGCTGGCGCATCCGGAACTCGGCGGTCATCAGGATGCGCGTCACGTCCTCGCGGATCGCGTCGAGCATCTTCTCGAACAGGCCGAACGCTTCCTGCTTGTATTCGTTGATCGGCGTCTTCTGGGCATAGGCGCGCAGGAAGACCACCTGCCGCAGCGCGTCGAGCGTGGCGAGGTGCTCCTTCCAGTGATGGTCGAGCCGTTCGAGCAGGATAGACTTCTCCAGACCCTTCCACGATTCGGCGTCCATGGTCTCCAGCTTCGCCGCCATCGCGGCGTCGGCCGCCGCCGAAAGCCGCTCCTCGACCAGCTGAGGTTCGACCGCTTCTTCTTCCAGCCATTCCTCGAACGGCGCATCGATGCCCAGCACGTCCTGCACCCGCTCGCGCAGGCCGGCGATGTTCCACTGCTCCGGATAGGACCCCGGCGGGCAGGCATCGCCCACCAGCGAGTTGACAGTATCGTGCCGCATATCGACCACCACGTCGCCAACCGCGTCGGCATCCATGATGTCGGCGCGCTGCTCGTAGATCACCTTGCGCTGGTCGTTCATCACGTCGTCGTATTCGACGACCTGCTTGCGGATGTCGTAGTTGCGGGCCTCGACCTTCTTCTGCGCGGTCTCGATCGCCTTGGACAGCCACTTCGACCCGATGGCCTCGCCGTCGGCAAGGTTGCTGTTCATCATGCGCGAAAACAGCGTGTCCGGCCCGAAGATGCGCAGCAGGTCGTCTTCGAGGCAGAGGTAGAACTTCGACAGGCCGGGGTCGCCCTGGCGGCCCGAACGGCCACGCAGCTGGTTGTCGATGCGGCGGCTTTCGTGGCGCTCGGTGCCGATCACGCAGAGGCCGCCCGCCGCCAGAACCTTGGCCTTGTCCTCGGCCACTTCGGCGCGGATGCGGGCAATTCCGGCATCGCGCTCCGGTCCTTCGGGCACATCGCCGAATTCGTCGGCAATGCGGAATTCGATGTTGCCGCCCAGCTGGATGTCGGTGCCGCGGCCCGCCATGTTGGTCGCGATGGTCACCGCGCCCAGCCGGCCGGCCTGCGCCACGATATGGGCTTCCATCTCGTGGAAGCGGGCGTTCAGCACGTTGTGCTTCACCCCTTCCTTGCGCAGGTATTCCGACAGAAGCTCCGACTTCTCGATCGAGACCGTGCCCACCAGCACCGGCTGACCGATCTCGAACTTCTCGCGGATCAGCTTGGCGATCGCCTGGAACTTGTCGGCGGTGTTCTTGTAGAACTCGTCCTCCTCGTCCACGCGCTGCACCGGCACGTTGGTCGGGATGGTGACGACGTTCATCTTGTAGATGTCGAAGAATTCGGGGGCTTCGGTCGCGGCGGTGCCGGTCATGCCCGAAATCTTGGGATACATGCGGAAATAGTTCTGGAACGTGATCGAGGCCATCGTCTGGTTCTCGGGCTCGATCCGTACGCCTTCCTTGGCCTCGACCGCCTGGTGCAGGCCGTTCGACCAGCGGCGGCCATCCATCATGCGCCCGGTGAACTCGTCGATGATGACGACCTTGTCGTCCTTCACGATGTAGTCGATGTCACGCTTGAACATGACATTCGCCTTGAGCGCCTGGTCGAGGTGGTGGACCACCATCGTGTTCTCGACGTCGTAGAGGTTCGAGCCGACCAGCAGGCCCGCGGCTTCCAGTGCGCGCTCGACCCACTCCACACCGTCCTCGGTCAGGCTGATGTTCTTGGTCTTCTCGTCCGCCTCGTAAAGCTCGGGGACGATCTGCTTCACCACCGCGTCGACCGACAGGTAGAGGTCGCTCTTGTCGTCGGTCGGGCCGGAGATGATCAACGGCGTGCGCGCCTCGTCGATCAGGATCGAGTCCACTTCGTCGACAATGGCGAAGTTGAACGGACGGTGCACCATCTGGCCCCGCTCGTGCTTCATGTTGTCGCGCAGGTAGTCGAAGCCCAGCTCGTTGTTGGTGGCATAGGTGATATCGGAGTTATAGGCCGCGCGGCGCTGCTCCTCGTTCAGGTTGGGCACGATCACGCCCACCGTCAGCCCCAGGAAATTGTAGAGCACGCCCATCGTCTCGGCGTCGCGCCGGGCGAGGTAGTCGTTGACGGTGACGACGTGGACGCCCTTGCCTTCCAGCGCGTTGAGATAAACCGCCAGCGTCGCCACCAGCGTCTTGCCCTCGCCGGTCCGCATTTCAGCGATCTCGCCCCGGTGCAGCACGATGCCGCCGATCATCTGCACGTCGAAGTGGCGCAGGCCCAGCGCGCGGACCGAACCTTCGCGCACCGTGGCGAAAGCTTCAGGCAGGATGTCGTCCAGCGACGCGCCGCCGGCGAGCATCTCGCGGAACTTGGGGGTCTGCGCGGCCAGTTCCTCATCGGACAAGGCCTGCATCTGCGGCTCGAACGCCGCGATCTGGCGGACGATCTTGTCGAGGGACTTGACGTAGCGGTCGTTGGACGAGCCGAAAAGCGACTTGGCAAGGGCGCCGAACATAAGTGAGATTCCTGCTATGCGTAGGGTGCTGCCGCGAGGCGTGGATCACGCGCGTGCCGGCAAACGTTCAAACGGGTAAAAAGTGCCGGCGCTGCGCTATTCGCGCGCGCGGTCCGTGATCCGGACGCCGCAATTTTCGACCAGCGCCGCGGTGGGCAGCCAGATCGGCTTGCGCTGAAGCGCCGCGAACTTGCGCGGCGGCGCAGCCTTGGCCCGCACCGGGCACACAGTGCGGCGGGCCGCCGCCTGCGTGGCCGCGCTTGCCGAGACGCCCACCCCGGCCACTTCCGCACGCGACGTCGCCACCGCGACATCGGGCAGGGAAAGGCCCGTGAGCATGGCCAGAAGGACGAGCAGCAAGCGCATAGGGTGACGCAAGTAGGAAACTTTGCGACGAAGGTCCATGCGCAAAAGCGGCGCGGCCCGCCATGCGCGAATTGTTCACCATTCCTTATCGCCTGCGCGATAGCCTTTCACCCTGCCATGCCGCCCGCCTCTCACAACAGCAATCCCGCGCACCGACTGCTTCTGATCGACGCCATGCGCGGTATCGCGGCGCTTGCCGTGCTGATGTTCCACATGGGCACGCTGCATCTCGGTGGCGGCGTTTTTGATCGGTCCTATCTAGCCGTGGACTTTTTCTACATCCTCAGCGGCTTTGTCCTGGTCCCCTCGCTTGAACAGGGGGCGGGCGCAAAAACAGGCGCGGGGCGGCTGATTGCCCGACGGGTAACCCGTCTGTGGCCGATGATGGCCGTGGGAACCATGCTGGGTATCGCACTGACGACAGCCAGCGATGGTGCATTGCCGTCCGTCGCGCTAGTGCTTAGTGGCCTGATGTTCGCCCCCCTGTTTGACGACAACCAGCCGATATTCCCGCTCAACGCCCCGCAATGGTCGCTGCTGTCGGAACTTCTCGCCAACGGAGCGCACGTTCTGGTGTTGCGCCGCCTTGGGCTGGCTGTGCTGGTGGGGCTCGCCGGCGCTTCGTGGCTGACCCTTACGGCCATGGCCCATGCCCATGGCTCACTCAACGCCGGCGACCGTGGCCTGACATGGGGCCAGGGCCTGCTGCGCGTTTCCTTCGGCTACATCGCCGGCTGCGTCCTGGCGCGGACGCACGCCCGATGGGCACCCCTGGCTGCTCGCCACTTGCGATGGTGGCTCGCCCCCTCCGTCTTTGCGGCCCTGCTGGTCGTGCCCGTCCTCCTTGTGGTTCCCGCCGCATCCGGCGATCCGCTGACCGTGCTGGGCTTCATCCCGGTGGTGGCGATCGCTGCGGCGGCCCGTATTCCGGATGGGCTTGCCCGCACCGCCGCTTGGCTCGGCAGGATATCCTTCCCGCTCTACGCGCTTCACTTTCCGGTCCTGCGCACGGCGGAATTGCTGGCGGCGCGCGTCCCGCCGGCATTCGGCGGCATGGTGTTCCTTGCCGCCGCCACCGCCAGCATCGCCCTGGCGCACATCGTATCCCGCAGCTGGCTCGCCAAGGGCATCGGCGCGGTGCCGCTGCCGCGGTGGCGCCCGGCTGCACAAGCGGCTTGATGCCGTGCGCGGCGGAAGCTACGCGGCAGTGCCATGTCCGACGCCGTTTCCCCGCTCGCCTTGCCCTTCCCCGCGCTGCCCGCCATCGCCGGCGTGACCCCGCGCATCGCCCGCGCCGGGTACAAGGACTGGGGCCGCTGTGACCTGACTTACGTCGAGTTCGACGAAGGCACCGCCGTCGCCGGCGTCTTCACCAAGAACGTGTGCTGCTCCTCCGAAGTCGAAATCGGGCGCGACAACGCCCGCCTTGGCAAGGCGCGCGCGCTGGTGGTCAACGCGGGCAATTCCAATGCCTTCACCGGTTATCGCGGCCGCGAGGCGGTCGAGGCGATCATGGCGCAAGTCGCCACGCACCTCGGCTGCGCGCCCGAACAGGTGTTCGTCTCCTCCACCGGCGTGATCGGCGTGCCGCTGCCCAAGGACAAGGCCAAGGCCGGCATCGAAGCCGCGCTGCTCGCCGAGCCCTGCACCTGGGAAGAGGCCGCCAACACCATCGGCACCACCGACACCTTTGCCAAGGGCGCGACCGCCACGGCCATGGTCGGTGACGTCAAGGTCACGTTCAGTGCCATCATCAAGGGTTCGGGCATGATCGCGCCCGACATGGCCACGATGCTGGGCTACGTCTTCACCGACGCCGCGGTGGAACCCGCGTTCCTGCAGCAGTGCCTGTCGGCCGCCAATCTCGGCACCTTCTCGTGCATCACGGTCGATAGCGACACGTCGACCAGCGACACCGTGCTTGCCTTCGCCACCGGCAAGGCCCGCAACGCCCCGCTCGTTTCGGCAGACAGCCCAGGCGCGGACGCTTTCGCCGCCGCGCTGGCCGACGTGTGCCGCCAGCTTGCCCACCTCGTCGTCAAGGATGGCGAAGGCGCGCAGAAGTTCATCGCCATCTCGGTGTCGGGCGCGGTCAGCGACGAAAGCGCCCGCAAGGTCGGCCTCGCCATCGCCAATTCGCCGCTGGTCAAGACCGCCATCGCCGGCGAGGACGCCAACTGGGGCCGCGTGGTCATGGCGGTGGGCAAGGCTGGTGAACCGGCCGACCGCGACCGCCTCTCCATCGGCTTCGGCGGCACCTGGGCCGCGCGCGACGGCCAGCCGCTCGCCGACTATGACGAGGCCCCCGTCGCCGCACATCTCAAGGGCCGCGAGATCTCGATCGAGGTCGATCTCGGCATGGGCCAGGGCCGCGCCACGGTGTGGACCTGCGACCTGACCCACGGCTACATCTCGATCAACGCCGACTACCGCAGCTGAGGCCCCGCGCGATGCTGACCATCTGGGGCCGCCTCAATTCGCACAACGTCAAGAAGATCGCGTGGGCCGCGATCGAGATGGACCTCCCGCACCGGCGGATCGACATGGGCGGCGCCTTCGGCTTCACCCCCGAATATCTGGCGATGAATCCCAACCGCCTGATCCCCACCGTTCAGGACGGCGATCTGGTGCTGTGGGAATCGAACGCGATCCTGCGCTATCTGGCCGACGCGCACGCCCCCGCTTTCCGCAGTAACGACCCGGCCACTCGCGCCGCGGGCGACAAGTGGATGGACTGGCAGTTCCACTTTGCCGATGCCCAGCGCGACGCCTTCGTCGGCTGCGTGCGGCAGGGCAAGGACGGCAGCGACCCGGCAGTGGCGAAATCAGCCGAGGCCGCGGGCCGGATGATGGCCATCCTCGACGCCGAACTGGCGACGCGTGCGTGGCTTTCCGGCCCCGACTTCGGCATCGCGGACATGCCGATGGGCGTCTATGCCCACACCTTCTTCTCGCTCCCCGTGCCGCGGCCCGAACTGCCGCATCTGGCGGACTGGTACACGCGCCTGCAACGTCGGCCCGGCTATGCCAGCCAGGTCTTGATCCCCCTTACCTGAGGCGCCGATGTCCGAAACCGCTCTCGACCGTGAAGTCGCAGCCCTGCTGCGGCGTGTTTCCGAAACCGCGATCCTGCCGCGCTACCAGCAGCTGGCCGCCAGCGAGATCAATGCCAAGGCGGTGGACGACATGGTCACCGTGGCCGACACCGAGGCCGAGGCGATGCTGACCGAGGCGCTTGCCCGACTGCTACCCGAAGCCGCCATCGTCGGTGAGGAGGCCAGCCACGCCAATCCGGCCGTGATGGACCGGCTGGGCGACGGCTTGTGCTGGATCATCGACCCTCTCGACGGCACCAACAACTTCGCCGCCGGTAAGCCGCCGTTCGGCGTGCTGCTCGCGCTGGCGCAAGACGGTGAATGCGTATCGGGCTGGATCTACGATGTGCTCACCGGCCGCCTGTGCTCCGCCCACCGGGGACAGGGCGCCTTTGTCGACGGCGAGCGCGTCCACGCGCGCACGACCGGGCAGGAACCGCCCGTCGCCGCGATCTCGCTGGTGTTCATGGACCCAGAGCATCGCGCCCGGGTGAAAGCGCACATCACGCCGCACTACAACGTGGTCGATATCCCGCGCTGTGCAGCGGAACAGTACCCCCGCCTCGTGCTGGGGGTGAACGACCTGTCGATCTTCGAGCGCACGCTGGCATGGGACCATGCCCCCGGCGTGCTGTTCGTCAACGAGGCGGGCGGCAAGGCCGCGCGGCCGGACGGATCGCCCTACCGCGTGGACCGTCATCTCGAACCCGGCCTGATCGGCGCGGCCAGCCCGGCCCTGTTCGACATGCTGGCCGAACAACTCGCCCGGCTGGACTGATAACGCTGGGTTGAAGACCGGAACGGCGCCCCTGAAAGTCATGGGGCGCCGCCGGGTAGGATCAGAGAACGCTTTCCAGCCAGCCCTTGAGCTGGCTCTTCGGCGCGGCGCCCAGCTTCTGCGCCACGGCCTTGCCGTCCTTGAACAGCACGAGCAGCGGAATCGACTGCACGCCGATTTCGCCCGGGATGCTGGTGTTTTCCATGATGTCCATCTTGGCGATGGTCACCTGGCCGGCCAGTTCCTCGGCGATTTCCTCCAGCGCCGGCGCGATCATCTTGCACGGCCCGCACCATTCGGCCCAGAAATCGACCAGCACGGGCTTGTCGGACTGAAGCACTTCGGCGGCAAAGGTGGCGTCGGTGACGGCTTTGGTGGACATCGCGGAACTCCTGTTTCGGTTGGTCTGCAATCTAGGGTGACAACGGCGGGGCGCAACCGATCATCCCCGAAAGGTTTACTGCGCGGCAGGAAGGTCCAGCTTTTGCGCCGCGATCAGCGCATCGGACAGCACAAACAGTCGGGGCGCATGGGTATAAAGCAGCGCGGCTTCCACCCCCTTGCCGGGATGAATCACGCTGAGCGCGGCGACATAGGCCGCCATCTGCCGGACATAGGCGGTCGGAACGTCCTCGATCCGTGAAGGCGGCCGCCGCCCCGTCTTGAAATCGACGATCCGGATGCGCTCGGCGCCGATCAGCAGACGGTCGATCGTGCCGGACACGATCCGATCCCCCACCAGCGCCGCCACGGGCACTTCGGCCAGCGATCCCGGCCCGAACACATCCTGCCAGTCAGGATGGCCGATCACCGCCAGCGCGGCCTCGGCCATCGCCTCGCGCGCATCCTCCGCGAAATCCGCCGCTGCCCGTGCCAGCCAGGTCCGCGCCGCGTCGCCGCGCGCTTCCGCAGGCAGTTCGGGCAGCCGCTCGATCAGCTTGTGCACCAGCGTGCCCCGCCGCGCCGCGAGCAGCGCGCCCGGCCCCGGCCGCACGGGCGGATCGGGCGCTTCATCCTCACCCAGCGACGAAGGTGCGAGCGGACGCGGCGGGCGCGGCTCCGGTCCCACCGGCACCCGCAGCACCTCGGGCAGAACGAGCGCGGGCGCGACCTCGCGGCGGGCCTTGGCTGCCGGACGCGCCGGCAGACTGCCCAGTTCCTTGCGCCCGCCCCACAGCGGGTCGTCGATCCAGTCGTCCTCGCCGAACAGCGGCTCCAGCTGCGCGTACCAGCTGTCAGCCGGCAATTCCTTGCGCCGCTTGCTCATCGACCCGCCGATGAACAGCGCTTCTTCGGCACGCGTCATCGCCACATAGAGCAGCCGCCAGTGTTCCTCGCGCTCTTCCTTGGCCACCTGGAGTTCCGCCGTGCGCACCGCGCCGACCTTTTCCTCCTTGCGCAGCGCAGGCAGCGGCACCGTGCGCTTGCGCCCCAATATCTCTTCCACCGCCGCCAGGCCGCGCGGCGGCGAAGCGTCCGGATCGTCGGCCGCATCGGCCAGGATCACGATCGGCGCCTGCAACCCCTTGGAGCCGTGCACCGTCATCACCCGTACCAGATTCTCGGCCTTGCCCGCCTCGCGCTTCAGCTCACCCTCGCCCGCGTCGAACCATTGCAGAAAGCCGACAAGGCTGGGCACGTTCGCCGCCGCATAGGCCATCGCGGCATTGAGCAGCTCATCGATCGGATCGTTTGCCTCGCGCCCCAGCCGCGCCACCAGCTTGCGCCGGCCCTGCCACGGGCCCACCAGCAGCCAGTGCAGCAGATCGTGCGCCGGCTCGTAGTCGGCGCGCTGGAGCAGACCGCGCAAGGCTTCCATCGCGGGATGCGTGTCCGGCCCTTCGCTGGCGCGCAAATGCTCCCACAAACGCACGCCCTTGTCGCGGTAGCCGTGCCGCAGCAGGTCTTCCTGCGTCCAGCCCACCAGTGGCGAGACGAGCAGCGCCGCCAGATTGAGATCGTCCAGCGGCTGCGCGCAGAACCGCAGCGCGGCGACAAGGTCCTTCACCGCCAGCGGCGCACCCAGCCGCAACCGGTCCACCCCCGCCACCGGCACGCCCTGCGCATGGAGCCGCGCCACGATCAGTCCGGCGAGCTCCTTGCGCTTGCGCACCAGCACCATGACATCGCCCGGCCCGGCCAGCCGGTGCTCGCCCTTCTGGAGCGGGAACCCGTTTTCCAGCCACGCGCGGATCTGGCGCGCCAGCCGATCCGCCAGATCGCGGTCTGGGCGCGAGAGCCAGCCCTCCCCGCCTTCATCGCCGCTTTCCTCAACGTCCTCCGCCTCGGCCTCGCCTTCGGGCAGGCCGACGGGACGCCACAGCGCAATCTGCCCTGGACGGTCTTCGCCCCGGTGAGGTTCGGGCGCTTCGGGCAGGCCGAAACGCGCCGGACCGATCAGGTGGATCGCGCGGTCCACGAACGACAGGATCGAATTGGCGGTGCGATAGGACTGGCCCAGCCCCAGCCCCAGCAACTCGCGGCGCTCATCGCCCAGCACTTCGGCCACGCCGGAAAGCTGCCGCGCCACTCGATCCTTCGCGGCGGCGAAGTTTTCGGGGCTGGTCCCCTGAAAGCGGAAGATCGCCTGCTTGTAGTCGCCCACCACGAACAGTGTGCGCATCCGCTCTGCGTGCTGGCCTTCGCCGGTGAAGAAATCTTGCACCAGCCCGTCGAGCACGATGCGCCACTGCGCCTCGTTGGTGTCCTGCGCCTCGTCGACAAGGATGTGGTCGAAGCGCCGGTCCAGCTTGTAGCGGATCCATTCCGCGCTCGCCCGCTCGGTCAGCAGCGCGGCGGCGGCGCGGATCTGGTCGTCGAAATCGATGAACCCTTCGCGCGCCTTGGCCTCGTCCCACGCCAGCGCAAAACGGCGACCCAGCGTGAGCGCAGGCGCCAATCGCTCGGCCAGCGCCACCAGCGCGCGCCGTTCGCGCACCGCCTCGATGCAGGCGATGACACGCGCCTGATAATCGGCATAGGCCGGCTCGTGCTTGTCGACATAGCGAGCCGAGCGCGGCTCCCCCTTGCCGGTCAGGAACCGCGCCGCGAGTGCATCGAGCGTATCGAGCCGCCCCTGCGGCGATGCAGCCAGCCAGTCGCCCAGCGCATTGGCCGCCTCGATCCCGCCTTTCGCGCCCCACGCCGCGTTGGCCTCCATGCAGCGCCGCACGGACGCGCTGTCAAAGGCATCGTCGGCGCACAGCGCGGCAAGGCCGGAACTGTCCTCCTCAGCCTCCAGCCCCAGCGCGCGGTTGATCCGGGGCCGCAGCGGCGGTTGCCACGCGCCTTCGCCAAACCACAGCTCGCGCGCCCCGGCACAGCGCAGCAGGAAGTCCTCCACCTGATCCTGCGCCATCCGCAGGCTGAGGTCGGACAGCGCATCGAGCAGCGTCTCGTCACCCTGATCCTGCGCGGTGACGAGCAGCTCGGCCAGCACCTGCCGCACCAGCAGATCGCGGTCGCGGTCCTCCATCGCGCGCGTGCCCGGCAGCAGCCCGGCTTCCACCGGAAAGGCGGAGAGCAACCACTGCGAGAACGCGTGGATCGTCTCGATCCTGAGGCCGCCGCCGGGACAATCGAGCACCGCGGCAAAGCGGCTGCGCGCCCGCGCCACGGTATCGGGATGGATCGACGCACCAATGGCACGCAGCTGGCCCGCAAGATCGATTTCCGGCAACCGCACCCAGCTCGCCAGCACGTCGTTCACGCGCGTCGCCATTTCCGCCGCGCCCGCCTTCGTGAAAGTCAGGCACAACAGGTGCTCCGGCTCCACCCCCGGTTGCAGCAGCAGACGGAGCACGCGTGCGGACAGCACCTGCGTCTTGCCCGTGCCCGCCGAGGCGGAAAGCCACACCGTGCGTTCGGGCGCCACCGCGTGCATCTGGTTGCCCTGAAGCGGATAGACCTTGCTCATCCCTGGCCTCCCTTCAGGCTGCGCCCCTGCCATTCGTCCAGCCGCATCAGCTGGTCATAGTCGCTGTAGCCCGGCAGATCGGGATTGAGCCGCGCGGTGAAGGGATCGCTGCCCAGGATCCAGCGCGCGATGGCTTCCTTCAGGAAGCGCAGCGTTTCGGGGAGGAAATCCTCGCGCGGGATGCCGGACTGCTTCTTGCCTTCCAGCACCGGCTCGCTGCGATAGCCGAAGCCCCGCTCCTTGTTGCGCGCCAGAGACCAGTATTCAAAGGCATTGGGCGTGCCGTCCACGTCCATGAACCCGCCCATTTCGGCGATCAGCCCGATCAGGCCGAGCTGCAACGCGAAACCCTGCTCCACCATCCGGCCCGAAGGCGGCGTGCCCGTCTTGTAGTCGATCACGGCCAGCGTGCCGTCGCCGCAGCGGTCGATGCGGTCGGCGCGGCCGTGGATGCGCACGCCGTCCACCAGCACCTCGCCCTTCGTCTCGAAGGCGATCACCTGCCGGCCCTGGCCCAGCAGCGTGTCCTGCTCCGCCTCGATCCACGCCAGCGCCGCCAGCAGGCGCGGCTGCCACAGCGCGCGCATGAAGGGATGCGCGCTCATTTCGGCCAGCGCCTTTTCGGCCAGCGGGATCAGTTCGCCCGGCGGCGCCCCGGCCTTGTGCCAATCCTCCAGGATCTTGTGCACCGCCGTCCCGCGCCATGCCGGCGTCGGATCGGCATCGAGCGGATCGAGCGAGCGCAGCCCCATGATCGCCGAGGCATAGAACTGGTAGGGATCGCCGCGCAGCCGGTCGAGCGCGGTGACCGCGATCGCCACCTTGCGCTGCTCGGCCGACGGCATCGGCTCGGGCCGGGTCGCCGGTGTCGCCAGCGGCGCATCGTCGAGCGCGCGGGCATGGCTGGGCGCGTCCGTCTCGTGCTTCAATTCACGCCCAAGCATGGCGCGGATGCGCAGCAGGAAGCGCGAGGGGATCGCCGGCCCTGCCGCATCGCGCTGCGCATGGCTCAGCACCACTTCGGGCGCTCCCAGCGCGGCGGCAAGATCGTGCGCAGAAAGCCCGATACGGAAATCCGCCCCCGGAATGCCCAGCGCGCGCAGCACCGGCGGCGCCAGCAGCGGATCGGGCGCGGGCGCGGCGGGCCAAGAGCCCTCGGTCAGCCCCGCGCAGATCACCAGATCGGCGCGGCTCATCCGCGCTTCCAGCAGGCCGTAGATGGCAAGGCGCGGATGGCCGCCATAGGGCGGGCGCACCGCCACTTCCTCCATCGCGTCACGCAGCAGCGCGGGCAGTTCCACCGGATCGACCAGCAACCCGGCCTCGCCCGCCGCCTCGCTCCACTGTTCCACGAAAGCGGAAAGGCTGCGCCCATCGGCCTGCGCCCACACGCTTTCGCCGCACAGCGCCTCGGCCGTCTCGCTCAGCATGGCGAGCGCCGCGCCCAGCGGCAGCGGTTCGTGGACAAGCAGCATCGGCACCAGCAGCGCCTCGACCTCGTCCCACCAGCCCGGCAGGCGGGGATAGCCCTTTTGCTTCGCGCGCACCGCATCGCGCACGGCTTCCACGCCCGGCCCGGGGCGCGGCCCGCGCAGCACGAGGTCCAGTTCGCGGACCCGCTCCAGCCATTGCGCGCGCCGGTCGCCGCGCACCAGCGGATGCCCCAGCAGCGCCAGCAGCGGCACCGGCGCGGCGCGTTCAGCCCAGACTTCGGCGATCTGGAGCAGCACGCGGCCTGCCGGGGTCTGCGGCAATGGCCGCCCGGCGGTATCGTCGGCGCCGATGTTCCAGCGCGCCAGATGCCCCACCACGCGGTTGGCAAGGCTGCGGTCCGGCGTGATCACCGCCACGCGGCGTTCGGGCACGGCCAGCGCCTCGCGCACCAGCACCGCGATCGCCTGCGCCTCCTCTTCCGGATGGGCCGTTTCCATCATCCGTACGCCCGAAAGCCTGCGCTGCTCGGCGGGAAGGCCCACCCACGCAGCGCTCGCCTCGGGCGGCAGGAACAGGTTGGAGATCGCGCGGCTGCGCTCCGGCGGTGCCGCCGCAAGCCCGGCCCGGTGCCACGGCATGACCTCGTCGCGGGCGATGCCCATGCGGTTGAGCAGCAACTTGAGGTGATATTGCGGATGCGTCGCCACGTCGCCGCGCCCGAAGGCGGGGCCGCCCGGCTCCTCCGGTGCGCCGGCCACGCCCAGCGCGTCCCACACCTCGCGCGCCAGCGACAGGTCGAGATCGGGCAGGATCACCGCGCCATGCGGCAGGTCTGCCACCACGCGCAGCAGCCGCGCCACCGCCGGCGAGGCAGAGGTCACGCCCGCGGCCACCACCGGATGCGGCGGCGGTGCCTCGCGCCAGCGCGCAGCGGCATGGCCCAGCAGCAGGTTGCGCCGCTCGGGCGCATCGACCTGCCCGCGCGCCTCAAGTTCCGCGCGCCAGCGGAACAGCACCCGCGCGAACAGCCGCGTGCTGTCCTTCCAGTGCTCCGAAAGCTCCCCGACCAGCCCGATCAGGTCATCGTCGAGCAGCTTCTCCGGAGCCACGCCCTCCACGGAAAGGCGGTCCATGCTCTGCACCAGCGATCGCGCCTGCCGGACCAGCCCCGCCTCGCCCGGTGCCTTGTCCGCCAGTTCCTCGCGCAGCATATCCGCCACGCGCAGCAGCCGCACCACCGGATCCGCGGCGGCGGGAATGTCAGCGCCCGCCCCGATCGGGTCGAGCAGCGGCCCCAGCGTCTCGTCCAGATCCAGATCGCCCACCACCGCCATGCGCGGCAGCAGCAAGCCGCCCCGCCCGCCATCGGCGCTGGCGCGGACGAACGCCTCGGTCACCGTGCGGATCGCGCGGCGGCTGGGCAGCAGCAGCGTAAGCCGCGCCAGCCCGAAGCCTTCCTCGCGGTATCGGGGGATCAGCCCCGCGACCAGCGCGTCGGCAAAGCCGCGATGCGCCGCGATCGAATAGACGCTGGGCTTGTGATCAACCACTTTGCAGCGCGGCTTCGGTCGGCGCGATCATCTCGGGCGCGCCCACCTCGTACCACAGCCCGGTGAGCGGCAGCGCGTAGAGCCGGCCTTCCTCGATGGCGCGGTTCCACAGCACGTTGAACGAGAACGCGCCGTCGGGCGCATCGCGCAGCAGCCGCTTCGACAGGATCTGCACGCCCGCGAAGATATAGGGCGCCACGCGGCCCTGCTTGCGCCGGCTCACCTTGCCCATCTGGTCGAGGTGGAAATCGCCCATGCCGGTATAGTTGAACGCCTGCGCATGGCTGACCACCAGCAACAGCGCGTCCATCTTGTCCTCGTCCCACGCATCGCTCAGCGCGGCGAAGACGTTGCGCGGCCCATCCAGCCAGATGTTGTCGCTGTTGAGGGTGAAGAACGTGTCGGCGCCGATCAGCGGCAGCGCGCGCACCACCCCGCCGCCCGTTTCGAGCAGCGCGTCTGTCTCGTCCGAGATCGCGATCGACGGCGTCTTGCGGCCTTCCAGATGCGCCCGCATCTGGTCGGGCAGGTAATGCACGTTGACCACCGCGCGGGCGATCCCCGCCTCGTCCAGCTTGTCGAGGCAGTGGTCGATCAGCGGCCGGCCGTCCACGCGCACCAGCGGCTTGGGCCGCGACGCGGTGAGCGGCCGCATCCGCTTGCCCAGCCCGGCGGCCAGCACCATCGCCACGTCGCTCGCCAGCGGTTTCGTCACGCCGCGAAGCTCCCGCCCAGCACGCCCGCCGGATCGCGCAGCTCGGCCGGAATGTTCTGGTCGAACCACGCCGCCACCGGCGCCAGCGCAGGATGCGCAAGGTCGCGTTCCAGCAGCGCCCACACGCGCGGGATCAGGTCGAGATAGCGCGGCTTGCCGTCGCGCTTCCACAGTCGCACGAAAATGCCCACGATCTTGGCGTTGCGCTGCGCACCCAGCCGGGCGTAGTCGGCAAGGAAATCGTAGTCCGGCCGTGCCCGCTCGACGTAGTAGTCGAACATTTTCGCTTCCAGTTCGGGCGACACGTCGCGCCGCGCGTCCTGAAGCAGGGAAACGAGGTCGTAGGCCGGATGGCCGTTCAGCGCGTCCTGGAAATCGAGCAGCCCCTGCTGGTGCAGCCCGCCGTCGAGCATGATGTTCTCGGCATGGTAATCGCGCATCACCGTCACGCCCGGCCGCTGGTGCGGCAGCAGCGGCATCAGCACTTCCTCCCAGGCCGAGGCATAGCCTCGCGCATCGACATAGATCGCCCGCGCCGGGCAGTACCAGTCGACGAACAGCTTTGCCTCGCGCAGGTATTCGGACAGGTTGTAGCCCGTGAACGGCCCCGCCGGCAGCTTGTGCAGCTGGAGCAGCGCGTCGATGGCGTAGCGGTAGACTTCCTCCTCGTCCTGCGGCCAGGCATCGAGGTATTCGCGCATCCGCACTTCGCCGAAGTCCTGCAGCAGGACGAAGCCCTGCGCCGCATCCTCCGCCAGGATCTGCGGCGCGTTGAGGCCGTTCGCATCGAGCCACTTGGCCGCGCGCAGGAACGGTTCCGGATCTTCATGCGGGGGCGGCGCGTGCATCAGCATCGCGCTGCCGGTTGACCGGCGGATACGGAAATAGCGCCGGAACGATGCGTCACCGGGCAGCGGTTCGATAATCGCGCCCGTCCAGCCGGCAGCGGCCAGGAAAGGTTCGACACCAGCGGGAATGCTTACGTCCATGCCCCGCGCTCTAGCCAATCCAGACCCGGCTCGACAATGGCCACGCGCCCGTTATCCAAGATTTCCAGCCGGACCGTCAGGCATCCCGGCTCATGCGCGAAGCCGCCGGCGTTTTCCGGCCATTCCGCCAGCAGCGCCGCGCCCTCGCGGTAATCGTCCAGACCCAGTTCCTCCGCCTCCGACGGATCGTCCAGCCGGTAGAAATCGGCATGGACCAGCGGCAGGCGCACCGATGGCGGGTCATAGACCTCGATGATCGCGAAGCTGGGACTTGGCACCTCGCCTTCATAGCCCAGCGCCGCCACGATCGCGCGGGCCAGCGTGGTCTTGCCCGCGCCCAGCGTGCCCTGAAGCGCCACGACATCGCCCGGACGCAGGCGCCCGGCGATCCGGCGGGCCAGCACGGCGGTGGCCTCGATATCGGGCAGCGGGATTGTCACGCCAGCCTCGCTCACGGCAGAGTCACGATCGCGCTGGTGCCCTCACCCGGTTCCGACAGCACTTCCAGCGCGCCGCCGTGCGCTTCCACCAGCTGGCGTACCAGCGGCAGCCCCAGCCCGCTGCGCCGCTCGATGCCGCGCCCGTCTGCGCTGATCTTCAGCCCTTCCAGCGCGCGCGCCAGCACCGCCGGCTCCATGCCCCTGCCATTGTCCGATACCACGACCTGCAACTGCCCCTTGCGCCGCCCACATTCGACCAGGATGCGCCCGCCTTCGGGCGTGGCCGCAATCGCATTGTCGAGCAGTTCGCCAAACGCCCGGCGCAAGCGGCGTGCGTCGCCCGTCACCGCGCCCACCGCATCGCTGCCGCGCAGGTCCAGCGTCAGCTTGCCCGCCGCCAGCCGCTCGGCGCGTTCGTGCACCACTTCGGTCAGCAGCGGAAACAGCTCGACCCGTTCCTGCGCCAGCGGCAGCGTGCCGGCCTCGCTCTGCGACAGGTCGAGCACGTTCTCGATCTGCTGCCCCAGCCGCTCGACCGAGGCGAGAATGGCAGCGACGTATTCCTGCCCCTGCGGCGTCAGTTCGCCCGCGATCCCGGCGGCCAGCATCTCGGCAAAGCCGCCGATCGAGGTCAGCGGCGTGCGGAACTCATAGCTCATGTTGGCGATGAAGCGGGTCTTCACCGCATCCGCCTCGACCAGCGCGGCATTCCGCTCGCGCAGCGCGGTCTCGGCCTTCTGCGAATCGGTGATGTCGAGCACGGTCAGCAGGCCGTTGCCATCGGGCAGCGGCACGCCAGCGAACTCCAGATGGCGTCCATCGGCCAGCGCGATGCGTCCGCTCTTCTGCTTGCGCTCCAGCGTCGCCGCCTGGATCACCTGCCCGATCGTGCCCACTTGCGACGCGCGCTTCAGCTGCCGGGCGATGCGCGTCAGCAGCACGTCGGCGCGCGGATGGGTGGCGAGGAAATCCTCCTCCAGCCCCCAGTCGCCCGCAAAGCGCCGGTTCCACAGCTGCAACTTGCCGTCCGGCCCGAACACCGCGAGCGATTCGAACAGGTTGTCGAACGTCGCCGTGCGCGTGCGCAGCAGCGTGTCGCGCGTGGCGGAAAGCTGCAACTGCTCGGTGCGGTCCTCGAAGATCATCAGCAGCCCGCCATCGGGCATCGGCTGGCCCACGACGCGAAGGTGCGTGCCGTCCGAAAGGTGCCATGGCTCCTCGCGCGGTTCGCTCGCCAGGAACCATCCCTGCCGCTCGCGCCGCCATTCGGGAAAGTCGCGCACTTCGGGCAGCCGCCCGCCATCGCGCATCCGGTCGAGCACCCGATCGAAGGGCGGTGTATCGACCACCCAGGCCTGAGGGATCGCGAAGATCCGCAGGAACGGCTGGTTCGCGAAGACCAGGTTCCGCTTCTCGTCGAACTGCGCGATCCCGGCGGACAGCGTGTCGAGCATCTGGCGCTGCGCCTCGCGGAAACGGCGGAACTGGCGGGTCAGCTCCTCCATTTCCTCGATGTCGACGGCATACCCCGCCACGCCTTCCTCGCCGAGCGGAAGGTCGGACACGCGCAGCGAGCGGCGCTGCCCGCCGATCGTGGCGGAGACGATGCGGGAAATCGGAGCCTTGCGCGCATGAACCTGCCGCGCGACCTGCGCGGGCGTCAGCCCGTCGGTCGGCTCGACCAGCTCGATGCCATCCGCGACCACGTCCTCGGCACTGCGGGCACCCACCGCCTTGACGTAGGCGCTGTTGACCAGCCGCAGCTGCATGTCGGGCGTGCGGAACCACATCGGCAGCGGCGCCGCCTCGATCAGTCCGGAAAGCCCGGCGAAGTCGGCACGCGCCTGCGCGGTCTCGCTCCGCAGCCGGAGCAGTTCCTCCTCGCTGTCGGAAAAATCGAAGAACCAGACCAGCGCCGCGCCGCCGGGCGAAATCTGCGGGTCGGCCAGATGCCCCGTCGCACCCAGGCTGCGCTTGCCGCCGCGCGGGATCAGCGCGATGCGGAACGGCGCGCCGGACTTCTGCGCGCGGCGCACCGCGTCGCCCAGCTTCGACAGCTGCACTTCGTCCAGCCCGCGCTCGCCCGCGTCGAGTTCGCTGAGGTAGCCCGGCATGGCATCCAGCCCGAACCACCCGGCCAGCCGCGGCGGCCCCTCGATCCGGCCGTCCGCACGCACCAGCAGCGGCAGCGCGGGCGATTCCTCGACCATGCGCGAAAGCCGCCGCGCCAGCCGCTGCGCGGCTTCGGCCCGGCGCAGGCGCTTGCGCGCCGCCAGCACGGCCCAGACGGCCGCCAGCGTCCATGCCGCCAGCAGCAATCCGATCAGCACCAGCGCGGTATGATTGAGCAGCATCGTCCCATCGCTAAGCGGCGCACCCGCGCATTGCAATGCGGGACAATGGCACGCCTGCGATTAGCGGAGCGTAAGCAGCGTTTACCGCCAAGACAAAACGGCGCCCCCGCTTTCACGAGAGCGCCGCATTTGTTTCCGTCACCGGTCCGAGCCTTGGCCCGGACCTGTGCGCTGCCGCCGTTTAGTAGCGGTAGTGATCCGGCTTGAACGGGCCTTGCGAAGGAACGCCGATATAGGCCGCCTGCTTGTCCGAAAGCGTGGTCAGCTTCACGCCCAGCTTTTCGAGGTGCAGCGCCGCGACCTTCTCGTCGAGGTGCTTGGGCAGCACGTAGACGTCGTTCTTGTATTCGCTGTTCTTGGTGAACAGCTCGATCTGGGCCAGCGTCTGATTGGTGAACGAGGCCGACATCACGAAGCTGGGGTGGCCGGTGGCGCAGCCCAGGTTCACCAGGCGGCCCTTGGCGAGCACGATGATCTGCTTGCCGTCGGGGAACTCGACCAGGTCGGTGCCCGGCTTCACTTCGGTCCACTTGTAGTTGTCGAGCGCGGCGATCTGGATCTCGCTGTCGAAGTGGCCGATGTTGCAGACGATGCTCATCGGCTTCATCGCCTTCATGTGCTCGGCGGTGATCACGTCCTCGTTGCCGGTCGCGGTCACGAAGATGTCGGCGCGCTGCACCGCGTCTTCCATGGTGACGACTTCATAGCCTTCCATCGCGGCCTGAAGCGCGCAGATCGGGTCGATCTCGGTCACCATCACGCGTGCGCCGCCGTTGCGGAGCGAAGCGGCCGAGCCCTTGCCCACGTCGCCGAAGCCCGCCACGCAGGCAACCTTGCCGGCCAGCATCACGTCGGTGGCGCGGCGGATCGCGTCGACCAGCGATTCCTTGCAGCCATAAAGGTTGTCGAACTTCGACTTGGTCACCGAATCGTTCACGTTGATCGCCGGGAAAGGCAGCTTGCCGTCCTTGGCGATCTGGTAAAGGCGGTGGACGCCCGTGGTCGTCTCTTCCGACACGCCCTTGATGTGCGCGACCGACATGGTGAGGTAGCCCGGCTTCGCCTTGAGGAACGCCTTGAGCGCGCGGACGAACTCGATTTCCTCGGCGTTGCTCGGCTCGAACAGGTCTTCGCCGGCTTCCACGCGCGCGCCCCACAGCGCGAACATGGTGGCGTCGCCGCCATCGTCGAGGATCATGTTGGCGGTGCGGCCCGAACCGTCATCCCAGTCGAAGATGCGGCCCACGTAGTCCCAGTAATCCGCCAGGCTTTCGCCCTTAACCGCGAACACCGGAATGCCGCGCGCGGCGATGGCGGCGGCGGCGTGGTCCTGCGTCGAGAAGATGTTGCAGGTCGCCCAGCGCACTTCGGCGCCGAGCGCGACCAGCGTCTCGATCAGCACGGCGGTCTGGATGGTCATGTGCAGCGAGCCGGTGATGCGCGCGCCCTTGAGCGGCTGCGCGGCCCCGAACTCCTCGCGCAGGGCCATCAGGCCCGGCATTTCGGTTTCGGCGATGGCAATTTCGGCGCGGCCGAAATCGGCGAGGCCAAGGTCGGCAACCACATAGTCCTTGTCGGCAAGCACGCTGGCCACAAGCTGTCTCCTGGATTGAAAGTCTTTCCGGCCCGCCCGCAGCAGGCCCTGCTATGCCGAGCCTTAGTCGCTCGGGGCTTCTTTCGCAAACACAATATAAAGATACCTTTATATCTGTTCGCAGGGAATCTGCGCCGCCGCGCCGACCTGTGGTTGCGCTGTCACGCACCCGGCCTATATCCGGCGGGCAACAGCGTAAAAGAAAGGAAATTGGGGATGACGATTTCGGTTGGAGACAAGCTGCCCGACGTGAAGCTGGTCAAGGCCACGCAGGACGGCCCCGAAGCGGTCCAGTCGGCCGATTACTTCAAGGGCAAGCGCGTGGCGCTGTTCTCGGTGCCGGGCGCCTTCACGCCCACCTGCTCGGCCAAGCACCTGCCGGGCTATGTCGACAAGGCCGCCGACCTGAAGGCCAAGGGCATCGACGAGATCGCCTGCACCGCCGTCAACGATCCCTTCGTGATGAAGGCCTGGAGCGCGGCTTCGGGTTCGGCCGACGTCACCATGCTGGCCGATGGCAACGCCGATTTCGCCAAGGCCGTCGGCCTCACCATGGACGGCTCGGGCTTCGGCCTCGGCACGCGCGGCCAGCGCTTCTCGATGATCGTCAACGACGGCGTGGTCGAGCAGCTCAACGTCGAAGCTCCGGGCGACTTCAAGGTCTCCTCGGCCGAGCACATGCTCGAAACGCTCTGATAACAACAATGTGGGGGCAGCTGGCCATCAAGGCGCTCGTTTCGGGCATCCTCATCGCCGCTGCCTCCGAAATCGCCCGGCGCAGCCCCGGCTGGGGCGCGCTGGTCGGTTCCCTGCCCCTCACCACCCTGCTCGCGCTCACCTGGCTGTGGCGCGACACGCACGATACGGCGCGCGCCGCCGATTATGTGCTGGGCACGGCCTGCTATGTCGCCGCCGCCCTTCCCGCTTTCGGCCTGATGGCGCTGATGTTCCGGCGCGGGCTTGGCCTTGCCCCCACGCTCATTGCCGGCTCACTCGCCGCGATCGTGCTGACCACGGCGATGGTCGCTCTTGGCCGCCGCGCCGGCCTGCCTGTTTGAGTGGTCCTGCCTGTCTGATGGGCCTCTCGGCGGCAAGAAGGTAGTTGCAAACGATACCCTCTCGCGCCTAGCACGAGCGCTCCGGCCGTTCTGACCGGAGAACCAGACCACAATCATTTCAGGGATTTACGATGCGCCCCGTGCTGTCCGCGCTGCTGCTTGCCGCCACCGCCGCCACTCCGGTCCTCGCGCAGGACAAGCCGGCCGAGCCGAAATCCCACGCCGAAGCACTGAAGGCCGATGTCGAAAAGGCCTGGGTCCGCCCGCCGGTGGAGGAACAGGCCAGCACCAGCAAGGGCAGCGTCACCGTGCGCGGGCAGAAGATTGCCTACACCGCGACCGCCGGCACGCTCACCATCCGCGATGACGATGGCAAGCCGGTCGCGACCATGTTCTACACCGCCTACACCCGCGATGGCGGCGGCAACCGGCCGGTCACCTTCTTCTACAATGGCGGCCCCGGCTCGCCCACGGTCTGGTTGCACATGGGCAGCTTCGCGCCGGTGCGCGTCGCCACCGACGATCCGATCTACGTCGCGCCCAGCCGCTATGCCGTGCGCCCCAACCCGGATTCGCTGATCGACAAGACCGACATGGTGTTCATCGACGCGATCGGCGCAGGCTGGTCGCGGCCGCTGGGCGACAAGACCGGCAAGGACTTCTGGGGCGTGGACCAGGACGCCGACGCCTTCGCGCGGGGCATCATGCGCTATGTCGACAAGTTCAACCGCTGGTCCAGCCCCAAGGTGCTGTTCGGCGAAAGCTACGGCACGCTGCGCTCGGGCGCGGTCGGCGCGGTGCTGGAGGAACGCGGCATGAGCCTCGACGGCATCGTCCTGCTGTCCACGATCCTCAACTACGGCGTGCGCCAGCCCGGCTACGACCAGAACTATCAGATCCTGTTTCCGACCTTCGCCGCCACCGCGTGGTATCACGGCCGCGTGCCCAATCGGCCCGCCAGCCTCGAAGCCTTCCTGACGGACGTGCGCGCCTTCGTCGCCGGTCCTTATGCCGCTGCGCTGGCCAAGGGCGATGCGATCACCGATGCGGAGAAGCGCGATGTGGCGCGCCGGATGGCCGCCTGTACCGGCCTGTCCGAAGACTTCATCCTGCGTGCGAACTTGCGCATCAGCCTGTCGCACTTCCAGACCGAGCTGCTGCGCGACCGCGGCGTCGCCACCGGCCGGCTCGACACGCGCTACCTGCTCAACGTGGGCGACGCCAACGCCGACAGCCCCGAGGACGACCCCGCCAGCACCGCGATCACCGGCGCCTACTTCGCTGGCTTCCGCAACTATGCCAGTCAAGTTCTTGGTTACAAGACAGATATGCCCTACAAGCTGTCCGCCCGCGACGGCACGTTTGACTGGGACTGGAAGCACCGCGCGCCCGGTGAACGCTATCCCCAGCCGGCGCCGAACACCGCTGTCGACCTGGCCTCGACAATGCGCACAAATCCCGACCTCAAGGTATTGTTTCTCAACGGATATTATGATGCGGCGACGCCGTTCTACTCCACCGAGTACGACGTCGCGCACATGATGCTGACCCCGGCGCTGCGCCAGAACATCGCCTTCCGCTATTACGAGAGCGGCCACATGGTCTATCTCAACCCGCGCGAACTAACGCGGATGCATGACGACATCGCGGCCTGGTACGACACGGCCGCCCGGCGCTGAAACGCGCCGGGCCGGTCCCCCTCAGACCCTCAGCCCAAGTCAGAACCCGAAGCGAAGCCGCGCGACCACCCGGTCACCGATGTGCGCCGCATCGGCATAGGGCGATCCGCTGGCCAGCGCGCGGGCCTTGCTGATGTCGTTGCCGGCGTAGTCGACGCCGACGGTGAACGGGAACTGGCTGTATTCCAGCCCAACCCGCCAGTCGGCATAGTCGCCGCCGGGACGCAGCCGCGCCGCGCGCAAGGAGCCGTCGCTGCCGCCAGTGGTATAGCCGGCCGCCGCGGTCAGGCTGATCGGGAAAGCGGGCAGCCCGACCCGCGCATTGGTGTAGAGGTAGAGGTTGTCGCCCCCGATCGCGGACTGGCTGGGCGCGAAGATCGCGCCCACGCCCATGTCGAGCGGGCCCAGCCCGTAGCGCGCGCCAAGGCCCAGTTCCACATAGTCCATCTTGCGCTCGGCGCCGGCAAAGACATGCCCGGTCACGGCACCGCGCAGCGTCAGCGCGCCGGCGTCGAAGCTCTTGCCCAGTTCCAGATCGGCGACCGCGTCCGCGCCCGCATGGCGGTCCGCGCCGCGCGTGGTGACCACGCGCGCAGAGGCGTCGAAACCCGCCACTTCTGCCTGCACGTCGGCCGAGGCAACCGGATCGCCGCCGCTCCAGCTGATGCCGCGGCGCACTTCGTCGGTCGCCGCCTCGATCCCGCCGGTGGGCACGACGCCAGCGTGGGCCGGCGCCCCGGCCAGCGCGCATCCGGCCAGCGCCACGAGCGGTCCAGCCTTGGTCCAATTCATTCGGTTCATGATTCCATCCTGTCGACCCGGGGTGCGGTTTCATGCAGCCGGTCGGCTTCCGCTACCACGGCCTTGGTGTCCTGCGCCACATGGCGAAGCAAGTGCGCGCGCAACGCATCGTCGCGCGCCGTGCCCTGCCCGGCGAAGGCCGCACGGGCCGATCCGCACCAGCCCGGCCGCCGAACCTCGAACGCAGCCTGGTGACGGGCGGTGCTGCGCAGCGCCTGTGCATCGCCGCCCCGGGCCTCGCGCACGATCTCGAGGTCGATCTGCCAATGGCAGTGCAGCGTCGCGGGCCGGCCACCGCTTCCCGGAGAGCCGACCTGCCGGGCCACCGCGCGCGGCTGGCCCGACCAAGTGGTGTCCAGCGCCCCGCCCGAATGCGCCACGGCCTCGCGATGGACGATAGGCGTCAAAGGCTCGGCCATGGCGGCGGCGGGCGACAATGCGGAAACGCCGGCAACAAGGCCGGCGGCAAGCGTCCTGATCATGGGTCTACTCCTGCTGCGTCCCGGCATTTTGGGGCCGGTGACGAAGCGGACAGCTTACCCGCGGGAACATTTCCGCCGATCCGACTGGATCGTTACATTTCTTGGCTGAGCCTCTTCAGGCCGGAAGCGCGTAGATCGCGGTCGCCTGCGCGACGAGGCTCGCCGGATCGTCCTGCCACAACCGCACGTCGATGGTCGCCAGCCGACGGCCCAGCTTGAGCAGCGCGGCTTCGGCATGAACTGGCGCACGCCGCGCACCGCGCAGGAAGTTCATCGTCAGGCTGCTTGTCACCGCCATCGGCTGCGGCCCGATATGCGCCAGCACCACGGCATAGGCGGCGACATCGACCAGTCCCATCTGCGTCGGCCCGGACACGAGGTCGCCGGGGCGGAGGCTGTCCTCGCCCGGCTCCAGCGTCATCCGCGCAAGGCCCGGTGCGATCTGCGTCACCCGGCCGATCCGGCCATGCGCTTCGGCCGGGAACGCGCCCAGCAGGAACGTCTGGAGCGCGGCAACGTCCATCACCGGCACGAAACCCGCGCCGGTGCCTCCCCCTGCCCCGCTCACCTCAATAGCCCATCAGGCTGAGCACTTCCTTGCGGCTGCGCTGGTCCTCCAGGAAAGTGCCCATCAGCCTGCTGGTGACCATGCCCACGCCCGGCGTGCGCACGCCGCGCCCGGTCATGCAGCCGTGCTGCGCCTCGATCACCACTGCCACGCCGTGCGGCTTCAGGTTCGTCCAGATGCACTGGGCCACTTCGCTGGTCAGCCGCTCCTGGATCTGCAGGCGCCGGGCATAGGCGTGCAGCACGCGCGCCAGCTTGGAGATGCCCACCACCTTGTCGCGCGGCAGATAGGCGATCGCCGCCTTGCCGATGATCGGCGCCATGTGATGCTCGCAGTGCGACTGGAACGGAATGTCCTTCAGCAGCACCAGCTCGTTGTAGCCGCCCACTTCCTCGAACTGGCGCGAGAGGTGCGCGGCCGGGTCCTCGCCGTAACCCTGGCAATATTCCTTCCACGCCCGCGCCACGCGCTTGGGCGTATCGATCAGGCCTTCGCGCTCTGGATCGTCGCCAGCCCAGCGGATCAGCGTGCGGATCGCGTCCCGCACCTCGTTCGGCACCGGCAGCTTGCCCCGCGCCAGATCCGCGTCGTCATCGTCGATCAGGTCGACCATCGCATTCTCTCCCCGTCCATCAGCGCGGCCGGCGCAGGATGCGGCTCTTGAACAGGCCCCCGCGCCGGTAGAACGCCAGCATTTCCTCGGGCCGCTCGGGATCGAGCACCTCGGCATCCGCCAGCGCCTTCTCCGTGTCCCCCAGGTCGCGCGGCACGAAACGCTTCAGACACTTCCGCGTCATCGGACTGGCGTCAATCATCGCCGCCATCGAACCATGCCGTTCGAGCAGCGGCGCTACCGTCTCGGGCGCCAAACCGCAATGCTCGGCCAGCAAGGTATGGCGCAGGCGCGTGATCCCGGACACGGCGCTCGCGTTCCCCGGCCGCGCCGCGTCGATGAACACGTCGCATTCGCTGTCCAGCCCCATGGAGCGGTTGTTCATGTTGGCCGATCCCACGCGCAGTATCTCGTCATCCACGATCAACAACTTGGAATGGACGTAAATCGGCGTGCCCCCCGCGTTGTAGGGGATCCAGACACTGAACCGTCCGGCATGGTCCTTGTCCTTGACCGCGCGGTGCAGCCGGATGCGCGCACCGTCCATCGCCGTCTGCTCCAGCCACCCGTGCGAGCTTTCGGGCATGACCAGCACCACTTCGGGCGGGTCCGGCTCGGCCAGCCGCAGCGCGATGGCCTCGGCCACCTTGCGCGAGGCAAAGTACTGGTTCTCGGCGTAGATGAAGCGCCGGGCACGCCCGATCTGCTCGATGAACAGCGCCTCGATCTCGCGCACTTCGTGTGCGTTGCCGTATTGCGAGCGCGTGCGCGCGATGCCCACCTCCACGTCGTGGAACTCGGCGTCGAGCCGCGCCGGCCACGGGCTCTCCTCCTGCGGATCGCACGCGGCCAGGGCGCCGCCGCCAGCCTGCTCCCAGCGCGTCCGGCCATAGTCGCCCAGCACCTTGGCAACCTCGCCCTCCAGCATCATCGTGCAATCGTGCCATGGGCCATAGAGCTGCCCGCCGGGTCGCCGCCGACGCGGATCCTTCTCGACGTGCTCGGACGTGTCCCAGCGGTCGCCCGCCATGTCGATACCGCCGCAAACGGCGAACTTGTCGTCGATCACCACGATCTTCTGGTGGTGGCTGCATCCCAGCGGATGCGCGCTGTCCAGCTTGAAATCGATGCGCGGGTGACGCCACCAGCGCAGCAGATCGAGGATCATCGAGCCGCGGAACATCGCCTTCATCGCGCCGAAGTTCCATTTCAGCACGCGCACTTCCAGCCGCTTGCGCCGGTTCGCCAGCCACACCACGAAAGCGCCCAGCCGCGCCGGCGAGATGCGCTTGCGCGGCAGGTTCCACCAGCGCCGGCCATCTCCGATCAGGATGCGCGTGTCGAAATCCCAGCCGATCAGCAGGATGCGCTGCTCGGCCGCAAGCATGGCATCGCGCATCAGGTGGAAATAGTCGGCCGCATCGATAACCACGAAGGCACGGCTTGCCCGGGCATAGCGCCAGACCGAAGGCGAAACCGGGGTATCGTCGTTGGAAGGCTCCGCCATGGGGATCTTATGCGGTCCGCATGGCGCAAGCGCCAGCCCGAAGCCCTCGATTGCCGATCATGCGCGCCTCGCTCCCCCTGCTTCGCGCAGAGCCAACGGCACAGCCGGGAGGCGGTTCCCGAACAGCACGCAAGTCCGAAGCGGCGCGCGGGCTACTGGCGGGGAATGACGAGTTCGTCGGGATGCGCGACGTTGAGATCGGCGCGCAGCAGTTCGCCGACAAGGTCGGGATCGGCATGGCGCGGATCGAGCAGCGCCACACGGTTCTTCAGCCGGTCACGTTCCGCCGAAAGCTTCGCCACTTCCTGCTCGCGCTGGTCGAGCAGGCGCGCATTCTCGCTCCACGAAAGCAGCCCGCTGGGCCCGGCAATCCCCACCGCGCCCAGCACCAGCAGCGCGACAAGCGCCAGCGTCTGGGTCAGGCTTTCGCGGGGCAACCGGAGATGGGAACGACGGCGTTTCATCATTTTTGACAGAATCACACTTGCCCGGTCGATTCAAGGACGATTGCGGATAAACCGCCCGGATTACGTGGTTTTCGCGTTGAAAAGAGCCGCTACCACCGGGGCTGCTGCGAGGGACGCAGGCGCGGTGCCATTTCCAGCCGGTCGCGGCCCTTCGCCTTGGCGGTGTAGAGCGCCAGGTCGGCAGACCGCATCGCGTCGTCGGCGGTGCCGGACAGCCGCGCGACACCGGCGCTCGCCGTGGTCCGGATGATCGAATCGCCGATGGCGCGGGTCGTGCCGGAAAACGACGAAAGGATGCGCTGACACACCATCTCCGCCTGATCGGGCGAGGCGCGCGGCAAGAGGATGCCGAACTTCTCACCGCCCATGCGCGCGACGGTATCCTCGGCCCGCACCAGCGACCGCGCCAGGCTGCCGAACAGGATCAGCACCTTGTCGCCCACCTGATGACCGTGACGGTCGTTGATGGCGCGGAAATGGTCGAGGTCGAACATCGCCACGCACCCGCCGGCCTGATCGTCGAGATGATGCTGAAGCATGGCGATGAACGCCCGCCGGTTCGACAGTCCCGTCAGCGGATCGGTAAGCCCGGCCTCGAACAGTTGCTCCTCGAACGCCTTGCGCTCGGCAATGTCGCGCAGGATCGCCACCGCGCCATAGACGTGGCCGTGCTCGTCGATCAGCCCATGCGCCTGCACCTCGAACCAGCATTCGCTGCCATCGCCCGTCAGCGCCACGTATTCGGTCCACGCCGCCGCGTCGCCGCCATCGATCGCCGCGTCGAACAGCGCGCTCACCTGCCCCTTGTGGCTGGCATGGACCCGCTCCAGCACGTGATGCCCCAGCAGGTCGCGTTCCGACCAGTGCCCGCAGCGCTCCGCCGCCGGAGAAACGTAGGTCACGAAGCCGTCGGCGTCGGTCTTGAGCACGACCTCGGTGGTGTTCTCCGCCAGCAACCGATAGAGCGCGCGGCTCTCGCGCAGGGCCAGTTCCAGCCGGCCGCGCTGCGCGATGTTGCGCGCCAGCGGCTGCGCGCAGAGCACGATCACCGCCAGGTAGGCCTGAAGCAACTGCACCGTCGGCCCTGCCTTGCCCGGCCCCAGCGCCATCGGCCCCACGCCGCGGATCGTGAGCACCGAACCGATCGCCGCCAGCACGACGACCGACAGCGTCGCGCCCACCCGGTCGAAGCGGTATGTCGCCATCATCGTGGCCAGCACCGGCAGGACGAGCAGCGGCAGCCGATCCTGTCCGAAGGCGGCGAATCCGCACAACGCGACAATGCTGGCCAGCCCGAGCTGTTCGAACAGGCCCAGCCCCGTCTGCTCCCTTGCCCAGCGCGCCAGATCGCCGCTGGCGACAAGGCTGAACAATGGAATGAAGATGATATTGCCCAGCGCATGGGCGACGAAATAGTCTGTCAGGATGGCCGACCACGACCAGCCCAGCGCGAGATGCACCCACAGGCTGGCACAGAACGCCCCCAGTGCCGGCCCCACCAATGCGATGGCGAAACAATAGACGAGGAAATCGCCGACGACCTCGTCATCGCCCGGCGCGAAATCTCCGCCCTCCCGGCCGCGCCGCAGCAGGGCTGCCGCCACGATCGCCTCAACGGCGTTGGCGAGCGCGATGCCGACCCCCGCGACCAGTCCCTGCCCCGCCAGGACGAATGCGAGAACCGTGGCAGAAGCAGCCAGCGCCAGCACTTCGGGCCAGCGCCGCTGCACACCATGGAGAAGCACGGCGATCGCGGCAGGCGTCGCCACCCACACAAAAGCAACTCCGCCGTCGAACCGGGTCGCCTGGACCGCCAAGGCAAGACCCAGGAACACCGAGAACAGCGCCGCGTCTGTCAAAAGCCGCCGGATCATCCTGACAGGGATGGAACCGCAACCTTTCCAAAATCCTGACAACCTCGGTAAACACTGCCTTTACCAAGTTCGGAAACCCTAGCCAAAGCGCAGTATTACAATAACTTTCATAGACAATTAATCACGCCCTGCATTGTGCGCCGCAGCAAGACTGCATAGTATGCGTGGCCATGTCGCCGCGATTTCTCACCCCTGAAATGCACGCCCAGAAAGAACGCTGGGCCTGCTGCCCCCTGTGCGGCAAGCACACTGCCGGCAAGTGGGCGAAGCTCCCCGATGGCGCCTTCCGCCGCGAACCGCGCACGCACCGGACAGAGTCTGGCGAGACCTGCGCTGGCAGCTTCATGGAAGCAATCCTGAACTGACCGGCCACAAAAAAGCGGGACGGACCGAAGTCCGCCCCGCCTTTTCCGCTAAGCCGCGCGCGGGATCAGAGCACGAAGTCGGCTTCGACCGGAATGACCTTGCCATCGAGGCGGATGGCGAAATCGGCCACGCTGTCACCGTTGGTATCGCCCGTCAGCAGCGTGCCGCCGCGTCCGGTTTCGACATGCAACTGCCCCGCCGTGCCGCTGAAAGCCGCCGTGCCGATGAAGGCGAAGGCCTGGTCGCCATCAAGCGTGGTGTTGGCGTCCACGCCCGAAAGGTCGATCAGGTCGCCCTGCCCGTGGCTGAAGTCGATGATGCGATCGGCCGTCTTCGCGGTGGAGCCTGCGAAATCGCCGTCCACGAACACGAAACGGTCGGCGCCTTCGCCGCCCTGAAAACGGTCCTGCCCGGCGCCACCGGCCAGCGCATCGTCGCCCGCGCCGCCCTTCAGCACGTCCTTGCCAGCCCCGCCATCGAGGTGGTCGTTGCCGGTGCCGCCATCGACCGTGTCGTTGCCGTCATCGCCCGAAAGCGTGTCGTCGCCCAGTTCGCCCTTGAGCTTGTCGTCGCCAGTGCCGCCGGTGACCACGTCGTTGCCAGCGCCGCCACTGAGGCTGTCCTTGCCGGTGCCGCCCGAAAGATCATCGGCGCCATTGCCGCCCGACAGTGAATCGTTACCGTCGTCGCCGGTGAGGATGTCGTTGTCGTCGCCGCCGGTCACCTTGTCGTTGCCATTGCCGCCATGCAGCGCGTCGAAGCCCGTGCCGCCGGACAGCTTGTCATTGCCGTCGCCGCCCAGCACGTCGTCGTCGCCATCGTCACCGGTCAGGTTGTCGTCACCCTGGCCACCGTCGATGTGGTCGTTGCCGAACCCGCCATGGCGCACGTCCTTGCCCGAGGTGCCCACGACGTGGTCGTCGTCGTTGCCGTCGTTGTCGAGATCGTCCTTGCCGCCGTGATGGCCCCCGCCATTGCCCTGGCCGCCCGGAGCGCCGTCGAGCGGCGTGCCATCGAGCGCGGTGAGGCTGGTGGTCGGCTCGCCATAGAGCGAGACGTCATCGGTCAGGTCGGCGGTCTGGTGGAAGACCTGCACGCGAACGAAGCTGTCAAACGTCGAGCGCAGCGTGACGTCGCTGGTGAGCGGGTCGAACGACAGCGTCTGGTTGAGCTTCACGGACTTCTGTTCGAACGAACCGTCATCTTCCCGCTCGAACCATTGAACCGAGTCGCCGACACCCAGGAACTTGAAAACATCGGACATTTCTCGCCCATCACATTAGACATCCCTTATCGAACACCAAAGTTAAGTTTGCGAGACAGTCGGCGCAGGAATGTGCCCAATATCGACCCATCTTCCATCTGCGCGCTGGGGCAGAACGCCCCGCAGATGCTGCTGTTCGCAGGTCGTTCGGCAACATCTTCCCGGCGTCTGTTCGCACCGATCATGCCTTTCAGATTACTTACTTTCTTCCCCGTATTCGGGCGGGGTCGCGGGGTGTGATTCAGTTAATTTGCGCAATGGTAAACATCGGGCATGGAAACCGTTAAACATACCCACTCCGCCGCGCTCCTGCCCCGCTCGATCCTTCCCCGCGCGATCGTGATCGCGGCGGCTCCGCTGGCGCTTGCTCTTGGCGGCGCGCCGGCTGCCATCGCGGCGACCGCCACCAACACCATGGGCGTATCGACCACGGTCCAGACCGCCTGCGCGCTGACCACCGTCGACCTCGCTTTCGGTAACTACGATCCGACGGCGGCTGCGGTGACCGATGCATCGACGACGCTCAACGTGACCTGCACCAGCGGCACCAGCTTTACCGTCGGGCTCAACGCCGGCACCACCGCCGGCACCACCGTCACCACGCGCAAGCTGGCGAACGGCGCCAACCGTCTGAGCTACGCGTGTTGATTGCCGCTGAGAAGTGACCCGGGGTTTTCACCGAGAAGTGACCCGCCTGCAGGTTATGTTTCGAGTATCATCGGTGGGTCAAGATGCGGGTTTCTCCTTTCGGGGTCTTGCCTGCT
>NZ_JAPCZG010000014.1 GCF_025938155.1 Novosphingobium sp. KCTC 2891 | reverse complement strand
GCCTCGGCTTCCTTCAGCACCGCAATGATCTGCTCTTCCGTGAACCTCAATCGCTTCATCGTCCGTCCTTCCATCAGGGCCGGACTCTAATCACACTTGGAGGAAAATCAGGGGGTCACGTCAAAAATTACCAACTTATATTCACAATATGCATTTGACGATCTTTCTGCCAGGAAAATAGGTTGATGGCCGCGAGGCGCCACGCGATCGACACTTCGGCCGTGGAGTTGTCGAGGGTGGCAAAAACTGTTCTTCGCCCCAAGAGACAACTCGGTCGCTGCCTTTGCATCGGCAGGCTGACAGCGCAGGCGGACGGCCACTTTCTGGTCACGCGTTGATCGTTCAGGGGGTATGCCAATAGCGTTCACGAATGATGCGCTTGTAGAGCTTGCCGTTCTCCTCCCGAGGGAGTGCCAAATCAAAATCCACCGATCGCGGACATTTGATGGAGGACAGTCTCTCGCGGCAGAAGTCTATCAGTTCTGCGGCAAATTCCGGCGTGGCATCGGCCATGTCGAGCGGCTGGACCACAGCCTTCACTTCCTCGCCGAATTCGCAATTTGGGACGCCGATGACAGCGGCGTCGGCGACGCGCGGATGCGTGACAAGCAGGTTTTCGACTTCTTGCGGGTAAATGTTCACGCCGCCAGAAATGATCATGTAGCTCTTACGGTCCGTGAGGAACAGGTAACCCTCGGCGTCCACGTGGCCGATATCGCCGAGGGAGGACCAGCCAGGGTGCTTGGGATTGCGACTGTCGCGGGTTTTGCCTGCATCGCCTAGGTACTGGAAATCCCAGCCGCCCTCGAAATAGACCAGGCCCGTCGCTCCCGGTGGGAGTTCGTCGCCCTCCTCATTACATACATGGAGTGTTCCCCAGGTTGCGCGGCCGACCGAGCCGGGCTTCCGCAGCCATTCCTCCGACGTTATCCCGGTCGAGCCATTGCCTTCCGATCCGCCGTAGTACTCGTAGAGAATCGGGCCGAGCCAGTCGATCATTGCGTGCTTGACGGGGATTGGGCAGGGGGCTGCTGCGTGGATTACCAGTCGGAGCGATGCCAAGTCATAAGCGGTACGAACGGCCTCGGGCAGTCTGAGTAGGCGGGAAAACATCGTCGGCACCATTTGCACCAACGTCACCTCGTGTTGCTCAATAGCGCCGAGTGCCGCTTCCGGCTCGAATCTGGGCATCTGCACCACTGTCGCCCCGAGCCTGTGGCAGCCCGTCGTATAGGCTAGCGGAGCGGTATGGTAGAGCGGGGCGGGCGAGAGATAGACGTCGTTCGGACCAATACCGTATCGGCCTGCGAGTAGGGTGGCGATCTGATGGGGATCGGTGACACCACCTTCGGGTAGCGGCAGCCGCACCCCCTTAGGCTTGCCGGTCGTCCCGCTTGAATAAACCATGTGGAAGCCCGGGGATTCATCCAGGATATGTTCGGAGGGCTGGCGGTCCAGCGCATCGGCCCATTCCTGAGGCGACAGGATCGCCAGCAAGGGATCTGGTGCCAAGGCAGCTAGGCCGCGTAGCTCCGGCGACGCGACCAGAACTTTTGCCTGCGAATTTGCAAGAATGTATTCCGCTTCCGGCGCGGTCAAGGACGTCGCGATCGGGGTGACATAGGCTCCACAGCGTTGGGCCGCCCAATATATTTCGAACACTTCGGCGCAGTTGGGCAGCCAGAACGCCACGGTATCACCGCGTTCTACTCCCAACTTTCGCAACAGCCATGCCCCCTGGTTGGCTCGGTCTTCCAGTTCGGCGTACGTGAGACCGCGCGAACCATCTGTCATGATGAGGGCGGGGCGTTCGGGCTGGGCGCGGGCATGATGCCGGGGATGGGACATTGAATGTCCTTCTCAGCGCAAGGAAAACTTCTTGGCCTTGTCGGCCATCAGGGCAGCGCGATCCACCTGCGGCACGCCCACAGGGTTGCCGATTTGAGGGAATTTGAGCGCATTGGCCAGCGCCACTGAGCGGGGCATGTCCAGGCTGGTCCAGATCGCCTTGATCGAACCCTGGATCGCTGCGGGTGGTTTGGCAGCAATCTGCACGGCCAGTTCGTGCGCGCGGGACCAGAGGTCCTCGAGCGGCAGCACCTCACTGACCAGGCCGATCGACTTTGCATATTCAGCGCTCATCCGCTCGTCATTGCCGAGCAGCACCATCCGCAATACGTCGGCCAGCGGCATCTTGTAGGTCATGCCAATCGGCTCGAGTGCACTGGTCATGCCATAAGTCACGTGTGGATCGAAGAAGGTGGCTTCTTCGGATGCGATGATGATGTCGGCTTCGTTCAGCCAGTAGAACGCGCCGCCGGCAGCCATGCCGTGAACGGCCGCGATGACCGGTTTCCAGCAGTGTTGCGACTTTGGCCCCAGCTTGTCGCCGGGGTCTTCGCAGTGCCAGATGTTGTCCAGATCCACGACCGGGCCATCTTCACCACCCTTGACGTCGGCCCCGGTGCAGAAAGCGCGGCCGGGAGCGGCGCGCAGGATCGCTACGTGAACATCGTCGTTCCAGGAAATTTCGTGCCAAACCTGGGCAAATTCATCCATCATCAGGCGGTTGAAGCTGTTCATTGCCTCGGGCCGGTTGATGGTGATCGTGGCTACGTGATCGGCCACATCGAAAAGTATGGTTTTGTAGCTCACGCTTGACTCTCCCGCGTGCGACGTGTTCATGAGTGGTATGTAACGTAGTTATACAAGTGAGAGGATTGATGGCAAGCGCAATTCCCCCGGACCTGCGCTCACAGGTAGAGCAGCGCACCGGCTGTGTCATCGCCGCCGAACAGGCGCGCGGTGGTGGCGGTGCGTCGCGGCAGGGTGCCGAAGTGACCTTGCGGGATGCCGCTGGTGTCGAACGCCGCTGCTACCTGGCGTGGGACGCCAGGGCTGGCGATTCCTCGCGCTTGGCATTCTTTGAACGGGAAACCGCGATATTGGCCGCCCTCTCTGGCCCGTTTCGCGGCGCGGGGGTGAAGGTGGCGCCGCTTGTCGCCGCCTTCCCTTCGCATCTAGCGCTGCTGAGCGAATTCGTCCCGGGCAGCGATCGCTTTGCCGCCGCGACCGACAAGTCTGCATTGGCGCGCGATTTCGTGCGCCAGCTTGCGGGCCTGCATCGGCTGGATGCTCGCGATCCGGCGTTTGCGGCGCTGGGCGATGCGACTGAGCCGCCATCGGCGCGGATCCGTCATAACCTGGCGGCATGGCAACGCGACAATCTGGCCGCCGGGGCTGATCCGGTCCTTCAGATCGCCCTGACATGGCTGGCGCGAAATGTGCCGGAAGACCGGGGCCCGGCGTTGGTGCTGCATGGCGATGCCGGGCCGGGCAACTTTCTGTTCACGGACGACCGCGTAGCGGCGCTGGTCGATTGGGAACTGTCTCATCTGGGCGATCCGATGGAGGACCTGGCGCAAATCTGGGTGCGCAGCCTGATCCAGCCCTTCGTGCCCATGCGCGAAGTCTTTGCCACCTATGCGCAAGCAAGCGGTGCGCCGGTCGACGTTGCTCGGGTCAAGTTCCACCGCCTCTACTTCCAGGTGTCGTTCTCAGTGCCTTCGGCCGTGATGGCCAATGCGCCGGGATCGCAGGTTGGCGCCACGGGCACGGCGTTGCTGTTCGGCACGATGCATCGGCGAGTGATGGTGCGCGCAGTTGCCGAACTGGCCGGAATTGCGCTAGCCGATCCGACGTTGCCTGCCGGTGCGCCGGACTGGACGGATCGCTATTTTGCTTCCGCGCTCGATGACCTCAAGACCGATATCGTGCCTGCTGCTGCAGCAAACCAGCGGGCCGGGGCCAAGGCCAAGGAGCTTGCGCGGCTGGTCAAGTTCTGGCGCATGCGGGCAAGCCACGGCGCAGCGTTCGATGCTGACGAACTCTCTGACATTCGCGCTCTGGCACCTGACGCAGGGCCCGATCTCGCCGCTGCGAGGACCGCTCTGGCGCGAATGATCGCCGCCAACACGGTGGACTTCGCCGCTGCCCTGCAAGTTTGCCACAACCGCACGGTGCGCGAGACCGCGATCATGGCCGAAGCCATGGGGGCGCTGGCCACTACTTGGTATGAACCGATTGCCGATTGAGGACGCGACATGGATTTCGACCTTTCCGACGAACAGAAGATGCTGGCCGAACAGGCGCGCGGGCTGCTGGCCGAACGCACCCCGTTCGACCGCCTGCGCCAGCTCATTGACGCCGGGGCCGAATGGGACGAGCCGCTTTGGCGCGAAATCGCCAGTATGGGCTTTACCGGCGCAGCCATCCCGGAGGACTTCGGCGGGCTAGGCATGACCGAGCTCGACCTTGGCGTTATCCAGCAGGAACTGGGCCGGGTAAACGCCTCGGTGCCGTTCTTTTCCTCAATCGTGCTGGCCGCCGATGCCATCCGGCTCGCCGGGACCGAAACGCAGAAGGCGGAATGGTTGCCGCAACTGGCCAGCGGCGATGTGATCGCCTGCTTCGCCAGTGCCGAAGGGCCGGGGCCGATGCTGGGCCAGGGCGTTGCTTTGGTTGGGGGCAAGCTCAATGGCACCAAGCAGCCGGTGGCCGATGCAGGCATCGCCAGCCTGGCGGTGGTGCAGGTGGGCGATGGCCTCGCGCTGATCCGGCTGGACCAACCCGGTGTGACCCGCACGCGGCTGGACAGTTTCGATCAGTTGCGCGCGCACTACCGCATCGATTTTAACGATGCCGTCGCCGAGCCGCTACCTGGCGGGGGCGTGCTGCCCACGCTGTTCGATCGCGCGGCGGTGCAGGCCGCGTTCGAGGCGGTGGGCGGAGCCGAGGCGTGTTTGCAGATGGGCGTTGCCTATACCATGGAGCGCCAGATGTTCGGGCGCCCGCTCGCGGGTTACCAGGCGATCAAGCACAAGCTGGCCGACGTGGCGGTGGCGATCGAACTGGCGCGCTCGAATGCCTATTTCGCTGGCTGGGCGGCGCAGGCTTCGCCGCACGATTTGCCGGGCGCAGCGGCTGCCGCGCGGCTGACCGCGATCAAGGCTTTCGAACTGGCAGCGCGCGAGAACCTGCAAGTTCATGGCGGCATCGGCTACACGTTCGAGGCCAACTGCCACTTCTATTACCGCCGCGAACGGATGCTCGCAGTGATCGTGGGCAATCGCGGCTTCTGGGCCGGGCGGCTGCTCGATGCGCACAGCGCCACGGTCGATACGTGTTCGCAATCCCAGGGAAAGGCGGCCTGACATGGATTTCAATGACTCTCCCGCAGAAGCCGCTTTCCGCGCGCAGGCGCAGGCCTGGCTGGCTGCACATGCCCCGGCACACGTCCTGCCGGTCGGGATCAAGATGGCCGATACCGAGGAAGCCGCGCGCGGCCGTGCCTGGATGCGTGAATTGCACGATGGCGGCTGGGCAGGCCTGACGTTCCCCAAAGCGTTGGGCGGCCGCGGCCTGTCCGGGATCGAGGCGGTGATCTTTGCCGAAGAGGAGGCGCGGTACAATCTGCCCAAGGGCCCGTTCACCTCGATCGGCACCGGCATGGCGTTGCCGGTGATCGCCCGCCACGGCACTGACGAGCAGCGCGAACGCTTCATCGCGCCCACGCTGAAGGGCGACGTGACGTGGTGCCAGTTGTTCTCGGAACCCGCCGCAGGGTCCGATCTGGCGGCGCTGCGCACCCGTGCGGTGCAAGCCGACGATGGTTCGGGTGACTGGATCGTCAATGGTCAGAAGGTCTGGTCGAGTTGGGCGCACCTGACCGATTGGGGCATTCTGGTCGTGCGCACCGACCCGACGGTGCCCAAGCACAAGGGGCTGACGTTCTTCGTCGTCGACATGAGCACGCCGGGCATCGAAACCCGCCCAATCCGCCAGATTTCCGGCATGAGCGAATTCAACGAGACGTTCCTGACCGATGTGCGCATCCCTGATGCCAACCGCCTTGGTGCGGTGGGCGAGGGCTGGGCCTGTTGCATGACCGTGCTGATGGGCGAGCGGCTGGGTTCGGGCGCGCACCGCAGCGGGGTGGAGCCGTTGCTGGCGCTGGCTGGTCGGACGCCCGATGGCGATGGCGGCACCATGGCCGACGATTGCGCGGTGCGATTGGCGCTGGCCGACGCGCTGGCCGAAGAACAGGGCGAGCGCTTCTTTCAGGCGCGGCTGCGCACGATGGTTTCGAAGGGCGAAAATCCGGGTGCGCTGGCGGGCATGATCAAGCTGGCCTACGCAGGACGGCAACAGCGCGCGTTGGGGCTGGGCATGGAACTGCGCGGCCTTGATGCCATCGCCGCCGACCCCGCCGACACGGCGACGTCCGAACTGCAATACGACTATATCTACTCCACCGTGATGCGCATCGCGGGCGGGGCCGATGAAGTGTTGCGCAACCAGATTGCCGAACGCGTGCTGGGTATGCCCGGCGAAGTTCGCATGGACAAGAACGTGCCGTTCGAGCAACTGCGATGAGCGGCGTTCCCCTCCGCCGGCTGGGAAGCACCGGCCTCACCGTTTCACGCCTGTGTCTGGGCTGCATGAGCTTCGGCGAGCCGGGGACGGGTGCACATCCATGGGTGCTGGACGAGGACGCCAGCCGTGCCATCATCCGCCGGGCGCTGGATGCCGGAATCAATTTCTTCGATACGGCCAATGTCTATGCAGACGGGGCTTCGGAGGAGATCACCGGGCGGGCGCTGCGCGACTTTGCCCGGCGCGATGAGATCGTCATCGCTACCAAGGCGTGGGGGGCATGGGGCAAGGGGCCGAACCAGGGCGGACTTTCACGCAAGGCCTTGCTGCAGGCGGTCGACGATAGTCTGCGGCGCCTGGGTATCGACACCATCGACCTGTATCAGATCCATCGTTGGGACAACGAGACACCGATCGAGGAAACGCTCGAAACGCTCAATGATATCGTCCGGGCCGGCAAAGCGCGCTACATCGGCGCATCATCGATGCACGCATGGCAGTTCCAGAAGGCGCTCTGCTTGTCGGAGCGGAACGGATGGGCGCGGTTCGTGTCGATGCAGAACCATCTCAACCTGCTGTATCGCGAAGAAGAGCGCGAGATGCTGCCGCTATGCCGCGATGCGGGAATTGGTGTCATCCCCTGGAGCCCGCTGGCGCGTGGGCGGCTGACCCGGCCGTGGGGTGAGGAAACGCAACGGTCTTCCAGCGACCGGTTCGGCGCGATGCTTTATGCTCGCACACAAGCCAGCGATCAGCAGGTCGTGGAAGCGGTGGCGGCCCTTGCTGCGGCGCGAGGCGTACCAATGGCGCAAGTTGCGCTTGCCTGGGTGCTTGCAAAGCCGGACGTGACCGCCCCCATCATTGGCGTGACCCGGCTGGCGCAGTTGGACGATGCGCTTGCTGCGCTTGACCTTACGCTCGACGCCGATGAAATCGCCACTCTGGAAAAGGCGTACGTGCCTCATCCCGTCTTAGGGCACGCCTAGGGTCCCAACCCGATCAGGTTTGGGACCCCTCGGGCTGCCCGCCGTCAGGCCGCCTTGCGGCGCGCCTTGGCGGCGGCGGCCAGGGGAGCCACCAGTTCCTTCTTCAGGATCTTGCCATTGGGGTTGAGCGGCATATCCGGCAGGATCAGCAAAGTGCGGGGCACCTTGTTGTCGGCCAGATGCTGGCGGCAGAATTCGATGATTTCGGCCTCGGTCGCAACCTTGCCGGGGCGTAAGGTGACAGCAGCGGCGATGTCTTCGCCCAACACGTCGTGTTCGATGCCGACCACGGCCGCCTGTTGCACCGCCGGGTGCAGATGCAGCGCGGTCTCGATCTCCAGCGGGGTGATGTTGTAGCCCCCACGGATGATCAATTCTTTCGACCGGCCGGCCATGATCAGGTCACCCTCCGCATCGACGTAGCCAAGGTCGCCCGTGCGGGTCCAGCCACCGATGAAGCTGGCTGCCGTCGCCTCCGGATCGTTCCAATAGCGACGGGGATGGTTCTGATAGCCATAGATTTCGCCGACGACGCCCGGCTGGCTGATGATCGCGCCCTGTTCGTCGCGCAACTGCATATGCTCGGGCAACTTGCCGACGCAGCCGGGCTTGAGCACTTGTTCCTGCGTGGTCGTCCCGATGCCGATGCCGCCTTCGGACATGCCGTAGCTGTTGCGCATCCGCACGTGCGGCCACAAGTCCAGCGCGCGCTTGACCGAATCGTGAGGCAGCGGCGCGGTGCCGGTCATCAGGTACTTGACCCCGGCGAAGTCGTAGTCCGCGACATCGGGATGATCGAGGATCAGTCGCAGCATCGAGGGCACCAGATAGACCAGGTTCGGCCGCTTTTCGCGCACGAGGTCGAGGAATCCCTTGGGGTCAAATTTCGGCTGGGTGATCGCGGTCGCCCCGCCGCGTGCGGGCAGCATGACGATGCCGAGGTTGCCGCCTGATCCGGTCAGCGGCAGCGCGCTCAACGTCGAGCGTGAGCGGTCGAGGTTGGTACCGGTGACGCCTTTCATCAGGTCGGGGTGGGTGACGACCACCCCCTTGATCTTGCCGGTCGTGCCGCTGGTGCCAAGGATTTCCGCATCGGCGAGCGGATCGAGCGCTGACTGATCGGGCAACGCGGACAGGTCGCGCGGCATCGCATCGACCGTCCAGCAGCCGGCGAGGTCCAGCCCTGCGACCACGTCGGGCACGTCGGTGATGCACCAGCGCGGGGTGGTCAGCGCGGCGAAGTCGGTGATTTCGCGATGGGTGAGGCGTGTGTTGATAGGGCAGACGATGCCGCCTGCGCGGAACACCGCGAATACCGCGATCGCCATTTCGACGGCATGGGCATTGCTGATCGGCAGGAAAACCCTGTCGCCTGGCTGAAGGCCGGCAGCGGCGAGCCCGCCGCCAATTGCGTCTGCCTCGCTATCCCATTGCGCGTAGGTGATTTTCCGGTTGATCCCGTCGTGGGCGATCTCGTCGCGCTGGTGCAGCGCCCGCACCTTGAGCGCATCGCTGATCCGCCGAACCTCCGTCATTCTCAAAATTCCTTGCTTAGCTCTCCGGGTTCTATTACCTAGTTATACAACTCAGATCAAGGAGAGAATGCGATGTCGGACGTCACCACCCCCGCCAAGGCGGATATCCTCGAGAGCGATGAATGGCGCAAAGCCGTCGATTATGCGATCACGGACGAGGATATCGAGCGCCAGCGCAAGCTGCTGGGTTTCGATCAGGCGGCCAAGACTCGCGAGTACATCCAGACCGCGACCGAGGACAACATCCGCAATTTCGCGCATGGCTGCGGTGACGACAATCCGCTGTTCACCGACCCGGATTATGCGCGCAAGACCCGCTGGGGCGGGGTTATTGCGCCGGGCATGATGACTGGCCAGATCAACCGGCCGATGCTGGGTGACCCAGTGCCCGACGAGATCAAGGCGCTGCGCAAGTCGCTGTTTAAGGGCATTCACGTGTTCGTCTCGGGCTCGACCTGGGACTTCTACCGTCCGGTGCGGCCCGGTGACACGATCTACAGCTTCAACGGCGATGAGACGTGCGAGGTCAAGCAGTCGGAATTCGCCGGCAAGTCGGTCATCTCGGTGCGCCGCGACGTCAAGGTCAACCAGCGCGGCGAAGTTGTGGCGGTTTATCGCATCCTGCGCGTGCTGACCGAGCGCAAGACCGCCGCCAAGAAGGGCAAGAACCTGTCGATCCCGGCAGCGACCTATACCGACGAGGAATTCGCCGCGGTCGAGGCGATCTATGCTGCCGAGAAGGTGCAGGGTGCAAACAAGCGTTGGTTCGAGGACGTGGAAACCGGCCATTCGCTGGGCACGCAGGCCAAGGGGCCGCTGACCGTGACCGACGTGATCTGCTTCCACGCTGGCGGCTACGGCTTCGTGCCTTATGCGCCGACCGCCAACCGCCTTGCGCACAAGAATCGCCAGCGCATCCCCGCCTTCTACGTCAAGAACGAGCAGGGCATCCCCGACGTCGCGCAGCGGCTGCACTGGGATCCGAAGTGGGCGCAGGCAATCGGCAACCCGATGGCCTACGACTATGGGGTAATGCGCGAGAACTACCTGTTCCAGTATCTCAGCGACTGGTGCGGCGACGACGCGGTGATCCTCCACGTCCACGACGAGATCCGCAAGTTCAACTACATGGGCGACGTTCAGACGGTGACCGGCGAAGTGCTCGCCAAGCGCCAGCAGGACGGTCAGGATGTGGTCGACGTGGCGGTCAAGTTCGTCAACCAGCGCGGTGAGGAATCGGTGCGCGCGACCGCGACCATCGCCCTGCCGTCGAAGGCCAACCCGCTGCCGATGTACCAGGACGTGCCGCGTGACCTTGCGCAGAAAGCCGCGCAGATGATGGCGCGCCATTGGGAACTGGGGGGCAAGTGAGCACGGAAATCACCGGGGAAGTCCTGATCGCAAACGAGGGTGGTGTTCGCATCATCACCCTCAACCGGCCCGAGCGCCTCAATGCCCTGACCGGCTCGATCATGGCGCCGCTGGCCGACGCCTGCGCCGACGCCGCGCGCGACAGCTCGGTCGGCTGCGTGGTCGTGACCGGGGCGGGCCGGGGCTTTTGCGCGGGCGGCGACCTCAAGGAAGGCGGCGGCGACAAGGCAGTCGTCCCCGCCAACCGCGACGACGGCAGCCGGGCCGAGCAGAGCTTCGCCCGATTGCGCGGTTTCATGGAGACCGCGCGACTGCTGCACGAAATGGGCAAGCCGACGATCGCCATGGTCAACGGCCCGGTGGCTGGTGCGGGGATCGGCATCGCGGGCGCCTGCGACTTGCGCTTTGCCGGTCGGTCGGCGACCTTTCTCTCCGCCTTCGACAAGATTGGCGGCAGCGGGGATTTCGGCTCGACCTGGTTCTGGACCAAGATCGTCGGTACCGGCGTGGCGCGCGAACTGTTCCTGCTGGGCGAAAAGCTGACCGGCGAGGAGGCCTTCGCCAAGGGGCTGTACACCCGGCTGTTCGACGACGAGGTGCTGCGCGCCGAAACGCTCAAGGCGGCGCACCGGCTGGCCGATGGCCCGCGCATGGGGTTCCGCTACATGAAGCAAAACCTCAACAATGCCGAGGATTGGGCATTCGAGGCTGCGCTCGATACCGAGGCGCTCAACATGGGGCTGTCGACGCAGGCGACCGCACTGATCTGGCGCGAGGCGAACAAGGCGAAGGAAATTAGGAATGACTGATCCAGTCGAATTGACCATTGACGTTTCGCAGGCCCTTCCACGCGCGGTGACCGAAGGGAAACCGCTGCACATTGGGCTATGGGTATTCCTGCCTGATAAGTTGTCAGAAAATCCTACGGTCATTACGCTGTTGAACGGAGGAACCTACGATCGACGCTATTTTCATTTCATTGTTCCCGGGCGCGAGGACTATTCGCTAGCTGAGTATTTGCGTGCCCGGGGCCATGTCGTCATCCTGCCAGATCATCTGGGGATCGGGGCAAGCGACCGCGCAAAGGACCAGATGTTGGTTACGCGCGAGATTGCAGCAGCAGCCAACCATGCTGCGGTCAGCGAGGTCTATCGCCGGCTGGCCGAGGGATCGCTCGCACCGGGTATTCCGGCCATGCCCGATTTCTGCAAGGTCGGCGGCGGACACTCGATGGGGGCGTTCCAGACGATCACCCAGCAGGCCGCGCACCAGACCTACGATCTATGCCTGATTCTGGGCTATACGGCCTTCGGCGTCCACTTGACGATCGGCGGCGCCAGCGTGAGTGCGCATCCCGGACCGCTCGATCTCACCAGCCCCGATTACGCCAAACGTGACCGGACATTCCTGCGCTCGACCTTCCACTGGGACGATGTGCCCGATGACGTGATCGCGGTCGACGACAGCCTGCTGGTCGAGGTGCCCTATGTGCTGAGCACCCAGGCAATCACGGAAGGCATCGTGCGCGAGGATGCGGCGCGGATCGACGTGCCGGTCTACATCAACCTGGGCGAGCGCGACGTCTCGCCCGATCCGCACGCAGAGCCGGGCTTCTATCGCGCCAGCCGGGATATCACGCTGCACATCCTGCCTCGATCGGGGCACTGCCAGAACTTCGCCGAAACCCGGCTCGAAATGTATGAGCGGATCGACTGCTGGGTCCGCGAGCGGGCCGCGCGCGCCTAGCGGGGCGCTTGCGGCACGCTGGGCGGGGTGTGGCCCGGAGCGACGAAGATGGTCTGGAAGCCGCGCGCATATACACCATGCGCGTCGGCGAAAGTATTGCTGGCGGTGCCGTGGCCGTTGCCCGCCATGTGCGTTTGGGCATCGATCAGGAACCAATCCCCCACCGGCATCCGCAGGAATTGCAGCGTGATGTCGAGATTGGCGAACGACCATTCGTGCGAAGGGGTGGCATTGCCGAAGCCGTTGCCGAAATCCGCGAATAGGCACGCTTTCACGAACGGCGACGGCGTGATTCCGCCGATCACCTGTCCGTTCATCGCCAGCCAGCACACGCCACGCCCGGGAATGCCGGGGCCCCCCTCAATCCGGCGCATAGTGATCGCTCCGGCCATGCGCGCAGCGGACGGACCATCTTCGATCGGCAGGCTGTCCGGGGGCGGGTAATCGTACGCGACTGGAAAGGTAGGCGTGTCCAACCGCCGCACCCGCAGCACATGCGCCTGCGCCACGGGCTTGCCCCCTGCCATCAGGACCAGCCGATGCAGGCCGGTCTGGCGGCCCTGCCGCAGGACGTGCGTGGCCACGCTGAGCGGCTGGAACGGCACTTTGCCGAAGATGTCGACCTGAAACCGCGCGATCTCGAACTCTTCGTCAAGCTCGGCATTTTCGGCCGCGCTCGCCAGCAAGGCGCTGATCGGGCCGCCCGCAATCGCGCGCGGATCCCACGGACTGCGAGCCAGACCAACCGGCGCGAACACGGAGTCCCCGGTTTCGGGGTCCACTTCGGCCTCGTAGTAGCGGGGTGGCCAGGGATGTTTCGGTGCCTCGTTCATGCCTGCTCCTCATCGTGTTACATAGTTGACTTAGTGATATATGTGGGGCATGCAAAGCCCATAACCGCAAGCACCGTCCCGGGGGAACGATTTTTCGATGGACCTGAGTTATGGCGAAGCTGCCGAAGCGTTCCGCAAGGACGTGCAGGGCTTTCTGGGCAGTCACTGGCAGCCCGGTGACCGACGCGGCGGCGCGTTGAAGGATTTCATTCGCGACTTCCGCCGCCAGGCGATCGATCGCGGCTACCTCTACCGTTCGGTGCCCAGGCGCTATGGCGGGTCGGAGCAGCCAGTAGACGTCATTCGTGCACAAGTGATCCGAGAGGAGTTCGGCCGGGCCCGCGCGCCGATGGAAGTGGGGGGCAACGGCGTGAACATGACCGTGCCCACGCTGCTCGAACGCGGCACCGAGGAGCAGCGCGAACTCTTTATCCGCAAGACCATCGAGGGCGATTACATCTGGGGCCAGGGCTATTCCGAGCCGGGCTCGGGCAGCGACCTTGCCTCTGTGCGCACTCGCGCGGAACTGTCTGCCGATGGAGCCAAGTGGATCGTCAACGGCCAGAAGATCTGGACCAGCCAGGGCATGCAATCCACGCACATGTTCATGCTCGTGCGCACCGAGCCTGATGCGGCCAAGCACGATGGCATCACGTATCTGCTGATGGATCTGGACCAGCCGGGCGTGACCCGCCGACCGATCCGCCAGATGACCGGCGAGGGCGGGGCGCACACGTTCTGTGAATTCTTCTTTGACAATGCCGAAGCGCCGGTCGGCTGGCAGGTCGGTGAACGCGGGCAGGGCTGGTATGTCAGTCGCACCACGCTCAAGCACGAACGCGCTAGCATCGGCAGCGCCGATGGGCTGGGCAGTCAGTTCGCCAAGCTGGTGGACCTCGCGCGCGAGACGGGGCGCATCGACGATCCGCTCGTGCGCGACCGTCTGGCCGAAATCGAAGGGCGCGTGCTGTCACACCGCTACACCAGCTTCCGCCTGTTTTCCTGCGCGGCGGCAGGCGATGACGCGGGGCCGGTTCAACTGATGATGAAATTGCTGCTGACCGAGATCGGCCACGACATCGCGCTGCTCGCGCAGGACCTGATCGGCGAGCACGCTCTGGTCGAGCCCGAGGGCAGCGGCGGGCGTGGCCCTCGTGGTCCGCGCGGGCCGAACAAATGGCTAGACCAGATCATGGGCAGCCTCGGCAATTCGATTGCAGGCGGCGCCTCCAATATCCAGCGCAACATTATCGGCGAACGCGGCCTCGGGTTGCCGCGCGACCTGGCGATGGGCGGGGAGAAGTAAGCCATGCGCTTTCACCTTTCATCCGAACAGGTTGCCATTCAGGATGCCGTGCGCGGTACGCTGTCCGATTGCTGGGGCGTCGAACGCCTGCATGCGCTGGCTGATGGCGACGCCGATTTCGATGCGGCAAGCTGGCAGGCGATGATGACGCTGGGCCTTGGCGGACTGGCGCTCGCGGAAAGCGATGGCGGGGCCGGGCTGGGCCTGCTCGAAGCCGCGCTGGTGTGCGAAGTTGCAGGTGGGGCCGCCGCACCGGGGCCACTGATCGGCCAGATCATCGCCGCGCTTGCCGTGGCCCGGTGCACCGATCCCCGGACGCGCGGCCTGCTCGCAGGTATCGCCAGCGGCGAAACAGTGGTCACGCTCGCGCTCGACGGGGCACTGGTGCAATGCGCCCGTTCGGCGCACCTGTTCCTGTGCGACGATGGCGCAGGCGGCCTTCATCTGGCGCAGGCGGGCGAGGGCGTTGCGATCGAACCGGTGACGGCCACCGATCGCAGCCGGCCGGTATCGCGGGTCACGTTTGCGGCCCCAGCCGTCTACCCGCTGTTCGCGGCGGGGCACCCGATGGTGCAGCGCCTGCGCGATGCGGCGCTGGTGCTGATCGCGGCGGATTGCCTGGGCGGCGCGCAGCATTGCACCGATTTGTCGGTCGACTATGCCAAGACCCGCGAACAGTTCGGCCAGCCAATTGGCCGCTTTCAGGGGCTCAAGCACCAACTGGCGCAGATGGCGCTGGAGGTCGAACCGGCGCGCGCGTTGGTGTGGTATGCGGCCTATGCCTGGGATGCGGAATTGCCCGATTCCAGCCGCGCCGCTGCAATGGCCAAGGCACATCTGTGCGAAGTATACACGCGCACCACCCGTGCGGCGATCGCAGCGCACGGGGGCATTGGCTATACTTGGGAGTATGGCCTCAACTACTGGTTCCGTCGGTCGGTGCTTAACCGTGCGTGGCTGGGCAGTCCGGCGCAACATCGTGCACGCGCGGCCAGGCTGGCCGGATGGTGACTTGCCGCCGCTAACGGCATCAAAGTAGTGTTGGCGACAAATTAGAACGCTGAAATGTCAGGAGAGATGTGATGAAACCCGGTTCGCGCTTGAAAAGCAGCACTTGTGACAGCGAAGTGGTGGTGATCCGCTATGCCGCAGGCACGCTCCAGTGCGGCGGTGCGCCTTTGGGCGAGGGCAGTGGCGCGACGGTCGAAATCGACCCGGCCTTCGCCGGCGGCACGGTGATGGGCAAGCGCTACACCGACGCCGCAGGCACCGTCGAACTGCTCTGTGTCAAGCCGGGCAAGGGTACGCTGGCGCTTGATGGCGTGGCGCTGCTGCTGAAGGAAGCCAAGCCGCTTCCCGCATCCGACTGACCTTTGCGACCCTGCTGACCCTGCTGACCCTGCTGACCCTGCTGGTGTTCCCTTCGTTCCGAGACAGCCTGTTGCCATGAATATTGCGCTTCTTCTGGAAATGGCGGCGGATGCTGCCGGTGATCGCGTCGCGCTGGTGTGCGATGGCCAGCGATGGACGTATGCGGAACTGCTGGCCGCGGCGCGCGGCGCCTGTGCGCTGATCCGCGACAGCAAGGCCGAGTTCGTGGCGCTGCTTGATGAATCGAGCGAGGCGAGCGTGATTGGCATGTTCGGCGCGGCGCTCGCGGGCGTTCCCTATTGCCCGCTCAATTATCGCCTCGCCGATGTTGATCTGGGCTCGCTGCTGGCGCGGATCAGTCCGGCGCTGGTGATTGGGGACAGCGATCGCGTCCACCGGCTCGATGTCACCAGCAGCCATGTGGTCTATTCGCGCAGCGCCTTCACGCTGGCGGTGCAGGAAGCGGTCGTGACCGGCGCGGAGGAATACGATCCCGGGCTGGGTATCGCGATCCAGCTGTTCACCAGTGGCACGACTGCCGCGCCCAAGGCAGCGATCCTGCAACACGCCAACCTGGTATCCTACATCCTCGGCACCGTCGAATTCGCCAGCGCCGACGATAGCGAGGCGGCGCTGGTCTCGGTTCCCCCCTATCACATCGCCGGGATCGCGGCCGTGGCTTCGTCGATCTACGCCCAGCGCCGGATCGTGATGCTGCCCGCGTTCTCGCCCGATGTCTGGCTGCGGCTGGTCGATGCCGAAGGCGTCACCAATGCCTTCGTTGTTCCGACCATGCTGGGCCGCATCATCCACGCCATCGACAAGGGCGTGCACGGCAACGTCGCCAGCTTGCGATCGATTGCCTACGGCGGCGGCAAGATGCCACTGGAACTGATCCATCGCGCGCTCGACCTGTTCCCCGATGCTGGCTTCACCAATGCCTATGGCTTGACCGAGACAAGTTCGACCATCGCGCTGCTCGGCCCGGACGAGCATCGCGCGGCGCATGGCTCGGATGATCCGGTGGTGCGGGCCCGGCTGGCGTCGGTCGGCATTCCCTTGCCGACCATTGAACTGGAAATCCGCGACGAGGAAGGCCGGGTGCTGTCGGCAGGGCAGGCGGGCGAAATCTATGTGCGCGGCGATCAGGTCTCAGGCCAGTACCGGGAACGCAGCGCGCTTGACGCGGATGGCTGGTTTCCCACGCGCGATGCGGGCTACCTGGACGCGGACGGCTACCTGTTCCTGGCGGGTCGCGCGGATGACGTGATCGTGCGCGGCGGCGAAAATATCTCCCCCGGCGAGATCGAGGATCTGCTGTTGACGCACCCTGCCATCGCCGATGTTGCGGCCGTGGCCGTGCCATCGCTCGAATGGGGCGAGGGGGTCGGATTGGCAGTGGTGGTGCGTGGTGGCTTCGACCAGCCCGACGTTGACGAGTTGAAGGACCTGATCCGCCAGCGCCTGCGGTCCAGCCGGGTGCCCGAAGTGGTCCGGTTCCTGCCCAGTCTGCCTTATAACGAAATGGGAAAGCTTCTGCGACGCGAGATCAAGACGCTGCTGGCGGCATGACGATCGGACGCCTTGCGCTGCCGCTGATGTGTGCGCCGATGAGCTTTGCCTCGTCCGTGCCACTGGCCTCGGCGTGTTGCAGGGCGGGCGTCATGGGCGGCTGGCAAGGCGGGACGGCTACATCCGATGCCGGATTCTCGGCTTATCTCGACGCACTGGCCACCACTGGTGGCGCGCCGCCGATCGTCAACATTCCCTCGCGTTGGGGCAACGATCCGGTCTTCAGCCATCGCCTCGATCAACTGGCCCGGTTCCGCGTCCCGCTGGTGTTGTCCAGCGTCGGCGATCCGGCTGCGCTTGTCCGGCGGGTTCATGATTGGGGCGGCCGGTTGATCCACGATGTCACCAACATGCGCCACGCGGAAAAGGCGCTGGCGGCAGGTGTCGACGGTCTGTTGCTGACGTGCGCGGGGGCGGGCGGACATACCGGTTTCCTGACCCCGATGGCATTTGTGCCTGCCGTGCGCCGGATCTACGCAGGGCTGCTGATCGTGGCGGGCGGAATTGCGGATGCCCGCGGCATGGCGGCGGCCTTGGCGCTCGGCGGCGATCTGGCCTGCATGGGCACGCGCTTCATCGCGACTCCTGAATCGGGCGTCGTGGACGGACATCGCGCGATGATCGCGCAAGCCGGTGTGGATGACATCGTCGCGTCCTCCGCGATGAACGGCATTCCCGCGCATTGGCTGCGGGATTCCATCAAACAGGTCGGGCTTGATCCGCGCACCCTGCCCAGCGTTCGCACTTCCATGCCCGACGGCGTGAAGCCCTGGCGGGACATCTGGAGCGCGGGACAGAGTGTCGGGCTGATCGACAGGATCGAGCCGGTGGCCGATGTGGTCGCGGGGTTGGGGCGAGACTTTGCCGCGCTTGTCCCTGAACAGGGGTGGCGCACGCGCCTCGCCGCCATCGAGCAGGGCTGGGCGATCAGTCCATGATCAGCACGATGCGGCCGGCACTGGTTCCGGCCGCCGCATCTCGCATGGCTGCGCGGAAATCGTCCAGAGTGTGGCGCCGGGCTACGACAGGTCGCAGCACGCCCGCGGTGGCCAGTGCAAAAATTGCCTGACGGTTGGCCTCGGCCTTATCGGGTTCGCGCGCGCCGAACTGACGGAGATCGACGCCAATCAGGCTGGCACCTTTGAGCAGCGGCAGGTTGGTGCGCAATGTCGCAATGCCGCCGGGAAAGCCGACCACCAGATGCCGTCCGCCCCAGCCGAGGCAGCGGAAGGCCGGATCGGTGGCATCGCCCCCCACAGGGTCGAAAACGACATTGATAGGATGCCCGTCGCTGGCGGCTTTTACCTGTTCGCGCCAGTCGGCGGCGCGCGCATCGACCACCGCATCTGCGCCGCCTGCCAGCGCCAGTGCGCGTTTGGTCTCGCTCGAAGCTGATGCGATCACGCGAGCGCCAAGGTGCTTGCCCGTCTGGATCGCCGCGTAGCCGGTCGCGCCGCCCGCCCCGAGTACCAGCAGCGTTTCCCCCAGCCGCAACTGGCCCCGATCGACCAGCGCGTGCCACGCCGTGGCGTAGCTGACGGGAAATACCGCCGCTTCGGCGAAGTCGAGGCCGGGCGGCATCGGGCGCACCGTGTGCGCGGGTAGCACCGCCTCGTCCGAAAACAACCCGCCCCAATGGCCGACCGATACCGCGTCGCCTACGGCCAGCCCGGTAACGCCTTCGCCCAATTCACGGACAATCCCAGCCGCTTCGCTGCCTGGGCAAAAAGGTAGCGGCGGCTTGACCTGATAGCGGCCTTGGGCCGTCAGCACATCGACATAGCTGATCCCCGCAGCCTTGATCGCGATGCGCACCGTGCCCGGCTCCACAGAACGGTGGTGCAAATCGCGCAATTGATATGCCTCGGGGTCGCCGAATTCTTCGGCCAGGACTGCGCGCGGCATCTCAGCTTCCTTTCTGCGCCGCCAGTATTTCGCTGACGATGCGATTCACGTCATAGCGCGCGACGTCACCGCTGGCAGGGGCCTGTGCGGCAAAGGCCGCTTCGATCTCAGCCGCGCGACGCTGCGCTGCTGCAAGCGCGTTGGCATGGGTGACGATCAGGAAATCGCCGCGCGCGGTGCCGTCCAACGCGGCTTGCGCGGCAAGGCTTGCGGGCATGCCTTGTGACTGGACCGCCTTTCCCAATGCGCGCTGGCGCTCGCCCGGCACGGCGACGCCGTCGGGGCGGGGGGCATTGCCCAGATCGGTTGCGACAAGGCCGGGGCAGAACACGGAGATGCCGATGTTCGGGGGGAGTTCGGCCCGCAGCACGTCGGCAAGGCCCAGCACCGCGTGCTTGCTGGCGGTGTAGATCCCGGCCCCGGCGTGTTGCAGGCCCAGCGCGTGTTCCGACGCGGTCACGCAGATCCGCCCGCCGCTATCCTGTTGCAGCATGATCCGCGCAAACGTGGACATCGTCGCCCAGGCGCCGCGGACATTGACCCCGAACACCCAGTCGAACTCCGCCACGCTGGCCTTGATCAGCGGCCCATTGGCGATCACCCCGGCATTGGCAAAAACCGCATCGATCGTGCCGAATTGCTCAACGGCTGCCGCTCCCAGTGCTTCGATCGCCAACGGATCGGCCATATCGCAGACATGAGTCTGCACCGCATCCCCCAGTTCGTCGGCAAGGCTGAGCAGGGCGGGTTCGACGATGTCGCAGGCCAGCACCCGCGCGCCGCTTGCGACCAAAGCGACCGCCATCGCCCGGCCAATTCCCGACCCGGCGCCGGTAACGACCACGAATTTGTTCTTCCAGTCGATCATGCTTCCTCCTGTGGCCAAGACAGTCAACCGTGCGACGCCATGCGCATGGGAATGTGCTCGCTCGGGAACAACCCCGGCGCGACCGGCCCATTCTTGAGCAGCGCCTTTGCCACTTGCGCCTTGTGCACTTCGGTCGGGCCGTCGGCCAGCGCGAGGCTCGCCACGCCGCCCCACCAGTCGGCGAGCGGCAGCTCAAGGGTTACGCCCAGGCTGCCGTGCACATGGATCGCGCGCTGGATGATGTCGTGGTAGACTTTGGCCATCTGCACCTTGCACATCGCTATCAGGGTACGCGGGGCGACCGGCACCGGACGACCGGCCTCGAACTCGTCGATGACCCATGCGGTCTTCATCACCAGCAGCCGGAATTGTTCGAGTTCGATCCAGCTGTCGGCGATCATGCCTTGCACGAACTGGTGTTCGCCCAGCAGGCGGCCCTGGGTCCGTCGGGAGTTGGCCCGTTCGACCATCATATCGAGTGCGCGCTGGCACTTGCCCACGGTGCGCATCGCATGGTGGACGCGCCCGCCACCGAGCCGCGCCTGTGCGACCTTGAAGCCTTCGCCGGGCTGGCCAAGCATCGCGTCAAACGGCACCCTCACCCGGTCATAGCGGATGTAGGCGTGAATGCCGCCCGCGGCCGAACCGTCGTCACCTTCGGGATTGTCGCCCATGATCCTGACATTGCGGACGATTTCGACACCGGGCGTATCGGTGGGCACGATGAACATGCTCATCCGCGCGTGGGGCGGGTTTTCCGGATTGGTCACCGCCATCACGATCAGGAACGCGGCGTAGCGGGCGTTGGAAGAAAACCACTTCTCGCCCTCGATCACCCAGCCATCGTCATCCTGCCAGGCCTTGCACACGAACTCCTTGGGATCGGCACCGGCCTGCGGCTCGGTCATCGAAAAGCACGACACGATGTCGCCGTCCATCAGTGGCTGCAAATACCGCGCTTTCTGCGCTTCTGTGCCGAACATGGCCAGGATTTCGGCATTGCCGGTATCGGGTGCGGCGGTGCCGAACACGGTCGGCGCCCAATAGGACCGGCCGAGAATTTCGTTCATCAGCGCCAGCATGACCTGACCATAGCCCGGCCCGCCAAGATGCGGGCCAAGGTGGCAGGCCCACAGGCCGCGCCTTCGCACTTCGTCCTGCAGGGGCTTTATGGCAGCGCGGCTCTCGGCATTGGTGACGTCATAGGGCGCGCCATGGCCGGGGAAGCGATAGTCGAGCGGTTCGACTTTGGTGCGCACGAAGTCCATCATCCAGTCGAGCTGGGCCTGGAACGCGGGATCGGTCTGGAATGTCCACATGGGGGCTGGTTTCCTCAAGATGCCTTGCGGCAAAGCTGTTCGGCCCGGGCAAAGCTCGATTGCACCAGTCGGTCGAAGAACTGACCGGTTTCGGGGGGCAGGATACCGGCCGCGCTTTGCGCGACCTTGTATTCCAGGATGCAGCCGGCCTTGTGGAGTGCCAACACGCAGTAATAATCGAAGTTGCTCAGGTCACGCCCGGTGCCTGCGGCATAGTAACGGGCCAGTTCCTGCCGCGTCGGGAAATTGGCCAGCGGGTAGAGTGCGTGCGGGTCGATTTCGCCCGGTCGGTCTTCGTCGCGCAGCTTGCTGGTGAACCAGGCAAGGTCGATCAGCGGATCGCCAATCGTCGAAAGCTCCCAGTCGATCAACGCGGTCAGCCGCGCCGGTCGATCGAACGTGAACAGGGCGTTGGGCGTGCCGACATCGCCATGGATAATGCCTGCGCGGAAATCGTCAGGAATGTTGGCCCGCAACCAGTCGCGCGCATAGGCGAAGCCGGGAATGTCGCGGTAGGTATAGGCGTAGAGCTGCGAATAGCTCTTGATCTGGCTCTCCCAGCGATCCACCTGCCGCTCCAGGAAGCCATCCGCCCGGCCGAAGTCGGCCAGTCCCACCGCTTTGTAATCGACATTGGCCAGCGCGATCAGGCCATCAATCATCGCGAAGGCGATGCCGTATTCGCTGGGCGCGCTGTCGAACGGAGCGCGGTTGTGGATGCGGCCGTCGCGCAACTCGGCGGCCCAGCCCTGGACGCGCTCCATCACATAGAACGGCGCGCCGATGACCGCAGGATCGGCGCACACGCCGTGGCAGTGGGGATGGGGCACGGCGGTGCCGTTCAGCGCCGCCAGCACGCGTGCTTCGCGCAGCACGCTCTTGTCGCTGCCCGGCGGGGGCGTGGCCGGGGGGCGGCGCAGGACCATCTGGGCGGGGCCGCCGCGATCTAGGGTGAGGATCACGTTCGACGTGCCGCCGTGCAAGTGCGCTATGCGCAGTGGCGCATCGCCAAGGTCGGGGACGTTCGCGTCGAGCCAGGCGGTCAGCCGCTCGGGGTCGGCCAGTTCGGAGGATACGGTCACGGCAGGGTTCCTCGTGCTGCGGCGTCCAGCTCGGCGCGGATGGCCTCGATTTCGTCGATTACCCTGGCCAGCCGTGCCGCATCGCAATGGCGCATGATCTGCTCCGAGATGGCCTCGGCCTTGCGATTGGCTTCGGTTTGCAGCGCGGTTCCTGCTGGCGTTGCGACCAGCAGGTTCGCGCGCTTGTGCTCGGGGTTGTCGACAAAGGCGATCAGGGCCTTGTCGCGCAAGGCGTTGGCGGCCCGCTGGATGACCTGCCGGGGATGGCCGAGCGAACGCCCGATCTGGGGGACGGTCGGCGGCATTCGGGCGCCGGTCACCGCCGCCAGCACGGTGTGTTCCATTTCGGCCAGCCCGGAGCCTTCCTGCGCTGGCGCAAAGGCACCGCGCAGTCGGCCTTGCAGGCGTGCCAGCGCGTCGAGCAGGCGGATAGGGGGGGAATGCGAATCGATCATGGAACCATGGTGTCTAAATGGAACTATTGTGTCAAATGACTCGGTCAGGGGCGCGTCACCATCGGCCGGAATCGCGACTGCGGGCTTTGCCAGTCGACCAGCACTCTGCGATGCGCAAAACGCCAGCCCTCGGGCGTGCGCACCAGCCGGTCGAGGTAGCTGCCGCTGTGATCCGGGCCGATCGCGGTATAGACGGTGAAGTAGCTGCGAGCCTGCGCCACGCTGCCGTCGGTCTCGATCAGGGGATTGGTGATATGATGGCGCACGAAGCCGGGGGAAGGCGCACGCGGACCCGCGCCTTGGGTCAGCGCCCGCGCGATGGCTTCTGGCCCGGCGACGGAAGCGCCCGGAAATTCCAGAACGCCGTCAGCAGTAAAGCACGCGGCCAGTTTGTCCAGCTGCCCGCGATCGCCGGCATACGTGTACTGGGCGAGGAGATGGCGGATGGCGTCGCGGTCTGCGACGAGATCGGGGCGAGCTTCAGCCACGGGCATCGCGTTTCTGGCCAGGCGCGTTGAAGGAACGGGAATTCATGCCTCATCCTATATAACCAAGTTATCTATGTGTTGACACGGCGGCGGGCACCGCGCAACCCTTGTGCACAGGAGGATGCCCCAATGCCCGTACCTGCCCACCACCGCGTGGCAATGCCGCCGCCGTTTGCGCAACCACCCTATCCGGATGACATCTTTGCCGGGCAGACCGTGCTGGTCACCGGAGGCGGATCGGGCATGGGGCTGGCGATGGCGATGGCCTTTGCGCAAGGCGGTGCGCAAGTGGCGGTTGTCGGCCGCAACATCGATCGCGCGCAGCAGGGCGCGGCGCAGATTGCCGAACTGGGCGTTGCCACGCACCCGATCGCCTGCGATGTCCGTCACCCCGCACAGGTCGCCGCGGCCTTCGACGAGGCCGAGCGCGTGCTGGGCCCTGTCAGCCTGCTGGCCAACAACGCCGGCGCCAACTTTCCAGTGCTGGCCGAAGACATATCGAACAATGCGTGGAACGCGGTGACCCGCATTGCCATCGACGGTACGTTCCTGTGCTCCACCGAATTTGCCCGGCGGCGGATCGCGCGCGGTGAAGGCGGGGCAATCGTGATCAATTCGGCGCAATATATCTGGACCGGCTTTCCCGGTGACGCGCACTCCGCCGCAGCCAAGACGGCGCAGGCGACCATGGTGCACAAACTAGCGCGCGATTGGGCGGGGCATGGCATCCGGGTGAATGCGGTTGCCGCGGGGTTCTTCCCGCATGAAACCTCGAACGCCGGGCGCCGCGAAGCCGGGATCGAAGCCTTGCAGGCCATGATTCCGGCTGGGCGCACCGGATCGATTCATGAATTCGGATGGCTCTCGGCGATGACCGCCACCCCGCTGTTCGCAGGCATGACCGGACAGGTGATCGTGCAGGACGGTGGGGAGAGCCTGCGCCGTTCGCTGATGATGCCCGACTTCATCCCGCCTCGCGAAAGGGCGGAAGGCCCGTGGGGGTGGCGCTGATGGGCTGGCTCGAAAATCGTACCGTTCGACTGGTGGGCACCAGTCCGGCAATCGCGACCGCGCTCGAAGCGCAGGGCGCCAGGCTGGTGGATGCGGGCGACTGCGACATTCTGGTTCATGTCATCGCCCCACCTGTCGATCGGGCGGCGCATGAAATGCGCTACGAGGAATGGCGCGCGACGCTCGACGCCGGGCTCGACCGACGCTTTGCACTGGCCCGTGACTTTGCCATTGAACGACGCACTGCGGGCATGGGCGGTGCCGTGATTTTCATCGGTGCGCCCGAACAGGCGCTGGGCAGCGATCACGCCGCCGCCGCCGGCGCATTGGGCAATCTGACCAAGACGCTGGGGGTGGAATGGGCGCGCGACGGCATCCGGGTCAACGCCGTCCTGACCTTCGCGCAGACCCCCACACTGGGCAATGTCGTCGCTTATCTCGCCAGCGACTACGCGGCCTATGTAACCGGTGCGGTCATCGGGATCGGGCTAGATGACTGATCTGGGGAAGCTGGAAGGGCAAGTGGCATTCGTCACCGGCGGCGGTGGGGGGATCGGTCGCGCGATCGCACTGGCGCTGGCCGAGGCAGGCGCGGACGTGGCGATCTTCGAGGTCATTCCCGAACGTGCCGAGGAAGCGGCTGCGGCAGTGCGCGACCTGGGGCGACAGGCGTTGCCGCTGGCGGGCGATGCGATGGATACCGACGCATTGCGCGCCGGGATCGCGCAAGCCGATGCCCGTTTCGGGCGGATCGACATCCTGGTCAACAACGTCGGCGGGGTGGCCACGCGGCCTTTTCTGGAACAAAGCGACCGCAGCTGGCGCCGTCATATCGACATCAACCTCGTGTCGATGCTGGCGGCGATCCACGCGACCGCGCCGGTCATGATCCGCGAAAGGAGGGGCGGAGTGATCCTCAACGTGGCGTCGATCGAAGCGGAGCGTGCGGCACCAAACTTTGCGGTTTATGCCGCGTGCAAGGCGGGGATGGTCAGCTTTACCAAGTCGATGGCGCTGGAACTGTCGGCCCATCACATCCGCGTCAACTGCCTCGCGCCCGATCACACGGTTTCGCCCGGATCCATGGGCAATCGCACCGGTCCGGTCGATCCGGCCAAGTGGCGCCAGCGCAGCGCCGAGGAGGTCGATGCGATGAATCGCGTCATTCCGCTCGGGCGAGAAGGGGTGGATCGCGAATGCGGCCATGCGGCGGCGTTCCTGTGCTCGCCACTTGCCAGCTACGTGACCGGCGTGGTGTTGCCGGTCGATGGCGGCACCTGGGCCGGCGGGGGCTGGGTCCGGGGACGCAACGGCCAGTGGACCTTGAACGAAGGGCTGTCTTTTGGTGGATAAAACCGCAAGGGTTGAGGAAACGGCTTCAGTTATGTCACCAGGGTCACTACCGGTGACAGACTGAGCCATGCCGGTTCGCCCATGAATCCGAGGGAAATGCGTAATGTTGCTTGGTTCGAACGAGGAGATCGGCTCCCAGCGGATCCATGTTCCCAAGACCAGCGAACTGGTAGCGGACAAGATCCGTGCCCAGATCGTGCGCGGCGAACTGAACGAAGGCGATGCGCTGCCGCCCGAAGGCCAACTGATGGACAGCCTCGGCATTTCGCGGCCCACCTTGCGCGAAGCGTTTCGCATCCTTGAATCCGAAGGCCTGATCAGCGTGGTGCGCGGCTCGCGTACCGGTGCCAAGGTGCACAAGCCGTCTGTCGATCTGGTTTCGCGCTATGCGGGCTATGTGCTCGAAGCGCAGGGCACGACCATCGCCGATCTGTATCAGGCGCGGCTGGCGATCGAGCCTACGGTCGTCCGCTGGCTGGCAACCGACCGGGGCGGGCAGGCGACCGAGCGTTTGCGCATGATCCTGGCCGAGATGGAGCAATTGCTCAGCGAGGACCGGCACGAGGACTTTATCGACAAGGTCGAGGTGTTCCATCAGGCGCTGGTGGCGGCCAGCGGCCTCAAGACCATCACCTTCATGAGCCGGATGCTGATCAACCTCGCTGGCAAGCACCAGCGCGATTTCCAGAAGCGCCATCCGCGTTCACAGGAAACCCGGCGGAAGAGCCATCGTGCGGGCCTGCGCTCTTACCAGAAGGTGCTCGACCTGATCGACGCCGGCGCGGTCGAGGACGCTGTGGCGCACTGGCGACTGCACCTCAACAATGCCAACGCGACCTGGACGAGCGAGGGCGAGGGTAACCGGGTCGTCGATTCAATCGGCAGCTAAACACCGAAATCCCAAGGCAGAGCAGACATCTGGCCGCGCGCCCCGCTGGGGTTGCGCGGCCTTTTCGCGTGCGCGCCACCCCCGCAATCGCCTGTTGCCTTGCTGCGTCCCCTGTGATTAATTGACGTATCATCAGTTATTGAGTCGCGAACCAAGCCGTGACCACACTTGCGGGAGACATGCCATGAATATGGAAGACATGGTGCTGATCAGCATCGACGATCACGCCATTGAACCGGCCGATGCCTTCGTCCGCCACTATCCCAAGGGCCGGAAGGATCGTGCTCCGCGCATCGTGCAGGACAAGGGCAAGGACGTCTGGCAGTGGAACGGCCAACGCTATCCAACGATCGGCCTGAATGCCGTCGTCGGCCGCCCGCGCAGCGAATACGGGATGGAGCCGACCACCTTCGACCAGTTGCGCCCCGGCACGTATGATCCGGCGCGGCGCGTCGATGACATGAACGTCAATGGCGTGCTTGCCTCGCTCAACTTTCCCACGATGCCCGGCTTTGCCGGCGGGGTGTTCGTAGGGATGGCCAAGCAGGACAAGGACGAGGCCCTGCTGGCGTGCCGTGCGTGGAACGACTGGCACGTGCAGGAGTGGTGCGCCAGCGCGCCGGGCCGCTTCATCCCCATGTGTCTGGTGCCCGCGTGGGATATCGACGAAACGGTCCGCGAACTAAAGCGCATGAGCGCCTTGGGCGTGCACGCGGTGTCGTTCTCGGACAATCCGGCCAACATCGGCCTGCCCAGTATCCACAACGAATACTGGGAGCCGTTCTGGAAGGCCTGCGCCGACCTGAAGATGGTGATCAACTGCCACATCGGCACTGGCGCGCGGGCGATTCATCCCAGCAGCGAAAGCCCGATCGATGCGTGGATAACCGCCATGCCGATCTCGATCGCCAATTCCGCGGCCGACTGGACCTTCGCCAACTTCTGGAAGCGGTATCCCGATCTGCGCATGGCGCTGTCCGAAGGCGGGATCGGCTGGGTGCCCTATTTCCTCGAACGCGCCGATTTCACGTACGCACACCACCACGAATGGACGTTCAGCGATTTCGCCAGCGAGCGCCCGTCCGATGTGTTCAAGCGACACATCATCTCGTGCTTCATCGACGACCAGTTCGGCGTGAAAAATCTCGACTACATGAACGCCGACATGGTCGCCTACGAATGCGATTATCCGCACTCGGACACGGTCTGGCCGAATGTGCCCGAATACCTCTGGGCCTCGGTCAACGGGCTGGATCGCGCCGTAATCGACAAGATCACCCACGCCAACGTCATGCGCGAATACAGCTTCGATGCCTTTGCGCTCAACGGCGGGCGCGCCAACTGCACGGTCGGCCACTTGCGTGAACTGGGCAAGGACGTGGACGTGTCGCCGCGCCACAACCTTGGCGGGCTCAAGACCGACAGCATGGATGCGATCGGCAAGGCGCGGCGGCCGGTCACTTCAGGTGACATCGAGCGCATGTTCGCCTCGGCCTGACAGGAGACGGGGTGATGACCAATCTATCGCGCGTGGCTTTGGCCGCGATGTGGCTGGCGCTGTTCTACGTAACGCTTCAAGCAGGGCAGGCGCTTGGCTGGGACAAGGCCGGGGACGTGTTCTTCGGCGACATGGCGCACCCGTGGAGGGCGCAATTCAACGTCGATTTCGGCTTTCACCTGCTGGTCGTGGCGGCCTGGATGGCCTGGCATGCCTCGTCGCGCTGGCTGGGGGCCCTGTTCGTGGTGCTGGCGGTGCTGGGCGGCGGCGTGTTCACGTTCCTCTACCTGCTGGTCCAGTCGGTCCGGCTGCGGGGCAACGTGGCAGCGGTGCTGCTGGGCCGCCACTACCCCGGCCAGGGCGGCACAAGATGAGCGCCGCCGCCATCCTGCGCGCGCCCGCCGATGCTCCCGCAGTCCCGGCGCACGTTCCGCCCGAACTGGTGCTCGATACGCGCTTTGCCAACGGCCAGATCGCCAACGATCTGGCTGACCCCTATGCGCCGACCGACGCGCTGCGCGATCCGGCGTTCCCGCGCATCCACTATTATCCCTGGCCGACCAGCGGCAACCAGCACGGCGCATGGGTGGTCACCCGGTACGAGGACATCCGCCGCGTCTATGAAGACAACGCGCTGTTCTCGACCGAGGGCGTCGCGCAGTTCCAGATGCTGGCGGGCGAGCATTGGCCGTCGATCCCGCTGGGTATCGATCCGCCCAACCATGGCAAGTATCGCAAGTTCCTCAATCCGTGGTTCACCCCGGTGGCGATGAAACGCATGGAACCGCGAATCCGGGGGATCATCGGCGAGATGATCGGTGCCTTTGCCGAACGCGGCGAAGTCGACATCGCGCACGATTTCGGCCGGGTCTTCCCGGTGCGCGTGTTTCTTGATCTTATGGGCTTTCCCTTCGCCATGTTCGACCAGTTCCTCGACTGGGAATGGGACATCCTGCACGAACCGGCCATCGCCACCAAGGCGGCGGCGGTGGGCGGCATTCTGGCGTATCTGCGAGGATTTATCGCCGAGAAGCAGGCCGCGCCCGATGCGACCCTGGGCAGCTACATCGCCAATGGCCGCATCGAAGACCGCCCGCTCACCCCCGAAGAGGTGCTGGGCATGACCTGGTTCCTGTGGCTGGGCGGGCTGGATACGGTGGCCTCGTCGGTCAGCCAGATGTTTCGCAGGCTGGGGATGGACCCGGCCTTGCAGGCGCGCATCTGTGACAACCCGGCGATCATTCCCACCGCGGTCGAGGAATTCCTGCGGGTACAACCGCTGGTCAACTCTGGCCGCCGCGTGAAGCGCGACTTCACCTGGCACGGCGTGCACATCAAGGAAGGCGACTGGGTTTCGGTCTTCAACAGCTCGGGCAATTTCGACCCGGGCCAGTTCGACGCCCCCCGCCGGTTCGAACCCACACGCACGGCCAACCGCCACTTCACCCTGTCGGGCGGCGTGCACTTGTGTCTTGGCGCGCATCTGGCGCGGCGCGAATTGCGGGTGCTGCTGGAAGAATGGTTCACCCGTATTCCGCAGCCGTTCGCGATCAAGCCCGGCACCGACACCACCGTCGTCCCCGGACTGCTCTCGATCCGCCACCTGCCGATCGTGTGGAACGTGCCTGCATCCAAGTGAGGACTGAATTCATGGCATTCCTGAAATATCCTGACAGCCTCTACATCGACGGCGCCTGGCACCCGACTGTGCTGCGCGAAGCGGTCATCAACCCGGCCGACGAAAACCTGCTGATCGAGGCACCGGTCGGCAGCGCCGAGCAGGTCGACGCCGCCATCGCGGCTGCGCGCCACGCTTTCGACCACACCGACTGGCCGCAACTGCCGATGTCCCGGCGACAGGCGCTGATGACGCGCTTTCTCGACGCGATCGACGCGCGCAAGGCTGAAATCGTCGACATGATCGTCGCCGAGGCCGGGGCCACGCGGATGCTTGCCGAGTTCCTGCAATACGGCATTCCGATGAAGCACGCGCGCCGCTCGGTGGACGTGGCGAGCCGACCCGCCATCACCTCGCTGCCGGTCGAACTGACGCCCAACGCGCAAGGCACGACGACGCTCGGCACGGGCGTGGTCAGCCGCGAGCCGGTGGGCGTGGTGGCGGCGATCTCGGCCTACAACTTCCCGTTCTTCCTCAATATCGGCAAAGTCGTGCCCGCGCTGGTGGTCGGCTGTACCGTGGTGCTCAAGCCATCGCCCTACACGCCGATGCAGGCGCTGATCCTGGGCGAGATCGCCGAGGCGGTCGGCCTGCCCAGGGGCGTGCTGAACATCGTCACCGGCGATGTCGAGGCGGGCAAACTGCTCACCACCGATCGGCGCGTCGATCTTGTGCACTTCACCGGATCGGACAAGGTGGGTGAGATGATCCAGGCGCAGGGCGCGCCGACGCTCAAGCGCATCGTTATGGAACTGGGCGGCAAGTCCGCGCTGATCGTGCGCGCGGACGCCAATATCCAGGACGCGGCGATGGCGGCGCTGGGGGGCTTCACCATCCATTGCGGGCAGGGCTGCGCGCTCACCACCCGGCTGCTGGTGGACAACGCGGTGCGGCCGCAATTCGTCGCCACCTTGCAGGCCATGCTGGGGCATCTCAAGATCGGCAACCCCGCCGATCCGTCGGTCAGCTATGGCCCGCTGATCCGCGACGTCGCCCGCGTGCGCACCGAACGCTACGTCGCGATCGCGCAGGACGAAGGCGCGACGCTGGTTGCCGGTGGCCAGCGGCCGCAAGGGTTCGACAAGGGCTTCTTCTTCCAGCCGACCCTGTTCGACAACGTCCGCAACGACAGTCGCCTCGCGCAGGAGGAAGTGTTCGGACCGATCGGCGCGGTGATCGGCTTTGACGATGATGACGAAGCCATCGCGCTCGCCAATGCCAGCGACTTCGGCCTGTCGGGCGGGATATGTTCGGCCGATGCGGGCAAGGCATTCGACATGGCGCTGCGCATCCGCACCGGCTCGGTTTCGATCAACGGCGGGGGCGGCACCATGCTGTCCGATGCACCGTTCGGCGGGATCAAACGCTCGGGCTACGGCCGCGAATATGGCGAGGAAGGCCTCAACGAATTCACCTACCAGAAGGTGATCAGCTTCCACGCCGCCTGACGACAAGGAAACGGGACATGACGAGGGTAATGGAAGGCGTGCGCGTGCTGGAAGTCGCGCAGTTCACGTTCGTACCGGCCGCAGGGGCGGTGCTGACCGACTGGGGTGCCGACGTGATCAAGATCGAACACCCCGTGCGCGGCGATGCGCAGCGCGGGATCAAGGAACTGCAACGGCTGGCGGTCAATCCCCAGCGCAGTTCGCTGATGCAGCACCCCAATCGCGGCAAGCGCAGCGTCGGCATCGACATCTCGACCGAGGAAGGCCGAAATCTGCTCTACGCCATTGCCAGGACCTGCGACGTGTTCCTGACCAATTACCTGCCGTCGGCACGGCAGAAGCTAGGCATCGATGTCGAGCACCTGCGCGCCGCAAATCCCGACATCATCTATGTGCGCGGCTCCGCGTTCGGCGAAAAAGGGCCGGAACGCGACAAGGGGGGCTTCGATTCAACCGCCTATTGGGCGCGGGGCGGTTCGGCCGTGCTGGTCACCCCGCGAGAGCTGGAAGGCCCGCTGACCCAGCCCGGACCGGCCTATGGCGATACCATCGGCGGCATGAACATCGCTGGCGGCATCGCCGCTGCCCTGTTCCACCGCGAGCGTACAGGCAAGCCGACCGAGGTCGATGTCTCGCTGCTGTCCTCGGGCATCTGGGCGACCGCTTGCAGCATCGACGTGTGCATGGAACTGCAGGTCAATCCTTTCGCCAATGCGCTGCCGGGGCGCGATGTGGTCGGCAGCAATCCGTTCATGGGTGTGTTCAGGACCAGCGATGGCGGGTTCATCAACCTGACCGTCCTGTCGCCCGCGCCGCTGATCGCCGATACCTTTGCCCACCTCGGCCTCGCCGAGCTTGCCAGCGACGAACGTTTCTCGACGATCGATAAGCTGTGGGAAAATTCGGTTGCCGCCCATGCCGAAGTCAAGCGGGCCATGGCCGCGCAGCCCTTCGCCTACTGGACGCAGCATCTCCAGACGATGAAGGGGCAGTGGGCTGCCTACCAGTCGCCCGCCGACATCGAGCACGACGAGCAGGTTCAGGCCAATGGCCTGATCTTCGAAGTCGAAAGCGCGGACGGCGGCGCACCGATCAAGCTGGTGGCCAACCCGGTGCAGTTTGACAAGCAGCCCGCCACCAACACCCGCGCGCCCGAAGCCAGCGAGCATACCGAACTGTTCCTGATGGAGATCGGGTTGGACTGGGACCGGATCGAGGACCTTAAGGCCAAGGGCGCCATTGCCTGACGCGCCGGATTGGGGGATGGACCGGAAATGCCGTCCTCCCATTCCGACCTGTTTGGCGCCGAAGCCCTGTCGCCGCTGAACGGATCGCCACTGGTGCTGGTCGATGCCGCGCAGGTGGAATCGGTCTTGCCGCAAGGCGCGATCTGCATCGCGGTCGATCGCGCCGGTCTTTTGCCCTCGCTCGATCCGGCGCGCTTCGATGCACTGGTGACGATCTGCCCGGCCGCGCCTGCGCCGTGGGTCAGCATCGCGCCGACCCGGCTCGATGGACAACTCGCCAGCGTCCGGGCCTCGGTCGCCAGTGCGCCGGTGGCCGCCGCGCTGCTGGCGCGGACCGTGCGGATGGGCGCGGGCATAGACTTCGAAGCGGCGCTGGAACTTGAATCGCTGGCCTATTCCACCCTGCTCGGCGGCGGCGAATTCCAGCACTGGCTGGCCACGGCCGCGCGGCCGAAATCCGGCCCGCAGGAAGCCCTCCCGGTCACATATGCCCGCATCGACGACCACGTGACGCTGACCTTGTCGTCGCCCGGCAACCGCAACGCCATGACCGCCGAGATGCGCGATGCGCTGTTCGAGGCTCTGGCCAACGTGCTCGAAGATCCCAGTCGGCCCTCGCTGGACCTGCGCGGCGCGGGGCCGTGCTTTTCGACCGGTGGCGACCTTGCCGAATTCGGCATCGCGCGGGACGTTGCCCGTGCGCACGTTATCCGCACCCAGCGTTCCTGCGCGCGGCTGCTGCACCGGCTCGGGAACCGCGCGACGGCGCGGTTGCACGGGGCCTGCATCGGCTCGGGAATCGAGGTGGCCGCAGCGGCGGCGCATCGTGTCGGCGCCCCCGATCTCATCGTGCAACTGCCCGAACTGCGCATGGGATTGATCCCCGGCGCGGGCGGAACGGTCAGCATCGGCCGCGCGGTCGGTCGGCACCGCTTGCTGTGGCTGGCGCTGGGCGGGTTTCGCATGGGCGCACATCAGGCGCTCGACTGGGGCCTGATTCACGAGATCGCGGCATGATCGCACGGCTTCGCGCGCTGCTGGAATCGCGCCTTGTTGGCTTGGGGCTCAGCCCGGCCGACCTGCTCGCGCGCGACGCGCCCGGCGGATTGGCACCGCCCGGCGCAGTTTCGGCCAACGGTGCCTGCCGGATGATCGCGGCGCGCGACGGCTGGATCGCGCTCAATCTCGCCCGCGCCGATGATGTCGACCTCGTCCCGGCGCTGACCGGAACATCGGACACATCGTGGCGCGCGGTCGAACAGGCTGCGTACGCCAGCACCGCGCAATCCTTCTGCCACCGCGCGGCCGAGCTGCAATTGCCGGTTGCCGTGGTCGGGGAGGCTGCGCCACGCCCTCTCGCGCCGCCGGGCGGCACGGCAGCGCCTGCCAGAGTGGTGGACCTGTCGGCGCTGTGGGCAGGGCCATTGTGCGCCGGGCTGCTGGCGCGCGCAGGCGCACACGTGCTGCGGATAGACAGCCTTGGCCGTCCCGATCCGACCGCGGCCGGCTCGCCGCTGCTGGATGCGCGGATCAACGGCGGCAAGGCCCGGCTGGCGCTGGACTTACGGACGCCGACCGGCCGTGCGGCGTTGCTGGACCAGCTCGCGCAAGCCGATGCGGTGGTGACCAGCGGCCGCGCCGCCGCGCTGGCCCGGCTGGGGCTCGTGCCCGATCGCTTCCCCCACCTGACCTGGGTGGCCATTACCGCGCATGGTTTCACCGGGCCTGGCGCCGATCGCGTCGGTTTTGGCGACGATTGCGCGGCTGCGGGCGGGCTGGTGGCCTACGAAGGTACGGCCCCCCGTTTCGTGGGCGATGCGCTGGCCGATCCGCTCACCGGGCTGGAAGTCGCGCTGGCGGTGCTGTCGGGCCAGCGCGGGCTGATCGACATGGCGATGGCACCAGTCGCCGCCGCTTATGCGCGAGCACTGGCGTGACGCTGGTGCTGCGCGCGGTGCGCCCGTGGGGCGGGGCGCTGGTCGATGTTGCGCTGGCCGATGGCCGGATCGCTGCGGTCGGTCCCCGCTTGCCCCGGGGCGATGACGAGATCGACGGGCGCGGCGGCGTCCTCCTGCCCGGCCTGCACGACCACCACCTGCACCTGCTGGCGCTGGCCGCGCGCCGCCATTCGGTCAGTCTGGCGGGCCTCGTCACGGCCGATGCCGTACACGCCGCACTGGCCGCCGCGCCGCCCGGCCCTTGGCTGCGCGCGACCGACTATGACGAACGCGCGGCGGGCCTTCCCGATGCCGCGCTGCTTGATCGTTGGTCGCCCGACCGCCCGCTCCGCCTGGCCGACCGCACCGGCGCCCTGCGCGTGCTCAACTCCGCCGCGTTGGCGCTGCTGGTCGATCGGGCGCTGCCGCGCGGTGCCGAACGCGACGCCAGCGGGCGCGCCACCGGGCGGTTCTGGCGCGAGGACCAGTGGCTCGCCGCCGCGTTGCCGCAAGCGGTGCCGGACCTCGCCGTGCTCGGCGGAGAACTGGCCGCGCTCGGCCTGACTGCGCTGACCGACGCCGGCGCGCACAATGGCCCGGTCGAGGCGGGGCTGCTGGTGGGGGCGCTGCCGCAGCGACTGGTGCTGATGGGCAGCGAGGCGCTGGGCAGTGGGGCAGGAGGCCGCGGAGCAGGCTACACGCTGGGGCCGCTGAAACTGCTGATCGACGAGGCCGCCCCGCCACAACCCGACGCACTGGCCGCACGCATTTCCTGGGCGCGCCATGCCGGGCGTGCGGTTGCCGCGCATTGCGTTACGGAAGGCGAACTCGCGCTGTTCCTTGCCGCGCTCGCCATCGGCGGTGGCGCACAGCCCGGTGACCGGATCGAGCATGGCGGGATGATCCCGGCAAGCTTTGTGCCCGAGATTGCCGCGGCCGGGTTGACGGTGGTGACCAACCCCGCTTTCCTCCACGATCGCGGCGACCGCTACCGCGCCACCATCGCGGCAGAGCAGCACGCGGAGCTCTATCCCGCCGCCAGCCTCGCGCGCGCGGGCATTGCGCTGCGGGCCGGGTCCGATGCGCCGTACGCCGGTGTCGATCCCTGGCTCGGGATGCGCAGCGCGCGCGATCGCAGGACGGCGGACGGCCATGTGCTCGCCCCCGACGAGCGGCTGTCCGCGTCTGCCGCGCTGGCGCTCTATTGCGCCGGGACAATCGCGCCGGGTGCGCCGGCCGACCTGATCGTCTGCGCCGGGACTATGGTCGAAGTGTTCGCTGACCTGACCGCAGAGCGCGTGCAGCGCACCCTGATCGGGGGGGAGGTCGCCTTCAGTCGCGGTTGAGCAGCATCGCTCCGGCAATGAACCCACCGCCCATGCCGCACACGGCGGTGCGTGCATCGGCTACCTGCCGCCCGTCCGCCTCGCCCCACAATTGCAGGCAGGCTTCGTGCAGCAGGCCGAAGCCGTGGAGGCGCCCGCCCGACAACTGCCCGCCGCCGGTGTTGACGGGAAAGCGTCCGCCCGGCCCGATGTTCCCCGCCGTGATGAAGTCCTTGGCTTCGCCATGCCCGCAGAATCCCAAGGCTTCGAGCCACAGCGGCACGAAGATCGAGAACCCGTCGTAGAGCGCCAGCACATCGGCATTGCCCGGCTTGAAATCGGTGCGCGCCCACAAGTCTGCGGCGGCATCGTGCGCGCCCATGGTGGTGAGGTCGGGGCGCTGGTCCCAGCTTTCAGACGAGCGCAATGCCGATCCCATCGCCTCGATCCGCAACGGCGGCAGGCGGCAATCGGCCGCGGCATCGGCGGCAGAGACGATCACCACCGCCGCGCCATCGATCGGCACGTCGCAATCAAACAGGCCGAGCGGGTCGGAGATCATCCGCGCGGCGTGATAGTCCTCCAGGGTCAGCGGCTTGCGCATCACGGCGGCGGGGTTGGCCAGCGCAAACGCGCGCTGGCCGGTGGCCACCATGCCCAGATGGTCGCGCGTCATGCCGAATTCGTGGAAATAGCGAGTGGCCATCCAGCCCGCCCAGTTGGCCGCCGACATCGCGCCCACCGGCACCAGCCAGCTCAGCCAGCCGCCGATCTGCGCCTTGCCCGCGCCTGCCACGCTGGCGCGGCGCCCTACGCCTTGCGACGAACTTTCGGTCAGCGCGCGAAAGCACAGCACATGGCGTGCCTGCCCGGTCATCACCGCCATGGCGGCGACCATGATCGGGGCCATCTGCGCCGGGCCATCGGGCACGGCGCAGTGCCATCGCGTTTGCAGGCCGAGTGCGCCTCGCACTTCGCCTGTGCCCAGCGGCGACATGCCGGGCGAATTGTCTGCCTTGCCGGGATAGGTGCAGAGACCGTCGATATCCGCCAGCGTCAGCCCGGCGCGGGCCAGCGCGCGCTCGGTCGCTTCGGCCAGATGATGCATGGCCGGGCGATGGGTGTTGCGGCCGATGTCGGACATGCCGGTGCCGGTGATCGTTGCCTTGGCCATGGCCATCACGCGCCCTCCCCGTCCGGATCATGGCCAAGCCTGTGCCACAGCGGCAGCCACACGCCGTCGGCCGGTTCGAAGCGGATCGCCATGCGCTGGCCGATCCGCACGGCGGCGGGGTCGCCGCCCGTGACCGGCGCGGTTACTCGTATGCCGGGCGCGCCATCGACATCGACCACCGCAATCGCGAATGGCACCTGCATGTCGGGCACCCACGGCTGGTGGTTGACGGTGCAGGTGTAGACCGTTCCGGTGCCTGCAACCGCGCGCGCGGTGACGCTGCGCGAAAGGCAGGTGGGGCACACGACCTGTGGGGGATGGATTGCCCGCGCGCAGGCATCGCAGAACGCGATCATCAGGTCTCCGCGTTCACCACCGGTCCAGAAGGCGGAGCTTTCGGCGGTCAATTCGGGCAAGGGGCGCACAAGTCTTCTCCGGGCGATGCCAATGGAATAATTATTGATGATATGTCAATTATCTCAGGGGATGGCAAGCGCTTCACGCTTGCAACGTGTATAACTACGTTTACCTTCATGTGCGATCACCATGATTTTTGCGAGAGACTCGATGCCCCAGAATGCCGACGATACCCGGTTGAGCGATCCCTATGCGTTCCGCCCCGAGGATGATTGCTACCACCCGCTGTCCGACGATCCCTACGAGACCGAGACGAACTGGTGGTCGTTCAACGTCCCCGAACGCAAGATTGGCTGCTGGATCCACACGCCCTATTACCCGAACCGCAAGACGGTGACCTGGCGGATATTCCTGTGGGACGAACGCGGCTGGGACCCGACCCGCATGGCCTACTATAAGAAGGTCGAGGAGGTCGCGATGCCGGATAACCCGGACTTGCGCGACATCACCTTTCCCGGTGGCGGCTACAGCCTGAAGATGCTGGAGCCGGGGATGAAGTACCATTTGCACTATGCCGATCCCGAACGCGATTTCGGGCTCGATTTCGTGTTCACCGGTGCGCATCCGCCGCGCCGCTTCGAACCCGGCGAACCGCCCTTCATCCACACGCCGCATTACGATCAGTTGGGCCGTATCGAAGGCACGCTGACACTGGAAGGCGAGGCGATCCCGATCGATTCGTGGAGCGTGCGCGATCGCACCTGGGGGCCGCGCGGCGGTCCATACGCGCAAAGCCGCAAGCAGACCTATGCCAGCGATCTCGACCGGGTCAGCCAGCCCGGCGGCGCCCGCTGGCGCGAAATCGAACGCGAACGCGGTCGCGGGCGCATCCAGTACATTTTCGGCCACGCCGATGCGGACAGCGGCTTCCTTGGCTTTGTCCGCTCGCAGGACGGGGATGCCCAAGGGTGGAGCCCGATGAACGGCGGCTATCTGCTGCGCGACGGCGTCTATGGTAATCTCGACGGTGCAAAGTCGCGGATGCGGGCCTTCCGCGATCCCCGCACCGGCTGGTGCAGCCACATGCAGGTCGAAATGACCGACGATCTTGGCCGCACTATGGTGGCCGAAGGCACCGCCATCAGCCGCATGAGCGAGGCTGGATACGGCACCAACCAGTTGTTCCGCTGGGATTTCGACGGCAAGATCGGCTGGGGCGAAGATCAGGACGTGTGGAACCCTCGCCACTTCCAGAGGATGCTCCACGCCTTGCGCGCGCCGCGATGACCTAAATCTGGCGCGCGCCGTCCGGCAGGCCCGGTTCGGCCGCGCGCAGTTCCACCAGATCGACGCTGACGTCGTGTGGCAGCGCCAGCACGGCGACCAGCCCTTGCGCCATGGACCGGGGCGACGCGGGGGTGCCGCTCATCGCGGCATGGCCGGTCTCGACAATCTTGCCGAAGAAGGCCTGTCGCGTCTCGTCCGACCAGCCGTCGCCCCCGCTGCTGCCCGATACCGAGCCCGAGCGCAGCACGGTGAGGCGGATGCCTTCACTGCGCAGTTCTTCGCGCAAGCCTTCGGACAAGGTTTCGACCGCCGCCTTGGTCGCGGCGTACAGCGCCAGCATCGGGAACGGCAGGCGCACGCTTTCGCTGGAAATCGTCACGATCTGCCCGCGCGTGCGTCGCAAGTGGGGAATGGCTGCGCGGATCGCCCAGGCCACGCCCAGCACGTTGACCTCGACGTGCTGCCGGATCAGCGCGTCGCTACCGTGCTCGAAGGCGAACGGGTGGTAGATCGCGGCGTTGTTGACCAGCACATCCAGCCGGCCAAACGCGCTCACGCCCTGTTCGAGCGCGGTGGTGACCGCCGTGGGGTCTGCCACGTCACATGCGATCGATTTCACCGCGCTGCCGAATTCGTCGGTCAGCGTGTCGAATTCGGGGGAAGGGCGGGCCAGGCAGACCACCTGCATCCCGGCCTCGACCAGCGCCGCCACGAACTGCCGTCCCATGCCCTTCGACGCCCCGGTGACGAGTGCGACCTTGCCTTCGAGTTGCTGCATCGTGGCCTCCCCGATCCATCTTGATGATTGACGCTATGTCAGTTTCTTGCGCCGAGGCAAGCTGTCGTGCCAAGAGGGGCAAAATCGCTCCAGCCTTCAGGATGCCCATGACCGATCCGGTCGATGCCACCACCCCGTTCCCGTCGCGCCAGCGCACCGCACGCTACAACCAGCACGGCCAGAAGATCGGCTCGAAAGGCGAACGCACGCGCAAAGCCCTGATCGACGCGACGGTCGAACTGCTCGAAACGCACGGCTTGCGCGATGTGTCGGTGGCGGACGTGGCACGCGCGGCCAAAACCTCGCCCGCCACGTTCTACGTCTATTTCCCCGGTGTTCCCGAAGTTGTGCTCGCCGCACTGGCGGATGCCCCGCAGACCTCGCCGGAAATCGAGGCGTTGATCGCGCGCGATTGGCTCGCGCCCGAAGCTACGGGTCAGGCGAGGGCTTTCGTCGATGCCTATTGCGGGCTGTGGAACCGGCACCGCACCGTCTTTCGCGTGCGGAACATGGCGGCAGAGGAAGGCGACACGCGGTTCTACCACGCGCGCATGGATGCCGCGCGACCGGTCATGGCGGCGCTATCGTCGCAGATCGAGCGTGCGCAGGCGGAAGGGCTGATCCCGGCCGAGCTCAAGCCGCGCGCGTGTGCGGGGACAATCCTGATGATGCTCGAGCGCCTCGCCGCGATCGGGCCGCTGACGCAGGAAGACGATGACATATCCTACGATTCGCTGCGCGCTGCGGCCGCGCTGACCGTCGCGACCATGCTTGGCAGCCGGCTCTGACCGGCTCAGCCGGCGGCCGCGTCGGCCATCAATTGCTCCATGCTCAGCACGCCGGTGGCAAGGCCGCCCGATAGCCCGGCATCGACCGGCAGGCACGTGCCGCTGATGAAGCGCGCGGCATCGCTGTTGAGCAGGATCAGCGGCAATGCCTGTTCCAGCGCCGATGAAAAGCGCCCCTTGGCCTTGGCGAAGGCGCCCAGCACGGCATCGCCCGCCACCTTGCGGAAATCCTGCAACATCGGCGTGTCGATCGGGCTGGGCATTGTAGCGTTGATGCGGATGTCGCGCGCCATCAGCTCCGGCCCCAACTGCTGCGTCCAGGTGTTGATGGCTTCCTTGGACAGGGTGTAGGGATCGCCGGCGCGGTCGGCATTGGCGGTATACCACGCGCGCGCCGCATCGAAATCGGTGTGGTCTATCAGTTCCTTCAACAGCGGCTGGCGCATCAGGTAGCGCATCCCCGCCAGCGACGACACGGTGACAATCGCGCCGCCCGCGCGGATGTGCGGCAGCCACGCCTGCGTCCACAGGCGGATGCCGAGGAAATTGACCGTGACCACGTCCTCGGCCGGAAAAGTCTGCGGCAGGCCCGAGACGTTGAACAGCGCGTCCACGTCGCCGCCGATGCTCGCCACGCCGGCCACGATCGACGCCGGATCGCGCAAGTCGACCGTGGTGAACGAGGCCAGCCCTTCGACCGGCGAAGGCTTGATGTCGGCCCCATGCACGTGCGCGCCCAGCGCCACGAGCTGGCGCGCGCAGGCTTCGCCGGTGCCCGAAAAGCACCCGATCACCACCACTCGCTTGCCCGCGTACCCCAGAATATCGGCCGACATCGCACTCTCCCGCATGGTCTTAACGAAGCCGGGCATCACGGACCGGATCACACCCCTCGCCAACCAAATAACTGACTAATCGTCAAGTTATTTGCTGCGCCCTCAATTGCGCATCACCCAGCCGCCATCGACGTTGAGCACTTGCCCGGTCATCCAGCGCCCGGCATCCGACACCAGCAGCAGCAGCGCGCCGCACAGCGCATCGGGCGTATCGCGGCCCTGGATGGGGGTGCGCGCTTCGACATACTGCACCAGCGGGCTGTCGTCGGGAGTCAGCGCCAGTCCGGCATCGGTCTTGGTCATGCCCGGCCCGATGGCGTTGACGCGGATGCCCTGCGGCCCCAGTTCGGTGGCGAGCGCGGTGGTCGCGCCCAGCAGCGCGATCTTGGTGACGCCATAGAACGTCTGCGCCGGAAACGCCCCTGCCGACAGCTGGTTGACGATCGCCCCGCCACCGCGTGCCGCCATGCGGGGCGCCATCACTTGCGCGCAGTTGATCGCGCCCCACAGGTTCACCGCGATTCCCTTGTCGAAGCGGGCGCGGTCGGTCTGGATCAGCGGCTTGTCGACGATCTCGACCATCAGCGCGGCATTGTTGACGAGGATGTCGATCCCGCCGAACGCGGCCGCAGCAGCTGCGGCCAGCGCCTCGACCGAGGCGGTGTCGGTAATGTCGACCTGCACCACCGTGGCGCTGCCGCCACTGGCCGTGATCTCGTCGGCCACGGCCTGTGCGCCTGCACCGTTGATGTCGGCGACGACCACGCTGGCCCCGGCATGGGCGAGCGCCACCGCATAGGCGCGCCCGATCGAATTGCCGCGCCCGCCGGCGCCGGTCACGATCGCGACCTTGCCGTCCAGCCGGAAGGAATCGTTGGTGAAATCAGTCATCATGTGGGTCCCTTTTAGCCGAAGATCGGCGCGCCGACACCGATGGTGACGGTCTTGTAGTGGAGGAATTCGTCGATCCCGGCCTTGCCGCCTTCCTTGCCGAAGCCCGAAATTCCGACCCCGCCGAACGGCGTGTGCGAATTGATCTGGAAGCCGCCGTTGACATAGACGCCACCCGCATGAAGCCGCTCGGCGATACGGTGGACGCGCTGCAAGTCGTTGGACTGGATATAGGCGGCGAGGCCATAGGCACTGTTGTTGGCGATCGCGATAGCCTCGTCCTCGGTGTGGAACTTGAGGATGGCGACCGCCGGGCCGAAGATCTCTACTTGTGCGATCTCGTGATCGGGATCGACATCGACCAGGATTGTCGGCTCGATGTAGTTGCCGTTGGCCAGCTCGCCCCCCGCGCGCTGGCCGCCCATCAGGAAGGTGCAGGCATTGTCGGCGCGGGCCCGGTCGAACATGCCGGTGATGCGCTCGACCGCGGCGGCGCTGATCACCGGGCCGACCATCACGCCCGGCTCCATCGGGTCACCGACCTTGAACTGCTTGGCAATGGCCACCATGCGCGCCACGAATTCGTCGTAGATGTCGGCATGGACGACCTGCCGCGTGGGCAGGGCGCAGCCTTGCCCAGCAAGGCAGCCGATGGTCCAGAACACCGCACGCTCGGCGGCGGCCTGCAAGTCGCAATCGGGGAACACGAGGCTGGCCGACTTGCCACCCAGTTCCATCACGGTCGGCTTGATCTGCTCGGCGGCGGCGGCCAGGATCTTGCGCGCGGTGATCGGCCCGCCGGTAAAGCTGATCTTGCGAATGTCGGGGTGGCGCACGATGGCCTCGCCGGCCTCGCCGGTGCCGGGCAGGATCGATAGCACGCCATCGGGGATGCCCACCGCCTTGCAGCACTGCGCGAACAGTTCGGGCGCGAACGGGGTGATTTCGGCCGGCTTGACGATCACGCAGTTGCCTGCCGCCAGCGCCGGGCCGACTTTCATGCCCAGCCCGATCAGCGGCCCGTTCCAGGTGTTGATGATGCCGACGATGCCGATCGGCTCGGGCACGGAATAGGAAAACTCGCCGCGCGTGTCGAACGTGCTCATCAGGTCGCCGGTCAGCTTGTCGCACCAGCCCGCGTAATAGCGGATCCAGCCGGCCGCCACTTCAACCCCGCGTTCGCCCTGCATCAGCGGGGTGCCGCCGTCGAGCGCGGCCATCTGCGCAAATTCGGCCTTCTTTTCCAGCAGCAGGTCGGCCAGCCGGGTCAGCATCACGCCGCGCGCATCGGGCGCGGTGCGGCGCCAGCCGTCGCGTGCGGCCTGCGCGCTGGCCACGGCGGCATCGATTTCGGCAGGCCCCGCCAGCGGGATTTCGGCGATGGCTTTGCCGCTGACCGGATGGACATGCGTGCGGGTGCCGCCGCTGCCGCTGTTGCGCTGATCATGGCCGAGATGGAGATGGACGGTAGGGATGGACAGGGTCATGGAAATACTCCGGAAATGGGGTGAGCCAGAGGCTGGTCGACGGGCGGCGTCCGATCGGTCAGCCGCACGCCCATTCGATATGCAGGGCTTCGAGCGCCTGCACTGATCCGCCCCGGAAGTGCAGGGCCTGTCCCGGCGCGAGCGCGAAGTGGCCGATCTTCTTCGCCCAGGTTTCATAGAACACGGTCATTTCCAGCCGGGCGAGGTGGATACCAAGGCAGGTATGGATGCCCGAACCGAACGCGGCATGGCGGCAATGGGGGCGGTCGAGCCGCACTTCGGCGGGGCACGATGTCAGCCTTTCGTCCCAGCCGACCATGTGCAGCGGAACCAGTACCGAATCCCCGGCATAGACCGGAACGCCCGCGATTTCCGTGTCTTGCATGATATAGCGCGGCGTCGAAACGAAAGTGTAGCGGCGCATCAGTTCGTCGATGATCGCCGGGATGGCCGCCGGTTCGTCGATCATGCGCTGGCGCAGCCCGGCATCGCCCGCCAGATGCCGCATGCCGAAGGTCAGTGCGTTGACCACGGTGTCGAGCCCGGCAAGGAACATCAGGAAGCCAATCGAGATCAGCTCGTCGGGTGCCAGCTTGCGGCCTTCGAAGTCGATTGCGATCAGCGTCGAGACGAGGTCGTCTCTGGGTTCTGCGGCTCGCGCCTCGATCAACTGGGTAATCGCGCCCAGGATCTGCATCGACAATTCTGCGCGGCGCTCGTCGGGGATCTCTGCGCTGAAATATTCGACGACGGTGGCGCGGAAGAAGTCGAACTGGTCCAGCGGAAACCCGAACAGTTCCATGAACACCGACACCGGGAAGCGCGAGCCGAGCGCGTCGACGAATTCGCAGGTGCCCTTGTCGGCCACGTCATCGACCAGCTTTTCGGCCCATTCGCGGATGCGCGGTTCCAGCGGTTCGATCGCCTTGCTTTCGAAGAAGGGGCGCAGCAACTGGCGATAGGCGCGGTGCTCGGGCGGATCGAGCGATTCAGGGATCATCCGGGGCTGATGCGGATTGGGCGGAATCGACAGGAACTTGCTGGAAAAGCGGTCGGGATGGCGCAGCACTTCGACCGCGGCGTCGGCTGCCGTGACCACCCAGTGGCCGCCGTTGGCAGGCGTCCAGAACACAGGCGGGGCTTGTGTCTTCAGCTCCCAGTAGGCGGCGTGAACATCGACCGCCAGCGCCGGATCGCGCAGATAGTCGAAATGATGGATCGGCCCGCGCGGGCGATCCGCGGTTGCGCTGGTCATCGAATCGGGTTCCTCGTCCCATTGTTCTTGCCCTTAAGTAAACGGTTGTTTACATGGAGTGTCAATGCCCAAAACCACACCTCGCCCGGCAGCGATTGCGCCCCTGCTGTCCAAGCCCGCGCCACAGCGCGATGCCGGCCGCACGCGCGCCGCGATTCTCCGTGCTGCGCAGGAAGCGTTTTCTACGCGGGGCTATTCCGACACCGGCGTGCGCGACATCACGGCGGCGGCCAGCGTCAATCCGGCTTTGGTCAGCCGTTATTTCGGATCGAAGGAAAAGCTTTATGAGGCGGCGTTGTCAGCGCTGCTCGACGTGACGCTGATCACGGACCTGCCGCGCGATGGCTTCGGCGAAGCTGTCGTGAACACCCTGACAGGGCCGCGAGAGGGTGGCCGCAATCCGCTGCCGATGATGGTGCTGGCCAGTGCCGATCCCGTCGCTCGCGCCATTACCGACCGTTTGCTGGGCACCCTGTTCGTCGAACCGCTGGCGCGCTGGTACGGGCCGCAGCGCGGCATGGAAAAGGCCGCCTGCTTTTCCGCGCTGGCCTCCGGCCTCACGCTCTACCGCGAAGTCTATCCGCTCGCGGCGTTCGGCAGCGATTGGTCAGCCGAAACGCACCGCTGGTGGGCCAACGCATTCCAGTCGCTGATCGACTGACCGGATTTTGCACAAACAGTTATTGCACTAGGTAAGATATGTGGGCACAGTCAGGGCATGGGATGCCTTGATGGAAAGACGGCGCTCGTCACTGGCGGCGCGCGGGGAATCGGTGCTGCGATCGTGCGGCGGCTGGCGACGGAGGGCGCGCATGTGCTTTTTGCCTATCGCGGAGCGCACGATGCGGCTCGCGCGCTGGTAAACGAAGTCGCGGCTGCCGGGGCGCGCGCGCAGGCGGTCTGCGCGGACGTCGCGCAAAGCGCGCAGATCGCCGCCTTGCTGGCTGCGTGCGATGCCGCGTTCGGGCCTGCCCCCAATCTCGATATTCTGGTCAACAATGCCGGGATCGGCAGCGACGGGCAGGACGCGAGCCTGAAAAGCGGCTCGGAAGAGCTGTTCGACCGGATGATGGCCGTCAATGCCAAGGGGCCCTATCTGGTGACTCAGGTGGCCTTGCCGCGCCTGCGCGACCAGGGACGGGTGGTCAATATCGGCTCCATCTCCGGTAAGGTCGCGCAACATTTTGCGGCGGGCTACGCGATGGGCAAGCGCGCCTTGCAAAGCCTGACATTCTCCACCGCCACGCAAGTCGCGCGGCGCGGGATCACCTGCAATCTTGTCGCACCGGGCGCGGTGGCGACCGACTTCATCGCGGCCTTGCGCGAACGTCCCGGCTTCGATGAAACCAACGCCAAAACCACGCCGATGGGCCGCATGGGCCAGCCCGACGATATCGCCGGGGCCGTGCTGATGCTTTGTCGGCCAGAAGCCGGCTGGGTCACGGGCAACATCATCGAAGCTGCCGGGGGGCTTGCAATCTGATGGCACAGATGACCGAAAAGCTGCTCGCGATCATGGCGCTCGACCCGGACCGGGCAGAGATCGACTTCGAAGGGCGCGACTATAGCTGGGGCGATCTGGCGCGCGTGGTGCAGGCGATCGAGGCCGCGCTCGATGCCATGGACCTGCCGCCCGAAGCGCGCGTCGGCATCATGCTGCGCAACCGGCCCGGCCATATTGCTGCGATCCTGGCGGTGCTGGCCAGCGACCGCTGTCTGGTCTCGCTCAACCCTGTCCTGCCCGATGCGCGGCTGTTCGAAGATGTCGCGGGGCTGGACCTGCCGGTGATCATCGCCGACGAATCCGACGTTTTGCGCCCGTCGATGGTCGAAACCTGCACCCGCTGCGGCACGGCGGTCCTCGCCATCGGCGCGCGGCTCGAAGGCGTTCGCGTGGTCGAAGGGCTGGCCATGCCGCGCCGCGCGGTGTCGACTTCGCCCGGGGTGGCGATCGAGATGCTGACCAGCGGCACCACCGGCACCCCCAAGCGCGTGCCGCTCACCCGCGCGGCCTTCGATGCCAGCTTCGCCGGCTTCACCCGCTACGAACGCGGCCGCGAATTTGCCGACCAGCCGCAGCTGCGATCCGGTGTTACCATGGTCAACAACCCGCTGACCCACATCGGCGGCATCTATGGCTGCATCGGCGCGCTGGCGGCGGGCCGCAAGATCGCCTTGTTGGAAAAGTTCACGGTCGAAGGCTGGGTTGACGCCGTCCGCCGGAACCGGCCCAAGGTCGCAGGCGCAGTTCCCTCCGCGATCCGCATGTTGCTCGAGGCCGATGTCGATCCAGCGGCCCTGTCCAGCCTGACCGCCCTGATCAGCGGGACCGCACCCTTGTCGCCCGATCTGGTCGATGCGTTCTATGCCAGGTACAATTTGCCGATCCTTGCCAACTATGGTGCCACCGAATTCGCCGGTGCGATCGCGGGATGGTCGGTCGACGATTTCCGCGCGCACTGGCAGGCCAAACGAGGCGCTGCCGGACGCATCCATGCCAATGTCCGCGCCCGCATCGTCGATCCGCAAACTGGGGCAGGGCTGCCATCGGCCGAAGAAGGCTTGCTCGAGCTTCAGGGCGAACAACTCGGCCCAGCCTACGCAGCCGGTGGCGACAACTGGTTGCGCACCACCGACCGCGCCGTGCTCGATGACGATGGGTTCCTGTTCATTCGGGGGCGGGCGGACAATGCGATCATCCGTGGCGGGTTTAAGGTTCACCCCGACGATGTCGTCAACGCGCTCCACCAGCATCCCGCCATCCGCGAGGCGGCTGTGGTCGGCGTGCCAGACGATCGGCTGGGCGCGGTGCCTGCCGCCGCCATCATCTTGCGGGAAGGCAGCGTGGCGCCGGATCCGGATGCGCTCAAGGCGTTCCTCAAGGACCGGCTGATCGCATACCAGGTGCCGGTCCATTTCCGCTTTGTCCCCGATTTCCCGCGCACCCCGTCGATGAAGCCATCGGCGCCGGGGCTTCAGGCGCTGTTTGTCCCATCAATCGAAACAGGAGAAGACAATGCAATGTGACCAGACCACTGCGGCGGTCGTGACCGGGGGTGCCTCCGGGCTGGGCCGCGCCAGCGCCGAAGCGCTCGCCGCTGCCGGCATCAAGGTCGCGATCTTCGACATCAACCAAACGCTCGGCGAAGAAGTCGCGGCACAATTGGGCGGCCTGTTCTGCAAGGTTGACATCACCAGTGAGGATTCGGTCGTCGCCGGCTTCGAAAAGGCCCGCGCCGCCCACGGGCAGGAGCGCATCCTCGTCCATTGCGCCCAGATCTCCAAGGGCGGCAAGACCCTGTCGTTCAACCGCGAGACGGGCAGCTACAAACGCTTCTCGACCGAGGACTACGCCTTTTCCGCGCAAGGGATCCTGATCGCCAGCTACCGGCTGGCATCGCTGTCCGCGCTGGGCATGGCCGGCCTCGATCCGCTGGCGGATGGCGAGCGCGGTGTGATTACGCTGACCGCTTCGGCCGCCGCGCAGGATGCCCAGGTCGGGCAAGTCGCCTACGGTTCGCTCAAGGCCGGGGTCAACGGCCTCGTCCTGCCGATGGCGCGTGATCTGATGGACATCGGCATCCGCATCAATTCGATCATGCCCGGCATCTTCGCCACGCCGCCGATGCTTGCGGTCAAGGACCGTGCGCCCGCGATCTTCGAAGGGCTGGCCGCGTCGGTGCCGTTCCCCAAGCGTTTGGGAAAGCCCGAGGAATTCGGTAGCCTGGTGACGGAGCTGGTGCGCAACAGCTATTTCAACGGACAGAACCTGCGGCTTGATGGCGCCATCCGCATGCCCCCGAAGTAAGGATCACCCACGATGGCCCAGCCGCAGCAATTCCCGTTCGCCCGCCAGAGCGCGGGCCATGCGCCATTGCGGCGGCCGGGCTCCATCCGGCGCACCACCTCGATCGATTCCGACTGGCCCGGCGGCTATGGCGAACCGTGGGAGATGGTCGGCCGTGCGCGCGACCTGCTGACCCCCGTCACGGGCGACCCGGTCGAACTGGCGACGGGCGGCTTCAGTATCCTTGCCTCGCCCATGCGCGAGATCCTGCGCATCGCGACCAGTCCCGACCATCCGCGCACACAGGATCTGGTCGGCATCCGCGCCGGCGGGGCCAGCCGCCGTGCGCTGGCCAGCATCATGGGCGACATCATCGGCACGCCGACCTACCAGTTGCTTGACGACTTCGCCGGGGCCAGCCTCGTTGCCGCCTGGATCTGGTCGCAATGGGCGGGGCAGGGCGCGTGGGCCTCGGCCCCGCAGCGTTCGGCGCAGCAGTCCACCGCCGGCCGCAAGGGCGTGATGAACGACATCTGCACCGGCTTTGCCACCGGTGGGAGCGCGTTCAAGGCCGATGGAACGCCCGACAACATCAACCAGTCGTTCACCGAAGTCGGCCCGCTGGAGCATCCCGACGACGCGGCCGGGTGGCACCCGATGCCCTTCCAGCAGGGCCCGCAGAAACGGCGCGCCCGCCGAATCGACCTGTGGCGCGCGGATGGCACCATCATGGTGGACGCCGCATTTCAGGACAGCGGCTCGAATCCCCGGGGCGGGCGCACCGCGATCCACGAATACCGCGTCTATGCCGAAATCGATGCGGATAGCGGAACGCTCCAGGCGTTGCAGGCCCTGCCGCTGATCCTGCCGTATCAGGAATGCCCCGGCGCTTCGGTCAAGGCGACCCGCTTGATCGGGCAAAATGTTGCCGATTTCCGCAACATGGTTCTCGACACGCTGCCCTCCACGCTGGGCTGCACGCACCTCAACGATGTCCTGCGGGCATTGGCTGATGTGTCGGTTCTAGCGAGCAGCCTGCCCTGAAGCGGCCCGCAGGCAATTCTACAAGTTCCTCTTGTGTATCTTGGTAGACCTAGTTATATAACTCATAACTTGGAGTGGCGCGTACCGCTCTTTGGGAGGAGAGCCTGACAATGCCTGAAAACAACCCGACATTTGCCGTTCGCCTGCTCAGCGGCGTTGCCGCGACCGCAATCCTGATGTCCGCAGGCGTGGCGCGTGCCGCCGATGCCGCGCCGGAACAGGTTGCCACCGAAGATTCGGGTGGGCTTGCCGAAATCATCGTCACCGCCCGCAAGGTCAGCGAAAAGTTGCAGGACGTGCCGGTTGCCGTGACCGCGTTCTCGGGCGCGCAGTTGCAGGCGCAGAACGCGGTCAAGGTTAGCGAGATCGCGGCGTTCACGCCCGGTTTCACGACGGTCGAAGGATCGTCGAACCCGACCGCGCTGCTGCTGTCGATCCGCGGACAGGTCCAGAACGACGCGCTCGCCACGCTCGAGCCTTCGGTCGGTACGTATGTCGACGGCATCTATATCGCGCGATCGTACGGGCTCAACGGTGACCTGCTGGACATCGCCAACGTCCAGGTGCTCAAGGGGCCGCAGGGCACGCTGTTCGGCCGCAACACGTCTGCTGGCGCGGTCCTGATCGAGACTAACAAGCCTCACCTCGACAAGATCAGCGGCAGCGTCACCGCGACGTATGGCCGGTTCAACGAGTTCGACGGCACGGCGGTGATCAATTTGCCGCTGGTGGTCGACAAGTTCGCCGTGCGTGGCGCGATCAAGGTGCGGCGCCGCGATGGCTACATGATCAATGCCGGAACCGGTCAGAAATTCGACAACATCGACAACGTGACCGGCCGTGTGAAGGCGCTGTGGCAGGTTGCCGACAACATCTCGCTGCTCGGCTCGGCCGAATGGTACAGCTTCAAGTCCAAGGGGCCTTCGCGGCAGGCGCGGCTCGTGACGGGTACGGCGCTGACATATGAGCAGCTCGCCAGCACGCAGTTCGGCGCGGTTGCCGGCATCGCGCCCGATAACGTTGCAGAAGCGCTGAATCAGGCAACTCATCCCGATGCGTCGCAGATCGGAGCTCTCTACGGCGATCCACGCAATGTTTCGCTCAACGACGTTCCGCTAACCGATACCAAGACACAGAGCTATGGCCTGACTGCACAAGTCGACATGGGCGATGCCACTCTCAAGCTGATCGGGGGCTATCGCAAGATCACCTCCTCGAGCAACATCGACCTCGACGGCACGCCCTACCTGATCCTGCAGACGACCGGATATCAGGACCTGCACCAGTGGTCGGGTGAAGTGCAGCTGACGGGTAAGGCGCTCGACGGCAAACTCGACTATGCGACGGGCGCGACCTACTTCACCGAAGGTGGCTTCGATCGCTCGACTTCAAACAATGCGGTCGGTTTCGTGCCCTTCCTCGCCTTTGTCGGCGCCCTGGCTCCGGCCGGCATCCCGGCGGGAACTTACGTGCCGAACACCACCGCTCGGTATCGCGGCGATATCGACAACAAGAGCTTCGGCGTCTACGCGCAGGCGAGCTACCATGTGACTGACGCGTTGACCTTCACCGCTGGCCTGCGCTGGTCGAGCGACAAGAAGTCGCTGCTGACGCACAACGGCAATTCGCTGTTCAATCAGACGGCGTATATCAATTGCGCGATCCCGGCGATCGCGACGGTGGCGGACGACAACTGCGCAGCGGGCCGCTCGGACGTGTTCCGCCGGTTGAGCTACACCGTCGGCGTCGACTACAAGATCACGCCGGACGTGCTGATCTATGCCAAGGCCGGTCGCGGCTATCGTTCGGGTGGCGAGAACCTGCGCGCCAATGGCGATCCGGCGACGTTTGCGCCGTTCAAGCCCGAAGTGAACGACGAGCAGGAAATCGGCATCAAGTCCGAATTCCTCGACCACAAGGTCCGGCTGAACGTCGCTGCCTATCACAACCAGATCAGCGATGCACAGCGCTCGTTGCTGCTGAACGTGCCCGGCAGCACCACGCTGCTGACCGTACTCTACAATGCGCAGAAGCAGCAGACCTGGGGAGCCGAGGCCGAGCTTGCGGTTGTCGTCGCGCCGTTCCTGACGGTTTCGGCTTCGGGTTCGATCACCGATCCCAAGTACAAGGAATATACCCAGCCGATCGCGTTCGGCAGCAGTACCTACGTCGACCATTCTGGCGATGCCTTCGTCGCGGTGCCCAAGCACAGCTTCACCGTGGCGGCGGACTTCCACCAGCGGGTCGGATCAGGCAAGCTGACCGCGCGCATCGATTATGCCTGGAGTGACAAGTACTACGGCTCGCCCGACCTGCTCAAGTATGCCGGTACGACGATCACCCCGAATTCGGCAGCCGACATCGCCTCGTTCACCACGCCGGCATCGGGCGTGCTGGGTGGCAACGTCGGCTATGAATGCGACATGGGGCTTAGCGTCGTGGTCTGGGGCAAGAACCTAACCGACAACCGCGCCTATGTGCAGAACCTCTATGTCGGCCCGCTGGGGATTTCGGCCGGAAAGCGCCGCGATCCGGTGACGTACGGCGTGACGGTCGGGTATCACTTCTGAGCAAGACCGGAGCCGCCTGATCGGTTGCCCCACCCAATACGCAAAGGCCGGGCCTGCAGGCATGCAGGTCCGGCCTTTGCTTTTGGCGGTTGGAGGGAGTGTGGGTTGGCTGCCAACCCCGTTGTGACTAACTCCGCCTTGGGCTTCGTAAGCCTCGCTGCCCCTCCCGCAAGCGGGAGGGGTTGGGGTGCGTCAGGCGGCGGCGAGGAGTTGGGCGCGGCGTGCTTCGACTTTTGCGTCGAGGCCGGCGCGGGCGAACAGGCGGGCGGCGTTGCCGCCGAGCACTGCGACCAGTTCGTCGGTGGTGACGTCGGGGTTGGCGGCGACCATCGTATCGACCACCTGCCGCGAGAACGGGAAGGTGCCCTCGGCGTGGGGGTAGTCGGTGGCGAACAGCAGCGCACCGATGCCGACGCCCTTGCGGATCGCCATCGATGAGTTGCCGTCGTTCTGCAGCGCGCAGTGGACCTGATCGCGCACGATCCGGCTGGGCAGGCGCGACAGCTTGGGGCTGATCGACGGGGCGTGGCCGTTGTAGACCTCGTCCATCCGCTCGGCGAGGCCCCAGAGCCAGCCTGCGCTGTGTTCGGCAAACAGGATGTGCGCGTTCGGGTTGCGATCGAGCACGCCGCCGGCGACGAGTTGCGTGATCACGTCGACCGCGTCGTTCATCTGGCGGGTGTAGTTGAACAGCGCGCCGCCGGGGCCTTTGAGCGCGCGGATGTTGATGTCGCCCACCCCGGTGTGGAACACCAGCGGGATGCCGAGCTCGCCCGCGAGCGCGAAGATCGGATCCCAGCGCGGGTCGTTGTAGTTGTTGAGGCCTTCCCACAGGCAGAACGCGGCAAAACCCTTGTCGGCGGCGCGGCGGCATTCGGCCAGCGCGTCCTCGAAATCGATGCACGGGATCATCGCGGCGGGGATCAGGCGGTCGCGGGCGGGCGCGCAATAGTCCCACGCCCAGTCGTTCCAGATGCGGCAGGCGGTGGCCTGGCCCTCGCGATCGGCGATGCGCGGCAGCATCAGCCCCAGCGAGGGGAACACCAGCTCAGCATCGACACCGTCGCGGTCCATGTCGGCCAGCCGCAGTTCGAGATCGCGCGCGCCGCGGCGCTTGGTGTCGACCGCGCAGTCGGACACGAAATTGTCGCGCGCATCGGTGCAGGATCGGTCGGCGGCCTGCGCGTTGAACGCGGCATCGCCTTCGCCGGTCTTGTGGGCATGGAAGTTGGTGTGGATCTTGAGGATCACCTGCTCGCCGATGCGGGTGATGCGGATGTCGCCGTCGGCCTCGGAATGGATCACGAACTGCTGGAGGTGATCGGGCATCGCCTTGGCAAACAGGTCGGCGGGCTCGGCGACGTGGGCGTCGCAGCTGAAGACGAATGGGCGGTTGTGGTCGGTCATGGCATTCCTCCGGTTTCCGGCGGCCTTCGCGCCGGTCGAGAGGATGTTATTAAAGAGATGCCTGTTTAGAATTGATAAAGCGCAAACAGGCGGGAAATTTGGGAATTTCGCGAAATTAAAGATATCTATAAAAAATGACCGGCCCGCTGCAAAGAACGGACCGGCCAGGTCTGGAGTGCCAAGCCGAGGGTGTCAGGCTGGCATCGTCAGGCGGGAGGTATCAGGCGGCCTGGCCGACTTCGCTGGTGTGGACAACCGGATCGATCCGGAACAGCCGCGCAGCGTTGAGGCCGAGGATCTCGGCACGCACGGCTTCGGGTACGGCGAGGTTCTCGAACAGCTGCTCCTGGATCGGGCGGCTGATCGGGAAGGTGCCTTCGGCGTGGGGGTAGTCCGAACCCCACATCACGTTCTTGGCACCTGGCAGGCCGGCAGCGGCGGCGGTGATGCAGGCGCGGTCGTGCTGAAAGCTCGCCCAGACCTGGTCGTCGATGATCTGGCTGGGCTTGCGGCTGAGCTTGGGGAACACGAAGTTGGCGTGCGCCTCGCAGACTTCGTCCATACGCTCGGCCAGCGCCACGAGCCAGCTCGCGCCGCTTTCGATGAAGGCAACGCGCGCGCCGGGGTTGCGATCGAGCACGCCGCCGGCAACCAGGTACATCGCGCTGGTGCAGGCATCCATCATCTGGTTGGAATAGTTGATGATCCCGGCGCCGGGGCCACGCTCGACCACCACCGATTCAAGTCCGGTACCGGTGTGCATGACGAACACGATGCCCAGCTGCGCGCCCTTGGCGAAGACCACGTCCCATTGCGGGTCGTTGTATTTGGGCAGGTTGGGCGGGCTGACCGCGGGCAGCATCGCGGCGGTGAAGCCCTTGGCAGCGAGGTATTCCAGCTCGGCCACGGTGTTGGCGAAATCGAGCACCGGCAGCATTCCGCAGCGCACGAAGCGGTGGGGGTGGCCTCCGAGGAATGCGTCGTTCCAGTCGTTGTAGAGCCGCGCGGAGGCCGCTTCGGCATCGGCGTTGTCGAGCGCGTAGAGCCATAGGCCGAGGCTGGGGAAGCAGATTTCGGCGTCGATGCCTTCGAGTTCCATGTCCTCGAGACGGCCGGGGATCTCGCGTATGCCCTTGCGCTCGTTGTCGCCGAGCGCCTTCTCGCGGTGCTGGCCGACGCGCAGACGGTAGATGATCTTGTCGGCGGTGCCGGTGATCAGGAACTCGCCTTCCTTGCGGCTGTGAATCGCGTGCTGCTTGAGGCTGGCGGGCAGGCCATCGAGAAAGATCGACGGCGGCTCCATCACATGGCTGTCCGCGCTGAAAACGAAAGGCTTCATCGTCATTCTCCCGAGTCGTCTTATGGGGCAAAGATACCTAGTTATATAAGTCAAGGCAAGGGTCTGGCTGGACAGTTTGCTCTGTAAGCTATAAAAAGGTATCTCTAAGGGGAGAGATATGCGGCAAACCGTCCCATCCGAAACACTTGTCGCGCGGACCGCGCACGAACTCGCGCGGCTCAGCATGGATGCCGAAGACGGCGCGTTCCTCGGCGGCGAGGATGAATTGCTGGGGAAGCTCAGGGTTAGCCGGCCGACGCTGCGCCAGGCGGCCAAGATCGCCGAGAACGATCGCCTGATCAGCGTGCGCCGCGGGATCAGGGGTGGTTTCTATGCCACGCGCCCCGATGCGCAGGACGCAATTCGCACGCTGGCCCGCTACCTGCGGTTGCGCGGTGCGACGTTGGCAGACATCCTTCTGGTCAGCCGACAGGTTTCGGAGGAGGCGTCGGCGCTCGCCTGCGGTTGCGAGGATGCCGGTCTGCGCGACCAGCTCAAGGCCTTTGTCGGCAGGATCGAGGACAACGACACACCGGCCGCGATCATCAAGGCCGAGGGCGACCTCGTGTCGTTGATCGCCCGGATGAGCGGCAATCCGGCGATCGAACTGGTCATGGCGATCGGCTTTTCGTTCGGGATGGAGGAGCAGCGGGTCGGGCTCTACCGCGACGCCGATCATCGCGCGGTGGCGCGGCGGCTGCAGCGGCAACTGTGCCAGGCGATACTGGAGCGCGATGCCGACGTGGCGCGCGTGATGATGAAGCGGCGCTCGGCCTCGGTGCTGGGCTGGATCGAGCAATTGCAGGGAGAAAGCGCATGAGCGTGGTCGGATTCAAGGGCTTTGGCGGCGTGGCGCTGGAAGCCGATGTGGCGGGCGACGAACATGATCCGGCGATCCTGCTGGTCCATGGCGCGGGCCAGACGCGCGCGGTTTGGGCGACGGTAAGCGATGCGCTGGTGCAGGCGGGGCGGCGGGTGTTCAGCCTCGACCTGCGGGGGCACGGTGGCAGCGAATGGCCTGCCGACGGGCGCTATGACATGGCCGCCTATGTCGAGGACTTGCGCTCGGTGCTGGCGCAGATGGGGTCGCGGCCCGTGGTGGTGGCATCGACGCTGGGCGGCTGGATCGCCGCGCTGGCGCTGTCGACCGACGCCGCCAACCTCGCGGCCGGGCTGGTGCTGGTCGATATGCCGGTGCGCAGCGATCCGGCCACCGCGCACCAGATCGGCGAGCGGCTGCGGAAGGTCCAGCCGCAACAGCACGCGGCGTGGGATCCGCGCGTGATCGGCGCTATGGACCTGGTCGATGTCGGCGACCGGCTGCTCGAATCTGCCCCGGGCCTTGCGCTACCCACCATGGTGCTGCGCGGCGCGATCTCGTGGGTGCGGCGCGCGGACGGAACGGCCCAGTTCGACGCGGCGCTGCCGCAGGCCGAAATTGTCGAGGTTGAGGACGCCGACCTACTGGTCGTGACAGATCGCACCGAGGCGATGCTCGCCCACCTGCTGGATTTCCTCGAGCGCAAGCAGCCACGCGCCGCCGCCGAATTCCGCGCCGGGTCTGATGCGCGCACGCTGCGCGATGCGATGGGTTGCTTTGCCACCGGCATCACCATCGTCACCTCGCGGGCGGCAGATGGCACGCCGGTGGGGCTTACGGCGAACAGCTTCACGTCGGTGTCGCTCGATCCGCCGCTGCTGTTGGTGTGCCTTGCCAACAATGCCCGCTCGGCATCGATACTGCGCGATGCGGAGCATTTCGCGGTCAACGTGCTCCAGACCAGCCAGCAGCCAGCCTCGAACCGGTTTGCGGGCAAGGGCGAAGACCGCTTTGCCGCGACCGCATGGCAGTCCGGCGAGACGGGGATGCCGCTGCTCGACGGATCGCTCGGCTCGTTCGAGTGTCGGCGACATGCGGTGCACGAGGCGGGGGATCACTTCCTGCTGGTGGGTGAAGTTGTGCGCGCGCAGTTCGAGCCGCGCCGCGATCCGCTGCTCTATTTCCGGGGCAAGTACCGCCGCCTGCACATGGCGTGAGGGCAAAGCCGCGCGGACCTGCGGGTGCGCAATTCTCTGGACAGCGGCTCCATCGAATCATATCAAACCTAGTTATATAAGTATCCAACCGGATTCGCAGGAGAGGCGGAACATGGCCTGGGCCAACCAAGACAAGGCAGCGATCGTCGGCGTCGGTGCCACGGACTACTACGTCCGCGGCAAGAGCTGGCCGCGCACGATCAACGACATGGCGGGCGAGGCCATCCTCAAAGCGTGCGCCGATGCGGGCATCTCGATTAAGGACATCGACGGCTTTTCCTATTATTCGACGGCGGGCGCGGGCTATCTCGACAAGTTCGACACCGCCTCGCTGATGGAAACGCTGGGGATGCCCAACGTGTCGTTCTCGGCGACGCTGACCTCGGGCGGGGGCGGGTGCCCCGGCGCGATCGGGCTGGCCACGGCGGGTCTGGTCAACGAAGACTGCAAGTATGCAGTGACGGTGATGGCGCTGCAGCAATTGCCGCAGCATCGGCTGGGAGTGGTGTTCGGCGCATCGGCCCCGAGCCCGGAAAACAGCTTCCTCCAGCCGTCGGGACTGGTCGGGCCGGGGCACCTGATGTCGATGCTGACGCGGCGGCACATGCACCTTTATGGCACGACGCAGGATGCCTTCGGCGAGATCGTCATGGCGACTCGCGCCAATGCGCACAACCGGCCGAAGGCAGTGCGCAAGGCGCCGCTGAGCAAGGAAGAATACGACGCCTCGGTGATGCTGGCCGATCCGCTGCGGCGGCTCGACTTCTGCCTCGAGACCGATGGCGCGGTCGCGGTCATCACCACCACGATGGACCGCGCAAAGGACTGTCGCCACAAGCCCGCCGTCGTTCACGCCTGCGCGCACGGCGGTCAGCGTGAATGGGGCAGGGCCTTTGCCTGGATGGGGATGCCCGATCCGCACTTTGCCAGTTCGGGGCACAAGTTCACCGCCGATCGGGTGTGGGCACAATCGGGCCTCAAGGCCCACGACATGGACGTGGCGCTGATCTACGACCACTTCAGCCCGATGGTGCTGATGCAGCTCGAGGACTACGGTTTCTGCGAGAAGGGCGAAGGCAACGACTACGTGCTGTCGGGCAAGATCCGCTATGACGCGGCGAGTCAGGGTGGGGTCAACGGCGGCGTGCCGGTCAACACCCACGGCGGCAATCTCAACGAAGCCTACATCATCGGCATGACCCACATCGTCGAGGGCGTCGAGCAAGTGCGCGGCACCGCGATCAACCAGATCAAGGATGCGGAATTCGCGCTAGTGTCGGGCGGCCCTGCCTCGTTGCCCGTGTCCAGTCTGATCCTGAGGAGCGCCTGACCATGAGCCAGCCCACCAAGTACGGCCCGGCCAAGTTGCTGCCGGGGGAGCAGATTCGCATCACTACCAATCCCAACACGGAGCCTTTCTGGGAAGCGGCCAAGGCGCACCGGCTGACCGCGTGCCAGTGCGGCGCTTGCGGGCACTTCCGCATGCCGCCGTCGCCCTATTGCCCCGAATGTTCGAGCACGGACGTCTTGTGGCCCGAGCTTCCGGGCACGGGCACGGTGTTCAGTTATGTCGTGTGCAACAAGAACCCGGCGAACGGTGAAGAGTACATCTACGTGCCGATCGTCGTCGACCTTGATGGCGCGCCGGGCGCGCGGCTCAACGCCAATGTCACCGGCTGCAATGCCGAGGACGTGCATATCGGCATGAAGGTCGCGGTCGAATGGACCGAGATCCAGGACGGCTGGGTCCTTCCCAACTTCCGCAAGGCCTGAAGGAGCGCGCCTGAAATGCTTAACCAGTTGCGCATCGTCGAGATCGGTGAGGGCATGGCGGTGCAGGTGGCAGGGTTGCTGCTGTGCGAGCTTGGCGCCGACGTGCTCAAGATCGAGCGTCCCGGCGGCGATCCGGCACGGGGCACCGCGCCGTTCGCCAACTGGAACCGCGCCAAGCGCAGCCTCGTGCTTGATCTTGACACCCATGAGGGACGCGATGAACTCGACGCCGTGCTGGCGGGTGCGGACGTGGTGCTGCACCAGTTCTCGCCGGCCCGGGCGAGGCTGCGCGGACTCGACGATGCGCGACTGGCGCAGCGCTTCCCGCGGTTGGTCGCCTGTGCGATCACCGGTAGCCCGCAACGCCATCCGGACGTCGAGCGCTCGGACGACGAGCTGCTTGTCGCGGCCCGGCTGGGCGTGCTTTACGAGAACGACGGACACCGGGCAGGGCCGATCGTCTATCGCTATCGCGCGGGCAGTTGGGCTGCGGCGCATCTCGCGGCTGCGGGTATTCTCGCGCGGCTGGTGATGCGGCTGCAATCGGGTAATGGCGGCGCGGCGCATACTTCTTTGCTGCAGGGCTTCCTGTCGAAGCTCCCGATGGTCTGGGCGCGCAATTCGGCAGGGCCGATGCCCAATCCCGTCACGTACCCTTTGGCCGCGCGTCCGACCGCGATCCAGCTATTCCAGTGTCAGGACGGGCGCTGGTTGCAGATGATGGACCCGACGCAGCAGTTCGACTTCGCATCGCTGCCGACGATGTGGGAGGTCATGGCCGAAGGGTTCGAGATCGATACCCCGGCAGGCGTGATCGAAGCGTTCAGGCAGCGTCCGTTGGAGGCGTGGCTGGCGGACTTGCGCGCGCTCGATGTCGCGGTAGAACCGGCCGAGTCGCTGGGGGGTGTTTTGCGGCATCCCGAGGCGGCGTTGCAGGGCTTCGTGGTTGAGATCGACGATCCGGACATGGGCCGCACGATCCAGCCGAACACACCATTCCACACCGATGCGCCGCTCAAGACCGGGCACCCGGCGCCGCGGCTCGGCGAGCGCGGCAGCGAAGGCTGGGCGGGCACAGCGGCGCCGGTGGGCGCGGGCGCGCAACCCGCGCATCCGCTCCAAGGCGTGCGCGTGCTCGACCTCGGCATGTTCCTGGCAGGACCGATGGGGCCTTCGCTGATGGGCGACATGGGCGCGGACGTGATCAAGGTCGAGGCGCTGACCGGTGACCGGCTGCGCTTCATGCACCGGTATTACCAGTGCGCGGCGCGCTCGAAGCGGTCGATCGCACTCGACCTTACGCAGCCCGAAGCCCAGCCGATTCTGGAACGGCTGGTGAAATGGGCCGAGGCGCTGCACCACAACATGCGGCCCAAGGGCGCGGACAAACTGGGACTGAGCGAAGCGGGCGTGCGCCGCTATAATCCCGACATCGCGTTCTCCTATGTCAGCGCCTATGGCCAGCGCGGGCACCAAGGCAATTGGCCGGGCTATGATTCGATCTTCAACGCGCTCGCCGGGTGGGAGTTCGAGAACGCCGGTGAGGGCAATCGCCCGGTGTTCAACCGCCCCGGCACGATGGACATCCTCTCGGCACACAGTTGCCTCGTTGCGACGATGGCGGCGGTCTATGCGCGGCGCGCGGGCGACCGGGGTTATGGTATCCACACCTCGATGTTGGGGATATCGGCGTTCTGCCAGGGCGAGGTGCTGATCCGGGCCGATGGCAGCCTGACAGAGACCTGCCACCTGACCAGCGACCAGACCGGGTTTGGACCGTATCACCGGATCTACCAGGGCAGTGACGACAACTGGATTGCGCTGGCCGCCCATGCGCCTGAAGAGCGCGCGGGGGTGCGGTTGGTGCTGGGCGAGGACGAGGCAGGGTTCGAGGCGGCGGCGCGGGCGATGCCCGCACAGGACCTGCTGGCGGCGTTGGAGATGGCAGGGGTTCCGGCCGATGCGGTGACGTTCGAGGATGCCATGAACCGCTTCTTCGATGATCCGCTCAACCGCGAGTTGGGTCTTGTCTCGGTCGTTACGCAGCCGCTCTATGGTGAGATCGAGCAGCCGGGCGAGATGTGGGATTTCGGCGATACGGAGTTGGCGATCGAGCGCGCCTGCCCGATGATCGGCCAGCATACCGATCAGATCATGCAGGAGATGGGCTTCACCGTCGACGAGATTGCCGACTACCGCGCGCGCAAGATCATCGGCTGAGGTGGCATGGGCTGAAAGGACGGGCGGCATGGCACAGGCGCTGAGCACGATGCCCGACAGCTGCGCGGCGGCGTGGCGCGCCGCAGGGCTGTGGCGGGACGTCTCGCTGGGCGAAGCGATGGCGCTGGCAGCATCGACGTTACCGCAAGCGCCGCTCCATCTGGTCGATGCCGAAGGCAGAGAGCAGGTGCGCGATCTGGCGATGCTCCATGCCGAGGGCTTGCGGCTGGCCGGGTCGCTTCATGCACTGGGGATCAGGGCGGGCGATACCATCGCGATGCAACTGCCCAACAGCCTGACCAATGCGGTGGTGTTCCAGGCGGCGGCGGCGCTCGGCTGCACACTGCTGCCGATCATCCACATCTATGGCCCGCACGAATTGGCGCATATCCTCCGCGATAGTGGTGCGAAGGCGCTGTTGGTGCCCGATGCATGGCGCTCGATCGACTACCTCGAGCGGTTGGCGCGGCTGCCCGAACTGCCCGCGCTGCAGCACCGGATCATAGTGGGCGAGCGGGTGCCGCAAGGCATGCTCGCCTATGATGCCTTGCCGCAGGGCACGCGGCCTGCATTGACCGTCGATCCCGGTGATTGCACGTTGCTGCTCTACACCTCAGGCACGACCGCCGCGCCCAAGGGCGTACGCCACACCTCGCGCAGCCTGCTGGCCGAACTGGTGGCGCAGAGCGGCGACGATCCGGGCGTGGACTGCGTGCTCTCGCCGTGGCCTTCGGGGCATATCGCGGGCACGCTCGGGCTGCTGGGGCATGCACTGCTGGGGCGCCAGACGGTGATCCTCGAAGCGTGGAATCCGGGTCTTGCCGCCGAACTGGTTGACCGATTCAAGGTGCGGCAGATGTCGGGCACACCGTTCCATCTGTCAGGTTTGATGGAAGCGGCGGCGCGCGACGGGCGCGACATTGCCAGCGTGCGCCAGTTTATCATCGGGGCGACCACCGTGCCGCCTGCGGTGGTCGCTGCGAGCGAGGCTGCGGGGATCCGCTGCTGCCGTTGCTACGGCTCGACTGAACTGCCGACGGTCTCGCAATGCGATCCCGACGATCCGCTCGACAAGCGGCTCAACACCGATGGCCGCCCCAATGCGGGCGTCGAGGTGCGGATCGTCGATGACTTCGGCCACTGCTTATCGGTGGGCACCGAGGGCGAAGTCGCGGTGCGCGGCCCGGAGCGGTTCGCTGGCTATACCGACACTGCGCTCGATGCGGTGAGCTTCCTTGACGGCGGGTGGTTCCTGACCGGGGACATCGGCAAGCTCGACGCCGAGGGTTTTCTCGCGATCACCGACCGCAAGAAGGATATCATCATCCGCGGCGGCGAGAACGTCTCCTCGCGCGAGGTCGAGGAACTGCTGCTGAGCGTGCCCGGCGTGCGCGAGGCCGCCGCGATCGGCGCGCCCGATGCACGGCTTGGTGAACGCATCTGTGCGGTGGTGACGCTCGACGGGAGCGCCGAGGTGACGATCGGATCCATCGACGCTGCGTTCCGCGCCATTGGCGTAGCCCGGCAGAAGACCCCCGAGCTGCTGGTGGTGATCGAGGACTTTCCGCGCACGCCGAGCGGCAAGGTACAAAAGACGGAATTGCGCCGTTCGCTCGCCGCAGAGGGACGTCTGATTTCCCCTTGAAATATATTACCTAGTTATATAACTCGGACGGCACTTGAGACAGGGATGCCGTTGATGTCGATCCTATATGATGAAGGCCAGCAGGCGATCGCGACTGAGTCGCGCCGCGTGCTTGATGCGCGCGCGAACAAGGCCCGATTGCTTGGCTTGCTCGAGCGGGTGGGTGCTTGGGACGAGATGTTCTGGAATACTGCGGTCGAGCAGGGCTGGACCGCGCTGGCTATCTCCGAGGAACACGGCGGGCTCGGGCTCGGGTTGACCGAATTGGGGCTAGTGGCGCAGGCAACCGGCGCCGCGACAGCCGGTGCGCCCTTCCTGGCCGTTGGCCATGGTCTGGCCCATGCCGTTGCAGCGATCGATGATGCGGCTTTGCAAGCGCAGTGGCTGCCCCGGCTCGCTGCGGGCGACATGCTGGGAACCGTGGCGTTCGGCGAAGGCAGCAGTCCGCTCACGGCGACCCCTGCGGTGACTTTTGCAGATGGCATCTTGAACGGTGCCAAGGACGGCGTGACCGGGGGGCTCAAGGCCGATATCGCGCTGGTCTGGGCTCTGGCCGATGGCGAACCGGCACTGGTTCTGGCTGAGCTGGCCGGGGCGGACCGGACCCCCGTTGACAGCTTCGACAACGCCCGCCTGATTGCCGACATCACCTTTGCAGCCACTCCTGCCCGCCTGATCGCGCGGGGCGCGGAGGCACGCGAACTGGCGCTCGACGTGCTGGCGCGGATGGCGGTGGTTACCGCGCACGAACAGGTAGGCGGGGCCGAGGCGCTGCTGTTCATCGCACGCGACTATGCCAACACCCGCCGCGCCTTCGGGCAGGTGATCGGCGCCTTCCAGTCGGTCAAGCACCGAATTGCCGAACTCTACGGACTGGTGGAGATCGCGCGGGCGAACTGCATCCATGCCGCCGCACGCGCGGGGCAAGCCGATTTCCTGATCGCAGCTGCCGACGCACGGATTTCGGCAACCGATGCCTACGACACCGCTGCGCGCGACTGCGTGCAGGTCCATGGAGGCATCGGCGTAACGTGGGAGCAGGGCTTGCACCTGCACATGCGTCGCGCGCGCAGCCTGGCCATCGAACAGGGCAACATGTTGTTCTGGGAAGACCTTCTGGTCGAACGCCTGACGGGAGTGGCGGCATGAGCAATCCGGACCAATTTCGCGAGCGCGCCCACGCCTGGCTCGCCAGCGTCGCGCCTGTCTATGGCCGCGCCGCGCGCCGGGGCCTGACCGAAGAACAGGATTTGGCACTCGGGCGGGCCTATCTCGCCGCGCGCTTCGACGCGGGATTTGCCGGCATCAATTGGCCGATCGAGATGGGCGGGCAGGGCCTGACCCACATCGAGAAGGTGATCTTCGATACCGAGGAAATGGCCTACGGGATGCCCACCGGCTACTTCGCCATTTCGTTGGGAATGCCGGTACCGATACTGATCCGTTTCTGCGAGGATCGGGCGTGGGTGCGCGAGCGCGTGATCCGCGCGCTACGCGGCGAGGAGATCTGGTGCCAGCTGTTCTCGGAGCCCGCCGGGGGCTCGGACCTTGCAGGTCTGCGCACGCGCGCCGAAGGCGATGGCAACGGCTGGAAGCTGAACGGGCAGAAGCTCTGGACCAGCTGGGCGCAGTACAGCGATTATGGCGTGATCGTGGCGCGCAACGATCCGACCGCGCAAAAGCACAAGGGCCTGACGTACTTCTGGGTCGACATGCGCACGCCCGGCGTCGAAGTCCGTCCGATCAAGCTGGCCGGTGGCGATTCCCACGTCAACGAGGTGTTCTTTGACGATGTCCGGCTGGAGGACAGCCAGCGGATCGGGGGCGTGGGCGCGGGCTTCTCGGTGGCGATGGCCACGCTGATGATCGAGCGCTATTCCGCGACCGATAGCGCCGGGTTCGGGCCGCACCTGGATCTGTTCGTCGATACTGTGCGCGACCTTGAGATCAATGGCCGCCCCGCGCTCAAGGATGCGCGGGTGCGCAGCACGATCGCGCGCAACCATGCGATGCGCGCCGGCCTCGATTCGATCACCGGGCGTGCCATGCTGATGCTGCAGGCGGGGATGGAGCCGGGGCCGGAAGGCTCGCTCAACAAGCTGGTCTCGGTGCGCAGCCGCCAGAAGCTTTCCGAACTGGCAATCGACCTGCAGGGCCAGCGCGGCTTCCGCTTCCATCCCGAGGCTTCGCAGAAGGAAGACTGGGGCAGCAGCTGGATCAACGCACCAACGGGCCGCATCGCGGGCGGGGCGGACGAGATGCTGCTCAACACCATTGCCGAAAAGATCCTCGGGCTGCCGCAGGATCACCGCCCAGACAAGGGTGTCGCATTCAACCAGATCCCGGCCTGAGGAGCATTGCACCATGGCGATCAAGACTCGCATTACTGAGCTTCTCGAAATCGAGCACCCGATCGTCCAGGGCGGGATGCAGGGCGTCGGACTTGCCGAAATGGCCAGCGCCGTCGCCAATGCCGGCGGTCTTGGCATGCTCACCGGGCTGAGCCAGCCCAGCCCCGAGGCCCTGCGCGACGAAATCGAGCGTTGCCGGTCGATGACGACCAAACCGTTCGGGGTGAACCTTACCGTCTTCCCGACGATCAATTCGCCCGATTACAAGGCCTATGCCCAGGCGATCATCGACGCCGGAATCAAGGTGGTAGAGACCGCAGGCACGCCCGCCGTGCGCGAGATCTGGGAGCAACTGCGCCCCCACGGCATCAAGATCCTGCATAAGTGCACTGCGGTGCGCCATGCCATCTCGGCCGAGAAAGCGGGCGTCGACGTGATCTCGATCGACGGGTTCGAATGCGCCGGCCATCCGGGAGAGGACGACATTCCCGGCCTCATCCTGATCCCCGCCGCTGCCGTTATGGTGAAGATCCCGATGCTGGCGAGCGGCGGGTTCGGCGACGGGCGGGGGCTTGCCGCAGCGCTCGCGCTGGGCGCCGACGGGATCAACATGGGCACGCGGTTCTGCGCCACGGTCGAGGCGCCGATCCATCCAAACATCAAGCAGGCCTATCTCGACAACGACGAGCGCGGTAGCGTGCTGATCTTCCGCAGCCTCAAGAACACCGCGCGCGTGGGGCGCAGCGCGGTGTCCGAAGAAGTAGCGCGACGCCTCGCCGAGCCGGGGGCGAAGTTCGAAGCGGTCAGGGAGCTGGTGTCCGGCGTCGCGGGGCGCGAGATGCTCCAGACCGGCGACCTGTCGCGCGGCGTATTCTGGGCGGGTATGGTACAGGGCCTAATCCACGACCTTCCGACCTGCCAAGTGCTGCTCGACCGGATCGTCGCTGAAGCCGAGGCGATCATCCGCGAAAGGTTGTCAGGGATGCTCTCCTGACGTCCTTATCGCACGACCGGAAAGCGCGGAAGCACTATCCCGGTCAGGACGAGGAGAAGGCCGCGACGTAGCCGAGGACGGTCACGGCCAGCAAAGAAGGTCGCACGAATCCGGTGTTCGCCTTCAGCGTGCTCGTCGCGAGTACTTCGGCCGCAATTGCGAAGCTGAGCCAGACCCAGCCATTCATCATTGCTGCTGTGCCACTGCGCGGGTGCCCAACCTCGCACAGGAAATGGTAGCGCTACTACGGCTGGGTCCAGCTGGTTGAGCGCGCCGGCGTCCATGATCGTCTGGATGGCAGGAGGGTCGCGCAGGCCTAGGGAAGTCGGACGTTCGCTTTCCACCATCGCGAAGCGGTCCTGTGAGCGGCACAGGACGAAGCCACCGGACAGGGCGGCGATCCGCTCCGCGCACGCTGTGGCGGCGGCGGCATCGTCCCATCCTGCGTGGATCAGCGCAGCAAAGCCCCATCGGCAAGCCTACATCGTTGAACCGCTCGGTATTCCACAATCTGGGATCGCCAAGGGTCAGGTCGAAAACCGCGAGGAGATCAGCTGCGCCGCTGGCGATCATGTGCCGTACGGGGCGTGCATCCTCCCACCGGGAACGACCACGAAGAGATGCTTGGACGGTGGCTTGTGGTCGCTGCCGTTGACGCGCGAGACGCACCACCTTCTGGCAAGGCAGCAATTGCTGACAGTGAAGAAGGGGGCGAGCCGAGGCCGCAAGAATTCACTTTCGTGCATAGATCCGCATTTGTCCGATGCGCTGCGGATGGTACTGTGGGGATCATTGTGGGGAAGATACGGCCTAGCGAAAATAAAATCATTTATACTCAATATATTAGGTTTGCTTTTCTGATGTCACCCTCTCCGCCAGTCGCCCCAGACAAACTTCTCTCCGGTCCTCCTAGGGACCTTCGCAAGCCCGCGTAAATATGTGGATTGGCTTGCTGGAACTATACCACGGTTCCGGACTTGGAGAGCGCGCTGGCGCTGATGCCGGGTGCCGCCAGCAGTGGAGAATCGAAATTGGTAGGGTTGGCGTTCCCTGCGATTGCGTCTCCTAGTGAGCGTGTGCGCACAGTTCAGGTCGGTGCTGTTCCTCCGGGTTGGTTGACGTCTGCAGGTTGACGCTGCCTTGTCAGTGTCTGTCCGTAAATGCGCGGTTTCGCGCCAACTCTTCCCCCACGCACGGAGGCGGTGTCAAAAGGGCTGCACTCTGGTGGCGGGGGCGCGGGAAAGGGTAGGCTCAGGCATGGGCCCCCCTGCAAAGCGGCCTCACCGTTCCGGCATTTCCACTCCTCGCCCTAGGTGATCCGTCTCGTCGTGATGATGTATGGGCGCTTTCCACTAAGCCTGCGGAACGTGGAGGAGCTGCTGTTCGAGCGCGGTATCGATATCTGCCATGAGACTGTCGGCTGTGGTGGAACCGGTTCGGACCGATGTTTGCTGCCGACATCCGACGCCAGCGCGTGAGCCGGATGTGTGGCTTTCGGCACTGGAAGTGGCACCTCGACGAGGTTTACGTGAAGTTCAACGGCGAGATGTATTACCTCTGGCGCGCCGTTGATCAGGAGGACGAAGTCCTGGAATCCTACGTGACCAGGAAGCGCGACAAGGCTGCGGCACTGCGGTTCATGCGCAAGGCTTTGAAGCGCCACGGTCGGGCCGAGGCCATTGTGCCATGCGGGAATTGGGCAACGAGGCCCGCCGCGAGGTTGGCCGACACGCCAACAACCTGGCCGAGAATTCGCCTCCCTGCACGCCTCGATCCACAACCACTTTTCCCAGGAACGCCACCTCGTCGAGCGCCACACTTACAAGCTTCGCCGCTCAGCCGCCGTGGCCAAGTGCAGAACCTCATGGGCTAAGATCGGGTGCGGGGAAGGGCCTGTTTTGCCACGGAGGGCGCTTCGCATCAGACTAACACCTCCGCCGCTAGCAGCGCTACACCTGCTCCCAGCATGAACCGCATGATTCGTTGCAAGGCGGGTCGTCCCGATTGGAGCCGACTGACAGTCACGTCTCACTCCGCCGCTTCGAGGTGCGGCCATTGGGGTTGCAGGGGCGCTGGCAGGCCGGTTTCCGCTTCGCAGTTGGCGCGCAGCGTCTCGATGCCGGGGCCGGTGTTGAACACGGGCA
>NZ_JAPCZG010000013.1:78819-82829 GCF_025938155.1 Novosphingobium sp. KCTC 2891 | reverse complement strand
CGTGCTGGGCGACATGCTGGCCGACACCCCGCTCGCCAAGATCGACGACATCGAGTTCGTCCGCACCGTGGCGGTGGCGCGCATCACCATGCCGCTGTCGATGGTCCGCCTCTCCGCCGGGCGTGAGAGCATGTCGGAAGCGACGCAGGCGCTGTGCTTCATGGCCGGCGCGAATTCGATCTTCACCGGCGACAAGCTGCTCACCGCCGCCAATGCCGGCGACGATGCCGACGCGGCGATGTTCGCCCGGCTGGGCCTGAAGCCCATGGAAGGCGAGGAGCCGCTGCGCGCCATGAAGGCCGTGGGCGGCTGCTCGGGCGGCTGCGCGGCCTGAACGTGGCCAGCGCCAGTAGAGGCCGGCGCTCCCCGGAACGCATCCGGTGCCGCGGCGGCGCGCATCGGGGCAAGGCGTAACCTCGCCCCGATGGCATCGTTGCTCAGCGGCCGTGCTGGCCGTCGTCCACCCGCACGCAGGTGCCCGTCACCGCGTCCGACGCGGGGCTGACGAGGAACAGCAGCGTCGAATCCAGCTGTGCCGGATCGCCCAGACGCTTGCGCGGCATATGCTGGCTGATGTCGCCCATGCGTTCGAGCATCCCGGCCAGCATTTCCGACTGGAAGGCCCCCGGCGCGATGGCGTTGACGTTGATGTGGTTGCGCGACCATTCGACCGCGAGCGTCTCGGTCAGGCGCACCACCGCCGCCTTGGTCACCGAATAGAGCGCCGCGCCGTTGCCGCTGTAATGGAACGCGGCTTCCGACGCGATGTTGACGATGCGGCCCGGCTGCTTCTTCTCGATCAGCCGCTTGGCGACTTCAACCGCCAGGATCCACGGCGCGCGCAGGTTGATGTCGAGCACGCGGTCGACCAGCTCCAGCTCCATCTTGTGCGCGCGCTGCGCGTCCGGAATGCCGGCGTTGTTGACCAGGATCGTCACCGTGCCGAGCGCCTCCTCGGCCTTGGCGACGGCGGCGACCAGATCCTCGGCCTTGGTCGCGTCCATCGCGATGGCCACGGCTTCCCCGCCGTTCGCGCGAATTTCCTCGGCCAGTGCTTCGAGCCTGTCGATGCGGCGCGCGGCAAGCGCCACCTTGGCGCCGCAAGCAGCCAGCACGCGCGCAAAGCGGAGGCCAAGGCCCGACGAGGCGCCGGTCACCAGCGCGACCTGTCCGGTCAGGTCGGTCGAGGTGTTGGGCAGCGGATATTCCATGACAATCGTCTCCCTCCGGCGGTCACGGATGCCGCGCCGCGGCTGTTGTTGGCAGGTATGTGAAAAGGCCGGCCCGCACGTTTGCGCGGGCCGGCCAAGGGATCAGGCCGTGAAGGCCGCGTTCTTGCGGCGCACCAGCGTCTGCGCATTGGTATATTCGAGCAGGCCTTCCAGCCCGCCTTCCACGCCCACGCCGGACTGCTTCATGCCGCCGAACGCCGCCAGCGGCGACAGGTGCTGCGTCTCGTTGACCCACACCGTGCCGGACTGGATACGCTGCGCCAGCTCAAACGCCTTTTCCTCGTCCTTCGACCAGACAGAGCCGCCAAGGCCATAATCGGTGGCATTGGCGCGGGCGATCACGTCGTCGTAATCGTCGAACTGGATGAGCGGCAGCACCGGGCCGAACTGCTCTTCCTGCACGATCCGGCTGTTCTCGGGCGGATTGTCGAGGATGGTGATCGGCACGAAATAGCCCGGAACGTCGGTCTTGTCCCCGCCCATCAGGAACTTGTAGCCCTTGTCCTTGGCGTCCTGGATCAGGTCGAGCACGCGGTCGTACTGGGCCTTGTTGTTGATCGGACCGATCTGCGTGCCCTGCTCGGCGCCGTCGCCCACCTTCACGGTCTTGGCGTAGGCGACGATCGCGTCGCGCAGCGGTTCATAGACATCCTTGTGGATGTACATGCGCTTGGTCGCGATGCAGATCTGGCCGTTGTTGGTGAAAGCAGCCCAGAACAGCTGCTCGGCCAGCTTCTCGACGTCGACGTCGGGCAGCACGATCGCGGCATCGTTGCCGCCCAGTTCCAGCGTCACGCGCTTCAGCGTCGGCGCGGCCGAGGCCATCACGCGGCGGCCGGTCGCGGTCGAGCCGGTGAAGCTGATCTTGTCGAAACCGGGGTGCCCGGTCATCCACGGACCGAGGTTATCGCCGCCGGTGACGACGTTCAGCACGCCCGCCGGCAGGATTTCCGCGGCCAGTTCAGCGAACTTGAGCGTGCACAGCGGGGTGAACGGCGAAGGCTTCAGCACCATGGTGTTGCCTGCCAGCAGCGCCGGAGCGACCTTGAACATGGCGAGGATCATCGGGAAGTTCCACGGCGCGATCGCACCGACCACGCCCAGCGGCACGTGGCGGGTGATCGAGATGCGCTCGTCCGAATCCTCGTTGACCGTCTCGGGCAGGTCGAGCGACGTGAACGCCTTGAGCCAGTAGCCCGCGCCCATGATCTCGCCCTGCGCCTCGGTGTGCGGCTTGCCCTGCTCGGTGGTCAGCAGGCGCATGAACCCGTCCAGATGCGCGAAGATCGCATCGCCCAGCGCATTGAGCTTGGCCTTGCGCTCCTCGATGGGAGTCGCCGCCCAGCCGGGGAACGCCTTGCGCGCCGCCGCGATCGCGGCATCGAGGTCCTCGGGCGTAGCGTCGGGAACCTTGGCGACCACTTCTTCGGTGGCCGGGTTGATCACATCGAGCGCCGCGCTGCCGGCCACGAATTCGCCACCGATCAGCATCTTGTAGGTATCGTTGAATTCCATCGGGATTCTCCGGTTGAAACAGGGTGTCAGGGGACCAGCACGACCTTGATGCACTCGCCGCGCGACTGCGCTGCGATGGCTTCGTTGATCTCGGCCAGCGGGAATGTCTTGATCAGGCGGTCGAAGGGGAACTTGCCTTGCGCGTGATAGGCCAGCAACTCGGGGATGAAGTCCTGCGGCTCGCTGTCGCCCTCGATGATGCCGATGATGCGCAGGCCCGGCGTCATCAGCGCAGTGATGTTCACCGTGATCGCGGCATCCGGCTGGTGCGGCACCCCGACCAGCCCGATCACCCCGTGCGGCGCCAGCGCGCCCAGCCCCGCCTCGATCACCGGCACCACCCCGGTGGTGTCGAGCGCGCTGTCCACGCCCAGCGGCAGGATCGCGCGGATCGCGCCGCCCAGATCGTCCACCGCCTTCGGGTCGATCACGTGGGTCGCGCCGAATTCCAGCGCGATCTCGCGCCGCGCCGCGACCGGCTCGACCAGGATGATCGTGCTGCACTTGCGGATAACCCCCGCCATGACCGCCGAAAGGCCCACCGGGCCGCCGCCGAACACCACGAGCGAGGAGCCCTCCTGCGCGTCCATCGAACGCAGCACAGCGCCCGCGCCGGTCTGGAACCCGCAGCCCAGCGTGCCGAGGTATTCGAGCGGCACGGTGACGCCTTCGGGCACTTTCACCACGTTGCGCGCGCGCGTGATCGCCAGCGCCGAGAACGAGGATTGCCCGAAGAAGTGCGAGGACATGCGCTCGTCGCCCTTCGAATAGGCGGTCGAACCGTCTTCCAGCCGAAGCCCGGCATAATTCAACGGCACGAACAGGTTGCAATAGCTCGGCAGGTGCTCGTCGCAGCGCGGGCAGCCGCCGCAGCTTGAAAAGCCGAGCATGACCTTGTCGCCCACGGCAAGGCCTTCCACGCCCTCGCCCACCGCCTCGATCACGCCGGCGCCCTCGTGGCCCAGCACGGCCGGCTTGGCGAACGTCTCGACCTGGTCGCGGAACACGAGATCGGTGTGGCACAGCCCCACCCCGGCGATCGCCACGCGCACTTCGCCCGCGCGCGGCGCGGCGACTTCGATCTGTTCGATGGTGAAATCGGCATTGGCGCCGCGCGCGACGGCGGCGGTGGAAACAGTCATCCCGAACTCCCGGTTCTTGGCCGGGCAAGCCCGGCAATACCGCCGAGGGAGGCGGCTCCCAATCTTTAAGCGATCAATTAAACGACGTCCAACGATTCCTTGCCGCTACGGCAAGCGGCAA
>NZ_JAPCZG010000013.1:0-78719 GCF_025938155.1 Novosphingobium sp. KCTC 2891 | reverse complement strand
CGATTCCCCGCCGCTGCGGCAAGCGGCAACGATTCCCCGCCGCTGCGGCAAGCGGCAACGATTCCCCGCCGCTGCGGCAAGCGGCAACGATTCCCCGCCGCTGCGGCAAGCGGCAACGATTCCCCGCCGCTGCGGCAAGCGGCAACGATTCCTTGCCGCTACGGCAAGCGCAGCAGGTGTCGGCGCCCCACAAACGAAAACTGCCGCCCCCTTTCGGGGACGGCAGCTTCGTTGGGACTATGTCAGGCCTCAGAACGAAGCGCGCAGGCGGACGCCGTAGGTGCGCGGCGCACCCAGGTAACCACGAACGTCGCCAGTCTGCAGCGGCGTGTTGAACGCGGCCGTGAAGTAGGTCTGGTCGAACAGGTTCTGCACCCAGCCTTCCACGGTCAGGCCCTGCTTGGGCAGCTTGAAGCCCAGGTTGGCGTTGACCAGGCTGACAGCCTTCTGCGCCTCGGTACCAGCAGTGTTGATCAGCTGGCTGCCGCTGTACTGGTACTGCAGACGCGCGGTGAGGTTGACGTCGTCGGTCAGCGGCGTGTCGACATTGATCGCGGCATTGGCGGCGAGCTTCGGCGCATAGCGGAAGCGCGAACCCGACAGCGCCGGATCGAGGTTGGCGTCCGTGCCGTACTTGGCGTGCGGGATCCAGGTACCATCGAGCGACAGCGTGACACCGTCTGTCAGCTCGAACAGGTTCTCGATTTCCAGGCCGTAGTCCTTGGCCTTCGCCGTGTTGAGCACGGTGAAGCGCAGGCCCACGAACTGCGCGATCTGGAGATCGGACAGGTCGTAGTAGAACAGCGCGATGTTGGTGCGCGCCCGGCGGTTGAGATACTGGATCTTGGCGCCGACTTCGTAGGCGTTGACCTTCTCCGGCTTGTAGCTCGGGTCAAGCGGCACGCCGGCACCGCCGGTTTCGGCCGGGTTGTTCGCCAGCAGACCGGCAGCGTTGGTGTCGATGTTGACGCCGCCCGCCTTGAAGCCGCGGTTGTACGTCGCATAGAGCATCACGTCGTCGACCGGACGGAACTGCACGCCGAAGGTGCCCGAAAGCGCCTTGTTGGTGATGGTCCTGTTATAGGCCGGTCCCGGCATCAGGCCCAGGAAACGGAACACGTCGTTCGCTTCCGAGCGATAGAACGGGTTCGAGAACGAGCCCTGCTTCTTTTCGACCGAGTAACGCAGACCCGCGATCACGTTGACCTTCTCGCCCACCGCGAAGTCGAGGTGCGCGAAGCCGGCATACGAACGGGCCTTGCCGCGCATATCCTCGACCGTCCACAGGCCCGGAGCGGCATAGACCAGCCCCGGCACGCCGATGGCGACGTCCCAATAGGCCTGACCCTGCGCGGCCCACGGCATCGCACGGCCCATCTGGAGCTTTTCATCCGAGAAGAACGCACCGAACACCGCGTCGGCGTTCAGCGCCTCTATCTTGGTATTGTAGGTCAGTTCCTGCGAGATGAAGCGGCTCTTGAAGGACTCGTTGTAGCGGAAGATGTCCGCGCCCGAGAAATCCGGGTCCATGTCGCGCTGGTCGACGCTGAACTTGCGGTAGGACGAAACCGACTTCAGCGTGCCGTTGCCCAGCGCCAGGTCGATCAGCAGCGTCGCGCCGTAATCCTTGATCACCTGCTCGCCGTTGCCGTTGAGCGTCTGCTCCCAGTCCGAAGCCTTCTTCGACGAAACCACGCCGCCATTGGCAAGCGTCAGTGCATCGACCAGCGGGGTCGTCGGGCCGAGCTTGAATTCGCTCGTCGCGTAGCAGCAGTTGCCGCTGCCGCGCGAATAGTCGCCGATCAGGCGGACCGAAAGGTCAGCGCTCGGTTCGTACAGCAGCTGCGCCTTGACCGCCTGGGTCGTGTCGCCGTTGAGGTCCTTGCCGGTGGTCGGGTTGGTGTAGAAGCCTTCGCGGGTCGAGGCGAGGCCGGCGATGCGGAACGCCAGGGTGTCGGTCAGCGGCACGTTGCCCGCCGCCTTGACCAGCAGCGAGTTGTAGTTGCCATAGGTCGCGTCGAACAGGAACGCGGTCTTGTCGGTCGAAGGCTTGGCCGAGGCGAGCAGCAGCGCACCGGCAGTGGTGTTCTTGCCGAACAGCGTGCCCTGCGGACCGCGCAGGATCTGCAGGTTGTCGATGTCGAGGAAGTTCTGGAGAGCGGCGGCCGCACGGGTGCGGTAGACGCCGTCGATGAACACGCCGACCGAACCTTCAAAGGCACGGCTGTTGCCGGTCGTGCCAAGGCCGCGGATGATGACGTTGGCGGTCGACGACGAGATGTTGGCGGTGCGGAACGTCACCGAAGGCGTGATCGCCTGGATGTTCGACACGTTGTCGACGCGGGCCTGGGCCAGCGTATCGGCATTGGCCGCGGTGATCGCGATCGGCACGTTCTGAAGATTTTCCGCGCGGCGCTGCGCGGTCACGACGATTTCCTGCAGACCGCCGCTGTCCTGCTCACCAGCCTGCGCGTCCTGCGCGAAAGCGGGGGTCGAGATCACGGCTGCGAGGATTACGCCAGCGGTGCTGGCGCGCCAGATGCCCTTCATACTGCTCCCTTTCTTCGTCGCCGCGCTCTTCGTCGCGGCGTTTCGGATATGCCGTCCTGATCCCTTGCGGACCCGGTTCGGCAGATGGGATCTTTCTGCGTCAATCCCTTGATTAAATCTTGACCAAAGGCGTCATGATCGTGACAAATCACGCCATGGAGAACAGATCCGGCCCGATTGCCCATAGTTCGTCGATGCAGCAGTTCGTGCGCTTCGCGCGGATGGCGGGGATTGCGCTGGAAACCATCCTCGACCGCGAAATGCTTGATATCCTTCGATCAAGCGAGCGTAGCGAAGTCGTCCCCGCGCAGGCCATGGTCGATATCATGCAGCTCTGCTCGATCGTGGCGCGCCGGCCGGACCTTGGCATCGCCTTTGCCGCATGGTGCAACCTGCGCGGCTATGGCCCGCTGTCGCTACTCTGGGACCATTGCCCCACGGTGCAGGAATCCGTGCGGATCAGCGGCCGCTTCCTGCATCTCGAAAGCGAAGCGCTCGGCTCCTCGATGAGCGAGGAGGGCGACGAGATCGCACTCCAGCAATACATTGCCATCCCCGCGCGTTTCGGCGGCAGCCAGTACCTGGAATCAACGCTCACCCTGCAGATGCGGACGATCCAGCTGATCCTGGGCGAGGACTGGCACCCGCTGCGCATGGAGTTCAACCACCCCGGCCCCGCCAGCCTCAAGTTCCATCGCGGCGTATTCCGCTGCCCGGTGATCTTCGGCGCGGATCGCTCCGCGCTGGTCCTGTCACGTGCCGATATGCGCCGCCCCTCGCCCAACGGGAACGCGCGGATGCTGGCCTTCCTCGAACGCAAGCTGGCGAACGAGGCGCGCAACATCGACGATGACATCGCCGCGCAGGTGGAACGGATCGTCTCCGCCGATCTTCCGGGCGGCCACGCGACGCTCGAACGCACGGCCTCGCTGCTCGCGACCAGCCCGCGCACCCTGCAGCGCCGGCTGGGAGACGTGGGCGAGAGTTTCGCGGCGATCCTCGACCGGGTGCGCCGCCGCACGGCGGACGAATACTTCGCCACCGAGCGCAAGCCGAACCTGTCCGAACTCGCGCACCGGCTCGGCTATGCCGAGGCCAGCGCGGCCAGCCGGTTCCTGCGCACCACGCTCCGGACCGGATCGCGCGCGCTCGCCCGGCAGGCGTTCTCGCGCACGTCCGTCCGTACCGACTGACCCGTCAGATCGCGCGGAAGTCCGGCTTGCGGCGCGCCAGGAACGCGCCGATGCCTTCGCGCCCTTCGGCGCCGTCACCCGCGGCAGAAATCGCCGCGGTTTCCGCATCCAGCTGACCGGCCAGATCGCGCAGTTGCCCGTCGCGCAGCAGGCGCCGCACGGAACCCAGCGCACGGACCGGCGCAGCCGCCAGCGTCTGCGCCAGCTTCTCGCCCTCGGCCGCCAGGTCTTCCGCCGCGACCACGCGGGTCACGATGCCCACGTTCGCCGCCTCGGCCGCCAGCACACGGCGGTTGGTCAGGATCAGCTCCTGCGCCACCCGCATCCCCGCAACACGCGGCAGCAGCCAGCTCATGCCCCCGTCGGGGGTGAGGCCGATGGCCGTATAGGCGGCCGTGAAGTGACTGGCTTCACTCGCCAGCACGATATCGCCCAGCATGGCGAGGCTGAGACCCGCGCCCGCCGCCGGTCCCTGCACCAGCCCGATCAGCGGCTTGTCCATCGCCGAGAGGTGCAGCACCGCTTCGTGGAGCTTGCCTGCCAGTTCGGACAGGAACGCCCCCGTGCGGTCGCCTGCATCGGCAAACGCGCCGATGTCGCCGCCCACGCAGAACATCCGCCCCGCCGCCGCCAGCACCACGGCGCGCACGCTTTCCTCGCTCGCGCAGGCGCGTGCCGCCGCTTCGAGGTCGGTCGCCAGCGCCATGTCGATGGCGTTGCCCTGCTCGGGCCGGTTGAGCGTGATGCGGCCGATGCCGTCCGTGATTTCAAGAAGGACCGCGCTCACCTGCACTTCTCCATCGCTTCGCGCGCCAGCGCGGCAAGACGCGGGAACGCTTCGGCGCGCTCCTTGGCCTGTGCGTTGGTGGCGGTGCCGCGCAGCACGCGGCCCTTGATCCCATGGAAGATCGCGGCCAGCCGGAAGAAGTTGAACGCGAGGTAGAAGTCCCAGTTGTCGATGCCTTCGCGCCCGGTGCGGCGGCAATAAGCAGCGATGAACTCGGCCTCGGTCGGCAGCCCCAGCGCCACCGGATCGGACCCGCCGATCCCCGCGACGATATCCGGCGGCATCCGGTACATCATCGCGTGATAGGCGAAGTCGGCCAGCGGATGGCCCAGCGTCGAAAGCTCCCAGTCCAGCACCGCGACCACGCGCGGCTCGGTCGGGTGGAAGATCATGTTGTCACAGCGGAAATCGCCGTGGACCACGCTCACTTCGTCGCCTTCGGGGATCGCGGTCGGCAGCCATTCCACCAGCGCGTCCATGTCCGGATTGCGTCCGGCCAGCTCGTCTTCAAGGTACTGCTTCGACCACCGGCCGATCTGCCGCGCGAAGTAGTTGCCCGGCTTGCCATAGTCCGACAGGCCCACCGCATCGACGTCCACCGAATGTAGTGCCGCGATCGTCTCGTTCATCGCGTCGTAGTAGGCGGCGCGCTGCTCCCTGGGCACTTCGGTAAAGGCCGCGTCCCAGAAGATGCGCCCTTCGACCATGCCCATGATGTAGAACGCGCTGCCGATCACCGCATCGTCGTCGCACACACCATACACCGGCGGCACCGGCACCGGCGTCGGCCCCAGCGCGGTCAGCACGCGCGCCTCGCGCAGCACGTCGTGCGCCCCCTTGAGCAGCGGCCCCGGCGGCTTGCGCCGCAGCACGTAGTTCGCGCCGGGAGTCGAGAGCCGATAGGTCGGGTTCGACTGGCCGCCGTTGAACTGCTCGACCGTCAGCGGGCCGGCAAAGCCCGCGACGTTCGCTTCCATCCAGCCGGCCAGCGCCGCCTGGTCGAAAGCGACGCGGACTTCGCCCGCGCCGCTGTTGGCCGCCGCCACGTCGGCAGTCTTGGGATCAGGCATTGGTGTGCTTCCAGTCACGGCGGATCTTCTTGGCAAGGCTCCACTTGTGAACCTCGGTCGGGCCGTCATAGATGCGGAACGCGCGCACTTCGCGGAACATCGTCTCGACGATGGTCTTGTCGGTCACGCCCGTGCCGCCCATCACCTGCACGCACTTGTCGGCGATGCGCATCAGCGCTTCGGACACCGCGACCTTGGTCATCGAGCTTTCGACCGTGCCCAGCGATCCGCTGTCGAGCACGCCGGCGCACCAGTCGATCATCAGTTCGCACTGCTTGATGTCAATCATGTTCTCGGCGAGCATGAAGCCCACGCCTTCGTGGTCGATCAGCGTCTTGCCGAAGGCCATGCGGCGATTGGCGTAATCGCTGGCGATTTCCTGCGCGCGGATGCAGCCGCCGAGCCAGCGCATGCAGTGCGACAGGCGGGCAGGCGACAGGCGGATCTGCGCATACTTGAAGCCCTCGCCCGCATCGCCCAGCATCTGGTCGGCCGGCACGCGCAGGTTCTCGATGCTGACTTCGGCGTGGCTGCCGGGCATCGAGCTGTCGATGGTGTTCGGCACATGGGTGATGCGGATCGCCGGATCGGGCAGGTCGACCACAAACATGCAGGCACCGCCCATGCTGTCGGGATCTTCCGACTTGGCCATGACGATGCCCACTTCGGCACCCTCTGCGCCGGTGATGAAGGCCTTCTTGCCGTTGATCACCCAGTGGTTGCCGTCCTTGCGGCACTTGGTGATCATCATCGACGGGTCAGCGCCCGCGCCGTTTTCCTCGGCCGGCTCGGTCATGAAGAAGGCCGAGCGCGCGCGGCCCTCGACCATCTTGTTGAGGAAACGCTCCTTCAGCATCGGGCTACCGACGTGGCCGAGGAGGTACATGTTGCCCTCGTCCGGCGCGTTGGTGTTGCACGCGAGCATTCCCAGCGGCGAAAGGCCGGACTTGATCAGCATGACCGCGGTTTCGCGCTGGCTGAAGTGGCTGCCATCGGGACGGATGTGCGGCGTCAGCACGCCTGCTTCGCGCGCAAGACCGCGCAGTTCCTGCACCAGTTCATCGGTCGGCGCGCCGTGATGGTCGCGGCGGGGATCCTGCTCGTAGGGGACCACCACTTCGCGCACGAACTTTTCCACGCGTGCCGCAAGATTCAGCGCTTCGCTGCTGATCGTCATTGTTCCCGTCCCTCTCTTAACCGCTCGATTAATGAGCACATTCATAGGCGGGTCGGCCGCCACGGCCAACCCGCCTTTGTGCTTGCTTACTTGGCCGCCATGCGGATCGCGCCGTCGAGGCGGATCGTCTCGGCGTTGATCATCGGATTCTCGATGATCGACTGCGCCAGCTGCGCATATTCCTCGGGGCTGCCCAGGCGGTTGGGGAACGGCACCTGCTTGCCCAGCGAATCCTGCGCTTCCTGCGGCAGCGAGGCGAGCATCGGGGTCCAGAAGATGCCCGGCGCGATGGTGTTCACGCGGATGCCGTAACGGGCGAATTCGCGCGCGATGGGCAGCGCCATGCCGTGCACGCCGGCCTTCGACGCGGCATAGGCGGCTTGGCCGACCTGGCCTTCGAACGCCGCGACCGAGGCGGTGTTGATGATCACGCCGCGCTCTTCCGCGCCCACCGTCTCGGCATCGAAAATGCGCGCGGCGAACTTCGACAGCACGTTGAACGTGCCGATCAGGTTGATGTTCACGATCTTGGCGAAATCGGCGAGCGGGATCGCGCTGCCGTCGCGGTTGATGACCTTGGCAGGCGGGGCGATGCCCGCGCAGTTCACCAGGATGCGCGCCTTGCCGTTGACGGCTTCAGCGGCTTCGAGGCCAGCCTGCACCGATGCTTCGTCGGTCACGTTCACCGCAAAGAAGTTGCCGCCGATTTCGGCAGCGGTCTTCTGGCCCAGTTCGGCGTTGAGATCGAAGATCGAAACCTTCGCACCCATCTTCGCCAGACGCGCCGCAGTCGCGCCGCCAAGGCCCGATGCACCGCCGGTAACGATCGCGGCAACTCCCTGGATCTGCATTCGCTTAACTCCGATTCCCAAAAAATCTACTATCGGGTATATTGCATTCCAATCGGTAGAGCGTCAATGAAAAGGGGTGACCGGAACCCCTGCCCAAAAGGACAAGTCCCCCTTCCAGACCGCCGCGCAGCGCAAGGCCACCCGCGAGGCGAAGCGGGAGGCGGTCCTGCTGGCGGCAGTGCGGATGTTCAACGAGCGGGGCTTCCACGCCACATCGCTCGATGACGTGGCGACCAGCCTCGGCGTGTCGAAGCCCACGATCTACCACTACCTCGGCAACAAGGACCAGGTGCTGCTGGAATGCGTGTCCATCGGACTGTCCCAGTTGCAGGATGCGGCCGAAGCGGCGCGGGCGCGGCCGGGCAAGGGCATCGACCGGCTGCGCTTCTTCCTTGAACGCTATGCCCAGGTGAACATGGAGGATTTCGGCCGCTGCGTGATCCGCACGGGCGAGCAATTGCTTTCGCCCGAAAGCGCGGCGCGCTTCCGCGAAAAGAAGCGGGCCATAGACGACGCACTGCGCGCCCTGATCGAGGAAGGCATCGCCGATGGCTCGGTCGCGACGCAGGACCCGCGGCTGCTGGGCTTCACGCTCGCCGGCGCGCTCAACTGGCCCGCCCGCTGGTTCGATCCCACCGGCCCGCTCACGCGCGAGGAAGCCGCCCGCCGCATGGTCGACATCCTCTGCACCGGCTTCGCCCCGCGCTAGCCGGCACCGGGCAAACCGCTGCCCTACAAGGAATTGCCTGGCATCAGCGACTGGCTTCCAGCCGTCCAACGATACGCCGCGCGGCCTCGCTTACGTCATCCCAGGTGGCGGCAAAGTCATCTTCGGTGCCGTAATACGGATCGATCACCGCGGTGCCCTCGCGCCCCGGCACAAGGTCCATCAGCAGCCCCACTTTCGCCAGCGGACGGCGCGGAGCGACGGCATGAAGATCGCGCAGGTTCTGCGGATCGAGCGCGTAGATCCAGTCAAAGCGGCGGAAATCCTCGGTCCGCACCTGCCGCGCGCGATAGCCGGCAATATCGATACCGTGGCGCAGCGCCTCTGCCTGCGCGCGCGGATCGGGCGGATTGCCCGCGTGCCAGTTGCCGGTGCCGGCGGAATCGATGGTGATCGCAATCCCCGCCGCCACCGCCTCGGCGCGCAAGGCGGCTTCGGCCAGAGGAGAGCGGCAGATGTTGCCAAGGCAGACGAAAAGCACGGCGCGTTGCATCAACGCCTCCCGCCCGTGCCACGCAATCTCAGTCGGTCGTTTCGCATGGGATCACAATTCCTCGTTGGCCAGGTCTCCCCATGCCGATCAGGAACGGATCCTCTCCCTGCCGCTCAGAAAACGCGGTGCGTGAGGAAATGTCCAGCCATTTGTTATGGATAAGCACCTGCGCAATGGCCCCGCCCAGCGTTTCGCCGGGGCCTGTCAGCACCACCAGGTCGGGCGCGAACTCGCGCAGCGCCACGGTGATCGCGGCCGTGAAATCGTACGGCGCCAAGATCTGGTGCCCGAAGGTATAGTCCCACAGGTCGTGCGGCCGGGTGGAACCGGTTCGCCAGATCGCGCCGCGCCCGTCGATCAGCGGAACCTGCGGCGGCGTGAACCAAGCCTCGGGCAGCGCGGCGCGCGCGGACTGCGCGCTCTGCGCCATCAGCGGGGTGTGGAACGGCCCATGCCCCGCCAGCCGCATCGGCGCGCGCGGCAACGGCGGCAAGTCGGCCTCGAACGCATCAAGCACAGCCGGCGATCCGGCCACCACCAGCATCCCGCCCAGACGGATCGACGGCAATACGCCGTGCCGCGCCATCGCCGCCTCGATCGCAGACGCGAGCGCGGGATCGACGCGCCACTCGGCATCGGCCAGCACCAGCACGGATTGCGTGCCCTCGCCGTGCTTCTGCGAATGCACGCCCAGGGCATCGGCGATGGCAAAGCCATGCTCGGGCGAAACCGCCCCGGCGCAGGCGAGCGCGGTGTACCACCCCATCGAATTGCCGGTGACCGCAACCACCTCGAAGCGCTGCCGGTCCAGGCTGAGGAAATCGAGCCAGGCGCAGGCGTGGATCAGCGGCGCGGCATTGTCGCCGCGCAAGTGCGCCGGGGTGAACTTCGCTGCGCCGTCGAGTTCGGTCAGCGTGGGCTTGCCCGCCTCGGCGCGCAGCGCATCGAAGCGCGCCAGCAGCGGGTGGCCGGCGTGATGCCGCGCAAGATAGCCCAGCTCCGGCGCGTTATAGGTGCCCCGCCCCGGACAGACGACGACGATGCGCTGGCGATCGGGGCGTTCGCGTTCAGCCACGGGCCATCTCCAGCGCCTTGGCCACGATCATGTCGCGGCTGGGCAGCGTATGCGTCGCCGCGCGTCCCAGCGGGATGAAACTGTCGGTCGCGGTGAGCCGCGCGCAGGGCGTGCCCGCCTGTCGCTCGGCGAACAGCGCCATCAGCGCCTCGCTCTGCGATCCGGTAATGCGGCACTCGTCCACGATCAGCACGCGCTGGCAGGGCGCGGTCGCCGCCAACAGCGCGTCCTCGGGCAGCGGAGCCAGCCAGCGCAGGTCGATCACCCGCGCGGCGACGCCCTGCTCGCGCAGCAGCTTCTGCGCCTGAAGCGAGAGGTAGGTGCCGTTTCCATACGTCACGATGGCAAGTTCGGTGCCCTCTCCGTGAATGCCGGGCTGGCCGAGCGCGATATCCGCCTCGCCCGGAGGCGGATAAGGCGCGGTCCACATCCCATCGCCTTCGGCATGAAGATCGCGCGTCATGTAGAGCGCAATCGGCTCGACGAAGATCACCACCCGCTGCTCCTCGTCGGCCAGTCGCACGCACTCGCGCAGCATCGCCACCGCATCGCGCCCGTTCGAGGGCACGGCCAGGATCACGCCGGGAATGTCGCGGAAGACGGCAAGGCTGTTGTCATTGTGGAAGTGCCCGCCAAAGCCCTTCTGATAGGGCAACCCGGCAATGCGCACGACCATCGGGTTGGTGAACTGGCCGTTGGAGAAGAACGACAGCGTGGCCGCCTCGCCCCGGATCTGGTCCTCGGCATTGTGGACATAGGCCAGGAACTGGATTTCGGGCAGCGGCAGCAAACCGTTGTGCGCGGCGCCGATGGCCAGACCAAGGATCGCCTGCTCATCAAGCAAGGTGTTGACCACGCGGGCCGAGCCGAAACGCTGGTGCAGCTTCTGCGTGACCGCATAGACGCCGCCCTTCGGCCCCACGTCCTCGCCGCAGACGATGGCGTTGGGGTATTGCAGCAGCAGGTCGGCCAGCGCCCACGACAGCAGCTTGGCCATGTGCTGCGGCTTTTCCATCGCACCGGCATCGTCGGCGAAGATCGCGGCGCGCGCCTCGGGCGTGGGCAGCGTGCGCGCAGCACCTTCGCGCCGGGGCGGGACGATGCTGGCCATCACCTCGGCCGCGTTCTTCAGCTTGGGCCGGCGGATGGCCTGTTCGACCTGCGCGGCCAGCGTGCGCTCGATCGCGTCGTATTCCGCGCGGATTTCCGCGGCGGTCATCACGCCTTCCTCGATCAGCAGCGCGGCGCTGGTGAGCAACGGATCGCGCGCCTCGTCACGCGCGATGTCGTCCTTCGAAAGGTAGACGAGTTGCATGTCGTTGCCGGCATGACCGTAAAGGCGGACGGTCTTCATGTGGAGGAACACAGGCTTCCTGTGGCGGCGCGCCATGTCCACCGCCTCGGCCGCTGCGCGGAAGGCATCGGCCATGTCGCAGCCATCGGCGGCGATGTAATGCAACCCCGCCCGGCCCGAATAATTCGCCTCGATCCAGCCTTGGGGCGTGCGGGTGGAAATGCCGATGCCATTGTCCTCGCACAGGAACACGATCGGTAGCGGCGTGCCCTGGAACGCGGCCCAACACGCGGTGTTGATCGCGCCCACGGCGGTCGAATGGTTGGCAGAAGCATCGCCGAACGAGCACAGCACGACGCCGTCCTTCGCCAGCACGGTATCCTCGTACCCCATGCGGCGCGCGATCCCGATGGAGAACGCGGCGCCCACCGCCTTGGGCAGGTGGCTGGCGATGGTGCTGGTCTGCGGGGGGATCATCAGTCGCTTCGATCCCAGCACCTTGTGCCGCCCGCCCGAGATCGGATCTTCCGCGCTGGCCGTGAATGACAGCAGCATGTCCCATGTCGGCGTCTCGCCCGGCACCCGGCTGGCGCGGTGGACCTGGAATGCGGCATCGCGGTAGTGGAGAAAGGCGATGTCATCGGTGCGCAGCGCTTCGGCCAGCACGGCGTTGCCTTCGTGGCCCGACGAACCGATGGTGTAGAAGCCCTCGCCTCGCGCCTGAAGCTTGCGGCTGAGCCGGTCGAGCTGGCGGCTGGTCATCTGCGAATGCAGCAGCGCCGCCGCCCGGTCCGGCGTCAGGCCGGCCTCTGCAAGACCGAGGTTGGACCGGCGACGCAAACCGCCGCCGTCCAGCGCGGCGAGGAACTTGAGGTGAACCTGCTCGGCGGCGTCCATTAGCGCGATCCGGTTACAATGGCAATCATGCTGCGGGACTAGCGCATGGCTTGCCCCGCGTCACCCCGTTGCCGTTCCGGATCGGTGGACGCCGCCGGGCGCGGTCAGTCCTGCCCCCAGTCGGTGAGCGCAAGCCGGCCGATGCGCGGATCGTCGGTGAAGAAGCCATCGACCCCGGCGGTGGTGTAGCGGCGGATATCGCCCACGCAGCCGGCCTCGAAGCGCTCGTTCTCTCCGCCGTAGCGGTAATTGACCGGCAGGAACTGGTTTTCAGGACGGAACGTGTAACAGCCCACCAGCAGGTCCGCGCGGTGTGCATCGGCGATGAACGCGGTGCGCGGGCCGGTCTTGCCTTCCGCGTCGAGCGTGATCAGGCGGCGCAGCTGCGGGGCTACCCAGTCTGCATATTGCGCAACGGCAGCGAAACCCTGCGGCGTTGCCATCTGGCCATAGGTCAGCTTGCCCTTCGCCGCGACGACATCCGCCGGTCGCGCCGCGTCGTCATCGAACAGCTGCATCAACTGGACGTTCGGCATCGCGCCGATCTCGCGGCGCAGGCGCTTCAGGTTGCCCACCTCGAACGACTGCACGATCAGCGGCACCGACTGGAGGAAGGCGCTCGCCCGGATCGCGGCGACGAGCTTGGCTTCCATGTCGAAACCAAGGCCCGCGAAATAGGTCGAGTGCTTGATTTCGGGGATCAGGCCCACCTTGCGCCCCGCCTTGCCGCCATCGCGTTCAACCAGCGCAACGATCTCGTCGAAGGTGGCGATGGGGAACTTGCCGTCGACGCTCATGCTTTGGGGACGGGTCAGGCCAAGGCGCTCCTTCGCGCGCAGGGTCTTGAGTTCGGCAAGCGTGAAGTCCTCGGTGAACCAGCCTTCCTGCCGTTCGCCATCGACCACCTTCACCGTGCGGCGGTCGGCGAATTCGGGATGGGCCGCTACGTCCGTTGTCTCGGCGATGTTGTTTTCATGCCGGGCAACCAGCACGCCGTCCTTCGTGGGCACCAGATCCGGCTCGATGAAGTCCGCACCGTCGGCAATGGCGAGGGCATAGGCTTCGAGCGTGTGTTCGGGGCGGAGCGCCGACGCGCCGCGGTGCGCGAAGACCAGCGGCATGAGCGGCCGGGTGGGCATGGTGCGCGCGGGCGCCGTCACCATGCGGGCGATGCCGCTGCCGGCCATCGAAATGGCGGCAAGGCCCGCGCCCCCCGCCAGCAGCTGTCGTCGCGAAAGTCCTGAAGGCATGGCGAATCCCTTTCCGTTGCGGGATTGGCGGCTATGACGTGTGCGGGACAGATGCGTGACAAGGCGTGGCTTCCAGACGCAATCGGCTCAATCGCCGGCCCGCGCCGCATAGCGCCGGGCGATGGCCGCGCAGGCCATCAGCTGGGCCTGGTGGAAGATCATCAGCGGCAGGATCGCTGCACCGGCCACTGCTGGCGGAAAGATGATCTTGGCCATCGGCGCACCGCTGGCGAGCGACTTCTTCGAGCCGACGAAGACGATCGCGATCTCTTCCGGGGTGCGGTAGCCCAGCAGGCGCGCGACCAGCCTGGTAAGGCCAAGCACAACCGCCAGCAGCACGAGGCACAGCACGAGCACCAGCACCATCTGCACCGGCGCAACGCGGTGCCAGATGCCTTCGACCACGGCCGCCGCGAACGAGGAATAAACCGCCAGCACGATGGTGCCGCGATCGGTAAAGGTCAGCAGCCGCTTGTGCCGCTCGGCCCAGCCCCCCAGCCACGGCCGCAGCAGGTGGCCGGCGATGAACGGCAGCAGCAACTCACTGGCGATGCGCCCCACCTGCCCCAGCGAGACGCCGCCTTGCGTGCCGAGCAGCGCACTGGCGAGAAACGGCGTGACCATGACGCCGAGCAGGTTTGAAAAGGCCGCCGCGCACAGCGCCACCGCGACATTGCCCCGCGCGATCGACGTGAACGCGATCGAGGACTGGACGGTGGAGGGCAGTGCGCAGAGGTAAAGGATGCCCGTCCACAAGGCGGGGGGCAGCGCCTGCGGCATCGCCCGATGCATCCCGATGCCCAGCAGCGGGAACATCACGAACGTCAGCGAGAGGATCAGCAGGTGGATCTTCCAGTCCGACGCCGCGGCGACCAGCGTCTCGCGCTTCAGCCGGACGCCGTGGAGGAAGAACAGCAGCGCGATGGCCGCTGTCGTCACCGCGTCGATCACGGTGGCCGCATTGCCCGTGGCAGGCAGCACGCTCGCCAGCGCGACCGTGGCGAACATGATCAGGATGAACGGGTCGATCTTCACGGCAGGCTCATCATCTTGACCGGCGCAGCGGCGCGGCGCCGGCCAAGTCCTGCGTCAGGAATCCGCGATCATCGCGGTGAAGCTGCATTCGGTGGCGATCTTGTCGCCCAGCATGGCCTTGGCGGCAAACTTGCACACGCGCGAACGCTTCTGGACGAAGCTTACGTGCAGATCGAGCAGGCAGCCCGGCTCCACCGGCGTACGGAACTTCGCTTCCTCGATCGCCATGAAATAGACGAGCTTGCCCGATCCGGCGAGGCCGAGCGATTCCACCGCGAGGACGCCGGCGGCCTGCGCCAGCGCCTCGATCTGGAGGACGCCCGGCATGATCGGGCGGCCGGGGAAGTGGCCCTGGAAGAACTGCTCGTTCATCGTCACCGCCTTGATGGCGTGGATGCGTTCATCCACCACCAGTTCGACGACGCGATCGACCAGCAGCAGGGGATAGCGGTGCGGAAGCGCCGCCATCACCTTGGTCACATCATAGGAGAGCGGCGCGGCCGCTCCTTCGATCTGCTCTTCAGCCATGCCCCCGGACGTCCTGCCTCAGCGGCCCGAAGGCTGCTTGGTGGCGGGCTGCGCCGCCGACGGAGCGGCCTGCGCGGCCTGAGCCGCCTGCTGCTCGCGCTGGGCGCGCGGCATCCAGCCGGCGGGCGGCACCAGCTGCGCCGAAGGCAGCAGGGTGTTCAGCTCGGCCAGGATGTCCTGGTTGAGGTTGTAGACCTGGTCGGCCTTGATGACGCCCTGCGAATCGAGGACGACCGTGATCTTCTTCTTGGTCATCGCGCGCTGGGTCGCATCGTCCAGCTTGTCGCCGATCTGTTCGAGCACATACTGCTGCGACAGGTTGAGCGGGGCCAGGATCTGCTGGATTTCCTGCTCGCCCGACTGCTGGATCTGCTGGATCTGCTCGTACTGGCTCTGCAGCGCGGCGCGGTTCGGGTTGGCAGCCTTCGAGTCCGCTTCGAGCTTGGCGACGAGCGGCTTGAGCTGGGCCTCGATCTGGGCCTTGCGCGTGTTCGCCTGGTCGATCTGCGCCTTGTAGGTCACCGGGCGCTGGGTCTGCGAAGTCTTGTAGGCGTTCGACGAGGCGACGACGGCCGGCGGGTTGGCGATGGCGATGCCGGCGGCAACGGTGCCGCCCGGGGTCGACTGCGCCATGGCGGCGGGAGCTGCGGAGACGAGCAGGCCCGCGATGAGGGCCGAGGCAATACGGAGTTTCATCAGAACTGGGTTCCTACGTTGAAAGTGAAGGTCTTGGGGTCGTCGCCATCGACCTTGCTGAGCACCTTGGCGAAATCGATGCGGAACGGCCCGAAGGGCGAGTTCCAGTTCACGCCGATGCCGACCGAAACGCGCGGCTTGGCGGAATTGCCGACGAAGCTTTCCGCGAACTTGCCGACCACGTTGTAGGTGGCGGCATCGAACGAGCCAGCGATGGGGTTGCCGGGGCTGGCCGGATCGGCCGTGACCGCCTTGTAGATCGTCTCGCCGGTGGTCTTGTTCTGCAGTTGCAGGACCAACGGGTTGGTGCCCGGCGCCTTCACGCTGAACACTGCGCCGGCATCGACGAAGATCGACGGACGCAGGCCCAGTTCGCGCGCGCCCGAGCCGAGCGGCAGTTCCAGTTCGGCATGGCCCAGGTAGTAGTAACGGCCGCCGACCGCGTCGTCCGACCAGTCGTTGCGGTTGGCACTGACCGTGCCGCCGGTGCCATCGGTGGCGACGCCCGCGTAGAACTTGCGAAGCACGCGCGGGCCAACGCCGCGAATGTCGAAGCCGCGCAGCTGCGGTTCACCGAGGAAGAAGCGGTCGGTCAGACGGATGCCATCGACCTCCAGGCCGTTCTCGTCATAGCGCTTGGACAGCGGCTTGATCGCACCGCCCTCTGCGCGCAGCGAGAACACGAAGCCCTTGCCCAGCGAGAAGTACTTGGCCGCGTTGGCGGTGATGCGCGCATACTTCACCGAGCCGCCAAGGCCGGCCACGTCGCCACCGACCACGAACTGGGTGCCGCGCGTCGGGCGCATGCGATTGTCCAGCGTGTCGTAGATCAGCGAGGTGCCGAGGATCGAGCTGGTGCGCTTGCCGATCGCGTCGCACAGGTAGAACCCGCCCTTGAACGGATCGCAGGTTCCGTTGGTGTAGTAGAGGCCCTTGTCGAGCGACACGTCGTCGAAGTTGAGCGTGTAGCGCCCGACCAGCGACATATATTCGGTGAGCGCCACGCCGATGCGCGCCTGGAAGCCGGTGGTGGCCTGCTTGTAGGTCGTGTTGCGGCTGGAGTTCAGGTAGCGGAAGCTGTTGTAGTCGCGGCGGTAGACGTCGAGACCGAACGAGACGTTGCGGTCGAACAGGTACGGCTCGGTGAAGCTCAGCTGGACCGAACGCGAGTAGCGCGAATAGTCCACGCTGGCACCAACCGTCTGGCCGCGACCGCGGAAGTTGTTCTGCTGGATCGAAGCCTGGAAAATGAAGCTTTCAAGGCTGGAGAAGCCGGCGGACAGCTGGAGCTGGCCGGTGGGCTTTTCCTCGACGTTGGCTTCAAGGATGATGCGGTCGGGCGCGGTGCCCGGCTTCTGCTCGACCTCGAACTTCTCCTGGAAGTAGCCCAGCGACTTGATGCGGTTGGACGAGCGCTTGATCTGGAACGAGTTGAACGCATCGCCTTCGGCAAGGCGGAACTCGCGGCGGATCACCTTGTCCTGCGTCAGCGTGTTGCCGTTGACGTCGACCCGCTCGACATACACGCGCGGCGCTTCCGCGATGCGGAAGGTGACCGACATCGTCAGGTCATCCTTGTTGCGCTGGAAGTCGGGGCGCACGTCGGCGAAGGCATAGCCGAAGCTGCCGGCGGTCTCGGTCAGGCTGTCGACGGTGTCCTCGACCAGCTTGGCGTTGTACCAGTCGCCCTTCTTCAGCGGCAGGCGCTTGGCCAGCACTTCGCCGTCGAAGTCGCGCAGCTGGCTGTCGACCTTCACGTCGCCGAACTTGTAGCGCTTCCCTTCCTCGACCACGTACGTGATGATGAAGTCGCGCTTGTCGGGCGTCAGTTCCGCCACCGCGGAAACCACGCGGAAATCGGCGTAGCCCTTGGTCAGGTAATACTGGCGCAGCTTCTGCTGGTCGAAGGCCAGACGATCGGGATCGTAGCTGGTGCCCGAGGAGAACAGGCGGAAGAAGCGCGCCTGCTTCGTCACCATCTCGCCGCGCAGCTCGCTGTCGGAGAAGGTATCGTTGCCGATGATGTTGATCTGGCGGACCTTGGACTTCGGCCCTTCCTGGATCTCGAACACGATATCGACGCGGTTCTGGTCGAGCATCACCATCTTCGGCTCGACCGAAGCGGCGAAGCGGCCCTGCCGCTTGTACAGCTCGATGATGCGCGACACGTCGGCGCGCACCTTGGAGCGGGTGAAGATCTGGCGCGCCGAGAGCTTGATCTCGGGCAGGATCTTCTCTTCCTTCAGGCGCTTGTTGCCTTCGAGGATGATGCGGTTGACGACCGGGTTTTCCTTGACCTGGATGGTCACGGCGCCATCGGCGTTGCGCAGTTGCACGTCCGAGAACAGCTCGGTCGCGTAGAGATCCTTGAGCACCTGGTCGGCCGAAGCCTGGGTGTAGCGATCGCCGACGCGGAGACGAATATACGACAGGATGGTGTCCGCCTCGAGCCGCTGCGCGCCCTCGATGATGATCGAGCGGACGGTCTGGACGGGCGCGGAGGCATCCACGGCGGGCGCTGCGGGAGCAGGCACCGAAGCCTCGGTCGGGATCGGCACGGCCTTGCCCGCCTTCACCTTCGCGGCGGCCATCGCCACATCGGGCAGCGCGACCAGCGCGGTCGTCGCAAGCAACACGCCTGCAAGGGCGGAAGCGCGCTTCGCGCCGGGTGCGGTCAGGCCCGAGTTAAGTCCAATCATCACCAAGCGCCATCCCGTCTGTTCGTGCGGCCCTCGAACGGCGACTGCGGCGCGCGCAACCCGGCCATTCTCAGGCAATCGCAGCCCTTTGCCCGATGCAGCCCCGCCAATCAAGCAAGCCTGCCTTTCGTGCCAGCATTAGCCCCGCAAATTGTGGAAAATCCGCTCCATCCCCGCCCGATGGAACTTTCCCGTTGCGATAACGGGCAACGTGCCCCTTACCCTCCGAAAATCTTGAGCGACGCCACGTCGTTGAATGTGACGAACAGCATCAGGCCAAGCACCAGCGCGAGGCCGGTGCGGAAGGCCCATTCCTGCCCGCGCTGGCTCACCGGCTTACGGCGCACGGCCTCCGCCGCGTAGAATGCGAGGTGGCCGCCGTCGAGCACCGGAATTGGCAAGAGGTTGATGAACCCCAAGTTAATCGAGATCAGCGCCACGAACCAGGCGTAGCTCTGCCAGCCGGACACGAGCTGCTCGCCCGAGTACTTGGCGATCTTGATCGGGCCACCGAGTTCCTTCACCTCGCGCTTGCCGGTGACGATCTGGCCGATCCCGGTGACCATCATGGAGATGATGTCGCGGGTCTGGGTCAGTGCTTCGCCCACCGCGCCAACGGGGCCGACCGGTACGCGATCGATGCTGGCGGGACCGATGCCGATGAAGCCGATGCGCTGTTCGTTGCCGAAGCGGTCCGACAGCACCTTGGCCGCCGCCGTGACGGGCAGGTCCACCCGCGCGCCGGCGCGCTCGACCACCATGTCAAGCGGCTCGCCCGGATGCTGTGACACGGCCATGCGCACGTCGAGGAAGCTGTCCACGCCGTAGCCACGCAGCGAGACGATGCGGTCCCCCACGTGGAGGCCGGCCTTCTCCGCCACCGAGCCCTGCTGGATCACGCCCACCACCGGCGGCACCACGACCTTGCCGTAGGCCAGCGCGAAGCCGGCAAGGATCGCGACTGCGAGCAGCAGGTTGGTCACCGGTCCGGCGAGGACGATGGCGGCACGCTGCCACAAGGGCTTTGCCTGGAAAGTCTTGTTGCGCTCCTCCGCCGGGAGCGCCAGCCACGCAGGGTCGGGCTTGCCCGCCGCGTTCATGTCGCCCGCGAACTGAACGTAGCCGCCCAGCGGCAGCGCCGAGAGCTTCCAGCGCGTACCGCGCTTGTCGGTCCAGCCGCAAAGCTCCTTGCCGAAGCCGATCGAGAAACTTTCAGCCTTCACGCCGAACAGACGCCCGGCAAGGTAGTGACCCAGTTCGTGAATGAACACGAGCGGCCCCAGCACAAGCACGAAAGCCAGCAGCGTGATGAGAATTCCGGGGCTTTCGGCCATCGGGGTCAACGGGCAGGCTCCATCGTTTCGCGCGCGCGCACCCGCGCTTCCCTGTCCACCGCGATCACCTCGTCCAGCGAAGTGGGCGGCGGCGGCAGGCCACGCGCAAGCACTTCCTCGGCGCATTGCACGATTCGGGTGAACGCGATCTGACCATCGAGGAACGCTGCGACCGCGATTTCGTTCGCCGCGTTCAGCACCCCGGGCGCCGCGCCACCCGCAATCGCGGCTTCGCGCGCAAGACGGGTGGCGGGAAAGCGCAGTTCGTCGGGCTGGCGGAAGGTCAATTCCCCGATCGCGGCAAGGTCGAGCGGTTCGCACGGCGTGTCCATCCGGGCAGGCCATGCCAGCGCAGAAGCTATGGGCACGCGCATATCCGAAGGGCCAAGCTGCGCCAGCGTTGATCCATCTCGATATTCGACCATCGAATGCACGATGGATTGCGGATGGACGATGATCCGCAGCCGCTCGACGCCAACGGGGAACAGGTGGAACGCCTCGATGAATTCGAGGCCCTTGTTCATCATCGTGGCCGAATCGACGCTGATCTTCGCGCCCATCGACCAGTTGGGATGCTTCACCGCCTCAGCCGGGGTGGCCGCGTGCAGGCGCGCCATGTCCCAGTCGCGGAACGGCCCGCCGCTCGCGGTCAGCGTAATCCAGCGCACATGGGCGGGATCGTTGCCCTGGAGGCACTGGAAGATCGCGTTGTGTTCGGAATCGACCGGCAGCAGCGTCGCGCCTGAACGGGCGACAGCGGCGGTCATCACCTCACCTGCGGAAACCAGCGCTTCCTTGTTGGCGAGCGCGATGATCCTGCCCTGCTCGATCGCGGCCATGGTGGGGGCAAGCCCGGCGCAGCCGACGATCGCGGCAACGGTGATGTCCGCCCCGCGCCCCGCAGCCTCGACCAGCGCCTGCGCGCCGCCGGCCGCCTCGATCCCGCTCCCCGCCAGCGCCGCGCGCAGTTCGGGCAGGCAGGCCTCGTCCGCCACGACTGCCACATCGGCAGCGAATTCGCGCGCGAGCACGGCCAGTTCGCGTGCCTGGCGATTGGCGGTGAGCGCAACGACGCGGAACGCCTGCGGATTGCGGCGGACCAGATCGAGCGTCGATGCGCCGATGGATCCAGTCGCGCCCAGCACCGAAATGGTACGCGGTGCGCTCATCGACCCGCCCCGAGCGCCCACAGCGTGCCTACCACGATCGCCACCGGCAGCAGTCCGTCCACCCGGTCGAACACGCCGCCGTGGCCGGGGATGAGGCGGGAGCTGTCCTTCACGCCGGCGCGGCGCTTGAGCCAGCTTTCATAGAAATCGCCCGCCTGCGCCACGACCGCCAGCCCGGCGCCCGCCAGCGCGGCGAAACCGACATTGGTAATCCGCAGCGCTTCGCCAAAGCTGGGACCGGTGGGACCGATCGCGGAAATGAAGTAGCCTCCGGTCAGCGTCGCCAACGCCGTCCATATGCCGGCCGCCGCCATGCCGCCGGCAAGGCCGGCCCAGGTCTTCGACGGGCTGATCTTCGGCGCGATCTTCGGGCCGCCGATCGCACGGCCGGTGAAATAGGCGCCGGTATCGGTACAGATGACCAGCCCCATGATGCCGACAAGCAGCGCCACCGGCATCACGATCAGCGCGAAAGCGGCCCATCCGACATAGATCGCACCGGTCAGCACCGCCGCCGACATCTTCGCCGGATTGGGCGCGATGCGGGAGACGAGCCGGACATATTCGCCGAACACAGCCAGCCCCACCAGCGCGATGAAGCCATCCAGAGCGACACCGCCCCGCCACACGGCAAGGCCGGCCACCAGCAGCATGACCACGGCCGAGGCGACACGCACCGGCAGGTCGCTTTTCTTCGGGGCCGCCACTGGCGCCGCCGGATCGGCGTCAGCGCCCGCCAAAGCGCCGCTCACGGGTTGCGAACTGGCCAAGCGCATCGTGCAGGTGTTCGGGCGTGAAATCGGGCCACAGCACGTCGGTGAACCACATCTCGGCATAGGCCGCCTGCCAAAGCAGGAAGTTCGACAGCCGGACTTCGCCCGACGTCCGGATGATCAGATCGAGCGGAGGCAGGTCGGCGGTATCGAGTTCCGCCTCGATGCTTTCCACGGTGATCGCGCCCTTGGCAGCAGCCCGGGCCGCCGCGCGGGCGATTTCCTGCTGCGATCCGTAATTGAGCGCGATGGTCAGCGTGGTCTGGCGGTTGTGCGCCGTCCGCGCCAGCGCATCCCCGATCATGTCGACGATATCGGGCGCCAGCGCCTGCCACTCGCCGATGATCTTGAGCCGGGTGCCGTTGCGCACCAGTTCGTCAAGCTCGGTGCGAATGAAAGCGCGCAGCAGGCTCATCAGATCGGAGATCTCGTCAGCCGGCCGCTTCCAGTTCTCGGACGAGAACGCATAGAGCGTCAGCGCCTCCAGCCCCATCTCGCGCGCGGCACGCGCGATGGTGCGGACGGTATCCACCCCCCGCTTATGGCCGAGTGCGCGTGGCATCAGGCGCTTCTTCGCCCAACGCCCGTTGCCGTCCATGATGATGGCGACATGGCGGGCGGAGGTCAGGGCCCCTCCCCGTTCATCGTGAGCCTTCGAAAGGATCACTTGCCGAGGATTTCCTTTTCCTTGTCGGCTGCAGCTTCGTCCGCCGCCTTGATCTGCTCGTCGGTCACCTTCTGGAGTTCGGTTTCCGACCGCTTGCGGTCGTCTTCCGAGATTTCCTTCTTGTTCTCGTCGGTCTTCAGCGCGTCCATGCCATCGCGGCGCACATTGCGGATCGCGATACGGGCCTTTTCGGCATACTGACTGGCAAGCTTGGCCAGTTCCTTGCGGCGTTCCTCGGTCAGGTCCGGGATCGGCAGGCGCAGGTTGTTGCCGTCGTTGATCGGGTTCAGGCCGAGACCGGCCGAACGGATCGCCTTTTCGACGGGGCCGATGTTCGACTTGTCCCACACCTGCACCGAAAGCAGGCGCGGTTCCGGCGCGGAAACGGTCGCCACCTGGTTCAGCGGCATGCGCGAACCATAGACATCGACGGTCACCGGATCGAGCAGCGCGGTGTTCGCGCGGCCGGTGCGCAAGCCGGAGAGATCGTGGCGGAGAGCTTCGACGGCGCCCTTCATGCGGCGCTCAAGATCGGCCTTGTCGTACTTGGCCATGATTCAGGCCTCCTTCTGGACGATGGTCTGCGTGCCCTTCCCGCCAAGCACAAGGGCAAGATTGCCCTGCTCGCGGATAGAGAACACGACGATGGGAATGCGATTGTCACGGCACAAGGCAACGGCGCTGGCGTCCATCACCTGAAGATTGTCGGCCAGCACGGTGTCGTAATCGACCGTGTCGTAACGCTTGGCGGTGGGATCCTTCTTGGGATCGGCATCATAGACGCCGTCCACGCTGGTGCCTTTCAGCAGCGCGTCGCACCTCATTTCCGCCGCACGCAGCGCCGCCCCGGAATCGGTGGTGAAGTAGGGAGCGCCGACGCCCGCCGCGAAAATCACGATTCGCCCCTTCTCGAGATGGCGCTCGGCGCGGCGGCGGATCACCGGCTCGCACACCTTGTCCATCTCGATCGCCGACTGGACGCGGGTGGGCACGCCAAGCTGCTCCAGCGCGGACTGCATGGCGAGCGCGTTCATCACCGTCGCCAGCATCCCCATGTAGTCGGCCTGCGCACGATCCATGCCCTTGGCCGCACCGGCCATGCCGCGGAAAATGTTGCCGCCGCCGATCACCAGGCAGATTTCAAGCCCGCTGTCCTTCGCCGCCTTCACTTCGGCCGCCAGCGCAGCGACGAAATCGGTGTCGATTCCGAACTGCTGGTTACCCATCAGCACCTCGCCCGAAAGCTTGAGCAGGATGCGCTTGAACGGGGGGAGGCTCATGGGAAAACCGATACTCTTGTCACGATGGGCCGGGATGGCGGCTCTTATACGCGCCGCGTGCCGCGTGCCAAGGGCGCCCGCAAAGGTTTTGCGGGGCATGGCCGGCACGTTTCTGTCGGATGCGCCCGACACGACTGTCCCCGCGCCGACCAGTTCCGAAACGGAACCGCCGGCGCGGGGACAGCGAACGCGTAACGCTTACTTGATGCCGGCAGCCGCGGCGACTTCGGCCGCGAAGTCGGTCTCTTCCTTCTCGATGCCTTCACCGAGCTGGAAGCGGACATAGTCGACCAGCGTGATCTTGGTGCCGGCGGCCTTGCCAGCCTGCTCGACGACCTGTGCGATCGGGGTCTTGTTGTCCATGACGAACACCTGCGACAGCAGCGCGTTTTCCTTGGCGTACTTGGCGACGGCACCGTCGACCATCTTGGCCTGGACTTCTGCCGGCTTGCCGCTTTCGGCAGCCTTCTCGGCCGCGATCTTGCGCTCGCGGGCGATCAGTTCGGCGTCGAGATCGTCAGCGTTCAGCGCCAGCGGGAACGCAGCGGCGATGTGCATCGCGATCTGCTTGCCCAGTGCTTCGAGCACGTCGGCGGCAGCTTCGGATTCAAGCGCGACGAGCACACCGATCTTGCCGAGGTTGGTGGCGGCCGCGTTGTGCATGTAAGGCACGACCACGCCGTTCGACACCGACACGTGCTTGATGCGACGCAGCTGCTGGTTTTCGCCGATGGTCGCGACGTTGTTGGTCAGCTTGTCGGCAACGGTGCCGCCATCGGGGTAACCCGCAGCCTTCAGCGCCTCGACGTCCGACACGCCGGTGTACAGCGCAACTTCGGTGGCCTTGCGGACGAAGTCCTGGAACTGATCGTTCTTGGCGACGAAGTCCGTTTCCGAGTTCACTTCGACAGCGACGCCCTTGGTGCCCGAAACGGCCACGCCGACGAGGCCCTCGGCCGCGGTGCGGCTGGACTTCTTGGCAGCAGCAGCAAGGCCCCGGGCGCGCAGCGCGTCAACGGCGGCTTCGAAATCGCCGCCGCTCTCGTCGAGCGCCTTCTTGCAGTCCATCATGCCGGCGCCGGTGCGCTCGCGCAGGTTCTTCACGTCAGCGGCGGTGTAAGCCATCGCGTTGATCCTTCTCAATCTTGAAACGGGAGAGGCCGCAGCAAGTGCCGCGGCCCGTAAGTCGTGTCCGGGTCAGTTCGGTGACGGCCGCCGAAGCGGCCGTCAGACCGGGAACCGCCTCAGCCCTCGACGACCTCTTCAGCCAGCGGCTCGTCCATCGCGCCAAGGTCGGCGCCCGAAGCGATCATCGCTTCGCGGCCACCCTTGGTGGCGGCGGCAGCAACCGCCTCGCAGTACAGACGAATGGCGCGCGAAGCGTCGTCATTGGCCGGGATCGGGAACGCGATGCCATCGGGCGAAACGTTCGAATCGAGGATCGCAACGACCGGGATGCCGAGGACGTTGGCTTCCTTGATCGCCAGCTCTTCCTTGTTGGCGTCGATCACGAACATCACGTCCGGGATACCGCCCATGTCGCGGATGCCGCCGAGCGAAAGCTCGAACTTGTCGCGCTCGCGGGTGAGCTGCAGCACTTCCTTCTTGGTCAGGCCGGCGGTGTCACCCGAAAGCTGCTCTTCCAGCGCCTTGAAGCGCTTGATCGAGCCCGAGATGGTCTTCCAGTTGGTGAGCATGCCGCCCAGCCAGCGGTGGTTGACGTAGTGCTGGCCCGAAGCGCGCGCGGCCTGAGCAATCTGCTCCTGGGCCTGACGCTTGGTGCCGACGAACAGAACCTTGCCGCCAGCTTGGACGGTGGCCGAGATGAACTCGAGCGCACGTGCCATCAGGGGCACGGTCTGCGACAGGTCGAGGATGTGGATGCCGTTGCGGGCGCCGAAGATGTACGGCTTCATCCGCGGGTTCCAGCGGTGGGTCTGGTGGCCGAAGTGGGCACCGGCCTCGACGAGCTGGTTCATGGTGACGACGGGAGCCGCCATAGGTCTTTCCTTTCCGGTTTCGCCTCCGGGAAGCTGGAACCACTGCGGAGGGACCCGCATGCGGCACCGGTTTGTGCGCTTCCCGTGTGGATTTGCCGGCTGTCGCGAACGAGGCGGACTTGCCCCGATTCACCGCCCGGCGGCGCGGCGCTTAGCGCAGGCACCCCGCGAAATCCACCCCTAATGCAAAGCCGGGGCGGAGGCAAAGGACGGCGAATCGCAAAACCCCGCCGATTCGGGATGGGGCACGCACTGGAACAGCTGGACCGCGCCCTGCCGGGCCGGACGCAAAGACCCTAAAATATCGCGGAATTCCTAAGACCGACGTCCGTCGCTCGCGCTTCTGGAACGTGCTGCCCCACATTTCTCTTGACGCACCGGAACAAAAAGAGAACATTGAGCGAGCAAGAAACGCCGACCGGAACTACTCGGGTTCCCGGCGGTTATCCACAGGAAGTCCACAGCCTGTCAAGCATATGCGACGGGCAGTGCGACGGAAGTTTGAAAGGCCGGTTGCCATGCTGGGAATTCTCGCTTCGCTCGTCATCGCCGGTGCCGGCGTCGCTGCGATCGCGTCGATCGTCCTGACCATTCGCGCCCAATCGGGCGCGGTAGGCCGCCTTTTCGACGAGGCCCGCTCGATGCAGCAGGATCGTGAATTCCTGGTCTGGATGACAAGCGATCAGCGTCCGGCCTCGCCCTTCTCGTTTGCCAGGCTGCGCCGCACGCCGCAGCGTGCGGTTCGTCGCGTTACCGAACGCTCGCCGCAGCCGCAGCGCGCTGCCGCCTGACCCGCGCATAACGGGCAACGCCGATCGGCACGAACAACACGTAAATGCCGCAAATGGCCGAGAGCGTGAGCCACGGCTCGGTCAGCAGCGCGGCGATCACCAGTCCGAACAACGCAATGACTTCCAGCCGGATAGAGCGGCGCGGGCGCAGCGACGCCCAGCTCAGGGTCGCCATGTTGGAAATCATCATGAACGCGATCAGCGCCGCCCAGACCGCCACTGGAAGCGCCATGCGGAACTCCTCGCGGCCGCTGGCGATCCACAGGTAAAGCGGCAGGAAAGCAAGGCCCGCGCCCACCGGAGCCGGGACCCCGGTCAGGAACCCGGCGCTCTTGTGCGGCTGCTCCGCCATGTCGATCCGGGCATTGAAACGCGCAAGGCGCAGCGCGCAGCATACCGCCAGCGCCAGCGCGGCGAACCAGCCGAAGCGCGGCACTTGCTGCAAGGACCACAGATACAGAATCAGCGCCGGCGCGACGCCGAACGAGATCGCGTCCGACAGACTGTCGAGTTCGGCACCGAAGCGCGATTGCGCCTTCATGAGCCGCGCCACCCGGCCGTCGATCCCATCGAGCACACCGGCGAGAATCACCGCCAGAACCGCGCTCTTGAAATCACCGCCGATGGCGAAGCGGATGCCGGTCAGCCCGCAGCACAGCGCTGCGGAAGTGATCGCATTGGGCACAAGCGCCCGCAGCGTCAGTCCGCGAGGCAGGCGCTGGCGCCCGAAGTCGTCGCCCGTGGGGAACGACACGTCCTCGCCGGCCTGGTTCACTGGCTGACACCCTCGATCATCGGCGCCTGCCCGATCTCGGCAAGAACGGTTTCACCCGCGATGACCTTCTGGCCCATCAGCACCTTGGGCTCGGTTCCTTCGGGCAGATAGACATCGACCCGGCTGCCGAAGCGGATCAGGCCGACGCGCTGGCCCGCCGCGACGATGTCGCCCGCCTTCACGAACGGCACGATACGCCGCGCGATCAGCCCGGCGATCTGGGTAAAGCCGATCTGCACGCCGTCTCCCCGCTCGACGAGAAAGTGCTGGCGCTCGTTCTCTTCACTCGCCTTGTCGAGGTCGGCGTTGAGGAACTTGCCGGGGATATAGACCACGCGGCGAATGGTGCCGCCGATGGGCGCGCGATTGATGTGCACGTCGAACACGGACATGAAGATCGACACGCGCGTCACGGGCGTATCGCTCATGCCCATCACGCCGCTGCCGTCGTCGGCGGAAAGCTCACGCGGCGGCGGCACCTTCTGGATCAGGGTGATGAGGCCATCGGCGGGCGAGATCACGAGGCGATCCTCGCGCGGCGTGACGCGGACGGGGTCACGGAAGAAGGCAAGGATGCCCACCACCAGAACACCGAGCGGCCAGGCCAGCGTTTCCCACGCCATGAACGCGCAAAGCGCGGCCACTGCCGCGGCAATCAACGCGAACTTGCGTCCTTCGGGATGAATTGAGGGCCAGCTCCAGCCTGCGCTGCCGCGACCACGGTTGTCTAGAATATCTCCGGGCATCGGCCCCATCTAGGCCTTTGCCCCCTCGCCGACAAGCGCGGTGGCACGGGCAGCCGCCGCCACGCCCTAACGGGGCGGCATCACCCGCGTCAGGAATGCAAGCACCGCCGCGTTGAACAGGTCGTTCCGGTCGCCCGCGACCATGTGCCCGGCGTTGCCGATATCCGCCACTTCAAGCGCCGGAATCCGCTGGCGCAGGTCCTCCACGCCTTCTTCGGTCACGATGTCGGACTTCATCCCCCGCACCAGCAACGTCGGGATACGCTTTCCCCAATCCGAAGCGGCCAGCATATCGGGGATGGTGGTGTGATCCGGGTCGCGCTGGATGAAACGCGGATCCCAATGCCAGCGGAAACGCCCGTCTTCGCCCAGGCGCAGGTTCTTGCGCAGACCATCGAGACTGCGCGGGCGCGGACGATCGGGGTAGTAGGCGGAAATCGCGTCCGCCGCGTCCTCCAGGCTGGCGAAACCATCGGGGTTGGCCGTCATGAACCCAACGATCCGCGCGACCCCGGCCGGTGCCAGCTTCGCCACGACATCGACCAGCACGATCGCCGCCGGCTCCAGCCCGTGCGAGGCCGCTGCCATCGCCGACATGCCGCCCAGCGAAGCTCCGACAAAGGCGTAGGGGCGCCCCGCGGATTCGATGATGCAGCGCAGATCCTCGACCCGGCGCAGCAGCGAATAGTCGCCTTCCGGTTCCCAATCGCTTTCGCCATGGCCGAGCAGGTCGTAATTGAGGACGTGGTACCCGGCTTCGGCGAGATCATGCCCCGCCCGGTCCCAGCTATGCCGCGTCTGCCCGCCGCCATGGCCGAGGATGACCGTGGGTGCGCCTTTCGGCCCCAGCTCGTCCGCGGTGATTGCGATCCCCCCCGTTACCGGGATTCTTATCGTGTTCATCCAACAAAGGTGACGCAACGGCACCCGATCCGCAAGCCGATTTAATGGATCGATTAAGAAGCATGATCGAGGCCGGTGCGTCCCCGCAGGGGAAACCGGCTGATCATGATCGGAGGCGGGTGGTGGACAGGGCTAGATTCGAACTAGCGTACGCTTGCGCGGGCAGATTTACAGTCTGCTGCCTTTAACCACTCGGCCACCTGTCCACACCAGTGCTGCCGGTGCGAGGCGTCTCCCCTTGCGGGGTTGGCCTGCTGTTTCTGGCGTCCCGAAGGATGCCGTCCGGCCGAGGAGGCGCCCCTTTGGCGAAGCATCGCTTGCCTGTCAATGGGTCGGCTGGCAGAGGGCGCAGGATATTTTCGCATTCCAGACAGAAGGTACCTTCCATGCCCCCGCACGACCAACAACGCGACGACGGACGAAAGGGCGGCAGGGCGCTGCGCGGGCGCGCGGGCCGCATGCAGGGCGGACGTGGCTCTGGCCGGGGCAGCACCGGCACGGTCCGGCTATGGGGTCGCCACGCGATCGAAGCCGCGCTGACCAATCCGAATCGCACCGCCAAGAAGCTGTGGGGCACGCGCGAGGCGATTCAGGAAATGCTCGACGCGCACGATGCGGAACTGCCCGCCTCGCTGCCGGTGGAATATGCGCAAGCCGCCGATCTGGCCCGGCTTGTCGCACGCGACGCACCGCACCAGGGGCTGGTGCTCGAATGCCTGCCGCTCGACGACGTCGCGCTCGACGAGGCGCTCGACGAAGCCGAGGGTCGCCCGTTGGTGATTCTCGACCAGGTTACCGATCCGCACAACGTGGGCGCCATCCTGCGCTCGTGCGCGGCGTTCGGCGTCGCCGCCGTGATCACGCAGGATCGTCACGCCCCGCCCGAATCGGGCACGCTGGCCAAGGCTGCTTCGGGCGCGCTGGAAGTGGTGCCGTGGGTGCGCGTGGTGAACCTCGCCCGCGCGCTCGAATCGATTTCGGAAGCGGGCTACTGGCGCATCGGCCTTGATGGCGATGGCAAGGCTGTCTTCCCCTCGGCGCTTCCGACCGGGCCGGTTGCGCTGGTGCTGGGCGCCGAAGGCGAAGGGCTGCGGCACAACGTGGCGCAGCATTGCGATTCGATCGCGCGCCTGCCGATTGCATCGGCGATCGAAAGCCTCAATGTATCGAACGCAGCGGCCATCGCGCTTTATGCGGTGGCGACGCGCGCGGGCGACGACGACTGATCCGTTCGTCCCCGCGCCGATGCAAGGGGCGGGGACGATGACCTACCGGAAACGAATCGCGGCAGCCTTCGCGGCCACGCTCGGGCTGTTGCTGGCCGGGTGCATGCTGCTGCCAGGCCGCTTCGCAAGCGAGTTGGACGTGCGCCGCGATGGCGGGTTCGCGTTTCACTACAAGGGCGAGATCGTGCTGACGGCCCTCGCCCAGCCGCCGCAGCGCACCGAGAGCGACGAGGCGTTCGAGCCTGCCGCCTGCTCGGACGAGACCACCGGCGACAACCGCGACTGCACGCCGGAGGAGATCGCCACCCAGCGCAAGGACTGGGAAACCGAACGTGCCGCCCGCAAGGCGCGCAAGGAAAAGGATGATGCCGAGGCGCGCAAGGCGATGCAGGCCATGCTCGGCGGCATCGATCCGGCCGATCCGCGCGCCGCGCAGGAATTCGCCGACCGGCTCGCCCGGCAGGAAGGCTGGACCTCGGTGGTGAGCAAGGGTGGCGGCGTGTTCGACGTGGAATATGCGGTCAAGGGCCGGCTCGATCACGACTTCAGCTTCCCGACGATCGAGCGACTGCCTCTGGTGATCCCGTTCGTCACCGTGATCCGCCGCCGAGACGGCACCGTAAGGATCGAAGCCCCGGCGTTTTCGCCCGGCACCGCCAACCCCGCACTGCCCGGCCTGACATCCTCGCCAGCCGAAAAGGGCACGGAAAGCGCACCGCAGATGGACGGCACGTTTGTGCTTACCAGCGACGGTGCGATCCTGGCCAACAACACCGACGAAGGCCCTGCTGCGGTGGCTGGCGGACAGCAGCTGACCTGGAAAGTCTCCCAGCGCACCACCGCGCCGCCGACCGCCCTGATCCGCCTGCACTGATCCGCCTGCACTGACCCGGCTGCACTGACCCGGCTGCGCAACCGAGCCACCATTGGCCATAGAAAAGGGCCGCTCCCGTTCTGGCGGGGCGGCCCTTCCTGATTTCGTCCAAGCTCCGGCGACGCGACCCGTTCGCGCCGAAGAGGCTCGATCCGCTGATTAGTTGACGGCGTCCTTCAGGCCCTTGCCGGCCTTGAACTTCGGCTGGGCCGAAGCCTTGATCGACATCGGCTCGCCAGTGCGCGGGTTGCGGCCGGTCGAGGCCTTGCGCTTTGCGACCGAGAAGGTGCCGAAACCGACCAGACGCACTTCGTCACCCTTCGCCAGAGCGCCCGAGACGGATTCGAAAACGGCCTCGACCGCCTTCGTGGCATCCCCCTTCGTAAGGCCGCTCGCGTCGGCAACAGCGCTGATCAGATCGTTTTTGTTCATTGCGGAACCCCCTACCTTTTCTTGGGAAAACTGCGGTTTGGAATCGCTTTTTGGGTGGCCGGGAAGAGAGACGAGAAAAAATTGACTGTCAAAGGCAAATGCGACGAATCAGCGCGCGTTATCCCCGGAATCCCGTCGATTTTTGGCAAAAGGAACGCCGCGCGCAATTTCCTTGCGCGCGGCGTCGTTTGCGCTGTCATCCTGTAAGCCGGGGGATCGTCCGGCCCCGCGATCAATGGGCCGTAGGCGCCGGTGCCGGCCCCGCGCCGGCCGGGGTCGGCTGGCTAGCCAGATCGTCGGCCTCGGTCCATTCGATCGCCTCCGGCATCGAAACCAGCGCGTGAGCGAGCACTTCGTCCACGTGGCTCACCGGTATGATGTCCAGACCTTCCTTCACGTTGGCCGGGATGTCCGCGAGATCCTTGCGGTTCTCCTCGGGGATCAGCACCGTCTTGATACCGCCTCGCAGCGCCGCGAGGAGCTTTTCCTTCAGCCCGCCGATCGCCAGCACGCGCCCGCGCAGCGTGACTTCGCCGGTCATCGCCACGTCTGCCCGCACCGGGATGCCGGTGAGCGTAGACACCATCGCGGTAACCATGCCGATGCCCGCAGACGGCCCGTCCTTGGGCACTGCGCCTTCGGGCAAGTGGATGTGCAGGTCCTTGCGCCCGAAGATCGACGGCTTGATCCCGTAGGCCGGGCTGCGCGCCTTGACGAAGCTGAACGCCATCTGGACGCTCTCGCTCATCACTTCGCCCAGCTTGCCGGTGGTTCGCACCGCGCCCTTACCGGGCACGGTCACGCTTTCGATCGTCAGCAGTTCGCCGCCCACTTCGGTCCAGGCCAGACCCGTCACCGCGCCCACCTGGTTCTCCTCGTCGGACACACCGTGGCGGAACTTGCGCACGCCGGCATAGTCCGAGAGGTTTTCCGACGTGATCGTGACAGCCGTTTCCTTGCCTTCAAGGATCTGGCGCAGGCTCTTGCGCGCCAGCCGAGCGATCTCGCGCTCCAGCGTGCGCACGCCCGCCTCGCGGGTGTAGTAGCGGATCAGGTCGCGCAGGCCCTCGTGGGTCAGCGTGAACTCGCCCTTCTTCAGCCCATGCGCCTGGATCTGCTTGTCGATCAGGTGCCGCTCGGCGATCTCGACCTTCTCGTCCTCGGTATAGCCTTCGAGGCGGATGATCTCCATGCGATCGAGCAGCGGCTGCGGCAGGTTGAGGCTGTTCGCGGTGCAGACGAACATCACGTCCGACAGGTCGATATCCGTTTCCAGATAGTGATCCTGGAACTTCGCGTTCTGTTCGGGATCGAGCACTTCGAGCAGCGCCGATGCCGGGTCGCCGCGGAAGTCTTGGCCCAGCTTGTCGATTTCGTCGAGCAGGAACAGGGGGTTGGCCGTACCAGCCTTGCGCAGGTTGGTCACGATCTTGCCCGGCAGCGAGCCGATGTAGGTGCGGCGGTGGCCGCGGATCTCGGCTTCGTCACGCACGCCGCCCAGCGACTGGCGAATGAACTGGCGCCCGGTCGCCTTGGCGATCGACTTGCCAAGGCTGGTCTTGCCCACGCCCGGAGGGCCGACGAGGCACAGGATCGGCCCCTTCAGCTTGTTGGTGCGCGCCTGCACCGCGAGATACTCGACGATCCGGTCCTTGACCTTGTCGAGCGCATAGTGGTCCGCGTCGAGGATCTGCTGCGCCGCCGCGATGTCCTTCTTGAGCTTGGACTTCTTGCCCCACGGCAGGCCCAGCAGCACATCGAGGTAATTGCGGATGACGGTCGCTTCGGCGCTCATCGGCTGCATCGACTTGAGCTTCTTCAGCTCCGCCTGCGCCTTGCTGCGCGCTTCCTTGGTCAGCTTCAGGGTATCGATCTTCTCCTGAAGCTCCTGGATCTCGTTGGCTTCCTCGCCATCGCCGCCGCCCAGCTCCGACTGGATCGCCTTGAGCTGTTCGTTGAGGTAGTATTCGCGCTGGGTCTTCTCCATCTGGCGCTTCACGCGCCCGCGGATCTTGCGCTCCACCTGCAGCACGCCCAGCTCGCCCTCCATGAAGGAGAGCACCATTTCCAGGCGCTTGAGCGGATCGCTTTCGGACAGCACCGCCTGCTTGTCCGCCACCTTGGCGGCCAGGTTGGACGCGACGCCATCGGCCAGCTTGCCGGCTTCCTCGATATCGCCCAGCTGCGATCCGGCATCCTGCGGCAGCTTCTTGGAAAGCTTCGCATATTCGCCGAACTGCTCCACCACCGAGCGCATCATCGCTTCGACTTCGGTGCCCTCGGCCTCGACCGGATCGATCGGCTCGACCTGGGCGACGAGCATCTCGCCGCCGCTGCCGGTCTCTGCACGCAGCGACTGGAGGCTGGCGCGGCGGTTGCCTTCGACCAGCACGCGCACCGTGCCATCGGGCAGCTTCAGCAACTGGAGAACGGTGGCGATCACGCCCATGTCGTAAAGATCGTCGCGATCGGGATCGTCGCAGCCCGGATCGAGCTGGGCGAGCAGGAAGATGTCCTTGTCGCCGGCCATCGCGGCTTCAAGCGCCGCGACCGATTTCTCGCGCCCCACGAACAACGGCACAACCATGCCGGGGAACACCACGATGTCGCGCAAGGGAAGCAGGGGATAGAGATTCATAAGTCGTTTCCGTCCGGCCCGCCAGGTCGATTGCAGGGGTCCTGCGGGGCTTGACCCAGATATGGGAGCCGTGCGGCCCACTCGCAATGGCAAAGGGGATAACGGCTGTGGATCGGGATAATTCAGCAAGCCACGGCCCTTCGACCGCCCTTGTATACCCGATGTTAGGCATAACGCTGCCAGGGGTGTCCCTTCACGGCACGCCGCCCGCGCGCCCGACGCAAGGGATCCGGTTCTCGCCGCCATGATCAGGACGCGCACAGTCATGGTGATCGGTGCGGGCGCGAGCTGCGAATTGCAGATGCCGTCCGGTGCGGACCTGCTCGCGCGGATCGTCCAAGGCTACGACTTCTCGCGGCTCGGCACCGAATCGCAATCGCGCGAAAGCGTCATGCTCGCCCGCCACCTGTCCAAGCTGGCCGAGCGGATGGGGCGCGAGCAGCGCGAGATCATCGTCGCCGCGCAGGCGCTCCGCAACGCCGCCCGCGTCGGCAAGTCGATCGACGCGATCATCGAGCAGTACGACCATGATCCGCTGGTCGTCGCTTGCGGCAAGCTGGCCATTGCCTTTTTCGTGGGGCAGGCGGAAACCCGCGCCACGCTGCGCGAGGCCCCGCGCGTGGCGGGCGAACTGCCGATCCAGGGCAAGCCCGAGGAAACCTGGCTCTATTGGCTGGGCCAGCTGTTCACTGCCGGCCTGCCCCGCTCGAAGCTGGAAAAGGCCTTCGCCGACCTGACCATCGTGTCGTTCAACTATGACCGCTCGATCGAGCATTTCCTCCCCCACGCGCTGGTCATGGCCTATGGCCTGACACTGAAGGAAGCGCAGGCCATCGTGGCGCAGCACCTTGTCATCCTCCACCCCTACGGCTCAGTCGGGCGGCTCCCCTGGCAGCTGGGGCAGGATGCGCAGGCCGAGTGGGCGGGCAGCGAGCAGCCGTGGAACATCCACGCCATCGCCAACCAGATCCGCACCTGCTCCGAACGCCTGGCCGACCGCGAATGGACGGGCCGCCTGCGCCGCTCCGTGGCAGAGGCCAAGCGCATCGTGTTCCTTGGCTTCGGCTTTCATCCGCAGAACCTCGACCTGCTGTTCGACCGCACGATCAGCCACAATCCCGATGTGCTGGCGAGCATCCACGGCCTTCCCGCATCCAACCGCCCGCTGCTGGCGCGCCAGATCAAGCGCCTGTGCGGCCTTGAATTCGACGACCTGCTGACGCTCGAAAATGCCCGCGCGTTCGAAACGCTGCGCGATCATGCACTGATGCTGGAAAGCTGATCCGACACAGCATTTTAATGCTTGGCCGGCTGGCCTCGCGCCCCCGCCCCCGCCTATGGCGGTCCATGGGGAGCAGCAACACGCCGTGATACCGCAGACCGGACTATGCGCGCATCGCGCCGTGCGTGCGATACTGACAGCCGCAGCATTCGCGCCCGCCGGCGCCGCGCTGGCCGCCCCCGCCGGCGACGACCTGCACCCCATCGTCGTGATCGCGCCGGGCGATGCGCCCGACCGCGACGACGCGCTGACCATCGATCGGCGCGAGATCGCGCGTACCGGAAAGCCCGATGTGCTGGCCGCCCTCACCCGCACCATCGCGGGCGTCACGCTGCAGGATGCGCAAGGCAATCCCTGGCAGCCCGCGCTGGTCTATCGCGGCTTCGTCGCCTCACCTTTGCAGGGCGCGGCGCAAGGGCTGGCCGCCTATCTCGATGGGGGCCGCTTCAACCAGCCGTTCGGGGATACCGTCGGCTTCGACCTGATCCCCGATGCCGCGATCCGCTCGATCACTCTGCTCGATGCCAGCCCGGTCTACGGGTTCAACGCATTGGGCGGTGCGCTGGTGATCGAAACCGCCACGGGCATGAACGATCCCGGCTTTTCCGCAAACCTTGCCGCCGGCTCCTATGGCACGCGTGAGGCAAGCGTTTCCGCCGGCCGCAACGATGGCCGGTTCAGCTGGTTCGTCGCGGGCCAGGCCCGGCGCGAGGATGGATGGCGTGCCCACAGCCCCTCCCGGCTCGCCAACGGCTATGCCGATGTGGGCTATGATGGAGACAGCGCCGGGCTCCACGCCAAGCTGGTCGTCGCGGATACCGATCTCACCGGCAATGGTGTCGCCCCGGTCGATCTGCTCGGCGCAGCACCCAATGCGGTCTTCACATGGCCGGACAACGCGCGCAGCCGCTACGCCCGCATCAGCCTGCATCCTCAGCTGTCGCTTTCGCCCCAGACCCATCTCGAAGGCACCGTCTACCGCCAGCGCCTGACCGTGCGCAGCATCAACGGCGATCTTGCCGACATCGCGCCTTGCGCCGTCGATCTCTCGGCACTCTGCGCCCAGGACCTCAATGCCAGGGAAGCGCTGCTGCCCGGAATGGCCATGGTCGCCCCTTCAATAGCCAGCGCGATGGAAGAACCGGTCTACGGCGTGCTCAACCGGGCCACCTCGCAGACCCGCGCCTGGGGCATTCTGGCGCAAGTAATCGACAAGCGCGCGCTGGGCAGCGGCACCAACCATCTCGCCGCGGGGTTCAGCTTCGATTCCGGCCGCACAGATTTCGTCACGTCAGTTGAACTCGCCATGCTCGGCGAGGACCGCCGCGTCGCCGGGCTTGGCGAGGTGATCGGCCCGGGCGATGGCCCCGTCGGCCCCGTCAGCCTGATCGCGCGGTCGGACAACTGGGGCCTGTTCGTGGCCGACACGCTGCCCATCGCACCCGGCCTGTCCGCCGAGATCGGCCTGCGCTGGAACCACGCGCTGATCCGGCTGGAAGATCGCATCGGCAGCGCGCTGAACGGCGCGCACCACTATGCACGGCTGAACCCGGGGCTCGAATTCGACTGGAAGCTGTCCCCTGGGCTGGCGCTGCGCGCGGGCTATGCCGAAACCAACCGCACGCCCACCCCGGCCGAGCTTTCCTGCGCCAGCGAGGACGCACCGTGCAGCCTCGCCAATTTCTTCGTCGCCGACCCCCATCTGAAGGCGGTGGTGGCACGAACACTGGAACTGGGCGCATCGGGCGGCGCAGACGTGGCTGGATGGCGGATCGAATGGCTCGCCTCCTTCTACCGCACCGTCAACAGCGACGATATCCAGCACGTCGCCTCGCGCGTGCGCGGCCGTGCCTATTTCCGCAACATCGGCCGCACGCGGCGGCAAGGGCTGGAACTGGGCGTGAAAGCCCGGCGCGGCGGCTGGCGCGTCGATGCCAGCTATGCCTTCACCGACGCCGTCAGCCTATCCGCGCTGACGCTTTCCAGCCCCGACAATCCTTTCGCCGACGCAGACGGCACCATCGCCGTGTCGCGCGGCAATCGCCTGCCCGGCGTGCCACGCCACAGCGCCACGCTCGCCATCGATCACGAAACCCGGATTGGCGCGCGCAGCGCGACCTTCGGCGGGGATGTCGTCGTCCGCTCCGGGCAAGTGCTGATCGGGGACGCGGCCAACCTCACCCCGCCAGTGCCGGGTTACATGCTGGTCAACCTGCGCGGAAGCATTGAGCTTGCGCCCGGCCTGTCGCTGACCGGCGAAGTGCGCAACCTCTTCAACCGCAGCTATGCGACCGTGGGCACCTTCGGCGAGTTGGGCGACCTCACGCTCGCGGAAGCGCCCGGTGCCTCAAGCCCCCGTTTCTATGGCCCAGGCGCCCCGCGCCGCTGGACGCTGGGAGTCGCGGCGCGGTTCTGATCGCGGCTCAGGAGCCGGGGATCGGCTGGATTACCGGAATCGACACGAACACCGGCGCAGGCGGCGCGACCGGAGCAGCCACCGGCTCCGGCGCGGGCGTGGTCGCGGGCGTGGTCGGGGGCGCGACAACCTTCGGCGCCTCGACCACCGGCTTGCGTCCGTGGAGCGCGTCGATCTCAGCCTGCCGCTGCCGCAGGTAAGCCTGGCGGTAGTTGCCGTAAGGATCGTTGCTATCGCGCATCTGCTGCAGTTCCGCATCGGTCTGGATACGGTCATCGAGCGATTTCACGACGTTCGAAGTCGCGACATAAACCGGCGATGTCAGCGGCTTGCCCACCGCAAACGGCACGATCGCCCGGTCGATCGTCAACCCGAACAGGTCGCGCATCGTGGTCGGGCCAACCAACGGCAGGAACAGGTACGGACCAGGACCGACGCCATAGTATCCCAGCGTCCACGCCAGTCCGTTGCGCCGGTAGGGAAGGTGGAAAGGCTTGCTTCTGGCAACGTCGATCAGCCCGCCGATGCCGATAGTGGAATTGATCGCGAAACGCCCGACTGTCTCGGCCGCCTTGCCCGGCTTCAGCTGCAGCAGGAAATTGAGCGCGACCACCGGCTCGGTCAGGTGGGACAGGAAGTTCCTCAGGCCCATGCGCAACGGCCTTGGCAGCGCTTTCTGATAACCGCGCGCCATCGGCGCAACGACGGCGTCGTCAACCTTCTGCACCGTCTCGAACGACTTGACGTTGATCGCCTCCATCGGATCCTGCGGCGGCGGCTTGGTGTGGCCGGACACCACGATCTCGCCCGAGCCCGCGGGGACCGGTGCAGGAGCAGGAGCAGGAGCAGGAGCCGGTGCAGGCGTGCCCGGCTGCGGCGTGACCGCATCTGCGGCGGGCACGGATGCAGGCGCAACAGGCGCCGCCTGCACCGAACCGGCCATCACATCGGGCACACGAGGCGCGTCAGCGGCTTCCGCAGTCGGAGTTACCGCGAGCACGGCCGAAGCGGCCAGAATCGACAGGGTCACGCAGGTCAGCTCCTCAAGCAGGCACGCCACGGCCCGGCCGCCGAATTCTCGATCGCAGCCTTACAACAAACCGTCACCGTGTCGACATATGGAGAGCGGGGCTTCGGCCCACAAGGGCCGCGCGCGCGGCAGGTCGCATCACACGTGCGTCCGGCCGCGCCTGCCTGAAAAGCGTGTCAGAACGGCAGCTTGAAACCCGGCGGAATACCGGCGGCCATCTGCACCTTCTGCATTTCCTCACCGGCGGCGGCATCGGCCTTGGTCCGGCAATCGTTGAACGCAGCGGCAACCAGATCTTCCAGGATGCCCTTTTCCGAAGGCACCAGCAGGCTGTCGTCGATCGACACGCCGATCACGCGGCCCTTGGCCGAAGCCTTGACCTTGACCAGCCCACCGCCGGCAACGCCTTCGACCTCGATCGCGTCGAGGCGCCCTTGCGCGTCCTCCATCTGCTTCTGGATCGTTTCGGCCGCCTTCTGGGCTGCCTGGATCATCTCTTCCATCGACTTCATGCGCGCCTGCTCCAGGGTCTGTTCGAATGCTCCGAAGAGCTGTCTTCATCGACGATCCGCGCGCCGGGGAATGCGGCAAAGGCCGCCTTCACCAGCGGATCGTCCATCATTTCCGCTTCCGCCTGCTTTTCGCGCAGTTCCTTCACCTCGACAAGGCTCGGCAGCGCGGTCACACCATCGCCGGCCGCTACGCGTTCCACCTGCCACGCCTCGCCGGTCACGGCCTGCAACGCCTTGCGGATGTCCTGCGAAGGATCGCCCGGCAGGCCAGGCGCCTGTTCATAGCGCAAGTGGCCCGGCTTCAGCTCGATCACCCGCACCGAAAGCCGCATCGACGATCCCGTCAGCGGCGACATATTCTCGACCTGCTCGACCAGCGCTTCCCAGTCAGGCGCGATCGGCGCTGGCGCTGCGGCGGGCATCATCGGTGCCGCCAGCATCGCCGGGCCATCGCCGCCCGCGCTCTCGGCGGCCGCCACCACCGTCACCGGCCGCGCCGCGATTTCCTCCAGCTTGCGCACCAGCCCCGAAGGATCGGGCATTTCCGAGGCGTGGAGCACGCGCAGCAGCGCCATCTGCGCCGCCACCAGCGGATCGGGCGCGCCCTTCACTTCGTCATGGCCCTTCAGGAGAAGCTGCCACAGGCGGTGAAGCTGGCCGGGTGCAAGCGCCTTGGCCCATTCGTCCAGCGCCGCGCGCTCCTCCGCCGATCGGGCGTCGGCTGCGCCCGCGACCTGCGCCACCGTCACCCGGTGGACCAGGTCCATCTGCGCGCGCATCATCGCGATCGGCTCGATCCCCAGCGCATACTGGTGCGCCACTTCCTCAAGCAGCGCGGAGCCTTCGCCCCCCAGCACGGACGCGAACAGCCTGCGCTGCATGGTCTTGTCGGCCAGGCCGAGCATTTCGCGAACCTGCTCGGCGGTGACCTTGTCGCCGCCCGCCATGTCCGCATGGCTGATCGCCTGGTCGAGGATCGACAACCCGTCGCGCACCGATCCCTCGGCGGCGGCGGCGACCATCGCCAGCGCCTCGTCCTCGGCCTCGACGCCTTCCGCTCCGCACACGCGCGCAAAATGCGCGGCCAGCACCTTCGTCTGGATGCGCCGCAGGTCGAACCGCTGGCAGCGGCTGAGCACCGTCACCGGCAGCTTGTCCACCTCGGTCGTGGCGAACAGGAACTTCACGTGCGCCGGCGGCTCCTCCAGCGTCTTGAGCAGCGCGTTGAACGCGTTGCGCGAGAGCATGTGGACCTCATCGATGATGTAGATCTTGTAGCGCGCCGAGACCGCCGCATAGCGCACCGCCTCGATGATCTCGCGCACGTCGTCCACGCCGGTGTGGCTCGCCGCGTCCATCTCGATCACGTCGATGTGACGGCCCTCGGCGATGGCGACGCAAGGCTCGCACTGGCCGCACGGATCGATCGTCGGCCCGCCCTGCCCGTCGGGGCCGATGCAGTTCAGCGCCTTGGCGATCAGCCGCGCGGTGGACGTCTTGCCCACCCCGCGCACGCCGGTCATCAGGAAGGCATGGGCCAGCCGGTCGCGGCGGATCGCGTTGCCCAGCGTCTGGACCATCGCTTCCTGCCCGATCAGCTCGGAAAAGGTCTGCGGCCGATACTTGCGCGCCAGCACCCGATAGGGCTGCACCGGCGCGGCCTTGGCCGCAGGTTCAGGAGCCGCCGCGATTTCGGGCGAAGGCGTGGGCGCAGGTGCGGGTGCAGGCACCGCCTCGGCCACGGGCTCTGCGGTCGGCGCAGGCTCGCCAAACATCGAGGACTGCCCCGCTGCTTCCAGTTCGGCCGCGCTGGGGCCATCCTCGTCTTCGGGCGTTTCGCCAAACATGTCGGTGGATTCGGCCATCGCCTGCCTAAGTAGGGGCTCGCGCCGCACTTGTCGAAGGGGGCGCGGCGACTTCGTCGTGGATTGCTTTCCTATCTGTGATAGGAAGAGAGCCTATCTGTGATAGGAGGCCATGCATGACAACGCTTCACCCAGGGCGTTTTACCGCCGCTCACGAAGGCCCGCTGGTCGTGTTCCTGATCGGGATGCGGATCAACCGGCTGCTCAGGCCCGGCAAATGGCTCCCGGTGGTGCGCGCGATGGGACCGATGCTGACGGAACTTTCGCAAGATCGGGACAGCGGCTTCCTGGGCTACCAGATGGCCCTCGCCGGACCGCGCACGATCATGCTGACGCAGTACTGGCGCGATTTCGATTCGCTCGAAACCTATGCCCGCGCGCGGGATCGCCGCCACTGGCCCGCATGGACCGCGTTCAACAAGGCGGTGGGCAACGACGGCACGGTGGGCATCTTCCACGAAACCTACGCGGTCGCGGCGGGCGCGCACGAGACGATCTATGGCAACATGCCGCCTTTCGGCCTCGGCAAGGTCGCCGGCCTCATCCCCGCCACCGGCTCGCGCGCCGAAGCGCGCAGCCGCATGAAAGCGGCGGCAGGGGACTGACCGCGGGCAATAAAAAAGGCGGCCCGCAGCCGCCTTTTCCAAATTCAGAGGAGCCGAGCGACCCGCCGCAACTCGTTGTGGCTGCTTCCTTCCGGACCTGACCAGGTTGGCGAACGCAAACGTCCACCCGACTCCCGGAGCGCCATATGGTGGGTCGGCCGGGCTTTGTCCAGCCTCGTCCGGAGAGAGACTTACTTGAAGTTGTCGGCGTAGCTCTGGAGCTTCAGGCGCTTGGGCGGCGTGGGGATCACGTGCGCCTCGATGCCGTGCTTGTCGGCATAGGCCTTCGCTTCGTCCACCGAGGCGAACTTGAGCGTCACCTGCACCTGCGTGTCGCCGGAGCCGGTCCAGCCCATCAGCGGATCGGGTCGCCGGGCTTCCGACTGTTCGAATTCGAGCAGCCAGTCGCTGGTCCGGGCCTTGCCGGACTGCATGGCATTCTTCGGGCGCTGGTAGATGCGTGCTGACATGGAGCGCGCTTTCGGGCGAATCGCGCCGCAAATCAAGTGCGCAAAAAGGGGGAGGCCGCTCTGGTTGCCTGCCTCCCTGCTTGCGCCCCCTATTTCCGTGATGCCTCGAAGGCGTTGCGCGTCTTCAGGCTGGGGTCCTCGGTCCACGGCGTGTCCGGCCAGCGGTGCTTGGGATAGCGGCCCTTCATGTCCTTGACCACGTCACGCCACGATCCGCGCCAGAACCCCGGCAGGTCGGCGGTGGTCTGGATCGGCTTGGCGCCGGGCGAAGTCAGCGACAGCAGCAGCGGCCGTGGCGGCTGGCCCACGCAAGGATGACGGTCCAGCCCGAACAGCGCCTGCACGCGCAATTCCACCATCGGCCCGCCTTCGTGACCATAGTCGATGGCGTGGCTGGTGCCGGCGGGCGAACGGAACTCGGCCGGCGCCAGCTTGTCGAGCAACTGCCGCTCGTTCCAGTCAAGCCGGCCCAGCAGCGCTTCGTGGAGCTTGCCCCCGGCCACGTCGAGATCGCGCCGCCCGGCCAGCACCGGCGCCAGCCAGTCCTTCAGCGAATCGAGCAGCGCCGCTTCGGACAGCGCTTCCAGCCCGGCATAGGTACCGCGCACGATCAGCGCCTTGGCCCCTGCCCCCAGCGGCAGTGCGCCCAGACCTTCGGCGCGCACCCGCTCCACCAGCAGCGCGGTGACGGCGACGGGGTCGGGCTTCGGATCGGGCACGCGCGCCAGCACGATGCTGCCCAGCCGGCGTTCCAGCCGCGCCTCCACCCGGCGCTCGTCCGCATTCCAGGTCAGCGCATGGCGTTCGTCCAGCCGGTGCGGCAGCCAGCGGGCGATGTCGGCTTCGTCCAGCGCCGCCGCCGCCATGATCCGCGCTCCCTTGGCCTCGCCCTGCGCGTCGCCGATCACCAGCCACTTCGCGGTGGCGAGCGGCGAAGCCGGATCGAGCCGGTAGCCGCGCCCACCGGCGGAAAGCCATTCCTCGCCGCTGCCCGACCGCGCACGCGCGATCCGATCGGGGAAAGCTTCGGCCAGCAACACGGCAAGCGGGGGCGCCGCGTGCTTCGCGGGCGCCTGCCCCAGCACGCGCACCGCCGTTTCCGCCCAGCGCGCCGCCAGCTTGCGCGAAGCCTCGGCCCGGCCGCCGCGCTCGCCCGCCCAGCGATCCAGCCGCAGCGCCAGATCCTCGCCGCGTCCGCCCAGCCCGCGCTCCTGCAACAGCAGTGCCATCCGCGCCGCGTCCCGCTCTGCGCCGTGCCGCGCCGCGAACAGCATCATGTGCGCCAGTGCCGGTTCCATCGGCAGCCGCGCCATTGCCCGGCCGTGCGGCGTGATCCGCCCTTCGGCATCGAGCGCCCCCAGTGCGCGCAATTGCGCCTCCGCGGCGGCCAGCGCGGCTTCGGGCGGCGGATCGAGCCATGCCATCGCGCGGGGATCGCCCGCGCCCCACTGCGCCAGAGTCAGGGCCAGCGGCGTCAGGTCGCTGGTCAGCATTTCCGGCGGATCGAAAGCGGCGCGCCCCGCGTGTCCGGCCTCTTCCCACAGGCGATAGGCCACGCCCGGCCCCTGCCGCGCCGCGCGGCCCGCGCGCTGCGCCGCCGACGCCTGGCTGGCGCGGTGGGTAACCAGCCGGGTCACGCCCGCCACCTTGTCAAACTCGGCACGGCGCGAAAGCCCGGCATCCACCACCACCGAAACGCCGTCCAGCGTCAGTGAGGTTTCGGCGATGCTGGTCGCCAGCACCACGCGCCGCCGCCCTTGCGGATCGCGCCGGATGGCAGCGCGCTGGCCCGCCGGTTCGACCTGCCCATGCAGCGGCAGGACCAGCGCCTGCGGCAGCTTGTCGCGCAGCAGGTCGGCGCAGCGCTCGATCTGCGCCACGCCGGGCAGAAAGGCGAGCACGTCGCCCGTCTCCTCGCGCCATGCCTGCATCACGGCAGAGGCAACCTGCTGCTCCACTTTCAGATCGGCGCGCGCGCCCAGCCAGCGGATGTCGAGCGGCCAGGCCTTGCCCGCGCTCTCCACCACCGGCGCCGGCTGCCCGTCCCGCGCCAGAAGCTGCGCGAAGCGCGCCCCGTCGAGCGTGGCCGACATGACGAGAATGCGCAGGTCCTCGCGCAGCACGCCTTGCGCTTCCACCGCCAGCGCAAGGCCAAGGTCGCTGTCGAGATGCCGTTCGTGCGCCTCGTCGAACAGCACCGCGGACACGCCTTGCAATTCCGGATCGGCCAGGATCGCGGAGACGAAGATCGCCTCGGTCATCACCAGCACGCGCGTTTTCGCGGACCGTTTCGCGTCCAGACGGGTGACGTAGCCGATGGTGCCGCCGGCTTCCTCGCCCATCTGCTCGGCCATGCGCTCCGCCGCCGCGCGCGCCGCCACGCGCCGGGGGGACAGCACGATCACCTGCCCCGTGCACCAGCCCTCGCCCAGCAGCGCCGGGGCCACCGCCGTGGTCTTGCCCGCGCCCGGCGGGGCGATCAGCACCGCGCCGGCGTGGTCACGCAAGGCACCCAGCAATTCGGGCAGCACGGCATGGATCGGAAGCTCGCTCACCGCCGTGCCCATATCGCCTGCATCGGGCGAACGCGAGAGCCACGTCTTGACCCGGTCACGTTGGCCCGGCACTCAGGTTGCGAAATGCAACCCACGGGCAAGGGAACCCCATAACAATGCAGCACCGCCGCCTCGGCACTTCCGCCATCGTCGTTTCCGACATCTGCATGGGCACCATGACCTTCGGCAGCCAGGCCGACGAGGCCGCATCGCTGCGGATCCTCGACCAGTCGTTCGATGCCGGCATCAATTTCTTCGATACCGCCGAAGGCTACCCCGTCCCGCCCGACACCAAGTGGGTCGGCCGCACCGAGGAGATCGTCGGCAAGTGGCTCAAGACCAAGCCGCGCGACGCCATCATCCTCGCCACCAAGGTGTCCGGTCCCAGCCACGTCTGGTTCAAAAGTCCGCTGCGCAACGGCATGACCGCGCTCGATCGCCGCAACATCGTCACCGCGATCGAAGGCAGCCTGACCAAGCTCGGCACCGACTACATCGATCTCTACCAGACCCACTGGCCCGACCATGACACCGGCTATGAAGAGACGATGGAAGTGCTCGACGAACTGGTCCGCGCGGGCAAGGTGCGGATCACCGGCTGCTCGAACGAAACCAGCTGGGGCCTGATGAAGTCGATCTCGGCCTCGGAAAAGCTCGGTGCGACGCGCTACCAGACGATCCAGAACAACTTCAGCCTCATCAATCGGCGCTTCGAGGACGAGCTGGCGCAGGTCTGCCGCAAGGAAGGGGTCAGCCTGATCCCCTATTCGCCGATCGGCGGCGGCGTGCTGGCCGGCAAGTACAACGGCGGCGCCCGCCCCGAAGGCGCACGCTTCTCGCGCTATCTCGACATGGGCGGCCGCCAGGCGCAGATGGGCCGGCGCTTCGTCAATGACAAGTCTCTGGCAAGCACCGAGCGCTTCGCCGCCATCGCGGCCGAGCATGGCCTCGATCCCGTGACTTTCGCGGTCGCGTGGTCGAAGCAGCACGATTTCGTCGCCTCGACCATCGTCGGCGTCAGCTGCGAGGAACAGCTCGCCCCGATCTTCGCCGCTGCCGACCTCGTCCTGCCCGATGAAGCGATCAAGGCGGTCGACGCCGTCAGCCGCGAGATCATGTACCCGATGGGGTGAACGCGGCGCGCGCCTTCCCCGCCGGGAAGGCGCGCGCCCCCGTCACAGAATGAAGTCGCCCGCGCCCAGCGCGGAAGCGGCCACCACGTCGAACGAGAAGTCTGCGACCTTGTCGCCATTGATATCGCCGGAAACGCGGTAGAACCCGGTCATCTTCTGGACCAGCAGGTCGCCGGCGTGACCGGCAAACTTGCTGACCAGATGGAACGGGTCGTCCGTCCCGCCCGTGATCGCGTCGATGCCCGAAAGGTCGATGCGGTCACCCTGCGTTCGGCTGAAATCGTTGATCCGGTCGCGCGCGGTAGGCAGGCTGTCCGCGACGCTTGTAAACACGAAACGGTCCGCGCCCAGGCCCCCGGTCAGCACATCGGCGCCGGTGCCGCCATTGAGCAGGTCGTTGCCGCCACCGCCGTTCAATGCGTCGTTCCCGGCCATGCCATAGAGCCGGTTGGCGCCGTCGTTGGCGACCAGGGCGTTGTTCAGGGCATTCCCGGTGCCGTTCACGACAGCGGCTCCCATCATCCGCAGGTTCTCGACATTGTCGCCCAGCGTCCAGCTGATGCTCGAATAGACGGTGTCGATGCCCTCGTTGGCATATTCGATCACGCGGTCGCCCGCATTGTCCACGTAATAGACGTCGTTGCCCGCCCCGCCATACATCCGGTCCGCGCCCAGCCCACCGTCGAGAAGGTCTGCGCCCGCCCGCGCCACCAGCAGGTCATCGCCCGCCCGCCCGTAGAGCTTGTCGTCGCCGCCACCGCCGTTGATCGAATTGGCTGCGGCGTTGCCGTAGATCACGTCGTTGTAGGCCGAGCCGGTCAGGTTCTCGATCCCGGTCAGCGTATCGTTGCCAAAGCCGGTGACATTGACCCCGGTCTTTTCGAGATCCGCGGTGATCCCGCCCGTCGCCAGGCCGAAGGTCACATAGTCCGAGCCGCCCGCGCTGCCCACGAAGGTGTCGCTCCCGCTCGACGAAACGAACGTGTACCCTTCGATCAGGACCTGAACGTGACGTTCCGTGGTGTCACCGGCGGCATTGGCGCGGGTATCGAGCACGAAGTCGACCTTGTCGCCCGCCTTGAGGCTGACGTCGGCCAGATCGAGGTGGAACTTGTTGCCGTTCGCCGGATCGTAGATGACCTGGCTCGCAATCGCACTGCCGTTCACGCGCACGGTCAGCAGCACGCCGTCGCTGCTGCTGTCGGACACGTCGTAGTCTCCGGTAAGGGCGTAGGTGCCCGTCTTAGACACGGTGAAGCGTTCGATCACCGCATACTTGCTCGACGAATTGGCGCCGCCGAAATCGGCAGGCACGATCGTCGTTGCGGTCACCGCCAGCGGACGCAGCCAGTTGCTGCCGATATAGGGAGTCCACGGCTCGCCCGCCATCATCCCGCCGCCCATGGTGTGAAGCGGGGTGACCGTGCCGGTGCCGACGTTCTCCGTGAAGTACGACCAGGGCCCCTCGAACCCGGTGGTGCCGCCTTCGGGGTTGGTCACGTCGAACTGGTGATAGCTATCCCCCACCAGCGCCGTGGGCGCGAACGTGACCGAAGCCGCGGTGATCGCACCGCCGCTCTTGAGAATGACCGGCTGGTCCATGCTGATCCGGCCATCGAAATTGGCGATCGCGTTGCCGGCAAGGTCATAGGCTGTCACGCCCGCGGCAAGGGTCACGGCGCCAGGCTCGCCCCACAGCACCGCCGAATGCGTGCCGAAGGCATAAAGATAGCTGAAATCGTTGGTGGCGAGATGCGTCACCGTGCCGTTTTCCGCCAGCATCCCCTCCAGCACGGAGAACGTGACGCCCGCGGGAGTCAGCTTGCCCGTGGACTGGTCCCACATTTCCATGTTGGGGAACCAGCTCTGCCGCGCCAGCGCATACCACGTGGCGTTTTCGATCCCCGCCGCGCCCATCGCGCTGGCCATCTTGGCAAGATAGGCCGGCGCATCGGCAAGCGAGGCGAAATCGTGGCCGAACTCGGTGGCGCGGATCGCGATCGAATTGCCGACCACCGAACGCAGCACGCCGATCTGGTCCTCGAGCTGCTCCGCCGGGGTCGTGTAAGGATGGATCGAGATCGCATCGAGACCAACCAGCGCACCCTGCGCCTTCAGCTCGGCGAAATAATCGACCGGGATCGAATGGGTCGATCCGCCGATCACCGTCACGTCCACGTGCGCGTCGCCCAGCGCGGTCTGCACCGCCGCCAGCATCTTGGCGTAGTAGAGGTCACGGTCCGAGGTGGAGGCGTTGAGCACCGTGCCGGTCACGAAAGAGTTGGAATTGTATTCGTTACCGATTTCGATCGCGCTCACGCCCGGAAAGCGCTCCATCACCGCCACGATATATTTCGCGAAAGCGGCGCGCCCGGCATCGGTGTAGATCGTCTGGCCGCCATCGTAGAGCGGGTTGGCGGGATTGAACACGAGCGTGACGTCCGCTCCCCGCGCCAGCGCCGTGCCGATCCAGGCCAGCCTGGAACCGCTGAAATCATAGACGCCCGGAGCCTTTTCGGCCTCGCCCCACGAGATTTCGTCGCGAATCTGGCTGGTGCCAGCTTGCAGCGCTCCGGAAAACCAGTCGATGTTCCAGCCCTGGCCGAAATGGGTCTGCGTCGCGAGGGTGAAAGCCACGATGGGATGTCCTGCTACTTGTTGCAGCGCAACGGATACCCCCCGGCAAGTTCTTGCCGTCACAACAATTCAGATGAATCAAATGGTAACTAAAATTAAAGCACAGCCAGACATTCGTTTATTACCAATACGAATTGGCGCGTATTTACCGTCTCCCGATCGCCCAAATTCGGGGATTTATCGGGAATTTCCCGAGGTCCGAAACGGATCTATCTTCCGTATGTCAATGAAATCGAAATGCCGAATATTACCACCGATGCGGTTATACGCCCCCGCCTCCATCCAATTCTGCGGGCCCGGGCGCAACCGACCGGACGGCACGTTCATTCCCCGTAGGACGCGCATCGGCTAAGGCGCGGGCCATGAAGACCACGCTGGAGATCGTCGTCGCACTTGTGACGAGCATCCTGTTCACCGGCGCAGCGGTGGGCGCGGGCATTCTCGGCGTGTGCGCGCTTTCGGCCGGCGGCTGCTTCTGGCTGTGGCGCCGCCTGAAGCGGCCGCGCAGATAGCGTCAGACGCCGCTCAGAACCGCCGCGCCACCGCGAATTCGGCAGCCTCGATCATGGCAGACTTGGCCTCGCCCGCAGGGAAGCCGGCAATCGCGTCGATCGCGCGCTGGGCATAGTGCCGCGCCCGCTCACGCGTGGCGAGCACCGCGTCGTGCTTGTGGATCAGGCTGATCGCATGGGCCAGGTCCGCATCGGAATTGCGATCGCCCGCGATGGCCCCGCGCCAGAACGCGCGCTCTTCCTCGCCGCCGCGCGCATGGGCCAGGATCACCGGCAGGGTCATCTTGCCCTCGCGGAAATCGTCGCCCTGGTCCTTGCCCATTTCCGAGGCGTCGGAATCGTAGTCGATCGCGTCGTCGGCGAGCTGGAACGCGATGCCCAGGTTGCGGCCATAGGCGTCGAGCGCCATCTCGTCCGCTTCCGAGCGTTCCGCCACCACCGCCGCGATGCGGCAGGCCGCCGCGAACAGCGCCGCGGTCTTGGCATTGATGATCGAAAGATAGCGCTCCTCGCTCGTTTCGATCTGGCGCTGCGCAACCAGCTGGTCGACCTCGCCCTCGGCGATCACCGCCGAAGCGTTCGACAGGATTTTCAGCACCTTGATGCTGCCATCCTCGACCATCAGCTCGAAGCTGCGGCTGAACAGGAAGTCGCCCACCAGCACCGTCGCGGGATTGCCGTAGACGATGTTCGCGGTCTTCTTGCCGCGGCGCATGTCCGATCCATCGACCACGTCGTCATGCAGCAGCGTGGCGGTGTGGATGAACTCCACCGTCGCGGCGAGCTTGTAGTGCCGGCTCCCGCCGTAGCCCAGCAGCGCCGCGCTCGCGAGCGTGAGCATAGGCCGCATCCGCTTGCCGCCTCCGGCGATCAGATGGCCCGCCAGTGCCGGGATCAGCGGGATGCGCGACTGCATCCGGTCGAGGATCACGGCATTGACGCTGTTCATGCCATCGGCAACCAGCGACATCAGGGGCTGAAGCGTAGGCGCAGCCCGGCGGGGAAGCGAGTGAACGGATGCAGTCATCGCCAGATCGCTTGGCGAACGGGTCGGCGCTTGGCAAGTCGCAAGTTGCACCCTAGGGGACCGCAAAGCCAAATCGTGCGGGGGTTTGTATGAGCGAAGATCCGGTCCTGGCAGGCTATCGCCAGAGCATCGACAACATCGATGCCGCCATGATCCACATTCTCGCCGAGCGTTTTCGCATCACCAAGGCGGTCGGCGCCTACAAGGCGGCACACACGCTGCCCGCCAGCGATCCCGGTCGCGAGGAGCGGCAGATCGCCCGCCTGCGCAAGCTGGCCGAAGATGCGAAGCTGGATCCCGAGTTTTCGGAGAAGTTCCTGCGCTTCATCATCCAGGAAGTGATCCGCCACCACGAGCAGGCAGCCGGCCGGTAGAGGCAGGCGGCCGGTAGAACTGCCGGCACCAGCCCGCTGCCCCGCCAGCCCCCTTAGCAAAATCCCTTAGGGGCATTTTTCGGGCCGCTGCCCTTCAATCTTCGAGCGGAACGCCGGGTAGCTGCTTGGCCGTGCGGATCGTCAGCGAGGTCTTGACGCTGGCGACGTTCGGCGCAGGCGTCAGCTTGCTGGTCAGGAACTCCTGGAAGCTCTGGAGGTCCTTCGAAACGATCTTCAGGATGAAGTCGATCTCGCCGTTGAGCATGTGGCACTCGCGCACTTCGGGCAGGCCGCGCATATGCTCCTCGAACTGGCGGAGCGATTCCTCGGCCTGGCTCTTCAGACTGACGAGAGCGAAGACCGTGATCGCGAAGCCCAGCTTCGATGCGTCGAGCTCGGCGTGATACCCCTTGATCACGCCTGCTTCTTCCAGCGCGCGGACGCGGCGAAGGCACGGCGGCGCGGTCAATCCGACGCGCTGTGCGAGTTCCACGTTGGTGACGCGCCCCTCATCCTGTAATTCGGCAAGGAGACGCCGATCGATACCGTCCAGTGTGGCCATTCTTTCTTACCGCAAACCCCGGGTGCGCTGCAGGAATGAGAGGTGGAGGAGCCGGCCAGCCGGCAACTTTCCACACCCCATTCGCCTGCTGGCGATAATTTTATTGTTTCATATCGCAATCGTTCCACAATGCAACGCAATCAACGTAGCCCTTTTGCGCGATTCCACAATTTGTTAGTGTCTTTCCGGCTAACCCCGCAAACCCTCCCGGGCGACAGGGGGCAGGAGCTTACGGCAAGAAATGATCATCGACGACCGCCTTGAAACCGTGCTGCGCACAAACGCGGCAGGCCGGTCAGCGATGCGCGTCCAGTTCCGCCAGCTGGCAGACCTGCTGGGCCGGACCCCGCCCGAGCACTGGTCCGCCGCGCAGCAGGCCGCGCTGGAGCGGCTCGATGCGCTGGGCGAAGCGCTGGGCGACGAGGACACCGCCAGCTTGCTCCGGTCGTGCGCGCTGCGCTCGCCCCGCCTCGTGCTGCACTTTGCCAGACAAGGGCCGCGCGCGGCGCTGGCGACGATCGGCGCGGCGCGGCTGGAAGAGGCGGCCTGGCTTGAAGTGATCCCCGCCATGCCCGTGCAGGCGCGCGGCGTCCTGCGCCACCGCCGCGATCTGGGCGCCGCTGTCGAAAGCCTGCTGGCCCAGCTCGGCATCGACGATTTCGCCCTGCCCCTGCCGGACGGCTATGTCGCCGAAGCCCCGGCGGCGCCTGAGCCTGCGCCGGTGTCCACGCCAACCGCCCCGCCGCCGCTGGAACTGGTCACCTCCATCGTTCCGCCCACCCCCACCAGCGTCGAGCGCGAGCCCGAGCGCGAAGGCATCGGCGCCATCGTGCGCCGCATCGAGGCCTTCCGCCGCCAGCGCGAGGCGCAGGTTCAGGCCGGCGAGGCCGCCCCCGCGCCCGCCGCCATCGACATCGACGTGCCGGAAGAACCCGCAGGTCCGGCGCTTACCTCGATCGACATCCGGATCGACTCCGACGGCATGATCGTGGCCGCCGATGCCTCGCACGCACCGATGCTCGTCGGGCACCGCCCCTTCACCGGCGAAGTCGATGCACCGGCCACCTGCGATGCCTCCACGCTTCGCGCCTTCCGCGCGCGCCAGCCTGTCGAAGGCGGGCTGATGACGTTCGAGGGAACCGCCCCCATCGCCGGCCCATGGCGCGTGGACGCGGTCCCCGCCTTCGCGCGCGACGGCGGACACTACACCGGCTACCACGCGCGCCTGCGCCGTCCCGAACCGGCGCGCAACGCGCCTGCCGCCGCCAACGACGACAGCGACAGCAGCGCCGACCGCCTGCGCCAGCTGCTCCACGAACTGCGCACCCCGATCAATGCGATCCAGGGCTTTGCCGAGCTGATCCAGCAGCAACTGTTCGGGCCCACCCCGCACCAGTACCGCAGCCTCGCCGCGAGCATCGCGGCCGATGCCGCACGGATGCTGGCGGGGTTCGAGGAAGTGGAACGGCTGGTGAAGCTCGAGACCGGGCGGATCGATCACGAGGAGGGCGAGACCGACCTGGGCGAGATCCTGGCCCGGCTGGTGACGCAGATGGAGCCGGTGATCGGCCCGCGCGAAGTCCGGCTCAAGCTGACTCTGCCCGAAACCGGCACGCCGGTCGCGGTTGCCCCGCTCGAACTGGAACGCACGCTGTGGCGGATGCTCTCGGTCATCGCCGGCACCGCCGCGCCGGGCGAGCGGCTGGCCCTCTCGCTGGCGAGCGGCGCGGGCTATGCCCACCTCGTGCTGCCGCTGCCCGCCGCGCTGGCAATGCGCGATGACAGCACGCTGTTCGCGCCCGACAGCAGCCGCGCCGGCGGAATGCCGGGGCAGGCGATGCTCGGCAACGGCTTCGCGCTGCGCCTTGCCGCTGCCGAAGTGCGCACCGCTGGCGGACACCTCACCCGCAACGGAGCACGCATCCTGGTCGATTTCCCGCTGGCGCCCGGCCACCGGCTGACGCCTGACCAGCTTCGCGCCGCTGCGGCCGGCGGCGGTCGGTGAAAGCCGCAAGGCTCATCGCGGAGTGATACGACCGAACATCCTCGACCTGCCGGGGGAGGCGGATTTCGTCCGCTTCGCCGAAACGTTCGGCCAACGCTTCCTCGTCACCGTCGATACCGAGGAAGAGTTCGACTGGAGCAAGCCGTTCGAGCGCACCGGGCACGGCCTGGCCCATGTGCCCCGGCTCGCCAAGTTCCAGCAGTTCTGCGAAGGCTTCGGCATTTCGCCGGTCTGGCTGGTCGACTATCCGGTGGCGAGCGATCCGCGCATCGGCGATGCGCTGGGCAGCGCGGTGCGCGAAGGCCGCGCCGAAGTGGGCGTGCAGCTGCACCCCTGGGTCAGCCCCCCGCACGAGGAGGACGTCAACGTCCACAACAGCTTCGCCGGCAACCTGCCGGCCGAACTGGAGCGCGCCAAGTTCCGCAAGCTGCGCGACCTTGTCGAACAGGCATTCGGCACGCCCCCGCTGGTCTATCGCGCGGGCCGCTACGGGGTGGGCGACTCGACCGCGCGAATCCTGACCGACAATTCCATCGCGATCGACACCTCGGTTCGCTCGCGCTTCGACTACAGCAGCCATGGCGGCCCGAACTTCCGCGACCACCCGGTCCGCCCGTGGTGGATCGACCGGCGGCGCGGACTGATGGAACTGCCGCTTACCACCGTGTTCTGGGGCCTGCTGCGCCGGCACGGCGCGGTGCTCCATCCCGCGATGTGGCGGGTGCCCCGGCTGCGCGGCCTGCTCGCGCGCGCGGGCCTGATGGAACGCATCCCGCTCACGCCCGAAGGCGTCAGCGCGCAGGAGGCGATGCGCGGCATCGACGTGGCGATCAATGATGGCCTCCCGGTGCTCGTGTTCTCCTTCCACAGCCCGTCCCTGCGCCCCGGCCACACCCCTTACGTGCGCGACGACGACGAACTCGACCAGCTCTATGACTGGTGGCGGACGATCTTCGGTTATCTCGCCCAGCGCGGCGTGAAACCCACCACCGTCCGCGAAATCATGGCCGCCACCGAAGTCTGACCCGCGCCCGCTTGCCAAGCCCGGCGGCCCCGATTAACGCCAGCCGCGTGGGCCTGTAGCTCAGCGGTTAGAGCTGGCCGCTCATAACGGCTAGGTCGCGGGTTCGAATCCTGCCGGGCCCACCACTTTTCCCGCTCGGCCGCCAGCCATGATCCCTTCCAGCGGTGCCCCCGCCGGCGCATCGACAAAGCGTTCGAGCCAGTGGTGAAAATGCTGGATGCCGCCTTCGTTGCGCCCGAACTGCACTTCGGGCAGCAAGCCCGAGGCGAACACCTGCTGCTGGGCAAGCGACATCGGCAGGTCTTCCTCGCCCACGACGTGGCCCAGGAAATCCGACATTTCGCGCGCATCGGCGATCTGCTGCCCTTCGGGGGGCTGCTCGTGCAGGAAGATCTGGACCGTCACCGATTCCCCGACCGCCGCGCCCGGCAGGATCTGCGAGATGATGACCCCGCGACCGCCCTTGTAGAAGCAGTTGATCGAGACATTGGGAAAGATGATCCATTCCCCGAACAACAGGGTATCGAGCGGCCATTCTTCCTGCGGCCGCCCGGCAAGGCTGGGCAGGTCGTCCTGCTCCAGCACGTGATCGGCCTGCGTCACCAGCCCCAGCCGCTGGTGCGGGCCGTAGTAGAAGTATTCCGCCAGGTTGCTGATCTTCGCGCCGAACGTCTCCCGGTGCAGCACGGGCAGGTGGTAGAAATCGAGATGCGCGTCGAACGCCAGCTTCCAGTTCGCGCCCTTCAGATGCCGGCTTTCAAAATAATGCCATTTTTCAAAGCTGAAACCCTGCAGCAGCGTATCGAAGCCCGCCAGGAACACATCGAAGGCGGGGGGCGCCGCAGGGTCGAGAATGGCCCAGACAAGGCCGGCTCGCTCGGTCGTGGGAAAGGTCACCAGATGGCTGGCCTCGGCGTCGACATCGCCGAACACCTCCCGCGCGGCCACGCCGATCAGGCCGCCGTCCAGGCCGAAGCTCCAGGCATGATAGGGGCAGGTAAATCGCGTGGACCGGCCGCAATCCCGCGCCAGCTTGGAACCACGATGGGTACAGGCATTGAGGAAGGTGCGGACCTGCCCATCCTTGCCCCGCACCAGCAGCAGCGGAATGCCCGCGATTTCCATCGTCTTGTAGTCGCCCGCCGCCCGCAACTCGCACGACGCCGCCAGCATCAGCGGCACCCGCCGGAACAGGTTTCGCTTTTCAAGCTCGAACAGGTCGGGATCGACATAGGCGGATGACGGCAGGCGCATCTGCCCCGGCGCGGGCGTGATGGTCTTGGCTTCCAGCCGCCGCAACATTTCCTGAGCATCGTCGATCAGCCGTTGACGACCATCCATCGCATTCTCTCCCGGTGTCTTGCGCTGAACGTTCGGCCACTAGGGGCGGGAGCCACAACTATCCTATCTGATGGCCCGGCCGCGCAAACCTCGACACAGGCGTCAGGCGGCGTAGCCGCCGTCCACGCGGATGATCTGTCCGTTGATGTAGCCGCCCGCATCGGACACCAGATGTGCGGCCAGCGCGGCCACTTCGTCGGGCCGGCCCAGTCGCGGCAGGGGCGTGTCGGCCACGCACTGCGTCACCACCTGCTGCACGATCGGCGGCAGCGTGGCGACGATGTCGGTTCGGCCCGCATCGATCACGCCCGGCGCAATTCCGTTGCAGCGGATGTTGTGGGCGCCTTCCTCGCGCGCGATGTGGCGCATCATCATCGCAATGGCCGCCTTGGGCACGCTGTTCAGCGCGTCGTGCTCCATCGTCCGCTCGACCGCGGTGGTCAGGAACAGCACGATGGCGCCGCCGCCCGCTTCGCGCAGCAACGGCACCGCAGCGTGCAGCAGGTTGAACGCGCCCACCACTTCGATTTCAAGGATCTCGCGCAGTTGCCCAACGTCGGCATCGGCCAGCGGTCCCATCGGAAACGGCGCGCCGCTGGCTGAAACGATGCCGCCCAGACCGCCGAGTGCTGCGGCACCGGCCAGGAAGCCGGCGACCGAGACCGGATCACGCAAGTCCAGCGCGCCCACGTCCGCCCGTCCGCCCTCGCCCCGGATCTGCTCCGCCAGCGCATCGACCGCCGCCCGGTTGCTGCGATAGCCCAGCAGCACGGGCCGGTCCTGCGCGATGCGCCGCGCGACTGCCCCGCCAAGGCCTCCGCTAGCCCCGACGATGGCGATGGCCCTCGGGCCGCTCTGATCGATGCCCGCCATGTCAGCTGTTCAGGCTGATGTAGCCAAGCTGCGTCGCCTTGTAGACGGCCTGGCTGCGGTTGACGGCGTTGAGCTTGGTGGTCGCGTTATGGATGTGGAACCGGATGGTGGCGAGGCTGCGCGACATGATTATGCCGATCTCGGCATTGGTTTTTCCCACCGCCGCCCAGCGCAGGCATTCGACCTCGCGCTTGGACAGGGCCATTGCCTCGCTGTGCGAACGCATCACGTTGCCCATCACCCGCGCGTAGCTGGAAATGAACGTGCGGATCATGCCCGCCAGCCAGTCGCCATGCTCGGCAAACGGCGCAGACAGGTCGATCATCCGCCGGTCGCGGGGCACCAGGCTGGCTGCACCGATCACGCCCAGCGGCATATGCACCGGCACCACGATCGCCGCGGTGGTCAAAGCGCGGCGATCGAAGTCGCTGACATCGACGGTATCGAGCATCGGGTTGTGCAGCGCCGTGCGGAAGCCCAGCGCGTTGCACCAGAACGGCTCGCTTTCATAACGGCAGGCCTGCGCCATCGGAGAATCGATCGCAAGGCGCGAGGATCGCCACCAGCGGTCCTCCTCGCTTTCGGTCCACCCGAACACCGATGTCGCCAGCGTCGATCCGTCGCGGTCGACCATCGGCTGCTTCGCAGCAAGGTTCGCGCAAGGCGCGATCCGCCAATCGCCCAACCGGGCCTGCACCAGATTTACGAGGTTAGTTGCCGCTTCACGCACCCCTGCCGGATCCGCGAACCGCACCAGTCCGATTTCCTGCACCGCATCCACTCCGAATGCGCGATTCAACTCGCGCCTATTTCCTGATCAGGAAATAGCAGGATTCGGAGTGGGCGCAAGAGATCATAGTCAGGAATTAAGTGCCGCCATGTTCTCCCAATCGCGGCGCGCGCTGCTTGGGCACCGCAGAGAATGCAGAAAAGCGATAGCTGTCACCGGGGAACAGCACCGTGCCCGCCACCGTCCCGGTATCCACGGGCACGAAGAACGCACGTTCGCGCAAATGCTCGTCCTCCAGAAGTTCCTCGGGCGCGTTGACGATGCCGATAGGCAGGCCGCGCTTCTGGCCTTCGAGATAGGCCTCGTGGCCATCCTGGATCAGGAAGAAGCATTCGACCAGTTCCTGGATCTCGCCCATGTGCTGCTGGCGGTGCACCACGTCGGAGAACTCCGGCTCCGTCAGCATCGCGGCCATGCCCATCTCGTCCATCCAGCCGACAAGGATCTTCCAGCTGTGCTGGTCGGCCAGGATCAGCGTGTAGTAGACATAGCTGCCATCGGCGCACTGGAACATCGCCGGCTGGGTCATCACCGGCTGCGCGTGGCGGCAGGTCTGCCGCTGCACGTTCACCCCGTTGTAGAACCAGTAGGGATTGCCCAGTTCGGTGTTGAGCGCATTGGCGCTGTGCATCGAAAGGTCGATCACCTGCCCCAGCCCGGTCTGCTGCCGGTCGAGCAGCGCGGCCAGCACCGCGATGTGCCCGAAGGCGGCACTGGTGTGATAGGCTTGGTCCCCGCCCGGATTGACCGGCGGGATCGCGTGATCGTCATACCCGCACATCATCAGCGGCCCGCCGCCGGCAATCGCGGTAAGGTTCGACGGCGCGTAGTCTTTCCACGGCCCGGTCAGGCCATAGGGCGTCATCGACACCACGATCAGCTTGGGGTTCGCCGCAGCGATCGCGTTCAGGTCCAGCCCCAGTGCCGCCTGACGCGCCGGCTGGAGCGAGACGATCAGCACGTCGGCATCGGCCAGCAGGTCCGCCAAACGCGCCGCCGTCGCTTCCGGCGCCACCACCAGCGAACGCTTGTCGGTGTTGTAGTACCAGAAGTTCAGGCTGGCATCGGGGCCTTCCTGCCCCTGCACGAACGGCCCGATCGCGCGGGTGGGCGAACCTTGCGGCGGCTCCACCTTGGTCACCTCGGCGCCCATCTCGGCCAGCATCCGGCCAAGGAACTCGCCGCCGACGTCCTCGGCCAGCTCGATCGCCTTCAACCCGGTGTAGGGCGGCTTCTGCCCCGTCTCTGCCACGCCAGACATCAGAGCACTCCCTCGGCCACGTAGTGTTCGTATTCGTCGTCGGAAAGGCCAAGCACTTCGGTCATCACATAGCGGTTGTCCTCGCCCAGCAGCGGGGCGGAGCGCCAGTAATCGACCTTCGTGCGCGAAAACTGCATCGGCATCCCCTCGAACTTCGCCGGCCCGATCACCGGGTGGTCCAGTTCCACGAACAGGCCCGCCTGCGCGATCTGGGGATCGTGGTCGACCACGTCCTCGCTAGTCTGGACGGCGGAGGCCGGCACCCCGCGCGCCTGGAGCCTGTGCATCAAGTCGTGCCGGTCGCGCTGCGCGGTGGCCGCACCCACCAGTGCGTCGAGCGCATCCTGGTTGGCGTGGCGCGCGTCCTGCGCGGCGAAGCGCGGGTCGGCGGCCCAGTCCAGATGGCCAAGTTCCGCCACCAGCCCTTGCCACTGTGCATCATCGAACACCGCGATCGCCACCCAGCGATCCTCGCCCCGCGCCGGATAGACGCCGTGCGGCGCGGCATGGGGATGTTCGATCCGGTTGCCCAGAGGATAGGCGGTGCCGCGCGTCTTGCGGCCGTTGGCCGTCACATCCAGCATGATCGGCCCCAGCAGGCCGATGCCGGCCTCCACTGCGGACACGTCGATCTCGGTGCCCTTGCCCGTGTTGTTGCGATGGTAGATCGCCATCAGCAGGGCCGCGCCGTTATAGAACGCGGCCATGTTATCCATGTAGCTGAGGCCCCAACCCGAAGGCTCGCGCCCCGGCAGCCCGCTGATGTAGCTGAGCCCGCTCACCGCCTGAACGACCGGGCCATAGCTCTTGAAATCGGCGTGCGGACCGGAATGGCCATAGCCGCTCATCCGCGCCATGATCGGCTCGGGCGTCAATTCGCGCACCCGGTCGTAAGTCAGGTTCCAGCGTTCCATCACGCCGGGCGCGAAGTTTTCCGTCACCACGCTGGAAACCGAGATCAGCCGGCGGCACAGTTCCTGCCCGCGCGGATCGCGCATGTTGATCGTGATGCCCAGCTTGTTGCGGTTGTAGTTGTTGAACAGCCCGCCCGCATTGGGATCGGGATCGGGATCCTCGTCGCCATAGGCGCGCGCGCCGGCGGTCTTGTTGATCGGCAGGCGGCGCGGCATGTCCAGCCGGTTTCGGTCCTCGATGCGGATCACTTCCGCGCCAAGGTCGGCCAGGATGCGCGTGGCGCAGGCGCCCACGCCCATCCAGCAGAAGTCCGCCACGCGGATGCCCGTCAGCGGCCCGTGCGACGGGCGCGGCCGCCGCGCGGGATCGGCGGCGGCGGCTTCATAGGCGGCAGCGCGTTCGGCGGCCTTGCTCGACATCGTGTTCATCGCGTGGTGTATCCTGCATCGACCGCCAGCACCTGCCCGGTCACATAGCTTGCCGCGTCCGAGCACAGCCACAGGCTGGCCTCGGCCACTTCGGAAGGCTCGCCCATCCGGTTGAACAGGCTGATGTACGGCGCGTATTCCTCTTCGCTGCCGCCGAACTCCTCGAACGACTTCCACACCATCGGCGTCTTGATCGCGCCCGGCGCAACCGTGTTCACGCGAATGCCGCGAGGCGCGTAGTCGAACGAGGCGGAGCGGGAGAGGCCGATCACGCCGGACTTCGCCGCCATGTAGGCCGGATTGCCCGGCTGCGGGCGAATGCCGCTGATCGAGGCGATGTTGACGATCGACCCGCGCATCCGGAAGCCGCCCCGATCCTCCTGCTTCAGCATCTGCCCCAGTTCGTGCTTCATGCACAGCAGCACGGACTTGAGGTTGATCGTGATGATCCGGTCGAACACGCTGGCGTCCGCTTCGTGGATCGGCGCCATGTCGGGCATGGTCGCGGCGTTGTTCACGGCGCAGTCGAGCCGGCCGTAGGTTTCCACCGCGGCCGTGACCATTGCGGCCACCTCGTCCTCGTTGCTCACATCGCAGTGCACGTAGGTCGCCTCGCCGCCGGCCGCCCTGATTTCCTCGACCACGCGTTTGCCGGCCTCGTCGCTGATGTCGGCCAGGATCACTTTCGCGCCCCGCTCCGCGAACAGGCGCGCGGTGGCCTCGCCCATGCCCATCGCGCCGCCGGTGACGATGGCGACATTGCCGTCCATGCCTGCGTTGTTCGTCATGGTCTTTCTCACACGCCGATGGTCATGCCGCCGTCCACGACGAAGTCGCAGCCGGTGGTGTAGGAGGAAGCGTCAGAGGCGAGGAACAGCACCGTGTTGCCCACTTCGTCAGGCCCGCCCTTGCGCTTGATCGGCTGGCCCTGCGGATCGGGCATATCCACGGTCATTGCGGTGGCGATCATGCCCGGGTGCACCGCGTTGACGCGGATGTTGTCGGCGCCCAGTTCCAGCGCGGCGCACTTCGTCATGCCGCGCACGGCCCACTTGGCCGCCGAATAGACGGTGAGCCCCTCGGTGCCCTTCATGCTGGCGACGCTGGCGATATTGACGATGCTGCCATGCCCCGCCCGGCGCATGGTGGGTATCACCGCCTGCATTCCGATGAGCACGCCCATCAGGTCCACGTCGAGCATCTTCCGCGCCTCGGCCTCGTCCACGGTTTCCATGCTGCCCCACACGGCGATGCCGGCATTGTTCACCAGGATCGAGACCGGACCCCAGCGTTCCTCGGCCGCGGCGATCACCGCGTCCCATTCCGCACGACTGGTCACGTCGTGATGGACGAACATGGCGCCTTCGCCGATGCGCTCGGCGACGGCTGTGCCAAGCGCATCGTTGATGTCGGCCACCACCACCCGCGCGCCGGCGGCGGCAAGCTGGACCGCGAAGCTTTCCCCCATGCCTTGCGCCGCGCCGGTGACGATCGCCACTTGCCCGCTCAGATCGAACTTTGCCTGCATCATCATCTCCCGAGCGTCTCCGTGCGCCTCCGCGGCTTCAGAACTTGTAGCCGATGCTCACGCCGATTTCGCGCGGCGCCGAGTAGCCCATCGTGTCGCCTTCGGCCGAAAGCGTGGTCGCGACCACGTAGGCCCGGTTGGTCAGGTTGCGGCCATAGATCGCGAAGCGTGCGCCGCTGCCCGCCGGAGAATAACCGATCTGCGCGCCCAAAGTGGCATAGCGGTCGGTGCGCACGCGGTCGGTCAGGTTCCAGCGGAAGCCCGACGAGTAGTAGAGCGAGGCATTGGCATCGAGCGTGTCGCCGTTGCCCAGGTCCGCGTCATAGTTCAAAGCCAGCGTTCCGGTGAACTTCGGCGTCTTGAGCAGGCGCGATCCGCTGGCGTCGATGGTGACCGTCTGGAGACCATACGGTCCCATCGGGCCGACGAAGCCCACGCCGTTCGTGTAGTCGCTGTATTCGGCATGGGGCACCCACGATGCCGCCGCCCGCACGCTGAAGTTGCTGCCCAGTCGCACGTTGCCGTCAAAGTCCAGGCCATAGATCTTGGCCCGCGCCGCGTTGCCGATGGTGTTGGCCAGACCCAGGAAGAACTGGATCTGGATGTCCTTGTAATTGTAATAGAACGCCGAAAGGTTGAAGCTGGCGGCAGACGAGCCGTACTTCACGCCCACTTCATACGATTCCAGCGTTTCGGGATTGGCCGTGTCGTTCGACAGGTTCAGTGCGTTGAGCACGCCGCTCTTGAAGCCCTTGCTGTAGGTCGCATAGAGATTGGCCTCGGGCGTCACGTCGTAACGGACCGAGATGCGCGGGGTCCAGCTCGACCACGTGGGCCGGTTGCCGAACTCGACCTCGGGGAACGTCAGCACCGAGCCGTGGCCTTCGCGCTGCTCCCAGCTGTACCGCACGCCGCCGATCACATGCAGCGCATCAGTCACGTTCCAGGTCAGCTCGCCGAAGCCCGCCCACGCCTTCGTCTTCACATACGTCGAGGTGTAGTAGGGCGCACCATAGGGCGCATCGCCCGAAAGCCCGCCATTGGTCAGCGGCGGATTGACCCAGCTCGAAAGCCCCGACTTGTCGTGGAAATAGAGCATCCCTGCGGTCACGTGGAATGCGCCGAAGTCATTGGAGGTGAACGTCACTTCCTGCTGGAAGGTCTTGCTCGGCCCAAACTCGACCACATAGGGCGTGATGCAGGCAAACACCGCGACGCACGACGGGGAATAGGCGCCGTCGACTTCCGAAAGCACGGTGCCGTTGGTGTAGGCATAGGACGTCAGCGACGAGAGCGTGCCCGCGTTGCCGATGTCGATGTCTGCCTTCAGCGAGACGCCCCGGCTCTGGGTCTTGACCGGCTGCACGCTGCCGCGCAGCTCGCTTGCCACCTGCCACGGACGGGTCGCCAGCACCGCATCGGGATATTGCGTGGCGACCGAGACCCCGGTCGTCGCCGAAACCGACGAGGCTTCATCCAGACGCTGGCCTTCGTAGCCCGAAAGCAGGAACTTCACGCCCGGCGCCGGCTTGAACAGGATCTTGCCGCGCACACTGTGCGAGCGGATCGTGCCGGTGCGCTGGTCGGTCAGCACGTCGGTCAGGTAGCCGGGGGTATACTCGTAGGAACCGGACAGGCTGACCGACAGCACATCGTCCACCAGCGGCGTGGTGATGAAGCCGCGCGAGGCGATGTGCGGCGACGATTTCACGCCCGAGCCGGTGAACACCCCGGCGCTGACTTCGAAATTGCCGGCGGTGTTGAACTCGGGATCGCGGGTGTGGATCAGGATCGCGCCGCCGGTGGCATTGCGGCCGAACAGCGTGCCCTGCGGCCCCTTCAGCACTTCCACCTGGCGCACGTCGGGCAGGTCGAACAGATTGCCGATCTGGTTGGGCTGGTACACCCCGTCGACGTAGATCGCGATGGGCGATTCCGCGCCCGCCTGAGACAACGTGGTCGAAACGCCGCGAATGTTGGGTTCCGCGAACGGCCCCTGCGACGTGAAGGCCACGCCCGGCGCAACCGAGCCAATGTCACGCAGGTTGGTCACGCCCGCCTTGGCAAGGTCCGCGCCGGTCTGCGCGACCATGGTGATCGGCACTTCGCGCATTTTTTCCGAACGGCGCTGCGCGGTCACGATGATGTCGCCGCTTGCGGCCTCCGCGGCCTCGGCCGGGGCATCAGCCTGCGCCGGAGCGGATGCCGCATCCTGCGCCCACGCGGCCGGGGCGATGGCCGTGGACGACAGCACGGCAAGGACGATGGCCTTGCGGCCGACAGCAAAAGACTTGGTCATGGTTTTTCCTCCCTCGCGGGTGTTGTTGCCCGGACCTCGTTCGAGTCCGGGTTGTGTTGTTCGGACGGTGTGTTGTTCAGGCGGTGTGTTGTTCAGGCGGGGCGCCAGTTGGGCAGCACGCAGCCCTCCCCCAGATCCTCGAACCAGACCTCCATGGGCTGGCCAGGGGCCAGGTCCGGCGCCCCCGGCACGCTGCCGGTCAGCCGCACGTCGGGCGCGGCCTCCAGCGTCACGATCACCACGGTGTAGGGTGCGGGGTAAGCCGGGTGGACCGGGTGGGTCACCGTGGTCCAAGTGTAGAGCGTACCCTTGCCTTCCGCCTCGCGCCACGCGGTGTCGGTGCTGCCGCAGAACCGGCACGAGGGAGTGGGCACGTGGTTGCCGCGCCCGCAGGCGTTGCAGTGCTTGTAGACCAGCCGCCGTTCGGCGGCGGCGGCGAAGAACGGGCCGGTATCGCGGTCCCAGGTCGCGGGCCTGATGCGCGGCAGCGTCATGCGGCCCTCCGCAGCACCATCGCGCTCGAAATGCCCATCGGGCCGCTGGTGACAAGGCAGGTTTCCGCGTCCTTCACCTGCACGTCCGCCGTTCCGCGCATCTGGCGCACCCCTTCGACAATGTGGTTGAGCCCGTGAATGTAACCACCGGACATGTTGCCGCCGTCGGTGTTGACCGGGATCGATCCGCCATCAGCACTGATCGCACCCGACGCGACGAACGGCCCGCTTTCGCCCTCGCCGCACAGCCCGTATTGTTCGAGCTGGAGCATCAACGAGATCGTGAAGCAGTCGTAGATCTGCGCCACGTCCATGTCCTGCGGCCCCAACCCCGCGCGCGCCCACAGCTGCCGCGCGACGTTCCTGGGAGCGAGCTTCAGCGGTTCTTCCCAGGTAATCGAGGGGAACATCATGCCCCCGCTCATCCCGGTGGCCGGCGCGTGCGCGGTGGCACGGATCAGCGCGGGCGGCTGGGCCAGGTCCTTTGCGCGCTCGGCCGTGGTGACGATCACTGCCGCCGCGCCATCGGTTTCCAGGCAGCAGTCGAACAGCCGCAGCGGATCGGAGATCATGCGCGAGGCAAGATACTGCGTCATGTCGAGCGGCTTGCCGTGCATCTGCGCGTGCGGCGTGCGGTTGGCGTGCTCGCGGCAGGCGATGGCCACCGCGCCGAAGTGTTCCTCGGTGGTGCCGTATTCGATCATGTGCCGCCGGGCGAGGAGCGCAAAGCTCTGCGGCGCGGTCAGCAGGCCATAGGGGGTGAAGAACTCGTCGTAGTTGCCGTGCCCGCCCGCTTCGGGCCGGGGCGCGATCGCCGCGCCGAGCCGGCCTTCGCTGCGCCCGTTGAGCGAACGATAGACCAGCACGTGCCGCGCCTGCCCCGAAAGCACCGCCGCCACCGCCACGCCCACCATCGCGCAGGGCGCATCGCCGCCCACCGCCACGTCGGCGGAGAAGCCCACGTTGCGCAGCGCCAGCGCCCCCGTCATCGCCGAGGCCGAATTGTGGTCCATCTGGCAGCGCACCACGCCGTCGATATCGTCGGCCGTCAGCCCTGCATCGGCCATCGCCGCGCGCGCCGCCTCGGTCGCCAGCGCCAGTTCGCTCCGCCCGGAATCGCGTGAGAACTCGGTGCGGCCGATCCCTGCGATCGCACAGCGATCACGGAACGGCGCATAGTCGTCAGCCCTTGCCATACCCTCTCCGAGTCCTCGCCCTTTTGGCGAATTTCCCGCTGAAAATGGTGGCTTGGCCGGCCCGCTGTAAACCGAACAGGTGGTTAGGTTGACCAATTCATGATCATAAATCTACTTTCGTCCAAAGCTGGAAGAAGCCCGGAAGAGGGAAGAGGGAATGATCTTCGAATACAGTGAATCACAGCGCCGCTGGATCGACCGCGTCCAGGCGTTCATGGATGCCGAGGTCATTCCGGCCATTCCGACCTTCATCGCGCAGGATCACGCGGGCGACCGTTTCAAGGCCGTTCCCATCGTCGACGAGCTGAAGGCCAAGGCACGTGCAGCCGGCCTGTGGAACCTGTTCATGCCGCCGCACAGCGGCCATCAGCATGTGGACGACACTTTCGAGTGGGAGGGCCAGAGCCTCACCAACCTCGAATACGCCCCGCTGGCCGAGATCATGGGGCGCGTCCCATTTGCCGGCGAAGTGTTCAACTGCTCCGCGCCCGATACCGGCAACATGGAAGTGCTGATGCGCTATGGCACGCGCGAGCAGAAGGACCGCTGGCTGAAGCCGCTGATGGAAGGCACGATGCGCTCGGCCTTCCTGATGACCGAGCCGGCCGTCGCCTCGTCCGACGCGCGCAACATCGAGACCAGCATCGTCCGCGACGGCGACGAATACGTCATCAACGGCACCAAGTGGTGGTCCTCCAGCGTCGGCCATCCGCGCTGCGAAATCTACATCCTGATGGGCAAGTCCAACCCGGACGAGCGCTCCTACAACCAGCAGTCGATGATCCTCGTCCCCGCGGACACCCCGGGCGTCACGATCAAGCGCCTGCTGCCGGTGTTCGGCTATGACCACGGCAGCCATGGCGGCCACGGCGAAGTCGTGCTCGAAAACGTGCGCGTCCCCGCCTCGAACATGCTGCTGGGCGAAGGTCGCGGCTTCGAGATCGCGCAGGGCCGCCTCGGGCCGGGCCGCATCCACCACGCCATGCGCGTGATCGGCGTCGCGGAAACCGCGCTCGAAAAGATGTGCCGCCGCCTCCAGACGCGCACCGCGTTCGGCTCGCTCATTTCGAAGCAGTCTGTGTGGGAACAGCGCATCGCCGAAGCCCGCATCGACATCGAGATGGCGCGCCTGCTCTGCCTCAAGGCTGCCTACATGATGGACGTCGCCGGCAACAAGTCGGCCCGGGCCGAGATCGCAATGATCAAGGTCGGCGCGCCGCGCATCGCCCTGAAGATCATCGACGATGCCATCCAGGCCCACGGCGGCGCGGGCGTCTGCGACGATTTCGGGCTGGGCGAGCTTTGGGCCAACACGCGCATGCTGCGCATCGCCGATGGCCCGGACGAGGTCCACTGCCGCCAGCTGGCGCGCATGGAACTCGCCAAGTACGCGGAGGTCGCGTGATGGAACAGGTCGCTCTCGACCCCGCCTTCGATTTCACCGGCAAGGCCGTCATCGTCACCGGCGGCAGCCGGGGCCTCGGCCGCGCCATCGCACTGGGCTTCGCGCAGCGCGGGGCCGACGTGGTCGTCTCCAGCCGCCGCGCCGAAGCCTGCGCCGAAGTGGTGGCCGAGATCGAGGCGCTGGGCCGCCGCGCGCTCGCCATCCCCTGCCACGTGGGCGAATGGGACGGGCTGGAAGCGCTGATCGACGGCACGCTCGCCGCCTTCGGGCGGATCGACGTGCTGGTGAACAATGCGGGCATCGCCCCCGTCGCGGAAAGTTCGCTCGCCACCAGCGAGGCGCTGTTCGACAAGACCTTCGCGGTCAACGCCAAGGGGCCGTTCCGCCTTTCGGCGCTGGCCCGGCCGCATCTGGCCAAGGTCGGCGGTTCGATCATCAACGTCACCAGCATCGGCAGCCTGCGCCCCGATCCGGCCTATCCGGTCTATGCCGCAGCCAAGGGAGCGATGAACATCCTCACCCGTGGTCAGGCGATGGAATTCGGCCCAGAAGTGCGCGTCAACGCTATCATGGCCGGCCCCTTCTGGACCGACATCGCCAAGTCCTGGCGCGAGGATTACGACGCCAACGCCCCTTCCGCGATGCACCGCATGGGCCGCCCGGAAGAGATCGTGACCACCGCGCTCTATCTCGCCTCGCCGCAGTCGAGCTACACCACGGGCACGATCGTGCGCCTCGATGGCGGGGTGATCCTGTGAGCGACACGCCTCAAAAGTATCTCGGCGCCACGGGCGACGTGCGCGAGGGGTTCGAGGTCGATGCCGGCGAGATCGCCCGCTTCATCGGCGAATGCACCGGCGCCACGCCGGCAGCCATCACCGTGCGCCAGTTCCAGGGCGGCCAGTCGAACCCGACCTACATGGTCGAAAGTGACGCCGGCAATTTCGTGCTGCGCCGCCGCCCGCCGGGCGTGCTGCTGCCCTCGGCCCATGCCATCGACCGGGAATACCGCGTGATCGACGCGCTTTCGCGTGCCGGCGTGCCGGTGCCGAAACCCGTGGGCTATTGCGCCGACGAAAGCCGCATCGGCAGCGCGTTCTACCTGATGGAGCACGTGCCGGGCCGCATCTTCTTCGACAACGCCATGCCCGACCTTTCAGCGGAAGAGCGCGGTGCGATCTACGACGCCGCCAACGCGGCCCTCGCCGCGCTGCACAGCGTCGATCCCGAAGCGGTCGGCCTTGGCGACTTCGGCCGCCCCGGCAACTACCTGGCCCGGCAGGTCGCGCGCTGGTCGAAGCAATATGCCGCATCGAAGACGCAGGACATCCCGGCGATGGACAAGGTCATCGCGTGGCTCGAAGCCAACGTCCCCGATGAAGTCCCCGCGCGCGTCGCCCACGGCGATTTCAGCTTCCACAACCTGATCTTCCATCCCACCGAGCCGCGCGTCGTCGCGATCCTCGATTGGGAACTGGCGACGACCGGCGATCCCATCGCCGATCTCACCTACCACGGCATGGAATGGTATCGCCCCGCCGGGATCGACCCGCGCGGATCGCTGGTGGACAAGGATCTGGCCGCGCTCGGCTTGCCCGATTTCGACACCTATGCCGCGCGCTACTGCGAACGCGTGGGCCGCCCGCCGGTCGAAAACCTTGGCTATTACAAGGCGTTCAACCTGTTCCGCGTGGCCGCGATCATCCAGGGCATCGTCGCCCGGTTCGAAGCCGGCAACGCCGCCGACGCCAATGCCGCCACGCAGGCCGCACGCGTCGCCCCCCTCGCCGAAGCGGCATGGGCTGAAGCCCAGCGCGCTGGCGCCTGATTTACGAAGGACATCCGAACAATGCTCAAGCCCGGAAGCCGCTGGAAAAGCCAGGTCTGCAGTGCAGAAGCGGTGCTGGTGCGCCCGCCCAAGATCGACGGCGTGCCGCAGTGCGGCGGCGTGGACATGGTGCCGATGGACGGCGAAGTAGCGGCGGCAACCGCGCTCGCCGGGCTCGACACCGGCTGCCTTGTCGGCAAGCGCTATCGCAGCGACGAGCTGGCCATGGAAATGCTCTGCACCAAGGCCGGCACCGGCGCGCTCGGCTTTGCCGGGACCGCGCTGGAACTGGTCGAGGCCAAGAAGCTCCCGTCGTCGGACTGATCTGATGCGCGTCTCGTTGCTGCTCGATCTCGTCGCGGAAACGCTGCCCGACCGCATCGCCATAGACGGGCCGGGCGGCAGCCTGTCCTTCGGCGATCTTCACGCCCGCGCGCGCGGTTTCGCCGCCTCGCTCGAAGGCAGCACGGCACGCAATGTCGGCTTCCTCGGCGTCAATTCGCCCGCGCTGCCGGCGGTGCTGTTCGGCGCGGCGCTGGCCGACCGGCCCTTCGCCCCGCTCAACTACCGCCTGCCCGACGACGGCCTGCGCAAGCTGGCCGCGCGCCTCGCCCCCGCGGTCATCGTCGCGGACGACGACATGGCCGCCCGTATCGCCGGGATCGACGGCATCGAGGTGCGCAGCACCGCCACGCTGGCCGGCCTGGCCGCGCCCGAGGACTGGTATCCCGCCAGCGAGGACGAGGACACCGCCGTCCTGCTGTTCACCAGCGGAACCTCGGGCGAACCCAAGGCCGCCCTGCTGCGCCACGAAAACCTGACGAGCTATGTCGTCCAGACCGTCGAGTTCCTCGGCGCGGACGAGGAAGACGCCACACTGGTCAGCGTGCCGCCCTATCATATCGCCGCCGTCTTGGCGCTGCTCACCTCGGTCTATTCGGGCCGCCGGGTGGTCCAGCTCGAAGCCTTCACGCCCGAAGGCTGGGTCGATGCCGCCGCGCGCTTCGCGGTCAGTCATGCCATGCTCGTGCCCACGATGCTGGCGCGCGTGCTGGACCGGATCGAGGAAGTCGGCACCGCCCTGCCCGCCTTGCGCGCGCTTGCCTATGGCGGCGGACGGATGCCGCTGTCGGTAATCCACCGCGCGCTCGCGCTCATGCCCGACACCGGGTTCACCAACGCCTATGGCCTGACCGAGACCAGTTCGACGATCTCGGTGCTGGGGCCGGACGACCACGCACTCGCCCGCAGCGGCGATGCCGCGGGCCTTGCCCGCCTCGCCACCGTGGGCAAGCCCGTTCCCGGCGTCGAAGTGGAAGTGCGCGATGGCAACCGCGTCTGCGGCCCGAACGAGCCGGGCGAAGTCTTCGTGCGCGGCGAGCAGGTCGCGGGCCGCTACGCCGAGCGCGCCGCCACCGACGATGACGGCTGGTTCGCCACCAAGGATCGCGGCTGGTTCGATGCCGACGGCTATCTGACCGTCGATGGCCGGCTGGACGATGTCATCGTGCGCGGGGGCGAGAACATTTCGCCCGGCGAGATCGAGGACGTGCTGCGCACCCACCCGCAAGTCGCTGACGTGGCCGTGATCGGCGCGCCGGACGAGCAGTGGGGCGAGCGCGTGGTCGCCTTCGCCGTGCCGCGCGATCCTGCCTTCTCCGATGGCCCCGCGCTCAGCGACTGGGTCCGCGCGCGTCTGCGCTCGACCAAGGCGCCCGCGCAGGTCCATTTCCGCGAAAGCCTGCCTTACAACGACACCGGAAAGCTCCTGCGCAGGCTGCTGCGGGATGAACTGGCCGACTGACGCGTCCTCGCCGCTCGCCGGCGGTCTCGCCCCGTGCCGGATCGCCTGCGACGGCGAAGGTCGCGATCAGCAGGACTGGATAGCCCGCTCAACCTCGCTGGCATGAGCGCCGCCGTCGATCTCACAAGCGCGCAAGCCGCGATGACCGGGGCCGCGCAAGCCATCGACCCGAAGGCCGCACTGGCGTTTCACGACGACCCGGTGGCATTGACGCTGATCGACGGGAACATCGTTTACCGGCGCAGCGAGAGCGCATAGGGGAATCGGAGGATGGGGAAACAGCGATGAGCGAAGAGCAGGACACCGACGCGCCGCACGCCATTCCGCCGCGCACCGGCGTACGCCCGCGCGGCCGCAAGCGGTCCGAGCAGGTCGCGCACCAGATCGTCACCGACATCGTGCGCGAGAACAAGGGACGCGGCGCCAAGCTGCCGCTCGAAAGCGAACTGCTGGAGCAATACGACGTCAGCCGATCGTCGCTGCGCGAGGCGCTGCGCCTGCTCGAAGTGCAAGGGCTGATCACCATCCGCCCCGGCCCCGGCAGCGGCACCGAAGTGGGCGCGCCCGAACCGGGCAACCTTTCGAACACGCTGGCGCTCTACCTGATGATGGCGCGCGCCAGCCTGCGCCAACTGTTCGATGCGTGGCGCATGGTCGAGCCGATCCTGGCCCAGCTGGCCGCCGAAAACCACGACCGCGAGCGCGTCCGCGCGCTGATGGGGCCGTTCGCCAGCGATGCCGTGCTGGACGACCGCGCACTGGCATCCGGCCTCGCCTTCCACGATGCGGTGGCTGAACTGGCCGAAAACCCGGTGCTGGCGCTGATCCTGGGTGCAGTGGGTTTTCTCGTCACCGAGCAAGTGCGGATCGGCGCGATCGGCTTTGAGCTGAGCAGCGCGACGGTTCACGCGCACACCACCATCGCCGATGCGATCCTGGCGGGCGACAGCGCGCGCGCCGCAGCGGAAATGCGCCTGCATCTTGATGAAGTGATGGTCGAGATCGAGACCGCCCTGCCCGATCAGGACCGGGACATCCTGCTGCAGCGGTAAGGCGGGCCGCACCTGTGCCGGAACGCCAGAACGATACGCTAGGTCATGACCCCTTCGGTTTGCGGTATCACCGCCACCGGAGAGCATGACATGACCAGCGAAGTCCTTGAATTCGAACCCGCCGGCGCCTCGCACGACGAGCTTTACGGCTCGCTTGCCGAGATCCGCCAACAGCACCCGATCTTCTTTTCGGAGAAGCATGGCGGCTGGGTAATCACCCGCTACGACGATCTGGCGACGGTCGCCAAGAGCCCCAACTTCACGGTCGAGAACGCGCTTCAGGGCGCGCAGGGCGGGCAATATTGCCCGGCCGCGATGGACGTGCTGGCCACGGGCGTGGACTGGACCAAGACCCGCCACATCCAGACCGACGACGGCCCGGACCACGCGCGCTTCCGCCGCGCCATGACCAGCGTGATCACCCCCAAGCGCATCCGCGAGATGGCGCCGGTGGTGCAGCACACGGTGGACGACCTGATCGACAAGTTCATCGCGCGCGGATCGTGCGAATACGTCAGCGAGTTCGCCTATCCGCTGGCGATGCTGACCACGCTCAACCTCATCGGCTTCACCGAGGCCGAGGACGACATGAGCATGTTCCCGCGCTGGGTGGACGACACGTTCCGGATGCTGCTGGCCGAGCTGAGCGAGGACGAACAGGTCGCCGCGGCGAAGAACGCCGTCGCGTTCCAGCACTATATCCGCGACAAGATCGCGGCGCGGCAGGCCGATCCCCGGGACGACCTGCTGAGCGAGATCCTCGGCTTCCTGTCGGGCGAAGCGGCGCTGTCGATGGACGAGCTGGTGATCATGTTCACCCACAGCTTCGTCGGTGCGGGCAACGAGACGACCAAGCTGGCGCTGACCAACACGATCTACCACATGCTGAGCAAGCGCGAGCGCTGGGAACAGATGCTGGCCAACCAGGACAAGGTTTCGGCCTTCGTCGAGGAAGGGCTGCGCTATGAAGCGCCCCTGCTGGCCTGGTATCGTTATTGCGCGGCCGACAGCGAAGTGGGCGGGCAGCTGATCCGCAAGGGCGACAAGGTGATCATCCTGTTCGGATCGGCCAACCACGATCCGGCCAAGTTCTCCAATCCGGACGAGTTCTGCCCGTTCCGCGCCGACCAGTCCGCGATCATGACGTTCAACACCGGCAAGCATTTCTGCGTCGGTGCGCCGCTCGCGCGGCTCGAACTCAACGCCGCGCTGGCCACGCTGGCAAAGCGGCTTCCGGGGCTGCGGCTGAAGCCGGGGCAGGACATCGCCTATGCCCCCACGTTCGCCAACCGCGCGATCCCCGAGCTCTACCTTGAATGGGACGTCTGAGCCGATGACCGACACGATGCCCCCCGCCGACCTCACGCTGGTGCGCGACGAACTCGCCATCCGCGGCCTGATCGAACGCTATTCCGATGCCTGCTGCCAGCGCAACGTCGATGCCATCATGGCGCTGTGGGCGGACGATTGCCGCTGGAGCGTGCCCGACATGGAAGGGCTGGAAGACGTGCGCGGCAAGGACGCGATCCACGCGATCTGGCAGGGCGCGCAGGCGCTGTTCCCGTTCTGCTTCCTGGTCTGCACGCCCGGCGTGATCGAGATCGAGGGCGATACGGCCTGGGCGCGGACCTACACCAACGAAGTGCTGGTCAACACCGAAGGCGAGACGCGGCAGGCGGTAGGCATCTATCACGACAAGTTCGCCGTGAGGGGCGGCCGCTGGCTGTTCACCGAGCGCACCTGGCACATGCTCAAGCACCTGTGACGACAGCGAGCCGGGGCATATCGGACGCCGCGACATACCCCGGCCGCGCTCATCATCACCGTCTCGCCCGCCAGAATCGCCCGGCGCGAACCCTTCGGGGTTGAACTTGATCCCCTGCCCATCGCGGGCGCCTTGATCGTGCCGCCCATGGCGACCGGACCGAGTAGTTCTTGTCGTTGTCGCCCAGCCAGCCGCCGATGGCAGGCTCCGGCGAAAGCACACCCACGAACATTTCGCCGCGGCCTGGGCTCGGCAACGACGCAAAAAGAAAGGGGCGCAGCCTTGCGGTGCGCCCCTTTCCGATCATGTGCGAGGCACGGTGTGCGTCAGAACTTGACGCCCACGGTGGCACCGTAGGTGCGCGGCTCGAGCGCAGTGGCAAACGACCAGAGACCGGCCACGGTGAACGCGTGGGTGGTGGTCTTGATGTTCGCCAGGTTGCGACCATAGACGCGAACGTAGGCGTCAGCGCCGTTCAGCTTGAAGTTCGCGGTGAGGCTGGCATCGACCAGGTCCTGCGTGCGGGTACGCACGCGGGGATCGTTGCCGTTCACCGTCACGCTGGTGACGACGCCGCCGGTCAGGTGCTCGGTCAGGCCGCCCGACGAAACCTGCTCGTCATAGGGGCTGATGTGGCGCAGGCCGACGATACCGACCAGGTTACCGAAGCTGGTGTCGTAGGTGTATTCCGCTCCGAGCGAACCCGAGAACTTGGGCGAGTAGATCAGGTTGTTGTTCGAGTAATCGAACGGGATCAGCGTGCCCTTGTAGAGGTTGTTCGCGACGAAGCCGTGGAACTGCGAGTCGAGGATCGCGGCGTTGGCGGTCAGCTTCAGGCCGGGGATCGGACGCAGCGTGGTTTCGAGTTCGAGACCCTTGATATCGGCCGAACCGATGTTGCTGGTGATCGTCTGGCTGCCCTGCGGACCACCCGGAATGGTGGTTTCCTGCTGCATGTCCTTGTACTTCGAATAGAAGCCGGCAAGGTTGAACTGCAGCTTGCGGTCAAGCAGGTCGAGCTTCGCGCCCGCTTCGTAGCTGTCCACCGTTTCGGGGAAGTACGGCGTGCCTGCGGTTGCCTTGGTCATCGCACGGGGGCTGAAACCACCCGAACGATAGCCGCGCGACCAGCTGGCATAGAGCATGGTGTCGTTGTTCGGACGCCAGTCGATACCGACCTTCGGAGTGAACTTGCGGAACGTGCGCGAGCCTTCGCCGATCACGCCGAGCGTGCCGGGGTAGCTGTTGGTCAGTTCGCGCTTGTCCTGGCCCCAGCGGCCGCCGAACGAGACGCGCACGCCGTCGGTCACCGTCCAGTTGAAGTCACCGAAAGCCGCGAGCGAGCGGGTGTGGCCGGTGACGACGTTGGTGCCGGTGTTGCTGCCGAACACGAAAGTATCGGCCGACAGACGGAAGCGCGAGTCGAAGAAGAACCCGCCGACCACGTAGTCAAGACCGTCGAAGATCTTGCCCGCGGCGCGCAGTTCCTGGCTCCACTGCGTGTACTTCTGGGTGCGTTCCGAGAAGTAGATGTTGGTGCTGGAACCGTCGAAGTCCTGGCCCTGGAACTCGTCCGAATGGCGCCAGCCGGTGATCGAGGTCAGCTTCACCGCATCGGCGTTGAAGTTCAGCGTCAGGTTGGCATCGGGCGCGCTGTAGCGGCTGGTCGCCGGGGTGGTGAACACCGTGTACAGGTCGTCCGTGGTGTTCCGGTCAACCTGGAACTTCGGCATCACGGCGCTGAAAGCTTCGGCCGAGCTGGTGATGTTGGCCACCGTCGGGTCGAACTTCTGGTGAACCTTCTGGATGCTGAACTGCGCATCGAAGATGCTGCCGGTCGGCTCCCACAGGACCGAGCCGCCGAAGGTGTCGTTGTTGGTGCCGCCGCCGCGCGACTGCGTCGTGGCGTTCCAGTAGAAGCCGTCCGACTGGTTGTGGAAGTACCACAGCTTCACGCCCAGCGTGGTGCTGTTGCCGTAGTTGACGACCGCGCGCGTGCTCCAGGTGTTCCAGCGGCCATAGCTGGCTTCCAGCTTGGCGCCGGCTTCCTTGGTCGGCTTCGAGCGCATGATGTTGATCACGCCGCCGATCGTGTTCGCGCCGAACAGCGTGCCCTGCGGGCCGCGCAGCACTTCGATCTGCTCGACGTCGAAGAAGTCCTGCAGCTGGCCGGTGTTGGTGCCGATCATCACGCCATCGACGACGACGCCGACGGTGGGGGTGGAGGCCTTTTCGATGTTCGCGAAGCTGAGGCCGCGGATCGAGATGTTGGCGGCCTGGCCGCCCGAGTTCTGCTGCGTAATGAGCAGGTTGGGCGCATCGCCCTGAAGATCGCCGATGTTCACCGACGCCTTGTTTTCCAGCATCGCGGCATTGACCGCAGTAATGGCAACAGGGGTGGTCTGGAGCGTTTCGTCGCGGCGGCGTGCCGAAACGACGATGGTGTTGGCGTCAACAGTGCCCGACACTTCCGCCTGCGCGTCCTGCGCGAAGGCAGGCATCGAAAAACCGGCAAGCGTGGTGGTGCAGGCGAGAGCCGCAAGGGCCCGCCCAATATAAACCTTCCTCATATTCCCTCCCAACGGGTGTGAACCTCGTTCGGGGGTGGCCTCTGTCGTTATTACAGCGCACTGAACACTACCACTTCGCGCAGGTGTTGCCGAAGCGCACCTACATCGGAAAATATTTTCGGTAGGTATTTCAGCCTATCACCACATTACCTAGCACAATTGACAGATAACGGGCGGCCATTAGCAGACCGCCCGCAGTTGTTCATTCGCCGTAGCGCGCCCCCGGTCCGTCGCCATCGGCCGGTGGAGTGTCGCCGGGCGCAGTTGCCTCGCGGCTTTCCCCGCCGCCACTGTAATCGTTGTCGAAATGCTCCTCGCGCCAGTCGAGCGCAGCACGCAGCCCGCCCTGTTGCGCACGCGCCATGAACTCGTCGCCGCGCGCGAAGCTGGGGCGCAGCAAGGCGATGGCCAGGTGGTCCGCGCTCGATGCCATGCCGGTCTTGAAGCCCATGATCTCGAACTGGCGATTGATCGACCGCTTGGTCAGCATGATCAGGTCGGTGGGCGTAAGCGCGATCTTGCGCGCGATCGCCTCCGTGCGCTCCTCCAGTTCGTCGGCGGGAACGGACTCGCTTGCCCAGGCCCATTCGGCCGCCTGTTTGCCGGAGATCGGCTCGCTGGTGAACATGTAGTACTTGGCGCGGGTCATCCCCATCAGCCACGGGCTGACCTGGAGATTGCCCGGAGACCAGTGCCGCCCCACCGGCCAGCCGATCTTCGCGTCGTCGGCCACGATGCGCAGGTCGCAGAATGCCGCAAGTTCCGATCCGCCGGCAAGGCAATGGCCGTGGATCTGCGCGATCACCGGCTTCTGCAGATCGAACAGCGAGGTGTAGATCCGCAGGTGCTCGTGATCGTAGGCCTGCCACGCGGTATCGCGGTCCGGGTGGTGATAGCCGTTTTCGGGGGTGTTGCGCTTGGGCTCGCCCGGCGGGGTGGGCGTGATGTCGTATCCCGCGGAAAAGCACGGGCCGGCACCCTTGATGATGATCACCCGCACATCGTCGTCGAGTTCGAGTTCCTTGGCCGCCATCTCGATCTGGAGCAACCGTTCATAGCCCAGCGGATTGCGCTTTTCGGGAGAGTTCAGGATGATCCGGCCGATGGGGCCGTCGCGCTCGATATCGACAAGGTCGAATACCGGGCGCTCGACGTTTTCCCCTCGATAGGGCGGCGACCATTTGACGATGCGGCGGGTCATGCTGGCGTTCCTTCCCAATTTTTAATTGCTTGATTAAAGCAATCAGGAAGAAGCGTCGAACGCAACCGGATTCTTCGGACGTTCCGCCGGTTCAGATCGCCGAAAGCAGGGCGACCGCTTCGGCCTCGCCCACGACTTCGGCGTATTTGGCCTGAAGATCGAACAGGTTGGCCTCATGCGGGCCTTCGTGCCGGTCGCCGCAGGCATCGCGCACCACGAAGGGCACGAAGCCGTGCTGGCAGGCGTCGAGCGCCGTGGCGCGGATGCAGCCCGAGGTGGAGGTGCCGCAGACCAGCACCGTGTCGACGCCCAGCGCGGTCAGGGTGGAGGCGAGATGCGTGGCGAAGAAGGCCGAGGCATAGCGCTTGGTGATGACCACGTCGCCGTCCTGCGGTGCCAGCGCTGCCGGGAAGGCGCCGAGCGGCGAGCCCTTCTCGAACACCTTGAGCGCGGGCACCTTGCGGTAGAACACTCCGCCGTCCGCACCGCCGGGCTGGTATTCGACATTGGTGAACACGATGGGCAGGCCCGCGGCGCGCGCGGCGGCGGTCACCCGCACCGCGCTGGCCACGGCATCCTCGATCCCGGCATAGAGCGGCGAGCCGGGCTGGAGATAGGCTTCGACGAGATCGACCAGCAGCAGCGCGGGGCGGCGTCCGAAGGGCAACCGCCCGTCGAACGCCCCGGCATAATTGGCGGCAAGGTCGGCCTCGTCCTTCGCCATCAGATCACGCCCTTGTCCGCCATCACGGCAAGGTCCGCCTCGCCCAGCCCGAGCAGTTCGCCATAGACCTCGGCATTGTGCTGGCCGACCACCGAAGGTGCCGGACGCCGCACGCTGCCGGGCGTCGCGGAGAACTTGGGGAAGCTCGACTGCATCTTCAGCGCGCCGAAGCGCTCGGTCTCGACCTCGATGATCGCCTCGCGCGCCTGGAAGTGCGGATCTTCGATCATGTCGGGCGCGCGGTAGACGCGGCCCGCCGGGATCGAATGTTCGATCATCAGCGCATCGACCTCGTCCATGGTCAGCGTGCGCGTCCAGTCGTTGATCAGCGCGTCCAGCTCGTCCTGGTTCTCGCCGCGCGCCAGATGCGTGGCATAGCGCGGATCGTCGCCGAGTTCAGGCCGGCCCATCGCCTCGGCAAGGCGCTTCCACAGCGAATCCTTGTTGGCCCCGATCATGAATTCGCCGTCCTTGCACGAATAGACGTTGGACGGCGCGATGCCTTTCAGGATCGAGCCCGAGCGTTCGCGGATCAGGCCCATGCGGTCGTATTCGGGCACAAGGCCTTCCATGACCTGGAGCACGCTTTCGTAAAGCGCGGTGTCGATCACCTGCCCCTTGCCGGTCTTTTCCTTCACGTGCAGCGCAGCGAGCACGCCCATGCAGCCATAGGTGGCGGTCAGCGTGTCGCCGATGGACACGCCCATGCGGCTCGGCGGGCGATCCGGCTCACCCACGATGTAGCGCCAGCCGCCCATCGCCTCGCCGATGCCGCCGAAGCCGGCGCGATCGGAATAAGGGCCGGTCTGGCCATAGCCCGACATACGCGCGATGATCAGATGCGGGAATTCGGCGAGCAGGACATCAGGCCCCAGCCCCCACTTTTCCAGCGTGCCCGGCTTGAAGTTCTCGACCAGCACGTCGGCGTGCGCGATCAGCCGCTTCACCAGCGCCTGTCCTTCGGGAACGCGCAGGTTGGCGCTGACCGAGCGCTTGTTGCGCGCGATCACTTCCCATTGGACCTTCTCGGCGCCCTGCCCCCATTCGCGCATCGGATCGCCTGTTATCGGCGGCTCGACCTTGATCACGTCGGCGCCCATGTCGCCCAAGAGCTGGCCGCAGAACGGACCGGCCAGCAGCTGGCCCAGTTCGACGACGCGGATGTCCTTCAATGCACCGTTGTTCACGTCTCACTCCGCCGCTTCGAGGTGCGGCCATTGGGGTTGCAGGGGCGCTGGCAGGCCGGTTTCCGCTTCGCAGTTGGCGCGCAGCGTCTCGATGCCGGGGCCGGTGTTGAACACGGGCA
>NZ_JAPCZG010000012.1 GCF_025938155.1 Novosphingobium sp. KCTC 2891 | reverse complement strand
GGTCATCAGGCCGGACTACGCCAGCTTATTGGGAGCGCTTCATCCGGCCTGATGCCCCCCTGCGTCGCGCCCGGACGATACCCTTCAATGAAGCGTCAGGCACGGTGCAGACTGTCCAGATAACGCGACGATTTCCTCGAAGGCATAGGCGTCGTCCCCGAAGCGCTTGCCGAACTGGCGATTGAGCCGCTTGGCCGACCCTGTGGCGTGGCCGAGCTCGTGGCAGCGGGTCGAGAAATAGGCCTCGATCGAATGGAACATGTGGGGTGACGGGAGCGTCACCGTGTCGGTGCTCGGCGTGTAATGCGCGCTGTCGCCGCCGTGGACGACGCGGACCGGGATCGCGTCGAGAAAGGCCTGCACCCCAACCGAGAGTTCGCCGATCGCCTTGGGATCGGGCGGCTCGGGGTAGTAATGCGCCGGCAGCCCCTCGATCTGCGAGGCGTTGAACACGTGGTTCCACTTCATGAAGCGGATGGTCTTTTCGGTCGTCTCACCGGTCTCGCGATCGGTGTCGGTCTTGCGCGCCGAGGAGTAGAACACGCTGAACGAGCCGTTTTCGCCCTTGCGGACATGGCCGCCGAGTTCGAGCGCCTGGCGGAAGGTCATCCAATAGGGGCTGGCGTAGCCCCGGCTCTCGGCGACAGCCCAAAGGAAGAACGTGTTGATCCCCGAATAGGGGACGCCGTTATGGCGAAGCGGGCGCGTGCTGGTCGAGGTCCAGGGCTTGAGCCACGGAGCGGTGCCGGCGGCGATCTTCTCGAGGATCAGGTCAGTGATGACCTGCGCGACGTCGGGTTTCGGCTGACGGGTCATTGGGCCGGGCCCTCCTGGGCGGGATCGAGGGTGAGGTCAGAGGCGGCGCTCGACCAGGAGAGGCGCAGCGTGCGCCCGTGCGGGATGCGCCATGCGACGCGGTCGGCGAAAGCCATGCGAATGCCGGCAAGAATTGCCGCGTCCTCGCCTTCGAGGATGGCAAGGGCGCGCACCGCCGCGTCGTGGCGGAAGCGGGTTTGCTGCGTGTCGTAGCTGTCCGCATCGGAATCGTCGGAAGGGCTGAACACCGCATCGATGATGAGGTCGGTGAGATCATCGGGCCCAAGCGCGGTGGTGCGGGTCAGCGCGATGCGCGCGCAGTCCGGATCGCCCCAGGTGTCGGCATCTTCCAGAATCGCAAAGTCGGTCTCGAGATCGAGCCGCCGGTCGTGCTGATCGGTGAGTTCGATCGTGATCGCATCGGGGCGCAGGGTAACGGCACCCTCTTCATCGGTGGGCATGCCGTCATCGAAGGTGAAGCGTTCGCCGGTGCGCACGAAGGCCGGGAGGGCGTCGTACCAGGGATAGCCGATGAAGTTGGTGATCGGCTCGTAGAATGCACGCGGCTCGGGGCCGCCGAGGCGGTGCATCTCGCCGCCGTTCGAGCGCCGCAAGGCGCGGCCGAAAGTGACGGCATCGAAGGAATCAGTGTCATCGTAGATCGCTGCGCCCGGCTCGAGGTCGGCAAAGCGCGGCACCTCGCGGTAGCTGTCGCGGGCGAGGGTCGGGTACCACAGCGGCAATTGCCGCGCTGCTTGCGGGAAGTCGTCGTGATACAAGCTCGCTTCGAGCCAGTTCTCGAAGTTCAGACGGTGGAACGGTTCCTCCCGGATGACCGAAAAGATCGCCTCGCGGCAGAGCGCCACGAGACGGTCGAGTGCGGCGTTGCGGTAGATTTCCTTGCGGGCGGGCAGCACCAGGACGAGATCGGGCGCGTCGATGACGTCGACCTGCACGGACCACTGGGTGTGGTGAACTTCCTTCACGACCGGGAAGGCGTGTTTCAGCGTGACCCCGTGGAAATTGAGCGTCGCGATGTGGGGCGAGTGCCGATCGCGGAACACGCCAATCCGGAAACCGTCACGCTCGATGACCTTGTGCGCATCGGCGAGGAAATCGGCCCGCGCGAGCTCCTTGCCGTTGTAGCTGACCGGGATCGGCAGAAACCGCGCCGCCGCCTCGACGCAGCGTTCGAGCTTGCCGTCTGGCTGCGGATCGAACCGGAAAGTGATGGCCGTGCCGCGCGGGCCGTCGAAGGGCAGCACATCGATGTCGGCCTCGCCGGTCCAGGCATCGCCCGTGATCGCGAGCGAGAACGCGCCGTCAGCGCTCCGCGAACTGACCACCGTGTCGAGGCCGGCCAGGCTGAAGAAGCCCATGCCTGCCGGATCCTCGCGGGTACGGCATTCGTCGGACCAGTCGGATTGGCCCAGCGATAGGAGGTCTACCGGGTCGGCGATCCCGGCGCCGTCATCGCTCACCGTGATGAGGCAGGCATCGCCCATGTGCTCGGCGGTGACCGTGATGCTCGTTGCTCCCGCACGGCGGGCATTCTGGAAGAGCTCGTTGAAGATGTCGTCGAGGGTCCCGTTGAATATCCGGGTAACCTTCGAGATCGCGTGCGGAGAGACCCGGGCGCGCAGCTTGGTGATCATGGTCATGGGGTGGTTCCTGGATGGGCCGGCACGCTGCCGCAGGGCGCAAGGGATGCGCGGGCAGCGTGCCGGCAAGGCTGGGTCAGGCGTCGACGGTCTCATCGGCGTGGGCGTCCTGCTCCTCGGCAGGTTCGAGCTCGTCCGCATCGCTGTCCGGTTCGTGCTCGACCGGTGCTTCTTCATCGGGCTCGCTCGCAGCGAGCACCCGGAACCGCATGGCCTCGGGCACCCAGGCGAGCGCAGCTTCCTTGACCTCGGGGGCGACGATGGTCTCGCCGGCGAACAGCTTCTCGCAGGAGGCCGAGAGATCGCCCTTCTTCGAGCCCATGAAACTCGCCGCCATGGTTGGTCCGCCGACTTCGCTGACATGGGCGAGCAGCGCCTGCTTGCTGACGCGGTCGAAGTAGTTGGCCGAGGTCGGCCGCCAGTGGCTGGCGACGTTGATCCCCATCAGCGCGGCGAGATGATCGTGGAGGTCGATCGGCTCGGGACCGGACTGACCTGTCTTCTTGTCGATCCCCATGCTGGCCTCGAGCGTCTTTGCCATGCACCAGGCGAGCCAGCTTGCCTTGGCATCGTCGTCGAGCGCGCTGAACGCCGAGAACCGGTCGACCGTGCGGCGGTGCTCGGTCCACGACAGGTCGAGCGTCTCGCGCATGTCGGCCATCAGCGTGTGCGCAGGGCTTTCCGGGTAGTTGGCGAGGTAGAGCGAAGGCGACGGCGCGCGGAGCGTCGTGCCCAAGGCCTGCGCGCTATAGAGCGCGCGGGAGTCGGCGATGGCGAAGATCAGATAATCGAGCGCGATCGCCGGGTTCGAAGCGAGGTTGATCGCGAGGATGTCACGGCGCTGCACGGCAAGTTCCTCGACCAGCTTCTGCGAGAGCGGCTTGGGGGCGGACGAGGCGGAGCCGCCCTCCCCTGCTGCTCCGCTGGCGCCCTCGCCCCCGTCGGACCCGCGGGCCTTGCGCCGTTCGAGCGGCTTGTCGCTATAGAGGCCGCTGGCGACCGCTGGCTGACCGTCAGCGCCGATGATCACGAAGCAGCCGACGTTGGCCTTCATCTCCTCGGGGATCACCGGGGCCTTGTCATGGAGCGCGTCGTAGGCGCTGCTCGCGGCTTCCCAGCGGGTCTGGAACTCGGCCGCAGCCGCCTCGTCGTCCTCGTCGAGCGTCTCGCTTTCGGCTTCGAGCGCCGAGATCGTCTCGAGCAGCTTGTCGGCCTCGACCTGTTCCGCCTCGGTGAGCGGCGCCGGTTCGAGATGGACCTGGTGGAGGTCTTCGGTCGCGTTGTAGGTGACGCGGGTTTCGAGGATCGGGCGCACCCAGGCATAGCCGGAGGTTTCGGCGACCTCGGCCGCAAAGGCCTGGAGCTTCTCGCCGGCGATGCGCTGCGCAATTTCGGCATCTATCCAGGTCTCGCCGCCGTCCTCTGTAAAGAGGTCGCGCTCGATCTTGCCGCCAGCGGCGAGATAGTCGGCCTCACTGGCGAGCTTGGCCATCGGCGAAGACGAGCGGATCGCGCTGTGCGTGACCATGCGGCGGATGGAGTCGGGGTTGTTGCCCTGCCAGCTGTTCGACAATTCGTTCCAGACCATCATCTGGCGGTCGTGGTTCGGCGTTGTCGCGTAGGCCTTGGCGACATCGAGGGTGATCTTGCCTTCCTCGAGCGCGGCGAAGATCGGATCGGCGAGGTCAGCAAGCCGCAGGCGGCCTTCGATGAAGCGGCGGGTGCGACCGAACCGCTTGGCGATCGCGTCGAGGTCGCTGCCCTCGTTAACGAAGTGCTTGTAGGCGCGGATCTCGTCGGTCGGCGTCATGTCGAGCCGGATGACATTCTCAATCAGCGAAAGTTCGGACTGCTCGGCGGCATCGATGTCCAGCACCCGGCAGGCGACGGGGTGGTCTTTGGGGAGCTTGCCGGCGGCCAGAAGAAAGTTGAGGGCTCGCAGGCGGCGGCCGCCCGCGGTCACGTCGAACATGCCGCGCTTCTTGGCGGGCACCACGATCAGGTTCTGGAGGAGGCCCTTGGCCTCGATATTGGCGGCCAGTTCCTCGATGAAGAGGTTGCTGTCGTTCTTGCGGACGTTGGCTTCGGACAGCCGTAGCTTGCCGAGCGGTATCAACTCGATGTCGTTCATGGGAGTGCTCCTGAAGGCCGGATTTGGCCGAGCCCTTCGGCTCACCCCTTCCAGCCCCCCTCCCCTCATGGTTTCAGGATTGCCCGATTCCCGGGTGCAACCGCGCCGCCAACGACGGTCCACGCGGGCGCATGAGGCATAAATATCGGATTTATGCCTCACGGGACGAGGCGAGCGCACCAATCGAAACGGATCGAACAACGCAGGCTTCGTCTAACACCAGTGGTGTTAAATGAGCGAAGCGAGAATGGGATCGACGTTAGCGCTGCCAACCGATGGCCGGCGCGTCACACGGTCACGGAAGTTCGAAAAGCTGGAAGGCTCCGTCCTGGCTAACCTCGAGGACATGGTTGACCATCACATCGGAAGGGGTCCCAAGCGATTCGAGGTGGTCGATGGCTTCGTCAAGAAGTCGCTGGGCGTCATCGCGGCGGACGCTCGGAAGGATGATCAGTCCAGGGTGGATTTCTTCGCGGCCCACGAGCTTGCGGAAATCGATCGCATTCTCGGTGACGATGATCCGGTCTTCGGCGAGGCAGCGGGCCAACACGGCGTGATCCGGTTCGCCGAGGCGGCCCATGTCCCTGGGGTGAATCGCGTCATGCTCGCCCGTCTCATTGAGGACGCGGGCGAGGAGCGGCGACAGGCACTCGGTCGATGAACAGTCTCAAGCGGCTTTTGCCCAGGGACGACCGCCTGGCCGACCGACCAGGGGATGGGTGCGAGCATAGAGGGCAGCGGTTTCGAGGGCCTCGCGGCTCAGATGCGGGTTGTCCTCGATGATGTCCGCTATGGTATCCCCGCCCTCAAGCCTGCCGAGAATCGCGTAGACCGTCATGCGTGTGCCGCGCAGCACCGGGGTTCCGCCCATGATTTCTGGGTCAGCGACGATGTAATCTTCTCGCGCCTTGCCGTAGCGCTCCGCGCGTTCGGCAAGATCCGAGCCGACCAGGGCCGGGACATCGATAACCACGGCAGGAGCGATTTCGAGCGGTTCGGCTGTCATCCGCTCGGTCGGACGTTCGGACAACTTGCGGACCAGATCGCGCTTGGTGGCAAGCGAGAGCATTACCGGCAAGCGTGTAACGATCGCCGCATAGGGCACCGCATGGAGAGGCAGCATGCGCCGACGTCCACGAGCCTTGGCGCGTATTCCAGCCAGGACCCGCTCTTCGATCGCCTTGTCGACCGCACGCACCGAGACATCGGCGAGGAACGCCACTTCGCGTGCGGAGAATTCGTCCGTCATTTAATGACTCCCTAGCTAGGGATTAAATATGTCAGATGGGCACACTTTGCAAGGCCGATTGGGAGGCCTGCCGCATTGAGCACGGTTCAGTGTGCGCTCCGACCGACCTGATCGTCAAAACGTCACGGGTTGAAAGTCAGCCGATTATCGCCGCAAGAATGGCTTCGGCGCCGTCCATGGGCACGAACACGCGCGTCTTGTAGCTGATGATTTCCGTGAAGCAGCCCTTGGCCTTGAGCTCGGGAATGCGCGCAGCTTCAACGTCGACGATCTCGATCCTTCGGGAACCGTTCACCCGCGACGTGCGGATGGTGAAATTGAGGGGATGCGGCGCCTTCCAGGTGCCCCCGCCAAGGATGGCGGCAGCAATCTTGGCGGGATCGGTCTGCGCCTTGCGGGCAACCCCGAGCTTCTCGAGGGTCGCATCGACGTAGAGGTCGTGGACATGGCGGCCGAGCCAGGAGGCGCCCGACTTGTCGACGATGCGGTTGACCGTAAGGTCCTCTTTGGGAAGCGCGCCCCAGATCGGCAGGAGCAGCCCCGTCGCGAGATAAACGGTCTCGGTCACGAGCTGGCTCTCGTCGGCGGCGTATTCTTCCTCCCACAGCTCGGTGAACTTGGCCTTGGTCACGGGCTCCCAGGCGGACTCATCGAGCCGGTCAGCGCGGATGTACTCGCTACGCAGCGGCCGCACGAGTTCGTAGCGGCGGATCATGTGCCCTTCTTCATCCATGTGCGAGGGCGCCGCGATGCCGAGCGCCACCTTACCGGACTTGTCGTTGCGCAGGTACAGCGGCTGTTCCTCACAGGATGCCATTTTGATCACCCGTTCGAGCGAGAGGACCTTGCGCCGCTGGGTCAGCGACAGCTCGAGCAGGTGCGAGGTCGCGCCGGTCACGGGGTCGGTCCGGATCACCGTGTCGGACAGCACCTCGCAGACCTCGACCGCCACGGTCTCGACGCCGATGTCGAAGGTTCCTGCTTCCTTCGCCGCCGAGACACGGGTTTCGACGAGGGTCAGGAACTCGTCGAAGATGGCGTTCTGGACGGCGATCTTCATAGCGAGGATGCGGTTCAGCCAGCGCTGGATCGGCGGCAGGTCCTCGCGCAGCACGCCGTCCTGATCGGTGAGCTCGAGCCCGCTCATCCGCTGGAACTCGGACAAGGTCGTGCTCTTGAGCTTGGCGGTCGCGAGCAGGCCATACCAGTCGTGGAGCGCGTGCTTGGCGTAGATGCTCTCGAGGTTGTCGGACGCATCGAACATCCCCTGCCCGCCGGTCTGGCGCTGGCCGCGGGTCAGCGCGCCCAATGCATCGAGGCGCCGGGCGATGGTGCTGGTGAACCGCGCTTCGCCCTTGCAGTCGGTGGTAACCGGACGAAACAGCGGCGGGCAGGCCTGGTGCGTTCGGTGGGTGCGGCCTAGCCCCTGAATTGCACGGTCCGCGCGCCATCCGGGCTCGAGCAGGAAATGCACCCGGCGCTGCTGGTTCTTGGCATCAAGACTGGCGTGATAGCTGCGCCCCGTACCGCCCGCGTCGGAGAAGACGAGGATACACTTGGCCCCGGTCATGAATGCAGTGGTTTCGGCAAGGTTGGTCCGGGGCGAACGGCTTTCGAGGCGCTGCTGGCCGGAACCGTCACGGACCAGGCGCTTGCTCCGCCCCGTGACCTCGGCCACCGCGGTCACGCCGTAGTGCTCGAGCAGGGCATCGAGCGCGGTCGGGATCGGCGGCATCGCGCAGATATGCTCGATCAGATCGGCGCGCGCGGCCTCGGCCTGCGGGTTATGGACCGGGTTACCCGCCTCGTCCCACATCGGCCGCGAGCGCACATCGCCGAGCTCGTCGGTGTATTCTTCCATCTGCCGGGTCGGGAAGGCTCGGGTGAGGTAGTCCACGATCGCTTCTTTGCAGTCGCAGTTTATGTCGAGCGTGGCGGCAGGAGGCGCAGGTTTCCTTCGGTCTTCCATGATTTCACTCCAGATAATATGAGGGTCAGGGGGAATGTTGGGAGACGGGCTAGGCCCGCCTTCGAACGTCGGTAAGCATGGTAATCAGGGCATCGGATGGTGGCTTGAAGCGCCCGGGCTTGATGGCGGGGGCACCGTGAGCCGCGAGGATTTGCAGCTTCTCCTCGGGATCGGCCCGCAGGTAGGTCTCGGTGCTCTGGATGCTGGCGTGGCCGAGCCACAATGCGACCTTGCGAATGTCCCCGGTCGCCGCGAGCGTGTGCATCGCACAGGAATGCCGCAGCACGTGCGGCGTAACCCGTTTGCCAAGGATCGACGGCTGCTTCGTTGCCGCGGTCTTGACGTGTTCAACCAGTCGGAATGCAAACCCGTCACGGGTCATGGGCTGCCCGTTGGCATTGAGAAATATCTCGGCAGCTTGCGCGTCGGGCCGTATCGCAAGCCACGCGCGCAATACGAACTGGGTCTCTTTCCAGAGCGGCAGGACCCGTTCACGCCGACCCTTACCCATGATGTGCACGGTGGACAGGGAGCGGTCCGGGAAATCGCGCAGCTGCAGCGTTACGAGTTCCGACACCCTCAGCCCGCCAGCATAGGCCAGATGCAGCATCGCGCGATCACGGGTGCCAAGCCGTGTCCGGGGATCCGGGGCATCAAGCAAGGCCTTGATCTCCGCCCGGTCGAGATAGTCGATCAGCGCCTTGTCAGTCTTCTTGGTCGGGATCGATCTGACGCGGAGAGCTTGATCGAGGCAGGCTGGAATCCGATACTCGATGTACCGGAAGAAGGACCGGATCGCAGCGAGCCTGCCATTACGGGTCCGCACGCAGCTGCCGCGGCCGGTCTCGACATGGTCCAGGAAGGCCATGATCATGTCGGTGCCGAAATCTTCGATCTCAAGATCGGTCGGTCGGCGCTTCAGCCGATCGGCAGCGAACTGGACGAGGAGGACGAAACAGTTGGCATAGGTCTTCACCGTGTGCGGACTGACAGCGCGTTCGCGTGGCAGATGTTCACGCAGGTATGCCGAGAGATGCGGAGCGAGCGCCGTCATGCCGCCTCTCCCCGGTAAAGTTGCTCGCTGGCGGCAGCGATGTCGCGCAGCAGCACCGGAGTGGCTTCGAGATACCAATACGTGTTGGCGACCGACGCGTGCCCAAGATAGACGCTGAGTCCGGCCATGTGGTGTGCGATCGCCTCCCTGTCGGGTGGGCAGGACTCAAGGGAACGTACGGCGAAAGTGTGCCGCAAGTCGTGTAGCCGCATCCCGGCCGTTCCAGTTGGTCCACGATATCCAAGCTGTCGGGCCAGCCTGACGAACACGATGTGTGCGCGCACTTTATGGGGGGCTCTTCCCCGGATGGTCACGAACAGGTCATTGCCCGTGGCGCCGAGCCTTGCCCGGGTGGCGAGATATGCTTCGAGTGCTTGGCGCGTCGATGACTGCAACGCTACAAGCCGCTGTTTACCGAACTTGCCGTTGCGGACGATCAGGCCATCCTCGACCAGATCGCTGCATTGCAGCGCAAGGGCCTCGGAAATCCGGAGACCTGTCGCCGCGAGCAGACCAAACAGGTAATGGTACGTGTATGGGCTGATCGTGCCTTGGGGTGGAACGCCCAAAGCTGCAGTCATGATCGCCTGCACCTGGTCCGGTTCAATGATAGTCGGCGTCGGGCGTGGCCGCTTGCCCCGGCCGAAGACGCCGGCAGGCGGAACTTCGTGGCCTGAATCTTCGGCTTGAGCGAAAAGACTGAAGTTACGTGCGGTGTCGAACCTCCGGCGGGCCACATATTGTGAGCTCGACGTGTGGCACCAGTCGTAGATGCGCTGAACCTGAGTGTGCCGATCGCCAAAACCCTCGGCGTATGCAGCGTACTGGCGGAGCATCCGGTCCTGTTCGGAATACTTGCGACCCAGGCTGCGATGCAGCGTGACGTATCTGGAAATGTGCATGTTCAGCATGGCAGGTCTCCTGGCCACGGCTGCGCGATCTTCATGAGCATCGGCAGATCGACCTTGGCGTAGATGGCAGTGGTCTCGGGCGAGCTGTGACGCAGGATGGTCCCAACGGACTCCAGGCCTGCGCCCGCGCGCAGCAAGTTGGTGGCAAGCGAATGCCGGAATATGTGCGACCCGGTCGGCACCCCTTCGATCCCACCGCGCTCGTGTGTGCGTGCGACGATGCCTGCGATCTCCGCGGACGAGCGGAATGGCCGGAACGGAGCTTGCACGCGTAAGAACAGATGCTCTTCGACGGCCGTCGGGCGGGCTGCCGCAAGATATGCCAGAATCGCGTCGCCGACATCCTGCGGCAGTGGCAACCGGTCCGGCCTTCGGGTCTTGCCCTTGACCCGGATGTACCCGCCCCGCCAATCGATATCGTCGAGCCGCATGTCCCGGACATCGCCCGCTCGCAGTCCGAGCCTGGCGAGCAGGAGAATGATGGCTTTGTCCCGGACCTCCACGGGACGACCTGACGGACAGGCTGCGATGATCTTCTCGATCGTCGCCGGGTCAACGTGGCGGGGCAGCGTCGAGAGGCGGTAGCGCTGCACTGATGGAATCGCGTGCAACAATGCCGGACGGCAATCACCCTGCACGATCAGGAACCGAATGTAGCTCCTCATTATCGTGACGAGCAGCGATGCCGAACCCGGCGTCTCCTTGCTTCGTCGTTGGAACGCGCGCCTGAGAGCGGCTGCATCCCATTGTGAAGGCTCGCCGAGCATGGGCATGAGCCGCGTGATATCAGTCCGGTAACGCCGGATCGTCTCGTCGGTCGCGCCGCGATGTTGCGCGAGCCATGTAAGATATGCCGCCATGTGCGGGTTATCGTCCACCACCGGTTCAACCGATGGGATGACGCCCCGACCCCGCAGAAACTCGACGAAGTGCCGAGCGCAACGCCGCCGCCGCTTGGTGCCCGTGGCGACCAGCTTGCCCCGCTTGCGCCAGACCGGGCAACGGCAATCATGCACGGCGTACTGGTCGATGATCGTGTCGTCGATATCGGCCCACCGTCGTCGCGCAATGCGAAGCCAGGCCACGACATGCTCGGCCTCAGATCGATAGGACTGCGCCGGTCCCTCGGCGAGTTGCAGGTGATCGATCGCATCGGAATAGTCGGCGAGGTGCCGTGGTAGATCGTCGATCCCTTCGTCGACTTCGACGTATCCTTGATCTTCCAGGAAGCGGACGAAGCGTCTGACCCGCGCTGCAATGTCCGCCTTATATACTGGCTGCTGCGCCGAATACCGGTGGCACCGGCACCGATGCTTCTCGAACCGCCGAACAGCCCGATCGTCGATCATGCGGACCGCGATCCCATGCAGTTCCAGCCAATGCAGGAAATGGCGGGCAGCAGCGCCAAACAGAACCGCACAGGCTGACCTCTCGTCGAGCGACAAAGAGGAGAGGAATGCGGTGAGTAGGGTGCCGTGACTGGGCGGGTCTTCGACCCGGAGCGGGGCCGCTCGAAACGGCAATGATGATCGTGTTCGCATGTAGCTTCCTTCGACTTGTTGAGGTCGAAGGAACTGTAATTATCTGGAGTGAAATCATGGAAAACCGAAGGAAAGCTGCGCCTCCCGCCGCCACGCTCGACATAAACTGCGACTGCAAAGAATATGTGTAATGTTGAGCTCAACATTACACGTACTCGCGAGGCGAAAGGTCCAGTTCCAGCTCTTCGCGCTCGTCGGGTTCGAGCTCATTGAGACGCCGGTTGAGAATCGATTCCGCGGTACTGACCAGTTGGACGACGACACTTTCGTCGTTGGCCAGATGCTCGTCGATCGCGGGATAGATCGAGGGCAACTTCAGCGAGAGCAGGACTTGCGCAAAGAAGCGCTGCTTCGTCCCCTCGAACCGGCTGCGGGCCGCCGCCTTGGCGCCGCTGTTGAGGGTCTTGTTCTCAAGCCCGTCGACAATCCCGGTGAGTTCGAGCGCCGCTTCAAGGTTCTGGTGAATGATCGTCCAGGCCTCGCAATAGGTATCGTAGACCGCGATCTGCTCAGAGGTCAGCTCATGGCGCAGGATGTCGTACTCGATCCCGGCAAAGCTGAGCGCCCGGGCGAGGTAGAGCCCGGAGGCCTTGAGGTCGCGGGCGACGAGTTCCATCGCGGCAATGCCGCCGTCGCGGATCTCGCTGATGAACTGCTCGCGGTTCGCAAAAGCCGTGCCCGGTCCCCACAGGCCAAGCCGGACCGCATAGGCAAGGTTGTTGACGTCGGAAGCGCCGGTCGCCGAGGCATAAAGCACGCGGGCGCGGGGCAAAGTGTTCTGGAGCAGCACCCCGGCAATGCCCTGGAGCGAGCCCTGCTTCTGGCCAAGCGCCCCCTCCCCGCCCGCAACGCCGCCCATTTCGTGGGCCTCGTCGAAGACGATCACGCCTTCGAAGTCCTCCCCGGCCCAACGGACAATCTGGTCGAGCCGGGTATCCTCGACGCGCGAGCTGCGCAGCGTGCCGTAGGGGACAAAGAGGATGCCTTCGGGCGAGGTTATCTCCTCACCGATCTTCCAGCGGGCAAGGTCGAGAATATCCGACGGCAATCCGCCGATCGCGGTCCAATCGCGCTGCGCGTCTTCAAGGAGCGGCGCATTCTTCGAAATCCAGATGTGACGGCGATTGCCCTTGAGCCACTGGTCGAGAATACAGGCCGCCGCCTGCCTCCCCTTCCCTGCCCCGGTCCCGTCGCCAAGGAAGAACCCGGTGCGGTAATGCTGGCCCTCGGGGTCCTCCTTGAGCGCGACTTCGCCGGCAGGATGGCTGAAACGGCCATGGAGATCGCGGCTCCAGGCCTCACCGGCATAAATCACGGTTTCGAGCTGGGCAGCGGACAGCAGCCGCGCTGTCACGGTGCGTTCGGGCAGAGCTGGCACGTAGTTGGGTTTGGGTGCCGCGATCGAGGCCATGGCGGCGGATTCGACGAGGTGGGTGGGATGTTCGCCTGCTTCCGCGATTACGACGCGCGAGGGCCGGTAGTCGGAATAGACCCCGCGCTGCTCGCCCATGGCTGCAGGTTCGGCCAGAACTTCGTACGCGACGGGGCGGACGTCGTTTGTCTGGGCCGCCCGCACGATCACGGGCCGGGCTGGGCCGGTCTTCACCGAGCGGAAGAGGCTGAGCTTGGGCCGGGGCGCTGCCGCCTGCGCCGGGTCGCGCAATGTCGCCCGGAGTGGCACGGTTGGCAGCGCGGCAAAGAGTTCGCCGACCGTGCCGCGATTCATGGTCGATACACCGATCTCGCCAGGCACCTTGTCGATCACCAGCACGCGAACGGCGATCCCGGTGCCGTGCTTGGCATAGCCGCCCTTGTCCAGACGGAGCGAGAGGACGACCCGCGCGCCTTCGAGGGTGCGCCGGAAGGTTTCTTCGGACCTGGCCGAAGGCGAGAACCAGTCCGGCATGATCGCGACGATCCGGCCACCGGGCAGCAGATGGTCGAGCGCGGAGCGTAAGTGCCGGGCGGCCGTATTCCGATCCTCTCCGCGCGATTGCGACACCGAGAACGGCGGGTTCATCAGGACGACGCTGGGCCGTTCAGTCCCGGAGAGCAGCGCGCTGAGCTTCGCGCCGTCGTGGCGATAGACTTTCGTGCCCGGAAACACGGCCTCGAGCAGGTCGGCACGGGATGGTTCGAGTTCGTTGAGGATCAGGTCCTTGACCGCGCCCTTGGCAAGCGAAGCGATGATCCCGGTGCCTGCGCTCGGCTCAAGCACCACGTCATCGCTCGAAAGCCGCGCCAGATGAACTGCCAGACGGGCCAGCGCCGGCGGCGTCGAAAACTGCTGGAACTGGACCTGGCCCTCGCTGCGTACTGTGTGGGTTGGCAGTTCGCGCGAGAGTGCCTCGAGCGTGCTGATCGCCGCACCGACGTCCATGGGACCGACAAGCTCGGGAATGGCGAGGGAGAGCGCGACTTCCAGCGCTTCGAAACTGTCGCGCTGCTGCCAGGCACCTGCGGCGTCATTGCCGCCTGCACTCTCCGTCATGGCTTCGCTCAGAGCGGCGCGGTCGATCGGAACAGCGAGGAGCAGCTTGGCGGCAAGTGTGCGCGCAGCGCAAAGAATGGCGCTGGCGCGCGGAATCGTTGTGGTCATGCGGAGAACTCCTGAGCTCGTGCCGATCAGCGGCACGCCCGCTCTAGCCCCCCTCCCCTCACCGCTTCAGGAGCTGCGCCCAGTCGTTCATGCGGCCCGGCGGCCATTCGGTCTCGATGCTGCGACCCGCGCGGCGGTAGGCATCAAGCGCGCGGTCATGCGCGCGTCGGCCTTCGAGATCGTTGTCCGCGAGCAGGATCACGGTTTCGACTGACGCCGGAATGTCGACCTGGTGGAAGCGCTTGGCACCCATGGTCGCCCAGGCCTGGATACCCGTGAGCGACGTATAGGCAGCCGCAGTCTCGAAGCCCTCGCAGATGCCGATGGTCTTGGCTGGCGGGCCATTGGTCCATGCCGCGCCAATAGCCTGTCCCAGGACCAGCTTGTCGGTGTAGGTTGCTGACGATGGGTCGAGGAATATCCGCTGTATCGCGGCAACCACCCCGGCCTTGCGCATGGCGACCAGCAGTGCCGGTTCGAAGCTGACGAGGCTGCCCTGCCCTCGTGGACACCGGGGATGAAAGCGCAGGTCATCGACCGGTGCCCAGATGTTGCGGACTTCGCGGACATAGTGCTCGGCCAAGGTTCCCTCGATCTCGCGCGCCGCCTGCCAGATAGCGAAATAAGCCCCATGGCTAGTTTGCTGGTTTGGAGAAATGCTTGGAGGTGTGAAGCTCGGCAGATCCACGATGCGCCGAAGGGCTTTGAGGACATCGCGACTGTCGCACCCAGCATGGCATGTGACGAGGATACTGCGGTCACCCTGACGGATCGCGAGGGATGGGGTTCGGTCAGCATGCGCGGGGCAGCAACACATGGCAACATCGCCGGACCATCTACCGTTCAGTCGGGCTACCAGGTCGCGGAGAGCGGGTGATGGTCTGTTTTGAACTATGGACATGCAAGCCCAACCAGACCACCCTCCTCTCTCTTGTCATTGAATCCTATTTATCAAAACGCCCAAGCGCAGCTTGGGAGGTTTCTTAGATTCAGGATTCTATGATTCGGGCGTCTTTAGGCACCGAAAAACAGAGACTTAATTGCCTTCTATGTGAGCCGAAGGGGGCTTTAATATGAGCCTGTGGGGGCGTCTGCATGAGGCCGCGGGGGCGTCATTATGAGGTCTCGGGTGATTGCATGAGGAATCGGGGGACTTGGCGATCTCACAACAAGACCGGGTCAGAAGGCTCTGATTCTAGTGACTGAATCGCCAATTTGGTTCGTGGTGGATCTAAACCAGGCGTCTAGATGAGCAATGGGGGGAGTCCACGCCTCTGCGGATCGGGTTTACCTGAGGAATCGGGGGTTCGCGGGTTGCCGGGACAGCCAATCCGAGATCAATTATGTGAGTAATCGGGGTTCTCGCGAAATGTCGCTCAAAAACAATAACATGGCGCGGCGTATATGTGAGTCGGAGGGGGCAATGTGACAGCTGCCTTTTCCGCCGCGACGAACACCCTGTAACCCTGCCCGATGACTATATGAGTGATCGGGGGAATTCCGCGCAAGGACGGAATCCTGCGGCCTTCCAGAGAGCTTTATGTGAGCCCTTGGGGGCTATCCCGATGTTGCCCATTTTTGTGCAGACAGGCCTTCATGTGAGCGATCGGGGGCTTGTCTATGTGAGTTCACGGGGGTGTGTTCTCATTATGACAAGGTGATGTTATGCAACTCACATGGAGCTCGATTCGAATCCCAGTGAAATCGAGGTTACTCCAGGTTTGGAGGGCCTGAGCCGCACCTTGCGTGTGGCCGAAGTGATTCGCCGCAAGGACCTCGACTTCGTAAGCAAGCCTGGCGAACTCGTCGAATCTGAATTCGAAACCGGGTCCTTAAGTGCTGCCGCGAGAAAAGCCTTCGCGCTGATGTTGCGCAAGGCCGGACCGGATGCGGGTGAGACCAAGACCTTCACGATCACAAAGAAGGAACTTCGCGGGTCGCACAAGGGAAATGAACGAATCCAGCCAGTCATGGATGAGCTGCTTCGCGTGATTGTCCGGATCAGGACCACGTCGAAGAAAGGCAAGCCGGCGGTCATGTCGCAGTCGCTGCTTGCGAGCTGTGTCGAGGAAATCTCAGAAGACGGGATGAGCGTCGTCGAGTTCGAGTTTTCGGACAATTTCAAGCGGGTGATCCAGCGTTCGGACTATTACGCACGGGTCAATCTCGGGGTCATGTTGGCGCTGCAATCGCGCTATTCCCTCACCCTTTATGACCTTGGCTGCCTGATCATCAACCGTCAGAACCGGGTGGTGAAGATGTCGGTCGAGGAGCTGCGTCGCAAGCTCGGCGTGCCCGAAGGTAGCTTCAAGAATTTCGCGGAATTCCGCCGAGACGTGCTGGCAAAATCGAAAGCCGAAATCGACCAGCTCGCCGACTTCATCGTAGAGTGGGAGGAAATTCGCGGGGCCGGACGTGGCCGCCCGGTTGTAGCTGTCAAACTGACCTTTTCGCCCAAGGAGCCCGGGGAGCAGGAGGCAACGGCCAAGGAACTGGATCGACCGAAGGTGGGGCGCAAAGCCCGCCGCGACGGGACGGCCGAGCAGATCGTTGCGGCGCCGGCGCCGAGGATCACGGCGCGCAAACTGTTCCCGACCGATTCCCTGCATTTCTGCGGCGATCAGACCATCCTTACCATCGTGAGCGATTTTGGCGGTGGTTGGGATAAGGACCTCGTGGCTGAGGCCTATCGCAAGCAGATGGGCCCCAAGCTCGAGACATTGAGTGGACAGGCGCTCTACAAGTCGTGGGAAGGCTTCTGCAAGGGCTTCGTCAAGGCACGCGGACGGGCCTGACCCCCCAATCACTCACATTAAGCGTCTTGCCCTGACCGGTTGAGGGTTAGGCCCCCTCCCCTGCCCCTTCCGCCAGATTGAGGAGCGCCACGATTCCGTCGGGCAGGCTCAGATTGCGTTCGTCGCACCATTGGACGAGGCGGTCGCGTTCGGGTGGCGAGAGCCGCATGCTGATGTGGAGTGTGCGCGTTGGGCCACGCTGCGGCTTCCGCTTGGGGACCATCGCTGTGTCGACGGCGACTTGCGGGAAATAATTGCCTGGCAGGGCCGCTGGAGCCGGATCGCGCGCAATCGATGCTGCCGGTGCAGGCTTCGCCACTGTAGTGGCTGCGACAAGGTTCTTAAGGCGGTCTGCCGGGCTTGCAGGCGGCGCAGGCTGCTCGAGGCGCTGGCGCGTTGAACCGATGATATCGCCCATCGCGCTGCTGGCAGGGTTCTGATCAGGCATTTACGGCCTCCTTGTTCTGGATTTCGTCGAGAATGTTGGCGAGCACGCTTTGGGCGATGTGTCGCGCCTTCTCGGTCTTCGCGAGCTTGTTTGCCTCGACTTCGGCGAGCGTCATGCGGAAATTGGACATGGCGCGGAACGCGTCAAGATTGTGCATTTGCTCGGGAAATGTGGGCAAAGCCTTGGAAATCTGACTATCGATTTCCCATTCAGCCTTAGACCGCGCGACCTGGCCAGTTTGCGTGATCAGCACCCGATAAGGCACGCCGCGGCACATTTTTTCCAGCATATCGCTGGTTTCGACAGTGCGCTCCAGATCTAGGCGCGAGGACCGCGTCGGAATGACAACAAAATCGGAATCCATGGCGGCATAGGCCGTCTTGAAGTTGGAGGTTCCTTCGGAGTCCACAATGACGAGTTGCGCCAGTTCCCGTGCTTTTGTGATTGCGGCGCCGATGTCCGCATCGCGCAACTGTGAGGCATCCTCGACCTGAATTTTGGAGTCCCCTCCCCTCCCCGAAGCCAGTCGATCGCGATGCCAGTTCAGCAGGCTGTTCTGCCGGTCTGCATCCAGCATGTAGACCGAACCGCCCAAGGCCTCGAATTCCGATGCCAGCGCGAGCGCGAGAGTCGTCTTGCCTGCTCCGCCTTTGCTCTGGGCGATCGTGATAACTGGCACGGTATGTCTCCTGTGTAGCGGCAGCGCGGCACAAAGCGCGGCACAATTGGTAAACACAATTGCAAGCGCTGCACCATCTGCACGTGCTGCCCCTAGCGCGTATAGCAGCGCGGTGCAAGGCGCAAGCGCGTCACAAGTCGGCAGCGATGGCGCCAGCGCACGCGCGTGGTGCCGCAATGCAGGCAGCGCGATGTGCCGCGCCCCACATGGCGCGTCACAATAGACCACACAACGTGCAGCACATACCGAGGCACAGAGCGCGGCACATTGTGCCGCGGCCCAGAAAACGGCAGAATTCCACCAATCAAGGGGAAGATCGCGACCGCAAGGTCAGGTAGAATTGACGAAGATTCCCGCAATAGTGATCAGGCATTCGCCGCCAGAATGACCTTGTCAGCGGGGCGGAGACGAACAAGATTGGCGTTCTCTAACGCGACCACAGCCTGGGAAGCAGTCCGCGGCGTTACGTCGAGGGCACGCGCGAGCTCGGCACGGGTGAGGGGCCCTAAAGCGGAGATGAGTTGCCAAGCCTGTCGGGCATGGGAAGAGGCATACAGCGCACGCAACTCAAGGTCGCGACGGTTGAGCGCTTGACGCATCGCCAATAGATCTGACGCCACATCGATGGCGGCGTTGCCGATGGCGGTCGACAAAAGAGAGGGCAGGGGGCTTTCGAGATCCTGCTGGAACAGACTGCGCGGCGCGAGCCCGGCGAGGGCGAGGGGAGCTGCCCCAAGAGCGAACAACTGTGGGCGCATCGCGGCGGCGAGCGAGGCGGCCCAGGCCGCGCCACGCGAGGCGAAGCGGCTGAATACGTGCCCTCCTACTTCAACGAACTCGCTGCCGCCTTCGAGGAACGGCGTCTCGTCCTCGCGCAACTGGCGCATCCATTCAGCGAGCGTGGCAAGCGGGTCGGCGGCGGGAAGCAAGGCATCGAGCCGCTCGAGCGCGCGATCGGCGGCATCGAAGGTGCTGGTGAAGCTTTCGGAGGCACCCTTGGCCTTGAGCGCAAGCCCCGCGGCGCGGGCGAGGGGAGGGGGGCCGCGCCGGCTCACCCAAGACAGCAGATCGCGCCGTTCCTCACTATACCAGCTACGCATCAATTCCGCGGCCTCAAGCCCCGGTGTGACGCGACAAAATTTACGACATTAGACGCATAATGTGGAATAAATTGGATATAATGACTGCTTCAGCGCGGAAATGCTTGTCACATGAAAAATGGTGCTATCTGCTTCGGTCAAAATAGGCGACAGTAAGGGTGGCCAGAAAACGCCGGGATTCTCCCGATGATCGAACGCAAGCCGCCAAGAACAGCCAGGCTATCGGAAACCGCGCTGAAGCGGGGTGTGGACCTCTATCAAATCTTCCGAAAATCCGTGCCGCTGGATGAACCGCTGACCGCTGCGGCCGTGTCCGCGATCTCCAGCGAAACCGGCCTGGGTCCACGCCGGATCCGCGAGTTGGCACGGCGCTATCGCCACAAGCCGATTGCCGAGAGCCTGGCCTCACGGCCGCGAGGTCCAAAGCCGGGAAGTCGTCATGCGCCAACGGAGATCCTCGAGGCGATCGACGGCCTGTTTGAGGAACTTGTCCTGACAAAGGTGCCGCTCAGCGTTCGGGAGGCGGCTCAGCAGGTTCGCTATTTGCTGATTGCGGACGATGGCGACTATGGCTTCGATCCGGGGATCGTGCCGAGCTTTCGGACGATCGAGCGGATGATCAACGAAATAAGCGAGCCGCAGAAGGCGCGCTTCATGGGTTCGAAGCGACGGACCGCTCACGAGGCGCATCCGGGCGAATATAAGAGCGATGGCCTGCTCGATGTCGTGCAAATGGATCACACGCCGGCCGACGTCATGCTCGTCGACAGCGTGCACCGTGTCGCTCTGGGCCGACCGTGGGTGACTTTGCTCATCGACGTTTGGAGCCGCTGCATTCTGGGCTTCTACGTGAGTTTTGGGGCACCCTCGATTTTTCGCTGCGGTCGGGCCATCGCCAATGCCTTGCTACCGAAGCAACCGCTTCTCGACAGCCTGGGTCTCGACATCGACTATCCGATGCATGGCTTTTTCAAGAAGTTACATGCCGATCACGCCGGCGCCCATCGCGCGGAAGTATTTCGAAGCGCGTGCCAGACTTATGGAATTGATCCCGACGTGCGGCCGCGTGGCCCCGCACACTTTGGCACGCACATCGAACGATTGATCGGCACCATGGTCCGGAAAATGCGGCTGTTGCCGGGGGCGACCGGAGGCACTGTCACGGCGCGAGACGGGTACGATTCGGAAGCGGAAGCCGCGATGACGCTTGATGAGTTCGAGCGGTGGTTCCTTCGGGAGATTTGCCGCTATCACCACACGCCGCATGACGGCCTGGGCCAAATTGCACCTGCGCAAATGTGGGCCATGGGCGCCCAGAGCCACGGACCGCTGATGCCCCCCGGCGTCGACGTCGAGCAGCTGACGCGCCGATTTTTGCCGTGGGTGGAGCGGACGGTGCAATCGGGCGGCGTGAAGATCGATCACATCCGGTATTGGCATGAAAGCTTTGCACGGCGCCTGGGTCTCAAGATCATGATTCATTATGACGAAAGGACCATTCAGGCGGTCTACCCCGAGATCGATGGCGTGCTCCTCGCGGCAGGGGTGGTGGGATCCTATCCCAACGTGACAAAGCCCGAATGGGATGTCGTTGTCGCTGCCCGGCGCCAGGCAGGAACGGCGTATCAACTTGCTGGCGGGCAAGCAGAAATTGCCCGGTTAGTGCATGCCAATCGGCAGGAAGTCCTCAATGCCAAGGGCCGGACACGGCGATTGCGAGAGGAACGCAAGCGGCAAGAACGCGAAGGCATTTCGCATGCCAGACAGCCGGCAGAATCCGAGGTTTCACCAGAATCCAACTGGGTGTCGGTGGCTGACCTCCATGATGAAGGGTGGCTCCAATGGAGGGATTAGAACCTGCACAGCCGAAATTGCCGTTCTGGATTGACTTCAAAGAGGCGCGGCAGGCGGTCAATACGCTGGTTGGGGTCGCGCATGATGAACCGGATGAGCGGCCGCCCGTCATCATCCTCGTTGGCCAATCAGGTATGGGGAAAACCTCGATTTTGCGGGAGGCGAAACGGCGCATTGACCTCGATTTCCCCCAACCTTCTGGCTGGAACGATGCAAGGTATACGCCGATGCTGCGGACAGTGATCCCCGCAAGCCCAACCTCGCTGAAGATCAATTTGACGCTGCTCTGGAAGCAGGGCTGGCCGATCACCACCAGCATCCATCGCATCGCCGATCTGAAAGTTGTCGAATTGCTCGGTCGGCAGCGCACCAGGTTGGTGGCGGTCGACAACGTTCACGCGATCCTCACCGCTGGCGGCAAGGCGCGACGCGATACGCTCGATGCCTTTCGGTTCCTGATGAGCGAGGGCAATGTGCCGATGGTGGTTGCAGGCCTTGATGTCGCAGCGGATATTTTTGCCGAGGATGTTGAACTTGCCTATCGTTCCATCATCCTGAAACTGAAGCTCTGGCCACCAGGAGAGCCATCCCAGCAGCTGATTCTGGCCCTCGCTCGCGGTATGCATATGCTTGAACCGGATCGATTTTCTGAGCCTGATACGGCCGAGTTTATCTGGCGGCACAGCCGTGGCGTAACCGGGAATTTCAAACGCCTCCTGCACTGGGGTGGCAAGATTGCGAAAGACGATGGTCGCCAGCGGGTCGAGTTTGATGATCTGCGCGCCGCAGCGGCGATGCTCCCGGCTCTGGCTTGATGGCTCGCAAATGGTCGCCAAACCTCGAGCCCGAGACGCTGGCGTTCCCGATAAAGCCGCGCCGACATGAAGCGTTCGACTCGTGGTTGAACCGTTTGACCGTCGCGCACCAGGTGAGCCGGTCACAGCTTTTCCGCCATCTGCAGATCGATCCGGTTTTGGCGGGCCTGGATTTGGCGCGGGGGCAGGGCGGTCTCGATCCGGCACGGCATTCCGCCTGCGAAGCGATGGTGAAGCGGCTTGCCTGGGCGGTCGAGGTTGATCCCGAGCAGATCATGGCGATGTTTGTCCGGTGCGAGGCGGGTGCGCTCCTGCCAGGTCCGCATCGCCGTTACGTCTGCGCGCAATGTTGGTACGAGGCGCAGCGGGCAGGTGAACCTTTGATCGTGCGCCGGGAATGGATTTTGCGGGCGAGCTGGCGATGCAGGAGGCACGGGTTGCCGCTCAGCGACATGCGGACCATTCCGCCAGACTCCAGGGGACGGCCGCTTCAGGCATTTTTGGCGTATGCGGCCATACGATCTCGTAAGATTCTATTGAAAATCAGGCCGAATGCGCACGCGCGTGCGCAAAACAACGCCGTCCTTGATTACCTGATCGCACCCGGTAATTGGGAGGGGCTCGTCCCGCCATACCCGGCCTATCAGGCCCGGTTTGCAGTCAATCAATACCATTTTGCGAGTGATCGGATCGCGATGCTGGCCCTGGCGCACAGCTCGCGTTCCTACAGCGCGCGTCGATTTGAGCGCATGATCGCGGCCAAGCTGCCAGAGCGGCCGCTACCTGGTGGCGGAACCAAACCACCGGTTCGAGGCGCATTGCGGCTGCGGACCTGCAGGCCTTCCAAACCCAAATCCGCATGGACTTGCGATATCTTTGCACTGTTCGCCGCATACGGCGCGGTGCAGCAGCGCCGGGACAGGGAGAGGGAACTGGCGGCGTTATTCGCGCGCCTCGATCGGTTTCCTCGTCCCGCGACAACAGCCTGGCAGCCTAGCGATCTGTTTGGTAGCGCCAGTCAGGCAAGGCCATGGGTATCGTAATCGCGCATGCAAAGGTTGCGAACGGCCCTTGATGGTTCGCGAGATGCCTGGCTTCGAGTTGTCGAAGTAGCTTGGCGGCTCCGGCTTTGGTCGCGGGGAGCGCGCGGGCGAGCTGGGCCGGGGTGAGGGCGCCAAATGCGAACAGCAGCATCCAGGCGAGCGAAAGCCGTGAGTTCGACCGCTGGTTCGGAAATTCGCGCGCGAAGATTTCGGCGGCGCGGGGCATGCGGGCGATTTCGCAAGCGGTGTCGTGGAGGGCATCGAGCAGACTCTCCCGCGCGGCGGTGCGCCGTTCGTCGCGGTCGCGGTCGGCGCGGAACAGCCGGCGCTGGACGATGCCGGGGAAGGGGAGGGGTTTCTCGCTCAACCGGAACGCTGACCCAAGCGCCGTGGCGACGAGGTTGATCGCCCAGCAGGGGGTTCGCGCGGTGGCGGACAGGGCGTCTGCCTGAACGCCGCTCGAGTATCTAAACCTGTCTACCAGGCCGAGCAGTCGCTCGAGCGGATCGCCGGGCAGCTTCTCTTGGGCCACCGCCTCGAGCACCGCGTCGAGATCCCCCATGCTCGCCACGACGATCGCCTGGGTCTCGGTGGCCTCGCTGACCATCGGCCGGATGGCGATCTTGCGCACCATGCGGATCGCCTGCGTGAGCGGCTTTTCGCGAGGCGGCAGGGCGCGCTCGAGCAGGGTGAGGAAGGCGTTGCGCTCCGCGGCGCATTCCGCGCCGATCAACGCGGGCCCGAGCGTGATCGCGCGGTCCTGGCGGTACTGTTCCCAGGCGCGGCGGAGCCAGCGGAGCGCCAGCGCGGTCCGCGTTTCCGCGGGATAAGTGGTGGGAGAGGCGAGCAGACACCTGGCCAGAGCGTCGATCTGGCCGATCCGGAAGGCGATGGGGCCGGCGTCGATCGCGCTGCTCAAGCGAATGCCCCCCCTTTTGCTGCCTCGGTCGGGTTAGCCGGGGCGGCAAATCGGGTCAACCCGAGAGTTCACTAAACATACAGTTTGGTATCCCATCATTCCGGGCACGAAATACCCGGACTTTCCATAATTGAACCTTATGGTAAAATCGGTGTTGCCGACAGGACCGATTTTGCCCAAAAAGAACCGGTGAAACCCGCCGAAAACACCGATGCTCGCAGGACCTGATCAGCCGTTTCCGTCCGCGGTCGAGCTGGTGCTGCAGCGATACGCGCCGCTGGTCGATGCATGCGGCGCCAGCGCGATTGGGCTCGAGGCGGCGGTCAAGGCGATGGCGCCGGCGACCAAGGCTGCGATCACTGCCGACCTCAAGTGCTACCTAGCCTGGTGCGCAAGGCGTCGACCGGCCGTCTGGGCTGTGCCCGCCGAGCCGGAGAACTTGGTTCATTACCTCCACTGGCTTTCCAAGGGTTCGGACACGCGGCGCCCCGCGAAGCCCGCCACGCTGGCGCGCCGGATTGCCAGCATTGCCCGGGTGCACCGCATTCTGGGCTTCGGAGAAAAGGAGCCTCTGCCGACCCAGGCCGGTATGGTGCGCGACACGCTGAAGGGCATCCGTCGCGACAAGCGGCAACGCCAGCGGCAGGCTGCGCCGCTCCGGCTTGGTGAAGAGATGCTCGAAGGGCAGGGGGCTCCCGAAGGAGTGACGGTCAAGGCGCTGCTCGCCTCGTGCGGCACCGACATCATCGGTTTGCGTGACGCCGCATTGATCAGCCTTGCCTACGACGCTGGCTTGCGGGTCTCTGAACTCGTCGCAGCGGCGGTGGCGGATCTGCGGCAGGTTGGTGACGGCAGCGGCCGATTGGACATTGCCTATTCCAAGACTGACCAGTTGGGGGAGGGGGCTAAGGCCTGGCTGTCGCCCGATACCATGGCACGCGTGTCAGCCTGGTTACTGGCAAGTGGCCTCAGCGAAGGCCCGGTGTTTCGGCGTATCAATGTGCTGACCAGTCCTCCAGATCCGGCGGGCCAGCAGGTGGTCCGGCACTACATCGGTGCCAAGCCGCTGACCCGCCAAGGGGTGGTCGCCATCCTGCGTCGCCGGGTGCTCGAGGCTGTAGATCTCGGCCACGTCGAGCTCGAACTCGGAATGGAGGGAGCCGCGGTTCGCTCCCTGAGCGCCCATTCGTTCCGGGTCGGGCTGACCCAGGACCTGTTTGCGGCCGGGGAGGATGGCGCGGGGATTGCCCTGGCGCTGCGTTGGTCTTCTCCCACCACTGCCCTCCGCTACGCGCGCGAACTGGCCGTGGGCAATAATGCGGCGGCACGGGTGCTGGGACGCTTGCGCGACAGCGAGGCACCCTTGGTGGCGCGGCCCACAGCGAACCAGTGAGTGCCATCACGTTATGGCCCGGCCTTGGTATAGAATTGCGGATGCATCGCCCGTCGCAGCGTCTCGGCTTTCGCCAATTCTTCCAGCTGCGCTGAACTCGAAAGGCCAGGCACCTTTCTCAGTTGTCCGGCCAGCTGAAGCATCGCCCGCTGAAAGGCTTTGTTGCTGCTGGCACGCTGCCGGACGCCGAAATTGTGCAATTCGGCAAGATCGAGTGCGAGCAAGGCGATTGCTTCGGGAATATCGGAAAGGACAATGTTGCGGATGGTGGCGACATACTCGTACTCGCCGTGCCCGTAGAGATTGAGTTCGAGCAATCCGTCGGCCTTTAAATGACCGAGCGGCTCTCCGGCGAAATGGACGCGACCTGAGGCGGCCACCAGGCCGTGGGTAAGGTCCCATGTGAGCTTGTTTCGAGTGCGGGCAAGCCAGCGGGACAGCAACAAAAACTTGCGACGAAAGGCCTGCTCGAAGGGATGGCTGTGGGCGGGCCAGACTTCGAAGGCTGCGGGAATTCGTTCGAGTTGCTCGATGAGATGGGGGCCGTTGAAGAACGATTCCGCGCTGAAATGACGCAGCTCGACATAGCCCTTGAGCAGTTTGGCAAAATTGGCGGCGTAACCCTTGTCGCGTCCGGCAGTCGCATCGAGCAGATTTCTGAGGGCCGTCCCGAGTAGGAACTTGCCTTTCGGATCTTGCGCCAAATGTCGCAGCAGCGGAACGCCTACGGCATGGCGTTGCAGGCCAGTGTAGCGGCTGAACAGCCGATCGTTATTCGCGAGCAGCAGTAGCTCATCGACTCCGAGGATAAAGCGGTCCGGATCGAGCCGGAAACCATCGCCGGCATCGATGTTGATGTGCCAACCGCAGCCATCGGTATGCTCACTGGCGAAGAAATTGAAATCGCCGTCGATCTCATAAATTACCTCGCAGTGCTCGGTTCTGATCGTCTCCGCCTCCTCAAGAGGCAGCGGAGGGGTCAGCAGTTCCACGCCGGCAAGGCGGCCTTCCGGCCAATTTAGTGGGTCCAACCCATATTCCGGGACAACGTAGAAGCCAGGTCGCTGCGGGGCTTTGGATGGGGCCGACCAAGTCCGCCCCGTACGCTCGCGCAATTTTGATGCGAAGACTCGGCAGAAGGCCGGCGAAGCTTCGTCCATGGGTTCACCCTCGCGGAGCTCTCGCTCGAAACGGGGATCGCCCAAGTCGCCGAGGATGACCTCCAATTCGAAACCGACACGCCAGGAAGGGATCGCGGACATCGCCGGGAAGGTAATTCAAATCGGGAGCGTGTAAATGCGTGTGTCGCAATGTCAGCAATTTTGGCACATGGCAGGCCACAAGGTTGGCCGGCGGTGACGTCAACTTTGGCGCACCACACCAGTGCGGTCGTTCAGTGAACGCACACTTGTTAAGGCATGCCGGACCTTGGTTCGGGAAGGCTATGCCGAGCCAGCGATCCTTAAAGTCGCACCTCGGCCGCCCGCAGATACCAGAGCAGCCCGCCTCGTGGCTGATCGGCTCAAGACTCACCCAGGTAGTTCGCTCCGCGATATTGCGTCCTGGCTGTCGCGCGACCTACGCGAGCCGACGCCGCGCGGCGGGCTGTCCTGGTCCCCTGAGGGAGTCCGAAGGGTGATTTCACAAGCGATGGCGCTGCGATTGATCGCCGCCGAATAGTTGCCCGGGTTGCCTTTCCTGGAGAAGCCGAAGTAGGATCCTGACCATGTCCTCGCCCAAGCAATTCAAGATCATTCTGCGCCTCTATAGCGGAGTGGAAATTCCGATTGGGCCCGGGAAAGCTGACTTGCTCGACGCCATCAGGGGATTCGGTTCGAGCTCGGCGGCCGGCCGGGCTTTTTGGCCTGCTCCCGATCGGTCGGCACGACAGTAGAAGGAAGAGCATGATGCACCACGAAGAGTCAGCACTCGAGCCCAAACTGGCAGCCACCATTCTGCTTCTACGCGATGAGCCTGAGTTTCAGGTGCTGATGGTCAAGCGGCACCAGCAGATAGATTTTGCCTCAGGCGCGCTCGTCTTTCCTGGCGGCAAACTGCACGACCGGGATGCAGATCCTGCCTGGGCCGAACACTGTACTGGGTGGCCCCAATTCGACGAGGTGCAGCGGAAACTTCGGATCGCCGCGATTCGCGAAGTATTCGAAGAGGCGGGAATTCTCCTTGCCCACCACCGTGACGGCAGGCTTTTCGAGCACAGCTGTGAACCAGCGGTGCGCAGCGCCGTAGATCGGGGAGATCTGGCCTTCCTCGACGTTGTGCGCGACCTTGGTGTACAATTGCGGCTTGATGCATTGAGGGTATTTGCGCGCTGGATCACGCCGCCAATCATGCCAAAGCGCTTCGACACCTTTTTCTACGTCGTCCATGCCCCCGCCAATCAAGTCGCCGCTTGCGACGGTCATGAAACCGTCGATGCCGAATGGATAGCTCCAAGGGATGTTTTGCGCCTAGCCGGAAGCGGCGAACGAACGGTCATTTTCCCGACCCGGATGAATGTGCAGTTGCTTTCCGAAGCAAGCGATGCGTCGGACTGTCTGCGTCGCGCCGAAGAGCGGCCACTCGTTACCGTGCTTCCCCGGCTTGAAGAACGGAACGGCCAGCGCGTCCTCGTCATACCCGACAATGCTGGTTATGGTCCCGTTGTTGAAATTGTCGGTTGAGGCCTGACCATCGCATGATCAACAGTCTTGGAACTTGGGTGATTCCGAAGCCTCCTCACCTCAGTCCGAAGCGGCCTCATGCCATTGAGCCAGCAAAGCGCGCACGGCGGTCACAAAAGCCAGCGGCTGATCGAGCATCAGGTGATGGCGTGCTCCCGGAACAGCGATTATCTGGATGTCTTTTCCGCCAAGATCGTGCACGAAATCCCTCGAGTCACGTGTGAACAGCAAGCTTTCCTCGCCATGGATGATCGCCTTGCGGCCTGGCGCCGCCACAAGTTTCGTGCCGATTGTAAGCCAATCGGTGCGCGCATTGTCGCGCTTGAAAACTGCGGGTGAGAACTTCCAACTCCAACCGCCTTCGACCCTTCGCAACGAATGATAGGCCATATAGTCGAACAGGAACGGTTCCCCGACTTGCTGCGGCGGCGATAGCTTGTAACGGCCGCGCGCAGTCGCAAAGTCCGGGTAGATGCGGAGCGGCTTGTCGGGATTGCCTGAACCCGGGCTGGTGTGGCCGCCCGCCCAGAATGCTTCAAGCATGGCGGGGCGCAGGGTCATCATGTCGCAAATGGCTGCACCGGCAAAGCCTCCGGGCAATTGTTCGAGCGCTTCCAGCGCGACGCTGGCACCGAAGCTGTGCGCGACGATCGCTGGTTTCGGGGCGCCGTCGAACAGACCCAGCGCCCGCGCCACCCCGATCATTTCGCGGCCTCTCGCCGCTAAGTCGCAATTTTCGCGCACCGCGCTGTCGCCCATCGCAGACAGGTCGTAGGCCACAACGTCGTAATCCTTTGCGAGGAATGGCGCGATGAATGCGAAACAGCGGGCGTGGGCGAGGAAGCCATGGGTCATCAACACCGGTGGCGCTCCGCGGCGGCCCCACCGGAAATAGTGGATCCTGGTGCCATCGACCTCGACGAAGCCTTCATCGCGGGGAACGGCAAGGGCATCGACAAACCATCGGGGCAATTCTTCAGGGTTCGGCGCCCACTCTGGATCGATATCGCCAAGGCCGTTCGTTATGTCACTCGACAAGGTAATCTCCGATAAAATTCACGACCCCAGCGTGAAGCCCCGATAGCCATTCGCGGTGACGTCCGCGCAGATCTGGGCATAGGTTGACACACTCGGGAAGTTGATGAGCTGGCGCTTCTTGCCCGGGATATTGTCACCCATGTACCAGGACCTGGCTTTGGGAAAGAGCGTCATCGCGCCGATCTGTTCGACCATTTCGGTCCATTCGCATTCCGCCGCCGGGTCGGGCTCAAACCGCGTGAACCCCTCGTTCCTCAGGTGAAGGAGGAAATCCGTTGTCCAGTCACCCTGCAGCTCGGCAGCAGTCGGACCGTTCGAAAATCCGGACGGGCTCAGCGGGCCGTAGTGAAAAAGCATGTTGGGGAAGCCGGTAACCGAATAGCCTAGATAGGCGCGCACCCCGTCCTTCCACGCCTCGCCCAGGTCAAAGCCTTCGGTGCCGCGAAGCTTCATGTCGATCAGTCCGCCGCTACCGGCATCGAAGCCTGTAGCGAACACAATAATGTCGCATTCGATCAGGGCGCTCGCGGTCTCGATTCCTGAGGTGACCACGCGCACGATCGGATCGTGCTTGAGATCGACCAGCGACACATTGCCCTGCGCGAATATCTCGTAGTAGTTCTGTTCGAGCGATGGACGTTTCGTACCGAAGGGATGCGGCGGTTCCATCGGCGCCAATGCCTCGTGAAGCGAGGGATCGGCAATCCGCGCGCGGACCCTGTCGCGCCAGAAATCGTAGGCGAAGCGGTTGGCCCGTTCATCGGTCAGCAGGTCGGAGAAATTGTTGTACCAGAACCGCAGGCCGCCGGCTCGCCATAGACGTTCGAAAGTTGCGGTACGTTCGACTGCATCGACGTCGAGCGCGCTGATTTCCATTCGATCGGCGTCGAAGCCGCCGTTCGAGGTCTGCCGTTTGGCAAAGATCGCGCGATAGGCAGCCTTTTCCTGCGCTTGCTGCTCAAGGCTCAGTGGCTGCTGCTGCATCGGCAGAGCCAGGATCGGGGTGCGCTGGAACAAGGTCAGCTGCGCGGCGTCGCGCGCGGCTTCCTGCGCCACCTGGACACCGCTTGCCCCGGTTCCGATAATTGCCACCCGCTTTCCGGCGAACGAAAGTCCGCCCTGCGGCCAGTGCGCGGTATGGTGCCGTTCGCCTGCAAAAGACTCAAGGCCGACAATGTCAGGAGTATAGGATTTGGCGGCGAAGCCAGCGCACGGTAGCAAGAACCGCGCGCTGATCTGCTCGCCTTGCGGCGTATCGACACGCCAGACATTGTTGTCGCCATCGAAGCGGGCACCGGACACCCGCGTCCCCATGGCCATGTCGGCCCAGAGCTCCAGCTTGTCGCAAACATAGCGGAAATATCGTCGCAACTCACCGCCGCCGGGGAACCGTTCGCTCCAGGTCCAGTCCTGCCACAGCTCGGGCAGCGAGAATTCGTAGATCGGAACGTGCGAATCGACCCGGGCACCGGGATAACAGTTCCAGTACCAGATCCCGCCTGGCTCCGCGGCGGCGTCGATCAGCTTTGCGCGAAACCCCGCCTCACGCAGCCGATGGAGCAGATAGATGCCGCTGAAGCCCGCGCCGATTATCAGCGCATCGCAGTCAGGTTCAGGTGTGCTCATCGCGCGTCGCTCAGCTTGGCAGCGATTTGCGCAGCACCCTTGTAGTCCGCCTTGCCATTGGGCGCGCGCAGCGCCATCGCGGTTGCGAAAACGGCCTTGGGGGTCTTGTAGCCCGCCAGCTTGCTGCGGACGTGTTTCTTCACCTCCGTTTCATTGAGCGTTTCGCCCGCTGCGAGGTGAACCACCGCAGTCACCGCCTGGCCCCACTTGTCATCGGGCACCCCCACGACAAGCGCATCCTCGATCGCCGGATGGGTCTTGAGCGCTTCCTCGACCTCTTCGGGATAGACCTTTTCGCCCGCGGTGTTGATGCAGACGCTGCCCCGGCCGAGCAGGGTCAGGCTGCCATCGGGCTCGACCGTGCACCAGTCTCCGGGAATCGAATAGCGGACACCGCCGATGGTCTTGAAAGTTCGCGCCGATTTTTCAGGATCCTTGTAATATTCGAGCGGGATCGGTCCCTTGAGCGCGATGAACCCCGGTGTGCCGCTGCCCGGAAGCACCAGCTGGTCGTTCTCGTCGAACACGTCGCACATGCTGCCGATGGTGAACTTGGCGGTTTCCGTAGTCCCCGCAGCCGTGGTCACCGAGCGGCCGAAACCCAGCCCTTCGGAAGCCCCGAAGCTGTCCATCAAGGCCACCTGCGGAATGTGCCCGATCAGCCCCTGCTTGACTTCCTTGCTCCACATCACGCCCGATGAAACGATGGTGATCAGGCTGGACATGTCGAACCGGCCGGGGTTTTCGTCGAGCACCTTGAGCATCGGCTTGGCGAAGGCATCGCCAACAATCGCGATCGATTGCACCTTGTTCCGCTCGACCGCATCCCACAGCTCGACCGCGTCGAGCGATGGGTTGTCCAGCGTGACAAGGCATCCGCCCGAAGCCAGGGTGCCGATCGCGGTGATGAACCCGGTTCCGTGCATCAGCGGGCAGGCCGGCAAGGTCATCCGCCCGGGTCCGTCGGTGCGGATCATCGCGACCGCCTCGTCAAGGCTGTCGGGCACCGGCGCGAGCAGGCGCTGCGCATCGAGCTGCGCTTCGCGCATGTCGGTGTGGCGCCAGACTACGCCTTTGGGCATGCCGGTGGTCCCGCCAGTATAGATGAACAACTCGTCGTGCGGTGACCGTTCGATCCCTAATGGCGAGCCATCCCCCGCTGCTGCCAGGTCCTCGTAGGCAAGCGCAAACGGTGCCTTGGCCGCCGCATCGCCGATTTCGACGAAGATCTTGGCCTTTGCCAACCGATCCTTCAGTTCGACGATGCAATCGCGGAATTCGGCGCTGTAGAAAATGGCCTCGCTGTCGGAATCGTCGAAGATGTAGAACACCTCCTCGGGGCGGTAGCGATAGTTGATGTTCACATGGGTGAACCGGCCTTTGAAGCAGGCCGCCATCAGTTCGCCGTATTCGGGGCGGTTGCGCATGTAGAACGCCACCTTGGCTCCCGGCGAGAGGCCATGGGCCGCGAGCGACCGGGCGATATTGTTCGACCGCGCACCCATTTCGGCCCAGGTGATGACGCGCGCGCCGTGGATCAGAGCCGGGGTGTCTGCGGGAAGCGCAGGCTCGATCGCATCAAGAATGTCACCAAGATTCCACTGCGCCATTCGAACTGTCCTCTCGCTCTGTCAGGCCGCTCTTGCGGTCCAGCCTTGCAATATCGCCGCCTCTTCCCGGACTGCTTCGGGCCCACCCAGAACCTGCCGGTCAAAGCCGATCCGCTTGAACCAGTAATGCAGCCCCAACAGGTCGGTGAAGCCCATGCCGCCATGCACCTCGGTCGCGGTGCGAGCGACAAAGAGGCCCACTTCGCCGGTGTGGGACTTGGCATGGCACGCCATCAGGGCCGCCTCTTCCGGCGCCGCATCGAAGGCGTGGGCTGCATACCACACCAGCGACCTGCATGGTTCGTTCTTCGCGGTCATTTCGGCGCACATGTGCTTGACCGCCTGGAAGCTGCCGATCACCCGGCCGAACTGTTCGCGCTGCCCGGCATAGGCAACCGCCTGGGCGATCATCGCATCCGCGGCGCCCAAGCTGTCCGCCGCGAGCAAGATCCGCCCCGCCGCAATCACCCGCCGCGCCGCTGCGCCGCCATCGTCGGACAGAGCTTCCGCCGGGGTCGAAGCAAGCCGCAGTTCGCCGACCGAGCGCGTCGCGTCGATCGTCTTGAGGTCAATCAGCTGCAACCCGTCTGCCTGCACCGATACGATGTGCAGCCGCCCGGTTTGATCGGCGACCAGGAAGTAATCGGCGCCTTCGCAATCGAGCACGAACAGCGCCGCGCCGGTCAACTTTCCATCAGTGCAGAGCAGGCCTGAACCATCACGGTTGCTGACCAGCTGTTGCACGCCAACGCCGAAACGCGCTTCACCGGACGCCATCTTAGGCAGCCATTGCGCCTTCTGCGCCTCCGTACCGGCCTCGATAAAGGCGAGCGGCGCCATCACGTTGCGACCGGCAAAAGGCACTGGGGCTACCGCCTCCCCCAGCGCCGCGGCGACGACCGCTGCATCGAGCATCCCCATGCCCAGGCCACCATGAGCCTCTGGCACAACCAGCCCGGGCAATCCCATCTCGGCGAGCGCAGCCTGGGTTTGCGCGCTGACTGCGCTTGCGCCTTCGGCGACGTGCCGGACCTCATCCAGCGGGCAGAGCTCGCGCAACAGGCGCGTCACGCTTTCCGCCAGCATCTGCTGTTCTTGCGAAAGTCCGAAGTCCATCACTGCCCTCCCTGTGCCGACGGGCCTTTGGGCAGGTCCAGGCGCGGCTCGCGCGGCATGTTGAGGCCTCGCTCCGAAATGATGTTCTTCTGGATCTGGGCGGTCCCCCCGCCGATGATCAGGCCGAGCTGGAACATGTAGTTCCATTGCCAGCTGCCGTGCTCGCGCTCGTGGACGCTTCCGTTGTAGAGGATTCCCAATTCGCCCATAGCGTCGATCGCCAAAGCGGAAATCTGGTGGGCCAGCTCGCAGGCCTGGAGCTTGACGATCAGCTTGGCCAGGCCGCCCGGTTCGCCCTTGATCTGGTTCGAGAGGATCCGCATTCCGTTGTATTTCATCGCCGCGACTTCCGCCTGGAGAGCAACGAGCCGATCCCGGAAGGCCGGAAGGTCGATCGCCCGGACACCGTCAACCTGTTCCACCTTCATCAGCGCGATCAGGGCCAAAAGGCGGTTTTCGAGCGCGTCGGGATCGCCCAGCATCCCGCGCTCGTGTCCCAACGTGGCGTTGGCGACGAACCAGCCTTGCCCGCGTTGCCCCACAATCTGATCGACTGGCACGCGCACGTCGGTGAAGAAAGTTTCGTTGAATTCCGCATGGCCGGTCATGGTCCTGAGCGGGCGGACTTCGATCCCCGGCGTGGTCATCGGGAAGATCAGATAGCTGATCCCCTGATGCTTGGCGGCGTCCCCTTCGGTCCGTACCAGGCAGAAGATCATGTCCGCTTCCTTGGCGGTGCTGGTCCAGATCTTCTGGCCGTTGATGACGAATTCGTCGCCTTCGACCCGTGCGCTGGTCTTGAGACTGGCGAGGTCCGATCCCGATCCGGGTTCGGAATAGCCCTGGCACCACACCACATCGCCCGCGAGCGTCGGTTCGATCCAGCGCCGCTTCTGCTCTTCGGTGCCAAGCTCGAGCAAGGTCGGCACCAGCATCGAAATGCCCTGGTTGGCAAGTCCTCCGGGCACCCCGGCGCGCGCAAACTCCTCGGCGATGATCCGGGATTTGAGTATGTCTGGTTCGGCCCCGAACCCGCCGTATTCGCGAGGAATCGTGCGCGCGGTGTAGCCGTGCTGAATCAGCAGCTTCTGCCAGGCTACGCCTTCTTTCGACGGGCGCGCCGCGCGACCGGCATTCGTTGGTGCGAGATGACGATTGGCGGCGATGAAGCCGCGCACTTCCTCGCGGAACATCTCATACTCGGGGCCGTAACTCAGGTCCATTGCACAGCGTCCTTTCAGGCCGGCCGGAAGACGGGCAAGCGGAAGTCTTCTCCGATGGTCTCGAACGCGAGTGTCACCGGCAGGTCGAGACGGACAGCGTCAATCGGGCAATCGACCAGACGGGTGGCCATGCGGACCCCCTCGTCGAGTTCGACCACGGCGGCGATATAGGGAATGTCGGCCGCGAAGGCGGGATGTAGCGCTTGATGGACCACGGTCCACGAAAACACTGTGCCCTTGCCGCTGCTCTGCTCCCAGGCGAAGTCCGGCGATCCGCAGCGCGCGCACATGTAGCGCGGCAGATGCCGCCACGAACCACAGCTCTGGCACTTCTGGAAATGGAGGTGCCCATCCTGACAGCGGTCCCAGAACTCCTGTTCGACCGGGTCCTGCGGTCGCGGCAGCGGCTTGGGCGGGGCTGCGACTGCAGCGCGGGCCTTGGGGGGGAGATCTTCGTTCATCAGTCGAACCTCCGCAGGATGGCGATGCTGCCGTCGCCCAGATCGCCCCACCCGGTGACCAGCCCGGTCCGGGCGCCTTCAACCTGGCGTTCGCCGCAATCGTGGCGCAACTGGCGGACCGCCTCGATTACGTGGTTGAGCCCCCAGACGTGGGCTTCGCTGAGCAGGCCGCCATGGGTGTTGAGCGGATAGTTCCCGCCAAGCTCGATCTGACCGTCCTTGACAAAATCGAGCGCGCCGCCCGGTTCGCAATAGCCCATCGCTTCGAGCTGGAGCAGAACGACATAGGAGAAACAGTCATAAACCTGGAGAAAATCCATGTCGCTGCGCGATACTCCGGCCATTTCGAAAGCCTTGGGGGCGGCATAGGACAGGCCGATTCTGAACGGGTCGGGCCGGGATGGAATATCGTCGGCAGGGTACGGGTGCCCTTCGGCCGCGCCCGCAATCGTTACCGGAACGTGCGGCATGTCGCGCGCAAGATCGAGGCGCGATACCACCACCGCACAGGCGCCATCGGTTTCAAGGCAGCAGTCGTAAAGCCGGAACGGTTCCGAAATCCACCGCGCCGAATGATAGGTGTCCCAGTCCAGCGGTTTGCCATGGGTAAAGGCCTTGGGGTTGAGCTGGGCGTGCTTGCGGCAGGCCAGAGCGATTGCCGCAGTCGCTTCCGGGCCTACCCCGTAGAGCCGCGAATGCCGCATCGCCAGCCAGGCATACATCTGCACCGGCAGGAACACACCATAGGGAATGTAGTAGCCCTGGATGGTGTTGGTCAGGGTGTTCATGTTCATCGGCCGGGTCGGCGGAGCCCCGGGTTTGGGCCGAAGTGCCGAAAACCCGTTCCACCCGAGCGTGACCAGCACATGATCGCACAGCCCGGAGGCAATCGCCATCGCCGCGTTCTGCAGCGCTGTGGTCGGGCTGGCGCCGCCCATATGGACGGTCGCAGCATAGCACAGCACCTCAATCCCAAGATTAGCGGCCAGCTCCTCGCTGGTGGTATAGATCGGCGGCGGCACCATGCCGTCGATGTCCGAAGGTTTCAGGCCGGCATCGGCAATCGCCTTGCGCGATGCTTCCAGCATCATGTCAACGGCAGTGCGCTCGGTTCCCTTGACGAAGTCGGTTTCGCCGACGCCGGTGATAGCTGCTTTGTCGGAAAAGCTCATGCCGGTTCCAGGTTTCTTTCGCGTTGCAATGCCAGTTCGCGGCGGACCTGGAATTCGACCTCGATCCGCTTGGCCTCGGGCTCAGCCGCGCGGTATCGGGGCGCGGGAGCCAGAAGTAGCGCTGCGCGAACCTCTTCGAGTGGGCGATCCAGAAATTCTTCCCACTGGATTTCGGAAAAGTTCCTGGCGGAGCGACCACGCCGCCAGGCTTCGATCATCGGACCCAATACCGGCAATTCGGGGTGCTCGCGCCTTGATTTGAACAGCCCAAGTAGAAGCAGGAAGGCAATTCCGTGATTGTAGAATTGGGCGTTGCCAAAGGTCAGCACGCAAATTTCGCCCAGTCCGTCACGGCCATAGCCGGTGACAATGTGATAGAGATCATGCGAATCTCTCATCCGGTTGCGGAAAAGGGCAACATCGGGGTCAACGAACGACCGGACACCACCTACTTTGCTCGCCTCGACCAGACCGTCGGCGCTCAGCCCTTCGCCATAGACAAATGCCAGATACCGCTGCCCCAGGCTTCCGATCGGGCAGCGTGCCAGCCGTTCGCGGTCGCGCAGGTGTTCGAGCAGATTGCTGCGGCTGGCCAGGATGCGCCTTCCGCCTTCGGATTCCGCAAATCGCCTGAAATGGTGATAATAGCTGTTTCCGGCCAAGGCCTCGACGATCCTGAAAACCTGAGCTGTGTCTTCCTTGTCGCGGAGCAGGACCTTCATCGCCGAGAAGGCTTCCACCGGTCGGATTCTGCGCTTCAGTTCTAGACCCTGCATCTTCGCCTCGCTAGCCATGTTGCCGCGGCCTCTTCACCCAAATCGCTTGGCCCCGGCCAAGGCCTTTTCGGCATCGGAGACCAGATCGCGCATCACCTCGGCCGCGGGCCGGACCGACTTGATCAGCCCGATGCCCTGTCCCGCAAAACCGGGAAGCACATCCATGCGCTTGTCGCGGATCGCCGCTGCCATGACCGGGCCGGCGACCATCGATTGGTACGGCATGGGTAATGGCTCTTTGCCGGCCTCGATCCAGGCATTGGCCCACTTGTTGGCGATCATCCGGGCCGGTTTGCCGGTAATCGATCGACTGACCACCGTGTCGCCATCGCCGCCTTCGGCGATGGCCTGCTTCTGGAAATCCTCGATCCCTGCCTCGTCAGTTGCCAGGAATGCCGTTCCTACCCAAGCCCCTTCCGCACCCAACATGAAGGCCGCTGCCACGCCGCGACCGTCAGTGATGCCGCCAGCGCCGAGCACCGGAACCCGATCGCCAACGGCATCGACCACCTGGGGGATCAGCGATATCGTCCCGACCGGCGAATTGTGCCCGCCGCCATCGTGGCCTTGCGCGACGATCATGTCGATCCCCGACTCTACAACCTGCAATGCATGTTTGACTTTGCCCACCACTGCCATGACGATCGTGCCGTTGGCGTGAAGGCGGTCCATCCACGGTCCGGGATTGCCCAATCCCGCCGCATAGACGGGCACCTTTTCCTCGATCACCACTTCCATCTGCGCCTCGAAGAATTCCTTCGAGAACAGCGGCGGGCCGCCCTCGCTTTCCGCCCCGGCGGCGGCGCGCATCGCTGCGATGGGATCGACCTCATCCAGTCCTTCGCTGGACATGAAATCGCGAGCGAACTGCTGGTATTCGCCGAACACCGCCATCGGATCTGCGGGGGCTGCACCGGTTTCCGGAGCTTTGCCCCGGCGGACCGAAGCCGGCAGCAAGGTATCGACGCCAAAAGGTTTGTCGGTGAGCGAGCGCGTCTCGCGGATCCAGCTGCGCAGGCGTTCGGGTGAGCAGGCTGCCGCTCCCAGCACGCCCAGACCGCCTGCATTCGACACGGCGGCCGCCAGGGCGGGGACACTTGCTCCGCCCATCCCGGCCAGGACGATGGGATGTTCGATCCCGAGCATTCTGCAAATTCGACTGTTCAGTGCCATTGCCCTCTCCATCCAAACCCGTTTGGCCGATCTAAGCCACCTCTCCCCACTGCACCTTTTGCGCCACAAGTTCGGGGCTTCGTTCGGCCAGATATTCGGAAGAACCCTTGACGAGCCGCTCCATATGGCGGCGGGCGGCGTCGGAATCACACAGGCGAACCGCACTCAGAATGCGGGCCAGGCAGCGCAACTGGTTGGCCCGTTCCTGTGCGGAATAGCCAAGCTCCACCGCCATGTCGCGGGTCAGCAGATGCAGAGCTGAAGTGAGCAATCCAAAGGTCGGGTTGCCGCTGGCCCAGCCCAGCAGGTCGTGAAAGCGGCGGTTGGTTTCCTCGAAAGCAGCAGTTTCGCTGTCACGTTCAAGCTGGGCATAACAATCAGAAAGCGCGGCCAGATCGGCATTGGTCGCTCGCTCTGCCGCCCGCGCCGCCATGTCAGGCGCAATTGCTTCGCGCAATTCGAGCAGCGCGCGCAGATCGGTGTCCATAAATTGCAGGATCAGCGAGAGCGAACTGGCGAAATCCCGGGTTTGCGGTCGCGATACCACAGGACCACCGCCCCTGCCCAGCTGGAGATGAATAACGCCCTGGAGTTCGAGGAACCTGAGCGCCTCGCGCAACGTCGCGCGCGCCACCTCGTAGCGCGCGAGCATGTCTTCCTCTTGAGGCAGCCTGTCACCGATTTCCCGTGCATTCGACTGGATGTCCAGAACGATTGCCTGTGCAACCTGCAATGCGCGCTTGGCCTTGATTGCGGCAACCGTGCCGGGATTTAGTGAGGCGTTCGATTTCGAAATCATAAAAAGGGTATAAGCATTAATTCATTGCGATGTCTAGGCTCAAATCATCCATCGGGCATTGGCTTGAATACAGCAGAAATCCGGACGCTCTCGCCTTGACCCCTACGTTAGGCAGTTCATGCTTGAGGGAAAGGCGTAAAAGCTGATAATCTTTATTGACTCGTGCGATCCATTTGGCTAGCAGCTGACGCATCAGGAAAGGGCAGATGCATGGCAACCTCGGCAGTCCATAACCAAACCGTCGATTCCATTCCGCTTGGCGAGATCAATGTCGCCAATCCGTACCTCTTCCAAAATGACACGGTGGGGGAATATTTTTCCCGGCTTCGCCGCGAAGACCCGGTCCACTATTGCGCAGAGAGCCGGTTCGGACCCTATTGGTCGGTGACCAAGTTCAACGACATCATGGCGGTCGATACCAACCACAAGGTCTTTTCGTCGGAAGCCAAGCTGGGCGGCATCTCAGTCCAGGACATGCACAGCGACGAAAGCGCGCTTGAGCTTGAAATGTTCATCGCGATGGATCAGCCCAAGCACGATCAGCAGCGCAAGGCTGTAAGTCCTGTTGTCGCACCTTCCAATTTGCTGCTGCTCGAGCCGGTCATCCGCGAACGTGCAGGCGCCATCCTCGATGCGCTGCCCATTGGAGAAGAGATCGACTGGGTCAAGCTGGTCTCGGTCGAACTTACCACCATGACGCTTGCGACGATCTTCGATTTTCCCTGGGAAGAAAGGGCCAAGCTTACGCGTTGGTCGGATGTCACCACCGCGTCCCCAGAGACTGGCATCGTTGAATCGTTTGAACAGCGCCGCGAAGAACTCATCCAGTGCGCGATGTATTTCAAGGGCCTGTGGGACCAGCGGATCGACCAGCCCGGCGGCAACGACCTGATCTCGATGATGGCGCATTCCCCGGCCACCCGCGATATGCCCTTCCTGGAATTTCTCGGTAATCTGTTGCTGTTGATCGTGGGCGGTAACGACACCACCCGCAATTCGATCAGCGGCGGGGTCCTGGCCCTCAACCAGAACCCCGGCGAATATCAGAAATTGCGGAACAATCCGGCGCTCGTTTCAAGCATGATCCCCGAGATCATCCGCTGGCAGACCCCGCTGACCCATATGCGCCGCACCGCGCTTGAGGACGTGAAGATTGGCGGGAAGCAGATCAGAACAGGTGACAAGGTGGTGATGTGGTATCTCTCGGGCAACCGCGACGACACCGTGATCGACCGGGCCGAAGAGTTCATCATCGATCGCCAAAATCCGCGCCACCATCTCTCGTTCGGGTTCGGTATCCACCGCTGCATGGGCAACCGTCTGGCCGAATTGCAACTTCGCATCATCTGGGAGGAAATCCTCAAGCGCTACAGCTTCGTCGAAGTTGTCGGCGAACCCGAGCGGCTACTGTCGAATCTGGTGCGCGGGATCACCCGGCTGCCGGTGAAGCTCCACGCGCACTGAAGCCTTGATTTCGCTTGAAATACGGAACATCGAAATGATCAAAGTGACTTTTGTTTCCGCCGATGGCACCCGTCGAACGGTTGAAATAGACGAGGGGCTCAGCGCTCGTGAAGCCGCCCTATTCAACAGTGTGCCGGGGATCGACGGCGATTGCGGCGGGGTCTGTGCCTGCGCCACGTGCCATGTCCATGTCGACCTGGCCTGGATGGATCGGGTCGGGCCGCCGGAAGAAGGCGGCATGGAGAGCGATCTGATCCAGTTCGCTGAGGGGACGACCGAGACTAGTCGCCTCGCCTGCCAGATTTCGATGGTCCCCGAACTCGATGGCTTGGTGCTGCATCTGCCAGAACTTCAGCACTGAGCAATACGCCATGCACATGACGTTTGACGGAAGCGGCGGCATCTCCATCGCCGCAAGCCTTGTCGGCGATGGCCTTGGTCGACCGCCAGTCTTACTGGCGCATGGCGGGGGGCAGACCCGGCGAACCTGGCGCAAGACGATGCAGCAATTGGCGCAGCACGGTTATCATTCGGTGGCGATCGACATGCGCGGCCACGGCGAAAGCGACTGGGCAGCCCCTGACCAATACCGCTTTACCGATTTCGGCAAGGACATCCTTGCGGTCTGCGACAGGCTGGATCAGCGGCCGCATGTGATCGGTGCATCGCTTGGCGGATTGGCCGCACTTGTAGCGGAAGGCGCGGTGCGGCCGGGCAGCTTTGCGTCGCTGACGCTGGTCGATGTTACGCCGGAAATGGACCCGGAGGGCGTTTCGCGAATTGTCGGATTCATGAACGCCCATGTGGAGCGCGGCTTCGCGTCATACGACGAAGCCGCGGAGGCGATCGCAGACTATATGCCGAACCGCGAGAAGCGAGGCGCCAGCGAGGGTCTGAAGAGCTATCTCCGCCTCGACGCTGACCAGCGTTACCGCTGGCATTGGGATCCTGGTTTTCTGAATCACATGGCCGCGCGCCGCGAACAGGACTATGCCCAAGCCCAGGCGGCTGCATGCGCCCTCGCGCTACCGGTCCACCTGGTGCGGGGCGGATCGAGCGACCTGATCTCCCTTGAGGCTGCGAAACGATTTGTCGCGACGGTGCCCGGCGCGCAGTTCACCGATGTCTCCGGCGCGGGACACATGGTCGTCGGTGACGACAACGACGTCTTCAGCAGGGCAATTCTCGAATTCCTCGAAAGCCAGGCCGAACCGGAGACAATCGCGTGACACTCGAAGATCTTAACCGCACACTGTTGGTCGCGCCGTTTCACCGGTGGCTGAACCTGCGAATGGTCAAAGCGGATGCCGAACACATTCTGATCGAAATGCCGTGGCGGGACGAGATGATCTCCAACCCGACGCTGCCGTCAATGCACGGCGGAATTCTTGCCTCGCTGATCGATCTGACAGGTTTCTACACTGTCCTCGCGTCAGGAAGCATGTCCAAGTCCACCGCCGATCTGAGGGTTGATTACCACCGGGCGGCGAGCCGCCAGACGCTCCTTGCCGAAGGGCGCCTGATCAAGGCCGGAAGATCGTTAAGCGTGGCCGACGTACGCATTCACGATGAAGCCGGAACACTGGTCGCCAGCGGTCGCGGGGCATACAATATGTAGTTGGCATTGTCGCACGCTCAAACCGACTTCGGTCGGGGTCGAGATCACTGATATTGGCTAACATCCTGGAGAGCATGGAGCGCATTTTGATCTGATCCCGAAAAGCTGGATCATTTTGAGTTAGAGTTTTTCGCCGTAGTCTCCCCTGGCTGGGAGGAGCGAAGGATGATGAAGGCATCCAGATTCTCAAACGCGTAGAAGGCGTTCATTCTGAAACAGGGCGCGGATGGCGTTCCGGTGGCAGACATCTGCCGCAGGGCCGGGATCAGCCAGGCGACCTGCTTCAACTGGAAGAAGAAGTATGACGGCATGCTGCCGCCGGATATGCGTCGACTGAAGCAGTTCGAGGACGAAAATGCGAAGCTGCGCAAGCTCGTGGCGGACCTGTCCCTGGACAAGGAGATGCTGCAGGATGTCATTCGCCGACAACTGTGAGGCCTGCTCGTAAACGCGAGCTGGTGAACGGGGTTCGCAGTGATTGGGGCGTGTCGAACCGCCGGGCTTGCCAGGTTCTGGAGATGGACACCTCAACCTACCACTGCAAATCCCGCCGCCGCGAGCAGGCCGGCATTGAAGCCCGCATCCGTGAGATTTGCGAGACCCGCGCCCGCTACGGCTACCGGCGGGTGCACGTTCTTCTTCGCCATGAAGGCTGGGAGATCAAAATGAAGCTAACGCACAGGATTTACAACGAGTTGGGCCTCCAACTGCGTAACAAGACGCCCAAGCGAAGGGTGAAGGCGAAGCTGAGGGAAGACCACTGCGCGGCCTCCCGCGAGAATGGTGTGTGGGGCATGGATTCGTCCATGACCAGTTGGCGACAGGCCGCAAGATCCGCGTACTGACGGAGGTCGTCCACCACATCACGTCAGCGCTTCAGCTAACGTGGCAAAGACGTCGTCCAGACCCTCGAGGTGACCTGCGCCATGGTTGGCTATCCGAAGACGATCCGGGTCGACCAGGGCTCCGAGTTCATCAGCCGCGACCTGGACCTGTGGGCCTATGCCAACGACGTCACGCTGGACTTCTCCCGGCCCGGCAAGCCGACAGACAATGCCTACATCGAAGCGTTCAACGGGCGGTTCCGGGCGGAGTGCCTGAACACACACTGGTTCCTGACGTTTGCAGATGCCCGCGAAAAGTTGGAGGAGTGGCGCAGATACTACAACGAGGATCGGCCGCATGGTTCCATCGGCAACAAGCCCCCGATCACGCTGGTAAATCCCGGTGGCGCACCCAGCCCGTCACCGTGATCAAGGCCGGGAAACTCTAACCCCGGGTGGTCCTGAGAATGGTGTAGGATCAGCAAGGCGGAAAACTCTAGACCGGAACGGTCCAAGGTTGGGCAGTAGTGTAGAAGGAGCCGGACTCTACCTCTGAATGGTAACAATCAGGGGCGCACGTCATCTGGTCCGACCGCCTCGACCTCGATGCCGAAAGCCACCTGCCGCTGCACACAAAACTGCAACTGTGTATCTGTGTCCGAATAATGCACAGGGGCCTATCCGAATAATTCAGCGCGGAAACCACCGTCGCGCGAAACGCCTCGAAATCAACAACCCGCGCCAGCACTTCCAGCGAATCGCCATCCGCCGACAACATCATCTTGTGGTCCGATAAGCCGAAAAGCCCCGATTGCCGCATCATTCGATACCATGATACGGAGCGATTGAATCATCCGTCAGCCAATTGGCGAGCGTTGAATAGAAATGTTCATTTGTGAAAAAGTTTCATACTATCTGCTAATAATATCGCCTGGACGCGATTTTTAACTCCAAACTTGGAAAATATGTTGTGGACATGCCATTTAACTGTGTCTTCGCTAATTCTGTGTTTTAGGGCGATCTCGCGATTTGAAAGACCTTCTTTGATCTTCTGGAGAATTGCCAATTCCTTTCTCGTAAGGATAGCATTTTTGATTTCTTTTGATGTGAAGGCAGGATAATCATTTAACTCGATGCGGTGGCTGCCAAAATCCTGATCGCCTGGCAGGAGATCGAGCAGCGGTATCGAGCTTGGTCCTAAAAATTCCAGATATTGACGCTCGTCAAGCAACGTTCGAAAACATCCCTTTCGTGCGGCGATATCGATGGCATCCGCTACGCGTTGCTCGGCAACCGCCAACCTTTCTGTTGCCGCATTGGCGCCTGCGAGGCACATCAGAGCTGAAATTTCCAGCCTGTTCGATTGGCTGCGACGCGCGTGATCCAACGTGGCGCTCGCTAACCGGCTCGACAGATGATGCTTCCCTTTTCGCGCTGCGATACGAGCTTCCGCGAGCGACCTCATGGCGCGTAAACATGGGCCGTGTGATGTCTGAAAAACAGGCTCGCTTTGCGCCGGCAAGATCGCAATGGCCTCGTCGGGGCCATCCAGGACCAGTAGATTGGCCAGGGCAAGACGCGCGAGCACATCAAGACGCGGGAAGGTGCATTCCCTTGCGATCAGGCGCGCTTCCCAAAGGAGTTCGCTGGCGACTCTCCGGTCGCCTTCGCGATTGGCGATGGCTGCCGCAGTACGAAAGGCCGAAAAGAGGAAATCGACCACGCCGTGTTGACGTACGAAATCCAGAATATTATCAACCCGCGAAGCGATACCGTCAAGTTGGTTCGTCTCGTATCGTAGTTCAAGCTCCAGTATTTCCAGGAGATTGGCAGAGAACGGTGTGGCATTGATCTGGGCTATGTTGTCGTTTCGCGCACATCTAAGGCGCTCGGCGGCGCCTTGCATATTGCCCCGCGAAATGTCGCTGTAGATTATCGCGCTGTGAAGCCAGCCGAGCGCATACCGATGGTCGGCGACGATGTTGACGGCGGATGCTTCAATACTCAATTTTTCCAGGTCGTCAAACCGCCGTTCGCTGGCCGCAATAAAACACAGGCATGTGAGGATTGCCCCCCTGGAGACGAGATCAGCATCACCATTCAACTTTATCCATAACTCGCATTGCCGTCTGCTTTCGGCAAGATTGTCCGCGGTTGCTTCGCCGATCGCGGCGACGAGATCGCACCACCACTTCGTCCGCCGCCGGGCCGTTTCGTCGGAAAGGCCGGCGCTGAGGGCGCGAAGTTCCGTCAGCAGCGCGGCCGCCTGTTTCTGGTCGTGACTGAAAATCTGCGCCCAGGCCGATCCGACAATGATCGTTGGGTCAGAGACAGCCTCGGAGAAGCTGCGCCGCCATAACTGGATCTGATCCACCTCGCCTTGGCGCAACGCGATGTCTATCATGCTCGTTGTCGCGACCTCGGCCGCAGCGTCCAAATCGCCCGCTCGCAGATAGAGGCTGATACTTTCGCGACTATGACCGCTTGCCCGCTGCCATTGAGCAGCCCGGGCGAACAGTTCCGATTTCAGGCCGTGAAGCTCTACCGCAAACCTGTGCTCGAGAAATTCGCGGAGCAGCGGGTGAAATTCATAACATAACTGTGTTCGGTCCTGTGGGGTAAGCAGCATGCGTTCGGCGGAGAGCTTTTCGATGAAGTAGGCCCCATCGCCCCTGTTGAAAACATGGTTGAAGTAGTCGGCGGAGATCACCCCAAGGATCGAGGCGCGGATGCAGAACTCCCGCACATCACTCGGGAGACTGGCGAGTATGGCGCTGCGAAAATATCGATCCAGATCGCTATCGCGACCGGTAACACGATCGACGACCAGACGTCCCGCAGTTGCATGATTCGTTGAAGCGGCCTGTAACAAAAGGCATAGTGGTTCCGCCCAGCCTAGTGTTCGTTTCCAGAGCAAATGGATGTCCGGTTCCGAGATGAGAATTCCGGGCTCGCCACGCGCGACTGCATTCGCTTCGACAAGCGAGAAGGCGAGCGCATCCGTCCCGACTTCCCGGAGCTGTCGCCGGGCGGCGATGCGCGCAAAGCCGATGCCCGCAGTCGTTGCTGCCACGATCTCGACGTCAGCCGGCGCAGTCAGCATGAAGTCCTCGATCTCGTCCGTCAAATCCGGATGAAACCCGATGTCGTCAAAACAGAGGAGAATAATCGATTTCGTTTGATCAATGAGTTCCTGCAACCAGGCGGCGAGAGCGTGGAGCGTCTGAGGAACGGCGCCCGGAAGCGGTGGAGGGTCATTCCCGGTGGCGCGGTATGCTGCGACTATCTGCGCATGGATGCGCTCTGCGAGCAGACGGGGATTATAATCGCATTCCTTGGCGGACGTCCAGGCCACATAGGCCCCGCCTTGACGGCGATTGGCCCAGAACTGGGCCATCGCGACACTCTTTCCATAGCCAGAAGGCGCGCGAAGGAGGTGGCGGCGTCTAGCTTCATCAGCCATGAACAGGCGCGGGCGCGGAAGGCATCCAGACGCGAGCCTCGCTACCCGTTCATTGACACCATCCATGATCGTCGAACTTCCTCTCCTGCTCTAGCCTGCCTTTTCCGTCGGCTCTCAGCGGCACAACCGAACTCCTATATTACAGAGATTGTCATTCCTGCCAAACCCAGCCGGAACGCTGGTGACCATTCCCCCGCAACGCCTCCGCCGGCGATGTGCAAGGCGGGTCAGATGACGGCCTCCTTCAAAGGGATGGCGGGATTGCTCAGCTTGCTAGGGTCGATATTCGTGCGCGCGCTGATGAATTGCTTACCAACCAGGAAATCCTGTGGCGAATTGATCGCTTCGACGCACTGGATCCGATCGCCCTTCAAATGGAAAATCGCAAAGCCTGCGGCACACGGGGTGCCTCGCAGAAGGACATTGTCGACATCGGTCGCCTGGCCGGCGATCTGCAGTTTCATGTCATATTGGTCGGACCACTGCCAGGGGACTTCGTGGGTCGACGAGGGGCCGCCGACAATGGCGTTGGCGGCCTGTCTGGCTTGTTCGAGTGCATTGGGCACGCTCTCGAGACGAGCGACGTGGGCGTAGTGGGGGATGGGGCGACGGGCGACGTCGCCGATGGCGAAGATGGCGGGATCGGATGTGCGCGCTTCAAGATCGACGAAAATGCCGGCGCCTGTATTCAGCCCGGCATCCCGCGCGATTTCATCATTGGGAACGGCGCCGACGCCGACGAGGACGGCATCGCACGCGATCGTTCGACCATCGTCGAGACGCACACCGCTTACACGCCCATCATGACCTTCGAACCCCGACACGGTGACACCCAGTTCGAAGTGGACGCCCTGTTTCGCATGGTATTCGTGAAAGAAGGTGGAAAGTTCTGGGCAGGCTACGCGGGCGAGCAGCCGCAGGTCGCGCTCAATCACCGTTACTTCCGCTTCAAGCGCTCGTGCGGACGCGGCCACCTCCAGGCCGATGTAGCCGCCGCCGACTATGGCAAGGCGCCGGCCGGCTCGCAGGGCGTTTTTGAGTCGTTCCGCGTCGCCCGCCGTTCTCAATTCCATAACCCCGTCTAGGTCCGACCCCTCTACCTGCAGCTTGATCGGGCGAGCGCCCGTCGCGATGATGAGATAGTCATATTGCAGAACCTCGCCGGTCGAGAGTGTCACCGTCCTGGATTGGCGTTCCAGCTTGTCCGCCCGAATACCCAGGCGCAGGCCGATCTGGGATGCTTCGTAGAACCCGGCCGGTTTCAGGAGTGTCGGAGCTTTACCCGGTTCGGCCCGGAGCGAAGCCTTGGAAAGCGGCGGACGATGGTAGGGAAGGAGGGATTCTTCACCAACGAGCGTTATCAGCCCCTCGAATCCAAGCTGGCGAAGGATGGCTGCCGCCGTTCCGCCCGCGTGGCCCGCCCCCAGAATCACGACATGTTCATCCGCTCGGCCCATAGATGCTCTCTCCTGAAACGCTGTGGTTTGACCGGCAGGGCGATCATTCTGATCTTCAGGCTCATTCGATAGAAAATTCGGATAGGGATAAAACCCCACTTTAGTTGGGTTGTTCCACGAGATGAAGTAGCCAAGAATACAAAGCGGCACGACTTGCCCAAAGTTAGAGACGCAGGAAGTGCGTGCGCATCGAGAGGAAATGTCCATGAGCACAACCATTTTGAGTGACGGCGCGCCTGATCGCTATGTCGACAGGAAGCGTTATCTTTGGGTATTGTCGGTCGTTTGGCCGGCAGCACCGCTAATCGGGCTTTATCTCGTCCACCTGACGGGATGGAGCATCTTCTACGCATTCACTCTGTTCGTCTGGTACGGCGCAATCCCGGTCTTCGACGTCCTCTTCGGCAAGGATCCGAACAATCCTCCCGAAGCGGCAGTTGCCCGCCTCGAGGCAGACCGCTATTATCGAGTTCTCACTTGGCTTACCGTTCCGGTGCACTATGCTTCGCTGATCGGCTGTGCATGGTGGATCACGACGCAGCCGATCGCGTGGTGGGAGGTAGTGGCTCTCGCTTTCTCCCTGGGGATCGTCAACGGGCTGGCGCTGAATACTGGCCACGAACTCGGGCACAAGAAGGAACCCTTCGACCGCTGGATGGCCAAGATCGTTCTCGCCGTGGTTGGCTATGGGCACTTCTTCATCGAGCACAACAAGGGCCATCATCGCGACGTAGCGACTCCCGAAGACCCCGCCACTTCTCGCATGGGCGAGAGCATTTACAAATTTTCGCTCCGCGAAATTCCGGGCGCGTTCCTGCGCGCGTGGAATCTTGAAAAAGTGCGGCTGGAACGTGTCGGAAAGGGTGTCTGGAGCCTCGACAATGAGATCATCCCCCCGCTAATGATTACCTTGGCAGTCTACACCGCGCTTGTTCTGGCTCTCGGTCCCAATCCGAAGTTGCTGGTGTTCCTGCCCATTCAGGTCGCCTTCGGCTGGTGGCAGCTCACCAGCGCGAACTATATCGAGCATTACGGACTGCTGCGCCAGAAGATGGCGGACGGACGGTACGAGCGCGCTCAGCCGCGTCACTCGTGGAACAGCAATCACATCGCGTCGAATCTCATCCTCTTCCACCTTCAGCGGCACTCCGATCACCATGCTCATCCGACGCGCAGCTATCAGTCGCTGCGCGACTTCAAGGGCCTGCCGGAACTGCCCACGGGATATCCGGGCATGTTCTTCATGGCGATGATCCCGCCGATATTCCGGTCAGTAATGGATCCTCGCGTTGTCAAATGGGCCAATGGCGATATCGACAAGATCCAGATTGATCCGGCGCGCAGAAAGCGAATCGCCCGCAAATACGGTGCATCGCAGGGTAGCCGGCTTCCCGTAACATAAGTTCATACCGCAGGCGATCTGACTCGACTCGATCGCCCTTCAGAAGGTCGGACGTTCCTCCCAGTAGCGATGCTGGATGCAAGACCTGGCGACGGCGCCCCAGGCGGCGTCGCCTTTTCTCCGGAATTCGTCCACCGCTTAACGCAGGAAGAAAGCAGCGCGATGACCGAATATAAATGCCCAGACTGCGGCTACATCTACGACGAAGCCAAGGGCAACCCACATGAGGGCTTTGCACCCAACACGACATGGGCGCAAATTCCCGACGATTGGGCATGCCCTGACTGCGCCGTTCGCGACAAGGCGGACTTCATCCCTCTGCTGGCGCAGGGCGCGAGTGCGACGGCGATCGAGGCTTCAACAGACGCCGAACCGTTCGCGAAATGGCACTGCGTGACCTGCGGTCACATCTATGACGAGGCGGTCGGCGACCCGGCGACAGGTCTGCCGCCTGGAACCCGATGGTCCGATGTACCTGCGGATTGGTACTGCCCTGACTGCGGCGCGACGAAAGAAGATTATGAGCGTCTCGACTTCTGATGGGCGCCGGGTGCCGCGCTGTGGCTCTGGTCGCTGCGTCAGCTTGAGGGGAACTCCATGAATATCCAAGCATTCACGCGCGCCATTTCCGACTCGGGCGGCGGCATGAAGGAGGTTCAGTCCCTTTTTGCCTGTCAACGCGAGGCAGCCGAACGGGACAGAGCGCGGTTCGGCCTGCAGGAACGCCTGGATAGCCTGACGCGGCTGAAGAATGCGATCAAGCGGCGCGAAGGCGACATCATCAGGGCGCTAGATGCTGATTTCAGGAAGCCGGAACCTGAGGTGCGGCTGACCGAACTCTTCCCGGTCTATCAGGAGATATCCCACGCCCGGCGGAACCTGAAGTCCTGGTCGAAGCCGCACAGCGTTCGAGGCTCGCTCGGCATGTTCGGCACGACCGCGCAGGTTCGCTACCAACCCAGAGGCGTGTGTCTGATCATCGCGCCCTGGAACTATCCGGTCAATCTGACCTTTGGACCGTTGGTATCCGCCTTGGCCGCCGGTAATACGGTCATGCTCAAGCCGTCCGAGCTGACGCCGGCGACATCAGCCGTCATCCGGCAGATCGTGGAGGAAACCTTCCCGGCGAATCGGGTTGCCGTCTGCGAGGGCGACGCCTCGGTCTCGCAGGCACTGCTCGACCTGCCTTTCGACCACATTTTCTTCACCGGTAGCCCACAGGTCGGCAAGATCGTGATGGCGGCAGCCGCAAAGCACCTGACCTCGGTGACACTCGAACTCGGCGGCAAATCCCCAACGATCGTCGATTCGACAGCCGATATCGACGATGCAGCGCGCAAGATTGTCTGGGGGAAGTTCTCCAACAATGGCCAAACCTGCATCGCACCCGACCACATCTATGTCGCACGCGATCAGGCGAAGCCCCTGGTCGATGCCCTCCGCCGCGAAATCCGGGGCGTATACGGGGAGACGGAGCGCGATCAGAAATGCGGTGCGGATTACGGGCGGATCGTAAATTCTCGGCATTTCGATCGCCTCAGCGCGCTGCTAGACGATGCAACCTCGCGTGGCGCGCTGGTCCTCGAAGGCGGGGTCCGCGATCCGGATCAGAAATATCTCTCGCCAACGCTGATCGGGGGGACCGACCCCGAAATGGCAATTTCGCGGGAAGAAATTTTCGGGCCGATTCTGCCAGTGATCGAATATGACGATATCAGCCGCGTTATCGATACAATCAACACCGGCCCCAAGCCGCTCGCTCTTTATATCTTCAGCAAGCATGCCCCAGCTTGGGAATCAATCATCGAAAGGACCAGTTCCGGCGGTGTTTGTATCAACCAGAACGTCGTCCAGTACCTGCACCCCAATCTGCCGTTCGGAGGGGTCAACAACAGCGGTATCGGAAGCGCGCATGGCTTCCACGGCTTCAAGGCATTCTCGCACGAACGCGCAGTGTTGAGGGACAGGTTCTCTGTTTTGCGGCTTCTGTTTCCGCCCTACACGCCCGCCGTGAAGCGATTGATCGATATTACGGTTCGCATTCTAGGCTGAGCGCCCAGACAGAGAGTGGTCTTGGCACTACAGATCGGAGACATGGATGTTTGATTATATCATAGTGGGTGGGGGATCCGCTGGTTGTTTGCTAGCAGAGCGCTTGTCGGCAAACCCTGACATAAAGGTCTGTCTGCTCGAAGCGGGGCCGCCGGACCGCAGCCCGCTGATCCACATGCCCATCGGGATCGCGCTTCTTTCCAAGAGCAAGACGCTCAACTGGGCCTACGAGACTGAGCCGCAGCCCAACCTCGGCAACCGGAGACTGTTCTGGCCGCGTGGAAAGACACTCGGCGGCTCAAGCTCGATCAATGCAATGGTCTATATCCGTGGTCATCGCGAGGACTATGACGCCTGGGGAGAGGCGGCCGACCCAATCTGGTCCTTCGATAATGTCCTTCCGTTGTTCAAGGCGATGGAGGCGAACGAGCGATTCGGATCCGACGCGCACCACGGCGGTTATGGCGAGCTTCATGTCAGCGATCTTCGGACCGTCAACCGGCTGAGCGAAGCATTCGTGGAGGCTGGGCAAGAAGCGCAGTATTCGCACAACGCCGATTTCAATGGCGACACGCAGGATGGGATCGGCTTCTACCAGGTTACGCAACGCAAAGGGCGGCGTTGGAGTTCCGCCCGAGCCTTTCTGTCAGGCGCAAAAGGGCGGCCTAATCTCCGAATAGTAACCGGAGCGCGGGCAACGCGGATCATTCTGGAAGGGCGCAAAGCTGTCGGGGTGACCTATGCGTCGGGTGACAAGCTCACCGACCTGCGCACCAGGGGCGAGGTCATTCTGTCGGGCGGTGCGATCAATTCACCACAGTTGCTGATGCTTTCCGGCATCGGCGACGCGGCAGAATTAGGGGTGTTCGGCATTCCGGTCGTCGTCGATCTGCCGGCGGTTGGAAAAAACCTGCAAGATCATCTCGACATCACGATCATGCACGAGGCGAGCGATCGCACGCCGATCGGGGTTGCCCCATCATTCATCCCGCGAGCGCTGGCTGGCGCATTATCCTATGTGTTCCAGAGGCGGGGGTTTCTGACGAGCAACGTTGCCGAATCCGGCGGATTCGTCAAAAGCTCACCCTCACAAAGTCGCCCGAACCTGCAGTTTCACTTCCTTCCTACTCTGCTGAAGGACCACGGCCGCCAGATCGCCTTCGGCTATGGCTACACGTTGCATGTCTGCGATCTGTTGCCGAAGAGCCGGGGACGGATCGGGCTAAAGAGCCGGAATCCGCTCGACGATCCCTTGATCGATCCCGCCTATCTCTCGGCTCCCGAAGACATCGAGACGATGGTCTGGGCGGTAAGGATCGGGCGTCAGATCCTGTCGGCGCCGTCGATAGCGACCTTTTCGAAACGCGAGCTGGTTCCCGGATCGTCAATCGAGAGCGAAGCTGACGTCATAGCGGACATCCGCCATCGGGCCGAAACGATCTACCACCCGGTTGGGACATGCCGGATGGGAAGAGATCCGCATTCCGTCGTCGATCCGGCGTTGCGCGTCCGCGGGGTGGAGGGCCTTCGTGTCGTCGATGCCTCCATCATGCCCACCCTCGTCGCCGGGAACACCAACGCGCCAACGATGATGATCGCGGAACGGGCCGCCGAACTCATTCTCGGGAAAACAAGGCTCATGGCGGGCACGGAGGAGGGATCATCCTCCACCGTATCGCTAGGTGCCAGGCAGCGAAGTCAGGTCGGATGAACGGGCATTCCGACGGCTGATCTGGCCGACAAATTACAGACGACGTCCTGCAGTGGCGGCGCATCACAAGGAGAGGAGAATAACATGACCTTCATTCGTAAGCCTGCGGATCCAACGGCTTTGCCGCTTGCCGGAGCATTGTTCCTACTGAGTGCCGTTCTTGCCACGCCCGCTTCCGCGCAGGACTCGCCGAAACTGAAGCGATGGGCTGTCACTGTGAATGCGACCGAGGTTTTTGTGGATGAGAACGCCCCGAACATCACTCTGGCGGGCGCACCTCTACCCGGCTCTAACGTGCGAATTGGAAACGCGACTACGCCGACTCTGGACGTCGGGTATTTTTTTACGCCGAACATCGCCGCCAATGTGTTTTTGGGGGTGCCCGCACCTGCCGAAATCGACGGCACCGGCAGCATCGGACCGCTCGGGACACTGGCCAAGGTCCATTATGGACCAGTAATCCTTTCGGCTCAGTATCATTTCAATAGCCAGGGCAAGCTTCATCCCTATGTGGGAGTAGGCGTCGGCCGTGTCCTGTTCTTCAACAAGCACGACGGAGCATTGAGCGATTTCAACATCCGCGACAGTTGGGCGCCGACTGGGCAATTGGGCGTTCGGTACGAACTCAATAAATCATGGATGCTGAACGCTGACGTTCGGTATGTTCCATTCTCCACGCACGCGTCAGGTTCGCTAGGTGGAGCGCCCGCGCTGACCCGGCTCGACATCGATCCCATTCTGACGAGCGTTGGGGTTACCCTTCGTTTTTGAATATATATTCGAATACATCGCATGGAAAACTATATGTTGACCCTAATGATGCACCGCCCATTGCGTATCCCGCAGGTCATTCAACATATGACGGAGTAAAATGACGATGGTGGAATTGTTGCCTAGTCGATCTAAGGGGGTTGTCAATGGTCTGGGTGAGGAGGCACAGGCCGTCACCTTTAAGATTTGATTTGTGCTCGCCCCGGCAAGCCCCTGCGAAACTGATCTTCCGAGAATGATACTATGACTATTTATACCGCTCCCGTCGCGGATATCTCCTTCCTGCTGCGGCGGGTGTTCGGCTTCGACGCGATCATGGCCAGCCTACCTGGCTATGAGGAGGTGAATACAGAGCTCGCCGTCACTATTATGGAGGAGGCTGGCAAGTTCGCAACCAGTGTACTGGAGCCGCTGAACCGCCCAGGTGACGAGGAGGGCTGCACGCTCGAAAACGGTGTCGTCACCACCCCCAGCGGCGTTGCTGCCGCTTACCTCGCTTTCGCGGAGGCTGGCTGGTGCTCGCTCTCGGGCGACCCTGCCTATGGTGGCCAGGGTCTGCCGCGGGTGCTACAGATTCTGCTCGACGAGATATTGTCCTCGGCCAACCTGTCCTTCGGACTGTTTCCCGGCCTCACCCGCGGGGCGGCAGAAGCCATCGGCCATCATGCTTCAGCGGAATTGAAGGCAGCCTTCCTGCCGAAGATGATCTCCGGCGAGTGGACTGGCGCCATGGCGCTGACGGAGTCCTCCGCCGGAACCGACCTTGGCTTGCTTTCGACCCGGGCCGTGCCGAACGCTGACGGCTCCTTCGCTATCACCGGCACGAAGATTTTCATTTCCTCCGGCGATCAGGATTTCGGCGGCAACATCGTCCATCTGGTGCTTGCCCGCCTGCCGGACGCGCCCAAGGGCGTGAAAGGCATCAGCCTGTTCCTCGCCCCGAAATTCCTGGTGAATGCCGACGGCAGCCTTGGTGCACGCAATTCCATGAGCGTCGGTGCACTGGAGCGCAAGATGGGCATTCATGCGCAGCCCACCTGTTTGATGAACTATGATGGCGCTACCGGCTGGCTGGTGGGACAGCCGGGCCGCGGACTGAATGCCATGTTCACTATGATGAACGCGGAACGGCTGTTCGTCGGCATCCAGGGCCTCGGCATCGCCGAAGCAGCCAATCAGAAGGCCGTCGCCTATGCCAAGGAGCGCCTGCAGGGCGGCGGCAGCGACGGCACGCCAGGCCCAGTGGCAATTATCGACCATCCCGACGTGCGCAAGATGCTGCTGTCGGGGCGCGCCTTCGCCGAAGGCGCGCGCGCCCTCGCGATATGGACGGCGCTGCAGATGGATATCGCCGACCGCCATACGGATGCCGCAGTGCGAAAGGAGGCTGACCTCCTCGTGGCGCTCATGACGCCGGTGGTAAAGGCCGCCTTCACCGATTTCGGCTTCGAGACCGCGGTGGCCTCCCAGCAGGTGCTGGGGGGGCACGGCTACATCCGCGAATGGGGAATGGAGCAGTATGTGCGCGATGCCCGCATCGCCCAGATCTACGAAGGCACCAATGGCGTTCAGGCCATGGACCTCGTGGGACGCAAGCTCGCCCTCGACGGCGGCACGCTGACCCAACGCTTCTTCGCCCTGATCCGCGCAGAACTCGACGCCGCGCTGCCAACCGCCGGTGAAGGGCTGGTGGCGCCCGTGGCGCAAGCCCTGGCGCGGCTGGAGCGGGTGACGCAGCGCCTCGCCGGGAGTGGCGGTGGAGCGGAACTGGGTGCGGCGGCCACTGACTATCTGCGCCTGTTCGCTCTCGTCTCCTTCGGCTGGATGTGGGTGCGCATGGCCGCCGCCGTGCCGGCCCTGGACGAGGCGACGGCTGTGGAAGTGCGCAAGACCGCCCTTGCCCGCTTCTTCGTAGAGCGCATGCTGCCGCAGACGCTCGGCCTGGAAGCCGCACTCGCCAGCGGCGCGTCCTCGCTCATGGCGCTCGACGCCGACGCCTTTTGAAGATCTGGCCGAGACGACCGACGCCCGGAACCCACGCACAAGCACCAAATAATCGGAGGGAAACAATGCTCGGAACCATGATGGACGTGCCGCTGCTGGTGTCAGGGATACTGAGGCATGCTGAGGCGTATCACGGTGACGCCGAAGTCGTATCCGCCACGATGGAAGGCGGCCTCCACCGCTACACCTACGCGGACCTCGCCCGGCGCAGCCGACAGCTCGCGAGTGCGCTCGCGCGCATGGGTCTGGAGACCGGAGACCGCGTCGGCACGCTGGCGTGGAACGACTATCGGCACATGGAACTGTATTACAGCGTGTCCGGGTCCGGCTTCGTGTGCCACACCATCAACCCACGGCTATTCCGCGAGCAGATAGCCTACATCATCGAGCATGCTGGTGACAGCGTGCTGTTCTTCGACCTCACCTTCCTGCCCGTCATCGAGGAACTGGCGGACCAGTTGAATGGCCTGAAGGCGGTGGTGGCGATGACAGACACAGCGCACATGCCTGAATCCGACATCCTCGCGCAGAAGCTGCCAGACCTGAAGTGCTACGAGACCCTCATCGACGGCGAGCAGGACAGCTTCGACTGGCCAAGCTTCGACGAGAACACTGCCTCCGGCCTGTGCTACACCTCGGGCACCACGGGTGACCCCAAGGGCGTGCTCTATTCCCACCGCTCCAGCGTGCTGCACGCTATGGCCATCACTGCGCCGGATGCGCTGGGGCTCTCTGCCAATGACGTGGTGTGCCCCATCGTCCCCATGTTCCATGTAAATGCATGGGGCCTGCCCTTTGCAGTGCCCATGGTGGGCGCCAAGCTGGTACTGCCCGGCGCGCGGCTCGACGGGGCGAGCCTGTACGCATTGTTCGAGGCGGAGGGCGTCTCGTCCACCGCCGGCGTGCCCACCGTGTGGCTCGGCCTCTTGGATTGGATGGACGGCCACGCCAAAGAGTTTACCTCTCTCAAGCGGGTGATCATCGGCGGGTCGGCGGTACCAGCCATCATGATCAGTCGATTTCACCACAAGGGGGTGGAGGTGCGACAGGCCTGGGGCATGACGGAGACCAGCCCTCTGGGCCTTTCCGCGGCGCTGAAGCCCAAGCACCGTCTCCTGCCCGCAGAGGATCGTTTGGCGCTGGAATGCAAGCAGGGCCGGCCGGTGTTCGGCATGGAGTTCCGTGTGGTCGGCGGCGAAGGGCGCGAGGTGACGCACGATGGCAGGAGCTTCGGCTCGATGCTGGTGCGTGGACCGTGGGTGGCCGCGGCCTATTTCAACGCCGCCGCTGGCTCCGCCCACGAGCAGTATCCAGGCTGGTTCGACACCGGCGACGTGGTGACCATAGACAAGGACGGTTTCATCCAGATTGTCGACCGCACCAAGGACGTTGTGAAATCCGGTGGCGAGTGGATCTCCTCAATCGATCTGGAAAACATCGCCCAAGCTCACCCAGCCATAAAGGAGGCGGCCATCGTCGCCCGGCCGGACACCCGTTGGGGAGAGCGCCCGGTGCTGGTGGCAGTGCTGAAGCCCGGTGCCGAATTTAGCCGTGCCGAAATGCGTGCCCATTACAAGGGCAAGACCTCCAAGTGGTGCGTGCCGGATGATCTTATCATCGTTGACGAACTGCCGCACACCGCCACCGGCAAGCTCTCCAAAAAGGACATCCGGCAAATTGTATTGGAAGACCCTCGTACCTTTTCCTCGGAGTGGCGAACATGAGAACGGATTACTTGCAACGTTTGGTGTCCGCGCCTGACGGCGGCGATGTTTGATCGGAATCGGCTTTCTAGACGAAGGGGTGCGGGTCATAGGTGTTGTTCCGAGATAAAACAGTTGATGGCGTCCTGCAGATCGACGACGGAGTGGAATATGCCGTTTTTCAACCGCCGTCGGGTGAGCTTGGCATAGAAGCGTTCGACAGCATTGAGCCATGAGCAAACGTTAGCAAATCCTATCCCGGTTTCCACCAACCCGGCCGCAGGCCAGTCAGTGTCTCCCTCAATCCGAGCGCTTGGTGGTCAGTTCGTATCAATTGCCGGATTTGCCGGTGACGACGCGCCATCGAAGATCCGGGGCGCTTCATATCCGCAAGAACCTCTCGTAAAGAAGGGGTACGACAAAGATGGTGAGCGCGGTCGAGGCAAGCGTACCGAAGATAAGCGAGATGGCGAGGCCGCCGAACACGGGGTCGGGAAGCATGATGGCCGAGCCCAGCACAATGGCAAGCGTAGTCAGCAGGATCGGGCGCAGGCGCACGGCGCCGGCCATGCGGGCAGCCTCCGCGAGAGGCATGCCATGCTTCTGGTTGTCCTGAATGAAGTCGATAATGAGCAGCGAGTTACGGATCACCACGCCGGAGAGTGCGATGATGCCGACGATCGAGGTCGCGGAGAAGTCGGTACCCAGCAGCCAGTGCCCCGGAAAGATACCAATGATCCCGAGTGGCACAGCGGACATCGCGATCAGCGGAATGAGGAACGACTTGTAATAGGCGACGAGCAGGAAATAGACTGCGGTCAGCGCAGCGCCGAGCGCCATCAGCATGTCGCGGTAGATATCGAGCGTCATGCGCATTTCACCATTCCAAAGAAGTTGGTAGCCGTTGATGATATCAGGCGCGGCCTCGCTGAGGCTGAGATTACCGATGGCGAGTGGCTGGCCGTCGGGCGCGTGCATCCTGGACAAGCGGCGGTTAAGATCGAGCACGGCATAGACCGGCACGCTGTGCGAGAGTTCTCCCCCGATGAAGATCACGCGCTCATTGTCCTTACGCTGGATCGGCTTGTCGGCCTCGGTCGGAGTGCGTCGGACGAGTTCGGCCAACGGAATCTGACGTCCCTCCCGACCGGTCACATAGAGACCCTCGAGTTGGGACGGCGCAGGCTGCTCTGCTCGCGGCACATAGGCCCGGATCGGAACGGGATTGCGCTCAGGATCGATATGCGCGCGCCCGACTACCTGACCATCGTAGACGAGGCCCAGGACATTAGCGATATCCGCGGCCGATACGCCGGAAAGTGCCGCTTTTTCACGGTCTGGCACGAAGCGCCATTGCGCCACGTCGGTGGGCTCGCTGTTTGAGATATCGACCATGTCGTAGGTCTTGGCAAACTCGGCTTCGACCTGTTTAGCCAGTCGACGCAGGCCTACCAGATCCTCGCCGTGTAACTCCGCCAATACCGTGGCGCGCACAGGCGGCCCCGGCGGATCTTCGACCAGCCTCACCTGGGCGCCCGGATAACGGGCACGGATGGCATCGACCTTCGTGCGCAACTCGCGAACAAGCATGATCGAACTTTCCGAACGATGTTGCTTGTCCACAAGGTTGACGCGGATTTCGGCGACATTCTCGCCCGTTCGAAGCGAGCTGCCCTGCATCAGCCCATTGAAATCCGGGACGCCGGCCTGTCCGATCCAGTTCTGATAGTTCGTCACCAGCGGATCAGCGGCAAGAAGTCCGTCGATCTCATGGACCATCCTGGCCGTGTTTTCGACCGGGCTGGCTTCGACCATGGTGATGACGATGTTGAAGGTGTTCTTGTTGTCCTTGGGCAGAAAGCCCATGGCGACGCCGAGCGGGGGCACTGGCCCGCCCACGCCGGATGGGCGGATGAACTGCCAACCGCCTTGCGCCGCCGATAGGAGCAGAGCGAGGATTGCACCGATCATCAGGGCCCGGCGCGCGCTCGAACGCTCCTGCAACGGCTTGATCAGCCAGAGATAGACGTCCCGCAACTTGTCGGGCTTGCGCTCCTCATGGGTGTTTGCCTCTGATTCTGCCTCGCTTCCATCATCCAATATGCCGCCGGTCGGAGCCGGTCGCTTGACCCAGCGGTTCGCCGCCCATGGGGTGACGATATAGGCGACGACGATGGAGGCGAGCATCGCGATCGGGACATTGTAGGCGATGGGGTAGAAATAATCGCCAGCCATGCCGGTCACGAGCAGCAGCGCCGCGAACACCAGCATCACGGCAAAGGTCGCGAGATTGGTGGCGCCGCCGATTTCGTTGGTGGCGAGGACGGTCACGTCCTCCTTCGCGGCCGTAGAGTGGCCATGATAATGGCGGTGGATGTTCTCGATGACGACGATCGACGCATCGACCAGCAAGCCCAGCGCCAGGATCAGCGCGAACAGAGTGATGCGGTTGATCGTCACCCCGCCAAGCAGATCGGCGCCAAGGGTGATCGAGAAGATGACGGGCACCGTCACCGAAACGATCAGCGCCTCGCGCCAGCCGAGGAACAGCAGCATGATGAAGCTGACGGTGATGAGCGCGATCGCCAGATGCTCCATCAGCCCGTCGACGGCCTCGTCGGCTTTCTGGCCGTCGTCCCGGGTGGTGACGACATGGACCGCGCGGGGGATGAAGCTCGCCTGCATCCGTTCGACTCGGTTGGCCACGGCTTCGGACACGGTGACGGCATTCTCACCCTTTTTCTTCGCCACGGCGATGGTGACCGCGGGCATTTCGCCTTCGCCCAGCTTGGCGCGAGGGTCGCCAGCCGCGAAGGCGAAGCGGCTGAGATGCATGATCTCGTCGCGCGGGCCGTCCGACACCGTGGCGACATCGCCGATCTTGATCGTGCGGCCGTTGCGCACGCCGATCACCAAGTCACGAACCGCTGCCGCCGATCCCAGTTCGCCGGCATAGCGTAGTCGTTCGAGTTTGCCCGCCTCCACCGGTCCCGACAGGTTAAGGCCTACATCGGAGGCGGCCAACGCTCCACGCGCTTCGGCGAGCGATATCGAGAAGGCTTGGAGCCGGACCGGATCGAAGGCGACATCAATCTCGCGGTTGCGGCCACCATAGACGGACACCACCGAGACGCCTGGCGTGCTCCGAAGCCGTTCGGCCACCGAATCCGCCAGTCGCTTGAGCCCGTAATCGTCATAGGTGGGGGAAGCGAGCGTCACGGTGACGATGGGCACGTCGTCGGCGTCGACGGCCTGGATCAACGGGATACCCGCGTCCGCTGGAAGCCGGCCACGGTTGGCGATCACCCGGTTGTAAAGCTTGACCAGCGAATCTTCGGGCGGCTGGCCGACCTTGAACTGGACCTGCACCATGCCGACGCCGGGCTGGGCCACGCCATAGCTGTGATCGACGCCGGTCATTTCGCTGAGCACGCCTTCGAGTGGAGCGACCACCAGCCGGTCCACCTCCTCGGCAGTCGCGCCAGGCAGCGCCACTGTCACCATCGCGCCCGGTACCACGATTTGGGGATTTTCCTCGCGCGGGGTCAGCGCTACGGCCAGCGTTCCCAGCAGCAGCGAGGCGAGCAGGAAGACGATGGTCAGCTTGGAAGTGATGAACGTCTTTGCGAGGCGGCCCGCGAGATTGAGCGGGGCTTCTGTCATCGCGCCGCTCCGTCGGCAAGGCGCGCGCCGTCTCGGACAGTCGGGTCGACGCGGGCCAGGATGCGCTCGCCTGTCGAGAGGCCGGAGGTCACGACGACACGATCACCAACAGGGTCGCCCAGCCGCACCCATCGGAAGGTGACGCGCTGGTCCTTGCCGACCACGAACACGCCGGTCAGCCCGCCGCGATCGGCGACCGCGGCGGCAGGGACGGAAACAGCGCTTCCGCTATTGCCCTGGTCGCCCACCGAAGGAAGCCGGACACGTCCGAACATGCCTGGCATGATCCCGCTATCGGCGGGAAGGACGACCTCAACTGTATAGCGCCGCGTCGCGGGATCGGCCGAGGGGACGACGCCCCGGACCCGGCCGGTCACGGGGCGATCCTCTCGCCCGTCGAGCAGCACCGGAACCGTCGAGCCGGGCGCGAATAGCCCGAGGCTCGCCTGGGGAGCGGCAAAGCGGAACAATAGTCGACCCCGGCTTTCCACGGTCACCAGCGGCGAACCGGGCATCACCATGTCGCCGTCGTGAATCTGCCGGGAGACGACGACACCGTCGATCGGGCTGACGATGGAGGTATAGCTGCGATCCGCTTGCGCTGTGGCGAGCGCCGCCTGTGCTTGGGCGACTCCGGCCACCGCCGCGTCGTTGCGGAGCTGCTCCTTGCGATAGGCATCCGTTGCGAGGGCCCCGCTCTGGGCGAGTGGTGCATCGCGCGCGACGTCGCCACGTGCGTCATGCTGCTCGGCGAGAGCCGCATCCAGCCCGGCGCGTGCGCGGCGAACCGCGGCCTCGGCTTGCCGGGCGTCTATGGTCGCCAGGATCTGTCCGCGCCTGACAGGCTGGCCATCGTAGAGACCTGCCGCACGGATCGTACCCGAAGCGCGAGCGACGAGTTGTGCCCGGTCATCGGCTTCGACGGTGCCGCTTGCCGTGGCGCCGTCCATCGATGCCGCCGGAGAAGCGGTCGTCACCGGAAGATCGACCGCCGGAGGTTCCGCCGATTGCGACGCTTCGTGTCCGCTGCCGCAACCTGCGAGCAGCAATGGGAGTGACAGGGCAAGCGCCTTCATCGGCGGGAAATCGCGGCCCATGTCAGGCCTCCACCGTCGCGGGTTGGATCAGGGCTAGGAACCGCGCCACCACCCGATCCACTGTGTCGGCTGTCTCGCTTTCTCCGGTCAGCCCGGGCGCTAGAGGCAGAACCAGTACTTGCCCCAGGGCGAAGCCGACTAGCGACAGCGCGACTTCCCTGGCGGGCACGTCCAACCTGCCTTTCCGCACTGCCGCGACGATGGAATGAAACGGCTTTTGGAGCACTGTGCGCGAAAGGGCGGCGATGCGGGCTTCGTCCCCGTCCAGCAATTCCCGATAAAGCAGACGGGCGAAGATCCGGTCGGTCATGAGCATCTGGACGAACCATCGAACGAAGGCTTCGATCTGGTTCGAGGGATGCCGGGCCAGCCACGCATCCAGCTCCTGGGCGCGGGCCTCGAACACCGAGGCAAGCGTGGCCTCGATCAGGTCGGCCTTGTCCCGGAAATGGTAATAGAGGTTGGCCTGCGTCACGCCGACCAGCTTGGCGATGTCCCGCATCGACACGGCCTTATAGCCGCGCTCCGCGAACAGGCGGGCGGCTGTGTCGAGCAGTTGGGATCGCATATCGGACATCAGAAAAGCTCACTTGTTGAACGACCGTTAAGTGCGCTAGTAAGCGATTCGCCGATGGCTGTCCAGCGGGCTTGTGCCGAGGCGATCCGAACCGGAGATTCTGCCAATGCGTGTGCTTCCTCTTGTCCCGCCGCTCCTGCTGATACCGATGCTCGGTGGATGCATGATGGGGCCGAATTTCCATGGGGCACCGCCGCCGCCGGCTTCGATGAGCAAGACCTTCGTGCGCGCCGATCAGGCCGCGATGCCGGTACCGCCGCAATTGACGCCATGGTGGCGGACCTTGAACGACCCGCTTCTCGATCAGCTGATCACACGCGCGCTGTCTTCGAACCCGTCCATCGAGGTGGCCGAAGCGCGCGTCCGACAGGCGCGATCCCAGATGCGCGGCGCGCGCGCGGCCCTGGCGCCGGTTGTCGGCGCCGGGGCCGGTGCGGGGAATATCCAGGCACCGGGGTTGGTGACGGGCGGAGAGGCCAAATCCTCGTCGCTGTTCCTCGCGGGGTTCGACGCGCTGTGGGAGATTGATCTCTTCGGCGGCGCGCGACGGAACATCGAGGCGACGCGCGCGCAATTCGGCGCGGCGCAAGCCGATGCGGACGATACGCGTCTCACTCTGACTGCAGAGATCGCGCGCCAATATATCGCGCTGCGCGCAAGCCGGCAGCGTCTGGAGATTGCCCGCTATTTGCTCACCAACCAGCAGAAGATCGCCGATCTCACCGCGCAGCTCGAAGGGGCGGGCAAGGTGTCGCGTATCGAGCGCGAGCAGACCGACCGCGGCGTGGAGGCCAGGCGACAGACGGTTGCTGCCCTGGAAGCGGAAGTGAACGATCACAAGGACGCGATCGCCGTGCTGGCGGGAGAGGCACCGGGTGCGCTCGACACCATGCTCGATGGGCCCGGCACGGTTCCGCTTCCTCCGGTCGAGGTGGCGGTAGGCGATCCTGCGGCCATGCTTGCACGGCGTCCCGACATCAGGGCAGCCGCGCAACGTCTTCACGCCGCAAACGCCGGTATCGGCGTGGCGGAAGCTGCCCGGATGCCCAGGGTCAGCCTTGCCGGCGTAGTCGGTCTTGGCGGCGCGCTGAAGGGCGATATCACGAGTGCGGACAATCTCTGGTCGGTCGCGGGCCCGACGATCCAGTGGAATCTGGCCGACTTCGGGCGCGGGCGGGCAGGTGTGGATCAGGCTGTCGCCGGTCGCGATGAGGCTGCAGCAGGGTATCGCGCCACGGTGCTCGCCGCCCTCCAGGATGCGGAGGGCTCGCTCAACCGGTTCGGCGAAGCCCGCAAGATGTTTGCGATGCAGGCGCGCAATGGCCTATCAGCCGTTCACAGCAATGACCTTGTCCAGCAATCCTGGCGCGTGGGGCGATCTTCCGCGCTCGTGGCTCTGGCCGCCGAAAATGAGCAATTGGCGGCAGAAGATCTCCTGGTCCAGGCTCGCATGGCTCTGACAACGCAGTTTGTTGCGCTCCAAAAGGCGTTGGCGATGGGGGTGAACTGATAACCGTCGAGTCTGGGAGATGATAACGGATTGTATATCATCTTCTCTGGCGGCTGCATGTTACATGGTATTTGATGCGGGTGATCTCGTGTTCGTCGGCTTTTGCATCGTAAGAGCGGTGTCTCACACCCACCTTGTGCGTGTGGGGGTGAGTGCTGTGGCGCGTCGCCATGGGTTGGATCCGTCGCAGATTTGCGCCTGGCGCAAGAACTTGCATCGGCAGTTGGTGGACCACAGATTGGCGCCGTTAGCGGCAGAGCCGGTCTCCGAAACGTTTGTGCCAGCACTGATCGAACCGACCGTTCCACCGGCACCTGCCGCTTCTCCAACTCCGGCGCGACGCGGCAAGCGGCGACGGCCATGGAACTGGAGATCGACGGCGTTGCGGTGAAGATCGCGAGTGGCGCCGATGCTGGAATGATTGCGGCCGTGATCGAAGCGGAGGGCATAGCGTGGAAAGTACGCTAAACAACGCTAAGCGAGAACGCATGGCGAACGCTCGATGCGAACGGACGGGCGCTTAATCAGGCGGGCCGTTCGATTCCCATCCTACGCATTTCGCGATAAATGGTCGATCGGCCGATGCCGAGTTGCCGCGCTGCTTCGGTAGGCGAGATACGAGCTTCGACCAGCTTGATGGCCGCATCCACTTTGGACATGTCCAGCGGCTGACGGCCAGGCTGTTTGCCCTTAGCACGGGCGGCGGCAATACCATCTCTGGTTCGCTCAGAAATCAGCCGTCGCTCAAAATGGGCGATGGCCCCAAACACATGGAAGATGAGCTCGCCGGCAGCTGACGAAGTGTCGATCTTTTCTTCAAGGCTCAGGAGCGCGATGCCCTGACCGCGTAGCGTCTCAACCGTGGTGAGAAGTTCGGCAAGCGAGCGCCCAAGCCGATCGAGGCGGACCACCGCCAGCGTGTCACCCTTGCGGGCATAGGCGATTAGCTCAGCCAGACCGGGCCGTTCCATGCTCTTACCTGAAATGACATCGGTGAAGATTTTGATGGCGCCAGCCTTCTCCAGACGCATGGTCTGGCCCGCAACGTCCTGATCGCCGGTGCTGACGCGGGCATAGCCCAGAATATCACCCATGCCGCACGTCTCCCAAACGGTCGTTCTGTGGACGCTATGGAGGGCAGCCGCTGCGCCCCACCCATATCCGTCCACATACTATGTCTCTTTACTCCTCGCTGTCCATAGGCCCAGATGACCTTTTGTGGACAGGAAACGGCATGACGAAGCGCAAGCATCAACTCCTGACCGAGAGCGAACGCGATCAGATACTCGCCATCCCGACCGATCGCGACCATTTGGCCCGGCTCTATACCTTCGAGCCTTCCGATATCGAGATCATCGGCGCGCGACGGGAGCGACGGAACCAGTTGGGCGTGGCGCTGCAACTCGCGCTCCTGCGGCACCCGGGCATCACGCTTGCGCAGTTGATACAGGACAGGGGAGCAATACCCCATGATCTCGCCGCTTTCGTCGCGGAGCAACTTGGTCTGCACGTAACCGAGCTGGCCAACTATGCGGCGCGGGATCAGACAATGACGGATCATGCCCGTGAGCTGGCGGCGCGTTTGGGGCTTCGGGGGCCAACCCGCGCCGATATTCCCTTCATGGTCGAGGCGGCCGCGAGAACGGCATGGGCGACCGACAAGGGGATGACGATTGCGATGGGCGTGGTCACCGCCCTGCGCGAGGCCCGGATTTTGCTGCCGTCCATCTCCACCATCGAACGCGCCAGCAGCGCGGGACGTGCCCGCGCGCGCAAGCAGGCCGCCCACGCCCTGATCGCCGATCTCAGCGCCGAACAGGTCCAGGCCCTCGATCAGCTCTTCGACGCCGCCGGCGGCATGAGCCATCTCGCCTTGCTTAAGACCATCCCCGTCGCGGCCAAGCCCGATCACGTCCGCCAGATCCTCGACCGTCTGAGGCAGGTGCGGAAGATCGGCATTTCCCCCGACGTCGCGGGCCGCATCCACGCGGACCGATTTCGGCAATATGTCAGGGAAGGCCGTGCGTCGCCTGCCTATATGATCGAGCGCTATATTCCCTCCCGGCGACGCGCCACGCTCGTTGCCTTCCTGCTCGATCTTGAAGAACGGCTGACGGACAGCGCCCTGGAGATGGCGGACAAGCTGATCGGCGGCATCTTCACCCGCGCGAAGAACGCCCAGGCGCGCAGCTATGCCGCCACGTCGAAGAACGTGGCCCGGCTGATGCTGATCTTCCGCAGGACGATCGACGCGCTCACCGATGCAGTCGATACTGGCGAAGATCCTATGGAGGTCCTGGATGCCTCAGTAGGATGGCACACCCTCCTGAAGGCCAGACCGGAAGTGGCGACGATCGCGGAAACCGCCAATCTTGATCCGCTGAGGGTCGCGGCCGACCGCTATGCGACGTTGCGCAAGTTCGCCCCTGATCTGCTTGAAGCGCTGCAGTTCAGGGCCGGAAAGGGCAGCGCGAAAACGATTGCCGCTATCGAGATGCTGCGCGACCTCAATAGGTCGGGCAAGCGCGATCTGCCTGCCGACGCTCCGATGCCCTTCCGCAAGGAATGGCAGAAAATCGTCATGGGCGATGACGGCAAGATCAATCGGCGGCTCTGGGAAATCGCGACTATCGCGCATCTGCGCAACAAGCTGCGCTCCGGTGATGTCTGGGTGGAACGATCGACGGGATACCGCCAGTTCGACAGCTACCTGCTAAGCGAACCGAAGGCCAAGCCGATCGTGTCGGCTCTTGGTCTGCCACCCACAGCCGGCGAATGGCTCGAACAGCGGGGCCGCGAACTGGACTGGCGGCTGAAGAAATTCGCCCGGAGCCTGAAGCGCGACGCTCTGGAGGGTGTGCGATACCGCGACGGCCGCCTCCAGATATCCCCCGTTCGCACGATCGCAACGCCCGACGCCGAAGCCCTGGCCGACCGGCTCGATGCGATGATGCCACGCATCCGTATCACCGAACTGCTACATGAGGTGGCGCAGGAAACTGGCTTTCTTTCGGCGTTCACCAACCTGCGCACCGGCGAGCTATGTCCCAATGAAAATGCGCTGCTCGCCACGATCCTCGCCGACGCCACCAATCTCGGCCTGTCGCGCATGGCCGCCGCGAGCCAGGGCGTCACGCGCGATCAACTCCTATGGACCCATGACGCCTATATCCGCGACGAGAGCTACCGCGCGGCGCTCGCCGTCCTCATCAACGCGCACCACCGCCTGCCATTCTCGCGGGTATGGGGCGACGGCACAACGTCCAGTTCCGATGGTCAGTTCTTCAGGGGCGCGAAGCGCGGCGCATCGGGCGGCGACATCAACGCCCGCTATGGCGTCGATCATGGCTTCAGCTTCTACACCCATGTTTCCGATCAGCGCGGGCCCTACCACGTCAATGTGATCTCGGCCGCCACGCATGAAGCGCCCTATGTCCTCGACGGCCTCATCAGCCATGGCACCGATCTCAGGATCGTCGAGCATTACACCGACACCGGCGGAGCGACCGATCATGTCTTCGCCCTGTGCGCGATGCTGGGATTTCGCTTCTGCCCGCGCCTGCGCGACTTTCCGGACAGGCGGCTTGCGCCGATCGCGCCGGTTTCGGCCTATCCGTCCATCGCCCCGTTGTTGGGCAAGCGTATCCGCACCGACATCATCAATGAACAATGGGACGACGTGCTGCGCCTCGTGGGGTCGATCAAGGCTGGCCACGTCGCGCCGTCGGTCATGCTGCGAAAGCTCGCCGCCTACGAACGGCAGAACCAGCTCGACGTCGCACTACAGGAGATCGGCAAGATCGAACGGACCCTGTTCATGCTGGACTGGCTTGAAAATCCCGATCTGCGCCGGCGATGCCATGCCGGCCTTAACAACAGCGAGCAGCGCCATGCCCTGACGCAAGCGATCTACACCTTCCGCCAGGGCCGCATCATCGACCGCAGCCATGAAGCTCAACAATATCGGGCATCAGGCCTCAACCTAGTCATCGCGGCGATCGTCTATTGGAACACGATCTACATGGCCGACGCCGCCCAGCATCTGCGATCGGCAGCGGCCCCGGTCCCCGATGATCTGCTTGTCCATACGTCGCCGGTTGGCTGGGAGCATATTGCCTTTTCCGGCGATTTCCTCTGGGATCGAGCCGCCGCTTCCGCTGGCCGCAAGGCCCTCAATCTTCCGCCGGACAGCCGCGCCGCCTAAGCGTTCCTCGGTTGTTCTCCCTTAGCGTTGTTTAGCGTACCTTCCACGCTATGCCCTCAATATAACGTCATCGCCTTCGGTGGCGGCGGGACGAGAATCTATGCAAGGCATTGATAGATGAGGCGACGCGTAGAGTTACTATTTGCGTGTCATAATTCGGTTCATCCTGAGGCAGGGCGACCTATCTGTCTTTGGGCGGCGGCTTGGCTCGCCTGATGGGTTTACGCAGAGATTGACTCTGCTTTCCATATTTGATTTTCTAATCATGCGCAGTCCCGATCAGATCCGCACGCTACCTTGAAAGGGTGCGTCGTGATTTCATCCAACTGTAGTTTGATCGTTGTTGCCGCAATGATGTGCGTTTCGGCCGCGAAAGCTAGAGAAGTTGATCTTGTCCATTTTTCTCCGTTTTCCGTTACTGCCAGCAATGAGCAGGGGGCGGTCGGATTCGCGCTAAGCACCCATTTTGAGGGTTTGGTTGAGCCGGCGCCCGATGCGCGCCGCATTAGTGAGAGAACCCACGCTATTGGCGGAAACGACCCGTCAGGACTTTTCGAAACGAACCATCTGGCAATCCTGGCGCCTTCCACCTCGTCATCGTGCCTGCAAAATGGGTATCGCCCGACCTGGTGGTTGTCGCCTGAGGTGGAGAACCGCCGAGTAGCCTATTTTGCAGCAATGTCCGCGATAGCTTGCGAAAGCGGGCTTCCTGAAAGCCTTTTGGACGCGGTCATTGCTCAGGAATCGGGATACAAGGCTTGGGCACTAAGTGGGGCGGGTGCGATGGGCATGATGCAGGTCATGCCGGCAACAGCGAGAAATCTGGAGCTAAGGAACCCTTGGGATGCGCTGGCCAATATGAGGGCAGGGGCACGCTACCTTCGTCAGCAGCTTGATCGCTTTGGACGCGTCGATCTGGCCTTGGCCGCGTACAATGCAGGGCCCGAACGTCGTTCACTCGCGCTGGGCAGCATTCCTGCAATCCCGGAGACCCGTAATTACGTGCGGGCGATCACAACCAACTGGGTGCGCCTCACGAAGCTTGGGAGCTCAAATTCGACCGTTGCCGCGCGGGCTATGGCGGCCAACATCGCAGTACGAGCATCAGGCTACCGCGAGGTATCCCTCATAACCTACGACGGCACGAATGCGGCAAACCCGATATAGTGCGCATACAAGACTGCGATCGCCAGAATGCTCGGAAACCCCAGAAAGTAAGCTAACTGGAAGTGCAACCACACGCGCGGCAACCAGAAGAGCCATCCCGCTACCGACTTCTGCGGGGGCCTGAGCACACCCGTTCGAACGTCATAGCACGTCTTGAGCGCCGCACAGGCCGAGCAGATCGCTGCGAGCAGTGCGACAGCGCTGTATAGCTTCTGCCACGCCAGAACGGTCTCAGGCGCTATGTTGCCCATCAGGCCTGCAAAGTTTGGTCGTTCTGCATGACCCGCTCCTGGTGCGAGAGCAGCAGATCATAAGCCCTGCGGGCGGCCTCATGGATGATAGCTGGCCGCAGGTCGACCTCGATCGAGCCGCGCCGGCAAGTCATGACCTCGAGATAGAAACTCTTGAGGCTCTCGGCGGCGAGGAACACGGCCTGGTTGGCGTAGGCGTCAGGATCGTGCAGCAGGGCAACGCTGATCTTGGCCCGAACGTGATCCATCCCGAGTTCGTTGAAAATCCGGTCGCGCAGGCCTTCCGGAAGCGGATTGGTCTTCTTGAGGATCTTGTGCAGCCTAGGTCGAGGTATCCGCATCCGGTCCGCCAGATGCGCGGGCGGAATACCCTGCCGTGAGAGCTCGGCGTTGATCAACTGCTTGTATTGGTCCTGTTCCCCAGGTCCCGGGTTCGGATTGGCAAAGAGAAACACCGGTTCCGTCTCGGGATCAGTGCTCGGCTTGAAGACGGTCTCAGGCGTCAAGTTCCTGTGAGGCATTTTCCATCCCTCCCAAGGCAAAACGTCTATGGGATGGCATAATCTGTCAAGAGTCTTAAGCAGCGCGTAACTTTGCTCCGGAGCTCTACCTAGATCAGATTGTGGCGTTCGGCGAGGTAGACGGCGAGCGGGACGAGGATCTTATCAACCCCCTGTTTATCCGCGATCATCTTTACCTTGTCGCGCAGCGCATCGTAGTTGGTCGACCACTTTGGCGAGACCTCAATCCATACGACAACGTCGCCGTCGACCTCATACTCGCTGAGGAACAGGTCCAGCTCTTCCTTGGAAATCCCGTGGGATTTAAGGCGTTCGCAGGCCCTTTGCACCGTCATGCGCATCGTCTGGAAGCGCCCGGTCCGCTTGGAATAGGCGCACATGGCTTCGGCCAGCAGGTCGAAGCACTGCTGGCTCAAGTGGATCCGGACATTGCGGTTACCTGCGGCCATAGGCGGATCATCCAGGACATCTGACGCTCCGCATAATGGTCTGAAATTGTAAATTTGGCGAATCCGGTCATTTCACAGCGAGTCGCGCGCGCCGTGTCCTCCAGCGGGAAACCGAATTCCCGGTTGGTCAAAAACGTTTCCCGAAACGGAAAACGCAGTTCCCGCAAAAGGAATTCCATTTCCCCAATAGGGAAACAAAGTCTGCCTCCAATTGCCGTTTCGAGAAATCTTCCGATTCGCCGGTGAGCTTCAACGTCCTGTTAATTGCTCCCATCAGCGCACCTCTGTTCATTCTGAAGGCCGTGAATGACGCGGCTTTTGGAAAAAGGACGAGAGATGAAACTCAACACACACGGGAAGGGGCAGACCCTGCTCCAGGGCGCGGCGGTCGTCGCCGTCGCCGCTGTCTTCGGCAGCGAGGTCGCGATGGCCGGCGCTGACGCGACCTTCAACACGGCGCTTACCGCCTTCACGGGCTTCCTCGAAGGTTCGGGCGGCAAGATCATCACCGTGCTGAGCCTGGCCGGCGGCATCGTCGGTCTCGCCTCGGGCCGCTTCAGCCTGGCGCAGGTCGCCATTCCGGTCGGCGTCGGTGTCGGCGCCGGGACTGGCGTGCCGATCGTCACCGCCGCGGTAACCGCAACGATCTGACCCAAGCGGTCCCCCCTCCGGCCTCGCATTCGAAACGAGGACTGGCCGGACAAACTGGAGGGCGGTGTCGCCATTATGAATCGCTATACGGTTCCCGCGCATCTCGATGATCCGGAACTCATCGGCTTTTGGACGCTCGATGAGTTCCTCGCGATGATCATTCCGTTCGCATGGGGGATCCTGTCTCAACATATTCTGATCGGGATTTCAGCAAGCGTGCTGGCCTGGTGGGGATTGCGCAAGTTGAAGGCGGGACGCGCCGTCTCGTGGATCATTCATTCGGCCTACTGGTACCTTCCGGGTGCCTTCATGGGCCTCAAGGCGACGCCGCCCTCCCATCTTCGACTGATGGCGGGCTGACATGGATCTCTCGATTTCCCACGGCCAGGCGCAGCGGCTGCTGAAGCAGCGCAACCTCCTGGCGATCACGGCAACCGGGCTGTTCGGCCTGAGCGTGCTGCTGACACTGACCGCGGCTCACCGCGACCGCGAGGTCGTGCTGCAGCCGGTGCTGGCAAAGCCGCTGACGCTTTCTTCCAGCCATGTCGACAAGGATTATCTCGAGCTCGTGACGCGCGATGCCGCGCTGCTCACGCTCAACCGCTCGCCGTCAAACCTCCAGTACTGGATGGATTCGATCCTGGCGATCACCGATCCCAGGACGCACGGCCGGATGAAGGCCGAGCTCATGAAGGTGTTCAATGAGCAGAACGGCTCGAGCGTCTCGCAGTATTTTACCATCGAGCAGCTGAGCGTCGATCCCGATGCCCTGACCAGTGAGGTCAATGGCGTCCTCCACACTGTCGTCGGCTCCAAGGAAGTGACCGCCGAGGCGCGGACCTTCCGCTTCGTGTGGAGCTACTCGGGCGTCAGCCTCAAGCTCGCCGGGTTCGGGCGCGTCACCAAGGACGGCGCCGGTTCTGACGGCGGCAAGACCAGCAACAAGAGCGATGGAGGAGAGGGGTGATGGCCCAGCTTGGATGGGGCGCGATTGGGGTGGGCGCAGTGCTCGCCGGCAGGCCCTATGCGATCACGGGGCGACCGGTCGGCGCGGCGCTTATCTGCCTAGGCACGCTGTGCCTTGCTGCTCCCGCCATGGCCGATCAAAGCATTCCTGCCGCCGACAACGGCACGGTCGCCTGCATCGCCTCGGCCAAGGACCTCACCCGCATCAGCCTGGCCGGCGATCAGTTTGCCTCGGTCTCGAAGATCAGCACGGGCAACCCGGCCGAGGACTTCAAGATCGTCAACGAGCCGATGCGCGGCGACATCTATCTCTCGGTCCCCGACGGCTTTGTGAAGCCCAACCTCTCGTTCTTCGGCACCACCCGCAAGGGCTACGTCTACAAGTTTGTTTGCCAGGTTCGCGGGAATGACGCCGAGCAGGTCTTCGTCACCAATACCGCGATCAAGGCCGAAGCCGCACGCGACTGGGAAGTGCGAAGTTCGCCCGAGGACAGCGCGGTGCGCCTCGCGCAGGCGATGTACCGCAGCGAGACCATCGAAGGCTTCGAGGTGCGCCAGGACGTGCTCGAGCCGGTGACGGTCGGCAAGCTCGAGGTCCAGCAGGTCGGTGAATACCGCGGCGCCGACCTCAAGGGCCTGGTCCTGCGCGTGCGCAACACCGGTCGCGGCGCGCTGCCGCTCGACGAGAACATGCTCGCCGCCAAGGGCGCGGTCGCCTTCATGACCCCGGTCAGCGAGCTCGCACCAGGGCAAGCTGCCGCCGTCTACCTCATCCAGTCGAATGGAGGCCGCTGATGGATTGGAAGAACCCCTTCCGCAAAGGCCCCAAGACGCTCGATGGGCCTGCCGGCGACACCGAAGGCAGCGATGCCTCGCCGCTCGGCGATGCGATTCAGGCCAACGAGGCGGTCAAGAAGAAGCAGATGCTGCTACTCGGCGCAGGCGGCCTCGCCGCGCTGCTGATCGGCTCGACCTACATCTTTTCAGGCGGCGCCAAGAGCAGCGACGCACATGTCAAAAAGGAAGTCGGCGAGGTCTCGGTCGACGAGATGGTCAACAAGAACATGGCCGAGAAGGAGTGGCGCGCCCAGTCCGAGGCCCAGATGATGGCGATGGACAACAACATGCGCGCGCTCGCCGCCCGCGCGCAGCGCGCCGACCAGCTCGAAGCGCAAATGGCGCAAAGCCAGGCGCAAGGTGCCGGGGTCTCGCCGGACACCGAGCGGGTGCTTTCCGCCTATCAGAGCGAGAACGAGCAGCTCAAAGCCGCGCTCGCGGCAGCGCGGCAGTCGCCGGTCATGGGACAGCCAATCGTCGGACCTGGCGCGACCCCGATCGGGCCCAACGCCATGTATGGCCGCACCAGCTCGCCTAGCTACCAGAGCGCGCAGACGACCCCGGCGGGGCAAGCCGCGGCGGCCGCTGCGGGCCTGCCAAGCGGTCGGGGCAGCGAGGTCAGCCTCGTCTCGTTTGGCGAAGGCGGGAGCGGGACCGGCAGCCCGGTGCCGAAGGGCAACACGGTCTATACCGACAGTGCCAACTACCTTCCGCCGAACTCGATCGCGGTCGCCAAGGTCATCGTCGGGGTCGATGCCGCCGCCGGCGTGCAGAGCCAGACCGACCCGCTTCCTGTGGTGCTGCGCATCACCGGCCCGGCGCGCTCGGTCTATGACAATGGGCGTCTGCTCACCACCAACATCGCCGGATGCCTGGTCAATGGCGCGGCGCGCGGCGACCTCTCTTCCGAGAAGGTCTACGTCAAGCTGCAGCGGATGACCTGCCCGCAGCCAAACGGCCGCTACGCGGTCTCGGACGTGAAGGGCTTCATCGCCTTCGGCGGCAAGACCGGGGTGAGGGGGCGCGTGGTCAGCCGCGAAGGCTCGCTCATCGGCCAGGCATTCCTCGCCGGGCTCGCTGGCGGGTTCGGGCGCGGGTTCTCGGCCAACACCAATTCGATCCTTCAGGGCACCAACGTCAATGTGAACGGCCAGCGCCAGAAGCTCGGGCCCGGAGAGATCCTCCAGGGCGGGCTTGGCGAAGGCGTCGCGACCTCGGCCGACACCGTTTCCAAATACCTGATCGAGCGGGCCGAACAGTACCAGCCCGTGATCGAGATGCCGACCGGGATCGATGTCGAAATCGTGTTCCTCGAGGGCGTGTTCATCAACGGATGAGGAGGGTGCCATGAAGCTGAAGTCACTGAGCTTGAAATCCCTGAATTTGGGGCCCAGCGCCCTTCGCAAACTCGCGATGCCGCTCGCGGCGATCGCGCTTGGCAGCGGGGGCTCGCTGGTCTGGGCGAATGCCAATGCCAATGCGCCAAACGCCTCATCGGAAACCGATCTTGCGGTGGCCGCGGCGCTCAAGGAGCGCTTGCCGCGTACGCAGGTGAGCCGGGTCAATTGCCAGGTGGTTGACGGGGTCTGCGAGGTCACGGCCGGATCGCAGCTGTTCTACGTCGACAGGACCGCGCGCTATCTTCTGATCGGGCGGGTCTATGACATGCAGACCCGTCAGGACCTGACCGCCGTGCGGCTGCTCGAGGTCAACCCCGACCTGCTGGTTGGCGGGGCTGCGGGCAGCCGACAGGAAGCCCAAGAAGTCGAGACCCCGCGTCGGGGCGTGAATACGCCATCGGCGAGCGGTGCCCCCCGGATGATGTCGCTCGCCGCACTGCCCGAGGCGGGCGGCATTGTCTGGGGAGCAAGCTCGGGCCCGACCGTCACCGTCTTCAGCGATTTTCGCTGCGGCTATTGCCGGGCGCTGTCGGGGGTTCTCGAGACCATGAACGTGCGGGTGATCGAGCGGCCGATCTCGGTGCTCGGCAGCCGCGACCTTGCCAATCAGGTGTTCTGTGCGCGCGACCGGCGCAAGGCGGTCAAGGCTGCCTATGCCGGCGCCCCGATCACAGACACCCGCGCCTGCGACACCTCGCCGCTCGATGCCAATGAGCGTTTCGCCCGCGAGCAGGGTCTGGCCGGCACGCCGGTGATCGTCCGCTCGGACGGGGCGGTGATCGAAGGCTTCCGCCCGCGCGAGGTCCTCGAGCAGTGGCTGAAGGGCGCCCGCTCGTGACCGCGCTGACGCCGGGGCAGCTTGCCGGTCTGGGCCGCGCAGTGACGCGCAAGTCGCGTGGGCAAGTCTCGCTGCCGCCAGTCGCGATCGACCTGGCCGATGTGATTGCGCTGTGGCACGAGGTCGCCGCGAGCTTCGCCAATGCCGAGGGCCGGCTTGTCGCCGCGCGGGATCTCGAGCGCTTACGCCGCCGGTCCTGGCAGGTTTCGCACGGGTACGCGGCGCTTGGCGAAACCAACCTCAGCCTCGAAGCGGGCCTTGCCTTCTGGCGCCTCGCCCTGCGCCTCGGCAAGCTCGCCGAGCGGCGCCAGGCAGGCGGCCTCACGCGGGCGGCATCTCTTGCTGCGCTCGGTCTCGCCGCAACCCAGCTCGCGGCCTGCACCAGCCTGTTCGGCGGCAACATCAAGGGAAGCTTCGCCTGCAGCGCACCCAACGGCACCTGCGCGCCCTCAACGGTGATCGACGACCAGGCCCTGTCGGTGATCCAGAACGCGCGGCCGATGACGCCCGCAGGACCCTATATGCGTTCGCCCACCGCTGCGCGGACTACCGCCGCCGCCTATGTCCCGACCGGATCGGGGCGCATCACGCCGGCGCAGGGCGGCATGGCCCACCGCGAGCGCCGGGTGCTCCGCGTGGTGTTCCCATCGTTCGTCGATGGCGGCGGCAATCTCCATGAGCCGCGGATCGTCCATGCGGTGGTCGATGACGGGGCCTGGATGCAGCTCTCAGGCAGCGAACCCACGGCGATCGACCAGATCGAGGGCCGCACGGCGAGCCTTGCCAGCGCTGCTTTCACCCCGCCGCCCTTGCCGGATGCAGAGACCCTGCCGAGCGACCTGTCGCCCGCACCAGAGGTCAAACCGGCACCGGCTAGGCCACCAAGCCCCGAAGCCGTTGCAGCGGCGCGCGCCAAGGGTGCAGCGCTGAAGGCAGGCAGCGCGATCGACGCGATCCGCGCCGAGGTACAAAGCCGGCTTGCTCAGACCGCGAAGTCGCCCGCAGCAGTGGCGCCGGTGGCGGCCCTTGCACCAAACGCGGCACAAGGCGCGGCACATATTGCGGCACCTGTCGATGCGGTCAAACCCGCCGCCGCCACGACGCCGGTCAACGCGCCGGCGGCTTTCAGCGCCAAGGTTGAGGAGTAGGACCGATGGCTTCGCGGGGCTTTTGGGACCGGTTCCTCGACATGGTGTTCGGCGAAAGCGCGCATCCCGAGGCGACACGGCCCGTTCTCGGCGCGCCGATGCTGTCGAACTGGCTGCCCTATCGCAGCTACGACAAGAAGAGCCGGATGTTCATCAACACGGAATCAGTGGGGTTCATCCTCGAACTCGCGCCGATGATGGGGGCGGATGAGCGCAGCGGCGAGATCCTGACCCAGTTCCTTTCCGACGCCGTGCCGCCCGGCTGCGAGATCCAGCTCATCCACTGGCAAAGTCCATCGGTCGGGGAACGCATCGCCGACTGGGTCATGCCGCGCGTCGTCGCCAAGGGCGTCTACGGCCGAGCGGCCACCCACCGCGCGCGCTGGCTGCGCCGGGCGGCGTGGATGTCGATATCGCGCGATGCGCCTTTCTACCTGCGCAATACCCGCGTGATCCTCTCCGTTGGCGCACGGCTCAGCGGCCCCATTGGGGCCGATGCACTCGGCTCGGTTCGCGAGAGCCTCCACGGCACGCTTCAGGCGCTGTCGATCCCTGCGCGCGACGTCGGACCGGTCGAACTGATCGCCTTTCTCGACGATTTCCTCTGCCCCGCGGTCGACAACGCCGACCGGCCCGAACACTATTCCGAGCTCGACCCGATCAACATCCAGTGCGTGCGCCGCGATCTCGAGACCCAGGTCACGCCGGATCGCATCGTGCTGCAGACCGAGCGGTTTCGTGCCACAGGAGAAAGCCAGGACGGCGCGCCGGTGATCGGCGAGGTGGTCCCCGACAAGTTCGACTGGCGCTTCTTCTCGGTCCGCAATCTGCCCAAGCAGTGGGCGCCCTGGGACGTCCAGAAGATCATCGGCGACGTCATCAACGACAAACTGCGCTTCGGCTGCAACGTCATGACCGTGCTTGGCCTGGTCTTCCAGGACGAAGAGGCCGCTCAGTCGCGCGCCGGGCTCAAGGTCATGCGCACGACCAGCCTGGCCGACAGCCGCTCGGCCCGGTTCCTGCCCCAGCTCTCCGAGCAGCGCGATGAATGGCAGTACGTCCAAGCCGAAATGCGCCAGGGCCGCAAACTCGCGCAGGTCTATTACGGGGTTGGCGCGCTCTCGCCGCTCGGCAAGGGCGACGTCAACGAGCGCATGGTGAAGTCGGTCTACAAGGCCTCTGGCTGGGACCTCATCGACGAGCGCTACCTCCAGGTCATGGGGCTGCTTGCCGCCATGCCGCTCTCGTTCCCCAACGGCCTGTCGGCGGATCTGAGGCGCATGAAGCGCTTCAAGACCATGCTGACGACGACGGCCGCCTCGATCGCGCCGCTGCAGGGCGAGCATACCGGCGGGCACATTCCGCACGTGCTGCTGATCGGACGGCGCGGCCAGCCCTTCTTCTGGTCGCCGTTCCAGAACGCGGCCGGCAACCACAATGTCGCGGTGTTCGGAAAATCCGGCTCGGGCAAGTCGGTCTTCCTGCAGGACGTATGCGCGGCAATGTCGGGCGCCGGCGCCAAGGTCATCGTGATCGACGACGGGCGCTCGTTCGAGCACATGGCCAAGGCCTTCGGCGGCGCCTTCGTCGAGTTCAAGCTCTCCTCGGGGTTCTCATTGAACCCGTTCGACATGATCGATGGCGAGGCGCTGTCCTCGGACGAGGACGGCGAGGACTACGAGGTCGAATGCCTCGCCATGCTCAAGTCGATCGTCGGGCAGATGGCGCGCCAGCAGGACCGCCTGTCCGACACCGAGCGGGGCCTGATCGATTCCGCGGTGAGCAGCGTCTGGCGTGAAAAGCAGCGCGCGGGCAGCATCGACGACGTTGCGGCGGCGCTGCGCGCGCTCCCATCGCCCTTTGCCGGCGATCTCGCCGATGCGATGTCGCCGTTCCTCAAGGGCGGCACCTATGGCCGTTTTTTTGAGGGTTCCTGCTCGATCGATCTCTCGGCGGGCCTCACCGTGTTCGAGCTTTCGGACCTCTCTTCGAAGCCCGAGCTGCGCTCGGTCGCGCTCACCGCGCTCATGTTCCTGACATTGAGGGTCATGCGCGATCTCGACCGTTCGGTGCCGAAGCTGACGATGATCGACGAGGCCTGGCAGCTGCTCGGCGGCGGGCAGATGGGTCAGGCGATCGAGACCTACGCCCGGACATGCCGCAAGTATGGCGGCTCGCTCATCACCGCGACCCAGTCCCTCAATGACTTCTACAAGTCCGAAGGCTCGCTCGCGGCGCTCGAGAACTCGGACTGGTCGATCGTCCTCCAGCAGAAGGAGGAGACGATCAATGATCTCGCCAAGCACCAGCGCTTCGAGATGGACCACTACACCGAGAGCCTGCTGCGCTCGCTCAAGCGCAATGGCACCGAGTATTCCGACGTCCTGATCAAGGGACCGGAGACGCTCGCGGTCGGCCGGCTCGTGCTCGATCCATATTCGGCAACGCTCTACTCATCGAGCCCCCGGGTCTTCTCCGAGATCGAGGAGAAGGTGCGCGCCGGCCTGCCGCTCCCCGATGCGATCGAGCGGGTGGCCTTTCCCGACTTTGTTCCGCCGCAGCCCGGTGCCCCCGACTTTGCGGACGGCGAACTTGCCGAGGCCGCCGAATGATCGCGCTCCTTGCCCCTCGTCGCCGGCCCATGCGCCTAGCCGATGCCTGCTACCATGGCCTGCGCTTTGCCGGTTGGCTCGCAGTCACGCTGGGCTGCGTCGCAGCGCTTTGGCTGCTGTTCTTCGTGGCGCTCGGCAATTTCAGCTTTGGCGGGACCGTGCTCCAGCTCGAGAACTTTGCCTCGCGCTATGTCGCTGCCAGCGCCGAGCGCCAGGACCGCTTCGCCCATGTCTTCTGGCTGACCAGCGCCGGGCTCTTCGCCGCGGTCGGCTACTTTCGCCGCCACTCGCTGCTCACGCGGCGGACCGCGGGAACCTCACATTCCAGGGAGAACTATCATGGCTAAAAGCCCCCGCATGTCCGCGGCTACAGCGACCAGCTCCACTGCCGGCCCGCTGTTCGAGGCTGAGGTAAGCACGCCCCCGTCTGCGCCCCGCGCCCGGATCGGACTCGTCCCCGTGGCCCTGGTCGGCGCGCTGGTTGCCGCAGGACTTTGGGGCGCCTGGGTCACCAAGAACGTTCTGGGGGCAGGGGACCGGCCCGCCATCGCCAAGGTCCAGCTTTCAGGCATTGTCGGGGAATATATTCAGGCTCAGGCCCGCTCGGCCACCCCGCCCGAGCAGGTCACCACCGAGACGCGCGCGTTCATGGGCGAGGTCCAGAAGAACCTCGAGCGCCGCGGCGCCGCGGGCCAGATCGTGCTGGTGGGCGAGGCCGTGCTGGCCGGCAATGTTCCCGACATCACCGCCGATGTGCGCCGCGAAGTCTACACGAAGGTCAAGATGCCGCAGCCTGCCAATCCTTCGGCGGGCGAGGTCATGGGCGCAATGCGCGCAGCGATGAACGGGCAGGGGACCCCGCAAGCAGCGGCCCCCATGCCGGGCGCTGCCTTGGGAGGACAGGGCAGTGCTCCCGTCAACTGAGCCGCTCACTCCCCGATCCCCGCACGCCCGGCGCTGGCTGGTGATCGGCGCGCTTGCCGCGACGCTGGCGGCCAGCTCCTCGCTGGCGAGCTGGCGCGACGACCATGCGATCCTCATCAACACCACGCAGTCGCTCCCCAATTGGGCGTTCTGGATCGACAAGCACCGCCGCCCGGTGCGCGGGGACTTCGTGGTCTTCGCCCCGCCGCAGACTCCGCTCATCACCGCGCATTTCGGCTCGGTCTCGCCGCCCTTTGCGAAGCGCGTCTACGGCATGCCGGGTGACATGGTCACCCGCGAGAACGGCGTGGTGCGGATCAACGGCGCCGAGGTCGCACGGCTGAAGCCCGTGAGTTCGCGCGGCGAGAGGCTTGCCCCCGGACCGACCGGGCGGATCCCTGAGCACTGCTACTATGTCGGGACTGAGCACAAGGACGGGCTTGATAGCCGTTACGCCGATATCGGCTTCGTCTGTTTGGCACGCATCATCGGCACTGGGGACTCGGTGCTGTGAGCCGGTTGGCTCTTCTGTCCGCCACGGGCGGTGCCGCACTGCTGATAGGCTGGCCGCTGATCTCGGCGGTGAGGGCCGCCGACTATGGCCAGATGGGCCAGACTTTCCCGATCATCGAGGCTGATCTGCTCACGACGATCGAGACCAGGCTCAGGACGCTGGAGGCAAGCGGCGGGATCGAGCGGCTGCAGCGCGAGATGCAGGAACAGGCGGTGGCGAGTGTGCGGCGGCCCAAGCGGGTCGATGGCATGACTCCGGCGAGCGTGAAGCGCGAGTGGCTGTTCGATCCCTCGATAGTGACCGAGGACGATATCGTCGACGCCAAGGGCAATCTGATCGCCGCGCGCGGCACCCGGGTCAATCCGCTCGATATGGTCCAGCTGCGCCAGGCGCTGGTCTTCGTCGACGGCGACAATGCGGCCGAGCTGCAATGGGCCCTGCGGACCTGGAGCGACACGGCGGCCAAGATCGTGTTCGTCGCGGGATCGCCCTTCGACGCGATGAAGCCGTGGCAGCGCCGCTTCTACTTCGACCAGGGCGGCACGCTCACCGCGAAGTTCGGCATCCGCCACACCCCCGCCGTGGTGAGCGCAACCGGCTCGAGCCTCAAGATCAGCGAGGTGCCGTTGCCGCACCAACCGGCGACGCCAAGCGGAGGCAAGATCTCATGACCCATCCGCACATCACTTTCTTCAAGACCCCGATGGCCGCGCCCGAAACAAGAACGTTGCGGCGCATGCGCCGGCTCTGGATGGCGCTGTGCTGGTCGCTGGCGCTCGCCGTGCTGCTGCTCCCAGCGTTGAAGACGCTGCTGGGCCCTTGGGCTGCGCTTCCCGCGCTGCTGCTGACGGTCGCGGCGATGCTCCACGGGTTCGTCTATTTCCGCGCCAAGGCGCGCGCCGACGATGCCTTTGGGCGGGAGGTGCAGCCATGATGCGGGTTCCCGCGAGATTCATGGCGCTGCTCGGCGCGCTCGCGCTCGCCTTTGCCGGAACCAGCCCAGCGCGGGCCGACACGGTCACCTGCCACGGCAAGTTCATCAATCCGATCACCGATGTCTGCTGGTCGTGCCTGTTCCCGCTCTCGATCGGCGGACTCTCGATCTGGAAGGGCTCGCGCCCCGATCCCAAAAACCCCTCATTCCCCCTGTGCGCCTGCGGCTCGCCGATCCCGCGCATCGGCATCTCGGTGGGTTTCTGGGAGCCGGTGCGGCTCGTCGATGTCACCAACAAGTCGTGGTGTTTTCCCAATCTCGGCGGGATCCGGCTCAACCCCGGTTTCGACATCGGCGAGGGCCATGTCCAGGGGCGCAGCCAGATCGGCGGCAAGACCCAAAACTCCTCGCAGTGGCAGTCACACTACTACGTCTATCCGCTGCTCTACTGGATGGAGATCCTGACCGATTTCCTCTGTTTCGAGCAGACCACCTTCGACGTCGCCTATGTGACCGAGATCGACCCGCTGTGGCAGGATTCCGCGCTGACCTCGATCATCAACCCCGAGGTGGCGCTCTTTGCCAACGGAATCGCGACTGCGGCCTGCGCGGCCGACTGCGTTGCAGCAACCGCGAAGCTTCCGATCGACCAGATGTTCTGGTGCGCGGGCTGCAACGGCGGGATGTATCCCTTGAATGGCCATGTCTCGGCCCACGTCACCCCGATCCAGGCCTCGCGGCTCGTCGCCGAACGGATGCTCTACAAGATGCACCGCGAGGCGCTGGCCTGGGGAACCATGGGGTCCAAGGCGCTGTGCCACAAGTACCTGATGCCGGTGATGAGGAAGCAGCAATACCGGCTGCAGATGACCAACCCGATCTCGATGGTGAAGGGGCGCTACGCCTGCGCGCCGGTGGGTGCGGCCACCATCATCCCCCAGACCGGCAAGGGCTACCCCGTCAAGGGCGAGGACTTTGGCTACCTCGTCTGGCGCAAGCGCAACTGCTGCATGCTGTGAGAACACCCATGACCTTCGCGCGGCTCCCGCTCAAATCCCGCCTCCTTGGACTTGCAGGCTTCCTCGCCCTGACTGCGGTCTCGGCCGCGCTCGCCCAGACCATCGCCCAAGATGTCGGGGGCCTCGACCTGAAGGCCGTGAAAGCGCGCGAGACCGAAGCGACGGCCGATGCGCAGACCCTGGTCGATGCCGTTGCAGGCAAGGGCGAGGCCCACCGCGGTGAAGCCGAGCAGCTGCGCGAGGAGGGCCTCGCCGCCGTCGGCCGCATCAATCCGGCCGATCTTCCCAAGGGTCCAGGCGGCGCAGTCGACTTCGATGAACTTCTGAGCGGGGCCGCCGCCAATACCAGGACGCCGATGGGCGAGGGGCCGATGTTCATCGTCTTTGCCAGTCTGTCGATGCCCGAGGCCTCGCTCACCCGGCTGATCGCCGACACGACCAAGGCGGGCGGGGTGGTGGTGTTCCGCGGCTTTCCGGGCGGGAGCACCAAGGCCTTTGCCGATGGGCTGAAGCGTGTTGTGACCCACGAGGGCGAGGAAGCTCACCTCGCAATCGACCCGCGCCTGTTTCGCGCCTTCAAGGTCACGGCCGCCCCGACCTTCGTTGCCGTTGGCCGCGAATACGAGCTCTGCGACGGGCTCGACTGCACCAGCGTGACACCCGATCACGACCGGATCACCGGCAATGTCACGGTCGAATACGCGCTCGAGACCTTCGCCGGAGGCCGCGGCCCCGGGGCAGGCGTTGCGCGCGTCGCGCTCGCCCAGCTGACCAGGGGCCAGTGAGATGGGCGGGCGCCGCTTTCCCAAGCGTCGGCGAACGGCGGCCTTCCTGGCCCTGGCGCTGCTCGCGCCGGGCTCAGCCAGCGCGCAAGTGTACATCCCGCCGCCCGACGACCTCATCGAGCCGCAGCCTGCACTCCCGCCCGCGACCGACCCTGGCGTGCCACCTCCAGCCCCGCCGCCACCTTCCGCGCCTGCCAGCATGACCTGGGACGAGGCGAAAGCGCAGGCGCGCGAGCTCGGATCGATGGTCCGCGGCGCCAACCAGGGGATCACCGACGCGCCGGGCGCTGCCGGGCAGATTCCGGGCTATCAGGCGAACTATCCCGGGCTCACCCAGTATTACGACAACCCCGGCAATATGTATGCCGACGGGGCGGCGGCAGGCTACAATAGCGATGCCTATCGCACCGCCAATTCTACCACGCGCCCTACCGTCGATGTGAAGCGCAGCGACCTCTCGCGCGCCAACACCGTCACCGAAGACCCCAACGCCTACCTCCAGGGGATGAGCGCCGACGGCTCGACCGGCAACTGCGTGCCGCTACCGCCGGGCTCCGGCACATCCAACATGGCCGAGTGGACCTGCAACGTCGGTTCGACCGTCGTCGAACAGCCCAAGACCTGCACGCGCAGCCTCTCTGTCTCGGCGTGGAACGAGACGCTTTACCAGTACCTGTGTGTTACCGCGCCAGGCTTTGCCGGCTGCGCCTCGCTCGAAGGGAGTAGCCTGTGCCGCAAGACCGGAACCTATCCGGTGCCGCAGTACAATCTCACCGTCGATTACTACGACTGCGATGGCTCCGTCAGCGATCCCAACGTCTATCTCATGGGCACGGTGCCCAAGCCTCCGCCGGCCAACGCTTTCCAGGTCGTCAGCAATGTCTACCGCTGCAACAACGACGGCCTGACCGCCGCGCTGACCTTCGATCCGGTGACCGGCTTCCCGCTGCAATATGTGACCGGGCTACAGCAATGCGGCTCGCTCGCGTCTGAGCCCAGTTGCACCCGGAGCAGCCCAAGCGCCGCAGGTCTGACCGATAGGCAGCTGTGCAAGACCTGGGACTTCATCGGCGATCCTTTCGGCGGCGGAGGCTACCTCACTTGCGCCGAGCCGGCCGCCCCCGAAGAGGTCTATGCCTGCAGTTCCAATGTCGCCGGGATCGTGCCCGAAAGCTCGGTCTCGAAGTGGTTCACCGAAACCTGGACCGACAATGCCTGTTCTCTCGATCTCGGCACCTGTACGCTCGCCAGCGGGACCTGCACCGCGCCGGGTGAGACCCGGCTGATCGACGGGGTGCCGGTGACCCGGCCCTGCTGGGAAGCTACCCGGACCTACCAGTGCCAGACCGTGGTCGGTGGCGGCAACGACTGCGGCAAGCTCGATGCCACCCCCGGCTGCACTTTCCACCACGAGACCTGTCTCGACGATCCGCCCAGCAGCGACGGCTCGTGCAAGGTTGCCGAACGGGTCTACAAGTGCCCGATCCCGGGAAGTACCCAACAGCCAGCGCAGTACATCTGCGGCGGCGACGTCTACTGCGTCAATGGCGACTGCGAGCCGATCGTGCGCGAGGCGTCCGACGAGTTCAAGGATGCGGTCGTGGCGCTGAACGCGCTTGGCCAGGCCAACACCGAGTTCGACGAGTCTACGCTGACCCTGTTCAAGGGCACCGCCGAAAGCTGCGCACACAAGGTCTTCGGGCTCGCCAATTGCTGTTCGGGCAAGGGCGTGCCGCTCCTCACCCCGCTGCTGTGCAGTCCGTCCGAAGTCCTGCTCGACCAGAAGGACGATGCCGGGCTGTGTCACAAGATCGGCACCTACTGCTCGTCGAGCTTCCTTGGCATCTGCCTCACCAAGCGCGACGTCTATTGCTGCTTCCAGTCGAAGATCAGCCGCATCCTCCAGGAGCAGGGCCGCCCGCAGATCGGCAAGACCTGGGGCACGCCGAAAAAGCCGCTCTGCGACGGGTTCACCATCTTCGAATTCCAGCAGCTCGACCTCTCGGTGATGGATTTCCGGGAGATCTACGCGGAGTTCGTCGATGCAGCGAAGCTCCCCGACGAGGCCGCCACGCTCATCGAGATCCAGGCAAAGATCGAGGCCTACTATGCCGCCCACAAGCCGTAACGGCGGGGGCACCTCGCCCCCTTCAGCACCTGGCGCCACGGTCATCCCGCTCAGCGCCGTCGGCGCGCTTGCCGACATAAGCATGGTCGAGTTCTTCCTCGGCATGGCGCTTTCCCGCCGCGCTCCGCAAAGTTCGGGCGAACTGGCGGCCGAAGTCTCGGTCTGGTTCGACCGGCCGGTGCGCGCCCGCGCTCTCAAGGCGCCGCTTGAGGCCATGCTCGGCCGGGGCTGGGTCGCGCCGGATGCCGAGACCTACACGCTGAGCGAGGCAGGCACCGCCGCGCTCACCCCGTTCACCCACGCGCTGGTGCGAATGCTCGACGGCGGCCGCCGCCTGCTCGACCTCGCTGTCTTCATGTCACTGATCAAGGAATTCGAGAGGAGCGGATCATGAACCCCCGCCATATGTACAAGCGCCGCATTGCCGCCCTGTGCCTCGGCGTCAGCCTGATGCTTTCCGGCACTGCCCCGCTTCACGCTGCCAATGAGGACGGCGTCGAGGTCAAGCAGTCCGAGGACGCGCTCTACTGCAAGGAGCGCAAGCTCGGGACCTGGTTCTACTGCGAAAAGCCCAAGGAGGAACCGCGCAAGGCCGCTGCAACCGCGCTACCGCCGGCGCGCGAGCGACTCGCCGCGATCGGCACCCAGCTCGAGGAGCTGAAAGCGCGCGCGATCCTTGAGCCGAGCCCGGAAAACGTCACTGCCTATGTGCGCTTCCAGCGCGAGCAGCTCGACCGCTCCTCGATGTTCGCCGATGTGTGGCAACGTGCGCTGTGGCAGGATCCCGGGCTCGACTACACACTCCAGCGCCCGGTCTCGACGCTCGGCAAGCGCGCGTGGATCGACCAGCGCAAGTCCGACCGCGACCGGGTCATGGGCCAGCTCTCGCAGCGCTACGGAGTGTTCTACTTCTTCTCCTCGAGCTGCGGCGCCTGCGACATCTTCTCGCCGATCCTCAAAGCGGTCAGCGACAAGTTCGGGCTCGCCGTCCTCGCAGTTTCGATGGACGGCGGCCCGTCGGCGACCTTCCCCGGCTACATGGTCGATAGCGGCCAGTACGAGAAGCTCGGCATGGGCACCGAACGCCAGGTCCCGGCGCTGGTGCTGTTCGATTCCGTCACCAAGCAGCCAATGCCGATCGGCTACGGCATCCTCAGCCAGGACGAGATCATGGACCGCGTGTTCCAATTGACCCAGGTCCAGCCCGGGAGCGACTACTGATGCGCGCGCGGCTCAACCAGGTCTCGCGCCGCGCGCTCGGCACCGTGCTCGGCGCGGCGGTCCTGCTGGCGTCGCCAACACCGGCCGTGGCCGGCGTCGAGGGCGAGATGCAGAGCTTCATGTCGGACATGGGCGCCCAGGCCAATGTCACCGGCCCCAGCGCCTACCAGGGCCAGTCGGCAGGCTACTATTCGATGGGTTCGGTCTGGTCGCGCTTCCCCCAGAAGAACATCCAGCCCTTCAATATCCAGCTGCCCCATGCGCGCGCTGGCTGCGGCGGCATCGACCTCTTTGCCGGGAGCTTCTCGTTCATCAACACCGCCGAACTCGTCGCCATGCTCAAGGCCACGGCCAACAATGCCTTGGGCTTCGCCTTCAAGCTCGCGATCGACACGATTTCGCCCGAGATCGGCAAGGTCATGGATGAGCTTGCCCAGAAGGTTCAGCAGATGAACCAGATGAACATCTCGTCGTGCGAGACCGCGCAGGCGCTGGTCGGCGGGCTCTGGCCCAAGACCGACACGGCGTCCTCGGTGATCTGCGAGGCGATCGCCAACAGCCAGGGCGCGGTCTCCGACTGGGCCCGCGCGCGCCAGCAATGCAACAACGGCGGCCAGCGTGAGGCGCTTAAAGCTGCCAATTCCGACCCGGACATGAAGGAACAGGCCGGGATGCCCAACAACTATACCTGGGAGGCACTCGGCAAGAAGTACGGCGGGTTCGACACCCAGTTCCGCGAGTTCCTGATGACGCTCGTCGGCACGGTGATCTACGATCCGCAAGGCTCGGGCGGCAAACCGCGGGTCCAGTTCATCGGCCCCGCCGATCCGGCGCTGATCAGCGCCATGCTCGATGGCACATCGGCTACCCCGCACAAGTACTGGAGCTGCGGGGGCGATACCACCAAGTGCATGGCGCCCACCGAGACCGACATGGTGATCGGCCCCAACGCGGCGATCAAGGCGCGGGTGCGCACCCTGATCGAGATCATGGCGCTGAAGGTGCGCGATCCAGGCGCTTCGCTGACCCCGGCCGAGGTCCAGTTGCTCGGCATGGCGAGCGTGCCGGTCTACAAGATCATCACGGTAAGCGCCGCGGCCGAGTTCGGCATTTCCGCGCAGGAGATCAACGACCTCTCCGAAATTGTCGCGGTCGATCTCGTCACCACCATGACCATGCGCTTCATCGACATGGCGGTGAACGCACGCTCGGACTTTAACGGGGCTGACGCGGATAGCTTACGCGAGTGGCGCGAGGGGCTTTACGAGACCCGGCGCAATTTCCTCGGGATCGCGGCGCGCACCTCACAGCGCTTCGACCAGACCTTCGCGCTGATCCAGCGCACGCAGATGCTGGAGAAGACCCTGCGCACGCAGCTTTCCCCGCAGATGTCGGCGGCGCTGCGCTTCTCACGCACACTTAACCAACAGGTCCAGTAGACCGCGACGAAGGAAGGCACCCCTCATGCTCGAGGTCTTCACGGTCGGGGGCGGCGACTACCTCGTCAACACCTTCAATGCGATCGCCGCGTGGACCGGCTCGGGCGGGTTCAAGGCGCTGATCCGCGTGTGCATGGTGATAGGGCTGATCTACGCGCTGCTCGTCACCGCCATGGATCTCGACTGGCGGGCCTGGTTTCGTTGGTTCATCCAGTCGACGCTCATCTATCTCGTGCTGATGGTTCCGACCGTGACGGTGAAGGTCACCGACCGCGTCAATCCGGGGTTAGCGCCGGCCACCGTTGCCAATGTGCCGATCGGGCTTGCCGCGATGGCCTCGTTCACCAGCCAGGTCAGCGACTACCTGACCCGCACCGCCGAGACCGTCTTTGTCATGCCCGCCGCGCTCAATTACTCGACCGGCGGCTTCGTCTACGGTGCGCGGATGTGGGACAAGGTCCGCGGCTTCGAGATCCGCGATCCGGTCTTCAAGGCAAACGTCGACGGCTATCTCAAGCAGTGTACCTATTACGATATCCTGCTCGGCACCAAGAGTTTGAAACTGCTCAGCGAAGCGCCCGATCTCTGGGCCGAGCTCGGGGTCAATGCCGCGACCAATCGGGGGATGAAGTACCTGACCGATACCGGCGCGGGCACCGTCGATATCGAGGGCAAGACCTGCGCTGAGGCCTGGACGCTGATCAACAACCAGTGGGATGCGCAAATCAACGCCTACGCGCTGCCCTTTGCCCACACCATGTATCCCAAGCTCACCCAGGCCGCCGCCGGGGCCAAGCTCGCCGCCGATGTACCGGTGGTCTCGCAGCTCCTGACCGGCACGGCGATGACCCGGAACCAGTTCTTCAAGCAGAAGAGCATGGTCGATGCCTTCGAGGCCGCGCAGCTCGATTTTGGAAATGCAGACGCGGATTCCTTCGCGCTGCAGCGCGCGGACACCCAGACCCGTAACGCGATGACGACCGCGGCCGAGCAGGGGCTGATCTGGATACCGGTGCTTGGCGTCGTGCTGACCGTGGTGTTCTATGCGCTGTTCCCGATCGTCTTTCCGCTGCTGCTCTTCCCGCGCACCGGGATCGCGACGCTCAAGGGCTATTTCTCGGGATTCTTCTACCTTTCGGCCTGGGGACCGATCTACGTCCTCATCCACTCGTTCATCATGGACCGGCTCGCCAGCCAGACCAATGCGCTTGCCGCCGGCAGCGTGAACCTCGCCAACTGGGCGGGGATCGATGCGGTGAACCAGGACGTCGCTACAATGGCGGGGTTCCTGATGATGTCGGTGCCGGTGCTGGCGCTGATGGTGATGCGTGGCACCATGTCGGTCGCCAACAACCTCGGCTCGATGCTCGCGCCGGTCCAGGCGGGTTCGGATGCCGCTGCGCTCGAGCGGACCACGGGCAACTATGCCTATGGCGACGTCAGCTACGGCAACCTCAATGCCGACAACCGCCAGATGTCGCAGTGGAACACGGCGCCGAACCTGCTCGCGGGCAGCGCGCACTCGGGTTTCCGCGAAGCCGATGGCCGCATGTTCAACGAATATGGCTCGGGCCATACGGTGATCGACACCAATGCCGCGATCTCGCAGCTACCGTTCAAGCCGACCATGACGCGGGGCTACGCCTCGGACCTGCGCTCGCAAGGCCAGTGGTACATGAACGAGGCCGACAAAATCGAGAACGGTACCTCGACCAGTTGGAGCAGTTCGAAGGGCCGGTTCGGCAGCGCGGTCACCGCGACCAGCGATGTATCGGGCTCGCGCCGCGAGAACGGCTCGCGGGCCTCGGACACGCACAATGTCGGGGGCAATGTGGTCGTCGAAGGCGCCTCGGGCAGTTCTACCCGCGAGGTCACCAACAACGACCTGATCCTGCGCGAGGGGAACAGCAGGAATTACTCAGACTTCGAGAACCGCACTTTCGGCTACTCACTCGGACTGGGCGGCAGGCTCGGTGGCAGCACGCCAAGAGCCGGAGATAGCGGTGGCACGACAAAGGGGGGGAAGGGCGCGGGCCTCTCGGGATCGCTAAGCGTAAATGGCTACGGCCGGAAGGAATGGGGGGAAGATTCGCGAGCCTCGTCAGAGCGTTCCTCGACCAATCAGACCACCCGAGGGACCGACAAGTCGGACGAGACCAGCGACCGCGTGGTTGTCAGCGGCTCCAGCGGCGATGTCCAGTCGTCGGGCACCTACAACCAGAGTTCGGATTACACCGATCATTCGCACTCGCGCACCAACACCGATGGAACCGACTGGCGCACCTCGGAAGCCGAGGAGCGGCGGGCTGCTGCCGCGCGCTACCGCGAGATCGGCAGCCGGATGATGTCGGAGGCGAGCTACGCCGAGACGCATGGCTTCCAGGTGTCGAGCGACATGTCCAACCTCATCCAGGATCGCTACGAGACACTCCAGCGCGAGCATCCCGAATGGCATCTGCCGGACTTGTCCAACCCGCGGCTCGACTACCGCGACCTTTCGCGCCGCGACCAGGCCATTGCCTATCTCATGGACGACCTGATGGGCGATCTTCGCGCCCATCGCATCAACGAGCTGAGCGACGTCGCGGTGATCGCGGGGTCAGGGGCACTGGGATCGAACGGTGACCTCGGTATGCCGGGCACGCCGCGCCTGCCCGCCGAACCTGATACCCCCGCGCTTGTGCCGTCGCCGCTCGAAGGCGGGACCGTCATGGCCGTTCCCCATGGGCCGGTCGACGGCGCTGCTCTTGCCAAGGATCTTGGCATAAAGGTCAAGCCCGGGGCGCGCCTCGGCCATATGGATGGCGCGCTGGTTCCGGCGATGGGCGTTGTCGCCGAGGAAGCGCGCGCCCTTGGCCTGCCCACGCCAGTGGTGACCTCGGGCAATGACAGCTCCCAGCACAAGGCAGGGTCAGCCCATTACGACGATCGCGCGCTCGATTTTCGCGGCAACAACATCTCGAATGAGCAGGGTGAGCAATGGGCCGCCAAGGTCCAGGGGCGCTTGGGAAGCGCTTATGCCGTCGACTTCGAGCGGTTCCCTGACGATCCCGCCAGGGATCACCTCCACGTTGCCAAACGTCGAACCTGACAGTTATCCGAAGATGCGGGCTTCGATCACGATGAAGACCACGAAGCTCACTGCGAGAACCGCAAACACGATTGTGTTGGGCTCGAAGGCGAACCGGCCGCTTGCCCCTTGTCCACCGAGCGGCTCGCCCGTTACGGGGTCCACGTCTACCCCTTGAGAATAGATTGGGGTTCCATCCAGTCCATAGTGGTCATGGTCCATCGAGGGTCTCCTCGCCCCGGCCATGATTACCCCGAACGGACTGTCTTTTCAATCATGTGCCAGGAACAATTGGAGCCCCCCGCGACACCATCGAACCCCCTCACGCTCTCGCAGCGCCAGGGCGCTGAAGAAAGGGAAACGGATGCCTCGGCCGCTTCAAATCCAAAGGCTCAGGTTGGATCTTTGGACAAATGCTGCCGGTAGCGAGCAGCTGTAGCCGCAAGCCTGGCGTCAAGTTGAGGACTTTGCCACTTGCGGGTGGTGTGTACATTGGCGAGCGCGTCGATGTTCATCAGATAGGTGAAGACCTTGTTCGTGATCTCAATCATCAATTCGCGCATTTCGGCATCGGAAATGCGGGAAAGATTCGTCCAGGGAATCTCTCCGTAAGGGGACACGACCTTGACGTCGGTATAGTCACCAGATTCACTCGCAGGGAAAATGCCGGAATGAAGGTTTTCCAGTTCTGTGTTTCTCACGCAGAGCTGGACGAGCGAGAGAGCGACCTGGCGCCATTCTTCTTCACCGAGGGTTTGCATGGTTTCGGACTCCGCAGGGCACACCCAGCACGGCGGTTGGTCACCCGCCGCCCTCGATGCCGAATGACATTGAAGTGAGCAGGCTATCCGCCCCAGAAGGATAGCTCTCGATCCGCGCTTCCCCGGCCCGCCGGATCTGCGCCGCGGCTTCCTCGAGATGGAACGCCGCCGCATCGCGGGCGCGCAGCGTATCGCCCGCCTTCATGTAGTCGATGAGCCTCTCGTGCTCAGCGAGCGAACTGCGCGCCTCGTCGAGCTCGAAGTAGTTTGCGCCGGCGATCCACACAGCGGGTGGAATCGCCTTGGCATAGCTCGCCCAGGCCGTCTGATTGCCGCCAAGGCGGACCAGTTCGAGGTGGAACTGGTAGTCGAGGTAAGCGCCCCCGAGCAGGTTCGCAGGCTCATCGGCATCAAGGCCGCGCAGTGCCGCGTGGATCGCGGCGAGGTTTGTGAAGTCGGTTGTATTGGCACGCAATGCGGCCTCGGCAGCCGCCATCGCATGGATTGCGCCAGCAAGCGCCAGGTGTTCGACGATGCGATCGATGGTCCAGTCGATGATCGTGTAGCGGCCGTGGTCCCGGGCGAGGAGACCAAGCTCGAGAAGTTCATCAGCAAGTGAGAGTGCCCCGGCCTCCGGTAGATCATCGAGTCCGGGTATCTGGCTTGCATGGTCGAATCTACGCCGTTTGCGGGGCTCGCGCAGCACGGCAAAGACGCGCGGTGCAGGGCAAGTAATCCCTCCAAGCGGCCTTGGCTTTGACCTTGTCACCTTTTGTCCGCCCTCCGACATCGCATCCTTCGGATAGTCCGAACCATCCTGATTGGAAAATTCTAAAGGGTTTGTGCTATGTAGCCAACATGCAACGGGGCGGGACTGCTTTCCCCTTGGGGACGATCGATTGGCGAAGGCGCAATCTCTTGTCGAAAGGATTTTCCTCGAACTGAGGTTCGGGGTGCTTGCTGCCCACTACCTGCCTGGCCAGATTATCAGCAAGGACCAGGTCTGCGAAGTATACGACTGCCGTCCCGTCATGGCCGCCGACGCGCTCGGCGCGCTTGTCGCGGAAGGTTACCTGTCCCGGCACGGACGCGGTGAATTCACGGTACGGACCTGGACAAGAGCCGAAATCACAGACCTATATGACATGCGGGCCTCGCTCGAGGCAATCGCAGCGGCCCGCGCCGCCGAACGCGCGAGCGAGGCGCAGATTTCCTGGCTCCAAAGCCTGGTGGGCAATGCGGGGGATGTATCACCGGTCAATCCAGACGATCTCGAGCGCGTCACGCTTTCAAATCTCGCGTTCCATCTTGAGGTCAGGAAAATGGCGAGGATACCGCAGCTTGCGGAGATGATCTGCCTCGTCCTGCCCAATGCGCTCCACCGGCTGATCGTCTGGTCACAGCATGGCGAAGACGGCGAACATTCGGCGCGCACTCACCGCAAGATTGCCGCAGCGATTGCCGAACGCTCTTCATCGATGGCTCGGCTGCTGATGCGCGAGGACGTTTATTCCTCGCGCGAGGCGGTTCTCGCCGCGATCGACAGTCTCGTGGCACGCGACGCGCCGCCGGTCGCCAATATCCGCCGCATGGACCAGACGATCGCGATCAATGGCCGCACTTTCGGGCAGGGAACGCGCGAGCCCGCAGCCGATGGCCGGACGATCGCGTTTGGTGCGCCACTGTCCTAGTCACGCCTAGCTTGCCGGTGAATCATCCGCCTTGAACATGAAGCCGGAGGTTCCGGACAGTCCCGTTCTGTCACAGACCAGCTGCTCGACGACGCTCGCCATGATTGTTGCCGCCTGTTCCAGACCGGCGGCTTCAAGCGTATCGAGCAAGTCCCTGGCATCGCTGATGATGATATCCAGCGCGTTCCGGCTGATCGGAAGCCGCTCAATCGCCATGGTCGTGCCCCGAAATCCCCTGTTCACACAAGTCTTTGTTGAGACGGGACTTTCTGTCAACGCTTCAACACGTAAATTGCCAGAATAATGTGTCGGGAATGGTGCGAACCGAGTAGTTGCCCATAGTTCAATGAGACAGACAGTTCGAAATACAGGCCGCTGGCTCAATCGAACATCGTCCATTTCGTCGCAGCGTGGAAGTTATGTTTCACCTACCAGATAGTCGACATCGATCCGGTCGATCTCGACGATGCGTCCACGCACATTGACCCGCCCCGTGAGGCCATCGGGAACTTGACCGTCAGCAAATCCGAGCCGCCAGCGCACACCGTCATCGTCACGCAGAATCGGGCCGCGAGGACCATGCTCGATGGTGCCGACGATCGTGTTGGTTGAAAGGCGGCGATTTTGGTTCATTACTTGTAGCTTAATAATCCATTTTGGTGAAATTTCTGAACCGCACCCGATCGGAAACCGCCGCTCCTAGCGTGGAATCACGAAAACCCCCAATAGCAAGGAAAGCATCCACGTCCCGCCATTTTTCAGATTGTATGCTGTCCTCGGATTTCGATGTCACCGTTGCAACCGGCGGAGTCTATGCTCCCGCTGGTGATAACTCCACAAGTAGACGGGGCAGAACAGCAGGATGAGGCCAGAGAACCAGTGAACTATCGCTGGCGTCCCGTTCTGGAAACGGGGCGGCGTTGCCACGACCAGGCCGTGCAGGAAGGTCTGAACCGGATCGCTCAGGCCGGCGCCGCCCACCAAAGCAGCGAATAGCATATAGAAGAGACCGTCGCCTCGTCGGATGCGTTCGGGATCGACCGGAAAGTCGCGCAGCATGATCGGCAGCGTCATTGCAAGGCTGAACCCGAGGAAACCCCCTCCGCAGCACAGCAGCAATGCCCCCGCTACGCCAAGCTGAGCCGCCACTTGATAGACAATGGTCGTGTTGAGGCCGAGCGCCGCCACGTAGGCACTACAAAGCACTGACAGAACGATACCTGAGACCAGCGGTGGCTCTTGCGTTGAAGGCTCACACTTGCGGTCAATCCGAACATGCCTGTCCTGGCTCTTTCGACGGACCGGCGGCGTTGTCGCGACTGCTGGCGCAGCAATACGCGTTTGAGGCACCGGTCCAGGCTTGCTCTCGAACCCTGCCCGTGCAGCCCGTTCGGGGAAAGCCCGGCAGGCGTACCACCGCAGGCGCCGCAGCGCCTTCATCTCGATGCGCCGTACCGCTTCCTTGCCGATATTGAGATCTGCACCGATCTCGCAAAGGGTGTGCTCGCCAAGACCGCCGAGACCAAAGCGCATCCGGATGACGCGCTCTTCGCGGGGCGACAGCCGTGGCAGCACCGTCTGCAGAAATTGGTGATCGATCAAACGGTCGATTTCTTGCGCTGTCGGGAGTCCGGGCATGTCATGGCTGAGGCTGGCGAGATCATCCTGGTCGTAGATGTCTATGGGTCGGGGCATGGTGGATACTCCTACCTGAAGGCCCGGTTCGGCGCGGCCCGGTGGGAGGTGACCCGGACCGCGCCGTTTCCGATCAGGCGTAACGCGGCCGGTCGACGCATTCGATGCAGTCGACCTTGCGCTCTTCGCTGACGGAATGGTGGTGGCCCGTGGCGTCCTTCTCCGGACAGTCCGAGCAAAGGCCGTTGGCATCGTGCTGGGCGCGAGTGGCTGCGTCCTTCAACTCCTGTTTGCGCGCCTCAAGTGCTTCGCGCAGCCGGGCGAGGGTCGCCCTGGTCTGTTCAGGGTTTACCCGACTGTCGAGCTGGCTCTGGGTAAGCGTTGACGCCCCGGGAGCGGGCTCGGCGGCGAGGGCAGGGGTGGCGGCCGCCGCAAGCAGCGGGGCGAGCAGATAGGCATATCGTTTCATGGCTAGTCTCCTTGTGTCTAGAAAAAGCCGGTCCGGCGGCCGTATGAGAGGTCGCCGCGCGACGAATCCCCGAGCGCCGACCGGCGCACGCTCAGGGTGACGCCCCGCCTTCCGCGGGCGCGGAAGTGGAGATCCTGGGGATCGATGTTGTTGCGTTCCGCCCAATCCTGGGCATCGCGCTCGCTCGCAAAGTCGCCGACTTCCTCGTGTTCATAGGCCATGGTCGCTCTCCATCGGCTCGCCATCGGGCGGTTCAGGGTCGGGGTCGTGATCCGGGTAGGGCGCAACCGGCGCAAGAAACGCGACCGCAGCGGCGGCAAGGGCGACCGCAACCATCGCCAGGATGACCAGGCCCCGCGCCGCGGGCTCGGGCAGGACAAAGGCAAGGACGGCCAGCCAGACGAGCGTGGAGTGCGCGCGGTCGAACACCTGGGCCGCCGCAGCAGGTGCGAGGGAGAGGAAGCGCCTCACAGGTCGAGCCCCAGCGACTTTTCCGGGCGCAGTTGACGCACCGGGGGTTCGGGAACCTTACCGAGCACCGCATCGAGCTTGGCCTTGAGCTCGGGGCTCATCTTCAGCTCGGGCAACTGCCGCGCGTCGACCGGGTTATGGTGGCGGGGTTCGACCTCGACTTTGCCGGTCACCTCGAGCGCGGACGTCTTGTTCCCGGGCGTGCGGTCGAGCTGCTGCTTCAGGCCTTCGAGATTGTTGGTGACGACCATCATGTCGTCGGTCGCGCGGGTGTTGAGCACGTTCTGCGTGCGCTGGGTCGCGAGGTTGCGCTGCGCCGAGGAGATCACCTCGATCGCTTGCGCCTTGGTCATGCCCTGCGCCATGTGGGCATTGAGCGCATAGCCAAGGTCGAGCCGGCGCAGCATCGGGTCGCCAGGGGCGAGCACCAGTTGTCGCTTGTCGGCAAGCTCGACCCGTACGCCTTCAGGCCGTGCCTCGAGCACTGTCGCATAGGTCGACTTGGCAATGTCCCGCCCCTGGTCCTTGTCGCGCCAGAACACGGTCTCGCCGTCATGGATCTTGAGCTCTCTCTGCTCGTAGAGCCCGATCCGGTCGAAGCGGTGATCGGGATCGATGCGGGTCGGGTCGATGACCTTGCGCCGACCGCCAACCTCGAGCACGACCTTGCCGTCCTTGCGGATCTCGCGGACCTCGTACTCCCCGCGTTTCAGCCCCAGTTCGCGCACGTCCATCCGCGCGTCGAACACCTGGCCCACCCGGTAGGTCGAGGCAAAGCGCAGCTCTTCGCGCGTGGTGTTGGCGCTCTGCAGCGTGGTGAGCATGAGACCCGGCCCGGTGAGCGTGCCTTCCTTGAGCAGCCCCGCCTGGACCCGCGCGTTGATCTCGGCGCGGTCTTCGCGCCCGGCCGTGAAGATGGCGGTCGCCTCGCGCTTGTCAGGGCTGAGCGACAACCACAGCTCGGCCGCGCGGGCGACGTGGTCGGGCCCCGCTTCGATCACCCGGCCATGCGCGGCAAGAAGGTCGAGCGCGAGGCTCGCATGGCCCTCGTTCGAGAGCCCGGCGACGGCCAGCAGCAGGGGGGAGTTCTTCTGGCGGATATTCTCGTCCATCCGCACGGTTGCTTGCCCCGCGGCCTGGCTGACGGCGAACATCTTGCCCTGTTCGATCGCCGACAATTGCTGGCGATCGCCTATGAACGGCGCCTTGGCGAGATCGAGCTGCTCGGCCAGCGCAGTCAGCCGCAGCATGTCACGCGAGGAGACCATCGAGCTTTCGTCGGTAATGATCACGGTATTGGCGAGCGCCGCCTTGGCGGCCTCGAAGCGCTCGCCCGATCCCGCGGCAGCAGCCCCGCCATAGGTGCTGAGGAACTTGGCGATCGTATAGGCCTCGATCCCCGCCTCGCGCATCTGCTCGGCCGACATGCCCTGGCCGCCCCCGCCGCGCAGGTCGGCGACCATCTTGTTCTGGAAGGCGAGGCCGACGAGCTTGACGCCTTCTTGCCCGAGCACCTTATCGAGCGCGCCGAGCAGCGTCGACTTGCCCGCCCCCGCGACGCCCTGGACATTGAGGAAGCGATCGGCGCCGGAAAGGATCGCGACGCCTGCGGCCAATTGGCCTTCGTTGAGCTGCCAGGTATCGATCCCGGCCCGGGTCTGGCCGAGTTCGCGCGCCGCGTCCTGAAGCCGCGCCATGGCCTGCTCGGGCGGCATGAACGAGCGGCCCTGTCCGGCACCTGCATCGATGCGGTCCAGAATCTGTTGTTCCATCGCGAGCGCCACCGGCGTCGTCACCAGATCGAAGTGCCCGTCGAGCCGCTCCGACTTGCCGGGGATCAGATGGCCCTCGCGAATAAGTTCGCCAATTCGTTCGACCACGGCTCCGCCCTCAAGACCCTTGATCTGGAAGCCCAGCGCAGCGCTGAGGATGGCTGCTGGCGAGAACGCCGCCTCGCGCTCGGACAGGTGGCGGATCGCCGAGGCGGTCGCGTGCTGCGCCTTGATCGTGCCGGCGGGGAGGAACAGGGCGGCCGCGCCGCTGGCCGCGAGCGGGCTCGGCGTGCGCAGCGCCGCGCCAATTCGGGTCGAGACTTCACCGAGCGCGGCGGTCGCGGTTTCGCGGAAGGTTGGACGTGCCTGCAAGGCGGCACGTTCACGTGCCTCAGCGACAAGTGAATTCCCGTCAAAGCCGAGTTCCTGCGCACGCTGCTGCCAACTTTCGGTCAGCGCGCCGCGATCATCGACTGCCAGCTTGGGGTCGCGCGTATAGAGGGTGATCTGCTTCTTGGTTTCGAGCCGCGTTGCGCCGGTTTCCGCGATTTTCGCCTCGATCTCGGTTGTGCGCGTCGAGAACGCCTTGATGACTTCGCTCGGCACGCCCTTGATCTCGAACGAGCCATGTTTGCCGACGGCCTCGGTCTCGTAGCCAAGCTTCTGCAGCTGAGCGCGGAAGGCGGCGTGGTAGAACTGGCCGATCGTCGTGTTGTTCTTCCAGATCTCGCCATTCCACAGTGCCTTCCAGGTGCCCTTGGGATCGCGGGTCAGGTTGGCGACGACGGCGTGGATGTGGCCCTGCGGATCGAGCGCACGGCTCGTGTCATGGGCGAACAGCGCATAGACGAGGTTGCCGGTCTTTTGCGGCTCGCCGCTGCGCGAGCGATCGTAGTTGCGGCTCTCGGCAAACTGCTTCTCGACGAGCTGCGACATGGTCGATTTGACCGCGGCGAGGTGCGCATCGAGGATCCGCTTGTCGCCGCTCACCAGCGCCAGGATCGAGGCGGACTTGGGCATAGAGAAGGTGAGGTCGAGTCCCAGGCGCCGCCCTTCGACCTGCCCGACCATCTCGCCATCGGGCAGCCGCCCATTGAGGATCGCTTCGAACGCGCCCTTCTCGACTTGGCCCGAGAGGCCCAGGTCGCGCGCACCTTCGCCGCCCCAGAGCCCAGCCTCCGCGTGTTCCTGCTCGGTGTAATAGTTGTCGTTGGCGAAATAGGCGGCTGCCCCGCTCGACGACCTGACGGATGCGATGGAGTGCATGGCTTACATCTCCGGTCCGTCGTCGTGGGAATGCGAGCGATCATCGATCTCCCGTGCAGCCTTGCCGCCGCGCTCGGCGGACTTCTCGTCATGGACGGGATCATTGAGTTCGCGGGTGACGCCCGCGCGCTGCGCCGCAGCCTTGGCCGAAGCATGGTCCGCGGCCTTGTCCGGCACTTCCTGTTCGCGCCCAACATTCCGCTCGCCCTGCGGAGCCTGTTCGAGCCTGAAGGCCATCTGGCTGCCCACACTGGGATCCTGTGCGGGCCCTTGGGGTAGGTTTTCCGGGGCGGGATGTTCCTGATCACCCTGCTCGGATGCAAGCGCGCCAGAATCGTTTTCGAGATCGTCGCTGCGCAATTCTCGCTCGGGTTCGCCGCGCGGTTCACGTCCACCTACTTCCGTCTCTTCGGCGTCATCTGCCGGCGGCGGCACGAACTCGATGGGCTGGACATTTTCACGCAGAACATAGCCATCGGCGACCTTGGGATAGTCTTTGTAGGTGAGCTTGATCCGCGCCGCGTCGAAGCCTTCGGGGAAGACAAGGAAACCGCGCAGCGATGGGAGGCGCATGATGTCATCGGGAAGGACCAGCGGCTGCACTTCGGAGCGCGGAGTTATCGTCGCGGCGTCGCGGATGTTCGAATAGCCGTAGCTGTAGGCCTCATCCATCATCCTGACTTCGCGGTGGCCGATATAGTCGGAGCAGTGCTCGGCGGTGTCGCGGTCGGCGGCCGCGAGGATCAGCTTGGTACGCGCGAGCGATGCCAGGTTCTGCGCGCCTTCCTTGCCATAGGTCTCGGCCAGCTTGGCAAAGGAGTGGATGCCGAGCACGAAGGCGCCGCCAAAGCCGCGCGCGGTCTGCAGGCCGTCCTCGATGGCCGGCAGGCGGTGGAGCGCATGAACCTCGTCGAAGAAGAACCAGGTGCGCAAGGACCGGGTACGCGGCAGGCGCATCAGCGTGTGCACCGCAAGGTTCATCCACAGCGAAAGCAGCGCCCGATTGAGCACCAGTTCGTTATGCGAGGAGGTGATGAACAGGATCGAGCCGGGCTTGTCCTGGTGCCGGATCCAGTCGCAAATCGAGAACGGCTCCTTACCCTCGGGCAGGAACAGCAGCGCCTGGGCATTGGTATTGAGAACCGCGCGAACGGACTCGGCCATGCGCGCGGCGACCGGAGCGGTGAGCGGCTCGGCAATGGTGTTGCGGAGAAGCTCGTGGACCTCTTCGAGATCGGCCATCATCAGCCGGTAGGCAAGCGCGGCATTGGTGGCCTGACCGAGCTTCATCAACTGGACGCAGGACTGCACGAAGAGGGTTCGCGCGCCCAACATCCAGAACGGGTCCGAACCGCCGCCGTCGGTCGGCAGGATGGCTGCGGCGATCGCGGTGAAGTCGGCGTAATTTTTGCCCTCGTCGAACAGCGACCAACTTGGGCAGCGCTCGTCCATCGGGTTGAGGATCGTATCGGTTTCGGGGTTGTAAAAGGCTTCGACGTAAGCGCCGGTGAGGTCGAACACGACCGCCCGGTCGCGCCGCCTGCGCATCTGCGCAATCATGTCCCGCATCTGGGTCGTTTTGCCCGTACCGGTCGAGCCGATCATGATCGTATGGGCTTGCTCGGTGCGCCATGGAAACGACACGCCTGCGATGTTGTAGACGTGGTGGATGCCCGCCTCCTTGCGCGTCGCGAAGCTCATTTTCAGGACGTCGTCGAGCGTCTTGCCGGGCATGCGTTCGCTCACTTCCTGTGCAAGCGCGGCGCGGTTGTGCTCGTTGATCACGGCGGAAAGATCGGCGGCATCGACCAGCATGGCGCCGCGCTGGTGGCGCTCTTCGAGGATCGCCTTGCCGCGCCGGTGCGAGAGATTGACGAACCAAACTGAGATCGGGATCGCGATGAACAGCGAGATGAACAGCGAACCCCAGATCGCGCGCATCAGCTTGTTCCAGGCAATGACCACGTCGGGGTGCGAGGCGATCATGCCGATGGGGGCAGGGATAACCTCTCCGGAGGGGAGGGTGAGGTTCAGGATCTTCTTCGGATTGAACTCCATGAAGCTCCATCCCGCGGCGTAGATCCGCATCAGGATCATCTGCACTTCGTGCTCATGGAGCAGCAGCGCGAGGACGATCGAGAGGGCCAGCAGGAAGGTGAAGAACCACACCAGCAGCGGCATCTTGGCCGAGGCAAACCACATCAGGAATTCGTGGGTGATGAGCTGCGAGCCGCGGGTGAAATTGCCGGCGTTACGCGGCATGCTTCCACGCGCCGAATGATGCTTGAGCTGACCCGGGCGGGCCTGGTCGGACCAGGTGTCAGGACGCGGCATAGAGCGCCTCCACGCGGCGGTCGGCTTCCGCCATCAGGGCCTGGTGTGCATCGGGAAATTGGCGCTGGATGAGGAGATCGATTCCGAGGAACAGATACTCGGACGAGAATTGGCGCCGCCGCTCGGTTTCCGTGCTGCCGTCGATGGTCGCAAGGTAAAGGGTCAGCGCATTGCGCAGGATGATCGAGGGCGTCAGCCCGCGCGCCTCCTGGACCTTCTCGACACCTTTTGCGAGTTCGCGCGGTATCCGTACCGTAATCCGGACTTCATCAACCATCCCCAGACCCCTCGTGGAGGCCTGGTGGGAATTGCGCGCGCCCCTTTTAGTCCAGCATGGGCCGTCTGGCAATCGCGCAGCGGCGCGACGGTCCTTGTCGGACAGGGTCGGACCGAGAAACGGCGGAGTTCTGCCGCTTTGCGGGATTGTCCGACCCAGTCAGACAGGTGGCAACATCGCAAACCCACGCATTTCCGCCATTTCCCCTACGGTCCTGCCGTGTACGGTCTGCATCCTTCCCCCTTGATCCTGCAGTGATGATGGCTCGCGGGTTTGGTGGTCTTTCGCGAATCCGAAGCTGGCCTTCCAGGACGTCCGCAGGCGTCGTGCCCGGCCTGAATTGCACTCGGAATCCGGGGGCGATCTCGGCCCGGTAGCATCAGGGCTTGCCAAACAGGGGAGGGGTCATGATCCTCGCGCGCGGGAGGTTTCAGCACCAACCACGAGGTATCATCATGGCCAGGAAAGGAAGCCTTGAAGCAGAACGACAGGCAATCGCGAAGGAGCGTCAGGCGCTGGAAGCGCGCGAGACGAAACTGCGCGAGAGCGAACGGGCGGCGAGTGTCGAACTGATGCACAAATCGGTTCTCGGCAAGGCGCCGTTCGAGAGGGTCGAAGCATTCTTCGCCGCTCTCGGAAAGCTCGGTCTGGACGAAGCGGAGAAGCGCCTGCGGGCAAGCTGAAACCGGTCTCGGAAGAGACCAGCACAGCCGGGGTTCGATGCCCCGGCTGTGCTTTATCTGGACACGCAAAAAAGGGGGGGGGCCGGAGAGCCCTTCAAGAGCCCTCCGGCGCGGTGCGAAATGCGGCATGTCAGAACGGGCAGTTCGCGTCCCACTCGGGATCCATCACCACGCTCATGAAGCTTGCGGCGCGGGCGATGTTCGCTTCGTCGAAGTCGTCGGCCATCATGCCCGGGACGGAATGGACGATCCGGTCGATCAGGTCCTGGGGCAGGGCGTTGTAGTCGCCCTCGTCGATGGCGAGGAAGCAGCCGAACTCGTCCTCAATGACGTGCTGGTCGAAGAAGCTGTGCTGGGCCCGGATCGTCGCGGCGCGCACCGCTGCGTCATAGCTGATGGGGTCGAAAGCCGGGATGTCGAGGGTCTCGGTAAGAGCGTTCATGTGAGCCTCCTGTCAAAGGAATTGAAGAGGTCTCCTCAGGGATGGCCGAGCTTGGTCCGGGTCAGGAACGGGCCGCCCGCGGCCCGCCGCGCGAGCGGGGGTGGGGGAGCCGATTTTTTCGCCTTCTTCAGGCGTAAAAATTGGGGGAACCGCCCTTCTTGACGCGGGCCAATGGCGGCCATCATGCTTGGAAGTCTGCGAGAGTCTTTTAATCGCTAACCTGTCAATCAGGCGCAGCGGGCATACCACCCTGATCCACGATGACGCGGTCGCGGATGCCTGCAGGTCAATGTCTCGTCAGCTACTGGTCACCG
>NZ_JAPCZG010000011.1 GCF_025938155.1 Novosphingobium sp. KCTC 2891 | reverse complement strand
CAAGGCCCAGGCCGCAGCCGACTGGATGCATGCCCAGCAGCCTCAGGCCGAGGAGATGGCGGCGTGAAACAGGTTCGCAAAAATGGCGCTGGAATTCACATTAGCGCTGGACTGTCAGGATATGTCGCGGAATTATCCAGCGCCATGCTGGGTGCGGAACTCGGCCTGCCGGTCACGCATCTCGATCATCATGCCAGCTACATCGATCACTGGCTGGCCGTCCTAAGGCAGGACGATCGCGCAATCCTCACCGCTGCTGCCAAGGCGGAGGAAGCGGCGAGCATGCTGTTGCGGCTCGGCGGCCGTGCGGCCGATGTGCCATCGGACGATACGGACAGTGCCAATCCCGACGCGGCATCCGACATCGCGCTCGCGGCCTGACGGAGGGAACCATGGGACGCTCCGTCAGCTACCCGTCCGGTGCGCTGGTCGCCTATCAGGGGTTCGCAATTGACGATGAAGACGACTGGGAATGCACCCTCGAATGGCTGCGGGACGATCTGATCGCGCAGGCACAGTCGGCATTTCCCTCGCTGGAACCGCACGAGGGCTGGCGCGGGCGCGAGGACCGCATCCTCCTGCGCAACGGCTACGCCGACTTTGGGCTGTCGATCTACGGCGGCCTTGCCGCGGTATGGATCGTCGAGCGCGACGACACTTCGTATCACGAGGCCGAGTTGCGCCGCCCGCTGCATGCGCTGGCGCAGCACTGGCTCGGCAGCATTGCCGGGCGCTTTGACGATCTGTTCGGCGAATACGTGTGCCTTGGCCACATGTCGAATGGCGAAGGCGTCTATCGCAAGCGGCATTGACGCGGTGACCGCTGCCCAGTGTCCGGGAGGGGAGCGGGCAAGGGTGTGTGAACCCATCGGGAGATCACACATGTCCAGCAATCCTCTTCCTCCAGCGGACCCTGATCAGGTCCAGCGCGAACGCACCGAGCAGATCGCGCGCCTCAACGACGAAACCCGCCAGGGCAAGGCGCGCCGCGCGCGCATCCTGTTCACGCGCGGTGTCGTCGAACTGCTCGCCGAAGGGCAGACCGAGGAGCCTGCGCGCACGGCGCGGGTCATGATCAACCAGGAGCGGCTCATGCGGCAGATCGCCAATGCTCCGATTGATCCCGGTGACGATCCCTATGGCGAACGCGATTTCGGGGTCGTCACCTTCCTCGGTGAACGCCTGTACTGGAAGATCGACGCTTACGCCGACGACGGCAGCTTCTCGTTCGGGTCGGACACACCCTGGGACGCCTCGGTCACGATCCGGGTCCTGACCGTGCTGCAACCGTGCGAATACTGAACGCGCCTGCGCCTTGCGCGCGCGAGGAGATCCCAACATGACCCGCACCATCGATCTTTCGGGAACGCGGTTCGATGAACCTTGCGCGCAAGTGGGCCGCGATCCCGATGCGCCGGCGCGCAGCCGTCAGGAGGCGCTTGCTTACCGCGCCGCGCTTGTCGCGGTGCTGGGCGTTCCGCCTGAAGACTATGCCCTTGAGGTTGTCGGCAACCCCCACGATTTCGGAACCTATTATACCGTGCGCCTGCGATGCCCTTCGGACGCCGCGCACCACGACGATGCCTATGAGGCGATGGTCGAGCATGGCCTTGCGCACTGGCTCGACGCGATGATGCCGGCGCCCTACGACTATGCGCCCGACGGGACATGGACGGCGATCTGTCCGCATTCGCCATCGCGCGAAGCAATCGAGCGCGCCCTGATCACGAGCCGCCCGGCCGCCGACGGCACCTTCGCCCTCGACCTGTTCGCGCGCCTGCATGCCAATTTGCGCGCCGGCTATCCCGATCATGCGTCGCGGGCGGACCTGCGGAGCGCCTGCATCCATGAACAGTCCGGTGCGACCGTGCATTGATGCCGGCAGCACCCGTGAGACTCAGGGGTCCGGGGCCAGGACCCCAGCGGCGGGAGGGAAGCGGGAAGGGAGTGGTTGGTCGGAGCAGGGATGCCCCAGGCCATCACCCCCACGACCCCCGAGCAGCAAGACGGGGTCTTTGCCAAGGAGCACCAGGCAATGAACATCGGCACCATCCAGAGCAATGCGCAGGGTCACCTGAGCGGCTCGCTCGCGACCGTCATGGTCGCCATGACCTTCGCGCTGCGCGAGGTTGAATCGCGCAACGACAAGGCGCCCCGCTTCGAAATTCTCACCCGCAACACCGGCGGCGCTTTCGTGCAGGTCGGCGCCTTGTGGGAGAAGGCCGCGCTCGAGACCGGCGAATGCTACCTGCAGGGGCGCATCGATGATCCGTCGCTGACGCGGCCGCTGCCGATCAGCGCGTTCAAGCAGGACGACGGCAGCTACAACTTGGTCTGGTCGCGGCCGCGCGCCCGGCGGCGGGCCGATGCGTTCTCGCCCGTTGGAACCGCCTGACACGTCCACTCCCCCGAACCACCCTGCGCCCCGGCCACCTTACGGCGGTCGGGGCGCTTCATTGAAGGGAAGCAGCCATGCTGACCGATTCCGAGCGGTTCGCATTCCAAACCCACCGCGCGCATGTTCTCGACACGACGGGCAATGCCTACGACGCCTGCCAGGTCGATGAATCCATTGCCAAAGGCCACACGTTGATCGTCCTCGGTGAAGGCGTGGTCGGCCTTGCATGGGCCTGGCCGGTGGCGGTCACCGCCGAAGCGGGCCACCTCCACAAGATTGCCGATGCCGGCGCCGCGACGCTGACCGACCTCGTAGCGCCGCTCGGCTTCGACGAGGAGGACGTGCGCGGGGCCATCGCACTGGCCCGAGCCTTGGGCTTTGCCATCGATCCCGTGTTCGATCGTGTCTGCCCGGCCGAGTGACCGCCTCTGCAACGGCTTTGCAAGCCGCTGCGACTTTCCGTCGCTTTCACCGACGCACCATGCGCACGTCAGTGGGCGCGTGATCACCGAAGGACATCCGTCCATGACCCTTCCTGCCACTTTGCGTGCCCGGGTTTCGCCCGAGGCGATCACCAAAGTCACCCGTATCTTCAACGGAACGCTTGGCGACATCTTCAACGAGCTGTTCCAGAACGCGCGCCGCGCCGGCGCGACCACGGTTGCAGTGACCGCAGAGCACCTCGAGGATGCCTGCATCGTCACCGTTACCGACGATGGCGCGGGTATCGCCGATCCGGCCGATCTCGTCTCGCTCGGCCAGTCGGACTGGTCGGAGGCTTGTCGCGCGCGCGAAGATCCCGCCGGCATGGGTTTCTTCAGCCTGGCCGGGCTCGACACGGTCGTGCGCTCGGTCAGCGCGCACGCGTCCTTCGCCCTCGCGATCGCCGGCGATGCCTGGACCGGCGAAACTGATATCGCGGTGCTGCCCTGGGGGGGACCTCGCGGCACCAGCATCGCGTTCCATGCCCCGCCGCAGCGCGACGGCAAGCTCGAGCGTTGTCTCGAAAGCGCGGCCCGGCATTTTCCGCTGCCCGTCACGTTCAACGGCGAGGAATTGAAGCGGGTCGATTTCCTCGCAGGCGCGCACAAGATCGTCGAGCGCGAAGGGTATCGCCTCGGCGTCTATCGCAACCGCACGTCGTCTGCCGGCGACACCGTCAATTTCCACGGTGTGACGCTCCGGCACGTCTTGCCGCAGGTGAAGGAAATCCACCACGCGCAGTGGAGCGTGCATGTCGACGTCGTCGATGCGCGCGATCTCGTTCTGGTCCTGCCCGCGCGCAAGGAGATCTACCACAACGCCGCGCTCACGCGGCTCAAAACCCTGTGCCGGGAGGCCATGTATCAGACGATCCTCGCCGAGCCCTTCCACCGTCTCAGCCATGCCTGCTGGCTCGAGGCCAACCTGTTCTGCGACGCCTTTCCCGAGGCGATTGCCCAGTTGCCGACGTGGACGCCGTCTCTGGCGCGTGACAGCTACCGCGATCTTCCCGGCTTCACGGCCATTGCTGCGGACGCAGCCCTCTATGACGACATGGATGCGCTCGATTCCGTGACGTTCGGTCGCGCGCTTGCGTTCTCGCGAAATGGCCAAGCTGGCGAGGTGCATCGCCTCGAGGGGCAGGCACCGCTGACGTTCTATGACCCGATCAAGCAATTCATCGGCTACAGTTGGTACGACCGCCTGAAATGCTACGTGCGCACAGGCGAGCGCTTCTGCGAGGCCGATGGCAGCGATACCCCACTCGGGCGCGACCCCTGCACCTTGCGGCCCGAGACCATCACGCTCGAACTCAGCGATCAGTTTGGCGGAGGTCTCGACCTGCCGACCGATCTTGCGCTTCTGGAGGGCGACGACAGCTGGACGGACGTCGACACGGTGCAGATTGCGCTCACGAAATGTTCGCGGCTCGATCCCGGCGATCTCACGGATTACATCATCGATGCCGTCTTCAGCCCATCTGATGATTCCGATGCGGACAGCTACGATACCCAGGAAACACGGTTCCGCTACGAGGCTGCCGCGCGCGCCCATGCCATGCTCGAAGATGACGATGCGGCAACGCTCGCCGTGATCCGCATGGTCTTTGCCGATCGCATTGCCTGGCGCATTCCCGCTGGACGGACCTTGCGTCTGTCCTGGTCGATGTCCCGCAAGGAGCTTGTCCTCCTGCCCGAGGCGGACGCCCCGACGTCCGACACGACTGCGCCTGGCGCAATCGCAGGCTGAACCCTTCTTCGCGTCTCCGGCTCCGCAGCCGACCCCTTTCCTCCCGACACAGGAGATCCCGATGGGATGGCTCTCGATGACCCTGCGCGGCATGGGGCCCCATGCCACGCCCAAGGCCTATCTCGACGACCAGTGCACTTATGCGCCTGACGCGGCGGCGGGGCGGACCGAAGGTTTGCGCGTCCTCAAGTCCACGGTCCGTTCCGGCGCCTACTATGCCGCCTGCCAGAACTATGGACCTGACGGCGAGCGCCCGCCCTTTGCCATCATCTGCCTTATCCGCTGGAACCCACGCGCCCGCGATGGATACGTGTTCGCCTACAAGGACATGACGGAAACGGCAGGGCCCTACTACTTCGATTGCCCGGCCTCGATCCTCGACATGCTGGGGCCGCCGATCAATGACCATGCCGCCGAATGGCGCGCCAGATGTCGTCAACGCCTTGCGCTGACTTCGCGTCGCAAGCCGAGGCCGGGTGACACCCTGGTGCTCCCCGAACCGCTGACATTTTCCGACGGGATTAGCGAGCAGACGTTCCGGGTTGGCTCCTGGGGCACGAGGACCGTTCTCCTGCGCGCGGGCGACGGGGCTGGCGTGCGAATCTCGCGGCTGATGACCAGGGCCTGGACCATTGTCGCGCCCGAGGCCGCGGCATCAGCCGCGTCGGTCGCGAGGTGATCGGCGCGGCCGGCGCACAGCCGGTCTGTACCCTCGGCGGTTCACCAATTCTGGCGCGGTCGGGACCGCTGCTGCGCAACCTCTCGCCACGAAGGAATTGGCCCATGTCCAATTGCTATACGCATACCTGCTTCGCCTTCCGCGTGACGCCTGACGAGCACGCACTTCTCGCCGAGGCGATCGCGCTTGCGGCCTTCCTCGAAAGTGGCCCGCTCCACGACGAGATCGCAACGCGCTGGGCGCAAGCCGCCGCCAGCTTTCGCGCGCTGTTCCCGCCAATTGACGATAATCCGGTGTCAGGGTTCCTTGCGATCTTCAACGATCCCGATTTCCCGACATTCGGCACGCAATTCGTGTTCGGCGACCACAATCCGGCCTCGATCTCGGTGTTCGGGCAAGCCGACCAGTTCGAGCCGGACGCGGTTGCGGCACTGTTCCAACGGATCCTCACGCGATCGTGGCCGCTGATCGTCACCTGGGGCTACGACAGCGATCGATACCAGCCCGACGCCTTCGGCGGGGGCGGCTTCCGGATCGATGCCGATGGCACCCACTGGATCGAGACCAGCCACCTCAATGACAACGCGAGGTTCGCCCCGAAACTCGTCCTTGCCATGCGGGATGACGAGGAGGGGTTGCTGTTCTGGAACAATACCGACGGTTTCGGATCCCTCGAGACGGCGGACGTCTTCACCGAGGAGCAGGCAGGGCAGATGGATATCCCGATCGCGCATGACCAGCCTGAGTGGATCGCCTTGCCGCGCGGCTTGAGGAACTGAGCGGCACGGGCCTGCCCGGAACGGCGCCATGGGCGGGTCTGGCGCGAGAGCCTGGGCTCGCCTTGCGCCGACCCTTTCGCCTCCCATCCGATCATCCGGTCTTCGACCGGGCTTCTCCGGCGATGCCGGACCTGATCGTGTTCCCGGCGGCGGGCCTCTCGCTTCGTCCGCTGCCTCCGTGTCCGGCTCTGGCGGCGGGATCAGAGAGAAGGGGGTGAGGAGGAAGGTGTGGCGGGAATGGACCCGTTCACGAACCCGTACCGGCCCCCGAGCAGCAAGACGGGGCGGCATTTGAAGGAGAATGCGGCAATGAACATCGGTCAACTCAAGAAGAATGCCTCCGGCAACTTCATCGGCAAGATCCAGACCGCGACGATCGACCTTGTGATCGGCCTGCGCTCGGTCACCTCGACCAACCCCGACGCCCCCCGCTTCGATGTCATGGTGCGCACGCGCAATGGCACCTTCATTCCGGCCGGCGGCCTGTGGGAGAAGATGGCCGCCAACGGCACCGGCGCCTTCCTCCAGGGCCAGATCGACGATCCGAGCTTCGAGGCGCCGCTGTCGATCGCGCTGTTCACCCAGCAGGACGGCGCGCTCAACGTGGTCTGGTCGCGTCCGCGCCGCCGCATGACCAATCCTTTCGACGAGGGTGCACCCACCAGCGCCGATGGCGACACCACCTTCAGCCCGCGTAGCGAAACCTTCGCCGCCCCCAGCGAAGACCCCTTTGCCTCTGCGACGGGCGACTACGTCGGCGTCGAAGCCTGACCCCCCAGGCTTCCCCGACCAACCTTGCGGTCCGACCTCCCCCGCGGTCGGACCGCAATTTTTTGTAAGCGAGGACAGAGTCACGCGCGGGGGTTGCCAGGTCGGAGCGCGGTACCCGCGCCGCTCCCCGGAGCAACGGGCGCCCTATGGGCGCCGCCCAATGCGGTGATCACCGTCGCCCACCAACGACGATCCCGGCGATGTGCAGGTGCTCCGTGCCTCGCCCGGAGGCGCAGACCCGTCGCCGGTCAAACCGCGGCTGTCGCCACGCCGTCGTTGTGTCCGTGCGCTGGCGCCAAGGCCGATGCGTCGATCGTGCGGAGCGCTTTGCGAGGTCTGGTTGTGCCTTCGTCCCACTGGTCCTGATCCGTCCCTGATGGGCGTGCAGGTCGGTGACCTGCATGACAGCACCGCCCGCCACCGGCACCGAAACGCGATTTCCCGTCAGCCGCATCGCAGCGCGAGAGAAACCGTCATGTCCATGACGGGCCACACCTTCAGCACCATCGGTTGGCCATCCGCCAGACGGGATGAAACTCTTCGCCCGTGCACGACCTTTGCAACCGCCGACCTCAAGGGGCCGTGTTGTCGGCCTGACGGCCTCCGCCCGCACCACCCGCTTGGGATCAGCGGTTCCCCTCGCCGGACGGCACGCCGCCCGCTCGGTGCAAAGCCCGCTCATTCCCGGGCTTCGTCTTTGTTCATCCCGGCGGGATTGGCCCGCCGATGACACCGAAGGAATGGCGCATGAACAAGGTTTTTCTCTCCGGTCGCATCACCGCGGACGTTTCGCGCTTCGGCACCGACAGCAAGGGCGGCGTGATGTTCACGCTGGTGACCAGCAAGCCCGTCATCAAGGACGGCAAGGTCCAGAAGGACGAGAACGGCTACACCGAGACCTACGACCAGTTCCACACGGTCAAGGCCTTCGGCGGCCTCGGCAAGGCGATCGCCAACAAAAAGCACAAGGGCGACAAGCTGCTCGTGACCGGCGAGATCCGCTACTCGCGCAACGAACGCGACGGCAAGACCTACTACAACACCGAGATCGTCGCCGACGAGATCGAGTTCATCTGACCACCGTGGGCGGGCGGCTCCCCTGAGCCGCCCGTTTTCGCGTGTCCGCGGGGATGGGCCGCTGGGGGCAATTGCCATCATCATCAACATCATCATCGTCGCGATCGTGAGGGTCGGCGCGTCCGCGCCGGCCCTTTTGTCCTGTTTTCTCTCCCCTGGCGGATGCCCGCCCAGGGAGAGGAAAGAGCTGCAATACCCAACCCTTTCTGTGTCCTCCCAGTGTGGCAACCCGGCCTGGCGCCCCGTCAAGGATGCACGGTTCCCCCAATTTTGGCGGCCGGCGGCCTGACGGCCACCACCCACAAAATCGGCTCCCCCATGCCCCGCTTCGCGGCGTCAACCGGGGTCCGGGGACGCTGTCCGCGCCCCGGCTTCCCGGTCAACGTCCCTGACTGGCCTTGGCACGGCTTGCCGGATGAGGGGCGTCATCAAGCCGATGACGAAACGCAGGAGCTGAACCAATGCAAACCTTCTCGAACTTCGCCGATCTCGCGAGCTTCATCGCCGAGGAAACCGAATCGACCGACCAGGCATCGACCTACGCGCACGCCTTCATCGAGCACGACGAACGCGCCAAGCTGTCCATCGTCGACGAGGCGGAAGTCTGCTGCATGCCCGATCCCGACCAGGCCCGCGCCGCAGTAGAAATGGTCATGACCACGCTGTTCGACGTGCTGCGCGATACGCGGCTCGAACCATTTGCCGCCGATCTCGCCTGGGGCTTCGCCAACAGCTTCCATGTCGTCGCCAAGCGCATCGAGGGCCGCGAGGACGATGCCGCCAAGGAACTCGGAGAACTGGTGCGCATCTCCGATCCGTCCGAAATCCACGCGACGCAAGTCGAAGACACCCGCCTCTTGTGCGAGACGCTCGAGAGTTGCCGCGAAGCGCTGGAGTGCATGCGCGACCATGCGGCGCAAGTGTTCCACGTCGAAACCGGCCGACCCTTCTCGACCGCGCGGGGATCGCGGGTCAGCTCCGCCACAACCGCGAGCCAGATCGAGGCGCGCGATTTCCTGGCAGCGCGCGCGGCCAAGCGCCGCGAGGCTCACGCTCCGACCGGTCCCGTCGTGATCTTCTCAGGCGGCGACACCTGGCATGACCACGAACTGCTCTACAAGGCGCTCGATGATACCTTCGCGCGCATTCCGAGCATGATCCTGGCGACCACCGCCCAGCACCGGGGATGCGACCAGATCGCCCACGCCTGGGCGGCTTCGCGCGGCGTTGCGACGGTGCGCTTCACGCTCAATCGCGCGATGGGCAAGCGCGCAGGGTTCGCCCGTAACGAGCAGATGATGAACCTCAAGCCTGTGCACGCGGTGATCTGCGAGGGATCGGGGCTGCAGGCCAACCTCCTGACCAAAGTGCGCGAGGCGGGCGTTCCCTACCATGCCTTCGCCGCGAGCCACCAGCAGCCGGCCTTTCCCGAAGGCGCGCCTGCCGTGAACGGGCAGCGGCGGTTTGCGCGGCGCGGTGCCGCATTCTGAACTTGCCCCAAGGAGGGCGCTGCATCCCGCGGCGTCCTCCAATTTTCTCATTTCTTGTTCTGGCGGCAAGGCACGCGGGCGTAGTGGGGCTCTGGCCCCACATGCCGCGCGCCTGGTCGGGACAAGCAAGAGCGATCAGGACCGGGGCGCAGGTAGCGGCAGGCTGTCGCCCGGTTGCCAGACCACATGGCATACCCCCGGCGTCATCATCAGCGCGGCGAGCGCATCGTCGTAGGCGGGATCGGGGACATTGCGCACGAGGTGGACCGCCGTTGCATCGAGCCCGGTGTCCTTGAGCGCGATGCTGGCGATCGGTTGGTCAGGCCCGAGATTGACCCGAAGCCCCTTCACGAACCTGCGTCCCTCGCCGACGGCCTTGCTCACCAGCGCGCGTTCGTCGAGGCTTTCGTAGGGCATCCACTCGCGCGTGACCGGCCTGACCGCGATTTCGAAGAGCTGGGGCAGGCCCGAGGCCCCGATCGAGAAGGTGGCACTCATCACCAGGTGTCCGCCGCCACCATCCGAGCGCCACAGTTCCTCCTCGACCGCGAACCGCTTGTGGAAGCGGCGCGCCATGTCCTCGTCCATCAGGAACGGCCAGTCGGGCAGGTGGCGCACCACGATCTTCTCGCCGAAACGCGCCGGCTCGATCGCCTTGATCTCGCCGATCACGACCATGATGGCTTCGCTCGAGGCATGCGCCATCGCGAGGTCCGACCGGCGACGCCCGGCGATGTTCTCCTTCTGCTCGAGCTGGAACGTCTCGGGCACGAACAGCACGCGCGCCAGGCTTTCGCCGCGCGCCCTGCAGGCAAGCCCGGCATGGAACAGCGCGCGCCGGACCACGAACCAGTTGCGTTTGCCCCCCATGCGCGGATGCCAGTGCGTCAGTTCGGCCTTGTCCCACAGGAAATGCAGCAGCCCCTGCATCGTCAGGCGCAGGCCATTGGTCCTGACCGCCGGCTTGTCGTTGGTGAAGGCCGAAGGCGCGGCGCGCGCCGGCCCGCGCGACAGCGGAAACGCGAACTTGAGTTCGGTCTCGCCGCTGTCCTCATGCTCGACCACGGCCGATCCCCGGACCTGGCCGAGCCCTGTCAGGAAATCGGGCGCCTCGTAGTGGTTGCAGGCCGAGGCATGGCGCGGTCCCGTGCCGGGCCAGCGCGCCAGCACGTATCCACCCTGTCGGTGCGCGATGTAGAGCGGCAGCTTGTGATCGCGCCGGCACAGGCAGATCGCGCGCTCGCGCTGGCCGTGCGCCTGCGCGAGCAAGCCGGCAAGGCCCGGATCGTCCTCGGCGATCTCGCGCTCGAGCAGATGATAGTGCTGCATGTCTGGCCCTCCGGCGCTTGCGAACAACGACAGCGTCGGAACCGGTCATCGTGCGACGCTCGAGCCACGACACCATCCCGCTGCCATCATAAGGGTGCAGCGGCGGCGCCTGCAAGGACACAGAAACACAACAGGTCGCCATAGCCGTCCCATGATGGTGGCGGTGCGCGGCCTCCCTCAAGGATGAGCGGTACCCCCAATTTTTCCTGGCGGAAAAATCGGCACCCCCGCTCCCCGCTGCGCGGCGGCTTCGCCGTCCTTGACCGAGACCGCGCACCGCCACCGTCCGCCTGCCCGTCGATACCGACGAAGGAGGCCACGATGACCAATCCCACCAACGAACACGACGATCTCGACGGCATCATCGCCAGCCTCGAACAGGCATGGCTGGCACAGGCACGCAGCACGGCCGAGGCATTACCTGGCACCGACGGGCAGGCCGGGGCGGCGGAAGGCGAATGGTGGGGCGACTAGCCCCACCCTATCCTTTTTCTCATGCTCCCGGAGACAAGCAGGGTGTCAGAACGCACGCCAGCAGCCATCGCCCTCTCGCCTGCATGCCTGTTCCGCCCTCCAACATTCGCCGGGATCATGCCCTGGCCCCCACCGGAAGACCCCAGCACCCATGCCTTGCGATCAAGCCCCATCACATCCCCCGACGTCGCTCAAATCTGGCGATTGAGGGGCACACCGTACACGGATATCCGTATTTTTATGGCAAAAAATGGCGGAAATCCGCGACTTTCAGTCGCCGAAGTGTGTGGCAGTTTGCATGCTGGCGTTGGCTATTCGTACCCGCAAAAGCCGCAGAAATCTGCGGTTTCTGACCCTCCGGAATGCGCGAAAAATGGCTATTTGTACCCTGAGCCTGAAAAATGCCCTCGAAAGGCATTTCTGGACGGTAATTTTGCCCGTCGGCAAAGCCAGGAATTGCCTTCGGAACACGAGATCTGGGACACCACGTTGCCGGGCTTCGGCATGCGGGTTCAGCCCGGTGGACATCGATCCTGGTTTGTCCGCGTGCGGCATCGCAGACGTCACCGCCGGATTACGCTCGGCAGCGTGGAGGACGTGGAGGCGCTGGTCGCGCGCCGGGTAGCGCGGCGCCATCTGGTCGAGGTTGCGCTCGATGGCTTGCCCAGGCGGCCGGACATCCCGGTGGGGCCAGTGTTCATCGACTATGCCGAAGAGTTCTGGCGCGACTGTGCGCATCATTGGAAGCCCTCGACTCAGCGTCGCAATCGGACAGCGCTTGACCATCATATCCTGCCATTCTTTGCCGAACATCGGCTCAACGAGATGGACCGGACCGACATCGTGCGGTGGCGCGACGATTGCGCCAATGTCGCCGAAGCGAAGTTCAATCGCGCGTTGCCGGTGCTGGCCGCGATGCTGAAATATGCCGAGCAACTCGGCTACAGGCCAAAGGGCAAGAACCCCTGTCGCGGTATCGAACGCTTCCGGCGTAAGGCGATGGAGCGGTTCCTGAGCCCCGGCGAGTATGCTCGTCTCGGGCGTCAGCTTGCGCAGGTGGAAGACGATTATCCGAACGAGGTCGCGGCGATCCGACTGCTGATTTACACCGGCGCGCGCCTGAACGAGATTTGCGGGCTTCATTGGGACTGGGTTCAGCCTCCGCGCCTTGTGCTGCCCGACAGCAAGACGGGGGCAAAGATCATCATGCTCAACAGGCAGGCGCTGGCTATTCTCCAGAGCTTGCCACGACACGAAGGTGTCGCGCTGGTGTTCCCGAAAAAGCGGGGCAAGGGGCACATGTCGCTCGAGGCATTCTGGTGGCGATTTCGTCGAACCTGTGCGCTGCCAGACGTTCGTTTGCATGATCTGCGCCACAGCTTCGCTTCGGTAGCCGTACGGGAAGGTGTGCCTCTGGCGACAATCGGTCGCCTGCTCGGCCATGCCTTGCCGGAAACCACCGCCCGGTATGCCCACCTCGCCGATGAGACGATTGCCGAAGCGGCGGCGCGGGTATCCTCCACTATGGCATCAGCCCTGGGAGTGCGACCATGACGCGCCTTACGCTGCGCGAAATCGTCGCAGGCGCGCTCGGGGAGGTTGGACTGGATCGCGCACTCGCGGTCGAGCCAAGGGGCAGGGCGCGTACCACGTCCTGGCTGGCTGGTGAGCGTGGCATCGGCATCCGCCACTACCAAAGCGGCCGCAAAGTCTACGTCGTGCAAACCCGCATGAGTGGGCGGATGCGCACCGTGACCATCGGGCCTGCCCATGTGCTAACGCGGCATCAGGCCATTACCGTTGGTCGCCGCGTCTTGGCCCATGCCCAAATTGGCCATGATCCCGCCGAGGTGCGCCAGCGTGCAAGGACGGCACCGCGCATGGACGATTTCATGACCGAGTACTGGGAACGGTGCGCGCCCGGTTGGAAGGCGTCGACGCTGGAGACGATGACGGGTTATCGGCGCTCGCACATCGACGGCGCGTTTCCGGACGCCTGCGTCGACACTTTGGAAGAGCCTGAAATTGCGCGTTGGTTTGCCGCACTGGCCGGCAGGTCGGGGCCGGCTGCCGCCAACCGTTGCCTGGAGATCCTGCGTGCGGCGATGAACAAGGCGGAGGCTTGGGGTTATCGCTCTGAGAACACAAATCCCTGCCGGGCCATCCGGCAAAACCGGCGTGTGCATCGCAAGCGCTTTTTGTCGAGCGACGAACTGGCGCGATTGGGAACATTGCTCGCCGAGGGCAGGGCAAGTAACGAACTTGTCGTCCGCACGCATGCCTCCGCGATCACGCTCCTGCTTCTGACCGGCTGCCGGATTGGCGAAATCCTGAGCCTGCAGTGGAGCGACCTCCGTGGATTGAGGCTGAACCTGCGTGATAGCAAGACCGGCCCGCGAACCGTCTGGCTCGGCCAAGAAGCGCGCGATGTGATCGATGCTTTGCCGCGCAAAGCGGGAGTTGGTCACCTGTTCTGGAACTCGCGCTATAAGGGTCCCATCCAAAGCCTGACCCACGTATGGATTGAAATGCGCCGAAAGGTTGGTCTCAATGACGTCCGGCTGCACGATCTTCGCCACACCTTTGCCAGCCACGCTGCGATGAGCCGCGAGAACCTGCCGATGATCGGGAAGCTGCTTGGCCACGCCCGCGTTGCATCCACAGCGCGCTACGCTCATCTGGATGATGGACATTTGCTGGAGGCGGCTGCAGCTATTGGTGATCTTGTCGAACGGCTAATGTATACAGGCGCTGCTTGATGCGGCCCCTAGGTGCTGGCGATCTTACCGGAGCAGAATTGTTCGATTTGTTCCCGGCTGCCTCACGCATTGGCGAGATGCGTGGGCTTGTTAGACAGACCGGCATTGCAGCGTGCGGGATCCCTTACTGGGACCGCCAACGTTGTAGCCGGTGATCTGAGGACGCCCTTTTTGTGGAGTGGGCGAAGCGAGTTCGAAGTCTTGGCCTTTTGAATTGACCCGGAGAATCGCACCGGCCATTTATTCGCGCGCATGGCCAGTCAACCGATCATTCCGTCCCTGCCGTCTGCGGCACCACTTCGCCGCAAGGTACGCGAGATCACGTCGAACAGCGCCGGAGAGCCCGATCTCTATGCTTATGTGCGCGATCTCCTGACACGCTCGAGTTTCTGCATCGGGCTAACTGCAGGCCAAGTGGTCATTGATTCCAAAATCGCCGCGAGCCGCAAAAGGCCCGATTTGGTGGTATATCGGTCGTCTGGGGGGCGCGCGCTTCGCGGGCCCGACTATGCGGCTGCCGTGTTCGAAGTGAAACTGGGCCACGCCATTCGGACTAATGGTAAGGCGATCGCGAAAGAGAAGCGAACCTATCCGCAATCGGGTACGCGCTGGTTCTATCTGATCGACCAAGAGGTGGTCCTTAGGATCGATGTCTCCGATCCTATTGCTTTCGATAGTGCACTCGATACCCGCGGCGCGCTGCCGGAGTCCATCACGCAGACGTGGACGTGGGACGCACTCGAAGACCCCGCTTCGTTCATGGCTTGCTTTGGTGTTATCTCTTCGGCAGAGCTTCAGCTGGAGAATGAGCTGGCCGCTTTTCGGGCCAACCGGACGCGCTATGCATTCCTGGATGCGAGTGGCCCGAAGCGGAACATGTTCGGAGCGACGGTGCGCGCCGCTTCGGAAACTATCAGGCAGGCGGTCGAAAGCATTTTATTTGAGCAGGGCGTGGCCGATCTCAGGTCAGCGATCGCGCACATCGAGGCTATGGCAGCGGACTATGGTTCGCCGCGCTTCGATTGGTCCAGTGCGCGTCGGCCTGTTGAGTTTTTCAAGATGCTCGATCCGCGTGCGGCGGCCGAGCTTACCGACGAACTTGTCACCGATTACGAAGCGCGCCTCGATGCACTGATGATGGATCTGGAGCCAGTGCTCTATGCACTGAGGATCGAGACCGACCTACTGCAGCAATATGGGCAGCGTCAAGGCGTAGAAGGTCCCAGCTTGCTCAGGCTGTCCGGGGATTCGAACAAAGCGAATAAGCGCCTCGTCGACTCACTCGTGTATGAGACGGCTTCGCTGATCTTGTCGCGGATGCTGACCATCAGGTTCTGCGAGGACCATGAGCTTTTCCGCGTTCGCTATATCTCGAATGGCGGGATCGAAATTTTCTGGCGTTTCGCGGACCATTTCGCGCTGCCGATGCAAGAGCTTCTGCGGCAGAGCTACAAGCACGCCGGCGATGTATTTCGCTCTATCTTCGATGCGAACATTCTGGATTGGGCGATCCGGCGTGACGACCAACTTCTGTCTGATGCTCTCCTACGTGCGGCACTCGTGCTCTCGCGTTGGAATTTCCGGACGGTGCGCGGCGATATCTTGTCCGGCGTGTATGACCAGTACCTGGATGTGTCGCAACGGCGGCGTCTCGGAGAGGTTTACACCCGATCGGAAGTCGCCCGGTTCATGTTGGCAGAAGCGGGGTGGTCGGCACAATCGACGGTGCTTGATCCGGCGTGCGGCACGGGAACATTCCTCGTAGAAGCGTTAACGCAGAGGCTGCAGGCACTTTCAGCCGCCGGGGCGATCACCAGCGACACCGTGCGGGAGGTGATTGGGCGCCTTCATGGTCTGGATATCTCGACCTTCTCAGTAACGCTGGCCCAGATACAGTTCTTTTGGCATCTGATCGACGTAGTTTCCGGCAAGACGCCGGAGGAAATTAGGGCTTTTGCTCGCTCGATCTTGCCGGTTCTTCGGTTGTTCGGAGGGTGGTCGTCGCTCGATCCTATGGGCGCCAGTTTCGAAGCGGGGGCAGGGTCTGGTGGAAGTGCCGGCGCGCAGGCTGGGATGGCGTTTCGGGTAGCCTACGTGAGTGACCGCAAGGCGCAGGCATTGATCCCGACAGGGTTCGAACGCACCGCGAAGGGCAGCTACGATATCGTTATCATGAATCCTCCCTATATCCGAGCGGAACGTGCGGGTACCGCGAGTGTGGGAGACGCCTATCACGCGGTGACGTTCAAAAATACCGACACGTCGATCTACTTTATCTATCGGGCGCTCAAGCAGTGGGTGAAGCCCGGTGGGAAGCTTGCTTTCATTGTGCCGATCGGCGTCACCGAGGCGGCGTATGCAGGACCCCTGCGAAAGGTTCTCGAAGGCTACCGCATCAAATTGATTGCCGACCTGGAAGGCCTCGGGAATAGCACCTTTCGGGGGGTGAAGCGCGCCACGATCATCATGATTGTAGAGAAGGCCAAGCCGAGCCCAGAGGATATGGTAGATATCCTCCAGCTGGACCCGACTGCGTTGGTTGACGATGTGATCGACTTCAATCGCGGTATGCGTTCGCAAGTAAAGCGGTCCGATCTCGACCGATTGGCCTACCTCCCGCTGCATCTTCGTGGTTCGCTGGAATCTGCAGCCGCAACCGTGGAGTACGAGACTACAGGCGAGGATGTGACCGCTGAAGCTCTTGAAAATGAAGGCGATGAAAGTTTGCCTACGCCAGAATGGCTCGAGGCACTCCGTGGCGATGACGAAAGTGCGGACGCGATTCTGACGAAGATGAGTGCCTCCGACACCGAAGCGTTGCGCACTATGCGTGATCTTCCGCGCCTCGGGGAAATAGTGAAGCTTGTCTACGTGAAGCGCGCGCGTGGAAGGATCGTCGAGGTTCGGGAGGATAAGCCCGCCCATGAACGGTATCTTTATCGTCCCGAATTGCTTTTCAACTATGGTGTGAAGTTAGGTGGCCCTGGCGCACTCAAGCGTGCTGGCGACACCGATTGCATCCACCTTTTCAAGGGACAGAACATTTTCCCCCAAGGGCTTCTGGGTGAGCCAATGGGAGAGTGGTCGACGACGGCACAGCGTGAAAGTACGCGGTACATCTACAGCTATGCCTTGCATCTTAGTTATGCGCGCACTTTCGCCGCAAGGGAGATTTCGCAACTCCCGACGATCGCGCGATTGGAGCCTGGTCAGGGGTTCCAGAACACTGCGCACATGATCGAGCTGTCGGAAGACTTCCCGCTGCACACTTTCGTTCTGAGCCGTGTCGTCCAATTTTACGCTGCCCGGGTGCTGAGGTCGTCGATCATCGAGGATCTCGGCTGCCATTGGTACAAGCGGACACTAACTCTCCTTCCGATCCCCGCTGATCGGAGTGCCGTGGCCGTGGCCGAACTCACATTGGCAGGTCAGCGCGTGCTGGATGCGGATAGCGACGTGGCAAACCAATACCGTGCGATTGACGAACTCATTCGAAAGGGTGCTGCCGGCTCTTCGACACTTGCCTCACTTATCGTGAACGCGGATCCATTGACCGCTGGCATAGACTTGAATGGCGCCGCGGAGGCGGGAGTTGCCATCACTGGGATCACCGAGACGTCTAGCGGCCTGCAGTCGAGCGACCTGTTTTTCGCGATTACGGTGCCAGACAACGATCTTCGAGACTATCTTGCTTTCGTCCTGAGTCGGCGAATTGAGCAGGAGCCGGATGAGCCGATCGCACGACGGCACGTTCTCGACATCGTGGTACCATCAAATCTCGTTGATGTGGTCGTGGCCATCAAGGCGCTGACGACAGCGAACCTCGAGAAGAACTATCTGGATGCGCTCGCAGACCTGGACGTGACCGTTGCGAAGCAGTGCGGCATTTCTGATGCGCACCGCGACTACATGGTAACAGCGATGATGACAGATCCCATTCTATCGAAAATGCGACCGATGATAGCGCAGCGCGGCTTGAGGATCCAGCCTTACGCCGATCACGCTGACGGCGGCCGATATGAATGAAGAGATGTGCATAAGCTGTTTCGAGGCAAGTGCTTGTATGTCCGCATACGCGAAAATTTGTCTTTCAAATGTGCCAGTACGACCGGGCGGCGGCCGACATAGCTGAACTTAGAGCCGTAGTACCGCTGTCCTAATTGCCGCCGCTCATGGCTGAGCTCTTAATCAGATGTAGAATTTGAACGGAAGCTTTGGCTCGCCATCCATGGGTGCCGATATCAGCACGTCGCCCACTGCGTTGGCGAACCGGATTGTGACCGGCAGTCGATCGTTGTGAAGGCAACTGTTGAAGTTAATTTTGGTCAGACCCATCACATCCTGAAGCACAGTATCAAGGGAACAAATGCCCCGCGCGACTCGCACAGAAATGGGGTTGGGTGTCTCGGGTCCCATGTAGGTATCGAGGCGCGGCGCGTAGCCGGATGTCCACAGGAATGCGTGGCGGTTGGAGGTCTCGAGCGCCGTCCCGCGAATGACCGGATAACCGCCCGGCCGGTAGAGTTTCACATTGTCCTTTGCGTCGGAGATCTGGACGCCGACCAGATTGGTTTCTTTTCCGCAGGCGGACTGGAACCCCAGCCACTCTTCGTCGGTAAAATTGGAGGGCGCGTGGATGAAGAGCTCGCGCGGTGGCGCGTTATGGAGTCGCTCATATTCCCCGACGACCATACTCACTAAGTTAGCAGCCGCCGGCTCATCTAGGTGGAACTGCCGGGAATCAGTGTGAAACCAAGGCCCCAGCGCGCCTCGGAACACGACGCCCTCGCCATCGGAAAGGAACATCTGTGCGGCGCAGCACGCATGGCGGGCATCCGCGGACAATTCGCTGCGTTTGTAGACCAAGCCGACATAACAGACGCCCGGGCGGACATCGGCGAGCTGCCAAGGTCTGCCACCCGCCTTGTAATAGGCGCCGGTGCAAAGCTTCCACGCGATTGTAGCCGGATCCTCGACACGACGTATTGGCATGCCGCTCTCTCGCTTGAACTCGTCAGGCGTCAAAGTCGTTTCACGAACAATCTGAGTAACGATCCGCTTGGAGAGCAGCCTTGCTTTGAGCTGTCGCCGGAAATGGGTGGCATACTGATAGACCGCCGCTTCCCGCTCATCGTCTCCGAACAGGGTTGGCTGCCTCTGCAATTGGCGTGCCCGTGCAACCGTTATCGAGACGACGCCGGCGCTTCGTTCGGATTTGGGGACGGAAGACTTGGGGCGCCCTAGTGCGTAGACAATTTCCGGAATGATGACGAACCAAAAGGCCGGCGGATTCTCCATGCGGTCTGCTTCGGCAATGAGACGTGTCACATAAACATCGACCGCGCCGCGCACAGCTTCGTGCCGATTCTCGATCTTGAGAATGCGCTGCAATTCACCTTCGTCTAGGTCGTCGATCACGCGTACCGGCTCATCAGGCCAAGTCGCGTGAAAGGCCTGCTCGAAGCCAGGGAAGGGGACATGCTGGGGCTCGACCTCGCGGGAGCGCAGCCCGGGCTTGGGAATCGCGATCACCCGGTTGATCGAAGCCGACCAGCGGCGAAACCGTAGGACGCCCTGCGCAGTGCCGATGACGCCATAGCGAATGCTCGGCAGGTCTCGTGGATCCCCAACCGGACCATAGAGAAAGAGACCATCACGCGGATAGGCCAGCTTTTGTCCCATCGCGAATTCAAGCGTAGGTTCGCGCATATAGCGCACCCGCGGATAAGTCGGCGCGCTACGCTGCGTCCGACGCGTCTTCGATTTCGTCGAAGCCATCATCGTCATCCTCATCAATGGTAGGATCGTCTTCATCGCTCATCTGGTCGTCGCCGGCGAGCGGGATGCTCACGGGCGCGGTCCACTGCATTGGCGGAATTTTGAGAGCGATGCTTTCGCTGCTGCTCATAGGTACTTCGAGGACCGCTTTTCCCTCCGCCACCCAGTGCAGGAACGCCAGTAGCATGTCCCGCCAGCGTGCGTTGCGCCAGCCCTTGGCAAACGAGCGACGTTGGCGATGCATCTTCTTCACATCGTCCAACGCATTCTGGCCATCGGTACTAAAAATGAGGCGGCTGAGCACCCGTACATGGCGAATTGGTGCAGTGCGCGCGGCCACAGAAATACCGAAATGCCAATGCAGGCCACGCTTCGAGGAGTAGCCCTGAATTTGCCGAGAGCCCGACCATTGACCCATCTGGAACGCGACCTGATTGGATGGCGCTACATCGGCGCGCGCCCACCAGGCCAGCTGAGTGCCAGACATCTGGTAGGGTTCCAGCTGCCGGCCTCGAAACGCGGCTTCCAAACCTTGGCGTACAAGGTCGGCAAATATGTTTCGGGAGTTCCAAGGCTTGATCGCATTTTCTTCCCAACCCTTGTCGAGAAAGGCTCCTAACGATTGCGAGCCCGCCGCGCGTAGGGGAAGGCTTGGCCCGAAATGATCCTGCAGGTCATGGGCGAGCGCAAAGGTCAAAAATCCCTCGCGGAACGGGACCAGCGGCCACGGCGCACCCTTGAGGCTCTTGTCGATCGCGGCCTGAGGCACCCCATCTGGAAAGCGAAACTGGCGGATGCGCTTGGGTACTGCGTCCATCAGCAACCAGTTGGAGATGAGGGCTTCTGGCTGCGACTGGATCCGCCTGGCATTAATAAGATGCACGTCGCGCCAGACGCTGCCATTCATGGGTTCGGTTCGGGGGATGCGGTAGGTTAGCCCTAAGACATCCAGCAACTCGGCCAGACCTGCGGCCCAACTCTTCTCAAAATCGATATATTGGGCATGGGCGATCAGAAAGGGTGCTTCGAACGCCGCCAGCTTCAAGGGGATGATGAACTCCTCGTCACCAATCCGGCGCGCGATGTCGGACGCAATCTGTATCTCGTTGCGGACGCCCTGCTTGTCGACCGAGACCGGATCCGCGACAAGGAGCACTTTGGCCGCGCGATGGCGTAGGGCATGTTCGAGCTTGCGCTGCCAATCATCGCCGCCCTTGAGGCGCAGGACGTCAGCCCAGACCTCATAGCCCATCGCCGCCAGCTTGGCGCCGAGCCAGAGCGTGAACATGTTCTGCTCCGGGCTTGCATGGCTGATGAAGATCGCTTCGCGTGGTTCCTCTTGGTCCAATGCGGCTCCTCGCACCTGTTTTGTTCTCCACTCATACCTTTTCTGGACGCATGACGCGACCGCCAATTGAGCTGTGTTCCGTGAGAACCGAGGCTACGAAAATGTGTTGGCTCGTCCTAGCGCAAAGATCGATCTTGAAAAACTTCACTCTCGATTTGTTGTCATTGCGCTGGTCAAGCAACCGAGCCAAACTCATGATTGCAAACCCGGGAGGTATCAATGGCGGAGCCACGCGCGTTCATCAGCTTTGACGTCGACAATAACAGTAACGAGAAAATGCTCTTCGCAGGACAGGCCTGGCATTCAAAGACACCGTTTAGTCACGAGGATTGGTCAGCGAAGGAGCCAATGGCTCAGTCGCAGTGGGAAAATCTCGTAAAGGCGAAAATCAATAAAACTCACTTGATGATTGTCCTTGTCGGGAAGCACATGAGCACAGCCACAGGCGTCGTGAAAGAGATTGCGATGGCGAAAGCTCAAGACGTTCCATATTTTGGCGTGTATGTCGGTGGTGCTGATGCAAATAGCACGCTTCCGGTCGGATTGGCGCGGAATCGGACGATCCCTTGGACTTGGGATGGCGTCGCTGCTGCGGTCACTCAGATGATGGGTGAAGGTAAGAACAAGAAATGAGATGCTGGCTGCGGGAACGGTGGGTAGCGACGCTGCCCCAGCAGGATTGCCTCTGGTGAAAGGCCAACAGTATCTTCAAGGCCAATCTGTCACTGGTCGGCGCAAAGTCGAGCAAGCTGAGCGCTTAGAACAATACAAGTTGATGGTCGAAATGGCGGATAGGGTTAGCCAACGGCGGCAGGTGGCTAACTCGTTCTACCTTTCGATAAACACGATTCTGGTAGGCGGATCAGCCTATTTTGGAGGCGGCACCCCTCCGCTTAAAACAGCGTTATTGGTGTCGCTGGCTGGCGTGCTGGTTTGCCGATATTGGAGCCGATCTATCCTCAGCTACAAAACGCTCAATACGGCCAAGTTTGGTGTGATCAACGACATGGAACGGAAGCTAGTCGAGCAACCTTTCACGGAAGAATGGGCAAGGCTCGATCCAGACGGTGACGGCAAGAAGCACAATTCCTTCTACGAGACTGAGAAGTTCGTGCCGCGCGTGTTCGTTGGAATCTACGGCTTTCAGGCTGTGACGGCGATCCCTTGGCAATCGCTATGGCAACGTTTGCTCGCGTTTGCCTGTTAGAAGGGTACGAAATGAAAATCGGTGTAACTGGCCATCAACAGCGTGAGGGCATCGACTGGCGGTGGGTTAGGTCACGCATCGACCGCTATCTAGCGGGCAAATCGATCATTTTCGGCTATTCCAGCTTGGCGGCAGGCGCCGATCAAATCTTTGCAGACGCTGTGCTTGATGCTGGCGGTACGTTGATAGCTGTCGTTCCTATGGAGGACTATCCCAGCCAGTTTAAGGATGAGCCGCTCAGGGAATATAGCCGGCTGCTCGCAAAGGCGCAGATTGTCCAATTGCGATCGAGAAAGCCCGACGAGGGCGCCTTCCTCGATGCGGGAAAATGGATCGCCAGGAACGTGGATTGCTTAGTTACGGTTTGGGATGGTGAGGATGCGGCCGGACGGGGCGGCACTGCTGACATTGTTGTATATGCAATGGCCTTGGGGCGGCAGGTCCATCACATCGATCCCATCAAGCGAAAGACCGCAGATATTTAGCGCGCAACGTCGCATCGCACCGGCGCCTTACGTCTCCCCTGAACCCAGGGGCAGCTTGCGCCGATCAACCGGCCCTAAGCGGACTTTCGGGACGTCCAAGCAGCTCTAGGAGAAAAAGATTAGGTTTATCTAGAACGCCCGTTGTCATAACCGGACGTTCCCAATAGCGCACCGGCAGGAACGTCCCGTCGCTCGACATCAAGCCACGCCCTTCCGTATCGCAAGCTCATCTCGTGCTACGAGTGCCGCAGGTCGATTACACTTTTTCCTTGGCAGAAGATGCAAAACCACCGATTCCGCATTTGATGAAATCCGGCCTCGATCATCTCCCCGAAGGCAAGCGGCGCGAACTTGCCCACGTCGTCGAGACGGTGCGCGCCGGCTTTGCCGAGGCAATCGCGCATCGTACGCAGCCACGCTATCGTGCAGGCAAGCTGCTGAAGATCGTGCTGTTCGGCTCCTATGCACGCGGAGATTGGGTCGAAGACCCGGTCGGCCGCTACTTTTCCGATTACGACCTGTTGGTGGTCGTGAACCACGACGATCTCACCGACATCGCCGAGTTCTGGGAAGCGACCGAAAGCAGGCTGCTTGCCGATTTGTCGGCGGGTAAAGTGCTGCGCACACCGGTCAGCCTGATCTATCACAGCCTTGACGATGTGAACGAGAAGCTCCGGCTTGGCCGCTACTTTTTCATGGACATCCTCAAGGATGGCGTCGTGCTTTTCGAGGAGGTAGATTCCGCGTTCGTTGAGCCCATGCCCCTGTCACGCGAGCAGGCTCTTCAGGAGACGCAGGACTACTTCGATGACTGGTTCGAGAGCGCCGGTCAGTTCTACCGCCAGTACGAACATGCGGTCGCGGATGGTGCCCCCAAGATTGCAGTGTTCGACCTGCATCAGGCAGTGGAACGGCTCTATCACTGCCTCTTCCTCGTGCGCAAATTGTGGTCGCCCAAGTCGCACAACCTCAACCGCCTGCGGGACATGGCCGAGGAACTTGAGCCAGCGCTAAAGGATGTCTGGCCGCGCACCGGGCGCTTCGAGAAGCGGTGCTATGCCCTGCTGCGCGATGCCTATGTAAAGGCAAGGTACGCGCCATCTTACCGCATTTCGGCAGACGAACTCGCTTGGATTGCCGGGCGGGTGGAGGTGCTCCAAGGGCTGGTGAAGAGCGCCTGCGAGGCGCGCATCGAGGATCTTGCCAAGGCTGCCTGAGGCAGGATTGGTTCTTTATGACCCGGCGTGGTGAACGCTCGCACGCGTCCAGAGAACATCCCCTTCCAAGACTGAAACACGCCCCTGTCCGAAGCCGGACAGGACACGCAACCCGCACCGGTGCGGACCGTGTTGCCGCGCCAAGCGCGGCTGCCCGCACCACTCCTTCCGGCGGGGTTTCCTCGCGTCGCTCGTGCGGTCCTCTCCACCCCCGGACCTTTCGGGGCTCAGTCGAAGGGATGGTCCCTTGGACACTCTGAAGAGCTTCAAAGGGAATCCGCCATGAAGAACACCGTCATCCTCGCAGGCTTCGTCGGCAACACCCCGGAAGTCCGCAACCTCCAGAACGGCGCCTCGGTCACCAGCCTCTCCCTCGCCACCACGCGCCACTACAAGGACGGCGAGGGACATCGTCAGACCGAGACCGAATGGCATCGCGTCACTTGCTTCAACGGTGTCGGCAAGCAGGTCGCAGAGCACGTCGCCAAGGGTGCCCTGGTCATGGTCACCGGCCGCATCCACTACACGCGCTGGACCGACAAGGACGGCCAGGTCCGCTATGGCTGCGAGATCATCGCCGAGCAGGTCGACTTCCTCGCGAAGGCCAAGGAAAAGGCAGCAGGCGATGCCGAGCTCCCGCTGGATGAGACCGTAGTCCCGGCTCCTGCTAAGGCCACCCGGCGGCGCTCAAAGTAGCGCCGCCTATCATCACCGGGATCACCCCCGATAAGGCCTCTGCGGACGATCCGCAGGGGCCTTTTGTCGTCTGGTTTCGCACTCATCAGGACGCTCATAGGCCGAGCCGTCGAAGACCAGCTACATTGCCAAAATGGTCGTTCGGAAGGGTCGGGCAGTTTGGGTAGAGCTGATGGCTATTTGTACCCGCAAACGAAACAAATAGAGAATTTCGTCGCTATCGCTTCGACGCGGTCGAAGCCACCGCATTGGTCCGAACGGGCCGCAATCCCACAGGAATCAGAGAGAAACCAGAGATTCTGATCAAGCCGCCAGTACCGGTCCAAGGGGCCTGAATCCTGCCTATTGACAGGCACACCGTACGTAGTCTGGGGTAGCCGTTCGATGCATACGGACGCCAACCGAATTGGGAGAAGGCGTGGGGATCATATCCTGGTGCAGAAATGCATGGGCTACGGCCAGGGCAGCTATTGCCACAATTACCGCAAACGATAGCGTGCCTGCAAGCGGACAGGCAGAACTACGCCCGCCGCGAGTTCGGGAGGTCCGGCTGCCGACATTCGCCGAGCGGTTGACTCACTTGTTCGATCAGTACCGCCTAGGGCACATCAATCTCGGTGAATATGCTTCCAGGGTGCAGGAGGAGCAGGATGATTGCCTCGAGGCGGTCCTGTTCTTTCGGCAAAGTATCTCTGAGTTGGCCACCGCCCAATACGAGGCAGAACTGGAAGAGTTGGAGGAGAACCTCGAAGAGTGCCTTTGGCGACTGGAATGGATTGCCGTGCAACAGCGCAAGGCAGGTATCGATTGAGGTGGTTTTCCGCAGAGTTCATTGCGAATTGCCTTGGTTTGTTGCTCGCAGCGGACATCGGGCGGCAGTAAGCCGCCGGACGCGTGGCTTCCGACACTGATTTTGGCACCTCGACGAGATGTTGCCTAAAGCTGGACGACGAGGTGTTGGCCCGAGCGATATTGGCCAGCCGCTTTCCTGCTTCAGCGCGGGGCGCGCCAACCTGATTTCCGCGCCACTTGTTCATCCTTGGGGTCGAGCGCGGGACCAATGGCCATATCCTGCGCCTGTTGCATGATCGTCGCCACGCTCCCCGCCTGCCGGTATTCGTTGGCTTCGTGCGAGGCGGCGCCTACGCTTTCGATCTTCCATCCGCGGTCATCATGACACGCAATTCCGCTGGCGCCGGGGGAGCTGTAGGCCCGGCAGAATCGGCCATCGCGCGATTGGAAGCTCAGCAGCACCCGCTGGGAAGCGCCAGCATCCTGTTCCGCCACCAACTGCCGGTCGAGCATTCCGGCAAGTTGGGGCTGCGCATACCCTTCGGGAAGCGCAGCGGGCCTCAGCAGAACCACCAGAGCGGTCGATGCGGCCAGCGCCGGGGCGGCCACCCACGTCCAGCGGCGCTTGCGTATGGCCCGGACGCTGGCCAGATCGACGACGGTATCGTCCTTCGGGTGCAAGAGACGAAGGTGCGCTGCGCTGACCTCTTCTTCCAGCACCGGCGCGAAGTGGGCGGACAGACGGGCGCGCAAGGCCCGATGCGCTGCGACTTGCGCCTGAAGCGCGGGGGACTGCGCAACCGCATCTTCGACCTGCGCAGCTTGCTCGCCTTCGAGCTGCCCGTCGGCAAAGGCGGCGATCTGTTCGGGTGTTGGCGTCATGCCGCTTCTCCCAATCGGGCGAGCAGCGCATCGCGCCCGCGCACCAGCCGCGAATTCAGCGTGCCCACCGGGCACCCCACGATTTCCGCCGCTTCCTTGTAGGAATAGCCTTCGACCATGACGAGGATCACCGCTTCGCGCTGTTCGTCGGGCAGGGTGGCCAGAGCGCGATCGACATCGCCCAGCATCACGCCGGCCTCCTGCCCGCCATCGCTGCCGATGTCACTGCCGAGTTCCTCGGCGATGAAGGTCTGGCCTCGCCGGGTTCTGGCCCGCACTTCGTCTATCCACATATTCCGCATCATCCGGTAGATCCAGCTGTCGAGCCGGGTGCCGTCCTGCCATCGTGTGCGATTGCGCAAGGCCCGCTCGATCGTCGCCTGGCACAAGTCGTCCGCTTCCGAGCGATCGCGCGACAGGCCTGCCGCAAAGCGCCTGAGGCGCGGCAGCAGATCGAGCAGGGCACTGGCAAACGGGTCTGACAGGGGCATCGGCCTTTCTGCTGGATGCAACGGATGGGGTCGTCCGTTTCATCCATGGGCAATACGATTTATGAGAACAGCCACCAATGCACAAACGCTTGATCCCTGTCGGAGCGCTACTTGCGCTGGTTTGCCCCCCGCTCGCGGCGCAAGTCGCCGTGCCGGGGCTGCGTGACACCGTGGGAACGGTGGCCCGACTGGCCACCGATGCAATCGATCCCGCGATCGATACAGTGGCTGATCTGCCCGATCGCGCACAGAGCCTTGCCCAGCGGCGGATCGAGCGGCTTAGCCGTCTCGTCCGGCAGCAGCGGGCGTTGGTGGACATGGACCGCGACGGCCAGCCCGCTCGCAAGGGGGTGCTGCTGATCTCCGATCCGCCCGCCGACCTAGCGCAACGCCTCGAAGGCTCCGGCTTCCGCGAAATCGGGCGTGAACGACTGGCGGACATCGATGTGGAGGTCGTGCAGGTTGCGGTTCCGCCGGGCATGGGGCTGTCGCGCGCGCAGGATATGTTGCGCGATCGACTGCCGGGTGTCGAGGTGGGGGCGGACAACCTGCTGTTTCCCGGCGGCTCCGTCAGTACAGACAGGCGCGCCGGCGCGCGACCTGTCACCGCCTACGGAACAATCGCCGGCCCTGTTGGGGTGATCGATGGTGGGGCGGCGGGCGCAGTCGAGGCGCAACGCGGCTTTGCCACCGGCGCGCCGGTCGCAGGCAACCATGGCAGTGCCGTCGTATCACTGTTGCACGGCGCAGGCGTTCGGCGCGTGCTTGTCGCGGACGTCTATGGGTCCGATCCCGCAGGCGGAAATGCGCTGGCCATCGCGCGGGCGTTCGACTGGCTGGTGGGGCAGGGGGTGCGGGTCGTCAGCATCAGCCTGGTCGGGCCGGCCAATCCGCTGCTGGCGCGCGCTATTGCTGGCGCGCAGCGGCGCGGAACGACCATCGTGGCGCCGGTCGGCAACGATGGCCCTGCGGCGCCTCCCGCCTATCCGGCCTCGTTTCCGGGGGTCCTCGCCGTAACGGGCGTTGACGGGCGCAACCGCCCATTGATCGAGGCAGGCCGGGCGTTGCATCTCGATTATGCTGCACCCGCGGCGGATATGCGCGCGCTCGACATGCGGGGGCGCCGCGTTCCGGTGCGCGGCACATCTTTCGCCGTGCCTCTGGTGGCCGCACGCACCGCGGCGGCGGGACACGCCAACGTACGCGATGCGCTTGACCGGGAGGCGGTCGATCTTGGACCACGCGGCCCTGACGCCACCTATGGTCGAGGCCTGATTTGCGGCCCATGTCGGGGCTGATGAAAAAAATCGCGTGACAATGAATTAAGCGGGCGTCGGCATCCGTTTCCCCTGTCGAAGGACGCACAGGATGCGCCTCCCATGCGACGAAAGGAATTTGCGATGCGTACCATTCTTGCAGCCTCTGCGGCGATGCTGATCGTGGTGACTCCGGCTCATGCGCAACTGCTCGGCGGCGGTGGACTGGGGGGCGGTCTTGGCGGCAGCCTCGGTGGAAGCCTTGGCGGGACGCTGGGGGGCACGCTCAATGGTGGTACGCTCGGCTCGACCATGGATTCGGTGGACGGCGCCGCATCGGGCGCTGCGCGCGGATCGGGTTCGGCGAGCGCCCACAAGTCGGTCGATCGCAAGAGCGGCAAGGTCCACGCCGATGGCAACGCGGACGGTTCGCTCACCGGCGCGGCGACGGGCAATCTCGCCAGCGCCACCGGCCCGCTCACTGCGGCCACGGGTACCAATGGCAGCGGGAGCGCCGCGGGCCACGGCTCGGCGCAGGCCAACGGGCAGTTGATCGGGACCGATGCGCTTCACGCAGCGGCAGGGTCGGCGGCTAGTTCCGCGCGCGCAGCGGGCACTGGCGCAGGCAATGCGGCCTTCTCCGGCGCGCGAACGGCGACCGGATCGGTGGCCGGCAACGCCAGCGGCGCGGGTAGTACAGCCGGCTCCGCCATGGGCGGTGCGGCGGGCAACCTTGCCCTTGCCGGCAGCGTGGCCTCGTCGGCTGAAGGGGCGGTTTCGGTGAGCAAGGGCATGAGCGTCCTTTCGCCGGACGCCTCCACCCAGCTTGGCACCGTCCGCAAGGTCGTCACCGATGCGCGTGGCGAGGTGAAGGCGCTGGTGGTCAATGTGCAGGGCGAGACTGCAACGCTGCCCGCAGCCAACTTCACGGCGAGCGGCAATGCGTTAGTGTCCGCCATGGGGGCGAGCCAGATCAAGCAGGCTAGCAGCACCCCGTCGGCTCCGGCCAAGGCCCAGACCGCCAGCAAGTCGACCCGTGCCAACAAGGAAAACACGCGCCAGCAGTAATACGTCCATCAAACGGGCCGTGATTTTCCTTGCCGGAAATCACGGCCGCCTTTTTGTGGGCGTCGATGCAATCTGCCCCGCGGACATTGGTTCAATCCTTCCGCGCCAACCGGTAGATCGGCTCGGTGCCATAAGACTTGGCAAGGGCGATCCGGCCGACATAGTGGCAGGCGAAGCGATCCGGGGCCGCCATCGCCACCGCTGCGGCCATCGGTTCGGTGACCCAGACCTGTCCGGGGGGCGTGACCGGCTCGACACGGGCCGCGCGGCTGATCTGATTCCAGAAAACTGAATCGCTGGCGCCCGAGTTTTTCACCGTAATCTCCTCTGGCTGGAGTCGTGTTGCCTGACGTGACGTCAATCATACCGAGTTGACAGCGGCAGCTTTTTTGAGCCTCCATTCTTTGAGATGCCAACTGCGTTCGCGGCGACTTTTGCCCGCTCATACAATAAGCGGTGCAGCCGCGTGCCTTTTGCAACGGTCGGTCGGTTGGTCTGCTCGGCCACGCCTTGCCGGCGAGATGATTGCCAAGGCGGCGCGGCGGGTATCCTTGGGAATGCGACCAGGACGCGCTTTACGCTTCGCGAAACCGTCGCTGGTGCATTCAGAGAGGTTGGATTGGACCGCGCTTGCGGCTGCGTCACCGGGCAGGACTCGTGCCATCACATGGTTTGCAGGCGTGCGCGGCGTCGGCATCCGTCACTACCAGAGTGGTCGCAAGGTCTACGTCGTGCAGACCGGCATGAGGGGTGGACGCGCACCGTGACCATCGAGGCTGGGCAGGTGCTGACGTATCACAAGGCCATTACGGTTGGTCGCCGCGCCCTGGTCCATGCCCAGTTTGGACATGGCTCCACCGAGGTGCACCAGCCTGCAAGCACCGCGTCTCGTATCGACGACTTTACCGCCGAATTGCGAACGGCGCGCTCCCGATTGAGAGACTTCGACGCTGGAGGCAATGACGGGCTATCGGCGCTCGCACGTCGACGCTGCATTTCCAGACGCATGCGTCAATACATTGGACGAGCCTGAAACTGCCTATGGTTTGCCGCGCTGACCGGCAGGTTAGTTCCAGCGGCCGCCAACCGCTGCTTTGAGATTCTGCGTGCTGCGCTGAACAAGGCTGAGGCTTGGGGCTATCGACCCGACAACACAAATCCGTGCTGGTCCATCCGGCAAAGCAGGCGTGTGCATCGCAAGCGCTTCTTGTCGGACGATGAACTGGCGCGTTTGGCCTCGTCCTCATTCCCGCCGTGCTTGGCCTAGGCGGGCTTTTTGTTGCGCATATTCCGCAAGGCTGGTCCCACAAGGGGCAGCGCGTGGCTGGACTGGCGCTGAGCGTTGCGCTGATGGTCCTCGCCCGCAGCGGATATAGGCTTCATTATGCAGGTGACGAAGGAATCCGGACCTACGCCAGCGTGTCGCACTGGCTGGTTGGACTTGCGATGCCCGTCATATTTACCTGGCATTACGTGAGCGGCTTGAGGATGCGCCGCCGAGTCAGGACGAAGCCTTCAGCGCCGACAGCCGTTGACGGTGAGGTGATGGGCCCGCTGATCCAGACACCGTTTCTGTAATGGACAGACAACTGGACGCCTCCCAAAATTGAGAGCATCCAGCCGCCAAAAGCGCTCGCGTCCACAGCTATGGTGCGCTCGGCGGAACGTCGGCGCATGCCTTCCAAACGGTAAGAAATTATTCTTGGAACGCCTGCACGTCGCCCGGCTTGCGCAGCATTTTGTTGACCTCATCGAGGTGTAATTCCTCAAGCATGATCATCTCTCGCGCGTACTCTTCCAGCAGCACGGATCGGTCGCCCGATGCTTTGAGAAGCTCGTAGTAAAGGCCCAAAGTCATCCTCTCGTGCTCGAGGCTCTCGCGCAGGATGTCGCCTATGTCGTGCCGGGCGGTTTCCAGAAGCGGGCCGATCTGCAGTGACGGGTGCCCGCCCAACAGCGTCACCAGTTCGCCGGCCTTTCGTGCATGCGCCAGGCCTTCCGCAGCGTTGCCTTCCAGCCACGAGACGATCGGGATGCGGTTATATCCGTACACCATCAACGAATAGTGGGTGTAGCGGACGACGCCGGCCAACTCGGCCTCCATGATCCGGTTCAGAACTCCAATGGCGGACTTCTTGTCGTCTTCGGTCATGACAGTCTCTCCTGCATTTGCCGAGGCAATGCCATACTCGCATCACGGCCCTGGCGATGGCAACCGCAATGGCAATTTTACGCAATTTTTCCGACGAACGCCATCGTCTTCCAGAGTGCCATGAAGTGTCGGGCTGAACTGGAAGTGCCCGCCACGATCAAAACTTGCGACTGGTTGGTTCGCGAAGTCGTGCATGGCGGGCACTGGCTGCGGCATGTGTATCAGGTCTAGGAGCGGGTGCCAGTCCCGAGCCGTGTCACAGTTCGAAGCGCACCGTTCCCATGACCGTACGCGGCGCGCCGGGCAGGTTGAGGTTGGGCGACGTGCCGTGTCCCGACACGATGTAGCGGCGGTCGAACAAATTGTAGGCGTTGACTTGCAGCCGCGCATTGCCGAGCCTGACCCAGGCCAGCGCATCGACGGTGACATAAGCCGGCAAAGTCACTGTGTTGCCGGGGTTCGCAAACCTGTCACCCACGTAGTTGCCGCCAAGGCCGAGCCCGTAGCGATCCTCGAACGTCTTGGTGACGAACAGGTTGGCGCTGTGCCGCGGAGTGATCGTGGCGCGCTTGCCCTGGACCGGCTGGCCGTCGTCGATGGCGATCGAGCGGATCACCCTGGCATCGAGATACGAATATCCCGCCACCGCCCGCCAGCCGGACGCCAGGTCGAGATTGGCTGACAATTCGACGCCGCGCGTGCGCTGGGTTCCGATCGGGATCAGCGTTGTGGTCCCCGGCACCGCCGACTTGATCCCGGTGCGCTCCAGCTCGAATAAGGAAACCGTCGTGTTCAGCCTTCCGCCGAGGAAAGTGTACTTGGCGCCGACTTCCTTGTTCGACGTCCGTTCGGGCTCGATCCCGGCATTGTTGACGGCCAGCGCGAAGCCTTCGCCGGAGGGCTGGAAGGAGCGGCTCCACGAGGCATAGTAGCTCTGCGTCGCATCGGGCTGGAAGACCAGGCCCGCGCGCGGGCTCCATTCGCTATCCTTGCGCGCAAGGTTGGGTAGCGCAAGATGCTGGATCGTGCGCTGTTCGAACCAGTCATGGCGAATACCCACCAGGGCCTTGATGCCCGAGCCAAAGTCGATCAGATCCTGCGCATAAAGCCCTTCGTTCCGGAAACGGCCTTCGTTGTCGGTCGCAGGATTGCCGCCAAGATCCACCGGCACGACAGGCAGTACCGGCGCGAACAGGTCGACCGTCGCAAAACCATTGCGCGAATAGAGCAATTGCCGCTTGGTCTGGCGGCCGATCTCGAAACCGTAAAGCACCGTGTGGCGAATGCCACTGGTGGCGAAGATGTGGGTCAGTTCGAGCTGGTTTGACCAGCCATCTTCGTTGCGGAAGAAGTTGGAACGGTTGAGCGAGGCCAGCGGGCGGGGCCGGGTATCGCTGACCGGGAGCACCGCGCCAGTCAGGGTGTTGCGGCGATCGAGGTCATAGTTGTAGCGGCGAAAGCCGTTGCGCAGGGTCAGGTCGTCCGAGAAATGATGGACGATGCTGATCGCCTGGGAGGAAACCTTTGACCGGCTGGTGTCGGCATCGCGGGCGTTCGCCGCTCCATAGTAGGTTCCCGGTGCCACATCCACCGGTCGGCCTTGGTAGGCGGGAATACCGAAATCAGTGATGCGCTTGTCGCGCAGATAATCGGCCTGGAATAAAATTTCGGTTTGCGGGCCGGGACGCAGCAGCAGTGACGGCGCAATCCCTTCGCGGTCGAGGAACTGGTACTGCCGGAAGCTGCCGCTGCGCTCGAGCGCGCCGGTAAGCCGCAAGGCGACCTTTCCGTCATCGAAGACCTGGCCGAAATCGAACTCGCCGCGCTTGGTTTCCCAAGAGCCTGCGGTGAGCGTCAGCGCCGAAACGTTCTCGCCCGGCTTGCGGGTGACCCGGTTGATAAGGCCGCCTGACGAACCTCGCCCATAGAGTACAGCCGCCGGCCCCTTGATCACCTCGATCCGCTCGACGTTGGAAAGGTCGCGGAAGTAGAGCGCGTCATCGCGGAATCCGTCAACGAATTGGTCGGAAATCGCGCTGAAGCCGCGGATTGTCACCTGGTCGCGCTGGCCATCGCCGTGGCTGAGGCCAACACCCGGCACGTTCTTCAGCGCATCCTGGATCGACAACGCGCGCTGATCCCGCAATATCTCCTCCGGCACGACATCTACTGTCTGCGGAATGTCACGGAGTTCGGCCGGGATTTTGATCGCTGCCGTGGCGGCTGGCGCATAACCTGCCTCGCGCGCGCCGGTGACCACAATGCCGCGGCCACGTCCCTCGCTATCAGCGGCACTGCTTTCGGCTTCGTTCGCGTGAGCGCCCGCGCTCAAAGCGCAAGCCAAGGCAATGGCGGCGGTGGAAGATGGCATTCTGATGTGCATGACGGTCCCTCCTGATATCAGGGCCATTAACGAGAATGCGAGTGACTCGCAATAGCGTTTTATTTTTCCTGGAATGGGTTAAAATGGGTCATCTGGGAGGAACAATGCATGGCGTCGACAGCATTTCGAGAAGGCGGTAAGGCAAAGGTCATTTTGAGCCGCGTGCACCTGTGGCTGGGTCTCACCCTCGGCTTGTTGTGGGCGCTGCAAGGGTTCACCGGCGCGATCCTGGTGTTTCATCGCGAACTGGACCGAAGCGCCTTACCGTCTCCTCAGCGCTCCAAGCCACTTTCGCTGGACGTACTGCTTGGGACCGCGCGCTTGCCAGTTGCGATGCGTGCCGACAGCATCGGACGTGTTGATCAGGACCCGTCGATATTCATTATCAATTATACCGACCTTGACGGACGCAAGCGGGGCCATCTCATCGACACCGCGACAGGGGCCAAGCTTGGTGAACGTGACTGGCGACCGCCTTCTCCATTTGAAGGCAGTGCGACGCGGTGGCTTTATGATTTGCACCATCGCTTGTTGCTGGGTGAAATGGGCGGACTCTTGCTTGGTGCATCCGGCCTGTTTCTGCTGGCCAGCGCATTGAGTGGCCTGTGGCTGGCATGGCCGCGCCGCAACGCCTGGCGCGCCATCCTCGGCATCCGTCGGTGGCATTCGCGTGCCCAGCGCCTTTTTGGCTGGCATCGACTGACCGGGCTATGCGCCGCTGCGGCCCTTGTGCTCCTCGCAATTACGGGGGCGACGATGGACTTCGGCAAACAGTTGCGCAGTTTCAGCGAGAGCCATTTGCCATATCGGTCTCCCTTTGCTCTGCAGTCTGGTCCACCGCAGCAACGTATTGTAACTGCCGATCAAGCACTGGCGGCCGCTCAGGCCACGCTTCCGCGCGCCGCCTTCGTCTCGCTCACCCTGCCGAGCCCTGCACTGCCCGCATATCAAGTCAGGCTTCGTCAGCCTGGGGAATGGCGGATCTGGTCAGGCACGAGCATGGTCACAGTCGATCCGGTGGATGGCCGGGTACTGGACGTTTACGATGCCGAAAAGGCACCGCTGACCAATCGCCTGCTTGAGAGCGCCTTTGCCTTCCACAGCGGTGAGGCAGCCGGGTTGGCGGGGCGGATTGCCGTACTCCTTGCCGGATTGGCGCTACCCGTGATGTACACGACCGGAGTATGGATTTGGTTTCGCAGGCATCGGCGCAGGCGAGTACAGGGGGGCGGGCCAATTATTCCAAGATAATGCGCGTGGGCGGTCCGTCCAATCCTATTGACCCGCAGAAAACCATTTGCTTACCGCTGTTTTAGCTTAGCCAGCAGCCGCCTTCATTTCGCATCATGTTTCCGTTCCTCCAGTCGATGTTCGCGCGGGTGCTCGAGACCCGGACGGTGGTGAAGCCGTTCCTGCTGTCAAGGCGTCATCCAATATTGGTGGGTTTTAGCGCGCCGTGCGTTTAGCCAGTCATGCGCGTCGTCGTGCTGATCATCAGGGCCATCATCAAGATCACCGTTCGCATCGTGCCTGCCTTGATATCACTGCAAGCTCGGTCGTCCTCGTGGTCGGAACGGTTCACCAATTGGGATTCTGATGCCTGACAAAGCAGTGTAGATGTGGTATCGTTTGTTATTACGAGCGGGATGGACGGTGCTTCTCACCATGGAGGTGCAGGATGGCATACTGGAATCTCAAGGGCCGCGAACTGGTGAACTGCAACTGCGATTTCGGCTGCAACTGCCAGTTCGGTGGGTTGCCCGACAAGGGGCATTGCCAGGCGGTATTCGGGATGGCGATAGATGTCGGCAGGCACGGTGACACCGATCTTTCGGGGCTGAACATCGCAGCTGTGTTCCGCTGGCCGGGGCCAATTCACGAAGGGCACGGGGAATGTGCCGCATTCGTCGATGAACGGGCCAGCGCCCAACAGCGCAACGCTTTGCTGACCATCATGACTGGAGGCGACACGGACCCCTTTGCGACGGTTTTCGCAGTGTTCGCATCGACAATCGAGACGATGCACGAACCTCGTTTCCAGCCGATCGCCTTCGACGTGGACGTAGAAGCGCGCCGCGGTCGTCTACGCATTGCCGATCACGTGGAAATGCGCGGCGAACCGATCCGCAGCCCGGTGGATGGCAAGGAAATCCGTGCGCAGATACGGCTGCCGGAAGGCTTTGAGTACGAGGTGGCGGAAGTGGGATCTGGCACCAGTCGGTCGTTCGCCCCGATGAAGCTGGACCATGCGCAAAGCTATGGGCAGTTTGCCAATATTCATCTCGACAGCCATGGTGTTGTCCGGTCCTGATCCGCAACGGTGGCGTCGTGCGCTAGCCCGGCCCGCGCGGGTAAGTGCGGCCCTGCTGGTCCTGCTTTGCGTCATGGTATGGGTTTGGGTGCTGTCGGGGGCCGGAACCGGCATGGCGATTTCCGGCAGTCTGTGGCCGCGCGATGCCACCCCGTCTGCAATGGATGCGATGCGAATGGACGTGGCGCCGCTGCGCTGCGTAATCCTGTTTGCGATGTGGTGGGTGATGATGGCTGCGATGATGCTTCCAGCGGCCACGCCCACCATCCTTTTGTTTGATCGCGTGGCGACGCATGCCCCCGGTCGCGGAAAGAACGAATGGCCGGAAACCGGCCTTTTCCTTGTGGGTTACCTGCTGTTGTGGGGCGCTTTTTCTCTGGCAATTGCCGTGTTGCAATCCTTCCTCGCGCGGAAAGGCTTGATCGAACCAGGGACAATGGCGCTGACCAGTTCCCGGACGGCCGGAAGCCTTCTTTTCTGTGCCGGTATCTACCAGCTTTCGCCAGCGAAGAACGCATGCCTTCGCCGGTGCCGCAATCCGGCCGAATTCTTGAGCCGGTACTACCGTCCCAGGCGCATGGGGGCGTTGCGGATGGGGATGATGCACGGCGCTATCTGCGTGGGCTGTTGCTGGTTGCTGATGGCGCTACTGTTCGTGGGCGGGGTCATGAATGTATTGTGGATCGCCCTTTTGAGCGTGCTTGTCGCTTTTGAAAGAGTGAGCCGGTTTGGAAACAGCATCGCCGTTTTCGTTGGCGTTTGCATGATAGGGCTGTCGGTATTGGTCTGGGCGGGGGCTATTTCATCCTGAGATTCAGTCCCGCAGCCACGAACTGGACCTCTCCCACCGCGGCTGCAACCACCTGGTTGACTCTGCCGGCTTCGTCGCGAAACCGGCGCGCGAGGGCGTTTTCGGGGACGATGCCAAGGCCGACTTCGTTGCTGACGAGAACGACGTTACCTCTGGCACAGGCGATCGCCTTCGTCAGGTCGGTGGTGGCCGCCGGGATGTCGCGATCGGACAGCAGCAGGTTGGTGACCCACAAGGTCAGGCAGTCGACCAGCACCACCGCGTCTGGCGCATTGTGCGCGCGAATTGCCTCTGCCAGCGCAAGCGGCGCTTCCACGGTTGACCAGGCGGGGCCGCGATCCTGCTGGTGCAGGCGTATGCGGTCGCGCATTTCGTCGTCCCACGCCTGAGCGGTGGCAATGTAAACCGGCGAAAGGCCGGTGGCTTCGGCACGGTGCTGCGCATAGCGGCTCTTGCCCGAACGGGCGCCGCCCAGAACGAACAGGCTAGGCATCGCCATCTCCCTGCGCGAGCGCCAGCAGGGCCTCGACGTCGAGGTGGGTTTCGAGATCGTCGGCAATCGAATCGAGCGCGGCGTCCACCGCGGCGGCGTGGTCGACACCATCGGACTGGACGCCGAGCGCGGCGAGCAGTGCCGTGCGCAAGGGCGTGCTGGCCAGCGCACGGTGGACATAGCTGCCCATGACCTGTCCATTGGGGCTGATGGCGCCATCTGGGCGGTTGCCGTCGAGCACGGCGAAGGGACGCTGGCATCCCGCACCGATAGTTTCGCCCATGTGCATCTCGAAGCCTTCGAACGGCTGGTCCAACGCCGTCCCCCGCACGCGCCGCAACGCCTTGTGCGGGGTAAGCACGGTTTCGACATCGAGCAGGCCCAGCCCGTCGATTTCCGCTAGCGGGCCTTCGATGCCATGCGGATCGCGGATGCGGCGACCCAGCATCTGATAGCCGCCGCAGATGCCGAGTACGCGTCCCCCGCGCCGGTGATGGGCGAGGATGTCGATGTCCCATCCCTGTTCGCGCAGTGCGACCATGTCCGCGATGGTCGCCTTCGAGCCTGGCAGCACGATCAGCGCGCAATCGGCGGGGATGGGATGGCCGGGCGGTACCATGACGACCGTGACCCCGCTTTCGGCCTTCAGGGGATCGAGATCGTCGAAATTGGCGATGCGCGGCAGGATCGGGCAGGCAATCTTCAGCGTGCCCATGCCATCGCGCGTATGGCGTTCGAGCACGACGGCATCTTCGCTGGGCAGGCGCGCGCTGGCGGCGAGCCACGGAACCACGCCATAGCCGCGCCAGCCCGAAAGTTCCTCGATCTGGCGATAGCCGTCCGTGAACAGCGCGGGATCGCCCCGAAACTTGTTGATGATGAAGCCCCGGATCATCGCTGCATCGGCAGGATCGATCACGGTGCGGGTGCCGACCACCGCCGCGATCACCCCGCCACGGTCGATATCGCCCACCAGCACCACCGGCACGCCTGCCGCGCGCGCAAAGCCCATGTTGGCGATATCGCCTGCGCGCAGGTTGATCTCGGCCGGGGATCCTGCGCCTTCGACGACCACAAGATCGCATTGCGAGCGCAGGCGTTGCCAGCTTTCCAGCACATCGGGCAGGAGCGCGGCGCGCGCGGTGCGGAAATTCCCGCCGCCCATCGTTCCGCGCACTCGCCCATGCACCACGAGTTGCGAGGTGTGGTCTGCCTGCGGCTTGAGCAGGACGGGATTCATGTCCGTATGCGGCTCAACCCGGCAGGCCATGGCCTGCAAGGCCTGCGCTCGCCCGATCTCTCCGCCGTCGACCGTGACGGCAGCATTGTTCGACATGTTCTGCGGCTTGAACGGGCGCACGGAAAGACCGCGATTGGCAAACGCGCGGCACAGCCCGGCGACCAGCACCGATTTGCCGACATCGGACCCGGTACCTTGCAGCATCAGTGCGCCCATCACCATCCTCTCCATGCAAACGCGGTAGCCGTTACGCCCAGCAGGAGGCAGGCGCGAACGTAGATTACGAGCGCGCGGCGGATATCCGCCGCCGTCGCGTCGGGCGGGCCTTCGCCGATCCACGGCTTCGCATGGGCCACTCCATCGTAGACGACCGGTCCAGCCAGCCGCACGTGCAGGGCGCCGGCCATGGCCGCTTCGGTCCAGCCAGCGTTGGGCGAGGAATGACGGCCATGATCGCGCCACATCGTCGACCATCCGCCGCGTCCTGCAAGGCAGAGGATCACGGCGCCGATCCGCGCGGGCAACAGGTTCGCCAGGTCGTCGGTGCGTGCGGCGGCCCAACCGAAGGCGCGCCAGCGCTCCTCGCGATGGCCAATCAGGCTGTCGGCGGTGTTGATCGCCTTGTAGGCCCAAATCCCCGGCACGCCGCCCGCGACCAGCCAGAACAGCGGTGCGGCAATCCCGTCGCAAAAGCTTTCGGCAAGGCTTTCGATCGCGGCCCGCGCCACGCCCGCTGCATCGAGTTCGGCGGTATCACGCCCGACGATCATGGCAACGGCCCGGCGGGCCGCGAGAAGGTCGCCTGCCTCAAGGGCCACGACCACCGGGCGGACATGATCGAACAAGCTGCGCTGCGCCAGCGCGGGCCAGGCGAGCACGGCCTCGGCGATCCATGCAAACGACCCGAAAATCTTGAGCAAAAGCGCCTGTACCGCGAGCGCCATCCCGACCGGAATGGCGATGAGGATCACCACCGTCAGCACCCCGAGCAATCGCCGTAGCGGCGGGGGCAACGCCGAGCGGTTCCAGACGCGCTCGCAACTCTGGATGATCCGGGCAAAACCGCCGACCGGGTGACCCAGCCGTCGATAGAGCCGATCAGGCCAGCCAATCGCCGCATCGAGGGCAAGGGCAAGAAGAACGACAGCTTCAGCCATCAGGCAGGGCGGAGATGAAGCGGGCAAGTCCCTCTTCGCTGCCCGGCAGCCCCACCCGCAACCACTGGGGTTGGTGGGCAAAGGGGCGGGTGAGAATGGCCCGCCGGGCCAGATGGTCGAACAGGGCCGCGCCATCGGCACATTCGATCAGGCGGAACAGCGGGCAGGCGCCGATCACGCGATAGCCGCGCCTATGCAGTGCTGCGTCCAGTCGCGCTGCATCGGCCTCCAGCCTGCGGCGCATCATGGCCGTCCACGCATGATCGCCGTAAGCAGCCGTGCCGATCGCGATGGCGGCGGCGGAGACGGGCCAGGCTCCCAGCCGCCTGCGCAGGTCGTCGATGATCTGGCGCGGCCCGATCACGAAGCCGAGCCGCACGCCGGCCAGCCCGAAGAACTTGCCGAACGAGCGGAAGACGATCAGGCGCCGCTCGTCGCTGACCCGGTCGGCGACGGTGTGGTTGGGGTGGCAATCGGCAAAGGCTTCATCCAGCACGAGCCAGCCGCTTGCGCCGCGCCGTGCCAGCAGATCGTCGATTTGGTCACGGCTGAGCAGACGCCCATCGGGGTTGTTCGGGTTGGCGAGGATCAGCGTTGCGCCGTCTGCCTGATCGAGCGTGTCGATAGCGATGGGCCAGCTGCCTGCCACCATCTCGGTATGCGTGCGATAGGTGGGGGTGACGTGGCAGGCGCGGCCATTAAGCAGTTCGCCTGCAAGGCGCAGGCCCACTTCGGTTCCCGGGACGGCGCAGACGCTGCCTGCATCGCAGCCGAAGTGGGCGGCCGCCGCGCGTTCCAGCGCCGCCACGTCGTCTTCGCCCGGCAGCGCGCGCCAATCGACGGGCACGGCGTTGGCGTGCGGCCAGGCGTGCGGGTTGATGCCGGTGGAAAGGTCCAGCCAATCCTCCCCACCGAAGTGCTGCCGGGCCGCATCGATGCCGCCGCCATGCCATGTCCAACGGGGTGATGTCACAGCGCTGCCTCCACGCAAAGGCCCAGCAACAGCGCGGTTTCGATCAGTTCGATTCCCGCGCCATGGCCGTCCCCGGAAATGCCGCCGATACGCCGGGCGATCCAGCGGCCCCACTGTACGATGACAGGAACGGTGGCCAGCAGGGCCGGGTGGAACCACGCGGTTGCCAGCAACGCGAGCGTCCAGAAGGCAAGGTCTGCCGGGCGGATGGCCCCAGCAAAGCGTGCCCCAAGCCCCTGATGCAACGGAGCGATCCAGCGGGTCCAGAACAACGGGGCGATGCGTGCGGCGAAAGGCACCAGCACGACCGCAGCGATCTGGCGTTGGTCGATCAGCGCGTGCAGCAGCACCAGCTTGGCCAGCAATTGCAGCGTGATGGCGGTCACGCCGAAGCTGCCCACATGGGGATCGGCCAGCACGGCACGGAGCCGCTCGCGATCCTTGTGCGCGGCACCGCTGGCATCGGCCATGTCGCCCAGCCCGTCCAGGTGCAGCGCGCCTGTGACCAGCACCCATGCCGCAAGCGCGGCCAGCGCGCCGGTCCAGCTGTCGACATGCGCCCCGGCCCATCCCGCCGCGGCAACAATCCCGCCGACGATCAACCCGACCACCGGGAACCACCGCATCGATGCGCCGAACGCGTCGTTCGAGACAGACACTGACGGCGCGGGCAGGCGGGTAAGGAACTGCACCGCGATGCAAAGGCCCTTCATGGCCACAGCCCCACGATCTGCGCAGTGCGCGGCGTGCCCGGCCACAGGCGCAGGCTGACGACGCAGGTATAGGGCAGGTCGAATGCCCAGAGATGGCGCTGCTCGAAGCCGAACAGGCAAGCCAGCGCCGCGCGGATAGCGCCGCCGTGCGTGACGACCAGCGTATCGCCCGCGATACTGCCGAGCGCGGCATCGACGCGGGCGACCAGCGAGGACCAGCGTTCGCCGCCCGGTGGCGGATCGGCTTCGGGATCGTTCCAGAATCTGGCGAGCGCTGTGCTGTCCACGTGCGCCGGGTTCAGCCCGTCCCAGGCCCCGAAATGCAGCTCGCGCCAGCGTGGATCGCGCGTGACCGGCAAGCCGCGCGAACCGGCGATCCCGTCCGCCGTTACCGCGCAGCGTTGCAGGTCGGACGCGATCACGGTGCCGAAGGAGAGGTCGGCGACTTGCTGCACGCAGGCCGCAATACCGGCCGGGGTGCTGGGCATATCGGTACGGCCCAGCAGGAGTCCGGGCGTTTCAGGGGCGCCATGCCGCATCAGGTGGAGGTGAAACGCGCTCACAGGCTGTCGGCCACGCCCGCTTCGGCAAAGGTGGCCATCTGCGCGTGCGTGGCAAGCGCTGCGCGGATCACCGACACGGCGAGCGCTGCGCCGCTGCCTTCGCCGAGCCGCATCCCAAGGCTCAGCAAGGGAGACAGGCCAAGGTGGCGAAGCAGGCGGACATGGCCGGGTTCGGCCGAGCAATGCCCGGCAAGGCAATGATCGGTGATCGCCGGAACCTTGGCGGCCAGCGGCGCAATCGCCGCACAGGTGATGAAGCCATCAAGCACCACGGGGATGCGCAACTGGCGCGCCTTCAGCACCGCACCTGCAATGGCCGCGATCTCCCGCCCGCCAAGCCTGCGCAGCGTTTCGAACGGCGAGGCAGGCGCGGAATCATGCAGGGCAAGCGCCTGTCCGATCACGGCAACCTTTCGGGCAATGCCGGCACTGTCGACACCCGTGCCGGGGCCGACCCATTCGGCCACGCTGCCGCCAAAGCTGCGGGCGGAAAGCGCCGCGGCGGCCGTGGTATTGCCGATGCCCATTTCCCCCATGGTGACGATATGGAGATCGGGCGTCACGACGCTCGCCCCCGCCGACAGTGCGGCAAGGCATTCGTCCTCGTCCATCGCGGGGGCAGTGGTGAAATCGGCGGTGGGGCGATCAAGGTCGAGCGCGACGATCCTGAGATCCAGCCCGGCTGCGCCAGCCAGCGCGTTGATCGCCGCGCCGCCCGCCTCGAAATTGGCGACCATGGCCGCAGTCACGCTGGCGGGAAAGGCGCTGACGCCGTGGGCCACGAAGCCATGATTGCCGGCAAAGATCGCGGTGCGACCACGTTCGATCACCGGGCGGGCCGTGCCCTGCCAGCCGGCCATGAACACGGCGATGTCTTCCAGCCGCCCCAGCGATCCCGGTGGCTTGGTCAACTGGCCCTGCCGGGCGCGGGCGGCCGCAATGGCGTTCGCATCTGGGGAGGGCAGACTGGCCAGAGCGGCCTCGAATGCGGCGGGGGAGGCAAACCCGATCATTGCGCCACAAACCCTGCGGGCGGGGTGCGGCAGATGAAGTGGCCCTTCACGCCCTTTGGCCATTCCTTGAACGGCACGCGACCGTGTTCACTGGCCGCATGGAGCAGGGCATAGTCGAGCAGGGCAGTGGCGGCCTCCTCGTCCGGGGTGAAGCGGCCGAGCACATACCCGAGTTTGCCCGGAGCGCGGACGTGGACCGAGCAGAACTCGGTGCAGGAAAACAGGCACGGCATTTCCTGCACTGCGATGCCGGCATAGCGCGGATCGCCTTGCTGCACGGCGCGCAGTGCGGCGACCAGCAGGGCACCGCCGCGCTGACCGTCCACGCCGTTCTGGGCATCCTTGGAATGGCGGCAGGTGTTGCAGGCCACGATGGCCGGGCCATCATCGGCGGGGATCAGCATCGCATTGCGCTCCTTCGGGCAAGGGTCATCTCTCGAACACGCGGTCGGCCAGCGGCTCACGCGATTGCCAACCGCGTTGTTCGAGTTCGGGGGTTTCTGAAGATTGCTCGGGATAGCCGATGCACAGCAGTGCGATCAGCGACCACCGTGGCGGCACGTCCAGCATGGCGCTCACCACCTGCGGATCGAGGATCGAGACCCAGCCGAGGCCTATCCCGCGAATGCGCGCGGCCAGCCATAGCGTCTGGATGGCCGCGACGCAGGAATAGCGCAGCATTTCGGGCATGGTGGCGATGCCAAGGCGGTGGCCCGCCTGCGCCTGTTCGTCGCAGAACAGGGCCACGATCTCGGGTGCTTCGCGCAAGCCGTGCAGCTTGAGCGCGCGATAGGCATCGTGGCGCGCCTGGTCGGCGTAGCCACGTGCGGCCAACGCGTTCTGGTCATCGACATGGACGGCCAGCGCCTCGCGCAAGGCAGGCGTGCGCACGCGCACGAAGCGCCAGGGTTGGGCGTTGCCGACCGAGGGAGCCAGCGTCGCCAGCGCCAGCAGTTCGGCCATGTCCTGTTCGGTCACCGGCTGCGATGCGAAATGGCGCACATCGCGCCGCCAGTGCAGCAGCGTTTCGAACGCCTGTGCGAATTCGGCATCGAACTGGGGAGCGGGCTGGCTCAAAACTCGATTCCCGCCTGCGCCTTGACGCCTGATCGGAACGGGTGCTTCACCATGGTCATCTCGGTGACGAGATCGGCGGCCTCCATCAGCGCATCGGGTGCATTCCGGCCGGTGACGATCACGTGCTTCATCTCTGGCTTGGCGGTCAGGACTTCGAGCACTTCGTCGAGCGGCAGATAATCGTAGCGCAGCACGATGTTCAGCTCGTCGGCCAGCACCATGTGATAGGCCGGGTCCGCGATCATGCGCTTCACTTCGTCCCAGGCGGTGCGGGCAGAGGCTATGTCGCGCGCACGATCCTGCGTGTTCCAGGTAAAGCCTTCGCCCATGGGCTTGAACTCGACATTGTCGGGAAAGGCGTCGAACACCGCCTTTTCGCCCGTGACCATCGCGCCTTTCACGAACTGGACCACGCCCACTTTCATGCCGTGGCCGATGGCGCGCACCACCATGCCCAGCGCGGCGCTGGTCTTGCCCTTGCCCTTGCCCGTGTGAACGATCAGCAGGCCCTTTTCGCGCGTCTTGTTGGCCATGATCGTGTCGCGTGCGGCCTGCTTCTTGCGCATCTTGTCGGCGTGGCGGGCATCGGCGGCTTCTCCCGCCATCGGTGCGTCAGCGGCTTCCATCGACCTGTTCCTTTCGCATCAGATAGACATCCATGATCCAGCCGTGGCGGGCGCGAAGGGCCGCCCGGCGTGCGGCGATCCGCGGGGCCGCTTCGGCCAGCGGCCCCTGTTCCAGCGCCTGATGGTCCATGCCCAGATAGGCCCCCCACCAGATCGTGATGCCGCGCGGATCAAGCACGTCGAAGGCGCAGCCGCTGTCGAGCATGACGACGATCGTATCGGCATCGACCGGCCAGCCGTGGGTGCGCAGCGCACGCCCGGTGGTGATGGTAACGGGACCGGCCAGTGGGTTGAGCGGAATGGCATGGGCGGAGGTCAGCGCCTGGATGCTGGTGATGCCGGCGACAACCTTGACGGCAACTTCCAGCCCGGCACGCTGCAACCGCTCGGCAATGCGCAGCGTGCTGTCGTAGAGCGAAGGATCGCCCCAGACCAGCAGCGCGAGCCGCCCGCCCCTGGGCAAGTGCGCGGCGATCTGTTCGCGCCAGATGGCCGCGATGGCATCGTGCCAGTCGTTGACGGCGCGCGCATAGTCGCCATCATCTGCCCGCACCGGCATGTCGAATTCGACGATCGGCACCGGGCGGGTCAGCACGTTCGCGCAGATCGTGCGGCGCAGATCTGCAAGGTCCGACTTCGCACTGCCCTTGCGCGGCAGCAGGATGAGGTCCGCCGCGTTCATGGCGCGGGTTGCTTGCGTGGTGAGGTGATCGGGGTTGCCGGTGCCGATGCCGATCAGGTGAAGCTCGATCACGCGTTTACGCCTCGGTCGGAGGGGGCAATCATGTGAAAGAAGGTGCCGGTCACCCGGCCCCGGCGCGATCCGGTTTCGGCCACCGGATCGCCGTTGGCATCGGTGACGCGGGCCAGCGGCGCATCGTGCTGCGCGAGGATGGTGGAATAATGGAACTCGTGCCCGCGCAGGCAGGTGCCCGCCGCAATACCCGCGACAGGCGCAAGCAGTTCGGCATGGCGATAGCCAAGGTGCATCCGGCGCTGGGCATAACTGGTTTCCAGCCCGAGCAGGCCGGCCATGCGGTGGCATGTCCCTGCCTTGTCCACCAGCGTTTCGCCCAGCACCATGTATCCGCCGCATTCGCCATGGATGGGCCGCGTTTCGGCATGGCGGTGCAAGCCTTCGAGGAAGGTGGAAGCGGCCGCGATCGTTCCGGCATGCAGTTCGGGATAGCCGCCCGGAAGCCATACGAGATCGGCATCGGCGGCCGGTGCTTCGTCGGCCAGCGGGGAGAACGGCGTGATCTGCGCACCTGCACGCCGCCAGCCTTCCAGAAGGTGCGGATAGAGGAAGGAAAACGCTGCATCGCGTGCGACCGCGATGCGCTGTGCCGGGGGAGGGGGCAGGTGGCTGGGCCGAGATACGGGGGGCCTGGCTAGTGCTGCGGCGCGGAGAGCGGCGAGATCGACATGGCCGCGCAGGAACGCGGCGTAATCGACGACCGCGCGTTCCAGATCGGGGTGTTCCATCGCCTGCACCAGCCCGAGATGGCGTTCTGGCAAGGCCAGATCGGTGCGCCGGGGCAGCGCGCCGAGCACGGGCATGTCGATGGACTCCAGCCCCTTGCGCAGCAGGCTTTCGTGGCGGGGGCTGGCCACGCGATTGAGGATCACTGCGGCTATGCGCAGCGCGGGATCGAAGCTGCGAAAGCCGAGCGCGGTGGCGGCGACGGACTGCGCCTGTCCCGATGCGTCCAGCACCAGCACCACCGGCCAGCCCATGCGCTTGGCAACGTCGGCGCTGGCGCCATTGCCGGTAGCGCCCCGGCAGGCCACGCCGTCGAACAGGCCCATGGAGCCTTCGGCAAGGATCATGTCCGCGCCCATCGCCTGCGCGGTGATGGCGTCGATCAGCGCCGGTTCCATCGCCCAGCTGTCAAGGTTGAACGAGGCGCGTCCGCAGGCGGCGCGGTGGAACGCGGGGTCGATGTAATCCGGCCCGCTCTTGAACGGCTGCACGGCAAGGCCATCCTGCATCAACGCGCGCAGCAGCCCGAGCATGACCGTGGTCTTGCCGGTGCCCGACGCGGGCGCCGCGATCATCAGGCCGGGAACGCTCATTCGGTGACGCCGATGAAGCGCGAGGTGGCATCCTGCGGGCGGAAGCGGCGGTCGTAATCGGCGGCATAAAGGCTGCTTTCGGCAAACCCTTCGGCAGCCAGCACGCGGCCGACGAGGATCAGCGCAGTGCGCTCCATGCTGCCCGCCACGGCCTGTTCCACCGTGCCCAGCGTGGCGCGGACCACGCGCTGGTCGGGCCAGCTGGCGCGCCACACCACGGCGACCGGGCAATCCTGACCATAGGCGGGGGCAAGATCGGCCACCACCGTGGCCAGATTGTGGATCGACAGGTGAATGGCGAGCGTCGCGCCGGTCACCGCGAAGTTGGCGAGGCTTTCGCGCGGCGGCATCGTGCTGGCGCGGCCGGGCGTGCGCGTGAGGACCAGCGACTGGCCGAGTTCGGGCAGAGTCAGTTCCGCCTCAAGCGTTGCGGCGGCGGCGGCAAAGGCGGGGACGCCGGGCGTGACGGTGAAGGGAATGTCCAGCGCGCGCAGCCGGCGCAACTGTTCGCCCATCGCCGACCAGACCGACAGGTCGCCCGAATGCAGCCGCGCGACGTCATGCCCGGCGGCATGGGCCGCGGCGATCTCGGCCACGATATCGTCCAGTGCCATGGGCGCGGTGTTCACGATGCGCGCGTTCGGCGGGCAATGGGCCAGCATGGCGGCCGGAATCAGCGATCCGGCATAAAGGCAGACGAGGCTCGCTGCGATCAGGTCGCGCCCGCGCAGGGTCAGCAGATCGGGCGCGCCAGGGCCGGCGCCAATGAAATGGACGGTCATTCAGGTATTCCTTGGGCAATGGCGCAAGTGGCCATGCGATCGGGGGAAATCTGCCGGCGGCGCAACAGTCGTGCCCCCGACCCTGCGGCGGCGAGCGCGGCGGATTCCGCCACGCTGCCAGTGCCGTGTGCCTTGCGGCTGGCGGCGGATTCGGTGTGCGTACGGCGGGCGGCCAGCGCGTCGGCGGTCACTTCGGCCAGCGGCAGGCCCAGCGCCTGTGCCAGCGGGGCGAGCGTTGCGGCCTTGGCCTGCGCGGTGGCGAGGCGCGTGACCGTGGGCGCGCCCTGTTGCGCCAGCGCCAGCGCCGCGCGTAGCGATTCAAGGCTGGCGCTGGCGCGGAACCCGAAGCCGGCGACGATCATAGCGTGATGCTCCACTGCACCACCGGATAGCGGGCCTTCCAGCCGTGACGGTTGCCAATGGGGGCGGCATCGGCCAGTTCGACGCGCAGCAGCGCGCCGCCTTTCGCGCCATGCCAGTGTGCCAGCACGGCTTCCGATTCCAGCGTGACCGCGTTGGCAACCAGCCGGGTTCCGGCGGGAAGGCGGTGCCACAGGGCTTCCAGCAGGGCGTAGGACAGCCCGCCGCCGATAAACACCGCATCAGGCGCCGGGCCATCGGGCAGGTCGGTGGGAGCGCGGCCTTCGATCACGCACAGATGGTCAGCGCCCAGCGCGGCGGCATTGGCCCGCGCGCGGGCAGCCCGCACCGGATCGGCTTCCAGCGCGATGGCATGGTTGGCGGGGTGCGACAGCAGCCATTCGATCCCGATCGAGCCGGAGCCTGCGCCGATGTCCCACAGCGTTTCGCCCGCGCGCGGCGCCAGCGCCGACAAGGTCAGCGCACGCACCGGCCGCTTGGTAATCTGGCCATCGGACGCGAACAGATCGTCGGGCAGGCCGGAGGTCGTGGGCACCGCGTGGCCTTCGCCCGCCGTAGCGATACCGACGGCGACAGGATGGGCAATCTCGCCGAGCACCACCTGGTCGGCCACCACGTGGCGCACCCGTGCCCGAGGACCGCCCAGCGCCTCCATGACGTGAAGCGTGGACGCCCCGAAGCCAAGGCTGGCGCAATAGGCCGCCAGTACATGCACCGCATGGCCATCACGCAGCAGGACGATGATCCGCCGACCCGGTGCCAGATGCGGGCGCAGGCGTTGCAGCGGCGCGGCGTGCAGGCCGAGGCAGACCGTATCCTGCACGGCCCATCCCAACTGGCTTGCGGCCAACGAGAACGTCGACGGGGCCGGGTGCGCGATCCATTCATCGCGATCGAGATGGCGCGTCACGCTTTTTCCGGCGCCGAACCAGAAGGGATCTCCTGACGCCAGCATGACCACGCGGCGCCCGCGATGCTCCAGCAGGCGCGCCACGCCATCGGCGAAAGGCACTGGCCATGCGATGGCCGGGCAGGTAAGCGCTGGCAGCAACGACAGGTGGCGCGGCGGCCCCATCACCAGTTCGGCACCGGCCAGCGCCGCGCGGCTGGCGGCGGACAGGCCATCGAAACCATCTTCGCCGACGCCGATGATCGTCAACCAGCCAGCGGGATCCCGATCAGCCATGCCAAACGTCCTTGTGCTGGGCGGCACCACCGAAGCCAGCGCGCTGGCGCGCCTGCTTGCAGGGCGCGGCATCACGGCCAGGCTGAGCTATGCCGGTCGCACCGAAAACCCGCGCCCCCAGCCCGTGCCGGTGCGCATCGGCGGTTTCGGCGGCGCGGCAGGTCTGGCGGAGCTTTTGCGCGAAACGGGTGTCACGCACCTGGTGGACGCCACCCATCCCTTCGCCGCGACGATGAGCGCGAATGCCGTGGCGGCCGCACGAGAGGCGGGCGTTCCGCACATCGCGCTGACCCGGCCCGCCTGGCAGCCGGTCGGCGGCGATCAGTGGCATCACGTGGCCGACATCGCTGCCGCCGTCGCCGCGCTGGCGGGGCCGACCCGCCGCGTTCTGCTGGCCCTGGGACGGATGCATGTGGACGCTTTCGCCGCGCAGCCGCAGCACCACTACCTGCTGCGCTTCGTCGATGCGCCCGCCATGCCGCCCGGGCTGCCCGATCATGGCCTCGTCGTCGATCGCGGGCCGTTCACCGTGGCGGGCGACCGCGCGCTGTTGCAGGAACACGGCATCGATCTTGTCGTCAGCAAGAACGCTGGCGGCACGGGCGCGGAGGCAAAGCTGATCGCCGCGCGCGAACTGGGTTTGCCCGTGCTGATGATCGACCGTCCGGCCATGCCCGAACGGCTCGAAGTGCATCGGCCGGAAGATGTGATCGCCTGGCTGGGTCACGCCACAGCTTTCGGCGCGGAACGCGGGGTATAGAGCACGGGGCCTGCGGGGCGTTCGATGATCCGCGTCTGGCTGGACCCTACGATCACCATCGTGCGCATGTCGGCCATGTCGGGCTGGGCCTTGTCGAGCGGCACGATGCGCAGCACTTCGTCTGCCGTCGATACCGCGCGGGCGAACAGCACCGGGCGGTCGTCGCCGCAGGCTTCCTGCAACACCGCCAGTGCGCGGGCGAAGCCTTGGGGCCGCGATTTGGAGCGCGGGTTGTAGAACGCCATCGCGAAATCGGCTTCGGCCGCCAGCCGCAGGCGCTTTGCGATCAGCGACCACGGTTTCAGGTTGTCCGACAGGTTGATCGCGCAGAAATCATGGCCGAGCGGGGCACCGGCGCGCGCGCTGGCCGCCAGCATCGCGGTGATGCCGGGCAGGACGCGGATGTCGATGTCCTGCCATGCGGGCGTGCCCGCCTCCAACGCTTCGAACACGGCGGCGGCCATGGCGAAGACGCCGGGATCGCCCGACGAGACGACCACCACGTTGCGACCCTGCGCCGCAAGGTCCAGCGCCAGTTTCGCCCGGTCCAGTTCCACGCGATTGTCGGACGGATGCAGCACCAGCCCTTCGCGTGGGGCAATCCGCGCGACATAGGGGAAATAGCCGATCACGTCGGTGGCTGCGGCCAGCGCATCGCTGACTTCGGGCGTGACTAGAGCCTGATCGCCCGGCCCCAGTCCGGCGACGGCCAGCCAGCCGCCTTGCGCGGGCACGCTCACGGTCTGCGCCCCTGTCCGTGGATCAGCAGGATCGAGAAATAGGGCGTCACGTCGGTCGCTTCTGCCAGTGGCGTCACGCGTTGCGCAGGCATGGCAGCGTATTCTACCAGCCATGCCGCCTGTTCTCGCCCGGCGGCTTTGACCGCGCGACGCAGCTTGGGCAGGTTGCGGCCGATCTTCATCACCACCAGCGCATCGGTATCGCGGATGCGGCGGGCCAGTTCCTCCTCGGGCAGGGTGGCCGTGGCCACCGTCAGCACGTCGTCGCCCCAGGTGATCGGAAGTCCCGTGGCGTTCCATGCGCCCGCCATGCCGGTGATGCCGGGCACGACCTCGACCGGCGTCAGGCCGGCAAGCCGCGAATGTAGATGCATGAACGAGCCGTAGAAGAACGGATCGCCTTCACACAGGACCACCACATCGTCGCCCGCGCGGGCCAGCGTGGCGAGCCGTTCGGTGCACTCGGCATAGAAAGCCGAAAGACAGGCGTTGTAGCGCGGGTCGGAGACCGGGATCTCGGTCGTCACCGGATATTCCATGGCGATCTCGATGGCATCGTCGCGCAACATGCCCTCGGCAATGCGCCGTGCCTGTCCGGGGCGGCCCGCCTTGCGGAAATAGGCGATGTGGCGGGTGCCGCGCACCAGCCGGTCGGCGCGCACGCTCAGCAGGTCGGGCGCGCCGGGACCAAGGCCGACGCCGTGGATCGTGCCTGCGGTGAGGGCGGCGCTCATTCCGCGCGGCTCGCAAGGGCGTTGACTGCCGCCACGGTGATGGCGCTGCCGCCGAGGCGCCCCTCCACGATGCAGCAGGGCACGGGCTGCGCGTCCCACAACGCGGCTTTGGATTCCACCGCGCCCACGAACCCGACAGGACAGCCGATGATCGCGGCCGGGCGCGGGCAGTCCGGATCCTCCAGCATGTTCAGCAGGTGGAACAGGGCGGTGGGGGCGTTGCCGATGGCCACCACCGCGCCCGCCAGATGGGGCCGCCACAGTTCCAGCGCGGCGGCCGAGCGGGTGTTGGCCATGGTGCGCGCCAGATCGGGCACTTGCGGATCGTGCAGGGTGCACAGCACCGCGTTATCGGCGGGGAGGCGCGGGCGGGTGACCCCTTCGGAGACCATCCGGGCATCGCACAGGATGGGTGCGCCTGCCGCCAGCGCGCCGCGGGCGGCATCGGCAAAGCCGGGCGACAAGCGGATATGCCGGGCGAGGTCCACCATCCCGGCGGCATGGATCATGCGCACGGCCACCGGTTCTTCCTCGGCGGAAAAGCGCGCCAGATCAGCCTCGGCACGGATCATGGCGAAGGACTGGCGATAGATCGCCGCGCCACAGGTTTCATAGGCATGGGGCATCAGGCGACTCCAAAATGCGCAAGGACCGCTGCGGGGCCGAGATCGGTCACGGCGGCGGGCGATCCGGCGCGGTCGTTGTGGGCAAGGTCGAACCGGCCATCGCGGCCGGTCAGGACGACGGCGGCGGGCTGCGGGCAGGCACAGCCCTTGGCGCAGCCGGAAACGTGCAGGTTGCCCGAAACGGCGGGCGCCAGCCGCCGCGCCAGCTCGCGCGTGGCCACGTTCGCCTGAGGGCAGAACGGGGCACCGGGGCAGGCATAAGCGCGCAGGAGCGGGTCGGCGGCATCGGCGATCAGGCCGGGGATGGCACCGCTCTGCGTCCCTTCGAGCAGCAACACGCGCCATGGCGTGATCCGCAGGCCCTCGACGGCAGGATCGGCAACGGCGCGGGCCAGAACGGCCGCTTCCACCTGCCCGAACGGCGCGCCATGCGCTGTGCCTTGCGGCGTGCTGCCCGGCACCATCGGAGAAACGGGCGGTGCGGGCGGCACTTTTCCCGTCGCCCAATCCGGCAAGGGCGCATCGTGGCGAGCCATGCGGCCTGCCAGCGTGCCGCCGCTCTCGTGGAACCAGTGTGCGAGCGCGATCAGCATGCCTGCTTCGCTGCCTGCGGCGAGTTCAACGCCCGTGGACCGCCCGGCGGCGCGCAGGATCAAGCCGCCTGTGGCACCGCGTTCGACGCGGAAATCGCCCGGTTCGTCGAGCAGGGCCGGAGCGGCACCGGCGTCGACCACGAAGCCGACCTTGCCAGGCAGGTCGGGCAACTGGCCCAGCCGCGCCAGCAGGTCGCAGGCAATACGATGGCTGTCGTCGCCCAGCGTCCAATCGGGCGCCACCAGCAGGTTGCTCCGGGTTTCGATACGGCGATCGGCGTCCACCAACCCCAACCCGACCAGTTCACGCACCAGATCGCGCCAGCCGGTTTCGTGGACGCCGCGGACCTGGAGATTGGCGCGACGCGTGACGTCGATGATGCCGTTGCCGAAGCGGTCGGCCAGCGCGCACAGGGCGCGTGCTTGTCCACGGGTCAGGCGCGCGAGACGTGGCTTGATCCGCACCAGCAGGCCGTCGCCCGTTTCCATCGGTCGCCACGCATCGGGGCACCAGCCCTTGATCTCGAAGCCGCTCACGCCTCGGTTTCCGGCGCGGACGACAGGGGCAGGGTGGCGAGGATCGAATTTCGCCGTGTAGGCCAAAGTCCTGCGGCATGGAGTGCGGCAAAGCGCGCTTCCATTGCTGCCAGCGCCTGCGGGTTTTCCCGTTCCAGAAAGGCGCGCACCTCGCTCTGCCCCAGCGTAGCCTCGTGATAGAGGTCGAACAGTTGTGGCGGCACGCTGCCGGAAAGATGCGCAATTGCGCCCAGATGATCCAGCGTTGCGGCCAGTTCCGCGCCTCCGCGAAAGCCGTGGCGCATCATCCCGGCGATCCATCCCGGATGCGCGGCGCGGGCGCGCACCACGCGCGCGATTTCCTCGGTCAGCGCGCGCGCGACCGGGCGTTCGGGGTTGCGGCTGTCGAGGTGATAGAGCGCCGCATTGCCGCCGGTGACGGCCTGCGCAGCGGCAAAGCCAGCCTCGTGCGCGGCATAGTCCGCCGCCAGCAACAGGTCTGTTTCGGCAAGATCCTGCAAATGCACAAAGGCATCGGCTCCGGCCACCCGTTCACGCAGGCCCCGGCTGTCCGCCTGCGCATCGGCGGTGTCGAGTGCGTGGCCGGATGCTGCCAGCCAGGCTTCCCCCGCCGCGCGGCGTGCCGCGTCGGTATAGGTTTCCGCTGCTGCCCCCATGTCCAGGCCATAGCGACCGGGCTGCGGACCATAGACGCGCGGGGTTGCCTGTGTATTGGCAAAAGGGTTCCATTCCGGCTCTTCGTCCCGTTCGCACAGCGCGCGCACCGCTTGCCCGAACAGCATGGGCAACGCAGGGAAGGCATCGCGAAACAGCCCCGACACGCGCAGCGTCACGTCGATGCGTGGTCGGTCGAGCAGGGCAAGGGGCAGGATCTCGATCCCGGTCACGCGCTCGGACGCCGGATCCCACAGCGGCTTTGCGCCCAGCAGATGCAGCGCCATGGCGAATTCCTCGCCCGCTGTGCGCATCGTGGCCGAACCCCACAGGTCCACCACCAGACCGTGGGGGTAGTCGCCGTGATCCTGCAAGTGCCGGCGCAGCAGTTCCTCGGCCAGCGTCACGCCCTGCGCATGGGCGGCGCGCGAGGGCACCGCGCGCGGATCGATGGTGTAAAGGTTGCGCCCCGTCGGCAGCACGTCGCTGCGCCCGCGATGGGGCGATCCCGAAGGTCCGGCAGGCACGCGCCGTCCCGCCAGCGCCGCAAGGAGGCCCGCACGCTCGGACGCACCCTGTTCGCCACGGCCGAACACATGCAGGCCGTCGCCGAACTGGCTCTCCTTCACATCGCACACGAAGCGGTCGATGCGCGTGATCGCTTCGCCCAGCGTGGTTGCGGCATCAAGACCCAGTTCCGCCTCCAGCCCCAGCGCCTGCGCCTCGGCGCGGATGGCGCCTTGCAGGCGATCGCGGCGGGCAGGATCGAGGCCATCGGCGTTGGAAAACTCGTCGAGCAGCGTCTCAATCCGTTCCAGCCCGGCGCCATGCCGGGTTGGTGCCAGCGGTGGCGGGGCATGGCCCAGCGTGACTGCACCGATGCGGCGCTTGGCTTGCGCGGCTTCGCCCGGATCGTTGACGATGAACGGGTAGATCACCGGCAGGGCGCCAACCAGCGCTTCGGGCCAGCAGGCTTCCGACAGCGCCACCGATTTGCCCGGCAGCCATTCCAGCGTGCCGTGCGCGCCGACGTGCACCAGCGCATCGATTCCCAGTGCGCGCAGCCAGAGGTAGAAGGCTACATAGGCATGGCGAGGGCATCGTGTCGTATCGTGATAGGCCTCGTCCCGGTCGGCCAGATTGCCGCGTTCGGGTTGCAGCGCGACCAGCGCCTGGCCCGTCGTCACGGCGGCAAACCGGAACGCGCCATCCACCACGGCAGGGTCGCTCTCCGGATCGCCCCAGGTCTCGGCCAGCGCGGCGCGCAAGGGCGCGGGCAGGGTGGTCAACGCCGCCCGATACGCGGCCAGTGGCCAGTGAAGGGTCTCCTGCCCCAGCGCGGTCGCCAGATCGGGAACGGCGCCCGTCGCATAGCCCGCATCGGCCAGATCATGGAGGATCGCCTCGGCCGAGGCGAGCGCATCCAGCCCCACGGCGTGCGCCATCTGGTGCGCCTTGCCCGGATAGGTCGACAGGACCAGCGCTACACGGCGTTCGCGGGCGGGCTTCCTTGCCAACGCGATTGCGCCCGCCACGCGCGCCGCGATGGCCGCGATGCGATCCGGGTCGGCGCGGTGCCGGTTCTGGGCAAACTCCAGCGCGGGGTCTGCCACATCGGCTTGCTTGAAGCTGGCCACGCCCGCGAACACGCGACCATCGATTTCAGGCAGAACCACGTGCATCGCCAGATCCGCGGGCGACAGCCCGCGCGCGGCATTCGTCCACGCTTCACGCGCTCCGGTGGCCAGCGCCAATTGGAACACGGGCACGCCAGCGCCATCCAGCGGGCTGTGGCCCTGATCATCCCGCGCGGAAAAGGCGGTCGCATTGACGATCGCAGCGGGGGCCAGCTGCCGCACCCAGCGATCGACTTGCGCGCGCGATTGCGGCTCCTTCAGCGACGTGACGTAGAGCGACAGCGTGGCAAAGCCCGCCGCCTCGAACGCCCGATGCAGAGCCTCGAACGGGTCGAGATCGTGGGCCGCAAGATAGGACCTGTAGAACACGATCAGCACCAGCGGGCGTGTTGCGTCGGGGATCAGCGCCAGCGGATCGCACAGGCCATGGAGCGGGTGCCAGCCACCGGCCATGGGCAGCGCCGTGCTCGGGATTTCTGTGGCCGTGACAAGCCGGGCTGCGCGTGCCAGCTCGCCCAGCGCCGCGCGCGCCGCATCCGCTCCACCAGAATCGCAAAGCTGGCCCAGCGTGCGCAGCACCGCGGGCGGAACCGTGGAGGCTTCGTCCAGCCTGTGATCCGGCCGCCCATCGCCGGACAACACCGCCAGCGCGATCCCGCGCGAGCGCGCCAGCAACGCCACCTGTTGCAGCCCATAGCTCCAATAGGGCGTGCCGCCGATCAGCCGGATCAGGATCGCCCGCGCCCCGCCCAGCGTGCGTTCGATATACGTATCGACGGAAAGCGGGTGCATCAGCGCCGCCAGATTGGCGAGGCGCAGCGACGGAAACGCCGGGTTCGCCAGTCTCGCCTGATGCCAGCCGCCCGCGAACGCGCCAAGGTCGCTGTCGGAAAAAGACAGCACCACGAGATCCGCAGGCGTCTGCCCCAGATCCTGCGGGACGGCGGTTTCCTCCATCCCGTGCGTTTCGCGGAAGATGACGTGCATTGCGCTGGCTCAGCCGGCGAGAACCGCCTTGATCGCAGGCGCATCCACGTGCTCGCGCTCGGCAATGGCGACCAGCGTGGTATGGCGGGTTTCCCCTGCGCGCCATGGTCGGTCGTAGTGATGGCGCACGCGCGATCCCACCGCCTGCACCAGCAGTCGCATCGGCTTGCCGGTCACGGCGGCATAGCCCTTGACGCGCAGGATCCGGTGCTCGCGCGCCAGTGTCTCGATCCGTGCGACAAGTGCGGAGGGATCGGCAATTTCGCCCAGCGTCACCACGGTGCTGTCGAAATCGTCGTGCTCGTGATCGTCTTCGCCGTCATGGTGCGAAGGACGCGCCGCGATGTCGTCCTCGGCCGCGGCGTCGAGTCCCAGGATCACGCGCGGATCGACCGCGCCATCGACGAGTTCGATCACCGGCACGGGGCGAGGGGATTCCGCCGCGATCACCGCCCGCGCAGCGGCCACGCCATCGGCTCCGGCAAGGTCGACCTTGGTCAGCAGCACCATGTCGGCGCAGGCCAGCTGGTCCTCGAACACTTCGGACAAGGGCGTTTCGTGGTCGATGCCGGGATCGGCGGCGCGCTGCGCGTCGAGCGCCGCCACGTCGGGGGCGAAGCGCCCGGCCGCAACGGCTTCGGCATCCGCCAGCGCCAGCACCCCGTCCACCGTGATCCGGCTGCGGATCGCGGGCCAGTCGAACGCTTTCAGCAGCGGCTTGGGCAGGGCAAGGCCCGAGGTCTCGATCAGGATGTGGTCGGGCCGAGGGTCGAGCGCGAGCAGCTTTTCCACCGTGGGGATGAAGTCGTCGGCCACGGTGCAGCAGATGCAGCCATTGGCCAGTTCCACGATGTTTTCCGCCGGGCAATCGGGAATGGCGCAGGATTGCAGGATGTCGCCGTCCACGCCCAGTGTGCCGAACTCGTTGACCACGACCGCCAGCCGGCGGCCACCGGCATTGCGGATCAGGTGGCTGATCAGCGTGGTCTTCCCCGCGCCAAGAAAGCCGGTGACGATGGTGACGGGCACCTTCGAAAGGTCGGACACGTGCAACTCTCCCGCGCGCCAGAGCGAGACCGGGCGGGGCTTGCCGGACAAGTCCGGTCGGCGCGCGACGACGGGCGGGCGCGACGTTGCGCCCGTAACCACGCGACCCGTGCAGCCCCAGCCACACAGCTTCGTCGCTCAGACGGAGAGATACCGTGCCATGACCATCCCCTGGACCAAGGCAAGAGCGACCGGTGCGCCGGCAGGTCTCCTGGCTCGCGGGTCACAGCTTGATGCACGCCTTCCCAACACGGCGCATGCGCCGCCCAGTGGCTGCCCCTCGAAGGGGCCAGTGCATCGCGCTATCCGCTTACAGTTGCAGGGACAGCCGCGGATTTGGGAAGACATGCTTCCCGCACCGCATTCCCGATTAAGCCCGTTCCCGGGCACCGGCGCGATCATGTGAAAGACGGGCCGAAGCCAGACCTTCGCGCGGCGACCTAGCGGGAGATCGCCACCGATGCAATCGCCTCTTGGCTAAGCCTTTGTCGAAACCTCGATTTCGTCCAGCCGCTTCCAGCGATAGATGGCGAAACTCGCCACCCAGCAGGCCACGAACAAGGCGATGATGGCAAAGCCCAGGCTGTTGAAATGCGCCCCCAGATCGGCGGCGAAGGTCCATGGCCAGCCGGTCAGTGCAAACCGGCTGCCGATCAGCGCGATCGTCTCGATTCCGCCGATGACGATGGCGACCACCGCGGAAATCAGGGTGATCGTGATGTTGTAGTACAGCTTGCGGATTGGCTTCACGAAGGCCCATTCGTAAGCCCCGAGCATCACCACGCCATCCACGGTGTCGATCAGCGCCATTCCGGCAGCGAACAGGGCCGGCAGCACCAGCACGGTTGCGATCGAAAGGCCATTGGCGGCCTGGCTTGCCGACATGCCAAGGATGGCGACTTCGGTCGCGGTGTCGAAGCCCAGGCCGAACAGGAATCCCAGCGGCGCCATGTGCCACGGCCTTGAGACCAGCCGGAACAGCTTGCCGAAGATGCGCGACAGCGGCCCCCGCGATCCGGTCAGGATGTCGAGGTCTTCCTCGACATAGGCACCGCCCGCGCGCACGTGCCGGAACGTCCGCCAGACCGACCGCAGGATCACCAGGTTCATCGCCGCGATGGTGAACAGGAACAGGGCCGAAGCTGCCGTGGCGATCAGCGCCCCGATCTGGCGAAAGGCGTCGAACCGTACAAGCGCGCTCGCCGTCAGTGCGATCGTGGTCGATGCCAGCGCGATGATCGTCGAATGCCCGATGGCGAACCAGCAGCCGACCGAGATCGGGCGCTGGCCTTCCTGCATCAGCTTGCGTGTCACGTTGTCGATGGCCGCGATGTGGTCTGCGTCCACCGCATGGCGCAAGCCCAGCCCCCAGGCGAGCAGCGCTGTGCCCAGCATCAGCGGCTGGGCATGAAACAGGCTCAGCGCCCAGGCCCAGGCCAGCAGGTTGGCGCCGATGAGCGCGGCGAACAGCCAGCCGATCCTGCGACGAAGGGGCAGGGCAGGCATGGGCGCGCTGTCATGCGCATCATGAAGCGCCGTCATCAGAAGTTGACCTTTGCGCCAAAGCGCAGGGTTCGCGGCTCCACCACGCGGCTCAATCGGCCGGAAACAGGACCATCGGTATCGAAGGCGGGGATATAGGACTCGTAGTAATACGCGATGTCCTTGTCCTTGCTGGCAAGCAGGTTGAGGATCTCGCCGTAAAGCTCGATCCGCTTGTCGGACCACGCGGCGCGGGCGTTGACCACGGTGCTGCCGCGATCGCGGATGCTGTTGTCCTCGATCAGCGGCGACGGGCCAAGGTGACGCACCCGCACGCTGGCTTTCCAGCGGTTCAGGATCAAGGCCGCACCCGCCGAAGCGGCGCTTTCGAAGGCGTTGGGGATGTGATCGCCATTGTCGTAGCGGGCATGGCTGACGGTGTAGTTCCCATCCAGCACGAGCCATGGCAGCGCCCGCCAGAAGGCCGTCGCCTCGTATCCGTTCCGGCGGCTCGCGCCTGACGGTTCCACCGAATTGGAATCGCCGACGAAGCGCAATTCGCTGTCGACGTTCAGCCACCAGCGCGTCAGCGTCAGCGTTACGCCGGAAAACTGCGTCCGCGCGCCCAGTTCGTGGCCCGCTCCGCGAACCAGCGCCGGCACCGGCGTGGCCGCGTTGACGGCGCCGCGCATGTCATTGGAATGGAAGCCACGGCCCCAATTGCCGTAGAATTCGATTTGCGGTGTCGCGGCCCAGGACACCGACGCCTTGGGCGAGGCGAGGAAGGCCGAGCCATCCCCCTGGCCCAACGCCGCGGCGGCGGCATCGCGCGCCCTGACCACGTAGCGGTAGTAGTCCCCCCGCAGTCCGCCCGTCAGCCGCAGTCCGGTAAGGGGCGCCCACGTCGCCTCGCCATAGAGCGCGGTCGATAGTTCCTTGACCTGGTAATGGCCGAGCGAGGCGAGGAAGCGCCGTTGGGCCGTCCGGTTCACGCCGATATTGCCGATTGCATCGTACCGGCTCTCGATGCCGGTCGAAAGCGCCAGCGCAGGCCCGACGGCCCAGTTTTTCTGCGCGGTCAGCCCCAGGACCCAGCGTCGGTCAAATTGTGCGATCTGCGCGCTGGTCCCGTCGGGATCGGCGTAAGTCGGGTTGGAGAACATCGACCAGTCGTAGAACTGGGCATAGGCGTTGGCGTGCCATGTCGGCTGCTTCACCGCCATGTTGCCGATCAGGCGCGTGGTCTGGCCCCGCGCGGATGGATCGGGCGAGCAGAAGACGTCGGGGCAGAGCGACGTTCCGATGATCCGTTCGGGGATCTGCTCTGTCGGTCGCCAAGTGGCGCGGTAGGCGTGCAGCGATGCTTCGAGCGTTTCCCTGCCTGTCGGTGCTCGGTACTTGGCGAACCCGGCATAGTGCCGCAGCCGCTCGGGCTCCTGCCACGGGCCGTCATAGAGCTTGGCCTGTCCCACGAGCGTGAGGTCGCCCCCGGCCAGATTGTGGACGGTTCCGCCCGCTGCCAAGCGTCGCCAGCCATACGAGCCGCCTTCAAGCGAGGCCCAGGGGCGATCATACCCATCGACCGTGGCCATGTACGCGGCACCGGCCAGAGCCAGGTCGCCGCCGTCGGCGCGATAGGGGCCTTTGCGGAAGTCCTCGCGGGCCACCACTTCCGGGATCAGGCCGTTGAGGTCGAGATAGCCTTGCCCATGCCCATGCGTGCGAAAGTTCATCTGCACGCCGTCGATGTAGGTGGTAAAGTCCGATCCGTGGTCGAGGTTGAAGCCGCGCAGGAAGTACTGGTTGGCCTTGCCGCTGCCTGAATGCTGCGCTGCGACCATGCCCGGCACGGCCTCCAGAAGTTCGGCCACCCTCAGCAATGGGCGCACCAGCAGGTCGGCTCCACCGACGCTGCCTTCGCTGGCGGCGTGGGCCGTGCCGATCTTGGTTTCTCCCCGCCCGAACACGACGATGTCGGCCGTTGCGGCCCCGTCGTCGGCCGCGTCGGCATGGCAGGGCTGTGGGGTCAGGGAAAGTGCCAGCACGCTGGCAGGAAGAATGGTCTTGATCACGATACGGGGGTACTCCGGCATCTTGCGACAGGGCCGGACGCGCGCGCGACATCACTGTCGCCCGACGCGTGTCGGCGGCTAGGCGTCGCTCAGACGGAGTTCACCGTGCCTCGGCCAACCCCTGGGCCATGGCAAGAGCGACCAGACGCCGGCAGGTCTCCTGGCTCGCGGGTCAATGCTTGATGCAAGCCTTCCCAGGCCTCGCATGATTCTGCGTCCGGCCCAGTGGCTGCTTCCCCTGCGTTGGGGGGGAAGCGGTTGCATCGCGCTCGCCGCTTACAGTTGCAGGGACAGCCTCGGCTTCGGATCGGCGCGATGCCGATCCTCACCGCGTTCCCGTTTAAGCCCTTTCGGGCACCGACGCGATCATTTGCCACCTGGATTGCTCCGGATGGCGTGCCGGCCCATTAGGGCGTCCGCAGGCTAAAGGCTAGGGGGGCGCGTAAAACTCAGCTCGCCGTGTTGGCCAGCCAGAATTGACCTCGCCATTGGCAATGCTCTTGCGCAGAAGATGGCCGTACCGTCGCAGGGGACCGAGTTTCGCTGAACTGTGCATCGGTATCACACGCCGACGCGGTAGCATAAAGTAGAAGCCAGCAGGGAACGCGCGGAGCCCTTGCGGTTTGCGGCAAGAAGCATGGTGCCACTCCCCCGAGTGCCAAGCATATGGCAAGGGCGCATCCGGCGCGCGTGGCTCCATGGATTAAGCGAGCTCCCTAATTCGTTCTTCATGGGACAGCCGGCTCCGATCGCCAAGGCTGACGGGAGCCATTCCATGCGCAGTATTTCCAAACTTCCGTTGCTTCTCATTGCCATAGTACTCCCACCAACCGTTGCGGCTGCGCAGGAACTGGTGCTTCGTCCACGCCCTTCTGCATCCCCCGATGGATCAGGTGAAGTGTTCGGTGGAGCGGAATACCGACGGGGCGACTATGGTACTGGAGCGAAGGTCGAGACAGTTGCGACAACGGTCGGGGTTTCGGTACGAAAAGGGCGGGTACGGTTCGGCGTTGCCGTGCCGTATGTACAAACGACCGCACCTGTCGACGTTGTGTTAAGCCAAGGCGGGCTTTTCGGCACTCCGCTTCTGGCCAGCGGCCGTACCGATACGCGACGGACCAAACGGGAGGGGCTAGGCGATGCAAATGTGCAGATGGCCTACGGTCTACCCATAGCGGGTTTCGCTGCATCGCTGGGGGCAGGGCTGAAAATCCCGACTGCTTCTCGCTCCAAGGGACTTGGTACCGGCAAGGCCGACTATTTCGTGAATGCCCAGGTGTCGCGCGCAATCGGTGGCAGAGTCGCACCGTTTGCCAGCGTCGGCTATAAAATTATTGGCAAGCCTGATGATGTCGCGGTGCATAACGTTCTGTCAGGCAGCGCTGGTGCGCGTGTTGGATTGGGACATGGGGTAGATGGGATTTTGTCCTATTCCTACGAGCAATCGGCAACGCGAGCACTGACCGACAGTCAGAGCGTTGCAGTGGGCCTTGGTGTAACTCTGAGGCCCAAGTTGCGCGTGGGCATTCAAGGAGAAGCAGGATTGAGTCGAGGAGCGGCGGACACGACCCTCGGCTTAATGATCGGCGCGGGCTTTTAGTTAGCCACATCGCGTGAATTCCATCAGCTTAGTACGCCTTGCTTCTTCCATGTCCGGAAGGTGGCTTGCGATCAAGGAAGACCTTTGGTGATTGGTCATCTTCGGGCGAGGTCATATCTTCCGCCTTGCACAGGCGGAAGGCGGTCACGGGCGTCGGACAGCGTGGAAGGGGCAGGCGGTGCTTTCGCGGCCCATCTTCTATGCGCCGCGGACGCTGAGTGCTCTGGGGATGGGTAGCGTACCGCGTAGATTGGGCGATGTCGCATGCACCGGCCTGACACGGAATTTCGGACGGGCCGCCATGGGGTGCTGGGGGACGCAATCCCATTACATTAGTATGTAAACAATTAACTTTTGGCATATAAAATGTTGACATGCTTGAGAACCAGAAAATTCGCCCAGAATCGGTGATCGGTCCGGTAGGAGAGCCTTTGACGCTCGCGTCTCTTCCCCCAATCGACACCCGGCGCTGGGTTATCCGGCGCAAGGCTGAAGTCGTGGCTGCAGTAAAGGGCGGGCTTCTGACGATCGATGAGGCGTGCACGCGATATCGCCTAACGCTTGAAGAGTATATTGGCTGGGAGCGAGCGGTCGATCGCTCCGGATTGGCCGGCCTTCGAGTTACTAGAATACAACACTACCGGAAACTGTACGATCGTATCAACAGATACTAAACAAATCTGCCGGGTCGAGCGATGGCTGTCGGCGCGCCATATTCGCATTGATTGCAGAGGCAGATCGCATAATGCCCACCGAAGATTACCTGTTGACGGCTCGCCTGAAGGCAGCGGGGGGATCGGACTCGTGCTCCCGCCTCAGTCGCATTAGGCCCAAGTAAGATTTGCGAGATTCATGCGGCGGTGAAGCCAGGGGGCTTAGGGTATGGCTTTGGCAAAATTAGTTAGCAACGCGGTATCCAATCCCCGAAGTCGTTGGCTTCAGGTGCTTTATGCGACTGGCCTGATCTTGCTGCCCCCCCTTTTCCGGTGGACAATCGATGGTGGAAGGCTGGGGATGCACTTTGCGACATGCTTCCCGGCGATTCTCGTCGCTTCCTTGCTGCTAGATCTCTTTTTGGCATCCCTAGTGGCGTTCGGATCGGCTGCGGTTACCCAGTGGCTTTTTGTTGGCGAGCCTTGGTTCAAGCACCCGGACCAAGCGCATTTTTCCTTATTTACGGTTTTCGCTCTAACCTCGGCAAGCATCATTGTCATTGGAGATCGATTGAAAGTCGCCATCCGCCGTGCCGATGAATACTCTAGAAAGCAGGAGCAATACAACGAGGAGCTAAAGGCCCGTGTCCAAGGTGTTTTAGCCGTGATTCAGGCGCTTTCTGTGCGCGGAATAAACGAAGATTCACCACTAGATTTTTATTCGGTTTTCTCAGAACGCTTGAATGCGTTGGGGAGGGCAAGCGATTTATTGCAAATTGGCTCAAGTTCCGACCGTAAACTGCCGACGATGTTCCAAAAGGCAATCGCGCCATTTTGTTCGGAAGGACAGATCTACCTCGCGGGGGAGCCCATTGAGGTCCCAACTGACAGCTGTATTCCATTGATCATGGCCATTCACGAGCTCTGTACGAATGCGATGCGGTACGGGGCGTTGTCGGTGCCGGAAGGGCGAGTGTCACTACGATGGTTTCTCCGTCCGGACGGTAAATGCCTGACTGTCCTGTGGGAAGAGCGACTGGGGCCTTGTGTGAAACCCCCAAAAAAGCAAGGTCTGGGCCACAAGTTGCTTTCGGCCCAGCCTGGGCTGGCCGCAGTTGACCTGAATTTCCCCCCCAGTGGTGCATGGTGCGAGATATCAATAAATTGCACTTAATCACGTATGTACTTTAGAATATATGGGTGGATTATAATTTATAATATTAATATGTGACAATATTTCCCAATAAGGACAAATAGCACCCAAAAATTCAGTCACGACCGGCAAGGGGCGTGAATCCATCACCGGTCGCGCTGCTTCAGTTGACCTTGCGAACTTTCGTGATCATTCCGGCCTTGCCATCCCAGTCGATCTCGAAGTCCACCTTGTCCCCGATCTTCAGGCCGGCCAGTTGCTCCGGCTTTGCCGTGAAGCCCATCTTCATGGCTGGCCAGTTCAGACCCATCATCGGACCGTGGTCGAGCGTGATCCTGCCCTTGGCGGCATCGATCGCGGTCACGGTGCCAGTAGCCTGACCGCGCTTCATCGCTCCGGCCATTGGCATGGTGCCCATGCTGCCCGACATCATCGAACCGCTTGGTGCCGGGGCCGGGGCTTCGGCCTGCTTCTGGCAACCGGCAAGTGCGGCAGCGAGCGCGAGGCCCGCGGCAACGGTCATGGTTCTGATCATTTCAATTCTCCTTGGGGGTGATTGGTTGGATGAGTTCGGCGGCGCAACAGGAGGTACGCCGCCGGAATGACGAGCATGGACAGCAAGGGCGCGGTAAGCATGCCGCCCACCATGGGAGCGGCAATCCGGCTCATGACTTCCGATCCCGCCCCGCTGCCGACGAGAACCGGGAGCAGGCCCGCGAGGATCACCGCGACGGTCATCGCCTTGGGCCGCACGCGCAGCAGCGCACCTTCGCGGACGGCAGCAGCGACATCACCATCGGTGCGTTCATCCAGCGCGTGCTTGAGATAGATAAGCATGACCACGCCAAACTCGGCTGCGACGCCTGCGACCGCGATGAAGCCAACCGCGGTTGCAACCGATTGATCGTAGCCGAGCCAGTAAAGCAGCCACAATCCACCGGTGAGTGCGAACGGCAGCGTGCCCATGATCAGCAGTGCCTCGTCCCATCGCCGGAAAGTCAGGTATAGCAGCGCAAAGATGATCGCGAGGGTCACTGGGATAACCAGCTTCATCCGCTCCTTCGCCCGGACCAGAAATTCGTACTGCCCGGTGTAGGATATGCTCACACCCGGCGGCAGTTGCACCCTGGCGGTTATGGCCTGGTTGATGGATTCGACCAGCGAGGCCATGTCGCTGTCGCGCCCATCGACGTAGATCCAGGTGACTGGACGGCCGTTCTCGCTGCGAAGCATGGGCGGCCCATCGCTGACGCGGATCGAGGCGACGGTGCCCAGCGTTATTTGCTGACGCGAGGGCGTCAGCACCGGCAGGTTTACGAGCTTGTCCGTGCTGTCGCGCAATTCGCGGGGATAGCGCACGCTGATCGGATAGCGGCCGAGGCCCTCTACCGTTTCGCCGATGCGCTCGCCGCCGATGGCACCAGAAACCACTGCCTGCACATCGGCCACATTGAGGCCATAGCGCGCGGCGACCGCACGGTTCACATCGACGTCGATGTAACGGCCACCGGTCAACCGCTCGGCCAGCGCGGAGGTCACGCCGGGCACCGTTTTCACCACGCCCTCGATGGTCTGCGCGGTCCGGTCGATATCGGATAGGTTCGAACCGGCAACCTTGATACCGATGGGACTTTTCACGCCTGTCGCCAACATGTCGATCCGGTTGCGGATCGGCGGGATCCAGAAGTTGGCAAGACCGGGCACCTTTACCCGCGCGTCGAGTTCCTCGATCAGCTTGGCCGGTGTCATGCCGGGCCGCCACTGGTCGCGGGGCTTGAAGCGGATGGTGGTCTCGAACATCTCAAATGGTGCAGGGTCGGTCGCACTGTCTGCCCGCCCGGCTTTACCGAACACGCTTTCCACCTCGGGCACCGTCTTGATCAGCCGGTCGGTCTGCTGGAGCAAGTGCCCCGCCTGCGCCGCGGACAGACCCGGCAGGGCCGATGGCATGTAAAGCAGGTCGCCCTCGTTCATCTGCGGCAGGAACTCCCCGCCGATCCGCGAAAGCGGCCAAAGGCTGGTGGCAAAGACCAGCAAAGCGATGAACAGCGTCTGTTTCGGACGTTCGAGCACTCGGTCGATGATCGGACGATATAGCCGTGTCAGCGTCCGGTTGAGCGGATTGGCCTCCTCGCTCGGAATCCTTCCCTTGATCAGCAGCCCCATCAGCACCGGGATCAGCGTGATCGAAAGCAGCGCTGCTGCCGCCATCGCATAAGTCTTGGTGAAGGCAAGCGGCGAAAACAGCCGGCCTTCCTGTCCCTGAAGCGTGAAGATGGGCAGGAACGAGAACGTGATGATCAGCAGGCTGAGAAACAGCGCCGGTCCGACTTCGGCGGCGGCGGCCGTCACCAGGGCCCAGCGCGTGGCTGGGTCGGCCTCCGCATCCGCATGGTCATGCCGCCAGCGTTCGAGATGCTTGTGCGCATTCTCGATCATGACCACGGCCGCGTCGACCATGGCCCCGATGGCAATGGCGATCCCGCCCAGCGAGAGGATATTGGCGTTTAGGCCCTGCAGCCGCATCGCGATGAACGCGATGAGGATTCCGAGCGGCAGTGTGAGGATCGCAACGAGCGCCGAGCGCGCGTGCCACAGGAACAGCGCGCAGACGGCCGCAACGATCAGGAACTCTTCGAACAGCTTGCCGGTGAGGTTCTCGACCGCGCGATCGATTAACCCCGAGCGATCATAGGTGGTAACCACCTCGACCCCGGGTGGAAGGCTGTTCTTCAGCTCCTCCAGCTTCCCGCGCACACCGGCAATGACGTCCCGGGCATTCTGGCCCTGCCGCATGACGATGACACCGCCTGCGACCTCGCCTTGCCCGTTCAGTTCCGCAATGCCGCGCCGCATCTCCGGACCAAGCTGGATCGTTGCCACATCGCCGACCATGACCGGCACGCCTCCCGCAGTGGTGCGGATCGGAACGGAGCGAAAGTCATCAAGCGACTTCAGGTAGCCACTTGCCCGCACGGTATATTCGGCCCCGGCCATCTCCACGCTCGAACCGCCGACTTCCTGGTTCGCGCGGCGGATCGCTTCGGCCACCTCGTCGCCGGTGACGCCATAGGCGGCAAGCTTCGCCGGATCGACGAGGATCTGGTATTCCTTGACCATCCCGCCAATGCTGGCGACCTCGGCCACACCGGGAACGGTCTTCAGCTCATAACGCAGGAACCAGTCCTGCAACGAGCGCAGCTGCGACAGGTCATGCCGTCTGGTCCGGTCAACCAGCGCATATTCGTAGACCCAGCCAACCCCTGTCGCGTCGGGACCGAGCGAGGGCCTGGCCCCTTCCGGCAGGCGGCTCTGCACCTGGCTGAGATATTCAAGAACGCGGCTGCGTGCCCAGTAGAGGTCCGTGCTGTCGTCGAACAGAACATAGACGAAGCTGTCTCCGGTGAACGAATAGCCACGCACCACGCGCGCACCGGGGACCGACAGCATCATCGAGGCGACCGGGGTTGTGACCTGGTTCTCGACGATCTGCGGCGCCTGGCCCGGCCAGCTGGTGCGGATGATGACCTGCACGTCGGACAGGTCGGGCAAAGCATCGACCGGCGTCGTGCGAACCGCGGCGATGCCAAGCATGGTCAGCACCAGCGCCGCACCAAGCACGAGATTGCGCGCCCTGACCGATGCGCGAATGATCGCGGCGATCATCGACCGCCTCCGAGGGGGCGCGCTTCGACCCCCGACAGGCTGGCTTCGGAATCGAGCAGGAACTGGCCCGAGGCCACGACTTTCTCGCCGGCGGCAAGCCCCGCCAGCACTTCGGCCTTGCCGTTGCTGTCACGCCCGATCCGCACCTCGGCCGGACGGTAGCGACCATCCGGCAAGGCCAGCATCACCAGCGTCCGGGCCCCGGTGCGGATGACCGCCTCGCTAGGGATGAGAAGCGCTGGCCCGCCGTCTCCGGCAAACGCCACCGCAGCAAACATGCCCGGACGCAGCCTGCCGCCGCGATTGGCCAGTTCGATGCGAGCGGTCAGGGTCCGGCTTTCGGTCTGGGCGGCCGGCAGGATCGCGATGACGCGTCCGATAAAGGTTTCCCCGGGGAACGCGGCAAGCGTCATGCTCGCGGCCTGACCAACGCGAACCATGCCGGCCTGTGTTTCAGGGACCGCCGCATTAAGCCACACCGTGCCGATCCCGCTTACCTGCGCGAGGCTTTGCCCAGCCGCAACGGTCATCCCGGCGCGGACATCGAGCGCCTGGATCACCCCGCCGACTGGCGTGCGGATCGTCACCGTGCCGTTGGGGCGCCCGGTGCGTTCCACCGCGCCAATCAGCGAATCGGACATGCCCAGCAGCCGCAACCGCTGACGGGCCGCGGTGGTCAGGTCGGCTCGGCCGAGCTTGCGGACCGCGAGGTATTCGCCCTGCGCGCCGCCCCATTCCGGCAGTTGCAGATCGGCAATCGGGGCTCCGGCAGCGATCACATCACCCGGCGCCCGCCCATAAACGCGCGTAACGAAGCCGCCCGAACGCGCTTGCACATTGGCGACGCTTCGCTGGTTGAAGTCGATGGTTCCGGTGACGGTCAGCCCAGACGGCAAGGTGCCGGCCTCCGCCGTGGCAACGCGCAGGCCAAGACTCTGGCTGGCGCCGGCATCGACGGCAATGCCGGGTCCCGTGTCCGGGGCTTCATCGGCATACTTGGGTATGGTCTTCATGCCCATCGACGAGAGCGAATTGGGATTATCGTAGTGCTCGGCCGGCACCATCGGGTCGTACCAGTAGAGTATCTTGCGGCCCGTTAGCGTGGGCTGGGCGCCCTCCTGCGCGGGAGACAGTCGCCCCAGCCAATAACCGCCGCCACCCGCAACCAGCGCGATGGCCAGCACGCCGGCGCCAAGGCGCGCCGCATTCATATTGTTCAGCATCATGGCCGAACTCCCCCATAGGTATAGGCAATGCGCACGGCATCGCGCGCGACGTCCGCTTCGCGGGACAGTGCATCGACTTCAGCTTCGGCCAACGCCAGCGACGACAGCAGGGCGCTGCCGAGATCGAGCTTTCCGGCGGCATAGCTGGCCATGTCCAGTTCCGCGCGCCGCCTTGCGAGTGGCACCAGCACCTGGCGTGCGTTGTCGAGGCGTGCCATGTGCATCTCCTGGTCGGCCAGGTCGCTGTCGAGCGAGGCGACCAGTTCCCGTTCCGCTGCGACGCGGTTGAACCGCGCTTGCGTCTCCTCGCTCGCCGCCGCGGCAATCTTCGGATCCTGCCGTTTTCTGCCGAACACCGGCAGGTCGATACTCACGCCCAGCGAAACCATGTCGCCATAGGCGGGATTGCGGCGGCCATAGCTTGCGCTCACCCGCCAGTCCGGCCGTTTCGCGGCACGTGCCATCGACGAGTCAGCTTTCATCCCGCCCACGGCCGCGTCGAGGGCCTGCAGCTTCGGAAGCGCTGCCAACCCCGTTACCAGCGCGGCCCTGTCGACGGTCGGCACAGGCGGCAGTCCCAAGACATCTGCGTCCTGCACCCCGGTGTAGCGTGTCAACCGCGCCCTGGCTCGCCCGATATCTGCCGTCAGCTCGCTACGCCGATCATTCACCGCCGCGCGCAGCTGATCGGGTTCGAGCGCCATTGCGGGACGGGACGAACCCGAAGCCAGCCTTGCCGAGACAGTCGCCTGAAGATCATGCAGGCTCGAATCCAGGGCCTGCAACTGGGCGAGCCGCCGCGTCCCGTAGTAGAGGTCGATCCACGCGAGCGCCGTTTCCAGACGGACGTTTTGTTGCTCCATGGCAAGGCCGCTTTCGGCGAACGCCATGTCGGCCGCCGCGCGCGAGCGCTCGGCCGCACGCTTTGCCGGATTGGGGAAAGCCTGCTCGATGCCCACCCGCGCCATCGTCATGCTTTCGCGAGTGAGGCTGAACGCGGGAGGCCCTGTAACGGGAAAGTTGTCGAAGCCCGCATTCAGCGTGGGATCGGGCAATTGACCGGCGGCTACAGCAGCCGACCGCCGGGCCTGAACGCTGGCTTGTTGGGCCTGCACCGATGGGGCAGCCTGCATCGCGCGTTGCACAGCCGCTTCGAACGTCAAAGGCTCGGCCGCGGCAACGCCCGGTACCAGCGCCAGCAAGGGCGCGATGAATTTTTTTCGCATGGGGAGCCCCGAATACGATGGCCGGTTCGACGTCCAATGAGGGCTTGCAGCTAACACGGCACCGGCGAAGGGGATGACCCTGCCGGTGCCGTGCGCCTGGCCCTCATTTTCTCGTTTTCGGCCAGGCGATAGTGCTAGCTGGCCGACGGCGAATGGCTCTTGCCGGACATGCCCATCATGCGTTTGGCGCTATCCGCCTTCATCATGGAGCAGTTGCAGCTAGCCATCGCGGGGGCGGTGTCCTTCACCCAGACCGGATTGGGCGGGTAGGCAATCGACCGGGGGCCGAAAGATGACTGATCACGCCAATCCCAATGACCGTTGCTGGCGTCATGGGCGGAAGCCACCGATGCGGTGGAGAGCGCCGCCGCGACAGCGGCGAGCGTCAGAATCGTCTTCATGTCGAATATCCTTGATTGAATTTGCAGATGGCACCGCGAGCAGTCAGCAGAACTCGCGGCGTTCATTAGAATTCAGCCAAGGTGTGCGGGTGGTTCAGGTTCAGGAGCGATGTCGCGGCCAATCATCACCGCAACGGGCATTACCCGCGGTACGGTCGTGCGGAACTGGGAGGACGTATCGAAGGGAAGCGGAGGAAGCAGTGCCAGAGGCGCCGCGCATCCCATCTTTGCCATGCAGTCGAGATTCTTGCCCTCACAGGGTTTTTCCGATGATTGCGACTGGCGCTTGGCCAAGCCCCTCATTTCTACGCAATCAACGCGCCTTGCAGTTTGCGATGCCGAAGTCTGCGACTGATTTGCCATCGCATCAGGTATCGCCCGGGCAAATACGGCCTCTTGGCCGAGAAGGCCAAAAATCACTCCAAAAAGGAGCAGCCAGGAGCGCCATGCGTTCACGAGGTTCTTCTCGCTGTCTGGCGCTCTCGTGTCAAACTTTTGCGGACCGTACGGGGTGTGTCCCCGTCAATATATTTCTGGACGGAAAATACCGAGATCCGGTCGCAGCCTACGCTCAGGAGATATAGGTCGTCAGCACGATCTCGACCCGGCGGTTTGCAGCGCGCCCCAAAGTCGTTGCGTTGGAGGCAATTGGCTCGGTCTTTCAAAATCCTTCGACATGCAGACGTCCGGACATGACGGAGCGGTCTGCCAGATAGTCGGCGACCGCTCCTGCGCGTCTTTCCGAAAGTGCCTGGTAATACCCGTAGGAGCCGATCGCATCTGTGTGACCGTTTACATCTACATACATCGCGGGATAGCGATTGAGCGTCCGCGCAGTTCATCTTCGAACGCCCAATATTGACGGTCGACGTAGGCTGACGCGTCGCAAATCCTTCCCGAAGCAAACGACATCCACTGATCAGTGGCTCGTAGGAAGAACGGATTACGTGGCCGATTTAATGCGTTTTCCGGCGGATAATATCGATGAAAACCCGGAAATATAACAAGTTATTGATAGTAATAAATTTATTAAGGATAACGCTCTGCTCTTCGCGGTTGATTGTGTGAGCGACCAAGATTTGCGCAAGTTTTAAATCAGGCGCCCGTCTTACTGACGATATCATTGCCGCCGTCAGTAGTAGTTCTTCGAAGAAGCGATCCGGAGCAGCAGAAACTTTACCCGAAAGGCTTCGCCGCCAGCAATAGGCTCTGGCCGCAAATCGATCGGTCTCACGCGCAACCGACCAAGCAACGCCCGCTCCTCCGTGGACGCCGCCCCACCAAGCCAGACAGATCCACCGGCACGGACGGCCAGTGTTAATGTTGGCTTGGATACATCTCGAGTATTGGCCCACGGGAGGGCGGTTGCATGGGGTCGCCCTCTCCGGGCCAGCTGGCACGGCGCCGGAATTCCGCCGCCATTGCCTGATGCATCTGGCGCGCGGCCGTATCGTTTGTGCTGGCCGCCAGTCTATCGTGCATGCGTGCCCGTTCCAGACAATGGGCTTGATGGTCCGCTTGGTCCATGCGGCAAACTCCAGCTTGGCCTGGCCTCGTGCTGCCGCAGCATCGGGAAACGGCGGCCGCGCCAGCGCGATTCATCCGGCCGCGAACAATACGCTTCTTTTCCGGGGAAGGAAACGGGATTCCCGGCGGGCCTTGCGCTCAAGGCCAAGGTCATTGCAGGAGCGCGGGCTTCAGCCGATGGGTTTTCAGAACCTTGCGATCCTGTGCGTCCAGTTCGATGAGCACGACCTCGTAACGCCAGAGATTGGCAAGGTTCTGCAACACCATCGCCGCATCGCGTTCGTCCAGCAGCACGCCATCGGCCACGCTGTGTTCCAGCATCAGCGTGCGATCGCCCGCGAGATCGACATCGACAATCTGGATGTCGGGTTCCTGCCGCCCGATGTCGTATTCGCGCGCCAGCGCCCGGCGGATGCGGCGGTAACCGCGTTCGTCGTGGATCGCCGCGACGCTCAATGCGGCTTCCGATTGCCGGTCGGTCACCTGGAAAAGCCGCCATTTGCGGATCATGTGGGGGCTGAGAAACTGCGTGATAAAGCTTTCGTCGCGGTAATTGGCCCAGGCGTCCTGCAAAACGCCGTTCACATCGCCCTTGCCCGCAAAAGCGGGGAACCATTCGCGATCCTCGTCGGTCGGATTCCGGCAAATTCGCGCCATGTCCTCCATGATGCCGAAACCGAGCGTGTAGGGATTGAAGCCCGAGAAATGCCCGGAATCGAAGGTCGGCTGATTGACGACGTTGGTATGCGACTGGAGGAATTCGAGGAACGATCCGTCGGTGATCTGGCCGCGTTCGTGCAGCTTGGTCATGATCTGGTAGTGGCACCAGGTGGCGCAGCCCTCGTTCATCACCTTGGTCTGGCGCTGGGGATAGAAATATTGCGCGATCAGGCGGACGATCCGCAGGATTTCACGTTGCCAGGGCTCTAGCGCGGGGCCGGTCTTTTCGAGAAAATAGAGGATGTTTTCCTGCGGCAGGTTGAGTGCCCTGCGCCGGTGACCGTCGGTGGCCTCGGGCGCCCTGGTGCTGGCTGGCAAGGTGCGCCAGAGATCGTCGTAGATCTTGTCACGATAGGCTTGCCGTTCGGCCTCGCGCGCCGCTTCCAGCTTCAGATCCCGGCTCCGCACGCGGGGATGGCGGTGCACGCCTTGGTGCATCAGGGCGTGCGCGCCATCGAGAAGCCGCTCCACAGCTGCCTCGCCATACCGTTCCTCGCAGTGGGCGATATAGGATTTGGCGAACTCGAGGTAATCGAGAATGCCTGTGGCATCGGTCCATTGCCGGAAGGAGTAGTTGTTCTTGAAGAAGTGGTTGTGACCGAATGCGGCATGCGCGATCACCAGCGTCTGCATGGTCGCGCTGTTTTCCTGCATGATATAGCTGATGCAGGGGTCGGAATTGATCACCAGTTCATACGCCAGCCCGCGCAATCCCTTGCGATAGAGCATCTCGTTGGCGACGAACTGCTTGCCGAACGACCAGTGCTTGTAGAACAGCGGCATGCCGGTGGAGGCATAGGCATCGAGCATCTGTTCGGCGCTGATCACCTCGATCTGGTTCGGATAGACATCCAGGTGAAAATCAGTGAGCGCGATCGTTTCGACCGCGTCGTAGATCCGCTGGATCAGGTCGAAGTTCCAGTCGCTCCCTTCGAACAACGGACGGTCAGCACGCGCCATGGTCATGACCGTCCTTTCGCGCGGTCCCGTTCGTCCGCGCTCCTGCGCTGGAACAGTTCACGCAGCACGGGATATATTTCAGTGCGATGATGGACCTTGCGCATGGCGAAGTGGCGCGATGTGGCCTGAAGTTCCTCGTAAGCCGACCACAGCGAACTCTTGCCTCCATCGTCCACCGGCCGCTCCTCGGCGCCGACCTCGATATAGGCGACGTACTGGGAGATCGGCAGGATATCCTCGCGCATCAGCCGGGCCGTCTTGGGATTATCGTTGTTGATGTTGTCGCCGTCGGACGCCTGGGCAACATAGATATTCCAGTCATCGGGCGGATAACGGGCGGAGACGACCGCCAGCATTTCCTCCAGCGCGCTGGAAACGACCGTCCCGCCAGATACGGTCGAATGGAAGAAGGTCTGTTCGTCCACCTCTGCGGCGTGGTCGGTGTGGTGGATGAACACAACCTCGACGTATTCGTAGCTGCGGGTCAGGAACAGGTGGAGCAGCGCGAAGAACCGCTTGGCCAGATCCTTCATGTGCGCGCTCATCGAACCGGACACGTCCATCAGGCAGAACATCACCGCCTGGGCAATCGGACGCGGCGTGGCCTCGAACCGGCGATAGCGCAAGTCGACGGGGTCTATGTAGGCGATCAGCGCGCGTCGGCGCAGCAGGCGCTGGTGTTCTTCGCGGAGCTGCTCCAGCCGTTCGGCATCCCCATCCTGCGCGGGTTGGTGCGCCTCCACCTGGGCGATTTCCTCCTCTATCCGTTCCAGGTCGGCGCGGCCGGGGCGGCGCAGCGCCAGACGGCGCGACATTGCCTTCTGCATCGTGCGGGGAACCGAGAGGTTCGACGGCGAACCGACCGTGGTATAGCCCGCGCGGCGCGGCGTGCTTGACGCCTCGCCCTTCAGCTTGCGCTTGGCGAGATCGGGCAATTCGAGATCGTCGAGGAACAGTTCGAGAAATTCCTCGCGCGTGAGGACGAAGCGGAAATCGTCCTCGCCATCGCCGGTCCCCGCGCTGGACCCGCCGCCGGATTGCCCCGACGGCCTGGGGATCCTGTCGCCTTCCAGGTAATCGCGGTTGCCCGGCAGAACCCGTTCGCGGTTGCCGCCATGGCTGGTGCGGTGCAGCGTCGGTTCGTGGATGCTGTCGCGCGGGATGCTGATCTGGCCTTCGCGATCGATCTCCTTGATGCTGCGGTCCTTGATGCTCTGGCGGACCGCCTGCTGTACCGCCGCCCGCGCCCGCCGCAGGAACCGCTGGCGGTTGACCAGGCTTTTCCCTCCGGGGTTCAGGCGGCGGTCGACGATGTGCATGGTGCTGCTATCGCGCCTCCATCAGCCTGCCTGCTTCACCCGGATGTACCATTCCACAAGGCGCCTGACCTGCCGTTCGGTGTAGCCGCGCACGATCATCCGCTCCACGAATTCGCTGTGCTTCTTGGCGCTTTCGCCATCCTTCTTGGACCCGAAGCTGATCACCGGCAGCAGGTCTTCCACTTGGCTGAACATGCGCTTTTCGATGACCTCGCGGATCTTCTCGTACGATGTCCAAGCGGGGTTACGGCCTTCGTTGGCGGCGCGCATGCGCAGTGCGAACTTCACTACCTCGTTGCGGAAGTCCTTGGGGTTGGCGATGCCGGCGGGCTTTTCGGTCTTGGACAGTTCCTGGTCGATCACCTCGCGGTTGAGCAGTTGCCCGGTGTCGGGGTCCTTGAAATCGAGATCCTCGATCCAGGCATCGGCATAAGCGACATAGCGGTCGAACAGATTTTGCCCGTAGTCGTTGTAGGATTCGAGATAGGCCTTCTGGATCTCATTGCCGATGAATTCGGCATAGCGCGGGGCAAGTTCGCCCTTCACGAATTCAAGGTAACGGGCCTCGGTTTCGGCCGGGAACTGTTCCTGCCGTATCATCCCTTCCAGCACATACATCAGATGGACGGGGTCCGCCGCGATCTCGATGGTGTCGTGATTGAACGTGGCCGACAGCGCCTTGAAGGCAAAACGCGTGGAGATGCCCGACATGCCTTCGTCCACGCCGGCGGCGTCGCGGTATTCCTGCAAGCTTTTGGCACGCGGGTCGATCTCCCGCAGCATTTCGCCATTGTAGACGCGCATCTTCGAATAAAGGCTGGAATTTTCGTGTTCGCGCAGGCGTGTCAGCACCGAGAAGCGCGCCAGCATGTCGAGCGTGCCCGGTGCGCACGGGGCCGATGCCAGTTCGGATTCGCGCAGCAGCTTTTCATAGACCTGCCGCTCTTCGGTGGTGCGCAGGCAATAGGGCACCTTGATCACGAAGATGCGGTCGATGAAGGCTTCATTGTTCCTGTTGTTCTTGAAATTCTGCCATTCGCTTTCGTTGGAATGGGCCATGATCACCCCGGTGAACGGGATGCCGCCGATGTTCTCGGTGCCGATGTAATTGCCCTCCTGCGTCGCCGTCAGCAGCGGATGCAGCATCTTGATCGGCGCCTTGAACATCTCGACGAATTCGAGAATGCCCTGGTTCGCGCGGTTGAGCCCGCCCGAATAGCTGTAGGCATCGGGGTCGTTCTGCGACAGCATTTCCAGCTTGCGGATATCGACCTTGCCCACCAGCGAGGAAATGTCCTGGTTGTTCTCGTCCCCCGGCTCGGTCTTGGATACGGCGATCTGCCGCATTTGCGAGGGCATCAGCCGCACGACCCGGAACCGCGTGATGTCTCCGCCGAACTCGTCCAGCCGCTTGCGACACCATGGGCTGACCATCCCCGTCAGGCGGCGGCGCGGAATGCCGTACCGGTCCTCGATCATCGGGCCGTGGAGATCACTGTCGAACAGCGAGAGCGGAGCGTCGAAGATCGGGCTGATTTCGTCGCCGGCCTTCAGCGCATAGATGGGATTCTTTTCCATCAGCGACTTCAGCCGTTCGGCCAGCGACGACTTGCCGCCACCCACCGGCCCGAGCAGGTAGAGAATCTGCTTGCGCTCCTCCAACCCCTGCGAGGCATGGCGCAGGAAGCTCACGATCTGCTCGATCGTCTGCTCCATGCCATAAAAGGAGGAGAAGCTGGGATAGATCCTGATGGTCCGGTTCATGAAGATCCGGCCGAGGCGCTGATCCTGTGCCGTATCCACGATCTGCGGTTCCCCGATCGCGGCCAGCAGCCTTTCCGGCGCGCTGGCATACATCAGCGGATCCTTGCGGCACGCGACAAGGTAATCTTCCAGCGACATTTCTGTCTGACGCTGTTGATCGAACTTCCGCATGAAATCGGAAAACAGATCGCTTTCAGCCATCGGTCGCTCCCCTTCTAAAGGTTTGTGAGCGAACATAATATACGCCTTTGTTCGGACCCTCGCCAGCGTTTCAAGTGCTACCGAGCCTTCCGGAAGCGACTGCCAAGTCCATCCCAGCAGTCCCTATTTGCGAGTTATCGTCCTTCCGAGACAACCTTTCGTCCCGGTTCACGAACGAGGCAGACCTGCGTGCTTCGCACCGGCGAATCCCCGCCTATAAAATGCTGACTGGCTGATGCAGTCATTCAACAGTCTGAAACCACGCCGGATATCGACATTCCCACGCACCTATTCTGCGCCGCGACCGCCATTGTCCGTCTGAGCAGCGCGCCCACTGGCCCAATCGGTGAAGTGCGCGTGCTGGTTGGCCCGCAGTTGTCGCTCGACGATGCGGACCCCAAGTTCCGATCGTGCGCGGTTTCGTGCTTCTCAACTGTGCATACCGAATGGCGGGACTCGTCTGTCCCACCTCCGATCCGCTTGCCCGATTCGAGAGCAAGCAATGCTCTGGGTTCTGAACGCGGCACTGGTGGCGATCGCCTCTCGTACAGCGAGGGGCCAGAACAGAAAGGTGCGGGGCGCTGCATATCACGTCGAGCGAGATCGACCAGAACGGGACGGGCTCGCTCCGAAGGTTTCGTTTGAGTGTGCAAAGGCGGTTAGCTGTCGTCCCAATTGGCGCATAGATCTGCAACGATGCACTCCAATCGTGGATTTCCTGACGCAGGTGGGTAAGGGCTCGCACTACCGCGAACCGGCTATCCATCCAATTGCGCGTCGCAACAACTCCTGAAACGGCGCACTGTCCCATGGCCCTCGGACAACCGGCGCCTCGTCCATCAGCGGGCGGGCGTCGAAGCGTCCGCAAGCGTGGCCGAGCGGCGAATAGGCCACTTCGCCTTTGCCATGGGCACGAACGTAAAGCTGCGGCCGCGGCGGGTCGTCGTCCCACTGTCCCAAGAGATAGCCCGGCGCCTCGCCTTTGTAGCGAGCCGAAAGCAGAGTTCTATAATCGCAAATCGGCTGGGCGATGTAGGGCTCGTCGATCACGGTAAAGTCCTGCAGGCCCTGCGTGATCGGATGGGCTGCATCCTCGACGTGGATGTGCATCGGCTGGGCCGCCAAGTGCGCGACAAAGCGGCTGCCCAGCAACTCCATGAACGCGGGGGCAACGGTTTCGGCCGTGGGTTTCACCAGTCCCGGAATGCGGACCCCGCTGGCGACGATCTCTGGCCCATCCGTAAATTCCAGCCCAGCATTGGCGCCGTGGAGCGCGAACAACTTGCCGCCATCTGCGACGAAGTCGGTCAGGGCCCGGGCCTCAGCGTCCGAGGGCATGAGGTCGCAGGTATAGAGTATCACCCCGGCAAACGCTGACAGGTCCGTAATCCCGGAAAAGTCTGCAGCGCAGCGCACCCGGATGCGGTCGTCCTCTGCCATCAGGTCCAACAGGACACGGCGCGCCAGATCGAAATCGTGATACTTGCCGCCGGTGACGAGGTGGATGCGAATAGGATCGCTCATGCGGTGTCTCCCATGGCGGGAAGTGGACGCAGCACTGGGCCGGCGCCGTCCCATCGTTCTGCACCCTGCCGGGCAACGTCAAAGAAGGCGCGCGTGTCGGGCGTGTCCGAGATCACCTCGACCAGCAGGCCCAGCGTGTCGCGGCAATCGTAATAGCGCAATTGGGCGTTGTCGGAGATCTGCCCCGTGGTCACAGGCGCGCCCGCCTCGAGATGCGCTGCGGCGGCATCAAGGTCGGCGACAAGGAACGCATGGTGGTGTGGCCGGCACGCGCCCTTTGCCAGCGGCGCATCGCCATAGACGTTGGGCCAGGGGCCAACCGGCTCGATCAGCTCGACCATGACGCCGGCGAACTGGGCAAAGGCGATATGCAGCACCAGATCCTGAGGCGCGCCATTGAAGGTCCAGCGGTCGAAGGCCATCGACGGTAAGTGGAAGAACGGACCTGCGCCGGTGCGCGCCCGCCAGTTGGCGGCGCTCGTGGCGATATCGCCGACGACGTAGCCGAGTTGCATGATCGGGCCGTGCATGGTCGTCATCCTTTGTTCGCAGGGGCAGGCTCGTGCCAGGTCGTAGGCCGTGCCTTCATCCGCGCGAAGAAATCGCGCGACCAAGGTGCCTCCTCGGGGATCGGCTGGCCGTGGTTCTCGCCGAACTGGAGAAAGCAGTAGAGTACGATGTCGGCCAGCGTGAACCGGTCACCGCAGACATAGGGTTTGCCCTGCATCTGCCGGTCGAGCCACAGCAGCTTGGCACGTGACTTGGCTTTGAGGATGGGCGCAGCATCGGGCGGGAGCAGCGGCTTTGCCAGGACGCCGTCAAGCTGGTGATCGCCTTCGAACAGCGCCCGGCCCTCCTGCGTGGTAAACCCTTCGCCCATCGGCCAGGCGATGTTCTGGTCGATCCTTCGCACCCACATCCGCGTCTGCGCCCGCTCCTCGGGCGTCGAACCGATCAACGGCGGGTCCGGACAGATGTCCTCGAGGTATTCGCAGATCGGCGTGACTTCGGTGATGACCGTTCCGTCGTCGAGTTCAAGCGCAGGAAGTTCGCCTAACGGATTGACCCGCGACACGAACGGCTCGCGCCTGTTCTCACGCGTGAACAGATCGAGAAACCGCCGCTCAAGCACGATTCCTTTCTCCTGCGCGAAGATCCACGCGATCCACGGGTTGGGTGCGAACAGGTCAAAATCGTAGAAGATCATTGGCACCCTCCCAATGGATCAGGCGGTAACAGGATCAGTAGTGGGCTTCGAACGAGATGCCGACTGTCCGCGGATAGACGATTTGGTTCTGGCCGCCCGGCCGGTCGAGCGGGCCGACCGTATTGCCGAGGTTGTCGCTGAAAACGCCCGCTTCCCACCGATCGTTGCCAATGCTCGCCCGCGCGTAGCCGACCCCGTTGTAGGGGGCGTAGGCGCCATTGAAGATACTCTGCTGGCGCGAACGGTAGCTGTAGCGGGCATTCAACCGCAGTTGCAGGCCGTTGCCGCCGATCGGGGTCTGGTACGAACCCGCCAGCGTGAAGGTGGTCTTGGCGGTGCCGGGGAGTTGGTTGCCCTCCTTCAACTGTGGGATATGCGCCACGATCGCGGCAGGCACGTTGTGGATCGTGGTCGAGTTGAAGTTGCCGGCAAAGTTGAGGGTCAGGCCGCGCAACGGAGTGCGCCAGGTGATCGATGGCTCTATGCCGTGGCCGCGCACGTCGCCCACTTGCGCGACGATCGTCTGGAGCGCGGGGCTCAACTCGATCTGCGCCTTTGCCCAGTCGACATAGTAGCCGGCCAGTTCGAGTTGCACTGCGTTGTCGAACAGACCCACCTTGAGCCCGCCTTCGTAGTTCCACAGCGTGTCGGGCGGCGAGACGTTCGACAGGCTGGTGCCGAGCACCGCGTTCGATGCGCCGATGATCGAGGCTGAAGTGATCGAGCCGCTGCGGAAGCCCTTGGCGACTTCGGCGTAGATCATCGCATTGGGGGCAGGGTGATAGGCAATGTTGACGCGCGGATTGAAGGTATCGTGGCTGGCGCGGGTGGTGCTGCGGTTGGGGATGACGGAGCCGGCGATCTCGAGCTGGCTGTCTTCCTCGAAGCGGCGCTGCTCCTTGTAGTAGCGCCCGCCCACGGTCAGGTCGAGCTTGCGGTCGAAAGTCGAGTAAGTTGCCTCGCCGTAGACCGCCCAGCCCTTGCTGAAGAGCCGGTTGCGGTCGTTGACGGTGTTGAAGCCGATGACGCCAGGCGCGACCGGGAAGTCAGGCAACTGCACGGTCTGGCCGCCTGCAGTGTTGCCGTTCTGGTAGAAAAAACCGACGATATACTGCAGCGGGCCGTCGCCGTTCGAGGTCAGCCTCAGATCCTCGTTAAAGTTGTTGGTGACCAGCGGCCACAGCGAGGTGAAGTTGCCGATGCCCGGAATGAACCCGCCGTTGTTCGAAATAACGGTGTTCTTGATGTGCCCGGTCGAGCTCTGGATCGTGGCGAACCCCATGTCGTATTCGACGTCGCCGGCAAACAGCCAGTAGTCCGACAGCGCTTCGCCGAACTGCTGATCGATGCTGGCGGGCTCGGAGAAGGTGATGCGGTTCGACCAGCGCTGTTTGGTGTTGTTGCGCCAGGCGGAAAGGCGGATCGTCAGGTTGTCGGTCGGCTTGGCCAGCAGCTTGAGCCTGCCGGTGAAGCTGGTCGATGGGTTGTCGTTCTTGACCCCGGTCGGGATGATGTCGGCATAGCCGCCGACCCGCTTGTAGCTGATCACTCCGCGCAACGCGACCTTACCGTCTACGATCGGCAGGTTAAGCATCTGGTCGCCCGACCAGCCCGGCTTGCCCCCGGTGGTGAGACTGCCGGTTCCGCGTAGTGAACCGCTGACTCCGTCGAGCTCGGGGTCCTTGGTCAGCACCTTGATGGTGCCGCCGATCGAGCCGAGGCCATAAAGCGTGCCCGATGGCCCGCGCAGCACTTCGACGCGCTCGAGGTCGTAGAAGTCGGCGGCCGGCGCGTATGGTCGGCCGGGCATGGTGAAGGCGAAATTGTCGAGATAGTAGCCGACCGCCGGATCGCCGTCAGTCTCCGACGCAGCAATCGCGCGAATCTGGTAGGTGGTGCTGCCTGCGCCGATGGTCGAGCCGGTGGTCGCGCTCGGCACCAGCGAGATCGCCGACTGGATGTCGGTCACCCCCATGCGGACGAGGCTCTCACCCGACAGGCCTTGGACCGCCTGCGGCACTTTCATCAGCGTCTGTTCGCGGCGCTGCGCGGTGACGATGATCTCGGCATCGTCGGGGTTCGCCGGCGTGTCGGCCCGTGCCGGCTGCGCCGCCTGCTGGGCGTAGGCCGGGTTGGCCGCGAGCAACAGCGCGAGCACGCTGGCGCAACCTGTCAGCGCCGGTTCCGCGCGCCGATCTAATGCCTTGGGCTTCAAAGGCTTCATCATCACTCTCCCCTTTTTTGTCGTTATGCGATGTTTGTATAAGTTGGTTGTCAGGGTCCGCTCAGGTCGCGTGCAGCCATGGATAATCGCCCATCAGGCAGCGATCGATCTGCTGGTGGAAATGACGGATGCGCACTTCCTGGTCGCCCAGGATCATGCCGCGGAAGCCCAATGAGCCGGTGCCCTGCTGCATCGTCGGCATGTTCGAGCCATCCTGCTTGAGCACGTTGGCAAGGAACGGGTCGAACGTGTCGGGAAAGGCGTCGGCGTAGTCGTCGAGTTCGTCGTGGCGGAAGAACCGCGGCGTCACCAAGGGTGGCTTGCTGCCGGGCGCGCGGTGCTCGGTGATCAGGAAGTCGTAGTAGCAGAACGCCGGGTCGGTCGGGTGCGGGCGATAGCGGAAAACGATCGATCCCTCGGGCGTCTGAGTGAAGGTGGTGCCGGGGAAGAACGTGTAGTGGTACTGGTGGACCAGCTGTTCGTCGTTCATCCGGCGATAGGGCAAGTGGGTCTGGTCCTGGATCGCGCGCTTGGCCTTGATCACTTCGAGGTGAATGTCGCGCAAGCTGCCCTGGTAGTCCGCCGGGACTTGTGTGCCGATGCCGAGAAACTTCTCGCGCAGCGGCGTCATCTCCTCGGCATTGCCGAGCAGTTCGCTGACCGTCAGGTTGAAATTGATCATCCGGCTGTGCATGCCCACCAATTCGATCGGCACATCGTAGCCTTCGGTGATGTTCATGAAGTCGGCGTGCAGCGTCTCAAAATGGTAGGATTCATTGAAAGCATCGTGCGCATGCTTCCAGTTGCCGTTCCATTCGAATGTGGCCTGGTCGATCAGCTGGAATTTCTCGAGCTCGTAGCTTTCGAGGTGCCGGCCCGCCTCACCTAGGAAATTGCGCAAGTCGATCGCGTACGGATCGAGGTTGAACCAGACCCAGCCACCCCAAGTGTCTGTGCGGACCGGCGGCAGGTCGAGTTCGCCCTTCGGTACCCCGTCCTTGAACTGGCCGAACAGTTCGGGCCGCGACAGCAGGTGAAGGCTGCCATCATTGTTCCACTGCCATCCGTGATAGGGGCAGGTGAATCGCTCGACCATGCCCGACTGAACCTGGCAAAGCACGTTCCCACGGTGCTGGCAGACGTTGAAGAAGCCGCGAATTTCACCGTCCTCGCCGCGCACGAACAGCAGCGATTCCTTGCCCAGCGTATGGACACGAAATTCGCCGGGTTCGCCGAGTTCCGAGACATGGCAAGCGACGTTCCAGGTCTTGGTCCAGACGTGGTCCCATTCGGCCTGCATGAACTCGGGCGAATGGAAACGCGCGCCGTCGATGCGCTGGTAGCCCAACATCGGGATGGGCTTTCGCGGGACGAACGCTGGCGCCTGAGTCTGCTGGCGCTCGGCACCCAGCACCTCGATCATCCGGTCTTCTATCTTGGCCATACTCGGGCAATCCTTTCATGGACGGCCCGGCGGCAGCATCGTGGGAAGTGGCTTTGGCCGGGCATGCTGCGCCCGTCGCCGCGCAAGCAGTGTACGCTCGCGCAGTGCCTTTCGATTTCTCCGCAATGCGCCGCCGGATTAAAACATGCCAGCCAGCTTTTTTTGAGAAACTATGCGCATTTCGGCGGCTGTCAACAAAACCTGTTAGGTCGCTCGTTTTTTAGATAGGGCCGTGGCGACGGCTTGACTTGCGCCCCTGCGACAGGCGACGCACAGATGCCCCGCGAGCGCAGCAAGGCCGCGGAAGGGGAAGGACGGGCGTGACTTCGAACGGCGGTGTGATCGGTGAGGCGAATTCTTCTCCGCGTCCGCGCGCGCCGCGGCGCCGCAGCGAGGGACCTTCCGCGCGCCAGCTCGCCAAAAGCGAGACGATGCGGCTGAGGGTCCTCGAAGCAACGGTCGATTGCCTGCTCGAAGGGACCGCGCACGAGCTGTCGTTTGCCGTGATTGCAGACCGCGCGGGAATTTCACGCGGGGGCGCGCAATACCACTTCGCAACCCGTCGCGACCTGCTGTGCGCGGTGATCGAGTACATCAACGTGCGCCGCCTGAACCAGTTCAAGGCGGATGTCGAGGCGATCGGGCCGGACGAGGACGTCGCCAGCCAGATCATCGATGCACACTGGAAGCACCTCAACGAGCGCGATTTCCGCGCCTACCAGGAACTCGTTCTGCTGGCCCGCAGCGATGCCGAACTGACCGAGGAATTCGCGCCCCGCTATCAGGCCTTCCTCCGCGACTGGTACGAGACCGCACGACAGGCGTTCGGCTGGCGCTACGCCGATCCCCAGGTCATGCAGGCGGGCAATATCGCGCACTATGTGCTCGAGGGCATGGCCTACGGACAACTCGCGGGTCAGGTGCAGCCCGAGGTCGTCGCGGACCTGCTCGGCTATGCCAAGACCGTGCTGCGGAATGCGCTGCAGGACTGAAGTTCCAGAAAAACAAGCAAAGACAGGAGAGCGGGATGGACGGGCGTTTCGGAGGCAAAGTCGTGATCGTGACCGGAGCCTCGTCTGGAATCGGCAAGCGCACCGCTGAGCGGCTGGTCGCGCAAGGCGCGGTCGTTCATGGGGCCGACCTGACTTCCTGCGGCCTTGCAGGCATGGTCGACCACATTTGCGACGTCACAAGTGAGGACGACTGGATCGCGCTGGTTGAAGCGGTGACTGCCTCCGACGGCCGGATCGACGGACTGGTCAACGCGGCCGGCGTGATCCGCATGGGCACGACTATTGAAACCACGATCGAGGATTTCCGGTTAGTGATGCGCGTCAACGTCGAAGGAACGTTCCTCGGCTGCAAGCACGTGATGCGCGCGATGCAGGTTGCCGGCACCGGATCGATCGTCAATTTGTCCTCGACCGCAGGCCTGCGCGGCTCGCCCGGTGCAGCCGCTTATACCGCGAGCAAGGGCGCGGTCCGACTGCTGACCAAGACCGCCGCGCTCGAAGCGATCGCCATGCCCAGCCGTATCCGCGTCAACTCCGTCCACCCCGCGCTCACCCAGACACCAATGGCCGACGCGATCGTCGACCAGCTCGGAGGCTCGGACGAAATTCGCGGCGCGCTCAACAGTCTGCTTCCGGCAGGCAGGCTTGCCGAACCCGACGAAATTGCAGCTGGCATCCTCTTCCTGCTGTCCGACGACGCCAGTTACATGAGCGGCGCAGAGCTCGTGATCGACAATGGTTTTACAGCCCGATAATGTCGGAATCCGACCTATCCTTCGACATTATGCTTTAGGCGGTCGTGATTCTGAAGATATTAGAGGGAAACCTGGTAGAATAATTGAAATGAACCCTAGGGTCTAGATTGCAGACGCCGACAAAGCCGCCATCTAGGGAACCCATTGAGCGAAATGGAGCCTGCACTTCTATCGTTTTGCTTTGCTCGCTTGTCCGCTAAATGCCTAAGGTGGCCAATTGTGCGCCTCATTCTGGCAAGACCGGCACCAGGCATAAAGCGCGTCGTACATCACCATACCCTGTTCGAGCATATCATGATCGTTGGCGTAATTGGCCGACAGGCCCAGTGACATCGCCAGCAAGCCCGCCGATTGCGGGGCCAGGTCGAGCCGCGAGGTGTCTGCACCACGAACGATCACGGCCAGTTGAAGGAGTGCCGGATCGGTCAGCGCATATTTCTCGATGATGGCATCAAAGCTGCATTTCTCCCCGACATGGCTGAATTCCACGCCGGGGATGTCGTATGGAATGGCTCCCTCAGTCTCGGCGGTGTCGAGCACCTGATCTGCCGGAACGTAGAGGAACTCGGCCTCGGGTTCGATGAAGCGCCGGATCAGCCACGGGCAGGCAATCCGGTCAATCTTCGGCCGCTCACGGGTGACCCATTTCATCGCTGTGCGCCTCAGGTACGAGATGCGGAGCGGTAACGCGCATCGACCACTGCCCAATCGAGATTGTGCATGAAGGAGTCGACGTATTTCGCAGCGGCCGTGCCATAATCCATGGCGAAGGCATGTTCGTACATGTCGAGCACGAGCAAGGGCACTCCAGCGACCGGCCCGTTGGTATGATCCCAGGCCCAGTAGTTATGCAATGAGCGGGTGTACTGGTTCCAGGCGAGAATGGCCCAGCCAGAGCCGCCCGCCAGCGCCATCGCCGTGCGCCGGAACTCGGTTTCCCACGCTTCGAACGAACCGTGGCTGGCAGCCAGTGCATCCCGGATGCTTCCTGCCGCCAGACCATTGCCGCCAAACTGCTCGAAGTAGAGTTCGTGGAGGATCACCGAGCCGGTGCGGTGCAGTTCCTCGCGTTTGAGACCGCCATAGACGACCGGTGGAAGATCCTTGTCAGCCATCGCGGCGGCAAGCCGACCCTCGATCATGTTGAGGGTCTTTACCGAGCCTTGGTAGTTGTTTTCCCAGTGCGAGCGGATCAGCTTTTCGGAGAGACCCGTAAGGTTGGTGGGATCGAACCCGAGCGGTTTGACGGTATGGCCGCCGGCAAAGGCGGGAGCGGGGCTGGTCATGGGAGCACCTCCGGAAGTGGGTGTGACGGCAGCAGCGGGACCTGGGGCTGCTGCGGCTGCGACGCCAAGCGCAATGCTGCCAATGGCGTTGCGGCGAGAGACGTCGTTCATGGTGTGAGGCTCCTGTTCAAGCGATCTGACCGAGGATAAGGCCGCCTGCTGCGCTCAAGGCGAGCACGCGGATGATGTTCCATTTGCGGCCGAAGATGAGGAACGCGGCAAGTGCTCCCAAGACGGCTGCGCGCCAGTCAAAGCTGGCGAGTTCGGGCGCCGAGATCGTGAGCGACCCGAGCTCAACCGATCCGACCCGCTTGAAAAGCACATGGAGTGCGAACCACAGGCTGAGGTTGGCGATCACTCCGACGATCGCCGCAGTCACGGCGGCTAGTCCACCCTTGAGTTTATGGGCATGTTCGAGCCGTTCGATCCACGGTGCCAGCGCGAAGATCCAGAGGAAGCAGGGGGCAAAAGTCACCCAGGTCGTCAACGCCGCACCGATGACTCCAGCAACGAGCGGTGTGAACGGTTCAGGCGCGCGGAACGCCGCGAGGTAGCCGACGTACTGCGTCACCATGATCAGCGGCCCTGGCGTGGTCTCGGCCAGGCCGAGCCCGTCGGCCATTTCCCCAGCGCTCAGCCAGCCAAAGCCCTGCACGGCCTGCTGCGCCATGTAGGCGAGCACCGCATAGGCGCCGCCGAAGGTCACGATTGCCAGCTTCGAGAAGAATGCGCCGACCTGCCAAAGCACATGGTCGGGGCCGAGCGTCATGAACACCATCACCATCGGTGCGACCCAGATCAGCGATCCAACTACGATAGCGCGAATGCTGGCCCCCCAGGGGCGCGGGGCGAGCTCCGGTGCCTTGTCGGTCTGCTTCAGCGCCAGCAGGTCCGGGCGTGTTGCCGCGGCAATCGTCCCAGCAGCCCCGGCGGCGAGCACGACAAGCGGAAACGGGAGATTCAGTACGAACAGCGCAGCAAACGCTGCGAGCGCGATGCCTCGCTTGAACCCGGTATTAAGCGCCCGTCCTGCAACTCGCAGCAGCGCTTGCACCACGATCGCGAGCACCGCGGCCTTGATCCCGAGGAAAAGCGCAGCGAACCAGGTGAGGTGCGCCGCGTAGCCATAGAGGATCGACAACGCGAGGATCACAAGTGCGCCCGGAATGACAAAGAGCAGACCCGCAGCAAGGCCGCCTCTAAGGCCATGCAGCTTCCATCCGATCCAGATCGCAAGCTGCTGTGCCTCGGGACCCGGCAGCAGATGGCAGAAGTTCAAGGCGTGGAGGTATTGATCTTCGGTGACCCATTGCCGCTCTTCGACTAGTTCGCGGTGCATCAGCGCGATCTGTCCGACCGGCCCGCCGAAGCTCAGGCAACCGATTCGCACGGAGACCCTCACGAGTTCACGAAAAGTAGGAATTTGCAGGGAATTTAGGTTACCGCGCGCCATTGCCCTCGATACGCCTTTCCGCCCGCCAAAGAGCGGACCAGTGAAAGGCAACGCTTGGGCTGACGCCTGACCGGGAGGTTGCTCGATCCCGACACGAACACTGTGACACCGGTTCTGTTAGCGGTCAAGCTTGGGTCCAACTGGGATGGAGGTCGCTCGCGGGTCCAAGTGATCGACTTGTACTTGTCGCAAGTCGGCGGGTTAGAGCGACCTCCACGGGAAAATGAACGCCTGGTTGCGACGGAGCCGCAGCCCAGACCTACCGTTCCGTACTCACTCCAGGCCTTGAAATAGGAGAGCGGGCCTTGGTGGACCGGCGAATGGCCGGTTTCGGCGCAGCCCGACGTTCACAGTCGCTCCGCTCAAGGGCGAGTTTGTTCCATCCTCTGCCATTAAGCCCTACCCTCCCATATCGCCAGTTCATGTCCTTCCACGCTTGCCGCAGGGCGCTTACACTTTTTCCTTGGCAAGAGATGGAATCCGCCGATTCCAAATTTGATGAAATCCGGCCTCGATCATCTCCCCGAAGGCAAGCGGCGCGAACTCGGGCACGTCGTCGCGACGGTCCGCGCTGGCTGTGCCGAGGCAATCGCGCATCGCACGCAGCCACGCTATCGCGCAGGCAAGTTGCTGAAGATCGTGCTGATCGGTTCCTATGCCCGCGGAGATTGGGTCGAAGAACCGGTCGGCCGCTACTTTTCCGATTACGACCTGTTGGTGGTCGTGAACCACGACGATCTCACTGACATCGCCCAGTTCTGGGAAGCGACCGAAAGCAGGCTGCTTGCCGACCTGTCGGCAGGCACTGTCCTGCGCACTCCAGTCAGCCTGATCTACCACAGCCTCGAGGATGTGAACGACAAGCTGCGGCTCGGCCGGTACTTCTTTATGGACATTCTGAATGATGGAGTGGTGCTGTTCGAGGAGGCAGAATCCGCTTTCGTCCAGCCCATGCCACTGTCCTGCCAGCAGGCTCTCGAGGCGACGCAGGACTATTTCAAGGAATGGTTTGAGAGTGCCCGGGATTCGGTCGAGCGCGCCTACACCAGTATGGCCGATCAGCAGCTAAAGTTCGCTGCCTTCGACCTCCACCAAGCAACCGAGCGCCTTTACCACTGCCTGTTCCTCGTTCGAACGCTCTACTCGCCCAAGACTCATAACCTCAACCGCTTGCGGGACATGGCCGAGGAACTTGAGCCCGTGCTGAAGGATGTCTGGCCGCGAACCGGGCGCTTCGAGAAGCGATGCTATGCCTTGCTGCGCGATGCCTATGTGAAGGCAAGGTACGCGCCATCTTACCGAATTTCGGCAGACGAACTCGCCTGGATCGCGGGGCGGGTGGAGGTGCTCCAGGGGCTGGTGAAGAGCGCCTGCGAGGCGCGCATCGAGGTTCTTGCCAAGGCTGCCTGAGGCAGGATTGGTTCTTCGCGACAGGCCATCGTGAACGCTCGCCCGCGCCCAAAAACCATCCCCTTCCGAGACTGAAATACGCCCCTGTCCGAAGCCGGACAGGACACGCAACCCGCGCCGGCGCGGACCGTGTTGCCGCGCTTTGCGCGGCTGCCCGCCCCACTCCTTCCTGCGGGGTTTCCTCGCGTCGCTCGTGCGGTCCTCTCCGCCCCCGGACCTTTCGGGGCTCAGTCGAAGGGATGGTCCCTTGGACACTCAAATGAGCTTCAAAAGGAATTCGCCATGAAGAACACCGTCATCCTCGCAGGCTTCGTCGGCAACACCCCGGAAGTGCGCAACCTCCAGAGCGGAGCCTCGGTCACCAGCCTCTCCCTCGCCACCACGCGCCACTACAAGGACGGCGAGGGACATCGTCAGACCGAGACCGAATGGCATCGCGTCACTTGCTTCAACGGCGTCGGCAAGCAGGTCGCAGAACACGTCGCCAAGGGCGCCTTGGTCATGGTCACGGGCCGCATCCACTACACTCGCTGGACCGACAAGGACGGCCAGGTCCGCTACGGTTGCGAGATCATCGCCGAGCAGGTCGACTTCCTCGCGAAGGCGAAGGAAAAGGCGGCAGCCGATGCCGAACTCCCGCTGGAGGAAACCGCAGAACCAGTTCCTGCCAAGACCACCCGGCGGCGCTCGAAGTAGCGCCGCCTATCATCACCAGGATCATCCTCGATAATGCCTCTGCGGACGATCCGCAGGGGCCTTTTGTCGTCAGGTTTTGTACTCACCCGTGGACCCTTGGCCCCGGCCGTCGAAGACCATCTGCATGGCCAAATGGTCGTTCGGAAGGGTCAGGCAGTTTGGGCACGCCTGATGGCTATTTGTACCCGCAAACGGAACAAATGGTGAATTTCGTCCCAGTCGCTTCGACGTGGTCGCGGCCACCGCCACGGCCCTAACGGGCCGCAATCCCGCAGGAATCCGGGAGAAACCAGAGATTTCCATCAAGCCGCCAGTACCGGTCCAAGGGGCCTGAATCCTGCCTATTGACAGGCACACCGTACACGGCGGGGCCGTATTCAAGAAACGGCAGAAATCCGCCAATTTGCCGCCCTTTGCCCTTGCTGCAGCCCGCTGCAGTTCACCGGCCCTTCTCGCAAGATGCTGAAATTGCGCCCTTTCTGGTTGCTGCCGGCTGCAGCCCGATTTCGGTTCGACAGCATCACGACAGCGGCGTAGGATCGGCGCTGCGATACCCGAAATCACGTTCCCTCAAGGCAAGGGAACGCTGGTGAAGACCTTCAGGGATGTGGGCGTCTCGCTCGCACAGGACCAGTTCGCACGGATCGACGCGCTGGCTTCAGGGCTTGGCATGTCGCGCTCGGCCATCATCCGCCAGCTGATCGATGTGGGGCTCCCGTTCGTCGAGGCTGGGCACGGCGTCAACCTCACGCGCCTCATCGCGATCATCGAAAGCACGCAGGCCGCGACCGATCGGTTGCTTACCCTGGCCGACCCCGAGTTCGCCGAGCGGCTGCCCGCGCTCACCATCGAACGGCTCAAGGCCTACCACGATGCGTGAGCGTGGCATCCGTTTCGACGGCCGGCCGGCCACGGTCCAGCACCACTCGGCACGAGGGCGGGTGATCCGCAACGCCGGCCACTTCACGCGCGGCTCGCAGCTGCTGACGCACGAAGTGCTGATGACATGGCAGGGGCTCAAGCTGCCGCTGGTGATCGGCTTCTTCGCCTTCACGATCCTCGCCTCGCTGATCCTGACCTTCCACATGGAGGACCACGAGATCCAGCTCGTGCTGATGAAGCTCTATGCGCTGGCCTGGGACATGGTCGATTTTGACCCCACCCACGTGATCAACCTGACCCTGCCCTCCGATCGCGTCATCCGCGTGCCGATGGGGGCGGTCCCCTACAACAGTGCGGTCCGCATCGCCTGGGCCAAGGCCATGCACTGTGCGCTCGCCGCCGCGATCGGGGCGGCGTTCCTCACGATCCCGCTCTCGATCTGGTTCGTCGATGTGTCGCGTCGGCGCGGAATCGAGATCCTCAAGGAACGCCACGAGCGCGGCGCCATGCTGGTCGAGCGGCCCGTCCTCCTGCGCGAAATCGCCGCGCACAACCATGCCGAACTCGCGCGCGAGCTTGCCCGGATCGATCCACGCCTTGATGCTGCACGGGTTGCGACGACCTCGCCCGCGCGGCGGCTCGCGATGGGGATCCCCGCGCCCTACGACATGGCGGGCGTTCCCTTCCCATGGCGGCTCGAGCAGAGCCACGCGATGCTGATCGGCACGACTGGTGCTGGCAAGACAACGCAATTGCGCTCGATCGTCGCCCAGGCGCGCGAGCGTGGGCACCGTTGCGTGATTTTCGACCTGACCGGGGCCTTCGTCGAGAGCTTCTACGATCCTTCGCGCGACCACATTCTCAATCCGATGGACGAGCGCTGCCCGCCCTGGACGATCTTCAACGACTGCGTGAACTATGCCGACTTCACCGCCGCCGCCGCCGCGCTCATCCCGAGCGATGGCGGCAATGCCGAACCCTTCTGGGCGATGGCTGCGCGCACGCTCTTCGTCGAAATGTGCGTCAAACTTGCCGAAGCCGGGCTCATCTCCAACGGCGCCATCGCCCACCACCTCATGCATGCCGACTTGTCCGCCGTGCACCGGATGCTCGAGAACACCATCGCCGATCCGCTGACGGCGACCCAGGCTGCGCGCATGGCGGAATCGATTCGGGCGGTGTTCAACACCAATGCGCAGGTCATCCGCTTCCTGCCCGATCCGGTCGAGGGCGGGTTGCCGGCGTTCTCGATCAACGCCTGGATGCGCGAGGAGGCGCGCGATGGAGGCATCCTCTTCATCACCTCGACCCATACCGACCTCACGCTCAATCGCGCGCTGCTGACGCTGTGGATGGATATGGCGGTCAACGCGCTGATGCGGCTCGAGCGCACCCGTGACTTGCGCACCTGGTTCCTGTTCGACGAGGTCCATGCGTTGCACCGTCTGCCCGCGATCGAGCATGGTCTCCAGACTGCTCGGGCCTTTGGCGGTGCCTTCGTGCTCGGCATGCACAGTTTCGACAAGCTTGCAGAAACCTACGGCGAGCAGGGCGCCATCAACCTGGCCGCATTGGCGCGGACCAAACTGATCCTCTCGACCGCCGACATGGAAACCGCACGGGTCTGCGCCGAGTTTATCGGCAACCGCGAAGTGCGCGAGATGGATGAGGCCTATTCCTACGGCTACAACAACACCCGCGATGCCTCGACCCTGACGCCGCGCACCGAGGTCAAGCCGCTCGTCATTCCCGACGACATCATGAATCTCCCCGCGCTCTACGGTTTCCTCAAGTTCCCCGATGGGTTCCCGGCCACGCGCATCCGCCTTGTCTGGCGCGACTATCCGGCCGTGGCCGAACCCTGGCGGCGACGCGCCAGCCTGACGCCCGCGCCTTTCGTGCCGCCGGGCGGCAGTGCCGCGCCTGCCGAAGGGGAGGGGGGCGTCGAGCCCGTGCCTGCACGGGCGGGAGCGGAGCAGCGTGCATTGGTGGGGCAGATCGTGCCGGAGGAACGCGCCCGCCTGACCGATGACCTGTTCACTGCGGCCGATCGGCGCGAGGTGACCGCGGGCGAGCGCGAGACCGACACGCGCGCTGCCGGCGAACCGGATAACCCAAGCCAGCCAGAAGCGGGCCTCGCCGGAATTATCGGCAACATGCGTTCGCAAAGCACGGGGGAGCCGCGCCTTGCCGACAGCGCGCGCGATGCCGCGATCGGCAGGCGTGCCGGGATCGCCGCGGCCCGCAAGGCGCCCGAGCTGCTCGCGGCGCGCGAGGAACAGCTGGGTTTCGACTACACCGACCGTCACGCGCGGCGGGGGCACGAGGCGACCGAGCCTGGCCATGACCGAGACGACGGTCCGGGCATCGGGGACTGATGCGATGTTGTCGGTGGCTCCAGTGCGATCGGCGGGCGGGGCGGCGAGCTATTTTGCGAAGGACGATTACTACACCGGCGAGCACGCCTCGGAGATGAGCGAATGGGGCGGGGAGGGGGCTGCCGCGCTGGGCCTTGACGGCGAGGTCGGCAAGGCCACTTTCGAGACCCTGCTCAACGGTGCACTCCCCGATGGCACCGTGGTCAATGCGCACGAGCATCGCCGGGCCGGTATCGACCTGACCTTCTCGATGCCCAAGTCGGCAAGCGTGCTGGCCTATGTCGCGGGCGACGAACGCCTGCTCGCCGCCCATCGCCTCGCGGTGCGCCAGACCATGGCCTGGGCGGAAAAGAAGTTCGCCGAAGCGCGCAACTACGATCGCAATCGCAGCGGCGAGGCCGTGCGCACGGGCAATCTCGTCTATGCCATGTTTCAGCACGACACGAGCCGCAAGCTCGATCCTCAGGCGCACATACACGTGGTCATCGCTGCCATCACGCGCACCGCAGCCGGGCAATGGCGCGCCTTGTGGAATGGCGAGCTATGGAAGAACAACGCCGCGATTGGCAGTGCCTATCACGCGGCCCTGCGCTCCGAGATCGAGAAGCTTGGATACGAAACGCGCATCACCGGCAAGCACGGCCAGTTCGAGATCGAGGGCGTACCCAAGGCGGTGATCGACGCCTTCAGCCAGCGCCGACAGGACATTCTCGCCAAGGCGGCAGAACTGGGCCGCGGCGCCGACGAAACCCGTATCCTTCGCGAAATCACTCGCCGCACCCGCGACGACAAGATCAATCTCGAGGATCGCGAGGCACTGCGGGGCGTCTGGCGCGATCGCGCGGCAGAGCTGGGGTTTGCCGGTGCCACGCTTGTGGCAGCGGCGCGGGAGCGCTCCACCGCCACGCCGGGGCGGGAAGCACTGATCGGCACCCTGCGGCACGCAGGCGAAATCTTGCGCTCGGTGCGCGCTACGGTCGGCACATACCTGCTGCCCGACGATCCGCTGGCCACCAACGGTCTTGCCCGCCTCAAGCTGTCGCCGCAGGCCTTCCGCAGCGAACTCGCCGTGGCTTCTGCATTGCGGATCATAGGGCAGCGCGAGGCGGCCTTTGCCATTGGCGAGCTTGCCAGCACCGCGCTCAACCTCGGGATCAAGGGGGTGACCATCGAGCGGGTCGAAGCGCGGATCGGTCAGCTTCTGGGCAGCGGCGCCCTCATCCCGGGTGTTTCCGATCGCGCAGATGGCGCGGTGACGCATGTGACGACGCCCGGCCACCTCGCGGCCGAGCGCAAGCTGCTGGGTGGGATCGATGCCGGGCGCGGGCGGGGCACTGTCCTAGTCCCTGCGAATGGGGCCGTGGAGCGGCTGCAGGCCATCGCGGGCGATCATCCGCTGAGTGCCGAGCAACTGGCGGCCGGCGTTGTTGCCTTGTCGAGCCCGGATCGGTTTGTGGTGATTCAAGGCGTTGCCGGTGCCGGCAAGACCACGCTGATCCGCAGCATCGCGGAGGTTGCGGGGGAGCATGGGCGCAGCGTGCTAGGTCTCGCCATGGCCAACAAGATGGTCGACATGTTGCGCGACGAGGGGGGAATTGCCGCCGAGACCGTCGCGGCGTTTGTCCATGCGCATCGCTCTGCGACCGGGCAGGGCGCCGGGTCAGGGCTCGAGGCATCGCGCGACGCACTGTCCGGCAAGATCCTCGTGCTCGACGAAGCTTCGCTCGTTTCGACCGAGGCCATGAACGACCTTGTCCTCATCGCCAATCGGATGGGTGTCGAGCGCATGGTGATGATCGGGGATCGCAAGCAGTTGCAGCCGATCGATGCCGGCAAGGCTTTCAGTCTCGTCCAGTCGCACGGACCCACCATCGCACACCTCGAGGAAAGTCTGCGCCAGCGCACCGATGCGATGAAGGCGGTGGCGGGCCTTGCGCGGGCAGGGGCGTTTCGAGAGGCGTTCGAGGTGCTGGGAGACCGCGTGACCAGTGCCGGTGTCGAGTATCGGGCGGTAGCCGCTCGGCGGTGGTTGGACTTGTCATCCGAGGACCGCGAACGCACTGCGCTCTATGCGTCGGGCCGGGAAACCCGGTCCGAACTCAATGCGCTGGTGCAGGCCGGCCTTCGTGCCGAGGGCGTTCTGACCGGGGACGGGCTTGAACTGACCACGCTCCAGAAGGTCAACGCGACCCGCGAGGAACTGCGCCTGGCGCACACATACCGCAAGGGGCAGGTCGTCGAGGTATTCCGCAGGGATCGCCCGGCGGGGATTGATGTCGGCCGGTACGAGGTGCTCTCGGCCAACGCCAAGGGCATGGTGACTTTGCGGGACGGGGCAGGGGAGCATGTCCGTTTTTCGCCGGGTGAAATCGAGGCCGGTGACCACCGCGATGCCTTGGCGCTCTATGAGACCGAGAAAGTGCGGATCCATGCAGGCGACCGGATCCGCTGGAGTGCCAACGACAAGGATCGGGCGCTGTTCAATTCGGCTCAGGCGCGGGTGCTGGGCATCAATGGCGACAGCGTGCGCATCGAGAACGCGCGCGGGGACATCTTCACCTTGCGGCGTGATGATCCCATGCTCGAGCGGCTCGGTTTGGCTTATGCCATCAACATGCACCAGGCGCAGGGTATGACCTCGGACAAGGGGATCGGGGTCATGCACTCGTCCGAACGCCTGCTGTCCAACCAGCGCCTGACCTATGTCATGGCAACGCGCGTTCGCGACAATCTTGAGATCGTCACGAACGACAGGGACGCACTGCTCAGGACCATCGAAGGCAATCGCGGCGACAAGGCCAGCGCGCTGGAAGCGGTGGGGGAGAAGGTCGTCGATCCGCCTTCGGCCACTGTCCGTTCGGCGGGGCGTTCATCGGTCTCAAAATCGGCTGATATTGATCCTGCTTCCTTGCGCGCGGAACCCGAGAAGCATTGCGGAATGCAGGCACCGGTGCCTGAGAAACGGTTGGATTTGGGACTCTAGGGAACGCTGGTTTGCCAAGTCAAAAAATGGCGGTGTCACACCTCCGAGATTGATGGAGAGATCACTTTATTCCATTTTGATTGCGAGCGGTCGAGATATGCCGCCTGTGACACTTCGCCCTTGGACAAAGTGACACTTTGCAGGGCGCAAAGCAGGTGCCGGTTGCCCCGTTTGCTTTGGGTTGCGGGAGATCGGCTCCTTGGAACAGCGCCAATGAGTTTCGTTTCGCGAAGGCCGCTCGGGCGAAGTGTCACGCACGACAAACGACATGCGCGGTGCGGGAAGGGGATTCACAGGATTCACCTTTTGTGCTCAATACTGATCCATGGAGCACGAGCCACAGATCACCGATTTCGGGGACATCTATGCGGTCCTGGTCGCAGCCTCGAACCGGCCACGTTACGCCTTCATGGTTCTTCAGCTTGTCGCCGATCTCGCGGACAGGCGAGGGCAGGCGGGCCCCTTTGTGATGAGGGCAGGGGCACCCGTCCTGTTGCGCGACTGGCTTTGCACCAAGCTGCTGCCGATGACCGAGCAGCCCGCGCGCCGCGCCGCCCTGCGCGCACGCGTGACGGCAGGACTCCTTGGGGAACTGACTGGCGATGCGGCACGCGATTCCGCCCGGATCAACGCAGCTGTCGAAGAGCAGGTCCAGGCCGTCGGTCGCGCCAATATCAGCCGGGCGATTTCCGACCTCGTGCGTGCCGGCCTGATGACGCGCCACTATGCAGGCTATGCAACGAACCACAAGAACCGTGGGGGTGGGCGCCATGCGGTCTACGGGATCAAACCGCACGTACTGGGCTTGCTGCGTAAGCCTGCGCCGGTGCGACGATCGTCCGCCGTGCATACAAACCCGCAAGGCGAGCTGTTCGCTGTCCGAAGAACCAGGGCCGCACCACAGGGTATCGCCCTTTAGGCGCGGTCGATATGGTGCCAGAGATACTTATCGCCTAGATAACATTACGCGCTTCCCTGGAAAGGATCTCCCTTGGCTGAAACCCAAACGCTGCTCGATCACGTCGCCGACATTGTCACCGCGCACGTCAGCAACAATGCGGTTTCGGCACATGACCTGCCGGGGTTGATCATCGCCGTCCATGCCTCGCTCGCCCGCCTCGGCCAAGCGACAGAGATCGTGGACGAAGAGCGCAAGCCGGCTGTGTCGGTACGCGCCTCGGTCAAGCCGGATGCGATCGCCTGCCTCGAATGCGGCGCAAAGCTCAAGCTGCTCAAGCGCCATCTTGGCAGCGACCATGGGCTGACGCCGGCCGAGTATCGGGTGCGCTGGAGCCTGCCTGCGAGCTACCCGATGGTTGCGCCCGACTACGCCGCGCGGCGCAAAGAACTGGCGCTGAGTATTGGACTGGGCCGCAAGCCGTTGGGCGCACCGGCACAGGTGGCCGAACCGGTCCAGGACGCACGTTCGAAGCTTGCGCCGGCCAGAAAGGCCCCCGTTAAGCGCAAGGCTGCAAGCGGGGCGCCCGCAGACGAGGCGGCGGTCAAGCGGAAGGCGCCGCGCAAGAAGCTCAAGGTGGCATTTGACGCGGTCGATGTGCCGCAGGCGGATGCATTGGTTGCTGGCGCTGAACCGCAAGGTTGAGTGCTGCAGGGGCTTGCCTTGCCTAGCGGCACGCATCGCCGAGGCGTCATGCTCCGGTCATCCTGGGCACTGCTGCTTCGCTGCAACGTGCCATCGTAACGCCTTCACCTTGACAAGTCCCTGCCTGCGCCACACATTATGACCAAAATTAAGGGCATTTGGTGAGGCAAATGGCAAGCGCGGCATTCTTGAGCGAAGTCACCGGCGAGAAGGGCGTATCGCCCGACCGGCTGTCGGCCGCCTTGCATATCACCAAGTCTGAGCTGGCGCTCGCGGCCGGATTGTCCCGCGATGCTGTCTCCAAGGCTGCCCGCAGCCAGAGCGTGGTCACCCAGGCACGGCTGCGCGAGGTGAGCGAGATCATCAACCGTGTCATCCCTTGGGCAGGCAGCGAACTGGCCGCCTATGCCTGGTATCGCTCGCAGCCGCTGCCTTCGTTCGGCGATGCCACGGCCGAAGAACTTGTCCGCCAGGGCCTCGGCGAGAAGGTGCGCGCCTATCTTGGCCGGATCGCCGCTGGTGGGTTTGCCTGATCGCCAGGCACCCTCAAGATGACGTTGTCCTTCAGCCGGTTCGACGGACTCGTCTACCGCGCGCATCATCCGGCCTGGGCGTTCGATCCGGAATCCGGTGAAGGTGCGAAGCTGCATGGCGGGCGCTTTAACCGCATCGGCACGGCCTGCTTCTATGCCGCACTGAGCCTCGAAACGGCCTGGCTCGAGGCGCAGCAGGGCTTTGCCTTCAAGGCGCAGCCGCTCACCATCTGCAGCTACCGAGCGGAACTGGCCGACATCCTCGACCTGACCGATCCCGGTGTGCGCGAAGCAGCGCGGGTGACGCTGGCGCAGCTTGGCTGTGCGTGGGAGCGGCTTGCCGGAGACCGCCAGCCGGTGCCTACCTGGGAACTTGCCGACTGGCTGATTGCCGGAGGCTGTGCCGGCGTGATCGTGCCGAGCTTCGCGTCGCGCGCCACGTCCGACGACCGCAATCTCATACTGTGGTCGTGGAGCCGCAATCCGCCGCACCGGCTCGAGGTCATCGACGACGAACTCCGACTGCCGCGTGATCAGTCTTCCCGGCGAGAACCATCATAACCGTCGGCTAACGCGCCGGTTTTCCGTCCGAGCGGAGGCGCGCAACATGGGTCTTGGCGGAGCTGCATTTAACATAAGAAATATTATCAATCCGGACGATCGTGCCATAATGCGGTGCATGTGACACGTTTTCTGTTTTATGGCATAAGATGCAATTCATGTCCGAACATTGCCTCGTGTAGGGGCATGCCAAGCGACCTGGAGCACTGCCATGACGGTTCAAGTGACGATCACGCCAAACGGCCGGATGAGCCTGCCTGCCGATATCCGCAAGCGGCTCGGCCTCGCTGGTGGCGGCGCCTTGCTGGTCGAGGAAACCGAGGACGGCGTCATCTTGCGAACGGTCGCGCAGTCCATCGCTCACGCGCAGGCGCTCGCGAAAAAGTACACGGGCGGCAAGTCCGAGGCCTCGGTCGATGCCTTCCTTGCCCGCCGCCGTGAGGAATCCGGCGAATGAGCGAAGTGGTGCTCGATGCCTCAGCGCTCCTTGCCTTGCTCCGGGACGAGCCCGGAGCCGACAAGGTTGCCGACGCCATCGCGGATGCTCGCATGTCCAGCGTCAACTTTGCCGAAGTCGTCAGCCACTTCATTCACGCCGGCATGCCAGCGGGCGAAGTCGATGCGATGCTGAAACCCTTGCCGATGGCCATCGTCGATGCGGACCACGGCCTTGCCACGATCGCCGGACGCTTGCGCGCCGCGACGGCCGAAGCCGGCCTGTCGCTCGGCGACCGGTTCTGCCTTGCACTGGCCCGCCGCGATGGCCTCCCAGCCCTGACTGCGGACAAGCAGTGGCGGACCGTTGCCGCCGCCGCCGGGGTTAGCGTCGCAGTCATTCGCTGAGGGAAGGCAATTGAGATGACGTCCAAGCAATCCGGCTCCGACCTCGAGCGCTTCCCGGATTGCGATGGACTGCGCAAGCTTTCCAGCAGCGGCGGCGGCGGCAGTTCCGACGATATCAACGAAGCGCAGCAGTTTGCCTATGACGCTTGGGACGAGCCTGACCGGACGCGTCGCAATTTGCTGGCCCGCAAGGCCCTCGCCCGGTCGCCGCTTTGTGCTGATGCCTGGCTGCAACTCTCCGAGCTTCGCAATCTCTCGGACTCGCAGCGCCGCGAATATCTTTTGCGTGCGGTTTGCGCCGGTGAACTCGCGGTCGGCGAACGACGATTTGCCGAGGTCAAGGGCGATTTCTGGCTGGTTCTCGATACCCGCCCTTATATGCGCGCGCGTTTCGCGCTGGCTCAGGATCTCTGGTATTCTTGTGACAAGGGTGAGCGGATCGCCGCAATCGCCCACTTGCACGAGATGCTCGACCTAAATCCGAACGACAATCAAGGTCTGCGCTACGTCCTTCTGATATGGCTAATCCGGTCGGATGCCTATCAGGCAGCGGAAGACTTGCTCGACAAGCACCGTGATGAAATCTCGGCCTTCATGGAATTCACCCGCGTGCTGCTTGCCTACCGGATGCAAGGCGACTGCGAGCACACGCGCGACATGGCGGCGAAGGCCTACCTCGCCAATCGCCACATCCCGCACTATCTCGCCAACTCAGGGCTTTGGCACGAGGGATCCGGCACCTATTCGCCCGGCCGCGAGAGCGAAGCTGCATGGTATGCTCAGGAACTCGGGATCGACTGGTTCTGCACCCATGGTGCCATAGAGTGGCTTGCTCACTGCACGGACAGGGAACCCGTCCGCAATCGCGATGGCGAAACGCTCCATTGAACGGTTAGCGCCTTAGCGCGGTCCGCTTGCGTCCTCATTCGCCTGGTCCAGCAGGTCCATGAACGTGCGTGCCGCATCGCGGTCGCGATCGTCCTTGAAGGCAACATCGAGGTCGGGTGCCGAGCCCAGCATGTAGAGCAGGGACCACATCGCGAATCTGCGGCCCTTGTCGGGCTCGAGCCCGAACTCGACCTGCATCCGTTCGACGCCGCTGGCCATTGCTGCGGGTGAAACCGCTCCGAGATCATCGGTCCCAAAGAAGCGCCGCATCTGGTCGTCGAATTCCATGTTCAACCTTCCTGCCTGATCATGTGCGGCCAAGTCCGATGGCTACGGGCCGAAGCTTTGCGTCCTCACCCTGATCGAAGGCGTTGCTGGCCATCAGCATGGCCCGCGCCGATTCCAGGGTGCTCCAGTCAACGGCGTGCGTGAATGCTTGCGCGACATCGAGCATGCGGATCAGCGGCGCTGTCTGGCGATTGTGCGAGAATGCCTTGAGGGCGCTCAGGTAGTCGGTGCGATAGGCCGTCGGGATGATGATGCGCTCTTCGCCATGCGCCAGCAGCTCGGCGTTCATCATGATCCGCGCGATCCGGCCATTGCCGTCAGCGAAGGGATGAACTTCGCTGACCAGCGTCATCATGAAAATGGCCCGTTGGAAGGGTTCGCCTAGGGCCTGCAAGAAGCCGAAGCCTCGATCGAGCGTACCTTCGACCAGATCGGGCGCGACGAACACTGTCGCGCCCGCTTGATTGCCGCGTTGCTTGAAGGCTCCCGGCAGCTTGTCAGGGCGCGCTTCCATAACGGCGGCATGTCGGTCCATGAGCAATTCGCGCAAGGACGCATAATCGCTTGGCAGAACCTTCATGCGGACCAGGTCCGAAACCACTCGGAAGGTGCCAAGTACGTCATGCGCGTCCGCGGGCCGTTCGGTCGGTATGACACCCTCGAAGACAATATCGGCGGCTTCTTCGACGCTGAACTCGGTGCCCTCGATGAAGTTCGAAAAATAGGCTTCGTAAAACGCCAGGGTCGAGGTCGCCTCTGCGCTACGCGCGGGTACGGGCCGGCGCTCCGGTACGGTCTCGCGCAATGCCGAGAACAGCTCTTCGAACATTTCGACGCGCGCCGGGTCGAACGGATGCCCCGCCAGACGAGCCTTGCCGATTTCGCTCTGCATCACCGCTTCGCGAGTCCCGAGTAGCGAGCCGATCAGGCCGTCGAGCTCGGCGGCCTCGGCCTCGTAGTCGAGTGCCGATGCAAGCGCCCGCGCATCGTCACGCAGCCGATTGATGGCCCCCTCACCCTGGCTGCGCAGCATCCGGTCGAGCCGCTCTTCCAGTTCGGCGCGGGATACAGTTCTCGATATCCGGCCACCGCGCCCGCGCGTCGGCCGCATGTTTTCGAGATAGGCCCTGGCCGTCGAAGCTAGCCGGACCCCACTGAACGGGCGATCACTGTCGAGAGCTGCAGGGCCCGACCTCGGTCGCAAGACAAGGCCTGGCAACTCGGTTTCGCGTCGCTTCGACGAGATCAGGAATACCGAACCATCCTCGGCCGGCTTTCCTTCCAGCGCTGTGCGATCGGCAATGATCGCATCAGGATAATATGCGGCGACGAGGTTGTACCAGTTGCGCCGCACCAGTCGTTCAGGTTCCTCGCCGAGATTGCGAGTGTAGAGGCGCGAGCCAAGTTTGCGCAATTCCCCGCGCTCCACCGCCTGATAGACAGCTTTGGAGATCGCTGCGTCCGAAACGAAAACTTCAGGGAGCGCCGCGAGCGAATTTCTGGACATTGTTTGCTCCTTGCGGAGCCTCATACCTGAAGATTCGAGATTTAAGAAGCGCTTTATGCGACAAAATGATACTTAAGACGCAATATGAGCGAATTTTCGCGAATTACGCACTGGCCCCGGGATATGGCCCATCTGCACACTGCGCCACCCGCGCACGGAGCGCCGCGAAATATCGCTGATCAGCAGGACATCCCGGCGCAGATTGTGCCCCTTCCCGCAAGATTGCACGAAGGCGCTGCCTGTCCCGGTTTCGCCGGGCCAGTTCATCATGGGGGGCAAGGCTCGCCTTGGACATGCCTCGTATCCTAACATTCCAAACAGATTTGGCGAGCCTGTGCATCTTATCCTCAAAGCAATTCCCCTTCCCCCAGCGCGCTAACGAATGAGCGGCCCCGTCAAGATTGCCGCACTCGGTCCCGCGCGCCCTTGCGGGCTGCGCTCCTGCGGGTGCGAAGTTCCTCGCGTTGGGCCGCCGGCACTCTTGCACTCCGCCTTCGTCGCCGCCCCGCGCCCGTGCGATGCACCGGGCCACGGGCCGACTGACTGTCTCCGGCAAGGGGTCCGCTTTGTGTTGGGCCGCGCCAGAATTGGCGCAGCCAGAGCGCCCCGCCGCGCGCCCATGACCGTCCTCGTTCAGGATGGTCAGGCGGGGCGTAGAGGAGTGGCGTTTTGCGGTTAACCCCGAACGCCCAGAGGGGTGCGGGGGCAAAACCGTAATCTCTCTCTCATCTCGGTGGCTGAGCGAAATCAGCATCGCCATAGCATGACGCCTGGGAGATTGGCGGCCGTCAAGGATCGCGGGTGCCCCCCGATTTTGGCCTGCGGCGGCTAACCGCCTTGCGAGCAAAAATCGGCTCCCCCCGCGCCCGCTGTTCGCGGCGGCAGCGCGTTCGCGCCGCCGTCCCTGACTGCCTGACTCCGGCGTCCCTCCGATGGGCATCTTTCATCAGTGTGATGAGAGAAAATTCCTTTTGGAGGTTATCATGACGGACCGTTTCTCGAACTTCGCCGACCTTGCCGAACACTATGCGCGTGAAATCGCCACACCCGACTACGCCCGGGCATTCATGGAGCAGACCGAGTTTGCCAAGCTCTCGATCGAGCACGAACCGAGCAGCAGCGAAATGCCCGATCCCGAGACCGCGCAATCAGCCATCGAGATGATGCTGGCAACGGTCTTCGACCTGTTCCGCGACACCCGGATGGAGGATTTCGCCAGCGAGGTCGCCTGGGGGATCGCCAACAGCTTCCACGTCGTCGCCAAACGCCTCGATGACCGCGAGGATGCGATGGCCAACCGGCTGCAGGAGAAGCTGCGCGAATACGATCCAAGCGAGGTCTATGCGACCGACCTTGAAGACCTGACCATGCAGGCCCGCAGCCTCGCCGAATGCCGCGACGCGATGGAATGCATGCGCGACCATGCCGCCCGCATCTACCTCGTCGAGACCGGCCGGCCCTTCTCGCCGGTGCGCGGCTCGCGGGTCTCGTCCAAGACCAACGCCTCGATGATCGAGGCGCGCGACTATCTCGCGGCGCAGAAGGCACAGCGGCGCGAGCAGTTCGCCCCCTCAGGACCAGTCGTGGTGTTCTCGGGCGGGCAGCAGTTCACCGACATTGCCCTCGTTGAAGACTACCTCGATGCGATCCACGCACGGGTGCCGTCGATGGCGCTGGCAACCACCGCCCAGAACAAGGGCGCGGACGTGATCGCAGCCGCCTGGGCATCGCGCCACAATGTGCCGGTGATCCTGTGCAAGCCCGATACCTCGCGGGGACCTTCGGCGCCCTATCAGCGCAATGCGCGCATGCTGGCCTTCAAGCCGGTCGAGGCGGTGGTGTGTAGCGGCGGCGGCATTCAGGCGAACCTTGCCGACCGGCTGCGTGAGGCCCGCATCCCCCTGCATATCGTGCGCGACGCATCGGCCCAGCACGAGCCTCCAGCGCAGCGCGCCAAGGACCCGGCGCAGGCTGAACGCCCAGCGATGAAGCGGGTTGCCAATGGCGACGATCTCCCGCCGTTCTGAGCGGGGGCGCCACCTTCCCAATCAACCAGAAGGGTGTCCGGTCTCACCGCCGGATGCCCTTCTTTTTTGTCGATCGGGACGCACGAAATAATGGCCCGGCTCGCTCGCTTCTTGCCCCCGCCTGTAACGGCCTTGCGGCCTGCTGGCAGGGGCGCGAAGCCTTCGCATCGGCCGGGCAGGCAACACCCGTGTTTGGGGCGACCGGGGCGCTGACCAACAGGGTTAAACACATGGGGTAATCGCGGGGTGCGCTTCCACGCGATCAGGACGCGCTGGTCAGGTGGTTGCCCCCCGGTAGGATGAAATACGGGCCCACGATGGTGACCGGGCCCAGCATCGGACGGGAGACAA
>NZ_JAPCZG010000010.1 GCF_025938155.1 Novosphingobium sp. KCTC 2891 | reverse complement strand
AAACCGGCAATCTCGCCGGTCTGGATATCAACGTGAAGGCGTTCCTCAAACTCTCGGATCACCTTCATCTGGCGATAGGCGCGCAATAGCGCCTCACGGCTCAGCTGCATCCTTCTCTTCCCTGTTCCTGGGGGCCCGCGGGCGTGACTGTTTCACATTGAAAGGGGGGCGCCTTCGCGGATCACGCGCGCCGCCCCCCTTTCGATTCCATAAAAATATAACGTCATGCAAATTTATGTAAAGGCGGCGGCGTGCGATCCGTCGCGGTCGCCTACGAAGCCTGGCCTTCCATCCACTTTTCCAGGTTTTCATGGAAGTAGCGCACCCGGCGCTCCTGCCAGGCGAGATAGTCGCGCTTATATCCGCGCGAGTGCAGGCCGCGCTGCTGCAAGCCCCATACCGAGACGTCCTGGTCGATGCCCGGACCCATCGAAACTTCGCCGACCTTGCCCTGCACGTGCGGCGCAGGGACCGAGACATCGACCCATTCCGCCATGCTCTGTGAATAGTAACGCTCGGTCCCGGCAGGGAACAGGGTCATGTACCACATGTCGAAGTAGCACTTCTCCGGATCGCTCTCGTGGGGGCGCGCCCGCAGCCAGATGTTGCCGTCGGGCTTGAGGCTGAACGAGAGGTTGGGGAAGATCGTGTAGTGCCAGTGATCGGTCAGCTGGTCGTCGTGGTAGGTGGAGAAATCGAAGCCCTTTTCCGCGCCCTTTTCGCGCTTGGCCTGCTGCAGCGCCTTGCGGATCTCCCCGGTGCGGCCACCCCGGAACTGCTCGGGATCAAGACCCCAGAACTCCAGTTCGTTGGCCAGCTGGGCCAGCGTCTCGTTCTCGCCCCCGCGCAACTGCTTGGTCGGCCCCGCGCCGGGCATCAGCATGCGCGCGTGGCCTTCGGGATAGAGGTCGAACTGGCAGTAGCTGTGCGAATACTCCATCACGAACTTGGTCTGCGGATGGACGAAGGGCACGTGGTAGCTCTCGTTGAAGTTGTCCTGCACCAGCTTCCAGTTGAAGTCGCCCTCGATCGTCACCCAGTGGGTGCGGACCATGCGGTCCATCGGATAAGTGTCGATCTGGTCGGCGATGGGACCCATGAACGTGCGCAGCGGCGCGGCGTCCTTGTCCATGTTGATCCACACGAAGCCGGCCCACAGTTCGCACGCGACCTCGACCATGTTGAGCTTGCCGCAGGGCGAGCCTTGCACGAAGTCGGCCTCCTCGGGCACGACCTTGAGCTTGCCCGCAAGGTCATAGGCCCAGCCGTGATAGGGACAGACGAGGCGCTTGGCATTGCCCTGTTCGCCCACCACCACGGGCATCCCGCGATGCTGGCAGACGTTGTAGAAGCCACGCACCTGGTTGTCCTCGCCGCGGACGCAGACGATCGTTTCAGGGCCGAAATCGGCGGTCAGCCAATCGCCGCGGTTAGCGATCTGCGCCTCGGTTCCGGCGATCTGCCAGGTGCGAGTCCAGATGCGGTCCCACTCGCGGTCTGCCCATTCCTTCGAGAAGTAGCGGTCGGGGGAGATCGGCGTGTTGCGGAACGGCGGGTCGGCCATTTTCGAGATGTCGGCCAGCGACGTGGCGCGGGCCTTGGGCGGGGCGGTGACATCGGTCATGGGCATCTCTCCTCGTTCGGTCTTCACTCGGCCGCGATGCGTTCGGGCAGCGCGGCGAAATGGCGATAGGAAGGATCGGCGGCCCCCCGCGCGCCGAAAGCGAAACCGGGCATCGCGGCGCGATCCCACATGTCGGTGGATGGTGCGGTGCTGCTCCAGTCATAGACGGCCCCGCGATGGGCGATGCGCCATTCGCCGCCGCGCCGCTCGAACCGGTCGAGATAGCGTCCTGCGGCGACCATGAAGCTGTCGCCTTGTCCGTCGCTGCCGGGAAGGCAGTGATGGGCGATGAAATACGCTTCGCCGTGCGCGACGTCGCCTTCGATTTCGACCAGTACATTGCCGATCACGTGCTGGGTGCGGCGCATCCCGGCGAGCACGTCCATCACCCAGGGCACGAAGTCGCTGGCGGTTCCCTTGAAGCTGCCGTGATCGTCGGTGGCATCGGGGTGGAACACCGCGCGCACGAGTTCGGCATCGCAGCGGTCGATCGCGCGGGCGAGCCGGTGAACCAGTTCGATGCAGTCCTGCTTGTCGAGCAGACGGGCAAGGCGTGGGTCGATCTCGGTGCTCATCGGGTCACTCTCCGGTCATGCTTGGGTCATGGGGCGCGCGGGCGCCGCGGCGGCGCAGTCCATCATAGAGCGGACCGTCCCACCGCGCGGTCGAAGGGCCGTTCCGGCTCCAGTCGAGCACGTAGCGGCGGTGGAGGATGCGCCATTCGTCGCCGCGCCGTTCGAGCCGGTCGAGATAGCGCCCCCCGACTTCCATTTCCTGCGGGCCGTCCGCGCTGTCCACCTCGTGCCAGGCGCGGCAGTAGGTTTCCGCCTCGGCGCTGGTGCCATCGATCTCGATGATCATGTTGCCCAGGAAATGCTGGGTTCGCCGCATCGCGGACAGCGCGGTGACAACATCGCCCGACCAGGCGAGCGCATCGACTTCGCCGCTGCCATAGTCGGCCTTTGCCTCGGGCCACCACACCGCGCGCAGCACCCCTTCGTCGCATCGGTCGATACCGCGGGCGTAACGGCAGAGCAGGTCGGCGATGGCCAGCCGGTCGGCTACCTGATCGGGACGGACCACGCTCATCGCACCCGCATCTCCGCGCGGCGGCAGCTGAGATCATCGGGCGCACGCTGCCCCCACGGGAAGGCCGCACTGCCGCCGGGCAGGTCGGCGGCCGGCTCGTTGCGCACCCAGTCCACCAGTTCGCTGCGGTGCGCGATCTTCCACGTTCCGCCGCGCCGCTCGTAGCGGTCCACGTATCGCCCGGCGACGAACATGTCGGTTTCGCTCCCGTCCTCTCCGGCCACGCGGTGGTGCGCCTGGAAATAGATTTCGCCGAAGGCGATGTCGGTGCTTTCGAAATCGATCCGCACTTGCCCGATCATGTGGTGGTTGGTCTTGTGCGGGGCGAGCACGCCCTGCGCGAAAGCGACAAAGCCATCCGCGTCGCCGCGATAGCCTTCGCCGTAGTCGGTCGTTGCGTCATCGTGGAACACCGACCTGTGCAGTGCCGGATCGAGCCGGTCCTGCGCGCGCATATAGTCGCACGCCAGGTCGTAGATCGCGTGCCACGAGGCGATGCGGTCGAGCGGGGTGAGGGGAGGGGCCGCGTCCATGGTCATGCCCGTGCCAGATAGTCGTCGAGAGTCTGATGAAAGCGCCGGATGCGAGCCTCCTGATAATTGCCCAGCGTCTGTCCGCGCTTGGCCGAAGCCTGGAAGCCGCGATACTGCATGGCGAGGTTGTCGGTGTCCTGATCGTAAACCGCGCCCAGGCCCGGGTCCATGCCGGGCGCGTCCGCATAGGATTCGTTGGCGCCGACCTGCACCGGCTCCGGCGGATGTTCAGGCGGGGTTCCCGGCGGCACCAGCTTCAGGAACACAAGGTCGAACAGCGTGCGCGACGGATCGCTGCCGATCGGCCGGAAGCGGTAGATCATGGGCAGCGAAACACCGGGAAACAGGCACATGTTGGGGAACAGGTGATACTCGATGGAATCGAGCGTCTCGCTGTCGGAATATGCATCCAGCGGCACCCCGGTTGCCGCCGCGATCCGGGCGCGGACCCGCTCGGCGGCATAGGAGCGGGCCGTGCGCCCTTCGGGTACGACGCCAGGTTCCACACGCATCTTGTCGTAGATTTCCTGCTCGGTCTGCGGCGTCTGGTAGTGCGGGCTGGGCACGCCGATGGTGTGGACGAAGCGCGTCACGTGGTCGCTGAAGATGTCATACTGGGCGTTCGCGTCGCTGGCCGTGGCAAGACCCTGCGTGTGCGTTTCATAGACATGGTAAGCCTCGAGAAACGCCTCCTGCGCGGCCTTCCAGTTGGTCGGCAGTTCCTTTTGCAGGTGCAGCGCGATGCGCCGGTCGGCGAGATCCCAGCGTCCTGTGAAGTGTTCGGCCAGTGGCCCCAACTGCTCGGCCAGCGGCGCGGCGGCGGGGTCGAGATTGACGAAGACGAAGCCGCCCCAGGTTTCCATCTTCACTTCGGGCAGGCGGTAGGCCTCGTCGCGCACATGGGGGAAATCCCAGCGGCACGGCACGTTGCCAAGCGCGCCGTCGAGCGACCAGCTCCAGCCGTGAAAGGGGCAGCGCAGTTCCTGCGCGTGGCCGGCGCTGTCCGATCGCTTGAGTTGGGTGCCGCGATGCAGGCAGGCATTGTGGTAGGCCTTGATCTGATCGGGCGCGCTCCGCACCACCAGGATCGAATAGGGGCCGATATCGTAGGTGACATAATCGCCCACGTCGGGGACGTGTTCCTCGCGGCAGACCCATTGCCACGTCCGCGCCCACATCCGCCCGAACTCCAGTGCCATGAAGTCGGGCGAGACGTAGCGGTCGTAGTCGAGATCGGCGTCGCCGCCGAAGCTATAGGCTTCCGCCACCAGCGCGGCGGGCACATCCTGCCCATCGGCCAGGATGATGTCCCGCGTGCTGGGGCCGGGGCACCGGGCATCGCCGGGGAGGGGCGGCATGGAGGATGCGATGTTCATCGGGCGTCAGATCCTTTCGCTGGTTGCCCCTCCCCGGTCCTTGCTCAGTAGCGGACGGTCACCTGCAGGCGCACCGTGCGCGGCATCGTGCCGTAGCCGAGCGTATCGCCGATCACGGCGTGGTTGGTGCCCGTTCCCGAACCGGTCAGCGGGGCGGTGCCGCCGCCGGTAAAGTAGAACTTGTTGGTCAGGTTCTTGCCCAGCACCGCGATCTGCCAGCGATCGTCGGCCGCGCCCACGCGGATGCCCGCGTCAAGCACGGCGTAGGCTTTCTGCCGGGTGGTCAGGTCGCCGAAGCCGGATCCGAGATAGGAACTGCTGGTCCGGGTATCGATGTTGCCACCCACCTTGAGCCCGCCGCTGACTTCGGTCTCGTAGGAGATGCCGGCCGTTGCGGTCCACTTCGGCGCGACTGCCGTGGGCTTTCCGCTCAGGTCTTGCCGGGGCTGGCCTTCGGGGCTGGTGAGCGAGCAGCCCGCAGCAATGCTCTGGCCCGAATAGCACGGCGCGATGAAGTTCTCGTACCGCGCGCGGTTGTAGTTGAGCGTGCCGTGGAGCGAGAGGCCGGGGACCCCGCGCGGCGCGTACTCGAGTTCGAGTTCCGCACCCTTTGTGCGTGCCGCGCCAGCGTTGTACGTGACGTAGGCGAAGATTTGCGCGTTGAAGTAGTCGATCTGGAGATCGGTGTACTTGAAGTTGTACAGCGTGAGGTTGGCGCGCAGCTGGCGGTCGAACAGCATGGTCTTGATGCCCGCTTCGAACCCGCGGCCCTTTTCGGGGTTGAACGCAAGGTCACGGGCGGGAGATAGCGCGAGCGCAGAGTTGATCGCGCTGTTGGAGAAGCCGCCGGACTTGTAGGCGGTCTTGTAGGCGCCATAGACCATCACGTCGGTCACGGGCTTCCAGCTCAGCGTCAGGTCGGGCGACCAGTCATTGAAGGTCTGGTCACCGTAAAGCGTGCCATTCACCGCCGCGCTCTGGGGCTTGAAGATGCCGTAAAGTGCCGGGTTGACGTAAGGCTGGGTGAAGGAACTGACCTTGGTCTCGTGCGTGTAGCGCACGCCCGCAGTCGCTTCGAGGTTCGGCAAAACCTTCCAGATGGCTTGTCCATAGGCAGCCCAGGTCTCGCCGTCGGTTTGCGAGTCCTTGTCATAGGCGATGTAGCGGTGCGCGTCGGATGCCGCCGAGTTCTCGATGTTGGCGAACATCACGGCCTGGTAGAACGTGCGCTTGGTCTTCTGGTAGAGGCCGCCGACCATCAGGTTCACCGGGGAATCGAACTTGGTCAGCGCGCGGAGTTCCTGGCTCAGCGCGTGGTAGCTGGAGTTTTCCGTCGCCCACACGCCGCCGCCCAGGAAGTCGCAATCGCAGGTGAACTTGTTGTTGTTCCAGTTATAATTGGTAACTGAGTTCAGCGTGACGTTGGGCAGCTCGTAGTTTACCGTTCCGGTTACCTGCCACGATTTGTAGAGGTTGTAGAGCTCGCCGTTGTCGCGCGCGTAAGGATATACCTTGGCGATATCGACCGGCATGTTGTTCTGGTGGATGGCGAAGCCGCCGTTGCACTTGTAGGCCGGGTTCAGGGTGGTCACCCCGGTGGGGCACTGCACCGCCACATAGTTCCAGCCGTTGCCGGTGGTTTCGTTGTAGCTGCCCGATGCCTTGAGCGTCATGGTCAGCCGCTCGTCAGGCGTATATTTCAGCGTGGCGCGGCCGATCAGTTCGCGCTCTTGCGGTTGGTTCGTCGCGGACGGTTCCGCGGTGTGCGCGTTGAGCGTCTTGGTGGCGATGTCATACGTCGGGTAGCTCTGCACGGTGGCGGAGTTCTTGTAATACCCGTCGAACATCTTCGATCCGCGCACGGCGAGGCGCAGGCCGAGCGTGTCGCTGATGGGCGTGGAATAGACCGCTTCGCCGTAGATCTGGTGGGCGTTGAACTCATACCCTGCGCGGGCCATGATCTCGCGCTCGCGCCCCGGATCGGCGGACGTCAGGCTGATAACGCCAGCGGTGGCGTTCTTGCCGTAAAAGAGCGCCTGCGGGCCTTTCAGGATTTCGACGCGGGCCAGGTCGAAAAAGCCTTCGTTGATGACGCGGCCCTGGCCGTAATAGACGCTGTCGACCACGATCGCGACCGATTGTTCGATGCCGATCGAGGTCGCCGACGAACCGATGCCGCGCAGCGTCAACTGCGCGCCCGCGCCGTTCGACGCGCGGGCAACGGTGAACTGGGGTGTCGCGGCGGCGATCTTTTCCAGGCTGGTAAGGTCGCGCTGCTGGACCACCTGCGCGCTGATCGCCTGAACCGATACGGGCACATCCTGCACGCTTTCATTGCGGCGGCGTGCGGTGACGACAATGTCATCGATGCCCGTGCTTGCACTTTCCTCCGACGCGTCGGCAGGCTTCAGGCTTTGCGCGTGGGCAGGCGCCGCGATGGCGAGCCCGGCGAGAGCCGATGTTGCAAGAAACAGGTGACGAGAGAGATTTCTGTGGCGCATGGGTCTCCTCTCCTTTGTTTATTCTTGTCGGACCCGTTTCTCCGAATCCGCACCCGTCTGCTGGCGGGATGTCATACGTGTATCAATTTTATAACCGCGCTCAACGAGAATATGCATCGCGTGCGCGTTTCTGGCGATGCTGGACATTTGTCCGGCAATAGTCGAAGATTGAGATGACCATGTCCCCCAACGACCGCCCCATTGGCAGAGCCCGAGAATCCGAGCTTCTCGACTTCCTCGACGCCCATCCGGACAAGCCGCTCGTCTATGTCAGCCCCCTGATCCTGGAGCGGCGGAAACGGCTGCTGCGCGTGGCGCGGCAGATGATTGCCGAGAAGGGGATCGAGAATTTCAGCGTGCGACAATTGTGCCAGCGTGCGCAGGTCGCCCAGCGAACATTGTACAACGCGTTTCACAACAAGGACCGGATGATCGCCCTTGCCATTCGTGAAGCGTTTGATGATTTCAACGACCATGTCCGGTATCGCACAGATGAAAACACGCTGCGCGGGATGCTTGACCGGACGATCGCCATCAATCGGCGCAACTTCAAGGTGCGCAACTATACGAAGGCGATCGTGTCGATCTATTTCGGGCATGGCACGCCGCGCGATGTCTGGGAGACATTGCGCGACATGTCCGTCGCCGGAGGGCGGGCCTGGCTTGATGCGATGGAGGAGCGGGGCGAGCTGCAATCCTGGATCAGCCCCGATCACTTCGTCACGACCATGGCCAATCTTCAATATGCCACGATCAATAACTGGACTCTGGGCCGGTTGAGCGACGAGGAATACATTCCGGCTATGGTGGAGCGGATGCTGCTGCTGATCATCGGTGCCGTCCGTTCGCCGGTGCGCGAGGAAGCGCAGGAATATCTGATGGACATCCGCCGCACGGGCAAGGAACCGCGCTTTCCCCATGCCACCTGGGGGCCTCCCGTCCCCACGGGGGACGGGGAGGCCTGAGCTCTTCCGGCTCAGCCCGCTGGCGGTCGGGGCGCGTTGGTATTGCGCCAGTCCTGCCGCTTGGCCCAGTCGGCGAAGGTTTCCAGTTCCACCGGGATACGGCGCTGCATTTCCTCGGTATCCACCTCGAAGGGACGCGTCGGGGCGTTGACGTTGTACTCGTAGAAGCGGCCGATCTGTTCCGCCGTGGCGTCCTGCTCCTCCTTGGTCATCGCATCGCCATAGGCATTGGCGAGGTAGCGGCCGAACTCCTGCGGCGAGCAGGCATCATAGCGCACCTCGCGCCCCACGGCGCTGCTCAGCGCTTCGGCGAGCTGCGGCGGGCGCAGCCGTTCGGGGCCGCCGATGTTCATCCAGGCGCCTTCCATGTCGGGCCGGTCGAGCGCGTGGATCATGATCCGCGCCACGTCGTCCAGACTGATCCAGTTGGCTTCGGTGGTCGGCTTGTGAGCATAGACGAAGCGGCCCTCGTTGACGATGAACGGGCGCGCCCAGTTGGTCAGCAGGTTGTCCATGAACAGCACCGAACCGAACACCGTGGCGCCTACGCCGCTGCGGAACAGTGCGTTGATGCCGGCGGTGTTGCCCGCATAAGTGTGCGGATCGCCGGGGCGGTCGGGGATCCAGCTTGATGTGTTCCAGACCACGCGATTGACCCCGGCTGTCTTGGCCGCCCGGCCGACCGCTCCGGCAATCGACGCGCGATCGGCACGGGCGCGCAGCGGGTGGGTATGGAACACCGCCTCGGCGCCCTCGAACGCGGCCACGAGCGAGGCCTCGTCATAAAGATCGGCGGGCACCACCTCGACTGTCTCGGGCTGCGGTTCGCCATAAAAGGGATCGGGCGAGCGCGAGATCGCCCGGACGGCAAAGCCCGCTTTCACCAGTTGGCGAACTTGCGCTCCACCCTGGCGCCCGCTCGCGCCGATTACTGCCACTGTTCGCATTCCGCATTCTCCTTCCCAATGCGGCTCGTTGCCCGCTGTAACGCATCGGCAGGGGCCGGTGCGGGATGGCCGCGTCGTTGATCGCAACCCAGCTGCCGGGTCGCGATACAAAGATAGTGCGCGATATACTTTTCAAGCGCAAGGCGATTGTGGCCGGGAGCATGGGCGAGTGCCTGGCGCGCAAAGAGAAACGGCAGCCGCAATGCGACCGCCGTTTTGCGTATGCGTTGGTCTTCTCGGGATGGGTGGCGCCGGTGAGGCGTCTCCGCTGCGTTAGCGTCCGCGGATCGGGTCGCCGCCGTCCCATGTCCGGTGCGCTTCCCGCATCATGGCGAAGCCGCCGCGCCCTGCCTCGCCGATCTGCAGGTATTCCATGACGGTGCCCGGCCCGCCACCGGTATCGACGTATATCACCGCGCCGGCGCCGCCGGGCAATTCGCCCTCCTGAAGCACGCTGCCGCCCTGTGCGGCAACGCGCCGCCGCGCCTCGGCGATGTCATCGACCAGCACACACATGTGCTGGACGCCCTCGTGCCCCGCGGCGCGCCATTCGGTGTACATCGACGGCGCATCGTTGTGCTGGCGGATCAGTTCGATCTGGATATCGCCGAGGTACCCCAGTGCCATCGAGAAATCGATATCGCTGGGCTGCCCGCGAAACTTCACGTTCTCCAGCTTGACGTGCGACATCTCGAAGAACGGACCCGCGCCCAGCGAGAGCCAATATGCCAGTGCGGCGTCATAATCGGCGGGGCAGTAGGAAAGCTGCATGATCGGCCCCAGCGCGGCGAGGCTGTCCGACTGCGTGGGGATCATGCCCGGCCCTCCGGCACCCAGGCGGCCTGCACGCCGAAGACCACCGTTTCGCGCTCGATCGCGGCGGCAAGTTGCTGGGCGATGTCAGCAAATCGCGCGTGGCTGCGCAGGGCGGCCAGGCCGCGCTGATAGGCGCCGAGATCGGGCAGGGTCCATACATCGATGGCGGTATGAAGTCGTCCGCTGATCTGCTGGATGGCGGTGACGAGATGCCAGCCCTCGGCCTCGACGATGCCGACCAGTTCGGTCATCGCGGCTTCGAAATGGGTGGTATCGATCGCGCGGAGTTCCAGCGTCGATTGCATATAGACAGTCATGCTTGTTCTTCTCCGTGGTCCAGCCGCAGGAGCTGCTTGCCGACGTTCGCGCCGGAAAACAGGCGCATCAGCGTGCGCGGTGCGTTGTCGAAGCCGTGCTGCACATCCTCGCGCGCGATCAGACGCCCTTCGGCCAGCCAGCCGGCCATGCGCCGGCGCCCCTCGTCGAACAGCGCTTCGTGATCGTGGAGGATGAAGCCGCGCATCGTGGCGCGCTTGAACACAAGGTTGAAGTAGTTTTCCGGCCCGACCGGCATGCCCCCGGTTTTCGAACGCGAGATCCCACCGCAGATCACCACGCGCGCGCGCATCGCCAGATGGCCTAGCAGGGTGTTGAGGATCGTGCCGCCAACATTGTCCCACACCACATCGATGCCGTTGGGGGCATGGGCCGCGACCTGCGCCGCGAAGTCCGCCGCGCGGTAGTCGATCGCGGCGTCCAACCCGTATTCCTCGACCAGCATCCGGCACTTTTCCGGGCCACCGGCCACGCCGATCACCTGGCAGCCGCCTATCCGCGCAATTTGCGCCACGACCGATCCGACCGCGCCCGCGGCACCGGTGATCATCACCGTGTCGCCGGGAAATGGCTGCCCGATGGCCTTGAACCCGCAGTAGGCGGTCAGCCCGACGAGACCGAGCACGCCGAGATCATCCGAAGGCCGTGCGGGGTTGCTGACCGGCCGCAGGTCCGAAGCGGGGAGGGCGGCATAGTCCTGCCAGCCGAGCGGTCCGACGACCTGCATTCCCGGCGAAAAGCCGTCCGCACGGCTTTCGATGACCGTGCCCACGGCGGTGCCGCGCATCACATCGCCGATCTCTGTCCGCGCGACATAGCCGCCGATGTTCTCCATCCAGCCCTTCATCGCCGGCTCGAATGCCAGCAGGTCCACGCGCACCAGCACTTCGCCCGCCTCCGGTGCGCGCGCCGGAACCTCGTCACTGGCGAAGTCGGCCTCGGTAACGTCGCGCCCCACCGGACGTCCGGCGATTTTCCACTGCCGGTTACGCAGTTGCATTGGCTGTCTTTCCTTCGCTCATCGTCAGATCCTCTGTCCGTGCGGCGGCTTCGCGCCCGGCGACCCGTCCGAAGAACGATCCCGGTCCAAGGCTCAGCCCGCTGGCGTATTCCTTGCCCGAGCGCGGGATGTGCGCGGCGCAAGCCCCTGCCGCATAGAGACCGGGGATCGGCCGGCCATCCGCATCGAGCACGCGCGCGTGGGCGTCGGTGTCGATCCCGCCAAGCGAGATGTAGCGATAGGTCGACCGGTCGAACGAGATGTCGAACACGGCATAAGGCGCCTTGTCGAGCGGCTTCAGCCACGGCGGCTGCTTGTGGAAGGCGCTGTCCTCGCCTTGTGCGGTATCGTGGTTGTACTGCGCTATCGTCCGGTCCAACGCCCCTTCGGGCAGGCCCAGCGCAGGACCGATGTCCCCGATCGTCTCGAAACCGTCGACAAGGGTGTGGCCTGTGCTTTCGCCGGGGTAGGCGAAGATCTCGCTGTCGACGATCAGCCACGCCTTCTGGTCGGGCTGTTCCATGATGAAGCCTGCGAGCCGGCCATGATAGGAATCCTCAGCCACGAAACGCTCTCCGCGCGCATTGACCACGATGCCCTTGATGAGGTCCTCTGGCGGGTAGAGCGACGCGGTGGCGATCACGCCGTCCATCGCCGCCAGCGCGCCGCCCACCGCTTCCGCCAGCGCCAGCCCCGCGCCATCGTTGGAGGGAATGCCGAGCGGCTCGCTCGTTGCACTTAGCCGCGTGAGCCACCGGCGGACCAACGCGGGATTGTTGGTGAAGCTGCCGGTGGCGACGATCACGCCGCGCCGCGCGGCAATGCGCTGTTTCGGTGCGTCGGCTGCCTTGGCTACCACGCCCACGACAGTGCCCGATGCGTCGGTGATGAGTTCGCTCACCGCGGTATCGAACTCTGCTGCAATGCCTTCAGCCTCGCACTGCGCCAGCAGCGCGCGCATAGCGGACAGGCCGCCGTTGACCTCGTCGCTGCGCGCCTGGTGACCGCGCGGCACGGGCTTTGCCTCGTCCTTGAACGGCCAGATCTTCTCGTTGCCGGTGGTCAGCAGGCAATCGGCGTTCTGGAGATAGACGGCCTTGCCCGAAAATCCGGTGCGGGTGAAAGGCACGCCCTGCGCCTCTAGCCAGTCGAAATGGTCGCGTGCGCCCTCGGCGAACGTGCGGATCACGGCATCGTCGGGGTGCGAGGTGCTGGCCCTGAGGAAGCGATACAGGTTCTCGGCGGTGTCGGTATACCCGCACGCCTCCTGCACCGGCGTGCTGCCGCCAAGGTAGAAGATTCCCTGCGATAGGGCGCTCGCCCCGCCGCCGGCGGACGCACGCTCCAACACCAGAACATCGGCGCCCGCACGCTTTGCCTCGAGCGCGGCGCAAGCGCCAGCAATGCCCAGGCCGATGACGATGACATCGACCTGCCTATCCCAATTGGCCATGGTTCTCTCCCGGTTGGCCCGGCGATTGTTGCCGTTGTGGTATGGCTGCGGTGGCCCGATAAGGCCCCCGCGCGCCGTTCATTCCGCGGCGTGTTCCAGGGCCATTTCCTCGAGCCGCGGATCATTGGGCATGATCCATTCGGGGCCGATGGCAGGCGCCACGCGCAGTTCGGGAGGGATGTTCTCGCTACCGATCAGCGCGTCTGCCGCCTGGTGCCAGTGATAGATGCGCGCTTCCTGGTAGCTCAGCGGTACGCCGGCGAAACCATAGGATTCCTGGCTCTTCTGGATCCACACGCCAAACTCGGTGTCCTCGCGCAGGACGCTGTCGAGATAGGTGATGGTCTTGTCCCAGTAGTCCGGCCGTGGTCCTTCGCCCCAATCGGGGCCGAACCACCAGACTTCCATTTTCGAGCGGTTCAGACCGTTGGGCCAGAAGTTGAGCACGAAATACCCGGTGGGGGAAAGGGGCGAAACCCAGTTCGGAAACAGATTGTAGGACTGCGTGCAGGTCCGGCCGATCTCGCCCACGCTGTCGAATTGCAGCTTCTCGACGCCGTCGACCTTCGCGGCCTTGTAGCTCGATCCTTCGCTGCCGTCCCAGCCCGGCGCCACCATGCGGCCATGGCCGTGCGGGTAGAACGAATTGACATTGCGGCGATGATCGAGGCCCACCGCGACCGTCGTGGGATGGATGTTGGGAACATGGTACACTTCCATGTTCGCCTCCATTGCGATCTTCCAGTTGCAGTCCAGGTCCCACACCTGGCGATCGACCAGGCGGATCGCATCGAAGCGGAACTCTTCCCATTCGCCGGCAATCGTGCCGATCCATTCTGCAAGGCTTGGTCCGTCTTCGGAGAAGTTGACGAAAACCAGCTTGCCGAAGCGTTCGCAGCGCACGCGCCGCAGCGAGCGGCACGACATGTCGAGGTCGGCGAAATCCTCGGGATCGCGTATCGAGCGCAGCTCGCCTTCGTCGTCATAGACCCAGCCGTGGTACTTGCACGCCAACCGCGCGCTGCGCCCACTTTCCTTGGTGACGACGGGCGCGCCGCGATGGCTGCACGTGTTGTAGAAGGCGTTGATCTCGCCCGAGCGGGCGTGGACGAGCACGATCGGCTGGCCGGCCATTTCCCACAGCTTGAAGCAGCCGTGGCGTGGGATTTCGTCCATGTGCGCGGCCAGCAACCAGCTCTTGCGCCAGAGATGCTCGCGTTCCAGCGCGGCAAAGCGCGGGTCGGTGTAACGGCCACCGGGAAGGTCGGGCAGGGCGGGAAAGTCGCGGGGCGGCGCCTTGCGCCCCGCTTCATATTCCATCAGCGCCCTGAGCTTGGCGATTTCGGCGTGCTCCATGGACTTTCCCCCTTGCGATCAGGCGACGGCTTCGGCGCGGGCCGGGAACAGCGAGGACAATTCGTCGTCAGAGGCGGCAATGATCCGGTCGGTCCACTTGTGGAAGGCCTGCGCGCCGCCCTCGTTGCGGCCGAACAGGACATGGTCGAGCGTGCCGTGGTCGAGTGCTCGCTGCTGGCGCAGGCCGGTGTCGTAGTCCTCATCGCGGACCACGACTTCGAGGAAGGCGAACTGCTCGTGCGCGGCGGCTTCCTGTTCGGCGCTCGGCTTCTTCTCCATCAGGTAGATCTGCCGGGTCCAGGATTCGCCCACCGTTTCGCCCGGCAGCAGTTGGGAGATCATCACCCCGCGGCCACCGCCGTTGAAGCTGGCGATCGAGATGCAGGGGAAGATCGTCCAGACCCCGTTGAGCACAAGGTCGTCGGTCCATTGCTCCTCGGGCTTCGAGCCCAGTTCGCGCGCGGCGCGATCGGGCGCGACAAGGCGCTGGTGCGGACCCCAGGCGTGATAGTGCGCGCGGTTGCCAAGCTGGCCCGACGCATTGAGCGTGTCCTTGTGCAGCACCGGCAGGTGATAGAAATCGAGATAGCCGTCGTAGGCGATCTTCCAGTTGGGACCGCGCAGGACCCGGCTGGAAAACAAATGCCAGTCCTTGAAGTTGAAAGCTTCGAGAAGGGCATCGTAGCCGCACAGGAAGTCATCGATGTCGAGCTTGAGATCGGGATCGACGCTTCCGAAGATCAGCCCGGCGCGCTCGGCCACCGGCAGGGCCTTGAGGCTGAGGCAGGACTTGTCGACCTCGCCGAAGTCTGCCGCGCTGGCAATGGCGAGCAGTTCGCCGTTCTGGCCGAACGTCCACCCATGATACGGGCAGGTGAAGCGCCGTGCGTTGCCGGTGGGGGCGGTGGCGACGTTGGTGCCGCGATGGGTGCAGCTGTTGATGAACGAGCGCACCTTTCCATCCTGGCCGCGCGTCAGCAGCACGGGCACGCCGGCCACATCCATGGTCTTGAAATCGCCGGGGTTGGGCAGTTCGCACGAAGGCGCGAGCATCAGCGGCAGCCGGTGGAAGATGCGGTCCACCTCAAGCTTGAATCGTCCCGGGTCGGTATAGTTGGATGCGGGTACCTTCAGAACCTCGTCGACGAGTTCGTAGGTGTTATCGCGCGCGTGCTGCACACTGTGACGCATGATCCGCGCGATGTCGGGGTTTGCCATGGCTGTCATCGCTATCTCCCAAAAGTAGTTCGCGTGATACGTTGTTTGCCGACGGGCCGTCAATGGATTCTTGGCGCGGGCAGTGATGAGCGACTCCGTGTCAATTTTGGGGATTGCAGCCGTGGTGAATGTCGGCGGGGGGCAGGCCTTCGATCAGCAGGCCATGCCGCTGGCGGGCTGACAATGCGATCAGCGCGACATGAGAGGGTGGGCACCGGAACTGTGTGCAAGACAGAGCCGAGCCGCCATCCTCGTGCAATTCAAAAGCAATAGTATTGCCTGCGGGCACCTAAGGCGGCGGCGCCCTTCGATGGGCGCTGTTGTCCGCTCGTTGGCAGTCGGAGGCAGGATACCTGCCGAGGCTGGAATGGGTATCTACCCGCAACGGGGGGCGTTTCACCTGCCTTGGGCAGGCACGTGATAAGGGGGCGAGGCAAATGCGCCCAGCCTGATCTTCCGCGTGAAAGCCGCGGGATCGCCAATAAAAAACCCCGCCGAAGCGGGGTTTTCGATGGTGGGCGTAGCAAGGATTGAACTTGCGACCCCTACGATGTCAACATAGTGCTCTACCACTGAGCTATACGCCCGCACCATCGAACGTCCCGATCGGGAAGGTTGCCCTTTCCGCTGCGGGAGGCAGCCCATTAGCCGGGGCTTGCCCCCTCCGCAAGAGGGCTTTTTCGGTTTTTATGCTGTCGGCTTTCGCGCGTTCAAACCAGCGGCCGGCCGCCCCCGGCCATCGGCGTGTCGGCGAAGACGCGCTCCACTTCCAGCACCAGGTCGCGCAGGTGGAATGGCTTCGACAGGACGCGGGCCTGCGGGGCCTCGCGATTCGCCTTGAGCGTCACCGCGGCAAAGCCGGTGATGAACATGACTTTGGTGCGGGGGCTGATTTCGGCGCAACGCTGGGCCAGTTCGATGCCGTCCATCTCGGGCATCACGATGTCGGACAGAAGCAGGTCGAAATGCTGCGATTCGAGCAGCGGAATCGCAGCCGTACCGCGATCGACCGAGGCCACCTCGTAACCCGCATTTTCAAGCGCGCGCGCGAGGTAGGTGCGCATCGCCTCTTCGTCTTCGGCCAGCAGGATCCGGATCATGGTCACCTTCAGTTGTGCATCTTGCGGTTCGTCCGCCCGGTCGGGGGCGGATGGCTCGAACGGCAGTCCATACACTGCATCCGGTTAAGAATCTTCGGCGATTCCCGTTCCCACTTTCCTGCCGGGTGACGCATTTTTGACATGGCGGGCAAACCCATGCAGCGTGAGCGGATGCACGAGGCGGGAGCACCATCGGCTGATTCGATGATCGTCGAGGGGGGCGAAGTCCCCGGCCACCCCGGCACTCCGGCGTTCACGCTGACCCGGCCGGAACCCACGGCCATTCCCGTGGTGATTGCGGTGCCGCACGCGGGCCGTGCCTATGCCAACACGCTGCTGGAACGGATGCGCCACCCCACGTTTGCCGCGCCGAGGCTGGAGGATCGCTACGTCGATCTGCTGGCGACCGACGCCGCGCGGCGGACCGGGGCAGCGCTGCTGATCGCCCACGCGCCGCGCGCGATGATCGACCTCAACCGCGCGCCTGACGATGTCGACTGGGAGATGGTGGGCAGCCCCCCGCCGGACGCCTCGGCCCATCGTGGCGGCGGTGTGATGCGCCGCGCGCGCAGCGGGCTGGGACTGGTGCCGCGGCGCCTGCCGGGCCTTGGCGAGCTGTGGAAGCGCCGGCTGGAGCGACACGAACTCGACGACCGCATCGCCTCGGTCCACGTTCCCTATCATGCGATGCTCGCGCAGACGCTGGCCGACGTGCGTGACCGGTGGGGTGTGGCGCTGCTGATCGACCTGCACTCGATGCCGCCGCTCTCCGCACGCAGCGCGGGGGAAGTGCCGCCCGAATACGTGATCGGCGACCGCTTCGGCGCGGCGTGCGACGGTGGGCTGGTTTCCACCGTGTTTTCCTATTTCGCGCAGTGCGGGCGGCAGGCGGCGCACAACCGGCCCTATGCCGGCGGCTATGTGCTGGAACGCCACGCGCGCCGCTCGGACGGCATCCATTGCCTCCAGATCGAGATCGACCGCACCAGCTATCTCGATTCGCGCATGGCCGAGCCGGGACCGGGCTTTGGCGCGACGGCGGACATCGTCACCGGGCTTGTCCGGCGCATAGCCGACGATGTTGCGGAGATGGGGCGCGACCGCCAGCGCTGGCGCGCGGCCGCCGAATAACCGCCCTTTTCCGGGCGATTGCCTCAGGCCCAAGAAAAAACCACCTGGAGACGAACTCCAGGTGGCCAAGGTTCAGGGAGGAGGTGCACGAAGTGCACCAGTCACACCGGGCCATGAGGGGAGCACCGGCGCAACAAACAAAAGATAGGTTAGCCTCTGAAACCGCGCAAGAGGTTTCGCATGAAATTTGCGACACCTGCTCTTAAGGTCAGCGCATATGGAAAAGGGCGCCCCGGCATGGCCGGAGCGCCCTTTTCGATAGTTGGCAGCGGGGTTCGATCAGGCCGGGGTCGGGATCGGACCCTTGCCCTGCTCAACCTGCATCCCGAACACGACGCTCATCAGGTCGAGCGAGAAGATGTGCGCATAGAGTAGCGGCAGCAACCCGCTCTGCGCCCAGCCGCGCAGCACGTCGCCGCGCACGTCGCGCAGCTTGTTCTGGTCGATCATCTGGAAACCGCGATAGACATACGGCTGCTCGACGCCGGGCTGCTGGATGGCAGCTTCGCCTTCCATCAGCAGGCCGTGCTTGACGATTTCGTCGATGAACTGCTGGGTGCGCTGGCCGGCCTGCTCGAACTGCTCGCAGAACTGCAGCACGCCCTTGGTGGTCTCGGTCGGCTGGTCTTCGGCGAACAGCGGGCCGCCTTCCTCGAACTCACCGATCAGCTCGCTCGACGGATCGAAGCACAGCGAAAGCTCTTCGCTCTGCGGGTTGAGCTTGGCCAGCATGAACGGATAGCGGCGTGCGTAGGCGGGCAGGTACACGGTCGGCGAGACATTGCCTTCCGCATCGACGAACACGTTGATGCCCTCGTTCAGGCCCATCAGCGCCAGCGGCACGGGGTTTTCGCCGGAGGCGAACACGATCGGGTAGTGGCGCGCCGCCTGCGGGAATTCCTCGGCGGTCAGCGGAACTGCGTGCTGGCGCGAAAGCCACGGCGCCTTGCCGGTGCCGCGCACGTGCCAGCCGGCATGATCGCGCGTGTTGAGCGGCATCAGGTCGTTGTAGAACAGGGGCAGGTTGGCTTGCGGCGCGCTGGCCATTGTCACTCTCCGAAAAACTGGGTCGCATCAGCGCGCGCTGGGCGTGCTTTCCACGGGAACCGCGGCTTTAGGGATTCGGCAAAAGGGTGGCAAGGCCACCTGCAACACGGCTGTCACACTGGAGGCAATCTTCTTGCCCGTTCCGGTCAGATCCTTTTGCGGGTGCCGGTCAGATCAGCTTTCCGGGATTCAGCAGCCCCTGGGGATCGAGCGCGTGCTTGACCGTGCGCAGGATGCCCAGCGCCACCGGATCGCCCAGCCGTGCCAGTTCGTCGCGCTTCAGCTGGCCGATGCCGTGTTCGGCCGAGATCGAGCCGCCCCACTGCGTGACGAGATCGTGGACCATGCGGCTGATCGCCTTGCCGTCGCCTTCCTGCCAGGCCTGCGCATCCACGCCTTGGGGCGCGATGACGTGGAAATGGATGTTGCCGTCGCCCAGGTGGCCGAAGCCGACTGCGCTGGTGCCGGGCCACGCGGCCTCGATCACGGGCACGCTGGTTTCGACGAAATCGGGCATCTTCTCGACCGCGACCGAAATGTCGTGCTGCACGGCAGGGCCGCGCGCGCGTTCGGCCGACGGGACCGTCTCGCGGATCTGCCAGAACTTTTCGGCCTGCGCCTCACTCGCGGCGATTGCGGCATCTGCGACAAGGCTCTGCTCAAACGCACTTTCCAGCAGTTCCTGCGCGAGGCCGGGCAGGGCCTCCGCTCCGCAAGCATCGGCGACCAGTTCGATCAGCACATGCCAGGGATGAGTGCCTTCCACCGGCACGCGGATGCTGGGCAGGTAGTCGCGCGTGGCCGTCACTGCGTGATGAGGCATCACCTCGAAGCCCTCCAGCGCTTCACCCGCGACCCGCTCGGCATGGAGCAGCAGCGCGCGCGCGGCATGGAGCGAGGCGACGCCCGCCCACAGCACCTGGCGCGCCGCCACCGCCGGTTCCAGCTTGAGCGTGGCGCCGGTGACGACGCCGATGGTGCCTTCCGATCCGATCAGCAACTGCTTGAGATCGAAGCCCCGGTTGTCTTTCTTCAGCGGGGTGAGCTGGTTCAGCACCTGCCCGTTGGCCATCACCGCTTCCAGCCCCAGCACCAGCGCGCGCATGGATCCGTGGCGCAGCACCTGCGTGCCGCCGGCATTGGTGGAGATCAGCCCGCCGATGGTGGCCGAACCCTTGCCTCCGAGTGACAGGGGGAAGCGCAAGGCCTCGCGCTCGGCCGCCTCATGAAGCACTTGCAGGATCACGCCGGCCTCGCAGGTGGCGGTGCGGCCTTCGGCGTCGATGCGGCGAATCGCGTTCATCCGGCGGAGCGTGAGCAGCACGGCGTCACCGCTTTCATCGGGCGTGGCGCCGCCCGACATCCCGCTGTTGCCGCCCTGCGGCACGATCGGCACCCCATGCTGGCTGCAGAGCTTCACCAGTGCTGCGACTTCGGCCGTGCTGGCCGGCGACGCCATCGCCAGCGCGCGGCCGGTAAAGCGCCCGCGCCAGTCTGTGAGCCACGGTGCCATCGTGTCCGTGTCGCTTGTCAGTCCCTTGGAGCCAAGGATGTCGGCGGCGGCGGCGAGGAAGGCGGAGCGGTCGATCGGCATGGTGTTTCGGCTATGCCCCGCCACGGCCCAGGGCAATTCATTTTTACGCAAAGTCGGGTTAAGCGGGCGTTCAACCGCTGCCGCTAACGGGAGAGGGGACTGGCGGTCGTGTCTGGCGCACGGGGCGGGCAGGCGGCATCAGGGATAGGACAAGCAGGCATTCGCGTGTGATGAGCAACCTTGCCACATTCCTGACCGCGATCGCGCTGGCCATGCCGGGGGCGGTGCCGCCGGCCGCGTCTCCGCTATTGCCGGGCGCCGCGCAGGATGAGCTGTGGCAAGCCGCCGTCGAGCCCGAGGGCGTGCCCCTGCTGCCCAAGATGATGGGCGAGGGCGCTTTGGCCGATATGAGCGACCCGCTGTCGGACGATACCTGGAATCAGGTGCGGATCGAGCAGCGGCTCGTCATCCGCATTCTGCCGCCGCGCCCCGCGGGGCGGGATACCCTGCAGATCCCTCCGCAGCCGAACACCATCCGGTTCCGCGAACGGAAGATGGCCAACTGCCTGCCGGTGCTGGGCATCGCCGGGGTCCAGCCCACCACCGACAGCCGCCTGCTGCTGTTCATGCGCGACCGGCGGATCGTGGGTGCCAGCCTCGACAAGCAATGCAGCCCGCGCGATTTCTACATGGGTTTCTATGTTCAGCAGACGCAGGACGGGATGCTCTGCGTGGGGCGCGATTCGATCCATTCCCGCTCCGGATCGACCTGCACCGTCAGCCGCATGCGTGAACTGATCCCCGGCGAGTAGATTCGCTGCGCGGTGAGTGCGGATCCTGCGCGCATTCCTTGACTTGGCGGCCCATTCGGCATAGCGGCTGCGCGGTAGCCAGCGCGCCAAATGTGCCGGCAGTTGTGCGCGATCGTTTTTAGCGTCGCCTATTTCGGAACAAGCCCTGCATGAAGTTTGCCGACCTCGGCCTCTCTGACGAATTGCTGAAGTCGGTGACGGATGCTGGCTACGATGAGCCGACTCCGATCCAGGCGCAGGCAATTCCCTCGGTTCTGATGATGCGCGACCTGATCGGCATCGCCCAGACCGGCACCGGCAAGACCGCCGGCTTCGTGCTCCCGATGATCGACATTCTCGCGCACGGCCGCCGCCGTGCGCTGATGCCGCGCTCGCTGATCCTCGAACCGACGCGCGAACTCGCGGCGCAGGTGGCCGAGAACTTCGAGAAGTACGGCAAGAACCACGACCTCAAGATGGCGCTGCTGATCGGCGGCGTGCAGATGGGCGACCAGATCAAGGCGCTGCAGGACGGCGTCGACGTGCTGATCGCCACGCCGGGCCGGCTGATGGACCTGTTCGAGCGGGGCAAGATCCTGCTCACGGGTTGCGAACTGCTGGTGATCGACGAGGCCGACCGGATGCTCGACATGGGGTTCATCCCCGATATCGAGACGATCTGTTCCAAGCTGCCCACCACGCGCCAGACGCTGCTGTTTTCGGCGACGATGCCGGCGCCGATCAAGAAGCTGGCCGACCGCTTCCTGTCGAACCCGAAGTACATCGAGGTGGCGCGTCCGGCTTCGGCCAACATCAATATCGTGCAGCACAAGGTGCGCGTCCCCAGCCGCGCCAAGCGCGAGATGCTGCGCCATCTGCTGCGCACCGACAACGTGACCACCGCCATCGTCTTCGCCAACCGCAAGACGACCGTGCGCGAGCTGGCCAAGAGCCTGAAGAGCCACGGCTTCTCGGCGGGCGAAATCCATGGCGACATGGACCAGTCGGCCCGCAACGCCGAACTGCAGAAGTTCAAGGACGGCGAAATCAACATCCTTTGCGCTTCCGACGTCGCCGCGCGCGGCCTCGACGTGAAGGGCGTCAGCCACGTGTTCAACTTCGACACGCCGTGGCACCCGGATGACTACGTCCACCGCATCGGCCGTACCGGCCGCGGCGGGGCGACCGGCCGTGCTTTCACGCTGGTGTCCGACGAGGACGCCGAGGCGATCTCCAATGTCGAGAAGCTTACCGGCGGCAAGATCCCCGAGTTGAAGGTCGATCTCGACTCGCGCGACGATCGTCCCAAGCGCGGCAGCCCGCGCAGGGATGAAGCCGGCGAAGAAGATCAGGCCGAGCGCAAGCCCCGCGCCCGGAGACAATCGCGCGAGGAGCCGGCACCCCGCAAGGAGCGCGCTCCGCGCAAGCCTCGCGAGGAACAGGCTCCCCGCGACGAGCAGGCTCCGCAGGAGGAGCAGGCACCGCGTGAGGAACGTGCCCCGCGTGAGGCGCGCGCACCCCGCGAGCCGCGTGCCCCCCGTGAGGAACGCGCTCCGCGTGAAGAACGCACGCCTCGTGAAGAACGTGCTCCGCGTGAAGAACGTGCTCCGCGTGAAGAGCGTGCTCCGCGCGAGGAACGTGCGCCGCGTGAAGATCGCCGGCCGCGTCCGGAGCGTTTTGTGGAAACCCACAGCGAGCTTCCCGCCGAACCAGGCGCGTGGAATGGTCCCATTCCAGGGTTCCTCCACGTTTCCGCCCTGGTCGACTGACGCCGTGGGCGCGGTCGCGCCCTAGGCCGGATAGAGCGCCGCGTGCTGCTCGGCGTAGAGCGGGTATGATTCCTTCATGATCGCCGAGTTGAGCAGCATTTCCGCGACGGCGGCGGTGCTGCCGGGGCGATAGACGCGGCTCTTGACCCACATCGATTCGGTACGCCGGCTTCCCGAAAGTCCCACGATCTCGCGCTCGATCTCGTAATCGGCGCCAACTTCCAGCGGGCCGTCGATAAGGCGGATTTCCTGGTCGGCGAACAGCCCCACGTGCGGCCCGCGCACCGCAAATCGATCCTCGCCCGCCTTGTGCTGGATCAGCACGCTGATCATTTCGAGCGGGATCGCCGTCTCGAAGCGCGGTGATGGCTCGGTCATCCGCAAGCGCTTCTGGGCCAGCGTGAAGGGGTAATACTGCCCCATGTGATCGTCCGCGGCCATGCGCACCGGGATGCGCGGGGACACCATGCCAACGTGGACATCGCGCAGGATCACGGGGTCGGCCAGCCGGGAAAGGCCGGCAAGGCGCGCTTCGAGCGCCGTCGGTCCGTTGTCCCGGCCCACCTCGATGCTGCCGACGAGGATCTCGGTGCCGTCCTCGCGCTCCATCCGCACGGCGGCGCGGTCCGGCGTGGCCGGATCTGTCACGATGAGTGCGCGCACCTGCTCTCCCTCGAACACCGGCGCGCGGAAATGGACCGAGATGCAGCCCTCGCGGAACCAGCGCTCGCCCCACAGTTCGTAGGCGAGCGGCTCGAACTGGGTGAAATGGGTGGGGCCTTCGATCGTGCCGCCCTTGAAGCCCAGTTTCTGCGCGGTGGCGTCGTCATGGATCGAGGCGTGGCCGTCGTAGCTCTGTTCCGAGAGCATCTGGCGCGGTGACCGCCATGGCCCCGCGAGCGTGGCGCCGTCGCGCGTGACGGGCGTGTCGAAAGGGTGGGTCATCGCTAGCCTCTCCATCTTTCGGGAGAGGCTAGGGCGCGGATGCGATGTTGGGAAGGGGGCGGTTCAGCCCGCCGCGCGCAGCAGGGTGATCCGCGCCTTGCCCACCTTGCGGTCGGCATCGACGTCGCAGGTGCGCACCTGCGGCACCTCGTTGGCGGCCGTTTCGAGGCAGATCCAGGTCGCCGGGCCGATCCAGCCGAGGCGCATCAGCTTCTCGATGGCGACGGCACCCGCCCCGGTCAGGTAGGGCGGGTCGAGGAACACGAGATCGAGCGCTTCCTTCACCGGTCCCAGCGACAGCACCGACGAGGCGCGCACGTCGCAGCGGTCCTGCGCCTGCAGTGCCGCGATGTTGGCGCGGATGGCGCGCACCGCTGCCGGATCCTGTTCGACGAACATGGCGCTCGCCGCCCCGCGTGACAGCGCTTCAAGGCCGAGCGCGCCCGATCCTGCGAACAGATCGGCCACTTTCAGCCCCTCGAAGCTGCCAAGCCGGCTGACCAGCATCGAGAACAGCGTCTCGCGCGTGCGATCGGCGGTGGGGCGCGTCGTGTCACCCTGGGGCGCCTGCAACTTGCGGCCGCGCCATTCGCCAGCGATGATCCGCAGCATCAGGCGGGCTTCCTCGGCTTGCGCGGGCCGGTCGGTTTGCCCGGACCCGTCGGCTTGCGAGGCCCTGTGGGCCGCGCACCGGCTGGCTTGCGACCTTCGGGCCGTGTGCCACCGGGCCTCCCGTGATCGGGTCTATCGCCGCGTGGCCTGTCGCCATCGGGCTTGCGGGCGTCCGATCGCGGACCACCGGCGCGAGGCGTGCTCGGCCGCTCGTCGGGCCGGCCACCGCGTCCCCGGCGACCGCCGGGCCGGCGGGTATCCAGTTCCTCGCGTTCCTCGCGGATGCGGGTCGCAGGCTTCCGCGGACCCGCCTTGTGGGGAGCGGCGTTGCTGCCGGGCGTTTCGGCGCGGGCCGGGCGCGGGGCACCCGTTCGGGAAGAATCCGCGCGGCCAGTGTCCCGTGAGGTGGGGGCGCGGCGGCCGGTATCCCGAAAACCGGCATCACGGCGGCTCGCTTCCGGTCGGCCGGCGGCCTCTGGGCGATCACCCTCGGGGCGAGCGGTGCGCACCGCGGTGGTGCGAGGCGCCTTCGGCACCACCGGCTTGTCCAGCTTGAAGTCCTTGAGGAAACGCTCGACGATCTTGTGCGGCACTTCCTCGGCCGCGCCGCGCGGCAGTTCGCCAAGGTGGAACGGGCCGTAGGCGAGGCGCAGCAGGCGCGAGACCTGCAAGCCGAGGTGTTCGAGCACGCGACGCACTTCGCGGTTCTTGCCCTCGGTCAGGCTCATTTCGATCCACTGGTTGCGCCCGGTGCGGCGCTCCATGTTGGCGTTGATCGAACCGTAGCGGATGCCCTCGATCTCGATGCCCTCGCTCAGCGCTTCAAGCCGGTCCTGCGAGATGTCGCCGAAGGTGCGCGCGCGGTAGGTGCGCGGGATGCCGGTGGAAGGCAGCTCCAGCGCGCGCTTCAGCTCGCCATCGTTGGTCAGCAGCAGCAGGCCCTCGGTGTTGAGGTCGAGCCGGCCGACGGGCATCATCCGGGGCGTGCCTTCGGGCAGCGCATTGCGCAGCGCGGTGTAGATCGTGGGGCGGCCCGTGGGATCGCGCTCTGCTGTGATCAGGCCGGAAGGCTTGTGGAACATGAAGATGCGCGTGGCCTGCGCTGCGCCGATGGGCTTGCCGTCCACGGTCACGCCGGCCAGCGTTGTCAGCACCGTGGCGGGGGTGGTGAGCACCTCGCCGTTCAGGGAGACGCGGCCCTCTTCGATCAGGCGTTCGACTTCACGGCGCGAGGCGACGCCTGCGCGCGCGAGAAGCTTGGCAATGCGGTCGCCTTCGCGGGGGCTGTCGGTGGTGTTTTCGGGGGGCATTCCTGGGCCTTTACGCGAGGGCGGGGCATCCGTCACCCCACCATGTCAGGCGCTTTCGGCCATCTGTTCCGCGCAGATTTCATGGAAGGCGCGGATGCCCGCTTCCAGGGTGCCGAGCGTGAGATCGTGGACCGCGCCGCTGGCAAGGCCCTGCTGCCCCAGCGCCGCCGCGCGGAAGTCCTCCGTGCCGAACACGCGGCCGTCCAGAAGATCCCAGCTGCGCTGCCAGTGATCGCGTGCCTTGTCGTCCGCCGGTGCTTCGGGGATCAGCATGAAATCCTCGACCAGCGTGTGGTCGACCGCGCGCGGCATGATCGTCATCAGGTTCACGTAATCCGGGCTGACCACCACCACCGTCGCCGGAAACAGCTGGTAGGCGAACGTACCCAGCCGGCGCAGCTGGGCCCAATCCGTCAGGTCTACGCCTTCGAGTTCGGCGGCGCGGCAGACCAGCGAGCGTTGATGCGGGCCGATGCGGTCGCCGGCGGTCACCCCGTCCTTGAAGAACGGGCCGATCGACCCCGCGTGAAGGCGCGCGACGTGGTAGCTTTCCAGGAAGGCGTCCATGATCAGCTTCCAGTTCGCGGCCACGGTGTGCGTGCGGCGCGCGAACAGGTGATGACCGGCAAGGCCGATGGCGGCGAAGTCCTTGCCCACCGCGGTCGCATCGGTGAAATCGGCGGCGATGGGAGAAAACCAGATCAGCCCGCCCGATTCGTGGCTGGGCAGCTCCATCAGATTGTGCGCTTCCTTGTGGAGTCCGGGGAAAGTCTCGGGCCGGGGAAGGGCGAGCAGGCGTCCGTCGGTGGCATATGTCCAGGCGTGATAGGGGCAGACCATGCGCGGAGCGCACACCATGTCCGCGCCTTCGACCAGTCGCGTGCCGCGATGGCGGCACGCGTTCATGAATACATGGGCCTTGCCCTCGCTGTCGCGCGTGAGCAGAAGCGGGCGGCCACTGGCATCGTGCGGCAGCACCATGTTGCATTCCGGAAGCAAGGCTGACGGCGCAATCACCTGCGGCAACCTGTCGAACAAGCACGATTTCTCGCGCGCCCAGTGCAGCGGATCGACATAGGCTGCGGCCGGCACATGCGTTATCGTCGTGGTCTCGCGCACTTCGCCATTGGCGATCCGCTGCGCGAGCGCGAGCTGCCCCTTCGTGGGGTGGGAGGCGATGGTGCCAGACATCGGGCGATCCTCTCGATCTTGTTTTCTTGGGGCTAGGCATACCCCAAAAGACCGCTACTCTCATCGGTTAATTGGACGAAGGAAGGGTTCGCATGGGATCGACCGCCAGCGCCGGGGCAGAGCCACCGGTGCGCCCGAAGGGCTGGCGTCTGCTGAAACTGGCGTTGCAGACGCGCAAATCGGCGACCATGCTGGGCTTCGGGTTCTCGTCCGGCCTGCCTTATGCGCTGCTGATCGGCACGCTCAACGCCTGGCTGGGCGAGGAGAAGATCGATCTTGCCACCATCGGCGTGCTGTCGTGGATCGGTCTCAGCTACTCGTTCAAGTTCCTGTGGTCGCCGCTTGTGGACCGCCTGCCGCTGCCGGGGCTGGACAGGCTGGGCCGGCGCAAAAGCTGGATCCTGCTGTGCCAGGCGGTGCTCGTGCTGGGCTTCGGCGGGCTGGCCGCGACCGATCCTGCGACATCCATCGGCACGTTCGCCCTGTTCGCCTTCGTCGCCGCGCTCGCCTCTGCGACGCAGGACGTGGCGGTGGATGCCTGGCGGATCGAAGTGGCGGACGAGCGTACGCCGGTCGAGCTGCTCTCCTCGATCTACCAGTTCGGTTACCGCATCGCCTCGATCGTGGGCGGTGCGCTGGCGCTGGTCATGGCCGGCCGGATGAGCTGGCCGCTGGTCTACCTGTGCATGGCCGGCGGGATCGTGCTGATCATGCTGGCAACGCTGCGCGCGCCCGATACGCCGCGCCCTGAGCAGGGCGCACTGCACGCCGCGTTGGCGCAGCCGGGCGAACTGGCGCCCGCCGCGCGCTGGACCGCGCTGGCGGTGGTCGGGGTCAGCTGGGCCTGGGCGATCGGCACCATCGGGCATTTCATGGTGGGGATGCTGGCACCGGCTCTCCCGAACCAGCCGCACCCCTCGGTCGGCGATTTTACCCGCACCTACGGGCCATGGATCGTGGCGGCGACGGTGGTGGTGCCGCTGTTCGTCGCGGCGATGACGAACTGGCTGAAGGCGCACGCGCATTCGGTGCTGACCGCGCCGGACACGCGCGTCTCGCCGCTGCGCACGGCGGCGAACCATCTCTACGTTGCGCTTGTCTCACCGCTGGCGGAGCTTTCGGCGCGGCTGCGCTGGGGCGTGCTCGTGGTGATCGGCATGATCCTGACCTACACGCTCTGCTACAATATCTGGTCCAGCTTCGCTTTCCCGTTCTACCTCGAATACCTGCACTACACGAAGGACGAGGTCGCTTTCGCGTCCAAGCTGTTCGGCATCTTCATGACGATTTTCGGCATCAGTCTGGGCGGCTACCTGTTCCTGCGGCTGGGGCGGATGCCCACCATCCTGATCGGGGCGATCCTGCCGATCTTCGGCAATTTCGTGTATGCCGACCTCGCCGAAGGTGCCCGCCACATCGATGCTGTAGGCAATGCCACAGGGCTCAATGCGCTGTTCGGGCTGTTCGGCTTCGACGCGCGCATGGTGCGGCTGCTGCTGGCGATCAGCTTCGAGAACGTGTCCACCGGCATCGCCGGGGCGGCTTTCGTCGCCTATATGTCTGGCATCGTCAGCAAGAGCTACACCGCCGTGCAATACGCGCTGCTGTCCTCGCTCACGTTCCTGATCGGCTCACTGGGGCGCGGCATCGCGGGCGAGGCGTTCGACACCTATGGCTATGCCACGGTTTTCCGCTGGACGGCGGCGGCGGGCGGCGCGGCCGTGGTGTTCGTGCTGCTGGAATGGGCTCGGGTAAGCCGCGAGGCCCGCATCGCCGCGCGCGAGGTTCAGGGCTAGTCCGGAATCTCGTTGTTCAGCCGCAGCACTTCGCCGGCAAGGTAAAGCGAGCCGGCGACCAGCACGTCGCCGTCGGCCGGCAGCGCGGCGAGGGCGGCGGGCACATCGGCGAAGCTGCGCACGGGCAGGGTGGTGAAGGGCGCGAAGTCCTCCGGCCGGTGCGCGTCATGGCCGGGGGCGGGGACGATGGACACCGACAGCACCCGGTCGGCCAGCGGCCGCAGCAGCGCGGCGGGGTCCTTGCTCGCCAGCATTCCCATCACGAGGTGGACCGGCGGCTGGCCGGCGAGGTGGCGCGCGATGGCGGCGCCCGCATCGGGGTTGTGGCCCCCGTCGAGCCACACCGTGCGGTTTTGCACCACGTCGGTCAGCGGGCCGTGGCCCAGCCGCTGCAGCCGCGCGGGCCAGCGGGCATCGACGATGCCCTTGCCCATCGCGACGTGACTGACCGGCACCTGGCTCTGGTGGCGCAGCATGGCCACGGCGAGCGCGGCGTTGTCCACCTGGTGCGCGCCAAGCAGCGCAGGGAGCGGCAGCGCCAGCTCGCCCTGTTCGTCGCGGTAGGCGATCGATCCTTCGGCACTGGCATCCCACGCCCGCCCGCGCATTAGCAGCGGGGCGCCATGGCGGGCGGCGGTCGCTTCGACTTCGGCTGCGGCCAGCGCGGGATAGGCCTGCGTCACCAGCGGCACGCCCGGCTTGGCGATGCTGGCCTTCTCGAACGCGATCCGCGCCAGCGGCTCCGCCGGCACCCCGTCCTCGGGCGCGAGCAGGAACGCCTCGTGGTCGAGGCCCAGCGTTGCGATCCCGCAGGCAGCGGCGGTGGTGAGCACGTTGGTCGCATCGAGACGGCCGCCAAGGCCGGTCTCGATCACGCAGGCGTCGGCCGGTTCGCGGTGGAAGGCGAGGAAGGTTGCGACGGTGGTCACCTCGAAGAACGAGGGCGCGAGATCCTCGCCCGCATCGAGCACTTCCTTGAGCAGTTCGGCCAGCAGCTCGTTCGCGATCAGGCGTCCGGCGATGCGGATGCGTTCGTTGTAGCGCACCAGATGCGGCTTGGTCGCGGTGTGGACGCGGTATCCTTCCGCTTCCAGCATGGCGCGCAGGAATGTGCAGGTCGATCCCTTGCCGTTGGTGCCGGCGACGTGGAACACGGGCGGCAAGGCGTCCTGAGGGTTGCCCACGCGGGCGAGCAGGGCGCGCACGGTGTCCAGTCCGAACCGGCCCTGCGGCAGCGATAGAGCGCCAAGGCGGTCAAGCTGGGCCTGGACCGCCGGATCGTCGGAAATCGCGAAGTCGCGCACCTTCAGGTCGCTTTCGGTGCCGTTCAGGCCGCCTTCGCTGCCGTCAGGTAATCGATCACCTTGGCAAGCTGCGCCCGAAGATCGCGGCGATGGACGACCATGTCGAGCATTCCGTGATCGTGCAGGTATTCGGCGCGCTGGAAGCCTTCGGGCAGCTGTTCACGGATCGTATCCTGGATCACGCGCTGGCCGGCAAAGCCGATAAGCGCGGCCGGCTCGGCGATCTGCACGTCGCCCAGCATGGCGTAGCTGGCCGTGACGCCGCCCGTGGTGGGATCGGTGAGGACGACGATATACGGCTGCCCCGCCGCGTGCAGCCGGGCGATGCCCACGGTGGTGCGCGGCATCTGCATCAGGCTGAGGATGCCTTCCTGCATCCGCGCGCCGCCGGCTGCGGTCACGGCCACATAGGGGCACTTTTCCTTCACTGCGCGTTCGATGCCGGCAATGAAGGCATTGCCCACGGCCATGCCCATCGACCCGCCCATGAAGGCGAATTCCTGCACGCCGACCACGGCCTTATGCCCCTCGATCGTACCGAAGGCGTTGGTCAGCGCATCGGGATGCGGGTTAGCGGCTCGGGCCGCCTTGATCCGGTCGGTGTACTTCTTGCTGTCGCGGAACTTGAGCGGGTCTTCCTTGACCTTGGGCGCGGGCAGCAGTTCGAAGCCGGGATCGAGCAACTGGCCCAGCCGCGCGTCGGCGCCGATGCGGCCGTGATGCTCGCAGCGCGGGCAGACCGAGAGGTTTTCCTCATACTCCTTCGTGAACAGCATCTCACTGCACGAAGGGCACTTGATCCACAGGTTGTCGGGCGTGTCGCGCTTGGGCGCGAAGGGCAGCGAGTTGCGGACGCGGTTCAGCCAGCTCATGCCACTTCCTTTCGCGCCGAATGGACCGCCTCGGCAAGGGCGGAAACGAGCTTGCGCACAGGTTCGGCGGCATTGACGCCATGCTCTGCGACAAGATCTACCAGCGCGGAGCCGACCACGACGCCATCGGCGACGCGCGCGATCGGGCCGGCCTGTTCGGGCGTGCGGACGCCGAAGCCGACCGCGACGGGGATCGTCGCGGTGGCCTTGATCCGGGTCATCGCCTGCTCGATCGAATCGAGCGCGGCGGACTGCTTGCCCGTGATACCCGCGACCGAGACGTAATAGAGGAAGCCCGACGAACCATCGAGCACTGCGGGAAGCCGCGCGGCATCGGTGGTGGGGGTGGCGAGGCGGATCGGCGAAATGCCCTTGGCGCGCAGCCACGGGCCGAGTTCGGCGTCTTCTTCCGGCGGAATGTCGACGCAGATGACACCGTCGATCCCGGCGTCGGCGCAGGCATCAGCGAACCATTCGGGCCCGCGCGTGGTCATCGGGTTGGCATAGCCCATCAGCACCAGCGGGGTATCCGGGTGGCGCGCGCGGAAGTCCTTGGCAATGCGCAGGATGTCCGCCGTCCTGGTGCCCGCGCCCAAGCTGCGCAGGTTGGCCAGCTGGATCGCCGGGCCATCGGCCATCGGATCGGTGAAGGGCATGCCCAGCTCGATCACGTCGGCCCCGCCTTCGACCAGCGCATCAAGGATGGCGGACGTGGCGTCGGGCGTGGGATCGCCCGCGGTGACAAAACAGACGAGAGCGGCGTGGCCCTTGGCGAAGGCGGCGGAAAGGCGGGCGCTCACAGCGAGACTCCCAGATGTTCCGCCACCGCGAAGATGTCCTTGTCGCCCCGGCCGCAGAGGTTGGCGAGGAGGATCGCATCCTTCGGCATGGTCGGCGCGATCTTCTTGACCGCGGCGATGGCATGGCTGGGCTCCAGCGCGGGGATGATGCCTTCGGTGCGGCACAGCAGCTGGAAGGCGTCGAGCGCCTCGGTATCGGTTACCGAGGTGTATTCCACCCGGCCCGATTCCTTGAGCCACGCGTGCTCGGGGCCGATGCCGGGATAGTCGAGGCCAGCCGAGATCGAGTGGCCTTCGAGAATCTGGCCGTCCTCGTCCTGCAGCAGGTAGGTCTTGTTGCCGTGGAGAATGCCGGGACGCCCGCCCGCGAGCGAAGCGGCGTGTTCCTTGTCCAGCCCGTGGCCGGCTGCTTCCACGCCCAGCATCTTCACGCTGGGATCATCGAGGAAGGGATGGAACAGGCCGATGGCGTTGGACCCGCCACCGATCGCGGCGACCAGCAGGTCAGGCAGGCGGCCGGTGCGCGACAGCATCTGCGCGCGCGCTTCCTTGCCGATCACGCTCTGGAAATCGCGGACGAGTTCCGGATAGGGGTGCGGACCAGCGGCGGTGCCGATGATGTAGAACGTGTCGTGCACGTTGGCGACCCAGTCGCGCAGCGCCTCGTTCATCGCGTCCTTGAGCGTGGCGGCCCCGGCGGTGACCGGCACGACTTCCGCGCCCAGCAGCTTCATGCGGAACACGTTGGGCGCCTGGCGCGCCACGTCGGTCGCGCCCATGAAGATCACGCAGGGCAGGCCGAAGCGCGCGCAGACCGTGGCCGTGGCGACGCCATGCTGGCCCGCGCCGGTTTCCGCGATGATCCGCGTCTTGCCCATGCGGATGGCGAGCAGGATCTGGCCGATGCAGTTGTTGATCTTGTGCGCGCCGGTGTGGTTGAGCTCGTCGCGCTTGAACCAGACCTGTGCGCCGCCCAGTTCTTCCGTCAGCCGCGGCGCGAAATAGAGCGGGCTGGGACGGCCGACATAGTGTTCGAGCAAATCGTCGAATTCGGCCTGGAATGCCGGGTCGGCTTTCGCCCTGCGGTATTCCTGCTCGAGATCGAGGATCAGCGGCATCAGCGTTTCCGCCACGTAGCGCCCGCCGAACTGGCCGAAGTGGCCGCGGTCGTCGGGCTGGTTGCGGTAGCTGTTGGGGTTCTGCGCGGTCATCGGGCGCGCTTGGCAGAGGGCGCGGCGAATGTCCAGATTCGCGCTTTTTCCCCTTGGAGCGATCCGTTCATGTGAGTGAAATGTGAGCGGGCTAAATCAGCCCCGCAACGTCGTGAAGGCGGCTCCGCTCGCCGGGGTCGCCTTTTCGCTTTCCCGGGTCTCGATATCCTGCAGTTGCAATTTTCAAACAACCTGTTGGCGTTTTGTGCAACTATGTGTTGCACAACAGACACAAGCATTCAAAAGTTTGCATTTTTGTGACGGCGAAGCGTTGCGCGCCCTCCGGCGCAGGCCTAGCTCCCGCCTCGCCCCCGCTCAAGAAGGGGCCTCAAGTCAGGAGTTTACATCATGCGTACCATCATTCTCGCCGCTGCGGCCTCGCTCGTCGCCGCCACCCCGGCTCTCGCCAACGAAGCGCGCATCGAAGCGCGTGGCGGCGTCTACTGGACCGATGGCTACACCAAGGGCACCGCCGGTCTCGCCGCGGGCTACGACTACGACCTCGGCAGCCAGGCTTTCGTCGGCGCCGAAGTTTCGGGCGACAAGATCCTCGCTTCGGGCACCAAGGTTGCCTTCGGCTTCACCGGCCGTGGCGGCGCCAAGCTCGGCGGCGGCAAGCTCTACGTCGACGGCGGCTACACCACCAAGCCCTGCGACCTGTGCGACGGTTCGTGGCACGCTGGTGCCGGCTACGAGCGCACCATCGTCGGCCAGACCTACGGCAAGCTGGCCTACCGCCACTACTTCACCAAGAACGGCGCGCCCGACGCGAACGCCGTTGTGGTTGGCGTTGGCTACAAGTTCTGATCCTGCGCGGGGCTTCCCCGCACAGGCTTGAACACGGGGCGGCCTCCTTCGGGAGGCCGCCTTTTTTTCGATGTCAGCCGGGGAGGCCGCGCACGGCCAGCGCAAAGGCGGCAATGCGGGCTTCGTCCTTGACGCCGGGCGTGGATTCGACGCCCGAGGACACATCGACCAGCGGGGCGCCTGTTTCGCGGATCGCCTCCGCAACGTTCTCAGGCGCGAGGCCGCCGGCAAGGCCCCATGCGATCAGCGCGCGAAAGCCGGACAGCAGCGACCAGTCGAACGTGAGGCCAAGTCCGCCCGGCAGGTTTGCCCCCTTGGGCGCCTTGGCATCGAACAGCACGAGATCGGCCGCGCCGGCATAGATGGCCGCGCGCGCGACATCCTCGCGGCTGGCCACGGACAGCGCCTTCCACACCGGCAGACCGAAGCGCGCGCGCAGCGCGGCGGCACGCTCGGGCGTTTCCTTGCCGTGGAGTTGCAGGACATCCAGTTTCGCAGCCGCGACCGCCTCGGCGATTACCGCATCGTCGGCATCCACAAACAGGCCCACCGCTTTCGCCCGCCCGGCCAGCCGGGCACTCAGTGCGGCGGCATCCGCCGGACTGACGTTGCGGGGCGATTTCGCGAAGAACACGAAGCCGAGATAGTCGGTGCGGTGCCGCACGGCGGCATCGAGCGCGGCCGGGGTGTTGACGCCGCAGATCTTGATTTCGGGAATGGCCATGGCCGCAGCCGATAAGCTGGCTGCGGCCATCACGTCAAATCGGTCGGCTGGTCAAATCACGGCGCGAGTTCGTAGGTCACAGTCACATTGGCGCGGATTTCCAGTTCGCCTGCGGCAACCGGGCTGGGCGCGGGCGGGGCAGCGTCCATCATCTTTTCGGCGCGGGCGAACATTACCGGCTGCGGGCTCCAGCCACCGCTCTCGCTGATGGTCAGCACGCGCACCACGCGCAGGCCGGCAGCGCGGGCATAGAGATCGGCGCGGGCGCGGACCTTCTTCATCGCCTCGACGCGGGCTTCGTCCATCGCGGCGTCGCTGTCGTCCAACTGGAACGAGGGGCCATTGACCTGATTCGCACCAGAGGTGACGAGCGTGTCGATCACCTTGCCGTACTGGTCGAGCTTGCGCTGGCGCACCTGCACCTGGTTGGTCGCCTGATAGCCGATGATGACCGGCTCGTTCTCCACCGAGCCATCGGGCAGGCGGCGGGGCTGGCCATAGACCGGGTTCACCGACAGGTTGCTCGTCTGGATGTCGCGGTCGGCGATACCGGCCTTCTTCAGTGCGACGATCACTGCGTTCATCTTGGCGGCATTCTCGGTCAACGCGGCGCTGGCGGTCTTGGCCTGGGTGGTGACGCCCCCGTTGAACACGGCAAGATCGGGCGCGCGGGTGGAGCGGCCATCGGCGGACACGGTCAGCATGGCATTGCCGGCTGCGACCACCGGGCCGGACGAAGCCTGCTGGGCGTGGGCGGTGAACGGCAGGGCAGCAAGTGGCAGCGCGGCGAGCGCGGAGGCAAGGATCAGGCGCTTCATGGACGGTCTCCCTCAGATCGTGCCGCCGGTGTGGCTGGAACGAGCTTACGGCGCGATGAACCGTTCAGACGAGCAAGCGTTCCAGAACGACCATGTGGAAAGGGAAGTCGCCGGGGACCGGGAAGGGGCGGGTCTCGCTGGTCAGGCGGTAGCCGCGGCGCTGATACCATGCGATCAGCTCTGCGCGGCGGTCGATGACAGTCATTTCCATCGTGGTGGCTGCGAAATCGCGCATGGCGCAGGATTCAGCTGCCTCGATCAGCGCGCGGCCCAGTCCTCCGGCCTGAATCGACGGATCGACGCACAGCATCCCTAGATAGGCTCGGCTCTGTTCAAGGCTGGCGACGGTGACGGTTCCGGTCAGGATGCCATCCGCCTCGCTGACCAGCACGCGCTTGTCCGTCGCGGCGATGGCGGCGGCAAGCTCGGCCTCGCTGGTGCGCTCGTCGCCGAGCAGGTCCGCCTCGTGCGTCCAGCCACCGCGCGCGCTGTCACCGCGATAGGCGGCTTCGACCAGTGCGCGCAGGGCAGGGACATCGGCGAGGGTTGCGCGCCGGACCCGGGACATAAAGCTCAGAGCGTGCCTTCGATCGCGCGCGCGGCAGCGACCGGATCTTCGGCGCGGCTGATCGGACGGCCGATCACCAGCACGCTGGCGCCGGCATCGCGCGCGGCGCGCGGCGTCACTGCGCGCTTCTGGTCGCCCAGCGCAGCATCGGCGGGGCGCAGCCCCGGCACGACGAAGTAGCCGTTCTTCCAGCGCTTGTGCACGTCGCCCACCTCGTGCCCCGAACAGACGATGCCGTCCAGACCGGCTTCCTGCGCCAAGTCGGCAAGGCGCAGCACCTGGTCGTGCGGGCTGCCCGCGACGCCGGCAGAGGCGAGGTCGCCCCCGTCGAGGCTGGTCAGCACGGTCACCGCGACCACCTTGCAGTGTTCGCCCGCCGCGGCCTTGGCATCTTCCATCATCGCGCGCCCGCCGGCGGCGTGGATGGTGACGATCGACGGCTGGAGCACGTGGATCGACTGCATCGCCGCGGCGACCGTGTTCGGAATGTCATGCAGCTTGAGGTCGAGGAAGATCGGCAGGCCGATCTTCGCCACTTCGTGCACGCCGTGGTGACCGTGGGCGCAGAAGAATTCCAGCCCCAGCTTCAGGCCGCCGACGTGGCCGCGCACCTTCTGGGCAAGTGCCACCGCAGCGTCGAGGCGGGGAAGGTCGAGGGCGAGATAGATCGGGTTGCTCACGGTGTCTCTGTCACAGGAGGGGGGGCGGCAGCATCGAGCTGCGTGGAAGTGAGGGACGCGCCCGAACGGCCGGCCAGCGTTGTTTCAAGCGCGACGAGCCGCTTGGCCATGCGCCAGCGGCTGGTGCGATAGACCAGCCACGTCGGCAGAAAGCCGAGCAGGAAGGCGCCGAGCACGAGTGCGGGCAGCTTCGTGTCGAGCACGAGTCCTTCCCAGATGCGGACTTCCACCGGCTGCCAGTTGGCGACCGTGAAGGCGGCGAGCAGTGCCACCACCAGCACCCAGAATATCGTGCGCAGGACCTTCATCCTCGTCCTTCCCCGGTCACCCTTCCGTCCGACGCAACACTATGTCGCTTCGGCGCGGAAGGCGAGTCCCGGTTGGCGGAGCGTGTCCGGCTTATTCGCCGAAGACGCGGGCGAAGATCGTGTCGATCGCCTTGAAGTGATAATCGAGGTTGAACTTGTCCTCGATCTGCTCCGTCGTCAGCGCCGCGGCCACTTCGGGATCGGCCTTGAGCAGTTCCATGAGATTGAGCTGCCCGTCGCTTTCCCAAACCTTCATCGCGTTGCGCTGGACAAGGCGGTAGGCGGTGTCGCGCTCCAGCCCGGCCTGCGTCAGCGCCAGCAGCACGCGCTGCGAGTGGACAAGGCCGCCCATCTTGTCGAGGTTCTTCTGCATCCGCTCCGGATAGACGAGCAGCTTGTCGACCACCGAGGTGAGGCGGGCGAGCGCAAAGTCGAGAGTGATCGTGGCGTCGGGGCCGATGAAGCGTTCGACCGACGAGTGCGAGATGTCGCGCTCGTGCCACAGCGCCACGTTTTCCAGCGCCGGGGTGACGGCCGAGCGGACCATGCGGGCCAGGCCCGTGAGGTTCTCGGTCAGCACCGGGTTGCGCTTGTGCGGCATCGCCGACGAGCCCTTCTGGCCCGGCGCGAAGTATTCCTCGGCTTCGAGCACTTCGGTGCGCTGAAGGTGGCGCACTTCGACGGCGAGGCGCTCGATCGAGCTGGCGATCACGCCCAGCGTGGCGAAGAACATCGCGTGGCGATCGCGCGGGATCACCTGCGTGCTCACCGGCTCGACCGCGAGGCCCAGCTTCTCGGCGACGTATTCCTCCACCGACGGGTCGATGTTGGCGAACGTGCCCACCGCGCCCGAGATGGCGCAAGTGGCGATTTCGGCGCGCGCGGCCAGCAGGCGCGTCTTGCAGCGGCTGAACTCGGCATAGGCTTCGGCGAGCTTCTTGCCGAAGGTGGTCGGCTCGGCGTGGATGCCGTGGCTGCGACCGATGGTGGGGGTGTACTTGTGCTCCACCGCGCGGCGCTTGATCGCGGCGAGCAGCTGGTCGAGATCTTCGAGCAGGAGGTCCGCCGCGCGGGCGAGCTGCACCGCGAACGTGGTATCCAGCACGTCGGAGCTGGTCATGCCCTGGTGCATGAAGCGCGCTTCGGGGCCAACCTGCTGCGCCACCCAGTCAAGGAAAGCGATCACGTCGTGCTTGGTCACCGCCTCGATCGCATCGATGGCGGCGACGTCGATGGTGGGGTTCGTCGCCCACCAGTCCCACAGCGCCTTGGCGCCCGAGGGGGGGACGACGCCCAGCTCGCCGAGCTTCTCGGTGGCGTGCGCTTCGATCTCGAACCAGATGCGATAGCGGGCTTCAGGTTCCCAGATCGCGGTCATCGCGGGGCGGGCGTAACGGGGGACCATGGTTCGACTCCGATTGCTGCTTTGCCCGCGCCGCTACGGGCAGGGGGCGCAGGATGCAAGCGGTTGGGGTGCGGCGGTTGATAACGGACGCGTCAGTTATCCGCGTGTGGAGGCTTTAATAACGGGCGCGTCAGTTATTTTGCCGATCCCGCCCGCCAAGGAAGCGCTCTTTCCGGCGTCACCATCGTTCCCTAGTCGAGCAACCACTCTTCCGTCATCGCACCACGGCGGCGGACAATCTCGCCCGCCTGTCTGCGCCGCGAAACTGAAGCACGTTCGCGGGCTTTGGGCGAGTGGAAATCGACGGGCGCGTAATACATGTCGCAGGCTTGGCAGTTCGAGTTCAGCGACGGAGTGCCGAACGACTGGCGCAGGGCCTGCAGCCGCTCGCCTTGCCAGATTTCCGCCAAACTTGATTCGAGGATGTGTCCCACCACAAGTGCCTCGTCCGCGTTGACGGCGGATTCGCAGCCGCAGACCTGCACATCGCCGTTGGAGCGCACGACGAGGCCGGCGTAAATCTGGAAACAGGGCTTGCGCTTGGGGCCCGGGTAGGGGGGCTCGAAAACCATTCCGGGCGGCAGGTCCTTGATGAGGCCGCCGGAGTTCGCATAGGTATAGTTGAAGCTGATGGCCGGATTGTGCGTGCGCAGCGGCGCGAAATCCGGGTCGGCGAGAACCTGCTCCAGCGGCTTGTCCGCACGGATCGCCAGCACGAGTTGGACCGGATCTGCGCGCAAGGCATTCGCCTCGTAGAGCGCGTAGATATTGTCGCGCACTTTCCGATACATCGCATTGCGGTAGATGCGCCGGTACATGGCCTCTTCAAAACCGGCGGTGCTGATGTTGATGCGCGAAAAGCCGGCATCGAGCACCGCGTCGATCCCTTCCCGGGCGAGGAGGATGCCATTTGTCGTCATCGCGATGCGGTCGACTTGCGGTGTCGCACGCAAGCGCCTGACCCATTCCAGCGCCTTGGGATGGATCAAGGCATCGCCGACCACCGGCGTTATATCGACCGGGCCGCCACCCACCGCGACAAAATCCGACAGGGATTTTGCAAATATCTCGTCCGTCATGAAGGCGTGCGGACGGTTTTGTTGACTGTAAGGGCAAAATACACAGTCCGCGTTGCACAGATTGGTAAATTCGAGATGCAACTCGTACGGCCGCTCGGAAAATATCGCCGGGTCCGATCCCGGCAGGATCTTCCAGAATCCATCTTGGCAGGACTGGATCGCGGCACGAATGGTTTTCTTCAAGGGCATTCGTTACCTGCGCAATGAGGGCGGGCCGCTCTTATCGTAGGCGCCCGGCAGTGTCGATACGACCACGCCGCCCTTTCACGCCGCCCCTTCCGGCAGTCATGCCGCGTCGACCAAAGGCATGGGGCTGCAACGGGATTTTCAGCGTCGCAGAGCACGATCCTGCGTCGACAGTATGGCCGTGGCCGCGGCCAGTGCGGGCGGTACCATGGCGAACAGGCCGGCGATCAGGCTGGCCTCGGCAATGTCGGCGACAAGAAAGTTGCGGCCGGCCACGTTGGCCATGCCGCCGGGGCCGCGCAGCAGGTCGATCGCGAATTGCAGGCCGATCAGCGCCCATGCAAGCGCGGGGACAAGGCGCAGCGCGGTCGAAGGGTGCGCCCTCCGCTCGGCCCGCAGCACCAGCGCCTCCACCAGCGCATAGGCCTGAATCATCGTCCACGAAGTGACGATCCAGCCCAGGAAATTGCTCAGCGGCACGCCGAAGTAACCCGATGGATGGGCGTAGCTCCATGTGTGGGCGACGGTGGCGCCCATGGGATCGACGACCAGGTCGAAGCCGGGGATGACGAACGCTGCCAGCAGCGGCGCGCCCAGCAGGCGCAGCGCCGAAGGGCCGGCGTCCTCGCAGCGCAGGATTGCGCAGGCCACGCGCCATCCCAGATAGCCATGGACCGCATAGCTCGGTGGGACGATCAGCGGGACGCCCAGGGGGCGGGGCATGGCCATATGGTGGACGAACAGGCCGAAGGGGAACCCGGTGGCGATGCTCAGCGCCTCAAGCAGGAACGAGACCAGCATGGTGACCACGAAGAAGGTGGCGATGCCGCGCAGGCCCAGCGTGGCCGTGCCGTGGACGACCACCGCGAGCAGCAGGATGAAGAACGACGGGCCCGCGCTGCCGGTCGATTTCTCGATCACGAAAGCCAGCGCCCACAAGGCTGCCAGCGACACAGCGATGGCGCTGGTTCTGCTCGTTCCCGGTGAATGTCTGACGTCGTCCAGTCGTGTCATGGTATGTTGCCCCTCCTGCCCGGCAGGGGTCATGCCCGGGGCGTGAGGGGCTGTCCACCGCCGCTTTCAGATCAGGCCCTGGGCCTTGAGCGAGACATGCCCTTCACGGCCGATGATGACGTGATCGTGGACGACCACGCCCAGCAGCCGTCCTGCCTCGATGATCTTCTGCGTAATCTGGATGTCCGCGCGGCTTGGCTGGGGGGACCCCGACGGATGGTTGTGGACAAGGATCAGCGCTGCGGCGCCGATGTCCATCGCCTTGTGGATGACGCGGCGCGGGTGGATGGCGGCTTCGTCGATATCGCCGTCGGCCACCTTTTCGTCCAGTATCAGGCGATTCTGGGTGTTGAGATAGAGCACGCGCACCCGCTCGTGATTGAGGTGCGCCATGTCGATGGTCAGATAGTCGATCAGCGCCTGCCAGCTGCCGAGGACGGGCAACTGTTGAACCCCTGTCCGCGCGAGGCGGCGCGCGGTGACGCCCACGATCTTCAGCGCGGCGGCGGCGGTTTCCTTGATGCCGGGGGTTTCGATCAGCGCCCGCCAGTCCGCATTGAGCACCCCGGCCAGCGAGCCGAAGCGCTGGAGCAGCATCCGCGCCTGCGGCTTCACGTCCTTCTGGGGGATTGCGGTCATCAGCAGGTATTCGACCAGTTCGTGGTCAGCGAGCGAGTCCTCGCCGCCGTCGAGCAGGCGCTTGCGCAGGCGCGCGCGGTGGCCGGACGGATCGTTCCCCATTTCGCGCACCCGGTCCCGCGCAGTGCGGTCCGGATTCCGTTCAGGAAAGAGACGGGGTTCGTCCTGCATCAGGTTCCAAGGCGCGGGCACCAACCCGGGGTTCGTGCGTTCATGGGCACTGTGCATTGCCTATGCCGGGGCAGTGCGCAAGAAGGGGGCCGATGGGTGACAATACCGATTTGGCAGAAGATGCAGGCGATCCCGGTTCCCTTGGTGGGCCGGCGCCCGGCGAATCGCGTCCGCGGCGCAGGCGCAGGCGCACGCGCTCCGTTCTGCTGGGCACCGGCTTGGTCCTCGTCGCCGCGCTCGGCGGGGTGTGGTTGGCACGCGACCGCATTGCCGACCGCGTCATCAACAGCGAACTGGCCCGGCTGGGCCTGCCAGCGACGTATGAGATCGAGACGATCGGTCCGGGCGTGCAAGTCCTGCGCAACATCGTCATCGGGGATCCGAAGAAGCCCGACCTGACCATCGAGCGTGCCGAACTGCGCGTGGTCTATGCCTTGGGTGCGCCGGAAATCGGCGAGATTAGGATCTTTAAACCAAGGCTTTACGGATCTTATCTCAACCACAAGCTGAGCTTTGGCGCGCTGGACAAGCTGCTGTTCCCGGCCACGCCGAGCCAGAAGCCATTCCGCCTGCCCGACTACCGGCTGACGCTGGTGGACGGGCGCGGGATGCTCGATACCGACATGGGGCGGGTCGGCTTCAAGGCCGAGGGCAGGGGCCGGCTGCGCGATGGCTTTGCCGGGACTGTCGCCGCGATCGCCCCGGAATTGCAGGCCAACGGCTGCGTCGTCCGCAAGGCCAGCGCCTGGGGCAAAGTCACGATCAGTGCCGAGAAGCCCCGCTTCGCCGGGCCGCTGCGGCTCGGGCAACTGGACTGCTCCGATAGCGGCGTGCGGCTGGCCGAAGCGGTGATGGATCTCGATCTGACCTCAGATAAGGACTTCAAGGGTCTGACATCGAAGGGGAATATTCGATCATCTGAAGTGTCGTTCGGGCAGCTGAGCGCCGAATCGCTCGCTCTGGATACCGCGCTGGCGTGGCGCGATGGTGTGCTGGGTGGACGAGTGGCGGCCAATGCCGGCGGGGTCCATGCCGGGGGCGCGACGGTGGCCCTCCTTGGCCTCGACGGCCGCATCGCGGCGCGCGGCGGACTGTCTGCGGTGGAGTTCCGAGGCAGCGTGGACGGGCAGGGACTGCGCCGCGGCCCCACGTTCGACCGTGCGCTGGCCTCCACCGAAACCGCCGTGAGCGGTACCCTGCTGGCACCGATGGTGGCGCAAGTGCGCCGTGCGCTGGCCCGCGAGGAGCGCGGCAGCCGAATGGGCGGCGATCTCAGCTTTCGTCGGCAGCCGGCGGGATGGAGCTTCGTCGTGCCCAACGCGATCTTGCGCGGCGGCAGCGGGCAGACGCTACTGACCCTCTCGCGCTTCCAGATGTCCGGCGATGGCAAGGGAACGCCGCATATGGCCGGCGCCTTTGGCACTGGCGGCGAGGGACTGCCGCGCATCAACGGCCGGATGGAGCAGTCCACGCCGGGACGCGCGGTGTTCCGCGTCACCATGGCCGGCTATCGGGCTGGCGGCGGCGCGCTCGCCATCCCCGACATGATGGTTGCGCAGGTGGGCGACGGCTCGCTCGGTTTCTCAGGGATGGCGCATCTTTCCGGTTCAATTCCAGGTGGTTCTGTCCAGAACCTCAGACTTCCTCTGCAAGGGGCTTACGCCTCGAACGGGGAACTGGCACTCTGGCGGCGCTGCGTCACCCCGCAGTTCGACCGGCTCGCGCTGGGCCAAGTCACGCTGGATGCGCAGCGGCTGACGATCTGCCCGGCGGGTGGCGGCGCCATCGTCCGCAATGGCGCGGGCGGCCTGCGCGTTGCGGCGGGGGCGTCGGCGCTCGCGCTGTCGGGCAAGCTGGGCGAAACGCCGATCCACCTCGACAGCGGGCCAGTCGGCTTTGCCTGGCCGGGCACGCTGACCGCCAAGGCGATGAACGTGGCGCTCGGGCCGGACAGCGCGCCGGCGCGCTTCCGGCTGGAGGATCTGGTCGCGCGGCTGGGCAAGGATTTTTCGGGCACGTTCGGCGGGGTGGAGGCCCGGCTTGCCGCCGTTCCGCTCGACGTGACGAAGGCGAGCGGCGAATGGCGCTATACCGAAGGCCGGCTGTCGCTGAGCGGCGCACGCTTCGACCTGACCGACCGGATGAACCCCGCGCGATTTGAGCTGCTCGCCGCGCAGGATGCCACGCTGACGCTGGCGGACAACCGCATCGACGCGGAAGCGCTGCTGCGCCATCCGGCTTCGGGGCGCGAGGTTGCAAGGGCCACGATCCGCCACGATCTTTCCAGCGGCGCCGGCCATGCCGACCTCGCCGTGCCGGGGCTGCGCTTCGACAAGGATCTCCAGCCTGACGAACTCACCCGTCTCGCACTCGGCGTCGTCGCCAATGCAGCGGGCACCGTGAAGGGCGATGGCCGGATCGACTGGAGCCAACGCGGCGTGACCAGCAGCGGCACGTTCGGCACCGACAGCCTCGATCTCGCGGCGGCGTTCGGGCCGGTGAAGGGCCTTTCCGGCAAGCTGGCGTTCACCGACCTGCTCGGGATGGTCACTGCGCCGCACCAGACCCTGCGCGTCGCGTCGGTCAATCCGGGGATCGAGGTCAACGATGGCACGATCGACATCCAGCTGCTGCCCGATCAGGTCCTGCGCCTGAACGGTGCGAGCTGGCCGTTCCTGGGGGGCACGCTGGCGATGGAGCCGACCGACCTCAGGCTGGGCATCGCGGAGACGCGGCGCTACACGTTGCTGGTGTCGGGCCTCGATGCGGCCAAGTTCCTCGAGCGGATGCAACTTGGCAATCTTTCGGCGAGCGGCATCTTCGATGGCCGCCTGCCCCTGGTGTTCGATGCCGAAGGCGGCAAGATCGTTGGCGGCGCGCTCGTCTCGCGGCCTCCGGGGGGCAACGTTTCCTACGTCGGCGCGCTGACCTACAAGGACCTGTCGCCCATGGCGAACTTCGCGTTCGATGCGCTGAAGTCGCTCGACTACCGGACCATGACCATCGCGATGAACGGCGATCTGGAGGGCGAGATCGTCACCAACGTCAGTTTCGGCGGGGTCAAGCAGGGCACGGGGACGAAGCGCAATTTCATCACGAAGCAGGTGGCGAACCTGCCGATTCAGTTCAACGTCAACATCCGCGCGCCGTTCTACCAGCTGATCACCTCGGTGAAGGCGATGTACGATCCCGCGTTCATCAAGGACCCGCGCACGCTGGGCCTTGTCGATGCGAAGGGGCGTCCGATCTCACGCCTGACGAACGGTGTGCGGCCCGGCGGGACGCCCGTCATCGTCCTGCCCGGCATTCAGCCTCCAGCAAGCGGAACCATGCCATGAGGAGCCTCGAATTGACCCGAACCGCGAACCCTGCGAACCTTTGTCTCATGAGGGAACGCGAAAAACGGTCGATGTTCGATATCGGGTGGCGCCTGCTGCGGGCGCTGCCGCTGGTGGGAGGCGCGATGATGCTGCCCGGCTGCATTTCGGTGAAAGCGCCGGACAAGCCGATCGTCATCGAGCTGAACATCAACATCAAGCAGGAAGTGGTCTATCGCCTCGCGGCCGACGCCGCGCAGACGATCGACAAGAACGCGGAGATTTTCTGATCATGGGCCGCACTTTCACCAAGGCTGTCGCCGCTGCGGCGCTCGCCAGCCTCGTTCTTCCGGCCGCTGCCTTCGCGCAGCGCGACCCGGCCTATGCCGCGGCGCGCTCGGCCGGGCAGGTGGGCGAGAAGATGGACGGCTACCTCGGCTATGTCTCCACGCCCAGCCCGGCGCTGCGCGCAGTGGTCGAGGACATCAACATCAAGCGGAAGGCCGTCTATGCCGACAAGGCGAAGGCCAACAGCGCCACGGTGGAAGAATATGCGCTCACATCCGGCTGTCTGCTGATCGCGCAGACCAAGCCCGGGGAAAAGTATCAGGCGCCCGACGGTTCCTGGCAGACGCGCACCAGCGCGCCGCCGCTGCGCGATGCGCGTTGCCCCTGAGTTGGGCCTATGCCGCGCAAACCCGCGCATACGTAACACCGACGTATTTCTGCCCCTCTCCGTCAACCGGGGAGGGGCTTTCCATTTCGGTTCGTCCTGCCGCTGTAGCGGTTGACTCGAAGAATACCCCCGCCTAAGGGGCAGGCGCTCCCGGCGGACAGCCGTTGGTCGCGCTGCTCTTCCGGTCGGGTTTTTCGATCTGGGGAAATAGGCATGGCCGACGAAAAGTCCGACTTGGCGCCCATCGGCGAAGACTCGCGGATCACCACGCTCGATGAGCGGCTCATGGCCGCCCGCAAGCGCGAGGATGAGCGGGTCAACAAGCCGGCACCGGACGGGTCCGACGCGAATTACCGCTTGGGCAACCGTGTGCTGGCAGAGCTGGTCGGCGGCATGGTGGGTGGGGCTTTCCTGGGCTGGGTTATTGACCAGTTCGCGAAGACCTCGCCCTGGGGGCTGTTGGTGATGCTGTTTGTGGGGGTGGGTGTCGCCTTCCGCAACATCATCAGGATTTCGAACCGGCGTCCCGAGTAGGGGCGCTGTTGTCATATTCGAGTGTGACGGGGACAAACGCGTGGCCGAAGGCAAGGTCGATCCGGTACACCAGTTCACGATCGAGCCGTTGTTCGGCACCGATCACTGGAATATCGCCGGTTACAACGTGGCGTTCACCAATTCGGCGCTGTGGATGGCGATCACCGCTGTCGTGCTGATGGTTTTCGTGGCGGGTGGCGCCCGGCGGGCAGTTGTGCCCGGCCGCTGGCAAATGGCGGTCGAAGGCTTCACCGGCTTCGTCGACAACCTGCTGAAGTCGAACATTGGCGAGTCAGGTCGCAAGTACCTGCCGTATATCTTCTCGCTGTTCATGTTCATTCTTTTCTCCAACCTGCTCGGTCTGCTGCCGCTGGCGCTCGTCGGCCTGCATCCGTTCACCGCAACCAGCCACTTCACCGTGACCGGCGTGCTGGCGGTGATGAGCTTTGCGATCGTGCTGATCGTCGGCTTCGCCAAGCATGGCCTGCACTTCTTCTCGCTGTTCGTGCCGCACGGTACGCCGGTGCCGATGATCCCGATCATCTTCCCGATCGAGCTGATCTCGTTCCTGGTGCGTCCGTTCTCGCTCGGCCTGCGTCTGTTCGTTGCCATGATGGCCGGCCACGTGCTGCTCGAAGTGCTTTCGGGCTTCGTCATCTCGGGCACCAATGCCGGTGTCGGCATCTTCTTCCTCGCCGGCGTTCCCAGCTTCCTGCTGATGATCGGCATCTGCGCTCTGGAACTGCTGGTTGCCGGCATCCAGGCCTATGTGTTTGCACTGTTGACCTGCGTCTATCTGAACGACGCGGAAAACCTGCACTGATTTCCGTAAAACCTGTTTCAACCGATTATATACGAAGGAGTTTTTGACATGGACGCAGAAAGCGCAAAGCTGCTCGGTGCCGGCCTCGCTGCTATCGGTGCGGGTCTTGCCTCGCTCGGCGTGGGCAACGTCTTCGCCAAGTTCCTCGAAGGCGCGCTGCGCAACCCCGGCGCTGCCGACGGCCAGCAGGGCCGCCTGTTCATCGGCTTCGCGGCCGCAGAACTTCTGGGCCTGCTCTCGTTCGTCGTCGCGATGATCCTGATCTTCGTCGCCTGAACGAACGCCCGGGCCTTGTGCCCGGGATTTACTGGAATGCCCGGCCGGGGTTTGTCCCCGGCCGCATGACGCGCGGATTACCCCGATGCCTCAGATAGAACAGCTTGCCACCACCTATGCCAGCCAGGTCTTCTGGCTGCTGGTGTGCTTCGGCCTGGTCTTCTTCGTGGTCGGCCTGGGCCTTCTGCCCAAGGTTACCTCGACTGTAGACCTGCGCGACAGGCAGATCGCCGACGACCTCGCCGCGGCGGAAGCCGCCCGGGCCGCCGCCGATGCCGAGGAAGAGGCATGGCGGGTCACCGCCAACAAGCAGCGCGCCGAGGCTCAGGCCCTGATCGCTGCGGCCAAGGTCGGTGCCGCCAAGGCCACGGAAGCGTCGCTTGCCGTTGCCGCGGCCAAGGTCGACGAAACCCTCGCCGCCGCGGAAGCGCGGATCGGTGCTGCCCGCCAGGCAGCGCTCGGCGAGATCGAAAGCGTAGCCGTCGAGGCTGCGCAGGACATCGTCAGCCGCCTTGCTGGCCTCTCGGTTTCGACCGAACAGGCGCAGGGTGCGGTCAAGGGAGCGCTCGCCAATGGCTAACGCCGCAGAAACGACCGCGCACGAGATGAAGGCCGGCGTCGAACAGCCTCACGGGGCGGTGCACGAAGTCGAGCCTTCCGCGCTCGGCCTCAACCCCGGCATGTGGGTTGCCGCCGCGATGCTGGTGTTCCTTCTTGTCCTCGTGGCGAAGAAGGTTCCCGGCACGATCGTGGGCGGACTCGACAAGCAGATCGACGCGATCCGCAAGCAGCTCGATGAAGCCAAGGCGCTGCGCGCCGAAGCGGAGAAGCTGCGCGCCGAATATGCCGCCAAGATCGCGAATGCCGAGAAGGACGCGGCCGCTATGCTCGATCATGCGCGCCACGAAGCGGACCTGATCGTCGCAAAGGCTGCCGCGGACACGCAGGACGTGATCGGCCGCCGCGAAAAGATGGCTTCGGACAAGATCGCTGCCGCCGAGCGCGGTGCGGTTGATGATCTGCGTGCCAAGGCAGCCGCTGCTGCTGCGGCCGCTGCCGGACAGCTTATCGCCAGCAATCACGGCGCCACCGCCGACAAGGCGCTGGTGGACGGAGCGATCGCCGGCCTCGCACACTGAGCTTTGGCCGGACGTTCCGGCAGGGATCAGCGCGGCGCCATGGCTGTACAGAAGACCCCGCCCGCAAGGGCGGGGTTTTTCGTTGTGCGCGGTGCGTGTCTTTAGAGCGCCTGGTGCATCACCAGCGCATCGCCCATGCCAAGCGTGGGGTGGGCAAATGCCAGCGGAAGGCGGCCAACTATCGCGAATCCGCAGGACTGCCACAGCGCCACGGCGCGGGTGTTGCTGCTGACCACGAAATTGAACTGCATCGCTCTGAACCCGCGTTGGCGAGCGCGGTCGAGGGAATGGTTGCACATCGCGCGGGCGATGCCCCGGCCCGTCGCCGTCGATGCGGTCATATAGCCGCAGTTGGCGACATGGCTGCCCCCGCCGGATTGGTTGGCGCGCAGATAGTAGGTGCCGAGCAGCGCGCCGTCCTCGCCCTCCGCCACGAAGGTCTCCTTGTCGCCGCCCACCCAGTAGGCGAGCGCTGCCGTACGGGGCATGGCCCGGTCGAGCGCATAGGTCTCCCCCGCGCGGATCACCGGCTCAAGGATCGACCAGATCGCCGCGCTGTCTTCAGGATGGGCGCGGCGGATGCGCAGCATCAGTCGCGGGTGGAGCCGCGTACCACGAGCCGCACCGGCACGCGGCGGGGGGAGGGGGCATCGCCGCCGATGGTGGCGATCAGCCGGTCGACCAACAGCGATCCGGCGACCTCGAAGTCCGATTCCACGGTGGTCAGCGGCGGCACCGACCATGCGCCCGCGCGTACCCCGTCGAAGCCTACCACACCGATTTCATCGGGCACCTTGTAACCGCGCGCGGTCAGTTCCTTCAGGGCGCCCAGAGCGATTTCGTCGCTGACGCCGAAGACTGCATCGAACGGCTGTCCGCTGTCGATCAGTGCGGCAGCGGCGCGGCGGCCCTGCTCCTCCCGCTGGAGACCGCGTTCGATCCGCTGGAGTACCGGTTCCAGCCCCGCCTCGCGCATTGCGGTGGCATAGCCGTCGAAACGTTCCTTAAATTGCCGCTGGGGCGATGTTTCCGAGCCGAGGCAGACGATCTGGCGATAGCCGCGCACCAGCATGTGGCGCGTCGCCAGCGTGGCGCCGGCAGCGTTGTCGCTGCGCACCCAGGGGAAGTTGTCGCTCGGCGCGCCCCAGCACACCCAGTTGGTGCCTTCGGGCAGCGCGGCAAAGTAGTCCCACGCGGCGGTGTTCTCGCTGGTGCCGATCACGATCATGCCGTCGGCCTTGCGGCGTTCCTGATAGTGCCCCCAGAAGTTCTCCGGGCTGTCCTGGAACGCGACCAGCACTTCATAGCCGCGTGCGGACGCAGCGGCGCAGGTGCTGCCCAGCAAGGCGAAATAGAACGGGTTGAGATCCTTGCGGTCCTGTCCCGGCCGGCAGATCATCACCAGCGCCAGCGTGCCGGTCTTGCCCCGGCGCAGACGGGCGGCGTTCTCGTCCACCTGGTAGTTTAGCTTCTGTGCAGCTTCGAGCACGCGCTTGCGTGTCGGCTCGCTGATCGACGTGTCACCGGCCAACGCGCGGCTGACGGTGGACTGGCTGACCCCGGCCGCCTCGGCGACGTCGAACGAGGTAACGCGGGCGACGCGCTTTTCGGGCATCTGGACTGGCTTCCCCTCTTGCGGTCCCGGCATCAGCGGAACGTATCCTTGGCCGCGCGCAGGGCGGCGAACGTCGCCACCGCATCGCCCGGCCTGCCGCCGCTGCCTGCCCAACGCTGCTGCATGGCAGGATCGTCGGCGCGAAGGAAGGGGTTGGTGGCCAGCTCGCGGTCAAGGATGGTCGGCACGGTCCATGCGCCGCGCGCGCGCTTGTCGTCGATTTCGGCAGCATAGGCGGCCAGTGCGGCGTTGTCCGGATCGGCATGGAGCGCGAACCGCGCGTTCGACGCCGTGTATTCGTGCGCGCAGTAAAGCGCGGTGTCGCCCGGCAGCGCCTTGAGCCGCACGAGGCTGGCCCAGAACTGTTCGGGCGTGCCTTCGAACATCCGCCCGCAGCCAAGCGCGAACAAGGCATCGCCAACGAAGGCGAGGTGCGCCTGGGGAAGGTGATAGGCGACGTGGCCCAGCGTGTGCCCGCCCACGTCGATCACTTGCGCGGAGAAGGCGCCGAGCGTGACGGTGCCGCCCTGCATCACGGTGCGGTCGATCGCGGCGATGCGGGGGGCATCCACTGCGGGTGCGGTCACCGTGCAGCCGGTGGCCGCCTTGATCGCCTCGTTCCCGCCGGCGTGATCGGGGTGCCAGTGCGTGTTCCAGATCTGGGTGATGCGCCATCCCTTGCCCTCGGCCTCGCGCAGGTAGGCGTCGGCATCGGGCGTGTCGATGCACACGGTTTCGCCGCTGGCGGGATCGTGCAGCAGGTAGCCGTAGTTGTCGGACAGGCAGGGGAACTGGTGGACCTGAAGGGACATCGTCTTCTTCCCGTAAGCTTTGATCGCTGGCCTAGCGGCACTGGCGCGAGAAAGCAAAACACGGGGAGGTGGCGGCGCGGGCGGGCGCCCAGCAAAAAACCCGCCCGGATCGCTCCGGACGGGCTTTTGGATGCTTGTGGAGGCAGGGCCGGGGCCCTGCCGCCGGACAAGGCTTACTGCTTGGCCTTCAGCGCGGCGCCGAGGATGTCGCCCAGCGAAGCGCCGGCATCCGACGAACCGTACTGTTCCACGGCTTCCTTCTCTTCGGCCAGCTGGCGGGCCTTGACCGAGAAGTTCGGCTTCTTCGAACGATCGAAGCCGGTGACCATCGCGTCGAGCTTCTGGCCAACCTGGAAGCGGTCGGGACGCTGCTCGTCGCGGTCGCGGCCGAGGTCCGAACGCTTGATGAAGCCGGTCGCGCCGTCTTCGCCGGCCTGCACTTCGAGGCCGCCATCGCGGACTTCGAGAACAGTGACGGTGGTGACTTCGCCGCGACGCAGCGAACCCGAGGAAGCAACGCCGCCGGCCGCCGGAGCGCCCTTTTCAAGCTGCTTCATGCCGAGGCTGATGCGTTCCTTCTCGACGTCGACGTCGAGAACCACGGCCGAAACTTCCTCGCCCTTGCGGTGCAGGGCAAGCGCGTCTTCGCCCGAGATGCCCCAAGCGATGTCCGACATGTGAACCATGCCGTCCACGTCGCCGTCGAGGCCGATGAACAGGCCGAACTCGGTCGCGTTCTTGACTTCGCCTTCCACGGTCGAACCGACCGGGTGCTTCTCGGCGAAGGCTTCCCAAGGGTTCTGCTGGGCCTGCTTGAGGCCGAGGCTGATGCGGCGCTTGTCGCTGTCGACTTCCAGCACCATGACGTCGACTTCCTGCGAGGTCGAAACGATCTTGCCGGGGTGGACGTTCTTCTTGGTCCAGGACATTTCGGACACGTGGACAAGGCCCTCGATGCCCGGCTCCAGCTCCACGAAGGCGCCGTATTCGGTGATGTTGGTGACGGTACCGTGCAGCTTCGCGCCGACCGGGTACTTGGCGGCAACGCCATCCCACGGATCGCTTTCCAGCTGCTTCATGCCCAGCGAGATGCGCTGCGTGTCCTGGTTGATACGGATGATCTGCACCTTGACCGTGTCACCGATGGCGATGACTTCGCTCGGGTGGTTGACGCGCTTGTAGCTCATGTCGGTGACATGGAGCAGGCCGTCGATTCCGCCGAGGTCGACGAACGCACCGTAGTCGGTGATGTTCTTGACGACGCCGTCGATGATCTGGCCTTCCTTGAGGTTCTGGATCAGGCCCGAGCGCTGTTCGGCGCGGGTTTCTTCCAGCACCGCACGGCGCGAGACGACGATGTTGCCGCGGCGGCGGTCCATCTTCAGGATCTGGAACGGCTGCGGCATGTCCATCAGCGGGGTCACGTCGCGGACCGGGCGGATATCGACCTGCGAGCCGGGCAGGAACGCCACGGCGCCGTCGAGGTCGACGGTGAAGCCGCCCTTCACGCGGCCGAAGATCACGCCTTCAACGCGCTTGCCTTCGCCGAATTCGCTCTCGAGCTTGTCCCAGGCGGCTTCGCGGCGGGCGCGGTCGCGCGACAGCATCGCTTCGCCGTCGGCGTTCTCGACGCGGTCGACATAGACTTCGACTTCGTCGCCGACCTTGAGGCCGTGCGGCTGGCCGGCCATCGCGAATTCGCGCAGCGGCACGCGGCCTTCGCTCTTGAGGCCGACGTCGATCACGGCCTTGTCGTTTTCGATGGCGGTAACGGTGCCCTTGACGACGCGGCCTTCAAAACCGCCATTTGCGGCTGCGCCCAGCGTCTCGTCGAGCAGCGCGGCGAAATCGTCGCGCGAGGGATTGGTAGCCATGGTGTGCTTCCTGGTATCGATGTTTCCGGCCAGGCGGTTGTTTCCGCCGGTCTTTCCTCCGCGAACCGCCCCATGCGGATGCGCGGGCCAAAAAGGGCCGAGCTGCCCGCCGGACCGTATGCCGCGACAGGCATCCACGCGGGGCAAAAGCCTCTCGCAGACCGCGCGCCCTTATGCCGGTTGGGCGCAAAACGCAAGCAAAACTCACGTTTTTGCAAGGGGCCGATTGCGCTGGATCAAGGCCGCTCATGCTGCGTTTGCTAACTGCCCGGGCATCCACCGAATGTCCGGAGATTTCCGTGATGACCACCACCACTCTGGCGGAGCTTGCCCCCATGACCGAGATGACCACCCGCGACGGCACCGTGCTCACCGTACGCGCTGCCTATGCCGAGGACGAAGGCGTGCTGGCGGACTTTTTCGACAAGGTCAGCGCGGAGGACCGCCGGTTCCGCTTCCTCACCGCGATCAACCATCTGGGGCATGACCAGCTCCAGCCGCTGACCCACGTCGATCACTGGCGCACCGAGAGCTTTCTCGCGCTCGATGCCGCCACCGGCGAGCTCGTCGGTTCGGCCATGCTCGCCTGCGACGGGGAGATGGATACCGGCGAAGTCGCGGTCTCTGTCCGCAGCGACTATCGCGGACGCGGGGTGGGCTGGACCCTGCTCGATCTTCTGGCCGAGGAAGCTCGCAAGCGCGGGCTCAAGCGGGTGATCTCGATCGAGGACCGCGAGAATCACGCGGCGATCGAACTGGAGCGCGAGAAGGGTTTCGAGGCGCGGGGCGTGGACGGCGACCCGCACCTCGTGCTGCTGGAAAAGCGCTTCGACTGACCTCGTCAGGCGGCGCGGCGAACCTCGATGGGGGCCGCGCCGCTGTGGGCGGATGTGCGGAACTGCGCGACGAGCCGGGACAATTCGCTTGCTTCCTGCGCCAGCGAGCGGGCGGCAGCGGTGCTCTCCTCCACCATCGCGGCGTTCTGCTGCGTCATCCGGTCCATGTCGATGACCGCGGTATTGACCTGTTCGAGGCTGCCCGCCTGATCCTGCGCGGCATCGGCGATTTCGGCGACAAGGCCGGCGATGCCGCTGACGCGGCTCACCATGGCGGTCAGGGCGGTGCCGGTCTTGCCCACCAGCACCACGCCGCCCGACACTTCGCGCGCGCTTGATGCGATCAGCCGTCGGATGTCGCTGGCAGCGTTGGCAGACCGCTGGGCGAGGGCACGCACTTCCGTGGCGACCACGGCGAAACCCTTGCCGGCATCGCCGGCGCGCGCGGCTTCCACGCCGGCATTCAGCGCCAGAAGGTTGGTCTGGAACGCGATCGAATCGATCAGGTCCACGATCTGGCCGATTTCGCTGGACGAACGCTCGATCGCGGTCATCGCGTCCATCGCCTCGGCCACCAGGCTGCCGCCCGCCGTGGCTTCGCGCGTGGCGTCGTCGATCACGGCCTGCACGTCGCGGGTGCGGCTCGCGGTTGCGTTGACCAGCCCGGTGACCTGCCGCATCGCGGCGCTCGATTCCTCGATGCTGGCGGCCTGGGCCTGGTTGCGCTGGGCCAGGTTGTCGGACGCGATCCGGATTTCCCCGGCCCCGCCGGTAACATCGGTGGCGGAGCGTGCGACGCGCCCCAGCGCTTCGTCCAGCCGCAACGCGGCGCCGTTGTAGGCAGTGCGCAAGGTTTCGTATTCCTCTGCGAAAGCGGCGTCGATGCGGTAGAGGAGATCCCCTTCCGACAGGCGGGCCAGCGCCGTGTCCATCGCCGCCACCACCTGTTCCTGCTTGATCGCGGCTTCGCGCTGTTCGCGCGCGGCGGCACGAAACACTTCGATCGAAGCGGTCATTTCGCCGATCTCGTCCGCGCGGTGTTCGTCGCACAGCCCTGCGTCGAGGTCCCCGCCGGCCATGGCGGTCATCGTCTCGGCGGTGTCCGCAAGCGGAGCCAGAACGTTGCGCAGCAGAAAGCGTACGCCGATAGTCAGGATGCCAAGCGCCAGTGCGCCAAGCAGCGCGATGCCCAGCATCAGCGTCCAGACGATGGTGCTGCTTTGTGTGAACAGGTCGTTCGCCTTGGCCTGTGCGGCCAGCGTCAGGGTGTGGACCTCGGTCCTGTGCCTGGCGAAGATCGCTTCTATCCGGCCATAGCTGCTTTCGGCGGAGGCCCGGTCACCGGCGGCAAGCGCGGGAAGCAAGGTCTGGTCGACTTCCTGCCAGAAATGGTCCGCCTCGCGGCTGCCGCCGGCGAGGGAGCGGCGCAGGTCGGCATCGAAGTCCGGCTGGGCGAAACGGGTACGGCTGGCGCGATAGGCGGTCTCCAGGCGCACCAGTTCGGGGCGGATCTCGTTCACCAGTTCGGGCTTGCGCACCAGCCGTGTCACCTCGAGCATGGGCTGGACCAGATAGAGCGAGGGCGGCATGACATCGGCGATGAAGCCGTCGGCGCTTTCAGCCTGCGCATCGAGTGGCCCGCCGACGCGAATATATTGAACGCTCGCTCCCGTGAGCAGCAGCGTTCCTGCGACAATGGCGATGATCGCCCGTCCGCCCACCGTGCCCTTGCGCTTGATCGTCATGTCGGCCCCGTATCCTGATGTTGGAACGGGGTGGCTCTAGTCGGCAACTCAGGCCGGTGTGATTGGGGAAGATTTCGCACGTCGGCGGCGGCACGCGGTTAACCAGCCATCCGCATGATTTCATGGCATTCAGGCCATGCTGGAAAGCAGCTCCCGAGCGAAAATCGAAAGGGTGTCGTCGCGCGCGCCCATGATCACCACCCGGTCGCCAGGGTGGGCCAGCGCCGCGATCCGGCGTCCGCAATCGGCGCGGTCGGGCACGTATTCCGCATGGCCGCCATGCTGCGCGATCAGGGCGGCGATACGCTCGCTGCCGACCGAGCGATCGACCGTGCCGCCGAAATAGACCGGATCGCACAGGATCGTCACGTCGTCCTGGCCCAGCCGGGTCGCCAGCACTTCGGCCAGTTCAGCGCCCATCTGGCGCAAGGGGCCATAACCGTGGGGCTGGAAGAACGCGATCACGCGGCCCGGATGCGCCTTGAGCGTGGCCAGCGTGGCCGCCACCTTTTCCGGGTTATGGCCGAAATCGTCGATCACCGTCACGCCCGACGGACTGGTGCCGAGGATGTCGAAGCGGCGGGCGAGGCCGGCGAACGTGCCCAGTGCGGCCACTGCGTCGGCCACTGTGACACCCGCCGCACTGGCTGCGGCGATGGCGGCCAGCGCGTTGGCGAGGTTGTGCCGCCCCGGCACGCGCAGCGCCAGCGCGTGGGCCGAACCGTCGCGGCGGTCCAGCACGGTGGCGGCGATCCCGGTCGGGCCTTCGACCACGCTGCCCGGATCGACCGACACTTGCGCGCCGGGCGCGAAACCGAACGTGAGCGAGGCATGGGCGCGCGGCAGCAGTGCCATGCTTTCCGGATCGTCGGCGTTGACCACGCCCACGGCGGCGCGGGCGAGGAAATCGCCAAACAGATCGCGCAGTTCCTCAAGGCTCTTGTGATCGAGGCTGACGTTGTTGAGCACCGCGACCGAAGGCGTGTAGAGTGCGATGGAGCCGTCGCTCTCGTCCACTTCCGACACGAACAGATCGCCCTGTCCCACGCGGGCGGAGGCGAAGGGCGCATCGGGCGAGGCGAAGTTCTTCATCACCGCGCCGTTCATGATCGTGGGGTCGCGGCCCGCCTCGGTCATGATCCAGCCGATCATTCCGGTGACCGTCGACTTGCCGCTGGTGCCGCCCACCGCGATGCCGGTGCGCGCCGCGTTGAACAGGCGGGCCAGAAGCTCGGCGCGGCTCATTCGCGCGCAGCCCAGTTCGCGTGCGCGCACCATCTCGGGCACGGTGTCCTCCACTGCGGCCGAGGCGACGAGCACCTGGTCGGCCGATGTCACGCCGCTGCCGTCCTGCGGGAACAGCGTGAAGCCCAGGCTTTCCAGCCAGGCGAACTTTTCGGGCGTGCGCCCCTGGTCGCGGCTGCGGTCCGACCCGGCCACCCGCGCCCCCTGACCCTTCAGGATCAGCGCCAGCGGCAGCATTCCCGATCCGCCGATGCCGCAGAAGAACCACGGGTGGGAGGTGAGCGAGGCGGGCGTTGCGGAAGTTTCGGCGGTCATCCTTGCGTCGCTATGCGCGGTTCGGCCGCAACTCAACACGTCATTCGGGCCGGCTTTGAATTCCATCGGATGGCCGGGGCGGGTGGCCGAATGGATTTCCGGCCTTCGCCCGCATGACGAAAGTGGCTAGGAGGGGAATATGATGCGTGTCGCCATCTGCGCCCCCTCCACCCCGTTCACCCGCGAGGACGCCGCGCGCGTGGTGCAACTGGCGGCCACCGAATTTCCCGACATCGCGCTCGATTTCCATGACCAGTGCTTTGCGGTCCACGGCCATTTCGCCGGGCCGGACGAGGCCAGGCTCGCTGCCTTCCTGGAATGTGCCAACGATCCCGCGTTCGATGCGGTGTGGTTCGTGCGCGGCGGCTACGGCGCCAACCGCATTGCTGCCGATGCGCTGCCCCGGCTGGGCGAGGCGGCGCGCGGCAAGACCTATCTCGGTTATTCCGATGGCGGGACGCTGCTGGGCGCGCTGTATCTCGCAGGCATCGGCCGGCAGGTCCACGCGCCGATGCCCACCGACATCCGCCGGACCAGCGGCGAAGCGGCGGTGCGGCGCACGCTGGGCTGGCTTGGCGGCGACCGGACAGGCGAGGAGCCCTCACTTGATGGCCGCATCCCGGCCGCCGCTTTCAACCTGATGACGCTCGCCATGCTGTCGGGCACGCCGCTCATGCCCGATCTGGCGGGACACGTCGTGATGGTGGAGGAAGTGGCCGAATACCACTACGCGGTCGACCGCCTGCTGTTTCACGTTGCCCATGCGCTCGCGGCGCAAGGCGCGGCGGGGCTGCGGCTCGGACGGGTCAGCGACATTCCCGTCAACGACCGCCCCTTCGGCGCAGAGCCGGAGGACATGGCGCGCCACTGGTGCGCCAAGGCCGGCCTTTCATGGCTTGGGCGGGCGGACATCGGCCATGATATCGACAACAGGATCGTCCCGTTCGGACTTGCCCCGTGCGCGTGACGGCAATAGGGCGCGCGCCCAAAGGAGCTAGGATATGAGAGCTTTCGTTTTTCCGGGCCAGGGCAGCCAGAAGGTCGGCATGGGCGTCGAACTGGCTGAAACCAGCGCCGCTGCGCGCGAAGTATTCCAGGAAGTGGACGACGCGCTCGGCCAGAAGCTGTTCCAGATCATGAAGGACGGTCCGGAAGATGTGCTGACCCTGACCGAGAACGCCCAGCCCGCGATCATGGCCAACGCCATCGCCGTGCTGCGCGTGCTGGAAAAGGAAGGCGGCATCCAGCTGGCCGACAAGGCCGATTTCGTCGCCGGCCACAGCCTCGGTGAATATACCGCGCTCTGCGCTGCCGGCGCTTTCAGCCTTGCCGACACGGCGCGCCTGCTCAAGCTGCGCGGGCAATCGATGCAGGCGGCAGTCCCGGTGGGCGTGGGCGCGATGTGCGCGCTGCTCGGCGCCGACCTTGAGCGCGCGACCGCGCTGGCCGAAGCCGCGGCCGAAGGCGAGGTCTGCACCGTCGCCAACAACAACGATCCCACGCAGGTCGTCCTCTCGGGCCACAAGGCCGCGATCGAGCGCGCAGTGGCACTGGTCAAGGAACACGGCATCAAGCGCGGCGTGCTGCTGCCCGTCTCCGCGCCGTTCCACTGCCCGCTGATGCAGCCGGCGGCAGACGCGATGGCCGAAGCCTTTGAAAAGACCCCGCCGGGCGCGCTGCGCATCGCGCTGTTCGCCAACGTCACCGCCGCGATCGTGACCGACCCGGTGGAGGTGAAGCGCCTGCTCGTCGAACAGGTTACCGGCCGCGTGCGCTGGCGCGAAAGCGTGATCGCGATGACGGCAGCCGGGACCGAGCAGTTCATCGAACTGGGCGGCAAGGTGCTCGGCCCGATGATCGGCCGCACCGTGGCCGACGTCTCGATCACCAGCGTGGTCGGCATGGCCGACATCGAAGCCCTCGCCAAGGAACTCTGAAGCCATGGAAAACCGCCTCTTCGACCTCACCGGCATGACCGCCCTCGTCACCGGTGCCGCCGGCGGCATCGGCTCGGCGATCTGCCATGCGCTCGCGCAGCAGGGCGCGCGGCTCGCGCTGTCCGGCACGAACCCGGCCAAGCTGCGCTCCTTCCGCGAGGAACTGAACGACGCCTATGGTCACGACCATGTCGAGATCACCTGCGACCTGTCGAACACCGAGCAGGTGGAGCATCTCGTCCCCGCCGCGATCGACACGCTGGGCAAGATCGACATCCTGGTGAACAACGCCGGCATCACGCGCGACAATCTGGCCATGCGGATGAAGGACGAGGAATGGGACGCGGTGATCCGCGTCAATCTCGAAGCCGCGTTCCGCCTGATGCGCGCCGCTGCCAAGCCGATGATGAAGGCGCGCTTCGGCCGCATCGTGAGCATCACCAGCGTGGTGGGCGCGACCGGCAATCCGGGGCAGGTCAACTATGCCGCGGCCAAGGCCGGCCTTGTCGGCATGTCGAAGTCGCTGGGGCAGGAACTCGCCAGCCGCAACATCACCGTCAATTGCGTGGCACCGGGCTTCATCCGCACCGCGATGACCGACGTGCTGCCCGATGCGCAGAAGGACGCGCTGAACGCCCGCATCCCGATGGGCCGCATGGGTGAAGGCAGTGATATCGGCGCGGCGGTGGCCTATCTCGCCAGCAAGGAAGCAGGCTACGTCACCGGCCAGACGCTGCACGTCAACGGCGGCATGGCGATGCTTTCGTGACCCGGAGGGCGGGCAGGGGGCTGTTGTTGGCGTGGGCGCTCGTCGCCGGCGCGGCGGTTGCCCATGCCCGCCCGCCAGAGGCGCTGGCCTGCGCGGTGATGAACGCGCCGCACGGCCTCGATGCGCGCGTGGCCGACGTGATCGTCAGCCAGGATCCCGAACGCGGCCGCCCGGTGCTGGATGAACTGCGCGCGGTGGTCGATGCCTGCGGCCGCGACCAGTTCCTCGATGACAAGCAGCGGGACGCCTATTTCGACTACACGCTGGGCCGGATGGGCCGTGACGTGCTCGATGCCCGGCTGGGCGAACAGGGCATTGCCGCCGGGCTGATCGACGATGCGCTGGATATTGGGCCGGGCAAGGCCAACAATCCCGCCGAGAAGGTGACGCAGGGCGACCTGAACCGCGTCTCCGCAGCCCTGCGCGATGCCGGGCACGATCCCGCCAAAGTCACGCCCGATGGCTGGCGGCTCGTCACCGCGTGGATCTCGGCCACAGCCAACATGTTCGAAGCGCTGCGCCGGATGGATTGAGAATTTGGGTTGGGAATCGCCGTTTCGAGCGCACTTCCGGCAATTTATGCACAGCTTCGCGTGGATGAGGGCGGCAAGCGCTTGAAGCCCTTGCCGCACCGGGTAAGGAAGATGGTCCGAACCGCAACCATGTTTTGCGCGATTCCGCGCGAAACGACCGCTGACACGGCCTGCCTTCCTTGTGGAAGCCTGCCGGGGGGATCGAGACGAGAATGAAGGCGACGATCGAACGCGCGACCCTGCTGCGCTGCCTGTCCCACGTCCAATCGGTGGTCGAACGGCGCAACACCATTCCCATTCTTTCCAACGTGCTGATCGAGGCTTCGCCCGACAACACGGTGCGGCTGATGGCCACCGACCTTGATCTCCAGATCATCGAGTCGATGCCCGCCGTTTCGGTCGAGGGGCCGGGCGCGATCACCGTCTCGGCGCATCTGCTGTTCGACATCGCGCGCAAGCTGCCCGACGGATCGCAGGTCAGCCTCGAAACCGTCGACAATCGCATGGTGGTGAAGGCCGGGCGCAGCCGTTTCCAGCTGCCGACGCTCCCGCGTGACGATTTCCCGGTGATCGTCGAGGGCGACCTGCCCACCAGCTTCGAACTTCCGGCGCGCACGCTGGCCGAACTGATCGACCGCACGCGCTTCGCGATCAGCACTGAGGAAACCCGTTACTACCTCAACGGCATCTTCTTCCACGTCGCCGACGACGTGCTGAAGGCTGCTGCCACCGATGGTCATCGCCTCGCTCGCTACACGCTGGCACGTCCAGACGGGGCCGAGGGCATGCCGGATGTGATCGTGCCGCGCAAATGCGTGGGCGAGCTGCGCAAGCTGCTCGAAGAAGTGCTTGATACGGCGGTGCTGATCGACCTTTCCGCCAGCAAGGTGCGCTTCACGCTGGGCGGCGAGCACGGCGTGGTGCTGACCAGCAAGCTGATCGACGGCACGTTCCCGGACTACAGCCGCGTGATCCCCACCGGGAATGACAAGCTGCTCAAGCTCGATCCGCGCTCGTTCTTCGAAGGCGTGGACCGCGTTGCCACGATCGCCACCGAAAAGACCCGTGCGGTCAAGATGGCGCTCGAAACCGACCGCGTCACATTGTCCGTCACCAGCCCGGACAACGGCACCGCTGCCGAAGAACTGCCGGCGGACTATACGGCACCGGGCTTCGAGATTGGCTTCAACGCCAATTATCTCAAGGACATCCTCAGCCAGATCGATGGCGACACGGTTGAACTGCACCTCGCGGACGCCGGCGCACCCACGCTGATCCGCAAGGACGACAAGTCACCAGCGCTTTACGTTCTGATGCCGATGCGGGTCTGATCGGCGCGGGGAAGGGCGGCTGTCCGTCCTTCCCTCGTCTTGCGCTTAATTGATCGGTTAATCGGCTGAATACTGTCGTATTTATGCGTATCCCGAATTGAAACGGTTTTGATCGCGTCTCGGTAACGTCGCCTCCTGCTGCAACAGGACTGCTGACATGACCGCCGAAAATTCCAGCGTCGACCACACCCTGCGCTTCTTCAACATCGACGAGCGCGACTATGCGCGCTTCGGCCGGATCGCGCGAGCGATGACCAAGCACGCCCCCGGCGCGCTCGACCGGCTATATGAAAAGATCGCAGCGACGCCTGAAACGGCTACGTTCTTCTCCTCGCGCAGCGTGATGACCCACGCGCGTGAGAAGCAGGTCGAGCACTGGCAGACCATGTTCCGGGGGCAGCCTGACGGAACCTATCTCGACAGCGCGCGCACCATCGGGCGGGTCCACGCTCGCATCGGTCTCTCGCCGGAATGGTATATCGGCGCCTATGCCAGCGTGCTCGACGAAGTCCTGGTCGGGTTGCTCGGCTCGGGCCTCGGTCTGGGAAGCGGCAAGGCGCGCGTCGCTGGCACGGTTATCAAGATGGCGCTGCTCGACATGACCATCGCGCTCTCGACCTATTTCGAGATGGAAGAGGCCTCGCGCGTCGAAGTGATCGACCAGGTGGGTGGCGCGCTGCAGAAGCTGACGGCCGGCGACTTCACGTCTGAACTCTCCGGGCTTCCCAAGGAATTCGCCTCGATTCAGAATGATTTCGAGACAATGCGCGGGCAGGTCAGCGCCGCGCTTTCGGACGTGGCCGAAACTTCCACCAGCGTCGACACGGGCGCGCAGGAGATCCGCCAGGCCTCGGACGATCTTGCTCGCCGTACCGAACAGCAGGCGGCTTCGCTGGAGGAAGCCTCGGCGGCGATGACCTCGCTTGCCGGCAGCGTCCGCAACACCGCCGACGATGCCGAGCACATGCACGAATCGGTCCGCCAGGCGCACGGCGATGCGCGCGAAGGCGGCGCCGTGGTGGGTGAGGCCGTGCAGGCGATGACCGACATCCAGCGCTCCGCGCAGGAAATCGGCAAGATCATCGCGGTGATCGATGGCATCGCCTTCCAGACCAATCTGCTGGCGCTGAACGCCGGGGTCGAGGCGGCCCGTGCCGGCGATGCCGGTCGCGGCTTCGCGGTCGTCGCCAATGAAGTGCGCGCGCTCGCCCAGCGCTCGGCCGAGGCCGCGCTCGATATCAAGAAGCTCATCGGTGAAAGCTCGGCGCAGGTCGATCGCGGCGTCGCCATCGTCGGCCAGACCGGCGAGACGTTTGGCCGTATCGTCAGCCGCGTGGGCGAGATCGCCGAACTTGCCAGCAGCATCGCCGCTTCGGCGCGCGGACAGGCGACCAACATCGGGCAGATCCGAGAGACGGTGCGCGAACTGGACATGATGACCCAGCAGAATGCCGCCATGGTCGAGGAAGCGACCGCAGCCGCGCGCAACCTGGCGGGCCAGGCTGACCGGATGGCCGAACTGGTCGACCGCTTCGATCTGGGCGAACAGCAGCGCGCCAGCCGTCGCCGTTTGCGCCGCGCGGCCTGAGCTGGCCTTGATCCAACAGGCATGCGGGCCGGTTCATCCGGCCCGCATGCCTGCTCAGATATCGACCACGATCTTGCCGAAGTGCGCGCCGCTCGCCTGATGGCGGAAGGCGTCGCCCAGCTGATCGAGCGGGAAGTGCCGGTCGATCACGGGTTTGATCCCGTTGGCCTCGATCCCGGCGATCATGGCCAGCTGGTCCGCACGCGCGCCAACGGTCAAGCCCTGCACGCGCAAGTTGCGGGTCATCAGCACCCCGGTGTTCACCGGCCCGGCAAAGCCCGCCAGCACGCCGATCAAGGCGATGTGGCCGCCGATCCTTGCCGCCGCCATCGACTGCTCGAGCGTGCCCGCACCGCCGATCTCCACCACCGTGTCGACGCCGCGCCCGCCGGTCAGTTCGGCGGCTTTCGCGCCCCAAGCCGGGGTCTGCCGATAGTTGATCAGCTCGTCCGCACCCATTGCGTGCAGCCGTTCCAGCTTCTCGTCCGACGAACTGGTGGCGATGACGCGCGCGCCGGCCGCCTTGGCGAATTGCAGCGCGAAGATCGAAACGCCCCCGGTGCCCTGGATCAGCACGGTCGAGCCGGGCTTGGTCACCCCGTCAACGAACAGCGCACGCCACGCAGTCAGTCCGGCGCAAGTCAGCGTGGCTGCCTCGGCATGGCTGAAGCCCTTGGGCGCGCGGGTGAACCACGCGGCCGGCGCCACGACCTCTTCGCGCGCGTAGCCGTCGATGCTGTCGCCCGGCACGTTGACGAAGGCGTGCGGCGGCGGCGTGCCATCGGGCCAAAGCGGGAAGAACACCGAGACGACCGCGTCGCCCACGATGTAGTCGCGCACGCCGTCGCCCACGGCCACGACTTCGCCCGCGCCGTCCGACATCGGAATGCGCGTGGCCGGAGCGGGGATCATGCCCGTCACCACCGCGAAATCGTGGAAATTGAGCGACGAGGCGCGCAGGCGTACGCGGATCTCGCCGGGTCCGGGCGCGCCCGGGGCGGGCAAGGCCACCACGTGCAGGTTGTCCAGCGACGCCGGTGCGCCGAGGTTGATCGCGCGAATGCCACTCATTCTGCTGCCTCCAGAGCTTCGGCGCGCTGCGGTCCACGGATCAGCCCGCCCGGCACTGCGCCCGTCCACGCGCCGTCCTGGAACGTCACTTCGCCGGACTTGATCGTGTAGAGATAGCCCTCGGCCTTCTGGAGCAGGCGCTTGCCGCCCGCCGGAAGGTCGAACGCCAGCCATGGCTTGCCCAGTTTGAGCCGTTCCATGTCGATCACGTTGATGTCAGCCAGCGCACCGGGGAGCAGCACACCGCGATCGTCGAGGCCATAAAGCCGCGCCGTGTCGTGACACTGGCGCTTTACCGCCGTCTCCAGCGAGATGCGGGCGCCGCGCTGGCGGTCGCGCACCCAGTGCTGGAGCATGAATGTGGGCGAGGCGGCGTCGCAGATCGTGCCGCAATGCGCCCCGCCGTCCGACAGCGAGTTCACGCAGTCGTCGCGCTCTTGCAAGGCTTCGAGAAAATCGAGATTGCCATCGGCATAGTTGAGGATCGGCAGGTAAATGAAGCCGGTGCCGTCCTCTGCGGTGAGCAAGTCGTAGGCATATTCGTCGGGCGAGACGCCCTTCGCCGCCGCGCGCACTGCGATGCTCGCCCCGGCCTGCGGCTCGTAGTCGAAATCGTCGTCCATTTCGAATTGCATGGTCCAGCCTTCGGCCACGGTGCGCAGCACGCCCACCACTTCGCTTTCGGGCAACACGCTCGGCTCGGCCAGAAGCTTTGCCTTGAACGCCGGGTCCTTCAGCTGCGCGAGCTGTTGTTCCCACGGCAGCAGGGCCAGTTCGGCCCAGCTCGGGCGGAACAGGAAGGGGTGGACGGTGCCACGCCATGCCATGACGATGCCGTTGCCGCGCAATGCGATCTGGGCGACGATGTTGGCCCCGTGCGCGTTGTGCCGCTCCATCTCGGCGATCTGTTCCTCCATCGGCAGGTCCTTGGCGATGGACTGGAGCATCGCGAACGTCACGGGCAGGCCGGTCTCGCGGCTCATCGCGCCCATCCACTCGAACTCGTTCCACTCGCGCTTCATGTCCGAGGCGATCTCGAACACGCCGTGGCCGACGCGGCCCATGGCGCGGCCGATCTCCACCAGTTCCTCTGCGGTGGCGGTGGTTCCGGGCACCACCTCGCCGTCGGCGGCGCGGTGCAGCACGGTGCGGCTGGTGGAAAAGCCCAGCGCCCCGGCCCGCACGCCGTCCGCCACGATCTCCGCCATCTTCGCAATGTCGTCGCTTGTGGGCACCGCGCCCGGCTTCTCGCGATCCCCCAGCACATAAGCGCGGACCGCGCCGTGGGGCACGTGCGTGCCGACATCGACGGTGCGCGGCATTGCCTCCAGCGCGTCGAGATATTCGGGGAAGGTTTCCCAGTTCCACTTCATCCCCTCGGCGAGCGCCGTGCCGGGGATGTCCTCCACGCCTTCCATCAGATTGATCAGCCATTCGTGGCGGGCGGGGGCGGCGGGCGCGAAGCCGACGCCGCAGTTGCCCATCACCACGGTGGTCACTCCGTGCCACGAGGACGGTGCCATTTCCGCGTCCCACGTTGCCTGACCGTCATAATGGGTGTGGATGTCGACCCAGCCCGGCGCCACGATCATGCCCTTGGCGTCGATCTGGTGCGCGGCATCGCCGGAAACTGTTCCGACGGCGGAAATCAGGCCGTCCTTCACCGCGACGTCGCCGGTGAAACGCGGCCGTCCGGTGCCGTCGACAATGGTGCCGTTGCGGATGATCAGGTCGTGGCTGGGCATGGTGGGCATCCTTTCCCCCGCGCGGCCGACTCGTGATTTGTGGCGGCAGCCGTCGCGTTGTTAATTACTTGATTAGGTCAGAGGGCGCGCACGCGGTCAACCGGCATCACACCTCCGAATCCGAGCAATAACCGCGCCGAAGTCGAGCAGACACAAGGTGGGGCGAGCATCTTGGCGCTTAGGAAGGCGGTGCCGGTCTGCTATCCTTGTCGCTCAATCTCTTAAGGGAAACGGCGATGGCGCTGCTGGGAAGAGTCCCCTGCCTGTTTGGCCGGCATCTGATCAATCGGCGCAAGGTGCGTGACAACGGCGCCTTGCGGATCGTGCATTGCGCGCACTGCGGCTTGGCCTTGGAAAAGGAAGAAGGCGGACACTGGCGCCGCCGCCACATCGGCCCCGCCGACGCCATGGCCTGACCACGCCGGCGCCGGATGGCGCCTGGCGTGGGCAGTGCCTCCCAAGTGAGCGGGAAGGGTGGTTCAGCCGCGCGCCCGGATCATGTCAGCCACATCGACGAACTTTTCACGCGGGGCGCCTTCGCGGGCGCGCGCCGCTTCGGCTTCCTCGATCTTCTTCCAGTCGCGGAACGTGACGACGTCCAGCCCGCGTGCGGTTGCCAGCGCGTCGAAGCCTTCGCGACCCTGCTTGCCGCCGGTGGCCGTCGCCAGGTCGCCCGCGATCTTCTCGATCACGCCGAAACCGTCGGGCCGGTTGGTGCCGATCGTGCCCGATGGCCCACGCCGCGCCCAGCCAACGCAATAGAGGCCGGGCAGGATGCGCCCTTCATCGTTGGCAAAGCGGCCCGCCCGCTCATCGAACGGCACGCCGGGGATGGGCGATGTGCGATATCCGATGCACGCGACCACAAGCGCCGCGGGGATCTCGTAGAACTCGCCGGTGCCCACCGCGCGGCCACCCTCGATCCGGGTGCGCTCCACCTCGATCGCTTCCACCTGTCCTTCGCCCAGGAAGGCGCGGGGCGAAGCGAAGAAGTCGAACTCCACATCTATGTCCGCGCCAGGGCGGGCACCTTCGGGAGCGGCGGCAAAGCTGCGCAAGTGGTTGACCGACTTGCGCAAACCGGGTTCCAGCAGCGCGTCCTCATCCACGTCGGGCAGGTCCGCCGGATCGACGCGCGGCACCGCGCGTGTCAGGTGGCCCAACTCGCCCAGTTCCTTGGGCGTCATCATGATCTGGTGCGGCCCGCGCCGCCCCAGCACCACAATGCGGCGGATGCCCGAACTGGTCAGCGAGTCTAGCGCGTGGCCCACGATGTCGCTGCCGCCGAATTCCTCACGCGTCTTGGACAGGATACGCGCCACGTCGAGCGCCACGTTGCCCATGCCGATGACCACGGCGGTGTCGCCCGAAAGATCGGGGGCCAGCCCCGCAAACTCGGGGTGGCCGTTGTACCAGCCGACGAAGGCCGCACTGCCGAACACGTTGCGAAGGTGATCGCCCGGCAGGTCCAGCGCGCGGTCGCGCGGGGCACCCGTCGCCAGCACCACCGCGTCGTAGAGGCCCATCAGTTCCTCGACAGAGACGTCCTCGCCCAGTGTCACGTTGCCCACAAACCGGACATTGTCTGAAAGAGCGGTCTGCTCGTAGCGGCGCGAGACACCCTTGATCGACTGGTGATCGGGCGCGACGCCCGTGCGGATCAGGCCATAAGGCACGGGCAACCGATCGAAGATGTCGACCCTGACCTCGTCCCCCCACTGCTTCTGTGCCGCTTCCGCGGTGTAGTATCCGGCCGGTCCCGAACCGATGATCGCGATATGCCTCATGCGCTCTCCCGCGCTTGTTGATGCGCTTTATGTGATTCTGGGGGAGATGCTAATGAACGGGGGGGAAAAGGAAAGCGCGGGTTGCTTCAGGCCGCGACGCGGCCCTCGTCAAGGAAGCCGGTCAGCTTTTCGGCGAACTCGCCCGGTTTTGACAGCATGAACAGGTGCCCGCCGCCCTCGAACATCTCGATACGGCTGCCCCGGATGGCATTGTGCAGGAAATGCGCGTTGGCGGGGGGGATCAACTGGTCCTCCTCGTCGGCCATGACCACCGTCGGCACCGACAGCAGCGGCAGGAAGGGCACACTCGTCCAGGTGGAGAACGCGGCCATCTGGCAGGCCCAGCCGAGCGGCGAGGGGGCCTTGGCCGCGTTGAGCGAGACCCGCGCGGAACCGCCGCCGTTGTAGAGCATGGCCAGGTTGCGGCGCAGCGTCTTCTCGACCGTGTATTCCCGCGGATCGGCGATCTTGCTCAGCAGGGAGAAATTGCCCGGCACCATCGCCGCGCCCGCTGCGGTGGCGGCCAGCACCAGCCCGCCCAGCCGCGCGCGGTGCTGGAACGCGAACTGCTGCGCCACCGCGCCGCCCCAGCTGATGCCCACCAGATCGATCTGATCGATATGCATCCGGTCCAGCAGCGCGGCCAGCGTCAGCGCCATGCAGGGGATGGTATAGGGAAACACCGGGTCGGGCGATCCGCCGATGCCCGGTATGTCGAAACTGATGATGCGGCGGTCGGTCACGGCGCGCGCCACCGGCTCCAGCATTTCGACGTTCATGCCGATGCCGTTAAGGATGACGAGCGGCCTGTGCGCAGGTGCGGCATCGGTGTGCCACTGGCCCACCCGCAGGCGCCGTCCGGCCACACCGATCATTGAAAAACTCGCCGTCGTTGCCACGCTTGTCCTCGTGCAGAACCCCTGTCTGCCCGCGCGCCTAGCATCTTCCGGGCACCCGCAAAAGCGTGGGGGCGCAAACGTTGATCTCGCCGGCCCTTAACCCTTTCTAAAAGCAAATCCGGCAATCGAAGAACCATGTCCGAAAAACCGGCTCTTCAGGTCGTCGAAACCCGTGATGCACCCCGTGTGGGGCGTGATTTCGCGCGCACCCAGCGTCGGCGGGAGCGCGCTCCGGCGGGCACACCGACGGAAGCGGGCGCCGCGTTCCTCTTCGGCGAGGCCGGCCACCGCCGCCTCATCGCTCCGGAATGGCCGCAGATGGTCGTGCCCATGGCGGGCGGCATTATCGGCATCCTCGTCGCCAACGCGGCCTTCACGTCGTGGACCGCGCCTGCGCTCGCGCTCGTGGCCGCGCTGCTGGTCTATGCCACCCGTTTCGCGGTGCGCGCCGAATCGACCACACCGCTTTCCACCGGCCAGCGCATGAGCCTGATGGGCACCGCCGTCGCGCTGCCGATGTTCGTTTTCGGCTGCGCTGTCGGGCTGTGGGCGCAGGGCGGGCACGTGCCGTGGCTGCAGTGCCTCGCGCTGCTGGTAACCATATCCCTGCTGGCCACGGTCACCCAGTCGGGCCGTCTGGCCGGCGTGCTCGCGGCGCAAGTCGCGCTGTGGTCGGGCGTAAGCTGCGTGGTCAGCACGGTCGGCGGCGCGCTGTCGCTGTTGATCGGATCGGTCATCGCCGCCGCCGCCTTCCTCCGCCAGCGCGAGATCGACCTGAAAGCGTGCGAAAAGGTGCAGGAAGACGTCCGCGTCCAGACCCGCGCGCAGGAAATCCTCGCCGACTACGAAGAGACCGGGCAGGGCTGGTTCTGGGAAACCGACCGCCGCGGCCTCATCACCTATCTGTCCACCCCGGTCGCCGAAGCGCTGGGTCGCGAGGTCGAGGAAATGCTCGGCCGCCCCTTCGCCGAACTGTTCAACCTTGCCGAGCAATCGGGCGAGGGCGAGCGTACGCTCGCGTTCCACCTCTCCGCACGGTCCAGCTTTTCCGAACTGGCGGTGCGCGCCGCCACGCACGAGGAAGAGCGCTGGTGGTCGGTCACCGGCCGCCCGACGTATGACACGTTCAACAATTTCCAGGGCTTCCGCGGCTCGGGCACGGACCTGACCGAGAAGCGTCGCTCGCAGGAGCACGCCAGCCGGCTGGCCCATTTCGATTCGCTCACCGGGCTCTCCAACCGCTTCCGCATGTCGCAGTCGCTGGAGAAGATCCTCAACGCGCCGCAGCTCACGCACCGTGCCTGCGCGGTTCTCCTGCTCGATCTCGACCGCTTCAAGCAGGTCAACGATACGCTGGGACATCCTGCCGGCGATGCTCTGCTCAAGCAGGTGGCGCAGCGGCTGGAGCGCGTGGTGGGCAAGGTCGGCCGCGTCGGCCGGCTTGGCGGCGACGAATTCCAGGTGCTGCTTCCCGGCAAGATCGAGCGCGAAGCGCTCGGCCAGCTGGCCGGCCAGGTCATCGAGAGCCTGTCGCAGCCCTATTCGATCGAGGGCAGCCGCGTGATGATCGGCGCATCGGTGGGCATCGCGCTCGCACCCGACGATGGCGTGACCAGCGAAGCGCTGATCCGCAACGCCGACCTCGCGCTCTATGCGGCCAAGGACGGCGGACGCGGCCGCTTCCACTTCTACGCGCCCGACCTCCACAGCGATGCGGAAGAACGCCGCCAGCTTGAGGAAGAGCTGCGCGATGCCGTCGCCAACGGGGGGCTGGAACTGTATTACCAGCCGGTGGTGCAGACCGCGACCGAGAAGATCACCGGGTTCGAGGCGTTGCTGCGCTGGCACCACCCCGAGCAGGGCTTCATCTCGCCCACCAAGTTCATTCCCATCGCCGAGGATGCAGGCCTGATCGCCACGATCGGCGAATGGGCGCTGCGCACCGCGTGCCAGGATCTCGCCAAGTGGCCGAGCAACGTGCGCGTGGCGGTGAACGTCTCGCCGCTGCAGTTCTCGAACCCGTCGCTTCCGTTGATCGTCACCAATGCGCTGGCCCACGCGCAGGTCGATCCGCAGCGGCTGGAACTGGAAATCACCGAGAGCGTGTTCCTCAACGACGATTCCGACACCGAGGCCATGTTCCGTTCGCTGAAGTCGGTCGGCGTGCGGCTCGCGCTCGACGATTTCGGCACGGGCTACTCGTCGCTCGGCTATCTGAAGAAGGCGCCGTTCGACAAGATCAAGATCGACCAGTCGTTCGTGCGCGGCGCGACCCAGCCGGGCAGCCGCAACGGCGCGATCATCGCCTCGATCGTCAGCCTTGCCGAAGCGCTGGGCATGGAAACCACCGCCGAAGGCGTCGAGACGCTCGACGAGCTCGATCTGGTGCGGATGCTCGGGTGCAGCCACGTCCAGGGCTATATCTACGAACGCCCGCTGTCGGCGCAGGCTGCCGGCGCACGCCTTTCGACCGGGCTGGTGGCGATTGCGCAAGGCCCGCGCTCGGCCCGCGCCAGCCGTCAGTCGATGCTGCGCAAGGTCGTGCTCGACCATGCCGGTCACCGATACCACGGCACCATCCGTAACATCAGCCGCACCGGCGCGCTGATCGAAGGGCTTTGGAACGTGCCGCCGGGCACGATCTTCCGGGTGCTGCTGTCGGAAAGCTATCCGGTCACCGCCACCTGCCGCTGGTCGAACGACGACCGGCTCGGCGTCGAATTCTCGATGCCGCTGGAACTCGACGAGGAAGGCCGCATCGCCGCGGTCGCAGTGCGGCCGCTGATGGCGGTGGTCCACCCTGAACCGCCGGTTGCCCAGCGCAAGGTCAGCTGATCAGGAGCGCGGCTCCAGCCCCGCATCGGCCAGTCGGCCGCGCGCCCGCAGCGCCAGGAACAGCCGGTTGACGACCGGGTTGGACCACCCGCAGTTGGTCGCGAAATCCCGCTTCAGCGTATCGTGGTGCACCTGGTGCGCCGCCGGCGTCATCAGCAGTCCCGCCCGGCGCAGAGCACGGATCACCCACGGATTCTCGCGCCGGTGCAGCGTGCCGTGGAAGTATTGTGCGAAGCCGCCACCCAGCAGCAGCGCGGCATAGCCCGCCATGATCCAGCCCGGCACCGGCCACAGCCATACCGCGACGTTGCCCGCCAGCGACAATGGCAGCGCACCCGCGATCACGGTGGAGCCGATCAGCCGCCACACGGAGCGCCGCCCCAGTGCATCGGGCCGCGGGTGGTGGTTCTTGAAATCATACGAAATGCGCTCGAAGGCATTGATCCCCTGCATCTTCTCCCGGAACAGCGCCTGGTATTCGGGCGATCCGCGCTTGCCGGGATAGAAGAACAGCTGGTCCAGCCCCTTGCCTGGCGGGCAGGGGCGATAGTCCATCATCATGTGAATCAGGCCCGACAGCAGGTCCGCGACATACCATCCCGCCAGCGCGGCCGGGATCGCCCACAGCTGCGGATCGCGCACGGCGCCCCACAGGTTCACCCCCACAGACAGCAGGAACACCGCGAGCACCAGTCGCTGCCAGATCATCGCTTGCCCCGATCCTTGTGCATTCGGCGATCCTTAGGCCCGGCGCGCCGCCGGTTCAACGCGCGAAGCGGCCGGTTCCGGCGCTACCCGTCCTTGTTCGCCATGTGCCACGCCAGCGACACCACGCGTTCCATCACCTGATCGGCCACCGGCGAGGGCGGCACGATCTCGTCCCACGCCTGCCGGAAGCACAGCAGCCAGCCTTCGATCTCCGGGCTACCGATCTCGGCGACAAAATGGCGCATCCGCAGGCGGGGGTGGCCATACTGGTCCGTGTAGAGCGGCGGGCCGCCGAGCCAGCCGGTCAGGTATTCGAACAGCTTTTCCTCCGCGCGCGCCAGCGACGGTGGATGCGCCGCGCGCACAGCCTTCGCTTCGGGCAGCGTGTCCATCAATGCATAGAACCGGGCACAAAGCGCGCGCACCGCCGGCTCGCCGCCAAACAGCTCGTAGGGAGTTTCGGTCATGGCCGCGCCTTGCACCGGGCACGGCCGCTCCGGCAAGCCCGCTCATCCGCAACCCTGACGCAAAAGGGGCGCCACAAGGGCGCCCCTTCCGAACTCGCTTGCGCTCAGTGCGGTCAGCCGGCGGCGACCTTCTTGCGTCCGCTGGTCGGGATGTCCTTGAACGCCACATCCTTGTCGACGCGGATATCACCGGGCAGGCCAAGCACGCGCTCGCCGATGATGTTGCGCAGGATCTCGTCCGAGCCGCCCTCGATACGGGTGGCGGGCGAGCGCATCAGGATCGCCTGGAAGCGGCCGTCATGCGGGCCGTCCTTTTCCCAGATCACCCCCGACTGGCCCTGCAGGTCGAGCGCGAACATCGCGAGGTCCTGCATCGTTGCGCCGGCGACCAGCTTGCCGATCGAGTTCTCCGGCCCCGGCGTTTCGCCCTTCGACAGCGCGGTGATGGCGCGCATCCCGGTGTACTTCAGGCCCATCTCGCGCACAGCGAACTGCGCCAGCTTGGAGCGGACATTGGCGTCCTCGACGGCCGGCTTGCCGTCGATCTCCACGTCCATGCACAGCGACAGCAGCGACGGGAAGCCGGTCGACATGCCCGAGCCGATCGACAGGCGCTCGTTCATCAGCGTGGTGAGCGAGACTTCCCAGCCCTGACCCACCGCGCCAAGGCGCTGCGCGTCGGGAATGCGGACGTCGGTGAAGTAGACTTCGTTGAAAGAAGACTGACCGTTCGCCTGCTTGATCGGACGCACTTCTACGCCTGGGGTGTGCATCGAAAGGTAGAACATGGTCAGGCCCTTGTGCTTGGGCACATCGGGGTCGGTGCGGGCAATCAGCAGGCCCCAGTCGGAGTTCTGCGCGCCGCTGGTCCAGATCTTCTGGCCGTTGATGATCCAGTCGCCCGAACCGTCATCGGCCTTCACCGCGCGGGTGCGCAGGCCGGCAAGGTCCGATCCGCTGGCGGGTTCGGAGAACAGCTGGCACCATACTTCCTCGCCAGAAGAAAGCGGCGGCAGCAGGCGGCGCTTGGCCCCCTCGTCGGCCCAGGCCATCACCGTCGGGCCGCACATGCCCTGTCCGATGGTGAACAGGCCGCCGAGCGCGCGGTAGAGCCCTTCTTCCTGGTTCCAGATCACGCGTTCCATCGGCGTGCGGTTGCCGCCGCCGTATTCCTTCGGCCAGTGCAGGCATGCCCAGCCGGCTTCGGCCTTCTTCTTCTGCCATGATTTGCAGGCCTGGATCGGGTCTTCGCTGGTGATGCCGATGTCGCCGAAATTGGCGCGCTTCAGCTGGTCTTCCAGATGCTTGGGGGCATTGGCTTCGATCCACGCGCGCACTTCACTGCGGAACGCGGCTTCTTCTGGGGTATCTTCGAAGTCCATGATGGTTCTCCGTAAATCTTGGGATCAGGCCGCAGCGGCGGCGTTGCCGGCGGTCATGCGCTCGACCAGCAGGTCTTCCCAGGTCGAAACCGACCCGAGCGCGAGTGCGAGTGCGTTGGCGCGGCGATAGAACAGGTGGCAGTCGTACTCGAACGTGAAGCCCATGCCGCCGTGCACCTGGATGTTGTTCTTGGCGCAGTGCTGGAAGGCCTGCGTGGCCGAGACGCGAGCCGTGGCGGCGGCGACGGGCAGCTCCGATGCGCCCGAGGCGAGTGCCCACGCGCCGTAATAGCAGTTCGAACGGGCGAGCGTGGCCGAGACATACATATCGGCCAGCATGTGCTTGATCGCCTGGAACGAGCCGATCTGCCGGCCGAAGGCCATGCGCTCCAGCGCATAGTCGCGCGCCATTTCCAGCGCGCGGTCGGCACCGCCCAGCTGTTCGTAGGCGATCAGGATCGCGGCGCGGTCCATGACCTGCGTGGCGATGTGCCAGCCATCGCCTTCGCCGCCCAGAAGCTCTGCCGGGGCGCCAGAGAAGGTGAGGCGGGCCTGGCCTCGGCTGGGGTCGATGGAGTTGAGCGTCGTGCGCTCCACGCCGGGACCGCTGAGGTCGACGAGGTAGAGCGAGACTGCGCCGCTTTCCGACTTCGCCGCGACGACAGCGACATCGGCGCAATCACCGTCTGCCACCGGAACCTTGGTGCCGGTCAGCTTGCCGCCGGAAACGGTGGCCTTGATCTTCTCCGGCGCCATGCGGCCTTCGCCTTCCACCAGCGCGAAGGCGCCGATGGCCTCGCCGGCGGCCAGCTTGGGCAGCCACGCCTGCTTCTGCGCCTGCGATCCGGCCTGCAGCAGGAACTCGGCGACAAGGTAGATGCTCGATGCCACCGGCACCGGCGCGATCACGCGGCCCAGTTCCTCTGCCACCACGCACAGGTCGAGGTGCGACAGGCCGACGCCGCCGAATTCCTCGGGGATCGCCGCGCCGAGCACGCCCAGATCGGCAAGGCCTTGGTACAGTTCCTTGTCGTAGGAGGCATCGCTGGTCAGCACGCCGCGCATCCGCGCCGCGCCGCCCCGGTCCTCAAGGAACCGCCGCACCTGTTCCTTGAGCGCTTTCTGCTCGTCGGAGAAATCCAGATTCATCCACCACTCCCATGGGTCGTCGTTTTCGGCGCACCCGGATTCGGCCGCCGTTGTCCCAAGGCTGCGATGTTTCGGTTAATTGATCAATTAAAAAATGTGCGACGCATTTTCCTGCACCGCGCCGAACTGTTGGGGCGTCGCCGTTCGTTGATGTCGCGGGCGGGGGATTTGGGCGCGTAATTCGGGGGCTGGCGCTTTCGGCTGAGGAGAGTGTGCGCTGTGTCAAGCTGCGGGCTGCAAGGGGTGGATGACAGTTTGCGCGGTCGCTGCTAACGGCGCTGGCATGACTGACCTTTCGCAGATCCGCAATTTTTCGATTATCGCGCATATCGACCATGGCAAGTCGACGCTGGCTGACCGGCTGATCCAGTTCACCGGGGGGCTGACCGACCGCGAGATGAGCGCGCAAGTCCTTGATAACATGGATATCGAGAAAGAGCGCGGGATCACCATCAAGGCGCAGACCGTCCGCCTGAACTACAAGGCCAAGGACGGGCTGACCTATGAGCTGAACCTGATGGACACGCCGGGCCACGTCGACTTCGCCTATGAAGTCAGCCGCAGCCTGGCCGCGTGCGAGGGCGCGCTGCTGGTGGTGGACGCGGCGCAGGGCGTGGAAGCGCAGACGCTGGCGAACGTGTACCAGTCGATCGAGCACGACCACGAGATCGTGCCGGTGATCAACAAGATCGACCTGCCCGCGGCCGAGCCGGAGAAGGTCAAGGCCGAGATCGAGGAAGTGATCGGCCTGGACGCGAGCCAGGCGGTGCTGACCAGCGCCAAGAGCGGCATCGGCATCGAGGACGTGCTCGACGCAGTCGTCGCGCGCATCCCGCCGCCCAAGGGCGACCGCGACGCGCCGCTGAAGGCCATGCTGGTCGACAGCTGGTACGACCCCTACCTGGGCGTGGTGATCCTTGTCCGCGTGGTGGACGGGGTGATCAAGAAGGGCCTGAACGTGAAGTTCATGCAGGGCGGCACCGAACACCTGATCGACCGGGTGGGCTGCTTCACGCCCAAGCGCGAGGAACTGCCCGAACTGGGGCCGGGCGAGATCGGCTTCATCACCGCGCAGATCAAGGAAGTGGAACAGGCCAAGGTCGGCGACACGATCACCACGGTGAAGGGCGGCGCGACGCAGGCCCTGCCGGGGTACAAGGAAGTGCAACCGGTGGTGTTCTGCGGGCTGTTCCCGGTGGACGCGGCGGACTTCGAGAAGCTGCGCGAAAGCATCGGCAAGCTGCGCCTGAACGACGCCAGCTTCAGCTTCGAGATGGAAAGCAGCGCCGCGCTGGGCTTCGGCTTCCGCGCCGGTTTCCTGGGGCTGCTGCACCTGGAAATCATCCAGGAGCGGCTGACGCGCGAATACGACCTGGACCTGATCACCACCGCGCCGTCGGTGGTCTATCGCATCCAGCTGCGCAAATCGAAGACCGACGACGCGCGCGAGATCCTGCTGCACAACCCGGCCGACTATCCCGATCCCAGCCGGATCGAGCAGATCGACGAGCCGTGGATCAAGGCGACGATCTATACCCCCGACGAATACCTGGGCAGCATCCTGAAGCTGTGCCAGGACCGGCGCGGCATCCAGACCGGCCTGACTTACGTGGGCGGGCGCGCGCAGGTGAATTACGAACTGCCGCTCAACGAAGTGGTGTTCGACTTCTATGACCGGCTGAAGTCGATCAGCCGCGGCTATGCCAGCTTCGACTACGAGCAGATCGGCCTGCGCGAGGGCGATCTTGTGAAGATGAGCATCCTTGTCAACAACGAGCCGGTCGACGCGCTGAGCATGATCGTGCACCGGGGCGTGGCCGAGGAACGCGGCCGCCACATGTGCGAGCGGCTGAAGGACCTGATCCCGCGCCACCTGTTCAAGATCCCGATCCAGGCGGCCATCGGCGGCAAGGTGATCGCGCGCGAGACGATCGCCGCGATGCGCAAGGACGTGACCGCCAAGTGTTATGGCGGCGACATCACCCGCAAGAAGAAGCTTCTGGAAAAGCAGAAGAAGGGCAAGGCCAAGATGCGGGAATACGGCAACGTGCAAATCCCGCAGGAAGCCTTCATCGCCGCACTGCGGATGGGCGAGGAGTGAAGGCGCCCAAGCGACGTTTGCGCAGCAAACGGTAGCCTGGAAGCCGGTGCGCCATGCCATGGCGCATCACCCGACCCGGCCGACCTCGCCGCGCCAGCAGCGAGGATCGACGGCGTGGGCCAGCGGAGCATTTGCCGTCAGGCGAATGCGGAGCCGGGCCATGACGGCGAAGGCTGCGCGCGACGACTGGGTGAACCGCCGCAAAAGCCGACGTCGGGCCGATCGTTCGTCCGCTTCGGAACCTGACATCCGCTCGCAATTGCCCGAATTTAGCCAAGCCAGACCCCGCCGGTTTGACGCTGGAGGTGCGGTTCCCTATTTCGGGGCTGATAGTCCGGGCGCCAGAGTTTGCCGCAACAATAGGGATTGCCGGTGTTACACAAAAATCCGCAAACGTGGGCTCGGGTAACTCGTTTCGATCTGATCCATTTGAGCAATCAAATTGGTAATGCGGCGATGGCTACATTGAAGCACTGGCCGCAGACTGGTGAAGGGCGACAAGTTAAGGCGTTGACCGAGCAGATCACGCGGCTGATGGACAGCACGTTTGACCGGCGAGATATACATCACACGTTTGACAACCTCGAACACGCCATCGAGCTATTCAAACAGGTGCGGGATAATACCTTTTTCGAGGGGTTTATCTCGCAAGTTCGATATAAGGATCGGCACGGGCGCGAAGAGATATTCTCCAATGCGCTGGACTCCACGATCAACAAGTCGCGCAACTACATCGCGGCCAATCGCCCTCCGAAGGTTGCACCCTCGCGGGCTTCGGAAACGGTGCAATCCTTCGGTTCGGCATCTCTTCCGGCGACGAATGATGATCCGTGGCAGCGGCTCGACGAGATTACGCCCGCGCAGCAAAGCGGGCCACTTCAATTCGAGTTCCGCTCGGGCGTCCTCTACGTCAAACCTCAGACATCGCAGGCTCGACAGCTAGACCTCGACAGCATCTTGAAAGCCAGGGCTTCGTTAGGCCGTGATGCAAGTGAACTTGTCGCCACGTTGCAGGAAACTAATGTGGATCGACGCCTTATCGAAGTTGTTTCCGAGGTCGAACAAGTGATCACTTCGGGGGCTGATGTCATTCGACTGGGCCTGATAAACTTCACCTGCGAACAACTCTTTTCGAAGTTCGCTGATCAGTTGCCGGACGTTGCAGCCGCGCGGTTCCTCGGGTTCAGTACGGGCATCGGTTTGTACGTCGGACAGTTTCCGGAATGGCATCGTTTCATCGAGAACGCGGCTAGCGCCAATTTCGAGAAGTCCGATATGGAAGTTGCGTATGACGTCGGGAGATCGCTTTTGCCCGCATTGCGCGATGCCAAAGGGCTGGTCGATCCTGAGGTTCCGAAATCTATCGAGCTGATCCTAGAGGCACTTAGGAATCCGAAACTGTCTGCGAAGCGCGTTCTGTATGGAGCGGTGAAGACCCTAGAGAACCTGCTGGCAACCGTGTTCAAGGAAGTCTCCGGCCTGCTGCGAGCAACGTCGGATGGCGTGCAGGGAGGCATTAAGAAGGCAGCGACTGCCCTCGTAGCGACCGGCCTGCTGTATGCAGCTGCACACACCGCTGTTCAGCTATCTCCCACAGCCGAACGGGTCGCGAATGCAAATTGGCTAAAAATGGCAGGCGACATTGTGAAAAGCGCCCTGAGCGAATGAGCTTCACGGAGACGCCCCACCTTCCGCCGGGCTTTTCTTGTCTTTGATTGCCGATCCTACCAAGCCACGATCTTCATGACTTTCACCACTTTGGTCGGCTGATCCGACCGGGGATGTGCATCCAGGTCTTCAAGGCCAGATTGGCATCGACGAAAGGGTGGTTCCACAGCAGCTGTACCCAGCTTCGCGCCGAAGTTACCCTTCTCTGACGCCGCATTGACCGCAGGGCTCCTCGACGTGATGCTCGCTTCCTCGCTGACGGGCCCTGAACGAAGGTCGGCTTCAACTAGTTACCTTGGGCTTCCGGACAGTCCTCTTCGTCCGCCGTAAACGTCAGCCTGCGCGGCTGGCAGGAAACTCGCTCTCGGATCAAGTCCGGATTGACGCTGTAGTGGCGGGACCGCGCGCATCGGTCACTTCCTGCCGCTGCGCCTAGGCTGTGCGCCATTCCCACCCCATACCCCGCACCATCGCCGGAAGACGTCATGGGAGCGCGAGGGGCTGTGCCCCTCGCACCTTTCCTTCCCTTCAAACCAACCGGAGTCCTCAGCCCTCCGCCGCCGGGTCGGGCGCGGGCAGGGCGGGGCGACTGTCCTCCTCCTCCTCCGCGGCCTTTTGCGCTTTTTGCGCTTCGAGGCGGGCGCGGAAGGCGGCGAGTTTGCGGTCTATGCCGGCGCGGATTTCGGCGGGGTCGGTGAAGCGCATCTCGGCTTCCCATTCGGCGCGCCATTGCTTCTTGAGGCGGGCGAGTTCGGCCTTGGTGACGGCATCGTGGCGGCCGTCTGCGCGGAAGCGTTTGCCGGCGCGATTGCGCAGGAGGAACATCAGCAGGCGATCGTTGTAGATGCGCCGCGCGCCGACGACGGCGCCGTAGTGATAGACGGGCACTTCGACGCCGTGGAGCGCGCGTTCCATGGCCACATCCTCCAGCCGCTGCACGCCGAGGGCGAGGGCGGCTTCCCAGGCCTTGCGGAATTCTTCGGCCTGGGGGTGGCGGCGCAGGAGGTAGGCGCCTTCGGGAGTCATGTTCACGGCGTGAGCGGCGCGCTTGACGCTGCCGGTATCGGCCAGCGCCTCGATGAAGCCGCGCTGGCGGTCTGGCGTCCAGCCATCGTGGCGCTCGCACTGGCGGGGGACGGGGGTGAACGCGGGGAGGGTGCCCCTGGCGCGGCGGGGGGCGCGCTTGCCGGTGGCTTTCGGGGGGCGGGACTTGTCGATCATGGGGGCGCCTTTCGGGGGAAAAGGGCGCGCGGCATGGCATGGAACGGGGTTTGTAGGACAGAACGAAATGAGAACCCGGGCGCGGGGGGGCGCCGGGGCCTTTGGCGGGGCGACGGGCGGATCGTCTCGACTCGCTTGACCTGCGGCGCGAACGGGTTTCTTGTTTGACCAACTAAAAGCAAATGGGAGAGAGCGATGGCCGCGCAGTTCGATTGCGTGATCCGGGGCGGGACGCTGGCGGATGGAACGGGTGCACCGCTGCGCGAGGCGGACGTGGGCATCGCCGGCGGCAGAATTGCGGCGGTGGGCACGGGGCTGGGCGCGGGCGCGGAGGAGATCGACGCGCGCGGGCTGCTGGTGACGCCGGGCTTCGTGGACATCCACACCCATTATGACGGGCAGGCGACGTGGGACAGCCGGCTCCAGCCTTCGAGCTGGCACGGCGTGACGACCGCGGTGATGGGCAATTGCGGCGTGGGCTTCGCGCCGGTGAAAGTGCAGGACCGCGACCGCCTGATCGAGCTGATGGAAGGGGTGGAGGACATCCCCGGCACCGCGCTGCACGAAGGGCTTTCGTGGAACTGGGAGAGCTTTGGCGGCTATCTCGATGCGCTGGAGGCGCGGCCGCGCGACATGGACCTGTGCGCGCAGATCCCGCACGGATCGCTGCGGCTTTACGTGATGGGCGAGCGCGGCGCGCGGCTGGAGCCGGCGACCGACGAGGATATCGCGCAGATGCGGCGGCTGGCGGCGGAAGCGGTGCGCGCGGGGGCGATCGGGTTCTCCACTTCGCGCACGCTCAACCACCGCACAGTGAAGGGCGATCCCACGCCTTCGCTGCGCGCGAGCGAGGCGGAGCTGATGGCGATCGCCATGGGGCTGGCCGATGCGGGCGCGGGGGTGCTGGAGCTGATCTCGGACTTCGACACGCCCGATCCGGTGAGCGAGTTCGAGATGGTGAAGCGGATCGTGCGCGCGAGCGGGCGGCCGCTGACGCTGTCGCTGGGGCAGCGGCACAGCGATCCCGATGGATGGCGCGCGCTGCTCGCCATGATCGATGACGCCAATGCCGAGGCGCTGGACATTTCGGCGCAGGTGGCGCCGCGCGCCATCGGGATGCTGCTGGGCCTGCAGGCGAGCGCCTGTCCGTTCAGCCACCTGCCGGCGTGGAAGGCGATTGCCGGGCTGCCCTTTGCCGAGCGGCTGGCGGCGGCGCGCGATCCGCAGGTGCGCGCGGCGGTGCTGGCCGAGGCAGACGCGATCCCGGCGCAGGGGCCGGCGCGGCTCACCACCAATTACCGGATGATGTTCCCGCTCGGCAGCCCGCCGAACTATGAGCCGGACGAGCAGGATTCGCTGTTCCACCGCGCGGGGCGGGCAGGGATCAGCCCGCACGAGCTGGCCTATGACCTGATGGTGGCGGGCGACGGGACGGAGTTCTTCCTCACCCCGTTCTCGAACTATGGCCGCTTCAACCTGGACGATTGCGGCGACATGATCGCGGGCGAGAACACGCTGATGGGGCTGGGCGACGGTGGCGCGCACGTGGGGCTGATCAGCGACGGATCGTACCCCACTTACCTGCTGTCGCACTGGGGGCGCGACCGCAAGGCGCGGCGCTTCGACGTGGAATGGCTGGTGAAGCGGCAGAGCGCGGACAATGCGCGCGCGATGGGGCTGCTGGACCGGGGCGTGATCGCGCCGGGGATGCGCGCGGACATCAACGTGATCGACTTTGCCAAGCTGCGCTGCGAGCGGCCCGAGATGCATTACGACCTGCCCGGCGGCGGCAAGCGGCTGCTCCAGCGTGCGAGCGGCTACGTGGCGACGATGGTGGCGGGCGAGGTGACCTATCGCAACGGCGAGCCGACGGCGGCGCTGCCGGGCCGGCTGGTGCGCGGGCACCGCGCGGCGCCGGCGGAGGTGCTGGCGGAGGCGGTGTGATGCAGCCGCAGCCGCTCGACACGCACGTGAACTGGCGCGCGGCCGACGTCGCCGATCCGGAGGCGTGGACCGTCCGCCTGACGCAGCAGGATCACGACGAACTGGACGCGGCGCTGCGCCATGCCCGGCGCAAGTCGCGCAACCTGATGGAGATCGGGCGCGACGACTTTCCGCTGGAGGGGCTGGCGCGCAAGATCGGGGGCATCGAGCGCGAACTGATCGCGGGGCGCGGTTTCGTGCGGATCAGCGCGCTCGACACCACGCGCTACGACGACGAGGAACTGACGATGCTCTATTGGGGCATCGGCACGCACCTTGGCCATCCGTGGCCGCAGAACAAGCATGGCCACGTGATGGGCGACGTGACCGACCAGGGGCGGCGGATCGACGATCCGACCACGCGCGGCAACGAACTGGGGCGTATCGCGCTGTCCTGGCACACCGACGGGTCGGATCTCGTCGGGCTGATGTGCCTGCGCCCGGCGCTGAGCGGCGGGCTTTCGTGCGTGGCCAACGTGGTGGCGATCTACAACGAGCTGGTGGCAACGCGGCCCGATCTGGTTGCGGCGCTTTACGACGACCTGCCGTGGGATTTCCGGGGCGAGGAAGCGCCGGGCACGCAGCCGTGGTATATGCGGCCGGTGTTCACCGCGCACGCCGGGCGGCTGTTCTGCCGCTATGTGCCGCACTACATCATGACCTCGCAGCGCCATGAAGGTGCGCCGCGCCTGTCACCGCTGGTGGTCGAAGCGCTCGACACGGTGATGGAGATGGCGAACCGGCCCGAATTCCACGTGGCGATGGAACTGGCGCCGGGCGAGATGCAGTTCATCAACAACTACCACGTGCTGCACGGCCGCACCGCGTACGAGGACGATATCGACAACGGGGTGAAGCGGCACCTCAAGCGGCTGTGGCTTTCGACCCGCACACTGACCGACCGGCCGCGCGGGTTCGAGGCGCGGGTCCATGCCCACTGGGAACAGAACCGTTCGGTGAGCGCCATCGCCGCGCTGTAGGGGAGGCCCTGCCGCATTCTCGTCATTCCTGCGTGCGCGGAAGTGCCGGAGGTGCGTTGTGGATGAGGGGGCATCGGGTGACGGGGCATCGGGTGACGGTGCATCGCGTGACGGGGCATCGGGTGACGGGGCCGGTGTCAGCCTGAACCGGCAAGAGCCTTCAAGCCCCTTTGATGTCGCTGACGGTCCCCGACCTATGCGTCGCAACCGCGCTCCGGTGAGATTTTCTCAATGTCCGCACGGCCATTCCGCAGCTAGGCGCCGGGCGCCCTCCTTCCATATCGGGAAAAAGGGCGCGCCGGTGCCTTGCGCGCGATGCACCGGCGGCGGCAGAGGGTGTTGCCGCGGGCGCTCGAATCGTCGAAGGGCGGCATCCCGCTGAGTTGGAAGGCAAAGGAAGGCATGATCGATCCGCAACAGTTCCGCGCCGTGCTGGGCTGCTACCCCACGGGCGTGAGCGTGATCACCGCTGCGGATGCCGATGGCACGCGGCACGGCCTTGTCGTCGGCTCGTTCACGTCGATCTCGCTCGATCCGCCGCTGGTGGGCTTCTTTCCCGACAAGCGATCGGGAACCTGGCCCCGGATCCAGGCGACGGGCCGGTTCTGCGTCAACGTGCTCGGCGCGGACCAGCTTGAACTGTGCCAGCGTTTCGCGGCGCGCGGCGACGACAAGTTTGCGCAACTGGCGCACGGCCAGACGCCGTCGGGCCAGCCGCTGTTCGACGACGCGGTGGCGTGGATCGACTGCGCGATCGAGCGCGTGGTCGAAGTGGGCGATCACTTCCTGGTGGTGGGGGCGGTGGAATCGCTCGGCAGCAAGGCGCACGGTACCCCGCTGATGTTCTTCCGCGGCCAGTATCACGACCTGACCTGCCTCGCGGACTGAAACCAGCCGCCTAAAAAGCGGGTAGGCCGGGCAAAACGAGCCGTTTGCACCATACTGGTGCAATTTTTCCGGGTCCGCGAAACCGATTTGACCTTGGTCAAGGCTGAACGCCGCCAGTTGGGCGAAAGAGGTCTTGTCGAAGGGAAGTCTGACGGCCTGTCATCTTCCCTTCGCCGATTTCTCCCCAACTCGGGCGGTCATTCGCATGGCCGCCCGATTTTTTGCCTGAAATCAGGACGGGATACGATTGTTACCGCGTTCCGTTTTTGGTAGGCGATTTCTCATGTCCTCCTGCGATACCTGCGTCGTCCGTAATAGGGCCATCTGTGCCGGCCTGGATAATCAGGAAATAGCGGCCCTGAACGTGATGGGGCGCCGCCGTGCGGTGGCCGCGGGCGAGCCGCTGATCTGGGAAGATGACGATTCGCTGCTGGTCGCCAACGTGATCGACGGCGTGCTCAAGCTGGTCACTTCCACCGAGGACGGGCGCGAGCAGATCGTCGGCGTGGCCTATCCTTCCGATTTCATCGGTCGCCCTTTCGGCCAGACCAGCCGCGCCAGCGTGGTCGCGCTGACCGACGCGCGCGTCTGCGTGTTCGCGCGCAACGATTTCGACCGCTTCGCGCGCGAGCATCCCGAGCTGGAGCACAAGCTGCTGGAACGCACGCTGGCCGAACTGGACCGCACGCGTTCGTGGATGATGCTGCTGGGCCGCAAGACTGCGCCCGAGAAGATCGCCACCTTCCTGCTCGAAATGTCCGAGCGCCTCGACGACACCGGCTGCACGCCCAAGGTCGGCGCGGCGCGCCGGTTCTCTCTGCCGTTCTCGCGCCAGCAGGTGGCGGACGTGCTCGGCCTGACGATCGAGACGGTCAGCCGCCAGTTCACCAAGCTGAAGAACGACGGCGTGATCGAACTGCCTTCGCGCCGCGAGGTCGAGATCATCGACCGGGGCGCGCTGGTTTCCATCGCAGGCTGAAACGGCCCAAGTTGAAACGGCCGATGCCGGTTCCCCTCCCGAGGCGGGAGGGGCCGGGTTTTCATGACATCAGGTGTTGGCGTTGCCGCCATCGACATGCAGCGCGGCCGCGTGGCTGTAGCGCGCTGCGCGCGAAGCGAGGAACACCACCCCGTCCGCAACTTCGTCGGGCTTGACCAGACGGCCCATCGGGTGACCCTTGAGCATGGCGGCGTAGAGATCGTCGGCGGTGCTGCCGGTCAACTGCACGTAGCGTTCCACGATCGCGCCGAGCATGTCGGATTCGACCGCGCCGGGGTGCACCGAGTTGACGCGAATGGGGAAGCCGAGCGCCGAGAATTCCACCGCGGTCGCCCGCGTGAACATCCGCACGGCAGCCTTGGTGGCGCAGTAGCAGGCGTTGAATGCGGCCGGCTTGTCCGCCGCGCCCGATGCGATGTTGATGATGGCCGCGCCGCCTTCGCGCAGCGCACCGCTCTTCGCCATCAACTCGGAGGCGGCCTGCGTGCCGAGGAATACACCGGCCACGTTGATGTCGAACGCGCGGCGGAATTGCGACAGCGGCATGGCGTCGATGCGGTCGGTGGGCGCCACGCCGGCATTGTTGACGAGAATGTCCAGTCGGCCGTGCCTGGTCTCGATCCCGGCGATCACGCGCGCCCAGTCGTCCTCGCTGGTGACGTCGAGCGCGCGCCATTCCAGCCCATCGTCGGTGGCGGCGGCTTCATCGACGCCCACATCGCTGGCGATCACGTGGACGCCCTCGCGCTTGAGTGCCGCGCAAGTGGCCACGCCGATGTTGCCGCGCGCGCCGGTTACCAGCGCGACCGTGCCTTCCAGTCCCAGTTCCATCAGTTCATCTCTCCATTTGAAGAGCAGACTGTGCGGGGAGGCATGGCCCCCACGCCACTGGCTGTTCGGCTAGCGGCGCGGGGGGAAGGGCGGGGTCAGGCGGCGGCGAGCGCAGCCGTCAGGTCGGCCAGGATGTCGTCGATGTGCTCGATGCCGATCGACAGGCGGACGTAGCCGGGGCTGACGCCGGTCGCGGTCTGCTCCTCGGCGGAAAGCTGCGAATGCGTGGTCGAGGCGGGGTGGATCGCCAGGCTGCGCGCGTCGCCGATGTTGGCGACGTGATAGAACAACTGGAGCGCGTCGATGAAGCGCTTGCCGCCGTCCGCGCCGCTCGCCAGTTCGAAGCCGACCAGACCGCCCTTGCCGCCGGCGAGATACTTGTCCGCCAGTGCCTTCGCGCGGCCTTCGGCCAGCGAGGGATGGATCACGCGCGTGACCTTGGCGTGGCCGGCGAGGAAGGCGGCGACCTTGGCCGCGTTCTCGCTGTGGCGCTCGATCCGCAGGGGCAGCGTTTCCAGCCCCTGGATCAGCTGGAAGGCGTTGAAGGGAGACAGCGCCGCGCCGATGTCGCGCAGCAGGATCACGCGCGCGCGGATGGCGTAGGCGATGGGGCCGAGCGGCTTGATATCGCGCGCCCAGACCGCGCCGTGGTAGCTGGGATCGGGCGTGTTGAGCAGCGGCTGCCGCTCGGGAATGGCGTCCCATTCGAAATTGCCGCCATCGACGATCACGCCGCCAATCGAGGTGCCGTGGCCGCCGATATACTTGGTGGAGGAATAGACCACGATCGCGGCGCCATGTTCGAGCGGACGGATCAGCAGCGGCGCGGCGGTGTTGTCGACGATCAGCGGAATGCCGAATTCGCGGCCGATCGCGGCGACTTCGGCGATGGGGAAGGCGACCAGCTTGGGATTGGGCAGGCTTTCCGCGTAATAGGCGCGGGTGCGTTCGTCGGTGGCGCGGCGGAAGCCTTCGGGATCGGCCGGATCGACGAAGCGGACTTCGATGCCGAGGTTCTTCAGCGTGTTGGCGAAGAGATTCCAGGTGCCACCGTAGAGATCGGTGGAGCTGACGATGTTGTCGCCCGCGCGGGCGAGGTTCAGCACCGCATAAGTCGATGCGGCCTGGCCCGAGGCGACTGCCAGCGCGGCTGCGCCGCCTTCGAGCGCGGCGATGCGCTGTTCGAGCACGTCAGTCGTCGGGTTGCCCAGCCGGGTGTAGATGTTGCCCAGTTCCTTGAGCGAGAACAGGTTGGCCGCGTGTTCGGTCGAATGGAACTGGTAGGACGTGGTCTGGTGGATCGGCACCGCGACCGAGCCGGTGGTGGGATCGGCGCGCCAGCCGGCGTGGAGGGCCAGCGTTTCGGCGCGGGCCTTGGAAAGATCGGTCATCGGGGGCAGTCCTCTCGTTGGCGGCGGGATCGCGTTATTGTCTATCGTTTTGGTTGATAATGGCAAGCGGCAACCGCCGTTGCCGGACGGGCGCCTCCTTACAATCGTCGAGGTGCGTTCCCATATCAAGAACAGGTCCGGGCGCAGCGATCCGCACCCATAAGGAACCTGAAAATGGCCAAGTCGCAGAAGAAATCGAACCGCGAAGAGCGCAAGCCCAAGGCACCCAAGGTCAAGACCAACGCGTCGAAGCCCAGCGAGAAGACCGGCGTGGTGCGCGGGCTGGAGAACATGAAGAACCACTGACGCCGTCGGTCCTGACCTGCACCCCGCGCGGCCAGCTTTCCCTTGCGCTAGCCGGCCGGAATCGCGAAAGGGCGCAGGTTATGACCGATGATCTCACCACCGCCGCCCAGACCTCGAAGGCATGGCCGTTCGAGGAAGCCCGCAAGCTCGTCAAGCGCTTCCCCGGCGGGAAGAAAGACGCGGGCGGCAATCTGGTGCCCGTGCTGTTCGAGACGGGCTATGGCCCATCGGGCCTGCCGCATATCGGCACCTTCCAGGAAGTTCTGCGCACCACGCTGGTCCGCCGCGCCTATGAAACGCTGACGGGCGGCCATCCGACCCGGCTGGTGGCGTTCTCGGACGACATGGACGGGCTGCGCAAGGTGCCCGACAACGTGCCGAACAAGGAAGTGCTGGCCGCCAACCTCGGCAAGCCGCTCAGCCGCATTCCCGATCCCTTCGGCACGCACGAAAGCTTTGCGCACCACAACAATGCGATGTTGCGCGCGTTCCTTGATCGCTTCGGCTTCGACTACGAATTCGTCTCCGCATCGGACCGCTACAACAGCGGGGAATTCGACGACGCGCTGAAGAACGTGCTGCGCCACTTCGACGCCATCATGGGCATCATGTTGCCGACGCTGCGCGAGGAACGCCGCAAGACCTATTCGCCGGTGCTGCCGGTTTCTCCCACCACGGGCGAAGTGTTGCAGGTGCCGATCGAGGTACTGGACGCCGAGGCCGGCCTCGTGCGGTTTACCGACGTGGATGGCACGAGCGTGGAACAATCGATCCTGGGCGGCCGGTCCAAGCTGCAGTGGAAGGTCGACTGGGCGATGCGCTGGGTCGCGCTGGGCGTCGATTACGAGATGTGCGGCAAGGACCTGACCGACAGCGTCACCCAGTCTGGCAAGATCGCGCAGGTTCTGGGCGGGCGCCGTCCCGAAGGGCTGATCTACGAGCTGTTCCTCGACGAGAAGGGCGAGAAGATCTCGAAGTCCAAGGGCAACGGGCTGACCATCGAGCAGTGGCTCGATTATGGCAGCGAGGAAAGCCTGGGCTTCTACCTGTTCCGCGAACCCAAGAGCGCCAAGTCGCTCCACGTCGGGATCATCCCGCGCGCGGTCGATGAATACTGGCAGTTCCGCGAGAAGATCCCCGGCCAGCCGATCGAGCAGCGGATGGGGAATCCGGTGTGGCACCTGCTGCGCGCCAATGGCGAGGCGAGCGGCGCGGGCGAGGGTGAAACCCTGCCGGTCACCTATGGCCTGCTGCTCAACCTTGTGGGCGTGCTGGGCGCCAAGGCAACGCGCGAGCAGGTGTGGTCCTATCTCGGCAATTATGTCGAGAATGCCGATCCGGCGGCACACCCCGCGCTCGACGGGCTGGTGACGCGCGCGCTGGCCTACAACCGCGATTTCATCGCGCCGACCCTCCACCGCCGCAAGCCCGAGCCGAACGAGGCGCTGGCGCTGGCCGCGCTGGACGAGGAACTGGCCGCGACCAGCGACGACGCCACTGCCGAACTGCTGCAGAACATCGTCTACGAGATCGGCAAGGACCCGCACTATGGCTTCGAAAGCCTGCGCGACTGGTTCAAGGCGCTTTACGAGACGCTGCTGGGATCGGCGCAGGGGCCGCGCATGGGCAGCTTCATCGCGCTGTACGGCATCGGCAACACCCGCGCGCTGATCGCGGAGGCGTTGGAAGGGGTGGCGGTTCCCGAATGACGCGGCGTGCCATGCGGCTTCTTGCCGCCGCAGTGCTGGGGTCCGGGCTCTTGCTCGCGGCCCCGGCCGCGGCGGCGGCGAAGACGATCCTGTTCGTCGGCAACAGCTTTACCTACGGCGAACGCTCGCCGGTGCGGCGCTATCACCCCGAGCGGGTGACCGACCTGAACGGCGAACGGATCGGCGGCGTGCCCGCGCTGTTCAAGACCTTTGCCGAGGAAGCGGGGCTGGACTGGACGGTCAGCCTTGAAACCGCCGGGGGCAGGGACCTGGCGTTCCATCTCGACACCCGGTTGCGGCTGATCGACAAGCCGTGGGACGTGGTCGTGTTGCAGGGCTATTCCACGCTCGATGCGCAGCGGCCGGGCGATCCGGCGCGCCATGTCGCCGCCGCGAAAGCGCTGGCCGGTGCCTTCGCCCGCGCCAATCCCGGCGTCTCGGTGCGGCTGGTGTCCACGTGGTCGCGCGCGGACCTGGCCTATCGCCCCGGCAGCGTCTGGTCGGGCAAGCCCATCGCGCTGCTGGCCGAGGACGTGGCGGCGGGCAACCGGCTGGCGGCGGCGACCTCGCCCCGTTTCGGCACGCCGATCCCGGTGGGTGCGGCGTGGACGCGGGCGATGCGCGCAGGGATCGCGGATGCCGATCCCTATGACGGGGTGGCGTTCGGGCAGGTCGATCTGTGGACCTGGGACCATTACCACGCCAGCACCGCGGGCTATTACCTGTCGGCGCTGGTGCAGTTTGGCGCGATCACCGGGTTCGACCCGCGCAAGCTGGGCGCGACCGAACGCGCAGCGGACGATCTGGGCATGGAGCCGGCGCTCGCCGTCCGGCTGCAACAGGTCGCGGCCGAGGAACTGGGCTTTTCCACCGCGCGCTGATTGGCGGGAAACAAATTGCCGCGCGGCCGGTTCACGCCCTGATGGCCTCGAAATCACCCACGCCCGAGAATCTTGCCGAGGAACTGCTCGGCCGCAATTACACCGACCTCGGGGCCGAGGAGCAGCGCGTGTTGCAGCGCGTTGCCTCGGGCGAGATCGAGGACTGTGACGCGGACGAACTGGCCACCGTCAACATGACCTTCGGCGACCGGCTGGCCGACCGGGTGGCTGCGATCGGCGGATCGTGGGGGTTCATCATCGCGTTCGGCGTAGTTCTGCTGGGCTGGATGCTGGTGAACAGCAAATGGGCGGCCGGGCTGGGCATTACGTGGGACGAATATCCCTACATCTTCCTCAACCTGATGCTCTCGACGCTGGCCGCGTTGCAGGCGCCTGTGATCATGATGAGCCAGAACCGGCAATCGCAGAAGGACCGCCTGACCGCGCATCACGACTATGAGGTGAACCTGCGCACCCAGCTCGAAATCCTGCGGCTGCACCGCAAGATGGACAAGATTTTCAACAAGATGGGCCAGTTGCAGGGGCAGGTCGATGACGTTGCCACCAACACCGAGGCGGTGGTCAGCGAAGTGACCGGGGTGCCCACGGCGTGCGCCGAGCCGAAGGGGTCATGATTTCGGGAGGGGACGGGGCGGTCAATTCCCCGCCTCTCACTCGGTCTGCGACGCCTGTTCGCGTGCGATCCAGCGGTCGATCTTGGCTTCGAGGACGGGCAGCGGCAGGGCGCCGCTCATCAGCACCTGATCGTGGAAGCGGCGGATGTCGAAGCGGGGACCGAGCGCGTCCTCGGCCTTGCGTCGCAGTCGCTGGATGGTGAGCGCGCCGATCTTGTAGGCAAGCGCCTGTCCCGGGTTGGCGATGTAGCGTTCGACTTCGGCGGTGGCGTCGCTGCGGCCCATGCCCGAATTGGCGAGCATGTAATCGATCGCCTGCTCGCGGGTCCAACCCTGCGTGTGCAGGCCGGTATCGACCACCAGTCGCATCGCGCGCAGCATCTCGTCATCGAGCGTGCCCCAGTGCTGCATCGGGTCCTTGTAGAACCCCATCTCGTAGCCGAGCGTTTCGGCATAGAGCGCCCAGCCTTCGACATAGGCGGTGTTGCCGCCAAACCGCTGGAAATCGGGCAGCGCGGTGTTTTCCTGCGCAAGGCTGATCTGGAAGTGATGCCCCGGCGCACCTTCGTGCAGATAGAGCGTGGTCACGCCCGAAAGGAACCGGCTCTTGAGATCGTAGGTGTTGAAATAGAACACGCCGGGCCTGCTGCCGTCCGCCGCGCCCTGGCTGTAGCTGCCACCGGCTTCGTAGCGCGCGCGGTATTCGGGATAGGCCTGCACCAGCAGCGGCGTGCGCGGCAGGTGCAGGAAATAGCGCGGCGCCAGCGCATCGACCTTGTGCCCCACCGCTTCGAACCCGCGCGCGAGTTCCTCGGCCGTTTTGGGATGAAAGCGCGGATCGACGCGGATGTGGTCGAAGAACGCGCGCAGCGGGCCGGTGAAGCCAAGCTGCGTCTTCACCCCTTCCATCTCGTGCTGGATGCGCGCGACTTCGCCGATGCCGATGCGGTGCACCGCGGCCGGATCGAGATCGAGCGTGGTGTGCTGGCGCACCAGCATCCGGTAGAGCCGATCGCCGCCGGGCATCGTCGCCAGCCCCACGTGCTCGCGCGCGGCGGGCAGATATTCGGTGAGCAGAAATGCGCGCAGGCGGCGATAGGCGGGATAGACCGATCCGCTCGCGGCCTCGGTAAAGGCTTGCGCCAGCCGCCGGCGCTCGGCCAGCGGAATGGTGCGGGGGAAGGCGCGCACGGGCGACAGGAAGGGCGAACGCGCGACCGGCTGGGCGAGGATGCCGTCGATCTGCGCGATCATGTTGCGCACGGTGAGGCGCGGCTCGGTCACGCCGCTGGCCATGCCTTCGCGGAAGCGGGCGATCGCGGTGTCGAACACGAAGGGCAGCGCGCGGTCGAGTGCGAGGCGCGTCTCGTAATCGGCCAGCCCTTCCAGCGGCATCGCGCTTTCGGCGGAAACGAGGCCGGGAAACTCGACGTGGAAGCCGCCGAAGTGATTGAAGGGACGCGGGCCGGTCAGCGCTTCCATCGCGGGCGAAAGCTGCGCCTTTTCGTCGAGCTTGCCGGCGCGGAACACGTCGTAGGAAATGCGGTGCGGCTCATCCAGCCGGGCGCGGTCGATGCGGTCCAGCCGGGCGAGCGTGGCGGCATTGGCATCGCGCAGGCGGTCGGTCAGCTCGGACGTGAACAGCAGGCGGAACTGTTCGGCGGACAGCCGCTCGCCGCGCTCGAGCGCGCCTTGCGGATCGAGCGCCTGCTCGGCGCGGGCGTCGTCGAGGAACAGGCGGTCGAGCGTGCGCGCCATGTCCTCGGCGGGCGGTGCGATCGGCGCCTCGGTGACGGGCGCGGCGGGACGGACGGGCGCGAGCGCGGCCTGCGGGGCGCACGAGGCGAGCGCCAACACCAGCGCGACGGGCGGCAGCCAGCCCCATGCGCGGCGCGCGTTGTCGCGGCGGGTCAGGCCCATGGGCGGGCCCGGTACCACTTGGTCAGGACATATTTGACGCCGCGCACCACCGGGGTGCCGGCGTGGAGGGCTTGCGGATTGGGCGTGCCATCGCGCTTCATGTTGTTCCACACCAGCAGCGCGCCGGCCTGCGGCGGGATGTTCAGCGGGACTTTCGGAAAGTCGGTCGCGCCGCCTTCCTCCACCGCGTTCAGATAGCCCATCGCGGTCCAGCTGCGTTGCCCGCCGCGCGCCTGCTCCTGATCCCAGAAGCGCTGCGACGGGTTGAAATGATCGAAATGCGCGCGGAATTCCTGCCCCGGGGCATAGCGCTGGCCCTGGAGAGTCTCGCCCAGCGTCGGTTCCATGCCGAGCAGGTCGTCGATGCGGCGCTGGAGCATCCGGATGAAGGGATCGGCCGGATCGACATCGCCGGTGTAGCTGGTGCGTCCGCTGCTTTCACCCTCGCCGTACGTGGGCGAGGGGCGCGCGACGCTGTCGACAATGGCGATCAGGCGCTGGCATTCGGCTTCGGTGAAGAAGCCGGAGACCCCGTAGATCTCCAGCCCGTCGACCGGAATGCGGAAGGCGGCGGGATCGCCGTCCAGCCGCGCGCGCACGGCATCGCCGATGCGTTTGAGGGCAGGGGTATCGGGGTCACGCCCGGCGGCGCGGCGGAAGGGCAGCATAATCGTTCCGGTCATGGCCCATGCGTACCGGAACGACAAGCCCGCTATCCCGGCGTTTACCATGCAAGGACTGCGCCTTTGCGCAATCGAATGCCTTCGAGAGCCATTTTGGGACGCTTTGGTCCGTTCCGGACAGGAACGATTGAAAAACGGTGAGAAATTAGGTGAAAAAGGTGTTAAAGTCGTTTGCGGCGGAGCGCTATAAGGTAGGTAGCTATCGGCTACTACTTAATGGTCGGGTCGCGGAAGAAAAACGGTAGCGGGCTATGCCGAATGGTATTCGCCAAGCGCTGCGTATGTGTGGTTGCAATCCAGCCTTTCGAGGGGGTCGTTCTTTTTGGAAGCACTGGTTGATACAGAGGCCGAGGCGTTCCGCCTTGCAAAGGCCCTCTATGATCTTCGCCGTCGTCGCGATTCCGCCAGTTCGGTCAAGGGGCTGTTCGGCGAACCCGGCTGGGATATCCTGCTCGACCTGTTCATCGCCCATCGGCGCGGGACGGAACTGCAGGTGTCGAGCGTGTGCATCGAGGCGGGGGTGCCCTCCACGACGATCCTGCGCTGGATCTCGCGCCTGGAACGTGACGGGCTGGTCTATCGCGCCGCCGACAAGGGCGATGCGCGCCGCCGCTATGTGCGCCTGACGCCCGATGGCCATGCGTTGATGCGGCAGGTGCTGGGGTCTATCGGCGGACTTTGATCACCGCCTTGCCGAATGCGAGAGGGCCTCGCCGGAGATGATCCGGCGAGGCCCTCTGCGTTTTGGATTGCGCCTTCGCGCTTACCAGAAGAAGTCGTAGATCACGTCGACCACTTCGCCGCTGTAGGTATCGACCAGCAGCACGTCGTCATAGTAGCGGACCCAGCGATAGGGGCCGTAGACGTCCGGCAGGCGATAGGCCCACGGATCGGAAATCCAGTAGCGCTCCGAATAGAACGGAGAGCCGATGCGGATGCCGATGCTCAGGCGGCTGTACGAATAATCGCGATAGGGCGCGTAGTAGTATCCGCCACGGAACGTGTTGCGGTTATGGTTGCGCCACGCGGACCAGTTGTAGCGGTTGTCACGGCGCCAATCGTTGTTCCACCGGCGGTAGTCGCCGCCGCGATTGCCGTCACGCCAGCGATCGCCATCCCGCCAGCGGTTGTTATTGTTGTTGTTGCGCCAGCTGTCGCCATCGCGCCAGCGGTCACGGTTCCACTGGCCATCGCGGTTGCCGTCGCGGTCGCGGTTCCAGTTGCCGCCCCGGTCGTTGTCGCGGCGCCCGTCACGGTCGCCGTTCCAGGCACGGCCATCGTTGCCCCGGCCATCGTTGCGGCCATCGTTGCGCCACGAGGGTTGCTGCGGCTGCACGCGCTGGCCGTTCCAGCGCTGGCCGTCCCAGCCTTGCTGCACCGGGCCGCGATTGCCCACCTGTCCGCGATCCGCACCCCGGTCAGGCCCGCGATCGGGGGTGGCCGGGGTCTGGCCGCGCCACGCCTGCGGCGGACGGTTCACGGCGCCGCCGTTGTTCCAGTCCCGGCCAAAGGTCTGGCCTTCGGCGCGGCGCTGCGGTTCGGCGCGCTGCATCTGCGGGCGCTGCATTTCGGCGCGGGGCATTTCGGCACGGGGCATTTCGGCGCGCGGAGCCGGGGCTTCGATCCGCTCCATGCGGCCGCCGCCGCCACCACCACGGCGCTCGCCGCGATCCTCGCGCTGCTGCATGTTGCGTCCGTTGCCGTCGCGGTCGAACACCTGCGCCGATGCGGGGACCGCGGTAGCGAGAATGGCAAGGGCCAGAGTGGTGCCGATGCCGGACTTCAAGAATGACTTGGCAGCCATGGCCATGTCTCCGGTACGTGGCGCCGCGATTCATTCGCGGCGTTGTGTGAGACCCGACTACGCGCCCCGCGCTGTCGGCGTCCTGAACCGGTGCGCGACCGATTGTTCATAAATTTAACACAATGGTAACAAGGGAATGAACGCAAGGCGAGGTCTTGCGCCCATCCATTCGTCCCGAAAAGGACAGCGCCCCGGAAGAAGGATCTTCCGGGGCGCTGCGTTGTTCGTGGATTTGCCGGGCGATTTTTGCCTCAGCGGGTCAGCTTCTTGTAGGCCAGCGCGGTCGGGCGATCAGCGGCGTCGCCGAGGCGGCGGCGCTTGTCTTCCTCGTAGGCGGCGAAGTTGCCTTCGAACCATTCGACGTGGCTGTTGCCCTCGAACGCGAGGATGTGCGTGGCGAGACGATCGAGGAAGAAGCGATCGTGCGAGATGACCACGGCGCAGCCCGCGAAATTCTCGATCGCGTCTTCCAGCGCGCTCAGCGTTTCGACGTCGAGGTCGTTGGTCGGTTCGTCGAGCAGGAGGACGTTGCCGCCCTGCTTGAGCATCTTGGCCATGTGGACGCGGTTGCGTTCACCGCCCGAGAGCTTGCCGACGTTCTTCTGCTGGTCTGCGCCCTTGAAGTTGAACGCGCCGACATAGGCACGCGTCGACATGTCCTGCTTGTTGACCACCATGTAGTCCAACCCGTCGGAAATCTCTTCCCACACGTTGTTCTTGGGGTTCAGCGCGTCGCGGCTCTGGTCGACATAGCCGAGGTGGACGGTGCTGCCGATCTCGATCGTGCCGGTGTCGGGCGTTTCCTTGCCGGTGATGATCTTGAACAGCGTGGACTTGCCCGCGCCGTTCGGCCCGATCACGCCGACGATGCCGCCCGGCGGCAGGGTGAACGACAGGTCCTCGAACAGCAGCTTGTCGCCATAAGCCTTCGAGATGTTCTTCACCTCGATGACCTTGCCGCCAAGGCGCTCTGGCACCTGGATGACGATCTGCGCCTTGCCGACCGGACGGTTGTCCTGCGCATTCTGCAGGTCCTCGAACTTGCGGATACGCGCCTTGCTCTTGGTCTGGCGGGCGGCAGGGGTCTGGCGAATCCACTCAAGCTCGCGGCTGAGGGCCTTCTTCTTGCCGCTTTCCTCGCGGTCTTCCTGTTCGAGGCGCTTGGCCTTCTTTTCCAGGTAGGTCGAGTAGTTGCCTTCGTAGGGGAAGTACTTGCCCCGGTCGAGTTCGAGGATCCAGCCCACCACGTTGTCGAGGAAGTAGCGGTCGTGGGTGATCATCAGCACCGCGCCGGCATATTCCTTGAGGTGGTTTTCCAGCCATTCGACGGATTCGGCGTCGAGGTGGTTGGTCGGTTCGTCGAGCAGCAGGATCGACGGCTTCTGGATCAGCAGGCGGGTCAGCGCGATGCGGCGCTTTTCACCGCCCGAAAGGCTGTCCACCGGCCAGTCTCTCGGCGGGCAGCGCAGCGCTTCCATCGCGATTTCGAGCTGGTTGTCGAGCGTCCAGCCGTCGACGGCGTCGATCTTGCCCTGAAGGTCGCCCATCTCGTCCATCAGCGCGTCGAAATCGACGTCCTCCGGCGGATCGGCCATGATGTTCGAGATCTCGTTGAAGCGGTCGACGAGGTCGGCGGTATCGCGCGCGCCGTCCTTGACGTTCTCCAGCACGGTCTTGGTCGGGTCGAGCTGGGGTTCCTGCTCCAGATAGCCGACGGTGATGTTTTCGCCCGGCCAAGCTTCGCCGGTGAAATCCTTGTCGATCCCCGCCATGATCTTGATCAGGGTGGACTTGCCCGCGCCGTTCGGACCGACGATGCCGATCTTGGCGCCCTGGTAGAACTGCAGGTTGATGTCCTTCAGCACGGGCTTGGGAGCACCGGGGAAGGTCTTCGTCATGTTCTTCATGACGTAGGCGTATTGCGCGGCCATTGTTGGTCCTTCGGGGAATGGCAAGAGGTTTGCGCCGCGCTCTACAGGTGCGCGGGCACCGCCGCAAGCATCGCGCGCGAGAGCGGGCGCTGCGGCGTGCAAGGCGGCCGCCGATGTGCAGGGGCGTGGCCGGTCTCAGGCGCCGGTGCGTGATCGGAAGAACGCGATCACTTCGGCTTCCACTTCGCGCGTGCGGGTGCCGGGCTGGTCGATCACGTGCCAGGTCAGCACCGAATGGGGCGGGATCGGCGCGGCGGGGTTGGCGTGTTCGTCCGGGAGTTCGATCGCCTTGAAGCGGTCGCCGAAGGTGTCCTTGAGCATGGCGAAGCGCGCATCGGGCACGAAGCCGTCGCTGGGGAAGCGCAGGCCGAGCATCGTCAGGTCCTCGTCCTCCAGCCGCCGCCTGGCGCAGGCGATCTCCTCCGGGCTGGCGTCGATCATGCCCGCGCCTTTCCTGCCCAGCGGCAGTGATGGCTGCGACAGGACCGGTGCGACCACCGCCGGCTCGGTCATCATCGCCAGCGCAAATCCGCCCGTGAAGCACATGCCGACCGCACCCACGCCCTTGCCGCCGCATTCGCCGTGGGCATGGCGGGCGAGCGCGCGCAGCCAGTCGACGATCGGGCTGGACCGGCCGTTGGCCCAGGCGTTGAATTCGCGCCGCACGCACAGCGAATAGAGCATCTGGCCCATGGTATAGGCGCGCCCCGGCACGCGCCCGTCCTCGCCGAACAGGCTGGGGCAGAATACCGTCATCCCCTGCGCGGCGACACGGTCGGCAAAGCGCAGCACCAGCGGGTGGAGGTTGGGCATTTCGTGCATCACGATCACCGCCGGCCCGCTGCCCTTGCGCCACACGCGCCGGGTCCACGGGCCGTCGGTGAATTCGAAGGGCTCGTAGCCAGCGAAAGCCTCTGCATTCTTCATGCCCCGTTCCCCCAACATGCTTGTGCTTTTCGGCGGGCAGAGTGCCGGGGAAGGGGCGTGCTGGCAACCTTGGCGCCGTGTTCATCGAAGGCGTTGGCAGGATGGGACTTTGTCGTTACGCACCGGTTTCATGCGAAACATCCTCCGTCCGGTCCTGACCGCGCTCGTCGCCGCGCCGCTGGCGCTTCCCGTTCCTGCTCTGGCCGAATCGTCGGCCAATGCGCCTGCCGGCGACGTGGCGTGGGACATTGTTTCGGGCCTGACGACGGACGTCGGCCAGCGCCTTGCCGGGAGCGAGGCCGAAGCCCGGGCGCGGGCGTGGGGCGCGGAAAAGCTCAAGGCGCTGGGCTTCCAGAATGTCGCGGTCGAGCCGTTCACCATCCGCGGCTACGTGCGCGGGGTGGACAAGGCGCGGCTGATCGCGCCGGTGCCCCAAGTGCTGGCGGTGACCGCGCTGGGCTATAGCGGGGCGACGCCCGACAAGGGGATCGAGGGTGACATCGCCTATTTCCCGACGCTCGCCGCGCTGAAGGCGGCGCCGGACGGGTCGCTTGGCGGCAAGATCGCCTTCATCGACCATGCCATGCGCCGTGCGCAGGACGGCGCGGGCTATGGCCCCTATGGCCAGGTGCGACGCGAAGGGCCGGGCGTCGCCTCGCGCAAGGGCGCGGCGGCGGTGGTCATCCGCTCGGTCGGCACCGACAGCCACCGCAACCCGCACACCGGGGTCACTTCGTTCCCGCAAGGGGTGAAGCCGATCCCGGCGGGGGCCGTGTCGAACCCCGACGCGGACCTGATCGCGCGGCTGGCCGCTTCGGGCCGCACGCTGCGGCTGGCGCTGACGCTGACCGGCAAGACCACCGAGGGGATGCCTTCGGGCAACGTGGTGGGCGAACTGCCGGGACGCGACCCTTCGCTGCCGCCGATCCTGGTCGGCTGCCATCTCGACAGCTGGGACCTGGGCACCGGGGCGATCGACGATGCCTCGGGCTGCGCCATCGTGACCGCCGCGGCGCTGAAGGCGCAGGATGGCGGCCGCGCGCTGCGCACGATCCGCGTGCTGTGGGCGGGCAGCGAGGAACTGGGCGGCTATGGCGGCGATGCCTATGCCAAGGCGCACGCCGAGCCCCACGCCCTGGCGATGGAAAGCGACTTTGGCGCCGACCGGGTGTGGCGCGTCCAGACCAGGTTCGCGCCCGCCGACAAGGCGCTGGCCGAGCGGATCGTGGCCGCGCTCAATCCGCTGGGCGTGGTGCCGGGCAAGGGTGAGGCCGGTGGCGGCACCGACGTGGAGCCGGTGATCGAGAAGCAGAAGCTGGCGGTGGTCGATCTGGGCCAGGACGGCACGCATTACTTCGACCTCCACCACACCCCGGACGATACGCTGGACAAGGTCGATCCCGCTGCGCTGGCGCAGAACGTGGCTGCGTGGACCGAAGTGCTGAAGATCGTGGCCAACGTGGCGGAGCCGGTCGCGCCGGCGGGCTGACGCCCGTGCGGTTCAGCCCTCGGCGAATTCGACCATGGTGGTCACGCCGGGGGCTCCGCAGACCTTGATGCTGCCGCCAAGCTGGGCGACGAAGCCCTTGATGATCGTGGTGCCAAGGCCGCGCGGTGCCGCGGCGGCCCGGTCATGTGATGCCGGATCCTGGGAAGGCAGACCGCGCCCGTTGTCGGCCACGGTGAGCCGCAGCTGCCCGGGCTGCCCGCGCTCCAGCGAGACGCGCACCGTCGGCGCTTCCGCGTGCGGATCGAAGGCGTGCTTGAAGCTGTTGCCCAGCAGTTCGGTGATGAGCAGGACCAGCGTCATCAGGCGGTTGATCTCGAGCACGACGTCGTCCGCATGGACTTCCACCCGCACGTGGCCGGCGGCGCTCACGTCCTGCGCCTGTTCCGCCGCGCGGCGGATCTGCTCGGCCACCGACAGGCCGAGCGCCTGCGGATCGTAAAGCTGGCGGTGGACCCGGCCCATCAGTTCGATGCGTTCGTCCGCGCGGTCGATCACGTCGAGTGCGCTGGCCGGATCGGCCACGATGCGCCGGCGCTGGAGGCGAAGCATCGAGGCGACCGAGGCGAGGTTGTTGGCGACGCGGTGCTGCAATTCCTTGAACAGCAGCGTCTGCATATCGGCCATGCGCGTGAGGCGCGCTTCGTTTTCGACCAGTTGCCGGTGCCGGCGCACCAGCCCGTCGATCAGCATCACGTCCACCACCACCACGAGGCCGAAAAAGACGAGCGCGGTGAACCTGCCGGCATCGAGCTGCAGCGAATGGAACGGCGGGACGAAGAAATAGAGCGCGGCGAACCCGCTGAGCGCCCCGCAGAGAAAGCCGGGGCCGCGTCCCGCGAGAAACGTGGCGAGGATCACCGCGGGAAAGAACGTCAGGAACGGGAAGCCCGGCGGGAAGAGGTGATCGGCGGCGACGCGAATGCCGAAGCTGGCGAAAAACAACGCCACGCCGGTCGCATAGCGAGGGACTAGGCCGCGGATCGGCTGGGACAGGCTGCGCGGCAGGGAAGGCATTCGAGCCTTCATGTGCCCGCAGGTCGTTACCAATGCAACAGGAGTCTTGCCCGGAACGGCTGGTCTGAGCCAACCGCTCCGGGCAAGGTATCACATTATCAGATGCGTTCGATGATGATGGCCGGGGCCATGCCGCCGGCCGCGCACATCGTGACGAGGCCATAACGGCCGCCCGTGCGCTCCAGTTCGTCTAGCGTGGTGCCGATCAGCATCGAGCCGGTCGCGCCGATCGGGTGGCCCAGCGCCATCGCGCCGCCGTTCGGATTGACCTTGGTACGGTCGAGGTCGAGATCGCGGATGAACTTTTCCGCGACGACGGCGAAGGCTTCGTTGATTTCCCAGTGGTCGATGTCCTCGACCTTGAGGCCGGCCTTTTCGAGCACCTTCTTCGCCGCCGGAACCGGGGCGTTGAGCATCAGCGTGGGATCATCGCCCTGGTTGGCATAGGCAACGATGCGGCCGCGCGGCTTGAGGCCGTGCTTTTCCGCATATTCGGGCGAGGTGATGAGCAGCGCGGCGGCGCCATCGACCACGCCCGAGCTGTTGCCGGCGTGGTGCACGCCCTTGAACTCGAGATCGGGATAGCGGCGCAGGATCTGCTTGCGGAAAGTGCTGCCGTTGCCGAGGTCGAAATCGGCGACGCCGTCGAAGCTGGCCTTGAGCGAGGCGAGGCCTTCGGCAGTGGTCTCCGGACGCGGGAACTCTTCATGGTCGAGCGCCACGGTGCCGTCTTCGTTGTAGACAGTGACCAGCGACTTGTCGAAGCGGCCTTCGCGGATGGCGCGGTCGGCGCGTTCCTGGCTGACGAGCGCCAGCGCGTCGAGTTCGTGGCGGGTGATGCCTTCCAGCGCGGCAATCGCGTCACCGCACACGCCCTGGTGCGACTGCGGGTGGATCGCGTCGAGAGCGGGGTTGCCCGAACCCATGCCCAGCGGCTTGATGCCGGCATTGGCCTGTTCGGCGCCGTAAGCCGAGGTGAAGCTCATCATCTCGGTGCCGCCAGCGATGACGCAATCTTCCATGCCCGACATCACCGTCGCGGCCGCGAGGTTCACCGAGGTGATGCCGCCGCCGCAGAAACGATCGAGCGTGGTGCCCGAAGCCGTGATGTCATAGCCGGCGGCAAGCGCCGACATGCGGCCAAGGTCGCCGCCCTGCTTGCCCACCTGCGACGATGTCGACCAGATGATGTCGTCCACGGTCGAGGTATCGAGGTTGTTGCGGTCCTTGATCGCCTTCAGCACGGTGGCGGCGAGATGCTGCGGGTGAAGGTGCGAAAGCGCGCCCTTGCCCGGCTTGCCAACGCCGCGCGGCGTGCGGACAGCATCGATGATATAGGCTTCTGCCATGGTTCTCTCCTCAACAGACCGGCAGGACCCACAACGAGTCCCGTGATTGTTTAAGTGACCGATTAAACGGTGGCGGCCCGCTGCGCAAGCCTGATCGGATGTTCGGGTGGAACTCTCGACAGCGGCGCCATGCTGTCATTATGCAGGGGCCTGCACCTGCCGGAGGATCCCCGATGTCCCAGCCTGCGCTTCTTGATGGCGCCACCGCGCTGTCCGACCGTATCGTCTCGCTGCGGCGGGCGATCCATGCGGAACCCGAACTGGGCCTGCACACGCCCAAGACCCGTGACAAGGTGCGGGCCGCGCTGGCCCACCTGCCGCTCGAATGGCGCGAGGGACCATCGACCACGGGCCTTGTCGCCACGCTGAAGGGCGGGAAGGGGGAAGGCCGCACCGTGCTGCTGCGCGGCGACATGGACGCGCTGCCCATGCCCGAGGAAACCGGCCTGTCTTTCGCTTCGACCATTGCCGGGCGGATGCACGCCTGCGGGCACGATACCCACACCGCGATGCTGGCGGGTGCGGCCGAACTGCTGTGTTCGATGCGCGATACGCTGACGGGCACCGTGCAGTTCATGTTCCAGCCGGGCGAGGAAGGCTTTCACGGCGCGCGCTTCATGCTGGACGACGGGTTGATCGACCCGCTGCCCGACGCCGCCTTTGCGCTGCACATCATGCCCGACAGCCCGCGCGGGCTGGTCGCCGGGCGCGCGGGGCCGCTGATGGCCTCTGCCGATCAGTTCGAGATCGTGGTCGAGGGGCGCGGCGGCCATGCCTCGATGCCGCACCAGACGCTCGATCCGGTGCCCGTCGCCTGCGAGATCGTCACCGCGCTCCAGGCCATGGTGACGCGCAAGTTTTCGGTTGCCGATCCGGTGGTCGCCACCGTTGCGAAGATCGAAGCCGGCACTGCGCACAATGTCATCGCCGACCGCGCATTGCTGAAAGGCACGCTGCGCACGCTTTCCGCCGCGAGCCGCGCGAAGCTCCACGCCGAAGTGGAACGCGTGGCCACGCACGTGGCCGCCGCGCACGACATGACGGCCGCGATCACCATCACGCCGGGCTTTCCGGTGACCGTCTGCGACGAGCGCGCGGTGGCGCTGGGTGCGGCGGTCACGGCTGAGCTTGCGGGAGGGGGCGGCTTCGTGCGCCTGTCGCACCCGATCATGGGAGCGGAGGACTTCTCCTACCTGCTGGAAAAGGTGCCCGGCGCGATGTTCTTCCTGGGCGTGAGCCACGAAGGCGCCGACTGGCGCTCGTGCTGCGGCATCCATTCCACGCGCATGGTCGTCGATGAAAGCGTGCTGCCGCTGGGCACCGCGCTGCTCGCCGGCTGCGCCATCCGTTTTCTCGAGAAAGGCTTTGCATGATCTGGTGCGGCGGCACGCTTCCCAGCGCTGAATATCTGAAGGACAGCTTCGCGCGCGGAATGTCCGGCTGGCTCGACATCGAATTCGTCGGCTGCGACGCGGAATCGCTGACCGTGCGGATGCCGGTGACCGACCGCGTCCACCAGCCGTTCGGGCGGCTTCACGGAGGGGCATCGGTGGTGCTGGCGGAAACCGCAGGCTCGGTCGCGGCGGCGTTCTGTGTCGATCCGGCGACGTCGGCGTGCGTGGGCATGGAGATCAACGCCAACCACATCCGCCCGGTCCGCGACGGCTTCGTCTATGCCACGGCCAAGGCGGAGGCGCTGGGTCGCACTTCGCAAGTGTGGTCGATCCACATCCGCGACGAAGCCGAAAAGCTGGTGTGCGTTTCACGGCTGACCGTGGCGGTGATCCCGATCGACCGCAAGTAGGGCCTGCCCTTTGGTGCAGGTTTGTAAAAAAGCGCGGGGGGCAGGGAACCGGTTCGTCCCCTAGGGCATTGACGCGCAAGGGGAACGAAGCGCGCAACAAGACCACACCGGGAAACAATTCATTGTCATCACATCGGGAAGATCAAGCGCATCGGGCGTATGACGATAGCCCCGACCGCTTTCGCGCCCGGCATCCGGAGGATGCCTTCGCCGGCGCTTCGGGAGTCCTGTTCGAGCAGGCGATGGCCCAGACTCGCATGGCGATCTGCCTTTGCGATCCGCACCAGCCCGACGCGCCCATCATTTTCGCCAATCGCGCCTTCCGTACCCTGACGGGGTATGACGAAGACGAAATCATCGGCCGGAACTGCCGCTTTCTGCAAGGCCCCGGCACCGATCCCGCCGCCATCGCGCGCATCCGCGCCGCGATCGACCAGGAAGACGTGGTCGTCGTGGAAATCCTCAATTACCGGCGCGATGGCAACGCTTTCTGGAACGCGCTCCACCTTGGCCCGATCTATGACGCGGAGGGGCGACTGCTCTATTTCTTTGGCAGCCAGTGGGACGTGTCCGACGTGCGCGCGGCCCGCACGGACGAGCGCCACGCGCGCGATCTGGCGCGCGAACTGTCGCACCGGATGAAGAACATGTTCGCGGTGATCGGCGGGATCGTCAATTTCACCGGCCGCGCGCGCGGGATCGAGAACGAGGCGCGCGAGATCAACGAGCGCATCCAGGCACTGGGCCGCGCCTATGAAACCACGCTGGATGAAGCGTCCAGCGGCTCGATCGAGGTGGGACAGGCAATCCGTTCGGTGCTGGGGCCTTACGATCCCGACGGACGCCGCATCGAATTTCGCGGCAACGGGCTGCGCAGCGATTTCTCGGCGGTGTCGGTGCTGGGCCTGTCGCTGCACGAACTTGCGGCCAACGCGGTCAAGCATGGCGCGCTCAGCCGCCCCGACGGCCGGGTCACGATCAGCTGGAAGCGCAACGGCGCGGCCAATGCGCCCACCATCGTGATCGACTGGATCGAAGAGGGCGGCCCGCCGCTGGAACCGGAGGCCGTCCCCGCAGCGCCGGCGTCGAGCAGCATAGTGGACAAGATGATGGGCATGGCGCGCGGCAACATCAAACGCGAATGGCGTCGGGAGGGGCTGAAGGCCACCCTGCGCCTGCCGTTGCGGGAGGAGGCGGCATGACCGACGCCCCCTGGTGCGTTCTCGTCCTCGATGACGAACCGCTGATCCTTCTCGATCTGGAATTCGCGGTGGAGGACGCGGGCTGTGTCCCGCTGACCGCGCTGGAACTGGGCGAGGCGCTGGAAATCGTCGAGCGCGGCCACCTCGCTGCCGCGATCCTGGACGTGTCGCTGGGGCAGGGGCAGACCTGCGAGCCGGTCGCGCGCGCGCTGGCGGCGATGGGCGTGCCCTATGTGCTGCACACGGGCGATCTGGACCGCATGGACGAGGCGGTGCGCCGCCTTGGCGGGGTGCTGGTGCCCAAGCCCACCCCCGCCTCGGTCGTTGTCGCGCGCGCGCTGGAAGCGGTCCCGCCGATTTCGCAGCAGCGGACGGCCTGACCCAGGCCCGATCGCCGCTCAATCGCGGGCAGGCGCGCCCAGCATCCGCGCAATGGCGCCCATCATGTCGCGGCTGAATGCCTTGGCGATGGCGGCATCGGGCACCACGTTGAACGCGTGGATCGCGCCGGGGTAGCTGTGCAGTTCCACCGGCACGCCCGCATCGACCAGCCGCCGCGCGTAATCGAGGTTCTCGTCGAAGAACAGATCGAGGCTTCCCGTGCCGATCCACGTTGGCGGCAGGCCTGCAAGGTCGTCCGCCAGGCTGGGCGAGAACCAGCCCTTGCGCGCGTCGTCGGCGGGATAGTCGCCGCGCAGCGCTTCCCAGCCGAAGCGGTTGGACGCGCGGGTCCAGATGAATTCGCCGGTGTGGCGGTTGCCATAAGGGCAGGCCTCGCTGCCGGTGCGGTGATCGAGCATGGGGTAGACGAGGATCTGCGCGGCGAGCGTCGGCCCGCCCGTATCGCGGGCCATCTGCGCGGTCGCCGCCGCGAGACCGCCGCCCGCGCTTTCGCCGATCACGCCGATCCGCGCCGCGTCCACGCCCAGCCGGTCCGCATTGTCCGCCAGCCAGCGCAGCCCCGCCAGGCAATCCTCCTGCGGGCCGGGGAACGGGGTTTCGGGGGCGAGCCGGTATTCGACCGAGGCCACCGGGATGCCCAGCGCGCGTGCCATGTTGGACGGTCCGGCGGTCATCCCCCGCGCCGATCCCACGATCATCCCGCCGCCGTGGATGTGCAGCAGCGCGGGCCGGTTCTTCTCACCCGGCGCGGGATCATACCACAGGATCTCGACCTCGCCGCCGGTACCCGCCGTGCGCTCCACCACCGGTTCGAGCACGGGGGTGCCGAAGGTGGCATATTGCGCGGCGCTCACCTCCCGGATGGCGGGCAGCGTTTCCGCGCTGAACGCCACGCGCGGACCGAGCATTTCCAGCAGCGGCAGGATCTCGGGATCGACCAGGTGAAGGGTGGAATTCGGTTCTGTCATGCATCGTCTCCACAATGTTCATTGTTCTTTTCTTGTCGCTTTGTGCTTGCCCCGCGGCGGGTTGTCGAGCCAAGGGACTGTGCGAAATATCAGTTGCGAACAGAAACCGGCGAAGGACGCAGGGATGCAGGACAGGGTGCTCAACCTCCAGGGAATCCACAATTTCCGCGATTATGGTGGCTATGCGGCGCGGGCCGGGCAGCTTCGCAAGGGCGCGCTGTGGCGCTCGGGCCAGCACGTCGGCGCGACGCAGCAGGATCTGGACGTGGTCCACGGCCTTGGCATCGGCACGGTGATCGACCTGCGCGGCGACAGCGAGCGCGTGGCCTATCCCTGCCTGCGCCATCCCGAATTCGACGGGGAAGTGATGTTCGAGCCGGGCGAAACCGCCAGCGCCAAGGGCGTGGCCGTGCACGAGGAAATGGCCCGCCAAGTGGTGACCGAGCAGGACGCGGTGAACGCGATGGTCACGCTTTACGGCAAGCTGCCGTTCCGCCCCGTGCTCGCGGGCACCTATCGCCTCTATTTCGATGCGCTGGCCGGACGCGACCACCCCACGCTGCTGCACTGCCTTGCCGGCAAGGATCGCACCGGGGTTGCCGCCGCGCTCGTGCACACGCTGCTGGGCGTGCACCATGACGACGTGCTGGCCGACTATGTCCTCACCAACACCGCCGGCAATGCCGAAGCACGGATCGCGGCGGGGGCAACCGCGGTGCGCAGCGGTTTCGGCGCGCGCATGGAGGACAACGCGGTGCGCGTGCTGATGGGCGTGCGGCCCGAGTTCCTCGAAACAGCCTTCGCCGCGATCCGCGACCAGTACGGTTCGGTCGAGAACTATGCCGAGCAGCTGCTCGGGGTGGACGCGGCCAAGATCAGCGCCATGGAAGAAAAGCTGGTCGCGTGACGAGCGGGGCGGGGGCAAGGCCCCCGCGATCCGCCTAGCCTTCGAGCAGCGCCCTGGTGGCGGCGGTGACGTCCTGCTGCCGCATCAGGCTTTCGCCGACGAGGAACGTGCGCGCGCCGCACTTTTCCAGGCGGACGAGGTCGGCATGGCTGTTGATGCCGCTTTCGGCGACCAGCAGCGTGCCTTCCGGGGCGAGCGGGGCGAGGCGCTCCGTCACGGCGAGGTCGGTCACGAAACGCTTCAGGTCGCGGTTGTTCACGCCGATCAGGCGCGAGCGCAGGCGTGCGGCGCGCTCCATTTCGGCTTCGTTGTGGACTTCGACGAGCACGTCCATGCCCGACTCGCGCGCGGCGGCCTCGATCTCGACCATCTGCGCGTCTTCTAGCGCGGCGACGATGATCAGGATGGCATCCGCGCCGATGGCGCGCGCTTCGGCGCATTGCCACGGATCGACCATGAAGTCCTTGCGGATCACCGGCAGATCGCAGGCGGCGCGGGCCTGCACGAGGTAGTCCTCGTGGCCCTGGAAATAGGGTGCGTCGGTGAGGACCGACAGGCACGCGGCGCCGCCGGCCTGGTAGGCGCGGGCGTGGTCGGCGGGGGCAAAATCGGGGCGGATCAGACCCTTGGACGGGCTGGCCTTCTTGATCTCGGCGATCAGGGCATAGCCCGTGGCGGCACGCCGGCGCAGCGCGGCCTCGAACCCGCGCGGCGGGGTCTGTTCGCTGGCGCGCGCGGCGAGATCCGCGAGCGTGGCGGATGTCTTGCGGGCGGCGACTTCGTCGCGCTTGGTGTCGCAGATCTCGGTGAGCTTGTCGGTCATCTTGAGGCTCGCCTTAGCGCCGCGATACGTCCTTCGACAAGCTCAGGACAAGCGGGCGTTGGGGATGGGCGCAGGATCAGCGCAGGGCGGCGATCCAGCAGTTCAGCAGCGCGTTGGCGAGGCCCTTGTCGATGGCTTCGGCGGCTTCCTCGACGCCATCGTGCCAATCGCGGGCCTCTCCCGCCACGATCAGCGCGGCGGCAGCGTTGAACAGCACGGCATCGCGGTAGGGGCCGTGCTCGCCGTGGAGCAGGCGGCGCAGCGCAGCGGCGTTGTGGGCGGCGTCTCCGCCGCGGATCGCCTCGATCGGGTGGACCGGCAGGCCCGCATCCTGCGGCGTCACGCGGCGCATCGAAAGCTGGCCGTCCTTCACTTCGGCCAGTTCGTTGCCGCCGGCGAGGCTCAGTTCGTCCAGCCCTTCGTCGCCAGAGACGACAAGGCTGTGGTCCGAGCCGAGCCGCAGCAGCGCTTCGGCATAGATCGGCACATAGGCCGGGCGGGCGATGCCGACGAGCTGGCGGCGCACGCCCGCCGGGTTGGCCAGCGGTCCCATCAGGTTGAAGATGGTACGGCGGCCGATGGCCTTGCGGATCGGCATGATCCGGCCCATCGCGGGGTGGTGCTTGCCGGCAAAGAGGAAGCCGATGTTGAGGTCCGCGAGCGTTTCCTCGGCGGTTTCGGCGGCGCGATCAAGATTGAGGCCGAGCGCTTCGAGCGTGTCGGCCGCGCCTGCCTTGCTGCTGGCGGCGCGGTTGCCGTGCTTGGCCACGGGCACGTCGCAGGCCGCGACGACGATGGCGACGGCGGTGGAGACGTTGAGCGTATGGTGCCCGTCGCCGCCGGTGCCGCAGACGTCGATGGCGTTGGCGGGCGCCTTGATCGGGATCATCCGCGCACGCATGGCACGGGCGGCGCCGGCGATCTCGCTCGCCGTCTCGCCGCGTTCGGACAGCGCGACGAGGAAGGCGGCGACGTCGTCGTCGGCCACCTGGCCGTCAAGGATCGCGCCGAACGCGGCCTCGGCCTCCGCTTCCTCCAGCGGGACCGGCGTGACTTCGGGCAGCGCGGTCATGCTGCGACGGGGGCAGGCATACGGGCGTCGATGCCGCAGATCCTGAGGAAATTGGCGATCATGGCGTGGCCGTGTTCGGTGGCGATGCTTTCCGGGTGGAACTGCACGCCGTGGATCGGCAGCGAGACGTGGCGGAAGCCCATCACGTGGGTATCGTCGGACCGGGCGTTGACCACGAGGCAATCGGGCACGTCCTCGACCACCAGCGAGTGATAGCGCGTGGCGATGAACGGCGAGGGGATGCCCGCGAACACGCCGGTGCCGTCGTGGGTGACAGGGCTGGTCTTGCCGTGCATCAGCCCGCCGCGCACGACCCTGCCGCCGAAATACTGGCCGATGGACTGGTGGCCGAGGCACACGCCGAGCAGCGGCAGCTTCGCATCCGCCGCCGCGCCGACGAGATCGAGGCTGATGCCCGCCTCGTTCGGGGTGCAGGGACCGGGCGAAAGCAGGAAGCCTTGCGCGCCGGTGGCGATGGCCTGCGCCGCGGTGAGCGCATCATTGCGGACGACTTCGACCTTGGCGCCCATCTCCATCAGGTAATGGACGAGGTTCCAGGTGAAGCTGTCGTAGTTGTCGATGACGAGAATCATGGGGCGGGCGCCTTACTGTCCGAACCGGGGTTCGCTGGCGACGCGGATCGCTTCGCGGGCGGCGGCGAAAAGCGCGCCGGACTTGGCCTCGCATTCGCGCTGTTCGTATTCGGGAATGCTGTCGGCCACGATGCCGGCGCCGGCCTGGACGTGGAGCACGCCGTCCTTGAGGATGCCGGTGCGCAGGATGATGCACGAATCGACCGAGCCATCGGGCGCGAAATAACCGACGCCGCCGGCATAGGCACCGCGCGTTTCCGGCTCCAGCTCGGCGATGATCTCGCACGCGCGGACCTTGGGGGCGCCGCTGACGGTGCCGGCGGGAAAGCCGGCGAACAGCGCATCGACGCTGTCGGCGCGCGACGTATCGAGCTGGCCGATCACGTTCGACACGATGTGCATCACGTGGCTGTAGCGTTCGATGGTGTAGCTTTCGGTGACTTTCACCGTACCCGCCTGCGCGACGCGGCCGACGTCGTTGCGGCCAAGGTCGAGCAGCATCAGGTGCTCCGCGCGTTCCTTGGGATCGGCGAGCAGGCTGGCTTCGTTGGCGCGGTCTTCCTCGGGCGTGGCGCCGCGCGGGCGGGTGCCGGCGATGGGCCGGATGGTCACTTCGCCGTCGCGGATGCGCACGAGGATTTCCGGGCTGGAGCCGATCAGCGCGAAGCCGGGCAGGTCGAGGAAATAGAGGAAGGGCGAAGGATTGATCCGGCGCAGCGAGCGGTAGAGCGATACCGGCGGCAGCGGGAACGGCGCGGTGAAGCGCTGGGCGAGCACGACCTGGAAGATGTCGCCCGCCTCGATGTAGTCCTTGGCGCGGCCGACCATGGCGGCATAGTCGTCCGCAGCCATGACCGGGGTGCGCTCGATCTCGATCGGCGCGGGCAGCGACGGTTCGGCCGGGGCGGCATCGCCCAGCCGGCGCAGCGCTTCGTCGATGCGTTCGGCCGCGGCTTCGAGGCGGTGCGCGGGATCGCCTGTGCCGGCCCAGACCGGAGCGACGGCGACGAGTTCGTCGCTGAGCCGGTCGAACACGAGCAGCACCGTGGGGCGCACGAACAGCATGTCCGGCAGGACCAGATCGCTGTCGGGCGCGCGGGGGAGCTTTTCGACGAGGCCGATGGTCTCGTAGCCGAAGTAGCCGACGAGGCAGGCGAGCACCGGGGGCAGCCCTTCGGGCACGTCGATGCGGCAGGCTTCGACCAGCGCGCGCAGTTCGGCCAGCGCATCGCCGGGGAGCGGGGCAAATGCGGCGCGGTCATGCCGCCAGATGCTGTTGACTTCGCAGGCGTGGCCGGTGGCGCGGAACACCAGGTCCGGGTCCAGCCCGAGCAGGCTGTAGCGGCCGCGCACTTCGCCGCCCTGCACGGATTCGAGCAGGAAGTCGCCGCGCCCGGCCTCGATCAGCTTGAGCGCCGCGCCGACCGGGGTCTCGGTGTCCGCGATCAGCTTGCGCCAGATCAGCGCGGGCTTGCCATCGGCGAGCGCGCGCGTGGCGGCGTCCCAGTTCTCGGGACGGGCCGTGGCTTCGGGGCGGACGTCGAGCGCGGTGGTCATCGGCTTACTGCCCGCCGACCAGCTGGGTGCGGACCGCGCGCAGGCCGGCTTCGTTGCGCTTCACGCCGATGTCGTTGCGGATCGCGGCGCGCAGCGCCTCGGCATATTCGCGGCCGAGCGCGGTGCCCAGCTCGCGGGCGGCGGCGGGAACGATGGGATCGTTCGGCTGGACCACGCCGGGGATGACCTTGGCGAGGCTGACGACGATCCAGCCCGACTTGTCCGGCGCCTGGAGACGCTTGGCGGTGCCCTGCGCCATCGCGAACATGAGGCCCAGCGCTTCGGGAATGCGGGGCTGCATTCCGTTGAGCTGCTCGCGGCTCATCGCGATGGGATTGGGGGCGGGCAGCGCGGCGCCGGTGGCCTTGAGCGCGTCCGCCAGCGACGTGTCCTTCTTCAGCGCGGCGAGGATGCCGTCGGAGGCTGCCTTGGCCTTGGCGGTGCCGGCGTCGATCGCCCAGTCGCGCTGCACGCGCTCGCGGATCTGCGCGAGCGGGGCGGGCGCGGCGGGTTCGATCCGCGCGACGTCGAAGATCACGAACCGCGTGCCCTGCTGCGCTTCGGCAAGCTGGGGCTGGCCTTCGCGTTCCATCGCGAAGGCGGTCTGGACGAGGCCGGCGACTTCGGGGATGGGCTTCACGCCCGGCTTGCCGAAGATGGTGCCGTCAGCCTGGAGCGGCTCGCTGGTCTGGACCGCGAGGCCGAGCGACTTGACCGCATCGGCAAGGCCGGTGCCGCTCTCGAACTGCTGTTCGATCTTGGCCGAGACATCGCCGAGCGCGGTCTTGCGCTTTTCGGCGGTGAGCGCGGCGACGAGTTCGGGGCGGGCCTGGTCGAGCGTCTTGCCGGGCTTCCTGGTGATCGCGTCGACGCGGATCACGTGCCAGCCGATGCCGCTGCGCGCGGGCGCGGCGACCTTGCCCTGCGCGGTGGCGAACACGGCGTCGGCCACGGCCTTCGATGCCTGCGAAGCAAGCGTCGCGGGGGTGAGGCCGGGGAGCTTGCTGGTGGAAAGCCCGCGCGCCCTGGCGGCGGCGTCGATCGGCTTTCCGGCGGCGACTTCGGCGGCGAGCGCCTTGGCCGAGGCTTCGTCGGTGAGGATCACCTGCGTGACGTCGCGCGTTTCGCTGGGCGCATAGACCGCGGCATTGAGCTTGTAGCGCTGCTGGATCTCGGCCTCGGTCGGCGCGGGCACGTCCTTGATCGCGGTTTCGTCGAACACGGCGTAACGGATCGTGCGGCGTTCGGGCACCATGTAGCGCGCACCGTTCGCCTTGTAGAAGGCGCCCAGCTGCTGGTCGCTGGCCGGTTCCTTGGGCGCGAAGGCCAGCGCGGGGATATAGGCGAGCGCGCCTTCGCGGCGCTCCTTGAGCAGCGAGGCGTAACGCACGGCGGCGCTCTGCGGGAAGGTGGCGCCAAAGCTGGCAGGCACCAGCAGCTGGCGCGCCATCAGACCCTGCGCGATGTCGCTGCGGACCATCTTGTCGGTCAGGCTCTTCTGCGCGAGCAGCTGCTTGTAGGCGTTTTCGTTGAACTTGCCGTCCGGCCCCTGGAACGCCGGAATCTTGACGATCTCGCTGTCGACCAGCCGGTCGCTGACCGCCATGCCGTGCGTCTGGCCCCATTCCATCATCGCGGTGCGGTCGACGAGGCCGGTCAGCACTTCGTCGAGAGCACCGGCGGCGACGAAGTCCTTCATCGTCAGCTGCGGGTTCTGCTGGCGCTCGCCTTCGAAGGCGTTGGTCATCGCCTTGCCGAGATCGGCCGTGCCGATGCGTGCGCCGCCGATGGTGGCAACCCGGTCACCCCCGGCCACGCCGCCGAAGCGCGAACCGGTGATGTCGGCCCCGGCGAAGGCGAGGGCGATCAGGCCGAGGAACACCAGCGCGATCAGTGCGCCGATACGGGAATGGATGATGGAGCGGAGGGAGCCGAGCATCTGGACCAATCATCTTGCTGGGAATGTACGAAGGCGCTGCCTTAGGAGGCAAACGCGCTTCCCGCAATGCTCGACGGCGGGCTTCGTCCAGGCAAAAGAGGCCGATGGGGCGGGGATCGCAAGCGTGCCGTGGGGGGAAAAGCGTTCAAGCGTTTTGCAATCGGGCGGCGCTTTTGATAGCCGCGCCCCAGACTTACCGGAATCATCAAAAAGGGGGCAGTCGAAGCCAATGTCGCATCGACCCTATATTGTCGGCAACTGGAAGATGAACGGGACGCGCGCGATGCTCGCCGAAGCGCGTGCGATCGACCGCGCGGCCCTGCGTTATCCCGACGTCGATATCGCCCTGGCGCCGCCGTTCACGCTGATCGGTGCGCTGCGCGAGGCGGTGACGGCGATCGGAGTCGGCGGGCAGGATTGCCATGTCGAGGTGAAGGGCGCGCATACCGGCGACGTTTCGGCCGCGATCCTGGCCGACATCGGCGCGGACTTCGTGATCCTGGGCCACAGCGAGCGCCGCAAGGACCACGGCGAAAGCGATGCACTGGTGCGCGCGAAGGCCGAAGCGGCGCTGGCCGCCGGGCTGGGCGTGATCGTCTGCGTGGGCGAAACGCTGGACGAACGCGATGCGGGCAAGGCCGAGGCGGTGGTCTCGGGCCAGGTCGACGGTTCTCTGCCGACCGGCGAATCGGCCGCGGACGCGGTGGCGGGCGGCAAGCTTGCCGTGGCCTATGAACCCGTCTGGGCGATCGGCACCGGGCGCGTGGCCGCAGTCGAGGACGTGGTCGCGATGCACGCGGCGGTACGCGCGCGGCTGGTCGCTGCCTATGGCGAGGCGGGCCAGAAGGTCCGCATCCTCTATGGCGGCTCGGTCAATGCCGGGAATGCGGCGGACCTGCTGGCAGCCGAAGGCGTCGGCGGGGCGCTGGTTGGCGGCGCAAGCCTGACGGCGGACGCGTTCCTGCCCATCGTGGCGGCGGCCGGATCGGGCGAGGCCTGAGCCGGCTTTTCCGTGCCGGGGCCGTCGGTTTTCACGGCGGCCCGGGCAGGGATGCGGGTTTGCCGGGTTGCGCTTGCGGCCATGCGGGCCTAGATGCGCCGCAACAGTTTCAGGCGGAACACGATGTCGTTTTTCATTTTTCTTACCGTCGTCCAGGCGCTGGTCGCGGCCGCGCTGGTTGGCGTGATCCTGATCCAGAAGTCCGAAGGCGGCGGTCTTGGCGTTGGCGGCAGCCCTTCGGGCTTCATGTCGGCGCGCGGCGCGGCGGACTTCCTGACCCGCGCGACCACCGTGCTGGCGACGGCCTTCGTCGCGCTGAGCATCGCGCTGGCCGCGCTTGCGGTGGGCACCACCTCGGGCCGCAAGATCGATACCTCGCTTGATCGCACCGTGCCCGCCGCACCGGCTGATCCGCTGGCGCCGGCGCAGGGCGGCCCTGCCGTCGGCCCGGCCCAGACCGCCCCGGCCGCAAGCCCGGCGGCTCCGGCTGCTGCGCCCGCTTCCGATCCGCTTTCGGGCGCCGCGAAGCAGTAACCATCGCACGGCAGAAGCGCCTCCGCATGGGGGTGCCTTCCGCCGCCAAGACCTGACCATCGGCCAATCGGGCTTCCCGCGACCCCTGCGGGAGGCACGGTGGCTGTTTTCGTGTTTCGCCTGTGGATTGCCGCGAAGTTTCGGCGGCAACCGCTTGCGTGTGTGCAACCTCTGACGCTAAGGCTCGAATCCCATGGCGCGGTACATTTTCATCACCGGCGGCGTGGTTTCCTCGCTCGGCAAGGGACTCATGGCGGCGAGCCTCGCGGCTCTGTTGCAAGCACGCGGATATCGCGTGCGAATCCGCAAGTTCGACCCCTATCTGAATGTCGATCCCGGCACGATGAGCCCGTATCAGCACGGCGAGGTCTATGTGACCGACGACGGGGCGGAGACGGATCTCGACCTGGGGCACTACGAACGCTTCACCGGCGTTTCGGCGCGGCAGGCGGACAACATCACTTCGGGCCGGATATACCGGGACATCATCGCCAAGGAGCGCCGCGGCGATTACCTGGGCGCGACGGTGCAGGTGATCCCGCACGTGACCGACGCGATCAAGGATTTCGCGCAGGACGAGACCGACGACCTCGACTTCGTGCTGTGCGAGATCGGCGGCACCGTGGGCGACATCGAGGGCCTGCCTTTCATCGAGGCGCTGCGCCAGCTGCACAACGAGCTGGACCGCGAGGAGACCTGCTTCGTTCACGTGACGCTGGTGCCCTACATCGCGGCGGCGGGCGAACTGAAGACCAAGCCGACGCAGCATTCGGTGCGCGAACTGACCGGGCTGGGCATCCAGCCCGACATCCTGCTGTGCCGCTGCGAAAAGCCGCTGCCCGACGGTGAGCGCGCCAAGATCGCGCAGTTCTGCAACGTGCGCAAATCGGCCGTCATTCCCGCGCTGGACGCCGCGAGCATCTATTCGGTGCCGCTGCAGTATCACGCCGAGGGGCTGGACAGCGAAGTGCTGCGCCACTTCGGCCTGACCGCACCGATGCCCGACCTTTCGCGCTGGGAAGACATCGTCGACCGGTACCAGAACCCCGAAGGCGAAGTGACCATCGGCGTGGTCGGCAAGTATGTCGGCCTGCAGGATGCCTACAAGTCGCTGAACGAGGCGCTGGCCCATGGCGGCATGGCCAACCGGGTCAAGGTCAACGTCAAGTGGCTCGATGCCGAACTGTTCGAGAAGGAGGACGCGGAGATCGCGGCCCAGCTCGAACCGATGCACGGCATTCTGGTGCCCGGCGGCTTCGGCGAGCGCGGTTCGGAAGGCAAGATCGCCAGTGTGCGCTTCGCCCGCGAACGCGGCGTGCCGTTCTTCGGCATCTGCCTGGGGATGCAGATGGCCTGCATCGAGGGCGCGCGGAATACCGCGGGCATCGCCAAGGCCAGCTCGACCGAGTTCGGCCCGACCGAGGAGCCGGTGGTGGGCATCATCACCGAGTGGATGACACCCGAAGGTCTTGAACAGCGCCAGTCCGGCGGCGACCTGGGTGGCACGATGCGGCTGGGCGCCTACGAGGCGAAGCTGGACGGCAACAGCCACGTCGCGCAGCTTTATGGCGCAACCACGATCAGCGAGCGCCATCGCCACCGCTACGAAGTCAACGGCGCCTATCGCGCGCCGCTGGAAAAGGGCGGGCTGGTGTTCTCGGGAATGTCGCCCGACGGGCTGCTGCCCGAAATCGTCGAGCGGCCGGACCATCCGTGGTTCATCGGCGTGCAGTTCCATCCCGAACTGAAGAGCCGCCCGTTCGATCCGCACCCGCTGTTCAAGGGCTTCATCGCCGCTGCGGTGAAGCAGGCGCGGCTGGTTTAAAAGACTCGCCAAGCCGCGTTAGGGACGGTTATCTTCCGGCAGACAGGGGGATTTCCGTCATGGACGCGGCGACGCTTGCCGAAACGCTGACTTCGCAAAGCCTGTTCGCGGATTGCGAGCGGGACGAACTGGCCGACATCATCGCGCGGGCGCAAGTGCGCGCCTTCAAGGCCGGGCAGCCGCTGATCGCGCAGGGCGACAAGGGCGACACGCTCTACATCGTGCTCAAGGGCCTGGCCCGCGTGAGCATGGTGGCAGCGAACGGGCGCGAGATCGTGCTCGATTATGCCGAGCCGGGCCACGTGCTGGGCGAGATCGCGTTCCTCGATGGCGGCGAGCGGACCGCGAGTGTCGATGCGATCGATCCGGTCGAGGCGCTGTGCCTGAGCCGCGCGGCCTTTGCCGACATCATCGAGCGCCACAAGGGCCTGTCGCTGCGCCTGCTGAAGGCGATGGCGCGCCGGCTGCGCCAGAACAACGCGGTGATCGAGGCCGACCGCGCCTATACCTCCGGCCCGCGACTGGCGCGGTTCCTGCTGCGCCTGATCATGGGCGGCGAGGGCGCGGATGCGGGCAGCGAGGCGCGGCTGAAGATCGCGTTGAGCCAGGGCGAACTGGGCAACTTCGCGGGAATGTCGCGCGAGCAGATCAACCGCCAGCTTTCCGCCTGGGCCGACAGCGGCATCGTTGCGCTGAAGACCGGGCGCGTGACGATCCTCGACCGCGAGGCGCTGGTGGACATCGCCGAGGCGTGGTGAGCGGCGGCGTCACGGCTGACGCGCACTGTATACGAATGCCGACTTTGCAGCTTTCGCGAACCGGCTAGGGTGCGCGCCAAGCTGACGGCGTTTCCTGCCGATCAGAACAAAAGCTGACGGGGGAGAATGTCGTGCACGCCATGAAATCGCTGGGCACCGCGCTGGCTGCGGCAATGGTTTGCCTTGCGCCCGCTCATGCAACGCCGGTCTTGCCGGTCACCGAGGGCGTCAGCCAGGTGGTGCATCCGGCCTGGTCGAAATCGGCCAACATCTATGAGGTCAACATCCGGCAATATACGCCGGAAGGCACCTTCCGCGCGTTCGAGAAGCACTTGCCGCGGCTGCGCAAGATGGGCGTGGACGTGCTGTGGATCATGCCGATCAATCCGATCAGCAAGAAGGAGCGCAAAGGCTCGCTCGGCAGCTACTATGCGGTGAGCGACTACAAGGCGATCAACCCGGAATACGGCGATCTCGCCGATTTCAGGCACCTTGTGGATGCGGCGCACCGGCAGGGCTTCAAGGTCATCGTCGACTGGGTGGCCAACCACACCGGCTGGGACCACGTGTGGGTCGAGCAGCACCCCGACTGGTACAAGCGCAACGCCAAGGGCGAGCTGGAAGGCTATCACTACACCGACCTGAGCGATCACCACGAGGAGACGTGGGCGGACGTGATCGGGCTGGATTACGGCAAGCCCGAAGTGCGCGAAGGCATGATCGACGCGATGGGCTATTGGCTCAAGGCGGCGGACATCGACGGCTTCCGCTGCGACGTGGCGTGGACGCTGCCGGTGGCCTTCTGGGACGAGGCGCGGACCAAGCTGGACCGGATCAAGCCGGTGTTCATGCTCGCCGAGGCGGATACGCCCGAGATGCAGGTCCATGCCTTCGACATGACCTATGACTGGAAGCTCTACCACTTGCTGATCGACGTGGCGCGCGGCAAGGCGGGGGCGGCCGATCTTGCCAGGCTCTACACCGATCCGCCGCGCCGCTATCCGGCGGGCGCCTATCGCATGACGTTCACCAGCAACCACGACGAGAATTCGTGGAACGGCACCGATCGCGAGCTTTACGGCGACGGGGCGGATGCGATGGCGGTTCTGGCCGCGACGCTGCCGGGGATGCCGCTGGTCTACAGCGGGCAGGAGGACGGGCTGAACAAGCGGCTAAAGTTCTTCGACAAGGACACGATCGCGTGGGGCAGGTTCGGCCGCGCGGCGTTCTATCGCTCGCTGCTGAAGCTGAAGCACCATCATCCCGCGCTGGCGAGCGGCATGGAGCCGGGCAACATGGAACTGGTCGACGCGGGCAATCCGGGCGTCTTCGCGTTCCGCCGGGTGAAGGGCGGGGACCGCGTGACCGTGGCGGTCAACCTGACCGCGAAGCCAGCGGCGGTGACGCTGCCCGGCCGCAAGGCGAAAACGCTGGCAGGATGGGGCTGGACGATCGCTGCCGGCCGATAGGCCAGACGTGAAAGGGGCGGACCTTGCGGTCCGCCCCCGGTCTTTGCGCTATCGTGCGATCACGCGGCGTTGGCGCTCGCGTCGCCTTCGATCACGGTGAGCGGCTTTTGCGCGCCGATCAGCACCTTCTTGGGCTTCATCGCCTCGGGCACTTCGCGCACGAGGTCGATGGTCAGCAACCCGTCGGAAAGGTCGGCCGCTTCCACCCGGACAAAATCGGCCAGCTCGAAGCGGCGCTCGAAGCCGCGATTGGCAATCCCCACGTGGAGGAACTGCTTGTCGTCGGCATCGGTCTTGTTGCCCCGGATCACCAGCAGGTTCTGCTGCGCGGTGATGTCGAGGTCTTCCGGCTTGAAGCCCGCCACCGCGAGCGTGATGCAGTAGCTTTCGTCACCGCGCCGCTCGATGTTGAAGGGGGGGTAGTTGTCGCCGGCATTGGCGCGGGCCTGGCGTTCGAGCAGGTCGAACAGGCGGTCGAAGCCCACGGTGGTCCGGCGATAGGGGGTGAAATCAAAACGGTTCATGGCAATATCCTCGTGATGAGCAATCTGCACTTTCCCGCCCCGGACCCATCTGGCATCCGTGCGGTTCATGTGTCGGCCCCGCATTCGCGGCGACCGGCACACGGCATGATGTGTGCGCGCCCTGACCATTTTCAAGAGGCATGAAATGAGCGATCCCCAAACCACCCCGAAGGTCGAAATCTACACCAAGTGGGGCTGCCCCTATTGCGTGCGGGCGAAGGCGCTGCTCGACGGTAAGGGCGTGGCTTACGAGGAATACGACGTGACCATGGGCGGGCCGAAAAAGGCCGAGATGCTGGACCGCGCGCCCGGCCACACCACGGTGCCCTCGATCTTCATCGACGGGATGCACGTGGGCGGATCGGACAACCTTGCCGCGCTGAACGCGCAGGGCAAGCTCGACATGATGCTCGGGAAGGCATGAGCGGGGCGGCGGAGCGCGATCCGGTGCGGATCGCGCTGCTCCAGATGACCAGCGGCATCGATCCCGCCGCCAATGCCGCCACGATGGTGGACGCGGTGGCGCGGGCGGCGGGCGAGGGCGCGGCGATGCTGTTCACGCCCGAAATGTCCGGCCTGATCGACCGCGACCGCAAGCGCGCGGCGCCGCATATCGTGGCGGAGGATGACAGTCCGGTGCTGGCCGCAGTGCGTGATGCGGCGGTGAAGGCAGGGCTTTGGGTCCATGTCGGTTCGCTGGCGGTGAAAGTCGACGGCCAGCGGTGGGCCAACCGCGCTTTCGTGATCGACCCCGCCGGGGCCATCGCCGCGCGTTATGACAAGATCCACATGTTCGACGTGGATCTGGCCAACGGCGAAAGCTGGCGCGAGTCCGCAGCCTATCGTCCCGGTGAGCAGGTGGTGACGGTGGAGTGCCCGGTGGGGCGGCTGGGTCTGGCGATCTGCTATGACATCCGCTTTCCCGCGCTGTTCGAGGAACTTGAGCGGCAACGCTGTGACGCCATTGCCATTCCCGCCGCGTTCACCGTGCCCACGGGCCGCGCGCACTGGCACCTGATGCAGCGGGCGCGGGCGGTGGAGGCAAGCGCCTATGTGATAGCGGCGGCGCAGGCCGGCACGCACGCGGACGGGCGCGAGACTTACGGGCACAGCCTGGTGGTCGACCCGTGGGGCGATGTCGTGCTCGACATGGGCGAGGCGGCCGGACTGGCCTTTGCCGCGCTCGATCCGGCGCGGATCGCCGAGGTGCGGCGGCAATTGCCCAGTCTTGCCAACAAGCGTGAAATCCCTAGATCGCGCCAGGCATGATTGTCTTCGATCTTGAATGCCGCGCGGGCGGGCACCGCTTCGAGGGCTGGTTCGGTTCCTCGGACGATTTCGCGCGCCAGCAGGAACGCGGGCTGGTGACGTGCCCGGCGTGTGGCTCGCCTGATGTGGGCAAGGCGGTGATGGCGCCGCGGCTTGCCCGGAAGGGCAACCAGATGCCCGCCTTGGCTTCGCCTGCACCTGCACCGGCGGCCGCTGTGGCGGCCCCCGTGCCCGCAGCTGCCGCCAAGGAGCAGCCGGTGGCCCATGCCCTGCCGCCCGAAGCGGTGGCGGCGCTCAAGGCGATGGCCGCGGTTCAGGCAGAGGTGCTGAAGACGTCGACGTGGGTGGGCGGCGACTTTGCCGAGAACGCCCGGGCGATGCACTATGGTGAGAAAGACGTGGTGCCGATCCACGGCCAGACCACGCTCGATGAGGCGCGCGAACTGGTCGAGGAAGGGATCGAGGTCGCTCCCATCCTGTTCCCGATCGTGCCTCCGAGCGAGGCGAACTGACCGGACGCACCATGCCGCCGTTCGCAAAGGCGGCGTTCAAAATAGCGGCAAAGGCCGTTGCCCCGGCAGGGCTTGCCCCCTAAAGCGAAGGGGTGCGCCCGTAGCTCAGCCGGATAGAGCACCAGATTCCTAATCTGGGGGCCGTGGGTTCGAATCCCGCCGGGCGCACCATATTTCTCTTTATTTATCAGTCTTTTGGGGGCTGGCCTTTCGCTGAGGCCCGCCTAAATTGCGTTGCATTGTGTGGCACGCAATTTCGCCGTTTTCCTCGGTTTTCCGCCCGATTCCGGCAGGTCCGTGCAACATGGATGCAACATGGCTCGCCTCATGGCGCTCGGTCATACTGATCGAGGCGCTCCAGTTCCTTCCCCCACTTAGTCGCTTTTAACTCTTCCAAGATTTCCGCGTGATCATCGAGTTTGATAACCCGGTACTTGGGATCTTTCGGAATTCTGTGTGTCACCTGCTTGCCAGGAAACAGGTCCTTTCCGAGCAGATTCTGCATCTCGACGCTGAAGTCCTCCATGACAGCCATTACATCAGCCAGAATCTCGTTGAGCTGCTGGCCTGTTGATTGCCGCTGAGAAGTGACCCGGGAGGGGCACAAATTTCCACTGAGAAGTGACCCATGTTGAACTCGCCCCTTGCTTTGATGAGCGAGGGGTCATGGAGTGTTGGACATGGCGTTATT
>NZ_JAPCZG010000001.1:414024-778110 GCF_025938155.1 Novosphingobium sp. KCTC 2891 | reverse complement strand
TCGGCGTCCGTCTCTATGTGGCGACCAGTAGAACGTCGCGTTTCGCAGCGTCCCGTCCGGTGTCGCCGCATATATGGACCACTCGCCAAACCGTCAAACCCATTTTGCACTTTTGTTGCGGTCTTCGTGAGAAATGGCGTAATAACAACGTGTTACACCACATCCCCACCCCGCAAACACCCCCGAATCACCGCAAAACCCGATTCGCCGGCCCATCATGAGCACCCATCAGGGCTTCATAATCTCCTTGCGAGGCCCCTGCCCTGGCTGGGTCATGAACCTGCCGTCATCGGCCATGTCCATTGCTCGTGAAGTTCGCCGCAACGGGGGTGAAGATCATTAGATCAGGCCTTCCTAACCCGGCCCGATGCCCGACAACGATGTCCCACAGCCGGCGGCAGGCCCGGATCATTCCGGGCGCACGCCTGGTCCACGCTCAGGCTTCGTCCACCCAGTCGCGGCGCAAGGCGTTGCCGCCCAGCACCATCAGGAGTGCTGCGACACCATAGAGACCGAGCGCGTAGAGCATCGAGTAACGCAGCGCGTCCGCGCCATAGTGCGGCGTCAGCGCGGTCGACAGCGCGCCCAGCGCATAGATCCCGCCGCCCAGACCGATCAGGTTGTTGATGAGCAGGAACAGCGAGGAGGCCATCGACCGTGCGCGAGGCTCCACCAGATGCTGGATCGAGGACAGCACCGGCCCCAGCCAGACGTAGGCGAACGCCTGCGGGATCAGAAACAGCACGAAGGCGAGCCAGACGTTGTCGTTGAGGATGCCGGCTGCGAACAGCGGCACCGCAGCGACGAAGGCGATGGCCGGAACGCGGCCGTACCAAGCGCGGTCGGTCTGTCCCAGCCGGTCAGCAATGCTGCCGCCCGCCAACATTCCCCCCACGCCGCCCAGCAGCAGGATCACCCCGATGAAATGCGAGGTCTGCACGAGATTGAGGCCATAGCTGCGCTGGAGCAGGCTGGGCAGCCAAAAGCCAAGACCGTAGCCCAGCATCGAACTGGCGGTGGCGCCAAAGGTCAGCAGCCAGAACGAAGGCTTCGCCGCTAGCAGGCGCGCAACATCGCCGAGACGCGGCTGACTTGGCAAAGTCTCGCCCAGCCGCGCGATCGGACGCGGCCGGTCCGCGACCAGAAGGCGGAACAGCGGCGCCAACAGCACGCCCGCGGCACCCACGACAAGGAACGCGATCCGCCAATTGATAGTGGCCGCGATGTAGCCTCCGGCCAACACACCGATGGCCGAGCCGAGCGGAATGCCGAGCGAATAGATCGAAAGCGCGAAGGCGCGCCGTTCACTGGGGAAATAATCGCCGATAAGCGCATAGGACGGAGCGACGCCGCCCGCTTCGCCCACACCGACGCCGACCCGCGCCCCGAAGAGTTGCCAGAAATTCTGCGCCATGCCGCACAGCGCGGTGAACACGCTCCACACCACGAGCGCACCGGTGATTACCCACGTGCGGCTGGCGCGGTCGGCCAGAAGGGCCAGCGGCACGCCCAGCATCGAATACAGCAACGCAAAGGCGATCCCGCCCAGCAGGCCCATGCGCGCATCGTCGATGTTGAGTTCGGCCTGGATCGGCGCGGCAAGGATCGAGAGGATCTGCCGGTCCACGAAGTTCAGGACGTAAACCGCGAGCAGCATGGCCAGCACAACGTTGGAACGAGGCACCCCGGCGGGCGTGCTTGCGGCATCCTGTGGCATCAGGTCAGGTATCTCCCGAGGTGGCGTTCGATCGCGTCGAGCGCTTCTGGTTCGTCGAGCATCGGAGCGTGGCCGACGCGCGGCACTTCCACAAGCGCGAACGGACCGGCGTGCCGATCGCGCATGGCATCGGCGGTCGCGCGCGAGAACAGGTCCGAAATCGCGCCGCGCACGGCGAGCACCGGGATTTCGTCCAGCGCATCCCACAACGGCCACAGGTCCGGCGGAATGGTCTGCGGCTGATCCCCGCCGATGCTGGCGGCAATCGCCGGATCGTAGTCCAGCACGATGCCGGCATCGGTTTCGCGGCAGGTGCGGCGGGCGAAGGCGAGCCATTCCACCGGGCCATAACCGGGAAAGGCCTCGCCATTCACCGCTGCACTGCGCCCTGCAGCTGCGGGCCAGTCAGGCATCGGTGCGGAGGGGCCGACATAGCCCTGGATACGGGCGATGCCCTCGGGTTCGAGCACCGGCCCCACGTCGTTGAGCACAATCTGAGAAAAGGCGCCGGGCCTCGCCGCCGCCATGACCATCGCCATGAGGCCGCCCATCGACGTCCCGATCAGACCGGCCCGTTCGATGCCCAGCCCGTCGAGGAGGGCAAACATGTCCTGCACATAAACGTCGGGACGATAGTTCGCGGGATCGGGGTCCCAGTCGGACTGCCCCCGCCCGCGCTGGTCGGGCACGATCAGGCGGTAGCGGCCGGCAAGATGCGCGGCGAGCGGCTCGAAATCGGCGCTGTTGCGGGTCAGCCCGTGCATCAGCAGAAGCGGGGTTTGCGCACCGCCTTGGGCAGGGCCGGGATAGAGGCGCGCGGCGAGGTCCAGCCGCCCGCAGGCGCTGGAGTAGTGGTGGACGGCAAAGTCCATTGGGTCAGGCTCCCTATCGGACATGGGTTCGGTCGGGGCTGCGCGCCGAGGGAGGGATGAGGTGCGCGCAGCCCCGCCCACCGCGTCAGAACTGCAGGGTGGCAGTCACGAACACCTGGCGCGGATTGCCGTAGAACGCCGTCAGCGTACCTTCCTTGCCCAGCGACGGCTTGAGCGTGCCATCGGGATTGGTGGCGATCACGCCGGTCTTGGGATCGGCCGCGACGAAGGTGTAGCCCGAGGTCTTGTATTCCTTGTCGAGCAGGTTCTTGCCGTGCACGCCGATGCTCCAGCGGTTGCCGGGCGCCGTATAGACCACGCTCGCGTCGAGCAGTCCGTAGCCCTTCTGGTCGATGTAGGGGTTGGGCACCTCGAACTGGTAGGTCTTGCTGCGATAGGAATAGGTGGTGCCGAGCGAGAGATCGCCCTCGCCCACCGGGGTCGTGTAGTTCAGCGTGGCGCTGCCGGTGAACTTCGGCGTGTTCTGCACCTTGCGGTATTCGGCCACGTCCACCGGACCAACACCTGCAATCTGGGTGATGTATTCGCGGAACTTGGGATCGATATAGCCCACCGAACCGATCAGCCGCAGCGCATCGCCCGCGCCGATCAGGTCGCGGCCAAGCCGGGCATTGGTCTCGAACTCCACGCCCTGCAGGCGCGCCTTGCCCGCATTGGTGATGATGCCGCAGAAGCTGGGTAACCCGCCGACCGTGCAACCCGCCGACCCGGGGATCTGCACGTCCTTGTAGTCCATGCGGAACGCCGCGAGCGCGACATAGAGCGCCCCGTTCATCAGATTGCCCTTGTAGCCGATCTCGTAGCTGTCGACCGATTCCGGACGGAAGCTGAGGTAGCGGGCGATCTCGGCGTCGCTGCGGGTGCCATTGCCATCATAGTCGGGCGCATTGGTGCCCACGCCGCGCGGATCGAAGCCGCCGCCCTTGAAGCCCTGGCTGAAGCTAGCATAGAAATTGTGGTCCCGCGTCGGCTGGAAGCTGAGCGAGACGCGCGGGGTGAACTTCTTGAACGTGGCCCCGCCGGTAAAGTCGGTGCCCGCCGCGCCGAACGGCACGCCAAGGCCGCCGAACACGGGCGACCCGCCGCCGAGATAGTTCTGGCGCAGGATCTTCGCCTTGCGCTCGTCCCAGGTGTAGCGGCCGCCCAGCGTCAGGCTGAGCTGGCTGGTCAGGTCATAGTTCAGTTCGCCGAACACCGCCCACGTATCGGTATCGACGTTTGCCTCGGTAAAGGCGGTCAGGCCGGGGAACGAAGTGAACAGGCGCACATCGAACTGCGTGTCGGCCTTGGCGGTGAGATAATAGGCGCCGACGATCACGTTGAGCGGGCCATTGTCGTACAGCAGCTGGACTTCCTGGCTGGCCTGCTCGTTCCGGTAATAGGCGGGCACGTCGACATCGACGGCGGGCAGCGCGTCGAAGTCGATCGGCGAGGCGCTGTCATCCTTGCGCCATGCGCTGATCGAACGCAGCGTCAGCTTGTCGGTCAGCTCGGCAGTGACGTTCATGGACAGGCCATAGGCCTTCACGTCCTGCTTGGGGTCGTTCAGGCCGCCCTGAGTGTCGAAAACGTCGCTCAGCAGCGGAGTGCCAGACTTCTGCCCCGGGATCAGGCGGTGGCCGCCGCGCGGATTGCTCTTGTCGCGGGTATAATCGCCCGAGATGCGGACCAGAACGGGCTGGCCATAGCCGCCGAACTCGACCGTGCCGCGCCCGGCCCAGATGTCCTTGTTGTAGTTGTCGAGGCCGGTGGTGAGGTTCTTGCCGAAGCCCCCGCGCGAAAGCCGCGCGACCGAGCCGCCCACGCGGATCAGGTCGGACACCGGCGCAGACACGGTGAGCACGCCGTCAGCCTGATCGTAGCTGCCATAGGTGCCGCGCAGCTTGAGCGAGAATTCCTGCGGCAACTGCCTGGTCACATACTTCACCGCACCGCCGATGGTGTTGCGACCGTAAAGCGTGCCCTGCGGCCCGCGCAGCACTTCGATGCGCTCCACGTCATAGATGTCGAGCACCGCCGCCTGCGGACGATTGAGGTAGACGTCGTCAAGATAGATGCCGACGCCCTGCTCGAAGCCAGACACGGGATCCTGCTGGCCGATGCCGCGGATAAAGGCGGAAAGCGTGGAGTTGGTGCCGCGCGAGACCTCAAGTGTCACGTTAGGTGCACTTTGGGCCACGTCCGTGATGTCGAGCGCGCCGGCCTTCTGCAGCGCATCGCCCGAAAGGGTGGTCACCGCGATCGGCACGTCGACCAGCCGCTCCTCGCGCCGGCGGGCAGTGACGATGATACCGCCCTCGTCCGCGCCTGCAGCCTCATTCACGGCAGTTTCCTGCGCCAGCGCGGGCGCAGAAACACCAAGGCCGCCAGCAATCAACGTGGCAAGGACGAACGGAGACGAACCAATCGCGCGCAGGCGAGCCTTCTGCATCTATACTCTCCCGGATGAATCTTCTTTCACCGAGGAATATTGATAGTTGAACCATGTTTCAACATTGGATGTTTGCCACGGCGGGATTCTAGGGTTAGCTGTTGCGCGATGAACACAGACGAAGCGCTGCCCCCTTCCCCATCGGACAAGGTTCCCCGGACCGAACGCGGCCGCAAGACCTTGCGCAAGCTGCTCAACGCGGCCGAGGTGGAGTTCGGGGAAAAGGGCTTCCACGATGCATCGATCAACGGGATCACGATGCGCGCGGGCACGGCGCTGGGCAGCTTCTACACTTACTTCGATTCCAAGGAGGCGATTTTCCGCGCACTGGTGAGCGATCTCAGCGCCCGCGTGCGCGAAGCGGCCCGCAAGCGGCAGGACGAGCACTTGCCCGCGCTGGAACAGGAACGCGTCGCGCTGGCCGGTTTCCTGCGCTTCGCATCGGAGCGCAAGGAGATCTACCGCATCATCGACGAGGCCGAATTCGTCGATCCGTCCAGCTTCCGTGATCACTACCAGTCCACCGCGCAGCGCATTCTCGAACGTCTGCGCGCGGGCGCACAGCGCGGTGAACTGCGCAGCGACCTGGAAGAGGCGCACGCATGGGCGATCATGGGGATGAACGTGTTCCTCGGGATGCGCTACGCCGTCTGGCAGGAGGAAGACCCCGAGCGCATCGCCGACATCGCCGCCGGCATCCTGGGCGCGGGGATCACCGCCCCGAAGGAACGTCAGGAAGACTGACCAGAACGGCAGTCATTATCCCCCCCAAGCCGGCGAAATCTCGCTTCGGCGCGCCCTTACAACGCCACTTCCCGCACCCGGCTTTGCGACGAACGCAGCCATTCCAGGTGGCTTTCCCAAGCCAGTGCGTCGCGAACGATCGCGTCAAGATTGGCGTGCTGCGGCCTCCACCCGGTGCGTGAGAGGATCAGCCGGTTGTCCGCGATCAGCGCGCCAGGATCGCCCGCCCGCCGCGGCCGCATGGTGCGGCGGATCCGGCAATTGGCAGCGCGCTCCACTGCGTCGAGCACATCGAGCACGGAGAAGCCCGATCCATAGCCGCAATTCATCGTGTGGCTGGCCGACGGGTCCATCATCAGCAGTTCCAGCGCATGAATGTGGGCATCGGCGAGATCGCTGACGTGGATATAATCGCGCACGCCGGTGCCATCATGCGTATCGAAGTCGGTGCCGAACACCTCTACACCTTCGCGCCGCCCCAGCGCGGCCTCGACCGCAACCTTGATGAGGTGCGTGGCGCCCAGCGTGGACTGGCCCGCTCGGCCATCGGGATCCGCCCCCGCGACATTGAAGTATCGCAGTGCGCAATAATTGATCGGATGGGCCGCCGCCACATCCGCCAGCATCGCCTCGACCATCAGCTTCGACCGGCCATAGGGATTGATGGGAATGGTCGGCGTGCTTTCCGAAACGCGCTCGTCCTCGGGGCTGCCATAGGTGGCTGCGGTCGAGGAGAACACGAAGTGCGGCACGCCGCACGAAATCGCGCTCTGAAGCAACGAGCAACTCGCAGCCACGTTGTTGTCATAATACTTGAGCGGATCGGAAACCGATTCGGGGACCACCACCGAACCGGCGAAGTGCATGATTGCGCCGACTTCGTAGTAGAGCAGCAGCGACCGTACGAGCGCGGCGTCCCGGACGTCGCCCTCCACGAAGCAGGCCCGGCTATCGACCGCCGAGCGGAAGCCTGTGACCAGATTGTCCAGCACCACGACAGGCCAACCCGCGTCCGCCAGCGCCAGCACGGCGTGGCTGCCGATGTAGCCCGCACCGCCGGTGACGAGGACGGCATGGCGGCGATCAAGCGATGCGATGTCGATGTTGAGCATGGGGGTCCCTCACGCAGGATGACTGGACGGAAAGGCTGCGGGGCGAACACACACGGCCAGATGCAACTTAGCTGGAGCGGGCCGTGGAACGCTCATTGCCAGATGGGGTAGCCAACAATTGTCCCGGCGGGACGCGACGGCGGCAGTTTCAGGGGATTCGGCCTGCATCGGGGTGCTGCGCAGCAGGCTCTCGATGCGCTTTTCAGGTGCGGTATCAGAGGGTGCCGGACCTGGGCCGAAATGCTTGCCCTGCGCAATATCTTCGCGCCGTTTCATGATGTTGCCCTATCGCGGACACCCGGCGGGAGCAGTGCGGACAGGGTGCTTGGGCGCCCCTGTGCCCGATTTCGGGACACAAGGCCCGAAATCCCGATGATCCCCCATGAATTACCCCTAAATCGTCATGATAAAACAAAGCACCCCAAATATCCCGAACCCTGCCGCCGCGAACAATGCCGCGCATGAAACCGCTCAACAGGAAGCCGATCGGACAGACCAAAGCTATCCGAATTAAGGGTTTATTTACCTTTCCGCTTAGTGCGCCTCGCTTACACCCCGACACGAATCATGCACGAACTGTACGTTGCAGGTCGAAATCAAGCCCCCTTATCGGGTTCCCGAGCGGCGCGGCGAACTTCGGATGCCGCGGCCTTCCCTTACCCCCATTGGGCTACGCCTGCCACTTCAGCGCACGTGGGTGGAGTCGCGTTTGAGGCTAGCCTGCGGGGCAGCAGGGATAAGAACCCGGCCGCCTTGCGCCAATCGGCGCGCGGCCCGGTCAGTCGGAAGGGCTTTCAATGACCAATATACTGCTCGATGGTTTGTTGTCGGACTGGTCTTCGACCCAGCGGATCGATGGCGGCGCGGTGACGGGCTACCAGATTTACGCCACCACCGACGCGACCGACTACATCTTCGCGCTGTCTGCCCCCACCGCGGTCGGGCCGAACACGACGATCTGGCTCAATACCGATCTCAACACGTCGACCGGTTATCAGGTCTTCGGGTTTGCCGGCGGCGCCGAGTTCAACGTGAACTTCAAGGCCGATGGAACGGCCGCGCTCTACAGCGGCGCCGATGGCCAGACGCTGGTCGCGGACAACCTGGCCATGGCGAGGAGCGCGGACGGGACCGTCGTCGAGCTGCGCGTTTCCAAGGCCGCGATCGGCAGCCCCGCTGCGATCGACACGCTGTACGACATCAACAACAGCCCGTTCATTCCCACCAGCTACGCGGGCAATTCGATCCGCATCTGGGACGATTCGGCGGTGTCCAGCATCACGCCGGGCACCGACACCAAGATCGCCATTGTCTATTCCGAAACGACCGCTGCCAACTATTTCAACAAGACGGCCTATTCGCAGCTGTTCATGTCGGCGCAGTCGCAGGCGATGCAGGCGGGCGTTTCCTTCGACCTGCTGAACGAATCCGACCTGACCGACATCGCCAAACTGGCGCAGTACAAGGCGATCGTATTTCCCTCGTTCCGCAATGTGCAGTCGAGCCAGGTCGATGCCATCGCCCATGCGCTGCAAGTCGCCTCGCAGCAGTTCCACGTCGGCCTCGTCGTCTCGGGCGAGTTCATGACCGATGACCAGAACAACAACGCCCTGCCCGGCAATTCCTATGCGCGGATGGCCTCGCTGCTCGATGCGACACGCGTGACCGGCGGCTTCCCCGCCGACGTGACGATCCACGCCACCGATCCCACCGGCCTGGTGCTCGATGGCTACGCCAACGGCGAAGTGGTCAACCAGTATACCGGCGTGGGCTGGAACGCGTTCCAAAGCGTGAGCGGCACCGGCAAGACCATCGCCACGGAGACCATCAACGGCACCACCGACTACGCCGCCGTGCTGGCGACGCAGACCGGGGGGCGCAACGTGCTGTTCTCCAGCGACGGCGTGATGGCCGACGCCAACATGCTGCAGAAAGCCATCGACTATGTCGTGAACGGCAACAACGTGTCGGTCTCGCTGCACATGACGCGCGAAACCGGCCTCGTCGCCGCGCGTGTCGACATGGACCAGAGCATGTACCCCTCGGCGGTTTCGCCGACCGACGGCACCCTCGGTGTCTATGACCAGTTGATGCCTCTGCTGGCCGGCTGGAAGCAGCAGTACAATTTCGTCGGCAGCTACTACCTCAACATCGGCAACGATCCGAAGAACGGGGAAACCACCGACTGGGCCAAGTCCCTGCCCTATTACACCGCGCTGGTGAACATGGGCAACGAACTGGGTACGCACAGCTACACGCACCCGTTCGATACCAATACCCTGACCGCCAGCCAGATGGCGTTCGAATTCGGCGACAGCACGACCGTGCTGCAACAGCAGCTGAGCGCGGCGCTGGGCTACAATTACCAGATCACCGGCGCAGCAGTGCCGGGCGCACCGGAAACGGTCGATACCGCGCTGGCCATTGAGCAATACGTGACCACCTACCTGAGCGGCGGCTATTCGGGACAGGGCGCGGGCTATCCCAACGCCTTTGGCTACCTGACGCCGGGCAGCGAGGGGAAAGTCTACCTCGCTCCCAACACCTATTTCGACTTCACCCTGTTCGAATGGCTGAAGCTGAACCCCACCCAGGCCAGCGCGATGCTGGCGTCGCAGTATGACAAGATCAGCGCCCATGGCGACACGCCGATCGTGGTCTGGCCATGGCACGACTATGGCGCGACCGGGTTCCAGGTGACCGGCTATTCCACGCAGTTGTGGAACGACTTCATTTCCAAGGCCGCGGCCGACGGCAGGGAATTCGTGACGCTGGGCGACCTTGCCAACCGCATCAACGCCTTCGATGCCGCCACCGTGACCACCTCGGTTTCGGGCAACGTCGTCACCGCCACGGTTACGGCCAGCAACGTCGGCCAGTTCGCGTTCGACCTGAAAGGCCAGGGCAGCCAGATCATCCAGAACGTGGCGGGCTGGTACGCCTATGACGCGGACAGCGTGTTCCTGCCCAAGGCGGGCGGAACCTTCACGATCACGCTGGGCGCGGCGCAGGACGATGTCAGCCACATCATCGACCTGCCGATGCGCGCCACCCTCGTCACCCTGACAGGCGACGGCCACAACCTCAACTTCACCGTCGAGGGCGAAGGCCGGATCGTGATCGATCTCGCGGACCCCACCGGCAAGGCCGTGAACGTAACGGGTGCTACCGTGATATCGCAGGTTGGCGACAAGCTGACGGTCGATCTGGGGCCGATCGGATCCCACACCGTCTCCGTGACGGAGGCGGCGGTTTCGGCAGCGCCGGTCATCACTTCGAACGGGGGCGGCGATACGGCGGCGATCTCTGTGGCGGAAAACACCACTGCGGTCACGACCGTGACGTCCACCGATGCCGATGGCCCGGCAGCGACCTACTCGATCTCGGGCGGGGCCGACGCCGCCAGTTTCACGATCGATGCGGTCACAGGCGCGCTGGCGTTTGTGAGCGGCCCCAACTTCGAGGCACCGGCGGACGCGGGAACGAACAATGTCTATGATGTGATCGTCACCGTTTCCGACGGCGCGCTGACCGACAGCCAGGCGCTGGCGGTGTCGGTTACAAACGTCAACGAAGCACCGGTCATCACGTCCAACGGCGGCACCGATACCGCAGCCGTCTCGATCGGGGAAAACACCACCGCCGTCACCACGGTCACGTCGACCGACCCCGAAGGCACGCCCGGCATCTACTCCATCTCGGGCGGCGCCGACGCCGACAAGTTCGTCATCGATGCGGCCAGCGGCGCCCTCTCCTTTGTGAACGCACCGAACTTCGAAGCACCAACGGATGCCGGCGCGAACAACGTCTATGACGTGATCGTCACCGCCTCAGATGGCACGCTGATCGATACGCAGGCGCTGGCGGTGACCGTGACCAATGTCAACGAAGCCCCCATCATCACCTCGAACGGGGGCGGCGCGACGGCAGCCGTCTCGGTGGCGGAGAACACCACAGCCGTCACCACCGTGACCTCGACCGATCCTGAAGGCACGGCTCTGGCCTATTCGATCTCGGGCGGCGCCGACGCGGGGCGGTTCAACATCAACGCCACGACCGGTGCATTAAGCTTCAAGTCCGCGCCGAACTTCGAGGCGCCGGCCGATGCGGGCGCGAACAACGTCTATGACGTGATCGTTACCGCGTCTGACGGATCTCTGACCGATACGCAGGCGATCGCGGTCACCGTGACCAACGGCAACGAAGCCCCCATCATCACCTCGAACGGGGGCGGTGCTTCGGCCTCGCTCTCGGTGGCGGAGAACACCACGGCGGTCACCACCGTCACCTCGACCGACCCCGAAGGCACGGCGCGCACCTACTCGCTCTCCGGCACCGATGCAGCGCTGTTCGCCATCGACGCCGCGACCGGCGCGCTGCGCTTCATCGCAGCGCCGGACTACGAAGCACCCGCCGACAGCGGTGCGAACAACGTCTACAACCTGACCGTCACTGCATCCGACGGATCGCTGGTCGATAACCAGGCGCTGACAGTGACGGTGACCAACCGGGGCGGCGTGACACTGTCCGCGTCGAACACCGGATCGACCCTGACGGGCACCATCGAGGAGGACTTCCTCTATGGCGGCAAGGGCGCGGACACCATCTTCGGGCTTGGCGGCAACGACAGGCTGGAGGGCGCCGGCAGCAATGACACGCTGTACGGCGGCGACGGCAACGACCTGCTGATCGGCGGAGCCGGTCGCGACACGATGTATGGCGGTGCCGGATCCGACACGTTCCGCTTCAACGCCCTGTCCGACAGCGTGGTGGGCCTGAACCACGATGTCATTGCAGACTTCAACCCGGCGTTCGACCGGATCGACCTCTCCGGCATAGATGCCAGAAGCGGCCGGGGCGGGAACCAGAGTTTCACGTTCCTGCAAGGCGAAGGCACACCGTTCACCGCAGCAGGACAGGTCCATTACTTCTACGATGCCCTGACCAACCAGACGATCGTCCAGGCCAATGTCGACGGCAACCTGGCCGCCGATTTCGAAATCGCCCTGACCGGGCACATCGACCTGGGCGCGGGCAGTGCTTTCATCCTCTGAGGCGGACATCGCAACGTGGCCGGCATCGGTTTCCAACTTGAACGGATGGCCCGGGATGGCGGCGTCGGCGGTTTCGTCAGCGCCTCGCTGAACGGAGCGATCGTCAGCTCCGGACCATGGGTGCTGACGATCTGCGCCGTCCTGCTGCTGCAGGGGTGGATCGGCGGGCACCTGTCCGTCGGTGCCGGCGCCATCCAGACCATCATGGTCTACGCCTTCAGCGCGTCGGTGGTGATCGCATCGCCGTTCGCGCTGATCGGCGTGAGGATCGCTTCCGACAGGATGTTCGATGCGGACCGCGATGCGATACCGGGAATCCTGATCCTGACCCTGTCCGCGGCGACCGTTCCGGCGCTGATCGCGGGGCAGATCCTGTTCGGTATCCTGTGCTCTTTCCCGGCGGACATGGCTCTGCTGGCAGTAGCCATCCTGACACTGCTGACGCAGATTTCGGTGGCAGGCCCGTTCCTGACAGCGATGAAGCGGCCCTGGCCGATCCTGTTCAGCTATGTCGCCGGTATCGCTGCCGCCTCTGCCATCATCCTGGTCCTGCGCGTCGATGATGCCACCGCGATCCTGGCGACCGTGGCGGCCGGCATGGCGGTGACCGCCTGCCTGATGCTCGGCGCGTTCCGGGCCGAATTTCCAGCCCCGCCGCGCGGCCATGTGGCGATCCGGGAAAAGGCCATGCCCGCGCTTCACGTCGGCCTTGCGGGGCTGATGAACGCACTCGCGCTGTGGATCGACAAGTGGCTGCTGTGGTTCGCACCCGACAGCATCGCGCCGGTCGGGCAGTTGCGGGTCAACCCGATCTACGACCAGGCGAGCTTCGCCGGCCTGCTGACGCTGATCCCCGGGCTTTCGCTGATGCTGTTCCTTTCCGAAACACGTCTGGAGCGGGCCTTCATGCGGCTGGTGGAATGCTGCACGGGCACATCGAAGCTGAGCCGGATCGAGGAAGCGCAGCAGGAAGTGGTCGCCACGATCCTGCGCAACCTGCGCCTGCTGATCGTGACGCAGTTCGTGATCTCCACGATCTGCTGGGTGCTGGCACCGGAAATCTTCCGGGTGCTGGGCTTCGATGCGCGCGGCATCTTCGCCTTCCGCTTCACAGTGATCGGCGTGATCTTTCATGTCGCCACAATCTACGCCGCGGTGGTACTCTCCTATTACGACCTGTTCGGCCGCATCGTTGCGGTCTGGGCCACATTCTTCGCGGCAAGCATCGCGGCGACACTGCTGACATGGCACCTCGGGTTCGCGGGCTATGGCTGGGGCTACATGACGGGCGCACTGGCGGCGGCCATCATGGGCCTCGCGCTTGTCGGAAACGCATCGTCCCGCATCATCTACCTGCTGTTCGTCGGGAACAATCCCTCGGTCGTCGGCGAAGCGAGGTATCTGGCATGAAGATGTTCACGCTCGACAGGCGCCGCGCGCTGGCCGGCCTTGCAGCCGCCGTCAGCGCCATCGCGCAGCCCCGCCTCGCCTTTGCCGGCCCGGCCTGGCGCTGGGCGGTGGATTACGGCCAGACCACCGATCCCGCGCTTGCGCGCCAGTTCGACCTTCTGGTGCTGGAGCCCGACCATCCCCGACCGATCGCGCCGCTGCGCGCGCCGGGCGCCTCCCTGCTCGGCTATATCAGCCTGGGTGAAGTCGAGCAGAACCGTCCCTTCACCGACCGCCTGCGCAAAGGCGGCGCACTGACCGCCCCCAATCCGAACTGGCCGGACGCGCGCATGATCGACTTGCGCAAGCCGGTCTGGAGCGCATTGGTGGTGGATGAACTCGTGCCTGCCATCCTTGCCAAAGGATACGACGGGATCTTCCTCGACACACTGGACAATGCCGAAGCGCTGGAGCGCAAGGACCCTGTTCACTGCACCGGAATGGTGGCGGCCGCGGTGGAACTGGTGCAATTGCTGCGCGAGCGTTTCCCCAAGATCACGATCATGATGAACCGCGGCTATGCCCTGCTGCCGCAAGCCGCCCCGTACGTAGATATCATCCTGGGCGAAGCGATGTCCTCGCGCTGGAACTTCGCGGACAAGCGCTACGAGCGGACCTCGGCTTCAGACTGGGCGTGGCAGGCGGACCGGCTGCGCGCGGCGCGCGAAGCCAATCCCGCCGTCAGGCTGACGGTGCTCGATTACTGGGACCCGGCGGACCGGGCCACCATCACCGAACTCTACCAGCGCGAACGCGGCGCGGGCTTTCACCCTTATGTGGCGACGCTCGCGCTCGACCGCATCCAGCCGGAGCCTGTATCATGACGGCGCTGCATTTCGCCACGGGTCGCCAGACCATTCTTGCCGTGATGGTCGCTGCAGGATCGCTGGTGGCGGCGACAACCGCGCTGATGCCGAACGCATCGGATATCGCGGCCGCGCTGCAACGCGCAAAGCCGCCTGCGGCCAAGCCGCAACTCGCCCCCCCGCCCGCGAATACCGCGCCGGCGCGGACGCCAGATGTGCTGTCCACCCTGTTCGCCCAAGGAGCGCCGCTCCAGACGACCGAACTGCGTCAGTTGCTGGCCTACTCGGCCAAAACCGGCAATGCGGGCACGCTATCGGCCATCGCCGACCGCCTGGCCGAGCACGAGCCGGTACCGACGGCGCAGGTCACCTATGACATTCTTGCCAGCGGCCGCCCCGACGTGGCGCGCGCCTTCCTCGAAAGCCGGCCGGAACGCAGCTCCGCAGAGAACTGGCGGCTGCGGCTGGAACTGCACCGGCAGACGGGCGACCTCGCATTCGCGCAATCCATGGTGCGGGCAGCAGCAACTGCGCCGGGGTCGGTTGCCGCGCCGGACCTTGTCGCCGGCGCCTATGCCGCAGGCGTGCCCGACGCGATCCTGACGGCCGCCGAGCATCGGGCCATCCCGCCGCTCAGCCGGGCGCAGTCGCTCGATCTGGCACGGCAGGCGGTCGCATCGGGACGGATCGACATGATCGCCCGGATCGACCGCGCGGGAACGCCCGCGTGGCGCGACGACGATCCCTGGGCCGCGATGTCGCTGGCGCAGCGCGCGGGCGATACGGCGGGTGCACTGCGCTATGCTGCGCTACTGCCGAACGGCGCGGCGGAGGCAAAGCGCTCGATCATCATGGCATCGGGCGACAAGCAGGCGATCCGCGCGATTCTGCTGGAACAGGGGCGGTCGGACACCAAGGCCCTGCCCGTCGCCGCGCAGCAATTGCTGGAATCCGGGTTCCGGCCCGACGCCGTAGCGCTGCTACGGGCAGGCTGCGCCAACTGCGCGCCGGACGATCCCATCGCCACCCGCTTGCTGTTCCTGATGGGGCCGCGGCCCGATGCCGACGGCCTCGGCTGGCTGCGCGCCAAAGCCGGTGCAAGCCCCGCCTGGCTGAAGATCTACGCCGAGCGGGAACGGCCAGCCATAGCCCTCGCCTTCCTCGAAACTCGGCCCGATGCGGATAGCACGGCCATGCTGCTGCAACGCCTGCGTCTTGCGACCGATGCTCGCGACAAAGCAGCAGCATCGCGCGCGCTGGGCCATCTGCTAGACGGGCGCCCCCTTTCGGCCCCACAAGCTCTGGCCATGACGGCGGCCAGTCCGCCTCGACTGGACGCCCCGACCGTGCTGGCGCTGACGCAGGCACGGGTCAGGGCCGGTGCGGCGCTGCCCAAGGACCGTCTCGATCTTGCCTGGGACGGCTGGAACCGGGGCGATGCCAACGCCGCACGCGACCAGCTGAAGGTCTATCTCGCCAGCGCTCCGGCCGATCCCGCGGCGCTGCGCCTGATGGCGGCGATCGAGAAGAAGCGGCTGGGCGACAAGGCCGCCCGCGGCTGGCTGGAACAGGCGCTTGCAGCAACGCCGCCCGCCACGCCCGAGCGCGCCGAGCTCCTCGAGCAACTCGGCCGCACGAACGAAGCGCTGGCGCTTGTGCAGTCGCTGCGCCAGTCCGCGCCTGGCAACCGGAAGCTCGAAGCCATGAACGGGCGCCTGCTGATCGCAGCGGGCGATCCCGGGCGGGCGCGCAAGGTACTGAAGCCATGAGCGGCGCATTCTTCGGCCTTTTCATGGCGCTGGCGGGCGTCTCGGCACCGGGCCTGGACGAGGCTCCGGCCGGCGGCAGAGCCCCGCTGCCGGACGAAACTTCTGCCACGCCAGTCTCGCGCGAGGCGCGTCTCGACTGGCCCGGCGCCGTCCAGCTCTCGATGGAGCAAGGCGTATACGAACTTGTACTGCGGTTCGACCGGCCGCTGGACGATGCCGAGGTCAAGCGCTTTGCGGCCATTACGCGCCCTTTTCTGGCCGATCTGCGCTGGAACGACGATAGCCTCGTGATGCGCCCCAATGCCGGAAATCGCATCGTTGCAACGCCGGGCGAGCGGTCCGTTGTGGTGCGCTTCGTGGAAGAAGACACGGCCGCCAATGCCACCACGCCGGCCGGCGACGATTCCGGCATCGAACTCGCCTTGGCGCGAGCGCAGGCGGATGCCGCCGCCGGTTATCCGGGCGAAGCGCGCCGCCGACTGGAAGACCTGGCGCAGGCCTACCCTGACAACAAGCAGGTCCAGCGCGCGCTGGCCGATGCCGAGGCCGCCGAGGGCCGCACGGCGGATGCCGCCGCACGGTATCTCTCGCTGGCGGCAGACGATCCCATGGCACGGCGCATCATCGGGGAATCCGGCGGACGCGCTGCAGCGGCCACGATCTACCGCGACGGCAAGACCTTTTCCCAATGGGAATCCGGCGTGGAAGCGAGCGTACCGCTCGCTTCAGGGCTGATGGTGGGCGGCGGTGTGCGGCATATCCGCACCACCGTTGAGGGCGTTGCGAGCGCCAGCGGCTACCTGCCCCGCGCCCGCGGCAGGCTTACCATCGCCGACCTTACGGCCAACCTCCTCACCGACGCGGGCATCCGCATCTCGCTCCAGGGATCGGCCATGCTCGACAAGGACCTTGCCGGCATCGGGGCACGCTTCGTGATCGGGTCGCCAGAACGGCAGGCCCGGATCTACGGCGCCTATCGTCTGCCCGATTTCTCCACTGCGGAGCAGGCCGTGTTCGGCGGACACCTGAGCCGCATCGGCGTGGGCGGCACCATCCGCATCACACCCGAACTCACGGCGCAGGCAGACGCGGGCATCGCCGGCTACGGCCTGCCGGGCGGCGGGGTACGGACACGAACCACGCAAGTCCTGGGCGGTCTGGATTACCTCGTGCTGCGGCGTCCGCTGTCGGTCCAGTTCAGCTACAGGCTCGACGCCGAGTACGTGGACTGGACCCGGAGCCGGGCCAACGGGATTCCGTTCATTCCGCTGTCCAACCGAGAAAACCACACGCTTCAGGTCATCATGAGCAAGCCGATCAAGTCCGCGCAGATCACTGCCGCCGCGGGTTGGACGAAGGATCGTTACGGCGGCAGCGGTCCGACCGCCAGCGTCGGGGCGCTGGCCAATCTGGGCGATGCCTGGCGGCTGGAGGCCAGCGGTGGGGTCAGTTCGATCTCGCGGCCGGCGATCTCCGGACGGCAGTATTTCGTCCGCGTTTCGATTTCTCGCGCGTTGGGGGCCAGATAATGCAGCTCAAGTCGCTCTTTTCGCGGACCGCGCCCGTCCAGCTTACCAGCCGCGCGCCCCCGCCTGACGAAACGCTCCAGCCCCCGTCCACTCCGGCACCATCGCTCCCCGGATCGCCGCCGAAAGTGCGGCTGCTCGCCGAAATGGCAGTGGTGTTCAGCATCCTGCTGGGCATCGACCATACCTTTTTCGCCGGCCATGCCTATGCCGGGGTCGAGCCCAATCCCTATTGGCTGCCGGTGCTGCTAATGGCGACGTGCTATGGCAGCGGCGCCGGATTATCGGCAGCGATCGTCGCCACGGCTATCTGGGTCACCGCCCCTGCCCACGGTGCGGCTGGCGATCATCTCCAACGGATGCTGTCGCTGTCGATCCTGCCGATGCTGTGGGTGATCGCAGCGCTGCTGATCGGCGAAATCACCTCGAACCGGCTGACCACGATCCGCAAGCTGGCGCGGCATCGCAACAAGCTGCAACGCGATCAGCACAAGCTGGCCGAGACGATCAGCGATCTGGCGCAGACCAACCGCCGGCTTCAGGTTCGCATCGTGACCGAGGAGCGGACGGTGGGCGATGCCGTGGCCGCCGCGATCCATCTGGTCGAAGCGGGGCCGGCAAAGCAGGTCGCCGGCATCGAGCGGCTGATCGCGCTGGCCGCCGGAAACGAGGCCTTCACGTTCTACACGGTGCGCGACCAGCAACTGATGCCGCTGTTTCGCGGCAGCACCGCGCGCAGCGACCTTTCATGGGGAGACCTGATCGAACGCTTTGGCAAGGGGGGGCCGGCGAGCGACGGTCAGGCAATCCGGCTGGACTGCGGCGAACTGATCCTGCCGGTCTATGCCGATGGCGACCCGGTGCTCTGCGGGGTTCTGGCGCTTGAAAGCATGAGCGTGGACGAAAGCGTGGGCAAGGCGGTCGCCAGCCAGGCGATGCTGGCCGAATTGCAGCACGTTGCCCAGTCCCTGGCCAGGCTTGGAGTGCAACTGCAACAACGCGTCGAACCGCTGCCGCTGCCCATGCGGCCGTGGCTGATGACGCGGGAGAACGCCGCATGATCGCACTGGCGGGCCTGGCGCTGGCGGACATGGTTGTGGCGCTGGCCTGGTTTGAAGGCGGCGCGGCAGCTTCGCGCTGGCTGGGCGTGCTGCACACCGCGTTGACGCTGGCCGCGCTCGCCTCGCTGCGCCGACGGTCGGAACCGCGGGGCTGGAACGGATTGGCGCTGCCGCTTGGCGCCGTTCTCGGCCCGCCCGCCATTCTTGCCCTGCTGCTGATCCGCCCATGGTCGCGGCCCCGGTCGCGCGCCGACCGGACCGATATCGGCGCGCGTGGCAATACTGGCGCAGATCGCAGGAAGACGCCTTCCACGGAACTGACGATCGCCCGGTTGCTGGACGAACGCATCAGCTTTCCCCGTCACGACAAGGTGGAATCGCTCGCCTCGATCCTGAAGCATGGCCCGCTGGACAGCAGGTGCCGGGCGCTACAGACGGTGGTTCGCTCATTCGAGCCCCGGCTGACCCCGCTGGTCGCGATGGCCCTCGCCGACCCTGACCAAACGGTGCGTGCACTGGCGGCGGCGACGTCGGCGCAGATCAGCGCCAACCTCAGCGATCGGATCGCCCGTGCCGAGGCCGAGCCGACACCGGACATCCACGATCAATACGATTTCGCGATGCTGCTGTTCGAGCACGGCTGCAACAACGTGCTGCTGTCGCAATCGCAGCGGTCGATGCTGCGCAACAAGGCGCGATCGCGGCTGACGGCGGTGCTGCGCGATCCGCGCCTGCGCGGCAAACGCTGCGATGCTGCCGCCGATGCGCTGTCGCAGCTGAACGGGGAAAAGCTGCAGCACAGTGCCGCGCAGCCCCGCATCGTGCGACTGGCCCCCGCAGCGGTGGCCGCATGACCGAACCGGCGCGCGAAAGCGACGTATGCGTGATCGTGGAAGGAGCCTATCCCTATGTTACCGGAGGGGTCGCCAGCTGGTTGCAGGAACTGATCACCAGCCTGCCGGACATCACCTTCTCGGTCCTGGCGATCAAGGCCGACGAACATACGCAGCCGTGGCACGTGACGCCGCCGCCCAACGTGATCGAGATCGTGGAAGTGCCGCTTTCGTTCGCCCCGCGCCGACCGGCCGCGGTGGCGCCGCGCATCGCCGACCGGATCGGGCGCCTGTTGCACCAATTCCTCGAAACGGGCGCGCCCGACCTGCTGCGCTCGCTCAACGCCGAGCTTGGGGCCCTGCGTCCGACGCCGCGCGTGGGCGACATCATGTCCAGCCCCGAAATGTTCGCGATCCTGTCGGGACATTACCGCAAGGCCTTCCCTTCGGCTTCGTTCCATCACTTCTTCTGGGCAACGCGGATCCTGCTCGGCGGGCTGCTCGCTGTGCTGCTGGCCCCCCTGCCCCGCGCGCGGATCTATCACACGCTTTCCACCGGATTTGCCGGATTGCTGGCAGCGCGAGCGACCTACGAAACGGGCCGCCCGGCATTCCTGACCGAGCACGGCATCTACCTGTTGGAACGCCAGATCGAGATCATGATGGCGGAGTGGATGGGCGACCAGACCGAGACGGGTCTGGTGCTGGCGCGCGAACACCACGACCTGCGCGACCTGTGGTCCGCCGCGTTCGAAAGCTATGCTCATGGTTGCTACGATGCGTGCAGTCCGATCATCGCGCTCTATGGTGCGAACAGCGAGGTGCAGGCCCGGCTGGGCGCGCAGCGAGACCGTCTGCGGGTGATCCCCAACGGCATTCGGCCCGAGCGGTTCGCCGATGTCGTTTCCAACCGCGACGAGGCGAAGCCGCTGATCGCGCTGATCGGGCGGGTCGTTCCGATCAAGGATATCAAGACCTTCATCCGCGCCGCCGCGCTGGTGCACGCGGCGTTCCCCCAGGCCCGCTTCGCCGTGCTCGGCCCAAAGGACGAGGATGCAGACTACGCGGCAGACTGCGATGCACTTGTCGCCGAACTCGGGATGGAGGACGTGATCGCATTCCCGGGCCGCGTCAACGTGGTCGACTGGATGCCGCAGATCGACATCCTGGTTCTGACCAGCCTTTCCGAAGCTCAGCCGCTGGTGATCCTGGAAGCCGGCGCCTGCGGCATTCCGTCCGTCGCCCCGGACGTGGGCAGTTGCCGCGAATTGATCGAGGGCACCAGCCCCGGCGCGCGCCATGGCGGCATCATCACGGCGCTGGTCGATCCCGAGGCGACATCGACTGCGCTGCTGCGCCTGTTGCGCGATCCGGCGCTGCGGGCGGAAATGGGTCAGGCGATGCAGGACCGCGTTCACGCGGATTACGATTGGTCCGGTATCGTCGCGCAATACCGGCGGATCTATACCGGCAGCGCGGAAAGCGTTGCCGGAAACGAGGCAGGGGACACGCCCGGCGCATCTGCGCCGGACCTGCCCCCCGTCCGTCCGATCGAAATCGCTCCCGTCAGATGACGATGAAATCGAAATGAGTGAGAGCTGTGCCCGCGACGACCGAGGCGATCTTGACCTGCGCCGCCGCGCCGGTGCCGTCCGGATCGTAGAAGACGCCGCCAGTGCCCGAATTGTAAATGATCCGGTCGGTGGCATCGTGCGCCCGGGAACCTTCCCAGAACGCAGCATCGGCGAGAACCCCCGCCGGGCCCGCGTGCGTGAAGGTAGTCGCCTTCAACAGGACATGGTCGATCCCCGGCTGGAAATCCAAGATCTTGTCGAAATTGGCGTTGCCGGTTGCGGAGAACACGAACGAATCCGAGCCCGCACCGCCCACCAGGCGATCGTTCCCCGAGCCGCCTTCCAACCAGTCGTTGCCACCATTGCCCTTCAGGACGTCGTTGCCGGCGAATCCGAACAGCTTGTCGTTGCCTTCCTTGCCCACAAGCGTATTCGCCGCGCCGTCACCATTCAGGACGAGATCGGCGGATGCGGTGCTGGCCGTCGCCGTGCTGGTCGTCGTAGTCGTGGTTGTAGACGTCGTTCCGGTCGTCGTGGTGCTGGTCGTGGTCAGGCCGCTCCAGTCGGGGTGGATAATCTGGCCGGGCAACACACCGGTGTAGCTGATGCCGCTGAGATTGATATCGGTTGTGTAATAACCGATGCCATCATGCGCGGCCTTGGCTTCCACATCGGCAACAGCAGCAGCCGAAGAGACATATTCGATGCTGACCACGTCCTTGCCGGCGGCGGTAAGCAGATGCAACAGATCGAGGCTCCACTGCGTCGATGCCAGCGACTGCTGGGCGCCGGTATCGGTGTAGTAGAGGTTTTCCTTGTTCACGCCGTCGATATGGCTGAAATAGGTAGTATTGGTCAGAAGTTCCTCGGCGTTGTTCGCCCAGATGCGGAACCCCGGTGCCTTGGTATGGGCATAGTCCGCCAGATAGGCGACAAGATCGACCATCGCCTTTTCGGCGCCAGCCGCACCGCCCGGCGCGTTGGCCTGCGCCCAAGCCTGCTGGTATTCATCGACCACGTCGAGGCAGACGCCATCATAGCCGGCGGCGATCAGCCGGTCGATGTAGGCGGTGGCCACGCTGCGCCATTCCGCCGTCCAGTAGGCAACCTGGTAGTTGCCCGCCCACTGCGTGTTTTCCGGGCCCAATGCGGTCTTGGGAATGGAGTTGAAATAGTCGCGATAGGTCTCGGCTTCGCCGACACTGAAGTACCCCAGCAGCAGCGCGCTGCCTGGTCCGCCACCCATCTGGGCGACCTGCGTGGGGGTGAATGCCACCCCGTTGTCATCGTAGATGTCGATGATTTTGACGTCGAAGGGGGCTACGGCGACTTCCGAAGGTACGATCCCTTGCAACGCATACATGCTTGTCCTGGCCATGCTGCACTACCTTGTTGTTTTATAGACAAAAAGCGGCAAATCCGTCGTTCTATTAATTACTTTTGGCGGAAATTGCCTAACCTTAGGCCAAGAAATAAGATTAACGCCATATTAACAAATATTAATACAAATAAACCCAAGATATTTTCGAAACCATTTTATGAATTTACTTCTGGTTTATTGTTAGAAATCAATTTCATTGATCGGAAATCTGGCGCAACGCTCACCTCGCGGCCCTGGTCACAATTTTTCAGCGGACTGCATTTAAAAACCGATGGCGAGGGTGAGCGTAGCTCGCGGTACCACATTCGCGCCAACCTCGGATTTCCGCGACCTGATCGCAGTAGCCGGGGTCGGCGCCCCGTGCGGACAGCATGCGAGCGATCAATCGACCGGCCTTTCCAGCCACCCCTCACCGCGCCGGGCGAAGTATTGCCCCCAGAATCGCCAGAGATGAGCCGCAGGGCCACGATCCGCGGCATCCGTCGCGGCACACGATGGCCGGTTCAGCTGGCGCGACGGACAGAGGCCGAACGCCCATTTCACCGCAGCGCCGCACATGGCGCGCTGCAATCATCATATCGGAAACGAGGATAGTTATGGCACGCACCGGAATGTATGTCCTCCAGGGCATCGTCCCGTCAGAGGTCGCCTTGGCGCCATTCGACGTGAAGGTAATCGACCTCTACAACGACGACGGGGTGGCATTCACCCCCACGCAGGTCGCCCAGATGGGCGGCGGGGCACAGGTCGAGATCGCCGTGCTGGCAAATCATCCGACGATCGACTCACACGACATCCTGCTGATCTGACAGGGCGACTCCGGGCACCGAAACCGACTCGGGGGCGCTTCGACAGGCGATTTCGAGAGTCCGATCCCCCGAAATGGGCCTCGGAGGGGGTGGAACCATCTTCATTTTGGACGAACCCCCATTGCGCGCACCACACCCGCCGTTCGCAAGGCCCTGAATATATGTGGCAATTTTTTGACAGCCATCACCCAAAAGAGCCGTCCCGGTTGGGGATGGCTGATTGGACTAGACATTTTGGCGAGCAGGTGAGCTAATGGGTTGTTAATAATAAACATCTGGGATTGCGAGTGCCAATTACCCAGAAAAGACGGGCCGCGATTGTTTTGCAAGGGGCCACGCACATGACTGCTTTTGCAGCCGAAATCTCGGTATTCATCGTCGGACATAACAACCTAGCCCGCGAGGGATTGCGACGGATACTCGAAGAACAGAACTTCAGAGTTCTGGCGTCGCATGACAGTTATCAATCCTTTGCCGACTGGCCTAAGGATGTAGCGTCACCGCACATCATCATCTTCGACACTGGGAACGGTGACGACATTGACATCGACATGGAGCATTTTCGCGCCGAATATCCTGCGGCGCGCACGATCATACTGGCCGATGACTTCGACTTTGACCGCATGATGCACGCCTTTGAAACAGGGGCCTGCGGCTTCATCGTCAAGGAAATCGCCTGCCAACCGCTGATGGAATCGCTGAAACTGGTGGCGATGGGCGAAAAAGTGATGCCCAGCGCGCTGGCGCAATTCCTGCCCGGGAGGATCAATGCGAGCCCCCGCCAGACCGCTCGCGAGTCCAAGCTGACCCAGTCCCTGTCCGAGCGTGAGGTCGAAACGTTCCGCAGGATGTGCCGGGGCGAGCCGAACAAAGTTATCGCCCAGAACCTTGGCATCAGCGAAGCCACCGTGAAAGTCCACGTGAAGGCGATCCTGCGCAAGCTGCACCTGCACAATCGCACGCAGGCCGTGGCCTGGGCGCTCAACTCCGGCTTCGACCTGAACACGCCCGAAGCCAGCCCGGCACGGCTTACGGGCGGGCTTTCGAACCGATCGCCGGGTGCACCTCCGCGGCTGTTCGCCGCATGACGGACCAATGGCCAGATGCGTCGGGGAAACCAGCCCGATGCGTCTGGCGATCACCAAATCTGGCGCCAGCGCCGCGCGAGCCACTCCCCCAGCGAATGGCGCCTGCCCTAATGATGAGTGGAACGCGTCTTTCATGACAGGCCAGATGGTCCGCTAACGAGCGCGTGACCGACGCGCCGCTGAGAGGACCACGCCGCCATGACCACGACATACCCGCTGTTCCAGCAAGCCTATTTCGTGCGCAGCATCGACGAGGCTGCGCGCCGCTGGGCCGATGCGTTCGGTGCCGGTCCGTTTTTCATGGCGCGGCACCACAAGGCCGACGAATTCCGGTATCGCGGAACCAGCACCGAAGCCGACGTGTCCTATGCGTTCGGCTATCTGGGCGACACCATGATCCAGTTCATCGAACAGCATGACGACCAGCCGTCGATCTATCGCGACATGTTCGCGGATGGCGAGGAAGGCTTCCACCACATTGCCTACCTAGTGTCGGACTTCGCGGCGGAACGTCAGCGGTGGCTGGACATGGGTTATGAACTCGCGACAGAGCTCTACGCCGACGAAGTCAACGCCGCCTACTTCGACACCCGTGCGCTCAATGGCGCGTTCACCGAGATCCACGGCGACCCGCCGCATATCATGGGCCTGTTCGGCGTGTGGAAGCGCGCCCACGAAGCCTGGGATCGGACCACGTCGCCCATCGTCGAAATCGAGGACATCGCCACGTACCGCCGGGCGCCGCTGCTGGGATAAGCCGGCGAAAGCACCCCTCACGCGGCAGAAGTGCACCACAACGACGGCCAGCCGGGCGGAAATACGGTTTTGCGGACGGATATGCGCGACAACCGCACTGGACGCCTGCCTCAAGCCAAGCTACCCGGTTGGCCCATTTGACGGAGTACCGCCTGCAATGAATACCACCGAACTCGCCGAAGCCGTTGCCGCCAGCGAAGGCCTCACCAAGGCTGACGCGCGCAAGCTGGTCGACGCCGTTTTCGCCGCGATCGCCGACGCTGCCGCAAAGGGCGACGAAGTTTCGCTGAACGCCTTCGGCAAGTTCAAGATCAAGGAAAGCCCCGCTCGCGAAGGCCGCAACCCTTCGACCGGCGCGACCATCCAGATCGCCGCATCGCGCAAGCTGACCTTTGCCCCCGCCAAGGCGGTGAAGGACAAGATCAACGGCTGATGGAACGCGGCGCCCGGGCACACCGGGCGCCGCATCCGCCGATTGAATGAGCGGGGACCCGCTGGTCCCTGCTTTTCCGTGTGCCTTGCCATGCGGACAGCCCCGCGCCGAGTTGGCGCCCATGGGGCATATGCGGTCATGCACCGCCTCCCTAATTCGCGCAATCGGCCCGAACCGCTGATCCCAGCGGTTTGGCGCGGTCGTTCGTGGGCGCATCCCACATCAGGCCAGTGGCCTTCAATTAACTCAAATTAATCTGCTGGCTAGGCGGCAGTCAGGCGCGGTTTGCAAGTGCAGCGTGGTCGCTGTGCTGCGCCCCGGAGCGCGTCGGCGAAGCCGTTTTCTCCGACGCGCCCCGGTGCGCGCCGCAAGCAAAGATCGCCAGATGAATTTCGAACGCGCCGTTCCAGCGTTGAGCCGTCACCAGCAGTTGAAGATCCTTGCCTGTGCCGCAGGCGCCGTCGCCATCGCGGCAGTTCTCGTACTCGCCGTAAGGGCGTGGCAGCATCATGACGAAGCGCCGCCGCCCGCGCTCCCTGCCGGCGAGATCCAGCTGACGCAGCAGCAATTGGCGAGCCTGACGATCGAAACCGCACGGCTTGACGATGGCGCCGAGCGGACCGGGGCAAGCGGCCAGATCGCGGTGGACGAAACGCGCAGCGCGCCCGTGTTCCTGCCATATTCGGGTCAGGTGCTTAAAGTCTTTGTGCAGAACGGAGACCACGTGCGGCAGGGCGATCCGCTGCTGCGCATCCGAACCGGCGATATCGTCGATGCCCGCAACGCGCTGTTTTCCGCGGAGGCACAGCGGGCCAGCGCGACGTCGCAGTTGCGGCTGGCCAGAGAGAACGCCGCACGCGCCGATCAGGTCTATCGCACCGCAGGCGGCGCGCTCAAGGATCTGCAACAGGCGCGCACCGACCTCGCCAACGCCGAGGCGGCGATGCGAGTGGCGGATTCTGCGGTGGGCTCGGCGCAGGACAAGCTGGTCGTGTTCGGCAAGACACCCGCCGAAATCACCCGCCTTGCCGGAGCGGGCAATATTGCCGGCATTCATGCCGAAACCAACTTGCGTGCGCCGATCGGCGGCGTGGTCGTCACCCGCTCTGTGGCCGATGGCCAGTACGTGACCGGCGGCAGCGGACAGCAGGCGTTCGTCATCGCCGATCTCTCGAAGGTCTGGCTCGTCGCGCAAGTGGCAGAATCCGATGCATCTCGGGTCCATCTGGGCGATCATCTTTCCGTCACCACCACCGCCTTTCCGGGTCGCACCTTCGATGCCGTGGTCGACAACATCGCCGCGCAGATCGATCCCGCGACGCACCGGCTGGTCGTGCGCGCGACGATCGCCAATCCCGACGGCGCGCTGAAGCCGCAGATGTTCGCCAGCTTCGTGATCCGCAACGCGGTGACACAAGGCGCGGCGCGTCCACAGGGCCAGCCGCTGGTCTCCGCCCCGGCCGAAGCGGTGATCCATGAAGGCGATGCGGCCCGCGTGTGGGTCTATCTCGGCAAGGGCCGGGTGGTCGCCCGCAACGTCTCCGCAGGAGAAAGCCACGACGGACGGATCACGATCCTGTCCGGCCTGCGCGCGGGCGAGCGGATCGTCAGCTCGGGCGCGCTGTTCGTGAACGAGGCCGGGGCGAACTGATGGTTTCCCTCGTCCGGCTCGCGCTGCGCCAGCGGCTTACCATTCTCGGCTTCTTCATCGCCATGGTCGTGGCGGGCGGCATCGCCTTCTACAACCTGAATATCGAGGCCTATCCCGACCCGGTTCCGCCGATGGTCGAAATCGTCACGCAGGGCAGCGGCCTTTCCGCAGAGGAAATGGAGCGCGGCGTGACCGTGCCCATCGAAGTGCAGATGTCCGGCCTGCCGCACATGACGGCGATCCGTGCGATCAGTCTGTTCGGGCTGTCTGACGTGAAGATCCAGTTCACCTACGACTTCAATTACGATCAGGCCCAGCAGCAGGTCATCAACCGGCTGGCGCAACTTCCCCAGCTGCCGGGCGGAGCGATCCCCACGATTTCACCCACCAGCCCGGTCGGCGAAATCTATCGCTATCGCATCAAGGCGCCTGCCGGCTACTCGGTGGAAGATCTCAAGACCTTGCAGGACTGGGTTCTGCAGCGCCGGTTCCGCGCCATTCCGGGCGTGATCGACGTGACCGGCTGGGGCGGCAAACTGCGCAGCTATGACATTGTGGTCGACCGGGACAAGCTGGCCGCGCACCATGCCACCGTCGGCCAGGTCATTTCCGCGCTGGCCCACGCCAATGCCAATGTCGGCGGCCAGACGATCAATTTCGGTGCGCAAAGCGCGATCGTGCGCGGCGTCGGCCTGATCCAGTCGGTCGACCAGATCCAGAACACGCTCGTCAGCCGCGACGCCGCCGTACCCGTGCTGCTGCGCGACGTGGCCGAGGTCAAGATCGGCAACATGCCGCGCAACGGCATCGCCGGCCTGAACAAGGACGACGACGTTGTGGAAGGCATCGTACTGATGCGCCGCGGCGCGCAGTCGATGCCAACGATCCAGGCGGTGAAGGCAGAGATCGACAAGATCAATTCCAGCGGCGTGCTGCCGCCGGGCGTCAGCCTTGAACGCATCTACGACCGTTCGGACCTGATCGGTGTGACCACGCACACCGTCATGGAAAACCTCGTCGCGGGCGTGCTGCTGATCTTCTTCCTGCAATGGGCTTTCCTGGGCAACCTGCGCAGCGCGTTGATCGTGGCGGCCACCATTCCCTTCGCGCTCGCCTTCGCGGTGTTGATCCTTACCTTGCAGGGGGAATCCGCCAATCTGCTGTCCGTGGGCGCGCTCGATTTCGGACTGGTGGTCGATGCCACCGTCATCATGGTCGAGAACATCTTCCGCCATATGTCGGAACGCTCGCACCATGTCGAAACGCATGACGGCGCCCACTACACGTTCGCCAACCGGCTGTCCGCCGTGCTCGCCGCGTCGAGCGAGGTGAGCCGCGGCATCTTCTTCGCCGCAGCGATCATCATTGCCAGCTTCCTGCCGCTGTTCACGCTGACCGGCGTGGAAGGGCACATCTTCGGCCCGATGGCCAAGACCTATGCCTATGCCATCATCGGCGGACTGATCGCGACATTCACGGTCGCGCCGGTGCTTTCCGCGATGCTGCTGCCCGACAAGCTGAGCGAGGTGGAGACCTGGGTCGTCGCGCGGATGCGCAACCTTTACGAGCCGGCCGCCGCCTTCGCCTATCGCAATCAGATCGTGGCCATCGGCGGCGGCATCCTGCTGGTAGCAGGCTCCATTATCGGCATCCGCTCGCTTGGCGTGGAGTTCCTCCCTCATCTGGAGGAGGGCAACATGTACATTCGCGCCTCGCTTCCCGCCTCGATCTCGCTGGAGGCGGGCGAGCCAGCGGCACGCGCCATCCGGCGCGACATCATGCAATATCCCGAAGTGACCTCGGTGCTGTCCGCGCACGGCCGGCCGGACGACGGCACCGACGCCACCGGCTTCTTCAACGTCGAATACTTCGTCCCGCTCAAGCCTTTCGACGATTGGCCTTCGGGCATGACGAAGGAAAAGCTCGTCGCCGAAATGTCGAAGAAGTTGCAGGACAAGTATCCGGGCGTCGACTTCTCGTTCTCCCAAATCATCGAGGACAACGTCGAGGAAGCCGCCTCCGGTGTGAAGGGCGCGAATTCGGTCAAGCTGTTCGGGCCTGACCTTGCCACGCTGGAAACGCTGGCCGGACAGATCCGCGACCAGATGGCCAAGGTGCGCGGCATCACCGATCTGGGCATCTTCCAGTCGCTGGGCCAGCCCACCGTCCGCATCGACGTGGACCGGTTGAAGGCCGCACGCTACGGCCTGTCGGTCGACGACGTGAACCAGACGGTGCAGGCCGCCATCGGCGGTGCATCGCCGGGCGATCTCTACGAGCCGCACACCGACCGCCACTTCCCGATCATGGTGCGGCTGAAGTCCGACCAGCGCGACAGCCTGGAAGCCGTCCGCCGCATCACCGTGGGCGCAACCGCACCCGATGGCTCGACCATCCAGGTGCCGCTTTCGGAACTGGCCGATATCCGGCTGACGTCCGGCGCCTCGTTCATCTACCGCGAGCACCAGTCGCGCTACATCCCGATCAAGTTCTCGGTTCGTGATCGTGACCTTGGCAGCGCGGTGGCAGAGGCGCAGCGCAACATCGCGCAGCACGTCACGCTGCCGCCGGGCTACACGCTGGAATGGGCAGGCGAGCTGGCCAACCTGCAGAACGCGGTGGCGCGCCTCGAAATCGTGGTGCCGATCAGCCTGCTGCTGATGCTGGGCCTGCTCTATGCCAACTTCGGCAACATGCGTGACACGCTGCTGGCATTCAGCGTGATCCCCATGGCGATCGTGGGTGGCGTGCTGGGCCTGCTGCTGACCGGCACGGCCTTCTCGATCTCTGCGGCGATCGGCTTTGTCGCGCTGTTCGGCATTTCGGTGATGGACGGGATTCTGGTCGTCACCAATTTCAACCAGGCGATGGACGAAGGCGCCGATCCCGTCTCCGCACTGCGCACCGCGACCACCAACTCGCTGCGTCCGGTGGTGATGACCTGCCTTGTCGCCGCCATCGGCCTGCTGCCAGCGGCGCTTTCCAGCGGGATCGGCAGCCAGGTGCAAAAGCCGCTGGCGCTGGTCGTGGTCGGCGGGATGACCGTCGCCCCGATCCTGATCCTGCTCGTGCTGCCGCTGCTCATCAACCGCTTCTCCAGCCGTCTGCGCCCGCGCAAGCCCGACGCCGCGGCCCAGAGCCACGCGATTGAGGGAGAACCCGCATGATCCGGCGAGCCACCACCGCGCTGCTGCTCGCGGCGCTTCCCTTCCCGGCGCTGGCCTCCCCCGTCAGGGTGGGCGTGCCGCTGCCGCCCACCCCCGCCGGCACCGCCGTGATCGGGGGGCCGCTGGGTGGCACCGCATATGCCGAGCCGCAAAGCGTCCATCCGGGCGCAGCGGTCCAGCCCGCATGGTGGCACGCCTTCGCCAACCCCACGCTGGATGCACTGGTCGACAAGGCGCTGGCAGCGAATGCCGACATCTCCGCCGCGACCGCGAATCTGCGGCAGGCGCACGAACTGGCCGGCGCGGCGCGCGGCGTTCTGTTTCCTCAAGTCGATGCCGGATACTCGGTGGAGCGCCAGCGCGTGTCCGGCACGCTGTCGTCGCCGCTGGTCGATCCCCTCCCGGCGGTATTCTCGCTGCACACGGCGCAAGTCAGCATCGCCTATTCGCTCGACCTGTTTGGCGGGAATGCCGCGCACATCCGCTCTGCCCGCGCAGCGGAGCGCGCCACCGCGGCGCGTCTTCAGGGCGTGCGCAACATCGTCAGCGGCAACGTGGTGCTGGCGGTGATCCAGAACGCGGGGCTGGAGGCCCAGGCCGCCACGACCCGCGCCGCCATCGACAGCAACCGGACGATCCTGCGCCTGCTGAAGGCCCGTGAAGCCCTCGGCGCGGCCGGCAAATCGGACGTCGCGGCGCAAGAAGCTGCCCTCGCCGCAGCAGAAGCCGCGCTTCCCCCTATCGAGCGGGCGCGGCTGGCCAATCTCGCCTCGCTCGACGTGCTGCTGGGTCAGGCGCCGGGATCGGCGCTGCCCGCCCTGCCCTCGCTCGACGATCTTACCTTGCCCGGCGAACTGCCGCTGTCGCTTTCATCGGATCTGCTTGTGCAGCGCCCTGACATCGCGGCCGCGGCCGAAGCGATGGAAGGTGCCGCCGCCGATGCCAAGGCTGCCATGGCAGCGCGGCTGCCCTCGATCACCCTCAGCGCCGCAGCCGGCGGAGCGGCACGGGATTTCGGGCAGATGTTTCGCGATGGCAATCCGTTCTGGACGCTGATCGGCGGCCTTGCAGCGCCGCTGTTCCACGGCGGCGCCCTGCGCCACCAGCAGAAGGCAGCGGAAGCCGCGCTGGACGGCGCGAAGGCTGGCTATCGGGCCGTCGCGCTGCAAGCCTTCGCCGATGTGTCCAACGCGCTCGGCGCGCTGACTTCGGACGCTGCAACGCTCGATGCCGCCGCCCGCGCCGACAAGGCCGCGCAGGACAGCTTGGGCTTCACGAAGCGCAAGCTGGAACTGGGCAGCGCCGGCACGTTCGACGTACTCAACGCCGGCGCGATGGCCCAGGCAGCGCGCAGCCAATTCTTCGCCGCGCGCACCATGCGCCTGTCCGATACTGTCGGCCTGTTCACCGCACTGGGCGGCGGCGTATCGCTGCGCGGGGGAGCGCCCCAGTGAAGACGCAGCCCGCCCTGCTCGTCGTGCTTGGCTTGCTGGCGATCCCTGCAATGGCGCACGCGGCCGGCAGGCTCCCACCCGGTTCGGTGCCCCCGCCGCAGGTCATCGTCGATTCCTCCGACCTTGCCGCGTTTCGCATCGAGTGGGCGCACGCCGCGCGGCGTTCGGGCCGACTTTGGCTGTCGGGCCGCGTGAGCCGCAATCCGTCCAGCCCGCCGGGGCGCTGCTTCGTCGAGGCGCGTGATCGGGCCGGAAACCTGCTCGGCGCCGTGCCCTGCCACCCATTCCCGATACGCGGCGGGCCCGTCACGGACTTTTCGGGAACGGTGGCCGCTGGCCGGGACGCGCAGGAGATCGTGGTGCGGGCGCTGCAGGGATGGGGGACTGGAACGTGAATGCAATGACCGGAAAAATGCCCAATGAGACGGCAGGCACCATCATCCCGTGGCCGACGGCGAAAATCGAATCGCTGCGACCGGCCGCGCTTCCCCGTTGGACGGTGGTGCTACCGTTCCATAACGAGCGGGAATTCCTGCCGCTCAGCGTGCGCAGCCTCGCGTTGCAAACAGTTCCGTTCCACCTGGTGCTGGTCGACAACAATTCCTCCGACGGAGGCCCCGCCGAAGCTCTCGACCTCGCGCGGCGTGCAGGCATGATGGTCACGCTGGCAAGCGAGATGCAGCCCGGCAAGGTAGCGGCGCTCAATCTTGGCCTGACGCATGCCAGGACCGATCTCGTGGCGACGTGCGATGCAGATACGATCTACCCGCACGACTATCTCGCGCGCGCAGAACTCCTCCTCGACCAGCCGGGCGTCGCCGCCGCCGTGGCAGCCACGGCCGCTCCGGGTGCCTCCACGCTGGCACGGCGCATGGCTGGCATGAGGCTCTCCGTGCTGGCGCGCCTGCTGCCGCAGCAATGCCTGAATGGCGGCGCCGGTCAGGTCTTTCGCCGGACGGCGCTGGAACAGGCGGGCGGTTTCGATCCCGCGGTGTGGAACTGGGTGCTGGAGGACCACGAGGTGATGGCCCGGATCGAGCGCCATGGGCGTATCGCCTATCACCCCCGGTTCGAGTGCGCGCCGATCAGCCGGCCGCGCACGGCGAGCACGGTGGGGTGGAATCTCGCCGAGCGCCTGCGCTATCACGCGACCAGGTCGCATAACCGGCTCGATTTCTTCCATCATCACCTGGCGCCCCGCCTGCGCGAGCGCGCGCTCAGCAGCGACCGCCTGCGCCGCGATCCGGCCCATTCGCGAGGTTCAAGCGAAATTGCACAGCTACACCCTCTGCGCGGATGATTTCGCGCTATCGCGGCCAATCAGCGAAACCATCGCCGAACTGGCGCTGGCGGGCTGCATCAACGCGATCAGCTGCATGGCCGCGCTACCCGGCTGGATCGACGATGCCGCCCTGCTGGCGCCGCTGATGGGGGCCCGCGCGGGCGTCCAGATGGGGCTGCACCTGGTATTGTCGGGCGAACGTCCGCTCACCGACATGGCAATCAGGGGCCCGGACGGCCGCCTGCCGTCGGCGGACCAGATGATGGTCCTTGCCTATCTCGGCCGGCTCGATCCGCGTGAACTTGCGCGCGAGATCGATGCCCAGTTCACCGCATTCCGCCACATGACCGGGCGCCGGCCCGATTTCGTCGATGCCCACCAGCACGTCCACGTCCATCCGCAGTTGCGGAGGCTGGTGATCGCAGCAACGCAGGTTCATGCGCCGCGCGCCTGGGTACGCAACCCGGCGGACCGTCCAGGCTCCATGATGCGGCGCCCTTTCGCGGGCAAGGCGTTCGGATCCAGCCTCCACGCTCTGGGCATGAAGGACCGACTGGCGCGCGCGGGCCTCTCATCAAATGACAGCTTCGCCGGCCATTACGATTTCCGGGCTGACTACGCGGATCTGCTCCCGCGCTTCTTCACGGCGGCGGGCCGGGGCCATCTCGTGATGTGCCATCCCGGCGCGGGTCATCTGGAGGGCGATACGATCGCCGCCGCCCGCATCGCCGAGGCGGCAGTCCTGCGCACCCTGCCGCTGCGGGACAGGCTGGAAGCCTACGGCCTCCGGGAGATTACCTGACGCTGCGTTGTGCAGCCGCCTTGCGCGCATGGTCGATCGCCATCGATGCGATCAGCGCAAGACCGACAGCAACGTGCGCAATGACCGTGATCGTGGCCAGCATCGCAATAACACCGGTGATAGGCACGTTCCGGCCCAGGACAACGGCGGCACATCCCGCAAAGACGAGGTCGGCGTTGGAAACGAACGGCAGACGCGCCAGCAGCAGGCGCAGGCCGGACAGGACGATCCATACCGATACAGGTACGGCCGGCAGGCACAGATGCCACAGGATTGCCGTCAATGCGCTGGCCGCGGTGAAGCGGACCAGATGCGCGGCCGCGACAAAGCGCAGATCCCGCGTGGGCAGGCTGAAGATACGCCCTCCCAGCCAGAGCGATACGAGCGTCACCACCAGCAGCACAGCGGCCGAAGCGGCCGTGGTGCCCGCTCCCAGCCGGTCGATCCCTACCCGGTTGGCGAACGGCAGGCCGGCGCAAAGCACCAGCAGCGTAGCGACGTTCCCCACCAGCGCGGACAGGATGCTGACATCCTTGATCGCCCCGAACGGAGCCGCAGTTGCCGGCACGTTGGCGCGAACCCAGCCGTAGAAATAGACTTCGCCCGAATAGCCCAGCAGCAGTTCGTTGGCGACGAGCTTGCGCAGCAGCGGCAGCAACCCGGACAGCCGCAAGTCGAACAGTCTGCGAAAGATCACCCAGTCCGCGACGGGCAAGGCCAGGTAACCGGCCACGAAGACGATCCAGAAGCCGATGCCATGCGGCACCAGCGCGCGGGCCTGGGCGAAATCGACGTGCCGCAAGGCGGTCACGGCCGCCACGAGCACCGCCACAGATATGGCCGGCCCTGCAACACGGCGCAGCACGGTGCCTGCACGCTGGACGATCCGGCGCACCATCGGCACTACTGCACGCTCTTGCTTCAAAGGTTCGGCCGGCGCCACCTTGCCACTCCAGACGCTCGATCCATCGAGCCGGAGCGCCATAGCGGCGCTTGAACGGACTGTCCCCCTTGCAGACGGACCGGGCGGGCATTTTCCGCGCCGGTCACGTCGGTCGGGTCGGGAGACGGAACCTTATTCGGTAAAGCCGCGCTCGTTCGCCGCATCGAACTTACGGACGGCGATCTCGATGCGATCGGCCCAGCCACCCAGCACCGCGCCGATTGCGGGGAGCGCGAGATGGGTATTGAGCGCATCCTGGTCGCGCCAGCGTTCGTAAACGAGGATAGCACCGGCCGCGCGGTCCTGAATGGCGAAGTTGTAGTCGAGGCAGCCGTCTTCCAGCAGCGTATCGGCGACGAGCGACTGCAGCGCGGCCGCCAGTTCCTCGACGTGTTCAGGGCTGGTCTTGAGATGTCCGGCGAGGATGATCATGGCATGGTTTCCTTGGCGCGATGCGCAGAATTTGAAGCAGGCAACAGCCCGGCGCACCGACCCTCGATAGTCGGTCACCAAGCACTAGCCTACCCTTAAGCACTGGGCCTGCCCGGCACGATGCCGGACAGGCCGATGCGATGCGTGGGCCTTACCAGGCGGGGCCGTCGCCGGCGGGCACGGCCGGGCCGGTGAGCCAGTTGCCGGTGATGCCGATCTTCACTTCGCTGCCCTTCGCCACTTCGGTCCCGGCGTCCGGCGTCACGAACATGATGCGGTTGGGCGCCCAGACCGAGCCGATGATCTCCTCCTCGTCATCGGACAGGATCAGGCCGACCGTTTCGCACATCTCGCGGGCCCGTTCGCGGGTCTGGCCGCGCACTTCGGGGACATAGGCCTTGGCGGGATCGGCATGGATCGGCAGCACGCGCGCGGATTCGCGCTCGGCTTCCTCGGCGGCCAGCTTCTCGTCGAATTCCGGGCCGCGATAGTCGATTTCCCAGTCGAACGAGATCATGTTCTCCAGGATGTCGGGCAGATACGGCGTCATGCGCAGGTGCGACCAGTGCGACATGTAGCGGTCCATCGCCTCGTAGCTGTCGATGTCGCAGCAGTTGGCGAAATCGAAATCGCCCGAGTGATAGCGCGTCTTGACGCAAAGGCCGTGGCTGTAGTCGCGCACTTCGCGGTTGAGATGCGACAGCTTCTTCACTTCCGTGAGGAACGTGTCGATCTTCTCCTGCGGGGCATCCTGCTTGAACTTGATCATGACCACATGGCGGATCATCGTATTTCTCCCTTCCGATCACCGCCGCCCCGGTTTGAGAGGCTAGCGGCTTGTGCTTGCCGGGAACCTAGCTCGCACCCCTATTTCTGATGCCTGTCATATTAAACAGGTCATTCATCCAGCCCAAGGCCAAGGTCGGAGATCTCTGCCCGCAGCACCTCGCGCATCCGCGCCGGAGTCCAATCGTCCGGTGCGAAGCAGGATTCCAGCCCGATCCCGGCGACCGCTGCGAGTAGCCTGCGCGCCGCCATTTCAATCCGCGCAGCGTCCGCATCGCCCAGCCGCAGCGCGATCATCGCGCGATAAAGGTCCAGACTGGCCTCCGCCGCGCGGCGACGTTCCTCCAGATAGGCCGGTTCAAGATGCGCGCGCGCCCAGAATGCCAGCCACACGCGCCAGTTGCGCCGCGATTCCGCGCTCACCGGCAGGATCGCGTCAAGGCAGGCGTGGAGCGGGCGACCGCGTCCGCGTTCCTCCTGCAACCGTTCGGTCGCCCGCTCATTGGCGACCTGGTAGACGCGGAACAGCAGTTCGTTCTTGTTGCGGAAATAGTGCGAGACGATCGACGTGCTGCATCCCGCCGCCGAAGCGATCTCACGAAAGGTCAGCGCTTCGACGCCGTGATCCGCCACGAGGTCGAACGCGATCGAGACGACCTTCGCCCGCCGTTCTTCCCTGTCCACAATGATCGGCATGGGCAGCGTATTACACACATCACGTCGAATTGCCCAGCAGCGCCCGGACCGATGGACAAGGCGACATTTCTCGCAGACAGCCACGTGCGAAGAATCAAAAGATTCACGTGAGGAGAGGAAACCGGTGGCGGCCACATTCAGTCTCACCCAGGCGATCGATCGCGCCGTCAGGATCAAGGGCGCCTCGTCCGCTGTTGTCGATGGCGACACGCGCTTCACCTGGCGCGAATTCGGCGACCGCGTTGCCCGGCTGGCGGCCGGCTTTCAGGCGCTTGGCCTCGCCTCCGGTGGCCGCGTTGTGCTGCTGGCGCTCAATTCGCACCGCTCGCTCGAATGCTTCTTCGCCGCGATGCACGCCGGCGGGGTTATCGTGCCGTTGAACCACAGGCTGGGCAAGCTGGAGATCGCCGCGCAAGTGGCCGATTGCGACCCGGACGTGATCGTGGTCGGCAGCGAGTTCGTGGAGCAGGTCCGAGGCCTGCCCAAACGCGCGGACCAACGCCCCCCGGCGCTGGTCCACTGCGCATCCGGACCCGCGCCCGAAGGACTGGCCGCCTTCGAAGACCTGATCGCCCGTTCCGATCCGGTCGATGACGCGCTGCGCTGCGGCGAGGATCTCGCCTGCCTGATCTATACCAGCGGCACCACCAACGCCGCCAAAGGCGTGATGCTCAGCCACGCCAACCTCTGCGCCAACACCGCAAACGTAATCGGCGAACTGGGCATGGATGAGGCAACCGTCGACCTGCATCACGGCCCGCTGTTCCACATCGCATCGGCCGCGCGCCTGTTTTCGGCCAGCCATGTCGCGGGCTGCCATGTCATCCTGCCGCGGTTCGTCGCGGCCGAAGTGATCGCCGAAATCGAACGCTCACGCATCACGCATCTTACGCTCGTCCCGACCATGGTGCGGATGCTGCTCGACGAGCCGGGCTTCGCCGCCGCCGACCTGTCGAGCCTGCGCTATGTCTCCTATGGCTCGGCGGCCATGCCCGAGCCGCTGCTGCGCGAGTTCATGGAACGCCTGCCGCAGGTCCGCTTCGTGCAGTCCTATGGCATGACCGAACTGTCTCCGGTGACGACGATCCTGGGCTGGCAGGACCACCTGCCGGGCGCCGCCGCCAATGGCCGGCTGCGCTCGGCAGGACGAGCCGCGATGTTTGCCGAAGTGGCCGTGGTCGGCCCCGACGACCGCCCGCTCCCGATCGGCAAAGCCGGCGAAATCGTCGCGCGCGGGCCCATGGTGATGCAGGGCTACTGGAACCGCCCGGACCTCACCGCCGAAGCGCTGCGGGGCGGATGGATGCACACGGGCGACATCGGCTATCTCGACGGCGACGGCTACCTGTTCGTGGTCGACCGGCTGAAGGACATGATCATCACCGGCGGTGAGAACGTCTGGTCGCAGGAAGTCGAAAACGCCCTGTCCGCGCATCCCGCGATCGCGCAATGCGCGGTCATCGGCAAGCCGGACGCGCACTGGGGCGAAACCGTCCACGCGGTCGTCACGCTCAAGGCCGGGAACGCGGCCAGCGCACAGGAGCTGATCGATCACTGCCGCGATCTTCTCGCGCACTACAAGTGCCCGCGGAGTGTGGACATCCGCGCCGATCCCCTCCCCCTCAGCGGCGCAAACAAGATCCTGAAAGCGGCGCTGCGTGAACAATTGACGGCCTGACGCCGCCGTACCGAAACCGCGCTGGCCAGGAAGCGATCGCGCCGTTACGCTCTCCCGATCATCGCGCCGGTCACATGGCCGGACGATTGGCAAGGGCGAACGGTCGGCCATGTCCACGATCACGCGCGATCCCGGCACTGGGTGCTTCGCGCCATGCCGCTGACGCCGCGCACAGGAGCCCTCCGGCGGTGGCTCCTCGCGGTGCTGCTGCTTGCGGGCGCGGTGTTCCTGATCCGCCATTTCGTGCAGCTGGAACAGTTCATCGCATTGGCGCGGCGTGCACAGCCGGCCTGGCTGATCGCTGCGCTGGTGCTGCAATTCAGCACTTATGTCAGCGTGGTATCGGGGTGGAACGCGGTGCTGGGCCGCGCGGGCCACGCCCAGTCGCTGCGCCGGCTGATCCCGATCGCCGTATCCAAGCTGTTCGCCGATCAGGCCGTGCCGGGGGCGGGCATGGGCGGGAATGTGCTACTGATCGACCGGCTCACCGCGCTCGGAACGCCCCGCGCCCCGGCAATGGCGGCGCTGCTGGTCTCCATGATCGGCTTTTACGCCGCCTATGCCGCGCTCGCCGTGGTCATGCTGCTGACCTTGTGGTCGCATCGGCAGGCGACGCCGCTGCTGACGGGCGTGGTCACCACGTTCCTGCTGGTCGCACTCGCGATCCCATCCTTGGCGCTGTGGCTCCGCCACCGTGGCAGCCAGCCGCTTTCGCCCCGGCTGGAAGGCATCGGGCCGCTGCGCCGGCTGCTCGCGGCAATCAGCGAAGCACCTGATGCGCTGGTCAAGGATCGCCACTTGATCGGCCGCGTGGCGGTATTCAATGCCATGATCTTCCTCGCCGATGCGGCGACGCTTGCCGCCTGCCTGCGCGCGGTGGGTGATCCGTTCGAACCATCGATCGCCTTCGTCGCGCTGATGAGCGGCTCGATCGCCATGACACTCACGCCCATTCCGCTGGGCCTCGGCAGCTTCGAGGCAAGCTGCATAGCCATGCTGACCCTGCTCGGCGTCAAGCTGGAACCGGCGGTGGCCGCAACGCTGCTGCTTCGGGGTCTGACGCTGTGGCTCCCGCTGTTTCTGGGTCTGATCCTCATCAGGCGTCAACGAAAGCCATCGCCATGACCGCAACGAAAACCGCCGGGAAACAGGACAGGCCTTTCTGGGCGGCAAGCGCCGCCGACATTGCCGGCCATGACGGCCCAGCCAGCCAAGGGCTGACGTCCACGCAGGCTGGGGAGCGCCTGGCCCGCTTCGGACCCAACACGCTCGACGTATCCGCGCCAACGCGCTGGCTGGTCAAGATCCTGCGCAAGTTCGCACAGCCGCTGGTGCTGATCCTGCTGGTCGCGGCGCTCGTTTCGGGCCTGACCCATGATCCGGCGAGCGTGATCATCATCCTTGCCATCGTGCTCGTCTCGATCGGACTGGACGTAGTGCAGGAAAGCGGCGCCGAGCGCGCCGCCGCCGCGCTGCGCCAGTCAATCGCGATCAAGGTTGCAGTGCTGCGCGATGGCCGCGTTCAGGAGCTTGCCGTCGGTGAGATCGTGCCGGGCGATGTCGTGGACCTGTCTCCCGGCGATCTCGTTCCCGCCGATGGCATCGTGCTGGAAAGCCGCTCGGCAAGGGTCAACGAAGCCCTGCTGACGGGCGAGCCCTATCCGGTGGAGAAGCGCGCCGGCCCCAGCGGCGCGGCCGATCCTGCGGACGCCCATGACGCCCTGTTCGGCGGAACCGCACTGGTCAGCGGCAGCGCACGGATGCTGGTCGCGGCGACCGGCCGGCAGACCCAGCTCGGCGGCATCGCCGCCGCGCTGCGAGCGGACGAACCGCCGACCGCCTTCGAGCGAGGCCTTCACGCATTGGGCATCCTCATCGTCAGGCTGACGGTGTTTCTCGTCCTGTTCGTCCTGCTGGCGCAGATCGGGTTTCACCGCCCGCCGCTGGAATCCTTCCTCTTCGCGGTTGCGCTTGCGGTGGGGCTGACGCCCGAACTTCTGCCCATGGTAACAACGGTCACCCTTTCGCGCGGGGCGGTGCGGATGGCCAAACGGCAGGTCATCGTCAGGAAACTCGCGGTGATCCACGATCTTGGCGCGATGGACGTGCTCTGCACCGACAAGACAGGCACACTGACGGAGGCGCGCATCGAAATGGCGAGCTGGACCGGGATCGACGGCCAGACATCGCCGCACGTGCTGGAACTGGCGGGGGTCAACAGCCGCTTCGACAGCGGCGTGGGCAGCCCGCTCGACGAAGCGATCCTGGCCCGCGCGAATGAGGCGATCACCGGCTCCTGGCGCAGAATCGCCGACCTTCCTTTCGATTTCGAGCGTCGCCGCGCCGCGGTCGTCGCCGAAAAGGACGGTCAGCGGCTACTCATCGTCAAAGGCGCGCCAGAAGCGATGCTGGCGGTGTCGAGGTTTGCCGAGGGTGCGGACGGACAAGTCCACCCGCTCGATGCGGACTTGCACGCGCAGTTGGAACAGATGGTCGAGCAACAGGCCGCCGCAGGTTTTCGGATGCTCGGCATCGCCATGCGGCCGTGGACCTCAGACGACGGCAAGGTCAGTCCTGACGACGAACGCGAGCTCGTCTTTGTCGGTTTCTGCGCCTTCCTCGATCCTCCCAAGACGTCCGCCTCTGCTGCCATCGCGCGGCTTCAGGCCCTCAATGTCCGGGTCAAGATCATCTCGGGCGATGCCGCCCCGGTGGTGCGGCACCTCGTGCAGGCCCTCGCACTCGACAGCCGCGGCCTGCTGACGGGCGACGAGATCGCCGCGCTTTCGCACGAAGCGCTGATCGCCCGGGTCAAGGACACAGATCTGTTCGCCCGCGTATCGCCCGACCAGAAGATGCGGATCATCCGCGCGCTGTCCGAAGGCGGGCACACCGTGGGTTTCCTGGGCGACGGGATCAACGATGCTCCGGCGATCAAGGCCGCCGATGCCGGCATATCGGTGGAAAGCGCGACCGACGTCGCCCGCGCCGCCGCCGATCTGATCCTGCTGGCGCCGGACCTGGGCGTGCTGGCCGACGGCGTGGAGGAAGGGCGGCGGACCTATGCCAACATCACCAAGTATCTGCGCATGGGCACCAGTTCCAATTTCGGCAACATGCTGTCGATGGCACTGGCCTCGCTGGTGATCCCGTTCCTGCCGCTCACCGCGATCCAGATCCTGCTCAACAACCTGCTCTACGATCTTTCCGAGATCGGCATTCCGTTCGACTATGTCGACGATCAGGAGATCGCGGCGCCGCACAACTGGGACATGCGCGCCATCATGCGCTTCACCGCCGTGATGGGGCCGCTTTCCTCGCTGTTCGATATCGCCACCTTCGGCATCCTGCTGCTCGCCTACCACGCCGGCCCCGCCGAGTTCCGCACCGCGTGGTTCGTGGAATCGATCGTCACGCAGATCCTGGTGATCTTCATCATCCGGACGCGTGCACTGCCATGGCGCAGCCGGCCACATCCGATGCTGGCGGTGACAAGCCTGAGCGCGCTGGCGGTCGCGCTGTTCGCCGCGCTCGGGCCATTCGCCGGGGTGTTCGGTTTCGCGCCCCTGCCCGGCCGGCTGTTGCTGGCCGTGGCCGGGCTGGCGGCCATCTACCTGGTGCTGGCCCAGTCGCTCAAGCATCTGGCGATGCGGCAGCCGGGGACGGTTGGGACCGCGCTGGGCGTCAATGGCGAACTTTCCGCCATTGACGCCAGTCTATCGAAGACCTGACGCTCACACGCTCTGCCGGCATCAACGGCAGCAGCGCCTCCCATTCCGCAACACGCGCACGCAATGGACCGCCGCCAAAGCAGCGGTCCGCCCGGCGGGGTGGCTGTCAGTCCAACCGCAACCCGGCCAGATCGCCCGCCTCGCGCCAATCGCGGATCACGCTGAAGAACGCATCCGATCCCTTGCCATATGGGGCGAAGCTGGCCGCCACCGGACTGAGCTGCCCTTCCCCGTTGTAATAACCCGGCGTGCATTCCTCGAGAAACTTGCGCCGATCCATTAGCGATTCCAGAACTTCGCGCGTCCAGCCCTGTTCGGCTTCCTCGGTCGGCTCCACACGTGTCGCCTGCCGGCCCATCGCTTCGGCGATGATGTGCGCCGCGTGGCCCGCCTGCTCGGCCAGCGCGTGGGGATAGTTGGCGGTGAACCCCGACTGGATGATCGAGAATATGAAGCAGTTGGGAAAACCGTTCACGGTCATCCCGTGCAGCGTGCGTGCGCCCGGCGCCCACTTCTCTTCCAGAGTACGTCCGCCCGTGCCGTGGATCTCGTATCCGGCGCGGCGGGCATAGCTGGTGCCGACCTCAAAGCCGGTGGCCATGATGAGGCAGTCGAGCTTGTATTCCCGCCCATTGGCGACGACCCCGTCCCTGGTGATCCGTTCCACGCCCTTGCCATCGGTGTCGATCAGCGAAACATTGGGGCGGTTGAACGTATCGAGATAATCGTCGTGGAAGCACGGCCGCTTGCAGAACTGGTTGTACCACGGCTTGAGCGCATCGGCCGTGGACGGGTCGGCCACCTTCTCGTCCACGCGCGCGCGGATCGATTCCATCTTCTTGAAGTCCGCCAGTTGCACCAGCTCATCCGGGTTGGTCGCGCCTTCCTGCTCCGCACGCATCCGAGCGATCACGCCAAGATTGCGGATGATGTCGGTCCAGCCGTCGTTGACGAGATCCTCCTCGGCCCAGCCGCCCGACACCAGCGTGTTGAAGTTCGCCATGCGGTCGCGGTGCCAGCCCGGCTGGAGCGATGCCGCCCACTGCGGATCGGTCGGCCGGTCGCCGCGCACATCGATGGACGAAGGCGTGCGCTGGAACACATAAAGCTGCTTCGCCCCCGCGCCCAGATGCGGCACCGCCTGCACCGCGGTCGCCCCGGTGCCGATGATGCCCACCACCTTGTCGCCCAGCCGATCGAGCCCGCCGGCCGATGTGCCGCCGGTATAGTCATAGTCCCAGCGGCTGGTGTGGAAGGTATGCCCCTCGAACGTTTCGATACCGGGAATGCCTGGCAGCTTGGGCCGATGCAGCGGCCCGTTGGCCATGACCACGAAGCGCGCACGGATGCGGTCGCCGCGGTTGGTCGAAACGGTCCAGCGCCGCGTGCCCTCATCCCAGGTCATGTCGGTGACTTCGGTCTGGAACAGCACGTCGCGGTAGAGGTCGAAGTGCTCGGCGATGTGCCGTGAATAGGCACGGATCTCGTCAGCGCCCGAATACTTGCGGCCGGGCATGAAGCCCGTCTCCTCAAGCAGCGGCAGATAGACATAGCTTTCGATGTCGCAGGCAGCGCCAGGATAGCGGTTCCAGTACCACGTCCCGCCGAACTCGCCGCCCTTCTCGATGATGCGGATGTCCTCGATCCCGGCTTCGCGCAAGCGGGCGCCCGCAAGCAGACCGCCAAAGCCGCCGCCGATCACCACCACATCCTTCTCGTCGGCCAGCGCCTCGCGCTCGATGGGCTGCTCGACATAGGGGTCGTGGAGAAAGTGGGCGAACTTGCCCGCCATCTCGACGTATTGCTCATTGGCGTCGACACGCAGGCGCTTGTCGCGCTCGGCAAGATAGCGTTCCTTGAGCGCGGCGGGGTCGAAGCCCAGGTCGCTGGCGGTGTTCGCATCGCTCATATCGTCGATCCTCCGTCGACCACGATCGTCTGGCCGTTGACGTAGCTGCCGGCCTTGGAACCCAGGAATACCGCCGCCCCGGCGATTTCCTCGGGAAGGCCGATCCGGCGCATCGGGTGGTTGGAATTGTAGGCCTTCTCCGCCTCGGGATTGTCCCACAGCGCGCGTGCGAAATCGGTGCGGATCAGCCCGGGGGCGATGGCGTTGACGCGAATGTTGTGCTGGCCGACCTCGATGGCGAGGTTGCGCACCAGTTGCATGTCCGCCGCCTTGGAGATGCAATAGGCGCCGATGGTAGGCGATCCGCGCAGGCCGCCGATCGAAGACACCACGATCACCGCACCGTCACGCCGCGCGATCATGCCCGGCAGGCACATCTGGATCAGCCAGTGGTTCGAGATGATGTTGTTGTCGAGGATCTTGCGGAACTGCTCGTCCGCGATCCCGCTCATCGGACCGTAATAAGGATTGCTCGCCGCGTTGCAGACCAGCACGTCGATCGGGCCGACCTCGGCCTCGGTTCGTGCGACCAGCGCTTCGAGCGCGTCCTTCGATGAAATGCTGGCCGCAATCGGTGTCGCGGTGCCGGCGCCGAAGCGCGCGTTGATCTCTGCCGCCACCGCGTCGCAGGCATCCTGCTTGCGGCTGGAAATCACCACCCGAGCGCCCTGCTCCGCCATTTCCTCGGCGATGGCGCGGCCGATACCGCGCGTCGAACCGGTAATGACCGCCACACGGCCGGTCATGTCGAACAAGCTCATCTGCCTCTCCTCGGACGGTCTGGCGCCGCCACCTGACGGAAAGGCTAGGTCAATTGACTTATCTGTAAAGCGCAAAACGTCATCGAGCCGTCCTCGGCGCGCGGCCGGACCGCGGCCAAGCCGCACAAATCCGCGCGAAATTGCCGGTCAGCACATTGCTGCGTTCGCTCTCCGCCGGCAGGCCAAAGCCGCTCCCGGCCAGCCGGCGACTCGGAAAGGAAGGAACCCGCCTAGCGCCCCTGCGCCCACAGCGTGACCGGGCCGATCAGGCCCGACGGCCGCAGCGGAGCATCGGCCCTGTAGTTGGGGATCGCGGTCCACGTCACCTTGGCAGCACCAGGCTGGGCATCACCGATGAGGCGGTTGACCCACAGGTTCGCGACCTTGACCTCCAGCCGGTTCGAGCCCTTCTTCACCGCACCTCCGATGTCGACGCGGTAAGGCTTGTGCCAGGCGTAACCCGCCGCCTTGCCATTCACGCTGACTTGCGCGATTTCGCCCACTGCCCCCAGGTCGAGCCACAGCGGCGCGCCCGGATTCACGTGCTTGGGCAGGACGAACGAGCGGGTGTAGGTCGCAACGCCGGAGAAGTATTTGACGCCCGCATCGGCATTCTCGTTCAGCGGCTGGAGCGCGGGCAGATCGGCCGTGGCGGGCGCGCCGCGCCCCGCCTCGAAGCCGACCGTCCACGCGCCGTCGAGCCTGCCCACTTCGACGGGTACGACCGGTTTGATCGCCAACGCCTCGGCTGGCGCCGGCTTGCGGAACACCACGAAGACCGAATCCTCCCTCGCCAGCGTCATCGGCACGACCGTCTCGCCGTTCTCGATGCGGTAGGACACCGGCTCGGCCCGCCCGGTATCGGCGTGCCACAATTCCGGCTGCTTGCCGCTGACGCGGAAGCGCGCGTCGAAACGCTCGTCCTCACCCTTGCGGTTGTTCAGGAACCACAGGTCACCATCCGCGATCTGCCGGTGGACGAACAGCACTTCGGCATCGGCCCGCGCACCGTCCATGCGGAAATCGGGCGCCATGCCCGTGCTTGCCAGCGCCGCGTCGATATCCCGGCTGGCGATGACCTGCCCAGCGCCCAGCTTCGTCACCGCACCGCCGTGCCACAGCTTGTCCGCGAGCGCCTTGAACGCCGCCGCATCATCATTGAGCGCGGGCGAGCCTTCGGGCGCCGTGCCGACCACGGTTGCGCCCGCTTCGACCAGGGCGGCAATGCGCTGCAAGGTCGGCAGGGTCATCCTGCGCGACGATCCGCCAAGGTAGAGCGCCTTGTAGCGCGCGCCGCCCTTGCTCACGATCTCTCCCCCGCGAACCTCCAACGCCTCGAACAGCGCATCGCGGTTGACGAAGTCATAGGCGTGGACCTTCGGTGCATCAGCGACGGGAGCCTGCCCGTAAAGCCCGGTGAGCGGCGCTTCCTCTCCATAGAAATAGCCGACGTCCGCCACGTTGCGCCCGGCCTGAAGCAGCAGCGACGAGCGCGCCATGTAGTCCACCCATGGCCTCGCCAGTTCGGCCCAGGCCTCGTGCCGGTTGAAGAACTGGCCGAAGATCATCAGCGAAAGACCCGGCTTCCTGTCGTCCACCGGCTGGTGGACCGAAGTGTGGACGACCGGGCGGTTCACCCCGCTGGCAAACTCCAGATCGATGATGCGCCGCAGTTCGTTGGGCGCATAGGCCCATGGCGCCAGCGCCGAGGTCATCGATTCCGCCGCGACGAGATTCTGGCCATAGATATGCGCGACCGAGGCGGCGCCTTTCATATCCGCGATATAGCTGGGGTTCGGCCCGCTATTGCGCGAATAGGCCCAGAGCGCCGCCATCGGCACATCGGCATGGCTGCGCATGGCCACGTCGTCGCCCAGCGAAGGGCGATTGTCCTCCAGCGCCTCGCCATAGACCTTCAGGCCGTTCTCGTGCGCGACATCGGCGATGGTGCCGTAGTGCTGCGATGCCATCAGGTCCGCCAGCGTCTGCCGATAATCGCGCAGGAACGCGTCCGACTGCGCGCGCGTGCCAACCAGTGTTCCGGTCAGCGCGGGCAGCCACGGCGTTGGATCATAACCGCGCAGGCGCTTGAACTGCGCGATCATCTTCGGCGTCCAGTTGGCCGCGCCGACTTCGATGGAATCGGTCAGGATCGCGCGCACCCCGCGCTTGCCCACCAGTTCCGGCCCGACCGTGTCCCTGTACATGGCGATATAGTGCTCAAGGTAGCCTCGCACCGCCGCGCCATCGAACTTGTCGACCTCAAGCCCGGTCGCCTCGGGAGCCGCCGGGTGGTTGGTGGTGCCGAGCAGGCTGGCGCCCATACGGATCACTTTCCAGCGGCCCTTGGGCGGCGTCCAGTCCAGCGTGCCATCGGGCCGCATCCGCGCGGTCAGGTCGATCACCCTGGCCGGGTCGGTGCCCAACGCGCCCGCGTCGGACGCGCCGAGCGCATAGTAATCGCGCTCGATGGCAAAGCCCGCCTTGCTCTCAAAACGGTCGATGAGCGCTTCGCCCGAGAGGCGGAACTGCTTGATCTCGAACGGAGCCTTTGCCGCATTGGCCATCATGTCCATGAAGCCGCCGCCAGTGTCGGCACCCGGCGCGGGATCGCCCAGATTTGATCCGCGAAACGGCGCTGGCACCAGCACCAGCCGGAACAGCCGCGCGCTGACCGGAGCGAAACCGACCGTAGTGGGCGCGGCGGTGACAGGAATGTTTGCCACCTTGCGCCACAACTTGCCATCGTCGCTCGCTTCCAGAAGCGGCTCCACCGTCGCGCCAGAGAAGATGCCCTTGGCGCCGGGGATGAACAGCGTGGCCGCGCGGATTGTCTGCGGACGGGCATAGCGCGCGACCAGCGAGGTCGGCGCCTCCACGCTGCCGCGCGGCAGCGTCACCCCGGTCGTCAGGCTATCGTCGGCGAGCAGGCCGGCATCAAGCGGCTTGCCGTCGGGCCCGCTAAGAGAAGGCACCCCGTCCACCGCAGCAAGATCGGGCACCGCCAGCACCGCAATGTCCACATAGCGTTCCGGCGCGGCGAAGGCGAGTTCGCCCGACATCTTCGCGATGGGATCTTCGATGGGCACATCCTGGAACGGCCCGGTTACGCGCGGCGGCGGCGGCAGCTTGCCGGAAAAGCCCTTGCCGCCCGCCAGCAGCGTCTCGCTCCACACCACCTTTTTCAAACCGTCCTCAGGCTTGACCCATGGCCCCCCGGTTTCGGACCAGCCGGGCGAGGCCGCGATGGCCAGCTCAAGCCCCAGCCTGTCCGCTTCGCTCGCGGCAAAGCGGAAGGCATCCTTCCATTCGGGCGTCATGTAGACCAATCGCTTGTCCACGATCTGCGGCGTCGAAAGCCCTGCGTCGAAGTTCTGCAAGCCGCCCAGCCCCACGCGCTTCATCCACGCGAGATCCTTGGCGATGCCATCCTTGGAAACGTTGCCGTTCATCCAGTGCCACCACACGCGCGGGCGCGCATCCATCGGCGGGTCCTGGAATTGTTGTTCGAGCGTGGCGGCTGCAGGCTCCGCTGACGGCACCTGATTTTCCGGTCCTGCAAAGGCGGCCGGGGTGAGCAGCGTGGAGCTGGCGAGAATGGCTACGACCGAAAGGCCCCGGCGAATCGTCATGCAGATTACTTTCGATGTCGTTGTTTTTGTTGAAATTATGATCAAAGAATTCCGTCGCCGAGCCCCTACGTTGCGCGGCAACAGCCCTGGCTCACGCGGGCGGCCTCGCACGTGAACCGTGCTCACCGCTTCCGTGCGAGCCTTGGCAAAAATCAGGCGCGATATGGCCGTTATACGCCCGGCGCATCGACTGGAAAGCCAAGTTCGATTGGACCCTGCGTGCGCGAGATTAGACTCGTCCACGTCCAACAGCTGGACATCGATCGCGATATCTGATGGTTGCCGCCGAAAGGCCGACGTGGAGGCTCCTGCGTGATTGCCGCATCAATTACCGATTACCGCGAGCTTGCCCGCAGGCGACTGCCGCGGTTCCTGTTCGAATATATCGACGGCGGCTCCTACGCCGAAGTCACGCTACGGCGGAACATCCGCGACCTGGAAGACATCCCACTGCGCCAGCGCGTGCTTCGCGATATCTCCGGCCTCGATCTTTCCACCGAGCTGTTCGGCCAGCGCCAGGCGCTTCCTGTCGCGCTCGCCCCCATCGGGCTTGCAGGCATGAACGCGCGGCGGGGCGAATGCCAGGCGGTGCGCGCGGCAGAGACCGCAGGCGTGCCCTTCACGCTCTCGACCGTCTCCGCCTGCTCGCTGGGTGAAGTCGCCAGCGCCGCCGGCCGCCCGTTCTGGTTCCAGCTCTACATGGTGCGCGATCGCGGCTTCGTGCGCGAATTGCTGCAAGAGGCGACCGAGCTGAAGTGTTCGGTGCTGGTGTTCACCGTCGACATGCCGGTGCCGGGCAGCCGTTACCGCGACTATCACTCCGGCCTTGCCGGCGCCGCGGGACTGAGGGGCGCGCTGCGCCGCACGCTGCAGGGCGCGATGAAGCCCGACTGGGCGTGGGACGTGGGCGTCATGGGCCGCCCCCACGCGCTCGGCAACGTCGCGCGCAAGCTGGAAGGCAAGACCGGTATCGAGGACTTCTTCGCGTGGATGCGCGAAAACTTCGACAGTTCGATCGCGTGGCGCGATCTCGATTTCATCCGCTCGGAATGGAAGGGACCGCTGATCATCAAGGGCCTGCTCGATCCTGAGGACGCGAAAGAGGCCGCCGCGCTCGGCGCCGACGGCATCGTGGTTTCCAATCACGGCGGCCGCCAGCTCGACGGCGTACTATCTTCGGCGCGAGCGCTACCGCCCATCGTCGATGCGGTGGGCGACCGGCTGACCGTGCTTGCCGATGGCGGCGTGCGCTCGGGTCTGGACGTGGTCCGCATGCTGGCGCTCGGCGCCAAGGGCGTTCTGCTCGGACGCGCCTGGGCCTTCGCGCTCGCCGCGCACGGGCAGGCCGGGGTCGAACACATGCTGCGCCTGATCGAGGCCGAGATGCGCGTCGCGATGACGCTCACCGGCGTGCGCTCCATTGCAGAGATCGACCGATCGATCCTCGCGAACCGATAACGCGATAAAACAGCGACAGAACTGATGGGCGCGAATCAGCCGCTGCGTGCTGTCCGCCACATTGATTTCGCAGGGCCGGGATCGAGGTCCTCACTACGGGCCGAGCCTCCTGCCGCGCTTTCGCAAACCGTTTTCCTACATCGCGGCTTGCGGCTATCTGGTTCGGCGTTCCGCTCCCCGGCCAAGGACGCCCCATGCCCCCCATCAGCAACGCACCCGCCTCGCCTGCCAACGCCCGCGACCCGTTCGTTACCCGCGCCCGTCCCACCTTTCTCTACGTGATGTATGCGCTGATCCTGTGGTCGATCCCGCTCGGCCTGATCGGCGCGGTGCGGCCCCACGTCGCGCAGGCAATATCAGCGGCGATGACCGCCTATTTCGCCGGCCTTCCAGAACCGCTCTACGCGCTCTTCGGTACAGGATACGTCGGCTACACAGTGGCGCGGCAGTGGGGCAAGGCGCGCGGCACGGAGGCCTGATGACCCGCACGAGAAGCACGTTCCTTTCGGCGAAATGCACCGCCTTGGTTAGCTTCAGGTAACTTTTGCCTGCTACAGCCACAGGCAGCATGGACAGCCACCGCCATCCCCGCCCTCAGCCCCGCGCCTTTCCGCGCCGCACTCTCCTCGCGCTTTGCGTGCTGGCGCTGCCGCTCGGCGGCTGCGGCTCGGACGACCGGGTGCAGGCGCTGGAACAGCGGCTCGTCGCAGTGGAAGCCAAGGCCGCCGCGGCAGAAAAGCGGGCCAAGCAGGCCGAAGCCTTCGCCCAGCGCGCCGCGCCCAGCCCTTACGTCACCAACGATGACTTCTCGGCGCCCGAAGTGGACCCGGACGTCAACGAAGTGACCGACCAGAGCGCGGACGATCCGCAATACGACAATTCGGTCTCTGCACCGGTGGCACCGCCGCCCGCCCCGGTGGTCAACCCGGACGGTAGCGCCTGATCGCGCGCCCTTGCGCCGTTATGCCGGCGCACTAAGACAGGCCCCCAGCAACTGCCGGGGTATCCATGTCCAATATCGTCTACGTTCTCAACGGCCCGAACCTGAACCTGCTCGGCCTGCGCGAGCCGGAGATTTATGGCACGCAGACGCTGGACGACATCGCCGGCCTGCTGGAAGACCGGGCGCAGGAACTCGGGCTCGAAATCGACATGCGCCAGTCGAACCACGAAGGCCATCTGATCGACTGGATGCACGAGGCGCAGGGCACCGGCGCGAAAGCCGTCCTGCTCAACGCCGGAGCCTACACCCACACCTCGGTCGCGCTGCACGACGCGATCAAGTCAATCCGCACCCCGGTGATCGAAGTGCACCTCTCCAATCCGCACACGCGTGAGGCGTTTCGCCACACGTCCTATGTCGGCATGGCGGCCAAGGGTTCGATCGCTGGCTTCGGCGCCAACAGCTATCTACTCGCACTGGAAGCCGCCGCTCGGCTCTGAATCGTGCCTTCCAGCGCGAGTTTTCCACGCACGCGAAGCAGTTCCTCTTGCCAGCTAGGCCCGGCGCGGGCATGGCGCGCAACTTGGAATTTGACTACCCGCGAGGATAACAGATGGGGAACGACCGCGGCGATAAGGCCGGTATGATGGCGATCGACAGCGCGCTGGTGCGCGAACTCGCCGAACTGCTCGCCGATACGGGCCTGAGCGAAATCGAAGTCGAGGACGGCGAACGCAAGATCCGCGTCGCCCGCACGCTGACGGCAGCGCCCTACGCGCAAGTCGCGGTTGCTGCGCCTGCCGCCGCTGCGGCGCCGGTCGCGGCCGCTGCCGCGCCTGTTGCCCCTGCCGACGATCACGCCGGCGCGGTCAAGTCGCCGATGGTCGGCACCGTCTATCTGTGCCCGGAACCGGGCGCGGCATCGTTCGTCAGCGTCGGCCAGACGGTCAAGGCGGGCGAAACCCTGCTGATCGTCGAAGCGATGAAGGTGATGAACGCTATCACCGCGCCCAACGCCGGCACGGTCAAGGCGGTCCTCGTCGAAAACGCGCAGCCGGTCGAATACGACCAGCCGCTGATCGTGATCGGCTGAGGGGCACCGGATGGCCATCAAGCGCCTGCTGATCGCCAACCGCGGCGAAATCGCGCTGCGCATTCACCGCGCTGCGCATGAAATGGGCATCGAGACGGTGGCGGTTCACTCCACCGCCGATGCCGATGCCATGCACGTGCGGCTCGCCAACCAGGCGGTGTGCATCGGCCCGCCGGCGGCGAAGGACAGCTACCTCAACGTGGCGGCAATCATCTCGGCGGCGGAAATCACCGGCGCCGACGCGATCCATCCCGGCTACGGCTTCCTCTCGGAAAACGCCCAGTTCGCCGAGATCGTCGAAGCCCACGGCATCACCTGGATCGGCCCCAAGCCCGAACACATCCGCACCATGGGCGACAAGGTGGAAGCCAAGCGCACTGCCGGCGCACTTGGCCTGCCGCTGGTTCCCGGTTCTGACGGTGCGGTCTCGGAAATCGAGGAAGCGCGTCGCATTGCCGAGGAAATCGGCTATCCGGTGATCATCAAGGCCGCATCGGGCGGCGGCGGCCGCGGCATGAAGGTGTGCAACGGCCCGGACGAGCTGGAAACGCTGATCCAGCAGGCCGGCTCGGAAGCCAAGGCCGCCTTCGGCGATGCCACGGTCTATCTCGAGAAGTATCTCGGCAACCCGCGCCACATCGAATTCCAGATCTTCGGTGACGGCAACGGCAACGCGATCCACCTCGGCGAGCGCGATTGCTCGCTGCAACGCCGCCACCAGAAGGTGCTCGAAGAAGCGCCCTCGCCGGTCATCTCGGCCGAAGAGCGCGACCGCATGGGCGGCATCGTCGCCAATGCCATGGCCGACATGGGCTATCGCGGCGCGGGCACGATCGAGTTCCTTTGGGAAAACGGCGAGTTCTACTTCATCGAGATGAACACCCGGCTCCAGGTTGAACACCCGGTGACCGAGGCCATCACCGGCGTCGATCTGGTGCGCGAACAGATCCGCATCGCCGATGGCAAGGCGCTCTCGGTCCGGCAGGACGAGATCGAATTCAAGGGCCACGCCATCGAATGCCGCATCAACGCGGAAGATCCCTTCACTTTCGCCCCCTCGCCGGGTCTTGTGAAGAGCTACCACGCGGCCGGCGGCATGCACGTGCGCGTCGATAGCGGGCTTTATGCCGGCTACAAGATCCCGCCTTACTACGATTCGATGATCGCCAAGCTGATCGTCTACGGCCGCACCCGCGAAGGCTGCATCATGCGCCTGAAGCGCGCGCTGGAAGAAATGGTGATCGACGGGGTCAAGACCTCGATCCCGCTGCACCAGCGCCTGCTGACCGACCCCACCTTCCTCGATGGCGGCTACACCATCAAGTATCTGGAAGAATGGCTGGCAAAGGACGCCTGATCGCTTCGGGATGACCGGACAAGAAAGCCCCTGCCTCGGCGGGGGCTTTTTTATTGGCACCCCGCAAAAAGCCTCACTCCGCGCGCGGTTTCCACCGCACGATGCGCCATACGTAAAGCACGCCAATCAGCGCCATGCCCGCCAGCGCTACCGGTCCGGTGTATTTTTCCAGGTGGCCGAAGTTGTTGCCAAGGTGCCATCCGGCCCAGACCAGGATCGCGTTCCACACCGCCGCGCCCGCCAGCGTGAAAACCAGGAAGCGCACGTGCCCCATCTCCGCCAGCCCCGCCGGCAGCGAGATCATCGTGCGCATCAGCGGCGAGAAGCGCATGACGAACACCACCCATTGGCCATGCTTCTGGAAGAACACCACCAGCTTCGCCACGTCTTGCCAGTCCAGCGTCAGCCACCGCCCGAAGCGATCGACGAACGGCTTGAGCCGCTGGTAGCCCAGCGCCCGCCCCAGCAGGAACCAAGCGTAGTTGCCCAGCGTCGACCCGATCGTGCCGAAGATCATCAGCGGCGCCACGTCCATCCGCCCGTGCGCCACGGCGATGCCGCCGATACCCATGATGAGTTCCGAAGGTATCGGCGGGAACACGTTCTCGAGCAGCATCAGGAAGCCGATGCCCCAATAGCCGCCGCCCTCGATGAGGTGGATAATCCAGTCGTTCATGTCATGGGCAACGCTGAAAGAGGAGACCGGCTCCTGAAGCCCCCTTCAGAGGAGGGGGAAAAGCATCAAAGCCGGGCGTCGATCGCATCCCAGATCATGCCCGGCGTATCGGTGCCGTTGAACTTGTCGATCGCCACGATGCCCGTCGGGCTGGTCACGTTGATCTCGGTCAGCCACTTGCCGCCGATCACGTCGATGCCAACGAAGATCAACCCGCGCTTCTTCAGCTCAGGCCCCAGCACTTCGCAGATTTCCTGCTCGCGCGCGGTCAGGTCGCACTTTTCGGCATAACCGCCGACCGCGAGGTTGGAGCGGAACTCGCCCTCGCCCGGCTTGCGGTTGATCGCGCCCGCGACCACGCCGTCCACCAGCACGATGCGCTTGTCGCCCTCGGCCACTTCGGGAAGGAACGGCTGGACCATGAACGGCTCGGGCCACACCTGCCCGAACAGCTCGGCCAGCGCGGAAAGGTTACCGCCATCGGCTTCCACCTTGAACACCGCCTTGCCGCCGTTGCCGTGCAGCGGCTTCACCACCACCGCTGTCTCGCCCAGTTCGTGCTGGAAGGCCCGCACATCGGCGGCCGAGCGCGTGATCAGCGTGGGCGGCATGAACCGCGCGTAGTCGAGGACGTAAACCTTCTCGGGCGCGTTGCGGACAGAGCGCGGGTCGTTGACCACCAGCGTCTCGCCCTCCAGCCGCTCCAGCAGGTGGGTGCCGGTGATATAGCCCAGGTCGAACGGCGGGTCCTGGCGCATCAGCACCACGTCCATGTCGCTACCGAGATCGATTTTGCGCACCTCGCCCATGCGGTAATGATCGCCTTCCACGCGCTGCACCGTCACCGGCGCGCCTTCGGCGGTGACACGGCCAGCCTTCCACGCCAGCGACTTCACGTCGTAATAGTAAAGCTCGTGCCCGCGCGCCTGAGCCGAAAGCATCAGCGCAAAACTCGAATCTCCGGCGATCTTGATCGACTGGAGCGGGTCCATCTGAACCGCGACACGAAGCGTCATAGGTTATCCAACCTCAGGTGTTTTCTCTGAGCCGCGCTTTAAAGCCGATTTATGGGGAGAGCGACCACTTTCGCGAGGCGCGCCGCAAATGCGATGACGCACGCTAACGGAAAGGGACCTTCCATGCGCAAAGCTCTTACTGCCATCGCCTGCACCGCCGTCGTTCTCGGCTGGAGCGCCGCCGCTGTCGCCAATCCCGAGCCGCACCCGACCGAACACCCCAAGGACGATCACGGCAAGGACGGCGAGCACAAGGACGAGCACAAGCCGCACTGATCATTTCGCCTACGCGCCGGGTTGCCATGCATTGACGATCCGGCGCGGCCAGCGCTCTGGCGCAATCAGGATCACATCGATCCGCACGTCATCTCCCGATCGAACGTAGCGCGGCACCAGAACTTCCGCCGCCCGCGCCACGCGCCGCAGCCGCCGCGCATCGATCGCCAGATCGAGCGCCGCGCCGCTCGCGCGCCACTTCACTTCGATGAAGGCCACCGTCCGGCCCTTGCGTGCCACGATATCCACTTCGCCCGGCCCCACGCGCTGGCGCCGCGCCAGCACGCGCCACCCGGTCAGCCGCAGCCATAGCGCCGCCAGAGCCTCACCGCGCCGACCCCGGCGCTCGGCTTCGGCCCGGCTGGCGCTCACTTCAGCTCCATCGCCCGCGCATAAAGCGTCTTGCGGTCCAGCCCCAGCGCCTTGGCCACCTTGCCAGCAGCCTGCGAGGGCGGCATTTCCGCCAGCGCCGCGCGCAGCTCGGTATCCACATCGGCTTCGTCCGGCGCGCCGGGCGCGGGCGGCGGCCCGGCCAGCAGCACGATCTCGCCCCGCGGCGGATGCGCCGTGTAATGCGCGGCCAGTTCTTCCGCCGTGCCGGTGCGGCATTCCTCGTGCAGCTTGGTCAGCTCGCGCGCCACGGCCACTTCGCGCCCCGGCATGATCCGCGCCATCGCCTCCAGGCTGTCGACCAGCCGCGGCCCGGTTTCGTAAAACACCAGCGTCACCGGCACCGCCGCCAGCCCCGCCAGCGCATCGCCGCGCGCCTTGTCCTTCGATGGCAGGAAGCCCGCGAACATGAAGCGGTCGGTTGGTAGCCCTGCCAGCGTCAGCGCGGTCACCAGCGCGCTCGGTCCGGGCAGGCTGGTGACGGGAATGCCGCGATCACGTGCGGTCCGCACCAGCTTGTAGCCGGGGTCCGAAATCAGCGGCGTGCCCGCATCCGAAACCAAAGCGACCGGCTTTTCGCACATTTCGGCGAGCAGCTTCTCGCGTGCCTCATCGCTGGCATGATCGTCATAACGCCGCATCGGTCGTTTTATGCCGATATGATTCAACAACTTGCCAGTGACGCGCGTATCCTCGCACGCTATCACCGCACACGCCGAAAGCACTTCGACGGCCCTGCGCGTCAGGTCGCCAAGATTGCCAATCGGCGTGGCAACAATATAGAGGCCGGGTTCAAGCGAAGGCGTGTCCATGCGCCTCCCAATGGACCGGGTCTCGGGGAGCGGCAAGAGCATGATGAAGGGCAATCTCTGGCAGGCAGGCGGCATCACCCGGCGCGTCGCCGTGGCGACCACGCTGGCGTTGCTTGCCGGCTGTACCGTGATCCCCAAGGGCGGCCCCGCCGGCCCCGCCCCCGCCCCCAGCGAAGCCGCGCCCGATTCCAACGTCCTGCCCACCGATGCCGACCGCCACCGCGTCGCACTGCTGGTGCCGATGAGCGGCCCCAACGCCGCTGTCGGGCAGGCCATCGCCAATGCCACCACCATGGCGCTGCTCGATACCAACGCGCAGACCATCCGCATCACCACCTATGATACCGCCACCGGCGCCGCCAATGCGGCTGGCAAGGCCGTGGCCGACGGCAACCGTCTGATCCTCGGCCCACTTCTGTCGGACGACGTGGTCGCCGTGGCATCGGTCGCGCGGTCCGCGCACGTGCCGATGATCACCTATTCCAACGATGTCGGCGTGGCCGACCGCGACGTGTTCGTGCTGGGCCAGGTGCCGGGACAGTCGGTCGCGCGCGTGCTCGGCTATGCCAAGGCACACGGGGTCTCGCGCGTCGGCGCAATCATACCCAGCGGCGTCTACGGCCAGCGCGTCACCACGGCACTGGCGGACGTCGCCCGCCGCGAAGGCATGACCGTCACCGGCGTCGAGACCTACGAGCGCGCCAACACCTCGGTCGCCAGCGCGGTGCGCCGGGTCAAGGCCAAGGGGCCGGTCGATGCGCTGCTGATCGCGGACGGCGCGCGCATCGCGCTCCAGGCCGCACCGCAGGCGGGCGGCACCCGCCTGCTCGGTACCGAGTTGTGGAGCGGCGAAGCAGCCATCGCCAAAAGCCCGGCGATGAAGGGCGCATGGTTCGCCGCCGTGTCCGACAGGCGGTTCGGCCAATTCGAACAGTCCTATCGGAAGCGCTTTGGCGCCACGCCCGCACGGCTGGCCACGCTCGGCTACGATTCCGTGCTACTGACGCTCAATGTCGCGCGGAACTGGAAGCCCGGCACGCTGTTCCCGACCGGCAAGCTCTACGATCCGCAGGGCTTCATCGGGCTCGACGGGGTGTTCCGCTTCAACCAGTTCGGCGCCGCCGAACGCGCGATGGAAGTGCGCGAAGTGTCGGGCGGCACCTTCACCACCGTCAGCCCGGCGCCAGCACGCTTCTGAAGGGCACCCAGCCGCCAAAAGGACGCGGATAAGCACGCCTGCGTGCTTGCGTGCGGATTCGTCCGTGTTCTATACCCGTTCCCATGTCCGATGACCTGTTCGACAAGCTGCCCGCCAGCAATCCTGCCGAAAGCTACGATGGCTCCGCGATCGAAGTCCTCGAAGGGCTCGAACCGGTCCGTCGTCGCCCGGGCATGTACATCGGCGGCACCGACGAACGCGCGCTGCACCACCTCGCCGCCGAAGTGCTCGACAATGCGATGGACGAGGCCGTGGCCGGCCACGCCAACCGCATCGAAGTCCTGCTCGAGGAAGAGCCCGGCAGCGCCGGCCGGCTGACGATCAGCGACAACGGCCGCGGCATCCCGGTCGACGAACACCCCAAATATCCGGGCAAGTCCGCGCTCGAGGTGATCCTCACCACGCTGCACTCTGGCGGCAAGTTCTCGGGCAAGGCCTATGCCACCTCGGGCGGACTCCACGGCGTCGGGGTCTCGGTGGTCAACGCGCTGTCCACGCTCACCCGCATCGAAGTCGCCCGCAACAAGGAACTTTACGCGCAGGAATTCTCGCGCGGGCTTCCCACCGGGCCGCTGCAGAAAATCGGCAATGCGCCCAACCGGCGCGGCACGCAGGTCACGTTCGTCCCCGATGCCGAAATCTTCGGTGCCGACGCCAGGTTCAAACCCGCGCGCCTGTTCCGCCTCGTCCGCTCGAAAGCTTACCTTTTCGCCGGGGTGGAGATCCGCTGGAAGTGCGCGCCCAGTCTCGCCAGCGACGACGTGCCCGCGGAAGCCGTGTTCCAGTTCCCCGGCGGCCTTGCCGATCACCTCGCCGAGCAGGTGGCGGGTCGCGAATGCGTCACCAGCGTGCCGTTCGCCGGGCGGCAGGACTTCCCGCTCGGCCCGGGCGGAGAGGAAATGGGCCGCGTCGAATGGGCCATCGCCTGGCCGCTGTGGTCCGACGGGTCCTACAGCTGGTACTGCAACACCATTCCCACGCCCGATGGCGGCACCCACGAACAAGGTCTGCGCGCAGCGCTGACCAAGGGCATCCGCGCTTTCGGCGAACTCGTCGGCCAGAAGAAGGCCAAGGACATCGCGCCCGAGGACATGATCACGGGCAGCGAGGTAATGCTCTCGGTCTTCGTCCGCGACCCCCAGTTCCAGAGCCAGACCAAGGACCGCCTCACCAGCCCGGAGGCCGCGCGCCTCGTCGAAAACGCGGTGCGCGATCACTTCGACCATTTCCTCACCGACAACATGGAGCGCGGGCGCGCTCTGCTGGGCGCGGTGATGGAACGCATGGACGATCGTCTGCGCCGCAAGGCCGAGCGCGAGGTCAAGCGCAAGACCGCCACCAACGCGCGCAAGCTGCGCCTGCCGGGCAAGCTCACCGACTGTTCGGGCGAAGGCAGCGGTGAAACCGAACTGTTCATCGTCGAAGGCGACAGCGCAGGCGGCAGCGCCAAGCAGGCGCGTGATCGCAAGACGCAGGCGATCCTGCCCATCCGCGGCAAGATCCTCAATGTCGCCAGCGCCACGGCGGACAAGATTCGGGCCAATTCCGAAATCGCCGATCTTGCGCTCGCCCTCGGTTGCGGCATGCGCAAGGAATGCAACGCTGACGCGCTCCGTTACGACCGCATCATCATCATGACCGACGCCGATGTCGACGGCGCGCACATCGCCACGCTGCTGATGACCTTCTTCTTCCAGGAAATGCCCGACATCGTCCGGCGCGGACACATCTACCTAGCCCAGCCGCCGCTCTATCGCCTCACCTCGGGCAGCACCTCCGCCTATGCCCGCGACGACGCGCACCGCGCCGAACTGGAAGCCACCAAGTTCAAGAACAAGAAAGTCGAGGTCTCGCGCTTCAAGGGCCTCGGCGAAATGAACCCTGCGCAGCTGCGCGAAACCACGATGTCGCCCGCCACCCGGGGTCTGATCCGCATCACCCTGCCGCCCGAATACGAAGGCCGCGCGGCAGTGAAGGATCTGGTGGACCGCCTGATGGGCCGTGATCCTGCCCAGCGTTTCATGTTCATCCAGAACCGAGCCAGCGAAATCGACCCCGAACTGATCGACGCCTGAGCGACTAGTGCTTCAGGTGGCTGCCCACCGCGATCACCAAACGCCGCGATAGCGGCTCGCCCCCGGCTTTGCCGCGCTGGGCGAAATGCATCACCGCTGCCGCCAGCACCGCAACGATCAACGCTTCAAGGTCCTCTCCCTGAAGCCGGCCCAGCACTTTGTTCGCTTCCTTGCGCGCGCCCTTGGGCAAACGGAACCCGTTGATCTTCTTCGGCAACTTGAACGCCTTGGCCATGACGGCAATCTCCTTTCCCGCTCAACGCCCCAACGCCCACCCGGCTCCCCCTTGCGCACCGGACCATTTTGTCTAACGCTGTCAAAAAATAGGGGCGGGACCGGGATGCAGGAAAGACCACACTTCGAAGTGCTCGACGGATTGCGCGGCGTGGCGGCGCTGCTCGTGCTGGTGTTCCACGTCAGCGAAATCCTTGCGATGGGGGATCCGACAAGGAACCTGCTGCCGCACGGCGCGCTGGCGGTCGATTTCTTCTTCTGCCTCTCGGGCTTCGTCGTGTCCTACGCCTATGACCGTCGCTGGGCGCAGGGCATGACTTTGCGCGAATTCGCACTGCGGCGCCTGATCCGGTTGCATCCGCTGGTCGTTCTGGCGACCGTTATCGGCGCGGCCGCCTATTTCCTCGGTCCGTGGCGCGGGCCGGACTGGCACGTCAGCCCCGTGCAGGCCGCAACGACAGTCGCGCTCGCGCTGCTGGTGCTGCCCTATCCCACGCTGCCGGGCCGCTGGACCGACACCCATTCGCTCGACGGCCCCACCTGGACGCTGTTCCAGGAATATGTAGGCAACCTCGCCTATGCGCTCGTGCTGCGCCGCCTTGGCAACGCGGCGTTGCTCATGCTGGCAGCCGTGGCGGGCGTTCTCCTCGCGTGGGCGGCGACACGGCACGGCACGCTCTCGCTGGGCTTCGGCTGGGACACCTGGGCGATGGCCTTCGTCCGCCTCGCGTTCCCCTTCATCTTCGGGCTGTGGCTCCACCGCGCGCTGCCCGCCCTGCCCAGGTGGCGCGTCGGCCTCGTCCCGCTCGCGCTGGTGATGACCGCTGCACTGGCACTGCCCGTGGCCGGTGCGGGCAAGAACGCAATGGCGAATGGCGCGCTTGATGCAGCGCTGGTGATCGCACTGTTCCCCGCGATCGTGTTGCTCGGCGCGCATTCGTCAGTCGGACCGCGCACGCTATCCGCCGCGCGCACGCTCGGCCGGCTCTCCTATCCGCTCTACATCCTGCACTACCCGTTCATCTACAAGTTCGCGGACTATGCGATCTTCGGAAAGCCGAGCGATACGGGCATTCTTGTCGGCGCCCTGACCCTGCCATTCGCGCTGGTCGCGCTCGGCTGGGCCGGCCTCAAGCTGTGGGACGAACCGCTTCGCGCCCGTCTGAGCGCCCGGTTTTTGCGCCGGCGTTAGCCGGCGTCCTCGCCCTTCGCCTTGTTGAAATCGAAGCGGATCTTCACCCAAGTGCCAAGCTGCGGCTTGCCGTCGATGCGCGGCGGGCGAACGAGAAACTGCCACGAGGCCAGCCGCAGCGCACGAGCCAATCCCGATCCGCGCGGCGATTCGTCCATCTCGCGGCAGTCCTCCACATGATAAGCCTGAATCGTGCGGCAGGCGATCATCGCCCACGATCCCGGCTCGCGGAAGGTGGGCAGATAAGGCCCGATCTCGGCATTGTTCGGCTCGCGGTACCATTGCGCGGCATAGAGCGTCGCACCGCCCGGCCCCTCACCTACGCCGCCCGCCGCGCCGCCGCCGCGATCCGCGCCGCCCTGCCCCGCCGATCCCTGCGCCGGCGCGATACGTCCGATATCGTTCGAGGCGAAGTCCTTGCGGCTCATCACCACGAAATCGGGCGGCAGCGTCGCATGCGGCGTCGGAATGACGATTCGCGGCGGCTGTACGTGCGGCACTGCCCGCGTCGCCCGGGCGGTGTCGTGCGCTGCGTCCTGCTTCTGCGGCGCGCGGCTGGCCTTCGCCTCCTCGCCCGCGCCCTTCGACAAGCTGATCGCCACCAGATGCCCGCGCCCAGGCGCACCGAATTCGGTATAGTCGCCCATCCGCACGACGATGAGCGCCAGCAGCAGGGTGATCGCCACCGCCAGCGCAAGCGACACCGGCCGGTTGCGCGGGGAAGCGCCATAACGCGAAGGGGATGCCGGCAGCTGAGAGGGTTCCATCGCCCGCGTGCCTACCCCCGCCTTTGTGACAGGACAATGGTCGGTGCATGACGCGCAAGAGAGACTTGCCAGCGGCCACGCGGCTGCTATCGTTTAACCAATCGATTAATAATCCGGTCAGAGACAAGACTCACAAGGGGCAGCCGATGCGCTTCGAAGGCACTCAGAATTATGTCGCCACCGACGATCTCAAGGTCGCGGTCAACGCCGCGGTGCTGCTGCGCCGCCCGTTGCTGGTCAAGGGCGAACCCGGCACCGGCAAGACCGTGCTGGCGCATGAAATCTCCAAGGCCGTCGGCGCACCGCTGATCGAATGGAATATCAAGTCGACCACCAAGGCGCAGCAGGGTCTCTACGAATACGACGCCGTGGCCCGCCTGCGCGATGGCCAGCTGGGTGAAGAGCGGGTGCACGACATCCGCAACTACATCAAGAAGGGCAAGCTGTGGGAAGCCTTCACCGCGCCGAAGCTGCCCGTGCTGCTGATCGACGAGATCGACAAGGCCGACATCGAGTTCCCGAACGACCTTCTTCAGGAACTCGACCGCATGAGCTTCGACGTCTACGAGACGCAGGAGCGGATCGAGGCCAAGGAACGGCCGATCGTGGTCATCACCTCGAACAACGAGAAGGAACTGCCCGACGCATTCCTGCGCCGCTGCTTCTTCCACTACATCAAGTTCCCCGACCGCGACACGATGCAGGCGATCATCGACGTCCACTTCCCCGGCATCCAGAAGACGCTCGTCGCGAAGGCGATGGAAGTCTTCTACGAAGTGCGCGAAGTGCCCGGTCTCAAGAAGAAGCCCAGCACCAGCGAACTGCTCGACTGGCTCAAGCTGCTGCTGAACGAGGACATGCCCCTCGACGTCCTGCAGAACCGCGACCCGACCAAGGCGATTCCGCCGCTGCATGGGGCCTTGCTCAAGAACGAGCAGGATATCATGCTGTTCGAACGGCTGGCATTCATGTCGCGCCGTCCGAGCTGATCGAAACGGAAGGAGCCGCCAGAATGACCGCACCTTACACCGGGCGATGCGCCTGCGGCGCGGTCACGCTGGCGATTTCCGCCGAACCGGCCGCAACGCGCCAGTGCTGGTGCCGCCAGTGCCAGCAGATCGCCGCAGGCGGCCCCACGCAGAACGCCATCTTTCCGGCCGCTGCGGTGGAATTGAACGGCACGCTTGCCCACGGCAGCTGGCGGGCGGCGAGCGGCAACACGCTCACCTTCCACTTCTGCCCCGCGTGCGGCACGCAGATCTACGCGCAAAGCTCGGCGCGCCCGCAGCTCAAGACGGTGCGCTTCGGCGCACTCGATGTGGGCCACGGGCTTCGTCCGCAGGTCGCGATCTGGACCGACGACGCACCGGAATGGGCCGTGATCGACCCGGCGCTCGAATCCTGGCCCCGGCAGCCGCCCGCGCCGCCCCCTTCCCCTTCAGGGACCTGACCCATGTTCTTCAACTTCGTCGACGAACTGCGCGCCGCCGGTATTCCGGCCAGCTTCAAGGAGCACCTCGTGCTGCTCGAAGCGCTCGACAAGGACGTGATCGAGCAGACGCCCGAAGCCTTCTATTACCTGTCCCGCGCCACGTTCGTGAAGGACGAGGGTCTGCTCGACCGCTTCGACCAGGTCTTCAACAAGGTGTTCAAGGGCATCCTTACCGACTACGGCCAGCGCCCGGTCGACATTCCCGAGGACTGGCTCAAGGCCGTTGCCGAGAAGTTCCTCACCGAAGAGGAAATGGAAAAGATCAAGGCCATGGGCTCCTGGGAGGAGATCATGGAGACGCTCAAGCAGCGGCTGGAGGAGCAGGAAAAGCGCCACCAGGGCGGCAACAAGTGGATCGGCACCGGCGGCACCAGCCCGTTCGGCAACGCCGGCTACAACCCCGAGGGCGTGCGCATCGGCGGCGAAAGCAAGCACGGGCGCGCGATCAAGGTCTGGGAAAAACGCGAATTCCAGAACCTCGACAGCACCCGCGAGCTGGGCACGCGCAACATCAAGGTGGCGCTGCGCCGCCTGCGCCGCTTCGCGCGTGAAGGCAACGCCGACGAACTCGATCTCGACGGCACGATCGAAGGCACCGCCAAGCAGGGCTGGCTCGACATCCGGATGCGCCCTGAAAAGCGCAACGCCGTGAAACTGCTGCTGCTCCTCGATGTCGGCGGCTCGATGGATCCGTTCATCCGGCTGGTCGAGGAGCTGTTCAGCGCGGCCACGGCCGAGTTCAAGAACATGGAGTTCTTCTATTTCCACAACTGCCTCTACGAAGGCGTGTGGAAGGACAACAAGCGCCGCTGGTCCGATCGCACCAAGACGTGGGATCTGCTGCACAAGTACGGCCACGACTACAAGATCGTGTTCGTCGGCGATGCCGCGATGAGCCCCTACGAGATCAGCCACCCCGGCGGCAGCGTCGAACATTTCAACGAGGAAGCCGGCGCCGTCTGGCTTCAGCGCGTGGCCCAGACCTATCCCGCCACGGTCTGGCTCAACCCCGTACCGGAAAAGCAGTGGACCTATTCACAGTCCACCAAGATGATCCGCGACCTGTTGAATGGCTCGATGTTCCCGCTGACGCTAGATGGCCTCGACGCTGCCATGCGCGAACTCACACGCAAGAAGCACTGAGGCGAGGCCGCCAAACCGCGCGAGGATGGCAAGGTTGGTACTTTTCGGGGCGCAATGTCGCGTTCCCGGATTGACGGCCTTGGCCCCCGGCTGCGGCGTGGAACCTGCCGGTCAAAGCAATAACTGCGACATCACCGCTGGAGCAGCGCGGAACGGCGCCTATCCGCGCACATCCCTTGGCAATCCTCGCCAACAGCGCCGTCGGTAAGGGCCGGTCGGCCCGTTCCCCGCAGCGCGAAGCCTGCGGGGAAATACAAACCGGCCCTTGCCAGGTCAGATACCGTCCAGGCCCTTGCTCACCAGGACATTCACCGCAACGCGGCGGTTCTGCGCCTTGCCTTCGTACGTGTCGTTGCTCGCAGCAGGGTCCGCTTCCGCCATGCCCGTGGGGGTGAGCATACGATAGGGCTTCCAGTGGCAAGCCTGCTGCAGATAGTTGATGACGCTTCCAGCGCGCTTGTCGCTGAGCTGCTGGTTGTATTCTTCGCTGCCGGTGGAATCTGTATAGCCGACCACGAGGATCAGCGCGTTGTCCATGCTTTCCGCCTGGGCCGCAGCACTGCACAGTTCCGTCTTGGCCTGGGCGGACAGAGCCGACTTGCCGGTGTCGAAATAGACGTTCGTCGTGTTCTTCACGTTGTACTTGTCGATGTCGCCCATGCGGCCACGCAGCGCTTCGGTTGCCGCCGTCTGTTCCGCGAAGCCCTGCGCCGTGCCCGTCCGGATCATGGCTGCGGTCTTCAGGTCGTTGTTGCGGAAGGTGATCTGGCTGGCCACCAGGCCTTCACCCGCTTGCATCGTCTTGACGGTCACCGGCAGCCCGTTGAGCAGCGATCCGCGGTCAAGCTTGCCCTTCTTGCTGAAGAGACCCGAACTGGCCTTGATCCGCGTCGCGTCGTTGACCGCGATGATCGTGTTGGTGCCATCGGCAGCGGTGACCTGAATCCGGTCGCCACTGCGGGCCGAAATGTTGCCCTTGATCTCGGGGCCGGCAGTCAGCGTGGCTGCTTCCGCCGCCTGGGCCGGAACCACGCCATTAACTGTGATCCGGCTCTGCGAAGGGTCCTGCGGCTGCGCGAAGACACTGCCCGATGCCAGCACGACCGGCGCGGCAATCAGGGCGAGAACCCCCGACTTCTTGGAAACGACACCCATTTAGCTATCCCTCATAAAAGAAATCCGCTCCCCGGGTGTTCAGGTTGACCTTGCTCGCAGATGAACATGCGCCGCAGGGGGATCGGCCGGGCAGTCAGTTCGAGCATAGTATGCGACGAACAGATGTGAGCGGTCCCGCACACAGCCTGATACGTGCCATGAACGGATCGCATCAAAAAGCCTGACTGCCGCCATTCCGGGGCGAACCGACGACGCCCCGACTCGCATTGGACGTGCCTTTGCAACGTTACCGCTGCCGTATTGGCACACCGCAGCCGCCCGCCGGCAATCGCTCAATACAGCAGATAGGGCTTCCGCGTTTCGAGCCAGCGGGCTTCGTCTGGCCCTGCAATCGCGTCGAGGTCCGCAGGGACCGAGCCGGCATCGTCCACCCATTCGCGCAGCGCGGTGCCGCCATTGATCACGTCGATCGCGAGCTTGTCGAACACATACTCGTAAGGGAAATCGCGCCAGATCGGGTAATCTGGATAAAGCCGACGGATGGCCTTGAACGCCAACGCCTGAAGCCGCCACGGCCGGAAGGCATGGTGGTCGTAAAAGCCGCCCTCGGCATGGACCATCAGCGCGCTGCACAGCGTCTTGGCGTGCTTGTGGAACGTCGGCTCGAACCAGCATTCGCGGATCGCGCAGCCCGCCAGCCACTGCGGCGCGAACCGCTTCATCTCGGCCAGCACCGCGTTCGCATCCACGTCGGGCGCGCCGAACAGCACTTCGAGCGGCCGCGTGGTGCCGCGCCCTTCGGACAGCGTGGCGCCCTCGATCATCACCGTCCCTGCATAGGCGCGGGCCATGTTGAGGCTGGCGGCATTGGGGGACGGGTTGATCCAGATCCGGCTCTCGGGCCAACCGAAACCCGGTCCGGACTCAGGCTGCCAGCCCTCCATCGCGACCACGCGGTAATCGACGTCGAGATTGAAGTGGTCCACGAACCACGCGCCCATTTCACCCAGCGTCAGGCCGTGGCGCATTGGCATCGGCCCGGCGCCTACGAAGCTTTCCCAGCCGGGCAGCAGCGTCGTGCCCTCCACCGGGCGCCCTGCCGGGTTCGGCCGGTCGAGCACCCACACCGCCTTGCCGGTGCCGCCCGCCGCTTCCAGCAGGTAAAGCAGCGTGGTGACGAAAGTGTAGATGCGGCAACCGAGATCCTGCAGATCGAACAGGAACACGTCGGCACTGTCCATCATCCGCGCGCTTGGCCGGCGCACTTCGCCATAAAGGCTGAACACCGGAATGCCGAGCGCGGGATCGATGAAGTCCTCGGTCTCCACCATGTTGTCCTGCTTGTCCCCCTTCAGCCCGTGCTGGGGGCCGAACGCGGCGGAAAGCGCGATGTCCGGACAGGCCGCCAGCGCGTCAAGCGAATGGACAAGCCCTTCCGTGACGGAGGCCGGATGGGCGACGAGAGCGACCCGCTTGCCGGCCAGCGGCGCGCGAAGATTGGGGTCCGCCAGCAGGCGATCGATACCGAATTTCATGGCCCATCCGGTGCCGGAAGGCGCGCGGCGAAGCAAGCCTCGTCATGGAAGTCGGGCCGCTCGGGTCGGTGCGCGATGGCCCAGTACGACGTATGTCCGCCCTCCTCCACGATCACTGCCGTCAGCCCATAACGCCACGGCAACGCGGGCAGCGCGCCCACCGGCACGGCGGCGTCAAAGATCAGCACATCGCGCCCGCGCCGGGGCGTGCAGACGGGCTGGCGCGGCATGGGGCGCTCGGCCATGCCCTCGCGGTATCCGGCGAAATCATAAGCGGCCCACTGCTCGGACGGTGAGAAGTTGAACTCGGTATAGCTGTCGCCGTGCCCTGGCTTGACGAACAACTCGAAGCAGGTCGCCTGCCACAAACCGTCCGCCCGCGCCTTTCCGGCGAACGGCGGCACCACCAGCCGCGCCGCGCCTTCCACACGCCAGCGGACCGTCATCCAGTGCGCATCCACCCCGATGATCCGCGCCGCCACGCCGCGCACGGCCAGCGGCGGATGTGCCGGATGGGCCGCAAGCTCGAACGTTTCCAAGCGCCATTCTCCGTGCTACGCGCCGCCGCGCTATGACCGAATATACGTCCACTCTGCTCCGCCTGCTCGAAGAGCGTGGTTACATCCACCAGCTGACCGACGCCGAAGGGCTCGACAAGCTGGCGAACGAGAGCGTGGTGCCGGGTTATATCGGCTTCGACGCGACCGCGCCATCGCTGCACGTCGGCAGCCTCGTCCAGATCATGATGCTGCGCCGCCTCCAGCAGGCCGGGCACAAGCCGGTCGTGCTGATGGGTGGCGGTACCACCCGGATCGGTGACCCCACGGGCCGCGACGAGAGCCGCAAGATGCTTTCGGACCAGACGATCGAGGACAACATCGCCTCGATCCGCACGGTGTTCTCACGCCTGCTGACCTTCGGCGACGGCCCGACCGACGCGGTGATGGTCAACAACCACGACTGGCTGGGCAAGCTGGGCTACATCGAGCTGCTTCAGGAAGTCGGCACGCATTTCACGGTCAACCGGATGCTCACCTTCGATTCGGTGAAGCTGCGGCTGGAACGCGAACAGCCGATGACCTTCCTCGAATTCAACTACATGATCCTGCAGGGCTACGACTTCCGCCATTTGTGCAAGACGGCGGCGGTCCGCTTGCAGATGGGCGGCTCCGACCAGTGGGGCAACATCATCAACGGGATCGAACTGACCCGGCGCAAGGACGGGGTCGAGGTGTTCGGCCTGACCACTCCGCTGCTGACCACGGCCGATGGCAAGAAGATGGGCAAGAGCGCCGCTGGCGCCGTCTGGCTCAACGAAGATGCGCTGCCCGCCTATGATTTCTGGCAATACTGGCGCAACACCGACGACCGCGACGTGGGCAAGTTCCTGCGCTTGTTCACCGACCTGCCGCTGGACGAGATCGCCCGGCTCGAATCGCTCGAAGGCAGCGAGATCAACGCCGCCAAGGTGGTGCTGGCCAACGAAGTGACCAAGCTGGTGCGGGGCGAGGACGCTGCGAAGACGGCCGAGGCCACCGCCTCGACCACTTTCGCCGGCGGCGGACTGGGGCAGGATCTGCCTACGCTCGACATTGCGGAAGCGGATATCTCCATTGTCGATGCGCTGATCGGACTAGGATTCGCGGCAAGCCGGGGCGAGGCCAAGCGGCTGGTCGCTGGCGGCGGCGCGCGCGTCGATGGCTCCGCGGTGACCGACGAAGCCTATCGTATCGTGCTGGAAGGCAAGGAAATCCGCGTTTCTTCGGGCAAGAAGAAGCACGGCATCCTGAGGTCTGCTTAACGGAAAATTCCTGCCGGGCTCCGTCACCTGCCCGGCAGTCCGTTGCCGCAACTTTACGAAATATAAGCCATTTCGGATCAAAACGCCTCCAAGACCCCATTCGGCAAGGAGCAATGATGTCCGGCGGCGCCCAGCTTTCCGTTACCGACCAGCGCCATGCAGCGCGCCACCCGGTAAACCTGCCGGTCATCGCCGAGCATCGCGTCCTGGGCGACGTAATGATGAACATCGCCAACCTGTCGACCACGGGCTTCATGATCAGGGGCGCGACCGAGCTGGGCCGTGGGGAGCGCATCACCATTCGCCTCCAGCACATCGGACGGATCGAAGCGTTTCTTGTCTGGAATGACGGGGAACGCGCGGGATTCCAGTTCGAACGGATCATCCGGCAGGATGATTTCATGCGCCTGATCAAGGGACTACAGCCCAACCCACGCCTGCGCACGGGACGCTGATCGCCCCACTGCAGGCGAGCGCCACCCTTTTTGATGCCTGACGTCGCATCGGGCTTGATATATTATATCATGTCATTAGAGCGGCATCACAACATCAACAACGGGTGCCCCTCCCTTGACCTCGCTCACGATGCGCTCGCTTCTTCGCAGCACCGCGCTTGCCGGCCTGCTGCTTTCCCCCGCCATGCTTCCCACGGCCGCTTTCGCGGCCGATGCGCCGCCGCCTGCGCCGACCACCGGCGAAAGCCCGGAACACCCCGATCCTGCCGTCCCGGATGACGCTGGCCACACGCCGATCATCGTTTCGGGGCGGCTGATCACCGGCGACCGTGACAGCATTTCCGCACCCGTGGTGATGACCGGAGACCAGCTTGCCCGCAACGCCCAGCCGCAGATCGGCGCCATGCTGGCCAAGCTGCCCGGCGTATCGACCAGCGGTTTCGCCCCCGGGGCCTCGCGCCCGGTGCTGCGCGGCTTCGACGGCCCGCGCGTGCAGGTGCTGACCGATGGCATCGGCTCGCTCGACGCTTCCTCGGTTTCCTCCGACCACGGCGTCGCGCTCGATACGCTGAACGTCGATCACATCGATGTGCTCCACGGCCCTGCCGTGCTGCTCTACGCAAGCGACCCGGCGGGCGGCGCGGTTAACGCCATCGACCGCCGCATCCCGCGCGCCATGCCGGACAAGCCCGTCTCCGTCACAGCGCTTGGCTCCTACGGCACGGCGGCCGACGCGGTGAACGTGGGCGGCGCGGTGGATGTCGCACTGGCCCCGCGCCTCGCGGCCCACTTCGACGCAAGCTACAATCACGCCAATGACTTGCGCGTGGGCGGCAACGTCCTCTCGCCCGAACTGCGCGCGAGCACGCTGGTCGCCGCCGCGGACCTTGCCGACACTGGCGACCTTGCCGGCGCGGCCGACCTTACCACACAGGTCAATGCGCGCGGGCGCCTGTCGAATTCGTGGGCACATGGCTATACCGTGGGCGGCGGCCTCGCCTTCATCGACGCGGGCGGCAGCCTGGGCATCTCGGTAGAACGGCTGGCCAGCGACTACGGCATTCCGCCGCGCCCCGCCGTGGGCAATCCCGACCCGGTTTCCATCTCGCTGCGTCAGACCCGCTATGACCTGCGCGGCAGCGTCAACCTCACCGGCTTCCTTGACCGGCTGGACCTGCGCGCGGCCTATGGCGACTACACCCACGCGGAGATTCACGGCGGCGTGCCTGCCACGCAGTTCTTCAACAAGGCCATCGAAAGCCGCCTCGATCTGGTGCAGGCGAAGCACGGGGCATGGCGCGGCCAGAGCGGCGTGCAGTTCTCCACCCGTGACCTGACAGTGGTGGGCGACGAGCGGCTGATCCCGGATTCGACGACCGACCGTTTCGCTGCCTTCACCCGGCAGCAGGTCTCGCTCGGCCCGGTCGATCTGGAAGGCAGCGCCCGCTACGAAAACACGAAGATCGCCACCAAGGACGGCCTGCATCGTGGTTATGACCAGTATTCCGCCGGCCTCGGCCTGGCTTGGCACCCGGTTGAATCCGTCACCGTCAGCCTGTCCGCGACGCACGGTGAACGCGCGCCGAGCGCAGAGGAACTGTTCATCGACGGCATCCACGATGCCACCCAGTCCTACGAGCGCGGCAACCCGAACTTCCGCAAGGAGCGTTCGGATTCGGTCGAAGGCGGCGTGCGTTTCCACGGAGACCGCTTCGCCGGATCGGTCACTGCCTACGCCACGCGCTTCAAGGACTACATCGCACCGCTTCCCACCGGCGACGCGATCGAGGGCTATCCTGTCTACCAGTTCGTGCAGGTGCCCGCCAACTTCCGCGGAATCGAGGCCGAAGCTTCGGTCAAGGCGCTGGAATGGGGCGACGGCAATTCGGTCTCGCTTGATGGCGGGCTGGACTATGTCCATGCGCAGCTGAAGAACATTGGCCCCGCCCCGCGCATCCCGCCGATGCGCCTGCGCGGCGGGATCGAGTTCGACAGCGACCGGTTCGGCGCGCGCGGCGAAGTGATCCGCAATGCCGCGCAGAACCGCGTCGCCGCCAACGAGAACCGCGTGGACGGCTTCACGCTCGTCAATGCCAGCCTCACCTGGCGGCCGCAGGGTAAGGACGGCCCGCTCTCGCTCATCCTGTCGGGCGACAACCTGCTCGACGTGACAGGCCGCCTCGCCACTTCGGAAACGCGCGATTTCGTCCCCGTCGCGGGCCGCGATGTGCGCCTCACGGTCTCGCTGAAGATTTGAGAACCGATTAGAATTGCTTGCTTGGCAAGGGAGCGGCGCGCTGCCACGTAAGGCGCGTGTCTGCTCCCGAACCCACCTCGCCGCTCCAGATCCCTGACTATCGCCGCTTCTGGCTCGCCCGATTTACTTCGGTCGTCGCCACCACCGGCATGGTCGTGATCCTGGGATACCAGCTCTACGACGTCGCCCGCAGCCATTACGGGATGAGCATCGGCGAGGCTTCGTTCCAACTCGGCCTGCTTGGCCTCGCGCAGTTCCTGCCGCTGTTCCTGCTGACGCCGGTGGCCGGCGTCGTGGCGGACCGCTTCGACCGGCGCACGGTGACAGGCGTGGCGGTCCTGCTGGACATGACCGTGGCGCTCACGCTGGCACTGGCAACGACCATGCACCTGCTCACGCTGCCCTTGCTGTTCGGGCTGGGTGCGCTGCACGGCACGGCGCGCGTATTCATCGGGCCGGCGCTGGCCTCGATCGCGCCCAATATCGTTCCCGCGCCGCTGATGCCGCGCGCCATCGCGATCAACTCGATGGCGTGGCAGACCGGCTCGGTCGGCGGCCCGGCCATCGCCGGCCTGCTGTTCGCCGCGCACGATTCGCTGCCCTACTGGCTTTCGACCGTGCTGCTGGCGGTCGCGGCCGTGGGCGTGTTCGGTATCCGCCGCCTGCCCCCGCCCGAAGGCAACCGCAACGTCCACCCCGTGCGCCAGATCCGTGAGGGCCTGTCCTTCGTGTGGAACGACCGGTTCCTGCTGGGCTGCATCACGCTCGACCTGTTCGCCGTGCTGCTGGGCGGGGCCACCGCGCTGCTGCCGGTCTTCGCGCGCGACATCCTCACCATCGATGGTCATGCGGTCGGCTCCTATGGCCTCGGCTTCATGCGCGCGATGCCGGGCCTTGGCGCGGCGCTGGTCGCGGCGATGCTTTCCAGAAAGCCCATCGAGAGCGACGTCGGCACCAAGATGCTGGTCGCAGTGGCGGCCTTCGGCGCGGCTACGGTCGCCTTCGCTTTCTCGCGCAATTTCTTCCTCTCGCTGGCGCTGCTTGCGGCGATCGGCGCGGCGGACATGATTTCCGTCTTTATTCGCAACACGCTGGTCCAGCTGCATACACCCGACGCGGTGCGCGGGCGCGTGTCCTCGATCTCGGGCCTCGCCATCTCTGCCTCGAACGAACTCGGCGAAATGCAGTCCGGCGTCGCCGCTGCGCTGATCGGTGCAACGGGCGCAGTTGTATTCGGCGGCGTGGGTGCGATAGTCGTCACCATATTGTGGGCAGTCTGGTACCCGGAACTTCGCCGGGCCCGGACCTTTTCCGCAAAGTACACCTGAAGCTCACACCTAAGGAGCAAGCGACATGAAAGCGGCATCCATCCTCGCCACCATCGGCAACACCCCGCACGTGCGCCTGTCCCGCCTGTTTCCCGACCACGAGGTATGGGTGAAGAGCGAGCGCACCAATCCCGGTGGCTCGATCAAGGACCGCATCGCGCTATCGATGATCGAAGCGGCCGAAGCCGACGGCAGCCTCAAATCCGGCGGCACCATCGTCGAACCGACCTCGGGCAACACCGGTATCGGCCTGGCCATGGTCGCGGCGGTCAAGGGCTACAAGCTGATCCTCGTCATGCCCGATTCGATGTCGATCGAGCGCCGCCGCCTGATGCTCGCCTATGGCGCCACGTTCGACCTGACCCCGCGCGAAAAGGGCATGAAGGGCGCCATCGCCCGCGCCCAGGAAATCGTCGACAGCACGCCCGGCGCATGGATGCCGCAGCAGTTCGACAACCCGGCCAACATCGCGGTCCACGTCCGCACCACGGCGCAGGAAATCCTCAAGGACTTCGCCGATTCGCCCATCGACGCGCTGATCACCGGCGTGGGCACCGGCGGTCACCTGACCGGCTGCGCCGAGGAGCTGAAGAAGTCGTGGCCCAAGCTCACTGCCTGGGCGGTCGAACCCACGCTGTCGCCAGTCATTTCCGGCGGGCAGCCGGCGCCGCACCCGATCCAGGGCATCGGCGCGGGCTTCATCCCCGGCAACCTCCACACCCAGTCCATCGACGGCGCGATCCAGGTCGATCCCGCCGACGCCAAGGAATGGGCACGCCGCTCCGCGCGCGAGGAAGGGCTGCTTGTCGGCATCAGCTCGGGCGCGACGCTGGCAGCCATCGCGCAGAAGCTGAAGGAGCTTCCCGCGGGCAGCCGCGTGCTGGGCTTCAACTACGACACCGGCGAGCGCTACCTCTCGGTGCCGGACTTCCTGCCGGAGTAAGCGGACCATGGCGCTGGAGAAGATCGCCTATGCCGATGGCGGCACCGCGCTGACGGGGTGGCTTGCCCGCCCCGAAGGCGCGCCGCGCGCCGCCGTTTTGATCTTCCCCACGATCATGAACTTCAACCCGCCGATGGAACGACGGGCGAAGATGCTCGCGGACGCCGGGTATCTGGCGATGGTAGCCGATTTCTACGGCACGCCCGTGGCCGACTTCGCCCATTCGCAGCAGCTTTCCGCCGCGCTCAAGGCCGAGGTCGACGTTTATCGCGCGCGTATTTCGGCGGGCATTGCCGCCTTGCGCGCGCGGCCGGAAGCGCAAGGGCTGCCGATTGCCGCCATCGGCTATTGTCAGGGGGGGCAGGCCGTTCTCGAAGCGGCGCGCGCAGGCGAGGACCTTGTCGCGGTGGCAAGCTTCCACGGACTACTGAACACCGAACGCAAGGCCAGTGCCGACGTTCCGGTGCGTCCGCGTATCCTCGTCTGCCACGGCGATGCCGACCCGCTCGCCCCGCGCGACCAGGTGCTGGCCTTCTGGGAGGAAATGGACGCGGCGGGCGCCAACTGGCACTTCCACAGCTACAGCGGCGTGAAGCACGGCTTCACCGATCCCGGCAGCGACGCACGCGGCGTTCCCGCCATCGGCTATGACGCCAGCGCCGACCGTCAATCGTGGTCGGCGCTGGTCAATCTGCTCGACGAAGTGCTGGCCTAGACCAGCCCCCAGTCGCGCAGGGCCGCGACGTTTCGTTCGGCCAGCGCCAGCAGCAGCCGGTCGTTGTGATCGGTTTCCGGCATCGCCAGCGCCGCTCCCACGGTGAACTGCAGGGCCACCGGCAGCGATGCTGCGTATTCGGCCCGTGCCTGTTCCACGCCATAGGCCGGATCAACCGCCGCGATGGTTGCCACGTGGCGTTCGATCAGCCCTGCCTCGCAGGCACGCCGGTCTTCCGGCGAAAGCGAGCCGGAAAGGAAATAGGCGAGGTCGAACATCGGGCTTCCCCGGTCGGCGAACTGCCAGTCGATCAGCCAGGCACGCGGCCCTTGGGCGCTGTCCTCGAACAGGATATTGTCCACGCGCGGCTCGCCATGGATCAGCGTCGGCCCATCGGATGCGGCCATGATTGCGTCGTGCATTTTCGGCACGAAGGCGTCGATCGCGTCCAGCAATGCCGGATCGATCCGCCCGGCAAAGCGCCGCCGCCATTCGGTCGCCGCCAGCGCGAAACCTTCGGCCGCCTGCGCCGCGCCGCCGCGCCGGTCGTAGAGCCAGTCCGCGTTGTCGAGCCGTGCATCCTTCCAGCTGGCGGCATGGAGCTTGGCCAGTTCCGCACCCACCGCTTCGGCCTCGGCCACGGAGCATCCGGCGATCTGGTCGCCGGCGCGCGTCCGCTCGGTCAGGTCCTCGAGGACGAGGTTGATCGCGCGGCCCTCCGCGCCAACGTTGCGCCAGAACGCGCGCGGGACCGACAGCGGCGGCGTATCGCCCAGGTATTCATAGACCGCGCATTCGCGGCCATAGACATTGTGCGCGCCCGCGATTTCCACCGCCTGCGGCACGGCCGAGGTCAGCTTGCACACCACCGAGTTCACCGCATTGGCGGCATTGGCGTTGTAGGTGATCTGGGCATGGATCGTCTGCGACATGTTGCCGTGGCCGATCGCGCGGGTGGACACCATGCTCACGCGGGGCGCATCGACCCCGGCGTGCTGGAACATCGCCTGCACCCACGGCGCAGTGATCTGGTCGGCGCCCGCGATCATGGCCGGCTCGGGCAGGTTGTCCGGCACCGCCGCATCACCCTCGCGGCCCCACCGGCCCGGTTCATAGCTCGAATTCCAGCAATCGGTGAACTTGCCGTCTACCGCCTTGAACACCTCGATCCCGCACAGTTCGATACGCTCGCCCTTTCGCGTGTGCATGTTCCACACAGAGGTGACGTAGGTATCGTCGGCATGGAGCACCTCGTGCTCGAAATAGGGTTCCAGCCGCTCCGACTGCTGGCGCACCCGCGCCATCTGGTCTTCAAGCGAAAGCGCAGTCACGCTGCCCGGATCGTGGCGGATGATCGGATCGGCGCACAGTTCCTTCATCATCTCGGTCCGGCGGTTGTTCCAGACCTCGGTCCAGTAAAGCTCGATCAGCTCCTTGGGGCTGCGGTGCGCCATTCTTCTCTCCCGTTCTTAATCACGCGATTAAGCGGGAAACGCCGGTATGGTCAATGCCGACCAATGAACAAACGGCGAAGGGCAGCCCGCGATGGACCGCCCTTCCCCTTAGGTTCTGTGCGAGGATCAGGCCGCGAATGCCTCCGGCGGCAGCGCCATGATCGTTTCGGCGCCGGCCTCGATCTCGCGGCGCAGCGCGCCCGCCTGCGGTGCAAAGCGCAGCGCCCAGTGCTTCGCGCAGGTCAGCTTGGCCTGATAGAACAGAGCGTCCTCGCCGCCCTGGGCCTTCGCCGCGACCTTGCCCACCTTCAGCCACATCAGGCCAAGCGAGGCGATCCCGGCCAGCGTCATGTAGGCATAGGCACCGGCGCCGAGGTTGTCGGGAGTGGCCATGACATTCTGCATGAACCACATGGTCGATGCCTTCAGTTCGCCGTTCACCTTGGCGAGCCGTTCCGCCACCAGTTTCAACGTGGGGTCATCGCCCACCGAAGCGCATTCATCGTCTACCAGCTTGAAGAAGCGCTGGATGGCACGCCCGCCGTTCTGCGCCAGCTTGCGCCCGGCGAGATCCATCGCCTGCACGCCGTTCGCGCCTTCGTAGATCATGGCGATGCGCGCATCGCGCACGAACTGGTCCATGCCGTTTTCTACGATGTAGCCGTGACCGCCCCAGACCTGCTGCATATCGGTCGCGGTCTTGTAGCCCATGTCGGTGCCGTAGCCCTTGATGACCGGGGTCAGCAGGCCGATCAGGTCGTCGGCTTCCTGCCGTTCCTCCTCGGTCGCAGCCTTGTGCGCGAGATCAACCTGCAAGCCGCCCCACAGGCACAGCGCGCGCATCCCCTCGATGAAGGTCTTGGCGTCCATCAGCATCCGCCGCACATCGGGGTGGACGAACAGCGGATCGGCCTTGGCCTGGGGATCCTTGGCACCCGTCAGCGAACGGCCCTGTCGCCGCTCACCGGCGTAGATCACCGCATTCTGGTAGGCGACTTCGGCCTGCGCCAATCCCTGGATGCCCACGCCAAGGCGCGCAGCGTTCATCATGATGAACATTGCGGCAAGGCCCTTGTTCTCCTCGCCCACCAGCCAGCCCGTCGCGCCGTCGTAGTTCATCACGCAGGTGGCATTGCCGTGAATGCCCATCTTGTGCTCGATCGAGCCGACCGACACGGCATTGCGTGCGCCCAGCGAGCCATCGTCATTCACCAGCACCTTCGGCACGATGAACAGCGAGATGCCCTTGGTCGAATCCGGCGCACCCGGAGTCTTGGCCAGCACAAGGTGGATGATGTTTTCGGTCAGGTCATGGTCGCCCGCCGAAATGAAGATCTTGGTGCCGGTGATCGCATGGGAACCGTCGGCATTGGGCTCCGCGCGGGTGCGGATCAGGCCAAGGTCGGTGCCGCACTGCGGCTCGGTCAGGTTCATCGTGCCCAACCATTCGCCCGACACCATCTTCGGCAGATACTTCGCCTGCTGCTCGGGCGAGCCCTTGGCGAGGATGGCCGAGATCGCGCCGGCGGCAAGGCCCGGATACATCGCGAAAGCCTGGTTGGCCTCGCCCATGTATTCCTCGAACGCGAAGCCGATCGCGTGCGGCAGTCCCTGTCCGCCAAACTCGGCCGGTGCGGTCAGCGTGCCCCAGCCCGCCTCACGGAACTGGTCATACGCAGCCTTGAACCCGGTTGGCGTGGTCACCGCACCATCGGCATGGCGCGTGCAGCCCTCGCGGTCGCCCACCTGGTTCAGCGGCGCCAGGACCTCGGAGGTGAAGCGGCCGGCTTCCTCGATCACCGCGTCGGTCATGTCGCGGGTGGCGCCCTCGAATCCGGGGAGATGGCTGTAGCTGTCGAGGCCGACGACTTCGTTGAGCACGAAGCGGGTATCGCGCGTGGGTGCCTTGTAAACGGGCATGGCTTTGTCCTTGAATGAAAGGGTCAGTCGGCGTCGCGGCCGTCGGCCCGTTCGCGCTGCATCACAAGGTCGACGAAACTGGTCAGCTCCGCGATCGTCGCGGCGATGTCCGCCTGCTGCCTTTGCAGGTTCTCGATCCGCTCGCGGCACTTGGCGATGGTCACGCGGCGCTGCTCGGCGCGGCCATCGTGCAGATCGTAGAGGTCGATCATGTCGCGGATTTCGGAAAGGCTGAAGCCCACGTTCTTTGCGCGCATGATCCATGCGAGCCGCGCCCTGTCGCGCTTGCTGTAGATGCGCGACAGGCCGACCCGCGTCGGGGCGATCAGGCCCTCGTCCTCGTAGAATCGCAGGGCGCGGGCGGTGACGCCGAACTCGGCCGAAAGGTCCGAGATCGTGAAGTGCTCGCGCGCCAGCGCATCCGGCTGATCGAGATGGCCGGTGTGATCGGAATTGGGGGCCAGGGGCTGCGACGACATGCCCCGGAAGTTAACTAACCTTTACGTAAGCGTCAACCAGCAATGCGCTCGAGCGTGCCATCCGCCGCAAGGCGCCGGTAGAAGCACGTCGGCGCCAGTGTGTGGCACGCCGGCCCGGCCGCCTCGACCCGCAGTTCGAGCGCATCCTGGTCGCAGTCGACGCGAATCTCGATGACCTTGAGCACGTGGCCGGAGCTTTCGCCCTTCATCCAAAGACGTCCGCGCGAGCGCGAGTGGAAGTGCGCAAAGCCCGTTTCGACCGTCCTAGCGATCGCTTCGGCATCCATGTGCGCCAGCATCAGCAGTTGCCCGGTGGCGTGCTCGACCGCGACGGCGGTGACAAGGCCGGCGGCGTCAAACTTCGGCATGAACGCGGTGCCCTGCTCGCGCAGGGCGGTGTCGGAACTGGAGGCGGAAATCGGTCGAACCTTTCCGGTAGCGCCGCAACCTGCGGCCATTTGTTGCAGGATAACCACAGATGGGGTGCAAAATCCATGGGGCGTTCACAAGACCCTTCCGTCCGGGGCGATGATGTCCGATTAAGACCCTGCGGTTTGAGGGAGCCGCAGCTGAACCGCCGCAAGGCGGCGCAAAAGCGCCAAAGTTCAGGGAAAAAATGAGGGGCCGATTGCTGTGCCGATCCCGAGGTAACACCGGGCGGCGCGGCATCGGATGATGAGGGTCATGGCGTGACAGTCGGGGGGACTGTTGAAATCGCGATAACGCGAACGCTAACGAATTCGTCACGAGGACGCCCGGGACTTCGGTTCCGGGCGTTTCCTTTTTCAGTCTCCGGTCCTTTCCCGATCCCTGCCGTCACGCCCCCAGGTCCGAGCCACCTTTCGCGGCATCATCCAGCGACTCGTCCAGCACGCGCGCAAAGCAGGCGATGCGCACCCGCGCCGCCCCCGCCTTGCGCAAGGCGCGCACGCAGGCATCGGTCGTTGCGCCGCTGGTCAGCACGTCATCGACCAGCAGGATCCGCGCGCCGTTGAGTCGCGCGGCCCATGCGGGTTTTGCGCGAATCGCACCCGACAGGGCCGCCGCCCGCGCCTTCCGCCCCAGCCCGCCCAGCGAAGGTGTACGCTTCACCCGCACCAGCCCATCCACCAGCACGGGCTGGCCCAGCGCCTTGCCGATCCTGGCCGCCAGCAGCGCCGACTGGTTGTAGCCACGCGTCCACAACCGCCAGCGATGCAGCGGCACCGGCACGACCAGCCATTCGCCCTCCAGCACCGGAATGCGCGGCACGATCAGGCGCGACAGCAGCCCGGCCAGAGCCACGCGGCGCCCATGCTTGAAGGCCAGCACCAGCCGGCGCGAAGCATCGTTGTAGAGCGTCGCCGCACTGATACCGTCGTGGCGCGGCGGATGGGCGAGGCACGGGGCGCAAACCAAGGCGCTTCCCATCCCCTGGAGATCCTCAGCCTTGTGATCCTCAGGCTCGTGATCCTGACCTTCCGCGCGGTCCACGAGAGGGCGCTGGCAGCGGGCGCAACTCGGCTCCCCCGGAATGACGAGCGTGTGCCAGCATTCGGCACATAAGCCACCCTGCGACGCCAGCGCCGCGCCGCATAGCGGGCAGCGCGGTGGGAACACCAGATCGACCACCGGCTCCAGAGCGGACATCCTGACCATCGTGAGGCAGTGTCCGCCTGACGCGCCCTCTTGGCAAGTGCGCCGCGGGCGGGCAGGCAGCGGCGATGGCATCCGCTCCCCCCACGATCTTCTCGCCCGCCCGCCGCCTTGCACTCCGCCGCCGGATGCACGTGCTCCAGACGCGGCCCGGCGCCGCGCGCTTCCTGGCCGAGGACATGGCCGAGGACGTGCTCGACCGCCTTTCCTTCCTGCGCCACGAGCCGCGCCGCGCGCTGGTGATCGGCGACCTGACCGGAACTGTCGCGGCCGGCCTTGCCGCGCAGGGCGCCGAAGTTGTCCGCGCCGATCCGCTGCCGATGCCGGGCGAAATACGGGTCGACGAGGAACAGCCCCTGCCCTTCGCGGAAGGATTCGATTTCATCGCCAGCCTCGGCACGCTCGACACGGTGAACGACCTGCCCGGCGCGATGGTCCACCTGCGGCGCGCACTGCGACCCGACGGGCTGGCGATTATCAGCTTTCCGGGTGCGGGCAGCCTCGCCACGCTGCGCGCGATCATGCTGGAAGCCGATGGCGAACGGCCGGCGGCGCGGATCCATCCGCAAGTGGATGTGCGCGCGGGCGGACAGTTGCTCCAGCGCTGCGGCTTTGGCGATCCGGTGGTGGATAGCCGCGCGCTCAAGGTGCGCTACGGCACGCTGCGCGGTCTGGTGGACGATGTGCGTGCGCAGGGACTGGGATCGGCGCTGCAGCGCGCTGCGCCGCCGTTGGGCAGGACCGCACTCGCGCGCGCCGAAGCCGCCTTTGCAGCCCGCGCGGATGCGGACGGCCGCGTTACCGAACTGTTCGAGATCCTGACCTTGAGCGGCTGGGCACGGGCGCCCCGGCCCAGCCGCTTCGATCTGTAAGCTTAGCCCAGCGCGGCCTGCGCCGCCGCGAGCCGAGCAATCGGCACGCGGTAGGGACTGGCGGAGACGTAATCGAGTCCGGTCTTTTCGCAGAACGCGATGCTGGCCGGATCGCCGCCGTGCTCGCCGCAGATGCCCAGCTTGATATCGGGACGGGTCTTGCGGCCGCGCTCGGCGGCCAGTTCCACAAGCTGCCCCACGCCTTCGATATCGAGGCTGACGAAGGGATCGCGCGGGTAGATGCCCTGTTCCACATAGGGGTTGAGGAAGCGCGCGGCATCGTCGCGGCTGACGCCGAGCGTGGTCTGGGTCAGGTCGTTGGTGCCGAACGAGAAGAACTTGGCCTCCTCGGCGATCTCGCCTGCCATCAGCGCGGCGCGCGGCAGTTCGATCATCGTGCCCACGAGATAGTCGAGCGTCCGGCCCTTCTCGGCAAAGACCTCGGTCGCCACGCGGTCGATCAGGCTCTTCAGGATCTCCAGTTCGCGCTTGGTCGCCACGAGCGGGATCATCACTTCGGGCACGACCGCTTCGCCGCTTGCCGCAGCGACGTCGCAGGCGGCCTCGAAGATGGCGCGTGCCTGCATCTCGTAGATTTCCGGGAAAGTGATGCCCAGACGGCACCCGCGATGGCCCAGCATCGGGTTGAATTCGTGCAGCTCGCCCGCGCGGCGCTTCAGGTGATCGACACCCAGCCCGGTCGCCTCGGCCAGTTCCTCGAACTCGGCATCGGCGTGCGGCAGGAACTCGTGCAGCGGCGGGTCGAGCAGGCGGATCGTGACGGGCAAGCCGGCCATGACCTCGAAGATCGACTGGAAGTCGCTGCGCTGCTCGGGCAGCAGCTTGGCGAGCGCGGCGCGGCGGCCGGCCTCGTCCTCGGCGAGGATCATCTGGCGCACGGCCGAGATGCGGTTCGCGTCGAAGAACATGTGCTCGGTGCGGCACAGGCCGATGCCTTCGGCGCCGAACTGGCGCGCGACCTGGCAATCGAGCGGGGTTTCCGCATTCGTGCGCACCTTCATCCGGCGGTGCTTGTCGGCCCACGCCATCAGCGTGCCGAAATCGCCGACCAGTTCGGGTTCGACCGTGGGCACCTGCCCCGCCATCACGTCGCCGTTCGAGCCATCGAGCGTGATCACGTCGCCTTCGGCAAGGTCGCGGCCACCGATCCTGGCGGTGCGCGTCTTCATGTCGATCGACAGTGCGGAGGCACCCGAAACGCAGGGGCGGCCCATGCCGCGCGCCACCACGGCGGCGTGGCTGGTCATGCCGCCGCGCGCGGTGAGGATGCCCTTGGCCGCGTGCATCCCGTGGATGTCCTCGGGGCTGGTTTCAACGCGGACGAGGATCACGGCCTCGCCGCGCTCGGCCCGGCGCTCGGCGGTATCGGCGTCGAACACCACGATGCCGCTGGCCGCGCCCGGCGAGGCGGGCAGCCCGCGCGTCATCACGTCGCGCACGGCCTTGGGATCGAGCGTGGGGTGCAGCAGCTGGTCGAGCGCCATCGGATCGATCCGGCGGATCGCGGTGGCCTCGTCGATCAGGCCCTCGCCCACCATGTCCACCGCCATCTTGAGCGCGGCCTTGGCCGTGCGCTTGCCGGCGCGGGTCTGGAGCATGAACAGCTTGCCCTGCTCCACGGTGAACTCGATGTCCTGCATGTCCTTGTAATGCTTTTCCAGCAGTTCAAAGACCGCGGCGAGTTCGCCGTAGGCGGCGGGCATCGCCTCTTCCATCGACAGCGGCTTTGCGCCGGCAGCCTCGCGAGCGCGCTGGGTCAGATACTGGGGCGTGCGGATGCCGGCGACGACGTCCTCACCCTGCGCGTTGACCAGCCATTCGCCGTAATAGGCCTTCTCGCCGGTCGCCGGATCGCGGGTGAAGGCGACGCCCGTGGCAGAGGTATCGCCCATGTTGCCGAACACCATCGCCTGCACGTTGACGGCGGTGCCCCACGACTGCGGAATGTCGTTCAGGCGGCGATAGACCTTGGCGCGGTCGCTTTCCCACGAATCGAACACCGCGGCGATCGCGCCCCACAGCTGCTCGTTCACATCCTGGGGGAACGGGCGGCCCAGCTCTTCGGCCACGATGGTCTTGTACTCGGCCACCAGCGCCTGCCAGTGCTCCGCACCCATCTCAACATCGTTGAAGAAGCCATTGTCTTCCTTGGCGATTTCCAGCGCATCCTCGAACCGGTGATGGTCGAGACCGAGCACCACGTCCGAATACATCTGGATGAAGCGGCGATAGCTGTCCCACGCGAAGCGCGCGTCGCCCGAACCCGTTGCCAGCCCCTCGACGGTCGCGTCGTTGAGGCCGAGGTTGAGCACGGTGTCCATCATGCCCGGCATCGACACGCGCGCGCCCGAGCGGACCGAGACGAGCAGCGGGTTGGCGGGATCGCCAAAGCTGCGGCCGGTCGTCGCCTCGATATGCGCCACGCCCGCCGCCACGGCGGTGCGCAGGTCATCGTCGAAGGTCTTGCCGGTTTCGTTGTAGCTCGTGCAGACTTCGGTGCTGATGGTGAAGCCAGGGGGAACCGGCAGGCCGATGCCCGCCATTTCGGCAAGGTTCGCGCCCTTGCCGCCCACGATGGTCTTGTCCTTGGCGCGAGCGGTGTCGCTGCGGGCATCGCCGCCGAAATGGAATACGTATGCACTCATGAGTCCGGCGACGCTCCCAGATTGATGCGCGGCCGGGCGTTTGACCGCCCGGCCCTTCGCAGGTCTTAGCCTTCGATCCTCGAAAAGTCTGCCACTTTGTGCACCGCAGCACGAAAGCGACCAAGCATTCCCAAGCGCGAGGCGCGCTTGTTCGCATCTGCATCGTTCACCGTCACCTGATCGAAGAACGAGTCGATGGGCGCGCGCAAGCTGGCGAGCGCGGCCATCGCGGCGGTGAAGTCCTCGACGGCAATGGCGGCTTCGGCGCGCGGCTCGGCGGTATCGAGCGCGTCGATCAGCGCCTGCTCGGCCGGTTCCGGCTGGTAGGACAGCGTGCGTTCCGGGTGGCTGAACTGCGCGGCCACGCCCTTCAGCGCCGGATCGTCGACCAGCACCAGCGGATCTTCCTCGCCGGTGGGCGGCACGGTGCCTTCGCCGTGTGCGCCCGCGGTCTGGTCGTGCGCGCCTTCCTTCTTGAGGATGTTGGCCGCACGCTTGTAGCCCGCGAGCAGGTTGGTGCCGTCCTCGGTGGTGACGAAGGCCTGGAGCGCATGGACGCGCGCGAGCAGGCGGACGAGATCGTCCTCCCCGCCCCCCTTTGCATCCTTCACCGCGAACACCGCGTCGATCAGGTCGTGCCGGACGCCGGCTTCGCGCTGCTGCACCTTGAGTCGGTCGGCGAAGAAGGCGAGCAGTTCGGCCGAGGCGTTTTCGACTGCGATGCCCTGCGCGCGATACAGCTGCGCGGCGGCATCGAACAACTGCCCCAGCGAAAGGCGCAGTTCGTTCTCGGTCACCAGACGGATCACACCGAGCGCGGCGCGGCGCAGCGCGAAGGGATCCTTCGATCCGGTGGGCTTGAGATCCGCGCCGAAGAACCCGACCAGCGCGTCGATCTTGTCAATCAGCGCGGTGAGGATGGCCGCGCCCTCGGTCGGCAGAGCATCGGACTGGCCGGCGGGCTTGTAGTGGTCGCGCACCGCAGCGGCGACGGCGCCCGGCAGCCCCTCGGCGGCCGCGTAATAGCCGCCCATGAGGCCCTGCAGTTCGGGGAACTCGCCGACCATCTCGGTGACGAGGTCTGCCTTGAGGATCGCGGCGGCCTGCTTGGCGGCCGGAACGCTGTCGGCCAACTGGCCCTGGAACGCATCGGCAAGGCCGATGAAGCGATCCTGTCGCTGCCCCACCGTGCCCAGCTTTTCGTGGAAAGTGATCCGCGCCAGCTTTTCGGCCTGAAGCGCCAGCGGCTTCTTCTTGTCCTGTTCCCAGAAGAAGCGCGCGTCGGACAGGCGGGCGGCGAGCACCTTGCGGTTGCCGTCGACGATGGCGACGCCGTGGTCCTTCGCCTCGATATTGGCGGTGCAGACGAAAGCGTTGGCGAGGTTGCCCGCGCCATCGCGGCAGATGAAATACTTCTGGTTGATGCGCGCCGTCAGCTGGATCACTTCGGGGGGCACGGCGAGGAACGCCTCGTCGAAGCGGCCCAGCAGCGGCTGCGGCCATTCGGTGAGGCCGGCGTTCTCGATCACCAGCCCCTCGTCCTCGACCAGCACCAGCCCGGCGGCTTCGGCGGCGGCCTTGGCCTTGGTCCGCACGATGCCCTCGCGCTCGACATGATCGACGATCACATGGCAGGCGCGCAGCTTTTCGGCATAGTCATGCGCGCTGCCGATGGTGATTTCGCCGGCGTGGTGGAAGCGGTGGCCCAGCGTGGCGTAGCCCGAGCGGATGCCGCCCACCTCCAGCTCGACCAGATCTTCGCCGAGGATGGCGACGATGCCCGAGAGCGGGCGCACCCAGCGCAGCGAATCCGTGGCCAGCGAAGCTGCGCCCCAGCGCTGCGACTTGGGCCAGGGAAAGGCGCGGACGATGGCGGGAATCGCCTCGGCCAGCACGTCCGCGGTGGCGCGGCCCGGCTTTTCCGTCACGGCGAACCACACGCCATCGCGCTCGGTCAGTTGGTCCTTGGTCAGCCCGGTCTTGCGCAGGAAGCCTTCGAGCGCCTGCTCGGGCGCGCTGGTGCGCGGACCCTTGGCTTCCTCGCGGACGGCCTCGGTCGCCAGCGGCAACCCTTTCGCGATCAGCGCGAGCCGGCGCGGCGTGGACCACACGGTGATCGCGCCCGGCTTCAACCCGGCAGCGTCCAGTTCCTTGCGGAACAGCTTTTCCAGATCGGCGCGCGCACCGGCCTGCATCCGCGCGGGGATTTCCTCGCAGCGCAGTTCGAGGAGGAAGTCTGCGGTGCTGGTCACGTTCGGGCTCATGCGCTCCACCCCGGGTACTTTGCCGCCCAGTCGTCCTTGAACTTGTCCATGTAGGCCTCGCACGAGCCACGCGCGAGATCGCGCACGCGGCCCATGTAGCTGGCGCGTTCCTGCACCGAGATGACGCCGCGCGCCTGGAGCAGGTTGAACAGGTGGCTGGCCTCGATCGCCTGCTCATAGGCGGCGATGGGCACGCCCGCGTCGAGCGAGCGGCGGCACTCCTCCTCGGCCCGGCGGAAGCCTTCGAACAGGCTGTCGGTGTCCGCCACCTCGAAGTTCCACTTCGACATCTGGCGCTCGTTCTCAAGGAACACGTCGCCGTAGGTCACGCCGTGGTTGTTGAAGGCGAGGTCATAGACGTTGTCGACGCCCTGGATGTACATCGCGAGGCGTTCAAGGCCATAGGTCAGCTCGCCCGCGACGGGCTTGCAATCGAAGCCGCCCATCTGCTGAAAATAGGTGAACTGGGTGACTTCCATGCCATCGCACCAGACTTCCCAGCCCAGCCCCCACGCGCCCAGCGTCGGCGATTCCCAGTCGTCCTCGACAAAGCGCAGGTCATGGACCAGCGGGTCGATGCCGATGGCCATCAGGCTCTTGAGGTAAAGCTCCTGCAGGTTTGCCGGGCTGGGCTTCAGGATCACCTGATACTGGTAATAATGCTGCAACCGGTTCGGGTTCTCGCCATAACGGCCGTCGGTAGGACGGCGGCACGGCTGGACGAAGGCCGCGTTCCACGGCTCCGGTCCCAGCGCGCGCAGCGTGGTGGCGGGATGGAACGTACCCGCGCCCATGCGCATATCGTAAGGCTGGAGGATCAGGCAGCCCTCCGCGCTCCAGAACGCATGGAGGCGCAGGATCATATCCTGAAGGCTCATCGGTTTTTGCGCGGTGTCGGCCATGGCCGCGCCTTTGGCCGATGGACGCCCGCAAATCAACCTCGCGCGCGGGCAGGCACGCAAGTTCGGGCATACGTTCGGGCCTTGCCGGGCGGCAGCGGCTGGTCCATCGCGCAACCTGCATGAAGAGAACGATCCGCCTCATCGCGCTCCTTGCGCTGACCGTCGCCGCTCCGCTCCAGGCCCAGCCTTCCCCGCAGCCGCCTGCGCCGGCCACCGCGCAAGCCCCCACCCTGCGCCCCGCGCTGTGGAAAGTGGCGGACGCCGATACCACGATCTGGCTGTTCGGCACGGTCCACGTGCTCAGGCCGGGGCTGGACTGGTATGGCGGTCCGGTCGCCGCCGCGCTGGAAGGCGCGGACGAAGTCGTGACCGAAGCGCTCGATCCCTCGGGGCTGGCCGCGCAGCAGGCCGCGATCAGCCGCGCGATGCTGCCCAAGGGCAAGCGCCTGCGCGTGCTGATGAAACCGGCGCAGCGGAGCGCGTTTGAAACGCTGCTTCGACGCGAAGGACTGCCGGTCGATGCGCTCGATGCGTACAAGCCGTGGTACGCCGCGCTGATGCTTTCCACGCTGCCGCTGGCCCGTCGCGGCATATCGCCCGCCGCCGGAGCGGAGGCGACCATTGCCGCCCATGCCGCCGGCAAGACGCAGACCGGGCTGGAAACCGTCGATCGCCAGCTGGCCATTCTCGACGCCCTGCCCCGCACGGTGCAGGTGCGCTGGCTGGGCGAGATCGTGGCGGACTTCGACACCATCAATACCGAAACCGACGCCCTGTTCGACGCCTGGGGCAAGGGCAATGCCGAGGAACTCGCCAGGCTGGCAACCGAGCCGGACGACGATCCCGTCTTGCTGGAAGCGCTGCTTCACAAGCGCAACCGCGAATGGGCGGGATGGATCGCGCGGCGGCTGGACCGGCCGGGGACGGTTTTCGTCGCGGTCGGCGCCGGACATCTCGCGGGGGCCGGCTGCGTGCAGGACGAACTGGCGAAGTCCGGCCTCGCCACCACGAGGATGCAGTGAACCTGCGCCCCCTGCTCCGTGCGCTGCTCGTCGGCACGTTGGCGCTGCTGGCGGCGTGCCGCGCGCAGGCGCCGGCCCAGCCCTCCAAGGTCGCGCTGTGGGAAGTCTCCAGCGAAACGGGCGTTCACGGGTGGCTGTTCGGGACGGTCCACGCCCTGCCGCGCGGCACCGAGTGGCGGCGCCCCGGAGTCGACAATGCGCTGGCCGCCGCAGACCGGCTGGTGCTGGAGATCGGGCAGCCGCTTGATTCAAAGGTCGCGGGCGAAGCGATGGGCCGGCTCGCGTTCACCGAGGGACTGCCGCCGCCTTCGGCGCGCGTCGGGCCGAAATACCGCGCCGCGCTGGCCACGACCTACAAGGACCTCAGCCTGTCGGACGCCGAGTTCAAGGATCAGGAGGACTGGGCCGTCGCGCTCCAGATCGCCGCGATCGGCGGGCAGAAGGAAGGCATGATGCCCGACAGCGGCGTCGAGCCCGAACTGCGCCGCATGAACGGTGCGCGGCCGGTCGAGGGGCTGGAAACGCTCGATGGACAGTTCGGCGTGTTCGACCGCCTGCCGCCCCGTGCGCAGCGCGTGCTTCTCGAACAGGTCGCGGTCGAGGCGGCCGACAAGAAGGACGACGAGGCCGACATGGTCACGCTGTGGCTGCGCGGCGACGAGCTTGGCATCGCGCGCGAGGCCGGCACCGGGTTCCTCGCCGATCCCGTATTGCACAACGCGCTCGTCACCGCGCGCAACCAGGCCTGGGCCGACAAGATCGACGCGATGCTGAAGGCCGGCGCGCGCCCGTTCGTGGCAGTGGGCGCGGCGCACGTGGCCGGCAGCGACGGACTGCCCCGGATGCTGATGGCGCGCGGATGGAAGGTGCGCCGGGTGGACTGAGCGGCTCGCCGCGCCGCATCCCGGTTGCTTTTTGCGCTGGATCGGCTAAGGGCCGCCGCTTCCCGTCATGGTCATCCCTGGAGGCGTGACGGAGAAGAATGGATTCAACCAGCATTTTCGGAAGGTACAGACAATGAGCGAGACGCTTACGCTGTCGGCCGAGGCGCGCGATCGGGCAGGCAAGGGAGCCTCCCGTGCACTGCGCCGCGAAGGCCGCACCCCCGCCGTGATCTACGGCGGCAAGGAAGAACCGGTTTCGGTTCATCTCGAGGAGAAGGCCCTGGCCAAGGCGCTTGGCACCGGCCACTTCTTCAACTCGATCGTCGAGCTCACTGTGAACGGCCAGACCGTCCGCACCCTGCCCAAGGACGTCGCTTTCCACCCCGTGACGGATCGCCCGCTCCACGCCGACTTCCTGCGTCTTTCCAAGAACGCCGAAGTCCACGTGAACGTGCCGGTGCTTTTCGCCAACGAAGACGCCTCGCCCGGCCTCAAGAAGGGCGGCGTGCTGAACATCGTCCGTCACGAGCTGGAACTGGTGTGCGGCTCCGACACCATCCCCGATGACATCGCGATCGACGTGACCGGTCTCGACATCGGTGATTCGATCCACATCAGCCACGTGAAGCTTCCGGCCGGTGCGCGCTCCGCGATCACCGACCGCGACTTCACCATCGCGACGATCGTTGCCCCTTCGGCGCTGAAGAGCGAAGAAGGCGACACGGCCAAGACCGAAGCCTGATCGGCCCGGTTTCGCTTCCCGTTGTCCGCCATGCCGGATGACGGGGGCGGACAAGAAACCCCTTCCGCCAACGCGGGAGGGGTTCTTTTTTTGCCCGCCCGATTCTGCCAAGGCGGCGACACCAACGCGAAGGAGCCTCATCGCCATGCAAGTCTGGGTCGGCCTCGGCAATCCCGGTCCGCAATATGCGCTCCACCGGCACAACGTCGGCTTCATGGCGCTCGACACCATCGCCGAAGTCCATCGGTTCGGCCCGGTGCAGAAGAAGTTTCAGGGCTGGGTCCAGGAGGGCCGCATCGGCGGCGACAAGGTGCTGCTGCTCAAGCCCGCCACCTTCATGAACGAAAGCGGCCGCGCGGTGGGCGAGGCGCTGCGCTTCTACAAACTTGGCGTAGAGGCGCTGACCGTGTTCCACGACGAGCTCGACCTGGCGCCGTTCAAGGTCAAGGTGAAGCAGGGCGGCGGCACCGCCGGCCACAACGGGCTGCGCTCGATCGACAAGCACCTCGGCCCCGAGTTCCGCCGCGTGCGGCTGGGCATCGGCCACCCCGGGCACAAGGATCGGGTGACGGGATACGTGCTGGGCAACTTCGCCAAGGCGGAACAGGACGATCTGGTGGAGATGCTGGGCGCGGTCGCCGGCGAGGCCGACTGGCTGGCCAAGGGCGACACCGCCCGTTTCATGAACGACATCGCGCTGCGCCAGAACAGCTGACCGGACGGTCAAAACGCCACGTAACGATAGCGATCAGGTCCGGATCGGATGGTCGGCAGGTTTTACAGTTCGCATCCTTATTTTTCACGTTAACCATCGAAAGCCGCGCTTTTCGGGAATTGGCACCGGTTTTGCTTTGAGAAGTGTTAACTGAATTCAATACAGGGGACCAACCGTGAAGCGTTCGATCGTCATTGCCACCGCCCTCCTCGGCTCGTTCGCCGCAGCCGCGCCCGCCCATGCCACGTGGTTCCACACGCACTACTGCAACTGCGGCGATTCCACCGGCTCGTCGATGTGCACGGGTTCGAGCACCAGCTCGAGCACGACCACCACGTCGACCGGCGGCACCACCACCACTTCGGGTGGCACGACCACTTCGGGTGGCACCACGACCTCGGGCGGCACGACCACCACGTCGGGCGGCACCACCACGACTTCGGGCGGCACCGCGGTTCCGGAGCCGGGCATGCTCGGCATGATGGCGCTGGGTCTTGCCGGCCTGGGCCTTGCCCGCCGCCGTCGTCGCTGATCCGGTTACGCCACCGGCGGCCTAGGGCTGGCCGGTGGCGCCCGTCGGGGCGCTGCGCAGCGCCCCGCCCCGGGCCAGATCGGCCCGGAACAGGCGATTGGCCGGATCGGCCTCGCTCGCATCCTTCAGCAGGCGCATCGTCGCATCGTCGCTGCGCCCGGCATTGAGCCGCACCAGCCCCGCGATGTGGATCATGTCGGGATTGCGCGGCGCCAGCGCCAGCGCGCGATCGGCATAGGCAATCGCCTCGTCATGCTGACCCGCATTGCTGCTGGCAAAGGCCAGCATCTTCAACACTTCGGCATCGCCATCAAAACCGGTCACCTGGCGTAGCGCCGCGATGGCGCCTGCCCAGTCCTGCCGGGCCATTGCCGCCCTGCCCTGGGCGCCGGCCTGCTGCGACGCCTGGAACGCCGCCGATTGCAGCCGCGCCTTCAGCGCCCCGGCCGCCGGATCGCCCGCCGCCGTCGCCGCGCGCACCGCCAGATCAAGCTCACGCGGGCCGGCCAGTGCGGCATCGGACAACGGCATGACCGTGCGCAATGCGCTGGCGGCTTCTCCCGTCGCGAGCTGCGCCTCGGCCAGCATGATCCGGACGTAGGGATTCTGCGGCGAAAGCAGCAGCGCCTTGGCGAAGATCGCGCGCGCCTGCTCCGGATGCCCCAGCGCGAGCTGTGCCTCGGCATATTTGAGACCGTTGGGAGACCGCGGATCGAGGCTTCCCTCGGACGACGCCAGCGTGTTGCGGACCGTCTCCCAATCGCCCTTTTCCGCCGCGATCTGCACTTTCATTTCCACGACGCGCGAATCGCCTCCGGCAATCGCCGCCGCGCGATCGACGAAACCGGCCGCGGCATCGACCTTGCCCGCCATGTCCGCCAGCATCGCCTGTGCCAGCAACGGTTCGATCCGGCGGGGGTGACGCTCGGCGGCGCGGGCATAGATCGCCGCTGCCTCGTCCCGCCGTCCCTGCCGCTGCGCCAGTTCCCCGGCGACCAGCAGCGTATCGAGCGCATCGGGGGCGAGCCGCTGCATCACCTCAAGCGCCTTGCCCGCGCCGGCATAGTCCTGCGCTTCGAGCAGGATCCGGGCATAATCGCGCGCGAGCAGCAGGTCGGGCTTGCCGGCCATGCCCTTGTGAAAGGCTTCCATCGCCGCAGGGTAATCGTGCAGCGCATAATGCGCGGCGGCGCGCACCCGCCATGCCGAAGGGCTGTCGTCGGTCCCCAGCCAGTCGAGCGCCTGACGCGGCTGCCCGCGCAGCAGCGCGGCCTCGGCCTTGTAGCGCGTGATGTCCGGCCCGGCGCGCCCGGCATCGACCAACCGCGCCAGTGCCGCCTGCGCACCGTCGCCGTCGCCCAGCCGCAACTGGCTCTGCACCAGCAGCACCAGCAGATCCGCATTGCGCCCGTCGCCGTCGAGTGCGGCCAGCGCCTCGATACGCGCGGCGGCGAAATCCTCTGCGGCAAAGGCCGCGCGCGCCTTCGCGGCGTGCTGCGAGGGATCCGGCGAGCACGCCGCAAGGATCAGCGCGGCGGGCGCGAGGACAAGCGAAAGAGACAGCCTGGGACGCATGGCCCTAGCGATGGCATCAACCCCTGAAATTTCGATGAACCCCACCCCGTTACGTGTCGCGCGCCGTATTTGTCCGACTACGGCACATGTCCGAAACGGGCCAAAAATGTCGGCCCTGTTTACATCCGCCCATGCGTTAACCACCGAAATTGGCAGAAATGAGCCATTGGCACGTGAATTGCGTATGAAATGACAAACACGTATTAACCAATGAGAGCGAACGTCATGCGGATCACCAAGACCCTTGCCAGCCTCGCAGCGATCGCGACCTTCGCCATCGCTGGAAACGCCTTTGCGGATTCGATGATTTTCGGAGCGGGCGACACCGGCAAGACCGTCACGCTGAACTACAACGGCTACAGCGGCAGCGGCGGCGCTTCGATCAACGGCCTGACCGGTTCGACCACTTTCACGCTCACCGGCGTGTCGGGCAACACCTACAACTTCGACTACTCGGTTTCGAACACCAGCAGCGCGCCGGTGACCGGTTCGCGCATCTCGAGCTTCGCGTTCAACACCGATCCGACGATCGCCAGCGCGACCTCGACCGGCGCGTTCTCGCAGACGACGCTGAACTCGAACTATCCCAACGGCATCGGCACCGTCGACGTCTGCTTCAAGGACGCCACGACCGGATCGTGCGCCGGCGGCGCCAGCGGCGGCCTCACGCTCGGCCAGACCGGCACCGGCGCTTTCTCGCTGAGCTTCTCCTCGCCCGTTTCCGCGGTGACGCTGAGCGACTTCTTCGTGCGGTACCAGTCGATCACCGGCGTTCCGGGCATCTCGTCGGCGAGCGGCGCGGGCACGATCTCCAGCTCGACCTCGACTGGCGGCACCTCGGTTCCGGAACCGGGCATGATCGGCCTGTTCGGCGCGGGCCTTGTCGGCCTCGCCCTGGCCCGCCGCCGCCAGACGCTGCGCCGCTCGGAAGCGCGCGCCGCCTGATCGCCGCAAGGCTTCGCTCGAATTGGGGAGCCGGTCGCAGGATCGGCTCCCTTTTTCATTATCGGCCTCAGCCCTTGTTCGCTTCGGCCAGATGCTTCTGGATCGTGGGGTTCTGCGGTGCTTTCGCTGCCGCATCGCGCAGCAGGGCCGTGCCCTTCGCCCGGTCCTTGCCCGTGCTGACCAGCAGCCAGCCGAGCGTGTCCATCACCGAGGGATCGGTCGGCGCCTCGCGCCATGCACGCCGCGCATACTCGAGCGCCTTGTCGCTGTTTCCAAGCTGGCTGTGCGCCCAGGCGAGGTTGTTCAGCACCAGCGGGTTCCGCCCGTCGGTCACCGCCATGATCTGATCATAGGCGGCCACCGCGTTGCCCCAGTTGCCTTTCTGCATCGCCTGATCGGCATTCGCCAGCAGGGCGCCCATCGCGCGCGGGCTGGGATAGCGCGCGCGCGCGTCGAACGACGCAAGGTCGACGTCACCCGCCTCCTTGGCCGCGCGCGCCAGCAGGCGCAGGTCCTCGGCCGACGCGGTCTTGCTCGTGGCGAAGGGGCGCAGCGTGGCGACTGCACCGGCCGCATCGTGCCCGGCCAGTTGCGCCTTCGCCAACTCGCGCCGCACCAGCAGGTTTTCCGGATGACGCAGCAACAGCGGCCCCAGCCGCGCGCGCGCCTGTTCGGGCTGGCCCAGTGCGGTCAGCGCCTGCGCATAGAGCACGCCCGCATCATCGCGGTCGGCCAGCTTGGCCTCGTCCGCCTGAAGCAGGTCGCGCACTTTCTGCCACTGCCCCTTCGTCGCGGCGAGCCGCGCGCTGAGGTAGGTGATCTCGGCATCGCTGCCGATGCCCTTCAGATCCTTGATCGCCTGTTCCAGCCCATCGGTGCGCCCCAGATCGCCCAGCACGCCCGCCTTGCCCACCAGCGCCGGAAGATTGCCCGGATAAGCCTTCGCCGCCTTGTCATAGGAGGACAGCGCGCGGGCCAGATCGCCTTCGGCAGTGGAGACTTTCGCGTCCGCGAGCATCGCATCGAGCTGGCTGCCGTCGGCCTTCAGCGCCCGATCGACCAGTGCGCGCGCGGCGGCGGTATCGCCTTCGGCCAGCCGGAACCGGGCGGCGGCGGCAAGCAGCCGGGCATCGGCCGGATGGGCCGCCAGCGCGGCGTCGAACGCGCGGCCCGCGCCCGCCTTGTCGCCGGTTCCCACCAGCGCCAGCGCGCGCAGGCGCTGTCCCTGCGGCGATGCGTCGGTGCCCAGCAGCGCGCGCGCCTGCTTGGCATTGCCGCGCAGCAGCGCAGCTTCCGCCGTCAGCAGCGCATAGTCGCGCGGACGACGCGGCTGCGGCAGCTTGTCGAGGCTGGCGCCCGCGGCCACGCCGTCGCCCATCGCCAGCGCATTGCGCGCATGGAGTTCCAGCACCGCCGGGTCATCGGGCTTGGCAGCCAGCACCGCCGCAAGGTCGGCCTGCGCCGCCACGTATTCATGCCCCGCGAATTCCTGCTGCGCGCGGGCAAAGCGCTTCGCCGGGTCTTCCCCGCATCCCGCCAGCATCACGGCGAACGCCAGGGGCACCAAAACGCCTGCTGTCTTCATCCGGTCGATCTCCACCATTCCGGACCTCTCTGCCGTGTAGGTATAAACGTCGCGTGAAGGTTTCCAATTCTCCCCTTCCCCGCTAAGGGGCGCGGCTGAGAACAGGAGTGACTTTACGATGGGTTTTCGTTGCGGGATCGTCGGTCTGCCCAATGTTGGCAAGTCGACCTTGTTCAATGCGCTGACCGAGACGCAGGCGGCGCAGGCGGCGAACTATCCGTTCTGCACGATCGAGCCGAACGTCGGCAACGTCGGCGTGCCCGACCCGCGGCTTGACAAGCTGGCCGCCATCGCGGGCAGCCAGAAGATCATTCCGACGCAGCTCGGCTTCGTCGATATCGCCGGCCTGGTGCGCGGGGCGAGCAAGGGCGAAGGCCTCGGCAACCAGTTCCTGGGCAATATCCGCGAGGTGGACGCCATCGTCCACGTGCTGCGCTGCTTCGAGAACGACGACATCCAGCACGTCGACAACAAGGTCGATCCCATCTCGGATGCCGAGACGGTCGAGACCGAACTGATGCTGTCGGACCTCGAAAGCCTGGAAAAGCGCGTTCCTGCCGCCGTGAAGAAGGCCGCGCAGGGCGACAAGGAGCAAAAGGTCATCGCCTCGGTGCTCGGCCAGGCGCTGGAACTGCTGCGCGAAGGCAAGCCCGCCCGGCTGACCCAGCCGCGCGACGAGGATGAGGCCCGCGTGTTCGCGCAGGCGCAGCTCCTCACCGCCAAGCCCGTGCTCTATGTCTGCAATGTCGAGGAAGAGAGCGCCGCCGAAGGCAATGCCTTCTCCGCGCGCGTGTTCGAAAAGGCCAAGGCCGAAGGCGCCAACGCGGTGATCGTCTCGGCCGCGATCGAATCCGAGCTGGTCGGCATGGATGCGGACGAACGCACCGTGTTCCTTGAGGAAATGGGCCTGCACGAAACCGGCCTGGCCCGCGTGATCCGCTCGGGCTACGAGCTGCTGCACCTCATCACCTTCTTCACCGTCGGCCCGAAGGAAGCGCGCGCGTGGACCGTGCACAAGGGCGCCAAGGCGCCCGACGCGGCGGGCGAGATCCACTCCGACATGCAGCGCGGCTTCATCCGCGCCGAAACCATCGCTTTTGACGACTACGTGTCGCTGGGCGGCGAAACCGCGGCGAAGGATGCGGGCAAGCTGCGGCAGGAAGGCAAGGAATACGTGGTTCAGGACGGCGACGTGCTGCACTTCAAGTTCAACGTCTGACTTCTGACATCTGACATCTGACGCCTGCCCTATCGACCGGCGGGAGCCTTTGCCCGGCCCCGCCGTTCCCCTTTCATCGAAAAGGGGATGACATGGCGAAATTGACGCGGATCGACGTGCTGGCGCGGGCCGGATATGCGGCGCGGGCGGCGGTCTACCTGCTGCTCGGCTATGTCGCGCTGGCCACGCGCGGCGCGGCGAAGGACGGCCCGAACGCCGTGTTCGCCATGATGCAGGACATGCCACTGGGCGGCGCGGCGCTGGCGCTGATCGTCGCCGGGCTGCTCGCCTACGGCATCTACAAGCTGGCGGCGGCGCTGCTCGACATCGAACATCACGGCCACGACGCCAAGGGCGCAGCGGTGCGCACGGGCCTTGGCGCCGGCGCGCTGGCCTACCTCTCGATGGCCTGGGCGGCCGGCAGCTTCGCGCTCGGTTATCGCCACTATGCCAGCGAAGGCGGCAATGGCAGCGCCGCGATGGCGAGCGGCGTTCTGTCGCTGCCGCTTGGCTGGGTGCTGCTGGCGCTGGTGGGCGCGGCCTTTCTCGGCGCGGCGGCGTTCCAGGCGATCAACGCGGCCACCGGCAAGTTCATGAAGCGCATCGCCGCGGACGCCCCCCGGCCAACCGAAATGCTGGGCCGGATCGGCTTCGCCGCGCGCACCGTGGTATTCGCGCTGGTGGGCTGGTCGCTGCTGCGCTCGGCGTGGATGGTCAGGCACGATCAGGTGCGTGATCTTGGCGGCGTGCTGGCACAATTGCGCGGCGAGGAAACGCTCTACCTCGCGGTGGCGGGCGGTCTTGTGGTGTTCGGGCTGTTCAGCGTGATCTGCGCGCGGTTCCGGATCGTGCCCGCCATCGACGTGGTCCACGCCGCGCGGGGCAAGGTCCGCCGCAAGACGGAGGCGCTGCGCCGGGCAATTTAATCGCTCGATTGACTAACGCGCCGCGCGCGGGCAACCTTGCCGCCATGCAGTATTACGAAGACCTGGTGCCCGGCAGCACCGACCGTTTCGGCTCCTACGCGGTGACGCGCGAGGAAGTGATCGACTTCGCCTCGAAGTACGATCCGCAGCCCTTCCACCTGGACGACGAGGCGGCGAAGGACACGTTCTTCGGCCGCCTTTCCGCGAGCGGCTGGCACACGTGCGCGATGACCATGGCGATGCTGGTAGAGGAGCTGAAGAAGAACGAGCAAGCCGGGCTGGGTTCGCCCGGGGTCGACGAACTGCGGTGGGTCAAGCCGGTCTATCCGGGCGACACGCTGTCGGTCGAGCGCCTGCTGGTGGACAAGAGACGCAGCGGCTCACGGCCGGAAATGGGCAGTTTCCGCAATGTCGTCACCGTGACCAACCAGCACGGCGATGTGGTGATGACGATGAAATCGACGGGCTTCATCCGCACCCGCCAGCCCGGCGGGGCAGACTGACCCGAACGACACCTGACCGCACACGGCCATGCGCTACATCGGCTTGCACTGCGCCTGGCCGCGCGCGTCATAAACCACCTGGTCGTGCGGGTCGGTGACCGTGACCTTGGCATCGAACATCTCGACCACGCCGGCCTTGCTCGCCTTGCCCCCCTCGATCCGCGTCAGCGTCAGCGCATACTCGCGCCCCGAATAGCGCGACCATGCGCCCTGCGGCAGAGCAGCGCTGCCCTTGTCTGCGGCGAGGATCACGAGCTTGTCCCCAACCTTCATCACCGCGCGCTCCGCTTGAGCCAGCAGCACCGCGCCCATGCCCCCGCCGTCGGCCACGAAGTTGCAGCCCGATGCCGACAGCTTGTTCTGCGTGATGTCGAAGAAGCCGATCGCTTGCGGCGCGATCGGCTTGGCCGGGGGCTTCACATCCTGCGCGGCGTTGACTTCGGCGATGGCCCTCGCATCGGCCGCGGCCTTTTCCGCCGGCGTCTGCTGCGAACAGGCGGCCAGCGCGAATATCACGAGCGGTAGCACGCAGCGCATCGTTGTCCCCTTCCCCGTTGTCGTTACCCCGCCAGCCTAGCGCAAAGGCGCGTTGCGGCAAGGGCGTGCGGCGGTGTGTGCTGTCCACCAACAAGAACCGGCGGAGAGACAGCAATGACGCGGATTTCGATGATCGAGCACGATGGCTGGAGCGAGGAACTGCGCGCCGCCACGCATCCCGAAAGCATGACCCCGCTGGAGCGGGGCACGCTGCGGATCATGGCGCACAAGCCCGAGACTGCGCTGGGTTTCGTCGGCTTCTTCGGCGCGCTGCGCGGCGAGCGCACCCTGCCCGAGCGCCTGACCGAGCTGATGCGGCTGCGCATCGCATTCCACAACCAGTGCCGCAGCTGCATGGCGGTGCGCTATAGCGCGGCGGCCGAGGATGGCGTGGACGAAGCGCTGGTCTGCTCGCTCGAACGTCCGGCCGAGGCGGAAAACCTGACCGAGCGCGAAAAGCTGGCTATCGATTATGGCGAGCGGCTGGCGACCAATCACCTCTCGCTCGACGATGCCTATCACGCCAAGCTGAAGGAACACTTCACCGAAGCGGAAATCGTGGAACTGGGCATCTTCGCCGCGCTCTGCGTCGGTTTCGGCCGGCTGGGCGCGAGCTGGGACATGGTGGAGGAACTGCCCAAGGCGTTCCAGGACCGTGACGCCGGCCCCATCGCGCCATGGGGTCAGGCGGAACTGGTGGGGGTGCGGTAAGGCCGGGGGCGCCCCTGCCTCAGTTGTCGCGATAGACAGCGGCGCGGTAGCCGGCCGCCTGTGCCTGCGCCTCGGTGCAGAAGAACTCCTCGGCGCGGGTACCTTCGTAGAACTTCGTGCCGGGCAGGTGATAGATCCATTCGCCCCGCCAGCTGCGGTTGCCCTTGATCGCGCAGCCCCGCGCATCGCGGAAAACGCGGGGCTTTACCGCGCGGGGCGCGGGTGCGACCACAACCTCTGGCGCAAGCACTTCACGCGGATGGGCTACCCGCCAGTCGGCCGGAAGATCGAACTTCGCGCCCCACAGCCCTTGGGCGTATTTTCGGGACCGTTGCTCGGCATCGGCATAGTCCGCCTGTCCGGCCGGCAGCACCACCGCCAGCCCGGCCGTGACCAGGGCCGCCGCGAGATCGACGCCGCCCACGCGGCACCGCGCCACCAGCCGCCCGCCCGCGCGCTGCTCCACGCCGACGCAGTCCACCGGGCCGGCCTGCACAAGCCGCCCGAGCATTTTCGCAGCATCGGCACCGCAGGACCAGGCCTGCCCGCCACGCTCGCACACCTGCGCGGTCTCCGGCGCGTCGATGCCGAACAGGCGGATGTGCGTGCCGGTGAGTTCAAGCGAACCCCCGTCCACCACGGTCGCCGGACCAGAAATGGCCTGCGCCGCCACGGGGGCAGCGGCGAATGTGCAGAATGCCGGCACGAACAAGGCAAGCAGCTTCGAACGGGAAATGGAGAATCTCATCCGCCCGTCTTCGCAGCGGACGGTTAGCGATTGGTTGCGGCCCGCCTACTTCCGCCCGAACAGCTTCTCGATGTCGCCGTGCGCCAGCTTCACCCACGTGGGGCGGCCGTGGTTGCATTGGCCGGAGCGCGGGGTGACTTCCATTTCGCGCAGGAGGGCGTTCATTTCGGCGACGGTGAGCGCGCGGCCGGCGCGGACCGAGCCGTGGCAGGCCATGGTGGCGAGCACGAGGTCGAGGCGTTCTTCCAGCAGCAGCGCATCGCCGTTGCGGGCAAGGTCGTCGGCCACGTCGCCCACCAGCGCGGCGGGATCGCCCTTGGCGAGCGCGGCGGGAACGGCGCGGACGAGGACGGCGACGGGGCCGAAACGTTCGAGGACGAGGCCGAAGCGCGCGAGCTTGGGCGCGGCGTCTTCCAGCCGGTCGGCGGCGACTTCTTCCAGCTCGACCACTTCGGGGATCAGAAGGGCCTGCGAAGGGGCGTCGCCCGCCCCGGCCCCGGCAGCGCGCAGGCGCTCAAGGACGAGGCGTTCGTGCGCGGCGTGCTGGTCCACGATGACGAGGCCGTCCGCCGCTTCGGCAACGATATAGGTGTTGGCCACCTGCCCGCGCGCCACGCCGAGCGGGTGGTCGGCAGCCTCTGGCGGCGGCGCTTCGGCAGCTTCGGCACGCGCGACAGGCGGCGCCATCACGCCGGCCTCATATCCGCGCCAGGCGTGCCCGGCTTCGGACAGGCGCGACTGGGATGCGGCGAAGATGCTGCCCTGCTGCGGCGCGAACAGGGGTGCGGGCGCAGCCGGGAACGCGGGCACCCCAAGTGGTTCGGACTGCCACGCGGCCATCGCCGAGGCATCGGGCGCCTGCGCCGAGCGGCGATCCCCGGCCGACAGCGCATGGCGCAGGCCGGTGACGATCATCCCGCGCACCAGTGCCGGATCGCGGAAGCGCACTTCGGTCTTGGCCGGATGGACGTTCACATCGACTTCTTCGGGCGGCACATCGAGGAACAGCGCGAGCACGGCGTGGCGATCGCGCGCCAGCATATCGGCATAGGCTCCGCGCACCGCGCCGTTGAGCAGCTTGTCCTTCACCGGGCGGCCATTGACGAACAGGTATTGGTGATCGGCCACGCCACGATTGTACGTGGGCAGCCCGGCCACGCCGACGAGGTGATAGTCGCCGCGCGCGAGATCGACCTCGACCGCATTGTCCTTCAGCTCGCGCGCGACGAGCTGGGCGACGCGGGCTTCGAGGCTGTCACCCGGCTGGACGTGCAGCGCGCGGCGGCCATCGTGTTCCAGCGTGAAGCCGATGTCCGGGCGCGCCATGGCTAGGCGGCGGACGACATCGAGGCTCGCGGCCCATTCGGCGCGCGGGCTGCGCAGGAACTTGCGCCGTGCGGGCACTTTGCCGAACAGGTCCTCCACGCGGACGCGCGTGCCGGGCGGCAGCGCGGCCGGGCCTTCGCTGGCCAGTTCGCCGTGATCGACCACGCGCTTCCACGCTTCGCCCGTGGCGCGGCTGCGGCTTTCGATGGTGACGCGCGCGACCGAGGCGATCGAGGGCAGCGCCTCGCCCCGGAAGCCCAGCGTGGCGACAAGTTCGATCGATTCGTCGGGCAGCTTGCTGGTGGCGTGGCGTTCCAGCGCCAGCGCGATCTCGTCGGCGCGCATCCCGCAGCCGTCGTCGGTGACCTCGATCAGCGCCAGGCCGCCTTCGGACAGGCGCACGGTGATCGCCCCCGCGCCGGCGTCGATGGCGTTCTCGACCAGTTCCTTGAGCGCGCTCGCCGGGCGCTCGACCACCTCGCCCGCGGCGATGCGATTGACGAGGTTTTCCGGCAGGCGGCGTATGATGCGGGTGGATGTTTCCATGGGACGGATCATCCTAGCGACGGATGCGGCGGATTTCGAGACAAGCGGTGCGAGTTATCCCGCGCGCACCTGCACAAAATATTGGGTTTTGCCCGATCCATGCGCTAATGAGCCGCCTTCGCTGGACGCACACTCCTGGAGGGTACGGCGCGCGCTTTTCGCGCTAACCCACGGATTCTCGACGGATTTCCTGATGGCATCGATGTTTTCCCGATTCTTCAAGTTCGGTTCCCAGAACATTGCGATCGACCTGGGCACGGCCAATACGCTGGTTTACGTGCAGGATCGCGGCATTGTCCTGAACGAACCCTCGGTCGTTGCCATCGAAACGATCAACGGCGTGAAGCGCGTCAAGGCCGTGGGCGACGACGCCAAGATGATGATGGGCAAGACCCCCGACAGCATCGAGGCCATCCGCCCGCTGCGCGACGGCGTGATTGCCGACATCGAAGTGGCCGAGGCCATGATCAAGCACTTCATCCAGAAGGTGCACGGCAAGAAGAGCCTGCTGCGCTATCCGGAAATCGTGATCTGCGTGCCTTCGGGTTCGACCAGCGTGGAACGCCGCGCGATCCGTGACGCGGCCAGCAACGCGGGCGCCTCGCAGGTCTACCTGATCCTTGAACCGATGGCCGCCGCGATCGGCGCCGACATGCCCGTCACCGAGCCGGTCGGCTCGATGGTGGTGGACATCGGCGGCGGCACCACCGAAGTCGCGGTGCTGTCGCTGCGCGGTCTTGCCTATACCACCTCGGTCCGCGTCGGCGGCGACAAGATGGACGAGGCCATCGTCTCCTACGTGCGCCGCCACCACAACCTGCTGATCGGTGAAGCCACGGCCGAGCGGATCAAGAAGGACTACGGCATCGCCACGGTGCCCGCAGACGGCATCGGCGAGACGATCCACATCAAGGGCCGCGACCTTGTGAACGGCGTGCCCAAGGAAATCACGATCACGCAGGCCAACGTGGCAGAGGCTCTGGCCGAACCCATCGGCGCCATCGTCGAAGGCGTGCGCATCGCGCTGGAAAACACGGCGCCGGAACTGGCCGCCGACATCGTCGACCAGGGCATCGTCCTGACCGGCGGCGGCGCGCTGATTCGCGGGCTGGACGAGCACCTGCGCGAGGAAACCGGCCTGCCCGTCTCGGTGGCGGAAGATCCGCTTTCGTGCGTGGCGCTCGGCACCGGCCGCGCGATGGAGGATCCGATCTACCGCGGCGTGCTGATGACGGCGTAAACCGCCGGTTCAGCGAGAATAGCGTCTCGGCGCAGGCGGTTCGTAGAGGAAGATAGGAATGGCGCGGTCGCAGGACCGGCGCCCGGGCTTTTCGCGCAGGGCGCAATACGGGATCTTCACCGGCTACGTGGTCGCCGTGCTCGGCGTCGTGGCGGGCGTGGTGCTGCTTGCCGTCTCTCTGTTCAATCCCGGTGCCTTCTCGTTTGCTCGCGCTGCCGCCGCCGAAGTGGCGCGCCCGATGGGGCAGGCCGGCGCGGAAACGCGCGTCGCCAGCCAGGGGCTGTTCGCGGGCATTGCCGCCTATTTCAACGCCGGTCGCCAGAACGCCGAACTCTCCCGCGAAGTGGCCGCCGCACGGGCCAACGCGGTGACGATGCGCGCGATGGAGGGTGAGAACCGGCGGCTGAAAGCGCTGCTCGGCATCATCGACCCGCAGGCCCGTCCAGTGGCGGCAGCCCGACTGATCGGATCGACATCGGCCAGCGCGCGGCGCTTCGCCGTGCTTTCGGTCGGCGCGAACCAGAACCTGCGCCCCGGCCAGCCAGTGCGCAGCGGCAGCGGCCTGATCGGCCGCGTTGTCGAAGTCGGCCCCAATACCGCGCGCGTTCTGCTGGTGACCGACCCCGACAACGTGGTGCCGGTGCGCCGCGCCAGCGACGGGCTGCCCGCCTTCGTGCAAGGCGGATCGAACGGCCGCATCGAGATCCGCATGATCAACATGGGCGTCAATCCGCTGCACAAGGGCGACGTGTTCGTCACCTCCGGATCGGGCGGGCTCTATCCGCCGGGCATCCCGGTGGCCGTCGCCACCGAGCCGCACCGCGACGGGGCGGTGGGGCACCTCGCCAGCGATCCGTCCGACGCGGACTTCGTGATCGTGCTGCCGGTGTTCCAGCCCGCCGCCGTCGCCGCGCTGGAGGCCAGCCAGAAGGCTGCCGGCCCCGCGCCGGGCGACGACGGGGAGCCATGATCCTGCCCCGCATCACAGCCCGGCCCGAGGACCTAGTCCGCAATCGCATCAACCGCGCCCCGTCTCCGCTGCTGGCGGTGGGGCTGCCGTGGGCCTCGGTCATGCTCGCCTCGATGGTCAGCTTCTCTCCGATCATCGCCTCCGCGCCGGTGCTGCCGCCGCTGGCCTTCATGGTGCTGCTGGCGTGGCGGATGCTGCGGCCAAGCCTGCTGCCGGTGTGGATCGGCCTGCCGCTGGGCGCGTGGGACGACCTGTTCAGCGGCCAGCCGTTCGGCAGCGCGATCGTGCTGTGGTCCGCCGCGATGCTGGCGATGGAAGTGATCGACGCGCGCTTCCTTTGGCGCGGCTTCGTGCAGGACTGGCTGGCCGGGTCCGCTCTGCTCGCGGCCTACCTGCTGCTGTCCTCCACTTTCGCCTCGTTCGCCACCGGCTATCCCCTGCCGCTGTCGATCGGGCCGCAGCTGCTGTTGTCGGTCGTGGTGTTCCCGCCGGTGACGCGCGTGGTTGCGCTGCTCGACCGGGTGCGCCTGCTGCCGCTGCGGAGGCTCTAGGCGTGAAGAAGATGCTGCCGATGACATCGGCGATCCTCACCAACAAGTTCGAGCGGCGCACTTTCGTGCTGGGCATGGGCCAGGCGACGGTGGGCGTGATGCTGGCGGCGCGGCTCGGCTATCTGTCGGTGGCGGAAAACGAGAAGTATCGCGCGGCGTCGGAAAGCAACCGCGTGAACCTTACGCTGATCCCGCCGCGGCGCGGCTGGGTGCTCGATCGGAACGGCGCGGCGCTGGCCTCCAACCGGGCGGACTTCCGCGTGGACCTGATCCCCGACCGCGTGGTCGATGCCGATGCCACCCTGGGCACGCTGGCGCCGCTGCTGGGGCTGACCGCCGACAAGATCGGCGACATCAAGGACAAGCTGGACAAGGCGCGGGGCTTCCAGCCGGTGGAAGTCGCCTCGAACCTCGACTGGGAAAAGTTCGCCGCCGTGAGCGTGCGCCTGCCCGAACTGCCGGGCGTGATCCCGCAGCGCGGCTATTCGCGGTTCTATCCCACCGGGCCGTCCGTAGGCCACCTTGTCGGCTATGTCGGCCCCGCCTCCGCCGACGATTATGAACGCGAGCGCAATCCGCTGCTGATCACGCCGGGCTTCAAGATCGGCAAGGACGGGCTGGAAAAGCACTTCGAAACGCGGCTGCGCGGCGTGCCGGGCGCGCGGCGCGTGGAAGCGACCGCGAGCGGACGCGTGGTGCGCGACCTCGGCACGCGCGAGGATGTGCCGGGCAAGCCGATCCAGCTGACGATCAACGGCCCGCTTCAGGACTATGCCGCGCGCCGCATCGGACTGGAAAGCGGCTCGGTGGTGGTGATGGACTGCCAGACCGGCGACGTGCTGGCGATGGTGTCGATGCCCAGCTTCGATCCCAACAGCTTTTCCGACGGCATCGGCCGCATCGAGTGGAAGATGCTGTCGGAAGACGATCACGTGCCCTTGCGCAACAAGGTGCTGCGCGGTCTGTATCCGCCGGGATCGACGGTGAAGCCGATGGTGGCGCTCTCGTTCCTGGAAGCTGGGCTGGACCCCAATGCCAGCGTCAATTGCGCTGGCGGGCTGCGCGTGGGCAACCGCGTGTTCCACTGCTGGAACCACCGCGGCCACGGCACGACCGACATGGCCAAGGGCATCTACCAGTCGTGCGACGTCTACTTCTACCACTTCGCGCAGCAGATCGGGATGGACATCATCGCCACGATGGCGCGCCGGCTGGGGCTGGGGCAGGAATTCGCGATGCCCTATCCCGGCCAGTCCTATGGCACGGTGCCCGATCCTGCGTGGAAGAAGCGCAAATACAAGTCGGACTGGGCGCTCTACGACACGGTGAACGCCACCATCGGCCAGGGCTACATGCTGGTGAACCCGCTGCAACAGGCGGTGATGGCCTCGCGCATCGCCTCCGGGCTTGAACTCAGTCCGCGCCTGCTGCTCGACCGGCACGCGCCGCAGCCGCGTTCGATGGGCTTCAGGCAGGAGCACCTCGACTATATCCATGCCGCAATGAACGAAGTGGTCAACGGGCGCGGCACCGCGGGCAAGGCGCGGATTCCGGTGGAAGGCGTGCAGATGGCGGGCAAGACCGGCACAGCGCAGGTCGTCGGCCTGAACATCGGCAACGGCAAGGGCGGACTGTGGAAGCACCGCGACCACGGCCATTTCATCTGCTTCGCCCCGTTCGACAAGCCGCGCTATGCCTGCGCGGTGGTGGTCGAGCATGGCGGGGGATCTGGCGCCGCCTATCCCATCGCGCGCGACGTGATGACGTTCCTGTTCGATCCGGGCAAGGCGATGCAGGTTCTGGAGGACTTCGAGAAGCAGTGGGGCGGCGACGTGCGCCAGCGCATGACCACGAAATACAACGCCTATGCCGCGCAATACGGCGCGAGCGCCCCCAAGGCGCCCGACGAGGCGCAGGCCGCCGAGGAAGTGGCGGCGGACAACAAGCCCGCGCCCGAACCAAGCGCGGCGCAGACCGACGCCGCCAGCCCCGCGCCCGAGCCTGACCCGGCCACGATCTCCCCGCCGGACGCGGCAGCGTCAGCCGCACCGCCGGCGCCCGCCCCCTCGCCTTCCCCCACGACGAGGCCCTGACGATGCAACGCGCCTATATCCCGCAGGCCATCGCGCGGCAGCCGTGGCGGGTGATCCTGCCGCTGACGGCGCTGGTCGTGTTCGGCAGCATGGTGCTCTATTCGGCCGCAGGCGGCCATTTCCAGCCCTGGGCGGTCACGCACGTGGCGCGCTTTTTCGTGTTCCTGGTGATGGCCGGGCTGATCGCGCGCGTGCCGCAGGATTGGTTCAAGCGCTCGGCGCTGCCGATCTACGGCGTACTGTGCGTGCTGCTGGTGCTGGTCGAATTGATCGGCGGCATCGGCGGCGGCAGCCAGCGCTGGCTCAACCTGGGCTTCATGACGCTGCAACCCTCCGAGCTGATGAAGCCCGGCATCGTGCTGGTGCTGGCGTGGTTCTACAGCGTGCTGCCGGTGGGCGAAGTCAACGGCTGGCGCGCGATCGCGCCGGCGGTGCTGCTGCTGGGCCTGCCCGCAGGCCTTGTGATGCTGCAACCGGACCTTGGCACCGGGCTGGCCATCAGCTTCGGCGCGGTGGTGATGATGTTCCTGGCCGGCCTGCCGCTGCGCCTGTTCATCGGCGGCCTGGCGGCGGCGGCGGTGGCCGCGCCGATCGCGTTCTTCACGCTGCTCCACGATTACCAGCGCAAGCGCGTGCTGGTGTTCATGGACCCGGAAAGCGACCCGCTCGGCTCGGGCTATCACATCACCCAGTCCAAGATCGCCATCGGTTCGGGCGGGTTCCTGGGCAAGGGCTTCGGCCATGGCTCGCAAAGCCACCTCGACTACCTGCCCGAGGCGCACACCGACTTCGTCTTCGCCACCATGGCCGAGGAATGGGGCATGCTGGGCGGGCTGTTCGTGCTGTTCGTGTTCGCGGTGGTGATGCACTGGGGGCTGAAAGTGGCGAGCAACGCGCCCGACCGCTTCTCGCGCCTTCTGGCGGCGGGAATGACCACCACGATCTTCTTCTACGTGTGCATCAACCTGATGATGGTGATGGGGCTGGCGCCGGTGGTGGGCATCCCGCTGCCGTTCATGAGCCACGGCGGCTCATCGATGATGACCAACATGATCTGCATCGGCACGATCATGGCCGTGGATCGCTGGTCGCGGCGCAGCGGAACGGGTCTTCTGTAAGAATCTGAAATTTTCCTCTTGGCAGGGCCGTCAGAAACGTTATGGGGGCGGCTCCCCGGCGCACCAACGCCGGCACGGGAATGGACGCATAGCTCAGTTGGTAGAGCAGCTGACTCTTAATCAGCGGGTCCTTGGTTCGAGCCCAAGTGCGTCCACCATCCCTTCTCCCCTTCGAGGGAGCATCCCGGTACGGGAACGGACGCATAGCTCAGTTGGTAGAGCAGCTGACTCTTAATCAGCGGGTCCTTGGTTCGAGCCCAAGTGCGTCCACCACCGCCTTTTCCTTCACACGCCCTTCCCCACCGGCGGGCCTGCGCAAAAGCGCTGTTGCCCTGCGCTTTGCCGCGCCTATGCCTTTGGCTCATCAGACAAAGGCAGGAGAAGCACATGGACCGAATCACGTTGTGGGGCTGGATCGACTTCGACGGCAAGGATGCCGCAGCAATCGTGCGCGGCGCGACGCAGCATATCGCACCGACCTATGACGAGCAGGGCTGCGTCCACTATGTGTGGACCGCCGATCCGGTGCAGACGCACCGCGTGTGGGTTTTTGAGGAGTGGGAGACGGTCGCCGATCTCGCCGCACACCTCGAAGGGCCGCTGTATCGGGCCATGTCGGGATATCTGGCCGAAGCCGGGATGACCGGCGCCGAGGTCAACAAGTACGCCGTGGCGCGCAAGGCGCCAGTCTATGATGGATCAGGCGTGCCGCGCGCCGCATTCGACTGAGGTGGAAGGCCGGGCGCGGCACAAGCGCCCGGCACAATGCCGGGGCATCGCTTGCGGATGAGCCTGCGATACCCCCGGCCGTTTGCCCCCACGGCCATCCCCGTTCGTTCAGGGTCTGCCCCAGGACCCGCTCACGGCCGTGCCGCGCACCCTTCCGGCAGGCGGGGATAAGCGAAGCGAAGCTCTGCGCGCACAAGGCAACCCCGCCCCTGCCCCCGAAAGAAGAAAGCGCCGGAGGTTTCCCTCCGGCGCCCAGTCTGTTTCCGGTCCTCGAAGGACCGGCCCCTGTTATGCGTTGGCCTTCACCTTCAGAACTTGAAGCCCGCGGCCACGCCGTAGCGGCGCGGTTCCAGCGTGAAGATGTTGGTGAACAGACCCGACGACTGGTCGGTCACGTAGAGACCCGTGATCGAATTGCTGTTGGTGATGTTCTGGACGAAGCCACGGATGAACCACTTCCTCTCCGGGCCATCAAGCTGGATCTGGGCATTCACCTGGGTGAAGGCCGGAACCTTGTTGACGTTGCCGTTGAAGATGTTGCCGTACGATTCACCGGTGAAGGCAAGGTCCGCACGCGGCGTCAGGGTCAGATCGCCGATGTGGATATCGTACTGCGCGCCGACCGAGAACTTGATCGTCGGAGCGCCAGGCAACTTGTTGCCCTTCACGCTGCTCGGAACGCCCGAGCCATAAAACACGATATCATTGGTATCGGGGCTGGCCTTTTCAGCGGCACCGACTGCTGCGCCGATTGCACTACACACCGAGAACGCACCGGTCGAAGCGATACCGCTGTTGCCCGGGAACGTCGTGGTGTGCTGCAGGTCCGTGCCCTTGGCAGCGTTGATGCCGTCATTGATCGCGTTGACGAAGGCGTTGGTGTTCGCTGCATTGCCCGACTTCGACGCAACAGCGCAGTTGGCGGCGTTGGTCAGATCCTTGATGATCACGGCGTCGGAACGACCGCCACCATAATCGCGCGAGTTCGCGATCGGCTTGTCGGTGGTAACCTTGGACTTCAGGTAGCTGAAGTTCGCGTTGATGGTCACGTCACGGCTGGGACGGAATATGGCTTCCGCTTCCAGACCATAGATGTTGGCATCGATATTGTCATTGACCGACGTACGGTTGACGATGCGCGACAGCTGCAGCTGCTTGTACTGGTAGTAGAACGCCGTCAGGTTCAGCTGCATCGCGCCATTGGCGAAGGTATTCTTCGAACCGATTTCGAAAGCATTGACGCTTTCCGGCGCGAACGTTTCAGGCACCTGCGCGGCGACTTCGGCCGAAAGCGGCGGGTTGATACCGCCCGACTTGTAGCCGCGCGAGTACGATGCATAGAGCAGGTTGTCAGGCGTGACCTGGTAGTCGAGCACCGCACGGCCAGTCAGACGCGTGAACTTGACCTGACGGTCCTGCCAACGCTGGACGCCCGGGTTCGAAGCGGACGGATCGCCGTCAAACGAGCCGACGTAAGGCGAATTGTCGAAGTTGTCGGTGCCGTACGGGACCAGCGCGCTGAGCAGAGTGGTGGCCGCGCGGTTCTTCTTGTCGTCGTGGTTGAGCCGCAGACCAACCGTCAGCTTCAACTTGTCGTCGAACTTGAAATAGCCTTCACCAAAGAGGCCATAGCTCTTGACTCGCAAATCGGTCGAATCCGAGTGGAAGTTCGGCGAGCCAAGGTACGAGGGCGGCAGACCGCCGAAGTACGCGGTGGCAGCCCCGAGCAGCGCGCTGGCATAGTCAAGCTGGAACGAGTTGACGAAGTAGCTCGCATCGGTGACGTGCGCCTGGGCATAGATGCCACCGATCAGGAAGTTGAACGGACCGTCCAAATCCGAAGACAGCACGGCTTCGGCCGACCACTGCGAGGTATTGAGAGTGGAACGGTCGAAATCCTCGGGGGTCGGGGCGCAGAGCGCATGACCGCCAAAGACACCGGTGTTGCTGAAATCGCCAGTCGAGGTGCAGTAGGTCCCACCTGCAAGGCCATTGGGCAGCAGTGCATTGTACGCCGGCTTCACGTAATTGGAGAAACCGGGAAGGAAGCCGTCGTACGCACCAAGCGCAGCCGCTTCGAAGTTGGCCAAGCCTGCCGCATAGACCGAAGAATCGCCCACGCTGAGGTTGTAGTCTTGACCGGAGTCGTTCTTGACGTGGGTGTACTGGCCCGTGACGCGCAGATTGAACTTGTCACCAAGCTTTTGATTGATGCGGCCCTGGAGGATAATTTCCTCGGCCTTGTAATAGGGATTGAAGTCGGTGTTGACTTCGCGCGGGTCCTTGGGATTGACCGCATTTGCATAAATATTCGGACCGTACACATCCGTCAAACCGAAGCCCAATGCCCCCAAACCGTTGAGCGCAAGGAACTGCTTCGAGATCAGGATCGAACCAGCAGTCGAATTGGCATTGGTCGTGCCATAGCCGTACGAGGTGTTGAGGCAGCCCAGGATACCGGTCGGATCCGTATCGCACAGCTGCTTCTGGATGCGGAGACGATTGTCGTTCTCCTTGAAGTACTGCGCCATGAAGTCGATCGTGGTGTTGGGGCTAGGCTCCCAGGTAACCGACCCGCGAAGGCCGAACATGTCACGACCGTCGATACGGCTGTTGTCGTAGAGGTTCTTGGTATAGCCGTCACGGTTCAGGTAGAAACCGGCCAGACGGACGCCGAAGTTCTCGGCCAGCGGAACGTTGATCGCGCCCTTGACCTTGATCGAGTTGTAGTTGCCGTATTCGGCTTCGCCATTGGCGCCGAACTTGTTGAGGTCAGGCTTGGCGGTGCGGAAGTTCACCACGCCCGAGGTGGCGTTACGGCCGAACAGGGTGCCCTGCGGACCACGCAGCACTTCGATCTGGGCGAGATCGTAGAACTCGCCTTCGAACAGGCGCGTAGCCCCACCGAGAGGCGCGTCGTTCATGTGGATGGCGGTGGCGCTGTCGCAGGTCACGCCCACGCAAAGGTCGCCGATGCCACGGATGGTGAACGAGGCGGACGAGAAGTTCGTCTTGGTGAACGTGACGTTCGGCAGCGTCAGCTGGAGATCGCTGGTGTTCTTGATCTGCTGCTTGTCCAGGTTTTCAGCCGTGAACGCGCTGACCGCGATGGGAACGTCCTGAAGGCGCTGCGACTGACGCTGCGCAGTAACGATGATTTCCTCGACGCCCGACGAACCGGCCTGAGCCGCTTGTGCAAAGGACGGGGTGGTAATGGCAACAGCGCACACGCCTGCCAACAGGGTAAGTTTGCCCCTCATATTCAGACCTCTCTCTCCAGCGGAGCCCGTCTTTTTGGCGGGTCTCCTGACCTCGAAGACATAGCTTGAGCCCCTCCTTGTCAACCGAATAATTAACACGGCACCGTTCCGTTGGAACAACTTGGTGAATTGTGGTGAATGGGCCACCACACGCACTTGCAGCAATTCACTGACAGTGCAGGGAATGTGATTCCAATGTGAATGAAGCCCCCTTGCAAATCACATCAGGGTGTGAAATCACAATGCCATGTCTAGTGACCTCATCGATCGCATCCGCCGACTCGTCGTCGATGGCGGAATGTCCCGCTCGGGCCTTGCGCGTGCCGCCGGCCTCCATGCCAACACCCTGCGCGACCTGACGCAGCCGACGTGGAATCCCACGGCGGACACGCTCGCCAAGCTCGAGCGCGTGCTCAGCGAAGGCGACGAAGCGCCCGCGCTCGTACCGATCGAGGAGATCATCGACGAGGCCCGCAACGGCCGGATGTTCATCCTGGTCGACGACGAGGACCGCGAGAACGAGGGCGACCTCGTGATCCCCGCGCAGATGGCGACGCCCGACGCGATCAACTTCATGGCGACGCATGGCCGCGGCCTGATCTGCCTCACGCTTACCCGCCCGCGAGTCGAGCAATTGGGCCTCGAACTGATGAGCCGGAACAACGGAACCCGGCACGAAACCGCGTTCACCGTCTCGATCGAGGCGCTCGAAGGCGTCACCACCGGGATCTCCGCCGCCGACCGGGCGCGCACCGTCGCGGTCGCCATCGACGCTTCCAAGTCCAAGGCCGACATCGTCACCCCCGGCCACGTCTTCCCGCTGATCGCCCGCGACGGCGGGGTGCTGGTCCGCGCCGGCCACACCGAAGCCGCAGTCGACATCTCGCGCCTGGCGGGCCTCAATCCCTCTGGCGTGATCTGCGAGATCATGAAGGACGACGGGACCATGGCGCGTCTCGACGATCTGATTCCCTTCGCCCGTCGCCACGGGTTGAAGATGGGCACGATCCGCGACCTGATCGAATATCGCCGCCGCCACGACCACCTTGTGGAACGCGTGAACGACATTGCGTTCACATCCGACTATGGTGGCGACTGGCGCCTGCTGACCTATCGCAACAAGATCGACGGGTCGGACAGCATGGTGCTGATGAAGGGCCAGATCGTGCCCGACAAGCCCACCCTCACCCGCGTCCACCAGCTTTCGCCCTTCTACGACATCATGGGCGCGCCCGGTCCGCGCAAGCGCACGTTGCAGCGCGCGATGGCCGAAATCGGCAAGGAAGGCAGCGGCGTGATCGTGCTGCTGTTCCGGCAGGCCGACGCCGATCCGGCACGCGGCGGCCAGCCGGGCGGCGAGATGGACCTGCGCAACTATGGCATCGGCGCACAGATCCTTGCCGACCTGGGCATCCACGAAATGGTCCTGCTGACCAACGCGCATCGCCACGTCATCGCCATCGAGGGCTACGGCCTCAATATCGTCGGCGAACGGCCGATCCCCGCGGAGTAATCTTCACCATGGCCAAGTTCCTGATCGTCGAAGCCCGCTTCTACGACCACCTCAACGACATGCTCGTCGCGGGCGCCAAGGCGGCGCTCAAGGAAGCCGGCCACAAGGCCGAAGTCATCACCGTGCCCGGCGCGCTGGAAATCCCCGGCGCGATCGCTCTGGCCGACCAGTCGGAAGAATTCGACGGCTATGTCGCGATCGGCGTGGTCATCCGGGGCGAAACCTATCACTTCGAAATCGTCGCGGGCGAAAGCGCGCGCGGGGTGATGGCGCTGACCATGGACGGCCTTGCCATCGGCAACGGCATCCTGACGGTCGAGAACGAGGCGCAGGCGCTCGTCCGTGCCGATCCGGCGCAGAAGGACAAGGGCGGCGAAGCGGCGAAGGCCGCCATGGCGCTGCTGGCACTGCGCGAGAAGTACGCCTGATTTATCGGAGAGGCGCGCAGCGGTCCTCGCGGCGCGCCTTGTCCGCCACGGCAAAGGCTTCGGCCGTGGGCGCAAGCCGGCGGTCGAGGATGACGCCCTTGCGCGAGGGCGAATAGAGCACCGGAAGCCCGGTCGGCATTTTGGCCGGGTCGGGCACCTGCCCTGCCGGCGCCAGCACGAAGCGAATGCCCTCCGGCGCGCGCAGGCTGTCGAACACGCCGATATTATCGGTGTTCCCGGCAAAAACCGACACCGAGACATAGCCCTTCGCCGGCGTCGGCGCGGCGGTGACGAGCAGCGGCCCGTCGGCAAGATCATAGACGCAGCTGGCATAGGCCAGATCGGGCGACGGCCGCACGATGGCGCGCGACTGCGCGGTGGTGCGGCGGGCAAAGTGGAAGCGGTTGACCGCCTCACCGCTTTGCGACAGCCGGTTCATCGCCACCGCCATGATCGCGTGCGGCGCCGCCACTATCGTGCCGACATGGCCGACAACCATCGCCGCGATGAAGACGAGCGCGAGCGCGAGGCGCCGGCTCATGCCGCCCCTCCGCAATCGAGCCGCTGCGCCGAGGGAAACGGGATCGTGCCGAAATCGGCCTGCGCGCGCGGCGACGGGTTGTATATCCGCAAGGTCACGTCGAAGGCGCCTGCTTGCCGGGTCGAGGCCCAGGCGCCTTTCGCAGGCCGCTGGGGCGCCAGCGTGGCCGTCCACTGCCCGCGGGCATCGGGGCGCACCTCGGTCGCATCGAACGACAGCGCATCGTCATCGTTGAGGGGAAGGTAATCGTCTGCGGCATAGACCGTCACCGACCACCACTTGCCCGGAAGCCGCCCGCCATTGACCCTGTAGCGGCAATCCTCGCGCAGGGGCGCGCCTGCATCGTCGGTGCTGCGGGTGAAGTAGATCGCCTGGCTACGGTTCAGCGCCAACAGCCCGGTCAGCGCGACTTGCGCGCGGGTCCATGGATCGGCGTCGGGCGAGCCGGTCACCCTGCTCCCGCGCCACCCGCGATGTTCCTCGGCGCCTCCCCCATGCTTCATTGTCCACCCTGCCGACGCCGCGCCCGCCACCAGCCCCAGCGCCGTCACGAGCGCGAAGGGCCAGCGCGGCGCCGCGCGGCGGGACGGACGACGAGGCGGACGGCGGGCCAAGCGATCAGCCCGCGTCGTCGAAGCCCTTGAGGTTCCAGGGGTTGTAAGGCCCGATCACGAGCTGTTCGAACACGCCCGTGCCGACTTCGCCATCGGACGTGGTGATCTTGCTGACGATCTGGACGTGCAGGTTTTCCATCGCCATCGGGTCGATGGAGGCGAGATCGAAATCCTCGCGCTCGACTTCCAGCGGCCCATGGTAGAGGCCATGCGCCCACTTGGGCGACATATAGCCCAACCCCTTCATCTGGAACCGCACGAGCGGTTCGAAGCTGAGCGTCAGCGGGCCATTCTCGGCCTGAATGGTCAGATCGCCCGAGGCCGGCCAGCGCGTGCCCGAAAGCATCGGCGAGACCATCGTTGCCGACGGGGTTTCGAAGTGGCCATCGTGATTGGCGCCATCGGTCGCGATCGCAGCGCGGGTGTTCCATGCCCCGCCGTTCACGTCGGCGTTGATGTGATAGTATACCGAGCGCGAAGGCAGGTTGATCGGAGTCCACTGCCAGAAGAACGACGGCACGTGGTTGCCCGCGTGCGGCTGCGCATCGGGCGCACCGATCGGGCGCACGCCCCAGCTGCGGTCGCGCGTGCCCGCGCTGCCCGGGGCCAGTTCCTCGCGCACGCCGTCGATCTCGATCCAGCCGGTGTAATGGCCGTTCTGCGTCAGGCGGGTGTAGTCCATGAAAGTGCGCGGCCCGTTGCGGAACACGAAGCGCGGCTCCTCGATCGGGAAGGCCCGGCCCTTGAAGCGCACTTCGGCCTTGATCCCTTCGCCATCGGCGCGGACGACCAGTTCCTGAAGCGGTTCGACGATCTCGATCGAGATCGGCCCGACGACAAGGTCCATGCGCTCCATGCCCAGCTCGCGCGAGGCGTGGAGGTTGTACTGCTTGCCGTTGCGCACCACGCAGAACGCGGCATCCGCCACGTTGAGATGGGGATAGACGCCAAAGGCCACAGCGAAGAAGCCGCTGCCATCGGGTGCGTAGCCGTTGAAGAAGTAGCGATCGTAGAAGTTCCGGTCCGTGCCCGCATAGGCGATCGGCTCGGATGTCTGGTGCAGCGGATAATCGTCACCCTTGGTCAGCATTGCACAGTCTCCGTCAGGCGCTTGAGAGCGCCGATGCTGTCATGATCGAGGCACAGTTCGCAGGAATTGCGAGCCATCGAGAGGAAGTTCTGGTCGCCGCGATCGGTGCGGACGACGAAAGCGGCGCTGAACACCGCGGTCGAAACGCCGTGAAGCGCGCCGAGGCGGTAACGGTCCCAGATCTGGTCGCGCGTCAGCGGCACGCCGCGCCGGGTCATTTCGGCGCAGTAGAGGTCGAGCAGTTCTTCCTCGTGCGGCCGGCGCAGGGCGCTGCCGATGCCGCAGCCCATGAAATAGCCGACGTCCAGCATCGGGCAGCCGACACCGGTCGTCTGCCAGTCCACCACCGCGATCGGATCGGAACCGCCGCGCACGTCGAACAGCATGTTGTCGAGCCGATAATCGCCGTGCGTGACGGTGTAGTCGGGCGAGGTGCGCGTGAAGTAGACCCCGGCGAGATCATTGAGCTGCTCGCAGATGGCCATCAACTCGGACTCGAGCGTATCGGCATAGCGCTCGCGGAACAGCGCCTGCGCCTGCGGGTAGAGCGCGAGCATCTGTTCCTGCGTGCCGGGGCGCGGCTGGATCCATTCGGTATCGGCCAGCCACGGCGCGTTCCACGTCGGCGCGTGGAGCGCGGCGGCCTGGCGGATGCCGTGGCGCGCATCCTCGATGCCGCATCCGGTCAGCTGGTTGCCGCCGCGGCAGGGGCCGAGATCCTCGAACAGCAGGATGAAATCGCAGCCATTCTCGTCAAGTTCGGAGCCATAGGCCTGCGCCGTCCGCACGTCGATGTTCGGCGCCAACTCGCGGTAGAAGGACACTTCCTTGCGATAGAGGCCGAACATCGCCGCGGTGCTGCGACTGGTCGCGTCGGCGGACGGGAACTTGCCCGCGACCGTTTCCGGCCCTGCGCCGGGGCGATCATAGGTGATCGTGAAACGGGCGGTGTCGCCCACCTGGCCCGTGCCGATCGGCACGAACGTAAGATCGGTGATGCGGGCATCGCCAATGGCGCCCGCGGCACGCAGCTTGCCTTCGAGCCACCGGGCATCGACCGCGGCGGCAGTAGTCGGAAAATCGGTCATTGTACTCTCCCGCCGCCATGCTGGCAGAGGCGCACGTGAATGTGAAGCTCATTTAATTGAATGCTTAACCAGAAAGTTGAGGTGCCGGAACGCATGACCCCGCCGCGCGCTTGGCACTGCATGGACGGCCCTCTCGAATGGTTCGGCGCGCTGGGCGCGATCGTTGCCGCCGGCATGATCGCCGCCGATCTCGGCCGGCGCTGGACCGGTTGGGCCTTCGCGCTGTTCGTGGCTGTATCGGCCGCGTGGATCGCATCCGGACTTGCAAACGGAACGCCTCCCATCGTGGTGCAGAACGCGCTGCTGCTGGCAGTCAACGCCTGGGGCGTGTGGCAATATCTGCTCAGCCCCAGAAAGAAGCGCGAGATCGAAAAGGCGGAGGCCATCGCCGAGGAGGCGAAAGAGGAAGTAGCGAAGGAGGATTCAGAGGCCAGCTAGACGCCGGGATGGCGAACATACGAAAAGGGCCGCCCAAGCGGACGGCCCCTTCCCTCTTTCGGTGTGAAGCGCGGCTCAGCCAGCAAGGCGTCCGAACGCGCCCGTGCCGGCGTAACGGGCCGAGTTGCCCAGCTCTTCCTCGATGCGGATCAACTGGTTGTACTTGGCAAGCCGGTCCGAGCGCGCGAGCGAGCCCGTCTTGATCTGGCCGCAGTTGGTGGCGACGGCGAGGTCGGCGATGGTCGCGTCCTCGGTCTCGCCCGAGCGGTGCGACATGACGGCGGTGTAGCCATTGCGCTGCGCGATGCTGACGGCTTCGAGCGTCTCGGTCAGCGTGCCGATCTGGTTGACCTTCACCAGCAGCGAGTTGGCGAGGCCCTTGCCGATGCCCATTTCAAGGCGCTTGGGATTGGTCACGAACAAGTCGTCGCCAACCAGCTGGACGCGCTTGCCGACCTTGGCAGTGAGCGCGGCCCAGCCCTCGAAGTCGTCCTCGCTCATGCCGTCCTCGATCGAGCGGATCGGATAGGCATCGCACAGCGCGGCGAGGTAATCGGCCATCGCGTCGGGCGAGAGCGAGAGGCCTTCGCCGCTGATCTCGTACTTGCCGTTCTTGAAGAACTCGGTGGCGGCGCAGTCGAGCGCCAGGACCATGTCCTCGCCCGGCTTGAACCCGGCCTTCTCGATCGAGGCCATCACGAAATCGAGCGCATCGCGCGTGCTGGCAAGGTTCGGCGCGAAGCCGCCCTCGTCGCCCACGGCGGTGGCGAGGCCCTTCTCGTGGAGGCCCTTCTTCAGCGTGTGGAACACTTCCGCGCCCCAGCGCACCGCTTCGGCGAGCGAAGGCGCGCCGACCGGCATGATCATGAATTCCTGGAAGTCGATCGGGTTATCGGCGTGCTCGCCGCCGTTGATGATGTTCATCATCGGCACCGGCAGGACATGGGCCGAAACACCGCCGACATAGCTGTAGAGCGGCAGGCCGCGGGCATCGGCGGCGGCCTTGGCGACGGCCAGGCTGGTGCCGAGAATGGCGTTGGCGCCCAGGCGGGCCTTGTTCTCGGTGCCGTCGAGTTCGATCATGGCGAGATCGACATCGCGCTGGTCTTCGGCGTCGATGCCCAGCAGCACTTCGGCGATGTCGCTGTTGACCGCGGTGACGGCCTTGGTCACGCCCTTTCCGAGGTAGCGGCCCTTGTCACCGTCGCGCAGTTCGACGGCTTCGTGTGCGCCGGTCGAGGCGCCCGAGGGAACTGCGGCGCGGCCGAACGAGCCGTCTTCGAGCAGGACGTCGACTTCGACGGTGGGGTTGCCACGGCTGTCGAGAATCTCACGGGCATGGATATCAATGATCGCGGTCATGGTGGGCTCCCCCCTGATGGGCAAAGGCGTGGCACATGGCGTCGGGCGAGATATCCGTGCCGGCTCGCGCGAGGCTAATAGCGCTGGACATCGCCGTTCGGCCGCGCTCCTATCGGTTGGAACCCCCGCAAGCAAGCGGCGTTGAAGGGAGAAATGACGGGCGGAACGCAGGTGCAATATTTGCGAGCAAAAGCCAGCCCGTTGCCTTATTCTCACTTTCCCCCTGCGGGACCCGACCCCACGCTTCAAGAGGATCAAGTCGATGGCTGATACCCCCACGACCAACGGCACCACCGATACCGCCGCGCCGCTGACCCCGGTCGAGGGCGCAAACCTTGCCACCGATCAGGTTTCTGACGCCGCTTCGGGCGGTCTGGCCGATGCCAAGACGCGCTTTGGCAAGGCGATCGAGGAAGCCAAGGCCGGCGCCTCCGCGCTGAAGGACGAAGCGGTTGGCCGCACCGCCGCCTACAAGGACAAGGCCAGCACCGCGGCCAGCGACTGGACGGAACAGGCCAATGCCTATGCCGCCCAGGCCAAGGACAAGAGCCTGGAACTGGCCAACCAGGGCAAGACCAAGGCCAGCGACGCGCTTTCGTCGCTGGGCAAGACGATTTCGAGCACCGCGCCCACGATCGACGAGAAGCTGGGCGTCCAGTATGGCGACTATGCCCGCAGCGCCGCGCGCTCGATCCAGGAAACCGCGGCCAAGCTCGAATCGAAGGAGCTTTCGGAACTGGGCGAGGACGTGAAGGACGTGGTCCGCAAGAGCCCGGCGATCGCGGTCGGCATTGCCGCCGTGGCCGGCTTCTTCCTCGCCCGTGCGCTGGGCGGTTCGGACAAGTCGGACGCCTGATGCATCTGGCCAGCGCAAGGCGGTGGGCGTCTTGACCATGAAGAGCGAAACTTCCGCCGCCGCAGCCGGGCACGCCGCCAGCGATGCCTCGCTCGGCGACGGCATCCGCGCCCTGCTCGAGGACGGACAGACGCTGTTCGAGGCGGAAGTGGCGTTCCAGCAGGCGCGGGTGGGCTATGCGCTCGGCCGCGCCAAGGGCATTGCGCTGCTGCTGGTGGCGGCGCTGTTCCTGGCCTTCTTCACGCTCGTCGCCCTGGTGGTCGGCCTGCTCCTCGCGCTGATCCCCCTGCTGGGCGCCTGGGGCGCGCTGGCGGTGGTCGGACTGGGCCTCGCGCTGTCGGCCGCGCTGTGTTTCTTCTCAGCGGTGTCGCGCTTCCGCAAGGCGCGCGCGGTGATCTTGGACACGGAGGGCGGCGCATGAGCGATGACGCCAAGGCGCTGCACGAAGCCCGCGCTCTGCGCACAGAGGCCTGGGCGCTCGTCCGCAAGGACGTGGAGACGCTGCGCGACGGCCTCTCCGCCCGCCCGATCGGGCAACGGCTCAAGGACCGCGCCACCGACGAGGTGGTGGAAGCGATCGACACCGCGAAGGACGTCGCTGCCGAGAACAAGACGGTGATCGGGCTGACGATCGCCGCACTGGCCGGCTGGTTCCTGCGCCGCCCCATCGCGGGCATCGCGCAAAATCTGGCCGAGACCGTTACCGAAGCGCTGGACCGGCGCTGACCTCTTCCCCCTTCCTCTCCCCACAGGAGTCTGACGTGACCGAAGACCGCAACGCCCGCATCCGCGAACGACTCGACGCCGCCAAGGCCCGCTCGGGCGATCTCGCCAGGTCGGGAACCGAAACCGTGCGCGGGCTGGTGGAGGAACATCCGGTCGCCGCGCTCGCCGGCGGCATCCTTCTGGGCGCGCTGATCGCGCGGATGCTGCCCCGTGCACCGGTCAAGACGGCCGGTTCGCGCGCCTCCGCGCTTGCCGCGCTCGGGGCCGAGATCGCAGTGGCCTATGCCGCCAAGGCCGCGGAAAAGGGCCGCGAAAGCGTGCACAAGCTCGAGGATATCGGCGGCGCCGTGGGCGAAAAACTCAGCGATGGCACCAGCGAGGCCAAGAAGCGTGCGGTCGATTTCGCGGATATCGCGGCCGGCGCGCTGCGCGAAGCGGGCGAGATCGCGGTGAAGCGCGCAAACGAATTCGCCAGTCGCGTGAAGCGTTGATTCGCACATAGGGCTTTGGTCGCACTTGCAACGGCCCATCCCTTTTGCCAGTGGCGCTAGCGAATCCTCCCTCAAGGAAACTCGCATATGCAAAAGCTGCATCTCGTCATGGGCGGCCGGGTCAAGGACCCGCAGGGCCTCGAATTCGTCGATCTCAACGCCATCGACCTCGTCGGGGTCTTCCCTGACTACGCCGCGGCGGAAGATGCCTGGCGCGCCTGCGCCCAGCGCACGGTCGATGACGCTGAAATGCGTTACGTGATCGTGCATCTTCACCGGCTGCTCGAACCGGACCTGCCCCCCAAGGCGTAAGCGCCTGAATCGAAAAAGGCCCCGGAGCGCTTCCGGGGCCTTTTTCGTTGGCTCGGGCACCGCTGGGTGCCGTCAGGTGTCGTTCGGGTTCAGATGAACTCGATCTTCTCCACGACGTAGAACTTGTCGCCCGACGGAACGGTCACTTCGATCTCTTCCGCGACCTTGCGCCCGATAAGAGCGCGACCGAGCGGCGAATTGTAGCTGATGCGGCCGACCTTGGCATCGGCCTCGGCCTGACCAACGATCTGGTAGCGCACCTGCTTGTCGTCATCATCGAGCAACGTCACCGTTGCACCGAACACGATGCGATCGCCTGAAAGCGTGGTCGGGTCGATGATGTGCGCGCGGCTGATCCGGTCCTCCAGATCGCCGATGGTCGCTTCGACCTGGCCCTGGCGTTCCTTGGCGGCATGATATTCAGCATTTTCGGAAAGGTCGCCGTGGGCGCGCGCTTCCTCGATGGCGTCGACGATCTTCGGGCGCTCCTCGCGCAGCGCTTTCAGCTCGGCGGTCAGCTTTTCATAGCCTTCCTGGAGCATCGGCAGCTTTTCGACACTGGCCATCGGTATTCCTCTTTTCTTTCAGACCCTTGCGCTACGCAAACAAGGGAAAACCGTTCCCCTCCGGGGCGCATCGGCGCCCCGGACTTTCACTGCCGCTGCTGGGAGGGGGACCCGTGGAAGCTCAGCGATAATAATCCTGCAAGGAACGAACCGCAAGGTCGGCACTCCGCAGTGCCTCGATCGCCTCCGCCGTGGCCACCGAAGCGGCCGCAGTGGTGAAATAAGGGACCTTGCCGCCCAGCGCCGATCCGCGGATCGATGCGGAATCCTTGTGGCTCTGCCAGCCTTCCGTGGTGTTGAAGATCAGCGCGATATCGCCGTCGATGATCCGGTCGACGATATGCGGACGCCCTTCGGCCACTTTGTTGACGCGCTCCACATCCACGCCGTTCTCGGCGAGATAACTGGCGGTGCCGCTGGTGGCGACGATGCGGAAGCCGAGGCTGGCCAATTTCTGCACGGCAGGCAGCACGACCGGCTTGTCGGTTTCCTTGACCGAAACGAACAGCGTGCCCGACGCCGGCAGGAGAGTGCCCGCACCCAGCTGCGCCTTGGCGAACGCGACCGCAAAATTGCTATCGATTCCCATGACTTCGCCGGTCGACTTCATTTCCGGCGAGAGCACGGGGTCGACGCCGGGGAAGCGCGCGAACGGGAACACGGCTTCCTTGACCGCCATGTAGTCGATGTCGCGCTTGATCGCCGGCAGGTTCGCCAGCTTCTCGCCCGCCATGATGCGCGCGGCGAACTTGGCGATGGGCTGACCGATCGCCTTGGCGACGAACGGCACGGTGCGGCTGGCGCGCGGGTTCACCTCGATCAGGTAGACCAGCCCGTCCTTGACCGCGAACTGGATGTTCATCAGTCCGCGAACTTCAAGTGCCGTGGCAAGAAGCACCGCCTGGCGCTCCATTTCCTTCACGATTTCGTCCGGCAGATTGTACGGCGGCAGCGTGCAGGCGCTGTCGCCCGAATGGATGCCGGCTTCCTCGATGTGCTGGAGCACACCCGCGACGGTTACCGTCTCGCCATCGGCCAGCGCGTCGACGTCGCACTCGATCGCGTCGCGCAGGTACTGGTCGATCAGCACCGGGCTATCGCCCGAGACCTGCACCGCGGTGGCGATGTAGTCGTCGAGCTGGGCCTGGCTGTCCACGATCTCCATGGCGCGGCCACCGAGCACGTAGCTGGGACGGATCAGCACCGGGTAGCCGATGCGCGCGGCGACGGCGATCGCTTCGTCACGGCTGCGGGCAAGGCCATTGGCGGGCTGGAGCAGGCCCAGCTTCTCGACCAGAGCGGCGAAGCGCTCGCGGTCCTCGGCAAGGTCGATGGCGTCGGGCGAAGTGCCGAGGATGGGGATGCCCGCATCCTCAAGCGCCTGCGCCAGCTTGAGCGGCGTCTGCCCGCCGAACTGGACGATCACGCCGACGAGCTCGCCCTTCGACTTCTCGACCTCGAGAATTTCGAGCACGTCCTCGGCCGTCAGCGGCTCGAAATAGAGCCGGTCGGAGGTGTCGTAGTCGGTGGAGACGGTTTCCGGGTTGCAGTTGACCATGATGGTCTCGAACCCGGCGTCCTCCAGCGCGAAGCACGCGTGGCAGCAGCAGTAGTCGAACTCGATGCCCTGCCCGATGCGGTTGGGACCGCCACCGAGAATCACGATCTTCCTCGCGGCGGTGGGGTTCGCCTCGTTCTCCGGCGCGCCGAACAGGCCGCCTTCATAGGTCGAGTACATATAAGGCGTGACCGCCTCGAACTCGGCCGCGCAGCTGTCGATCCGCTTGAACACCGGGCGCACGCCCAGCTTGTGGCGCAGCGCGCGCACTTCTTCCTCGCTGGTCGCGCCGGCCATGGCGCGCAGCGTATCGTGCAGCAGGCCCGAACGCTTGGCCTGGGTCTCACCCAGCCCGCCGGCCACACCGACCGAGCGGACGGCGAGCGTGGCAAGGCGCTTGTCCGAGAAGCCCATCGCCTTCAGGCGGCGCATCCCGGCCGCATCGACCGGCAGGCCATTGGCCGCGACCTGCTTCTCTTCCTCGATGATCTCGTGGATGTGGCGCAGGAACCACGGCTCGTACTTTGTGACGGCGTGGACGTCCTCGACCGTGAAGCCTTCGCGGAACGCCTGGCCGACCGCGAGCAGGCGCTCGGGCGTGGCGCGCGACAGCACGGCCTTGATCTCGTCGCGGGTGGCGCCTTCCAGCTCGACCACGCGGTTGAAGCCGTCGAGGCCGGTTTCGAGGCCGCGCAGCGCCTTCTGCAGAGATTCCTTGAAGTTACGGCCGATGGCCATGACTTCGCCGACGGACTTCATAGCCGTTCCGAGGAGCGGCTCCGAACCCTTGAACTTCTCGAAGGCGAAGCGCGGGATCTTGGTGACGACGTAGTCGATGGTCGGCTCGAACGCGGCTGGCGTCGCGCCGGTGATGTCGTTCATGATCTCGTCGAGCGTGTAGCCCACCGCCAGCTTCGCCGCGACCTTGGCGATCGGGAAGCCGGTGGCCTTCGACGCCAGCGCCGAGGAGCGCGAGACGCGCGGGTTCATCTCGATCACGATCAGGCGGCCATCCGCCGGATTGACTGCGAACTGTACGTTGGAACCGCCTGTTTCCACACCGATTTCCCGGAGAACCGCGATCGATGCATTGCGCATGATCTGGTATTCCTTGTCGGTCAGCGTCAGCGCCGGGGCGACGGTGATGGAATCGCCGGTGTGGACGCCCATCGGATCGACGTTCTCGATCGAACAGATAATGATGGCGTTGTCGTTCCGGTCACGGACGACTTCCATCTCGTATTCCTTCCAGCCGAGGAGCGATTCCTCGATCAGGACTTCGGTCGTGGGGCTGGCTTCGAGGCCGCCGCGCACGATCTTGACGAATTCGTCCTTGTTGTAGGCGATGCCACCGCCGGTGCCACCCATGGTGAAGCTGGGACGGATGATCGAGGGCAGGCCCGTCGACTCCAGCACCGCAAGCGCTTCCTCAACCGTGTGGGCCACGCCCGAACGCGCGGATTCGAGGCCGATCTTGTCCATCGCCTCGCGGAAGCGCTGGCGATCCTCGGCCTTGTCGATGGCATCGGCATTGGCGCCGATCATCTGCACGCCGAACTTCTCCAGCGTGCCGTCGTTGAACAACGCGAGCGCGGTGTTCAGCGCGGTCTGCCCGCCCATCGTCGGCAGCAGCGCGTCGGGGCGCTCCTTCTCGATGATCTTGGCGACGACTTCGGGCGTGATCGGCTCGACATAGGTCGCGTCGGCCATGTCCGGATCGGTCATGATCGTCGCGGGGTTCGAGTTGACCAGGACGATGCGGTAGCCCTCTTCCTTGAGCGCCTTCACCGCTTGCGTGCCCGAATAGTCGAACTCGCAGGCCTGGCCGATGATGATCGGCCCGGCGCCGATGATCAGGATCGAGGAGATGTCAGTGCGTTTGGGCATTAGAGGTGCTTTTCTGCAAGATTGACGAGCTGCTCGAACGCCGATTTAGACAGGCGCAAGCTCTGAGAAACCTTCCCAGGCATCGCTCGATTTTTGGAACCATAAGTGTCGATTTGGACGAATTTCTCGCCGTCCGCCTCAACCAGCGAAATGGTAGCTTCGACTTCGGAATGGGTGCTCGAGCGATCTAGCGCTTTCTCGACGAGCTGACGAACAACGGCCATCTCAAGTCCTTCCGATCAAAGCATTCCCACGAACTTTTCGAACAAGTAGAAACTGTCCTGCGGTCCCGGCGAGGCTTCGGGGTGGTATTGCACGCCGAATGCCTTCTTGTCCTTGACCGCGATGCCGCAGTTCGAACCGTCGAACAGGGAAACGTGGGTTTCCTCGACCGTGTCGGGGAGCGCGGCGTTGTCCACCGCGAAGCCGTGGTTCATCGAGGTGATCTCGACCACGCCGTCGGCGAGCCGCTTGACCGGATGGTTCGCGCCGCGGTGGCCCTGGTGCATCTTGGTGGTGCGGGCACCGGCGGCGAGCGCCAGCATCTGGTGGCCGAGGCAGATGCCGAAGATCGGCACGTCACGCTCCAGCAGCTTCTGGATCACCGGCACGGCATAGGCCCCGGTCGCGGCCGGATCGCCCGGTCCGTTCGACAGGAACACGCCGGCGGGCTTGAGATCGAGGATCGCCTCCAGCGTGGTCTGCGCGGGAACGATGGTCACGTCCGCGCCAGCCTGCACCAGATTGCGGAAGATGTTGTCCTTGGCGCCGAAGTCCATCGCCACGACGTGCGGGCGCGTGCCTGCTTCGGGACGGGTGAAGCCCTCGCCCAGATGCCAGACCGAGCCTTCCCATTCCTCGTTGCCTTCGCGGCTGACGGTGCGGGCAAGGTCCATGCCTTCGAGGCCGGGCCAGTTGCGGGCGCGCTCGATCAGCGCGGGAATGTCGAACTTGCCCTTGGGATCGTGCGCGATCACCGCATTGGGTGCGCCCGAAAGGCGGATGCGGCGGGTGAGCGCGCGGGTGTCGATCCCCGAGAGGCCGATCTTGCCCTGCGCTTCAAGCCACTGCTGGAACGTGCCGGTGGAGCGGAAGTTGGCCGGATCGGTCACGTCCTCGCGCACGACGCAGCCCACCGCGCCCAGCACTTCGCCAGCCACGCCGTGGCTTTCCACGTCCTCGGCGTTGACGCCGACGTTGCCGATGTGCGGGAATGTGAACGTGACGATCTGCGCCGCGTAGGACGGATCGGTCATCACTTCCTGGTAGCCGGTCATCGCGGTGTTGAAGCACACTTCGCCGACGGCCGCGCCGACCGCGCCGAACCCGCGCCCCCAGGTCACCGATCCATCCGCAAGCACGAGGACTCCCGTCGCGCCGTCTGGTTGAGGCGCGTGCGAAAGTGCGGGGTCGGCCATGATCTGGGGCGCTCCGTTAGCAAGGGTTCTGGCGATGTCGCTAAGGCTCGCCCGCTAGACCTAACGCGCCGCAGCGTCAACCTAGCGAAGGCGGAAAGTTTCGCCTACATGACAGCGAACGGCGCCATCGCGCGCCAACATCCCCGCAAAATTGGACACAGGATACCACGATGATCCGCGATACGATCAAGGCCGCGCAGGTCGCTTCGATGAAGGCCGGCGACAAGACTCGCCTTGCCGCCGTCCGCCTGATCCTCGCCAAGCTGAAGGACAAGGACATCGAACTGCGCACCGCCACCACGGTGCCCGACGACGACACGCTGGTGGTCGACGTGCTTCAGAAGATGGCCAAGCAGCGCCGCGAATCGATCACGCTCTACGAACAGGGCGGCCGCCAGGAACTGGCCGACGTGGAAAAGGCCGAGCTGGCGGTGATCGACGAGTTCCTGCCCGCCCAGCTTTCGGACGACGACGCGAAGGCTGCCATCGCCGCGATCATCGCTGAGTCGGGCGCCGCCGGCATGAAGGACATGGGCAAGGTGGTCGCCGCGCTGAAGGCGAAGCACGGCAGCCAGCTCGACATGGGCAAGGCCAGCGGGCTGGTGAAGGCAGCGCTTTCGGCCTGATGGGACAGTGAGCCTTTCGCCCCAATGGCTGGATGAACTGCGCGCCCGGATCTCGCTTTCGGGCGTGATCGGGCGTTCGGTGCGCGTCCAGAAGGCGGGGCGCGAGTTCAAGGCGTGCTGTCCGTTCCACAACGAGAAGACGCCCAGCTTCACCATCAACGACGAAAAGGGCTTCTACCACTGCTTCGGCTGCGGCGCGCACGGGGACGTCATCCGCTGGATGACCGACCACCAGGGCCTGCCGTTCATGGAAGCGGTGAAGGAACTGGCCAGCCAGGCGGGGATGGAAGTTCCCGCGCCCGATCCGCGCGCGGCCATGCGGGCGGAGCAGCAGAAGTCACTCCACGACGTGATGGCGGCGGCGCAGGACTTCTTCGTGCGGTCGCTGGCGGGCGAAGGCGGGGCGGAAGCGCGCCGCTACCTCGCCTCGCGCGGGTTTCCGCAAGCGATCGTGCGCGAGTTCGGGTTCGGTTATGCCCCGGCGGGCCGGCAGGCGCTGAAGGAAGCGCTGTCCGCCTTTCCCGAGGCCATGCTGATCGAGGCGGGCCTGCGCATCGTGGTGGAGGGCAAGGATCCCTACGACCGCTTTCGCGACCGGCTGATGCTGCCGATCATGGACGCGCGCGGCCGGGTCATCGCGTTCGGCGGACGCATCCTGGCCGCCGACAAGACCGATGCGCCCAAATACCTGAACTCGCCCGACACCCCGCTGTTCGACAAGGGGCGCACGGTCTACAACCTGCACCGCGCAGCGCCCGCCGCGCGGTCTTCCAATCGCATCGTGGTGGTCGAAGGCTACATGGACGTGGTGGCGCTGGCGGCGGCGGGCATTGCCGAAGCGGTCGCCCCGCTGGGCACCGCGCTGACCGAACACCAGATCGAGCGGCTGTGGCGCGTGACGGAGTGCCCGACGCTGTGCTTCGACGGCGATGCCGCCGGCCAGCGCGCCGCGATGCGCGCGGTGGTGCGCGCGCTGCCAATGCTGATGCCGGGCCACTCCCTGCGCATCGCCGTCCTGCCGCAGGGCATGGACCCGGACGACATCGTGAAGAAGCAGGGCCCGCAGGCGATGGAAGCCTTGCTGGCCGAGGCCCGCAGTCTGATCGACGTGCTGTGGGAGGCCGAAAAGGCCGCCGGCCCGCTCGACACGCCCGAGGACAAGGCAGGTTTCAAGGCACGGCTCATGGCCCATGCCGACACGATCCAGCATCCCGATATCAAGGCGCTCTATCGCAGCGAGCTGAACCAGCGCTTCGGAGATTTCGCCTTTGCCCGGCGCGAGCGGGCGCCGTTCCAGCCCGCCCAGCGCACGGGCGGACAGCGCGGCGGAGCCCAACGCGGAGGCAAGGGACAGCCGTGGAAACCCGCGCCGCCGCCCCTGCCCGCCGATGCCACCGCGCGGATGCAGAAGATCGGTTCGCACGATGCGCTGCTGGCGGCGGTGCTCGCGGCACTTGTTGCGCGGCCTGCGGCGATCCAGCGCCACGCGGAGACGCTCGCGCGCCTCCATCCCGCGCAAAGCAGCCAGGCCGCATTGCTCGATGCATTGCTGGCACTGGCCGACTCGCAGGATGACCTTGAAGAGGGCCGACTTCTTACCATATTGGGCGAACGGCACCTCCGGGTGCCTTCGGCTATGGATTTTGGAGAGATACGGTTCGGCTTTCTCGCCCAGCGGGAAGGCAGTGCCGAGGAATTGGCGGACGCTATCGCATTGCTGGTGGAGTTTCCCGAGGTGGAAGCGGCGCTTGAAACTGCGAATCAGCGTTACCAATCCGAGCTTTCCCCGGAAACCGAGGCCGAAAAAGAACGATTGCGCGAACGAAGGCTGGCCTTGCTGGCCCGCTTGGGGCAAATGGGTCGCGCTCGTGCTTCGTTAGAATAAGCGTCCGTCCCGCGCAAACGGGGCACGGCTCGAAATAGGTGGTACACGGGGTTCAATGGCTTCGAACGAAAAGACCGATAGCGGCGACGCTCCGCTGATCGACCTCAACGACGCTTCTATCAAGAAGCTGATCGCGCGCGCCAAGCGCCGCGGCATCATCACCTATGACGAGCTGAACGAGGCCCTCCCGCAGGACCAGATGTCTTCCGAGCAGATCGAAGACATCATGGCCGCGATCTCGGAGATGGGCGTCAACATCGTCGAAAGCGATGAAGACGCCGTCGATCCCGAGGACAAGGCGAACGACGAGGAGGTGGAAGACACCGAAGCCGTCGACGATCGCCCCGACATCGTCAAGCGCAAGGAAACCATCGAGCGCACCGACGACCCGGTGCGGATGTACCTGCGCGAGATGGGCGCGGTCGAACTGCTGAGCCGCGAGGGCGAAATCGCCATCGCCAAGCGGATCGAAGCCGGCCGTGACACGATGATCATGGGCCTGTGCGAAAGCCCGATCACCTTCCACGCCATCATCCAGTGGTCCGAGGCGCTCAACGCAGGCGAAATGCAGCTGCGCGAGATCCTCGACCTCGACGCCATGCTCTCGAAGGAGCCTCAGCCGGAAAACCTGTCGGAAGACGGGGAAGAGGCCGACGGCGAAATCACCGAAGCCACCGCGGGTCCCACCTTCAAGGAAGAAGAGGACATCGAGGAGGAAGAGGTCGCCGAGGACGAGGACGACGAACTGCGCGAACGCCGCGCCCGCGCGCCCGAGGAAGAGGAGGAGGACAACACCCTCTCCCTCGCCCAGATGGAAGCGGCGCTGAAGCCCGCCGCGCTGGAAAAGTTCGCCGAGATCACCGGCCTGTTCCGCCGCTTCGAGCAGCTCCAGGCAGAACGGCTCGACGCGCTGGGGATCGGCAACGATTTCCCCGCCGCGAAGGAAACCGAATACCAGAAGCTGCGCGAGGAACTGACCGCGCAGGTGGAATCGGTGCAGTTCCACGCGACCAAGATCGAATACCTGGTCGATAATCTCTATGCCTTCAACCGCCGGCTGACCACGCTGGGCGGGCAGATGCTGCGCCTGGCCGAACGCCACAAGGTGCCGCGCAAGGACTTCCTCGACCACTACGTCGGGCGTGAGCTTGATGAAGGCTGGTTGCAGAGCCTGGCCGGCCGCGACAAGCGCTGGGCCGCTTTCGCTGGCGCCGAAGCTTCCGGCGTGGAGCGCATCCGCGCCGAGATTTCGGACATCGCCAGCGCCACGGGCATGTCGCTGGGCGAGTTCCGCCGCATCGTCAACATGGTCCAGAAGGGCGAGCGCGAGGCGCGCATCGCCAAGAAGGAAATGGTCGAGGCGAACCTGCGGCTCGTGATCTCGATCGCCAAGAAGTACACGAACCGCGGCCTGCAGTTCCTGGATCTCATCCAGGAAGGCAACATCGGCCTGATGAAGGCGGTCGACAAGTTCGAGTACCGCCGCGGCTACAAGTTCAGCACCTATGCCACCTGGTGGATCCGTCAGGCGATCACCCGCTCGATCGCCGATCAGGCGCGCACGATCCGCATCCCGGTCCACATGATCGAGACAATCAACAAGCTGGTCCGCACCAGCCGCCAGTTCCTGCACGAGCAGGGCCGCGAGCCCACGCCCGAGGAAATGGCCGAGCGACTCTCCATGCCGCTCGAAAAGGTGCGCAAGGTGATGAAGATCGCCAAGGAGCCGATCAGCCTCGAAACGCCGATCGGCGACGAGGAAGATTCGCACCTAGGCGATTTCATCGAGGACAAGAACGCGATCATCCCGGTCGACGCGGCGATCCAGGCCAACCTCAAGGAAACGGTCACCCGCGTCCTTGCCAGCCTGACCCCGCGCGAGGAACGCGTGCTGCGCATGCGCTTCGGCATCGGCATGAACACCGATCACACGCTGGAGGAAGTCGGCCAGCAGTTCTCGGTGACGCGCGAACGCATCCGTCAGATCGAGGCAAAGGCGCTGCGGAAGCTCAAGCATCCCAGCCGGTCACGGAAGATGCGCAGCTTCCTCGATCAGTAAATCAGGAAAAGCCCCGGCCCCCACGCCGGGGCTTTTTCCTTGGTGCGATCCTTGCCTGGTGCTGCCTCGTGCGCAGGAACCGGCCCCACTGCCCAAGGGGGTGGCCCCTCAAGACTGGCAATGCGACAAAGTCGCGACTAAGGGAGGCCCAACGAATCCCCCCTTCCCCCGCAAAGGACAGGCCCGCCTCGCCCATGCGCATCGCCATTGCTTCCGACCACGCCGCCGTCGACCTCAAGGCGACCTTGCGCGAATACCTGATCGAGCAGGGTCACGAAGTGGCCGACCTCGGCCCCGAGACCGCCGACCGCGTCGACTATCCAGACTATGGCTACAAGCTGGCCGCGGTCGTCGGCGACGGCACCGCCGACTTCGGCGTGGCGCTGTGCGGATCGGGCATCGGCATTTCCATCGCGGTCAACCGCAACCCCGCCATGCGCTGCGCGCTGGTGTCCGAGCCGCTGTCCGCCGCGCTCGCGCGCGAACACAACAATGCGAACTGCATTGCGATGGGCGCGCGCCTGACGGGCGAGGACATGGCCAAGGCCTGCCTTGACGCCTTCCTTTCGACCGACTTCGGCGGAGGCCGCCACGCCGGCCGCGTCGAGAAGCTTTCCAACCCTTCGTTCTGATCACAGGGAGACCGACGCATGGCCTCTAACGCCGCCGAGATCCGCAAGCCCGGTTTCTTCACCGAGCACCTCGCCACCGCCGACGCTGAAGTCTTCGCCGCGATCCAGGGCGAACTGAAGCGCCAGCAGAACAAGATCGAGCTGATCGCTAGCGAGAACATCACCTCGCTCGCCGTGCTGGAAGCCACCGGCTCGGTCTTCACCAACAAGTATGCCGAAGGCTATCCCGGCAAGCGCTACTACGGCGGCTGCGAATATGCAGACGTGGTGGAGACGCTGGCGATCGAACGCGCCAAGCAGCTGTTCGGCTGCGCCTTCGCCAACGTGCAGCCCAATTCGGGCAGCCAGATGAACCAGGCCGTGTTCCTCGCGCTGCTCCAGCCGGGCGACACCTTCATGGGGCTGGACCTCAATTCGGGCGGCCACCTCACCCACGGTTCGCCCGTGAACATGAGCGGCAAGTGGTTCCACCCGGTGCCCTACGGCGTGCGTCCCGACAATCACCTGATCGACATGGACGAAGTTGCCCGCATCGCGCGCGAGAACAAGCCCAAGCTGATCATCGCCGGCGGCACCGCCTATTCGCGCGTCTGGGACTTCCAGCGCTTCCGCGAGATCGCCGACGAAGTGGGCGCCTGGCTGCTGGTCGACATGTCGCACTTCTCCGGCCTCGTCGCCGGCGGCGCGCACCCTTCGCCCTTCCCGCACGCCCACGTGGTTACCACCACCACGCACAAGTCGCTGCGCGGCCCGCGCTCGGGCGTGATCCTCACCAATGACGAGGATCTGGCCAAGAAGTTCAACACCGCGGTGTTCCCCGGCCTGCAGGGTGGGCCTCTGGTCCACGTGATCGCGGCCAAGGCGGTTGCTTTCGGCGAAGCGCTGCGCCCCGAGTTCAAGGCCTATGCCGCGCAGATCGTCGCCAATGCCCGCGCGCTGGCTGCGAGCCTGCAGGAAGCCGGCCTTGCCATCGTTTCGGGCGGCACCGACAACCACCTGATGCTGGTGGACCTCACCGCCAAGGACGTGTCGGGCAAGATCGCCGAAAAGGGCCTCGATCGCGCCTGGCTCACCTGCAACAAGAACGGCATCCCGTTCGACAAGCGCTCGCCCTTCGTCACCTCGGGCATCCGCCTCGGCACGCCTGCCGGCACCACGCGCGGCTTCCGCGAGGACGAGTTCCGCCAGATCGGCCAGCTGATCGCCGAAGTGGTCGACGGCCTTTCGCGCAATGGCGAAGAGGGTGACGGCCAGGTGGAACAGCGCGTGCGCGACCGCGTCGAGGCGCTGTGCAGCCAGTTCCCCATCTATCCGGAGCTTTGATGCCATGAACGGTAACGACGATCTCGCCGCGCGCGCCAAGTCCGAGCTTTCGGGCATGGCCAAGCAGGGCATGGACCACCCCTCGACCAAGCCGGTGCTGATCGGCGCCGGGCTGGGCGCGGTGGCCGGCGCTCTGCTGCCGGTGGTCTCGCTTCCCGCGGGGCTGATCGTCGGTGCCGGGATCGCGTTCTGGCAGCGGATCAAGAAATAACCCGACGTGCGTTGCCCGTTCTGCGCCCATGACAACAGCCAGGTGAAAGACAGCCGGCCGAGCGAGGACAACACCTCGATCCGCCGGCGTCGCCAATGCGAGGGCTGCGGCGCGCGCTTCACCACGTTCGAGCGCGTGCAGCTGCGCGAAGTGCTGGTGGTGAAGAGCGGTGATCGCAAGGAGCCGTTCGACCGTTCCAAGATCGAGCAATCGGTCGCGCTCGCCTGCCGCAAGCGGCCCGTGGCGCAGGAGCGGCTCGACCAGCTGGTATCGGGCATCCAGCGCCAGATCGAGACGATGGGCGATGCCGAAGTGCCGTCCAAGGCGATCGGCGAGATGGTGATGGAAGGCCTGCGCCAGATGGACAGCGTGGCCTATATCCGCTTCGCCAGCGTCTACCGCGATTTCACCGAGGCCAAGGACTTCGAGGCTTTCGCCAGCACCGTTGTCGAAATGAGCGGGCGCGAAGTGGGCGGACAGTGAGCGAGACCCTGCCCCCCGTGATCGTCCTGGTGCGCCCGCAGCTGGGCGAGAACATCGGCAAGGCCGCGCGCGCCATGCTCAACTTCGGGCTGACCGAGATGCGGCTGGTGTCCCCGCGCGACGGCTGGCCCAATCCCTCCGCCGGCCCAGCCGCCGCGGGCGCGGACGTGGTGCTGGAACGGGCGCAGGTGTTCACCACGCTGGCCGATGCTGTGTCCGATTGCAGCCACGTCTATGCCACCACGGTGCGCAAGCGCGGCGTGAGCAAGCCCGTGCTGACGCCCGAGCAGGCGGCCAAGGACATCGTGCTGGCGCAAGGGCGCAGTGCGCTGGTGTTCGGCCCCGAACGATCGGGACTGGAAACCGACGATGTGGCGCTGGCCCGCGCGATCGTGACCGCGCCGATCAATGCGGAATTCGGTTCGCTCAACCTGGCGCAGGCGGTGATCCTGTGCGCCTATGAATATTCCAAGCACTGCGACCTGGTGCAGCCCACGGCCGAGGATCTGCTGCCCCCTGCCCCGCAGGAAGAGTTCGAGGGTATGTTCGAGCAGCTCGCCGCCATGCTGGAGCCGCGCGGTTATTTCGAGCCTTACAGCCGCGCTGCCGCCACGCGCCGCACCCTGCGCTCGATGCTGACCAAGCCGGGCTGGAACCACCTTGAAGTGCGCACGCTGCGCGGCGTGCTTTCGGCGCTGGCGCGCAAGCCCGGCCCGCGCGAAGGGCGCGGTTGAACCCCATCCCCGCCAAGGCTTGACTCTCGGCCGAAAGGCTGTAGTGGCCGCGCTTCACTTTGGACCCCGGCGGACACGTTCCGGCGGGAAAGTTCGATTGGCCCCGCAGACCCGGTGAAGCGGCGGCCGCATCTGGCAACAGGCTGGATGGTGCGTTCCGGGGCAACGATGCCGCGACAATCAGTTGTGGCCAGCAGATTTGAAAGGAACTCGCATGTCCAAGCGTCATGCTTCTAAGCACAAGATCGACCGCCGCCTTGGCGAAAACATCTGGGGTCGTCCCAAGTCGTCGGTGAACCGCCGTTCGTACGGCCCGGGCCAGCACGGCCAGCGCCGCAAGAGCAAGGTCTCGGACTTCGGCATCCAGCTGCGCGCCAAGCAGAAGCTCAAGGGCTACTACGGCGACGTGACCGAGAAGCAGTTCAAGCGCACGTACCAGGAAGCCGCCAGCATGAAGGGCGACACCGGTCAGAACCTGATCGGCCTGCTCGAACAGCGCCTCGACATGGTCGTGTATCGCGCCAAGTTCGCGCCGACGATCTTCTCGGCCCGTCAGGTCGTTTCGCATGGTCACATCTACGTCAACGGCGTGAAGTGCAACATCGCGTCGCGCCGCGTTCGCCCCGGCGACGTGATCAGCCTTGGTGCCAAGGCCAAGGAAATGGCCCTGATCGCCGAAGCGCAGTCGCTGCCCGAGCGTGAAGTTCCCGACTACGTCCAGCAGGACGGCACCGACAAGATCACCTACGTCCGCGTCCCGACGCTCGACGAAGTGCCCTATCCGGTGAAGATGGAACCGAACCTGGTCGTCGAATTCTATTCGCGCTGATCGGTTTCGAGCCGTCACGGCAAGCCAAGGAGGCGGGGTGCAAACCCCGCCTTTTTTGCGTCTGCGCGCAATGGATTCGGGGGTAATTCCGCCAACCGCAAAATCTTTGCGGCCGGTCGCCGGCAAGGGAACCTGGGCGGCCTAACGACATTGAGCGGGCATGACCGTGATGTATCGTTTCGTGACCCCGCACCGCTACGGCAAGTGGTATCCCGACCTCCTCACCGCACAGCGGCAGGCGAGCGCCATCGGCGCCGGATTCTTCGAGACGCGCACTGGCGTGTTCTACCAATATCCGGGAACGCAGCTGGAAACGCGCGCACTGGAGGAAGAGGACACGGCGGCACGCGAACTCGCCGCCTAGGCGCTCAGAGCCCCAGCGCGGTTCTCAGGAAGGAATCGCTATCCGCCAGCACGCGCGTTCGCGCCGCAGTGCTGGCCAGTTGATGATCGAGATCCGGGAATTCGACCAGCGTCACCGATTTGCCCGCATCATGCAGCCGGTCGCGCATCAGGCGCGACTGGCTGATATTGACGTTCACATCGCGGTCGCCGTGGAACAGCAGCACAGGCGCCTTGATCTTCTCGGTGTTCTGCGCGGGCGAGCCCTCGCTGATGTGCGGACCGGACCCGATGAAGTCGCGGGTGAGCTTTGATCCGAGATCAAGCTTGAACCGCGCAAGGTCGGTCACCGGTGCGATCGCGATCACGGCCTTGAACAGGTCCGGATCGAGCACGTTGCCCTGAAGCGCGGCATAGCCACCATAGGACCAGCCGACGATGGCCAGCTTGCCTGGAGCTGCGATGCCTTGGCTGCGCAGCCAGCGCCCCGCGTCGTCCACATCTCCGATAGCGGTCTTCCACGATTGGAAGCCGTTCTGCTTGTACCATTCGGAACCGAACCCGGCCGAACCGCGATAGTTCGGTTGCAGTACGGCGAACCCCCGCACCGCGAAATACTGCACCATCCAGTCGAACCCCCATTCGTCGCGCGAACTGGGGCCGCCGTGGGGCATCACGATGGCGGGCAGGTTGTTGCCCGTGCTGCCCGGCGGCAGCGTCAGGTAGGCCGGGATCGGGGTGCCGTCCGCCGCCGGATAGGAGATGGATTGCATCCGGCCCATCTTCACCCCCACCAGCTCGCCCCGCACCGGCAGCAGCGGCGCCAGTTGGCGCGTCGCCTTGTCGAAACGGTAGAACATGCCCGGATCGACATCGCTGGACGCAAGCAGCAACAGCTTGTCCTCACCCGCGCTGGCACCAAGAAACGTGACGCTGGGCTGCCCAGGCAGAGCCTTGCCCAGCCCTGTCCCCAGCTTCTTCAGCTCAGGATCGAAGAATTCGTAGCTGCGGATATCGGAGGCATAGCTGACGCCCACGACCCGCCGATCGCGCCCGATCCGCACCAGCGAATCCACATCGACGCCAGGCCGCGACAGCACCAGCTTCTGCGTGTCCGTGCCATCAAGCGCGATGGAATAGAGCGCCTTGTAGCCGTTGAGATCTTCGAAGCCGTAGACCACGTTCTGTGCGCTATCGACCGCATAGGGATCGAAGCCGATCGGCAATCCGGTACTGCCGACCCGCACCGTCGACAGCGGCTGCCATTGACGCGATCCGGCCAGGCGGAAGGAATACTTGATCTTGTTGCGGCGGTCGCCGTCGGGATCGCGCGACTGGACGCCCATGATGCGCACGTTGCCCTGGCCGTCGCTGATGTACTCGACGGCTTCCGAAAGCGGCCGCTCGACGTTGTGGCGCTGGCCGGTGGCCGTATCCACTGCCTCCACGCCAAAACCTTCGATCTCGCGCTTCACATTGGCCTGCGCGGCCGTGTCAGGAACGTAATAGCGGGTCATCAGGACGCTGCCCGGCTTGCCCGGTAGGTCCCAGTCGATGACTACGCCGCCGGTCAGGGCGACCGTACCAAGAGTGTTGCTGCCGACGCCCGCCGAGAGCCGCTGCACATTGCTGCCATCCCCGTTCATCGCGAACAGGCGGCTCATCGGAAAGAGGAAGCCGCCATAATCCACGACAGTGTAGTTGGAGCAAACGATGCGCGTGTCGGTCGCCCAGACGCAGCGCTGCAACTGTTCGGTGCCCGCCTTCTGCGCGAGGATAGCCTTCGGCTGCCCCCCTGCGGCCAGATCGGCGACCATCACCAGCGCGCCGCCCTGCGCGCGCGACGCGATGTAGACGACCTTCTGCCCATCGGGCGAAATGCTGATCTGCCGGACCGATTCGAGCGCGCCGAACCGGGCTGCCAGCGCGGCGCCATCCCCCTGATCGCCGACCGGCTGCTGGGCCAGAACCGGATGGGACAGCCCGGCAAGCAGTAGCCCCGCAAATCGCCGCGCATACAGTTTCACGATGTTGTTTTCCCGCCTGTTACCGCATTCAGGGTTACAGCCGGAACCGGTGCGCGCAAGCGTCCGGAGCACCTTTTGCGCTACTGCGGTGTCTATTTCCGCAAGTAGTCCCGACGGAAATCGGCCGCGAATGCTGCAAAGCGGCCTGCGGTAATCGCGGCGCGCATCCCCGCCATCAGTTGCTGGTAGAACGACAGGTTGTGTTCCGTCAGCAGCATCGCACCCAGCATTTCCCCGGATTTCTGCAGGTGGTGGAGATAGGCCCGGCTGTACTTGGCGCAGACCGGGCAGGTGCAGCGTTCGTCCAGCGGGCCGGTGTCTTCGGCGTGGCGCGCGTTCCGCATGTTGAGCGGCCCGTTCCAGGTGAACGCCTGCCCGTTGCGGCCCGAGCGCGTGGGCAGCACACAGTCGAACATGTCGACCCCGCGCTCGACCGCGCCGACCAGATCGTCGGGCTTGCCCACGCCCATCAGGTAGCGCGGGCGATCCGCCGGAAGCTGGCTCGGCGCGAATTCGAGCGTGGCGAACATCGCCTCCTGCCCCTCGCCCACGGCCAGTCCGCCGATGGCATAGCCATCGAAGCCGATGTCGGTCAGCGCGTCGGCGCTTTCCTTGCGCAGTCCTTCGTCCAGCGCCCCCTGCTGGATGCCGAACAGGGCCGAGCGGGCGGCGTGTTCCTCGCCCGCATCGAAGCCGGCGCGGCTGCGGCGCGCCCAGCGCATCGACATTTCCATCGAACGGGCGATGCCATCGCGCGGCTGATCGATCTTGGGGCACTCGTCGAACGCCATGACGATGTCCGATCCCAGCAAGCGCTGGATTTCCATCGAGCGTTCGGGGCTGAGCATATGGCGCGAGCCGTCGAGGTGGCTGGCGAACGTCACGCCTTCCTCGGTGATCTTGCGCAAGTCCGAAAGGCTCATCACCTGATAACCGCCGCTGTCGGTCAGGATGGGGCGATCCCAGCCCATGAATTTGTGCAGGCCGCCCAGCCGCGCCATGCGCTCGGCGCCGGGGCGCAGCATCAGGTGATAGGTGTTGCCCAGGATGATGTCGGCGCCGGTGCCGCGCACGTCCTCCACCTTCATCGCCTTCACCGTGGCGGCGGTGCCCACCGGCATGAACGCGGGCGTGCGGATTTCGCCGCGCTGCATCTGGATCGCGCCGGTGCGGGCCTTGCCGTCGGTCGCGTGGATCTGGAACGAGAAGCGGGTCATGGGAACAAGCCGGTCCATGGGAGGCGTTCCCGATCGCGGGACGCACAGGCCAAAAGGAGATTGCGGCCCTTAAGCGCAATTGCCATGGCGCGCAAATGGCCGATCCTTTCCTTGTCCCCCTGTGGCTCTACCCCGCGCTGACCGGCACGGCCGTGGTCACCGGCTTCATCGACGCCATTGCCGGCGGCGGCGGGCTGATCATGATGCCCGCGCTGATCTATGCCGGGCTGCCGCCGCACGTGGTGCTGGGCACCAACAAGGTGCAATCGATGTGCGGCACCGGCATGGCGACGTGGCGCTTCTGGCGCGCCGGGCTGTTCTCGATACGCGCGGCCCTGCCGCTTGCCATCACGGTGTTCGTCGGCGCCACCATCGGCGCGCTGCTGGTGCAGCGGCTCGACGCGGGCGTGCTGCGGCTGATCGTGCCGCTGCTGCTGATGGCGGTGGCGCTCTATACCGTGCTGTCGCCCCGCATGGGCGACGAGGACGCGCACGCCAAGCTGAGCGACCGCGGATTCCTGCCGGTGGCGGGCGGCGTGGGCTTCTACGACGGGTTCTTCGGCCCCGGCGCAGGGCAGTTCTATGCGGTCACGCTGGTGGGCCTGCGCGGGCTGGGACTGACCCGCGCGACCGGCCTGACCAAGCTGCTCAACGTGACGAGCAACATCGCCAGCGTGATCGTGTTCGCGATCGGCGGGCAGGTGCTGTGGCTGCTCGGCCTGTGCATGGGCGCGGGCGCGATGACCGGAGCGGTCATCGGCAGCCATTTCGCCACGCGCCACGGCGCCAGGGTGATCCGCCCGCTGCTGGTGGTGGTCAGCCTTGGCCTGACCGGGCGGCTGCTGTGGAGCTGGTTCGCCGGATAGGCGCTACCACACCAGCGGCAGCGCGGTGCAGGCGCCGACATTGCCGCCCTTCATCGTCACCGGCCGCTCCGGGTCGAGCGCGAAGGCGGGCATGGCGGCAAGCCAGGTGCGCAGGAACACGATCATTTCCATCCGCGCGAGACCCGCGCCGACGCAGCGATGCGCGCCGGCGCCCATCGTGGTGTGGCGCACCGGGGTCAGCCCGCGCGCGTAGTCCACCGCATCGGGCGCATCGAAGCACGCCGGATCAAGATTGTGCAGGACGCTGGGCAGATAGACGATGTCGCCCTTGCGGATCGTCACCCCGTCCGCCTCTACATCGACCACCGCGTTGCGGCTGACCGAGACGGTGGGATAGCGGCGCATCAGCTCGTCCGCGGCCGTCGGGATCAGGTCGGGCCGCTCGCGCAGCAGGTGCTGGTCCTCGGGATGGCGCGCAAGGTGCAGCGTGACCATGCCGATCATCGCGGCCACCGTGTCCAGCCCGCCGAACAGGAGGTTGCGGCACATCCGCCGCGCCTCGTCCACGCTCCACGGACGGCCGCCCACGCCTTCGGACAGGATGCGGCTGAACAGGTCGTCACCGGGCGCCGCCATGCGCTGCTCGATGAACGGCCAGAGGTAATCATCGGCCGCATCGCGCAGCTGCTCGACCGTCATCGAGCCATCCGGACGGGTCAGCTGCACGCCCAGCGTGCGCAGCCGCGGGCGGTCTTCCAGCGGCACATCGATCAGCGAGAGGAAGATGTTGAGCGGCAGGATTTCAGCGAAATCGGCCACGAAATCGCAGGCTCCGCGCGGGCGCAATCCATCGACCAGTTCCTGCGCGACCGCTTCCACCTTGGGTTCGAGCGCCACCACGAAGCGCGACGCCAAGCCCTTCATCACCGAGGTGCGAAACGGCCCGTGTTCGGGCGGGTCCTGCTGCAGCGGGATGAAGCGCATCACCTCGCCCAGTCCCGGCGTCACCGCGAGACATTCGCTGGAAAGGCGTTCGGCATCGGCCCAGAGCGTGCGGACCAGTTCGCCGCGCGTGGCGATCCAGTGCCCGCCGTTGGCGGTGCTCCACACCAGCCCCGGCGTGCCCGGGGCCTGCAAGGTGCGCCACGCGGCGAAATAGTCGCGCTCCACACCGGGCGGGTTGAAGATGTCGAAATCGACCACGCGGTCGGCCGGCACGTGCGGCGGGGTCGCCAGTTGCATCATTCTCTCCCGGTATGTTTGGCCGGGAGGCTATGGCGCGGCGCTGCCGGGGGCACCTGCCACTTGGTGCAGGTGCCCCCGGCGCCTGCGGATCAGCCGAAGCCGAGCGCGTAGCGACCGATGATGGCGTTGTGCATTTCCGTGCCGCCCTCGGCGATCAGCTTGGCGCGGGAATCGCGGAAGTAGCGGTTGATCCCGGTCGAATCCATCATGCCGCTGCCGCCCCAGGCCTGGAGCAGATCGTTGCAAACCTCGAACGCGGTTTCGCAGACCCACGACTTGCAGGTGGAGCCGAACACGAGATCGCGGCGACCTTCATCGAACAGGCGCGTGCCGGTGTAGAGCGTGGCGCGCATCGCCTCGATCCGGTTCCAGCACCGCGCCAGCCGGTCCGCCCACGGGGAAAGCGCCACCATCGGCGCGCCGTAAAGCTCGCGGCTTTTCACGTATTCCAGCGTCTTTTCGAACATGCCGACGGCGCAGCCAAGCGAGGTGGCGGCATGGCCGAGGAAGCTCGCCTGGTTGGCGATCAGGCCGATGTCGGCATTGGCAGTGAGCAGGTCGCCCAGCACGGCGTCGGGCGAAATCTCGATGTCGGTGAAGCTGATCGGGCCTGTGTTGGTGCCCCGCCAGCCCAGCTTGTCCTCATAAGGCGCGACCGAGAAGCCCTCCTGCTCGGCCTCGACCACCACGCAGCCATAGCCCTTCTCACCCCCACGCTCGGTACGGCACATGATGAGGTAGGTCCTGGCCTCGCCCTGCGTGCAGAACAGCTTGGAACCGTTGAGGCGGTAGGCGTTGCCATCGGGCGTCAGCTTGGTCTGGTGATATTCGATATTGCCCGCGCCCGAAGGCTCGGTCTGCGAATAGGCCATCAGCCGCTCGCCGCTGACCGTCTTGGGCAGGATGCGCCGCTTCTGCTCCTCGGTGCCCAGCACCAGCACGACTTCGGGGCAGAGGATCATCTCGACCGAGACAAGGCCGGCATAGGCGGGCGAGGCCTTGGCCAGTTCCTCCAGCACGAGGCAGGCGGTGGTCAGATCGGCGCCGGTACCGCCGTATTCCTCTGGAATAAAGAGGCCGAAGAAGCCCTGCTCCGCCATCTTCGCGGTGAGTTCGGGCGGCGTGCGCTCCTCCCGGTCGATGCGGTTGGCGAGCGGCTCGATCTCCTTCAGCGCGAACGCGCGCGCCGCGTCGCGGAACGCTGCCTGGTCCTCCGTCACGAAATGACTCATGTCCGTCTCCCGTTTTTTTGTGCCACGACCGGCAGAATCGCCCGGCGCGCGTGTTAGCTAATCGATTAATAAACTCCGGCGTCCTTGCGCCAAGTCAATTCGCGCCCCGACCGTCGCCGCGCTGCGTCAATGCCGTGTTCTGGGGAGATGCCAGCTTGCCAAGAGCGGCTATGCACGCGGTTCAACGGCAATCTTCGGAGCAGGCATGGCTACCAACCAATGGATCTTCACCGCGACCGACCCCGCCGGCACCGGTGTCGAGCTTTGGGTCACAGGCGGAACACCGGCGAGCACCCGTCTGCTGAGGCACAGGCACTTCGAACCCGTCGGTTCCGGTGCTGCTGCAGAAGGTGTTCACCATCAATGGAACCTCGGCCAACGATACGCTGACCGGCGGCATCCTAACCGACATCATCTACGGCAACGCCGGCGATGACAGGATCGACGGCAAGGCCGGCGACGACCAGTTGATCGGCGGCGCCGGCGCGGACACGCTCATCGGGGGAAGCGGGATCGATATCCTGCGCGGCGGCACGGGCCGTGACGTGCTGACCGGCGGGACCAGCCGCGACTTTTTCGTCTTCGACACCGCGCCCGACCGCGACACGATCACCGATTTCGCGGCCGGCGCCGACAAGATCCGCCTGAGCCAGAAGATCTTCGCCGGCATCAATCACACCGGTGCGCTGCTGGCGGACGAGTTCTACGCCGGTTCAGGCGCCACCAGCGGGCACGATGCCTCGGACCGCGTCGTCTACGACACCGCCAGCGGCGTGCTGTATTATGATGCCGATGGCCTGGGCGGCGCGGCCGCTGTGGAAATCGCGCTGCTGGGCACGGCCACGCATCCGGCGCTGGCGTTCACCGACATCCAGATCGTGGCCTGACCGGCGCGCCGGGGTGGCCCCGCCGGGTCACCCCGATGGCAGCAGCAAGCTCGCGTCGCCATAGCTGTAGAAGCGGTAGCCCTCCGCAATCGCGTGCGCATAGGCCGCCTGCATCCGCTCCAGCCCCATCAGCGCGCTGACCAGCATGAACAGCGTCGACTTGGGCAGGTGGAAGTTGGTCATCAGCCCGTCGATGGCGCGGAAGGTGTAGCCGGGGGTGATGAAGATCGCGGTGTCGCCCTCGAACGGGCGGATCAGCTTGTCTTCCCCTGCCGCGCTTTCCAGCAGGCGCAGGCTGGTGGTGCCCACCGCGATCACGCGCCCCCCTGCCGCACGCACGGCGTTGAGCCGGTCCGCGGTGGCCGCATCGATGCGGCCCCATTCGGCGTGCATGGCATGGTCGTTGGTGTCGTCCGCCTTGACCGGCAGGAACGTGCCTGCGCCGACGTGGAGCGTCAGCGTCTCGTGCGCGATGCCGGCCTGGGCCAGCGCGGCCATCAGTTCGGGCGTGAAATGCAACGCGGCGGTGGGCGCGGCGACCGCGCCCTCCTCGCGCGCGAACATCGTCTGGTAGTCGCGCCGGTCCTGCTCGTCGGTCTCGCGCTTGCCCGCGATATAGGGCGGGAGCGGCATCCGACCCGCGCGTTCCAACAGGACTTCCACCGGCTCATCACCAGCGAAATGCAGCGTCCAGCTGCCATCGGGGAAGCGCGCCTCTGCGGCCGCGGTCACGCCCGCGCCGAATTCGATCGTATCGCCTTCGCGCAGGCGCTTGCCGTTGCGGACGAAGGCCTGCCAGCGCCGCAGATCGAGCCGTTTGTGCAACGTGGCGCCGATGCGCGCCTCTCCCCGCCGGCCTTCGAGCTGCGCCGGGATGACCCTGGTGTCATTGAACACCAGCACGTCGCCCTTGCGCAGCAGCGCTGGCAGGTCGCGCGCCACGTGATCGGTGAAGGCACCTTCGCCCGGCACGCGCAGCAGGCGCGCGGAATCGCGCGGCCGCGCCGGACGCAGGGCAATGTTTTCGGGCGGAAGGTCGAAATCGAAAAGGTCAACGCGCATGGGGCAAGGCCCCTAGCGCGGAACGACCGTCAGTTCGACTTTGAATTGCGCAGCATATCCGAAGTGATCGCCGGAGCCGCGACGGGCGCCGCCGGCAGGACCTGTGGCTTGTTGTCCGCCGCGATAGAGGCCTGGAGGATCTTCGTGGGGTTCGCCGGCGGCTCGCCGCGCTGGATCGCGTCCACGGTGTCCATCCCTGCGATCACGCGGCCGAAGGCGGTATACTTGTGATCAAGGCCAAGGCGCGGATAGAACACGATGAAGAACTGGCTATTGGCCGAGTTCGGATCGTCGGTGCGCGCCATCGAGACGGTTCCGCGCAGGTGCGGCGCATCGTTGAATTCGGCGGCGAGATCGGGAAGCTTGGAACCGCTCTGCCCGGTGCCCGTCGGATCACCCGTCTGGGCCATGAATCCGTCGATCACGCGGTGGAAGATCTGACCGTCATAGAAGCCCTGACGCGCAAGTTCCTTGATCCGCTCGACATGGTGCGGCGCCCAGCGCGGCATCAGGCGGATGGCCACGCGGCCACCATTGGACAGGTCGAGCAGCAGGATATTCTCGCGCTCGTTCTGCTGGTTGGCATCGACCGCATAGGGGAACGTCTGCGACGATTCGACGCGCTGGACGTCGAGCGGCCGCACTTCTTCCTTTTGCGAAGCCTTCTGGGCAAATGCCGCGACGGAGGTGGTGGCGATGAGCGCGACGGCGAGCGCCAGCGAGCCGGTGATGCGGGAAACCATGCGAATGCCACCCTGATAAGAACGTGGATAGACGGACTTCGTCAACCGAATAGCCCCTGCCGATAGGGCCCGCGCGCTGACGCTGCAATGAACGAATGGCCGCCGGCGATGCCCGGCGACCCCGATTGCATCAATATTCGCCGAGCCGCCCCAGCTGATCGACCCGCGCGACAACGTCATCGCGCACGCTGGGGGTGACGAAATCGGAAATGTCGCCGCCAAACAGCGCGATTTCCTTGACCAGCTTGGACGCGATCGGCTGGAGGCTGACATCGGCCATCAGGAAGATCGTCTCGATCCGGTCGTTCAGTTGCTGGTTCATACCGGCCATCTGGTATTCGTATTCGAAGTCGGCCACGGCGCGCAGGCCGCGCACGATCACCGATGCGCCCTGCTTTTCAGCGAACTTCATCAGCAGCGCGTTGAAGCCGATCACCGAGACATTCTCGATGCCCTGCGTCGCCAGTTCGCGCGTCACCATGTCCATCCGCTCGGTGGGCGTGAACATCGGGTTCTTCGACGGATTGGTCGTGACTCCGATGATCAGCTTGTCGACCAGCTTGGCGCCGCGACGAATAATGTCGAGGTGGCCCAAGGTGATCGGATCGAACGTGCCGGGATAAATCCCGATCCTCTCCCCCATTCAATGATCCCTTTCGATGATGAACCGCGCGACTTCGCGCAGCAGATCGGCTTCCTGGCCGAAGTGGGACAGGTGCTGCACCGCCTGATCGACAAGCCGCCGCGCCTGTTCGCGCGCGCGCTCCAGACCGAGGAGCGACACGAAGGTTTCCTTGCCGGCCGCCGCGTCCTTGCGCAGGGCCTTGCCAGCCGATGCCTCGTCGCCCTCTGCGTCGAGCAGGTCGTCGGCGATCTGGAAGGCCAGGCCGATGTCGCGCGCATAGCCGCGCAGCGGCGTGCGCCCATCAGCGGGCAGACGGCCAAGAATGGCGCCCATTTCCACCGCCGCCGCCAGCAGCGCCCCGGTCTTGAGCTGCTGCAAGCGGGTCACCGCCTGGAGATCGAACCCGCCGTTTTCGGCGGCAATGTCCATCATCTGGCCACCCGCCATGCCATGCAGGCCGCTGGCGCACGCCAGCGTACGCACGAGTTCGATCCGCACGAAGGGATCGCCGCTCATGGCCGGATCGGACAGCACCTCGAACGCGAAGGCGTGCAGCGCGTCGCCGGCCAGAACCGCGGTGGCCTCGTCGAACGCCTTGTGCACCGTCGGCTTGCCGTGGCGCAGGTCGTCGTCGTCCATGGCCGGCAGGTCATCGTGGATCAGCGAATAGACGTGGATCGCTTCGATCGCGGTGCCCGCACGAATGGCGGAGGTGCGGTCGACGCCGAACATCCCGGCGGTCGCTGCCAGCAGCAGCGGACGCATCCGCTTGCCGCCCCCGATCGCGGCATAGCGCATGGCTTCAGCCAGCCGGTCTCGCGCATCGCCGCTCAGCGGCAGGAGCGCATCGAAGCTGGCGTCGATTTCCCGCGCGATCTGGACCAGCGCGGGCTTGAGCAGCGGCTCGGCCATGGTGCTCACGCCGGACCGGCTGCGTCGTCGAACGGTTTCACGCCAACCGGCCGTCCATCACGATCGGCGACAATCGCCTCGATCCGGGCCTGGGCGGCATCCAGCCGCGACTGGCAATGCGCGCGCAGCGCATCGCCGCGGGCATAGAGTTCGATCGATTCGTCGAGCGGCGCTTCGCCGCTTTCGAGCCGGCGCACGACGTCCTCAAGCGCCTTCAGCGCCTCCTCGAACGAAAGCGCTGCAATTTCAGGTTGGGTTCCCATCATGGCAAGCATTGACCGGCCTCTGGCGGCGGGTCAAGCTTGTGCAACAAGACAAGGCTGTTTCAGACGGTCGGCAGGGGACGAGGAAGGGGACCGGGGATGTTCATCGGCCACTGGAGCGCGGCATTTGCCGCCGGCGCATCGCGCAAGGCGCCAAGCCTGGGCGTGCTGGCCATTGCCGCGCAGTTCGTCGACATCGCCTTCTTCGCCTTCGCCATGGCGGGGATCGAACATTTCCGCTTCGTGCCGGGCGCGACCGCCAGCAACTGGCTGATGCTCGATTCCGCGCCGTGGACGCATAGCCTGCTGGGCGGCGCGGGTTTCGCGCTGCTGCTCGCGGTGCCGGTGTGGCTGGTCACGCGGCGCCCGGCCGCAGCGGGCATCGCCGCGCTGGTCGTGCTCTCGCACTGGCTGCTCGACCTTCTCGTCCACCGGCCCGACCTTACCCTGGCAGGCGCGCCGCCGATGCTGGGCCTGGGCCTGTGGAACCTGCCGCTGATCGAAAAGCCGGTGGAGCTGGCGCTGACCTTCGGCGCGCTGGCGCTCTACGTGCGCCGACGCCGCCCGCGCACCTTGCCCGTCGCGGTTCTGGCCCTGACCCTGCTCGCGGTGCAGGCCATCGACTGGTTCGGCCCGCGCACCACCGATGCGGGGCCATCCGCCTCGCTGACCGCCATTTTCGCTTACCTGCTCATCGCCGCGCTCTGCCAGTGGGTGGGCCGCAGCGCACTTTCCGGAGAAAAGCCGTGACCGACAGCCCTTCCCCCGTCTCCACCCGGCGCCATGGCCGCGTCCTCGAAATCACGCTGACCAATCCGCCGCGCGGCTACATGAACGCGCAGATGGCAACCGACCTGCTGGAAACCGTCCGCGCTGCACAGGCCGACGAATCGGTGGGCGCGATCTGCGTCACCGGCGGTCTCGAAGGCGTGTTCATCCGCCACTACGATGTAGGCGAGATTGCCAATATATCCGCTGCCCTCGCCAATGGCCGGATCGGCCCGGAAAACTTCGACCAAGGCTCCGCCGTTCTCGATCTCATAAAGGCCATGCTTGATTCGCCGGTCCCGACCGTGGCCGCGATCAACGGCATGTGCATGGGCGGCGGTTGCGAATTTGCGCTGAGCTTCGACATGCGCGTGGCGCAAGAAGGCGACTACACGATCGGCCTGCCAGAAACGCGGCTCGGCATCATCCCCGGCGTGGGCGGGCAATACCTGCTGTCGCGGCTGATCGGTCCGGCGCGCGCGACTGCAGCGGTCATGCGCGGCGCGGTGTTCGCCCCGGCCGAGGCGCACCGGCTCGGCATCATAGACGAGCTGGTGGCCGACGCCCGCGCGCGCGGCATTGAACTGGCGCAGGAATACGCGGCACGTCCGCGAATCGGGATCGACGCGACGCGGCGGCTTGCCCGGATGATCGAGACAGGGTGCGACCATGACGCGGTGCTTGGCCAGACCGCGCGCGAATTCGCCGGGACGCTGATCGACAGCCCCGAGACGGACCGGCTCATCGCGCGCTTCCTGAACGAGGGCGAGGACATACTCGCGGACTAGCCCTTTCCTTTTGCTGGCGCTAAGGGGCGAGCATGTCTCAGATCACCGCCGAAGTCGTCGCCGCCCATGGGCTGTCCGAGGAAGAATATGCCCGCGTGCTCCACGCGCTGGGCCGCGAGCCGAACCTCGTGGAACTTGGCATTTTCTCGGTCATGTGGTCGGAGCACTGCTCGTACAAGTCGAGCCGCATCCACCTGAAGAAGCTGCCCACCGAGGCGCCCTGGGTGATCTGCGGCCCCGGCGAGAACGCAGGCGTGATCGACATCGGCGATGGCCAGGCGGCCATCTTCAAGATGGAGAGCCACAATCACCCCAGCTACATCGAGCCTTACCAGGGCGCGGCAACGGGCGTGGGCGGCATCCTGCGCGACGTGTTCACGATGGGCGCACGCCCGGTCGCCAACATGAACGCGCTGCGCTTCGGCCGGCCCGATCATCCCAAGATGAAGCATCTGGTGCAGGGCGTGGTCGCGGGCATCGGCGGCTACGGCAACTGCGTCGGCGTGCCGACGGTGGGCGGCGAAACCAACTTCCACAAGGCCTATGACGGCAACATCCTTGTCAACGCGATGACCGTGGGCGTGGCCGACACCGACAAGATCTTCTATTCGGCGGCGACCGGCCTCGGCAATCCGATCGTCTATGTCGGTTCCAAGACCGGCCGCGACGGCATCCACGGCGCGACCATGGCCAGCGCCGATTTCGGCGAGGATTCGGAAGCCAAGCGGCCCACCGTGCAGGTGGGCGACCCCTTCACCGAAAAGCTGCTGATCGAGGCTTGCCTCGAACTGATGGCGACCGACGCCATCGTCGCGATCCAGGACATGGGCGCGGCGGGCCTGACCTCCTCGTCGGTGGAAATGGCCACCAACGGCAAGGCCGGCATCATCCTCAACATGGACATGGTGCCCTGCCGCGAAGAGGGCATGACGCCCTACGAGATGATGCTTTCGGAAAGCCAGGAGCGCATGCTCATGGTGCTGAAGCCGGGCAAGGAAGCCATGGCCGAGGCGATCTTCAAGAAGTGGGAGTTGGACTTCGCGGTGATCGGCGAAGTGACCGACACCGGCCACATGGTGCTGACCTTCCAGGGCGAAACCGTGTGCGACATCCCGCTTGGCCCGCTCGCCGAAGACGCCCCGCTCTATGACCGCCCGCACCTCAGCCTGGCGGACTACAAGGCTTGGGCCAAGGTCGCCCCGCTGGGCACCGTGCCCGCCAGCAGCGACCTCGGCGCAGACCTGCTCAAGCTGATCGGCTGCCCCGATCTTGCCAACCGCCGCTGGATCTTCGAGCAATACGACAGCCAGGTCGGCGCGGACACGCTGCAGAAGTCGGGCGGCGATGCAGCCGTCGTGCGCATCCACGGCTCCGACAAGGCGCTGGCGATCAGCACCGACTGCACCCCGCGCTATTGCTTCGCGGACCCCTACGAAGGCGGCAAGCAGGCCGTGGCGGAGACTTTCCGCAACATCTGCGCGGTGGGCGCCACCCCGCTCGCCATCACCAACTGCCTCAACTTCGCCAACCCGCAGCGTCCGGAAATCATGGCCCAGATCGTGGAAGCCTTGAACGGCATGGGCGATGCCTGCCGCGCGCTCGACTACCCGATCGTGTCCGGCAACGTCTCGCTCTACAACGAATCGAAGGCGACCGGCGGCGGCTCGGCCATCCTGCCCACCCCCGCGATCGGCGGCGTCGGCCTGATGCTCGACCACGAAAAGATGGCGACCGTGCCGTTCAAGGCCGAAGGCGAAGCGATCTTCGTCATCGGCAAGAACAACGGCCACCTCGGCCAGTCGCTGTGGCTGCGCGAACTGCATGGCCGCGAAGATGGCGAAGCCCCGCCGGTCGATCTCGCCGCCGAGCGCCGCCACGGCGAATTCGTGCGCGAGCTGATCGCGGACGGCAAGGTGACCGCGGTCCACGACGTTTCCGACGGCGGCCTGCTCGTCGCGCTCGCCGAAATGGCGCTGGCCAGCGGCATCGGCTGCCAGCTGGAAGAAATCGGCGACCAGTTCACCGCTTTCGGCGAGGATCAGGGCCGCTATATCGTGACCAGCGCGGTTGCGGATACGATCCAGGCGGCAGGCATTCCGATGACCCGCATCGGCACCACCGGCGGCAAGTCCGTCAGCGGCCCCGGCTTCAACGTTGCCATCGCGGATTTGCGCGAAGCGAACGAAGCCTTCTTCCGCGAGTGGATGGAAGCGTGACACAAGGGTCCATCCGCGTCGGTATCGGCGGGTGGACCTTTGAACCCTGGCGCGGCGGAGCCTTCTATCCCGAGGGCCTGCCGCAAAAGCGCGAACTCGAATATGCGGCCAGCAAGCTGACCTGCATCGAGATCAATGCGACATACTATGGCCGGCAGAAGCCGCAGAGCTTCGCCAACTGGGCCGCTTCCACGCCCGATGGCTTCCGCTTCAGCCTGAAGGCGTCACGCTTTGCCACCGTGCGCAAGGTGTTGGCCAAAGGCGCGGATTCCGTCGCGAAGTTCCTGGATCAGGGCTTCACCGAACTGGGTGACAAGCTCGGTCCGATCCTTTGGCAGTTCCGCGACGGCAAGCGCTTCGAGCGCGACGATTTCGCGCGATTTCTGGACCTCATCCCCGATACGCAAGGCGGCCTGCCGCTGCGCCACGCGCTGGAAGTGCGGGACGAGAGCTTTCGTGATGCGGCGTTCCTCGACCTGTGCCGCGCGCGCAACATGGCGGTGGTGTTTGCCGACAGCGCCGAGTTTCCGCGCATCGAGGAGCAGACGGCCGATTTCACCTATGCGCGGTTGCAGCAGTCGGCGGCCGAGCACGCGGCCGGTTACAACCAGGCGGCGATTGCCGACTGGGCGGAACAGGCGCGCACATGGTCGCGCGGCGGCCGCGACGTTTACGTGCTGTTCATTTCCGGCGCGAAGGAACGCAACCCCGTCGCTGCGCAGGCGATGATCGCGTCCCTTTGACCATCAGGCCCTGATCTTCAGGCCGCCTGCTGGACGCTCTTGCCCAGCAGGTCATAGGGATCGACGCCCAGCGCGCGCCACGTCTCGTGCGCGGCGTGATACTGCACCGGCCGCGTGATGTTCAGCCGCCGGCGCGCCTCTTCCAGCGGCAGCTGCAGCAGGTCGAGGATCGACTGTTCACACAGGCGCGGACACGCCTTGCCCAGCCGCTGCCCCTCGCGCACTGCCTTCAGCACGGGCGCGTCGCTCTTGACCTGCTTCTTCATGTTCAGCCCGGCCATGTAGCCGATGAACAGGTGCGCCGGGCTGGGCTGCTGGCTGTAGGTGAAGGCCAGCACGCAGGCTTCGCCCAGCGCATCGCGGCCATAGCCGGTGAGCACATGCAGCAGATCGTGCACGTCACGCATCCGGTTGAGATACCAGAGGAACTGGTCCTCGAACTTGGGCTTGTTCGCCGCGAACTTGGCGAACTCGTCCACCAGCCCCTGCGCGGTCAGCCCTTCACGCTCCATGAAATCGCAATAGGCGTGAGCGACCGAGCCTTCGGGCATCTCGCGCAGGCGGGCATGGTCATCGAGAATCGCCGGCAGCCACGATTCGCGTGCGCGCAGCCGCTGGCCGCGATCGCTGCCCAGGAACGCCAGCGCCGTCGGCTTCAGCTTGCGCCACGGCAGCGATTCGAAGATGTGGAACACCTCCTCGGTGTTTTCCTTGTTCTTCAACAGCTCGCGAAAGTGATGCCACGCCTTGGCAGGGCGCAGCTTCAGCGCCGGGCGGCGCTCGTCATAGAGTGGCAGGTCGGACTGGAAGGTGGCGGAAAGGGCGTTCACGCAGATTCTCCCGAACTTTTATCGGACAATATTTACATGCGTGTAAATACGGCGTCAACGCCCCGCGTCGTCAGTCGAAAACCCACTCATCGCGCGGGATGCCGAACAGCTCGAGAATCGCGGTCAGGTCACCCCGATCGATCCAGCCATCGGCGGCGGCGCGGGCCTTGGGCTTGGCGCGATAGGCCAGACCGAAGCTTGCCACCTCGATCATCGGGATGTCGTTGGCGCCGTCGCCGGTGGCAAGGCTGCGGGTGCCCTCGCCCAGCCGCTCGCTTTCCTCGATCAGGACCTTCTTCTTGACCGAGCTGTCGACGATGCCGCCCACCAGCCCGCCGGTGAGCGCGCCTTCGTGAATGCCGAGCCGGTTGCCCACCACGCGGTCGAAGCCGAGCATTTCAGCCACGGGATCGGCGAAGGAATGGAAACCGCCCGTGACCAGCACCGTATGGCAACCGCGTGCCTTCAGCGTCGCCACCAGCGTGCGCGCGCCCGGCATCGGGCGGATGCGCTCGTCAAGGCACTGGAGGATCGCGCCTTCGGACAAGTCCTTCAGCAGGCCGACGCGCTCCCGCAGCGCGCTTTCGAAATCGAGTTCGCCCTGCATCGCACGCTCGGTGATCGCGGCGATCCGGTCCTTCAGACCGGCGAAATCGGCCAGTTCGTCGATGCATTCCTGCCCGATCATGGTCGAATCCATGTCCGACACGAACAGATGCGGCACCTCGATCGGCTGCGCGGAAAGCAGAAGGTCGCTTTCGGGGAAGCACTGGTCGAGAATGCGGCGCACTTCCACCGGATCGCCTTCGAGCAGTTCCAGCTCCAGCACGTCCGGCGTGGTATCCAGCATCCCCGCCCCGGCCACTTCCCAGCCGCGCGCCTCGATCATTTCCATGGCGAGCGCAAGATTGTCACCAAGCGTATCCGGGTCTGCTATCAGCCGCGCGATGAGCACCTGTAATTCCTTCGAAGATGGGACCCCGGAACGCGAGGCCAAGCCAAGGCTCGCGCTCATCGCAGGGCCGACGGCGAGCGGCAAGAGCGATCTGGCAGTGGCAGTGGCGCAAATGGAGCGCGCGGCAGGCCGCGAGGCCGTCGTCATCAATGCCGACAGCGCACAGGTCTATGCCGATCTGCGCGTGCTCAGTGCGCGCCCTTCGGACGAAGAGATGCAGGGCATTCCGCACCGCCTGTTCGGCGCGTGGGACGGCGCGGTGGCCTGTTCGGCTGCGGATTGGGCGGCGGCCGCCAGGGCAGAGATCGCCTCCGCCCATGCCGCCGGCGCGCTGCCGATCCTGGTCGGCGGGACCGGGCTCTATATCCGCACCCTGCTCGACGGGATCGCCCCCGTGCCGTCGATAGACCCTGACGTGCGCGGCGCGGTGCGCGCGCTGCCCGTGGCGGAAGCCTATGCCGCGCTTCGGCAGGAAGACCCGGAGCGCGCCGCTGCGCTCAACCCCGCGGACGCGACGCGCGTGGCCCGAGCGCTTGAAGTCGTGCGCTCGACCGGCCACCCCCTTGCCCACTGGCAGGCCGAGCGCACCGGCGGGATCGGCGACGCGGTGGCGCTGCGCCCGTTGATCCTCCTGCCCGAACGCGCATGGCTCTACGCCCGCTGCGACTTGCGCTTCGAGCGGATGTGGGAAGCGGGTGCACTGGGCGAAGTCGAAGCGCTGCTCGCGCGCGGGCTGGACCCCGATCTTCCGGTGATGCGCGCCATCGGCGTGCCCGAGATCGCCGCCTTTCTTGCGGGCGAGATGACCCGCGAAGCCGCCATTTCCGCCGGCCAACAGGCGACTCGGCGCTATGCGAAACGCCAATACACCTGGCTAAGGCACCAGAATCCGGGCGATTGGCCGCGCATCGTGTACGAAAATTCCATTGACACCGCTCATGCAGCAAGTTTATTGCGCTCATAGCCGATTGACAGAGCGTTTTATATCACTTAGCAAGCCGTCAACTGCCCGGTTGTCCGACCGGGTGCCCGAGAGGGAGAGACGGCCCGGCGCAGTCCACTGCGCCGGGCCGAATGTTTTGATCTCCGGAGGCCGGCGCAGTCACCTGCGCCAGGCAATGTTTTGAACTTCAGGGATCGGCGCACTCCACGGCGCCGGACTGGTATTTTGTTTATCGATGCCCGCCCCGGCGCTATGGGGCGCGGCAGAACAAGCAAGGGAAGCACCTCGTGAAAACCGAGCGCAGCGGCGCCGAAATCCTGGTCGAAAGCCTGGTCGCCAAGGGAGTCGAATTCGTGTTCGGCTATCCGGGCGGTGCAGTGCTGCCGATTTATGATGCGCTGTTCGGCGATGACCGCATCCGCCACATCCTCGTCCGCCACGAAGCCGGCGCGGCCCACGCCGCCGAAGGCTATGCCCGTGCCACCGGCAAGCCCGGTGTGGTGCTGGTGACCTCGGGCCCGGGCGCGACCAATGCCGTCACCGGCATTGCCGACGCGTTCATGGATTCGATCCCGATGGTCGTCATCACCGGGCAGGTTCCGACTGCCCTGATCGGCTCGGATGCGTTCCAGGAAGCCGATACCATCGGCATCACGCGCCACTGCACCAAGCACAACTATCTGGTGAAGGACCCGTCGCAGCTGGCGGGGATCATCGACGAGGCGTTTCGCATCGCCACCGAGGGCCGCCCCGGCCCGGTCGTGATCGACATTCCCAAGGACGTGCAGATCGCGCAGGCGGCATGGTCGCAGGTCGCCCCGCAGCAGCGCAACCGCTACAACCCGCAGGTCGAAGCCCCGGCGGACGACATCGCGCAGGCGGTGGAAATGATCGCCGCCGCGAAGGCGCCGATCCTCTACACCGGCGGCGGCGTCATCAATTCCGGGCCGGAAGCAACGCGTCTGCTGCGCGAGCTGCAGAAGCTGACCGGCGCGCCCGTCACCTCGACGCTGATGGGCCTCGGGGCTTTCCCGGCGGACGATCCGGCGTGGCTGGGCATGCTGGGGATGCACGGCACCTACGAGTCGAACATGGCGATGAACCGCTCGGATCTGATCGTCTGCGTCGGCGCGCGCTTCGACGACCGGGTGACCGGACGGCTCGACGCCTTCGCGCCGAACTCGAAGAAGATCCACATCGATATCGACCGCGCCTCGATCAACAAGACGGTGCCGGTCGACCTGCCGCTGATCGGCGACTGCGCGAAGGTTCTGGCGCAGATCATCGAAGGCTGGCTCGAAACCGGCCGCACCAAGGCCGATCTCACCGAGTGGAACGCCCGGGTCGATGGCTGGAAGGCTCGCCAGAGCCTGGCCTACCCGCGCCGCAAGGCGGGCGAGATCATGCCCCAGTTCGCGATCGAGCGGCTTTATGCGCTGACCAAGGACAAGGATCCGGTCATCAGCACCGAGGTCGGCCAGCATCAGATGTGGGCGGCGCAGTACTTCCACTTCATGAAGCCGAACAAGTGGCTGACCTCTGGCGGCCTCGGCACCATGGGCTATGGCCTGCCCGCCGCGATCGGCGCGCAGCTGGGCAATCCCGACAGCCTGGTCATCGATATCGCGGGCGATGCCTCGATCCAGATGAACATCCAGGAACTGGGCACTGCCACGCAGTATCGCCTGCCGGTCAAGGTGTTCATCCTCAACAACGAGTGGATGGGCATGGTGCGCCAGTGGCAGCAGCTCACCTACGAAAGCCGCTATTCGAACTCCTATTCGGACAGCCTGCCCGATTTCGTGAAGCTCGCCGAAGCCTATGGCTGGAAGGGCATCCGCATCGAGGACGAAAGCCAGCTCGACGCGGGCATCCAGGCGATGATCGACCATGACGGCCCGGTGATCGTGGATTGCCTCGTCGCCAAGGAAGCCAATTGCTTCCCGATGATCCCCAGCGGGGCCGCGCACACCGACATGATCCTCTACGGCGACGAAGTTGCCGGCACGATGGACGACGAGGCCAAGGCGCTGGTCTGACCGGCAGGGTCTGACAGAAAAGCCGTTCAGGAACGACAACCGTGATGAAGATCAAGCAAGAGGCGCAGGAGCGCCACGTCCTGACCATTATGGTCGACAACGAAGCGGGCATTCTCGCCAAGATCGCCGGCCTGTTCACTGCGCGCGGCTACAATATCGACAGCCTGACCGTGGCCGACATCACCGATGGCCACGATGTCAGCCGGATCACCATCGTGACGCACGGCCCGCCGGCGATCATCGACCAGATCCACGCGCAGCTCGAACGGCTGGTGCCGGTGCACAAGGTGACCGACCTCACCGAAGTCGGCCCCTATGTCGAACGCGAGCTGGCGCTGATCAAGGTTTCGGGCAAGGGCGAGAACCGGGTCGAGGCGCTGCGCCTGGCCGACGTGTTCCGCGCCAAGGTGGTCGACACCACGACGTCGAGCTTCATTTTCGAGCTGACCGGCTCGCCCGACAAGATCGACAGCTTCGTCGGGCTGATGAAGGAGCTGGGTCTCGTCGAAGTGGGCCGCACCGGCATCGTCGGCATGATCCGGGGGGCTTCGGCCGCCTGAGGCACACCCATTCGAATACAAGTACGTCATTTCAATCCGTCGTCACCCCGGACTTGTTCCGGGGTCCATTTCTCCGGATGGCTCCACGCGGGCGGCCTGATGGATGCCGGATCAAGTCCGGCATGACGAACCAAGGCAAGGAAGAGTGGAAATGAAGGTCTATTACGACGCCGATTGTGATCTCAACCTGATCACCGACAAGAAGATCGCGATCCTCGGCTATGGCTCGCAGGGTCATGCCCACGCGCAGAACCTGCGCGATTCGGGCGTCAAGGACGTCGCCATCGCGCTGCGCGAAGGTTCGGCCACCGCGAAGAAGGCCGAAGGCGCCGGCTTCAAGGTGCTGTCGAACGCCGAAGCGGCCAAGTGGGCCGACATCCTCATGATCCTCGCGCCCGACGAGCACCAGGCGGCGATCTACGCGGCGGACCTTCACGCCAACCTCAAGCCCGGCGCCGCGCTCGCTTTCGCCCACGGCCTGAACATCCACTTCGGCCTGATCGAAGCCCGCGCCGACATCGACGTGATCATGATCGCCCCCAAGGGCCCGGGCCACACCGTGCGCAGCGAATACCAGCGTGGCGGCGGCGTGCCCTGCCTCGTCGCGATCCACCAGGATTCGACCGGCAACGCGCATGACATCGCGCTCGCCTACGCTTCGGGCGTCGGCGGCGGCCGTTCGGGCATCATCGAGACCAACTTCCGCGAGGAATGCGAAACCGATCTGTTCGGCGAGCAGGCCGTGCTTTGCGGCGGCGCCACCGCGCTCGTCCAGGCAGGTTTCGAAACGCTGGTCGAAGCCGGCTACGCGCCGGAAATGGCCTACTTCGAATGCCTCCACGAGCTGAAGCTGATCGTCGACCTGATGTATGAAGGCGGCATCGCCAACATGCGCTACTCGATCTCGAACACCGCCGAATACGGCGACATCACGATCGGGCCGCGCATCATCACCGAAGAGACCAAGAAGGAAATGAAGCGCGTTCTCGCCGACATCCAGTCGGGCCGCTTCGTCAAGGCCTTCGTGCTCGACAACCGCGCCGGCCAGCCGGAACTGAAGGCTGCGCGCGGCCTCGCCGCCCGTCACCCGATCGAGGAAACCGGCGCCAAGCTGCGCGCCATGATGCCCTGGATCGGCGCGAACGCGCTGGTCGACAAGAGCAAGAACTGATCGAGACATCGCCGGGGCCGCTCCCGCCGCCCCGGCGAACGATCCACCAAGGGCCGTACTGGCTCGACGAAGGCGGTGGACCGCTCAGCATTTCCCCGATACCTCCATTTTGGAGAAGATAGGGGGCAGTTGCTGAAATGGTCCGAAATGCTGCCTTGTCGCGCGGTGCGGCCCTTTTGTGCATTCTGGCCGGGGCGTGCGACAAGCCCGGCGATCCGGCCCAGCCGCCCCCATCGCCGGCGTCGCTGGACGTGGCGAGCGCCAGCGGATCGGGCGTGCCTTCGCCGGACGACCTGTGCGGCGCGGTCCGCACTGCCGCGCTGATCCGGCACGAATATTCCCCTGCCCTGCACAACCGGGTCCGGCAACTGGCCGGCCACGAGCAGATCCGGTGGATTCGTCCCGGCAACGCCATAACGAGCGATGTTGTGGCCGATCGCCTCAACGTCATTCTTGACGATTCCGGCCGGGTGGCTGCGCTGCGCTGCGGTTGACGGCGGCGCGACATTGGTCGGTCAGGGCTGGCAATGTCCCGCCTCCCGTGATTTCATGCATTGCTGCCATCCCGCGACCGCGCGGGGCTGCATGATCCCAGGGAGAACCGCCGTGTCCACACCCAAGCGCCTGCTCAAGACCGCCCTGCCCTTCGCGCTGGCCGCCGCCTGCGCCTCGCCGATGCTGGCACAGATGCCGACCGAGGCACCGGGCAAGATGGACAAGTCGCGCGTCGTTGCCGGCACCTATGCCGCGGACGCCAACCATTCGCTCGTCGCCTGGCGGGTCAACCACATGGGCTTCAACGACTATTTCGGCCTGTTCGGCAATGTCAGCGGCACGCTGGTGCTCGATCCGGCGAAGCCTGCCGACGCCAAGGTGACCGCGACGATCCCGGTGTCCAAGGTCATCACCGCCAACCCGGCGCTCACCGATCACCTGCTGCGCGCGCCCGCGCAAGCCGGCGGCAAGCCCGATTTCTTCGGCCCCGCCCCCGCCGATGCCACTTTCACATCGACCAAGGTCACCCCGCACGCCGATGGCACCAGCGCGACCGTCGATGGCACGCTCACGCTCAACGGCGTAACGAAGCCGGTCTCGCTCGAAGCCAGCTTCGTCGGCGCCGGCACCGACATGATGGCCAAGGTGCCCGCCGTCGGCTTCCACGGCGAAACGACGATCAAGCGCAGCGAATTCGGCGTTGGCGGTTTCATCCCGCTGGTGGGTGACGAAGTGCCGCTGTCGATCACGATCGCCTTCGTCAAGAAGGGCTGATCGCCTAGCGCCGCGCCAGCGTTCGTCACCCCTGCCCGCGCGGGGGTGACGAACAGCCTGGAGCCGCCCTCAGCGCATCAACGCGAATGCCGTGCGCAGCTCGCGCACGAAGGCTTCCGGTTGCTCCCACGCGGCGAAGTGCCCGCCCTTGTCCAGCGTTCCCCAGTGGACCAGATTGCGGCAATGGCGCTCGAACCACTTGCGCGGCGTGGGGATGATTTCCTTCGGGAAAGCGCTGGCTGCCACCGGGATTTCGATATCGTGCGGCACGAAGCTGTTGAAGCTCTCCCAGTAAAGCCGCGCCGATGAGGCTCCCGTGCCGGGCAGCCAGTAGAGCATGATGTTGTCGAGGATCGCATCGCGCGGCAGCGCATCCTCGGCATGCCCCGCATTGTCGGTCCACGCCCACATCTTCTCATAAATCCAGCCGGCCAGCCCCACCGGCGAATCGACCAGCGCATACCCGATGGTCTGCGGCCGCGTGGCCTGCTGCTTGGAATATCCCGAATCCCAATCCTGATAATGCTGGAGCGCGCCCAGCACGCGCTGTTCATCGGCTTCGGGGCTGGCCATGTCCTCGGGCAGCGGGCGCGATGTCGGCATATTGAGGTGGATGCCCGCGCAGCCGGCGATCTTCTGCACCGCGATCTGCGTCGTCACCCCCGCGCCCCAGTCGCCCCCTTGCGCGAACCAGCGGGCATAGCCCAGCCGCTCCATCAGTTCGCCCCAGGCGCGCGCGATCTTCTCGATGCCCCAGCCGGTGACGGCCGGCTTTCCCGAAAAGCCGAAGCCCGGAAGGCACGGGATCACCAGATGAAAGGCATCCTCCGCGCGCCCGCTTTCGGGCTGGGTCAGCGGCGCGATCACACCCCGGAATTCCAGGATCGAGCCGGGCCAGCCATGCGTCAGCAGCAGCGGCGTGGCGCCTTCGTGCGGCGAACGGACATGCAGAAAACGGATGTCGACGCCATCGATGGTGGTCGAATGCATTCCCAGCCGGTTGAGCCAGCTTTCGCAGGCGCGCCAATCGTAGCGATCGCGCCAATAGGAAACGAGATCCCTGAGCGCGGCGAGCGGCGTGCCCTGCGACCAGTCGTCCACGGTCTCCTTTTCCGGCCAGCGCGCAAGGTCGAGCCGGCGGTTGAGATCGTCGATCTCGGTTTGCGGAACTTGCACGACGAACGGTTCTATCGCGGCGGACATCCTCATTCCCTTCCCATTTTTTGACGCAGAACATTGTGGACAAGCCCGGCGCTTTTCACCATAGGTTTCGCGCATGAGCACCCGGCTGGACCTTACCCTGCGACTTATCCGCCCTTGGGCGTGAGCTGACGCGTCGGTCCTACGGCGCGCACGGCGCCCAGGGGATACGGACCTTCACAGACGCAAACCTTCCAGCTTCGAGTAGCCATTCCATGACCATGCTCAAGAACCCTTCGGTCAAGTATCGCCCGTTTCCGCAGGTCCCGCTGACCGACCGCCAGTGGCCCAGCCGCGTGATCGACAAGGCCCCCCGCTGGCTTTCGACCGACATGCGCGACGGCAACCAGTCGCTGATCGATCCGATGGATGCCGACAAGAAGTCCCGCTTCTTCGACCTGCTGCTCAAGGTCGGCGTGAAGGAAATCGAAGTCGGCTTCCCCAGCGCGGGCGCGACCGAGTACGATTTCATCCGCGGACTGGTCGATCAGGGCCGCATTCCCGACGACGTGTTCGTGCAGGTTCTCACCCAGTCGCGCGAAGACCTGATCAAGACCAGCTTCGAAAGCCTTGCCGGCGCGAAGCAGGCGATCGTCCACGTCTACAACGCCGTGTCGCCGCTGTGGCGGCAGGTGGTGTTCGGCATGGACAAGGCCGAGATCAAGGAAATCGCGCGCGCCGGCGCCACGTTCCTGCGCGATCAGGCCGCGCGCTTCCCGCAGACCGACTGGCACTTCGAATATAGCCCGGAGACCTTCTCCACTGCCGAAGTCGATTTCAGCATCGAATGCTGCGAAGCGGTGATGGAAATCCTGCAGCCGACGACCGACAAGCCGATCATCCTCAACCTGCCGGCCACGGTCGAGGCGGCGACGCCTAACATCTATGCCGACCAGATCGAGTATTTCTGCCGCAACCTGCCAAACCGCGACCGCGCGGTGATCAGCCTGCACACGCACAACGATCGCGGCACCGGCGTCGCGGCGGCGGAACTCGGCCTGATGGCCGGCGCCGACCGCGTCGAGGGCTGCCTGTTCGGCAATGGCGAGCGCACCGGCAACTGCTGCCTCGTCACCGTCGCGCTCAACCTCTACACGCAGGGCGTCGATCCGGAGCTGGACTTCTCGGACATCGACGAGGTCATCCGCACGGTCGAATACTGCAACCAGCTGCCGGTCCACCCGCGCCATCCCTATGGCGGCGAACTGGTGTTCACGGCATTCTCGGGCAGCCACCAGGACGCGATCAAGAAGGGCTTCGCCGCGCAGGAAAAGCGCAACGACGACCTGTGGTCGGTGCCCTACCTGCCGATCGACCCGGCCGACCTCGGCCGCAGCTACGAAGCGGTCATCCGCGTCAACTCGCAGTCGGGCAAGGGCGGCTTCGCCTGGGTGCTCGAACAGGATCAGGGCCTCAAGCTGCCCAAGAAAATGCAGGCGCACTTCAGCCGCCACGTACAGGAACTGGCCGACGAACTCGGGCGCGAACTGCAGGCGGGCGACATCTGGGGCGTGTTCCGCAAGGTCTACCGGCTTGACGTGCCGCAGCACTTCCAGCTGGTCGACTACGAGGAAAGCCGCGCGGCCGATGGCACGCGCGTGTTCGCCGGCAAGATCGAGGTCGATGGCAAGGTCCAGTCGGTCAGCGGGCGCGGCAACGGCCTGATCTCGTCGGTCGTCGCCACGCTGCGCGACGGCTTCGGCATCGATATCGACGTGCGCGACTATTCCGAGCACGCCATGTCCGGCGGCAGCGATGCGCGTGCGGCCGCCTATGTCGAGTGCGTGCTGCCCGATGGCCGCGCGATCTGGGGCGTGGGCATCGACGAGGACGTGGCCACGGCCAGCGTCCGCGCCATCCTTTCGGCCGCCAACGCCGCCTGACGATATTGCGGGGCGGCCCGATGGCCGCCCCGTCAACGTCCCGATCGAACGTCAATTACCCGATTAAACTAGACCTTGCGGCTGCGCCCGCATTCTCCATACTCGCTCCCCTGCCCACAAGAGGCGCACGAAAATGGGAGCCGGTATGCCTGAAGCGATTCTCGATCCTGACCTGCCGATCATCGATCCGCACCACCATCTGTGGGATCTGCGGCCGCTGGTCGATTCCTTCCCCCAGCCGCGCCACCCCTTCATCGAGGCGCTGACTCTGGCGCCCTACTACACCTTCGACCAGCTGCTCGCGGATACGCAGTCCGGCCACAACGTGATCGGCACCGTGTTCATGGAATGCGGCGCGTTCTACCGCAGCGGCGCCGAACAGGCGATGAAGCCGGTCGGCGAAGTCGAATACGTCAACGGCGTCGCGGCGCAGGGCGCCAGCGGCCTCTACGGCGCCTACCGCCCCTGCGCAGGCATCGTCGGCCATGCCGACATGACGCTGGGCGACGGCGCCAAGGGCGTGCTCGAAGCGCTCGTCGCCGCGGGCGGCGGCAGTTCAGGGGGCCGCTTCAAGGGCATCCGCCACCAAGACGCGTGGGATGCCGATCCGGAGGTGCTCGGCCCTCCGTTCCATGCCGTGCAGGGGCTTTACCACAGCGATGCATTCCGTGCCGGGTTCAAGCACCTTGCCCCCATGGGCCTGACGTTCGACGCCTGGGTGGTCGAGCCCCAACTCGACGACGTGATCGACCTTGCCCGCGCCTTCCCCGACCAGACCATCGTGCTCGATCACTGCGGCACCCCGCTCGGCATCGCCAGCTACAAGGGCAAGCTGCCCGAACGTTTCGACATCTGGCGCGCCAAGATTCGCACGCTGGCCGAATGCCCGAACGTGTCGGTCAAGCTCGGCGGCCTCGCCATGGCGTTCTGCATGATGCCGGACAAGGGCCCGGCGGCGGGCCTTGGCTCGGAAGTGCTGGCGGCGATGTGGCGTCCCTATATCGAAACCTGCATCGACGCCTTCGGCCCGCAGCGCGCGATGTTCGAAAGCAACTTCCCGGTCGATCGCTGGGGCGCGGACTACCGCACGCTGTGGAACGCGTTCAAGCGGCTGTCGGCGGGCGCCTCCGCCGGCGAAAAGCGGGCGCTCTTCGCCGGCACTGCAGCCAAGGTCTATGGCGTGGAACACCTGCTCGACGCGGGCTGACGCCTGCCCTTACGGGAATCCGCCAACGCTGGGTCTTTGACAGCGGCGGCGCGGCTTGGTAGCTCTTCTTAATCGCCCGGTTAAAGGGCTTGATGGGAGAGAAATCCGATGTCGCTGCCGCCGCTGTTCTCCAAGCTCCGCCTGCCGGTCATCGCCTCCCCGCTGTTCATCATTTCCGGGCCGGAAATGGTCATCGCCCAGTGCAAGGCGGGCGTCGTCGGCAGCTTTCCCTCGCTCAACGCACGACCGGTCAGCCAGCTTGACGAATGGCTGCACCAGATCACCGAGGAACTGGCCGCGCACAACCGCGCCAATCCGGACCGCCCGGCCGCGCCTTTCGCGGTCAACCAGATCGTCCACAAGACCAACAACCGGCTCGATGAGGACATGGCGCTCTGCGAAAAGTGGCAGGTGCCGATGCTGATCACCTCGCTCGGCGCGCGCGAGGACGTTTACAACGCGGCCCATCGCTGGGGCGCGATCGTGATGCACGATGTGATCGACGACCGTTTCGCGCACAAGGCCATCGACAAGGGCGCGGACGGGCTGATCCCGGTTGCCTCGGGCGCGGGTGGCCATGCCGGCACGCTTTCGCCCTTCGCGCTGATGCAGGAAATCCGCAGCTGGTTCGACGGCCCGGTCGCGCTGTCGGGCGCCATCGCGCATGGCCGCTCGATCCTCGCCGCACAGGCATTGGGCGCGGACTTCGCCTATATCGGTTCCGCATGGATCGCGACCGAAGAGGCCCGCGCGCAGGAAGGTTACAAGAACGCCATCGTCGAAGGCCGTGCGGACGATATCATCTACTCGAACCTCTTCACCGGCGTGCACGGCAACTACCTGCGCCCATCGATCGTCGCGGCCGGGCTGGACCCGGACAACCTGCCGGTCAGCGATCCCTCGCAGATGAACTTCGGCTCGGGCGGCAATACCGAAGCCAAGGCCTGGAAGGACATCTGGGGTTCGGGCCAAGGCATCGGCGCGATCCACGCGGTGGAGCCGGTGGAGGCGCGCGTCGCCCGGTTCGAAGCCGAATATCGCGAAGCGGCCGCCGCGCTCGCGGAAAACACGGCCCCGTTCCTGCGCTGAACCGATGGTGCGCGGCCGAAGCTCAGGCTTCGGTCGCGGTATCCGCCCACAGCATCTCGGCCATCTGGTCCAGATGGCTGAAATCGAGCGCGGGGTCGCGGCGGTTGGGATCGCGGCGATGCAGCGATGGCCCTTGCCAGCGGCGCGGATCGAGCAAGCGCCGGCGCAGCGCCTTCTGCAGCAGGTCGAAGCGCATCAGCGCCTCGCGGCACGCCCGGTCGAGATCGACCTGCCCCGCACGCTGCCAGCCCGCCTCGATCTGCCCCGCGCGCTCCAGCACCAGTTCGCTGTAACGCCGGTGCGGCCCGCGATGAAGCGGCAGGCCCGCGCGCTCCGCCTGGCGCTCGCAGGCGGGCAGCAGCAGGCCATTGCGGCGGAAATCGTGAAAGCCCAGCGTCTCGCCGTCGAGCGCGGCGAACATCCGTTTCAGCCCGCCATGGCCCAGCAGCTGGCGCGGCAGGACATGGTGGCGCTGCAATCCCGCGACATATCCGCGCGCGCCGAAAACGTTGACCGCCCTGAAAGGCAGCGCGGTGCGAGCGCCCGCCGTCACGCCTGCGCGCTTACACGCACCGGGCGTGAACCAGGCCCTCCCGGTCAGGCTCCAGCCAGACCGGGCCGACGCCGGAAAGCACGACTTCGCGTGGTCCTTCGACCTTGCCATGGGCCACCAGCCAATCGACCAGGCGTACCGCCACGCGCGCGTCCCTCTCCTGCAACATCCCGTCCGATGCGTAGAGCGTGAATTCTTGACCAATCAGAAACGCCAGCCCTTCGCTGGTCATTTTGGAGGAAGTTCTCGCCAGCGCGGCAAGCGCCAGCGCCGGGAACGGCCCGCCATCAAGCCACGCGGAGATGGCCTGCACGAACCATCCTGGCGAAACGACCGTTCTGGCCGGAAGCCATGAAACGCCGACAATCCCCGGCATTTGCGCCATATCGGCGATTTGTGCGACCGCGACGCGGATCACGGGAAGAAGATGTTCGGCGCCAGCCAGATGCGGCCCGGGCGCGAGATAAATCGCCTCCAGCGTGGTGAGATCGAGGCTGCGCGGCAGGCCCACGGGGTGCGCCGCCGCCGGGCCCAGCCGCAATGCCGTTTCCGGCGCGAGGCCGGTCACGTCGAAAGTCAGTCCGCCGCGCAGCAGTTCCAGCCAGCCCGGCTCCGCTTCGGACCGGTGCGTCACGGTAAAGGCGCCGCTGCGCGCGGCCAGTGCAGCCAGCGCCTCTGCATCGGGGCGCTTGCCGGAATCGAACAGCAGCGCGGCTACGCTCCTGCTCTGCGCCGTGCTTGCGATCCCGACCACGTGTGCTCCTTCGCCCTCCACCGGATGCTTGGCCGACACGGTGCCGGCCGTCGAGTCCCGCGCGTCTGGGAAAGCATTCGATCCGGACCGCCACATGGCCGGGAACTTTACATCAGAACAGGCCGATATCGAGACCGGCCGCCAACGCTTGTCCCAAATCGCGACATTTCTGCAACGCCGTCTCGTCCACCTGCTTGGGCGCCAGAATCGCCTCGGGCGTCTGCGCGCCCAGGTTGACGATCATCCCCTCCTGCACACGGCGCAGCCGCCACCCGGTCACGATCCGGTCGATCTGCGCTTCGGCGCCCTGCCCCGCCGATCCGGCCGCGATGACAGTGGCATAGCCGCGCCCCTCGATCCGCCCCAGCACCGGGTAATAACTGCGATCGAAGAACTCCTTCATCGCGCCCGACAGCGCGCCCAGGTTTTCGGGGCAGGCAAAGACCGTGACGCGCGCGGCCAGAAGATCCTCCGGCGCCGCATCCTCTGCGCGGAGCAGGCGCGCGCCGACCGCGCCGCCCGCTCCGTCGTGCACCGCGCGCGCGAGTTGCGCGGCGGCACCCGTGCGGCTGTGCCACACGATCAACAATCCGGGCGCGTTGCCGGTCAGCAGCCGTCGTCGCCCGATGGCACGCCCAGCGCCCCGCCCAACGCGCCGCCCAGCAGCCCGCCGAAGCCGCCCTTCTTCTTCGGCTTGCACTGCGGCTTGCGCTGGCCGCCCTCATCCGCCGCGCCCATGTCCTCCATTCCCGGCATCCCCGCCAGGAACGCGGTCATCGAACGATGGCGGATACGCGCCGACCATTCGATGTTCCACACCGCCTTGGGGTCCGCCGGCTTGGGGGGATAGGCAAAGCTTTCCTCAGGCCCATAGGCATAGAGCGAAGTCATCAGGAAGTCGGGCGCCGCCTGCTTCACTTCGACCGGCACCGTGCAGGTGGTGGTCTGCGGCGAAAGCACCGTGCGGTTCGCCACCAGCCGCGCCACCGTCGCAGGGGAGAGCCAGTCGGCCAGCCCGCCGCCGAACTCGCGCGTGGCGCTCGACGACCACCACACCACGTCGGTCATCTCGCCGCCACCGGTCTTGCCCTGCTTCCCGCCGATCAGCGAGGCGTGATAGCCGGTCGCGTCGGGCAGGGCATTCCAGCGCAGCAGCACCGATCCGCTGGGATTCGCCGTCGATCCCGCGCGCAGCGCCCCCATGAAGTCCCGCGTCAGGGTGAAGCTCATGCTCGGCGAATAATTGCCTGCCACGCGGTGCGCGCCGATCAGCGAACTGTCCGGCTTCACGAACTTGCCATCGTCGGACGGCCAGTGCCCATAGGTGCGGCTATTCGCCGGACTGACATAGCGGTCCATCGGCACGCTGGTGGACCACAGGCCCGGGGGCATCTGCCCTGCGGCGATCCGGGCGAAGTCGATCACGATCGGCTGCCCGGCCGGCGCGTGCTCGCCGCAGCCCCAGAAGATCAGCATCCGGCCCTTGGGCCGCTGGAAATCGCGCTCGCCCGGCTGTTCCGGCCTGGACACGATCTGCGGCGTCTTGAGCGCCACCGATGGGCCGAGCTTGGCCCCCGCCGGCATGAAATGGTCCGCGCGCGGCGTGCCTTCGCTGGCCGCACGACTTGAGCCAAGGTCGAGCCACAACTCGTGGTTGGCCGAATTGCCACCGCCGAAGGCCATGCCCATCGCGCCGCGCATCCCGCCGCGCCCGCCTGCTCCCATCGCGCCCATGCCCGATGTGGTGCCCGCGCGCATTTCATAGCGGGCCACAGGCCCCGTGGTCTTCTGCGCGACGACTGCGCCGCCCACCGCGATCACGCCCATCGCCGCTGCTGCGCCGATCCAGAAGGGCTGCAACACGCGTCGTTCACGCCGATTCCTGCTCATAGCATCCTCCGTTGAGAACGAGACTCGCCGCGCGCGGGCGGGTTTGCCCCGGCAGATGCGACCATATGACCGTCCCCTGTGTCAACTCGCTGTGACCTTGCGCAAAGGGCGCGCTTTAATCGCGGCCCCGAATGGTCTAGCGCAGCGCTCACATGATACCCGTCACTGCGATCACTCGATCCCTCTCCGGCCTCGCCTGGCGCTGGCGGGGCGGCAACATGGACCTTGGCGGCGATGCCCGCCTATCGGACGATCTGGTCGACAAGCTTCTGCTGTCGCGCGGCGTGGACCGCGACGACCTGGAGCGCCACCGCCGTCCCACCTTGCGCGATTTCCTGCCGGACCCGTCGATCTTCCGCGACATGGACGCTGCCGCCCGCCGCCTCGCCGACGCGGTCGAGCGACAGGAAGCCGTCACCGTCTATGGCGACTACGACGTCGACGGCGCCACCAGCGCGGCGCTCTTGATCCGGCTGCTGGGCGAGCTTGGCCTGCCCGCGCGCGCCTATATCCCCGACCGACTGCTCGAAGGCTACGGCCCCTCGGGCGAGGCGCTGGTGCGGCTGGCGCGCGAAGGCTCTCGCCTGATCGTCACCGTCGATTGCGGCGCCATGGCCCACGAAGCGCTGGCAGCTGCCCATGCCGAGGGCGTGGACGTGATCGTGGTCGATCATCACAAGTGCGCGCCCGAACTTCCCATAGCCGCCGCGCTGGTCAACCCCAACCGGCTCGACGAAGCCGACGAGGCCGCCGCGCACGGGCACCTCGCCGCAGTGGGCGTTGCCTTCCTGCTCGCGGTGGCGACGGTGCGCACCTTGCGCGGACGCGGCTGGTTCGACCGCCGCCCCGCGCCCGACCTCATGCGCCTGCTCGATCTCGTCGCACTCGGCACCGTAGCCGACGTGGCGCAACTGAAAGGCCTCAACCGCGCGCTCGTGGCGCAGGGGCTGAAAGTCATGGCCCGGCGCGAGAACGTCGGCCTTTCCGCGCTGATCGACGCCAGCCGCCTCAACCGCGCGCCAACGTGCAGCGATCTGGGCTTCGCACTCGGGCCGCGCATCAACGCGGCGGGGCGCGTGGGCGATTCGTCGCTGGGCGTGCGCCTGCTGACGACCGAGGACCCGGACGAGGCGCGCACCATCTCGGCCCGGCTTTCCGAACTCAACGACGAGCGCCGCGCCATCGAACAGGCCGTGCAGGAAGCCGCCGAAGCGCAGGTCGATGCTCAGCACAACCGCGCGGTGATCGTCGTCTCGGGCGAAGGCTGGCACCCCGGCGTGATCGGCATCGTCGCGGGGCGGATCAAGGAAAAGACCGGCAAGCCCACGCTGGTCATCGCGCTCGGCGCGGACGAGGCGGGCCAAGGCAAGGGTTCGGGCCGCTCGATCTCGGGCGTGGACCTGGGCGCCGCGATCATCGCCGCGCGCGAGGCAGGAATGCTGGTTGCAGGCGGCGGCCACGCCATGGCCTGCGGATTGACGATCGACCCGGCCGCCCTGCCCCGCCTCGCCGACTGGCTCGACGAACGATTGGCGCGTGACGTGGCCGAAGCGCGCGCGGCGCAGGCGCTGTTGCTCGATCTCTCGCTCACCGCCGGCGGTCTGACGCCGTCGCTGATCGAGACGTTGGAAGGGGCCGGTCCCTTCGGCGTGGGCTGGCCGGGGCCGCGCATCGCGGTCGGGCCGGTGCGCCTCGTCAAATGCGATCTCGTCGGCACCGACCATGTCCGCATGATCGCCAGCGGCGGCGATGGCCGCTCGTTCAAGGCGATCGCCTTCCGCGCTGCACAGACCGAACTGGGCCAGGTCCTGCTCCACCAATCGCGCGGCAGGCAGTTCTGGCTCGCGGGCCGCGCCAAGATCGACGATTGGGGCACCCGCCCCGCAGCCGAACTTCACGTTGAAGACGCCGCCTTTGCAGACTGATGACATTTTCCTGAAAACGACGCTTGACGCATCCGCGGGATGCCAATAGAGGCGCGGACCTGCCCAGCGGCGCTAGCCCAGTGGCCCCTTCGTCTAGCGGTTAGGACGCGGCCCTTTCACGGCTGAAACACGGGTTCGATTCCCGTAGGGGTCACCACTAGTTGCCTGCCCGGCGGACCAATTGGTCCCCGGCAAGGCCCCTTCGTCTAGCGGTTAGGACGCGGCCCTCTCACGGCTGAAACACGAGTTCGATTCTCGTAGGGGTCACCAACTAGATCAATCTTTGGGGCCAAGGCTGCCCGAAGGGCGATATCGGCAATATCTCGGAAAGCAGCGCGCTGAACGGCAATGACCGCGCCGTCCTATCGGCTCGCCCAGCGGTCTTGCGTTCGGTCAACCGCCAGCGGATTCGCCCAGGTCCGGCAAATCGAAAACGCTTCGATTGAATCGCCCTGCAACCACCGGTCTTGATCGTCGCGCGCCAGCACTACCGGCATCCGATCGTGAACGTCCGTCATGCCAGGGCAACCGGCGACCATCACCATGGAATAGGCATCCCCCCATTCCGCGGTGGGCCTCCACAAGCCCGCAACGGCAAACAGTTCCTCGCCGGGTAGGGAATACCATGTGCGGGTCATGCGGCCCTTCTCGCCCTCGGCCTCGGCCCAAGCGCTTACCGGGATAAGGCAGCGCCGCCGCTCGAAACTGTCTCGCCAGAACGGGGTGAGCAACTTGTCCTCGCGCGCATTGTTGACAGCCTTGGGCTTGAGCGGCTGGCCCTGCTTGCCCTTGAGCGCGAGCGGGAAGCCCCAGGTCATCCGGCGCACTTGCCCACCCGTCACCACAAGCCCCGGATACCCGGGGTAAATCTCGGTCGCCAGGTTCGCTCCCTCGAACGGACTTGCGCCGAACAATTGCGCGACTTCCTGCACGGAGGCTTTCATGCGGTAGAGGTTGCACACGGGCTGAACGGTTCGCCCATGGCCGTCCAATGTCAACCATCGGCAAAAGCCGGATCAGCGATCTAGCCGCCACGCATAGCGCATTGTTTCATGGGGCGTTTTTGCAGAATGCGGTATGTCGCAGATCATCCCGCACGCCGTGCGCCATATGGAGCACAGGCCGCGCCTCCGCCATAATCGTGGAATGCCGTTGCCGCGAAGCCGGTCCAAGCCCGTCCAACCCCGCCCAAGCCCGTCCCGGCGCCCCCTGAGCGTACTGCGATTACACGAAAATCGAAATGGAACGGGCCCGCCCCGCCATCATGGCGGAACCGTCCCACGCAGCTTCAGAAGTTTCCGTTGAGGGCGAGCGAGAACACGTGGTCGTGGTTATCCGGGCCGTTCCGCACGAATCCGTGCTGGAGCAGATAGCCTCCTTCCAGAGTGATCTTCTTCGACAATGGCGTGCTGATGCCGATGAAATTGCGCATCCGCTCCTCGCCGCCCACCCGCTGGAAGGTGTTGGTGTTGAGGTCGATGAAGCTTTCGTGCGTCATGACGAGCGCGGTCCGGCTTCCGCTTTTCAGCGGCAGGGCGGCCTTCACCTGCGGCCGCAGGCGCCAGGCAGTGCCGTTCTGCCCATCGCGCCAGCGCTCTTCCAGCCGCAAGCGGCCGGACAGCCTCACGTTCCCCACAGTCGCCACGTTGTCGAAGTTCACCTGCTGGCGGAAGCGGTGCTCCATCACCGTGAAGTCGCCATGATCGTACTGCGGGTTGTGGGTGTACCCCAACCAGACCGTGACGACCTTGTTGGCCTTGTACCCCACCATCAGGTTGTCTTCGATTTCATAGAAGCCCCGGCGATCGCTGCTGCGCGCCACGATCTCGTTGCTGGCACGAAAACCCGAACCGAGGTCAACGTTGACCGTCGCCGCCTGCCACGCCTGGGCATCGTCGCGCGCGATGGCTGCGCAAGGCATCGCGGCCATAGCCGCCGTCAGGATCATCACATTTGCGACGCTTCGCATCGGTCCCTCCCACCAAACTCACGGGCCAACTATGATCGATCCAAGACTCTTTTGTTACAGTTTGTGACTGAATTGACCTATTTTTGACGATAGCATTGCAATCATGACACTTCCGGCGGTCCATTTCCCGCGTGTTCGCGGCAGGCTGTTCACAATCCCCGATGCGCGCTTGCCGCCGCCCTGAAACCTCGCCTATGGGCGCCGCCGACCCCGGAGCAAGTCCCTGTCACGCTTCGGTAACATCCGTGGTATCAAGCGACGCGTATGAAAGGCCTGTCCCTGCCCTGGTCCAGCATCGCCGTCGCGCTCGGCACCGCTGTCGCGATGACCTTCTCGGGGGCCAATGCCTGGCTCGCCGTGTCCGTGCTCATCGTCTGGCTCGGCACGCTATGGCTGGCCCGTCCGGAACCGACCGTCCGCACCCGCGATCCGGATGAAGGCAATCTCTCGCGCCAGGCCATGGTCGAACTGGTCGAACCGTTCAGCGTGCCCGTGCTGATGCTTGACGGACAGCGCATCGCCGCTGCCAACGCCGCCGCACGCGAGGCGCTCGGCCCCCATGTCGTCGGCCAGGACGCGCGCGTCGCCTTGCGCCATCCTGCCGCGATCAAGCTGCTCGACCAAACCGAGGGCAGCGCCATGGTCCGCGGTCTCACCGGCGCGCGTTCGATCTGGCAGGTCAACCGGGCCGCGATCGACCAGCGCTTTTCGCTGATCGAACTGGTGAACCGCACGGCGGAAGCCGACATCAGCCGCGCGCACACCGATTTCGTCGCCAACGCGAGCCACGAACTGCGCACTCCGCTCGCCTCGATCATCGGCTATATCGAGACGCTGTCCGATCCCGACGCCAAGATCGACGCGGCCACGTCGGCGCGCTTTCACGCCACCGTCCTGCGCGAGGCGAAGCGGCTGCAGAGCCTGGTCGAAGACCTCATGTCGCTTTCCCGCATCGAGGCGGAAAAGCACGAGCCGCCGAAGGAGCGGATCGATATCGGCCAGCTCGCGGAAAGCATCGTCGGCGAAGTCGGGGCGACCGTGGGCGAGGACCGCGTGACGGTCGAGGCCAGCCCCGCGACCGTCATCGGCGACCGCCAGCAACTTGACCAGGTCATCCGCAACCTGATCGACAACGCTCTCAAGTATGGTGATCCCAAGGCTCCCGTCCACGTGCGGGTCGTGCCCGACCACGGCGAGGCGGTGCTGACCGTGGCCGACCGGGGCGAAGGCATCCACCCCGATCACCTGCCCTACCTCACCCGGCGCTTCTATCGCACCGACCCCGGCCGCAGCCGCATGGCCGGCGGAACCGGGTTGGGCCTGGCCATCGTGAAGCACATCGTGGAACGCCATCGCGGCAAGCTCGACATCGAAAGCAAGCTGGGCGAAGGCACCACTGTCACCGTCCGATTTTCTCTGGCCGTGACAGCGGTCGAGCAATTGTCATAAAACCGTCACAGCTCTGTCTCATTGGCCGCCAATCCAACGCGGATGGAAGGGTTTCCACCATGAACGTCACTCGTAACATTGCTCTCTCGGCTGTCGCACTCGCCGCACTCTCCCTCGCCGGCTGCGGTTCGCAGCAGGGCGCCAGCCGCGATCAGGTGCGCGCGGTCGGTTCCTCGACCGTCTATCCCTTCGCCAAGGCGGTCGCCGAATCGCTCGCCAAGTCCGACGCCTCGATCAAGTCGCCGATCATCGAATCGACCGGCACGGGCGCCGGCATGAAGCTGTTCTGCGCCGGCGTCGGCCCGCAGCACCCCGATATCGAAGACGCCTCGCGCCGGATGAAGAAGTCCGAATTCGAGGAATGCCAGAAGAACGGCGTAAAGGAGATCGTCGAGATCCAGGTCGGCCTCGACGGCGTCGCCTTCGCCGAAGGTTCGCAGGGCCCCGGCATCGCGCTGACCCCGGAAGACGTCTACAAGGCGCTGGCCAAGAACCCCTATGGCAAGCCCAACGCCGCGAAGACCTGGAAGGACGTCAATCCGTCGCTGCCCGACGAACCGATCCTCGTTTACGGTCCGCCGTCGACTTCCGGCACGCGCGACGCGCTCAAGGAACTGATCCTGACCAAGGGCTGCGATGCCAACGCCGAGATGAAGGCGCTGAAGGACAGCGACAAGGACAAGCACGACGCCATCTGCGGCGAAGTGCGTGAAGACGGCGCCTATGTCGACGCGGGCGAGAACGACAACCTGATCGTCCAGAAGATCGAAGCCAATCCCAAGGCCATCGGCATCTTCGGGTTCTCCTATCTCGAGGAAAACCACGACAAGCTGAAGGGTCTGACCATGAGCGGCATCACGCCGACCTACCAGACCATTTCGGACTTCACCTACCCGGGTGCGCGCCCGCTCTACATCTATGTGAAGAAGGCGCATCTCAAGGCAATCCCGGGACTTCAGGCCTATGTCACGGAATGGTCAAAGGCGTGGGGCAAGGGCGGATCGCTGGCCAAGCTCGGCATGGTCGTCGCACCTGACGACGTTCTTGCCGCGAGCACCAAGGCCGTCACCGAGCTGCCCCTGCTCGATGGCGCGCAGTTGAAGTAAGGAGTATCGTTCAAGTCATGTCGCCAGCCATCCTGCTTCTGCTCGCCTTCGGGCTGGGTCTCGTCGGCTGGTTGGCGGCACGATCCCGGGCCTGGGCTTTCCGTCGTTCCGCGCCTCACGGCCGGATCAACTCCCTGCCCAACTTCCACGCGTGGTACGTGGCGCTGTGGATCGCGGTCCCGGCGCTCGTCTTCGCGCTGGCGTGGAACGCGGTCAGCCCCGGCCTGATCACCCAGTCCGTGCTGGCCGATCCGGCAGCCGCCTCGCTGCCGGCCTTCGGCTTCGAGCGCGATTCGATGCTTTCCGAAGCACGCGCGGTCGCCACCGGGGCCGCCCCGGCGGTCTTCACCGCCGAAGCGCAGGCGCTGGTCGAGCCCTATCGCGCGGCGAACCTGCGCTATGAAGGCATCGGCCTCGTCGTCACGCTGCTGATCGCCTTTGTCGGCGGCGCGTTCTCGTTCCTGCGACTGAAGCCCGATTTCACCGCGCGCACGCGTGTGGAACGCGCGGTGATGAGCCTGCTGCTCATCGCCTCGCTCGTCGCCATCCTCACCACGCTCGGCATCATCGTCAGCCTGGTGTTCGAAACCGCGCGCTTCTTCTCGATGGTTTCACCCATCGATTTCCTGTTCGGCACCCACTGGGCGCCCGATCCGATGAGTACCGGCGCGCCCGACGGCAAGCAGTTCGGCGCGATTCCGCTGTTCTGGGGCACGATCTACATCGGCGCGATCATCGCCATGATCGTCGCCATCCCGCTCGGCCTGATGAGCGCGATCTATCTCACGCAGTATGCGTCCTCCACCGTGCGCAAGGTGATGAAGCCGCTGCTCGAAATCCTCGCCGGCGTGCCCACCGTGGTCTACGGCTACTTCGCCGCGCTCACCGTCGCCCCGGCTGTGCGCGATGCGGCGCAGGCCATCGGCATTTCCAGCGCCTCTACCGAAAGCGCGGTCGCCGCCGGCCTGGTCATGGGCATCATGATCATTCCGTTCGTCTCCTCGATGGCCGACGATTCGATCGCCGCGGTGCCGCAGGCGATGCGGGACGGCAGCCTCGCGATGGGCGCGACCCGCTCCGAAACGATCCGCCGCGTGCTCGTCCCGGCCGCCCTGCCCGGCATCGTCGCGGGCGTCATGCTCGCGATCAGCCGCGCCATCGGCGAAACCATGATCGTCGTCATGGCCGCTGGTGCTTCGGCCAACCTCACGCTCAATCCGTTCCAGTCGATGACCACGGTGACATTCCAGATCGTCGCCATGCTCACGGGCGAGGGCAGCTTCGATCACCCCGCGACGCTTTCCGCGTTCGCGCTGGGCATGGTCCTGTTCCTCGTGACGCTGGCCCTCAACTTCATCGCGTTGCGCGTCGTCAAGCGCTACCGCGAAGCCTACGAGTGATCGCCCGATGACCGACAGCTTCGAACAGGTGCAGGCGGAACGCCGTGCGCGGATGCAGGCCGGGCTGGCCCGGCGCTATGCCGCCGACCGGCGCTTCCGCATGGCGGGCCTTGCGGCCGTGACGTTCTCCGCACTGGTGCTCGCCTTCCTGCTCATCACGATGGGCTGGCAGGGCGTAGCCGGCTTCCAGCGCAGCGAACTGCGGTTTTCCGTGCCGATCCAGGGTGAGGTCATGATCGACCCTTCGCGCCTCGCGCAGGCCGACCCGCTCGGCGGCCTCGAAAGCGCCGGCCTGCCGATGGCGGTCGATGCCGCTGCCGAGCAGGCGCTGGGCAAGGGCGGCGCGGCGCTGCTGTCCGATGGTGCCTGGCGCGATCTGGGCAACAAGCTGATCGCCAATCCGGATCTGCTGTCGCAGCCTCGCATCGACGTTTCGCTTCCTGCCAGCGACGATCTCGCCTCTGCCCAGCGCGGCGGCGAACCGGCACTGCGCGCCGTGGCGCAGAAGCTCGTGCACGAGGGTAAGCTGGTCCGCGTGTTCGACAGCGGCTTCCTGGCCCGGGCCGACGCCACCAGCCCGCAGGCGGTGGGCATCTGGGGGGCGCTCAAGGGCTCGATGATGACCATGCTGGTCACGCTGCTGCTGGCCTTCCCGGTCGGCGTGCTGTCGGCGCTCTATCTTGAGGAATACGCGCCGAAGAACCGCTGGACCGACATGATCGAGATTTCGATCAACAATCTGGCGGCGGTGCCTTCGATCATCTTCGGCCTGCTCGGCCTTGCGGTGTTCCTGTGGATCTTCCCCAACTATCGCTCGGCCCCGCTGATCGGCGGCATGACGCTGGCGCTGATGACCATGCCGGTCATCGTCATTTCCGGACGCAACGCGATCAAGGCCGTTCCGCCCTCGATCCGCGATGCCGCGCTCGCGATGGGCGCCAGCCCGGTGCAGGTCGTGTTCCACCACGTCCTGCCCCTCGCCCTGCCCGGCATCCTCACCGGCACGATCATCGGCATGGCACGCGCGCTGGGCGAGACCGCGCCGCTGCTGATGATCGGCATGCGCGCCTTCGTGGCCAGCGCGCCGTCCGGCTTCACCTCGCCGTCCAGCGTGCTGCCGGTGCAGATCTTCCTCTGGTCGGATGAAATCGACCGCGGCTTCATCGAACGCACCAGTGCGGCGATCGTCGTCCTTCTCGTCTTCCTGCTCCTCATGAACGGTCTTGCGATCTACCTCCGCAACCGGTTCGAGAAACGGTGGTAACATGAACGCCCCCCTCACACCCTCCGTCACCGTCGACGCCCCCCGCTTCCCCGAGCCTGTCGGTCAGCCCAAGATCAGCGCCCGCAACGTCTCGGTCTTCTATGGCCAGAAGCGCGCGATCGACGACGTCTCGATCGAGATTCCGCGGAACTACGTCACCGCCTTCATCGGCCCGTCGGGCTGCGGCAAGTCGACGTTCCTGCGCTCGCTCAACCGCATGAACGACACGATCACCAATGCCCGCGTCGAAGGCGAGATCCTGCTCGATGGCGAGGATATCTACCGCTCCTCGATGGATGTGGTGCAGCTTCGCGCCCGCGTGGGCATGGTGTTCCAGAAGCCCAACCCCTTCCCCAAGTCGATCTACGAGAACATCGCCTACGGCCCCAAGATCCACGGCATCACCGGCAGCAAGAGCGAACTCGACGGCATCGTCGAACAGTCGCTCCAGCGCGCGGGCCTGTGGGACGAAGTGAAGGACCGCCTGGACGACAGCGGCACCGCCCTTTCCGGCGGCCAGCAGCAGCGCCTGTGCATCGCCCGCGCCGTCGCGGTCGATCCCGAAGTGATCCTGATGGACGAGCCGTGTTCGGCGCTCGATCCCATCGCCACCGCGCGCATCGAGGAACTGATCGACGAACTGCGGGGGCGCTACGCCATCGTCATCGTCACCCACTCGATGCAGCAGGCCGCCCGCGTCTCGCAGCGGACCGCATTCTTTCACCTTGGAAAGATTGTGGAATACGGCACGACATCCGATATCTTCACCAACCCACGTGAAGAACGCACCAAGGACTACATCACCGGGCGTTACGGGTAAGGAATCGAAATGGTGGCCGAACATACCGTCAAGGCATTCGACGAGGACATCACCCGCCTGCGCGGCCTGGTGGCGGAAATGGGCGGCCTGGCCGAACTTTCCATCGCCGAGGCGATGGACGCGCTGGTCCATGGCAATGAGGAACTGGCGACAGGCGTCATCGCGCGCGACAAGCGAATCGACCAGCTGGAAGCCGAGGTGGACCGCCTCGCCGTCCGCGTGCTCGCGTTGCGCGCACCGATGGCGGACGATCTGCGCGAAGTGATCGCGGCGCTCAAGATCGCCGGCGTCATCGAGCGCATCGGCGATTATGCCAAGAACATCGCCAAGCGCGTTGGCCACATCGAAGGCCGCAAGCGGTTCGAGCCGCTCACCCTGCTGCCCGTGATGAACGAACTGGCCGGAGACATGGTCCACGACGTGCTGACCGCCTTCGCCGCCCGCGACCCCGTCGCCGCCGCCGAGATCGTTCTGCGCGACGCCAAGGTCGATGCCTTCTATGACAGCGTGTTCCGCAACTTCGTGTCCTACATGGTCGAAAACCCGGCCACGATCAGCAGCGTCGCACAGTTGATGTTCGTCGCCCGCAACATCGAGCGGATCGGCGATCATGCCACCAACATCGCGGAAATGGTCCATTATGCGGCCACGGGCACCTATCTGCCCGAGCGCGAAGACGTGATCCCGCCGGGCATCTGATGGCCCGGCGCCCGATCGGTCTGAAACTGGTCACACTGCGGTAACATTGGGCGTGTCTGGCGCAACCTGACTGTCACGGAGGTTTGTGTGTCGGCTCCCAAGCTGCTTCTCGTCGAAGATGATACGGCGCTCGCCGAACTCGTGGAATATCGCTTCCGCGGCGAAGGCTACGATGTGCGCTGCACCGACGACGGGGACGAGGCGCTGCTCCTCGCCGCCGAGGATACCCCCGATCTCGTCCTGCTCGACTGGATGATCGGTGGCACCAGCGGCATCGAGGTCTGCCGGCGCCTGCGCCGCAACAAGGCAACCGCGCACGTCCCGATCATCATGCTGACTGCCCGCCACGACGAGGACGACCGCGTGCGCGGCCTCGAAACCGGCGCGGACGATTACGTGACCAAGCCCTTTTCCCCCCGCGAGCTGATCGCCCGCGTCGGCGCCGTGCTGCGCCGCGTGCGCCCCGCGCTGGCGGGCGAGACGATCACCGTGGGCGACCTCACGCTCGATCCCACCGCGCACCGCGTCATGCGCCGCGGCGAATCGCTCAAGATCGGGCCGACCGAGTTCCGCCTGCTCAAGCATTTCATGGAACACCCCGGCCGCGTCTTCTCGCGCGGGCAACTGCTCGATGCGGTATGGGGCAGCGGCAGCGACATCGAGCTGCGCACGGTCGACGTCCATATCCGTCGCCTGCGCCAGGCGATCGCCCTGCCCGGCGCTGCCGATCCGGTGCGCACCGTGCGCTCCGCCGGCTACGCGCTGGAAGGTGTCTGAGACATTCCGCTCCAACGCCCTGACGACGCCCTTGGGTGTCGTCAGGTGCGGTTAGGTATCGTTCGGGTCGTGCCTCAGATTCCGATCAGGCGGGATATGTCGAGATCGTCGGTGGTGATCCAGCGGTTCACGTAATTGGCGTAATACAGCCCGAACAGCACCACCGCGAGCAGCGTGGCGCGGGTGGCGATCTTCTTCGGGTCGTAGTTGCCGGGGGCGCTGTGCACCTGCCCCGGCACTTTCTCCAGCCCCAGTTCGTCATGCGTCCGGACGCCGAAGGGCATCACCAGGAACGCTGAAAAGACCCAGAAAAGCGAATAGATCGCGACGATCGAAGTCCACTTCACGCCAGCTGCTCCCTTACGCTTCGCGCAGCAGGACCTGGACCACGGGCTTCTTGCCCGACCAGCGCTGCGCGGTGCGCCTTACCGCGAGCCGCACGGCTTCGGCAATGGCCACCCGGTCGCGCTTGCGATCGCCCTTCAGCGTCCGCACCGCTTCGGCGGCATCGCTTTCGGCCTCGATCACGAAATCGTTCATGTCCTCATCCAGCGGCAGGCCCACGCTGGCGACCTGCGCCGGCGATGCCAGCTTGCCCTCGCGCGTTACCGCCAGCGCCACGGTGACGAGGCCGTTCAGCCCCAGCCTGCGCCGCGCGCCCATCGCCTCGCCGTCCGCGGGCGCGATGATGTCGCCATCGAGCACAAGCCGGCCGTTGCGCACCTCGGTCAGCTTGTGCGGCCCGTTGGGCGCCAGGCGGATAAGGTCGCCGTTCTTCTGGACGATGGTCTTGGGAATGCCCTCGGCCTTCCCCAGGCGTGCCTGCTCGGCCATGTGGCGCATCTCGCCGTGGACCGGCACCAGCATCTGCGGGCGGATCCACTCATAGAGCGAGACGAGTTCGGGACGGCCGGGATGGCCGGACACGTGGATCATCGACTGGCGATCGGTGACGAGTTCGATGCCCTTCGCCACCAGTGCGTTCTGGATGCGGCCGATGGCGATCTCGTTGCCGGGGATCTGGCGGCTCGAGAACAGCACGACGTCGCCGCGCTCCAGCTTGATCGGATGCTGGTCGCCCGCAATCCGCGCCAGCGCCGCGCGCGCCTCGCCCTGCCCGCCGGTGGCGACGATCATCACCTGCCCCCGCGGCAGGTCCATCGCCTCGTCCATCGAGATCGTGTCGGGGAAATCCTGAAGATAGCCCGAGGCCTGCGCCACCGCGATGATCCGGTCCAGCGAGCGTCCGGCAACGCAGAGCTGCCGTCCGGTGGCCTCGGCCACTTCCGCCAGCGTCTGCAGGCGCGCCACGTTGGAGGCGAACGTGGTCACCACCACGCGGCGCCCCTTGAGCGGCTCGATCGCCTCGAACAGGCCGGCACGCACCGCGCCTTCGGAGCCGGATGGCTTGGGATTGAACACGTTGGTCGAATCGCAGACGAGCGCGAGCACGCCCTCGTCGCCGATCGCGGTGAGTTCCTCCTCGGTCGCCGGAATGCCGACACGCGGCTCATCATCCAGCTTCCAGTCGCCGGTGTGGAACACCCGGCCATAGGGCGTGTCGATCACCAGCGCGTTGCCTTCGGCGATCGAGTGCGCCAGCGGGACATAGCGGATATCGAACGGCCCGAGGCTGAACGCGCCCTCGTTGGGGATCACGTTCAGCTCGGTGGTCTTGTCGATCCCCGCCTCCGTCAGCTTGGCGTGGATCAGCTTGGCGGTGAACGGCGTCGCATAGAGCGGCACGCCGAGTTCCTGCGCGAAATAGGGCACCGCGCCGATGTGGTCCTCGTGCCCGTGGGTCAGCACGACCCCGACGAGATCCTTCAGGCGTTCCTCGATGAACTCAAGATCGGCGAAGACGAGATCGATGCCCGGATAGTACGGGTCGGCAAAGGTCATGCCGAGATCGACCATCAGCCACTTGCCGTCGCAACCATAGAGGTTGACGTTCATTCCGATCTCGCCCGAACCACCAAGAGCGAGAAAAAGCAGTTCCTTACCGGGGTTCACATTAATTCCTGTTCTGGTCGTGCCGTCATGCAGCCGCCTGAGCGGCGCGTTCGGCAAGGATGGCGAGACCGTCGAGCGTCAGGTCTGCGTCCACATGGTCAAAAATGTCGGTATGATCGCCGAACAGCACGGCAAGGCCGCCCGTGGCGATGACTTGCGCAGGCCGGCCGATTTCAGCGCGCATCCGCGCGATCAGGCCCTCCATCAGCGCCACATAGCCCCAGAACACACCGATGTGCATCTGATCTTCCGTGTTGCGGCCGATCACGCTTTTGGTGCGGGTCGGCGCCTCGATGGCGATGCGCGGCAGCTTGGCCGCCGCATTGACCAGCGCGTCGAGCGACAGGTTGATCCCCGGCGCGATGATCCCGCCCTTGTAGGCGCCCATGAAATCGACGTGGTCGAAGGTGGTCGCAGTGCCGAAATCGACGACGATCAGGTCGCCCTTGTACTTGGCGTGCGCGGCGATGGCATTGACCGCCCGGTCCGCGCCGAGCGAGCGCGGCTCGTCCACGTCGGCTTCAAAACCCCAGGCCGCGACGCCTTCGCCCGCGACCATCGCTTCCTGCTTGAAATACTTCTGCGCCAGCACCTTCAGATTGTGCAGCGCGCGCGGCACGACCGTGGAGATGAGGATGTGCTGCACGTCCTCGCGCCGGAAGCCCTCAAGCTGCATGAGCTGAAGCAACCAGACCGCATATTCGTCGCCAGTGCGCCGCGCATCGGTCGCCACGCGCCAGCGCCCCTTGATTTCGCGCCCATCGAACAGCGCGAACACCACGTTCGTGTTTCCGACGTCCACTGCCAGCAGCATCGCCCCGGTTCCTATCCCACCATTTCTATGTCGCCGGCGTGGATGGCACGGGTTGCGCCATCCGCCAAGCGCAGAAGGGCCACGCCGTTGTCGTCGATACCGCCGAATGCCCCCATGATGGTGCCCTGATCGGTATCCTTGACGGTGACGAGCGTTCCGACCGGATGCGCCCGGGCCAGCCATTCCTCCCGCAGCGCGGGCCATTCCCCGCAATGCCAGCGGGTCAGCGCGGCCTGCCACTCCGCCGCCAGCGTGGCCGCGAAAGCATCGCGTGCCACGGGGAAGCCCAGCCCTGCCAGCGAAGCAGTCGCGCGCCCCGGCACCTCGGGCGCCTGCGCCAGATTGACGCCGATGCCCACGACGACGCCATCGCCCTGCCGTTCCAGAAGAATGCCGGCAAGCTTGGCCTGCCCCACCAGCAGGTCGTTCGGCCACTTGAGCATCAGCCCCGAAAGGCCATCGCACAGCGCCAGCACCGCCTTGTGCGCGGCAACGCCCGCGACCAGCGCCAAAGTCTGCGGCAGAGGATCGCCCGCGCGCAGCAGCGCCGCGGTCGATCCCATGAAATTGCCGAAGCCATCGGACCATGTCCGTCCGGCGCGGCCGCGGCCGGCGCTCTGCCGGTCCGCGACAAGCCACGCACCTTCGGGAACGGACTCACCCGCGGCAAGGCGGCCCAGCAGCGCGGCGTTCGTCGAGCCGATCTCCGCGACCGTTTCGATCACGGCATCACGCGTCCGGCCAGGCCGCGCCCCTTACGCAACGTGGAACAGCGCCGCCGCAGCGTTGCCGGCCAGCGCGTGCAGCCAGTTGGTCAGCAAGTAGCCAAGCGGCGAGATGAACAGGCTGGCGACCGCGAGCAGCACGACATGCGCCGCGTCGCTCTTGCCGCGCACCTTGTCCACCGCCTCGTCGAAGTACATCACCTTCACCACCTTCAGGTAGTAGAAGGCGCCGATCACCGAGGCGGCGATACCGATGGCGGCGAGCGCCACCAGGTTCGCCTGCACGGCGGCCTGGAACACCACGAACTTGCCCCAGAAGCCGAACAGCGGCGGGATGCCGGCAAGGCTGAACATCACCGCCGCGAGCGCAGCAGCAAGGCCGGGGCGCGTCTTCGACAGGCCGCCCAGATCCGCGATCGATTCCACCGGATCGCCATTCTCGTCGCGCAGCATCAGGATGGCGACGAAGCCGGCGACCGACATCGCGACGTAAATCGCGAGGTAGATCAGCATTGCTGCCGCCCCGTTCTGGGTGGCGCAGGCAAGGCCGATCAGCATGAAGCCGACGTTGTTGATCGAGGAATAGGCCATCAGGCGCTTGATGTTGTCCTGACCGATGGCGCCGAGCGCACCGATCACGATCGACAGCAGCGAAGCGAAGATCACGATCTGCTGCCACGCCTGCGGCTGCGCGCCGAAGGCTTCGAGGCTGATGCGCATCAGCAGCGCCAGCGCCGCCGCCTTGGGTGCGGTGGCGAAGAAGGTCGTCACCGGGGTGGGCGCGCCTTCATAGACGTCGGGCGTCCACATGTGGAACGGCGCGGCGCTGATCTTGAAGGCGAGACCGGCGAGGATGAACACCACGCCAAAAGTCGCGCCGACCGACATCGGCCCGGCGCCCAGCGCCGCGCGGATGCCCGCGAAGCTGGTGTGGCCGGTGAAGCCATAGGTCAGGCTGACGCCGTAGAGCAGGATGCCCGAAGCGAGCGAGCCGAGCACGAAGTACTTGAGGCCCGATTCTGCCGAACGATCATCGCTGCGCAGGAAGGCGGCGAGCACGTAGGAGGCAAGGCTGTTGAGTTCGAGGCCGAGGTAGAGCGTCAGCAGGTCGCTGGCCGAAACCATCATGCCCATGCCGAGCGAGGCGAACAGCACGAGAAGCGGGAATTCGGCGCGCATCGCCTTGAAGCGGTCGAAGAACGCGGGCGCGACGATCAGCGTGACCGCGGCGCCGGCATAGATCAGCAGCTTGGCAAAGGCAGAGAAGGCATCAGCCTTGTACTGCCCGCCGAAAGCGAGCGTATCCGGCCCCGTCGCGCCGCTGCACAGCGCGGGCGCCGCCAGCAGCGCGCACACTGTCAGCACGCCGACCGAGGCGATCGAGATGGCGCGGGCGGCCTTGTCACCGCCCCAGGCGGCGACGAGCAGCAGGATCAGGCCGGCAACGCTGAGCAGTTCCTCGGCGGCGACCAGGTGGAGAGAGCGGACGAGTTCCATCAGTGCGCCTCCCCGTGCGCGGCATCATGTTCGGCGGACACGGGCTTCGCCGCCCCCACCTTCAGCTGGGCGTCGCCCTTGGGCGCGGCCTGGGCCAGGCGCGCATCAAGCGCGGCGATGTCCTTGCGCATCGGCGCGAGGAACGATTCCGGATAGACGCCCATCCACAGCACGACGGCAGCCAGCGGCACCATCATCGCCCACTCGCGCTTGTCGAGATCGGGCATCGCTGCGGCATCGGCGTTCTTCTGCACGCCGAACACGACCCGGCGGTAGAGGTAGAGCATGTAGGCCGCGCCCAGGATGATTCCCGTGGTGCAGACCAGCGCCACCCAGCTCGACGCCTTGTAGACACCGAGCAGCGAGAGGAACTCGCCGACGAAGCCACTGGTGCCGGGAAGGCCGATCGAAGCCATCGTGAACAGCAGGAAGAACAGCGCGAAATAGGGCATGTTGATCGCAAGGCCGCCGTAACGGTCGATCTCGCGGGTGTGCAGGCGATCGTAGATCACGCCGACCGCGAGGAACAGCGCGCCGGCGACAAGGCCGTGGCTGAGCATGACGATCATCGAGCCTTCAAGGCCCTGCTGGTTGAAAGCGAACAGGCCGATGGTCACGATCGCCATGTGCGCAACCGACGAGTAGGCGATCAGCTTCTTGATGTCGTGCTGGACCAGCGCGATCAGCGAAGTGATCACGACCGCCGCCATCGACAGGCCCCACACCAGCGGCGCGAACTGCGCCGAGGCTTCCGGGAACATCGGCAGCGAGAAGCGGATGAAGCCGTAGCCGCCCATCTTCAGCAGCACGCCAGCCAGGATCACCGAACCGGCGGTCGGCGCCTGCACGTGCGCGTCGGGAAGCCAGGTATGGACCGGCCACATCGGCATCTTCACCGCAAAGCTGGCGAAGAAGGCGAGGAACAGCCAGGTCTGGGCCTTCACCGGGAAGTTGTAGGCCATCAGCGTCGGGATGTCGGTCGTGCCGGCCTGGTTCACCATCCAGAACATCGCGATCAGCATCAGCACCGAGCCGAGCAGCGTGTAGAGGAAGAACTTGTAGCTGGCGTAGATCCGGTCCGCGCCGCCCCAGATGCCGATGATCAGGTACATCGGGATCAGGCCGGCTTCGAACATGATGTAGAACAGGAACAAGTCCTGCGCGGTGAAGACGCCGATCATCAGCGTCTCCATCACCAGGAACGCGGCGTAGTATTCACCCGCGCGCTTCTCGATCGCGTTCCAGCTGGCGCCGATGCAGATCGGCATCAGGAACACCGTCAGCACGATCAGCAGCAACGCGATGCCGTCGATGCCCAGCGCCCACGAGAAGCCCGAGAACACGGCATAACGTTCAGTGAACTGCCACTGCGCGCCGCCCACGTCGAAGTTGGCCCAGAGCATCAGGCCGAGGACGAAATCGACCAGCGTTGCCGCCAGCGCGATCGTCCGCGCCTGTTCGCGCCCCGCCTTGAGGCAGGCCACCGCACCAAGCAGCGGCGCGAGCATCATCAACGAAAGGATGGGAAGGCCGGTCATCGTGCAATCACCCAGCTGATCGCCCCGACAAGTCCGACGAGCATGACCAGCGCATAGCTGTAGAGGTACCCCGACTGGAGCTTGACGGCGGCGCGGCTGCCCTTGGCAACCACCCACGCGGCACCGTTCGGACCGAACCGATCGATGATGCCCACGTCACCCACCTTCCAGAAGACCCGGCCAAGCCACATGGCGGGCTTGATGAAGATGAAGTGATAGAGCTCGTCGAAGTACCACTTGTTGAGCAGGAAGCGGTACAGGAAGCCGAACTGCTCGACGAAGGCCGCCGGGAACTTCGGGTTCCGGATATAAGCGTAGAAGGCGATCAGGAAGCCGGTGGCCATCACCGCGAACGGCGCCCACTTCACCCAGTCCGGCACGCTGTGCATCGCGTGGAGCAGGTGTTCGTTGAACACCAGCGCACCCTTCCAGAACTCACCCGTGCCTTCGCTGACGAAAGCGTGGTGGAACACGAAGCCCGCGGCGATCGCGCCGACCGACAGGATGCCGAGCGGAGCCAGCATGTTGAGCGGGCTTTCATGCGGGTGGTAACCCGCCGTGCCGTCGCCATGCGCGTCGTGACCATGGTGGTCATCGTGGGCATGATCGGCTGCGTGCGCATGGTCATGGGCATGGTCGTCATGGCCGTGGCCGTGTGCGTCGTGCACCGCGTGCTGGATGTGCTTGCTCTGCTCCCACCGCGGCTTGCCGTAGAAGGTCAGGAACACGAGGCGCCAGCTGTAGAAGCTGGTCAACAGCGCGGCGAAGATACCCATGAAGAAGGCGAAGTGCGACAGCTCGGTGCCCTTGGCATAAGCCGCCTCGAGGATAGCGTCCTTCGAATAGAAGCCCGCGAAGCCCGCCACGTCGACGATGCCCACGCCGGTGATCGCCAGCGTGCCGGCCATCATCGCCCAGTAGGTCAGCGGGATGTGCTTACGCAGGCCGCCGTAGTAGCGCATGTCCTGCTCGTGGTGCATCGCGTGGATGACCGAGCCGGCGCCCAGGAACAGCAGCGCCTTGAAGAAGGCGTGCGTGAACAGGTGGAACATCGCCGCGCCATAGGCGCCGACGCCCGCCGCGAAGAACATGTAGCCCAGCTGCGAACAGGTCGAATAAGCGATCACGCGCTTGATATCGGTCTGCGTGGTGCCGACCGTCGCCGCGAAGAAGCAGGTCGCCGCACCGACGAAGGTCACGAATGCCAGCGCCGTCGGGCTGGCCTCGAACATCGGCGAAAGACGGCAGACCATGAACACGCCGGCGGTGACCATCGTCGCGGCGTGGATCAGCGCCGACACCGGGGTCGGGCCTTCCATCGCATCGGGAAGCCAGGTGTGCAGGCCAAGCTGCGCCGACTTGCCCATCGCGCCGATGAACAGGAGGATGCACAGCACCGTCATGGTGTCGAAGCGGTGGCCGAGGAAGCCGATGGTCGATCCGGCCATGCCGGGCGCTGCGTGCAGGATTTCCGGAATGGAAACCGTACCGAACACCAGGAACGTGCCGAAGATGCCCATCATGAAGCCAAGGTCACCCACGCGGTTGACCACAAAGGCCTTCATCGCGGCGGCGTTGGCCGACGGCTTGCGGAACCAGAAGCCGATCAGGAGGTAGGACGCAAGACCCACGCCTTCCCAGCCGAAGAACATCTGGACGAGGTTGTCGGCCGTCACCAGCATCAGCATGGCGAAGGTGAAAAGCGACAGGTAGGCGAAGAAGCGCGGCTGATCCGGCTCCTCGCTCATGTAGCCCCACGAATAGAGGTGCACGAGTGCCGAGACACTGGTGATGACCACCAGCATGACCGCGGTGAGCGTATCGACCCGCAGCGCCCAGGCGAAATCGAGGTCGCCCGACCGCACCCATTGCAGCACCGGCACGACGGTGGCTTCGGCACTGCCGTTCAGGAACGACAGGAAGATCGGCCACGACAGCGCGCAGCTGATGAACAGCGCGCCTGTGGTGATGACCTTCGAGGGCACGAAGCCCAGCTTCTTGTTGCCCAGGCCGGCAACGATCGCTGCCAGCAGCGGCAGGAAAACGATGATCAGGATGGAAGACACGAGTTTCAGCCTTTCATCCGGTTGACGTCGTCCACGGCGATGGTGCCGCGGCCACGGAAGTAGATGACGAGGATCGCAAGGCCGATCGCCGCCTCGCCCGCCGCCACGGTCAGCACGAACATCGCGAAGATCTGGCCGACAAGGTCATGGAGGTAGGCGCTGAAGGCGACCAGGTTGAGGTTCACCGACAGGAGGATCAGCTCGATCGCCATCAGGATGATGATGACGTTCTTGCGGTTGAGGAAGATGCCGAGCACGCCGAGCACGAACAGGATCGAGCTGACGACGACGTAGTGTTCGATGCCGATCATCAGAGCTGGACCCCCTTGCCCACTTCCGGCTGCACGTTGAACGTCGCGTCTTCAGGGCGACGCGCGACCTGCTTGGCGATGTTCTGGCCCCGCACGCCGCTACGCTGGCGATGCGTCAGCACGATCGCGCCGATCATTGCGACCAGCAGGATGATGCCCGCTGCCTCGAACAGGAACAGGTAGCGCGTGTAGAGCAGCGCACCGATCGCCTCGGTGTTGCTGATGGCCTGAGACGGTGCGGCTGTGCCGTCCGCCGTGCCCAGCTTCAGAGCACCGGCGCGGTAGGCGCCAACACCCAGCACCAGTTCGGACAGCAGAACCACCGCCAGCACGAAGCCCAGCGGGAAATTGTTGATGAAGCCCGCGCGCAGTTCGGCAAAGTCGATGTCGAGCATCATGACCACGAACAAAAACAGCACGGCGACCGCACCGACATAGACGATGATCAGCAGCATCGCGATGAATTCAGCCCCGCACAGGACCATCAGGCCCGCGGCGTTGAAGAACGCGAGGATCAGCCAGAGCACCGAATGCACCGGATTGCGGGCGAGGATGGTGATCGCACCAGAGGCGATCATCAGCGTCGCGAAAAGGTAGAAGGCAAAGGCCTGGATCATGAGCGCGGCCCCCTAGCGATACGGCGCATCGGCTTCAAGATTGGCAGCGATCGCGCGCTCCCACTTGTCCCCGTTCGCAAGCAACTTGGCCTTGTCGTAGAGCAGCTCTTCGCGCGTTTCGGTCGCGTATTCGAAGTTCGGCCCTTCGACGACGGCATCGACCGGGCAGGCTTCCTGGCAAAAGCCGCAGAAGATGCACTTGGTCATGTCGATATCGTAGCGCGTGGTGCGGCGGCTGCCGTCCTCACGCGGTTCGGCTTCGATGGTGATGGCCTGCGCCGGGCAGACCGCCTCGCACAGCTTGCACGCGATGCACCGTTCCTCGCCGTTGGGATAACGGCGCAGGGCATGCTCGCCGCGGAAGCGGGGCGAAAGCGGGTTCTTTTCGAACGGGTAGTTGATCGTCGCCTTGGGCTTGAAGAAATACTTCAAGGTCAACCAATGCGCCTTCACGAACTCCCAGAGCGTAAAGCTCCTGATGAGCTGTCCGACGGTCATGCGAAGTGTCCGGTAGCCATGAGGTAACCGCTGATCAGGAAGACGAACAGCAGCGAGACAGGGAGGAAAATCTTCCAGCCCAGGCGCATCAGCTGGTCATAGCGATAGCGCGGGACCGTCGCCTTCACCCAGCTGAACACGAAGAAGAAGAACAGGATCTTGAGCAGCAGCCAAACGAAGCCCGGCACGAGGTAAAGCACCGGAATGTCGAGCGGCGGCAGCCATCCGCCCCAGAACAGCGTGGCGTTGAGCGCACACATCAGCAGGACGTTGGCATATTCGCCCAGCCAGTAGAGCGCGAAGCTCATCGACGAATATTCGGTCTGGTAGCCCGCGACGAGTTCCGATTCCGCCTCGGTCAGGTCGAACGGCGCGCGTGCGGTTTCGGCCATGCCCGAAATGAGGAACATCACCCACATCGGGAACAGCAGCGGGTTCGCGACGAAGCCGTTGATGATCCAGACATGATCCTTCTGCGCCTTGACGATCTCGTTCATATTGAACGAGCCGGCCCACAGCACCACGCAGATCAGGATGAAGCCGATCGAGACTTCGTAGCTGATCATCTGTGCCGAAGCGCGCATCGCCGAGAAGAACGGATACTTCGAGTTCGACGACCAACCTGCGATCACCACGCCGTAAACGCCCAGCGACGAAATCGCGAGGACATAGAGCAGGCCGACGTTGATGTTGGCCAGCACCGCGCCCGAATTGAACGGGATCACCGCCCAGGCCATCAGCGCTACGGTGAAAGTGATGATCGGCGCGATCAGGAACAGGCCCTTGTTCGCGGCCGACGGGATGATGGTTTCCTGAAGGAAGACCTTCAGGCCGTCCGCGAACGACTGGAGCAGGCCGAGCGGGCCGACCACGTTGGGGCCGCGGCGCAGCGCCATGGCCGCCCAGATCTTGCGGTCGGCATAGATGATCATCGCCACGCCGAGCATCAGCGGCAGCGCGATCAGCAGGATGCCGGCGATGGTGGAGATGCCCCAGGCCCACTCGTAGGAGAGGCCAAGGTTCATGAACAACTCGGTCATTCCGCGGCCTCCGCGAAGGTTTCACCGTGGAGCAGTTCCGCCGAGCAGCGCTGCAGCGTCGGGCTGGCGCGGCCGATGGCGTTGGTGAGGTAGCGATCCTTGATCGGGTAGCCGATCACGCCTTCCGCCTTGGCGTCGGCCGGAGCCGCCGGCAGCGCGCCGTAGTCGGCCAGACCCTCGACGCCCAGCGCCGGCACTTCCGCGACCATGGCCGCGCGAAGCTGCTCGAAGCTGTCGAAGCCGACCGACACGCCCAGCGCATCGGCCATCGCGCGCAGGATCGTCCAGTCCTCGCGGGCGTCACCCGGCGCGAACACGGCCTTTTCGGCGTATTGCACCCGGCCCTCGGTGTTGACGTAAGTGCCGTCCTTCTCGCTGAACGCGGCGGCGGGCAGGATCACGTCGGCGGCATGGGCCGCCTTGTCGCCGTGGTGGCCGATGTGGACGATCATGCTGCCGGCGAACTTCGTGAAGTCCACTTCGTCGGCGCCGAGCGAGATCACCATCTTCGGCTTGGCCGCGACGAGGTCGGCGATGCCGCCCTTCTGCGCGTAGCCGAGCATCAGCCCGCCCATGCGGCTCGCGGCCATGTGGACGACGTTGAAGCCGTTCCAGCCATCGCGGACGAGGTTGAACTGCGCCGAAAACGCCAGTGCAGGAGCCAGCGCACCCTTGGCGAGCGCACCGCCGCCCACGATGATCGCGGGCTTCTGCGCCTTGCCGAACAGGTCGGCAACATCCGCCGGCAGGTTGCCCAGAACGGCGAGATCGTCACCCAGGAAGGTCGCCGGATAAGTCGGGTCCCAGTGCGGGCCGACGATGAAGACCTTCGCGCCCTTCTTCACCGCCTTGCGCAGGCGGGTGTTGAGCAGCGGCGCCTCGTCGCGAACCATCGAACCGACGATCAGGACCGCATCGGCGTCCTCGATCCCGGCCAGGGTCGAATTGAAATTCACCGCGGCGAGGTTGGAGCAATCATAGGCCAGCCCGGTCTGGCGGCCTTCGAGGAGGCTGGAACCGAGCGCGCCCGCCAGCTTCTTGGCAGCGAACATGGTCTCGCAATCGACGAGGTCGCCCGCGATTACCGCCACCGAAGCGCCGGGGTTGATCTTCGCCACGGCATCGAACGCTTCGGCCCAGGTGGCGGCGACGAGCTTGCCGTCGCGGCGCAGCCAAGGCTTGTCGAGGCGGCGGCGGGTAAGCCCGTCGACCATGTAGCGGCCCCGGTCGGACAGCCATTCCTCGTTCACGTCATCGTTTACGCGCGGCAGAGCGCGAAGCACTTCGCGGCCGCGGCTGTCGAGCCGGATGTTCGAGCCGAGCGCGTCCGACACGTCGATCGACAGCGTCTTCTTCAGCTCCCACGGACGGGCCTCGAAAGCATAGGGCTTCGACGTTAGTGCGCCGACCGGGCAAAGGTCGATCACGTTGGCCGAAAGCTCGTGCTTCGCCGCCTTTTCGAGATAGGTGCTGATCTGCATCCCCTCGCCGCGATAAAGCGCGCCGATCTCGTCCACGCCGGCCACTTCTTCAGAGAAGCGCACGCAGCGGGTGCAGTGGATGCAGCGCGTCATCGTCGTCTTGATGAGCGGGCCCATGTACTTCTCGGTCACCGCGCGCTTGTGCTCGTGGTAGCGCGAGGCGCCGCGGCCATAGGCCACTGACTGGTCCTGCAGGTCGCATTCGCCGCCCTGGTCACAGATCGGGCAATCGAGCGGGTGGTTGATGAGGAGGAACTCCATCACCCCTTCACGCGCCTTCTTGACCATCTCGCTGTCGGTGCGGATTTCCTGGCCTTCGCTGGCCGGAAGCGCGCACGAAGCCTGCGGCTTCGGCGGTCCGGGCTTCACTTCGACAAGGCACATCCGGCAGTTGCCGGCGATGCTCAACCGCTCGTGATAGCAGAAGCGGGGAATTTCCTTGCCGGCCAGTTCGCAGGCCTGGAGGACGGTGGCGCCCGCCGGGACTTCGAGTTCGACGCCGTCTACTTTGACCTTGGGCATTATTCTGCAGCCTCCCGGACGTCGGCTCGCTCGGCGATGCGACGTTCGATTTCGGGGCGGAAATGGCGGATCAGGCCCTGGATCGGCCAGGCGGCCGCGTCACCCAGCGCGCAGATGGTGTGGCCTTCGACCTGCTTGGTGACCTGCTGAAGCATGTCGATTTCCGACACGTCAGCATCGCCGGTGCGCAGGCGCTCCATCACGCGCCACATCCAGCCGGTGCCTTCGCGGCAGGGCGTGCACTGGCCGCAGCTCTCGTGCTTGTAGAAGTACGACAGGCGGCTGATCGCGCGGACGATGTCGGTGGACTTGTCCATGACGATGACGGCCGCGGTGCCAAGGCCCGAGCCGACCGCCTTCAGGCCGTCGAAGTCCATCGGCGCGTCCCAGATCTCGGCCGCGGGCACCAGCGGCACCGACGAACCGCCGGGAATCACGGCCAGCAGGTTGTCGCGCCCGCCGCGAATGCCGCCGCAGTGCTTCTCGATCAGCTCGCTGAACGGGATGCTCATCTCTTCTTCGACCACGCAGGGCTTGTTCACGTGCCCGCTGATCTGGAAAAGCTTGGTTCCCTTGTTGTTCTCGCGCCCGAAGGACGAGAACCACGCGGCGCTGCGGCGCAGGATGGTCGGCGCCACCGCGATCGATTCCACGTTGTTGACCGTGGTGGGGCAGCCATAGAGGCCCGCGCCGGCCGGGAACGGCGGCTTGAGCCGCGGTTGGCCCTTCTTGCCTTCGAGGCTTTCGATCATCGCGGTTTCTTCGCCGCAGATGTAGGCGCCGGCGCCGCGGTGAACGAAGACGTCGAAGTCATAGCCCGAACCGCAGGCGTTCTTGCCCAGCAGGCCGGCGGCATAAGCTTCGTCACGCGCCGCGAACAGCGTTTCGGCCTCGCGGATGTATTCGCCGCGGATGTAGATGTAGGCCGCCCGTGCGCGCATCGCGAAGCCCGCGACCAGCGCGCCTTCGAGCAGCTTGTGCGGATCGTGGCGGATGATCTCGCGGTCCTTGCAGGAACCGGGTTCGGATTCGTCGGCGTTGATGACCAGGAAGCTCGGACGGCCGTCCTTGCTTTCCTTGGGCATGAAGGACCACTTCATGCCGGTGGGGAAACCCGCACCGCCGCGCCCGCGAAGGCCCGAATCCTTGATTTCCTGGATGATGCCGTCCTGCCCGCGTTCGAGCAGCGCCTTCGTGTTGTCCCAATCCCCGCGCGCCTGCGCGGCGGCGAGGTTCCACGGCTGGTAGCCGTAGAGATTGGTGAAGATGCGGTCCTTGTCCTGAAGGGCCATCTTACCACTCCCCTCGATAGTCGTGGTTTTCGGTCGCCATCGCGGTCAGGCTCGAAAGCGCGCCGACCGGCTCCACCGTGTGACGGCCCGGCTCCTGCGTGCCCGCCTTGGGGCTGCGACCGGCGGCCAGTTCGTCGAGGATGTGGGTGACACGCTCGGCGGTCAGGTCCTCGTAGTTGTCGTCGTTGATCTGGACCATCGGTGCCGACGAGCAGTTGCCCATGCACTCGACCTCGGTCAGCGTGAACAGGCCGTCGGGCGTGGTGTGGCCCTTCTTCATGCCCTTTGCCTTGCACGCGGCCATGATCTCGTCCGATCCGCGCAACATGCACGGCGTGGTGCCGCAGACCTGCACGTGGAACCGGCCGACCGGCGCAATGTTGTACATGGTGTAGAACGTGGCGACTTCGAGCACGCGGATAATCGGCATGTCGAGCTGCGCGGCGATGTATTCCATCACCGGCAGCGGCAGCCAGCCCTGCGTGTTCTCTTCCGCACCGACCTGCCGCTGGGCAAGGTCGAGCAGCGGCATCACCGCCGAGCGCTGACGCCCTTCGGGATAACGCGCAACGATCTCCTTCGCCTTGGCCGCGTTGGCCTCGGTCCAGGAGAAATTGCCCCAGCGCGCGCGCAGTTCGGGGCTATCGGGTTCGGGATGACGGTCGGCCATATGTCTTCAGCGTCCACCCTGCCGGTCGGCGCGCTTGAGCCACAGGCTCTGGCCGAACAGGAAAAGCTCGAAACCACCGATGGCGGAAATCATCATCGGCATCCAGTCGGGCGTATCCGCCCCGTTGGCGAGTGCGAGGAACCACACCGCGGCGAGCAGCAGCCCGGTCGCGCAGGCGAGGATCGAAAGCTGGCGGGTCGGGTCTTGCTTCACCGGATAAACTCCACCCGGGCGCACTTGTCGCCCTCGAAAGTATAGACAGCGATCACGTCGAAAGGTTCGACCAGCGGCGATCCGTCCGTGGAAGGACCGCGCGTCACGTGTTCACGGAACACGACATAGTTGCCGTTTTCCTGCGCATGGACGATCTCGGCCTTGTTCTGGGGCCAGACCTTGAACGCGGCGGCGAGGCCCGAACGCGTGCCTTCCTTGCCTTCGCGCACCACCGCGCCGCGATAACCCGCTTCGCAGGCATCGTCGGTCATGTAGGAAACGTAGGTATCCACGTCCTGCGCGTTGTAGGCGGCGATCATCGCCTCCGCGATTGCCAGCTTGCTCAACGGTCGCACTCCCCGAACACCACGTCGATCGCGCCGAGAATGGCGGTCGCGTCGGGCAGCATGTGGCCCTTGCTCATGAAATCCATCGCCTGAAGGTGGCTGAACGCGGTCGGGCGGATCTTGCAGCGGTACGGCTTGTTGGTGCCGTCGCTGACCAGATAGACGCCGAATTCGCCCTTGGGGCTTTCGGTGGCGACATAGACTTCGCCCGCCGGCACGTGGAAGCCTTCGGTGTAGAGCTTGAAGTGATGGATCAGCGATTCCATCGAGCTCTTCATCTCGGCGCGCTTGGGCGGCACCACCTTGCGGTCGGTGCTGGCAATCGGACCTTCGGGCATTTCGGCAAGGCACTGCTTCATGATCCGGGCCGATTGGCGCACTTCTTCCACGCGCACCATGAACCGGTCGTAGCAGTCCGAATTGGTGCCGACGGGAATGTCGAACTCCATGCGGTCATAGACGTCGTAGGGCTGGCTCTTGCGCAGGTCCCACGGAATGCCCGCGGCGCGGATCATCGGACCGGAGAAGCCCCAGGCCAGCGCGTCTTCCTTGCTGACAATGGCGATATCGACATTGCGCTGCTTGAAGATGCGGTTGTCGATGACAAGGCTCATCGCGTCCTCGAACAGGCGCGGAAGCCGGTCGTCGAGCCAGTCGGCGATGTCGGTCAGCAGCTTGAGCGGCACGTCCTGGTGGACGCCGCCGGGGCGGAACCAGGCGGAGTGCATGCGCGCGCCCGAAGCGCGCTCGAAGAAGTTGAGGCAGTCCTCGCGGATCTCGAACAGCCACAGGTTCGGCGTCATCGCGCCGACGTCCATCACGTGCGACCCCATGTTCAGCATGTGGTTGCAGATACGGGTCAGCTCGGCGAACAGCACGCGCAGGTATTGTGCGCGCAGCGGCACTTCGACGTTCAGCAGCTTCTCGACCGCGAGCACGTAGGAATGCTCCATCGCCAGCGGCGAGCAATAATCGAGGCGGTCGAAGTACGGCAGCGCCTGAAGATAGGTCTTGTGCTCGATCAGCTTCTCGGTGCCGCGATGCAGCAGGCCGACGTGCGGATCGATGCGCTCGATGATCTCGCCATCAAGCTCCATGACCATGCGAAGAACGCCGTGCGCGGCAGGATGCTGCGGCCCGAAGTTGATCGTGTAGTTGGTGATGACCTCGTCGCCGGTGGTGGGCGACTGTTCGAGCGAGAAGCTCATGCCTTGTCTCCCTTGCTGGGCGCATCCGTGGCGGGACGGCTTTCGGTCGGGGCCGGTGCGGCAGGGGCTGCACCGCCGTCCGAGGACGGGGCCTTTGCGGCCGCATCGGCGTTGGCCTTCTCGCCAGCGCCGGTATCAGCCGGCTTGTCGGTGGTCTTGGGCGTATCGACCTTGGGCGCGCCGCCGGTGACGGGCGCGGTGGCGACCGGAGCCGGCGCGGGCGGCGGCGGAACGGCCTTCTCATCGCCCGGCAGCACGTAGTCCGCACCTTCCCACGGGCTCATGAAGTCGAACTGGCGCAGATCCTGCGCAAGCTCGACCGGCTCGTAGACCACGCGCTTGTCTTCCTCGGAGTAACGCAGCTCGACATAGCCGGTCAGCGGGAAGTCCTTGCGGAACGGGTGCCCCTGGAAGCCATAGTCGGTGAGGATGCGGCGCAGATCGGTATTGCCGGCGAAGAGAACGCCGTACATGTCGTAGACTTCGCGCTCGTACCAGCCGGCGTTGGGCCACAGCGTGGTCACGGTCGGCACCGGAGTCGCCTCGTCGGTCGAAACCTTGACGATCAGACGCAGGTTGCGCGTCACGGACAGCAGGCAATAGACCACTTCGAACCGCTCGGCGCGGTCCGGATAGTCGACACCCGCGATGTCCATCAGCTGCTGGAACTCGTGCCGGTCGCGAAGCGCGCGCAGCGCGTCTTCGACGCGGCCGCGCACGACCGTCAGCACGATCTCGCCATGCTCCTCCTTCGAGGACACCACGAGGTCGCCGAGCGCCGAAACCAGCGAGTCCTTCACGCCCTCGAACGAGGAATAACGCGGGGCGGAATGGAGAACCGTCATCGCTTCCCTTCCCTCAGCGCTCAAGCGTGCCGGCGCGGCGGATCTTCCGCTGCAGCTGCATCACGCCATAAAGCAGCGCCTCGGCCGTCGGCGGGCACCCCGGAACGTAGATGTCCACGGGCACGATGCGGTCGCAGCCGCGCACCACCGAGTAGCTGTAGTGATAATAGCCGCCGCCATTGGCGCAGCTGCCCATCGAGATGACGTACTTCGGCTCCGACATCTGGTCGTAGACCTTGCGCAGCGCCGGGGCCATCTTGTTGCACAGCGTGCCGGCCACGATCATCACGTCCGACTGGCGCGGGGACGCGCGCGGGGCGGCGCCGAAGCGCTCCATGTCATAGCGCGGCATGTTGACGTGGATCATCTCGACCGCGCAGCAGGCAAGGCCGAAGGTCATCCACCACAGCGAACCGGTACGAGCCCACTGGAACAGGTCCTCGGTCGAGGTGACAAGGAAGCCCTTGTCGTTGACCTCTGCGTTGAGGCTGTCGAAAAATGCCTGATCGGGCTGGACCGTGCCGGGCACGGCAAGCGCCCCGGGGGTGGTCACGAGAGGAGAAGTGGTCATGTTGCTCATTCCCAGTCCAGAGCCCCCTTCTTCCAGGCATAGGCAAAGCCAATCACCAGTTCGCCCAGGAAGACCATCATCGTTGCCCAACCGGTCCAGCCGGTTTCCTTCAGGCTCACCGCCCAAGGAAACAGGAACGCGGCTTCAAGGTCGAAGACGATGAAGAGGATCGCCACGAGGTAGAAGCGCACGTCGAACTGGCTGCGCGGGTCTTCGAACGCGGGAAAGCCGCATTCGTACTCCGAGAGCTTTTCCGCAGTCGGATTGTGCGCGCCGGTCAGACGGGCCACGCCCATCGGCAGGAACACGAAGGCCGCCGAAAGCGCGAGGGCGATCCCGAGGAAGATCAGGATCGGAAGGTATTGTGACAGATCTACCAAGGGCCTGACTCGCGTTGCAGGTGTTTGGGCAGTGTTTGGACCGCGCCCTAGTCCCGCTCCGGTTACGGCGCAAGTGGGGTGGGCCGCAATATGCGGGCAAACCCCACTCCTTTTAGCCAGTTCCGCTCATCACAAGGCGCCGCGCCCCTCGGCAGCGGCGCCCTGCGCAAAGCCCGGAAAACCAGCCTACTTGAGCTGCATCTTGAGCGTGCGCTGCGTCGCCGCACCATAGGGCGGCTTGAGTCCGGCCAGCTTGGCAAGATCGACCTTTGGCTGGCGATAGACTGCGCGTCCGTGGCTGAAGGTGCGGAAACCCTCGACGCCGTGATAGCTGCCCATGCCCGAAGGCCCGACGCCGCCGAACGGCAGGTCATCGGCGGAAACGTGGAAGATCACGTCGTTCACCGTCACCCCGCCCGAAATCGTGCGGGTCAGCACCCGCTCGCGTTCGCCCGCGTCCTCGCCAAAGTAGTAGAGTCCCAGGGGACGGTCATGCGCGTTGACGTAGTCGACCGCCTCGTCGATGCCGCGGTAGGTCATGACCGGCAGCACCGGGCCGAAGATTTCCTCCTGCATGACTTTCATCTGGTCGTTCACATTGCGCAGGATCGTCAGCGGCAGCTTGTTGCCGTTGGTCGTGTCGAAGGCCTCGTCGCCGGGATTGACCACGATCGCTTCGGCCCCCTTGTCCAGCGCGTCGGCGACCAGCCCCTTGAGCCGGTCGCGGTGGCGGGCGTTGATCACCGAGGTGTAGTCGTCGTTCGCCAGCAGCGTGGGATACATGGCGGCGACCGCACCCTTCACCGCGTCGATCGCCTTGCCTTCGAGTTCCTCGGGCACGAGCATGTAGTCGGGCGCGAGGCAGATCTGCCCGGCGTTCATCATCTTGCCCAGCGCGATACGTTCGGCGCTGCGCTTCACGTCGGCGCTGCGGCCCAGAATCGTGGGCGACTTGCCGCCCAGTTCCAGCGTCACCGGAACCAGGTTGTCCGCCGCCGCGTGCAGCACGTGGCGGCCGATCGAGGTCGCGCCCGTGAACAGCAGGTGGTCGAACGGCAGGCCGCAGAACGCCTGCCCCACGTCCGCCCCGCCGGTCACCACCGCCACTTCCTCTTCCGCGAAGAACTTGGGAAACAGCTCGGCCATCAGGTCGGATGTGCGCTCGGTGAATTCGGACGGCTTGATCATGGCGCGGTTGCCCGCGGCAAAGGCCTGCGCCAGCGGCCCCATGCACAGCCCCACCGGGAAGTTCCACGGCGAGACGATGCCGATCACGCCTTTCGGCTCATAGCGGACCTCCGCCTTGGCGCCGAGCAGGTTCAGCGGAAAATTGACCTGCCGCTTGTCCGGCTTCGACCACGCCTTCATCTTCTTCTGTGAATAGCGGATCAGGCTGATCGAGGGCATCACGTCGGTCATCATCGACTGTTCGTGGCTGCGGTGACCGAAATCGGCGCTCATCGCGCGGGCAAAGTCCTCGCCGTGCGCCTTGAGCAGCGCCGCGCAGCGCTCCAGCCGGTCGTGGCGCACGGCCAGCGGCTCGGGCCGGGCCGCGGTGAACGCATCGCGCTGGCGCGCCAGCAGCCCCAGCATCGCTTCCTTGCCGGTCGTATCCATGTCCTCGCTCCCCCTTATGGTCGTTTATCGTGATGCGGTGTCAGGCGAACCCCTGCCAGAGGAACACCGGCCAAGCCGCGGCGGCGAGGCAGGTTCCGAGCGGAAGCACGCTATCACCAGATAGTTTACGCCCAGCCAGAAAAAGTGCAACGGCCGCGGCGATCCCCAGCAGGCTGGCCCCCAGCACCACGTGAATGACGCCCAGCGGTCCGATCCACACGCCGATCGCCCCCAGCAGCGGCGGATCGCCTCCCCCCATGCCATCGCGTCCGCGCGCCCTGCGGTATCCCGTCGCCACCAGCCAGAGCATGAGGAAGCCGAGCGCCCCGCCCGCGCCCGACAGCGCCAGCGGCAGGATGTCGCCCAAGACCCAGCTTCTCGCGCCGGCGAGCACCAGGCCGCTGAACGCCAGCACGCCTGTGAGCACGCGCGGCAGCCACAAGTGGCGCGCGTCCAGCAGGGCCAGCAGCAGCAGTTGCCAGCCGAGCAGCATTGCCGCCAGCACCTGCCCGGGCGGCGCCAGCGCGACCGACAGCATGGCGATGCCCGCCGCGCCCAGCTCCGCGCCAAGTTGCCAGCCGCCGATGGCCGATCCGCAGGCGCGGCACCGCCCACGCTGCGCCAGCCACGACAGCACCGGAACCAGTTCGCCCACGGTCAGCGCCTTGCAGCAGCCGTCGCAGGCCGAACGCCCGGTCAGGACCGAGCGGCCGTCCGGCATCCGTTCCAGCGCGGCGCCCAGAAAGCTGCCAACGATCGCGCCCAGCACGCCGGCGCCCAGCAGCAATGGCGCGGCTGGCATCCCGCTTCCCACGAAAACCGCCTGCCCCCCGATCACGCGCATTCCCCCGTCCCCTGACGAAAACCTGTCATTTGCAATTGTTGCGTCGCACCATTAAGTCCCCGATTAATCGGCCGACCCGGCCGCATTCCTAGCACAGCAAGGAACCCAAGCCATGGCCCAGTTCTCCGCCGCCGATCCCGTCGTCATCCTCTCCTACGCACGTACGCCGATGGGCGGAATGCAGGGTGCGCTCGCCGATGTCGCCGCGACCGATCTGGGCGCGGTCGCGGTCAAGGCTGCGGTCGAGCGCGCTGGCGTTGCCGGTGACGACATCGAGCGTATCTACATGGGCTGCGTGCTGCCCGCCGGGCTTGGCCAGGCCCCTGCCCGTCAGGCCGCGATCAAGGCCGGCCTGCCCAAGTCGGTAGAGGCGACCACCGTCAACAAGGTCTGCGGATCGGGCATGATGACCGTGATGATGGCCGCCGAAGCCATCGCCTCGGGCAGCGCCGACGTCATCGTCGCGGGCGGCATGGAATCGATGACCAACGCACCTTACCTGCTCAAGAAGCACCGCTCGGGCGCGCGCATCGGCCATGATACCGCCTATGACCATATGTTCCTCGATGGGCTGGAAGATGCCTACCAGGGCGGCGCGATGGGCACGTTCGCGCAGGCCACGGCCGACGAATACCAGCTCACCCGCACCCAGCAGGACGATTACGCGATCGAATCGCTGCGCCGCGCCCAGGATGCCATCGCCAACGGCGGCTTCGCCAGCGAAGTCGTGCCGGTCACGGTCAAGACCCGCGCCGGCGAACACGTGGTCGATACCGACGAACAGCCCGGCAAGGGCCGTCCGGACAAGATCCCCGGCCTGAAGCCGGCCTTTGGCAAGGACGGCACGATCACCGCCGCCAGTTCCTCGTCGATCTCGGACGGCGCAGCCGCGCTTGTGCTCACGCGCGAAAGCCTTGCCAAGGACAAGGGCCTTGCCCCGGTCGCCAAGATCGTCGCCATCGCAGCGCACGCGCAAGAGCCTGCCAAGTTCACCACCGCCCCCGTCGGCGCGATCCAGAAGGTGCTGGCGCAGGCCGGCTGGAGCGTGGGCGACGTCGACCTGTTCGAAGTCAACGAGGCCTTCGCCTGCGTGGCGATGTTCGCGATGCAGGATCTTGGCATCGGCCACGAGAAGATCAACGTCCACGGGGGCGCCACCGCGCTCGGCCACCCGCTCGGCGCATCGGGCGCGCGCATCGTCACCACGCTGATCGGCGCGCTGAAGCACAAGGGCCTGACGAAAGGCGTTGCCAGCCTGTGCATCGGCGGCGGCGAAGCCACCGCCATCGCGGTCGAACTGGTCTGAGGAAAACGCGGCCGGGGCGCTTCAGGGCGTCCCGGCGCCCCACACTTTCGCCGCCTCGATATAGCCCTTGCGGCCGTCGATGTCGGCCTTGCACCAGCCTTCGTCGCAATCGTCGAGCTTCGCCACCACGCCGGGTGCGGCACGCCACAGCAGCCGGCCCGAACCGTCCTTGTTCTCGCGAATCGGCGCCTCGCCGCCCTTGACCATGCCGGTGTGCGTGCGGGTCAGGAACTGCGCGAGCATCCAGCCGCGCACCCCGGCCGGGTCTTCGACCAACCGCCAGCCGCCCATCACGCGCAGGACCTTCATCGGCAGTCCCTGCCGGACATAGACCCAGCTGATCCGGTATTCGCGCCCCGGCCCGACGCGCATGTTCGACTGCTCCTTGCGCAGCGAAACCCAGTAAGGCACCCCGGCATCATCGGCTGCGCGGACCGGTGCCCCCGTCGCCGCAAGCGCGGCGGCCAGAACCAGCGACAGCACGGACTTCCCTTTCGGCACGGCGCTTCGTTCTCCCTTGCAAACCCGTCCGATACACCCCGCCGCCGATATGGCAATGGCGGGTGGGCCTATGCAAGCCCGCTTGACCACAAGTCCCCGCCCGGCTTAGCGAAGACGGCACGATGAACACGCACGCCACCCCCGCCGATCTGAAATCGCCCCGGCGCGTAGAGGGCAAGCCCCGCGTCGTCGTCACGCGCCGCCTCCTGCCCGAAACCGAGGCCCGGATGGCCGAACTGTTCGACGTGTCCCTGAACCACGCCGACCGCGCGCTGACGCAGGACGAACTGGTCGCAGCGCTCCAGCATGCGCACGTCCTCGTCCCCACTGTCACCGATCGGATCGACGCCGACCTGATCGCCGCCGCCGGACCGCAATTCGGCCTGATCGCCAATTTCGGCGCGGGCACCGAACATATCGATCTCACCGCCGCCCGCGCCCGCAAGATCCCCGTCACCAACACCCCCGGCGTGTTCACCGACGATACCGCCGACATGACGCTGGCGCTGATCATCTCGGTCATGCGCCGCCTCAACCACGGTGGCCGCACCGTGCGTGCGGGCAAGTGGGACGGCTGGTCGCCGTCCACGCTCCTCGGCCACCGCATCAGCGGCAAGACGCTGGGCATCGTCGGCATGGGCCGCATCGGCCAGGCCGTGGCGTGGCGCGCGCGCGCCTTCGGGCTGTCCATCGCCTACCACAACCGCCACCGCCTGCCCGAAGCGCTGGAGACGATGTTCGCCGCGCGCTACGAAGCCGATCTCGACCGGCTGATCGGGGAAGCCGACGTGCTCAGCCTGCACTGCCCGGCCACACCCGAAACCCGCCACATCATCGATGCGCGCCGCATCGCGCTGATGAAGCCGGGCGCCTATGTGGTGAACACCGCGCGCGGCAACCTGATCGAGGAAGAAGCGCTGATCGCGGCGCTGGTCGAAGGGCGCATCGGCGGCGCCGGGCTGGACGTGTTCGAGCACGAACCCTCGGTCGATCCGCGGCTACTCTCGCACGACAACGTGGCGATCCTGCCGCACATGGGCAGCGCCACGTTCGAGGGCCGGATCGCCTCGGGCGACAAGGTGATCGCCAACATCCGCTTCTGGGCCGATGGCCACCGCCCGCCCGATCAGGTGCTGGAAGGCTGGGCCTGACCGGCCGCCCCTCGGCTCTGCCGAACGGAACAATCGTTCGCGTTTTGCTTGTGCCGCGTCACATCGTTGCCTAGACGCGCGCGAAGGGAACCGGGTGGCCGCAACGCCCAGGCATCGCGGCGAGAGGGAGAATACAACAAGATGCGCAAGTTCCTGGCGGTCGCCGCCATGGCCGCATCGCTGGCCGTGCCGATGCTGGCCCATGCGCAAGTTCCCACCAGCACCGTCGATGTCGCCGACACGGGCGATACCGCGTGGATTCTGGTCTCCTCGGCTTTCGTGCTGATGATGGCCGCGCCAGGGCTGACGCTGTTCTACGGCGGCCTCGTCCGCACCAAGGGCTTCCTCGCAGTGATGGTCCAGACGGGCGCGATCGCGGCCGTGGCATCGCTGCTGTGGGTGCTGGTCGGCTACACGCTGGCCTTTGGTGAGGTGACCAACGGCTGGCTCGGTGGCGGCAATGCCTGGATGCTACTGCACCTCGGCAATGTCCGCGCCAACACCCAGATCCCGGAAAGCGCATTCGTGCTGTTCCAGATGGCGTTTGCGCTCATCACGCCCGCGCTGATGGTGGGCGCCTGGGTCGACCGCGCCCGCTTCGGCTGGGTGGTCGGCTTCTGTGCGCTGTGGAGCCTCATCGTCTATGCCCCCGCCGCGCACTGGGTCTGGGGCGGTGGTTGGTTGTCGAGCCGGCTCGGCACGCTCGATTTCGCGGGCGGCATCGTCGTCCACACCACTGCGGGCGTTTCGGCGCTCGTGGTCGCGCTGCTGCTCGGCAAGCGGGCGGGTTATCCCAAAACTCTCATGCTACCTCACTCGCCCGCTCTGACGATGGCCGGTGCTGCGCTGCTGTGGGTCGGCTGGTTCGGATTCAACGGCGGTTCGGCGCTTGCCGCGAACGACGATGCCGCCGCCGCGATCATCAACACCCACGTCGCCGCCTGCACCGCAGCGCTGGCGTGGATTCTTGTGGAGCGCTTCGCCGTCGGCAAGTCGACCTCGATCGGTTTCGCCACCGGCGCCGTTGCGGGTCTTGCCACGGTCACGCCGGCAGCGGGCTTTATCGCGCCCGGCTCCGCCGTGCTGCTCGGCCTCGCCGCCACGGCTGTGTGCTATCCGATGATCCTCGTGATCAAGCACCGGCTGGAAATCGACGATTCGCTCGACGTCTTCGCGGTTCATGGCATGGGCGGCATCACCGGCTCGATCCTGCTGGCCTTCCTGATCTCGCCGTCGCTTGGCGGGACGGGCTATGCGGCGGGCATGGGCATGGCGCGCCAGCTGGTCGCCCAGCTTGCCGGCGTGGGCGTGGTCGGCGCCTGGAGCGCTGTCGCAACGGTGATCTGCGCGCTGATGGTCTCGATGGTCGTGCCGATGCGCGTCACCGAGGACGAGGAGCGCGAGGGGCTGGACATCACCAGCCACGGCGAACGCGCATGGGAGTTCGATTGACCGCGATGACCCGGCGCGAACGCCTTGCCGCGTTCATCGAACGCATCTGGAACGAGGGCGATGCCGAGGCGGCGTCCTCGTTCCTCGGCCCAGCCTACGTCGTCCGCCACGATCCCGGCGACCCGTGGGAGGGGCAGACTCTCGATCCCGCCGGTTTCGTGGAACGGCTGCGGCTGTCGCGCGCGCCGTTTCCCGACCAGCGCTTCACCATCGAGCACATGGCCGAAGACGGCGATGCCGTGGTGATGACATGGCGCTGGAAAGCCACGCATCTCGCCGATTTCGGCCCCTTCCCGGCTTCAGGCAAGACCATCCGCATGACCGGCGCCACCGTCTACACCTTTGATGAGAACGACCTCCTGACAGGGCACTGGCAGATCGCGGACCGGCTCGGCGTCTATCGCCAGTTGCAGGAAAACGCCCCCTCCTGAAACAATGGCGCCTGACGCAAAAAAGGGCCGGCGTGGTGACGCCGGCCCTTTCGTGTTTCTGGTGCGTTGACGCGCCGCTCAGTCGCCCGTCAGGATGCGATCGACCAGTTCCTTCACCGTGGGGGTGAAGTTGTTGGAATAGAACGGGTCCTGCTTGAAGCGATAGGCCGCGTGGCCCGCGAACATCAGGTTCTCGTCGATCGGGCCGCCATGCGCGATGTCCTGCAAGGTCTTCTGGATGCAGAAGCTGCGCGGATCGGCGAGACGCCCCGTGGTGTAATCGTCGTGGTCCTTCCACGATGAGAAACCGCAGTGCGACAGGCACCCCATGCAGTCGGCCTGGTCCTTGCGGATGACCTCGCGCTCGGCCGGGGAGACGAACACCACCGTGTCGTCCGGTGTGCGCAGCGCCTCGGTAAAGCCGGCGCCGTGCCAGGTGCGCGCGCGGTCGAGATCGCCCGGCGTCACCCAGAAATTCTTGCCCCGCACCCCGACGTCGAGCTGCACCGTGTGCTCGCCCGCCGAAACCTTGGAATAAGGGATCTGCCGCTCGCTGCGCGCTTCCAGGCTGCGCAGGAACGGGTTGCGGACAGCCGACGAATAGAAACCCGTGGGCGAGAAACGGTGGAGCAGCACGTCGCCCGGCTCCAGCGTGCGCAGGTGATCCTTCCACGCCTGCGGGATGGGGCTTTCCTGCGTCAGCAAGGGCCGCGTGCCGAACTGGAAAGCGATCGCGCCCAGCTCCGGATTGTCGATCCAGTCGTTCCATTCGCGCAGGAACCACACGCCGCCCGCCATCACGATCGGCACGTTGTCCGGCACGCCTTCGGCGCGCATCGTGTCGCGCAGCGCCTTCACGCGGGGATAGGGATCTTCCGGCTTGCGCGGGTCTTCGGCGTTGGACAGGCCGTTATGCCCGCCGGCCAGCCACGGGTCTTCGTAAACGACCGCCCCCAGCAGGTGCGCCACCTTGTGATAGGCACGCTTCCACAGCGCACGGAATGCGCGGCCGGACGAAACGATCGGCAGGTAGTAGACGTCGTACTTCGCCGCGATTTCCGACAGCTTGTAGGGCATCCCCGCGCCGCAGGTCACGCCGGTAACAAGCCCGCGGGTCTGTTCCAGCACGCCTTCCAGCACGGGCTGCGCGCCGCCCATTTCCCACAGGACGTTGATGTTGATCGCGCCCTTGCCGCCGGAAATGTCATGCGCCCGGCGCACCTGCTCGACGGCGCCGTCGATGGCATAGCGGATCAGCTGTTCGTGACGTTCCTTGCGGGTCAGCTGTTCGTAGACTTGCGGGACGATCTTGCCTTCGGCGTCGTAACTGTCCGCATTGACCGCGCTGACCGTTCCGATCCCGCCTGCCGCCGCCCACGCGCCCGAACTCATGTGGTTGGTCGCGGCCACCCCCTTGCCGCCCTCGACCAGCGGCCAGACTTCCCGGCCACCATAGAGGATCGGCTTCAAACCCTTGAACGCAGACATAATTTCCTTTCAGCGCCCTTTCGTGCGCGCGACCTTGCCGGATTCGATCCGGCATGATCTCATCTCTCCCGGCTCTGGCCGGTTCCCCGCGGCCTCGAACTGGGCGTGGTAACCCGAGATTTCGGGCTTACGGTGAAACGCGATCAAGCGAAAGCCCGCAGCCTCGAATTCACAAAAAAGCAAAGTCGGTGGAATGCCATGCCGGTCGGTCGGAAGGTCGCGATCGACCACCGCCACTTGCCCCCCTTTGCGCAGCGCCGGCCAGAGATGCCAGAGGAATGCGTAAGGCTCGCTTACCTCGTGATACATATGCACCATCAGCACACGGTCGAAGCTTCGCGCCGGCAATCGCGGGTCGCCCGGCGCGCCGCGCTGGACCGAGACATTGGTCATCCGCTCGCGCTCAACCCGCGCACCCAGCCGGTGCAGCGCGCCGTCGTCGATGTCCTGCGCCAGCACACGCCCCTTGCGGCCCACGCGCGCGGCCAGCCGCACCGTGTAGTAGCCCTCGCCCGCGCCCACATCGGCAACCGTCATGCCCGGGCGCACCCCGGCAAGGTCCATCACCTCCTGCGCTTCGTCCTGGTTGTCGCGCTGGGCCTCTGTGGAAAACTGGGTCGCCCCGGCCGGCGACACCGGGCGGTCGGCACGGGGAAAGCCCGCATCGGCCGTCGAGGTGTCATCGGGCTGCCGGGCTGGTCCGCAGCCCCCTAGCCCGCTTGCCACCAGCGCAAGACAAAGCGCCGGGGCAAGCCATCTCGCCCCGCGCGCCCGCCGACGCACCGCCTCAGTCATCGTCCTCCACAGTCACCTTCTCGCCCGTGACCCGCTGCGACAGCGCAGCCGCCATGAACGGATCGAGCGCGCCGTCGAGCACTTCGGTCGGATTGGTGGAAACCACCCCGGTGCGCAGGTCCTTCACCTGCTGGTACGGCTGAAGCACATAGGAACGGATCTGGTGGCCCCAGCCGATCTCGGTCTTGGCCGCATATTCGCCGCTCGCCGCCGCTTCGCGCTTGGCCAGCTCCGCCTCGTAGATGCGCGCCTTCAGCATCCCCATCGCTGTCGCGCGGTTCTTGTGCTGCGAACGATCGCTCTGGCTGGCGACCACGATACCGGTCGGCACGTGGGTGATGCGCACTGCCGAGTCGGTGGTGTTCACGTGCTGTCCGCCCGCGCCGGAAGCGCGGTAGGTGTCGATCTTGAGATCGGACGGATTGATCTCGACCTCGATGTTGTCGTCGATTTCCGGATAGACCCAGACCGAGCTGAACGAGGTGTGGCGCCGCGCAGAGCTGTCATAGGGGCTGATGCGGACGAGCCGGTGGACGCCGGTCTCGGTCTTGGCATAGCCATAGGCGTTCTCGCCCTTGATCAGCAGCGTGGCGCTCTTGATCCCGGCAGCTTCGCCGGCGTGATAGTCCAGCAGCTCGACCTTGTAGCCATGCCGTTCGGCCCAGCGCGTGTACATCCGCTGGAGCATTTCCGCCCAGTCCTGGCTCTCGGTACCACCGGCGCCGGCATGGACTTCAAGGAAAGCGTTGTTGGCGTCGGCTTCGCCGGCCAGCAGTGCCTGCACCTTGTCGTTGTCGGCACGGGCGGCCAGCGCGGCGAGCGTCGCGAGGCCTTCGTTGATGGTGGCGTCATCGCCTTCCATCTCGCCCAGTTCGACGAACTCGATCGCGTCGGCCATTTCCTGGCCGATCTCGTTCACGGTGCCGATCGACGCCTCGAGCCGGCGCCGTTCGCGCATGACTTCCTCGGCCTTCTTCGGATCGTCCCACAGCTTGGGATCCTCGACGCGCGCGTTCAGCTCGTCCAGCCGGCGCACGGCGCGGTCCCAGTCGAGGAACTTGCGCACAAGCGCCAGTGCTGCCTCGATGCGGTCGATATGGGCCTGCCCTTCGGCACGCATGGTCACAATCTCCAAAAACAGGAAGCACGCCGCTTAGCGAAGCGGCGCGTCAAGTAAAGTCCGGTCGAACGGGAAGCGGCGCCTAACGCCGCGCGCGCAGCTTCTGCACGGCGGCCAGCGTCAGCTTCACGTGGTCACGGTAATCCATGTCGGAATGGACCAGCACCACGCGCCCGTCGCGCCCGATGACATAGCTCGTGCGCATCGTCAGCCCGGTCGAGACGCCGTCGCGCTTCAGGTCCACGTCATAAGCCGAAATGACCTGCGGCGTGGCGGCGGCCACCGCGAACTTGTCACGGCACGCCTCGGTCGAAAACTTGGTGAGCGTGGCGACGTCGTCGTTCGACATCCCCACCACCGTCGCGCCCGCCTTGCGGAAATCGCCGCTTGCCTCGGCGAAGGCGTGAGCCTCCAGCGTGCAGCCCTGCGTGAACGCCTTGGGATAGAAATAGAGCACCACCGGCCCGCGCTTCAGCGCCTGCTTCAGGTGAAAGCCGAAAGGCTTGCCCGCGAGCGCACCTTGCGCGGTAAAGTCGGGCGCCCTGGCGCCCTGCGCCAGCTGGGCGCGGGCGGCGGAGGGGACGATCAGGGCGAGCGCCGAGACAACGGCCAGCATCGAACGGTTCATGCTGCGCCACTTACCACACGGTCAACGCTTTTGCGAAAGCCCAAATGGGCAACTTCGCCAAGTCCGCGACCTCAGTAGATCCCGCCCTGCTCTTCCACGAAGTCGCCTTCCTCGCCGCTGCCTTCATCGACCGCGACCGGTGCGCCGCGGGCCGAACGTGCCTTGCGCAGGGCATCCAGCACGGCTTCCTTGGCGGTCATTTCCTCGGCACGCACGGTGCGGCGCGGTTCGGTATCGGGCTTGAACGCTTCCCAGATCACGCTGGCCTTGCGCTCGTCGTCCTGCGGCACGCCGGCGAACACGCGCTTGCCGGAAACGCGGTCGATCTTCACCATGCGGATGCCTTCGGGCACCGTGAACGGCGTGTCCGACCAGCGCTTGCGCGTCTGCAACACCAGTTGCTTGAAGATCGGCGCCGCCATGCGCCCGCCCTGGGCATAGCCGCCAAGGCTGCGCGGCGCATCGTATCCCATGTAGACGCCCGCGATGATGTCGGGCGATCCGCCCACGAACCACACGTTAGTCGGGCCGCTGGTCGTGCCGGTCTTGCCGAACAGCGGCAGCTTGAGGTCGGCCAGAACTTCGGCAGTGCCGCGCACGACCACGCCTTCGAGCATATGCACCACCTGGTACGCGGTGCGGGGGTCCATCACCTGCTTGCCCAGCGGCTTCAGGCGCGGCATCGGCCGCCCGTCCCACCGGGCCATGCTGCAGCCGGTGCACTCGCGGTTGTCCGCCTTCCACACCACCTTGCCGTTGCGGTCCTGCACATAGTCGACCAGCGTCTGTTCGTGCTGGCGGCCATGGTTGGCCAGCGCAGCATAGCCGTTGACCATGCGCGCCACCGTGGTGTCGCCAGCGCCCAGCGCCATCGACAGGAACGGCTGGTAATCGCCGATGCCCACCGCCTTGATCGTGCGAACGACCTTGTCCATGCCGGTGTCGTTGGCGACGCGAATGGTCATCAGGTTGCGCGACTGCTCCAGCCCCCAGCGCATCGTGTGGACACCGCCTGCGCCGCGCATGTCGAAGTTGCGGAAGCACTTCTGCCCCAGCGCCGCGCCCTGATAGACGCAGAACGTCCCGTCGAGCACCATGGAGGCGGGAGTCATCCCGTTGTCGAGCGCGGTCGCATAGACGAACGGCTTGATCGTCGAGCCAGGCTGCCGGTTGGCCTGCGTGGCGCGGTTGAACGATCCCAGCCGCGCGTCGAAGCCGCCCTGCATCGCCAGCACGCGGCCGTTCTGCGGGTCTTCCACCACCATGCCGCCCGAAACTTCGGGCACCGTGCGCACTGCCCAGCCGCTGCCATTGGGGGCGGCGGCGATCACGTCACCCGCCTTCATCGCATCGGGCAGGCCGTAGAGCGGCGCGGTCGAACCGTCGGCAAAGCCGATCGTGCCCGACGAACCACTGCGCCGCAGCACCACGCCCACGCGCCAGTCCTGGTAACTGATCGAGATGTTGCTGGTGATCAGCTCGGTCTGCCACCTGTCGCCCGGATCGATCGTCGCGATCGGCCCGTGCCATGCGCGCCCGGCGGAATAGCGGAGCAGCCCGGCGCGCAGCGAATCCTGCGCCGCCTTCTGCAATTCGGTGTCGAGCGAGGTGCGCACCCACAGACCGCCGGCATAGACGCTGTTTGGCCCGTCCTCGGCCTTCTCGCCGAACTTGTCGATCAGCTGGCGGCGCACTTCCTCCAGGAAATAGCCCGCGTCGGCGGTGTAGTTCTCGGCCCGGCGCTGCACCAGGCCCAGCGGCTGCGCCTTGGCCTCGGCCGCCTGCGCCGCCGTCGCCCAGCCGTTCTTGACCATCTGGTCGAGCACCCAGTTGCGCCGGGTGATCGCCTGGTCGTGGTACTTGGCACGGCCATAGCGCTCGGGCGCCTTCGGCAGGATCGCCAGGAACGCCGCCTCGTGCAGCTTCAGGTCGCCCACGTCCTTGTCGAAATAGGCACGCGATGCCGCCTGTACGCCGAAGCTCTGCCGGCCGAGCGGGATCTCGTTGAGATAGAGCTCCAGGATCTGCTGCTTGGTCAGCACGCCTTCGATGCGGCGCGCGAGGATCATTTCCTTGAGCTTGCGCGTGATCGAATATTCGTCACCCACCAGGATGTTCTTCGCCACCTGCTGCGTGATGGTGGAACCGCCGCGCGCGCGCTGGCCCGAACCATACTTGGTGGCATAATCCACCACCGCCCCGGCAAAACCGAGATAGTCGATGCCGCCATGGCTCCAGAACGTCTTGTCCTCGGCCGAGAGGAACGCGTTGATCATCGGCTCGGGAAAATCGACGAAGCGCAGTTGCACGCGTCGCTCGCGGGCATAGCTCGACACGATCTCGCCGTCGTTGCCGCGCACCATCGTGGGAAGCGGTGGCTGGTAGGTCAGCAGCTTGTCGGCCGAAGGCAGCCCCCGGCCCAGCGTCAGCCAGACCACGGCATAGAGCAGCACCAGTGCCCCCGCGACATAGCCGGCCCGACGCACCCACACATTGCCGCGCCACAGCGCGCCGAAGCGTTCGGCCAGCCCCGAGGCATTGCGGCGGATGCGGTAGCTGATGCGGGACGGGCTACCTTGCGGCGGGGACGTTTCTTCGGCCATCGCCTGGCCCTCTAGCACGGTGTCTCGCCGCTAGGCCAGTGGGCCCATGCGATCGGCGCGATCAGGGCACAAGGGCCGCTGCCACCTCTGCGGCGTCCCGCGCCGCCGCCGTTGGCGCAGCGCCCGCCTCCTGACGCGCCAGCGTGATGCCGATCGCGCTCGCGAGCACCCCTGCGAAGCGCCCGCGCCATGCCGGGTCTGCCATCGCCGCCGCATCCCCGGCATTGCTGATGTACCCCGCCTCCACCAGCGCCGAGGGCAGATCGAGCGACTTCAGCACCACGAACGCGGCCTCGCGCTGCGGGTTGGCATGGAACGTCAGCCGCCCCTCGCCCTCGCGTCGCACCAGGCCGCCGAAGGCGACGCTGCGCGCACGCATCTCGCGCTGCGACAGGTCGACGAGGATCGAGGACACCGTGTTCGAGGCGCCGCCCAGTTGCACGCCGCCGGCCATGTCGGCGCGGTTCTCGCGCTGGGCCACGGCGTCCGCCACCGCGTCTGAACCACGCTCGGACAGCGTATAGACCGTCGCGCCGCTTGCATCGGGATTGTCGGCCGCATCGGCGTGGATCGACACGAACAGGTCTGCACCCAGCCGCCGCGCCACGTCGGCACGTTCCTCCAGCACCAGGAAGCGGTCGGCATCGCGGGTCATTGCCACGCGCACCCTGCCCTGGCGCAGCAGCGCGTCGCGCACCGCGCGCGCCAGCGCCAGCGTCACGTCCTTCTCGCGCTGGCCGCCCGCACCGCTTGCGCCGGGATCGTGCCCGCCGTGCCCTGCGTCGATCACCACCAGCGGCCGGCTCGCGTCGGCGGGACCTTCGATGCGTGGCAAGTCGATCCGGGCTTCGGCAGACGGCAGCGCCACACGGCGCACATAAGCGGGATTGTCGGCAGCCCGGTGCAGGGTCCACCAGCCCCAGCCCGCCAGCACGGCCAGCGGGACAGCAAACCCCGCCGCCAGTATCGCCCGCCCGATGGTTTCCCGTCCATTCATCCTGTCGGGGCTATGCAACGTCCGCCACACCCCGGTCCACCGCCAATTCGTTCGGAGCGGAGCGAGTTGCAGCCGCCACCGTGTCCGTCCATCGAGCGTCAACCGATCGCAGCACATCCGTCATTGTTTTAATTGCCGCTTTGCAATTGCGGTGCTAGCACCCACTTTACCGGAGCATGCCAGCATCGGCGCCAGCCTTGGCGATACCGCAGGATGCGTGAAAAACGCAGCGTATCGCAAGGAACAAGAGGGCCGCTGGCAAGTGCTTTGCGTAAAAGAACGCGGGAAAGAAGAAGCACGTCTGCTCGCTCACCCGCGCCAGAGGTTGATGCCGTGATGATGAGCCGCGTTTCCGTCCAGCAAAGGTGCCCCAAGCGGGTCCTTGCCGGTTGGTCGCATCGCGGCACGCGCGCTTTCCTGCCGATCGTCCTCGCCGCAGACACGAACCTACCGCCGTCGGACGGCGCGCGCATGGGCATCAAGCCCGCGCTTGCCACCGGCACACCCGCATTCGCGAACCGAAGCCGCCGGCCCAAGGCCGGCGTTTCTGCGTTTCGCGCCACAGCAATAATCCGCGCCCAGTTCCCGGGATACGTCCCGCGGCCGCGCGGCTGGAGAATCCACAATGACCACGCGTATGCTGATCGATGCGCGCCACCAGGAAGAAACCCGGGTGGCGGTGCTCAAGGGCAACCGTATTGAAGAATTCGACTTTGAATCTGCTGATCACAAGCAGATCAAGGGCAACATCTACCTCGCCAAGGTCACCCGCGTAGAGCCGTCGCTTCAGGCCGCTTTCGTCGACTTCGGCGGTAATCGCCACGGCTTCCTCGCCTTCAGCGAAATTCACCCCGATTACTACCAGATCCCCAAGGAAGACCGTGAGGCGCTCCTTGCGGAAGAAGCCGCTCATGCCGAGGAAGAGGCCGCGCTGCGCGCTGCTGAAGATGCCGAGGACGATGACTTCGATGGCGGTGAATACGAAAACGGCGACTTCGACGGTGAAGGCTATGACGCCGATGGCGTGACCGAGGTCGATACGTCCGAAAAGGACCAGGTCTCCACGATCGAAGGCGGCATCGTCGAAAACGGCTTCGACCACGAAAGCGAAGAAGCCGAAGAAGGCAGCGAAGCCGCCAACGGTGAAGGCGAAGGCAATCAGCGCCGTCCGCGCCGTGGCCGCCGCCAGGGTGGCCGCGCGCAGGGCAAGGAAGCCGACGAACTGCGCGCCAAGCGCATGGCGCTGCGCCGCCGCTACAAGATCCAGGACGTCATCCAGCGCCGCCAGGTGCTGCTGGTGCAGGTCGTGAAGGAAGAACGCGGCAACAAGGGGGCCGCGCTCACCACCTATCTCAGCCTCGCGGGCCGCTACTGCGTGCTCATGCCCAATTCGAGCCACGGCGGCGGCATCAGCCGCAAGATCAACTCGGCATCGGACCGCAAGCGCCTGAAGTCGATCATCACCGAGCTGGACCTGCCCCGCTCGATGTCGTGCATTGTCCGCACCGCCGGTCTCCAGCGCACCAAGCCCGAGATCAAGCGCGACTTCGACTATCTCGCCCGCCTGTGGGACGAGATCCGCGAGCGTACGCTGGGTTCCGCCGCCCCGGCGCTGATCCATTCGGACAGCGACCTGATCAAGCGCGCGATCCGCGACATCTACAACCGCGAGATCGAGGAAGTCGTCGTCGAGGGCGAGCATGGCTACCGTGCCGCCAAGGACTTCATGAAGCTGCTGATGCCCAGCCACGGCAAGCGGGTGCGCCAATATGCGGATCCGGTGCCGCTGTTCCAGCGCTACGGCGCGGAAGACCAGCTCACCGCGATGTATGACCCGGTCGTCCAGCTCAAGAGCGGCGGCTACCTGGTGATCAACCCGACCGAGGCGCTCGTCTCGATCGACATCAACTCGGGCCGCTCCACCAAGGAGCACGGCATCGAAGCGACCGCGCTCTCGACCAACCTCGAAGCCGCGCGCGAGATCGCCCGCCAGCTGCGCCTGCGCGACATGGCCGGGCTCGTCGTCATCGACTTCATCGACATGGAATACGGATCGAACATCCGTAAGGTCGAAAAGGCGATGAAGGACGCGCTCAAGAACGACCGCGCGCGCATCCAGGTGGGCCGCATCTCGGGCTTCGGCCTGATGGAAATGAGCCGCCAGCGCCTGCGCACCGGCGTGCTCGAAGCGACCACCCGCGCCTGCCCGCACTGCGATGGATCGGGCCTTGTCCGCACCGCGTCGTCGGCCGGTCTTTCGGCACTGCGCATGATCGAGGACGAAGCCGCCAAGGGCAAGGGCAACGTCGTCACGCTCTATGCTTCGCAGGAAGCCGCGATCTACGTACTCAACGCCAAGCGCGCCGATCTCGCCGAAATCGAGGAGCGCTACGGTGTCACCGTCGAAGTGATCCCCGAGGGCGAGAACGAGGGCGCCAAGATGCGCGTCGCCTCGCGCGGGCCGAAGCCCGATTTCGTGCCCCGCTTCGAACCGATCGTCGAGCCTGAAGAGGACGACCTGATCGAGGACGAGTACGAGGAAGAGGAAGAAGAGGAAGAAGTCCGCGAGGAACGCGCCCCGCGTGACGGCGGCCAGCGCGAAGCGCGCGGCGAGGACGCCGAAGGCGGTGACGGTCGCCGCAAGCGTCGCAAGCGCCGCCGTGGCCGTGGCCGTGATCGCCGCGACGAGGACGGCAACGAAACGGGTGAAGGCGAACAGGGCGACGATGAGGCCGGCGAGGACGCCGGTGACATCGAAGCTGGTGAGCTCGAAGCCGGCCAGGTCGAGACCGACGGCATCGAAGCGAGCGAAGGTGAAGGCGAAGGCGAACGTGAAGACGGCCGCCAGGACGATGAACGCGCCGACGACGAGCGCGGTCCGCGTCGCCGTCGCCGCCGTGGTCGTCGCCGGCGTGGCAGCCGCGAAGGCGGCGTGAACGGCGAAGGCTCTGCCGATGGCGAAGAAGGTCAGGACGAATCGCCGGAAGGCGATGCCCAGCCTGCCGACGCAGCCGTGACGGCGGAAGAAGCTCCTGTCGCCGAAGCCGAAGCGACCGCCCCGGTCGCGGAAGCCCCGGTGGCCGAGGAAGCGCCGGCCAAGCCCAAGCGTACCCGCCGCAAGAAGGCCGATGCCGACGCCGCTCCGGTGGCCGAAGCAGCCGCCGAAGTGCCTGCCGAAGCCTCGGCTGCGGAAGAAGCGCCGGCCAAGCCCAAGCGCACCCGCCGCAAGAAGGCCGATACGGTCGCTGCCGAAGCCGCCCCGGTGGCGGAAGCGCCTGTCGAAGCCCCGGCTGCCGAGGAAGCACCGGCCAAGCCCAAGCGCACCCGCCGCAAGAAGGCCGATACGGTCGCTGCCGAAGCCGCTCCGGCGGAAACGGTGAGCGAACCCGTTGCTGAAGCTCCCGCAGCGGCAGCGCCGGTGGCCGAACAGGCCGCCGCCGAAAGCGAAGCTGGTGCGGAACAGGTGGCGTCCTCTGCCCCCCGTCGCGGCTGGTGGCAGCGCACGTTCGGCGAATAAGCCCGCTCAAGGCCAACAAACAGAAAACCCCGCCGGGCAACCGGCGGGGTTTTTCTTTACCGGCTCCCTCTCAATCGGCGCGGCGCGCGCTGCCCCATTCCATCCAGCCCGCCAGGCGCGGCACCTTGGGCGCATAGCGGCCGTGCTGCCCGTCGATGGCAAAGCCCGCCGCAGCGATGCTCGCGGTCACCGGCCGCGAAAGGTGGCACCCACCCATCAGGCGCTTCCACAAAGGCTCGATACGGTGCTGCCAGCGCTCCACCCCGGCATCGGGTGCAAGCCCGTGCTCAAGGAACAGCAACCGTCCTCCCGGCTTCAGCACGCGGCGCAATTCGCCGAGGACACGCGCCGGATCACTGACCGAACAGAGCGTGTAAGTGCACACCGCCGTGTCGAAGCTCGCGTCGGCGAACGGGATCGCCTCGCCCACACCTTCCCGAATGTCGGCCGCCCAGCCCTTCCGCACCGCTTCATCGCGGGCGTAGTCAAGCAGCTTGCCCGAGGGGTCCAGCCCCGCGAACGAAGTGACCGCCTCCGCATCATAAAACCGCTGATTGATTCCGCCGCCACAGCCCAGTTCGAACACAGCCCCGCGCGCGCCCGGCACCACCTCGGCGCGCAAGTCCATGATTGCCGGCGCCGCGCAAGCGCACCGGATCAGCCTTGGCACGACATGGGCGTCCCACCATTGCCCCGCTCCCATCACATCCCCTCTCGCGTTTTGTTTTCGTGTTGTGCGCAACACCATGCCGCGAATCGGGCGGGGAGCAAGCGCATGACGGAAATCCTGCCGTCGGCGCCACGCCGCCATCCCCGTTGGAAGGCAGGTATCAACCCAATGAACATCCATTAATATAACCTTGGTTATATATTTTTCACCCTTCCGGCTTAGTCGGGATCTCGCTCGTCGCGGAAAAGAGAACGAGGAGATCGAATGTTTCAGCGTATCAAAGCCTTGGCTACCGATTCCACCGGCGCCACGGCCATCGAATACGCCCTGATCGCCGCACTGATCGGGATCGCCGCCGTGAGCGCGATGAGCGCGATCGGCACGGCACTTTCGGTCACCTTCGATCAAGTTTCCGCCGACATGAGCAGCTCCGGCGGCGCCGACACCACGGCTGGCGACACGACCGTCTGATCTTGTCTCCCCCGGGCGGGGCCGCACCCCCGGCTCCGCCCACATTTCCGCACTACCGACGATTGCAGACTTCTTGGCCACTTGCTCCGTCCCGCGCATCCGCTAAGGACGACTCGATTTGCGCATTGGGGAAACATTCATGGCGACCTTCACGCTTCCGAAAAATTCCAAGATCACCGGCAAGTCGCGCCATCATGCCGCGGCGACCAATGGTCGGATCCGGAAGTTCAAAGTTTACCGCTATGATCCGGACAGCGGCGAGAACCCCCGTTACGACACGTTCGAGATCGATCTTGAGCAGTGCGGCCCGATGGTGCTCGACGCCCTGATCAAGATGAAGGGCGAGCAGGATCCGACTCTCACCTTCCGCCGCTCCTGCCGCGAAGGCATCTGCGGTTCGTGTGCGATGAACATGAACGGCCGCAACGGCCTGGCGTGCACCACCGCGATCGAGGATCTCAGCGGTGAAGTCCGCATCACCCCGCTGCCGCACATGGAAGTGATCAAGGACCTCGTCCCTGATTTCACCCACTTCTACGCGCAGTATGCCTCGATCCGGCCCTGGCTGCAGACGGTCTCGCCCACGCCTTCGGGCAAGGAACGCCTCCAGTCGCCCGAGCAGCGCGAAAAGCTCGACGGCCTCTACGAGTGCATCCTGTGCGCCTGCTGCTCGACCTCGTGCCCGAGCTACTGGTGGAACTCCGACAAGTTCCTCGGCCCGGCGATCCTGCTCCAGGCGTACCGCTGGCTGGCTGACAGCCGCGACGAGATGACCGGCGAGCGGCTCGACGAGCTGGAAGATCCCTTCCGCCTCTATCGCTGCCACACGATCATGAACTGCGCCAACGTCTGCCCGAAGGGTCTGTCGCCAGCGCGCGCGATCGCCGAGATCAAGAAGATGCAGGCGGAGCGGGCGCTCTGAGCGAGCGCACGATGACGACGGGGTTTCGGGTGGAGCCGAGCACGGAGTTTCCGGGCTGGCTCACCTGGGACCTTATCGACGATACACGCTTCAATGCCTGCGCGATCGGCAAGCTGATCGCGCGGCTTGAAGATGCGCCCGGTGGCGGCCGACGCGCCCGGCTGCGGATGTTTCCCGAGCGCCAGCATTCCAACCTGCTCGATGCGGTCCACGGCGGCGCCACGCTCTCGCTGATCGATATCGCCCTGTTTACCGGAATGCGCCTGATCCTGGACGGGAACGCCGCCGGATCGGTGACCCTCGATCTTTCCACGCAATTCATCGGCGCGGGCCGCCTTGGCGAACCGCTCGACGCCGTCGTCGAAGTGCTGCGCGAAACCGGCCGCCTCGTGTTCCTGCGCGGCCTTGTCGAACAGGGCGACCAGACCATCGCCGCGTTCGGCGGCACGATCCGCAAACCCTCGCGCTGATGCCCAGCGTTGCCCAGCGCTACGCCGAACTCGTCGCGGCGGGCGAGCTCAAGCCGGACCCGGAACAGGCAGCAGCAGCCCAGCGGCTGGACCGCCTGCAGCAGGAGCTGGAGCGCCCCGCCCCTGCCGGTGGCCTGCTCGGCCGGTTGCTGGGCCGGAAAGCGCCCGAGCCGCCGCGCGGCGTGTACATGTGGGGCGACGTCGGGCGCGGCAAGTCCATGCTCATGGACCTGTTCCACGACAATCTAGATCTCGCCGCCAAGCGACGCGCACACTTCCACGAGTTCATGATCGACGTCCACGCACGCCTGCGCGAGGAGCGAAAGAAGGAAAGCGGCGACCCGATCCTCCCGGTCGCGGCAGACCTCGCCAGCGAAACGCGCGTGCTGTGCTTCGACGAGATGGTCGTCAACAACAGCGCCGATGCCATGATCATGAGCCGGCTGTTCACTGCCCTCATCGTCGAGCACGGCGTCACCGTGGTCACCACATCTAACCGCGCGCCGTCACAGCTCTACAAGGATGGGCTGAACCGCGAGCACTTCCTGCCATTCATCGCGCTGGTCGAACAACGGCTGGACGTGGTGACGCTGAACGGGCCGACCGATTACCGGATGGAGCGTATGCGCGGCGTTGGCACATGGCACGTGCCGATCGGACCGGCCTCCACCGAGGCAGTGCGCGAAGCCTTCTTCCGCCTGACCGATTATCCGCCGGAAGACAGCGCCCATGTCCCCAGCGCCGAACTCGACGTCGGCACCGGCCGCACGATCCACGTGCCCAAGAGCCTGAAGGGCGTGGGCGTGTTCAGCTTCAAGCGACTGTGCAGCGAGGCACGCGGCGCCGCCGACTACCTCGCCATCGCGCGCCACTATCACACGGTCATCGTCGTCGCGATCCCGCGCCTCGGCGCCGAGGTTCGCAACGAGACCATGCGTTTTATTACGCTGATCGACGCACTTTACGAACACAAGGTCAAACTGATCGCAACGGCAGATGCGGATCCCGTTAACCTTTACGATTCGCGCGGCAAGGGCGACGACGAAGGCCGATTCGCATTCGACCGCACGGTCAGCCGGCTCATGGAAATGCAGAGCCAGGAATACCTCGCGCTGGGCCACGGCGAGATCTGATCGCCGCACGCCGATTTGGCCAAAATCGGCCACGCAAACCCCTGATATCTTAGGAAAAAGAAAAAAGCCCGGAGCATGCTCCGGGCTTTCATTGTTGTCCGTTCAACGGAGAACAACAACGCCTCAGGCGTTGTTGCTGCCCCCACGGAAAAGATACCAAAGCATGCGAATTCCTCCATCCACGGTGGAGGCTCGCGTTTAACATTGCCCGTTATGGTTAACAACTCCTAAACAGCCATCATTCCCCGTCGCCGCGACTCTTCGTATTCTTGCACGAATACAGCAAAGGGTTGCGGCCGCCCGAGGTAGTAGCCCTGCGCATGGTCGCAGCCGAGTTCACGCAGCATGCTGAAGGTCGCCGCGTCCTCGATGCCCTCGGCCACCACCGACTGCCCCAGGTCGTGCGCGAGTGCGATGGTGTTGGTGATGATTGCCCGGTCGCGGTCGCTGGTCAGCAACCGTGACACAAAACGGCGGTCGAGCTTGAGTTCGTCACTGGGCAGATCGGCGAGATAGGCGAGGCTGGCTTCGCCCGTGCCGAAATCGTCGATGGAGAGGCGGAAGCCCATGGCACGCAACTGGGTCAGGTTATGGCACGCTGCCGGACGATTGCGCACGCTCGACGTCTCGGTCACCTCGACTGTCAGCAGCGACGGGTCGATACCGCGTCGGCGCACGATCTCGGCGAAGTTTGTAACCAGATCGGCTTTATCGACCATCTGGGCAGACAGATTGATGCTCATCTGGAACCGCGGTCCGGTGGCGTTGAGCGCAAGCGCCGCAGTGATCGCTTCTTCCAGCACCCAGTACGTCAGCGTATCGATGCGGCCAGCGCGCTCGGCCTGGAGGATGAAGGCATCGGGCGCGATGGGCCCTCGCGTCGGATGGTTCCAGCGGATGAGCGCCTCGGCACCGCTCACGCGGTTTTCGGCAAAATCGAACTGCAGTTGGAAGGCCAGCCAGATCTCGCCATTTCGTAGGCCTTCTTCAATGCGGGCGTGGAGCGAAAGTTCCCAGGGCGCTTCGGCAAGGCGATGCGATTCGAACAGCTCGATCGAGCGGCCATTGCCCAGCGCCTCGTTGGCGCTGGCCAGCGCGGAATTGACGCGGGTAACCGCATCCAGACCTTCGTTCCGATCCAGTCCGAAGTGGATATTGGTGTCGAACGTGTGCGTGCCGATCTGTAGCGGCGCGGAAAAGAGCGCGCGCAGCCCTTCGAGATGGTTGAGTTGCATTTCCAGCGGACGCGCTTCCTCGGTCCACGCGAAGTGCCCGCCCTCACCGTGGTAGATATCGTTGGCGCCGGACCCCACCGAAAGTCTTCGCGCGATCTGGCGCGCGCATTCGCCGTGCAGGTCGCGCGGCAGCGTCGCCAGCATTTCCTCGTAGCGCGCCACGACCGCAACGATCACGTCGCGCCCGACCGGCAGTGGCTGCGACGAGAGTGCGACAAGGTTGGGGAGTCCCGACAGAGAAGTGTGCTGAATACGGCGCGTGCGCTTCTGCCAGAGACGGATGGATCCATAGATCGCCAACATCAGCAGCGGGACGTCGGGATAGGCAACGAAGCCGAACTTGCGCAAAATCGCCGGCACACACCACGTCGCCACAACGATGGCCGCATAGAGCGGCAATTTGACCCGCTGGCGCCCAATCCGGCTCACGGCGGAAATCGCGCCGACCACCAGGGCAAGAAGCGGCAGGAACGTCAGGTTCATCGAGATCGGTTTGCGGAGGGCTTCAGCGCCAGCGATATCAGCAGCAATCGGCTGCACCATCTCCGTGCCGAAATAGCCGACCAGCGGAGCCTGTCCTGACGAGGTCACGACAACAGTCCGTCCAGTAAGAATGCCAAGCGCCGCGCCACGTTCAAGCAAACTGCGGCCAGAGATCTTGATGATAGAATCGGACCCGACCGAAATATCGGGATAGTAGACCGATTGCGCGCCAGCATACTGACCGGCGAGAGCCGTGCTGAACGTAGGATATTTTCGCCCATTCAACTCAATGAAATAGGGCGCAGATTCGACCGTATAGAGAAAATTGCTGTTCCATGCCGACAGAACGATCGGCGCATTTCCGACAATCGTCTTGGACGGAAACTTGAACATACTGGCATCGAAGCGATCAGGCTTTTGAGCCCGGACGACAAAAGCGATGTCCTTGCCGAAGGAACTGACAGCACGGGCCAGTTCGGCGTCACCCGTCCCGTTGATGCCAACAGGAATACGCGCATCGAAAAAGACGTTGCGCGGCATCTGCTTGCGAATCTGCGTGAGGAGATTGGCTTCGTCGCGCGTCTGGAGATCGGCGAAGTCGTCGACGGAAACGAGAATGACCGATTCCGGCGCGGGACGCCGCGTCCACTTTGCGACCACATTCCAATACATATGCCCCACCGCATCGCTCAGCCCGGCGGCCCAGAGGGTCAGGCTGATCAGCAGGGAAATCCCGATCGTGGATCGAAGAAAGTGGCGCATGGACCGTCGCAAGAAGTGGTTCCTACGATCGGATCTAGTCCGAATTGGTTTATATCCCCTTACCTTGGTTACCGTCCGTCAACCAAGAATCGCTGGATCACAGCAGGTTTCCAAAGCTCCGGTCGAGCATGACCAGCTGCCACAGCAGCCGACTGTGGTCCGCGCGGCCGCTGATATGCGCCTCCGCCAGCCGGCGCAACTGGGCCGTGTCGAACCATCCGGTGCGCGCAAGTCCCTCGCCATCGGCAACCGCGCGCGCCTGTGACGCCAGCGGCCCGCGCAGCCATGCCGCAATGGGGGTGACGAAGCCCATCTTCGGCCGGAACAGGATGTCATCCGGCAGATAGCGCCGCATTGCCTGCTTCATCAGCCATTTGCCGGTCATGCCGCGCACGCGCAGCCGTTCCGGCAGCCGCGCGCCGAATTCGACCAGACGGTGATCGAGCAGCGGCTCGCGCGCCTCCAGGCTCACCGCCATGCTGGTGCGGTCAACCTTGGTGAGGATGTCGCCTGGCAGGTAGAACTTGAGGTCGGCGTATTGCGCCCGGTCCAGCCCGCTGCGCGCCGGGGCGCGGCGCATCAGGTCCACGAACGGCTGTTCGGCACGGTAGTCACCGCGCAAACGGAGGAAATCCGGGGAATAAAGCGCCTGCCGCTGTTCCTCCCCCGTCACCGCCAGCGCGCGCGCATATCCTTCCTCACCATCGCGGGCGAGGCTGAGCAACGTTGCCTTGGCACGCAGCGGCCGGGGCGCCCAGTCGAGCTTGGGATATAGCCCGCCCAGCGCCCCGAACAGGCCGCGCCGCAGCCCTTGCGGCAGCAGCGCCCGCGCCTGCTCCTCGCGGTGCTGGAACGCCTGCCGCCGATACCCGGCAAAGATCTCATCCGCCCCGTCGCCCGAAAGCGCCACCGTCACGTGGCGGCGGGCCAGTTCGCACACGCGGAAGGTGGGCAGCGCGGACGCATCGGCGAAAGGCTCGTCGAACATCCCCGCCAGCCGGTCGACCAACGTGAAATCGTCCGATCCGATCGTGCGCGCATGGTGATCGGTACCGAACCGGCGCGCCACCGCATCGGCATAGGACGTCTCGTCCAGCGCGCCCACGTCGAAGCCGATCGAGCAGGTCGTCACCGGCTCCCGGCTCGCCTCCGCCATCAGCGCCACCACCGAGGAGCTGTCCACCCCGCCCGACAGGAACGCGCCCAGAGGCACGTCCGCCGCCATGCGCGAGGTGACTGCTTCGCGCAGGCGGTGCAGCAGGTGGACGCCGAGGTCCGCCTCCGATCCGGCCTCGCGCTCGGCGAAGGAAACGTCCCACCACTGCACCGGCGGCGGTGGCGGCCGGTCGTGGCTCAGCAGGCGATAGGTGCCCGCCGGGAGCTTCTCGGTGCCTTTCAGGATCGCCGCCTGATCGGGAACGTATCCCCAGGCGAGATAGTCCTCCACCGCCAGCGGATCGATCTCGCGCCGCAGCATGGGGTGGGCCAGAAGCGCCTTCAGTTCCGATCCGAAGATCACGCTGCCATCGGCAAGCGTCGCCATGTGCAGCGGCTTCACTCCCAGCCGGTCACGCGCCAGCAGCAGCGTCCTTTGCCGCAGGTCATAGAGCGCGAAGGCGAACATCCCGTGCAGGCGGGGCAGGCAGTCCACGTCCCAGCGCTGCCACGCGGCAAGGATCACCTCACTGTCGCCATCGGTGTGGAACATCGCGCCGCCGGCCTGCAATTCCCGGCGCAATTCGCGGAAATTGTAGATCTCGCCGTTGAACACCAGCATCGCCATGCCGTCGCTCGACGCCATTGGCTGGGGCGAGCCGGCTAGGTCGATGATCGCCAGTCGCCGGTGGCCCAGCCCGACGCCGGGCGCGGTCCACACGCCCTCGCCGTCAGGCCCCCGGTGCGCGATGGCATCGCACATCCGGGCCACGCGCGCCGGATCGACGGGCTTCAGCCCCTCGGTATGAAAGATACCCGCTATTCCGCACATGCGAAGACGCTAGCGGACCTGCGCGATGCGGTCCATCCACCTGCCGGGATCGCCGATGGCGGTCTCGAACGCATGGACGGCGGCGACGGCGTCGGCCCCCTCGCCCTGCTCGGCGGACAGGATCAGCGCCGAGGTGGGCCGCGCGCGCAGCAGCAGGCGGTCGGCGATGTTGGCCAGCTTGAGCCGCGCATTGCTGCCCGTCAGCAGCGCGCCCGTGCGATAGCGCGTCACCGCCAGCCGGTGAACCGGACCGGGGGCCTGCACCACGTCCACCTTGGCGCCGGCGAACGGGGGTCCCGCCGCTTCCCACGCCCAGCGGCTCCCCAGCGGCAGCGCGCCCTGCCCGAACCCGCCGGCCTCGCGCCCCTCGACCTGCGAGGAATAGAGCGCGAACGACACGTCGACGACATGGCCGCGATCGTCGGCATAGCGGCCCAGCAGGCGGTGATCTGCGCCGCCATGCAGCGGTGCCCATGGAAACGCCGGGCCATCGGCCACGCGGTGCCACCCAGCCACTTCGGGCAGTTCGATCTGCGCGGGAAGCGCCGCCTCAAGCCGCTCGGCAGCGGCCGCCCAGCCAACGAACAGCGCAATCAGCGCGGCGATACCGGCCAGCGCGGGAAAGGCCGCGATCCGCAGTCCGGCCACCCGCGCCAGCAGCGGCGAGGCGGCAATGGCGTCTGCATCGATGAACGGATCGTCCACCGCACGGTCGAAGAACTTCCAGCCCGCGGCCATCGTCAGCGCCATCACGATGGCGAAGAACACCCATCCGTAGAACACGTGGTCGAAGCCGGCGGCAAACTCGATGCCGAAAATGCCGGCAAGGAAGATCGTCCCCCACGCGCGCACCCCGTTGGCCAGCACCGGCACCACCAGCGACAGCGCCATGAACCCGGCGCGGCGCGGCCAGCTGCGGAAGCAGACATTGGCGACGAGCGTGCCATAGGCGATCATCGCGATCAGGAACTTGACCCCGGAACAGGCCTCGGCAACCTCGAAGTAGCCCGCCGGCGTGGTGATGAACACGCCGTCGATGGTCGCCGGGCCGCCCGCGATCCCCAGCAGAGCCATGGTGATCCGTGCGGTCACGGTCTGGAGCGTGGGGATCATCTCGTCGCCGAAGGGCACGAGGAACAGCATGTAACCCAGCGGGAACAGCAGCCCCGTGGCCACGCGCGGTCCCAGCAGGGCCAGCGCCGCGCCCTGGAGCATGACCACCACGCCCAGCTGGCGCGCCAGCGAAAGTCCGGCGAAATCGCCCAGCGTCCACAACAGGCCGGCCCCGGCGAACACCACCAGCCCGGGCCACCACCCCTGCGGGGCAAGGCTGCGCAGTTGCGGCCAACGCTGCGCCACCAGCCAGCCCAGGATGGGCGGCACCAGCAGGATGTGGTTGTAGGTCGAACTGTCCCACCACTGGCGCGCCATGTCGGCCCAGTCGCCGAAGAACACCGCAAACACCGCCGCCCAGGCGAACCCCAACGCCAGCAGCGGCCCGCGCCACGCCTGCGGCACACGCGCCAGCATCGGCGGGCGCGCGGCGGGCACCGCCTCCGGCATCATCGCGCCAGCCCCAGCAGGGCCGGCAGCGGCGCCAGCACGCGGTCCCACGCGCAGTTTTCCAGCACGAAGCGGCGCGCCGCCTGCCCCATTTCCTGCGCCCCCGTCAGGTCGCTCAGCAAGGCCAACGCACGGCTGCCCAGCGCGTGGGCACCATCCGCCACCGCGAAATGTTCACCGTCGCGCGCGGCAATTCCCGTCGCTGCGGCCGGGGTCAGCAGAACGGGGCGGGCCATGGCCATCGCCTCCAGCACCTTGTTCTGCACGCCCCGTGCGATCTGCAAAGGCGCGGCGACAAGGTCGGCGCCCGCCAACCAGGGCCGCACATCGGGCACGGCGCCAGTTACGTGGGTGCCATGCACGCCCTGCAGCGACCGCACCGCTCCGGTCGGCGCGCGGCCGACCACGTTGAAGGTGGCCTCCGGAAACAGCGCACGGATGCGCGGCATCACCTGGTGCGCGAACACCGTCACGGCCTCCACATTGGGCTGATAATCCATCTGCCCGGTGAAGACGATCTGCGGCCCAGCCTGCCCCATCTCCGCCGCGGGGTGCACCGCGATCGGATCAAACGCGGCGGCGTCGATCCCGTTGCCCAGAGCCTGCACGTCGATCCCGCCGCGCGCGGCCTGCCCTTGCCCAAACAGGCGCTGTTCGAACAGCGCCTTTTCCTCGGGCGTCACAAGCAGGCTCACGCTCGCCCGGCGCGCCGCGCGTTCCTCGTGCGCGCGCAGCAGCCGTGCCTCGCGCGTGTAGAGCCAACGACGCGCGGGGCCGCTTTCGCGGGCATAGGCCTCGAACTTGGCCGAATCGACATCGACGAAGTCCATCAAGAAGCGCCCGCCAAAGCCCGCCGGCACATAGTCTGCCATCTGCCCCGAAAAGACGTAGATCGCAGAGATCGGCCGCTCGCGCAGCAGGCGCGCGGTCCAGCGGCGCAAGTGCGGGGACCGGAAAGCCGCGACGCTCACCGGCTGACGCCGCGCCAGCGCGCAGAGGCCCGCGCGCGCCAGCGGCGGACGCGGCGCGATGCAGTGGCTGGCGGCAAGCTGCGCCAATGCGCCTTCCTCCGCGCGGTCGTCGTCGTCATCGGCCAGGCAGCCGACGTGGACGGGCGCGAGTTCGGCTATCCGGCGCAGCAAGTGGTTGGACCGGATCTTGTCGCCCCGGTCCGGCGGGAACGGCACGCGGTGGGCCAGGAACAGAACCTCGCTCATGCCAGCCCCCGCGCGATCCACGGCCCCAGCACATTGGCGACCCGCAGCGGCAGCTTCTGCCACAATGCGATCCGCGCGCGGTAACGCGGGCTGAGCGGGTTCACGTCGCGCGGCGCGGCGCCGTCGGCGGTCCACTGCGCATAGCCCAGCGGCTCCGGCGTGAAGCCCCAGTTGCGCTTGAAGTGGTAGGCCCCGGTATCGACCTTGGAGCGTCCGAAATCGAAGCGGTCGCAGCCGCGCCGGCGCGCGTGACACATCAGCGCGTAATACATCACGTCGTTGGCGCGCAGCGCGCGGGCCGCGAGCACGCCGCCGCCCCAATAGGGCATCACCGCGCCGCGATGATACAGGCTCAGCACGCTGGCGACCGGCTGGCCCTCGTGCAGCACGGTCAGGATGTCCGCATCCTCGCCGAAGCGGTCCATCACCGCCTCGAACAGCGCGCGCGGGAATACCGGCGTGCCCAGGTTGCGCACCGATTCGGCATAGACCGCATGATGCATCGCCCGGTCGCCGGCACCGCGCCCCACGCGCACCTCCATGCCGTGGGCCAGCCCCTTGCGCACTTCGGCGCGCTGCTTGCGCGGCACGGCGAGAAGCTGCGCCTCGTCATCGCCGGCCAGCGGCGCGACGAAACCGGCATGGCTGTCGCGCTTTACGTGCCACCCCTCGCCTGTGGGCATCGGCCCGCCGCGCAGTTCGATAGACGGGCAATTGAGCCGCACCGCCAGTTCTGTCGCGGCACGGTAGAGCGCCCCCGCATCGGCCGCATCGCCCAACAGCCCGCCGCCCACGGAGAACCCGGTCGAAACGAGCGCGCGGCCGAACAACGGCGAATGCACCGCATGCAGCGGCAGCGCTGCGGTCGGCACGCCGTCGCGCTCGGCCAGCAGCGTCACCGCCCGGTGCCCGGTCGCGGCTTCCACCGCCTCGATCCATTCGGCGCGGTGAAAGGGGGTAGCCTCCGCCGCGCCGTCGACCAGCCGCGCCAGTGCGGCAGCATCGCCCGGCCCGGCCAGCCGGACCTGCGCTGCAGGGGTTGTTCGCGCCAGCATCACGCTGTCCGCGCTGCTTCGCGCGCCGCTACATCGTCCATCCGGCCCCACTGGAAGTCGCCCAGCAGCCGGCGCAGTTTCCCCGCCATCACCGAAAGATTGGTATAGTGCCGCAAGCGCGAGCGCAGCGGCGCGTGGGCCATGCGGGGCTGGGCCGGGTCGATTTCCCACGGATGGAAATAGAACGCCGCGGGCCGCCCCTCGCGCGCATTCACCTGCCGGATCGCCCAGCGCGACACGCCATAGGGCAGCAGCCGGAAAAACCCGCCCCCGCCCGCCGCCATGCGCCGTCCGGCGACCTCGGCCGTCGTCACCGGGATTTCGATGAGGTCCGCCCCCGCAACCGGCCGGAACGCGAAGCGCGGCGCCTCGCGCCAGCCATAGTGATCGTGCACGATCGGCGCGACGCTGGAGGAATAGGCATAGCCCTGCTCGGCCAGAACCCGGTGCGCCCAGGGCGTGCGCACATCGATCGAGAAGCTGGGCGCGCGATATCCGGTCACCGCGCTGCCGCTGGTGTCTTCCAGCACCTTGCGCGCGCGGTCGATGTCCTGCGCAAAGGCAGCCTCGCCCAGCGTGAACACGCGGGCGTGGTCCCAGCCGTGGCTGGCGATCTCGTGCCCTGCCCCCGCGATCCGGCGCATCATCGCGGGATGGCGCTCGGCCACCCAGCCCAGCGTGAAGAACGTGGCCTTCACCCCGGCATCGCCGAACATCTGCAGGATCGCGTCGCAATTGCGCTCGACCCGGCGATCGATCCCGTCCCAGTCGGCGCGGTCGATCACTTTCTCGAACGCGCCGACCTGAAACCAGTCCTCGACGTCGACCGACAGGCCATTCAGCAAGGGCGCCGGGGCGGCAGACACGGAAGAGGTCAACCTTTCGCTCAGGCAGCCGCGCGCTGCGGGCCTTCGCTCTCGATCCATTCGATCAGCATGGCCAGGACGTGGCGGATCGCCTGCTCCTGCTCCTGCGTGCGGTCTTCCAGTGCCGCGACCCGGCGCGCGATCGCGGCCAGCGCGGTGCTCACTTCGGCCAGTTCGCTGTCATCGCGCGCGCTTGCTGGGGCTGCCGCCTGCACCGCCGTATCGCGCTGCTCGGACAGTTCGATGACCGCCTGCTGCAATTCGGCGATCTGCTCGTCGCGGATGGCCAGAGCCTCTTCGAAGGCGGCGAAGTCCGGAGCGGCAACGGGCTGCACGTCGATCTCCACCGGAGCGGAAACGCGCGGCGCCGGCTCGGCGGATGCCACAGGGACCGGGGCCGCTTCGACCACGGGCGCAACCGCCGTGGCAAATCCGCCGTCCTGCTCCAGATCGGCCAGCACGTCGCGCAGCATCGCGCCGTCGATCCGGGTGCGCTGCTCCACCGCACCCATCAGCAGCAGGCGATTGACGATCTGGTTGATCCGGCGCGGCACGCCGCCGCTGGCGGTGGCCAGTTCGGCATAGACGCGCTGGTCGAAGGCCGGATTGCCGGACCAGCCGACACAGGCGAGGCGATGCTCGACATAGGCGCCAACCTCGCTCGGCTCCATCGCATCAAGGTGGTGCGAGGCGATCACCCGCTGGCGCAATTGCTCCAGCCCCGGCGTCGTCTGAAGCAGCGTGCGGAATTCCGGCTGGCCCAGCAACAGGATCTGCAGCAGCGGATGCGCGCCCAGCTGGAAGTTCGACAGCATCCGCAGCTCTTCGAGCGCGGACACCGAAAGGTTCTGCGATTCGTCCACCACCAGCAGGCAGCGCCGCCCGGCGCGTGCCTCGTCGTGGAGGAATGCCTCGATGCGCGAAAGCGCGGTCGCCTTGTCGTGGCCCTGCACGTCCAGCCCGAACGCGCGCGCGGCCAGATGCACCAGCTCCTCGCCATCCAGCTTGCTGGTGACGATCTGCGCAGCGGTCAGCCGCTCGCGGTCCACCGTGGCCATCAGATGCGCCGCCAGCGTCGATTTGCCCGCGCCGACCTCGCCGGTGATGACAATGAAGCCTTCGCCCTGCGCCAGCCCATATCCCAGATAGGACAGCGCCTTGCGGTGCGTTCCGCTCTCGAAATAGAACTGCGGATCGGGCGTGAGCTGGAACGGCCTGCCGGTCAGTTGATAGAATTCATCGTACATCGGGCGCCTCCGGCTCCGTCAGAAATTGTAGCGCAGGCCAAGCTGGCCAGTGAGGATCAACTGGTCATCAACCACTTTATAATTAACAGAGTCCAAACCGACCGCCGCTGTCGCTACGAGCCGATCGGTCAACTTGCGATAATACGACGCTGAACCGCCCCATGCGGACGTATCGCCCAGCCGGTTGGCACGGTTGTGGAACCACGCCTCATACACGTTCACACCGAAGCCGGATTGCGCGTCGATCGGGCCGCCAAGGCCGCCGCTGACGTAGAAATTCTCGGAAACCCGGCCGTTCACACCCGCCAGCACGGTCCCCGGCGCACCGAAGAACTTGCGATGCGTGTAGCCCGCGCCGAGCGTGGCGCGCAGCCGGCGCAAAGAAAGACCGTACGTCGCATTGATACCGCGCCCCCGGAACACCGAGGACGACAGCGAACCGAACGCGCCGTTGACGCAGCCTCCGCCCGATTCGCCGAAGCCGCAGCCCGAAATGTCCCCACCGAAGGGATCGCGAACCGTTTCGAAATCGGTCGGCAGCGCCTGGATCGAATTGTTGAGGCTCGACCCGAAGCCGGAAATCCCGTCGAACACCGATACCGACAGCGAATGGCGGGCATTCGGATTGTAGGAGAACGAGCCGTAGTAGGTCGTGCTGTCATATCGCCGGCCCACGAACGCGGAAAGCGAGGTACGCCGGCTCGGTCGCCAGATCACGCCCACATCCCACGTCAGCCCGCTGCTGTCATAGGCCATCCGCCGCGGCTGGGACTTGTCGGTCTTGTAGCGTCCGTCGCTGCCCAGCACCGGCCGTCCGGCGGAATCGCGCAGCGCATCGCGTGACGATACCTCCACGTCGTTCCAGCCCACGTCGCCCACCAGCGCCACGTCGAGCGAGACCGGCACCGTCACCTGCACCCCGGCGCGCAGTTCGCGGAACCGCTGGTCCAGATTGGAAATGTCTTCCTGCGCGTAGCTGCCGCTGGCGACGATGCCCACGGGCAGCACATCGCCGGGCTTCACCCCGGCAGAAAGCTGCGCCGACTGCGACAGCGAATGGTCGAACAGGTCGGTGCGCGGGCCGCCCGGCACCAGTTGCACCGCCTTGGGGTTTTCCACCTTGGTATAGCCGATGGTGTAGCCGCCGTTCACCGCCACGTCGCCCACGTGGGTCGACAGGCTCGGCCCGGCATAAAGCGAATAGACCTGGCTGACCGAATCGCTGAACCGCGTTCCGGAAAGCGAGGCCCCGCCGCCGCCATCCACGCGCGATCGCGCCGCCATTGCCCCTGCCTCGATCCGCAGCGTGCGCGGGATCAGGTCATGGCCCACGCGCGCAAGGCCCGAAATCGTGTCGCCGTCGCGGTAATTGCCCTTTTCCACGAAGCGGCGCTCGTAACGCACCGAAAGCGCGCCCTGCGTGCGCCGGCCGTTCAGTTGCACGTCCGCCCCCGCAGCCACGGCGGTATAGGTCACCACCTCGTCGCCCGGCCTCAGCTCGGCGAGCAGGTTCTGCGTCACCTCGATATAGGGCTGAATCTTGGTGCGGACGCCCGACCCGCGCCGCGGCGCCGGCCGGTCCCCGCCATCGGACGGGGCATCGCTGCCCGCGCTGTCCGGCTTGTCGTAAGGCATCAACTGCGCGTGCGCCGCCGGCGCCTGAAGGCACAGCAGCGCCGTGCCCAGCGCAAGGCCGGACCGCAGGATGACCATTCCGGAGCGCGCCGCCGTCGTCATTCCTTGTATCCGTAATAGGTGCCGAAGCGCCGCCCGGTGGGGGAAAAGCGCGTGCCGTTCAGCAGCAGCTTGATGTCCTCGCACCCGGCCAGAATGTTCACCGCATCGCGCAGCGCCGCTTCGCCGGTGCGATCCGCACGCACCACCATCACCGCCTGCCCCACGTGCATCGCCAGTTCGGATGCCGGCGACGCGGCCAGCGTGGGCGGGCTGTCGAAGATGACGATGCGGCTCGGTGCCTGTGCGGTCAGCCGGTCCAATACGCGCTGGGTCCGCGCAGAGGCCAGATATTCGGTGTCCGACCCGCTGGGATTGCCCGCAGGAAGCACGAACAGGCCGGGAATATCGGTGGCCAGGATGCAATCCTCGACCGCGATCGAAGGATCGACCAGCGCGTCCATCAGCCCGGCCCCGCCCGGCAGGCCCAGCGTCGACAGCACGCTCGGCTTGGCGAAATCGGCATCGACCAGCAGGACTTCGTTGTCCTTCTCCGCCGCGATCGACAGCGCCAGGTTGACCGCGCAGAACGTCTTGCCCTCGCCCGGATGGGCCGAGCAGACGAGGATGCGCTCGCCGTGCGGCGCTCCCCGTCCCTTGCGCGATTCGGCGGCGGACAGCAGCAGTTGCCGCTTCACGATGCGGAATTCTTCCAACAGCGACGTGACCGGGCCGTCCGGCTCGATCAGACACAGGTCGCGCAGCCGCTTGCGATCGATCGGGTGGATCGGCCGGCGGAACGTCTGCATTGCCGGAATGCCTTCGGGCAGATCGGGCGATGCCCAGCCGGGCGCAGCGAACGGTGCAGGCTCGGCCACTTCGGGCGCGGAGAAATCCGGCGCGGCGCGCTCGGCTTCGGGCTCCACCGCCGGCTCGGACGGCAGGACCTGCGGTGCCTGCACTGGCTTCGCAGCCGGAACCACCACCTTCGGCATCGGCGGCGGGGCAAGACTGTCCAGCCGGAACGTGCCCGCGGCGCGCTCGATCAGCGAGCGCGGACGGCCGGCTTCGGCGGCAGGTTCGGTTCCGGCAGCGGGAATGCCCTTGCGGTGCTCTGTCATGATCGTCGCCATCCGTTCACGCCACCATGCCGCGTTTCATGAACTCGAGCGCCATCAACAGCGCCAGCACCACGGCCAGCGCCGCCGTGGCTCCGGCGAACCACTTGAGATGCCTCCAGTATTCGCTGCGTTCCCCGCGCGTCATGGTGAGGGAGACCGAACCGATCACGGGCAGGCCGGTGGCGCGTTCCAGTTGCCCCGTGGTCGAATAGCTCGACCGCAGCTGGCCCACGGCAAAAGCGGTGCCGCAGCCGGCAACAAGCCCCGCCACCAGCACCAGCGCCAGAAGCATCGGCCGGTCGGGCGCGGAAGGGCTGCGCGGCGTCGTCGGCGGGTCGATCACCTCGAACTTCACCGCGTTGCGCTCGCTCTCCACCTGCCCGCGCAGGCGCAGCTGCTCGCGGTCCCGCAGCAGCTTGTCGTATTGTTCCTTGAGCACGTCGTAGTCGCGGTTGATCCGCGACGCTTCCGCCGCCACCCCCGGTTCGCTGTACTGCTGGGCCGAAAGCTGGGCGATTTCCTGCTGGAGCGAGCCCTTGCGCGATTGCAGCGCGATCAGGCTCGCATCGCGGTCCGCCTTGATCGATTGCAGCGAGATGTAGGCCGGGTTCGGCGTGCCCACCGGCCCGCCCTCGCCCGCCGCCTGCCGGGAAAGCCCGGCCATCTGGCTCTTGATCGCCTGCACGTCGGGATGGCTGTCGGTCAGGCCCCGCGCCCGCATCGCGGAAAGGTCCGCCTGCGCCTGCGCCAGCGCGCCCCTTGCGCCGCCGGCCGCGCCGGGGATCATCAGCGTGGGCGGCGTGCCGGAAAGCTGGCCATTGATCGCCGCCAGCGCGCTCTGCGCCGCGAGCAGATCGGATTCGACGCCGCGCAGTTCGGCCCGCGCGCCTTCGATCTTGCCTGTCAGCCCGCCGGTGCCGGGCATCAGCGCGGCGTTCTTGGATTCGAATTCCTGGCGCTTCTGCTCCGCCGCTTCCAGGTCCTTCTGCCGGTCCTGCAACTGCTGGTCCATGAAGGCGAGCGTGTCGGTCATCTCGCCGCGTCCGCCCGCCAGGTTCTCCTCGCGGAAGATGTCGATCATCTTCTGAACGATGTCCTGCGCCAGCTTGGCGTTGTCCACGTCGGAATAGCCGCGCGAGCCGGACGTGGCCGAGATCTCGAACAGGTTGTCCTGCTGGCTGACGACCTTGATCGTCTTGCCCAGCCCCGCCACGGTGCCTTCCATCTGCTTGTCGCTGGTCACCTTGTCGCCCAGCCGCGTCGCGCGGACCACCTTCTCCAGGTTGACCGAGCTGGTCAGCGTCTGGCGCACGCGCTCGATGTCGCGCTTCCGGTCGCCGCCGATGCCGATCTGGTCTGACAGCACGTCGTCGATCTGGACGAAGATGCGCGCTTTCGATTCGTAGCTGTTGGGCACCATCGCCACCACCAGCCAGCCGAGCAGGCACACCACCCACGCGATTCCCAGCGCCAGCCAACGCCGGTGCCAGATCCCGTAGAGCGCGATGCGCACTTCCTCGTAGATGTTGGTCATGCGCGCGTCAGCCCCGCCTCAGAAATTGCTCTCGGGGATGATGATGACGTCACCCGGCATCAACATGACGTTGGCCTTGCTCTCGCCCTTCTTGAGCAGGTCGCCGATGCGCAGCGCATATTCCTTCTGCTTGCCGGTCTGCTTGTCGAACCGCACGAGCCGCGCGCGGTTGCCAGCCGCATATTCCGAAAGGCCCCCCACCGCGATCATCGCGTCGAGCAGCGTCATGTTGGCGCGGTAGGGAATCGACGAAGGCTTTTCCGTCGCGCCCACGATGCGCACCTGCTGGCTGAACGTGCCGGCAAACTTGTTGACGATGACCGAGACGATCGGTTCCTGGATATACTGCGACAGCTGGAGCTTGATGTCCTCGGCCAGCATCGAGGGCGTCTTGCCCACCGCCGGCATGTCGGTGATCAGCGGCGTGGTGATGCGCCCGTCGGGCCGCACCTGCACCGAGGCGCCCAGCTCCGGGTTGCGCCACACGAAAATCGTCAGCTCGTCGAGCGGCCCGATCACGTATTCCTCGCCCGGCCCTTCCTGCAACGCCACGAAGGACGCCGCCGGCAACTGCGGCCCTGCCCCCGCGCCGGCGCAGCCCGACAACGCAAGCGTCGCAATGGCGACACCGGCAAGAAAGCGGCTGAAACGGGCAAGGGTCGACATGAAACGTCCTTCGAAAAACCGTACAGCACAGCGAGAAACGGCCGCATTCCTCACGGGCAATATGGCCGCATTGGTGAAGATAGCGTTAGCCTTGTTCGCAGTCTGCGAAGTTACAAGCGATTCCGCGACCCGGTCCCGAATCGGGACGGGCCTGACCCGAAACGTTAAACGCTTGACCTAGATCAGGATTTCCGCCGCCGGCCCTTGCCCCAGGAACATCATCGGGCTGGCGCTCGCGCCATAGGCACCCGCACAGAAAATCGCGACGAGATCGCCTTCCACGGCGCGGGGGAATCCGCCCTTGTCCGCCAGTCGATCCAGCGGCGTGCACAGGCACCCCACCACGCTCGCTTCCTCCTCGACCGGCGCGTCGAACCGGGTCGCGATGGCGCTGGGATAATTGCGCCGCACCACTGTGCCAAAGTTGCCGCTCGCCGCCAGTTGGTGATGCAGCCCACCGTCGGTGACGAGGTAGACATCGCCGTGGCTTTCCTTGCGGTCGATCACGCGGGTCAGGTAAACGCCTGCTTCTCCAACGAGATAGCGGCCAAGTTCAATGCAGAATCGCGTGTCCTGCAACACCGCCGGGAGCTGGGCGAACCGCTCGGCCAGGGCCGCGCCCACTGCCGCGATGTCCACCGGCTTGTCGCCGGGAAAATAGGGGATGCCGAACCCGCCGCCCAGGTTGCACTTGGGCAGCGCCACGCCCGCCTGCTCCGCCAGCCGCGCGGCCAGTTCCAGCGTCTGCGCCTGCGTCTCGATGATCGCCGCCGCGTCGAGCGCCTGGCTGCCTGCGAAGATGTGGAAGCCGCGCCAGTCCGCGCCGGCATCGACAAGGCGCCGCGCCAGCGCGGGCACCTTGTCGGCATCCACGCCGAACGGCTTGGCCCCGCCGCCCATCTTCATCCCCGACCCCTTGAGGTCGAAATCGGGATTTACCCGGATCGCCAGTCGCGGGACGACGCCGAGCCGGTTCGCGATGGCGAGCGCCCGCTCGGCTTCACGTGCCGACTCAAGATTGAGCGTCACGCCCTTGGCAATGGCCAGTTCCAGCTCGTCATCGCGCTTGCCCGGTCCGGCAAAGCTGACCGCCGCCGGATCGATCCCCACCGCCTCGACCAGCGCAAGTTCCCCGCCCGAGGCGATGTCGAACCCGTCGACCAGCCCGTTCATGTGCGACAGCAACGGGCCGAAAGGATTGGCCTTCACCGCGAAATGGATCGCCAGCCGCTGCGGCATCGCCGCGCGCAGCTGCACCACCCGCGCATCGAGCAAGGCCCGATCATAGACGAACAGCGGCGTCCTGCCCGCCTCGGCCACGATCGCGCTGGCCTTGCGGCCGGCAATGGCGAGTTCGCCGTCGATGGCGGTAAAGCCGGGAGGAATCGGACCAAGTGGTTTCATGGCGTCATCGCTTCGCGCAACTCGGCCGCCAGTGCAACGCGGTCGAGCTTGGCGTTCGGGCTGACCGGCATCGCCTCGCGCCAATGAACATGGCGCGGCACCATGAAATTGGGCACGCTGCGGGTCAGCGCCGGGATCAGCTCCGCTGCCGCCCTGGCCGGATCTCCGGCCGCGCGCGCCACCAGATGGATCGCCTGCCCCAGTTGCGGATCAGGCAGGCCCAGCGCGACAGCTTCGGCCACAAGGCCTGTCGCCACGGCCGCTTCTTCCACTTCCTGCGGGCTGACGCGGTTGCCGCTGGTCTTGATCATTGCATCGCGCCGGCCGACGAAGTGGAGCAGCCCTTCGACATCCCGCCGCACCCTGTCTCCAGACCACACCGCCATGCCGCCCATTTCCGAAAAGGGGGGCGCCGGGCGGAATCGTTCGGCGGTCCGCTCGGCATCGCGCCAATAGCCTTGGGCCACCAGCGGTCCGGCGTGGACCAGTTCGCCTTCCTCGTCCGGTCCGGCAGCCCGGCCATCGTCGGCCACCACCATGATCTCGGCAAAGGGGATCGCCTTGCCGATCGAGGTCGGGTGCGTATCGACCAGCGCCGGATCGAGATACGTCGAACGGAACGCCTCGGTCAGGCCGTACATCGGATACAGATCCGCCTCCGGGAAAGTCGTCCGCAGCGCGGTGACCAGCGAAGGCGTCAGTGCCCCGCCGCTGTTGGTCAGGCGGCGCAAATGCGCGGCCGTTTCTGCCGGCCAGTCCAGCTCGACCAGTTGCAGCCACAGCGGCGGCACGGCGGCGATGGTGGTGATCGCGTGGCGGCCCACCGCCTTCACCACGTCGCGCGCCATCAGGTAATCGAGCGGCACCACCGCGCCGCCGGCGAACCATGTCGAAAGCAACTGGTTCTGCCCATAATCGAACGCAAATGGCAGCACGGCCAGCACGCGGTCCTGCGGCGTCAGCTTCAGGTAATGGGCCACACTGGCCGCGCCCAGCCACAGGTTCGCGATGCTCAGCACCACGCCTTTGGGCCGCCCGGTCGACCCGCTCGTGTAAAGGATCGCGGCAAGGGCGTCCGGCTGCGCCTGCGACGGCGGCAGCGGCTCCATCTGCCCGGCTTCCGCCCACAGGCCGGCTTCATCGAACAAGGCGGCGTCGTCCGCATCGCCGGGTTCCAGCGTATCCAGCCGCGCCTTGTTGGCGATCAGCAGCAGCGCTCCGCTATCTGCCAGGATGTGCGCCACTTGCGCGCGCTTGAGCAGCGGGTTGACCGGCACGTGGACCAACCCCGCGCGCACCGCGGCCAGCGGCATCAGGCAGGTGGTCTCGCCCTTGGGCAGCCAGGTTGCAATGCGTTCACCCTTCGCTGATACCTTGCCCGCCAGCCATGCGGCCAGCTGGCCGACGCGGCGGTCCAGCTCGCCAAAGCTCAGGGTGCGATCCTTGAGCACGAGCGCAGGCGCCTCCGCTGCTCCGCGCAGGGCAAGATGGTCGAGCGGGAATACGGTGGGGTCGGGGACTGCGGTCACGCGTTTCTCGCGATGATGGGGACGAAACGGGGCATTGGGTACGCGGGTCTATCACGCCGAACTCGCCGAAGCGCAAGCCGACCCGGCACTTGCCGCGCTGCTCGGCAGGTCGGACACCAGCGCGCCGTTCGACCGGCTGGACTGGCTGGCGCTGCTCGCCCGCGAATGTTTCCCCGGCGAGCGCTGCTTCCTTGCCGTGGCGCAGGATGGGGCGCGCATCGCCGCGCTTCCGCTGCGACAGACCGCGTGGGGGCTGGAAGGCCTGGCGAACTGGTACAGCTTCTTCGTCCGCCCGCGCGGCCATGACGCGGATCTGCTCGCCGCCATCGCCCGCAGCCTCGCGCCGATGGACGCGCTGCGGCTGGCTCCGGTGCCGAGCGAGGACGCCGGGCCGCTCGTCCGCGCGCTGCGCTCTTCCGGCTGGATTGGGACGACCGAAGAAAGCGATATCAATCACTTCATGCACTTTCCGAAGAACGGATTCGAGGAATGGTGGGCGGCGCGGCCGGGCGTTCTGCGCGAAACCGTGCGACGCAAGGGCCGACGCGAGCAGATCGCGCTGCGCATCGCCGCTACCTTCTCCGACGCCGACTGGGCGGCCTACGAAGCCGTCTACCGGCTGAGCTGGAAGCCCGGCGAAGGCAGCCCCGATTTCCTCCGCCGCTTCGCCATGGCCGAAAGCGCAGCCGGAGCGCTGCGGCTGGGGATCGCCGAACACGAGGGCGTGCCGGTGGCCGCGCAGTTCTGGACCGTCGAGGGAAACACCGCCTGGATTCACAAGCTTGCCCACGACGAGCGGGCACGGGCAATGTCCCCCGGCACACTGTTGTCGGCGGCGATGTTCCGCCATGCGATCGAGCGCGACCGCGTGGGTACGATCGATTTCGGGACGGGAGCCGATGCCTACAAGCGCGACTGGATGGGGACCACGCGGCCGCGCTACCAGCTTGAATTTCATAGGCCGGGCGCGCCACGCCAATGGCCCCGCCTCGCCCGGCTCGCCGCCCGCCGCCTGCTGCGCCGCCCTCTTGTTTCCACCCGCACCGATGGCTAGAGGCCGAAAAAACACGAATTTACGGGAAGGTTCATGGTGAGCGCTGTGGCGAACGACGATACCGACGACCGGCTGCGCGGCATTCTGCGCGACGTGCTGGGCCTGAGCGACGAAACCGTCGCCGGGCTGGAGGCGGACACCGGCCTGTTCGGCGCGCTGCCCGAACTGGATTCGATGGCGGTCGCAGGACTGCTGACCGAAATCGAGGACCGGTTCGACATCGTCATCGACGATGATGAAATCGACGGAGAAATCCTTGAATCCTATGGAAATCTTCTGAACTTTGTCCGTGCCAAGCTGGGATGACCCGAACGGCACCTAACCGCACATGAACCCGACCCGGCGGACCACGAGGGGCTTCTGAACACGACCTGGCCCTGCCCCGGACCCGAAGGCCCCGTCGACGAGCTTGCCGTCGCCTTCGACCGTGGCCGCGCCCGCCGCCTTCTGGTCGTTCCCCCGCTGTTCGACGAACTCAACCGCGCCCGCCGCCTGCTGCTGGGCGCCATGCGCGCACTGGATGCGGCGGGCATCGATTCGATCCTGCCCGATCTTCCCGGCTGCAACGAAAGCACGCAGGACTTCGCCGCGCAGAGCCTCCATTCCTGGCGGCAGGCGACCGCGCGGGTGGCGGCGCACTTTGCCGCGACCGAAGTGCTGGCGGTGCGAGGCGGCGCACTGGTGTTCCCGCCGCACCTGCCCGGCCACGTGCTTGAACCGGCCAAGGGCATGGCGATCCTGCGCCAGCTGCTGCGCGCCCGCACCATCGCCGCGCGCGAGATGGGGCAGCGTGAGACGATGGACGCCCTGCTGGAACGCGGGCGCGTCGAAGGGCTGGAACTGGCCGGCTACCGCTGCGGCGCGGCGCTGATCGCCGGGCTGGAAGGGGCGGTGCCCGCCATCGAGGGACAGCGCGACATCCGCCAGGCCGATCTCGGCGGCGGCGCGCTGTGGCTGCGCGCCGAACCGGGCGAAGACCCGGCGCAGGCCGCCGCCCTCGCCCGGATCGTCGCCGGATGATGCGGCGCCATATCGAATTCGCCTGCGAGGGCGCGCGGCTGGCGGGCACGCTCGACACCGCGGCGGCGACCGGCACCAGCGGCTTGCTGATCGTGTCGGGCGGCAACGAGATCCGGAGCGGCGCCTTCGCCGGGCAAGCCCGGCTCTCCGCGCATCTGGCGCGCGCGGGCGTGCCCTGCTTCCGCTTCGACCGGCGCGGCGTGGGAGACAGCGACGGCGCGAACGGCGGATTTCGCGAAAGCCGGGACGACATCGCGGCCGCGCTCGCCGCGTTCCGCTCGGCGGCCCCGCACCTGCGCCGGATCTCCGCCTTCGGCAATTGCGACGCGGCGAGCGCGCTGGCGCTGTTCGGCGCCGACCTTCCCCTCGACGCACTGGTGCTGGCCAACCCTTGGACGCTGGACAGCGATGAGCCGCAGGCCGCGCCCCTGCCCGCCGCCGCGCTGTGGCGGCGCTATGCTGCGAAGCTGGCGGACCCTGCCGAATGGAAACGGCTGCTGAGCGGCGGCGTGGACCTGCGCGGCGTGGCGCGCGACGTACAGGGCGCCGCACTGGCACCGGGCGCGTCGGCGCTGGCGAGCGAGATGCAGGCCGGCCTCGGCCGGTTCGGCGGGCCGGTCACGATCCTGCTGGCGCAAGGCGACCGCACCGCCCAGCTGTTCGAGGCGGCGTGGCCCAGAGGCGATGCGCGGGTGCAGCGCCATGACAGCGCCGCCCACGCCTTTTCCGGGGATGCGGCGCGCGACTGGCTGGCCGCGCGCCTGCTCGAAGCTGCCGGCTGAGGCTTACCCAGCCGGCCGGCCCTTATTCCGCCGCTTGCGCCTGCGCCGCGGCGAAATCGAGTTCGGCGAGGAAACGCTCGGCATCGAGCGCGGCCATGCAGCCGGTGCCCGCCGCCGTCACCGCCTGGCGATAGGTGTGGTCCATCACGTCACCGCAGGCGAACACGCCGGGAAACGCGGTCTTGGGCGTGCCTGGCTGGACAACGATGTAGCCGCTTTCATCCAGTTCCAGCTTGCCCTTGAACAGCTCGGTCGCGGGCGCGTGGCCGATGGCGACGAACGCGCCGTCGGTGGCGATGCTCGACTTCTCGCCGGTCACGGTATCGACCAGTTCCACCGACTGGAGGCCGCCGCCCCCCAGATCGCCGGCGAAGCTTTCGACCGCCTTGTTCCACAGCACCTTCACGTTGGGGTGCGCCAGGAGGCGGTCCTGCAGGATCTTTTCCGAGCGCAGCGAATCGCGGCGATGGATCAGGGTGACGTCCTGCGAATGGTTGGTGAGGTAGAGCGCTTCCTCGACCGCAGTGTTGCCGCCGCCGATCACCACCACCTTCTTGCCGCGATAGAAGAAGCCGTCGCACGTGGCGCAGGCGGAAACGCCCTTGCCCGAGAATTCAACCTCGCCCTGCACGCCCAGCCACTTGGCCTGCGCGCCGGTGGCGATCACCAGCACGTCGCCTTCGTAGATGTCGCCGCTGTCGCCCGTGGCGCGGAACGGCGAGCCATCGAGGGTAACCTCGGTGATCGTGTCCCACATCATGCGGGTGCCGACGTGTTCGGCCTGGGCCTGCATTTCCTGCATCAGCCACGGACCCTGGATCACGTCGCGGAAGCCGGGATAGTTCTCGACGTCGGTAGTGATCGTCAGCTGGCCGCCCGGCTGAAGGCCCTGAACCACGATCGGCTGCATCCCCGCGCGCGCGCCATAGATCGCGGCGGAAAGCCCGGCGGGGCCGGATCCGATGATGAGCATTCGGGTCTTGTGGGTCGTTGCCATGAGGTCCTCCAGTCGGCGCGGAAATAGAAGCGGCGGCGGAGGAATGCGAGTCCGCACAGGCACATTTTTCCCTCGCTTTGCGCGAGATCAATGTTTGTGTCGCAATATTGCTAGCTTGCTATTGCGAGTATGTCGCATTAGCGACGCCGCACGGACTCGAGGGGTATCATGATGAAGAAAGTTGTTCTGGCCGCGCTGGCCGCCTGCACCCTGCCGTGCGCAGCCCATGCCGCACCGGGGATGGGCGATGAAGTTTATGGCGCGACGACCGAGAAGGGCGAGGTCGAACTGGAGGCGCGCTATGGCGCGCTGGCCGGCGGCGCCGACGACGGCGAGGACGCGCTGAAGCTGGAAGCCGCCTACTCCCCCACCGACCGCCTGCGCCTGGGCGCGCAGCTTGAACTGGAGCGCGAGCCGTCCGGCCCGCGCAAGGCCGAGGCAGCCAGCTTCGAGGCGATCTACACGCTGGGCCGCGTCGCCGGGATCGACGTGGCGCTCTACGGTGAATACGAGGTGGGCCTGCTGCGCGACACGCCCGACGCAGTCGAGGGCAAGATCTTGTTGCAGCGCAAGGCCGGCCCGCTCGATGCGCGGCTGAACCTGATCTTCCAGAAGCATCTCGCCACCGGGCAGAAAGTGGAAGTCGGCTATGCCGCATCGGCCGACTATGCGGTGGCCGGCGACGAACTGCGCGTGGGCGTGGCCGCCTTCGGCGACCTCGGCTCGTTCCACCGCTTCCTGCCCAGCGCCGAACACTTCGTCGGCCCGATCGTGAAGACCGAGATCGAAGGCCTTGGCCCCGAAATCGGCATCGAGGCGGGTTATCTGTTCGCGGTGGACAAGGCGCGCGACGATACCAAGGGCCAGTTCCGCCTGATGGTCGAAATGGAGTTCTGAGGGGAACGCAGACTTTGCTGCTCGGAAGCCGGACTTACCGCCACAAGTCGGGCTTCCGCAGCAACAGCGCCTGTGCCAGCACCAGCGTCTTGGCATCGACCAGTTCGCCCGCCAGCACCATCGCGCGCAAGTCGTCCAACGGCAATTCGTGAACGCTGATATGCTCGAACTCACCGTCCGCGCCGCCGCCCTCGGCCACGCGGTCGTCTGCATGGTATTCGGCGAGGAACAGCATCACGCGCTCGGTCGAAACCGGCGGGATCGGCCAGATGTTCGCCACCGGTTCCAGCGCGCCCAGCCGCAGCCCGCCTTCCTCCATCGCTTCCTCGCGGATGCGTTCCTCTGCCGGCACGGAATCCAGATTGCCCGCGATGGCTTCCAGCAGCGGCGCCTCGCCCGCCGCCAGCACCGCCGCGCGGGGCTGGCTGACCAGCATCGCCACGCGCCGCGCCGGGTCATAGGGCAGCACCGCCACCGCCGATCCGTTGTCGAGCAGGTGGCGCTCCACCACCATCCCGTCGGGCAGCCGCACGTCGAGCCGCCAGAACTTGTACCATCCATCGTATACCATATGCCGCGCCGCGATCTCGGCCATGTCGTTCCTCCGCTTCCGCGCCCCGGCATCCGCTCCCCCGCGGGGAATGCCCCAAACCGGCCAGGATGACGAGAACCTATGGCGCGGACCGGATGGCCAGGCTTTCCTCCGCCGCACGTGCCCCCTGTCCTCCCGCGCGGGGCTCTGGCATGACCGCCGCATGACTACGCGCCGCCATCCGCCGGTTCCGCTCTGCACCAGCGCCCGAAATCCGGTTCCGCCCTTGTTCCCGCGAACTGTGCCAACCTGCCCCCGCCGGAGCGCCGCGGCATGACTGCACTTACCCACCTCGATGCGCAGGGCCATGCCCGCATGGTCGATGTCGGCGCCAAGCCCGCGACGCAGCGCGTGGCCGTGGCGCGCGGCCATATCCGGATGTCCGCGCAGGCGCGCGATGCGATCCGCGACGGCACCGCGCCCAAGGGCGACGTGCTGGCTGCCGCGCGCATCGCCGGGATCATGGCCGCGAAGAAGACGGGCGAACTGATCCCGCTGTGCCACCCCCTCGCGCTCGATGCGGTGGCGGTGGAATTCACGCTTACCGAAACCGGCGTGGAGGCGACCGCAACCGCATCGCTCACCGCGAAGACCGGGGTGGAAATGGAAGCGATGACCGCCGTCTCGGTCGCGCTGCTGACGATCTACGACATGGCCAAGGCCGTGGACAAGGCGATGGTGATCGACGCCATCCGCCTCATCGAAAAGCGCGGCGGCAAGTCGGGCGACTGGAAGGCTCCCGCATGAACGACGTCGCCGTGAAAGTTCCGCCGCTGCCGCTGCGCACCGCCCAGGAACGACTGATGTGGCTCGCCCCCGCGCTGCCCGTGGAGCACCGCGCCGCCGGCGAATGCATGGGCTATTTCCTCGCGAATCCGGTCACCGCGCACCGCACCCAGCCCGATGCGCCGTCCTCGGCCATGGACGGCTATGCCATGCGGGCGGCGGACCTGCCGGGACCGTGGCGCGTGATCGGGGAAAGCGCGGCGGGCCACCCCCACGCCGGCACGGTCGGCGCGGGCGAGGCGGTGCGGATCAGCACCGGCGCGATCGTGCCCGATGGTGCGGACATGGTTTTGCTCCAGGAAGACTGCGTGCGCGATGGCGAGCGGCTGACCCTGACCGGCACGCCACCATCGCCCACCGGCCGACACATCCGCCCGGCCGCCATGGATTTTGCCGCGGACGATCCCCTGCTCGCCCCCGGCACCCGGCTGGGTGCGGCCCAGATCGCGCTCGCGATTGCCGGCGGGCATCAATATCTGCGCGTGCGCCGACCGGTGAACCTGGCCATCATCGATTCCGGCGACGAACTGGCCGGCCCCGGCAAACCGCTCAAACCGCACCAGATACCGGCCAGCAACGGCCCGATGCTGGCGGCGCTCGCCTCGCTCTGCCCGGTGCGGGTGACCCGGATCGGGCCGGTGCCCGACCGGCTGGAGGATGTGGTCGCGGCACTCGACCAGGCCGGCAAGGCAGATATCATCGTCACCAGCGGCGGGGCTTCGGTGGGCGATCACGATCTTGTTCGCCCCGCGCTGGAAGCCGCCGGGGCCAAGATCGACTTCTGGCGCGTGGCGATCAAGCCGGGCAAGCCACTGCTGGTGGGCCGGCGCGGCACGCAGGTCATCCTCGGGCTGCCGGGCAATCCGGCCTCGGCTTTCGTCACCGGCTTCCTGTTCATGCTGCCGCTGCTGCGCGCCGCGCTCGGGGCGGCCGATCCGCTGCCGCGCCCGATCACCGCGCGCCTTGCCGAACCGATGCCGGCCGGGGGCAGCCGCATGGAATTCCTGCGCGCGCGCTGGGACGGCGCGGCGGTGACGCTCGATCCGCTGCAGGATTCGGGCGCGCTCACGCCGCTCGCCCGGGCCAATGCACTGGTCTTGCGCGATGCCGGCGCACCGGCGGCTCCCGCCGGAACGGATGTTCCGGTCTATCTGCTCGAAACTGGCGGAATTGCTTGACGAAGGGAAATCGGTTTCTTATTCGTTCCGCATTCGTTCGACCAAAGAGACAAAGGGTCAACGAACCCGGAACGCCAAAGGGAGTGAGCGCCCATGTTGACGCGCAAGCAGCACGAGTTGCTGACCTTCATCCAGAACCGTCTTGAAGAATCCGGTATCTCGCCCTCGTTCGAGGAAATGAAGGAAGCGCTAGACCTCAAGTCGAAGTCGGGCGTCCACCGCCTGATTTCGGCGCTGGAGGAGCGCGGCTTCATCCGCCGGCTGGCCAACCGCGCCCGTGCGCTTGAAGTGATCCGCCAGGCGGACGGCGTTGGCGCCAAGCCCGCCACCACCGCCGCGGCACCGGCGAGCACCCCGCCCCCCGCCAACAGCAATTCGCCGCTGGCCCCGCTGCGTCCCGCGGCGAAGGCTCCCGCACCGGCCAACGACGTGATCGAGCTTCCGCTCCACGGCCGTATCGCCGCGGGCACCCCGATCGAGGCGCTGGAAGGCACCGCGACGCTGCCCGTTCCCGCCGCGCTGCTTGGTGCGGGCGAGCACTATGCGCTGGAAGTCTCGGGCGATTCGATGGTCGACGCCGGCATTCTCGACGGCGATTTCGCGCTCGTGCGCCGGACCGAAACCGCGCGCGACGGTGAAATCGTGGTCGCACTGGTGCGAGGCGAGGAAGCGACGCTCAAGTACCTGCGCCACGAAAAGGGCATGGTCCGGCTCGACCCCGCCAACGCCGCCTATGATCCGCAGTATTATGCGCCCGAGGAAGTCCAGGTGCAGGGCAAGCTGGCCGGCCTTCTGCGGCGCTATCACTGAATGGTAGGGCACGGAGCGGTGGGGCACCGAGCGGTGGAGCACTGAGCGGACGGGTCACCCAATCGGCAAAGGGCGGCCGCGCGGCGTGGGCTTCGCGCTCCAGCGCCGCCGCTCCTCCGGCCAGCGATACCAGCCGTGATGGCCCTGCGTTTCGGCCACGGTCTTTACCCGGCCTGATGTGAGATCGATCGCCAGCCCGCCCGTCCGGGCGAGCAGCGCGCGGTCTGCCTTGAGCAGACGGGGCAGGCAGGTTCGGGGCAGACGGCGGTCGGCGATCACGATGTCGCTTGCCCCGCAAGCGGCGGCGAGCACCCCGAGATCGACCAGATCGCGGCCCCGCGCCAGCAGCACCGTGAAGCGCCGCCCGCCCCGGTCCAGCGTGATCCGGCAGAAATCGCGATTGCAGGCGGCGCCCGGCCAGGCGTCAAGCGACGTCACCGCCCCGTCCATCCCCGCGCCTTCCAGCATCGCATCGCGCGAAAAGTCGCTCCGGCCATCCCGCAAGAGCAGCAGTCCCGGCCCTTCCCCCGTGATGCCAACCTGGCGCCCGTCGCTTGAAACAAGCAAATCCGGCGCACGCGAAAGCAGAACCACCCCGGTCGCGAGGGCCACCGGCAACAGACCCCACAGGCGCACCCGCTCGGACCACAGCGCGAACCACAGCAGCCCGCCGATGAACAGGCCAAACGTCCAGCCCGCCATCGCCGGCATCATCGTGACCGCCCCCGGCTGCGCGGCGGTCACGTGTGCCAGCCACAGCAGGAGATCGAGCGACTTGCCCGCGAGATACCACCCGGGCGCGCCCCACCCGCCGAGGTCCAGCACCAGCGCTCCGGCGATCAACGGCATCGTCACGAACGTCGTCAGCGGGATCGCGACAACGTTCGCCGCCGCGCCGTAGACCCCCGCGCGGTGGAAGTGGAACAGGCCGATGGGCATCAGGGCCAGTTCGATCACCACGCCTGTCGCCAGCAGCATGGCGAGATGGCGCGCCAGCCGGGCGACGCTACCTTCTTCGCGCGGGGCCAGGAAACGCTTGGCCGGCGCGGCATTGTGGAATGCAATGATGGCGATGACCGAGGCGAAGCTCATCTGAAAGCTGGGACCGAACACCGCCTCTGGCCAGAACAGCATGACCACGAAGGCAGCGACGGCCAGCATCCGCAGCGACAGCGGATCGCGCCCCAGCGCCAGCGCGGCCAGCACCAGCACGGCCCCGATGCACGAGCGCACCGTCGGCACTTCCGATCCGGTGAGCAGGGTATAGCCGATCCCCGCCAGCGCCCCGGCGCCCGCGGCCACCAGCGGCAACCGCACCCGCAGCGCAATGAACGGGACCAGCGCCAGCAGCCGGATCGCCAGCACATAGACCGCCGCGACCACCGCGCTGACATGCAGCCCGCTGATCGACAGGAGGTGCGACAGCCCCGCATCGCGCATCGCGTCCTCGTCGGCCTGCGCAATGGCGCCCCGATCGCCGCTGGCGAAAGCGGCTGCGATCGCGCCCGGCGATCCCGACAGGCGGGCGCGAACATGATCCGCCAGCGATTGCCGCACGCGGCCGAGCGTGGTGCCCCCCGGCGCGGGCGACAGCACCTGCACCGGGCCGAGCACGCTGCCCGTGGCGGCAAGACCCTGGAACCAGGCAGCGCGCGCGAAGTCGTAGCCGCCAGGCAGCATCGGAGGTGCGGGCGGCATCAGCCGCGCGCGCAGCCGCACCCGTGCGCCGTCGACCAGATCCGGCCGGTCGAGCTTGAGCGGCAGGTTGATGCGCACGCGCCGGGCGCCTTCGAGTCCCTCGATCCGCGCCGCCAACAGCAGCCGGACCTTGTCCTGCGCGCCCTGTTCCTGCCGGTCGATCACCTTGCCCTGCACCCACGCGATGACGGGGCGGCCGATTCCCGGCTGTCCGACTAAAGTCGATTTGGTCCAGACCACCGCCAGACCGGCGGCGATCATCAGTGCAACGGCCATCACGGCCAGCCGCAGATGTGCCAGCGCGCCGTCCGCCGCGAGCAGCCGCGAAGCCGCCGACACCGCAGCGCACAGCGCCAAAACCGCGCTCCACGCCCATGGTCCGGGCAAGACCAACCATGTCGCGATTCCAAGGCCGAAGGCCACGGCGAGCCACGGCCCGCGTTCAAACGGACGGTCGGCGAGGAATTGTTCGGTTGTGCGGTGCACACTGGACAAGCGGCGAAGATTGGCCCAAGGCCGCGCCGTTCGTTCCGGCAGGGCCACCTCCGGTTCGAATGCGGACGGGTTTTCGGCTCGGGTCGCCATGGGACGCATTGGAAGGATCGCTTCTCAAAAATGGCAAGCGCCACTGACACCGTTATTGCAGGATCGGCCCCGGCGAATGCCCAGGACCGCTCTCGCGTAGTTACGCGTTTCGCCCCATCCCCCACCGGATTCCTTCACATCGGCGGCGCGCGCACCGCGCTGTTCAACTGGCTTTTCGCCCGCCACCACGGCGGCACCTACCTGCTGCGGATCGAAGACACCGACCGTGCCCGCTCCACCGATGCGGCGATCGACGCGATCTTCGACGGCCTGCGCTGGCTGGGCCTGGACGGCGACGAACCCGCGGTGTTCCAGTTCGCGCGGTCTGACCGCCATGCCGAAGTTGCGCGCCTGCTGGTCGAGGCCGGCCACGCCTATCGCTGCTACCTGACGCAGGAAGAACTCGCCGCTCGCCGCGAACAGGCGCAGGCCGAGCGCCGCCCCTTCCGCATCGACAGCGAATGGCGCGAAGCCGACCCGGCGACCTGGCCGGCGGACAAGCCCTATGTGGTCCGGATCAAGGCTCCGCGCGACGGCGAAACCGTGATCGACGATCTGGTGCAGGGCACGATCACCGTCCAGAACGTGGAGATCGACGACTACGTCGTCCTGCGCAGCGACGGCACGCCAACCTATATGCTGGCGGTGGTGGTCGACGATCACGACATGGGCGTGACCCACGTGATCCGCGGCGACGATCACATCAACAACGCCTTCCGCCAGCTCGTTCTCATCCGCGCCATGCATACGATTGAGGGCAACTGGCCCGATCCGGCCTATGCCCACATTCCGCTGATTCACGGATCGGACGGGGCCAAGCTGTCCAAGCGCCACGGCGCACTGGGCGTCGATGCCTATCGCGACGAGATGGGGCTGCTGCCCGAAGCGGTGTTCAACTATCTCCTCCGCCTTGGCTGGGGCCACGGCGACGAGGAAATCATCAGCCGCGAACAGGCGGTCGAATGGTTCGACATCACCGATGTGAACAAGGGCGCCTCGCGCTTCGACCTCAAGAAGCTGCTCAATCTCAACGGGCACTATATCCGCGAGGCGGACGACGCACGGCTTGCCGGGCTTGTCGCCCCGCGCCTTGCCGAGATCACGCCCACTTTCGATGCCGCCGCCGGGATGGCGCTGCTCGAACGCGCGATGCCGGTGCTGAAAGTGCGCGCCGCCGACCTGAACGAGTTGGCACGCGGTGCCACCTTCCTGTTCACGCAGCGGCCGCTGCCGGTGGACGCCAAGGCCGAAGCGCTGCTGACCGATGACGCCCGCGCGCTGCTGGCAAAAATCGCAGGTCGCATCGACGCCGTTGGCGACTGGACAAACGAGAGCCTTGAGGCCAGCCTCAAGGCCATGGCAGAGGAGCTGGGTCTCGGCCTGGGCAAGCTGGCGCAACCCTTGCGCGCAAGCCTGACCGGGACGACTACCTCGCCGGGAATTTTCGACGTACTGACGCTGCTGGGCAAGGACGAGTCGCTGGCTCGTATCCGCGACCACGCTGCGTGATCACATCCGGAACTGCATACTTCATATAAGGAGGGCTTAGCGTGAGCGACAACCAGGCTTCTTTGACCGCCGACGGCAAGACCATCGAGCTGCCGGTCCAGAGCGGCACCATCGGCCCGGACGTGATCGACATCCGCAAGCTCTATGGCCAGACCGGGATGTTCACGTACGATCCCGGCTTCACCTCGACCGCCAGCTGCGATTCCGCGCTGACCTACATCGACGGTGACGAGGGCGTGCTGTTGCACCGCGGTTATCCGATCGGCCAGCTGGCCGAGCATTCCTCGTTCATGGAAGTCAGTTACCTGATGCTCAACGGCGAACTGCCGAACGAGCAGGAACTGGCAGACTTCTCGCGCACGATCACGCGCCACACCATGGTGCACGAACAGCTTTCGAGCTTCTACGGCGGCTTCCGCCGTGACGCCCACCCGATGGCCGTGATGTGCGGCGTGGTCGGCGCGCTTTCGGCGTTCTACCACGATTCGACCGACATCGCCGATCCGGTGCACCGCACGATCAGCTCGCACCGCCTGATCGCCAAGATGCCGACGATCGCGGCGATGGCCTACAAGTATTCGGTCGGCCAGCCGTTCCTCTACCCGGACAACAAGCTGTCCTACACCGGCAACTTCCTGCGCATGACCTTTGGCGTGCCGGCGGAAGAATACGAGGTGATCCCGGCCGTCGAAAAGGCGATGGACCGCATCTTCATCCTCCACGCCGACCACGAGCAGAACGCCTCGACCTCGACCGTGCGTCTTGCCGGTTCGTCGGGCGCGAACCCCTTCGCGTGCATCGCGGCGGGCATCGCCTGTCTGTGGGGCCCCGCGCATGGCGGCGCGAACGAAGCCGCGCTCAACATGCTCAAGGAAATCGGCACGCCGGACAAGATCCCGCACTACATCGAGCGCGCCAAGGACAAGAACGATCCGTTCCGCCTGATGGGCTTCGGTCACCGCGTCTACAAGAACTACGACCCGCGCGCGACCGTGATGCAGAAGACCGTGCGTGAAGTGTTCGACGCGCTGAAGGTCACTGATCCGCTGTTCGAGACCGCGCTGCGTCTTGAAGAGATCGCGCTGAGCGATCCCTACTTCATCGAGAAGAAGCTGTTCCCGAACGTTGACTTCTACTCGGGCATCATTCTTTCCGCGATCGGCTTCCCGACCACGATGTTCACCGTGCTCTTCGCGCTGGCCCGCACCGTGGGCTGGGTTGCACAGTGGAACGAAATGATCAGCGATCCCGGCCAGAAGATCGGCCGTCCGCGCCAGCTCTACACTGGCCCGACCGAGCGCGACTACGTTCCGATCAGCCAGCGCTGATCGCACCCGGCACAAAGCTGAACACAAAGGAGGCGGCAATGACGATGGCACTCAGGATCATCGGCATTGCCGCCATTCTTATGGGGCTGCTGTGGATCGGCCAGGGCACCGGACTGGTGATGTGGCCGGCGTCGAGCTTCATGCTGGCGCAGCGCCAATGGGCGATCTGGGGAATTTTGCTGGTCGGGCTGGGGCTCGTCCTCGTCCTGCGCGGAAAACGCCGCAGGTAAGCTTTTGCGTTATCCGGCGCTCAGCCGCTCAGGCTGACCGCATCTGCCTTGTCCGCTGGCAGGCTCAGCACGAAGCAGGCACCGTGGCCCGGCGTCGCCGCCACTTGCAGATCCCCGCCCATCGCGCGCGCCAGCCGGCGCGAGATATAGAGGCCGAGGCCGCTGCCGCCATCGCCGGTGCGCCCCAGCCGCTCGAACTTGTCGAACACCCGCACGGCCTGTTCATCGGTCAGGCCTTCGCCTTCATCGGCGACCGAAATCCACGCAATCCTGCCTTCGATGCCCACCGTCACCTGCACTTCCGAATGGCTGGGCGTGTAGCGCAGCGCATTGGTCAACAGGTTGAGCAGCACTTGCAGCACCCGGCGGAACTCGCCGATCGCAGGCGCGCTGTCCTCCGGGCCCGGCACCGCGATGACGATGCCGCGCTCCTGCGCACGGACGGAGAGGATACCGGCAGCCCGCCGCGCGCAGTCGGCCAGGTCGATATGATCGGGCGCCGGGCTGAAATCGGTCGCCTCGACCGCTTCGAGGTCGGCGAGATCCTCGACCAGGCCCATCAGGTGACGTCCGGCCTCGGCGATGTCGCTGGCATAGTTGGCGTATTCGTCGGCCAGCGGGCCAGCCAGCCGGGTGCGGATCGTCTCGGCATTGGCGATGATCCGGGCGATCGGCTGGCGCAGCGCGGGCGCCAGATCGCGCCCAAGCACGCTGTTGAGCGCCGGGGGTGCGGCAACAAGGTCCGCCGGCTCATGCGGCAGGCGCTCGATGCTTTCGGGGATGACCAGCAAATCGAACCCGCCCGACGCCTGCGGCAGGAAGCGCGCACGCCAGCGCCGGGCCGAGCCGGACACGCTGAACGTCGCGTCATCGAGCAGGCGCCAGTGCAGCGGCTGCTTCTCGCCCGCCCGGTCGAGCCGGATGAAATCGGTCCAGGGCCGTCCCAGCCCCTGCCCCAGCGCATTGCCCAGGGCGCGCAGATCGGGCGCGCGCAAGTTCGCCGCCAGGACGCGCTGCGCCGCGTCGAGCAGCAGATGGCCCTCGGCAAGCTGGCGCAGAAGATCCTCGGACGGCTGCACGTCGCCCACGAGCATCGGCGCGCCGGTGTGTCGCCACTGGCTGAGTTCGAGGAAAGTCGTCTCGTCGCCCGGATAGACGGAGGTCCATGCCGAGATCGCCTGCCCATCGTCCACCGCGACGATCGTGCGCGACAGCGGCAGGCGCGCCCGGCGCGCCTTGCGCACCAGCGCCAGCAATGCCGGAATCGCGATCGGGCCAGGAATCTGGCCACCGCAGCGCACTTGCAGGCCGGCGAGCGGTTCGTCCGCCTGCACCAGCCGGTTTGCCGCGTCACAGCGCGCCCGGATCGGCGCCGCGCCGCTCATCCCCCGGCGCCCGGATCGGACAGGATCGCAGCGGCAATATCGGGTCGGAGCGCGGCCAGCCCTTCGGGCAGGGTGATGTCGGGATGGAGCGCCATGAACTGCGCGGCGATGGCTTCGGTCTTCAGCCCGCAGGCGCTGAGCGACAGGACAAGCCGGGCGAACTGCGTCTCGGTCGTCGCCATGATCGCCGCCTCGCGCGGCTGACCCGAGCCCATGGCCAGCGCGGACAGGAACAGCGCGGCACCTCCGTTTTCGATGGCCAGCGCCTGCGCCGCATCGCCGCCCATTGCGCCCAGCACGCGGCGAAGCAGGCCCAGCCGTCCGCGCTCCTCGTCGAAGCGTGCCCGCAGCGTCCGTTCGGCCACGAGCGCATAACCATCGGCCCCGGCATCCTCGCCCACGAAACCGCGCATCGTCATCAGCGCATCGTGGAACAGCATCGCCGGCAGCTCGACCAGCGGCAGTTGCATCCGCCGCTGCGCCTGCCCGAAACGGGCCTGCGCGGCGAGCAGGTTCATCGCGGTGGCGGCAACGTCCGGCTCGGCCGCGGCGATCCGCGCCTGGAGCAGCGGCGGCAGCACCGGATCGAGCGTAAGGCGGCCCTGCAAACGCTCGGTCAGCTGCCATTCCAGCGAAAGCGTGTGGAGGTGCGCAAGAAACGCGGGCTGCTCGGCCAGAAGATCGGCCAGTTCATCGGCCGCATTGTGCGCCCAGCCCTGGGGATCGGAGTGCCCGGCGGCTTCTGCCAGCGCAATGATGAGCTGGCGGGCGATGTCCTGGAACATCCCGCGCACCCGCGCGATGATCTCGTCGCTGAAGATCGAATTGTCGTCGCTGCGCAGGAGATGGCGCAGAATCGGCCCATTGTTGGCCATCACCGCGTCGGCGGCGGCGAGGTCTTCCTTCAGCAGGGCCTCGATTGCGCTCTGCGCGCTGCCGGAAGGTGCGGGTTGTGCCATACCATGCTCTTATGCCCTGCTGGTTAATGCGTGGTTAGGACCCTGTCCATCTTGCGGTCCATCAAGGCTATGTCCGATCCGGGCCTTTCGCGCCGCCGCCAGCCCCGCCGCCATCAGCATGACCACCACGACGCGCACGCCCAGATCGAACGACACCGTTGCGCTCAGGAACGCCAGCGCCGCACCGACCGCCAGCCTGTCGCCCAGCCAGGCCGCGACGCGTCCCGGCGGTACCACCCACCCCAGCAGCCGAAGCCCCAGCATCAGCACCAGCGGCGCAAACCATGCCAGCCCCCAGGGAATGCCCGGTGCCTTGGGAATGTCGCTGCGCCACGCGCACAGCGTGACGATGGCGGCGTCCTGAATCCAGCCAAACGCGCCATCCAGCGCAAAGCGCCCTGCCCGCGCCAACAGCGCATTGCGCTCGATCCGCGCCAGCAACGCACTGACCCGCGCGGCTACCGTGGCCACCCCGGCCAGCAGCAGGCCCAGCCCGATCCAGCCAAACCAGCCCGCGCCCAGGCCCAGCAGCACGGCGACGAGCGCCGCCAGCATCAGCACCCACGGCCGCGTACCGGCGTGAAGAATGGCGGAACCGGTCAACCGCACCGCAATCGTCGCCAGCCAGCCCGAAGGCGCGCCGTCGTCGTCCGATGCGATATGCAGCCGCAGCCATGCCGGCTCGGCCGTCTGCGCTTCCGCCTCGTTGCGCAGCAGTCGCCAGCGGCCTTCGTCCAGCAGCGCACCCGGCACGGCGCGCATGGTGACGCGCGCCTGCACCGCCAGCCGCAGCAGCGCGGAGACCGGATTCCACTCGGAGGGAAGCTCGCCCAGCCCGGCCACGATCCGGCCAGGCAGGCGCATCGCGCCGGCGGCGGCGTGGTTGATGTCGATCCGCTCGAACCCGGCGGCCAGTCCGGTCTCGACCGGCAGGGTCAGGATCGCCGGTCCTTCCTCGAGCAGGCGCAGCGCATCAGCGGGCATCGCCAGCAGCCCGTCGGACAGCACCAGCAATTCATCCTCTGGCGCAACCAGCGGCACGATCGCGCGCGTGCTGGCCACGACATGAAACCGCGCGCCGCGTTCCTCGGCAATCTGCTGGAGGGCGACGAGTTCGCCGGTCAGCGTTTCGGCGAGGGTGACGATCCGCTGGCAGCCAAAGGCCAGCGCCAGCGCCAACTGGTGCCGCAGGACGGATCGTCCCCCCACCAGCAACCCGCCGCGCAGAGCCTGCGGCTCGCCGGCCGCGCCTTCGAGCGATGAAAGTAGTGCGACACGCAAAGGGACCGGCCTCCTGTCCGCTTATCGTAGGGCGCGGGGCGGTCGCTGCCAAGCCGTGCCGCGGAAAGGGGCAGGCTGGCGATGATGGGCTTCAGACCGGATAGTCCGCCAGCACGCGCGCGATGCGCCGCAGCACCGCCGGATCACCGGGCGCGCCATCGGCGGCTTCGTCGGCCAATGCGAGCAGATCGGGCGCATGGAACGTGGCTGCAATGCTTTTCAGCCGCAACGCGGCGACGTGCCAGTTGCCATCACAGCGGGATCTTTCGAGCAGGTCGAGCTGGCGCCGCGCGCTTTCGGCAAAAGCCAGGCCCAGCGCCCGGAACAGTTCCGGGTCATCCCCCGCCGCAGCGGAAAGGTTCGCGTCTATCTGCTCTCCGATATAGGCCATGCGATGAACGTGGCGGCATCCGGGTTAAGGCGGGGTTTATGGATGCCCCCGAAGCGTGATAAGGTGATGGAATGAATGGGGGATCGCGGATCATTCCGATAGACGGCGGGCAAAGCGAAAGCAGTGCTGCCGAAACCGTGCTCGAACTGGAGGAAATCGCGTTCGCGCCGGTCGATGCCGATCCGCAACCGGACGAAGACCTGCCGGCCGCGCGCCAGCCGCTCGCCCCATGGGTCTGCGCGCTCGCCGTCGCGGCGTGGAGCGGCTTCTTCGTGTGGGCCAATCTGGGCCGGTTTTCGGCAGGAATCACGCCGGCCGACGGCGCGCAGCTGGCCGCCACCTGGACGATGCCCGTGCTGCTGGCCTGCGTGCTGCTGCTGCTGGTGATGCGCGGCAGCCGGCGCGAGACGGCCCGCTTCAACGATGCGGCGCGCCTGCTCGCGCTCGAATCCGAGCGGCTGGAAACCCGCCTTGTCTCGGTCAACACCGAACTGTCGCTGGCGCGCGACTTCATCGCCGCGCAGAGCCGCGACCTCGAATCCCTCGGCCGCGTCGCGGTGGACCGCCTGTCCGGCTCTGCCGGCCGGTTGCAGGACTTGATCGCGGGCAATGGGGCGCAGATCGACCGCATCGGCGAAGTCGCCAGCCACGCGCTCGAGAACATGGAAAAGCTGCGCGGCCAGCTGCCGGTGATCGCCAATGCGGCGAAGGACGTGACCAACAACATCGCCAACGCCGGCCGGTCCGCGCACGTCCAGATCGAGGATCTCGTCACCGGGTTCCAGCGGCTCAATGAATTCGGCCTCGCCAGCGAGCGGCAGGTCGGCCAGATCCGCGACCGCGTCGATGCCGCGCTGGCCCGCTTCGGCGAGGCCTCGGGCCAGATCGGGCAGGTCGCCAAGGACCGGTTCGATGCGCTGGAGCAGCAGGTCGCCAGCCACCGCGAACGGCTCGACCACGAGGAAATCGCCGCGCTGGCCGCGATCCGCGGCCGCGCGGACGCGCTGGCCCGGGAACTGGCCGACCAGCGCACCGCCATCGGTGAGGCCGAGGACTCCGCCTTGGCCGCGCTCAACGCCCGCTTCCTTGCCCTGCGCGAGGAAAGCGAAGAATTCGCGCGCACGGTCGACAGCCAGGAAGAGGCCGCGCTGAAAGCATGGTCCGAGCGCACCGCCGCGCAGGTCCAGTCGCTGCGACAGGCAATCGAGGAAATCGGGCGCGACCACGATGGGCTGCTCGCCGCCGCGCGCCAGCGGCTTGCCGCGTTCGAGGACGGCGCGGGCGCGCTCGCCCGCCGGCTTGGCGAAGAGGCCGGCCGCGTCGACGCCGATCTCTCCAGCCGCCGCGCCAGCCTGGAAAGCAGCTTTGCCGACCAGCGCGACGCGCTGCAGCGCCGCCTTGCAGAACTGGACAAGGCCATTGGCGAGCGCCGCGCCGCCATTGCCGCCGCCGGTGCCGAAGCCGCCGACGCGCTCGCCAGCAAGCTCGCGCAGCTCGACCATGCGGTGGAAGCCCAGCGCGAGCGCCAGCTTGAGGACGCTCGCCTGCTTGGCAACCACTGCGATGCCATTGCCGACCGCGTTGCCGCCTTCTCCGCCACGCTGCGCGCATCGGGCGAGCAGGGCGCCGAGACCGCCGGCACGGTGGAACGCGCGATGGGCACGCTCAACGGCCGGCTTGCGGAAATGCGCGAGGCGCTGTCCGGCACCGACCTCCAGATCGGCGAACTCACCGAATCGGCCGTCCGCCTGCTCGAACTGATCCGCGCCGGCGGCGACCATACGCGCACCCAGATCCCCGAGGCGCTGCGCAGCACCGAGGCGGGCCTGCACAAGATCGAGGACCGCGTCTTCGCCCTGCGCGACACGCTGCGCGAAGCGGGCGACACCGGGCGCACGCTGTCCGAACGGATGAGCGCGGCACGCGGCGACGTGGGCGGGATCGCGGAGGATCTGACGCAATTGCAGGAAGCGTTCTCCACCCGCGCGGCCGAGCAGGAAGCCCGCCTTGGTGCACTGCGTGACGTGCTTGCCGCTGCCCGGCGTGACAGCGATGCGCTGTCACAGGACATCGACGGCCGCCTTTCCGGCGCCATCACCCAGCTGACCGAAGCCGCCGCCAGCGCGGGCAGCGCGCTCAAGGACGGCACCGCAGGCGAGATCGAGGCACTGGCCGAGCGCTTCGGCGAGGAAAGCAACGCCGCGATCATGCGCGTGCTGCAGGGGCGCGGGGCGGAACTGGTGGCGCGGCTGGAGGAAGCCATCGACACGGCGGCGTCCTCTGCCCGCGAAACCGCACTCCAGATGCGCGATCAGCTGGCCAAGGTGGACGAACTGGCCGGCAATCTCGAAAACCGCGTCAGCCGCGCGCGCGAGCGGGCCGAGGAGCAGGTCGACAACGACTTCGCCCGCCGCACCGCACTCATCACCGAATCGCTCAATTCGACCGCCATCGACATCGCCAAGGTGCTGTCGGCCGACGTTTCGGAAACCGCCTGGGCCTCCTACCTGCGCGGCGACCGGGGCATCTTCACCCGCCGCGCGGTCTCACTGCTCGAAAACAACGAGGCGAAGGCGGTCCAGCAGCTTTACGAAAGCGACACCGAGTTCCGCGAGCACGTCAACCGGTTCATCCATGATTTCGAATCGATGCTGCGCCAGCTGCTGTCCACGCGCGACGGCAACGCGCTGGGCGTGACGCTGCTGTCGTCGGACATGGGCAAGCTCTACGTCGCGCTGGCGCAGGGGATCGAACGCCTGCGCACCTGACGGCCCGTCAGGCCAGTTCACGCAGGCGCGCGGCAACGGCGCGCAGATCGTCCCGGAAGCGCGCTTCCTCGATCTGCCGCCCCCCTTCCTGCCGGCCGTCGTCTTTCAGGCGCAACAGGTAGCTGGGATGCGTGGTGATCCACAGTTCCGTGCCGTCTTCAAGGCGGTGGGGCCGGCCGCGCTCCTTCTGGACGCTCACCGTCCGGCCCAGCATGGCGCGTGCCGCGCTGGCGCCGAGTGCAAGGATCAGGCGTGGCTGCACAAGCGCGCGCTCGCTTTCCACCCACCAGCGGCAGGTGTCGATTTCCCCCGCGGTGGGTGACTGGTGCAGTCGGCGCTTGCCGGTCATCGCGAACTTGAAATGCTTGACGGCGTTGGTGACGTAGGCCGCGTTCACGTCCAGCCCGGTGTCGTTCAGGTGCGCCCTGAGCAACTGCCCCGCCGGGCCGATGAACGGCCGCCCGGCCTGCTCCTCCATGTCCCCCGGCTGTTCCCCCACGATCATCAGCCGCGCCTTGCGCGGCCCCTCGCCCGGCACGGCGCTCGTGCCGTTGCAGCCAATCGCGCAGCGGCGGCAGGCCGCGATGGCGCTTGCGACCTCCGCCAGGCTCGCCGGGCGTTCCCCGAATGCTTGCGATCCCGCTTCCACCATCCTCGCCTCGCGCGCCTGAGCCCCGGCGACCAGCTCGGGGATGAGCGCCGCCTCGGGCATGTTCTTCCAGTATTTCCGGGGCATTTCCTTGAGCATTGCCCCGACTTTCAAACGCGCGGGATTGAAAGTCGATGCATAGTATTTTCGCCACAGGTCCTCGGTGGGATCGCCCGACGGGGCATCGCTGCGCTGGGCCGGTGGACCTTCGCGCAGGATCTCCCCGTCCCAGTGCAGTGCCCCCTGCGGCGTCAGGATGGACCAGCGCATTTGCGTGAAGCGGCGCACGAAGACCCCGGCATTGGCCCGCAGGATGTGATGCTCCGGCTCGAACCAGGCAACGTAGCGCTCCTGCCCGTCGGCCTCCTCGACCACGCGGAACCGCAGGAACGCGCGCATCTTGTGAATGTCGCGCCGCACCGTCCGCGCAAGCCGATCGATGTGCCGCACGTCCGGATCGGCGGCGTCCTCCATCAGCCGGGGGCACGATTGCAGTCGCCACAGCAGGCGATAGAGCAAGGCGAAGCGGGCGCTATCGCCATGAAGGATCGCGCTTTGCGCCATCTGCACGAACGCCCGCGAGACACGCGGCTGCGGCGCATCGGCCGGCGGGACGGGCAAGGGGCGCGCGGCAGCCGCGAACAGGTCCGCCCCCTCCCCGCCGGGTGCTTCCCACCGCACCTGCTCCGGCGGAATCGCCGCCCGGAGCAGCTGCCGCGCGACTTCGCGCCAGCCGTCGAAATCGTCGGGCGCGGCCAGCGAAACCACCCACCCGGAACCGGGCGCGGAACCGGACCCGTGATCGCGCGCCGGGATCATGCCGAGAACAGTTCCAGTTGCTCCGCCCGCTTCGGCGCGACCAGCGCCTGCAGGTCGCTGCGATCGGTCAGCAGCGTCGGTCGCCAGTCGGCGGTGACGATGAAGGGCCGGACCTTCGCCAGCGAGACGGTCAACCGGGCGACGTCTTCCAGCCGCAGCCGCCGCAGCCGGCGCGCGCCAAGGATCGCGTTCACCGCCCGCACCCCCAGCCCCGGCACGCGCAGCAGTTGCTCGCGCGCGGCGCGGTTGAGATCGACCGGGAACACATCGCGGAACTTCAGCGCCCAGGCGAGCTTGGGATCCATGTTGAGCGGCAGCATTCCCTTGTCGTCCGCCGCCTGCTGCACCTCCTGCGGGGCATATCCATAGAAGCGCATCAGCCAGTCGGACTGGTAGAGCCGATGCTCGCGGATCAGCGGCGGGCGCTGGAGCGGCAGGACCGCACTGGCATCGGGAATGGGGCTGAACGCGGAATAATAGACCCGCCGCAGGCCGAAACGGCCGTAGAGCGCGCTGGCGCGCCCGACGATGTCGGCATCGCTGGCGGCGTCCGCGCCGACGATCATCTGCGTCGATTGCCCGCCGGGCGCGAACTTTGGCGCGGACCGGAACCGCCTCCGCGCGTCCTTCGCCTCGACAATGGCGGATTTCAGCGTGCCCATGGCGCCTTCGATCTGGGTGGCCGACTTGTCCGGCGCGAGCCGGGTCAGCCCGGCGACCGTGGGAAGCTCGACATTGATCGAGACGCGATCAGCCCAAAGCCCGGCGCGCGCCACCAGTTCAGGGTCCGCTTCGGGGATGGTCTTGAGATGGATGTAGCCGCGAAAATCGTGCTCCTCGCGCAGAATGCGGGCCACCTCGATCAGCTGCTCCATCGTGTGGCTGGCGTTCTTGACGATGCCCGAGGACAGAAACAGCCCTTCGATGTAGTTGCGGCGGTAGAAGGCCAGCGTGAGGTCCACCACCTCCTGCGGGGTGAAGCGGGCGCGCCGCGTGTTCGAGCTCTTGCGGTTGATGCAATAGTGGCAGTCGAACACGCAGTGGTTGGTCAGCAGGATCTTCAGCAGCGAAATGCAGCGCCCGTCCGGCGCATAGGCGTGGCAGATCCCCATCCCCTCGGTCGAACCGATACCCTTGCCACCCTTGCTGTTGCGCTTGGCCGTGCCCGACGAGGCGCAGGATGCGTCGTATTTCGCCGCATCGGCCAGGATCTCGAGTCGCTCCATCACGGTTTTCTGCGTCATTCGTTCTTTATATGTTCCAATACTGCATCGGGCCAGCCCTCTTTCTGCCGGACAAGACGCAAGGGGGCAGAAACCGGCGGAACCGGCGTTGGCGGCACCGGTTGCCATGATGCGGGAGGGACTGTGGAGAATTGATGCCATGCCGATGATCGAGACCCGCGACGGGACGAGGCTCTCTGTAAAATCGTGGGGCGAAGGGCCGCCGGTCATCCTCATTCACGGCTGGCCCCTGTCGGGCGATTCATGGGATCCGGTCAGCCATGCGCTCGCCGAGGCGGGCTTTCGAGCGATCGCCTATGACAGGCGCGGCTTTGGCCGGTCGGACCAGCCTTCGGGCGGATACGACTATGACACGTTTGCAGACGATCTGGCCGACGTGATGCAGGCCTTGGGCGCAACGCAGGATGCCGCGCTGGTGGGTTTCTCGATGGGTGGCGGCGAAGTCGCGCGCTATCTCTCCCGCCACGGTGGCCAGGGCGTGTCGCGCGCGGTCCTGGTATCGTCGGTGGTGCCATTGATGGCCCGAACCGACGACAACCCCGAGGGCGTCCCCCAGGAGACGTTTGACGCAATGACCGAGGGGATGGTGCAGGATCGGGCGAAGTTCATGACCGGCTTCTTCAAGGACTTCTTCGGCGTGGGCCTGCTGAGCCACCCGGTCAGCGACGAAATGCTCCAACTTTCGTGGGCAACCGCGATGATGGCCGGCCTGCGTCCCACGCTGCTGGCCGCCAGGGCGTTTGCCAGCACGGATTTCCGCCCCGATCTTGCCGCGTTCCGCCTGCCCACGCTGGTGATCCATGGCACGGCGGACAAGACCGTGCCGATCGAGGCGACCGCCCGCGCCGTGGTGCGCGCGGTGCCCCATGCCACGCTGCTGGAATACGACGGCGCGCCGCACGGGTTGTTTGCCACGCATACCGAACGGCTCAAGACCGACCTGCTCGATTTCCTGTCGGGCCGCGCGCCCGAGGACCGGCAGGACGTGCTCGACGCGATGACGGCAAGCGCGCTGGTCACACCGCCGGTGTGATGCGGCGGAACCAGTGCCGCCGCGCAGCCGTTCGGCAGACATCCCTCCTCTCAACAGGACTTGAACGATGAAATATGACCAAGGCGATCCGCAGGAACTGAAGGACAAGTTCTGGAAGGCGCTCGATGCGTCGCCCTATGTGATGCTGCAACTCGACAAGGATGCGGAATCGGCCGCGCCGATGACCGCGCAGCTCGACAAGGACGCCGCGCACGCGATCTGGTTCTTCACCAGCCGCAACAACCATTTCGCTGCGATGGGTCCCGCCACGGCGACCTTCGCCAGCAAGGGGCACGATCTTTTCGCGCGCTTTACCGGCACGCTGGTGGAGGAAACCAGTCGCGAACGGCTCGACAAGGAATGGAACAACTTCGTCGAGGCGTGGTTTCCGGGCGGCAAGGACGATCCGGACCTGCTGCTCATGCGCATGGATCTGGGCAAGGCCTCGATCTGGGCGGGCGAAGTGGGCGCGCTCAACACCGTGAAGATGGCGCTGGGCATGGACGTGACCGACACGATCAAGGGCGGCTTCGCCCAGACGACGCTCTAAGCGGAAACGAAAAGGGGGCGCCTCCCGCACGGGAGGCGCCCCCTTTTTTGCCCGAATGCCGGATCAGGCGATCGGCGGCACCGGCTGGGGCGGAGCGTCGCTGTCCTCTTCGTGAACTTCGACCAGGCCGCGCCCGACATGGCTCATGCGGAAGCCATAGGCGAAGTAGAACACCAGCCCGATCGCGCCCCACACGGGCAGCACGATCATCGCTTCAAACGGCAGGTTGAAGAACAGGAACACGCAGCCCGCTGCAGCAATCGGGCCGATCAGCCAGACGAGCGGCGTGCGGAACGGGCGGACCCGATGCGGATCGCGCACACGCAGGATCAGCACCGCCAGCGCGACCATGAAAAACGCGAACAGCGTGCCCGAGTTCGAGATGTCGGCCAGCTGGCCCACCGGCAGCAGCGCCGCCGCGATGGCAACGAACACGCCCGTCACCATCGTGACGATGTGCGGCGTCTTCCACTTGGGATGAACGCTGGCGAGCTTTTCCGGCAGAAGCCCGTCGCGCGCCATGACGAAGAAGATGCGGGTCTGACCGAACATCATCATCAGGATCACCGAGGGCAGCGCCAGGTTGGCGGCAAGGCCGATCAGATCGCCCGCCCACGAGTAGTTGATCGCGCGCAGGACGTGCGCGAGCGCTTCGTTCGAGCAGACCAGCGGTTCCTTGCCCTGCGCGACAAGCGCAGCGCACTGCTGGGTGAACTCGGCCGAGCCGGGCGCCACGCCGATCGCGGTAGGCTGCGCGCCGATCGCACCGATCGCGCCCGAAGCCACCAGCAGGTAGAACACGGTGCACAGCGCAAGGCTGCCGATCAGGCCAATCGGCACATTGCGCTGCGGATTCTTGGTTTCCTCCGCCGCAGTCGAGACTGCGTCGAAGCCGACATAGGCGAAGAAGATCGACGATGCCGCGCCGACGATGCCCATGCCGGAAGTGCCGGCCGGGCCGAACCAGCCATTGGGCGCGAACGGCACGAAGTGGGCGCGGTCCATCGCGGGCAGCGTCAGGAAGATGAACATGGTCAGCGCCGCAACCTTGATCGCGACCAGCACCGCGTTGAAGGTGGCGCTTTCCTTGGTCCCGCGCACCAGCAGCGCGGTGACGGCGAGCGCGACGAAGATCGCCGGCACGTTGATCAGTCCGGCGCTGAAATCGGCATGAGGGAGCATGCCGTTCATGCTCCAGGTCGGCCCGGATTTCAGCATGGCTGGCAGCTCAAAGCCTGTCAGGCTTTTGAGCAGGCCCATGAAATAGCCCGACCACCCCACCGAAACGGCGGAAGCTGCGACGGCATATTCAAGGATGAGGGCCCAGCCGACCATCCAGGCCAGCAATTCGCCGACAACGGCGTACGTATAGGTGTAGGCAGACCCCGAAACCGGCACCATCGAGGCCAGTTCCGAGTAACAAAGCGCCGCGACCGCGCAGACAAAGCCGGCGATCATGAAGCTCCACATCATGCCGGGGCCGGCCTTTTGCGCGGCGGCGGCGGTCAGCACGAAGATACCCGTGCCGATGATGGCGCCAACGCCAAGAAGCGTCAGCTGCACAGGCCCGAGCGAGCGGTGCAGCGATTTCTTCTCGGCTGTGGCAAGTATGGCGTCGAGTGGTTTGACGCGACCGAACATGCATTTCTCCCGAACGCGGGGCGGCGCAACAGCCCGCCCCCTTGCGGTCGTTGCACCGGTAACCAGGTTATGACCGGGGAAGCTAGCGACAAGCCACCCTGCCGCAAAGCGCTTTTTCCCCAGCCTTGCGCCATATCACCGCGCCGCTTGCGGGTTTCCGCCGATGGGTTAGAAGCTTGCGGCCCGAGGAGAGAGGCCCGATGTCCACGACGTTCCAGCTCGACACCGCCACCAGCCGCGCCAACCCCACGCCCGCGCCGATGAAGCGCCTGACGATCCCCGCGATCCGACAGCGCAAGAAGGACGGCGTGACCGAGGAACCGGTGGTCATGCTGACCGCCTACACCGCACGGCAGGCCCAGCTTCTCGACGCGCATTGCGACCTGCTGCTGGTGGGAGACTCGCTGGGCCAGGTGATCTACGGCCTGCCCTCCAGCGTCCCCGTCACGCTCGACATGATGGCCGCCCACGGCGCGGCGGTCGTGCGCGGATCGTATCACGCGGCCGTGGTGGTCGACATGCCGTTCGGCAGCTACGAAGCCTCGCCCGAACAGGCGTTCACCAACGCCAGCCGCCTGCTCAAGGACACCGGCTGCGCGGCCGTGAAGCTGGAAGGCGGCGAGGCCATGGCCCAGACCGTGACGTTTCTGTCGCAGCGCGGGATCCCGGTCATGGGCCACATCGGCCTCACCCCGCAGGCGGTCAACGTGCTGGGTGGCTACAATGCACGCGGGCGCAGCGAGGCCGAGGCCGCCAAGATCGTGGGCGATGCCCGTGCACTGGCCGATGCCGGCGCCTTCGCCATCGTGATCGAAGGCGTGGTCGAACCCATCGCGATCGAGATCACCAGGGCCGTTGCCTGCCCCACCATCGGCATCGGCGCTTCGGCCCAGTGCGACGGGCAGGTGCTGGTCACGGAGGACATGCTGGGGATGTTCGAGCGCGTGCCGCGCTTCGTGAAGATCTACGAGAATATCGCCGGGGTCATTTCGGGCGCCGCAGCCCAATATGCCGAAGAAGTGCGCGCGCGAACCTTCCCGGGGATCGAGCAGACCTACCAGCCCCGCAGCCCGAAATAGGCCGGCACACGGAACCTTTGCCGGTTTGCGGCTTTGCGCTGCCGGGCGGCGACGGCTAAGGGCCGGCGCGGACCGTCATTTCAGGACACGCGCGTTGCTGCAGAACTTCAAGGGATCTCTCCTCTTCACCTTCGCCTGCCTTGTGCTGGCGGTGGCCTATGGCTGGTGGCAGACGCATTCTGCCGCGGCGACGCTGTCGCTGGTGTGGATCGTGCTGGTGCTGTCGGTGCTGGAAATCTCGCTCTCGTTCGACAACGCGGTGGTCAACGCCTCGGTGCTCGAAGAGATGGACGAGGTCTGGCAGAAGCGTTTCCTTACCTGGGGCATGGTAATCGCCGTGTTCGGGATGCGTATCGTGTTTCCGCTGGCGATCGTGGCAATCGCGGCGGGCATCGGCCCCGTCGAAGCACTGCAACTCTCGCTGCGCGATCCGGCCCGCTACGAGGAAATCGTGAGCGGCGCACATATCGGCATCGCCGGCTTCGGCGGCGCGTTCCTGGCGATGGTGGGCCTGTCGTTCTTCTTCGACGACGAGAAGGACATCCACTGGATCGACTGGATCGAGGAAAAGCTGTCGCTCGTCTCGAACGTGAAGGCCGCTGAAATCGCGCTGCTGCTGCTGGCGCTCTACGGCGTTTCGCTGCTGCTGCCGGAGTATGAAGCGCTGACCTTCATGGTTTCGGGCGCGCTGGGCATCGTCGCGTTCATCGCGGTGGAAGCCATCGGCACGGTGCTGGAGATGCGCGACGAGGCGCAGAAGGCCGCCGGCGCGGTGGTGCGCTCCGGCCTCGGCGGGTTCCTCTACCTCAACGTGCTCGACGCCTCGTTCAGCTTCGACGGCGTGATCGGCGCGTTCGCCCTGTCGAACAACATGATCGTGATCGCACTGGGCCTGTCGATCGGTGCGATGTTCGTCCGATCGATGACCATCCTGCTGGTGCAGCGCGGTACGCTTTCGGAATACCGCTATCTTGAACATGGCGCGTTCTGGGCGATCATCGCGCTGGGCGGGATCATGCTGGCCTCTGCCCGCTACGAGGTTCCCGAGACCGTGACCGGCCTGATCGGCGCGCTGCTGATCGCGGCCTCGCTGTGGTGGTCGGTGCGGCACAAGCGCAAATTTCCCGATGGCGAAATCGAGGCTGCGGTTCGCGCCGACTGAACGGAAAAAGGGCCGGGAATTGCTTCCCGGCCCTTTTCATTCGAGCGTTCGTGCGGCGGTTCAGTCGAGCGGCGTGCTGGCCAGCTTCGGCTCGGGCGCGGGCGTGCCAAGGAAGCGCGGTGCGGGCCGCGGCTGGACCATGCCGTCCACCGTGGTGAAAGTGCCGCGCGCGGTGTTGTGCGGGTGCGACGGCGCTTCGGCGAGGCTGAGCACCGGCGCAAAGCAGATGTCGGTCCCGTCCATGATCGCGCACCATTCGTCGCGCGTCTTGGTCTTGATCAGCGCGGCGATGCGGTCCTTCAGCTCCGGCCACTGGGAGGCGTCCATCTGGCGCTGGAACTGCGCATCGTCCTTCAGCCCGGTCTTTTCCATGAGCAGCGCGTAGAACTGCGGCTCGATCGAACCGAGCGAGATCCACTTGCCGTCGGACGTCTCGTAGGTGTCGTAGAAGTGCGCACCGCCGTCGAGCAGGTTGGTGCCGCGTTCATCCTTCCACGTGCCGTTGCCATAGAACGTCCAGGTCATGCCCGACAGGATCGCTGCGCCATCGACCATCGCCGCGTCGATCACCTGGCCCTTGCCGGTGCGCTGGGCCGAGAACACCGCCGCCATCACGCCGAACGCCAGCAGCATCCCACCGCCGCCGAAATCGCCCACGGCATTGACCGGGAACTGCGGCTTGCCGCCGGCCTGGCCATACGTGTGGAGCGCGCCCGACAGCGCGATGTAGTTGATGTCATGCCCGGCGAGCGGCGCCATCGGGCCTTCCTGGCCCCAGCCGGTCATGCGGCCGTAGACGAGCTTCGGATTGTCGGCGAGCAGCACTTCGGGGCCAAGCCCCAGCCGCTCCATCACGCCGGGGCGATAGCCTTCGACGATCGCATCGGCGTCCTTCACCAGTTCCCGGATGCGCGCGATGGCCGCCGGATCCTTGAGGTCCAGTTCCACGCGGACGCGGTTGCGGTTGAGGATGTCGCGCTGCCCGGCATCGCCGTGGCGGCCGGGGCTGCCCGGACGTTCGATGCGAATCACCTTGGCGCCGTGGTCGGCCAGCATCATGCAGGTGAACGGGCCGGGTCCGATGCCCGCGAATTCCAGAACAGTAAGGCCTTCGAGTGCGCCCGCCATGGCGGCATCCCCCATTTTTAATTGATCGATTGAAAAGGACTTAGCCGCGCCGGGGCGGCGCTGTCGAGCCGAAAACGATCAGCGGGCGTAGGCGACCTGCCCCCGCGCGGCGAGCGCATCGGCCAGTCTTGCGCGGGCATCCTGTCGCTCCGGATCGCTCCAGGCGGCAGCGAGCAACTTCATCGCGGCAATGCTCGACGGGTTCTGCGCGAGATAGCGCGAAGTCATGCCATCAGCCTCGTCATGGCGGCCAAGCGCACGCAATGCCGCGTCCATCCGCCGCAGGACCGGCTCGTTGAAGCGGATCGCTGCGCCGTCCTCGTAATCGGCAAGGGCACCCGCGACATCCCCCCGCACGATGCGGACGTCGCCCGCCAGCAGGTGCGCCTCGGCCGCGCCGGCATTGGCGTCGCGCAGCCGGTCGGCCACGTCCTGCGCCGCGTCGCGCTGACCGGCGGCGAGCAGACCCCGGATATAGGGCACCGCCACGGCCGCGCGTTGCGGCGCCTCGGCATAGCGCAGCGCGAGCGCGCCGAGCGGCTGGTCCGGGCGCAGCGCCAGCGGCGGCCGTTGTCCGGAAAGGCGCGCCCGATCGAGCAACACCGCCCCCCGTGACCGGTCGCCAAGCCGTATCCACGCCTGCCCCACCGTCGCCAGCAGATAGGGGCTGGCATAAGGCGCGTGCGCATCGGCGTCGAAGCGACGCGCCACCTGGCGAACATCGCCCATCCGCTCCAGCGCCCGGGCCAGCAAGGCGCGCCCCTGCATGTTCTCGGGCTGGAGCCGGACCAGCCGGTCGAAATGCTCCACCGCCAGATTGACGTTGCCCGAGCGATATTCGAGCACGCCGTTGAGCAGGATCGCGGCCGGCACATCGCGCAGCGCGGTGCCGGTCTTGAGCAGGATGGCCCGGGCCAGATCGGTCTTGCCCGCGCGCGCAGCCAGCACCGCCTGGAGGAAGAACGGCCGGGGATTCTTCGGATCGACCTGCGCGATCTTGCGGCAGACGATCAGCATTGCGCGGTATTCGCCCATATCGCCCAGCGTGGCGGCGTATTCGGCGAGCAGCCCCGGATCATCCGGACGGATATGCAGCGCGGCCTCGAACCATGGCAGGGAGGCGACCAGCCCGAACTGTTCGCGGATCAGCATCCCGCGCAGCGCCAGCGCGCGCGGGTTCGCCGGATCGAGTTCCACCGCGTGCGCCGCCGCCGCCACCGCCTGCGCCTGTTCCCCGCCCGAAAACCGCAGCGAGGCGATCTCGGTCCAGAGGTCGGCATCGCCGGGGATCACTTCCAGCGCGCGGTCGAAGGCCTGCGCCGCACCGCCAAGGTTGCCTTCGGCCAGTTCAAGCTGCCCGCGCACGCGCCAGCCCAGCCCGGCGCTGTCCGGCGTGAAGGCGCCCCCGCCCAGCACGCGCCGCGCCTCTGCGCGTTCGCCCTGCCGAAGCAGCGCCTCGCCCAGCTGCGCGCGCACCGCATCCAGCGGCAGGCCGCCATCGACAGCCTTGCGCAGCACCACTTCAGCCGCGATCGGATCGCGCCGCTCCAGCGCCGCGCGCGCCGCCGCCCGCGCGCCGTCAAGGCGCGTGTCCCCGCCGCTGGCCGGCAACGCGAACAGCGCCGCCAGCGTCAGCCCGGCAAGGACAAAGCCGGTCCTAACTTTGCAGGTCGTATTGCTTGAGCAGGTCATAAAGTGTCGGCCGGCTGATCCCGAGCAGGCGCGCGGTGCCGGAAATGTTGCCCTCGCTGCGGGCCAGTGCGTGCCGGATGACCTTGCGGTCGGCCGCCTCGCGCGCGGACTTGAGGTTCAGCGGGTTCTCCGCCTCGCCCCCGGTGTCGCCCAGATCGAGATCGGCAGCGGACACCAGCTTCGCATCGGCCATGATCACCGCGCGCTTCACCCGGTTTTCAAGCTCGCGCACGTTGCCGGGCCAGGCCCAGCCGTCGATGGCAGCCAACGCATCGGGCGCGAAGCCCTTGACCTGCGGGTTCATCTCCGCCGCGAAGCGCGACAGGAATGCCTTGGCCAGCAGCGTGGCATCACCCGGACGTTCGGCAAGGCTCGGGATCTTCACCACGATCTCGGCGAGACGATAGTAGAGATCCTCGCGGAAGCGGCCATCGGCAATCATGGCGTCGAGGTTCTGGTGCGTCGCGCAGACGATGCGCGTATCGACTTCGATCGAGCGGCGGCCGCCGATGCGCTCGATGGTGCGCTCTTGCAGGAACCGCAGCAGCTTCACCTGCAACTGCAGCGGAATGTCGCCCACTTCGTCGAGGAACAGCGTCCCGCCGCTGGCCTGTTCGATCTTGCCCTCGGTGGTCTTGACCGCGCCGGTGAAGGCGCCCTTCTCATGCCCGAACAGCTCGCTTTCCAGCAGGTTCTCGGGGATCGCGGCGCAGTTGATCGCCACGAAGGCGCCCTTCGCACGCTGCGAGGATTCGTGCACGCCGCGCGCCAGCAGTTCCTTGCCGGTGCCGCTCGCGCCCAACAGCATGACCGAGACGTTGGTATTGGCGACACGCTCGATGGTGCGCGCCACCTTGACCATTTCCGGCGCGGCGGTGACGAGCCGGCCCAGCACGCGGTTGTCCGCCGGCGCGCGTTCGGCCAGCTGGCGGTTCTCCGCCTCGATGCGGTGCAGGTGCAGCGCGCGCCGCACGATCAGGCCCAGCGCGTCGATGTCGATGGGCTTCTGATAGAAGTCGTAGGCCCCCTGCCCGATCGCCCGCAGCGCGCTTTCCCGCGCACCATGGCCGGAAGCGACGACCACCTTGGTATCGGGCTTGAGCGCCATGATCTCGTCCAGCACGGCAAAGCCCTCGCTGGTGCCATCGGGATCGGGCGGCAGGCCAAGGTCGAGCGTCACGACCGCCGGCTCCTCCGATCGCAGCAGCGCGAGCGCGCTCGAGCGATCCCCGGCGATGAACACTTCGAAATCCTCGTAAGCCCACTTCAACTGAGCCTGCAGGCCGGGATCGTCCTCGACGATCAGCAGCTTTGGCAGCACCTTGGGGCGCTCATCCGACATCAGGCCACCTTCTTCTTGTCATCCGGGCCATCCGGCCCGCTCAGGGTTTCAATGAGGTTCGCGGTCGCCGCCAGCGGCAGGCGCACGGTGAAGCGGCTGCCCAGCCCTTCGCGGCTTTCCACGTCGAGCCGTCCGCGCATCGCGGTCACCAGTTCGCGCGCCTCGAACGCGCCGATGCCGAAGCCGCCCGCCTTGGTCGAGACGAAGGGCTTGAACAGGCGGTTGCGCACGAAATCGGCGCTCATGCCGGAACCGGTGTCGATCACCTCGACATAGCCTGACAGGCCTTCGCTGCGCGTCTGGAGGAACACCGCCATGCCCGGCGGGCTGGCGTCGATGGCGTTCTGAACGAGGTGGAGCAGCACCTGCTCCAGCGTCTCGCGGTTGGCCAGCACCTTGCACGGCTGCGCATCGGTCACATAGACCCGCGGACCGTCGACCGGGCCGTCCTTCATCGCCGGCTCATAGCGCGCGGCGATGGCGCGGACGACGTGAGCCCCATCCACTTCCTCCAGTTGCTCGGTATTGCCGGCACCATAGCGCGAGAGGCGTGCCAGCAGCGCGTTGAGCTTGTCCGCCGCATTGCGCAGCGTCACCAGCATATCCTTGCGGAACTCGGGATTGTCGGCATGGCGCTCGGCATTGCGCGAAAGCAGCGCGAGCTGGCTGGCGAGGTTCTTGATATCGTGCATCACGAAGGCGATGCGGCGGTTGAACTCGTCGAAGCGGCTCGCTTCCAGCAGCGCGACCTGGCCGTTGTGCTCGGCCAGATAGCTCGCCAGCTGCTGCCCCACCACGCGCAGCAGGTCGAAATCCTCCCAGTCCAGCTTTCGCGCCAGCGGCGGGTGGCCCAGCACGACCAGCCCCACCAGCCGGTCGAAATGGAGCAAAGGCACGAGCGCCCAGATGCCGTCCTCGCCGATCATCCAGCCGGGCATCAGCGCGGATTCGCCTTCATGGTCTATGCCGGCGCGGATCTCGTCCAGATCGACGATGAAGCCGCGCCGCTCGAAGAAGGCGGCGCTACGCGCGGCCATCGCCTCTGCCGGAACTTCCAGCGTCGGCCACTGCCAGCGGGCGGCCAGCACCAGTTCCCCTTGCTCGCCCGGGACCAGCAGCAGCCCGCGCGCGCTGTCGGTGATGTCTGCCACGGCCTGCACCACGCGGTCGTGGAGCGGCGTCGCACCGGCGCCGCCGCGCCCGACCGTGCGGGTGAAGCGCAGCCATTCGGCGCGGTAGTCGTAGCGGTGCTGGAAGAAATGCTTGGCCAGCATGACATTCAGATAGCCGCGCAGCCGGCGCGAGGGGACCAGCGCGATGATCACGATCGTGGTAGCAAAGGCGAAGCCCATCTGCGCCAGCTGGCTGACATTGCCGCCCAGCCACGCCAGCGACTGCGCCGCCGCGACCATCACGATCATGTAGCCGCCGATCACCAGCAGCGACAGCGACTGGAACGCCACCGTGCGCGAAGGCGAGAAGCGCAAGCTCGACTGGCCGCGCAGCGCGCCCACCGTCAGCAGCATCACCGCCAGCAGATCGGCCAGCCCGCGCAGGGCCGCCATTTCCGCCGGCACCTGACTGCCCAGGTAGGCGATGGTATAATAATTGAGATCGTAGCCCCAGACGAGCGCCAGCGCCGCGCAGATCCAGCGCACCGCGCCGCGCTGCGCGCTCATCGCCCCGGCATAGAGATTGTGAACCAGCACCAGCGCGCCGGTGACGAGCAACAGCCGGAACATCACCGACATCTGGAAAATCAACGTCTGCGCCGATGCCACGCCGGTAAAGCGCACGTTGAGCACCAGCAGCACGGGCTGGAACAGTTCGAGCAGCGCCAGCACGACCAGCACCGGCCGCACAGGACCGACGCTCTCATGGCGCCCGTCGCGCGCGAACAGCGCGTAGACGACGAGCAGCCAGCCCAGGTTGCGCATGACCTCGCCGATCTGGGTGACGAGGAACAGTTGCCCCACGCCCGCCGCCAGCAGCGACCACAGCGCCGTCAGCACCAGCGCGGCGATTTCGGCCCGGCTGCCGTGCTTGCCGCGCCGGCGCCGGTCGCTCAGCCAGACGGCCAGCAGCATCGCCCCGAATGCGGCGAGGAGAAAGGTCCATTGACCGAAGCCGGCCCAGCCAAGCGGATTGAGCATCGCCCCGCTCCTCAGCGCGCCCCCTCGTGCCAGATCACCACGCGCAGCGTCTGCAGCAGGATGATCAGGTCGAGGAAGGGAGAATAGTTCTTGGCGTAATAGAGATCGTATTCGAGCTTGTTGCGCGAATCCTCGATCGAGGCCCCGTAGGGATAGTTGATCTGCGCCCAGCCTGTGATGCCAGGCTTCACCATGTGCCGCTCTGCGTAATAGGGCAGCTCGTCCTCAAGGCTGGAGACGAACTCGGGGCGTTCCGGGCGCGGGCCGACAAAGCTCATCTGGCCTTTCAGCACCGTCCAGGCCTGTGGCAGTTCGTCGATACGGACCTTGCGGATGAAGCGGCCGATGCGCGTCACGCGCGGATCGTTGGCGGCAGCCCACTGCGCCCCGGCCGCTTCGGCATCGACCCGCATGGAACGCAGCTTGATGAGGTGGAACGGCTCGCCGTACAGCCCCACGCGGGTCTGGCGGAAGAACGCCGGCCCCTTGCTATCGAGCTTCACCAGCACCGCGAACAGCACAACGACCGGCGCGGTCGCCAGCAGCAGCAGCACGCTCGCAGCCACGTCGAACAGGCGCTTCATCACGCTCGACACCATCCGCCCGGACGAAAACCCGTCGGAAAAGATCAGCCAGCTGGGATTGACCGTATCGAGGTCGATCCGCCCGGTCTCGCGTTCGAGAAACGAGGAAAACTCGTTGACGTGGACGCCCGTGGTCTTGATCCGCAGCAGATCCTGCAAGGGCAGCGCATTGCGGCGTTCCTCCAGCGCGAGCACCACTTCGCCCACGCTCAGGTTTTCGACATGGCGGGTCAGGTTGTGGATCGCAGTGCGGCTGATCGCTTCCTCGATCACCGGTTTCTGGTCGCTCATGGCCACGAAGCCGACGATGACGAAGCCAGCCTCGGGCCGCTCGGCCAGCTTGCGCAACCGCTCCGCGCGGGCGCCCGCGCCGAGCACCAGCACGCGGCGGCGGAACGGCGCAGTGCCGAGCACACCGCCCAGCACGGCGCGCACGAAGAACAGCAGCACCAGCGCGATGCCCATCGCGTAGAACAGGTTGGAACGCCACAGCGTGCGCCCCGGCAGCAGGAAATAGACCACCGACAGCGCGATGATGCCCAGGCTCGTCGCCACGATCAGGCGCGCGGTGGCATAGCGCATGGAACGCAGCGCTTCCGAGCCATAGACGCCGACCGAGATCATCGCCAGCTGGACCAGCACAGCAAAGCTGAGCAACTGCACCCATCGCCCGGACATCACGCCGGGGTCCATGGCGATCTGGCGGGCGCGCAGCAGCCAGCCGAGTTCGCCGGCCACCACCAGCAGGATGAAATCGAGCAGGCCCAGCAGCAGGACCGCGTTGGGTATGTAGTGCTTGAACAGCCGGAACATCAGACGCGATCACCCTGCTTGCGGGCCATCACGGGCCACCGCTTGCCCCGTCCTAGCCCTCAGGGGTAAAGCGTCGGTAAATCTGACAGGCCCGGCCAAAGGCGCAAGGGCATTAAATCACGTAAAAAGCGCGCGCGGAGCGAACCGCGCGCGCTTTTTGTCGGCTGAGTTTACAGCCTGTCGCTTACTTGTCGGAGACCTTGTCGGCCGCATTCTGGGCCGCGTCACCCACCTGCTGCGCCGCCGATCCCACGTCGCGGGCCGCGCCGGCGATGGCGTTGTCCTTGGCCGAGCTGCTGTTCGACATATTGGAAAAGAAGTAGACCGCAGCCACCAGCGCGATCACCACGACGATCGCGATCACCCAGCCGGCCCCGCTGCTGCCGCGCGCGCCATCGTCATAGACGGTGGTGTGGGTATGAGTGGCGCCATTGGGACGCTCCACTTCGACGATACGTTCCTCGACCATGTCCTGCATCCTTTTCGGGAAATTGCTTGCTTGCCGAGGAAATGCGCGCCTGCCCTGCTTGTTCCGCGCAGATGCCTCTGGCGGGATGGGCGCGGCGGTGCCATGCTGCCTCTCATGCGGCAGAAGGAACTGCGCATCGCCCTGGTCTGCTACGGCGGCATCAGCCTTGCGGTGTACATGCACGGCGTGACCAAGGAGATCTGGCACGCCACGCGCGCCAGCCGCGCCTTCCATCGGGGCGATGCGCCGTCATCCGGGGTGGAAGCGATCTATCGCGACCTGTTCGCCGCCCTGCTCGATACGCGCGCGCTCAAGCTGCGGCTCCTGCCCGACATCATCTCTGGCGCGAGCGCGGGCGGGATCAACGGTGTGTTCCTGGGCCAGGCGCTCGCCACCGGGCAAAGCCTGGAGCCGCTCACCACACTCTGGCTGGAACGCGCGGACATCGACATTCTGCTCGATCCCGATGCCAAGCCCTGGGGCCGCTTCGCCAAGTTCTGGGCGCAGCCGATCGTGTGGTTCGTGCTCAAATGGCCGGGCAACGTCGTGTCGCGCACTGTGGCCAAGGGCACCCGCGCCGAAGTGCGCCGCAAGGTCTCCCGCCTGATCCGCGCACGCTGGTTCGCCCCGCCGTTCAGCGGCATCGGCTTCTCGCGCCTGATCGCCGAGGCGCTCGAGGCCATGGCGGAGACATCCCGCGTGGAAGGCGCGGACCGCGAGGCCCTGCTGCCGACCGGCCACCCGCTCGACCTGCTGGTCACCGCCACCGATTTCAACGGCCACCCCGAGGAACTGCGGCTCAACAGCCCGCCCTTGGTCGAGGAAAGCGAGCACCGGCTCGCCATCGCCTTCCGCCGCGCAACCGGCAGCGACGAGGACCGAGATCTTGCCGCGCCCGCCGAGCTCGTTTTCGCCGCGCGTGCCACGGCGAGCTTTCCGGGCGCCTTCCCCCCGCTGACCGTAGCCGAGATCGATCGGCTGGTGGCCGAGCGCGGCATCGCCTGGCCGGGACGCGATACCTTCCTCAAGCGGATCATGCCCAGCCGATGGAAGCGCGATCACATCGAGGGCGCCGCGCTGGTCGATGGCGCGGTGCTGGTCAACCGCCCCTTCGCGCAGGCCATGGGCGTGCTGCGCGACCGCCCCGCGCAGCGCGAGGTCGACCGCCGCTTCGTCTATATCGACCCCAGCCCCGACCATATGCGCATCGCGCCCAAAGGCGGCGCGACGGTGGGCTTCTTCTCCGCGATCTTCGGCTCGCTGTCGTCGATCCCGCGCGAACAGCCCATCCGCGACAACCTGGAATCGCTGGAACAGCAATCGCGTGAGCGTGCGCGGATGCGCGCCATCGTCGATGCGCTGCGTCCGGAAATCGAGGAAACGGTCGAAAAGCTGTTCGGCTACACGCTGTTCTTCGACCGGCCCACGCTGAAACGCCTGACGGGCTGGCGGACCAAGGCCCAGCAGGCCGCCGCCGAACAGGCCGGCTTCGCGTTCCACGGCTATGCCCAGGTCAAGCTCGCCGGCATCGTCGCCGACATTGCCGAACTGGTGTGCGAGGCTGCGCCCGAGGCCGCCCCGCATGGGGCGGTGGAAACCGCGCTGTGGGAGCACCTTTCAGCGCAAGGGATGGACAAGCTGGCCGATCTGCGCGGCGGAGCGCGGCCCGATGCCATCGCGTTCTTCCGCAACCACGACCTCGCCTTCCGCATCCGCCGCCTGAAGCTGCTCGCCCGGCGCCTGACGCACGACTGGGACGAAACCGAGGGCATCGCACCCGACGACCGCGAGGCCGCGCGCGACATCGTCTACCGTGCGCAGGCGCTCTACCAGGGGCGCGAGACCGTCGCCGGGCTCGGCCCCGGCTTCGCCGCGACCGCTGCCGTCGCCATTACCGATCCCGGCGCGGTGCTGGCTGCCATCGCGGCGCGGCGCGACCTGATGGGCATCGACCTGCAAGTCGATGCGATGCTGGTCGCCGCGCTGGAACGGATGGACAAGCCGCTGCGGCGGCGGGTCCTCTACGCCTACCTCGGCTTCCCTTTTTACGATGTCGCCACCCTGCCCCTGCTCCAGGGCGAAGGCATGGGCGAATTCGACGCGGTCAAGGTGGACCGGATCTCGCCCGACGATGCCACCTCGATCCGGCCCGGCGGCACCTACGATTGCCTGCGCGGCGTGGAGTTCTTCAACTTCGGCGCCTTTTTCAGCCGCGCCTACCGCGAGAACGATTACCTGTGGGGCAGGCTCCACGGCGCGGAGCGGACCGTAGACCTGATCGCCTCGACCGCGCGGCCCGCGCTCGATCCGGGCGTGGTGCGCCGGTTCAAGCGCGATGCGTTCCTGGCCGTCCTGAACGAGGAAAAGGCCCGGCTCGTTGCCGAGCCGGGCCTTGTCGAAAGCATCGAGAACGAAGTCCGCACCGCCTTTGCAGCGGGCTGACGGCTACTCCGTAAGATCGCTCCACGCGGCCTTGATCCGCTCGAAGAAGCCCTTCGACTGCGGGCATTCCTCGCCGGTCTCGCTGGCCTGGAATTCGCGCAGCAGTTCCTTCTGGCGCGCAGAAAGCTTGGTCGGCGTCTCGACCTGGATTTCAACCACCAGATCGCCCGATCCACGCCCCTGAAGCACCGGCATACCCGCGCCGCGCTTGCGCAGCTGCTTGCCCGACTGGATGCCGGCGGGAATCTCGATCTCGTTGCGCGTGCCATCAAGGCCCGGAATCTCGATCGATCCGCCCAGCGCCGCCGTCGTGATGCTGATCGGTGCCCGGGTCAGCAGCGTCGTGCCGTCGCGCTCGAACACATGGTGCCGCGCGATGTGGAGGAAGATATAGAGATCGCCTGCGGGCGCGCCGAACGGCCCCGCCTCGCCCTTGCCGGCAAGGCGAATGCGCGTGCCATTGTCGACGCCCGGCGGAATGGTCACTTCCAGCTTCTGCTCGGCATCGACCCGGCCTTCGCCGCGACAATGCTTGCAAGGCTTCTCGATCACCTCGCCCCGGCCGTGGCAGTTCGGGCACGGCCGCTCGACCATGAAGAAGCCCTGCTGCGCGCGCACCTTGCCGTGCCCGCCGCACAGGTTGCAGCGCCGTGCCGAAGTCCCCGGCTGCGCGCCTGAACCTTCGCAGGGATCGCACTTCTGCGAAATCTCGACCGCGATCTCGGCCTGCTTGCCGTGATATGCGTCCTCGAGGCTGATCTCCATATCATAGCGCAGGTCCGCGCCGCGGCGCGCCTGCTGGCGCCCGCCGCTGAAGCCACCGCCGAAGATAGTCTCGAAGATGTCGCCCAGATCGCCGAAATCGGAGCCGCCGCCACCGAAACCGCCCTGCCCGCCGGCACCGCCCTGCTGGAACGCGGCGTGGCCATAACGGTCATAGGCCGCCCGCTTCTGCGGATCGGACAGGCAGCCATAGGCTTCGTTGATCTGCTTGAACTTGGCCTCGGATTCGTCGCACCCCGGATTCTTGTCCGGATGATACTTCATCGCGAGCTTGCGAAACGACGACTTGATCGTCTTGTCGTCCGCGGTCCGCTCGACTTCGAGCAGTTCGTAAAAGTCGATCTCGGCCGACATCTGTTACCCCTGGACCAGTACCCGTGAGAAACAAACCGCCGCCCACGCATGAAAACGCGGGCGGCGGCATGGTTTCATGGCCGATCAGGCCTTGTTGTCGTCGACTTCCGAGAACTCGGCGTCGACCACGTCGTCGTCGGCCTTGGGAGCTTCACCACCCGGAGAAGCAGCAGAAGCCTGCTCCTTCTCGTAGATGGCCTGGCCCATCTTCATCGCCTTGTCGGTCAGCGCCTGGGTCTTGGCATTCATCGCCTCGACGTCGCCGCTTTCGATAGCGGCCTTCGCCTCGGCGATGGCGGCCTCGATCTCGCCCTTGAGCGCGGCGTCGATCTTGTCGCCGTTCTCTTCGAGCTGGCGCTCCGTAGCGTGGACAAGGCTGTCGGCGTTGTTCTTCGCCTCGGCCATTTCACGCCGCTTCTTGTCGTCGTCGGCAAACTTCTCCGCATCGCGGACCATCTGGTCGATGTCGGCGTCCGAAAGGCCGCCCGACGCCTGGATGCGGATCTGCTGCTCCTTGCCGGTGCCCTTGTCCTTGGCCGACACGTTCACGATGCCGTTGGCGTCGATGTCGAAGGTCACTTCGATCTGCGGAACGCCGCGACGCGCCGGCGGAATGCCGACGAGGTCGAACTGCCCCAGCATCTTGTTGTCCTGCGCCATTTCGCGCTCGCCCTGGAAGACCCGGATCGTCACCGCCTGCTGGTTGTCTTCGGCAGTCGAATAGACCTGGCTCTTCTTGGTCGGGATCGTGGTGTTGCGGTCGATCATCTTGGTCATGATGCCGCCCAGCGTCTCGATGCCCAGCGAAAGCGGGGTCACGTCGAGCAGCAGCACGTCCTTGACGTCGCCCTGGAGCACGCCGGCCTGGATCGCCGCGCCCATGGCGACGACTTCGTCCGGGTTCACGCCGGTGTGCGGATCCTTGCCGAAGAAGTCCTTCACGATTTCGCGGACCTTGGGCATGCGGGTCATGCCGCCCACGAGCACGACTTCGTCGATGTCCTTCGCGGTCAGGCCCGCATCGGCCAGCGCCTTCTTGCAGGGATCCAGCGTGCGCTGGATCAGGCCCGCGACCAGCTTTTCAAGGTCGGCGCGGGTGATCGTCTCGACGAGGTGCAGCGGGGTGGTGCTGCCGCCTTCCATGCGCGCGGTGATGAACGGCAGGTTGATCTCGGTCGTCTGGGCAGACGACAGCTCGATCTTGGCCTTTTCCGCGGCTTCCTTCAGGCGCTGCAGGGCGAGCTTGTCGCCGCGCAGGTCCATGTTCTCCTTGGCCTTGAACTTGTCGGCCAGGTATTCGACCACGACCGTGTCGAAGTCCTCGCCGCCGAGGAAGGTGTCGCCGTTGGTGGACTTCACCTCGAACACGCCGTCGCCGATCTCGAGAACCGAGATGTCGAACGTGCCGCCGCCAAGGTCATAGACCGCGATGGTCTTGCCGTCCTGCTTGTCGAGGCCATAGGCCAGCGCCGCCGCGGTCGGCTCGTTGATGATGCGCAGAACTTCAAGGCCCGCGATCTGGCCGGCGTCCTTGGTCGCCTGGCGCTGCGCGTCGTTGAAGTAGGCGGGCACGGTGATCACGGCCTGCGTGACGGTCTCGCCGAGATAGGCCTCGGCGGTTTCCTTCATCTTCTGCAGCGTGAACGCCGAAATCTGCGACGGGCTGTAATCCTGTCCGCCGGCCTTGACCCACGCGTCGCCGTTCTTCCCCTTCGTGATCGAATAGGGAACCAGCTGCGTGTCCTTCTGGGTCAGCGGATCGTCGAACCGACGGCCGATCAAACGCTTGACCGCGAAGATGGTGTTGTCCGGATTGGTCACGGCCTGGCGCTTCGCCGGCTGGCCGATCAGGCGTTCGCCGTCCTTGGTGAAGGCGACGATCGAAGGCGTCGTGCGCGCGCCTTCCGAATTTTCGATGACCTTGGGCGTGCCCCCGTCCATCACTGCAACGCAGCTGTTGGTCGTGCCGAGGTCGATACCGATCACTTTAGCCATGGTTTCCCCATTTCCTTCCAAGATAGACACCGCTGGTGGTCTGGCGTCCCCCTGCCGGGCAGGCGCCGTTTTGCGGCTCTGACGGGGGCGATATAGGTGCGGTTTGACTTGGCACAAGACCTCCGCCCGCCTACCTCCAGCGCGGATTTGCAGAAGGAGTGAACAACCATGCGCGCCAACGCTTTCGCCCCGGCCCTCATCGCGGCAGCCGGACTGTCGCTCGCGCTCGCCGGTTGCGGCGAAAAGCCGACCGACAGCCCCAGCGCGAGCGCCAGCGCTCCCGCCGAAGCGGCGCCGGAGGCAGCCCCGGGTATCACCTTGTCGGACGCGGTGGTCCAGTTGCCCGCCGTGCCAGGCCGCCCGGGCGTCGCCTATTTCACTCTGGCGCAGGGCAACGGCGCGCCGCGCAAGCTGGCCGCGGTCCATGTCGACGGAGCCGAGCGCGCGGAAATGCACCGCAGCGCCATGCACAACGGCGTCGCCACGATGGCGCCCGTCACCGAAGTCGCGCTCGCACCGGGCAAGGCGGTGCAGTTCGCCCCCGGCGGCTATCATGTCATGCTGTTCGGCGTGAGCGACAGCCTCAAGGCCGGCAGCACGACCGAACTGACCATCACGCTCGACAATGGTGACAAGGCCAGCGTTTCGGCCAAGGTCCAGTCGATCGGCGGGGATATGCACAACATGGACGGCGCGGACCACGACATGAAGATGTGACGGCGGGCAGGACGTAGCGACAGGACTGGCGGATGACCGAACGCCCCCTCACAGCCGGCGAACGCATGCTGGTGCAGGAGGTGTTCGGCGCCGCCATCGCGCTCGATCCCGTGCGGGTGAAACGGCGCAAGTTCTTTCCCTTGCAGCCGAAAGGCACGGTGATGGCGCCAATGGGCCATCTCCATTTCCACCCGCAAGGCCCGCACTGGCGCGAGGATTTCGCGCAGGCGTCGTTGCCGTTGCAAGCACTGTTCGTGCACGAGATGGTCCACGTGTGGCAGACCCAGCAACGCGGCCGCTGGTGGCTGCCCCTGATGCGCCACCCCTTCTGCCGCTACGGCTACACATACGTGCCGGACAAGCCCTTCGAAGCCTATGGCATCGAACAGCAGGCCGAAATCGTGCGCCACGTATTTCTGGCCGAGCGCGGCCTTCCGGCACCAGGCACGCCGCCGGTGGAAATTTTGCAACGGTTACTGCCGTTTACGAATACTTGAGATTTGATTTCTTAACCTTGCCGAATGACGGCGACACCATCAGAAACAAATCTGCACATTTGGCGGAGCCGGACGATCGATGCCTTTGCGTCGATCGAAATTCGCATTGAAGGCTTGCTGAGCAAAATCGACAGGTCGGGCAAGTGCGATCGGCTGGGCGCGAAAATAGAAGCGTTGCGGAAAACCTCGCCTCAAGGCCCCTACTCGGCGGCCAGAAAGGCGGCTGTGGACAAGGTGCTTGAACAGATTTCGAAGCTTTTGCCGCTCCGAAACGATCTCGTCCATTCGCCCATGTTGGTCCGAAAGGACGCAGGCAAATCCGTCGCTGTGTTTTCCAACCCGAACGCGCTTTGTGATTTTTCAACGGTGACGCGCGAATTCGAGGCCCCGCGCCTGCAGGCTCTGGCGTGCAAGGCCAGCCATCTGGCAAAGGAACTCGACAAGGCTATCGCCATCAAGGCCGAGCTGCCGACCGAGGCCACCGAAAACGCCTGATCAGCAGCGCACGCGGTATTCATACCCGTTGCTGTCGCGCTGATAGCAACGACCGTTCTTCTTGATGACAGCGCCCACCGCACCGCCTGCCGCCGCGCCGATGGCCGCGCCGCGTCCGACGTTGCCATCCGTAGCCGCGCCGATCAGCGCACCGCCGGCCGCGCCCGCAAGCGCGCCTTCGCCAGCATAGTTGCTCGCGCAGCCCGCCAGCGCGAGCGATGCGCCGAGCACGGGAAGCATAAATCTGGAAGTCATGGCAGTTCTCCTCGCGCCCCCGCTTGCGGGTACTACGAGGCAACGCCCTTCGGGGTTCCCGGCGCCGACCTTGAGCCTGGCGCCGGGAAAGCCGGTCAGTCGGGCTTCTTCGCCACGGCCACCATCGCGGGGCGCAGCAGCCGGTCCTTGATCATGTAGCCGGCCTGAAGTTCCTGGATCACCGTGCCCGGCTCGACATCGTTCGAGGGGATTTCGAGCATGGCCTGATGCTGGTGCGGGTCGAGCGGCAGCCCCTTGGCCGCGATGCGGCTGATGCCGTGCCCCGCAAAGACCTTGTCGATCTCGCGCCCGGTCGCCTCAAGTCCGGCGATCAGGTTCTTGAACTTGTCGTCCTCGCGCAGGTCGCCGGGGATTGATTCCAGCGCACGCGAGAGGTTGTCGGCCACCGAGAGGATGTCGCGAGCGAAGCCGGTCGCGGCATAAGCGCGCGCATCGGCCACGTCCTTTTCCATGCGGCGGCGCACGTTCTGCGTCTCCGCCTTGGCATAGAGGACGTCCTGCTTGGCCGTTTCCACTTCGGCCCGCAGAGCTTCCAGCTCGCCCGCCGAAGCGGCCTCGTCATTTTGACCCAGCACCAGTTCCTCGGGCACGCCTTCGAGTTCCGCCTTAGCTTCTGGATCCTGCGGGCGCGTGTCGTTGTCCGTCATTTTCTGGAAAATCCGTCCTGTCCGATGAGTTTGCTCAAGGATTGAGCGGTAAAGTCCACCATGGGGACGACCCGCGCATAATTCAACCGAGTCGGGCCGATTACCCCCACCACACCGACCACCCGGCCGTCCGCATCGCGCCACGGCGAAGCGATGACCGAAGAGCCGGAAAGCGAGAACAGGCGGTTCTCGCTGCCAATGAAGATGCGTGCGCTTTCCGCCTCGCGCGCGGCGTCGAGCACGCCCGCGATGGACTCCGCGCTTTCCAGCTCGTCGAGCAGCTGGCGCACGCGCTCGATGTCGCCCAGCGCCGCTTCGTCGAGCAGGTTGGCCTGCCCGCGCACCACCAGAACCGGGCGCTGGGCCGCATCGACAGACCAGATGGCAAGGCCCCGCTGCACCAGCTGGGCGCTCGCGCTATCAAGCGCGGAGCGACCACCTTCGATCTCGCTGCGGATCTCGGCAACCGCCTCCGCCAGCGTGCGTCCGGCAAGCCGGCGGGTGAGATAGTTGGAAGCCTGCTCCAGCGTCGACGGCAGCGTCTGCCCCGGCAGGTCGAGCACCCGGTTCTCGATGCTGCCGTCCTCGCCCACCAGCACCGCCAGCGCGCGGCCGGGGCCAATCGGCACGAAGGAAAGCTGGACCAGCCGCGATTCGCGCCGGGGGACCATGATCACGCCCGCCCCGGACGACAGTTCCGACAAGGCCGAACTGGCCGCCGCCAGCGCTGCCTCGATCGTGCCGCCGGTGGCCAGGCCCCGCTCGATCTGCGCACGCTCGGCGGCCGAAGGCTCGGCCACCTGCATGATCCCGTCAACGAACAGCCGCAGGCCGATCTCGGTCGGCAGCCGCCCCGCGCTGATATGCGGCGCGGCGAGCAGGCCCGCGTCCTGCAATTCCTGCAAGACAGAGCGGATGGACGCCGGCGACAGATTGACCCCGCCCGCGCCGGCAAGCGTCTTCGAACCGACGGGATGCCCGCTGGCAATGTAGCCCTCTACCACCAGCCGGAAGATATCCCGCGCGCGGTTGGACAATTCGGAGAGCGTCGGACCCGTCATCGTACCTGCCAATTTAAGCCCAGCCCTTGCAGGCTCAAGGGCAATGCGCCAGAGGCACGGGCCAAACTTCTTGAGGAAATCCCATGCGACCTTCCGGCCGCGCCGCCGATGAGATGCGCGCTATCACCATCGAGACCAACTTCACCAAGCACGCCGAAGGGTCCGTGCTGATCGGTTTCGGCGATACCAAGGTGCTCGTCACCGCCTCGGTCGAGGAGCGCGTACCGCCGTTCCTGCGCGGCAAGGGTGAAGGCTGGGTCACCGCCGAATACTCGATGTTGCCGCGCGCCACGCATACCCGCGGCAGCCGCGAGGCCGCGAAGGGCAAACAGTCCGGACGAACCCAGGAAATTCAGCGCCTTATTGGCCGCTCCTTGCGCGCCGTCACCGACATGAAGAAGCTTGGCGAACGCCAGATCACGCTCGATTGCGACGTCATTCAGGCCGACGGCGGCACCCGCACCGCCTCGATCTCGGGCGCGTGGATCGCGCTGCGCCTCGCCGTGCAGAAGCTCATGGCCGAAGGCGCGATCAAGGAAGACCCGCTGACCCGCAAGGTTGCCGCGATCTCCTGCGGCATCCACAATGGCACGCCGGTGCTGGACCTTGATTATATCGAGGATTCCTCGGCCGATGCCGACGCCAACTTCGTGCTGATCGAAGGCGGCCACATCGCCGAAGTGCAGGCCACCGCCGAAGGCGCGACCTACGACGAGGAAGGCCTGCTGCGCCTGCTCCGCCTGGCCCGCATGGGCTGCGCGGAAATCTTTGCCGCGCAGGAACAGGCCGTCAGCCGGTGACGCACCGCCTCACCCCCGGCAAGCTGGTCATCGCCACGCACAACAAGGGCAAGCTCAAGGAAATCCAGGCCTTGCTTGCCCCTTACGGCATGGAATGCCTTGCTGCCGGGGATCTGGGGCTGCCCGAGCCGGAGGAAACCGGCACGACCTTCGCCGAAAACGCGCTGATCAAGGCGCACGCCGCGGCCGAGGCCGCGCAATTGCCCGCGTTGGCCGACGATTCCGGCCTCTGCGTGACCGCGCTGGGCGGCGCGCCCGGCGTCTATACGGCTGACTGGGCGGAAGCGGCGCCCTACGAAGGCGGACCGGGCCGCGACTGGTTCATGGCGATGGGCAAGGTCGAAGGGAAACTGGCTGAGAAAGGCCCAGCAACCCCTCGTGATTGCTGGTTTTCCTGCACCCTTGCCATCGCCTGGCCGGACGGCACGAGTGCCGTCTACGAAGGACGCGCGCCGGGCACGCTGACTTGGCCGCCGCGCGGCAAGATGGGCTTCGGCTACGACCCGGTGTTCGTGCCCGTCGGCGATACACGGACCTTCGCCGAACTCGACCCGGCGGAAAAGCACGCGATCAGCCACCGCGCCGATGCCTTCGCCAAGCTGGTCGCGGAGCAGTTCGCGGGGTAAGAGCAGGCGATGCAACCGCTTGCCCTCTACATTCACTGGCCGTTCTGCCTCGCGAAATGTCCCTATTGCGACTTCAACAGCCATGTCCGTGAACGGACGGACGTGGCCGCATGGAAGGACGCGCTGTTCGCAGACCTCGCGCACGAGGCCGCGCAGACTGGCCCGCGCACGCTGACCTCGATCTTCTTCGGTGGCGGCACGCCCTCGCTCATGCCGCCCGCGCTGGTTGCAGCCTTGATCGAAAAAGCGGGCGAATTCTGGACCTTCTCTCCCGATATCGAGATTACACTCGAAGCCAATCCATCGTCGGTGGAAGCGGCCAACTTCGCCGCGCTGGCATCGGCCGGGATCAACCGCGTGTCGCTGGGCCTGCAAGCGCTGGACGATGCCTCGCTCCGTTTTCTGGGCCGGCTGCACGATGCGGCCGAGGGACTGGCGGCATTGGAGGTGGCGCAGCGGCACTTCCGGCGAGTCAGCTTCGACCTGATCTATGCCCGCCCCGACCACACCCCCGATCTCTGGAAAAGAGAACTGGAACAAGCGCTTGCGCTGGGCACAGGGCACTTGTCGCTCTACCAGCTGACGATCGAGCCAGGCACGCGGTTCGCGACGCTGGTGCGCGAGGGCAAGTTCCTGCCACTCGATGATGACAACGCGGCAGAACTCTTTGCAATCACGCGGGAAATTACAACCGCCGCCGGACTTCCCGCCTACGAGATCAGCAACCATGCCCGCCCCGGCGAGGAAAGCCGCCACAACCTGACCTATTGGCGTTATCTCGATTACGTGGGCATCGGCCCCGGCGCGCACGGGCGGCGCGGCAACATGGCGACGGTGCGCCACCGCAAGCCCGAGAACTTCCTGAAAGCGGTTTCGGAACAAGGACATGGCCTGTCGGAACAGCGCCCTCTCGAAATGCGCGAGCAGGCGTCCGAAGCGGTGATGATGGGGCTGCGGCTGGCCGAGGGGATCGCGCCGGCAGCGCTGGCGGCGCGGTTCGGGCTGGCCGAAGCCGAGCTGATCGTGCCGGCCAAGCGGCGATTCTATCGCGAAATGGGCTACCTGAACGACACCGAGACGCACCTGAACGTCACCGAACCCGGCATGGCGGTACTCGACGGGCTGCTCGCGGAGCTTGTGCCCGCAGATCTCGTCGTGTCCTGACCGCCCGCGTGACGATCCACGATCTCCTCGCCGCCTGGCACGATCACCTTGTCCACGCACGTCGCCGCTCGCCGCATACCGTCCGCGGTTATGCCGCCGCCGCACAGCGGCTGCTCGAAACGCTGCCCCCCGGACAGGATTGGGCCAGCCTCGCCCGAATCGACGGCCCGGCCCTGCGCGCACAGCTCGCCGCGCGGCGGGCCGAGGGCATCGGCAATGTTTCGGCGGCACGCGAGTTGTCCGCGCTCAAGGCCTTCCTCGCTTTCGCGCGTGCGCAGGCCGGCGTTGACGAGGCGCAGCCACTTCGCCTGAAGGGGCCGCGCATCAAGAAGGGCCTGCCGCGCCCGGTCACACCTGACGAAGCGGTGAACCTGGCGGTGACGGTGGCCGAGGACGCCGCCGAGGAATGGATAGCGGCGCGCGACCGCGCGGTGCTGCTGCTGCTTTACGGCGCGGGCCTGCGCATCGCCGAGGCACTGGCCCTGCCCGCCTCCGTGCTGCCGCTGGGCGAAACGCTGGTGGTGACCGGCAAGGGGCAGCGCCAGCGCGTGGTGCCGATCCTGCCGATCGTGCGCGCGGCGGTGGCGGACTATGCCGAGAAAGTGCCCTGGCTGCTCAAGCGCGACGAGCCGCTGTTCCGGGGAGCAAAGGGCGGGCCGCTGGCGCAGGGCATGATCCAGCGGGCGGTAGCGCGGGCGCGGGTTTCACTGGGCCTGCCGCCCAGCGCGACGCCCCATGCGCTGCGCCATTCGTTCGCCACGCACCTGCTCGGCGCGGGCGCGGACCTGCGATCCTTGCAGGAACTGCTGGGCCACGCGAGCCTGTCTTCCACGCAGATCTACACCAAGGTCGATGCCGCGACCCTGCTCGACGTCTATCGCAGCGCGCACCCCCGCGCGGAGTAGTGCGCCATAAGGCCCCGTTCAGGCGGGCGACTTGCCGTTGATCAGCCCCAGCCCTTCGCTCTTGTACCCCAGCAGGGTCAGCGCTTCGTCGCTGGCGAACTGGCGGATTTCCGGCCGCAGCGAGAGGAACCAGTTTTCCTGCTGGCGGTAGATCGGCTTGGTATACCATGCAAACACGCCGCCGCGCGTCTGGTCGGCGGTGCGATTGTGACCGGTCTTGTGCCATACACGGCTTTCGAAGATCGCGATCGAACCGGCGGGCGCGACGATCGCCTGCGTGGCGACTTCCGCCTCTTCGGGCAGCGGCGCGCGGTTCAGCTTGTGGCTGCCCGGCGCGAAGCGGGTGCCTCCGTTCTCCTCGGTAAAGTCGTCGAGGCACCACGCCACGTTGATGCCCTGCGGATCGACGGACCACGGTTCCGGCACGAAGATCTGGTCGGCGTGCAGGATCATCTCGCCCCCGCCGGGGCCGGTGATGTTGGCGGAAAGGTTGCCCAGCAACGCGGGCCAGCCGAGCACGGCGCGCACGTAGGACACCGCGATGGGGTGGAAGGCCAGATCCTCGAACAGCGGATCCCGGCTGAGCACGTTCCACACGCGCTGGTTGGAGGTGTCGTGCCCGTAATCGAGCGAGAAAGTCTGCTCTCGGCCGCGCGCGCGGTCCGAGGCGGCAGCGCGATAGAGCGCGTCGCGCGTGGCCTTCAGCGTATCGCCGGTTAGGACGTCCGGCACGATGGTCAGCCCGTGTTCGGCGATGTTGCGCAGGCCCTGTTCAAGGTCGCGCGTGGGCTCGGGCAGGACGGGGCGTTCGATGGTGGCGGCGCTGCTCATGCCTTGTCCTCCTGCGGGGCGGCCAGACGGTTGACGTGGGTCTCGGCAATGCCGGTGTTCGCGGTCACGCCCAGCCCCAGCCAGATCTGCATCTGTTCGCTGAGCGCGTTCTGCGTTTCGGGGCTGAGCGCGGCATTCCAGTTCACTTGCGGGCGCAGGAACGGCTTGGTGTAGTAGCCGAACAGCAGCGGACGCTCCTCGTCCTTGGTGATGTTCGCACCCGAAGTGTGCCACATCCGCCCGTCCATCGCGACAATCGAGCCCGCCGGGGCGACGAAGGATTCGAGCATCTCCGCCGCGTTGGCCGGAATCTCGCTCCGCTTGGTCCAGCGATGGCTGCCCTTGATGTGCAGCGTGCCGCCATTTTCGAAACGCACGTCGGACAGGCACCAGATGATGTTGATCGCCCAGGGTTCCAGCCAGGGTTCGGGCACCACGAGCGACTGGTCGGAATGGAGAAACATCGACCCGGCCCCGGGTCGTGCGATGTTGGCGGTGAAGTTCGAGATCAGGAACTCCTCGCCCAGCAGCGACTGCACCAGATCGACTGCGAGCGGATGGCCGATCAGTTCGCGGAACACCGCATCGTGTTCGAGCAGGTAGAACACGCGCACGTTACTGGCGTTGGGATCGAGGATGGGCATGAAGGTGGACACCCCCATGCGCTCGCTGGCCTGCGCGGCGCGGTGAAGCCGCTCCAGAACTTCAGCGGTGCGGGCCGCATCGATCACACCGGGCACTACGCAGAAGCCCTGCTCGGCAAGTTGCTGCTTTTCTGCGGAAAGATCGCGCAGAGGCGCGTCCACCCGGGCAAGGGTCGCCATCAACCATTCCTCTCCATTGCCGTGCCTCTGGCGGGCCGGACTGTTGCGCAAAACGTCTCCCGGGCGAAACTTCTTGTCAACGTGCATAATGGCCCCCACCATAAAATAATGGTCAAAAACGACCAATTCAGGGAGAGGTAGCTTGACGCGATTGACAATGACCAAGCTGGTGGTGGCCGATCTGGAACGCTCGGTGGCGTTCTACGCGGCTGTCTGCGGCTTCAAGGAGACGGGGCGATTCTCGGCAGGCCCGATGACGGAGGCGATCATGGCCTCGGCCGATGGCAAGGGCGCGGGCCTCGTGATCCTCACCGACGATACCTCGCCCGCGCCGGGTGAATGCATCCTCGTTTTCGACACCGACGACCTGGCAGGCATGGCCGCCCGGATCGAGGCCAACGGCGGCAAGACCACCACGCCGATCACCCGGCTGGACCAGATGGGTATCAGCTTCGCCATGTTCACCGACAACGAAGGCCACATCGTGGAAGGCATCCAGCGCCATTGAGCGGCGGCGTTCCATCAAAGGGAATATCCATGGATATCGAAGATTTCAACCGGCGCTGGCTGGAACAGTGGACCGCCAAGTCGGTCGACGGCGTGCTGTCGTTCTATCATGACGACATCGAATATTACGACGAAGGCGTGCCGGCCGGCCTGACCGGCAAGGCGGCGCTGGGCGCCTACCTCACGGCGCTGTTCGCGCAGGTGCCGGAATGGTCCTATGCGCCCGAATGGCTGCAGACGATCGACGGCGGTTTCATCGGCCGCTGGTACATGGACATGGGCACCGGCGCCGAAGCGATCCGGATGCGCGGGTTCGACCACTGCAAGCTGAAGGACGACCTGATCGTCTTCAACGAGGTCTATACGCACAAATTCCCGCCGGCCGTCGCCGCCGGTTGAGCCTGCCTGCGCTGGAGGCCCCGCCCTTTCAGGCGGGGTCTTCCACCAGTTCCACTTCCATGCCGCACAGCCGCACCCGGCCCGCCGCATCGAGCGCGGCGCAGGCCTGCGCCGCCGCGCGGGCTTGCTGGGCCGAGCGCACGCCCACTTCCAGCCGCACGAAGCCGGTGCCGTCCGCATCCTGAGCCGCCACGAAGCGCAGCCGCGCATCGCCGAGGCGGACAGTGGGCACGCCTTCCGCTTCCACGGGCAGATCCAGCATCCGGCCCCATTGCGCGGCGGCGGCGGCGGGATCGGCGGACTGGATGTCCACCGCGCGGATGCCCGTGCAGAAATCGGTCAGCGCGCCGCGCCATTCGGTGCCGGCCGGATACCAGTCCGACGTGGGCGCGCGCCAATCCGCCGCGGTGGGCGCGGAATCGATCGAGGCGAGAATGCCGGTGAAATCCCGCGGGTGGAAATGGGTCATGTGGTGAACCTGCGCGAAGGCGGACAGTCCGGCATCCTGCACGCCGTCGATCGAGGGCGCAGTGCGCGATCCGTGCGCCTCGCCGCCGCAATATTCGATGCCGAACACGCCCAGACCGGCCAGCCGCCTGCGATGTTCCTCGGCGCTGCCGGCCTGAAGAATCAGCATATAGCCGGCATCGCCCCCGCGCCGCTCGTGATAGCGGCCCGCCGGCGTGCCCGGCCGGGTCGGGGCGACCAGTTCAAGGAACTGCGCGCCGATGGGCAGGACCGCATTGACGAGGCCGTACTTCGCCACGCCCGGATCGCGGTGTCCCACGGTCAGTCCCAGCACCGCCTGCACTTGCGCGAGCGAGGCTTCGAGATCGCTGACCACGGCGGCGACCTGCCGCAGGCGGTAGTCCGTTGCCCGGTGCATCTCAGCGCCCCCTGAACTGCGCGGGGCGCTTTTCGATATAGGCGCGGAAGGCCTCGGCCCGGTCCTCGGTGGCGAACAGCGCGCCGTGGCGCTGCGCCTCCAGCGTGACGTAGGAGGCAAGGCCCATGCGCTCGCCTTCGACGAAGTGCGATTTCAGCGCCGCCATCGCCAGCGGCGCGGAACCCGCCAGCCGCGCAACGAAGGCCTCCAGTTCGGCCTCGAAGGTTTCCGCGTCGAAAAGGCGCTCGACCAGCCCGATCTCCAGCGCCTCGCGCCCTTCGATCTTGCGCGGGAAAAACGCCAGGTCGCGCGCCTTGCCCGCGCCGAGCAGTCGGGGCAGCGACCACGGCAGCGCCATGTCGCCGGCCACGCCCACGTCGAGGAAGGCGGTGTTGAAACGCACGTCCGTCGCCGCCACCCGGAAATCGCAGGCCGCCGCCCAGCCGAAGCCCGCCCCGGCGCAGCCGCCGCGCACCGCCGCCACCGTCACCGCGCGCATTTCGTGCAGCAGCACGGTAACGTCGTAGAGCTTGTGGTTGTCGCGCGGGTCGACCGGATCGTGGCTGGCGGAACCGTCGGTTTCGCGGATGTCGGCGCCGCAGCAGAAATCCTTGCCCGCCCCCCGCAGCACGAGCACGCGCACGTCGCGGTTCGCCTCGACCGTGCGGAGTGCCTCGTAGACGCGCACGCAGGTGGCCGGCAGCACGCTGTTGCGGTTGGCGGGGCGGTTGATGGTGACGCGCGCGACGGTGCCGTCGATTTCGCACAGGACGTCGTCGGAAGCAGCGGTCATGCAAGGTCTCCGGTAAACGGGGTGAAGCGCGGCTTGCGGCGCTCGACGAAGGACAGCGCGCCTTCCGTGGCATCGGGATGACCGAGCGAAGCGCTGATCTGCTCGGCGGACAAGGCCCAGGCCGCGTCCTCCGCCAACGACAGGTCGCGCCCGATCTGCGCCTTGACGATGGCCATGGCGCGCGGCGCGGCGTGGAGCGCGAGGTCTTCGGCATAGTTGCGCCCGTGTTCCACCAGCACTTCGGGATCGATGAGTCGGTCGGCAAAGCCGATGCGGTAGGCTTCCTCCGCGTCCATCTTGCGGCCCGACAGCATCAGGTCGGTCGCGCGGCCCAGCCCGACGATGCGCGGCAGCAGCCAGCTCGCCTGATGTTCCGCCACCAGCCCGCGCCGCGTGAAGCTGGTGGTGAACACCGCATCGGTGGAGGCAAAGCGCAGGTCCGCCATCATCGCCAGGATGAAGCCCCCGCCCGCCGCAGGGCCATTGACCAGCGCGATCACCGGCTTGGGCACGCTGCGCAGGAAGCCGAACAACGGCGGCGGCGGACCTTCCGGTCCGTGGAGGCGTCCCGCATCGGCGTAGGCGGCCAGCAACGTCATATCCAGGCCGGCGCAGAAGCCGCGCCCGGTTCCGGTGATGCCGATGGCGAAGATGTCCGGATCGGCCACCGCACGGGCGCAGCCCTCCTCGATCGCGGCGATCATGGTGTTGTCGATGGCGTTGAGCACATCGGGTCGATTGAGCCGGATGACCGCCAGCGGCCCTTGCGGTTCGTAAAGCACACTGGCCATCGCGGCCTCCTCGGCAGCATCCTCACCCTCCGCCTCATCCGGGCGGCTTGATGCGCATCTAGGCAGAAGCTACTTGTTCAAACAAGTAATGAATGCGGACGGCCCATCGCCGCCGCATCGGGGGAGAGAATCGAGATGACAGACCTTCGCGCGCCGCTCAGCCATCCCGGCCTGTTCGACCTTTCCGGCAAAGTGGCGCTCATCACCGGCGGGTCGCGCGGGCTGGGCCGCCAGATGGCGCTGGCTTTCGCCGATGCCGGTGCCGACGTGATCGTCGCCAGCCGCAAGATCGACGCGTGCGAGGCCGTGGCCGACGAAGTGCGCGCCAAGGGCCGCCGCGCCGCCGCCATCGCGGTCCATGCCGGACGCTGGGAGGAAGTCGAGCGGCTGATCGAGGAAGCCTATGCCGCGTTCGGGCGGATCGACATCCTCGTCGCCAATGCCGGGATGTCGCCCGCCGTGCCCGCGCACGAAGTGACCGAGCAACTGTTCGACAGCGTGATGAGCCTCAATTTCAAGGGTCCGTTCCGGCTCTGCTCGGAAGTGGCGCACCGCATGTATCAGGCCGGCGGCGGCGTGATCATCGCCACATCTTCCAGCGGCGCACTTGTGCCCGCGCCTTTCACCATTCCCTACGGCGGGGCCAAGGCGGCGCTCAACGCGATGACCGTCTCGCTCGCCCACGGCTATGGCCCCAAGGTGCGCGTCAACGCGATCAGCGCCGGCCCCTTCCTCACCGACATTTCCAAGGCATGGCCCGAAGAAATGCGCGAATCCGCGGACAATGCGCTGCACCGTCCCGGTCGGCCCGAGGAAATCGTCGGCACCGCGCTGTGGCTTGCCAGCGATGCCTCCAGCTTCGTCACCGGCGCGATCGTGCGCTGCGATGGCGGGATGCACTGACCGCCCTTCCCCCCATTCCCCCCCGAAAGGAACTACCATGCTGATCGTGCACCACCTGGGCCTCAGCCAGTCCGACAAGGTCGTCTGGCTGTGCGAGGAACTGGGCCTCGACTACGAACTGCGCCTCTATGACCGCGATCCCGTGACGCGGCTCGCCCCTGCGGAATACAAGGCGCTCCATCCCGCCGGCACGGCCCCCGTGATCCAGGACGGCGACGTCACGCTCGCAGAGAGCGGCGCGGTGATTGAATATATCCTCGCGAAATACGGCAAGGGCCGGCTGGTGGCAGCACCCGACGCGCCGAACTTCGCGGATTATCTCTACTGGTTCCACTTCGCCCCCGGCACGATGCAGGCGGCGATGCTGGTAGAGATCGTGCTCTCCATCGTCGGCGCTACCGACGGCGCGGCCAGCGCGCTCAAGGCGCGGAGCGAAAACGGCTTCCGGATGCTGGAGGAACGGCTGGGCCAGGTGCCCTACCTCGCGGGCGAGGAGTTCACCGCGGCGGATATCATGAACCTGTTCACGCTGACCACGGGGCGCCTGTTCGTGCCGCGTGACTTCACCGATTTCCCCAATATCCGCGCCTATGTGCGGCGGGTGATGGATCGCCCGGCGTGCCAGCGCGCGCTGGCCAAGGCCGATCCGGGGCTGACGATCCCGGTCGATTGAGCAAGAGCCGCGGACCGGGGAAGGTGTTTCCCCGGTCCGCCCTGCCCTTACTTCACCGCATAGACGGTGTATTTCACGCCGCCCTTGATGAACTTGCCCGTGCCCACTGCAACCACGCTGTTGAGCCATGCGTGCGGGGTGCCGAGGCCCACCTCGAACAGCGGCGTGCTGCGGAAGTAATAGCGCGACGGATCGACCGCATCGACCGTCTCGGGGTTGAACACTTCGGGCGCGGCCTCCGCCGGAATGGCGATACGGCCGCCATAGGTCACGTAGATCACGGTGCCGTCCTCGGCCTCGATCGCGCAGCGCACGTCGATGATCATGGTGCCGTCTGCGCCCACGACCATCCAGTCGCCGCCACTGTTCAGCACCTTGCCGCTGATCTTCGGCCCCTTGACCGTGCCGCCGACGATGGGCGCAATAATCCGCGCGCCGGTCGGTGCCGGTCCCACCTGATAGGCCGGCGGAATATCCAGCTGCATTTCAAACAGAAGTTCGGTCTCGATACCCATCATGCTCTCCCTGCTGGCAGCCGCGCATCATGGGCGCGCGGTCGCCGGACAGGCATGACTTAATTGATCGATTGAATAAGTCAAAGGCGGGATGCGACGCCGCTCACGCGGCCCGCCCCAGCGCGGGCAAGAGCGCCAGGATCACGCCCAGCGCCACCAGCATCAGCCCGGCCACTTCATGCACGCGGGCGCGCTCGCCCAGCAGGCGGCGCGCGAACAGGACGGTGAAGATCACTTCCACCTGCCCCACGATCCGCACCAGCGCGACCGGGGCCAATGCGAAGCCGGTGAACCAGCACGCCGATCCCAGTGCGGAAAGCAGGCCCACCCGCGCCGACGTGCGCCACGATTGCCAGACCTTGCGCAGCGTCTGCGGCTCCTTCGCCGCGATCCACCCGCCGTGGAGCAGCGCCTGTATCGCCAGCACCACCACCAGCGTCACCAAAGCGGCTGTCACGGCATCGACGCCGGCCAGCCGCGCGGTCGCCAGCTTCACCAGCACGCCGGTCATCGCGAACAGCGCGCCCGCGCCCAGCCCGCACAGCGCCGCCGGCTGCACCAGCGCGCGGCCGGCATCGCGCGGACCAAGCCCCTGCCCCATCAGCGCCAGCACCCCCGCCACGCCGCAGCCGATCCCGGCCCACGCCAGCCCCGGCAGCCGTTCGCCCAGCACCACCGCCGCCACCAGCGCGGCCTGCAAAGCCTCGGTCTTGGCAAAGGCCGTGCCCACCACAAATCCGCGATGGCCGAAGCCCATGATGAGCAGCACCGTGCCCAGGATCTGGCAGATGCCGGCGCCCGCAGCGAAGGCCAGATAACCCGCCGACATCGCCGGAACCGGCAGGCGCCACGCCCAGAGCCAGCCTCCGGCCAGCACCAACGCGAAAGGCAGACCCCAGGCATAGCGAACGAACCCTGCGCCGCTGACGCTGAGCAGGGATCGCAACTGTTGCTGGATGGCCGTGCGCCAGGCCTGGAAAAGCCCGGCCAGCAGGGCCGCGGGAAGCCATGTCATCGCATCGCCCTAGCGGACGATGCCCGTGTCGTCAGCCGGTGATGCCCGTGTCGTCAGCCGACGATGCCCATGCCGTCAGCCGACGATGCCCGTGTCGTCAGCCGACGATGCCCGTGTCGTCAGCCGACGATGCCGGGAAACGGCACCGTGGGATTGCCGGTGATTCCGCCGCAGTCGACCTCGAACAGCGCGCCGTCAAACTCGGACGGCGGCAACCCGGTGGCAGCCGAGGTCACGAACATCCGGTCGTGCGCCTCGCCGGCAAACGCGATGTTGGTCACGCGCTTTGCCGGCAGTGCGATCGAGCGTTCGCGCCGGCCTTCGGGGTCGAAGCGGCTGATGCGCCCGCCATCCCAATGCGCCACCCACAGGAATCCCTCGGCGTCGGTGGTCATGCCGTCGGGATAGCCATCGTCCTCGCCGAACACGGTGAACACGCCGTCCTTGCGGATGTGCCCATCATCCAGCGCGAAGCGGTAGATCGTCCGCCGGCCGCTGTCGGTGTGATAGAGCCAGCGACCGCAGGGCGAGAACGCGGGGCCATTGGGCACCAGATAGCCGATATCGACCATGCTCAGCTCGCCTTGCGGGCTGATCCGGTAGAGCGAGCCGCTGGCCTGCGATTCGCCCATGTCCATCGTGCCGCACCAGATCGCCCCCGTGGCGTCGGTCTTGCCGTCGTTCATGCGATTGCCCGGCAGGTGCGCCTCGACCGCCTTGCGCGGGCCGACCTCGATCGGGTCCAGCCCGATTTTCGCGATGCCGGACCGAAAGCCGCCGACAAGGCCGCCTTCCGCATGGCTCACCACCCAGCCCAGCGGCTCGGGCATGGCCCAGCGCTCGATCGCGCCGCTCGCCAGCGTCATCCGGTTGAGCGCGGGGGCCAGGATGTCGGTCCAATAGAACGCGCCATCGCGTGCGCACCACATCGCGCCTTCGCCAAGCGTATCGCGCACGTCGCGCTCGATCTTCCGCCACGCGGTCATCGTCGCCTCCGCTCGCCCGTCAGTGGTTGTCGCGCGGCAGGCCCGCGGTCTGCGCTATGCGCTGGTACTTCTCCGCCCCTTCCAGGATCGCGCCGGTGGAAAGCTGGCCCACCACCGCACGCTGGAGTTCCTGCCACGGCGTCTGCGAAGCGGGATAGGCATAGCCGCCCGCCGCTTCCAGCGCGGCGCGGCGCTGCGCCAGTTCCGCGTCCGAAATCAGCACGTCGACGCGGCCCTTGCGCAAGTCCATCCGCACCCGGTCGCCCGTCTCCAGCAGGGCCAGCCCGCCCATCGCCGCCGCTTCCGGGCTGGCGTTGAGAATCGAAGGACTGCCCGATGTGCCCGACTGGCGCCCGTCGCCGATGCACGGCAGCGCGCTGACGCCTTCGGTGATGAGGTAGGCGGGCGGGCGCATGTTCACCACTTCCGCCGCGCCGGGATAGCCGATGGGGCCGGTCCCGCGCATGAACAGCAGCGTTTCGGGCGTGATGCCCAGCGCCGGATCGTCGATGCGGTGGTGGTAGTCCTCCGGTCCGTCGAACACCACGGCCGTCCCTTCGAACGCCTCGGGATCATCGGGGTTGGACAGATAGCGCGCGCGGAAATCGGCGCTGATGACGCTGGTCTTCATGATCGCGGCATCGAACAGGTTGCCCGACAGCACCAGGAAGCCCGCATCCTCGCGCAGCGGCTGCGCGAACGGGCGGATCACGCGCTCGTCCTCGATCGTCGCGTCGCGGCAATTGTCGCCCATGGTGCGCCCGTTGACGGTCATCGCTCCTTCATGGATCAGCCCCTGCCCGATCAGCTGCGCCACCACCGCCGGCACGCCGCCCGCGCGGTAGTAATCCTCACCCAGGTATTCGCCTGCCGGTTGCAGGTTCACCAGCAGCGGCACCTTGTGGCCCAGTCGCTGCCAGTCCTCCAGCGGCAGTTCCACACCGATGTGGCGCGCGATGGCGGCCAGGTGGATCGGTGCGTTGGTCGATCCGCCGATGGCCGAGTTCACCACGATGGCGTTGTGGAACGCATCCAGCGTCAGGATGTCCGACGGCTTCAGGTCCTCGCGCACCATGTCGACGATGCGCTTGCCGGTGTAATAGGCGCATTCCTGCCGGTCGCGGTAGGGCGCCGGGATCGCGGCCGAACCGGGCAGCATCATGCCCAGCGCTTCGGCCAGGCTGTTCATCGTCGTGGCCGTGCCCATCGTGTTGCAGTAACCGGTGGACGGCGCGGAGCTGGCGACGAGCTTGATGAAGCCCTCCTCGTCCAGCTCGCCCTTGGCCATCAACTCGCGGCCCTTCCACACGATGGTGCCCGATCCGGTGCGCTCGCCCTTGTGCCAGCCGTTGAGCATCGGGCCGACCGACAGCGCGATCGACGGGATGTTCACCGTCGCGGCCGCCATCAGCAGCGCGGGCGTGGTCTTGTCGCAGCCGGTGGTCAGCACCACGCCGTCGATGGGATAGCCATAGAGCGCCTCGACCAGCCCGAGATAGGCCAGGTTGCGGTCCAGACCCGCGGTCGGCCGCTTGCCGGTTTCCTGGATCGGATGGACCGGGAACTCCAGCGCGATGCCGCCAGCCTCGCGGATGCCTTCGCGGATGCGCTCGGCCAGCACGATGTGGTGGCGGTTGCACGGCGAAAGGTCGCTGCCGGTCTGGGCAATGCCGATGATCGGCTTGCCCGAACGCAGTTCCTCAAGGCTGATCCCGAAGTTGAGATAGCGCTCGAGGTAGAGCGAGGTCATGTCGATGTTGCCGGGATTGTCGAACCATGCGCGCGAGCGCAGCTTGGGAGTGGGCTTGTCGGTCATTGCAGCTTTCAATCAGCGCGAAGTGGTGAGGCGGTAGATCATGACGTGCCGGTACGGCTTGCCGGGATCGACGCGGGCAGAGACGAACGACGGGTGGTTCGGCGCATCGGGGAACTTCTGCGGCTCCAGCGCGATGCCATCGCCCATGCGGTAGAGGCGCCCCCCCTTGCCGATGAGCGTCCCGTCGAGGAAATTGCCGGAGTAGAACTGCACCCCCGGCTCGGTGCTGAGAACCTCGAGGGTGCGACCCGAAGCGGGATCCTCGAGCCGCGCGGCGAGCTGGGGATTGGTGGTCACCCCCTTGTCGAGCGCGAAGTTGTGGTCATAGCCGCGGCCGAACACGATCTGCTGATCGCGCCCGTCACGCAGCCCGTCCGCCACGCGGCGGGGCTGGCGGAAATCGAACACGCTGCCTTCCACCTTGCGCAGCTCGCCGGTGGGGATCAGCTTGTCGTCCACCGGGGTATAGGCGGCGGCGGGAATGGTCAGCATCTGCCCCATCGCGCCTGCGGGCGATCCCTCGCCCGCCATGTCGAAGATCGCATGGTTGGTCATGTTGACCACGGTGGGCTTGTCGGACTTCGCCTCGAACGCGATGGTCAGGTTGCCCGCTTCGTCGAGCGAATAGGTCACCGTGGTGGCCAGCTTCCCCGGATAGCCCGAATCGCCATCGGGGCTGACATGCGACAGCACGACGCTGGCAACCGGTCCGGACTTCACCGAGACCACCTTCCACACCACCTTGTCGAAGCCCTTGCCGCCGCCGTGCAGGCTGTTGGTCTTGTCGTTGAGCGGAAGCTGGAACGTCTTGCCGTCGAGCGCGAAGGTGCCGCCGGCAATGCGGTTGGCATAGCGGCCCACGGTCACGCCGAAATAGTTGGGGTGATCGACGTAGGAAGCGAGATCGTCATAGCCGAGCACGACATCGGCCGCCTTGCCGTCACGGCCCGGCGCGCAGAGCGACTGGAGGGTGGCCCCATAGGCGAGGATTCGCGCCGAGACGCCGTTCGCCGCCTTCAACGTGATCGCGGAAACTTCGGTGCCGTCGGCCAGCTTGCCGGCCGGTGCCTGGGTCGCCTCGGCAGCATGCGCGGCAAGCGGCAGCAGCGCCGATGCGGAGACGATCACGGCGGCGGTGGCGGAAAGCGCCAACCGCGATGCGAACAGGGTCTTGCCCGAATTCCTCATTCCCACAGCCTTTCGGATATGCTGGCTTCGATTATTGCCGCCCATTGACGCGGCCTCGGCGCACATATAGTCCGACAAATGGAAAGAGCGCAAGCCGGTATGCCAACGAGCGTTGCCGGCTCAGGGATCGAGAGGACGCATTCATGCCGCCAGTGGTATCTTCAATGACAGGCAGCGCCGCGAGCGCGCCGCAGGCGGGCGTCCGCTACGGCCCCGCGCTGACGCTGCTGGCCAGCCTGTTCTTCATGTGGGGCTTCATCACGGTCATCAACAACACGCTGCTGCCGCATCTGCGCGCCGTGTTCGACCTGAACTATACCCAGACAACTCTGATCGAATCCGTCTGGTTCATCGCCTATTTCGTGGCCTCGATCCCGGCGGCCAAGCTGATCGAGCGCATCGGCTACCAGAAGTCACTGGTCGTCGGCCTGCTCATCATGGCGGCGGGCGCGCTGGGCATGATGGTCGCGGCGTCGATCCCATCCTACGGCGTCACGCTCACCATGCTGTTCATCATCGCCAGCGGCATCACGCTGCTGCAGGTGGCAGCCAATCCCTATGTCGCGGTGGTGGGCAAGCCGGAGACGGCCTCGTCGCGGCTCAACCTGGTGCAGGCGCTCAATTCGGCGGGCACCATGCTCGCGCCGATGTTCGGCGCCTATCTCATTCTCGGCCGGTCGAAGAGCGGCACCGCCGCCGCCGGCACCGTGCTGACGCAGGCCGAGCGCATCGCCGATGCGCAGTCGGTGATCCTGCCCTACGGCCTCGTCGCCGCAGTGCTCGTCGTCCTGGCCATCGTCATCGCGCGCTTCCCGCTGCCGGCGATGGGGTCGGCCACCCAGCGGCTTGCCAAGGAAGAACGCAAGCACCTGTCGCTGTGGCAGCACCGCAACCTGGTGTTCGGCGTGCCCGCGATCTTCATCTACCTGATCGCCGAAATCGGCGTGGCCAACCTCTTCGTCAACTTCGTCAGCCAGCCCGAGATCGCCAATCTCACGCACGAGCAGGCGGGCCGCTACCTCTCGTTCCTGTGGGGCGGCATGATGGTGGGCCGCTTCGCCGGATCGGCGATCATGCAGCGCGTGCGCGCGGAAACCGTGCTCGCGGCGTTCTCGGTCGGCGCCTTCGTGGTGATGATGGTCACGGTGTTCACCACCGGTCCGGTGGCGATGTGGTCGCTGATCCTCGTGGGCCTGTTCCACTCGATCATGTTCCCCACGATCTTCACGCTCGGCATCCGCGGCCTCGGCCCGCTGACCGAGGAAGGCTCGGGCCTGCTGATCATGGCGATCGCGGGCGGCGCGCTGGTGGTGGTGCAGGGCTATCTCGCGGACAGCTACGGCCTCCAGACCTCGTTCCTGCTGACCGCAGCCTGCGAACTTTACGTGCTGTTCTACGCCCTGTGGGGATCGCGCCCCACCCACGCCCTGCCGGACGCGCAAGCCGAAGGCTGAACGAAGGTTCGCAAAAAAGGGGCGGAAGGCATCCACCTTCCGCCCCTTTTTTCATGTTCCGGATTCGCGCCGCGGCGCGAACAGATCCCTTCAGGCTGCGTCGGCGCCTTGCCCCATCGAGCTGCGCGTATCTTCCAGCGCCAGATCCACCAGCACGCCCATCGCCTCGGCCGCAGCATCGGCATCGCCGGCGGAAATCGCATCGAACACGCGTGCGTGATCGGGGATCGGGTTGCGCGGCAGCTCGCGCGAACGCTGCTTGAACTGGGTGGTCCAGTGGACCGCCGCGCCGATGCTGGCGCTCAGCACCACCATCGCCTGGTTGCCGGTGGCCCGCAGGATCGCGTCGTGGAAATCGCGGTCCGCCGCGCGGCCCGCCTCGGTGGTCAGCGTGTTGCGGCGCATCGCGGCCAGCGCGTCGCGCATGATGCGGATATCGTCCTTCGTCCGCCGCTGCGCCGCCAGCCGCGCCGCCGCCGGCTCGATGATGGAGCGCAGCTCGAACAGGTCCCGCACGAAAGCGACATCGGGTTCGCCGGCAAAGGCCCAGGCCAGCACTTCAGGATCGAGCAGGTTCCAACGCTCGCGCGGCAGCACCCGCGTGCCCGCCTTGGGGCGGCTGGCGACAAGGCCCTTGGCGGTCAGCACCTGGATCGCCTCGCGGTAGGCGCTGCGCGAAACCTTCAGTTCCTCGGCAAAGGCCACTTCGCCCGGCAGCACATCGCCCGGCGCGTATTGGCCGGACAAGATCGCGGTCCCCAGCTTGTGCGCCAGCGCGCCGTGCAGCCTGCGCCCCGGTCCGCGCACAGCGCCCGACGCGCTCTCCAGCGCCTTGCTCGGAACGGTTTCCGGGCTGGCCGATGCGGTCTCGGGTAAGGCTTCTGTCACGGGTTCGCGGTCCTCCTGCAAACCACGCTTAACAGCGCGCCTGCCAAGGTGAAACGTTTAAGTGCAAGCGATGTTGCCTTTCCCCGGAAGCCGTAATATGTCGGAGTAAATCAGGAGATTCAGATGACCGACTTCCGCTCCGTGGCCGCCGCGACCGGTCAGCCGCACGGCCCCGCCTTTGCCGTGCACGGCCCCGCCGACGTGGCCCAGGCCTGCGCAGCCGCCGCTGCCGCGTTCGATGCCTACCGCGCCACCAGCCGCGAGGCGCGCGCCGCGTTCCTTGAACGAATCGCCGAAGAGATCCTCGCCATCGGCGACGACCTGATCGAAGCGGCGATGCGCGAATCCGGCCTGCCCCGCGCCCGTCTGGAAGGCGAACGCGGCCGCACCGTGGGCCAGTTGCGCCTTTTCGCCGACGTGGTGCGCAAGGGGGCGTGGCAGCAGCTGCGCATCGACCCCGCCCTGCCCGACCGCCAGCCCCTGCCCCGCCCCGACCTGCGCCTGCGCATGATCTCGCTCGGCCCGGTCGCGGTGTTCGGCGCCTCGAACTTCCCGCTCGCCTTCTCCACCGCCGGGGGTGACACCGCTTCCGCGCTCGCCGCCGGCTGCCCGGTCGTGGTCAAGGGCCACCCGGCGCACCCGCAGACCGGCGAACTCGTCGCCGCCGCCATTGCGCGCGCCGTCGCCGCCTGCGGCCTGCCCGAGGGCGTGTTCGGCCACCTCGTCGGCCCGTCGAACGAACTGGGCGCGGCGCTCGTCACCGATCCGCGCATCGCCGCCGTCGGCTTCACCGGCTCGCGCGCGGGCGGCCTTGCACTGGCCAAGCTGGCACAGGCGCGCGACGTGCCGATCCCGGTCTATGCCGAAATGTCGAGCATCAATCCGGTGCTGCTGCTGCCCGAGGCGCTGGCCGCGCGCGGCGAAGCGCTGGGCACCGCGTTCGTCGGCTCGCTGACCATGGGTGCGGGCCAGTTCTGCACCAACCCCGGCCTTGTCCTCGCCATCGAGGGCGAAGGTCTGGACACGTTCATCGCCTCTGCCACCGCTGCCGTCGGCCAGGCCGCGGCGCAGACCATGCTCACCCCCGGCATTTCCGCCGCCTACGCCAGCGGCGTGGCTGCGCTGGAAGGCAGTGCCGGCGTCGAAACGCTGGCGAAGGGCCAGCCGGGCGAAGGCACGCAAGGCGGCGCGGCGCTGTTCCGCACCACGGCGGCGGCTTTCCTCGCCGACAAGGCACTGGGCCACGAAGTGTTCGGCGCCGCATCGGTCGTGGTGGCGTGCAAGGACGAAGCTGAACTTGTCGGGGTATTGCGCAGCCTCGAAGGCCAGCTCACCGCCACGCTGCACATGGACGCCGCCGACGAAGCACTCGCCGCGCGCCTGCTGCCGGTGCTGGAAGTGAAGGCCGGCCGCATCCTTGCGAATGGCTGGCCCACCGGGGTCGAAGTGTGCCACGCAATGGTCCACGGCGGCCCCTTCCCCGCCACGTCCGACCCGCGCACCACTTCGGTCGGCAGCCTCGCCATCGACCGGTTCCTGCGTCCGGTCAGCTACCAGAACATCGCGGCCGATGTGCTGCCGCCCGAGCTGCGCGACGACGCCCGCGGCGATGGCGCCCCCCGCCTGATCGATGGCGTCCTGACGCTCTGATCGCATTGCAAGTTACGCGGCGCGCACCGCAAGCGCGCCGCGACAGGGAGAGTTTGACGATGGCCCTTCGCCTGCTTCAGCATCGTGCGCCCGATGGCGCGCGCTCGGTCGTTCTGGCCGACCAAGGTTCCGCCCATGTGCTGCTAGGTGTCGTTCAGGTACGCGCGCTCGCGCAGCGTGCCATCGATGCCGGCATCACCCTCGCCGCCGCTGCCCGGGCCTGCCCCAGGGGTCCGGAAATCGATCTGGAACAGGAACTTGCCGCCGGCAACTTCATCGCCCCGATCGACCATGAAGACCCGGCGCACCTGCTGATGACGGGCACCGGCCTCACCCACCTCGGCTCGGCCGAAGGGCGCGACAAGATGCACCGCGACGCGGCCGCATCCGAGCACCAGACCGATTCCATGCGGATGTTCCTCGAAGGTCTGGCGGACGGCAAGCCGGCTGCGGGCGAAGTCGGCCAGCAGCCCGAATGGTTCTACAAGGGCGACGGCTCGCAGCTCGTCGGCCCCGCCGATCCGCTGGAAATGCCCGCTTTCGCACAGGACGGCGGCGAGGAACCGGAACTGGCCGGGATCTACCTGATCGGCCCCGACGGCACCCCGTTCCGGCTGGGCTTCGCGCTCGCCAACGAGTTTTCCGACCACGTGACCGAGCGCCACAACTACCTGTGGCTGGCCCATTCCAAGCTGCGTCAGGCAGCCCTCGGCCCCGAACTGCTGATCGACGAGACCCCGGCCGACGTGTGCGGCGCGAGCCGCATCGTGCGCGACGGCAAGGTGTTGTGGGAAAAGCCTTTCCTCTCGGGCGAGGACAACATGAGCCACTCCCTGGCCAACCTGGAGCACCACCACTTCAAGTACGACCTGTTCCGTCGTCCCGGTGACGTGCACGTCCACTTCTTCGGCACCGCCACGCTTTCATTCGCGGACGGCGTGCGCACGCAGGAAGGCGACACGTTCGAGATCGAGGCCGCGCCCTTCACGTTGCCGCTGCGCAACCGGCTGACGCGCGCTGCGCCGGCACCGGTCGCGGTCAAGGTGTTGTAATCGCGATGGATCCCGTCCGCATCGCCGTGGTGGGCGTGGGCAAGATCGCCCGCGACCAGCACCTGCCCGCCATCGCCGGCAACCAGACCTTCAGCCTGGCGGCCACGGTCAGCCCGCACGATCCGGGCGTGCCCGGCGTGCCGCATCTCGAAAGCCTGGCCCAGCTTCTGGAAGAAGGCCCCGCGGTCGATGCCGTGGCGCTCTGCACCCCGCCGCAGGTCCGCTATGACCTGGCGGCGATGGCGCTGAAGCGCGGCATCCACGTGTTCCTCGAAAAGCCGCCGGGCGCGACGCTGGCCGAAGTCGCCGCGCTTCAGGCCCGCGCGGACAAGGTCGGCGCCTCGCTGTTCGCGGCATGGCATTCGCGCTTCGCCGCCGGTGTTGCGCCGGCCCGCGCATGGCTGGCCGAACGCAGGATCGAAAGCGTCGAGATCACCTGGCGCGAAGACGTGCGCGTCTGGCATCCGGGGCAGGCGTGGATCTGGGAGCCGGGCGGCCTGGGCGTGTTCGATCCGGGCATCAATGCGCTGTCCATCGTCACCCACATCCTGCCGCGTCCGTTCTTCCTCAAGACCGCGACGCTGGAAATCCCGGCCAACCGCGCGGCACCGATCGCCGCCGACCTGCATTTCTGCGATACCGGCGGCGCGCAGATCCACATGGATCTCGACTGGCGGCAGACCGGCCCGCAAAGCTGGGACATCGTGGTGGAAACCGACGCCGGCACGCTCAAGCTGTCGAACGGCGGGGCGGTGCTCTCGCTGCCCAGCGGCACGGAGCACGCCGAGGACCACGAATATCCGGGGCTTTACGCCCGCTTCGCCACGCTGATCCGCGGCGGCCGCAGCGATGTCGACATCGACCCGCTGCGCCTCGTCGCCGACGCCTTCCTGCGCGGCAAGCGCCAGACGGTCGACGCGTTCCTGGACTGACAATTTCCTCGGGGAGAGGACATGATGACAAAGACCCTTCGCCGCGCCGCCGCCGCGCTGCTGCTGGCCGCCACCGCACTCGCAGGCCCGACCCACGCGGATACCGCCGGCAAGCCGACCACGGCCACGCTCCACGCCGATACGCCGGGGCCGGTCTATGACAAGCGCATCTTCACCCAGTTCGCCGAACACCTGGGCAACGGCATCTATGGCGGGCTGTGGGTGGCGGGCGACAAGTCGATCCCGCAGACCAACGGCTTTCGCAACGATGTGATCGCGGCGCTGAAGAACCTGTCGGTGCCGGTGATCCGCTGGCCCGGCGGCTGCTTTGCCGATGAATACCACTGGCGCGAGGGCATCGGGCCGAAGGCGCAGCGCCCGGTCAAGGTCAACACCCATTGGGGCGGCGTGACCGAGCCGAACGCCGTGGGCACGCACGAATTCTTCGAACTTCTGCGGCAGGTGGGCGCCGAAGCCTATATCGCAGGCAACGTGGGCAACGGCACGCCGCAGGAAATGGCGGAGTGGGTGGAATACATGACCGCGCCCGCCGGCAGCCTTGCCGACCTGCGCGCCAGGAACGGCCACAAGGCGCCGTGGGCGGTGCCCTATTTCGGCGTGGGCAACGAACTGTGGGGCTGCGGCGGTAATATGCGGCCCGAATATGCGGCCGACGTGACGCGCCGCTATGCCACGTTCGTGAAGGCACCCGCGGGCACGCGGATCATGAAGATCGCCGCCGGGGCGAACGTTGATGACTACGCGTGGACCGACACGATGATGCGCGTGGCGGGCGATATGCTCGACGGCGTTTCTCTGCATTACTACGTCCATCCCGCGGGCGGCTGGCCCCCCCGCGCGCCGGCCGTCGATTTCGACGAACGTGGCTGGGCCGATGCGCTGGCCGGCGCGCGGCACATGGAAGACCTGATCGCCAAGCACACCGCGATCATGGACAAGTATGACCCGAAGAAGCGCGTCTTCCTGGCGGTCGACGAATGGGGCGCGTGGTATGCGCAGGACCCCGGCACGCATCCGGGCTTCCTGCGCCAGCAGAACACCCTGCGCGACGCGCTGATCGCCTCGATCCACCTCGACATCTTCGCGCGCCACGCCGACCGCGTGCGGATGAGCGCGATCGCGCAGATGGTGAACGTGCTTCAGGCGATGATCCTGACCGAGGGCAAGAAGATGGTCCTCACCCCCACCTATCACGTCTTCGAGATGTACAAGCCGTGGCAGGACGGAACCGTGCTGCCCATCGAGCTCGACACGCCGTGGTATGCCAAGGACCAGTTCACCATGCCGGCGGTAAGCGGATCTGCGGTGCGGGCCAAGGACGGCAAGGTTCATGTCGCGCTGTCGAACCTCGATCCGAACCAGCCGAACACGGTGACCGTGAAGCTGGCGGGGCTTGCTGCCAACGGCGTTTCCGGACGTGTGCTGACCGCCCCGGCGATCAATTCGCACAACACATTCGACGCGCCCGATGTGGTGAAGCCGGTGCCCTTCTTCGGTGCCACGGTGAGCGGGGATACGCTGACAGTGACACTGCCGGCCAAGTCGGTCGCGGTGCTGACGCTGCAATGATCCGCGCGGCGCTGATTTCCTCGGCACGGCAGGCCTTGCGGGCGGGAGCGCTGGCGATCGCCGCGCTTGCCGTCCCGGCCGGCGCGACCGAGGCGTCCACGCTCAACGCGCAGCTCAGCGGCGATCTTGCCGTGCACGATCCGGTGATCGCGCGTGAGGGGGATACCTATTACGTGTTCAGCACGGTGGGCCGCTACATCGGCGTGAAGATGTCGCGCGACCTGAAGCGCTGGACCGACGCGGGATCGGTGTTCGCGGAAATCCCCGCGTGGGCAAAGCAGGCAGTGCCCGGCACCGAGGGTATCTGGGCGCCCGACATCTCCCATGTGAACGGCGAATACCGGCTGTATTACTCGGTCTCGACCTTCGGATCGAACCGCTCGGCCATCGGCCTTGCCACCAGCCCGACACTCGACCCCAAGGCGCCGGGCTATCGCTGGACCGACCACGGGCTGGTGGTGATGTCCACGCCGCAGGACGATTTCAACGCCATCGATCCGAACTTCGTGACCGACGCGCAAGGTCGGCAGTGGCTGGCGCTGGGCAGCTTCTGGAGCGGGATCAAGCTGTTCGCGCTCGATCCGAAGACAGGCAAGCCCATGCCGGGCGCCAAGCCCCTTTCCATTGCGCGCCGCCCTGCCCCGGCCGGCGGCCCCGCGCCGATCGAGGCGCCGTTCATCATCCCGCACGGCGGCTGGTATTACCTGCTCGCCTCCTACGACTATTGCTGCAAGGGCGTGAACAGCACCTATTACACGGTGGTGGCGCGCGCGAAGGCGATCACCGGGCCGTATCGCGGCAAGGACGGCAGCGAGATGATGCGGGGCGGCGGCACCATTTTCCTGCGCGCCGACCTTCAGGAACAGCAGCGCTATCGCGGACCCGGCCACGCCGGCGCGTTCACCGACAGGGACGGCACAACTTACGTTGTCTATCACGCCTATGACCGGCAGGCGAACGGCGCGCCCGTGCTGCGCATCGCACCGATCCGCTGGGGCGCGGACGGCTGGCCGGTTCCCGAAACCTGATCCACCCGCTGGCGTCCCGGTTGCATGACGGGGACGCCCTATTTCCCGGTGCCGCGCACGGCACCGAAGGACCATAAGGAGAGGATGCCCATGACCTTTTCGCTCTCGCGCCGCGCCTTCGTGGCGGGCACCGCGCTGCTGCCGATGGCCTGCACCCGCATGGGTGGCAGCCTGCCCGCAGTGCCAGCCCATCCCGCCGGTCAGCCTGGCCCGGTCAACCCTCTGGTGCGCCAGCGCGCCGATGCGCAGGTGTTCCGGCACGAGGACGGCTTCTACTACTTGACCGGCTCGGTCCCGGAATACGACCGGCTGGTGCTGCGCCGCGCGAAGACGCTGGCCGGCCTTTCCACCGCCGAGGAACGCGTGCTGTGGCGCCATCAGGCAAGCGGGCCGATGTCGGGCTTTCTCTGGGCGCCGGAGTTGCACCTGATCGATGGGCGCTGGATCATGTATTTCGCCGCCGGCCCCAGCGGCGGCGGCGAGGACGTGTTCCGCATCCGCACGTATGCCGTGGTCTGCGACGGCGCAGACCCGATGACCGGCAACTGGTCGGTGCTGGGCCAGTTTCAGGCGCCGTGGGACAGCTTCTGCCTCGATTCCACCAGCTTCGTCCATCGCGGCACCCGCTATTTCGCCTGGGCCCAGCGCGAGCCGGGGATCGAGACCAACTCCAATCTCTACATCGCGCCGCTGGCCAGCCCGCTGACGCTGGCGGCCAAGGCAACGCGGCTGAGCATCCCGACGCTCGACTGGGAGATCCCGGGCTTCAAGGTGAACGAAGCGCCGGCGGTGCTGGCCCGCAACGGGCGCCTGTTCATGAGCTATTCGGCGGCGGCGACCGACGCCCGCTATTGCCTGGGCCTGCTGACCGTGCCCGACGATGCGGACATCATGGACGCGCGCGCATGGACCAAATCGCCCACGCCGGTGTTCACCACCTGCCGCGAGACGGGCGTCTACGGGCCGGGGCACAACAGCTTCACCGTGGACGAACAGGGCCGCGACGTGCTGGTCTATCACGGACGGGACTACGAGAAGATCGAGGGCGATCCGCTGTTCGATCCGAACCGCCACACGCGCGTACAGCGGCTTTACTACAACGCCGACGGATCGCCGGACTTCGGTGTGCCGGTGGGCAACGGCGTGCTGCCCGAACGGCTTGCGCCGGTGGGTGGCGGGGGGTTCCTCGCGCGTGAAGGCACGCGGCTGCTGGTCGGCTCCGCCCCGCTTCCGGCCACGCAATTCCGCATTCTGGAGGGCAGCGCGCACACCGACGAGGTGGCGCTGGCACCGATCATGATGCCCGCCCACCGGATTGCCGCGAGCGCGGATGGCGCCGTTTCGCTGGCGCCTGCCGATGCGGCTGCACCCGCGCAGCGCTTCCTGCGCCGCACGCTGCCGGACGGCACGGTCCGCTTCGACTCGGTCGCCGTGCCGGGCCGCGCGCTGACGGCCGGAGCGGTGCCGATTCTCGCGCCGACAAACGCTGCCACGCGGTGGCGGACGACCTAATTACTCTGACATTTGCGTAGGTATGCAGGCGCGATGCTGGCGCAGCGCGCGGCAAACCTTGCTTGACATCGCTGTCAGAAATCACGTGATGGCGGCGATAAAATTTCCTCTTGCCACGGATAAGTCCGACAAATAATTAGTCCGACAAATCTGGGGCATGGTAACCGGCCAGCCCCTGTTTTCAGGGAGGGTAGATCCATGGCACTCAAGCCATTCGCATTCAGTTCCGCATCGATTCTCGCGCTGTCGCTGGCCACGACGGCCCACGCGCAGGCCGCCGCCGATGCGACCCCGCCGGCCGACAACGCGGGCGAGGAGATCGTCGTCAGCGGCGTGCGCGCCTCCATCGTCGGCGCGCTGAACGTCCGCAAGTCGTCCACGCAGATCGTCGATTCGATCGTCGCCGAGGACGTGGGCAAGCTGCCCGACAACAACGTGGTCGAAGCGCTCCAGCGCGTGACCGGCATCCAGATCACCGATCGCGCCGGCGGCGAGGCCGGGCAGGTCACCATCCGCGGCCTGTCCGATCCGCTGACCACGCTCAACGGCCGCAACATCTTCACCGCCGCGGGCCAGTCGTTCGCGCTGCAGGACGTGTCCGCCAACCTCGTCAAGAGCGTCGACGTCTACAAGACCCGCTCGGCCGACCAGATCGAAACCGGCCTTGCCGGCCAGATCAACGTCGAGACCCGCCGCCCGTTCGACTTCGACGGCTTCACCATCTCTGGCCTGGCGCGCGGCATCTACAACGAGCAGGCGGACAGCTATAACCCCAACGTGGCGCTGCTGGTCAGCGACCGCTGGGAAACCGGCATCGGCGACGTGGGCCTGCTGGTGAACGCCAGCTACAGCCGCACCAAGTACCGCAACATGAGCACCACGGCAGGCGCTTTCGTGCCCTTCGCCACCGAGACCCCGCCGACGGGATCGGGCCTGTCGAAGCTGGAGCGCATCTTCCCCGGTCCGGACAACGTGAACTGGCAGCCGGGCCTCAACTATGGTCTGCCCACCGCTGCCGGCTCGACGCTGAACATCAACGGCGTCGACACGCCCTACTACCTCGGCCGCGACGCGGTGTTCAGCTCGGACCTCTATGGCAAGCGCGAGCGTCCCTCGGTCAACGTCGCCTTGCAGTGGGCACCCAACAGCAGCTCGGTCTATACCGCGGAAGTGTTCTATGCCGGCTTCCGCGGCCAGACGTTCAACTCGCTTCAGTTCAGCTTCGTCGACTGGTGGGGCAACCCCGGCCCGGTCACGCTCTATGACGGCACCAACATCATCAAGTCGCGCACCGTGGACAACGTCTATGGCTTCAACAGCGGCGACTTCGGCACCAGCCGCACCGACAGCTACGTCTATGCGCTGAACGGCAAGTGGGACCTGGGCTCGCGCGGCAAGATCATCGCCGACGTTGCCTACCAGAAGAGCACCAACCAGACGACGTTCAAGGCGATGCGCACCGACCGCGTGGCTGGCCAGATCGTCACCGACTTCAATGCCGGCGGCGGCATTCCCTCGTTCCACTTCGATGACGACAGCAAGCTGGCCGATCCCTCGGTCTGGAACGTCGCGCAGTTCTACGACAATGCCGACAAGGCCACCGGCGACGCCATCACCGGCACGCTCGACGGCTACTACACCTGGGACGATGGCTTCATCCGCCAGATCAAGGCCGGCCTGCGCGTCGATCGCCGCACCGCCGCGACCTTTACCCGCACGCAGAGCGCCAACGGCCTTGGCCGCAGCCTTGCCACGCTGCCGTCCGAAGCGCTGTTCACCAACAGCGGCTTCTTCGACGGACGCGCCGATGTGCCGACAAGCTGGGTGCTCGCCAACGGTTACTGGATCAACGACAACGCCGACACCGTGCGCGGCTACTATGGCCTGAAGACCTCGGACCAGCTGTCGCTCGACCGCGTGTTCGACATCACCGAGACGACGATGTCCGCCTATATCATGGCCGACGCCGAAGTTTCGCTGCTCGGCCGCCCGCTCAAGCTGGAAGCCGGCGTGCGCCACGTCAACGTCGATACGGACAGCCGCTTCTACGATCGCCTCAACGGCGGCGCGCAGACCGCCAGCTCGAACGGATCGTCGCGCTTCCTGCCCAGCTTCACGCTGCGCTATGAGCTGACCGACAAGCTGCGCCTGCGCTTCAACTATGGCGAAACGCTGCGCCGCCCGAACTTCGGCGACATCAACCCGAACTACAACCTGACCGGCGACCTCACCAACGTGGGTTACGGTTCTGGCAGCGCGGGCACGGCCAATCTGAAGCCGACCCACTCCAAGAACTTCGACCTTGCGCTCGAATGGTATTTCGACCGCGACAGCGCGATCTACGTGACGGGCTTCCGCCGCGAAATCGAAGGTCTGGTGGTGCCGCTGACCGTGCGCGAATACATTCCGAACAACGGCATCACTGCCGGCGCGACGAACTACTTCGCCATCACCCGCCCGGTGAACGCATCGAACGGCGTGCTGAAGGGCGTGGAAATCGGCATGACCTATTTCCCGCATTACCTGCCGGGACCGCTCGACGGACTGGGCTTCACCGGCAGCGTCACGATCCTGGATTCCAAGCAGAACATCCCGGAATCGGACTCGGCGGGCAACATCGTCGGCCAATCGTCGTCGCAGTTCTTCGGCGTGTCCAAGCTTTCGTACAATGCCACGCTCGCCTACGACAAGGGACCGTTCAACGCGCGCCTTTCGTACATCTGGCGCAAGGAATTCCTGCACAACAACGAGGCGCGGCTTTTCGCCAACCCGATCGGCGTGTGGTATCGTCCTGAAAAGAGCCTCGACCTCCAGCTCACCTGGAACGTCACCGACAACGTGGGCGTGACCTTCGACGCGGTGAACCTCACCAAGTCGACGCAGCAGAACTATTACCACTTCGACAGCGTCGGCAATGCCGACCAGTTCAATCTGGGCACCACGTTGCTGGCGCGCACGTTCGCGCTGGGGGTGCGGTTCAAGTTCAACTGATCGAACACACCGGCCGAGCGGCGCGCCCCCTGCGTGCGCCCGCTTCCGGCCGCCGGCGGTCGCTTCCTTCGCGACACCCTCTCCCCTCTGCGCGGGAGGAGCGACCGCTACAGGTTTCCGGAAGGAAGGGCCGCATGAGACGCGCAGGCATCCGGATCGCAAGGTCCATCGCTGGCAAGTCGCTTGCGGCCCTTCTCTGTCTGGCGCCCCCTGCCCTGGCCGCGCCCCGACCGGCCGCTGGCCTCGACACCCATCGCATCGCGCAGGACCGCTTCGGCAACGACGCGCCGTGGTACGAAGGGCGCATTCCCTTCTTCGAATCCGCCGATCCCCGGATCGACGCGGTCTATTACTATCGCTGGCAGCTGTTCCGCGCGCACCAGCGCGATCTGGGCGCCGAAGGCTTCATCTCCACCGAATTCCTCGATGACGTGGGCTGGCAGCGCGAACCTTATGCCAGCCTCAACGATGCGACCGGCTTCCACGTCGGCGAAGGGCGCTGGCTGAACGACCGGCGCTTCGCCGACGATTACATCAGCTTCATGTATGCCGGCGGCAACGACCGGCACTTCACCGACTACATGGCCGACGCGGTGTGGGGCCGTTACCTCGTCGACGGCGACCGCGACGCCGTGGTCCGCCACCTGCCGGTGATGCGCCACATCTACCGCCTGTGGGACGAGAAGTTCGACTTCTCCAAGGGGCTCTATTTTGTCGAGCCTCTGCTCGATGCGACCGAATATACCGTTTCCTCGATCGATGCGTCGGGCGGCAGGGACGGTTTTCGCGGCGGCGATGCGTTCCGCCCCTCGATCAACAGCTACATGTTCGCCAATGCCCGCGCGCTGTCGCGCATCGCGGCGCTGGCGGGGGACGAGGCGAGTGCCGCCGAATATGCCGCACGCGCGGAAGCGCTGAGGGGGCGCGTGCTGGCCGACCTGTGGAACCCTGCACTCGGCCATTTCACGGATCGCCATCAGGCGGAAAACGAGCACGTCCGGTACTGGCAGCCGATCCGCGCGCGCGAGCTTGTCGGATACGTGCCGTGGATGTTCGATCTCGTTCCCGAAGATGCGCGCTTTGCCGCCGCGTGGGCGCACCTGCTCGATCCGGCGATGCTGGGGGGCAAGGCCGGAATGCGCACGGTGGAGGCCGGATACGAGTATTACCTCAAGCAATATCGCTATCTGGGCGATGCACCCGAATGCCAGTGGAACGGCCCGGTCTGGCCCTACCAGACGACGCAGGTGCTGATCGCCATGGCCAACCTGCTCGACCACCATGGCGCGACCGGCCCGATCACCCGCAGCGACTACCTGCGGCTGCTGCGCCAATATGCGGCGCTCCACCGGCAGGGCGACGGCCGGCTCGATCTGGAGGAGGATTATCATCCGGAAACCGGCAAGCCGATCGTCGGCCTGACGCGCAGCCACCACTATTTCCACTCGGGCTTCGTCGATCTGGTGCTGGGGGGCCTTGTCGGCATCCGCCCGCGTGCGGACGATGTGCTGGAGGTCAATCCGCTGCTTCCGCCCCAGGGCGATCCGCAGGCGCTGGCGTGGTTCCGGGTGCAGGATGTGCCCTATCACGGGCACCGCGTGGGGGTGACGTGGGACGCGGACGGGCTGCATTACCGGCGCGGCGCGGGACTTTCTGTCGAGATCGACGGACGCGAAGTGGCGCGACGTGCCGATCTGGGCCGGGTGACGATCCCCCTCGCCCGCGCGCCGCTCCCCGTCATCCAGCGCCCCATCGACCTGTCCGTCCAGCTTGTGCGGGGCGCGTTCCCCAGGGGCGAGGCTTCGAGCAATGCCGATCCCGAAGCGGTGCACGATGCCATCGACGGGCGCGTGTGGTTCTTTCCCGAATTGCCCAACGGCTGGACCTCTGCGCCCGGCCCCGTGCCCCAGTGGTATGCGATCGATTTCGGGCGCGAGGTCGATCTGGGCCGGGCCGAACTCGCCTTCTTCGCGGACGGGCGCCGCTTTGCCGTGCCGCGCGGCTACCGGATCGAAGCGTGGCAGGGCGATGCATGGCGCACCTTGCCCGCCGCGCTGGGCGCCCCGCTCGCCAATGGCGTGACCGAAGCGCACTGGCCCGCGGTGCGCGCCAGCAAGGTGCGCGTGGCCATGGACCTCGCGCCGGGACGCGCGGTGCGCCTGGTCGAATTCAAGCTGTTCGCGCGGTGACGCCCTAGGGGCGCGGTGCCAGGCCCTGCACGAAGATGCGCGCGGCGTGGGCAACCTGCCGCTGCACTTCGGCCGGGTCCGGCGCGGGCAGGATGCCCAGCGTGACGCGCATATGCAGGTCGGCCCGGATCATGCCGATGAACTGTTCGGCGGCGAGGCGCGGCTCCGGACAGACAATCGCCCCGCGCGCGCTGAATGTCTCGAACACGCGGGAGAGTTCGGAGTAGACCCCCTCCGGCCCCTCGCTGAAGAACATCCGCGCCGCTTCGGGAAAGCGCGCGCCGTCGCCGTGGATCATGCGGTGGACATCGAGCGCATCGGGCTCCAGCAGCGCGACAAGAAAACCCGTGCCGAAATCGCGCAGCAGCGTTTCGAGGTCTTCCGCCCGGCAGGTGATCTCGCGCAGCGGGCCCAGCACGACGTCGCACTTGCGCGTCAGCACTTCCCCGAAGAGCTGCTCCTTGGACGGAAAATACTTGTAGAGCGTGGCCTTGGACCCGCCCAGCCGCGCGGCGATGCCGGACATCGACGTGGCGCCATAACCATCGCTGGCGAAGGCTTCCGCCGCCACATCGAGGATATGTTCCCGGCGTTCGTCCGGGGTCGCGCGTCCGAGCCTGCAGTTAGTGACCATTCCGTACAGATAGCGCTTGACTCGTTTCGATCAAGCCGTCATTTCCACAGCTAGTGACCGAACCGTACAGTCATCGGAATTCTACCGCATGAATCGTCTTCGACCCGGCAAGCGCTCCGGCTTGCTCTGGATTCTTCCTGCCCTGCTCTCTGGCTGCGCCGCGGTGCCGGACCTTGGCGCCCGGCCGCAACTGCGCAGCGCGGACAGCGTCGCCGCAACCTCGCTCGCCGGCGATGCGGACGCGGCCTTCCCGGCCGATACCTGGTGGCGCGATTATGGCGACGCCCAGCTGACTGCACTGGTCGAGGAAGCGATTGCCGGCTCTCCCACGCTCGCCGCCGCCGAAGCGCGCGCGCGCCGGGCAGAAGGCTATGCGAAGTCCGCCGGCGCCGCGCTGTTGCCGTCGCTGTCCGCTTCTGGGCAGGCGGCGGAATCGAAACAGAGCTACAACAACGGCATTCCGGCGCTGTTCGTACCCCACGGCTGGAACGACACCGGCCGCGCCAGCCTTGACCTGTCGTACGAGATCGACTTCTTCGGCCGCAACCGCGCCGCGCTGCGCGCCGCCACCGCCGAACGCACCGCCGCCGCGATCGAGGCGCGCGCCGCAAGGCTCGCGCTCGCGACCTCGGTTGCCGCGACTTATGCCGATCTGGGCCGCTACACCGCCGAACGCGAGGTGCGCGTTTCCGCGCTCAAGCTGCGCGAGGAAACCGCTGCGCTGGTGCGCCGCCGCGTGGCCAATGGCCTTGATACCAAGGCCGAACAACGACAGGCGGAAGCCGCTGTCCCCGTCGCCCGCGCCGATCTGGCAGCGGCAGACGAGGCCATCACCCTGACGCGCAATGCGCTGGCCGCGCTGCTGGGCGCAGGCCCGGACCGGGGCGCGACGATCACGCCGCCCACCAGCCTTGTCCCTCCGGCCGCGCTGCCCTCACGGCTTTCGCTCGATCTCGTCGGCCGCCGGGCGGACATCGCCGCCGCCCGCGCCCGCGCAGAAGCCGCGGGCGCACGGATCGACGTGGCCCGCGCAGCCTTCTATCCCAACGTCAACCTGCTCGCCTTCGTCGGCGTGCAGTCGCTGGGGATCGGCAATCTTACCGCCAGCGGGTCCGACATCGGGCAGGCCGGCGCCGCGATCAGCCTGCCGATCTTCGAGGGCGGGCGGCTTTCCGGCAACTACCGCCAGGCGCGCGCAGACTATGACGAGGCCGTGGCCCAGTATGACGCCACACTCGTGCGCGCGGTGCGCGAAGCTGCCGATGCCGCCGCCTCGCAGCGGTCGGTCACGCAGCAACTCGCCGCCGCGCGCGAAGCGGTGGCAGCGTCCGAAGAGGCTTATGGCGTCGCTCGGCGCCGCTATGAAGGCGGGCTTTCGCCTTACCTCGCGGTGCTGTCCGCCGAAGATGCGCTGCTCGCCAGCCGCCGCCTGCTCGCCGGCCTCCAGGCCCGCGCCCTTTCCGTCAACGTCGAACTGATCCGCGCCCTCGGCGGCGGATTCCAGCCCGCCTGAGCCCGTCCGAGGATATTCCCATGGCCGACATCGATACGCCCTTCTCCCGCGAAACCGCGACCCCGCTCACCGCTGCCGAGGACGCAGACCTGCGCACCGGCCGCAGCAACCGGAAGCGCGCGTTCCTCATCTTCGGCGGCGTCGTGCTGGCCGTCGCCCTGGTTGCCGGCGGATACCGCTGGGCGACCGGCGGCCGCTACGTCGAGACCGACAATGCCTATGTCGCGGCCGAAGCCGCGCAAGTCACTCCGCTGACGTCGGGAGCGGTCAGCCGGGTGCCCGTCGTCGATACGCAGCTGGTGCGCAAGGGCGACGTGCTCGTCGAACTGGACCAGAGCGACGCGCGCCTTGCCCTGGCGCAAGCAGAGGCCGAATACGCACAGGCGCTGCGCCGCGTGCGCCAGACCTTTGCTACCGGCACCTCACTCGCATCGCAGGTGGGCGAACGCGATGCCGATATTGCCCGGATGACCGCACAGATGGCGATGGCTTCGGCCGATCTCGAACGCGCGCGCATCGACCTTTCGCGCCGGCAGGCGCTCGCCAGCGACGGCGCGGTTTCGGGAGAGGAACTCTCGACCGCCCGCAATGCCTTTGCCTCCGCGCAGGGTGCGCTCGCCGCAGCCCGCGCCGGGCTGGCACAGGCCCGTGCCGCGCGCGGTTCGGCGCAAGGTCAGGAAGCCGCGAATGCGGTGATGATCGAGGGCGCCTCCGCTGAAACCAATCCCGAAGTCCTCGCGGCCAAGGCGAAGCTCGACCGCGCCCGCCTCGATCTGGAGCGCACCACTGTTCGCGCGCCGGTCGATGGCGTGGTCACGCAGCGCACTGTGCAAGTGGGCCAGCGCGTGGCCACCGGAGCCACGCTGATGACGATCGTTCCCGTCGCGCAGGCCTATGTCGATGCCAATTACAAGGAAAGCCAGCTGCGCAAGGTGCGGCCCGGCCAGAGCGTGGAACTCGTCTCCGACCTCTATGGCGAAGACGTGGTCTACAAGGGCCGCGTCATAGGCTTCTCGGGCGGCACCGGATCGTCGATGGCGGTCATCCCGGCGCAGAACGCGACGGGCAACTGGATCAAGGTGGTGCAGCGCCTGCCGGTGCGCATCGCGCTCGATCCCGCCGACCTGGCCCGCCATCCCTTGCGCGTCGGGCTGTCTATGACGGCGACGATCGACACCAAGGACAAGTGAAGTGAGCGCCGCTCACGCTGTCGACCAGCCGCTGAAGGGAATCCGCCTTGCGCTGGGCGGGTTTGCGCTCGCCTTCGCCAATTTCATGGTGGTGCTGGACATCACCATCGCCAACGTGTCGGTCCCTCACATCTCCGGCAGCCTTGCGGTGGCCCCGTCGCAGGGGACTTGGGTCATCACCTCCTATGCGGTGGCGGAGGCGATCTGCGTGCCGCTTTCGGGCTGGCTTGCGGCACGGCTCGGTGCCGTTCGGGTATTCCTTGCCTCGATCATCGGGTTCGGCCTGTTCTCTTTCCTGTGCGGCGTGTCTTCCAGCCTTGAAGCGCTGATCCTGTTCCGCGTTTTCCAGGGCCTGTGCGGCGCGCCGATCATGCCGATGTCGCAGACGCTGATGCTGCGCATCTTCCCGCCCGAAAAGGCGGCGATGGCGCTGGGCCTGTGGAGCATGACCACCGTTGTCGCGCCCATCGCCGGCCCCATTTTCGGCGGCACGATTTCCGACAACTGGTCATGGAACTGGATCTTCTTCATCAACTTGCCGGTGGTGGCGATCTGCGCCACGCTCGGCACGCGGCTGCTGCGCCGCTATGAAACGCCGGTGGAGAAGAAGCCGGTCGATTTCATCGGGCTGGGCCTGCTGGTGGTCTGGGTCGGTGCGCTGCAGATCATGCTCGACAAGGGGCGCGAGGAGGACTGGTTCTCCAGCAATCTCATCATCGCGCTGGCCATCGTCGCGCTGGTCGGGTTCATCGCCTTTCTCATCTGGGAGCTGACCGAGCGCAACCCGATCATCGACCTGTCGGTGTTCAAATCACGCGGCTTCACCGTCGGGGTGATCTCGCAAAGCACGACTTATGCGGCGTTCTTCGCCTCAGTGGTGCTGATCCCGCTCTTTCTGCAAACCAACCTGGGCTACACCGCAACCTGGGCAGGCTATGCCACCGCGTTCATCGGCATCATGGCCGTGATCATGTCTCCCATCGCGGCATCGCTGATAGGCCGCATCGACGTGCGCCTGCTGATCACGGGCGGCGTGCTGTGGCTGGGCATGGTGACTCTGTTGCGCACCGGCTGGGCCACGCAGATGGACTTCTTCACCATCGCCCTGCCCCAGTTCCTGCAGGGCTTCGGGATGCCGTTCTTCTTCATCGGCACCACCACGCTGGCGCTCGGCGCGGTGCGACCGGAACAGACGGCATCGGCGGCGGGCATCCAGAACTTCATGCGGACACTGGCAGGCGCCATGGCGACATCGGTGGCGACCACGATGTGGGAACACGAAAGCAAGACCGTGCGCGCCGAAATGGTGGGCGAACTGCACCCCGGCGCGGTCATGTCTTCGGGCCTGCCGTTGCCGCAGGCGCGCGCCATGATCGAACGGATGGTGGAGACGGAGGCGATGACCATCGCCACCAACACGATCTTCCTCGCCTGCTTCTGCGTGTTCGTGGTTGCGGCTGCGGTGGTGTGGCTTGCCCCGGCACCGCGCGGCAAGGTGGACCTTTCGGCCGCGCACTGACGCGCGGCCCCAAGGCCCTGCCCCGCCGCGCCGAGCCTGTCAGGCGCGGCGCTTGCGGTCCTCGATGATGAGGTCCGCCGCGCGCCACGCCGTGGCCATTGCCGGCGCGTTGGTATTGCCCGAAACAAGCGAGGGCATGATCGAGCAATCGACCACGCGCAGCCCGTCCACGCCCTGGACCCGCGTGCGCGGATCGACCACGGCGCGTTCGTCCGACCCCATCCGGCAGCTGGCTACCGCGTGGATGCCGCAAAGCGACAGTCGGCGAACCATGTCGAGGATTTCGCCGTCGGATTCCACATCCGGCCCCGGAAGAATCTCTCGCCCGCAATAAGGCGCGATGGCGGGCATCGACATGAAGCGGCGCATCGTGCGGATCATGTCTACCGCCGACTGGCAATCCTCGGGCGTGGAAAGCCAGTTCGGCGTCACCTGCATCGGCGCCTGCGGATCGGCGCTCGCCACATGGACTTCGCCCTCGCTGGTGAGGCGCAGCAGTTGGCCGTAGATCGTCATCCCCGGCGTGCGCTCGACATCGGCGAGCGGGACGGGGAAATTGTCGTCACCGCGCGCGAAGGTGAAGCCGGAGAGGTAGAGTTGAAGGTCCGGGCGCTCGATTTCGGGCCGGGTCTTGACGAAGGCGCCCACCTCGAACGGGCCGGTGCCCATCGGGCCCTTGCGCAGCAGATAGTATTCCAGAACGCTGCGCACGAGGCCCAGCCCGTGAAAGCGGTGGTTGATGCCCTTGTCGCCCACCAGCACATACGGCATCGAAAAACCGAGATGTTCACGCAGGCGGCGGCCGACATCGGGGCTTTCGCTCACGACGGCGATGCCCGCCGCGGCGAGGCGAATGCCGTCACCAATGCCCGAACGCTGAAGGATGGCGGGTGACATCATCGCCCCGCCCGAGAGGATCACTTCGCCCCGGCACGCGAACGTGCGGGGCACACCGTCGACCTTGGCCGACACGCCGGTGACCCGGCGGCCATCGAACAGCACCTTGTCCACCTCGGCCCCGGTCACCACGGTCAGGTTGGGCCTTTTGCGTGCGGGCGCGAGGAAGGCGTCAGCCGCGCTGACGCGTTTGCCCTTGTGGATGTTGTGGTTGTAGTAACCGATCCCTTCCTGGTCCTCGCGGTTGAGATCCTCGCGCCGCTCCAGCCCCATCTGGACGCCGGCCTCGATCATCTTCTCGGCCAGCGGATAGCGGAACGTGCCGGTGCCGACATGGACCGGGCCACCCGCCCCGCGCACGCCGTCATCGCCCAGTTCGTGGTCCTCGATCGCGCGGAAGGCCTGCTTCATGTCCGACCAGCCCCAGCCGGTGGCGCCGCGTTCCACCCACTCGTCGTAGTCCTGCGGCTGGCCGCGGACATAGATCATGCCGTTGATCGCGGACGAGCCGCCAAGACCCTTTCCGCGAATCCACACTTCGCTGGCCGGCGCATTGCTGGTGCGCGGCTGCTGCACCGGGAAATACCAGGTGTGCGCGGGCTTGGTCACCAGCTTGCCCACCCCCTTGGGCATGGACACCAGCACGCTGTCGTTGCGCCCGCCCGCCTCCAGCAGCAGGACGCGCACCGATGGATCGGCCGACAGCCGGTTGGCGAGAACACAGCCCGCCGAGCCAGCCCCCACGATGATGTAGTCTGCCGTTCCCGCGCCGTCGTGAATTTCGCTCAAGTCCTTGTCCTCCCGGTCAGGGAAGAGAGGGCCGGATGCTCAAGCATAACGACCACGCGCTTGCGCCCCGCCTGCCGCTGCCCATCACCCCCGCTCTCTCCCATTTGCGGCAGAGAATGCGTGCAGGAGCGGACAGCCGATACTGCACAATCAGCCAGCCATCACGCCGGCTGCGCCGCCCCAACCCGTTGCAGGTGGTAGTCCGAGGGGCCGAAAACCGTGTCCACGAACAGTATGCGCTTCAGGTAATGGCCGACCGAAAGCTCGTCTGTCATGCCCACGCCGCCATGGATCTGCACCGCGCTTTCGCCCAGTGCACGCCCCAGTCGGCCCACCTGCGCCTTGAGCAGCGAAACGTCGCGCGGCGAGGCCGCATCGTTTTCCGCCAGCGCAGCGGTGTAAAGCAGCAGAGAGCGCGCCTTCACATAAGCCAGCTTCATGTCGGCCAGACGGTGCGCGATGACCTGGAAGCTGCCGATGGGCACGCCGAACTGCTTGCGCGTGCCGGCATAGCTCGCGGTGATTTCCAGCAGCGCCCCCATCGCGCCGACGGCTTCGGCACAGAGCGCCAGCGTGGCTGCCCGTACCGCGCCCGCCACGGCCGCTTCGGCGTCGGCATCGACCAGCGCGTCAGGCCCTGCGGCCACGTCCTCGAAGCGGCAGTGCGCGGCGCGCCGGCCGTCGATCGTCGTGTAGGAGCGCAGGCTGAGGCCGGGCGCGTCCCGATCGACCAGGAACAGGCCGAGCCGGCCATCGGGCAGCCGCGCGGTCACCAGCAGAACGCTGGCCGCCTCGGCTCCCAGCACAAGGTGCTTCTCGCCGTTGAGGACGTGGCCGGTCGCGGTGGCCGCCGCGCGCATGGCCACTTGCGCGAGATCGGCGGTGCCCGATCCTTCCTCGTACGCGAACGCGGCAGTCGCCTCGCCTTCGAGCAGCGCCGGAAGCCGCGTCTCGCCGCGCTTGGCGAGAAGGCCGGCCGACAGCACCGCCGAGGCGAGCCACGGCTCCACCACGAGGTGCTGGCCCAGCAGTTCGGCGACAGCGACGACATCGACGATCGAACCGCCCAGCCCGCCGGCGCTTTCCGGCAGCGGCAGTGCAAGCAGGCCCATGTCGCGCAGTTGACCCCACACCTCGGGCGATTGCCCCGCGGGCGTGGCCACGATCCGGCGGCGCTTCTCGAACGTGTAGTGCTGGCCAAGGAAGCGCGACAGCGCCTCGCGCAGCATGGTCTGTTCCTGGGTGAAGGTGAAATCCATGGTTCCGGCCTCCTTCAGCCGACCGGCAGCGTGCGGGCGATCAGATCGCGCTGGACCTCGTTGGTCCCGGCGTAGATCGTGGTGGCACGCGAGTTGAGGTAATAGGGCATCGCGACGAGATCGTGCGCCGTGCCCAGCGGATCGAAGCCGCTGCCGACCTCGAGCGCGGAAAGCTGGAGCGGCAGCCCGTTGATCCCGGCAAGCCGCGTCATCAGTACCGACACGCGCTGGCCCAGTTCGGAACTCATCACCTTGTTCATCGATGGCATGGCCGGATCGCGGCCGATGGGATGGCCGGTCAGGACCATCTTCTCGAACGCGGCGTAGGACGCGATTTCGGCCTCGAGCTCGCCCAGGTCGCGCTGGAACACGGGATCATCGGCGAAGGTGCCGCCGTTGGGCGACGGGGTCGCGGCAGCAGCGGCGCGCAACTGTTCGAGCTTGCGATACATCGCCGGGCTTTGCGCCGATCCGCCGCGCTCGTGCTTGAGCAGCGCCTTGGCGACGGTCCAGCCGTCATTCTCCGCCCCGACGCGGCCCGATTGCGGCACGCGCACGTTGGTGAAGAACACCTCGCACTGTTCGGGAATGCCATCCAGCCCGATGATCGGGCGGATTTCCATGCCCGGGTAATCCACCCGGTCGAGCAGCAGGAAGGTGATGCCCTGCTGCTTCTTGCCCTCGCGGCTGGTGCGCACGAGCATGAACATCCGGTTGGCCTTGTGCGCCAGGGTCGTCCAGATCTTGCTGCCGTTGATGACGTAGTCGTCACCGTCCGCCACTGCCGAACAGCTGAGGCCCGCAAGGTCCGAGCCGGCCCCGGGTTCGGAATAACCTTGTGTCCAGTAATCGTCGCCCGACAGGATGCCCGGCAGGTATTTCGCCTTCTGCTCGTCCGATCCCAGTTCCATCAGCAGCGGACCGACCATGCCCAGCCCATTGGGCAGCAGCGGCGGCAGGTCGCGCTTCCAGTATTCCTCGGCGAAGACGTAGCGCTGCTCCACCGACCAGCCGGTGCCGCCGTGCTCCGCCGGCCAGCCCGGCGCGGCCCAGCCACGCGCGTGGAGGATCTTCTGCCATGCCATCACTTGCTCGAACGGCGCGAAGACACTGGTGGTCTTGCGCCCGGCCTCGCGGATCGCCGGGGTTGGCGCAGTATCGAGAAATGCCGCCACTTCCGCACGGAAAGCGGCCAGTTCCGGCCCGAAATCGATGTTCATGCGTGCCCGCTCCTCAGCCCTTCTTGCCGGTGAACGCGGCGACGCGCTCGGCAAAGTCGGGTCCGTGCCCTTCGTTTTCCATGACTTCCCACTGCAGGCCGGCATCGAGCGGCGAACCGTCGGTGGCATCGAGCAGGCGCTTGTTCGCGCGGTGCGAAAAGCCGGACTGCGCCGCAATCCGCTGCGCCAGCGCGGCGATCTCGGCGTCGAAATCAGCCAGCGGCACGGCATATTCGGCAAGGCCGATCCGCACCGCTTCGGCAGCGTCGATCATGTCGGCAGTGAACATCAGCCGCTTGGCCGTCGCCACGCCCACCCGGCGCGGCAGGCGCTGGCTCATCCCCCAGATGGGCGTGAGCGCCCACTTGGCATGGGTGTCGCCAAAGCGCGCATTGTCTGCCGCGACGATGAAATCGCAGGCCAGCGCAACTTCGAGCGCGCCGGTGTAGCAATGACCGTGGACAGCCGCGATCACCGGCTTGGGCAGCTTTTCGAGCAGGCGCAGCGTCTCGCTGTGCCACCCCCGCGAAGGCACCGCCTCCCCTGTGGCGATGTCGCCCAAGTCATGCCCCGCGGAAAAACATTTGCCCGCACCGCGCAGGACCACGCAGCGCACCGCGTCGTCATCGCGCAGCGCCTCGACATGGGCACGCAGCGCGCGGAAGACCTCGACCGTCAGCGCGTTGAGCTTGTCCGGCCGATTGATGCTGAGCACCGTCCAGCCATCGAAATTCTCCCGGTGCACCAGATCCTGCATCGCCGCCTCCCATTGCTCGGGCGATCCGCGAAAAGCGCCGCGTCCGACCGTTCGTGCCAGCTTTGCGGTATTTTCATTAACCGATCAATTGACAATCGACGCCGGGTGCGGGACCACGTGAGAGACGGTTCCCCGCAAGAACAGAACCGACCGAGGAGAGCATTTGTGACGGCAACGCCTGTCGACCACCAGCACGCCGCCCCGCTGGACATCACCCGCTATCCGTTCAAGCCGCTGCCGCAGAAGGGGCCCGACGTCAGCGTCGAGAGGCGCGAGGATGGCTGCGTCTTCGTCCGCTCGAACCACCCGCTGGCGCCGCCGGCGCGCTCGGTCGGCCACCTGTTCGCGGAACACGCGGCCGAGCATCCGGAGCGCCCGTTCCTGATGCAGCGCCTGCCGGGCCACGGTGCGTGGCGCGGCGTCACCTATGGCGAGGCTGCGCGCACCGCCAAGGGGATCGCGCAGTGGCTGCTCGATCAGCACCTCGGCCCGGAAGACTGCGTGTTGGTACTGTCGTCCAACTCGGTGGAGCACGGATTGCTGATGCTGGGCTGCTACACCGCCGGCGTCCCGATCGCGCCGATCAGCCCGGCGCACAGCCTGATTTCCACCGACCACGCCAAGCTGAAGCACGCGTTCCAGACGCTGCGCCCGCGCATCGTGTTCGCGCAGGACGCCGCGCCCTTCGCCCGCGCCTTCGCCACGCTGCGCGCGATCAATCCCGAGGTGACGTTCGTCACCGCGGACGGCGGCGAAGGTTCGCTTTCCTTCGCAGAGATTGCCGCAACCGAGCCGACCGACGCGGTAGCGCAGGCGCTCGATGGCATCGACCACACCCGCACCGGCAAATACCTGTTCACTTCCGGATCGACCGGGATGCCCAAGTGCGTGCCGCAGACGCACGGCATGATGGTCCATGTCGTGGCTGCCTCCGAAGGGCTGCGCGTGGACGACGGCGTGGAACGCGATCCGCCCCAGTCGCTCGAATGGATGCCGTGGAGCCACATTTCGGCGGGCAACATCGCCTTCAACGGCAACCTCCATGGCGGCGGCACGCTCTATCTCGACGAGGGCAAGCCCCTGCCGGGCCTGTTCGAGACGACGATCAAGAACCTCTACGAAGTCTCGCCGGTGGTGTTCGGCTCCGCGCCGATCGCCTTCGCGATGCTGGCGGAAGCGATGGAGCAGGATCCGCGACTGCGCGCCTCGTTCTTCAAGAACCTGATCTACATGGGCTATGGCGGCGCCACGCTGTCGAGCGACGTGAACGAGCGGATGCAGGCGCTCGCCATCGCCGAGACCGGGCACCGCATCCCGATGACCACGATGTACGGCGCGACGGAAACGCAGGGCGTGACGGTGGTGCACTGGGCGACCGAGCGAGTCGGGCTGATCGGCCTGCCGTTGCCGGGCACCACGCTGAAGCTCGTCCCTTCGGGCGACAAGCTGGAAGTCCGCGTGAAGGGGCCGACCGTGACCAGCGGCTACCACAACGATCCGGTCCGCACGGCCGACGCCTTTGACGAGGAAGGATATTACCGCCTGGGCGACGCCGCGCGCTTCATCGATCCCGAAGACCCGGCGCAGGGCCTGGTGTTCGACGGCCGCATTACCGAGGATTTCAAGCTCGACAGCGGCACCTGGGTATCGGTGGGCACGCTGCGCCCCGACGTGATCGCGGCCTGCGCGCCCTATATCCAGGACCTCGTGATCGCGGGGCAGGACAAGCCCTATATCGGCGTGCTGGCCTGGCCTTCTGCGGCGGCGCTTGAAGCCGTGCGGCAGGAACATCCCGGTGCCGACCCGTTCGATACGCTCGGCGCGCTCGTCAGCGAACAGCTCGCCGCGTTCAACGCGGGCGCGGGCGGTAGTTCGCGGCGCGTGCGGCGGCTGATCCTGCTGCGCGAACCGCCCTCGATCGACGGCGGCGAGCTGACCGACAAGGGCTACGTCAACCAGCGCGCCACGCTCACCCGCCGCGCGGAGCAGGCGGCGCAACTCTATGCCGAACCGCTCGCGCCGGGCGTGATCGACATCCGGTAGCAAGGGTCTGCCGGTCGGCGCAGGCGGTTATCCGTTCTGATCCGACCGGCGCACGCCCCAGACCAGCAGCTGCGCTTCCGCCGCAAACGTGAACGCCATGGCTCCCATGCACAGGGCCAGCGCGCAGTTTCCGCCGGTGCCATCGGAGCCGACATAGAGCACGAGGCGAGCCACCGCGGCGCCTATCGCCCCGCTGACCGCCAGCATCGCGGCCTTGAGCAGCCACTGCCCGCGCACCAGCGTGCAATAGACCGCGCCCGTCGCAAGCACCCAGCCCACCGCCACGATAACGAGGAGAATCATCGCCTTGCGCTCCCTTTCCGGAGCAGCAGCGATGAAACCCTAACGCGTCAGAAGCGGTCGCCCGTCAAAGCCCGGCCTCGACCGCGACGCGGATCGCGTCGGCGCTGGTGTGGACGCCCAGCGCCCTGAACATTGCGGCGCGGTGCATCTTGATGGTGCGTTCGCTGAGGCCAAGATCCCAAGCGATCTGCTTGTTCAGCTTGCCCGCCGCCATCATCAGCAGGATTTCGTGCTGGCGTTTCGTAAGCCCCGCGATCCGGTCCAGAGCGGCGGCGCGCCGGGTGTCGGATGCCGTATCGGGGCTGCCCACCTCCACCTGCGAGCCGAGGAAATACTCGACCTCGCCGTCGGCGTCGAAGATCGGCGCGACCATGACCGCGTTGCGGAACGGCGTTCCGTTCTTCTTGTAATTGAGAATCTCGACCATCACCGGCTGGCGCCGGCGAATGCTGTCGCGCAACTGTTCGATCAGTTCCGGTTCGGTGCCTTCGCCCCGGAGGAAGCGGCAATTGCGGCCGATGATCTCGTCCCGGTCATAGCCGGTGAGACGCACGAACGCATCGTTGCACGCGATGATGGGATTGTCCGGCAACCGGGGGTCGCTTACGACGGCGGCGACCGACCCTGCTTCGATCATTTCTGCAATGGGCATCCGCGGTGCGTAGCAAGTCAGGAGCGGAAGTCCAATCTCTTCCCTTTGGTCCAGCTTTGCGCCCGCCGCGCCGCCTGCCATCGCCGATGGATCATAACGAAAGACCGACCGATGAACCTGATGGTGCGAGATATGTGCCCGGCCCACGACGACGGACATGGCGACGACGGGCATAGCGGTGACGGGGAGCATAGCGCTGACGGGCATGGCGGGGACGGCAAGCTGCCGGTCCCGGATCACGTCGCCGCAGCAATCCGCACGCTGATCGAATGGGCGGGCGACGATCCCACGCGCGAAGGACTGATCGACACCCCGGCCCGCGTCGCGCGTGCCTGGCGGGAATATTGCGAGGGTTATGCCACCGATCCGGGGCTGCACCTGTCGCGCACGTTCGACGAGGTGGGCGGCTATGACGAGGTCGTGCTGCTGAAGAACATCCCCTTCCAGTCGCACTGCGAACATCACATGGCGCCGATCACCGGCACGGCCTCCATCGCCTACCTGCCGAAAGACCGCGTGGTCGGCATTTCCAAGCTGGCGCGCGTGCTGCACGGCTTCGCCAGCCGCTTGCAGGTGCAGGAACGCCTGACCGCGCAAGTCGCACAGTGCATCCAGGAGCACCTTCAGCCGCGCGGCGTTGCGGTGGTGATAGAGGCGCAGCACGGCTGCATGACCGGCCGCGGGGTTCGCACGCATGGGGTCAACATGGTGACGAGCCGGATGCTGGGCGTGTTTCTCGACGATCCGCGCACCCGGCGCGAGGTCCTGAGCCTGATGGGTCGGCCCTGAGCCGGATCACAAACATGTCGCCCAAGATTGCCATCATCGGCGCCGGCATCGCCGGCCTCGCCTGCGCCGAGGCCTTGTCCGCGTCCGGAGCGCACGTCCGCCTTTTCGACAAGGGACGCGGCCCCGGCGGACGCCTTTCCACCCGCCGTGTGTCCACCGAGATCGGCGAGGCCTCGTTCGACCACGGCGCACAATATTTCACCGCGCGCGATGCGCTGTTCGCCCGGCACGTCGAAGACTGGTCCAGAGCCGGGATCGTCGCGCGCTGGCCGGAGGCCGGGGCTGACGCATGGGTGGGCGTGCCGGGCATGAATGCGCTGCCCCGCCATCTCGCGCAGCAACTCGATATCGCGCAGGGTGCGTTCGTGCGCGGCATGGCCCGAAAGGCGGACGGGTGGCACCTGCTGCTTGAGGGAAGCACCGCCGGCCCGTTCGACCATGTTGTGGTTGCGCTGCCGGCGGAGCAGGCCGCGTCGCTGCTGGGGCTGAGCGACCTGGCCATGGCGCGCGCCGCGGTACGCTGCCCGTCGGAACCGTGCTGGGCAGGAATGTTCGCATTCCCCGAGCCGCTGGCGGGACCCCCGATCCTGCGCGATCGGGGACCAATTGCATGGGCGGCGCGCAATTCCGCCAAACCAGGTCGGCAAGGCCCGGAGGCGTGGATCGTTCATGCCTCGCCCGCATGGAGCCGCGCCCATCTGGAAAACCCGGCCGATGCCGTCGCCGCCGCTTTGCTGGAAGCGCTGGCGCAGGCGGTGGGCACCGCCCTGCCCCCGCCGCTGTCCTGCGTGGCGCATCGCTGGCGCTATGCCCGCTCAGGCGATGCCGGCACGGGCTTCCTGTGGAATGAGCAGCTCGGCCTTGGCGCTTGCGGTGACTGGCTCGGCGGACCGCGCGTTGAACAGGCGTGGCTTTCGGGACACCAGCTTGGCGGAGCGATCGCCGCCGCTGCTTTTTCCACGGATAGCCGCGTGGGAGCGGCCGCGCGATGACGGCCATGCCGGGACATCATCGCTTACCCCGGCCCGCGTTGTGGCTCGGCATGGCCGGGCTGGCGCCGCAAGCGGCAGCCCTGGTGGCCGCGTGGTCCTCGTGGCGCTGGGCTGCGCTGGCGGCGGGGTGCCTCTACGCCGCGCTCATCCTCTCGTTCCTCGGCGGACTTTGGTGGGTGCAGGCCATGACTCAGCGCACGCCGTCGTGGCGTGCCCATGCCGTTGCCGTCGCGCCGAGCCTGATCGCTTTCGCAGCCGTGCTGCCCTGGTGCCTGGGGTGGCGCTGGCCGGGTCCGTCGCTGGTGGTGCTGGGCCTCACCTTGCTGGCAAGCCCGCTGGTCGACCGCAGACTGGCGCCGCACAGCACTTTGCCGAAGGATTGGCTCGCACTTCGAGCCGCGCTGTCAGCCGGATTGGGCCTTCTCACGCTGGCGCTAGCCTTCGCCTGACCTGCGAAACGCTAGATCCGTTCGATGATCACCGCCGGGGCCATACCGCCGAACGCGCACATCGTGACCAGCGCATAGCGGCCGCCCGAACGCTCCAGTTCATCAAGCGCGGTGCCGATGAGGATCGAGCCGGTCGCACCGATGGGATGGCCCAGCGCGATCGCCCCGCCGTTGATGTTCACCTTCGCGCGGTCGATCCCGAGGTCGCGGATCGCCTTTTCCGTTACCACGGCAAAAGCCTCGTTGATTTCCCACACGTCGATGTCGGCTACGGTCAGCCCGGCACGCGCGAGCGCCTTGCGCGCTGCGGGCACCGGCGCATTGAGGATCAGCGTGGGGCAGTCCCCCGCGTTGACCGACGTGACGATCCGCGCGCGCGGCGTCCACCCGTTCGCCGCCAAGGCCTGTTCGGATGCCAGCAGCAGCGCCGCCGAGCCATCGACCACGCCCGAGCTGGTGCCCACGTGGTGCACGGGCTCCCAGCGCAAATCGGGATACTTGCGCTCGATCATCTGGCGCATCGTGGTGCCATCGGGTGCGGCGGGCACCTGCTCCATCGCCACGAACGCCGGCTTCAGCGCGGCGAGCGTTTCGGCGGTCGTTTCCGGGCGGGGATATTCGTCGTGATCGAGCGCGAGTGTGCCATCGCGGTTGTGGACGGGAACAAGGCTGCGCGCGAAGCGGCCCTCGTCGATGGCCACTTTCGCGCGGCGCTGGCTTTCGACGCCCAGCGCCTCCAGATCGGCGCGAGCAATGCCTTCCATCGCGGCGATGGCATCGGCGGCAACGCCCACGGCCGAGATCGGGTGTTCATCATAGAGCGCATAGTTGCCGCGCGCGCGGCCAAGCTCCGCGAAGGGTGTTCCGCGCTCCCAGCCGTCAGCCTCCTGGTGGTGGCTCATCATCTCGGTACCGCCGGCGATCACCACGTCCTCGAACCCGGCCATGATCTGCCCGGCCGCAAAGCCCACCGAGGTGATCCCGCCGCCGCAGAACCGGTCCAGCGTGACGCCGCTGGCGCGGACATCATAGCCCGCCCAGAGCGCCGAGAGCCGCCCAAGGTCGCCGCCCTGCTTGCCGCGCTGCTGGCTGCACGACCACACGATATCATCCACGCGCCCGGTATCGAGTGCATTGCGATCGCGCAGCGCGCGCAGCACCGTGGCGCCCAGATCCTGCGGGTGCAGGTGGGCCAGCGCGCCCTTCCCCGGCTTGCCGATCCCGCGCGGGGTGCGCACCGCATCGACGATGTAGGCCTGCGTCATGGCGTGTCCTTCAGGGGGTGACGATGGGAAACAGCGGCTCGGGCTTGTCGAGCCAAGCAGTCAGCCGGCCGAACGCCGCCGGATCGCCGGCGATGCTCGCCTCGCCCGCAGCGACCTTGGCCGCCAGCGGCTGGCCGCGCAGCAGGGCGGCGGCGAGATCGGGATATTTCACGGTCAACCTGGCATCGGGCGTGCCGACAAGACCGGGGCGATGCGTGAGCACGCCGTTGGCGACGACCAGCGTGTAGGATACGGCGCGGTCAGGGAATGTGAAGCCCAGCCGCACCGCGCCGCTGCCCACCTTCTCCGGATCGAGCCGCGTGGCCAGCACGTCGAACAGGTCGGTCGGCGGCAGCGAGGCGGCAAGCGTCGAGCGTCCCGCAGCCTCGATCGGTTTTACCCCGCCGACCAGTTCCTGCGCACCGGTCAGATACATATTGCGCCAGATCGCATTCTCGCTGCTCCACGCCATCTGGCGATAGCAGCGTGCCAGCAACGCACGGGCCTCCTGATCCGCCGGATCGGCGAAGACCGCCTTGTCGAGCAGTTCGGCGGCCCAGGCATAGTCGCCCTTGTCGAACGCCGCCTGCGCGAGTGCGCGCACCCGCGCCGCGCCGCCCAGCGCCTCGACATAGCGCTTTCCCCCATCTTCCGGCGGAAGCGGCGCGAGGTGGACCGGGTTCGCATCGTACCAGCCCAGGTAGTATTGATAGACCGCGCGGGCATTGAAGCTGAGCGAACCATAGTAGGGCCGGTCGTACCATTCCTTCTGGAGCGCGGGCGGCAGCTTGAGCCGCGCGGCGATCTCCGGCCCGGTCAGCCCCTTGTTCATCAACCGCACGGTCTGGTCGTGCAGATAGGCGTAGGCATCGCGGTGCTTGCCAAGGTAATCGGTGATCTCCCCCGCGCCGAAGCGCGGCCACCCGTGGCTGGTGATCTGCGTATCGGACCCCGCGAAAACATCGATCGCCTCGGTCAGCCCCTGCGCCCAGGCCCGTGCATTGCGGATCACGGCGCCGCGCGGGGTAAGGATGTTGTGCTGCGTGACATTGGCGTTCTCGGCCATGTCGACGACTTTCCAGTCGGGGAAGCCGAGGTTCATTTCCGCCGGGGCCTCGGTGCCCGGCGTGAACTGGAACAGGATCTTCACGCCGTCGAGCACCAGCACCGTTCCCGTCGCATCTACTTCCTGCGTGGGGGGAACCAGCGTCTGCGTGCCGACCGGGGTGCCCACCCCAATGCCCGAGCCGAGCGACTGGGTCGGTCCCTTGCCCAGCGGAATGCCGAACTGGTAGCTGGCGCGGCGGGCCATCGCCGGCCCCGCGATGACATTCTCGGAGATGGCCGCCTCGCGGAAACCCTTGGGCGCCACGATCGGCGCACCGGGTGCGAGATCCGCGGTGAAAGCCGCCGTTCCGCCGAAGTGATCGACGTGGCTGTGTGTGTAGATCACCGCTGTGACGGGCGCCTTGCCCAGCCTCTCGATCACGAGATCCCACGCCGCCCTTGCGGTTTCGACGGTGGTGCCGGTGTCGATCACGATCCAGCCCTTGTCGCCGCGCACGAACGTCAGGTTCGAGACGTCAAAGCCGCGCACCTGCCAGATCCGGTCGGTCACCTTGAACAGGCCATGCCGCGCAAGCAGACCGGCATGGCGCCACAAGCTGGGATTGACGGTATCGGGCGCCTTGCCCGCCAGGAAGCGGAAAGCGTCGAGGTTCCAGACCACGGCCCCATCCGCGTCCCGGATCAGCGGATCCTTACGCGTCGCGACAAAGCCCCGCGCCGCAAATGCCTCGTCACGCGTGTCGCCCAGCGGCGCATCGGCGAGCGCGGCGGCGTTGGCCGCGCGCGTGGCCGGCGTGGCTGCGTCCGGATCGGGAGCAGCGGCTACAGAGATGGGGGCGACGGCAAGCAACAGGGTGGCGGCCAGCGCAAAACGCGGATGGATCATGGTGCGTCCCCTCCCGGAACGTGTCCTCATCGGACTGTAAATCGCGGCGGGCGGGACGTTGGCCGCCCCTGCCCGCCGCATCTCTGCAATCATGCAGGCATCGTCAGCGCCTCGTAGCGTTCGAGATGGTGGTCGGCCGGGCCGAACTGGCTCTCGATCATCGTCATGCGCTTGAAGTAGTGGCCTGCGGCGAGTTCGATGGTGATGCCGATGCCGCCGTGCGTCTGGACCGCGTTCTGGCCGATGAAACGCAGCGACTTGGCCACCTTGGCCTTGGCGAGGCTGACCGCGGCCTTGCGCTCGTTCGCCGGGGTATCCAGCTTGAGCGTGCCCATCAGCGTCATCGACTGGATCTGCTCCGCTTCCACCATCATGTCGGCAAGACGGAACTGGAGCGCCTGGAACTTGCCGATCGGCTGGCCGAACTGCTTGCGCTCCTTGGTGTAGGCCAGCGTCAGTTCGTGCAGCTTGCGGCCTGCACCCTGCCCTTCGGCGCAGATCGCCATGGTGGCGTCATCCACCAGCCGCTCGATCAGGTCCAGACCGCCCGGCAGCAGCGCATCGCCCGGCAGCGCGACGTTCTCGAAATAGACTTCGCTCGCCTGACAGCCGTCCACGGTGGGATAGTCACGTCGGGTAATCCCGGCGCTTTTCGCATCGACGAGGAACAGTTCCACGCCCCCGCGATCGCTGCCCGAACCGCCGGTGCGCGCGGTGACCAGCAGGTGCGTTGCCCAGGGCGCGGCATAGACCACCGCCTTGTGGCCGTTCAGCACATAGCCCGCACCGTCCTTCTTGGCGGTGGTTTCGATCCGGGCCAGATCGTAGCGCCCCTTCGGCTCGGCATAAGCGAAAGCGAAAATCGCCTCGCCGCCGATGATCGCCGGAATCAGCGCGCTCGCGTGGGTGCCGCCCGCATACTTCAGCGCATTGCCGCCGATCACCACGGTCTGGAGATACGGCTCGATCGCGATGACCTTGCCCAGTTCCTCCATCACGATCATGTTCTCGATCGCGCCGCCGCCCATGCCGCCGTGCTCCTCGGCGAACGGCGCGGACAGGATGCCAAGCTCGGTCGCCAGCGCGCGCCAGATGCCGGGATCGCGGCCCTCGGGGCGTTCGAGCATCTTCTTGCGGGTTTCAAAGTCGTAGGTATCCGCCAGAAAGCGCGCCAGCGTATCGCGCAGCATATCCTGGGTTTCGGTAAAGCTCAGGTCCATTGTGTCTTGTCCTCTCCGTCGGCCTTCGTTGCTCAGCTCAGAGGCCGAGGACCATCTTGGCGATGATGTTGCGCTGCACTTCGTTGGACCCGCCATAGATCGTGGTCTTGCGCATGTTGAAATAGCTGGGCGCGGTGCGCGTGGCCCAGTCGGGACCGATCGGATGCTCGTTGTCGCCTTCGCCGAAGCCGCGGAAATAGGGCGCGCCGTAGTGGCCCGCCGCTTCCAGCGCCAATTCGGTGATGCGCTGCTGGATTTCCGACCCCTTGATCTTGAGCACGTTGGCTTCCGCACCCGAGCCCTTGCCCGACGCCTCGTTGGCCAGTGTGCGCAGCTCGGTGAATTCGAGCGCGGTCAGATCCATTTCCAGCTCGGCCACCTTGCGGCGATAGAACGGGTTGGCGAGCAGCGGCCTGTCGCCGTCCATCTCGGTGCCGGCGATGTCGCGGATGCGCTCGATCCCGCGCTTCGACGCGGCCACGCCCGCGATCCCGGCGCGTTCGTGGGCGAGCAGGAACTTGGCGCAGGTCCAGCCCTTGTTTTCTTCGTAGATGCGGTTTTCGACCGGCACCTTCACGTCTTCGAGGAACACCTCGTTGACTTCGTGCTCGCCGCCCAGCGTGATGATCGGGCGCACGGTGATGCCGGGCGTCTTCATGTCGATCAGCAGGAAGCTGATGCCTTCCTGCTGCTTGGCGTCCGGATTGGTGCGGACAAGGAAGAAGCCCCAGTCGGCGTGCTGCGCCATGGTGGTCCAGGTCTTCTGGCCATTGACGATATAGTGCTGGCCGTCATCGGTCAGCACCGCGCGGGTGCGCAGCGAAGCAAGGTCCGATCCTGCGCCCGGCTCCGAATAACCCTGGCACCACCAGTCTTCGCCCGAAAGGATGCGCGGCAGGAAGCGGGCCTTCTGCTCGGCCGTGCCGAACGTGTAGATCACCGGGCCGACCATGGTGATGCCGAAGGGCATGATGCGGATGCAATCGGCACGCGCGGTTTCTTCCGACCAGATGTAGCGCTGCGTCGCGGTCCAGCCGGGGCCGCCGTATTCCACCGGCCAGGCCGGCGCGATCCAGCCCTTGGCGGCCAGCACGCGGTGCCACGAGAGGAAGTCCTCCTTGGTCAGGTCGTCGCCCTCGTCCTGCTTGCCGCGCAGCTGCGCGGGATAGCTTTCGGCGATGAAAGCACGCACTTCGTCGCGGAACGCGATTTCCTCGGGGCTGAATTCAAGATTCAAGGTGCCTCTCCCGTTGTGCGCCCGGTGCCCTTCCCGCCGACTCAGCGGGCAAGCGACCATCGCGCCGTGTTAATCGACCGACTGATTAGCAGGAAATCAACCCGGGGACAGGTGGCAAAATGAAACCCGAACCACCTTTCCCCGCAAACGAACGCGGCCCCGGATCGCTCCAGGGCCGCGCCATTCACGCCGCAAGGCGAGAGATCAGAGACCCGCGCCGGCAGTGCAGTTCGGGTTGGGACCAGCTTCATTGTAGACGGTCCTGCCGCTCACCACCGAGGTGGCCGTCGTGGGCAGGTCGGACGCGGCAAGGACAAGGTTGGACTTGTTCTTGGCCAGGCCGGTGGCCGTGGGCAGGCCGTTCTGGATATAGAGCTTGCGATCACGCAGCAGCGTGCCGTCCGCCGCCTTCTGCAACGAGCGGGTCAGGAAGGTTTCGCGCGCGGCAAGCCGCCAGGCCGCAGGCAGCGGGGCGACGCCCATCTGCGCTTTCAGGCCAAAGCTCGCGGCGGTGGTGCCGGTGAACATGCCGGCAGAAACCTGGCCGCCGGCATAGTCCGCGCGGGTCCAGCCGAGCGAAGCGTGCAGGAACGTCGTAAGCGCATTGCGCACGGCCGAACTGGTGAAGCAGGTTGCCGAGACAAACTGCGTGGTCCCGGTGATCGGATAGCCCTGCGCCGGATTGGCGAGCGTGGCCTCACCGGCATAGAGCGCCTGGTACCAATCGAGCGGATTGGAGCGGCTGAAGGTGCCGCCCTTGACGTAACGACCCGCGGCATCGGATTCCGGCGGCAGGATCTTGGTTCCGAACGCACTGACCGCGTTCAGTGCCGTCGGCATCCGGAACACGGGGTTGGGGGTGGAATTGGTCAGGCCCTGCTCCAGCGCGGCGGCGTGGAGGGTCTGGCCAGCGGACGGCCGGACGAAGTCCGCGCCGACATAGCCGACCTTACCGTTTAGCAGCACATTGGCAGAGTTCGCGGAAGGCCGGTCGGCAGCAAGGTTGATGGCTGTCACGACTTTGCCCGAGCCATCGGCGAGCAGGAACTTGCCCGCCACTTCGGCGCCCTTCGACGTGTCGATGGCGGTGCCGTTGAACACCGCGCCGCTGATCAGGTTGGCCGTCCCGGCAAAGCCGGTACCCGACGGCTTGTAGGGCGAATCCGCGCGGAACGAGGTCAGGTCGATGCCCGACGAAGTGCTGTAGGGCAGCGCCTCCGCGGCATTGAGATAGTTGTTGGCCTTGCCGGCCCCCATGATGCCGCCGTTGCAGGACGCGGCCAGATGGCGGGTGAAGATGTCCGTCGTGCCCGATTTGTCGAGACGGCCGACCAGCCGGATCGGAACGCCATCGGTGTTCCAGCGCGTCGTGCTGTCCTTCCGGTCCATCAGCGACACCGCGACCTGCACGCCGTTCACGGTCTTCGTGTTCAGCGCCTTGATCCAGTTGTCGTTCCAGTTGGTGATGTAGCCGTTGAAGATGCCGCAATAGACCTGCTTCGACAGGCGCAGGCCGCCCACCTTCACGCCGCCGACCACGACCGGGTGCGTCAGGCTGAACGACAGATCGATCTTTTCGGCCACCTTGCGACCATAGATCGGGCTATAGGCGACAGCCACGGGCAGGACATAAAGCGGGATCTGCAACGCCGCGCCGGCCTTCTTGGTGCCCACGGCAGCCGAGTTGAACGTGCTGATGTCCGCCGCGCTGATCGGCGAATCCGACATCACGAAATGCGGGTTGCTCCACGTCGAGCCGAAGGCCGAAGGAAATACCGCGCCCGCGGCGCCGGTGAAGAACGCGGAAGCGTTGATGTTCTTCCATGCGGTCTTGCCCGCGCCCGAACCGGTGGAGACATAGACGCCGCCGATGTTCTTCTGGATCGAGCGGGTCGCGCAATCGAACGGCGCATCGACGCCCGTGTACTTGCCTTCGGAGACGGTCGAGACGCTGCCGTCATTCTTGCCCGTCTGCTTGGTCACGCCATCGGGACCGACGCAGTTCAGTTCACGCGGCAGGATCACCGCGACCGAGGAAGCGCCCATTGCATGCAGTTCGGCAGCGGGAAAAGTAACCTGCGCGCGCGCCGTTCCGCCCGCCAAGCCGGAAATGGCCACGGCAGAAAGCAAAATGGCCTTGTATCGATCAGTCATTCAACAATCCTTCCTGAATTGGATGACCCCCATGAGATGCCGTTACCGCTTCGCTTCTGCCGATCGAGTGCCGTGCATTGTGCGAAAGGGAAGACATGACGTCCGATGACAAGGCTATGCGCAGTGTGTGACAGTTTTTGTCCGATTGTTTAAAACCAACCAATCTGCGTAGTCATACCGCAGCGCATCTCCCGCGCGGGCACAAAAAAGACGGCCCCGGATTTCTCCGGGGCCGCCCAATTCAGCAACCTAGGCTGGGATCAGAGACCCGAGCCGATGGTGCAAGCCGAGTTCGGACCGGCTTCGACGTTGGTGTACGCCTTGGTCTTGCCCGCGAGGGTGACCGAGAGGTTCACCGTGGTCGGCAGGTCGGCAGTGACGAAGGTCGCCGGAAGCGCCTTGCCCAGAGCCTTGGCCAGAACCTTCGACGGCACGCCGTTCTGGATGTACAGGTTGCGGTCGGCCAGCAGGTTGCCCGCGCTGTCCTTCTGCTTCGAGCGCACCAGGAACGATTCCGTCACTGCGACCTTCCAGGCCTTCGGCAGCGGGGCAATGCCCATCTGCGCGCGCAGGCCCAGCTTGCCGGTCTTCACGCCGGTGAACATATCGGCCGAAATCTTGGCGCCAGTGGCGTCAAACTTCGTGTTGCCGAGCGTGGTGGTCAGGAAGGTGACCAGCGCGTTGCGGACCGCCGGATCGGCGAAGCAGGTGCCCGAAACGAACTGGGTCGTGCCGGTGATCGGGTAGCCCACCGCCGGGTTGGCGAGGGTCGATTCACCCGAGTAGAGCGCTTCGTACCAGTCGGCCGGAACCGAGCGGCTGAAGAGACCGCCCTTGACGTACTTGCCGCCCTTGTCGGCTTCCGGCGGAAGGATCTTGGTGCCGAAAGCGTTGGTGGCGTTGACCGCGGTCGGCATCACGAACAGCGGCTTCGAGGTGGCGTTGGTCGCACCCTGCTCGAGAGCAGCGGCGGCCAGCGTCTGGCTCGGCGAGGGCTTCACGAAGTCCGCACCGATGTAGCCGATCTTGCCGTTGAGCAGAACGTTGGTATCGCTGACCGAAGCCTTGTCCGCAGCGAAGTTGATCGCGGCGGCAACCTTGCCCGAACCGTCGGCGAGCAGGAACTTGCCGAGAGCTTCAGCACCCTTCGAGGTGTTGATTTCCGCACCGACGGTGCCGGCCCAAGCGCAGGATGCGGAACTCGGTCTGGCTCAGCCGGATATCCTTGCCGTCGCGCGACACACGGCCATTGTTCACGTCAAGGTTCAGCCCGGACACACGGATCACCCGCCCGCCGAGATCCGGTGACGTGCGGCGCAGGATGGCGCGGATCCGCGCCAAGAGTTCCGGTACGGAGAACGGCTTGGGCATGATGTCGTCCACGCCTGCGCGGAATGCGGCAAGCCGCTCCTCCTCGCCTTCGGGCCCGGCGATCACCAGTACCGGAACGTATTTGCCACTGGCCTTGAAATGCTGGCAGATGGAAAGGATGCCGCTGTCGAACCCTTCCCAGTTGACCAGCGCGAGATCGATCTCGTCCTGCGTCAGGCGAGCGACCACATCGTCCTCGCTCTCCGCGGCCAACACCTCGAAAACCTCAACCTCAAGGTTGTAGGTCATCATCCGACGTCGTGTGACATCGGATTCCAGCAACAGAACAACCGGCTTGCGTGCCATTAGGATAAGATTGCGCCCCCACGCCCCCTGCCCACACCCGTCCAGGACTTGGTGCCGACAAGCCGCGGTCGTTAGGCACCCTCTGTTTCCAGTTGATGACCTATATTTACGCGCCGAAATATTTCTCTGACCGATCACCGCTCAAGACGGCGACCAGACTCAAGAATTTGAATGATTTCACGTAAAATCAATATCGTATTGAGATTTTGACTTGTCGCCGATCAGGCACGGCGCGGGCACTATCCAACGATCGAACCTCGGCCGCGCGGGATGTCAGCCGATGGCGAAAGCCCCCAGCGCGCCCAGCGCAATCGCCACGCCGAACGGGAACTTGCCCTGCGCATCGCCGTGCCGGCCGGCCACCCGCCTGCCCGCGATGCGACGCGCGAGGAACCACAGGGCAAGGCTGACCAGCCCTGCCCCGGCCGTGACCCCCAGAAACAACGCCGCGCGCGACAGCGGTAGCCACATGGCCAGCGCGGCATAGAACTTGGCGTCGCCGCCGCCGACCGCGCCAAGACGGAAGAGAACCATGCCCGCCACCAGCGCCACCAGCCCATGAGCGACATGACTGGCGATGGTCGAAAGCATGTTGGTGTCCGGCGCGGCAGTGAGGACGCATACCGCAAGGCCGCTCACCATGGTGAGCAGCGAGAGCCAGTTCGGCAGCCTCCGCCAGCGCACGTCGAAGATCATCCCCACCGCGCCCAGCAGGGCAAGGACCGCGAGCGGGATCTGCTGGATCACCTGGATCACCTGCGCTCGATGCTGGCGGCGCGGCGGTGCTGCAAGGCCTGTCGCGCGTCGGCCCGCGTCCCCACACCGGCCCGGATGGCCGGCGCGTCCGATCCCACCGTGCGGATCTCGAACTCGCGGGGCGAGAGCCGGACGAGGCGCCCCGCCGCGGCATCCGGGCTCGCGGCGGCGGCAAGGACGGCCTCCGCCGGATCGTCCTTTGCCGCGGCAGTCCTCGTCACCGCGCCGTCGAGCGCAGCCAGATGTCGCACACCGCTGCTCCGCAGCAGCAATGCGAGGTTCGCGGCATAGCGCTCGTTGGCGGGATCGGCGTCGATCGCCAGCCGGAAATAGATCGCCGCCAGGTCTTCTCGGCCGATGCGGGCATAGGCCACGCCCTGTCCGTTAAACACCGGCGCCCGTTCCTCGCCTGCCTCCAGCGCCTTTCGGAACGTGGCCAGTGCCAGCCCCGGATTGCCCTCCCCAAGCTGCGACCGGCCAATTTCCGTCAGCGGCGAACGCGGCGCCTGCGCCACTTCCGCCTCATCCGATTTGCGTTGCGGGGCCAGCCCCAGCTTGCGCGCCACGCCGCAGCCCGAAAGGCTGATGGCCAGGACGACGGCCAGGCTCACCGATCTTGAAGCGTTCTTCATTGTCACTTCCCCATCATGGCAGGCAGCAGGTCGCGAACGACGCGAATGGCAGCAGGCAGCATCAATACGCCCAGCATCGTGGGCAGCATGCAGGCGATCAGCGGAACCGATATCAGCACCGGTAGCCGGTGAGCCTTTTCCTCGGCGCGCATACGCCGCCGCTCACGCATATCGGCGGCAAAGATGCGCAACGTGGCCGCGATACTGGTGCCCAGCCGGTCTGACTGGATCAGCAGCGTGCAGAACGCGCGGACTTCGTCCACGCCGGCAAGGTCGCCCATCCGGCGCAGCGCTTCCTCGCGGCTGGCGCCTGCGCGCAGATGCAGCGTAGTGCGGACCAGCATCTGCGAAACGTGCGGCTCGGCCTCGGCCATTTCGCGCCCCACCCGGTCGAGCGCAGCGTCCATGCCAAGGCCGGCCTCAACGCAGACGAGCATGAGGTCGAGGCAGTTGGGGAAGCCGTTGGTGATCGCCGTGAAACGCTTCGCCGTGCGCACGCGCAGATACCACGTCGGGCCGAGCAGGGCAGCAGCAGCGGCCAGCAGCCCCGTCATGTAGAGCCTGAACACCGAGACGTCGATGCCGGACAGGAGCAGCACACCGATCGAGGCCACCGGCAGGACAATCACCAGCAGCAGCCGCGCGAGCAGGTAGAAGCGCGGCGCATCCGGTGATTCGAACCCTGCGGCGATCATCTTGGCACGCAGCGCATCCGGATTGCTGTCTGCAAGGCTGAGGCCGCCGCGCTCGACGAGTGCGACCAGGCGACCCCATGCCTCGCTGGCGCCGCGCTCCCGGCGGCCCGTGTCGAACGAGCCGACCGACCGCACCTGCCGGCGCACCGCGGCGGTTTCCTGCGCTGAGGACATCAGGCGAAACGTGCCCCATACGATCGCGCCAAAAACCAGTGCGAGGACGCAGAGGCGTAGCACGAAGATCATTGTCGGAGAGGCCATGCGATCACACCTTCAGATCGACCATGCGGCGGATCCACAGCACACCGACCGTGTAGACACCGAGGAAAGCGATGAACCCGTTGATGAAGATCGGATCGGCTGCGACGTCGAGATAGAAGCCGGGGTTGATGAGGAACAGGACGACGAACGTCAGCACCGGAAGCACCGACAGGATCAGCGCGCTGATGCGCCCTTCCGAGCTGAGCGCCCTCACCTTCAGATAGAGCGCGGCACGGTCGCGGATCACACCGGTCAGATTGGTCAGGATTTCGGCCAGGTTGCCGCCGGTTTCGCTCTGCACCGCGAGGCACACCGAGAACATCTTGAGATCGGGCAAGTCCCAGCGCCGCGACAGGCGCGCGAGCGCTTCGCCGAGATCGGCCCCATAAGCCACTTCGTCGGCGACAAGCCCGAATTCGCCCGCGATCGGATTCTCCATCTCCGTCACGAGCAACGTCATCGCCGCCGTGATCGGATGCCCTGCTCGCAGCGCCCGCGTAAAAATCTCCATCGCGATGGGGAACTGCTCCTCCATCTGCTTGCGCCGCTTCTGTGCGCGGCGGCTGAGCAGCGAAAGCGGTAGCCCCAGCCCCAGCGCAACCGAGAACGTCAGCAAAAGCAGGACCACGCCTCCGGTGATCGGCTTGCCCATGCCATTGGCAAGCACGAGCAGCAGGACCGCAATGGCGGCAGTCGCTCCCACCATCGCCTGGATCGCGACCCGAGGGGCAATCGGCACTTTCGCGCGTGCCACCAAGCCGTAGAGCCGGGCATAGAGCGAATGGCCCTCGACCGGCGCCACCATATCCGCGCGCAGCAACGAGGTCGCCTGCTGCCCCGTTTCGCCCTGCCGCAGCAGATCGAGCCGCTTGCCAATGGCGCGCCGCTCCTCAGTGCGCGTCAGCACCCGGTTGAGGCCCAGTTGGATCACCAGCACGATACTGGCGAACAGCGCCGCCAGCGCGGCAATGCGCAGGAGCAGGTCCGTCACCAGGCCCCTCCTACATTGGGACGGAACAGCGCGGGGTCGAGATACATGCCGAGCGCTTCGAGAGCAGTGGCAAAGCGCGGCCGTACGCCAGTCGCCTCGAAATGCCCGATCGCCAGCCCCTTCTCGTCCCGCCCGGTCTGCACGAAACGGAAGATTTCCTGCATGGAGATCACGTCGCCTTCCATGCCGGTCACTTCCGAGATCGCCATGATCTTGCGCCGGCCATCAGGCAGGCGGCCGATCTGGATGACCACGTTGACCGCCGATACGATCTGCGCCCGGATCGTCCGCTGCGCCATGTCCGCCCCGCCCATGCCGACCATCTGCTCGATGCGCGACAGCGCATCGCGCGGAGTATTAGCGTGGACCGTCGTCATCGACCCGTCGTGGCCGGTGTTCATCGCCTGCAGCATGTCGAAGGCTTCGCCCGCACGGCATTCGCCCAGGATAATCCGGTCGGGTCGCATTCGCAGCGCATTGCGAACAAGATCGCGCTGGGTCACTTCGCCGCGCCCCTCGATGTTCGCGGGACGGGTTTCCAGCCGGGCCACGTGGTCCTGCTGAAGCTGAAGCTCGGCCGAATCCTCGATGGTGACGATGCGCTCGCGGCTGCTGATGTAGGTCGACAAGGCATTGAGCATGGTTGTCTTGCCCGATCCGGTGCCGCCCGAGATGATGATGTTGAGCCGCCCCTGCACCACCGCTTCCAGCACCGTCGCCATGGACGGCGTCAGGCTTTCGAACTCGATCATCCGGCCCATGCTGATCGGCTTGCGCGAAAACTTGCGGATCGACAGCAGCGACCCATCGATGGCCAGCGGCGCCACGATGGCGTTGACGCGCGAACCGTCGGCCAGCCGGGCATCGACGAAGGGTGAGGATTCGTCCACGCGCCGTCCTACCGCGCTGACGATCTTCTGGATGATGCGCAGCAGGTGTTTTTCATCCTGGAACCGGGTCGAAACCCGCTCCAGCACACCGTGTCGTTCGACGAACACCGTCTCGAAGCCGTTGACGAGGATATCCGAGATCGTCTCATCCTCGAGCAGCGGTTCGAGCGGACCCAGTCCCACCAGTTCGTCGACGATGTCCTCGATCAGGTCCGCCTTCTCGAACCGGTTCAGCGCGATCGCCTTCTCGGTAATGATGCCTTCGATCACCGGCGAAAGTTCACGCGTCAGTTCCTCGCGCGTGTAGCGATCGAGGATCGCAAGGTTCATCCGGTCGAGCAGCAGGCGGTGGATTTCAACCTTGATGCCCAATAGCTGGACTGCCGGGCTGACTTCAACGTCCGGCGCAGCGCTATCCGCCTGTCCCTCCGGCCGGGGTATCGGCTCGAACGACTGCCGAGGAAGCGCCAGCCGCTCGGGCCGGTTGACCGGCCGCGCCTTGCCGCCCGATTTGCGAATATCCCACATCAGGCGGTGACCTCGATATTCAGCCTGCGCGCAGTTGCCTGCGCCAGCGCGGCGATGGCCGAGGCAAAGGCGCTCCGCTTGACGATGTCGCCGATCAGCAGCCCCTGGTCCTGCGCGCGGGCAAGGTCCTGCGTATCGCGCGGCACTGCGGCGATCACGCTGCGCCCCAGCGTGCGCGCCACGTCGCCAACCTCGATCGGCTTGAACAGCTTCTTTTCGGCCTTGTTGACGATGATTTCCACCTTGGCGCGATCGATGCCGATCACGTCGAACAGATCGACGCAGCGCCGCGCCTGCCGGATGCTGGGCAATGTCAGTTCGGTCACAAGAAGGACGAGATCGGCCGAAAACGCCACCGAGGCCGACCAGTTCGACCAGTTCGCCGGGAAATCGAGCACGACGAGGCCGTAGATCGAGCGAAGTCGCTCCACCACGCGCAGAAGTCCGTCCATCGGGATCGAATCCGACGAAGGCACCGCATCTGGAATGGACAGCACCGCCAACCCGCCCGCCGTCTCGATCGCGAGGGCGCGCAGCAATTCCTCGTCGATGCGATCCTCGGCTGCGATCAGATCGGGCAGCGAACCGCTGTTGCCGGCGCCGAGATAGGCACCGACGCTACCGAACTGGAGATCGAGATCACCGAGGATCACCTTGCGTCCCGAAGGAACGATCCGGGCCAGTTCGGCCGACAAGTGCGTGGCGATGGTCGTGGCGCCGCTGCCCCCGCTCGACCGGACAACCGCGACCATCGGCGCCAACTTGGCCCGGGTGGCCGGTTGTGCTCGCCGCGCGATGGCATCGAGACAAGCCTGCGTCAGCTCGGGCACCGCCAGCGGCAGCTCTATCACGTCGGCCACGCCTTCGCGCACCAACGTCCGCACCAGCGACATCTCGGGCGTGGCAATTGCGGCGATAACCGGGAATGCCGGCTTTGAGCGCACCAGCTGCACCAGACGGTCAACCGAACGGCGGCTTCCCGGATCGACTTCGAGCACCGCCACCGAAAGCCCGCCCAGCTTGTCGAACGGGATCGCTTCAGCAGGCTCTACCGCGCGGACCAGCAAAAGCACGCGCGTGGCCGCATCGATCTGTTCCTGCAGATCGCCGGCCTGGCGCGGACTGATGAACACGCCGACCGGCGGGCTGGTCGACGGGAAGAAGTCGTCTTGCGAGTGGGGGGGTTCAGAGTATTCCATGATCGTGTTCCGTCGTGCAGCCCCTTAGTTCGACGTGGTTCCGTCGCCGTCTTCCATCGTCAGCGAGTAAGCGAAATCCGGCAGGTTCAGTGATCCATTGAACAGCACACCCATGATCGGCGCGTAGCGTGCGCCGACGAGCCTGACCGTCACCAGCGGCGCGATTTCCATCCCGTCGGGATCACCGGCAAAGCCCAGCCCCGAACCGCGATATTCGACCGTCACCTGCCCCGCGGTGATCTGCGGATCGACCTTGGCCATCCGGGCAAAGATCGCCTGGAACGCGGCGGTGTCTGCCTGCATATCGGTGACGCAGGGACCGGTCTTGCAGGTGCAGGTAGCACCCTGCGTGCATTGGATCAGGCCCAGCGCGGCCACGGGAATGGCATCGCCCTGTCCCAGCACCGGCGAGTTCGCATCGGCGGGGTTCACATTCCGGCCAAGGTATTCCTCGGTCACCAGACCCTGCGCGACCGGGTTGGTCACGACCGCCATTCGCGCACCCATTTGCGTAGCCTTTTCAGCGGTGTTTAGCCGCCAGGCGAAACCTCCCACATCGATCGCGCCGAACACGAACAGCAGGAAAAGCGGCAGGACCATCACGAATTCCACCGTCGATGCCGCGGCGGTATCGCGCCAGAAGCCGGGCGAGCGGCTCATATCCCCACCCCTACTGCCTGCTGCTGCGCGAACAGGCGGAGCGACGAGCGGAACCCCGTCAGCGTGCCGAACAGGCTGGGGTAGTTGGGCTTGGCGATCACCACGATCCGCGGCGCGAAGCGGAGCGCGGAATAGAGCCCGGTGGTCTGGCCGACGCAGCTGTAGCGGATAACCACTTCACCATCTGCGGCGGCGGCGCTCCACGTCCACAGCCTTGGCGATGTTCCGCCCGCGACATTGCCATAGACGGCGACGCGCGCGATCGGGAGCCACCGGGCATTGCCGCTGGAGAGGTTCGCCTCGGCCGTGGCGGCAGTGCAATTCCACGTGTCCAGCGGCAGCCGGCTGGCATAGCGCGCGGCATCGCGCACGCCTTTCAGCACCTGATGTTCGGAATAGAGGAAGTGCCCGCTTTCCATCGCCAGGGCCATGACCATCACCGCAACCGGCGCGATCAACATGGTTTCGACCGCCGCCGCGCCGGACTGATCGCGCCAGAGCGCCGCAAGGATAGCCCGGACGCTCATTTGATCAGGAACGGCTTGTCGCGCCGCGTGAACTGCGAACCGGAAGCGCCCGCGCCCTGCACGGTGGGCCCGATGATCTCGACATAGACTTCGCCCGAGGTGGTGTAGGTGTTTACACCGGCCGCGTCCTTGCGGTCGGCGGTGGGTTCGACGAGGAAAACGTCCATCCACGCCAAAGGCGTGATCGGCTTCTTGCCCGCCCCGCCGGGGACCGTTGAGCAGTCCACCACGGCGGCCGGAAGGACGCGGCGGTCGGGCCTGGTTGCACTCGGGGTGATGCCGGGCTTGCAGATCGGCGCGGCATAATCGGCATACTTGGCCGATTTCGAACCGTTGAAGACCCGACCCGCTGCCGCGATCTTACCGTTCGCCCGCTCCCACCGATAGACTTCGTAGCGCGTGGGCAAAGCCGGATTCTTGGCACTGCTTACATCGCTGGCGTAGGCCTTGCCGTAGTTGGTATTCCAGTAGGCATCGATATCCCACGTGCCGTTGCCGATCCGGCCGCGACCGGCGGCACCGGGATAGGCGTGGACCAGATCGCGAGGGTATCCCATGGCATCGGGGTAGGCGATCTTGGGTTTCACATCCTTGTAGAGCGTGGCCCCCGTCGGCCTGTAGGGCGTTTCCGACTGCACCCAGCCGGCGGTGCCCATCGCGCACTCGTTCTTGCTGAGGGTGGTCGGCGCGGCCGCGCCACCGCCTTTCAGCTTTTGCACCAGATCCTTGCGCGCATTGTCCGATGGCGAGCAAAGCCCATCCGAGTAGCATTTGATCGGATCGGGATTGTCATAGATGTCGAAGCGCGTGTTGAACGCGGCGGCCAGGTTCTGGGTATTGCCGTCCTGCGTATAGGGCTGGTTGATGGAAATGCAGCGACTGGGCTGCGCATCATAGCCCATCAGCTTGGCGAACTCCTGCTGCACCTTCAGGTTCTTCTTGGTGACGCGGGTGACGCCGGGGTCGAGGAACGCGAGTTGCCCGGCGGTCATGCCGCTGTTGCCCGTCGCCGTTTCCGGGGTCAGAGTCAGCAGCAGTCCCCGGCCGACGTTGGCCGCGATGTCGAACGTGGCGGGATTGGCCGAGGGGTTGCAGATCAGCACCGGCGGAACCTTGCACAACGTCGATTCCAGCCCCGCCGTGGCCGACGCGGTGATGCTGGCCGAAGACAGCAAGCCGACGATCGGGGTCAGCGTGTATTTGGCGGTACGCGCCGAGAGCGTGACCCTGACGTAGCGCGCCGTTGCGTCGGTCGCGGTGGCGTTCGCGCCGCTCTCGGCGTCAGCCTGAGAAGCATAGTAGGCGAGCGAGGCGACCGACAGCTTGTGGCTGGTGGCGGCGTTCCCCGCCAGCAGCGTGTTGTTGACCACCAACGTGTTCGCCGCGCTCTGGGCATTGGCGCGCGAGCCAGCCGCCCCCGTCAGCTGGGTGGATGCCGCGAGCGCTGCCTGATCGGCTGCGTTCTGCAATTCGGTATCCAGCCCCGCGAGCTGCGCATAGTCATAGCCCACCCCCGCCATGGCCACCACCGCGAACAACGACAGCACGTAAGATGGTGCAATCGCGCCCGCACAGTCATGCCAGAGGTTGCCGATCGCACGGATCTTCATGGGATGGAGCCCGTCAGCCTCCTGAACTGCCTGCGCCGCCACCGCCACCGCCACCAACGGCGTTCGACGTGCGGATACGTTCCGGCTTCTTCACCGCGTCCTTGCGGTAGCGCTCCACCGCCGCCGCCGCGTGGGCGCCGCTCGTCACCGGATCGGCATAATCATAGACCGGATCGGGATCGATGATCTGGGCCGCCATCGTTTGGCGCATCGCCTCGCCCATTGCGGCATCGCTCGCCGATCCCGGCGGCGACAGCGTAGAGCACCCTGCGATCACCGGCAGCGCCAGCAGCACCACCCCGGCCCACGCCCGGCCCCGAATCCGCTCAATAGGCATAGGCTGGCTCCTTCTTGCCATCCGCCACCGGCGGCAGTTCCGACGAAGCTTCGCCGGTGACCTTGGGCGCGCCCTGCGCCGCTGCGGCATCGCCGGCTGCGTTTCCGGCGCCGGGTTTGACCGGAAGCAGCGGCTTCGCCCGGCCCGACCGTCCCATCAGGATGGTCTCGATCGCAGTGGGATCGGTCACGGCATCGGTGGGCAGCCGAACCTGCGCCTCGGTGAGCGGCGCCACGAGATGCGGCGTCACCACGATCAGAAGTTCAGTCTCGCCCTTCTGGAATCCGCTGGAGCGGAATAGGCTGCCGATGATCGGTACCGAGCCGAGCAGCGGCACCTGGCTGACCGTGGTCTTGAAGTCCTTTTGCAGCAGCCCGGCGATGGCGAAGCTTTCGCCATCGCGCAGTTCCAGCGTGGTGCTGGCGCGGCGGGTCCGCAGGCCGGGAATAGTGATGTTGCCCAGCGTGAACGAGGCCGTGGGATCGATCGCGCTCACCTCGGGCTCGACCACCAGGTTGATCGTGCGGTCGCCCAGCACCGTGGGGGTGAAGCCCAGGCTCACGCCGAACGGCTTGAATTCCACCGTGATCGGCTGCGTGCCCGATGCGCCGGTCCCACCGCCGCCCTGCACCACGGGGATCGGGAACTCGCCGCCGGCGAGGAACGAGGCACGCTCGCCCGAAAGCGCCAACAGCGTCGGCTGTGCCAGCGTCTTGGCCATCCCCTTCGTTTCCAGCGCGTTCAGCGTGGCGTTGAGCGTCAGGCTTCCGATGTAGAAACGGTTGCGGAAGATGCCGAAGCTGTTGGTGATGGCGCTCATCTGGAGCACCGGCGCGCCGGGCACGGTCTGCCGGATGGTGGTGCCACCGGCCTGCGTTTCGATGGTGGTGTCCTGCCCGGGCACAAGCTGCGCACCCTTGCCCACCACCGACCCGAAGGTGTTGCCGTTGCCGAAGGCGCTGACGCCCACGTCGAAGCCCGAATTGCGGCTCACTTCGGCAAAGCGCACTTCCAGCATGACCTGCTGGCTGGCGCCCACGCTGACGAGGTTGACCACCTTGTCGCCGGCGAAGGCTCTGGCGAGTTGCATCGCCCGGTCGACAGCCCCTGGATCATTGACAGTACCGGTCAGCACGATGGATTCGTTGGAGACTTGCGCCTCGATCTTCTCGCCCGGAACCAGCGCGCGGAGCTGTTCGCCCAGCGCTTCCACGTCCGGCCCCACCGCGACGTCCATGATCGACAGCACCCGGCCGTTGACGTCGTAAAGCGTCAGGCTGGTGGTGCCCATCTTCTTGCCGAGAACATAGATCGAGCGCTCGGTGATCGGCAGCACGTCGGCGATCTCGTCGTTGCCGACCATCGCCTTGGCGATCATTCGGTCGGTGCTGACGACCTGGCTCTTGTTGAGCGGGATTACCAGCGTGCCGGCATGGCGCGACGCCGGCGGGATCGGCTGGGCGAAGGCTGCCGGAACAGCAGCAGATGTGCAGCACAGCGCCAGCGCCACGGGGGCCACGAACGAGAGCATGGTGGGCTTGAATGCGCCGTCAGAAGGCATGAGAGACCTCATAGTCGGTCGATTTGCCCTTGCGGACGATGGTCATCATCGGACCCTTGGGACGCGGCGGCAACGGCACCGCAGCCGGTGCCTTACGCGGCGCGGCAGCAGGAGCTGCCGCAGCAACTGCGACGGGCCGGTCGATGCGCGGCGCGGACGACGAAAGATCGCGAGCGGTCACGGTGCCGCCCATCGCCGCCGGACGGGCCGTGATATTGCGCAGCGCCAGGCTGAGCGAACCGAGTTCACGCGCGAGCGTGAGTTTCTGCGCGCCCGACTGATCGACTTCGAGCGTGGCGGTGCGGGCCACTGTGGGATCGGTCTTGCCGGGATCGGCCACCTGGTCGATGGCAAGGATCGGCACGGCCTGCATCACCACGTCGGTCATCTTGTCGTTAGAACCCGCGCCATCGCCGGGAATCTGGCGGGTCAACAGCACGTCGACGACGTCGCCCGGCCGCACGAAGCCGGCAACCCCGGTCACGTCGTTGATCGGAATGGCAACCGCCAGTTTTTCCGGCGGCAGGTTGACCGAAAGCGTGGCGCGGCCATCGCTTCCGGAAAGGCGTGCGGCCAGCAGAGGCTCACCCGGGACGATGGACTGGAGCGCGACGCGCGCCTTGCCCAATTGCTCGAGGCTGGTGAAGGCCCCTGCGGGCACCGCCTGCGCCGGCCATTTCACCAGCACTGCGTTAATTCCATTGACGGGAGCACCGAAAGCGATGGGCCTGCTGGCGACCACGATCCGCGTTAGCCGCGCATTGCGCGCATCGGCGTCCTTGCGGCTTTCCAGTCCCGAAAGGACCACGTTCAGCAGATAGACCGCGACAAGACCGATGACTGCGGCAACGGCCAGCGCGATGGCGCCGTTTCGGTTCACTGGACCCCCAATCCCAAGTATTGAGCAGGTCGCACCACCGGCGCGACCTGCTTCATCTTCATGTACGCCTGATCAGCACGCGGTGCCGTCGGCCGAGTTGGCACAAGTGGTAAGGTAGGCGCCCTTGGTCGTCATCGCCGCCTTGAGGCTGCCACCGAAGGCCAGCGCGCCGCCGGCGACAGCGCCGCCCAGAACGGCAATCAGGATCACGTATTCAGCAGCCGAGGCGCCGGATTCGTCACGAAGGAAGTTGGCGAAGAACTTGGTCATGTATCATCCCCTTGTCCGGCGGCCCCAAATACGAGGATCGCGCCGCTAACAATGACTAGGCTCCGGCATCTATTTCCGGATCACCTGCCGCCGCCATGAGGTTTGAGACGTGCATCTGGCCGCAATGCTTCGCGGTTCCGTTTGCCATGCCGCACTCCCCAATGCGTGACCCCCCCTTGCTGTTACCGCCGGGCTTAAGAGTCAATGTTAATATTGTCTACAGACTTCACCTTTAATTTCAGTAATTTAGTCTTCTAATATACCTCAAAATGGTTAATATCTGTCCTGAAATCAAACACATGAAGGCCCTTGGCGTTTACCATTTCTACAGTGAGACGCGGTATCGAGGCAAAATGTCACGCAACCAATCCATCCCCACACAGACCATGGATATACTGGCAAAGAAGTCCCGGGATTCTGAGCTACTACTTTGGATATATCGGGTAACTCCCCATCGTCACGCTCGCCAGATCCGCAGTGATTCGGCACATCATCGCGGTCCCGGTCATCCAGCCCGCCATGAGACCATGGCGATCACGATCTGGATCGCGCTGGTCGTCGTCGCCGCCGCGCTGAAGGCCGCCACCGCGCCCAGCCCGCCGGCCGGACTGATGCAGGCGCTGGGCATGACACTCCCCTTCCTCGTGCTCGCCGCAGCGCCCGTTGCAGGATACCGCCTTGCCGGACGAATGCTCGCCGACCCTCGGCGCTATCGCCAACCATCCCTGCGTCTCGCGCGCTACGGATCGTGGCGCAGCGCATCGGACGCCGAGTTGGCGCTCGCCCAAAGCCACAAGCCCGGCTTCGCATGGGCCTCACTAGCTGCCGGCATCCTGCTCAACGTGCCTGTCCGTGCGTTGGAGTTCCTGCTGATCGTGCCCGCGGTTTCCCCCGCCAATCCACCGTGGGCGCACGCCGTGGTCCACGCCTTCACGTTCGATGCTGCGGCCATGTGCTTCGTCTATTCCGCTTGCTTCGTCGCGGCGCTGCGCCAGGCGCCGCTGTTTCCCCGGATGCTGGTCGGCGCGTGGCTGCTGGATGTTGCCATGCAGGGCCTGATCGCACTCTATGCCGGCCATCATGGCCTGCCCTCTCCGCTGGTCGAACCGATGACGGCGATGCTGGTCACCAATGTGCGCAAGGTGGCGATCAGCGCGGCGATCTGGCTACCCTACCTGCTGATATCCGACGCCGTGAACCTGCGCTGCCGTCGCCGCATCAGGGTATCGCAGACGATCCTCGCCTAGCACCGCACCATATGCTGCGGCGTTTCCCGCAGCAAGATTGTGCAAATTTCCGCACAATCGGGTGAAACGCCTTTCACGCACCGCATGGCTATGATCGCCCCAGAAAAGGCCGCTCCAAAATCGGCCACATCGTGGGGAGAGACAATCATGCGCAAGTTCGCCGCTACCGTCCTGTTGCTCGGCACCGCGATGGTCCCCGCGCTCGCAGCCGCGCAAAGCGCCGGCAGCAATGCCGCGGCAGCCGACGACGGCGTCATCGTGGTCACCGCCCAGCGCCGCGAACAGTCGCTGCTCGACGTGCCGCTCGCGGTCTCGGCGGTCAGCGGCGACAGCCTTGGCTCCAAGGGCATCACCAATTCCGCCAACCTCCAGTCGGCGGTGCCCAACCTCCAGATCAGCAGCCCCTACGGATCGACCCAGCCGAACTTCAGTCTGCGCGGCATCTCGGTCGCCAACGAGTACAACTCGAACCAGGCATCCCCCGTCGGCGTCTATCTCGACGACGTCTACCTCGCCAACCGCACCGCGCACGGCATGGGCCTGTTCGATCTGGACCGCGTGGAAGTGCTGCGCGGGCCGCAAGGCACGCTGTTCGGCCGCAACACCACGGGCGGCGCGATCAACTTCATCACCCGCGCGCCCGACCTTTCGGGCACCGAGGGCTATGCCGAAGTCGGCTATGGCCGGTTCAACACGGTCACCGCACAGGCCGCGCTGGAGACCACGCTGGTGGACGATGCGGTGGGCCTGCGCGTGGCGGGCAACCTCGTCAACGGCGATGGCCAGATGCGCAATGTAGCGCCCGGCGCGCGCGATCCCTATGCGCAGGACAGCGTGCAAGGCCGCGCCATGCTGCGCATCCGCCCGGCCGGCGGGCCGCTAGACATCAAGCTAAAGGCCTATGGCGGGCGCGACCGGGGCACCGGCACTGCCGTTCACGGACTTGGCGCATTCCGCACCGGGCTGGGCTTCTTCGAGACGAACGAAAACCGCATCGGTCGGGCCAATACAGACGCTTGGGGATTTTCGGCGAACATCTCCTACGAGATCAACGACAGCCTCAGCTTCACCTCCATCACCTCGCGCGATGGCGGCAAGCAGGATCTCGACCAGGCCGCAGACGGCGCCCCGCTCGATATCCTGCAGATCCGCTGGAAGTCGGACTACGACCAGTTGAGCGAGGAAGCGCGCTTCAACTACAGCAGCGATGCGCTCACGCTCGTTGCCGGCGCGTTCTATGGCTGGGACCGCGTGGTCACGGACAATCGCTTCAACATCGGCAGCGCGCTCGGGCCTTCCGTCGACGGCGGATTTTTCCAACACTACAACCAGCGCCGCTCCTCCACCGCGCTGTTCGCGCAGGGTGACGTGAAACTGGCCGATGCGCTGACCCTGACGCTTGGCGCGCGCTATACGTGGGACCGCGCGACCTACAAGGACGGCTACGCCTACCTGTTCCTCGGCGGGGTGGACGATGCGATGACGCCGCTGGCCACCACCGTGCCCTGCGCCGGCGTACCCGGCACCTGCGCCTATGATCCTTCCGCTCGTTTCGCCCTGAAGGGCGGCAACAACGCGCTGACCGGCCGCGTGGCGCTCAGCTACAAGACAGCGGGCGGCGCGCTGCTTTATGCGAGCTACAACCGCGGTTACCGTTCGGGCGCGTTCAACGGCGGCGGCTACACTTCCTCCGCCGGGATCAGCTATATCGACCCCGAAAAGGTCAACGCCTACGAACTGGGCGCCAAGGGCCGGATCGGCGGCGTTCTGACGCTGTCAGGCGCATTGTTCTATTACGATTACAAGAACCAGCAGGTGCAGGACACGCGCGCCGGGCCGGTCTCGTTCCTGGTCAACGCACCCAAGTCCGAAGTCTATGGCGGCGAACTGGAGGCGAGCGCCCGCGTCTCGCCGATGCTCAGCCTCAACGCCTCGGCCGGCTATCTCCATGCGCGCTACAAGACGCTGACCTTGCAGGGCACCGTACTCGACGGCAACACCCTGCCCTTCGCGCCCGAATGGACCTTTCAGGCCGGGGCGGACGTGACGCCCTACGATGGCGCCATCGGCAAGCTGACGATCTCGCCCAGCGTGTCTTTCTTCAGCAAGCAGTACTTCTCGCCGTTCGACACGGTGAACGCGGTGGGATCGCCGCAGGTCAATTCCGAACTGATGCAAGGCAGCTATGCCAAGGTGAACCTGACTGCCGCGCTCAAGACCGGGCGCGTGACGATCAAGGGCTTCGTCACCAATCTGTTCGACCGCAAGACCTATGTCTATGGCCTCGATCTGCGCGGCGCTGGCTTCCCCTACAACTTCCTGGTGCCCGCCTTGCCGCGCACGTTCGGCGGCTCCGTCCGGGTAGACTTCTGATGAGCCTCGATCTTTCCACCGACCTGCGGGATCCCGGCCTTTATGAGGCCGGGGTTCCGTGGGATCTCTTCGCCGCGTTGCGCCGGGAAGATCCGGTGCACTGGAACCCCGAGGCCGACAGCACCGGCTTCTGGGCCCTCACCCGCCACGCAGAGATCGTCGAGGTTTCGCGCAATCCGGGGCTGTTCTCGTCCGCCTACGAGAACGGCGGCCACCGCATCTTCAACGAGAACGAAGTGGGCGTGATCGGCGCAGGCGACGGTGCGATCGGCATGGCCTTCATCTCGCGCGATCCGCCATCGCACACACAGTACCGCAGGCACGTCATGCCTGCGGTCTCGCCCGCGCGGCTGGGCGACATCGAAGCCCGTATCCGCGAGCGCGCGCTCAAGCTGATCGACGCGATTCCGCTGGGCGAGGCGATCGATCTTGTACCGCTGCTGTCCGCGCCGCTGCCGCTGCTCACGCTGTGCGAGTTGCTCGGTATCGCGCCGGAAATGTGGCAGAGGCTCTATCACTGGACCAATGCCTTCGTCGGCGAGGACGATCCGGATTTCCGCCAGAGCCCGGAAGCAATGGCGCAGACGCTGGAAGAATTCGTCGCATTCGCCGCCGAGCTTTTTGCCGCGCGGCGGGAAAGCCCCACATCCGACATTGCCTCTCTGCTCGCCAACATGGAACTGGGCGGAGAGCCGGTCCCGTTCCGCGATTTCCTCGGCAACCTGATCCTCGTGCTCGTCGGCGCCAACGAGACGACACGCAATTCGCTGTCGCACTCGGTCCGGGCGTTCAGCGAGAATCCGGACCAGTGGCAAGCCCTGCGCGCCGACCGCGGCCTGCTCAAGACCGCTGCCCCCGAAATGGTCCGATGGGCCAGCCCCGTCCTGCATATGCGCCGCACCGCCACCGCCGACACCGAGCTGGCCGGCAAGACCATCCGCAAGGGCGACAAGGTCGTGCTGTGGTATGCCTCGGGCAACCGCGACGAAACGGTGTTCGACGGCGCCGACCGCTTCGACATCGCGCGGGCGAAGAACCCGCACGTTGGCTTCGGCTTCGGCCAGCACGTGTGCGTCGGCTCGCGTCTGGCCGAAATGCAACTGCGCGTGGCGTTTGACATCCTGGCGGATCGCGTCGCATCCTTCCAAGTAACCGCGCCGTCGCGGCGGTTCCGCTCGAATTTCCTCAACGGGCTGAAGAACCTCGACGTCGTGCTGAATCCGGCGTGACGACCGGTAGCAGGGAGGATCCGGGATGGCGGAAAGCTGGACCAACGAGCAGATCATAGCCGATGCGCTGGGTCGCAGGGCGGACGTGCAGATCGGTGCCCGCGATGCGTCGTGGCGCCTGTCGCGGTGGCGGCAGTTCGTCGGCACCTACGAACTGCCCGCGCTGCCCGATCCGACCTTCGTGGTGCACATCGCCGGCAAGCCGCGCGTCAAGACCCGGCTGAGCCATGGCTGGAGCGAGACCAGCTCGATCCCCGGCTGCGCCACGATCGTGCCTGCGGGCCGACCCAGCGGCTGGCTGGTCGATGGCGAACTTGACGTCGTCACCCTGTCCATCGCCTCACGCGATCTCGAGCGCTCCTCCGCGCGCGACCAGTTCGCCGCCATGCGCTTCGCCTTTTCCGATCCGCTGGGCGTTGCCCTGACCCGGCAGGTACTCGCCGAACTCTATGCCCCGCAAACGGCAGAACGGAAGGTCTACGTTGCCACTCTGGTCGATGCGCTGAAAGCCCATATGCTGCGGGGGCCGTTCGCGGCCAATGACACCGCGTTTCCCGTCTCGGAGTTTTCCGCGCACCGCATCCACCACGTGATGAATGCGGTGCAGGAACGACCGGCAGAGGAACATTCGATCGAGGCGATGGCCGCACAGGTCGGGCTCACCCCCTCGCACTTCTGCCGCGTGTTCAAGCGTGCCACCAGCCTCACCCCGCACCAATACGTGATGAAGGCCCGGATCGAGCGCGCGCAGGAAATGCTGGCAACGACCGAATTGAGCATGGCGCAGATCGCCGAGGCAATGGGCTTTGGCAGCCAGAGCCATTTCGCGCGGGCCTTCCGCAACTTCACCGGCACCACGCCCACGATGTGGCGGGGCAACGGCAGCGGCTGACGGATCGGCGCCTTGCAGCCCATATCTTGCGCGAGCCGAAAGAACGTGTGCCGAACCGTGTTTACGGCATAGGGTGCCGCCATGACATCGCTGCCCGACAACGCAATGGCCGGCCTCTCCGCCACGCAGGTGCGCGAACGTCTTGCCCGTGACGGGCCGAACGAACTGCCTCGCCAGAAGAAGCGCCCGCCGTGGCGCATCGCGCTCGACGTGCTGCGCGAACCGATGCTGGCGATGCTGCTCGTGGCGGGAGGCGCCTATCTTTTGCTGGGCGAAACCAGCGAAGCGCTGATCCTGATCGTTTTCGCCGGGTTCTCGGTCGCGGTCACCATCGTGCAGGAAGCCCGCACCGAGAACGTGCTCGACTCGCTGCGCGATCTCTCCGCCCCGCGCGCGCTGGTGATCCGCGACGGGGAAACCGTGCGCATCCCCGGCCGCGACGTGGTCGAAGGGGATATCCTGCTGCTCGACCCGGGCGACCGCATAGCCGCCGACGCGCTGCTGATCGAAGCACGCGAACTGGAAAGCGACGAATCGCTGCTGACGGGTGAATCCGTGCCAGTACGCAAGCGTCCGGCAGGACCCGGCGATGCCGGCGGTGCCGAACCCGGCGGAGATGACAAACCGCAGGTCTATGCCGGCGCCATCGTCACCCACGGCAGCGGCACCGCGCGCGTGATGGCCACCGGCCCACGCAGCCGCATCGGCGCCATCGGCCGCTCTCTTGCCGCGATGGACACCGAGGCCCCCCGCCTCCAGCGCGAAACCAGCCGGATCGTGCGGATTTGCGCGGTCGGCGGCATCGCCATCGCTGTGCTCGTCTTCGCGCTCTATGGCCTGCTCCGCGGCGGCTGGCTGGATGCGCTGCTGGCGGGCATCGCCATCGGCATGTCGCTCCTGCCGGAAGAGTTCCCGGTCGTGCTGACGATCTTCCTCGCCATGGGCGCCTGGCGCATTGCACAGGCGGGCGTGCTCACCCGGCGCGGCTCCGCGATCGAGACGATGGGCGCCACGACCGTTCTGTGCTCAGACAAGACCGGCACGCTGACGCAGAACCGCATGGTCGCGGCCCAGCTGTGGATGCCCGATGGCACCACCGCCAGCGTAGCCGACGGACAGACCGACTCGCGCTTTCACGCCTTGCTGCAGCATGGCGCGCTGGCCAGCGCCCCGGTGCCGGTCGATCCGATGGAAGTGGCCTTCCACGAAGCAGCGAACGGGATCGCCACGGAGCGCCCGCGCGACTGGACGCTGGTCCACACCTGCGGTCTCAGCCCGGAACTTCTGGCCATGTCGAACATCTGGCAATCGGCCGATGCCGATGCGCCGCTGGTGGTCGCGGCCAAGGGCGCCCCGGAAGCGGTGGCGCGCCTGTGCCGGCTCGATCCCGCCGCGCAGGCCCGTCTTGAAGCGGCAGCAACCGCGATGGCTGCGCGCGGGATGCGCGTGCTCGGCGTGGCATCGGCCCAAACCGGCCCCGCGAACGCCGTCACCGACCACCGCGATCACCAGTTCGACCTGCTCGGGCTGATCGGCCTGCTCGATCCCCTGCGCCCGGGCGTGAAGGAAGCCGTGGCGCAATGCCGCTCCGCCGGCATCCGCGTGGTGATGATCACCGGCGACTATGCCGCCACGGCACAGGCCATCGCAGCAGATGCCGGCATCGCGCAGGGCGAAACGCTGACCGGCGCGATGGTCGCCACGTTGAGCGATACGGAACTCGCCGAACGCCTGCGCACCGTGTCGATCTGCGCGCGCACCATGCCAGAACAGAAGCTGCGCATCGTCAACGCGCTCAAGGCGGCGGGCGAAGTGGTGGCCATGACCGGCGACGGCGTGAACGACGCGCCCGCGCTCAAGGCCGCGCACATCGGCATCGCCATGGGCAAGCGCGGCACCGACGTCGCGCGCGAGGCCGCCTCGATCGTGCTGGTCGAGGACGATTTCGGCGCCATCGTCTCCGCCATCCGCTTGGGCCGGCGCATCTACGACAATATCCGCAAGGCGATGGGCTTCATCTTCGGCGTGCACGTGCCGATCGCGGGGCTGGCGGTGCTGCCGCTGCTGTTGGGAATGCCGATCCTGCTCGGCCCGATCCAGATCGCGCTGCTGGAAATGATCATCGACCCGGTCTGCGCGCTGGTATTCGAGGCCGAGCGCGAGGAACGCCAGTTGATGCAGCGCCCCCCGCGCGCGCCGGACGAACGCCTGTTCAGCGCCGCGCTGGTGGTGCGTTCTGTGGCGCAGGGCGGCCTGGCGCTGCTGGTTCTTGCCGCACTGCTCATCGGCGGCCAACGGATGGGCCTGCCTCCGGCAGAGCTGCGCACGCTGATGTTCTTCGCGCTCGTCGCCGCGGTGCTGGCGCTGGTCCTCGCGCACCGCTCATTCAGCGCGCGCCTGAGCCATGCGGTGCTGCGGCATAACACCACGTTCCGTTACGTGGTCGCGTTCATCGCAGCGGGATCGGCGGCAATCCTGGGCATCGGCCCGGTCCAGCGCTGGCTCGGCTTCGCGCCGCTGGCGTGGTCGCAGATCGCGCTGGCCACCGGTACCGGGCTGCTCCTGCTGGTGATGTTCGAGGCGGCCAAGGCTGTGGCCGCCCGGCTCGCCCCCAGGGAAACCTCTGCCTGAGCGGCTGCCTGCGTCAGACGCTCGTGCCCACCAGTCGGCCGATCCCGGCGGTCAGCGCCATCGCCAGCGCGCCCCAGAACACCACGCGCACCACAGGCTTCAGCGGCTTCGCCCCGCCAGCCTTGGCCCCCACCGCGCCCAGCAGCGCAAGGAACAGGATCGAGCCGGCCCCCTCGCCCGCCACCATCAGGGGCAACGGCAGCACGGCGGCGAGCACCAGCGGCAATGCCGCGCCTGCCGTGAACGTCGCGGCAGAGGTCAGCGCCGCCACCACGGGGCGCGCCGTGGTCACCTCGGTGATGTGCAATTCGTCGCGCGCGTGTGTGCCGATGGCATCGAACGCCGTCATCTGCTCGGCCACCCCCTTCGCCGTCGCGGCATCAACCCCGCGCGCCACATAGACCGCCGTCAGCTCCTTCAGCTCTGCTTCGGGCGAACTGGCCAGTTCCTGGCGCTCACGCGCCAGATCGGACTGCTCGGTGTCGGCCTGCGAACTGACCGAGACGTATTCCCCCGCCGCCATCGACATCGCGCCCGCCACCAGCCCCGCCACCCCGGCTACCAACAGCGCCGGGCGGTCCGCGCCCGATGCGGCCACGCCCAGGATCAGGCTCGCGGTCGAAACAATACCGTCATTGGCCCCCAGCACAGCGGCACGCAGCCACCCGATGCGCTCCACAAGATGCATTTCGCGGTGTGGTCTCATGTCATGAATCCCCCTGCTCAGCTCCGCCCGTGCTCACTGTTCCTGCCGCGCGCAGGCGATGCACAGCGCCGCTTCGGGACGTGCCTCCAGCCGAGCCGGCGCAATGCTGTCCCCGCAGCGCACGCATTCGCCATAAGTGCCTTCCGCGATCCGCTCGATCGCACGAGCGACCGACGCGATCTCGCGCCCGACCAGCGCCGCCTGCGCCTCCAGTGAATCGTCGTCCTCCACCTCGACCGCGCGCTCGGACGAATCGTCGTCGAGCGGCTCGGTCAGGTCGCGGGCGATCCGGCCATGCCGCGCCGTGAGTTCCGCCAGCTGATCTTCAAGACGAGCCTTTGCCGCTGCAATGTCGACCATCGACGAAATCCTTTTGTGGTGCCCTGTACCTATCGGACGTTACCATGGCACGGGGCATTGAACAGGCCACTGTTTCGCGCAGGGCGGCATCGGAAGGCGGCAGGGCATGAACAAGGCCGAATTATCGCAGGAAAGCCTCCGCCCCGGCATCCCCCGGACCGTGATCGCGCTCGGCTTCGTCAGCCTGTTCATGGACCTCTCGTCCGAAATCATCCACGCGTTGCTGCCGCTGTTCCTCACCGCCACGCTGGGCGCCAGCGTTGCCATGGTCGGGATGATCGACGGCATCGCCGAAGCCACCGCCGCCATTTCCAAGATCTTCTCCGGCTATGTGTCCGATCGGATCGGACGGCGCAAACCATTGATCCTGCTGGGCTACGGCCTTGCCGCGATCACCAAGCCGCTGTTCGCAGTGGCCAACGGCGCGGGCGTGGTGCTGGGCGCCCGCTTCGCCGACCGCATTGGCAAAGGCCTGCGCGGCGCCCCCCGCGATGCGCTCGTGGCGGACGTCACCCCGCCAGCCATCCGCGGCCGCGCTTTCGGCCTGCGACAGGCGATGGACACGGTCGGCGCCTTTCTCGGCCCGCTGATCGCCATCGGGCTGATGATGCTGCTGTCCAACGATATGCGCGCCGTGTTCCGGATCGCGGCGATCCCGGCGATCCTCTCCGCGCTGATCGTGCTGGTCTGGGTGAAGGAACCGCCCCGCCCCGCCGGACACGCCGCGCGCCCACCGCTGCACTGGCGAGAAATCGCCCATCTCGAACGCGGATACTGGCCGGTCGTGGGCATCGGCGTGGTCTTCACACTCGCCCGTTTCAGCGAGGCGTTCCTGGTGCTGCGCGCCTCGGACCGAGGACTGCCGCTGGCATTGGCCCCGCTCGTGCTGGTGGCGATGAACGCGGTCTATTCGCTCGGCGCCTATCCCGCCGGGATCATCTCGGACCGGATCCCGCCCCGTCGTCTGCTCCAATGGGGTCTCGTCTGCCTCGCCCTTGCCGACGGGCTGCTGGCCTTCGGCTCCGGCCTCGTGCCGATCTTCGCGGGCATCGCACTGTGGGGCGGGCACATGGCGCTCACGCAGGGCCTGCTCGCCAAGATGGTGGCAGACCAATCGTCCGAGCGCCTGCGCGGCACCGCTTTCGGCCTGTTCAACCTTGCCACCGGCATCGCCATGCTGATCGCCAGCGTCGCAGCCGGCCTGCTGTGGGACCACCTCGGCCCGGCCGCCACCTTCATCGCCGGCGGCGCGCTGGCCGTGCTCACCCTGATCTTGAGCGCGGCGGTCAAAGGCCGGACATGACTGCTACAGTGGCGGCCAGAACCTGATTGTACCGCCCCGATCATCAGCGCCCTGTCGAAGGACGCGTGCAACGCCAGGCTACAAGGTCCCCGGCATCACACCACGAAAAAGGGGCCGGCGATTGCTCGCCAGCCCCATGCATTGCTTCAATTGAGCCAGCCGATCAGGCGATCAGCAGGAAGTCGCTCGCGTCCAGCGTTCCCGTCATGCCGGTCAGCGTGGCGATCAGCTGCTTGGCGCCGCCGCCGTTGCCGTCGGCATCGTAGTAGAGCTGATTGGTGGTCGTATTGAACAGGATGTAGTCATTGGCATCAACCGCGGTGCCGGTAGCATTGGCCGCAAAGTTCGCCGCAGCAAGCGACGTGCCCGCCGGCAGAGCGGTGAAGGTGGCATGGCTCAGATCGAGCCAATCCTGCGATGCGCTGGTTTCGGAAGCGTCGAAGTCCAGGATCTTGTCCGCATTGGCCGCACCGAACGACGTGAATACGAAATGGTCGTTCCCTGCGCCGCCAAGCAGTTCGTCGTTGCCGAGGCCGCCATTCAGCTTGTCATCAGCGGCGCCACCGGCAAGTGCATCATCGCCGTCGCCGCCGCCGATCACGTCGCTTCCGTTCAGGCCAAAGCTGATGTCGGATGCAGCATGGACTGCGACGAGTACCTTGTTTGCCGCCGAGCCATCATTATCGCCATTGGTGCCGACATTGATGTAGTACGTTTCCGTCTTGGTGTTCGATTGGTCGTCAGTGGCCGTGATCTCCACCGTGAACGATTGCACCCCGCCGCCCGTGGAAATGGTGGTCGCGCCGACCTTCAGCAGTCCGTTGGCATCGATCGTGAACTTCGATGCATCCGCACCGCCAAGCGAGTAGCTCCAGGTCAGGCTGTCCGGATCCACCGCAGCAAATGTGCCGACTTCTTGGGTTGCACCAAGATTGCCCTGCTGCGCCACTGACGCGCCACCAGTAGCCAAATGGAATGCGATGTCAGTCGGGGCCAGCCCTTCCGCCACATCGGTCACGGTCACTGCGATCGCCTGGTCATCCGATGCCGAACCGTCCGAAGCACGCACGATCACATCGTAGATGTTGTTGCCGCCAACATCGGTCGGAACCTCGAAATTCGGTGCCGAAGCGAAGGCAAGCGCACCGGTCGTCGCGTTGATCGTGAACTTGCCCTGATCCGCGCCGCCCACGATCGAATAGGCAATCGAGGGGCTGTCGATGTCCGTCGCGTGGACCGTGGTCACCGCCGTGCTGTTCTCGGCCACGCTGACATTCGCCGTGGCGCCGCCGCCGTTGTTGTCGATCACCGGCGCATCGTTGACCGCAGCAATCGCCAGCGTCAGCGAACCCGCCGTCGAGGCATTCAGGCTATCCGCCACGTTGTAGCTGATCGCCACATCGCCGTTGAAGTCGGCGTTCGGATGGATCGTGTAGGAGCCATCGGCGTTCGCCGTGAACGTCGCATTGGTCACCCCGAAGCCGGTCACCGAAAGCGCCGTGCCATCCTCGGCATCGCTGAACCCGGCCAGCAGCTGCGCCTTGGTCACCGTGTAGTCGGTGTCCTCGGTGCCTGCGGTCAGCACGGTGGTCGCCGAACCGGTCGGTGCATCGTTGGTGCCGGAGATCGTCACCGAGATCGTGTGCTCGGTGCCGTCGGCGGTCTTCACCACCAGGCTGTCGGTGTAGTCGACGCCGTCCTTGAACTCGTCGTGCGCGTTGTTCGCCGCGTAGGTCCATGTGCCGTCCGTCGCGATCGAGAACTTGCCGTAGCCCTTGTCGCCCGCCGCATCGGTCTGCGCAACGAAGTCCGACGAGCTGTCAACGTCCGTCGCATCGAGCTTGCCGCCGGTGCTCAGCGCAGCGTTCGTCTCGGTGAGCGCCTTGCTGTCGGTGCCGGTGATTTCGGCCGCGTCGTTGGTGCCCGTGATCGTCACCGAGATCGTGTGCTCGGTGCCGTCAGCGGTCTTCACCACCAGGCTGTCGGTGTACTTCTGGCCGTCCACGAACTCGTCGTGCGGGCTGTTCGCCGCGTAAGTCCACGTGCCGTCCGCCGCGATCGAGAACTTGCCGTAGCCCTTGTCGCCCGCCGCATCGGTCTGCGCAACGAAGTCCGACGAGCTGTCAACGTCCGTCGCATCGAGCTTGCCGCCGGTGCTCAGCGCGCTGTTCGTCTCAGTGAGCGCCTGGCTGTCGGTGCCGGTGATTTCGGCCGCGTCGTTGGTGCCCGTGATCGTCACCGAGATCGTGTGCTCGGTGCCGTCGGCGGTCTTCACCACCAGGCTGTCGGTGTAGTCGATGCCGTCCTTGAACTCGTCGTGCGCGTTGCTCGCCGCGTAGGTCCACGTGCCGTCCGCCGCGATCGAGAACTTGCCGTAGCCGTGATCGCCGGCAACGTTGGTCTGCACGACGAATGCGGCCGAGCTGTCAACGTCCGTCGCATCGAGCTTGCCGCCGGTGCTCAGCGCGCTGTTCGTCTCAGTGAGCGCCTGGCTGTCGGTGCCG
>NZ_JAPCZG010000001.1:0-413924 GCF_025938155.1 Novosphingobium sp. KCTC 2891 | reverse complement strand
CTTGAACTCGTCGTGCGCGTTGTTCGCCGCGTAGGTCCACGTGCCGTCCGCCGCGATCGAGAACTTGCCGTAGCCTTGATCGCCGGCAACGTTGGTCTGCACGACGAATGCGGCCGAGCTGTCTACGTCCGTCGCATCGAGCTTGCCCCCCGTGCTCAGCGCGCTGTTCGTCTCAACCAGCAGGCGGCTGTCCAGCCCGGTGATGACTGCCGGATCGTTCGCGCCGACGATGGTGATCGTCACATTGGCAGTGCTCAGCGTGCCATTCGCCATCTTGGCGGTGTAGGAGAAGGTGAACGTGACGGTCTCGCCCTCGGCCAGCGCGTCAATGCTGTTCAGATCGTCGAGCTTGAACGCGATCTGGCCGTCTCCAAGGTGAAGCTTTCCCTTGAACTGGTCGTGATCGCCGAACGTTACGGCCTGGTCGTAAGATGCAACCATCTGGCCGCTGGTGGTCGTGCCACTGCCGAGCGAGAAGATCTTGGCCGAACCCGGGTCGTTCCCCAGAACGTCGATAACACTCCAGCCATCCAGCGTGGTGGAATTCTCGCCCCAGGTGAAGAAATCGTCCTTCGCAGCGTTGTTGGTGAGCGCGACCTTAACCGAGGTCTTCGCGGGCGTGGATGTCGTCGGCATTGTCTGGTCCCCTGTCGAATGCACATGTGCCGCCACGGGACCGGACTGGTTAACGATCGAAAATCGTCAGCCGAGCAAAATCACAAAATCCGTCCCGCGACCATTTTTTGTTAAGCAGAATTAGCCTTCTGCACTGGGGAATCACGTACGTTGGGACCAAGGTCGTCACAATATACCTTAAGGATCAATTTGGCATACCTGAGGTTAATGCTGTCTCGGTTTGCGACATAAATTTGGCCCAAATTGGTCTATAACCGACATTTTGCAGCAATCGTTCGCAGCATGGGGAGGCGAATTGGGCGCCAACGGCATCCCGGCCAACAAGCACGGGTGACGACCCGCGATTCGTTTACCATTACTATTAACTTAGTGAAGAATAGGGATAAGACGCAGTTCTTGCGTCAAGCAGTCTTAACTGGTGACCAGCCTGTATCCGATGCCCGGTTCACTGCGCAGCGCCGAGGGTTTCCCCCGCCCGCCCTGCTCCAGCTTGCGGCGAATGCCGCGGGCCGCCACGCGCAAATACTCCACGTCGCCCTCGTGCCCCGGCCCCCAGATGCTGCGCAGCAAATGGGCATGGGTCAGCACTTTGCCCGCGTGAGCCGCGAGTTCGGCCAAAAGCGCATATTCCTTAGGCGCGAGGTGGACCTCTGCGTCCGCGCGCGTCACCTGCCGGGTGACCAGATCGACCGCAACGTCACCGAAGCGCACCACCGGGCTCGCAGCCGTGGGTGCCGCACGGCGGCGCAGCGCGGTGCGGACGCGCGCCAGTACTTCCTCAGCGTCGAAAGGCTTCACCACATAATCGTCCGCACCCAGATCGAGCGCCGCGACTTTTTGCCGGGTAGCATCGCGCGCCGAAACAACGATCACCGCCGCCCCCGCCCCGCGCAGCAGCGGCACCAGTTCCAGCCCGTCGCGGTCGGGCAGGCCCAGGTCGAGCAGCACCAGCGCAGGCGCCTCGGCGTGAAGCGCGGCAAGCGCCCCGCCCGCATCGACGGCTTCGCTTACCACATGGCCCGCGCTTTCCAGCGCCGCGCGCAGCAAGGCGCGGATCGGCGCCTCGTCCTCCACGATCAGGATGCGGGAGGGAGCGCTCACGCCGCCTCTCCCACATCGCGCAACAGAGTGGACGGCACATGCAGCGCGAAGCACGCTCCGCGCCCGTCGGCACGATTGGCCGCGCTGACGGAGAACCCCATCGCCTCGGCAAACCCGCGTACAATCGCCAGGCCAAGCCCGCTGCCCCCCGTCCGGTCAGATCCGGCGAGGCGCTGGAACATCCCGAACAGACGCTCGCCCGCGCCCGGTGGCAGGCCGGGGCCTTCATCGATGACGGAAAGCTCGATGCCGCCAGCGTCCACAGGGCCTGCCCGCACCACGATCCGTCCATCCGCCCCACCGTGGCGCGCCGCATTGTCGATCAGGTTGATAAGACAGTGGTGCAGCAGGCGGGGGTCGGCCAGCACGAGCGGCAAGTCGTCCGGCACCTCCACATCTACCCCGCGCCCCGCCAGCGTCCGGCTCACATCCCCGATCGCGGCAGCAACCGCTTCGCCAAGGTCCACCGGTTCGGTGGCATGGTCGAGATTGCCCGTCTCGATCCGCACCATGTCGAGCAGGTTGGCCACGAAGCGTTCCAGCCGTTCCGCTTCCGCGAGCGCAGCGGCGAGTTGCGCCGCCTGTTCCGGCCCTTCGGCCCGCATCGCCCGCAACGTGCCCAGCACGGTCGTCAGCGGCGTGCGCAGATCGTGCCCCACCGACGAAAGCAGCGCGGCGCGCAGCCGGTCGCGCTCCTGCACTTTGCCCAGCGCAACCATCTCCTCCTCCGCCATGATCCGCGCTGCGGCCAGGCTCGCCTGATCGAGCAGGCTGCCCAGCAACGGCAGGCGTTCGGCACGCAGCGGCGCGGCCGCATCGGGGCGGGCGATCCCCACGACCGCGACGATCTTGCCGCCCGCTGCGACTGGGTGGAACAACCATTCGGACGCTGTCGGCGTCGGCGCGCCGGGGCCGGCGGCGAGGCCGCTGCCCAGGCACCACTGTGCCGAAACCTGCTCCAGCATGTCGAGCCGGTCCTGCGGCGGATCAGAGGCGACCAGCACGGCCTGCCCGTCCTCGTCCGGCTCCGCCATCACCACGCGCACGTCGAAACGCCGCGCGATCTCGCGGGCTAATAGCGGCCACAACGCATCGCGGTGGCTGACCGCCATCAATTGCCGCGCGAAACCGGCCAGCGCGGCATCGCGCGCCGAATTGGCCTGCGCCAGCCGCGCCTGCTCGCGCAGCCGCCCCGCCATCTGGCTGCCGACCACGGCCACGCCCAGCAGCACCAGCACGGTGACCAGATGCGCCGGATTCCGGATGGCGAACGTGTGGATCGGCGGAATGAAGAAGAAGTTGTAAGCGAGCGAGGAGCCCAGCCCTGTCACGATCCCCGTCACCAAGCCATGGCGCGTTGCCGCGAACATCACCGGCACAAGATAGAGCAGGCCGATGTCGGCAATGGCACCGCGCGTGAACAGACCCGCGCCCAGCAGCGTCATCGCGGCAACGAGGCCCAGCGCTTCCAGATAGCCGCGCAACGTGCCCCAGCGGGCGGGATCGGAAGGAATCGGCGCGTCGCTCACCCGTCCCGATTGCCCCCGCCCTGCCCGCCTGTCGAGCCGGCGCGGCATAAACATTCCGTAAAGCCGCGTGCGGCGGCGGGCCGCGGGGCATAGGGTCACGCCATGATCCAGACATCCGCCCTTGCCGCCGATGGCTCCTCCAACGCAGCCGTGGCCACCGCGCACACCGGCCCCGCGACCGAAAGCAGCCACGGGCACGGCGAAAGCCTGAGCACGCTGGCCATCGGCGCGATCGGCGTGGTGTTCGGCGATATCGGCACCAGCCCACTCTATGCGCTCAAGGAAAGCTTCATCGGCCACCACCCGCTCGCGGTGGACCACGCGCACGTGTTCGGTGTGCTCTCGCTGATCTTCTGGACGATGACGGTGATTGTCACGATCAAGTACGTGCTGGTGATCCTGCGCGCTGACAACAAGGGCGAAGGCGGCAGCCTGGCGCTGCTCGCGCTCATCGGCCGGCGCCTTGGCCCCACGAAATGGAGCGCGGCCATGGCCATGCTGGGGCTGGTCGCCACCGCGCTGTTTTATGGCGATGCGATCATCACGCCGGCCATTTCGGTGCTGTCAGCGGTCGAAGGACTGACCATCGTCTCACCCGGCTTTGCCGATTACGTGCTGCCCGTCTCCATCGCGATCATAGCCGCGCTCTTCGCGATCCAGTCGCGCGGGACCGCGGCCGTCGGACGGCTGTTCGGGCCGGTCATGCTGGTCTATTTCGCGGCGCTGGCGGTGCTTGGCCTGGTCCAGATCGCACAGGCGCCGCAAGTGCTTCAGGCGCTCAGCCCGGTTCATGCCCTGCGGTTCTTCATGATCGATCCGCTGCTCGCCTTCCTCGCGCTCGGCTCGGTTGTGCTGGCGGTGACGGGTGCCGAAGCACTCTATGCAGACATGGGCCATTTCGGCCGGCGCGCGATCATGGTCGCCTGGCTCTGGGTCGCCCTCCCCTGCCTGCTGATCAACTATCTCGGCCAGTCTGCGCTGCTGCTGCGCCGTCCCGAAGCGATCCAGAACCCGTTCTTCCTGATGGCGCCGGATGCGCTGCGCCTGCCGCTGGTGATCCTTGCCACGCTGGCGACGATCATCGCCAGCCAGGCGGTGATCTCCGGCGCCTTCTCGGTCACCCAGCAGGCGATCCAGCTCGGCTTCCTGCCGCGTCTGCGCATCACCCACACCAGCGCGCACGCCGCAGGGCAGATCTATGTGCCGCTGGTCAATTGGGCGCTGCTCGGTCTCGTCATCCTGCTCGTGCTCGGCTTCCGCACGTCCAGCAACCTCGCCTCCGCCTATGGCATCGCAGTAACCGGCACGATGTTCATCACCGCCTGCATGGCCGGCGTGCTGACCTTCGCGGTGTGGAAGTGGCACCCCCTGCTTGCCGGTCTGGTCACCGGCGCGTTTCTCATCGTCGATGGCGCCTACTTCGCCTCCAACGCCACCAAGGTGCCCGATGGTGGCTGGTTCCCGCTGCTGGTCGCAGCCATCGCCTTCGCCGTGCTCACCACATGGGCGCGCGGGCGGCGGATCGTGCGCGAGCGGCTGGCGGAAGATTCGATGCCCTTCGACCTGTTCCTCGATTCCGTGTGCCGCCGGGTCCGCCGCGTGGCGGGCACTTCGGTGTTCCTAGCCTCGACGGTGGAAGGCATCCCGCCCGCGCTGCTGCACAACCTCAAGCACAATCACGTCCTTCACGAACGCGTGGTGGTCCTCACGGTCATCACGCAGGGCGTGCCCCACGTTGCCGCCGATGCCCGCCGCGAGGTGGAGGACATGGGCAGCGGCTTCTACCGCATGATCGTGCGGACGGGCTTCATGGAAGAAGCCGACATTCCCGCCGAGCTCGCGGCCGAAACCCGCGCCGGCGGACCGTTCAGGCCCATGGACACCAGCTACTTCCTGGCGCGGCAGACGCTTATCCCCTCGGCACGTCCCGGCATGGCGCTGTGGCGCGAGGCATTCTTCGCGTGGATGGTCCGCAACGCAGCCAGCGCGATGCAGTTCTTCAACCTGCCCACCAATCGCGTGATCGAACTGGGCAGCCAGCTTGAGATCTGAGCATCGGTTCACCGCGTGCAGAACTCCCCTTACGGCGAATGCGCAGGCAGGATTCGACTTGAGTTCAGATATTTGCAATAATTTACAGGGCGATCGAGATGAGCGCAGGACATAATGGCAAGGCAAGGTAAGACGGTCAGGATCGGGACACGAAGGCGCGGCCTGCCCGAAAGCACGGACTGGGCGCGCGCGCGCCTGTCTCGCTGCCTGCAACTCGCCTACCCGCTGCAGCCCGTCCCGCAGCACTTCGATGACCTCGCCTTCGCGATCGAGAACGAGGAAATCGCGCGCCTGCTGGGCGAGATCGCCGACCTCGAGAACGAGCGCCTCGACCGCATGAGCCGCGTGCTGTCGCGCCACCACGGCAACGACAACTGATGCCTTCCCGGCGCACGCCCGCCTCACCCCGCTTGACCTTGGCCGCGCGTTCCCCGATCGCTTAACCGATCGATTGAAAGCGAAAGGAACTGCGCGGTGAAGCTTGAGGGAATCCGGGTGCTCGACCTGTCGAGCTTCATCCCCGGACCTTACCTGACGCTGGCGATGGCAGATCACGGCGCCGAGGTCATCAAGATCGAAGCGCCCGGCGGCGACCATACGCGCCACATCGGCCTGTCGGACGGGCCGGACACCGTCTATTTCCGTGCCTTCAACCGCGGCAAGAAAAGCGTCGTGCTCAACCTGAAGGATGAGGCGGATCGCGCCGCGTTCCTGCGGTTGGTGGACACGGCGGACGTGGTGGTGGAATCGAGCCGCCCCGGCGTCGCCGCGCGGCTGGGGATCGATTATGCCACGCTGGCGGCGCGCAATCCCCGCATCGTCTTCTGCGCGATCAGCGCGTTCGGGCAGGACGGGCCGCTGGCGAAGCGCCCCGCGCACGATCTCGCTCTCGAAGCGATGACCGGCGTGCTCGGCGCGACGCTGGGCAGCGATGGCAAGCCGGCCATGCCGGGCATCCCGATCTCCGACTACCTCTCCGCCCTCCAGGGCCTGTCGGGCGTGCTGATGGCGCTGCTGGCGCGGGAGAAGACCGGACAAGGCGACTTCATCGACATCTCGATGCAGGAAACCCTGCTTTCGGCGACCTCCAACGTGATGGGGCCGACGCTCGCCGAGGGACGCCAGCCCATCGTGGCGCACGAGCGGACGACCGGCGGCGGAGCGTTCTACCGCTGGTACCAATGCGGCGACGGGCGGATGCTGGCCATCGCGGGGCAGGAGCGCAAGTTCATCGAGGCCCTGCTCGGCCACCTCGGCCGGCTCGACCTCGCACCGCTGTGCAAGGAGCCAGGCCCACACCAGCAGCCGGTGGTGGACCTGCTGGCCCGGGCCTTCGCCGGCATGACCCTGGACGAAGCGGGCGCGCTGCTCGACCGGCTCGACGTGTGCTGGGGCCCGGTCAAGACCTACCCCGAAGCGCTGGAGGACGAGCAGGTCGCCGCGCGGGACTTCATCGCCACGGATGATCTGGGCCGCCGCCACATCGGCACGCCGATCCGCTTCCGCAACGAACCCGGCCGCCCGGCGCTCCACGCCCCCGCGCTCGGCGCCGATCAGGCGCTGGCGAAGGGGTGACGTGTCACGCCGCTGCCATACGCCTGTGGAAGGGGCGCGCGATTGGCTGACCGACATTCCTGATCCTGCCCTCCCCGCCCGCCTGCCTGAAGGAACCTTGCCGTGTCCCGACTTCTTCCGCGCCTGATCGCCGCTGCACTGGTGCTGGCCGCGCCCGGCCTTGCCGCCGCCGCGCCGAGCCTGCCGCTGCCCGGCGAGGACAACGGCGCCGAAACCCCGGTCAGCGCCACTGGCGGCTGGCGCTCGGCCGAGGCGGTGGCGCCGCTGGGCAAGGCAGACCGCGTCTATGGCAATGCCGACGCGGATCTGACGCTGATCGTGTGGCTCGATCCCGAGTGCCCCTACTGCAAGATGTTCGGCAACACCGGCGAGCGTCTGGTCGATGCGGCGGGCGGACGGATGAACCTGGCCGTGCGGCTGCTGCCGCTGCCCTTCCACGGCGAGCCGGCGATGGCAGCTTCGGCCGCATCGCTGTGCGTGGCGGATCAGAGCGGTCCGGCGGCCTACTATCGCTTCCTTGACGCCTACCTGGCGATGACTGCCACCAACGGCCGCGGCATCGCCGCCCAGCCCGGCGGCGGCAACCCGATCACCGCGCTGGCGGGCGCGGCGGGTGCGGCCGACACCGCGCGCTTCAATACCTGCCTGCGCTCCACCGCAACGATGCGCCGCGTGCTGGAGGAAAGCGATGCGGCCCAGCGCGCGGGCGTGGCCGGCACGCCCGCCGTGGCGATCCGCAACAACCGCAATGGCGAAAGCGTGATGGCCGATGGCGCGATCCCCGAGGAGGACATCCGCGCCGCGGCGAACTGGCTGGTTGCACGGCAGGTGCGCCCCATGAGCAGGAATGCCCCCGCCGGGAGCTGATCTCTCGCCGGGAGGGGCTGCCACGCCCCCTGCGCAACGCTGGACCAATATGCAAAAAGCGTAATCTGGGCGAACAATCGCTACGGAGAGGAATAGCCATGAGCATCGCGACCACCACCTCGCCCGTGGCAACCACTTGGTCGAACGTCATTTCCGAAGAGACGATCCAGCACCTGCTATTCGATCAGACGAGCGCGCCCACCATTTAGCTGGACAAGCATGTCCTGACGTTCACACTGAGGGACGGCACGATTTCGCTGCACGCCAGCGACGCGTTTTCCTTCAGCCCCATGACCGGTACGATCGACGGTTTCACCACCCCCGATACTACGGTGACAGGGCTTTCGATCACGCTCGGCGATTTCATGCTGGCCATGCGCGATGGTGATTTCGACGCGATCAACCAAGCCGTCTGGGGACGGGCCGATACGATCACCACCGGCGCCAGCGACGACCTGATCCGCGGGTTCGGCGGATCGGACACGCGGCGGCGACGACAACGACCTGCTGCTGGGCGGCACCGGCAGCGACAGGCTCTACGGCGAGCGCGGAAACGATCAGCTTTCCGGCGGCGCAGGTGACGACGTGCTTTCGGGCGGAGTCGGTGCGGATTCGCTGAACGGCGGCAGCGGGGCCGACTTCCGCACCATGGACATGATCCGCGACTTCAACCGGATCGACGGCGACCGGATCGACCTGTCCGTGCTCGACGCCAATCGCGGCGTGACGGGCGACCAGGCGTTCTCGTTCATCGGCAACGCCGCCTTCGGCACGGGCACGCCCGGCCAGATCCGCGTCGTCTCCACCCCTTTTGCGTCGGTTTACCAGATCCAGATCAACAGCGACAACGACGCCCAGGCCGACTACGCGATCATGGTCGTTTCGCTCAGCGGCTCGCTGCAGGCGGGCGACTTCGTCCTCTGATCCGGCCTCACAGGTGGGGCAAGGACAAAAGCCCCGCGACGGTTTACGTCTCGAACGGCAAACCTCTCGTCATCCCCGCCGACGCGGGAATGACGAGGAGGTTGAGCGTACGATTCAGACCGCGCCGGCGATGCCGATGACGACGCAGGCGAAGGTCAGCAGGCCGAGGCGCGGCCACGAGGCGGGTTCGCCGAACGCGAAAACAGCGACGAATGTCACGATCATCGGAACCACGGCCGCGAGCAGCGGCATGATCAGGCTGAGCGGGCCGCCTTCGCGGATCAACGTAGCGAGCGCCCAGAAAGAGATGGCGTAAATGCCGATGCACGCGGCGCTCCACGCAGCGTTGGTGAAACCGGCGGTGCGGCCAAGAAGCAGCGAACCTCCGACCTGGCCGGCGGCGCCGATGACGAACAGGATAACGATGCGCGCGGTAAGGCCTGCGGCGATGGCCATGAATTGATCCCCTTCCCTTGTGGTTATGGCGCAAACGTAGAGCACCGGCGGGTTTTGGGGACTGGTTGATTGATGAGGTCAGCGCAGAGGCATCAGCGCACCAGCAGCGGCTTGAGATAGGCACCAGTGAACGAGCGGGGGCTTTCCGCCACATGCTCGGGCGTGCCTTCGGCCACGAGTTCGCCGCCGCGCACGCCGCCTTCCGGCCCCATGTCGAGCAGCCAGTCGGCGGTCTTGATGACATCGAGGTTGTGTTCGATCACCACCACCGAGTTGCCCTGATCGACCAGACGGTGCAGCACTTCAAGCAGCTTGCGCACGTCCTCGAAGTGGAGGCCCGTGGTCGGCTCGTCGAGGATGTAGAGCGTCTGCCCGGTGGAGCGGCGCGCCAGTTCCTTGGCCAATTTGACCCGCTGCGCCTCGCCGCCCGAAAGCGTGGTGGCCTGCTGGCCGACCTTGACGTAGCCGAGACCGACTTCGTTGAGCATGTGCATCCGATCGCGGATCGGCGGCACCGCCTTGAAGAACTCCTCCGCGTCCTCGATCGTCATGTCGAGCACGTCGGCGATGGAGTGGCCCTTGAACTTCACTTCCAGCGTTTCGCGGTTGTAGCGTTTGCCGCCGCATTCCTCGCAGGTGACGTACACGTCTGGCAGGAAGTGCATCTCGATCTTGATGAGGCCGTCGCCCTGGCACTTCTCGCAGCGGCCGCCCTTGACGTTGAAGCTGAAGCGGCCGGGCTTGTAGCCGCGCGCCTGCGATTCCGGCAGGCCCGCGAACCAGTCACGGATGAGCGTAAACGCGCCGGTGTAGGTCGCCGGGTTGGAGCGCGGGGTGCGGCCGATGGGCGACTGGTCGATCTCGATCACCTTGTCGCAGTGCTCGAGGCCCTTGATCGCGTCGTGCGCGCCCGCGATGACGCGCGCGCCATTGAGCGCGCGGGCGGCGCCGGCGTGGAGCGTGTCGATGGTGAAGCTCGACTTGCCCGAGCCGGACACGCCGGTGACGCAGGTGAACGTGCCGAGCGGGATGCTGGCGGTGACGTTCTTGAGATTGTTGGCGCGCGCGCCCTCCACCGTGATGGACAGGCCGTTGCCGGAGCGGCGCTGGGCCGGAACCTCGATCCGGCGTGCGCCGGTGAGATACTGGCCGGTAAGACTGTTCTCGCTCGCCAGGATGTCCGCCAGCGTGCCCTGCGCGACGATCTCGCCGCCGTGGACGCCGGCGCCGGGGCCGAGATCGACGATATAGTCGGCGGTGCGAATCGCGTCCTCGTCATGCTCGACCACGATCACCGTATTGCCGAGATCGCGCAGGCGCTTGAGCGTTTCGAGCAGGCGGTCGTTGTCGCGCTGGTGGAGACCGATCGAGGGTTCGTCGAGCACGTAGAGCACACCCGACAGGCCCGAACCGATCTGCGAGGCGAGGCGGATGCGCTGACTTTCGCCGCCCGACAGCGTGCCCGAGGTGCGGTCGAGATTGAGGTAATCCAGGCCGACGTTGTTGAGGAAGCCGAGCCGCTCGTTGATTTCCTTGAGGATGGCCTTGGCGATCTGGCCCTGCTGCGCGGTGAGCCTGCCGTCGAGCTGCGCGAACCAGTCCACCGCCGCAGCGACCGAGAGGCGAGTGACGCTGGAAATGTCGCTGCCCGCGACCTTGACCGAGAGCGCCTCAGGCTTGAGGCGCGCGCCGCCGCAGGTCTCGCACGGCTGCGCGGTCTGGAACTTGCCCAGCTCCTCGCGCATCCACGCGCTTTCGGTTTGCAGCATCCGGCGGTTGAGATTGCCGATCACGCCCTCGAACGCCTTGCTGACGGTGTAGGACTTCTTGCCGTCGACGAACGTGAGCGGGACCGCCTTGCCGCCGGTGCCGTAGAGGATGACCAACTTCACTTCGCCGGGCAGCGCTTCCCACGGGGTTTCCAGCGCGAAGCCGAAGTGTTCGGCCAGGCTGGACAGCACCTGCATGTAATAGGGCGACGGCGGGTTGCTCTTGGCCCAAGGGACCACGGCGCCCTGCTTCAAGGACAGATGTTCGTTGGGGACGACCAGCTGCGGGTCGAACAGCAGCTTTTCGCCAAGGCCGTCGCACGCGGGGCACGCGCCCTGCGGGGCGTTGAACGAGAACAGGCGCGGTTCGAGCGCGTCGATGGTGAAACCGCTGACCGGGCAGGCGAACTTTTCGGAAAAGACGATGCGGTTGGGTGGCAGCCCGGTCTTCTTCATCTTGCCCTTGCCCGCGACTTCATCCTCGCGGCCGGGGACGACGCCATCGGCGAGGTCGATGAAGGTCAGTCCATCGGCCAGCTTGAGCGCCTGCTCGAAACTGTCGGCAAGGCGGGTCTGGATGCCGTCCTTGACCGCGATGCGGTCGACCACGACTTCGATGTCGTGCTTCAGCTTCTTGTCGAGCGCGGGGGCGTCCTCGATCGCCATCAGCTCGCCGTCGATGCGGACGCGGGTGTAGCCCGCCTTCTGCCATTCGGCGAGTTCCTTGCGGTATTCGCCCTTGCGGCCACGCACGACGGGAGCGAGCAGGTAGGCACGCGTGCCTTCGGGCAGCGCCATAACCCGGTCTACCATCTGGCTGACGGTCTGCGCCGCGATGGGCTCGCCCGTGGCGGGCGAATAGGGAATGCCGACGCGCGCCCAGAGCAGGCGCATATAGTCGTAGATCTCGGTAACGGTGGCGACCGTCGAGCGCGGGTTGCGGCTGGTCGTCTTCTGCTCGATCGAGATCGCGGGGCTAAGGCCGTCGATGTGCTCGACATCGGGCTTCTGCATCATTTCGAGGAACTGGCGCGCATAGGCCGAGAGCGATTCCACGTAACGGCGCTGGCCCTCGGCATAGATCGTGTCGAACGCGAGGGACGACTTGCCTGAACCGGACAGGCCCGTGATGACGACAAGGCTGTCCCGCGGGAGATCGACGTCGATCCCCTTCAGGTTGTGCTCGCGCGCGCCGCGCACGGAAATGGTCGTGAGGGACATGAGGTGAGCGTGTTCCAGATTTGTTCGATTCAGGCAACGGTTTTCCAAGCGGCCCGAAAGGCACGCGCAAACCATCGGGCTCTCCCATCTGGGTGGTGCGAGGCCCCGCGACAAGTGACCCGGGGGGCAAGCCGTGCGCGCGTCGGATCGGGCGGGTCGCCTGTCGATCCCATACAAGTATCTGCCGCCGGGACGTGATAAACAAACAACCGTGATTTGAGTGATTTACCGATGGGGATGACGCTGTGGTAAGCGACAAGGTTCAGGACGAGCATGACGGCAGGCACCAGTTGGAGCCCGCATCGTCGTTCGGCCGCATGCCTCACCCGGCCATGCTGCGACCGGCGATTTCGATGAAGGAGCGCGACCACTTCGCCGAGCATTTCGCCAGCAATTTCGCAGCGGCGCTGAGCGAGGCGAAAGGCGAACGGGAGACGGCCTGAGGGCGCGAGGTTAGGCGTCCACCGCGAGCGCACGGGCGCCGGGCTGGCCCAGCCACCGGGCGCAGACACGCCAGACCCCGGCGATGATGGCCGGGGTGAGCGCGGCTTCGGGCGGCCCGTCGGCCACGATCCGGCCCTGCCGCAGCACCACCACCCGGTCCGCATGGTTCATCGCCAGCGCGAGATCGTGCAGCACCAGCACCACGCCCTGCCCCTGGTCCGCCAGCGTGCGGAAGCGCCGGAGCAGCGCTTGCTGGTGCGCAAGGTCGAGCGCGGCCAGCGGCTCGTCGGCCAGCACCCAGCGCGGCCGGCCGGCCAGCACACGGGCGAGTAGTGCGCGGGCGCGTTCGCCGCCGGAAAGGCTGGCGACGGGGCGCTGCGCGAACTCTTCCAGATCGAGCGCGGCCAGCGCCTCGGCAACGGCGGCGGCATCTTCGCCTGCGGACGTGCGATGCGGCAGGCGGCCGAGCCGGGCGAGCGTTTCCACCGAAAGGTTCCACGCAACTTCGCCCTCCTGCGGCAGGTAGCCGATGGCGCACGCCCTTTCGCGCGGGGACAGCCCGGCGAGCGCGGCACCGGCAAGCGTGATCCGGCCGGGCAGCAGACCGGCGAGCGCGGACAGCAGGGTGGACTTGCCCGCGCCATTCGGGCCGAGAATGGCGGTGACGGTGCCGGGTTCGAGCGTGAGGTCCACGCCATCGAGACGGCCGGGGACGGTCAGGGCGTGGGCGGCCAGCGTGTCAGGGACGGGCATCACCCGATCACCTTGCGCATCTGCAACAGCAACCGCAGGAAAAACGGCGCGCCGATCAGGCTGAGCGCGATACCGAGGCGCAGTTCGCCGCCCGCGAGCGGCAAGATCCGGCACAGGCAATCCGCAACCAGCAGCAGCAGTGCGCCGGCCAGCGCGCTGGGCACGATCAGGCTGGAGGGGCGCTGGTCGGTGAACGGGCGGACGAGGTGCGGCACCATCAGTCCGACAAAGCCGATGATCCCGGCGACCGCCACCCCGGCCCCCACCACGAGGCCGACGCCCACGACCATCAGCCACTGCAGGCGCGCCGGTTCGACTCCCAGCGAACGGGCGGCAGCCTCGCCCAGCGTGAGCGCATCGAGCGACGGCCCCGCGCGGGCAAGCAGCACAAGGCCCAGCAGCGTGGGCGGCGCGGCGATGGCCACGTCCTGCCAGCCGCGATCCGCCAGCGCGCCCATCAGCCAGGTGACGATTTCGGACAGCGCGAAGGGATTGGGCGAAAGACTGATCGCAAGGCTGGTCAGCGCGCCGGCAAGGCTGGCGATCATCATGCCCGCCAGTGTAAACAGCGCGAGGCTGCCGTTGCGCCCCGCGATCAGGGCGAGCAGCGCCATGGCCAGCGCCGCGCCGCCGAGCGCAAAGGCCGGCAGCGCATAAGGCTGGACCGCGAAGCCCGTATAGAACGACAGCACCGCGCCGAGCGCGGCGGTGGGCGCGACGCCGAACAGGCCCGGATCGGCCAGCGGATTGCGCAGATAGCCCTGCATCGCCGCACCAGCCGCGCCCAGCCCACCACCGATCACCAGCGCCAGCACCGCGCGCGGGGCCCGCAGTTCCATCAGGATCGGCACGGCATTGCGCACCGGGGCGCCGAAGGGAGAAATCCACACCTGACCGGCGAGCAGCGACAGCGGCAGCGCCACGGCCAGCAGCACGAGCAGGAGCGTGACCGGACGGGTCATTTGCGGGCCATCGCCAGAGGACGGAGCGCGCGACGGACTTCGGCAAGGCGCGCGGCGGCGCGGATGATCGTGGGACCACCACAATAAAGCAGGCTGGGCGCGAAAGGCGCGCGGGCGGTGCCGGTAAGCGCGGCGAGCGCGGGATGCGACAGACTGCGATCCTCCTCGCCCTGCGCGCCTTCGCTGGCCGAGGCGAACAGGATCACGCGCGGCGGATCCGCCAGCATCCGTTCGAGCGGCAGGCGATCCGCCTGGTTCATGCCCCGCAGCGCGCTGAAATTGGTGAAGCCGGTGTGCCTGAGCAGATCGGAGACGAGCGTGCCCTGCCCCGGCACGATGCCGCCCGATTGCCAGACCACGGCCGGAACGGGCGCGCTGCCCGCAGGCGGTGCGGCGGCGGCAAGCGCGGCGTCGATCCGGGCGACCAGCGCTTCGCCGCGTTCGGGATGGCCGGCAAGCGCGGCGAGCGCGCGGACCTGCGCGCGGCTATCGGCAATGGTCGCCGCGATGCCCACGGTTTCGAGGCGCAGGCCGAGCCGGCGGTAGGCCGCGGCAGTGGCAGGGGCAACGAAAGTGCCGTCGATCACCACGTCGGGCCGCAGCGCGAGGACTTCCTCGACCGTGCCGCGCGTGACGGGGAAACGGCGGGCGAGCGCCGGGTCCATCGAACTGGAACGCGGATCGCGACTGTAATGCGAGAGCGCCAGCACCTGCGCCGGATCGGCGACTTCGGCGAGGACGGCATCGGCGCAGGGATTGAGGCTGACGATGGTGGGACCGGCGCCATGTGGCCGGGGCGCGGGCGCCTCGTCGGCGTGGCTGGCCGGGATGCAGGAGGTGAGAAGAACAGAGCAGAGCGCAGCGAAAACCGGCAGCACCGGCCCTCGCCCCCCTCCTTTGACAAGGAGGGGGGAACGGCGGCGTGCCGCCACGGGGGAAAGGCGCGCGGGGTCGTTCAATAGCGGACCCGGACGCCCGCAAAGCCGGCGCGGCCCCAGGTGTTGTAGCCGGCGACGGTGGGCACATAGGCGTCGAACAGGTTTTCGACGCGGCCATAGACTTCGACCTTGGGCGTGAGCGCATAGGACGCGCGCAGGTCCGCGATCATGCCGCCCGGCAGGCGGGTGAAATTGCCGGCATCGTTATAGCTTTCCGATCGGAAGCGGGTGTCCGCCCCGAGCGAAAGGCCGGCCAGGGGCGTCTTCCAGTCGATCGAGCCGGTGACGGTGGCGAACGGGCGGCGCGGCAGATCCTTGCCGAAGTTGAAGCCGCCCTTGTTGCGATCGCGGGCGCGCAGGAGCGTGGCGTTCATCTGCACCGCCAGCGTCGAGGAAGGGTGCGCCGCCCATTCCAGCTCGATCCCTTCGGCACGCGCGCGGTCCGCATTGTAGTAAATCCCGCCATAGCCGAAATACCCCACCGCGTTCGCCGCATCGCACGCGGGCGTGTTCACACCGTAGCACGAAAAGTAATCGATCAGGTTGCGCGTATCGCGGCGGAACAGGCTGATCGCGGCGAACACCCGGTCGCGGCTGCCCCATTCAAGGCCGGCTTCGTAGCTGCGGCTGCGTTCGGGCCGGAGCGCGGAGAAGCCGAACGACTGGTAGGCGACATTGCCGATGGTGGGATCGTAGAGTTCATAGAGCGTCGGCGCGCGGAAGCCTTCGCCATAGCTGGCGCGCAGGCGCAGGTCGGCGGGCAGGCGCACGCTGGCATTGGCGCCGAAGGTCCATGCGCTGCCATACTGGTTGTGATCGTCCACGCGCAGGCCCGCGGCGATCTGCGCGCGTTCGCCATACCAGCCGAGCAGCGCGTGCGCGCTGTTCAAGCGGCTGTGCGGCGAACCGGCCCCTCCGCGCGGCAGCGTCTGACGCTCGCTGTCGGCCCCGAAGTCGAGCGCGAAGTTCTGCGGCAAGTGAAGCCGACCGGTCAGTTCGGCGCGCTGGCTGCGACCGGCGAAACCATACTGGAACGGCGTGGCGGACGTGGGATCGTAATTGTCGCGGCGGGTATCCGAAAGGCTGTAGCCGGCATCAAGATCGACGATGTCCGAGCGATAACGCAGGCCTGCGCGCGCCGTGAACTGACGGGTGATCTGGTAAAAGGGACCATCGACCGGCGAGAAGTCGATATCGCTATACCCATCGTAATCGGTGCGGCTGCGCGCATAGCGGGCGTTGGCGACGACGCTGAGGCCGGGGGCCAGATCGACCCGGCCGCGACCGGCCACGCGCCACTGCTCATAGCCGTCCGGTTCCGTGCCGGCACGCGCGGCCGAGACGCCATCGGTGCGGTCATACCCGCCCGACAGGCTGATCGCGCCGCGATCGCCCGCAAGGCCGGCGACCGCATTGCCCGAGAACGTGCCGTGGCTGCCGCCTTCGGCGCTGGCTTCCACGCCATTGATCTCACGCGTGGTCACGGCGAGCACGCCGCCGATCGCCTCCGATCCCCAGACGACCGAGTTCGACCCGCGCAGCAGTTCGATGCTGCCGATACCGCCCGTCTGGAGCGTGGCGAAGTCGTTGGCGCCCTTGGGCGAGGAAACGTCGTTGAGGCGCACGCCATCGACGAGGACCAGCAGGTGCTCGGCATTGGCACCGCGCACGAACAGGCTGGTCTGCGAACCGATCCCGCCGCTGCGCGCAAACGCGACGCCGGGCAGGTGTTCAACCACGCGAACGAGGTCGGTCCCCTGCAGGCGGTCGAGATCGGCGGTGGAGATGACCGCGATGGCTTGCCCGCTCTGGTCGATGGGCATCTCGCTGCCGGTGGCGAGCACGGTGATCGGGGCGGCTTCGCTCTCCTCGGCACGCGCGGCTTGCGCGGTGAGCGCGAGAACAAACGAGAGGGCGATGAACGACGAACGCATGACGTGGATAAACTCCCGGCCCATGAACGAACGTGTCGCTCATGGCGGGAGATGCGCGGGGCCATCAGGCACGCACCGTCCTCGCATATGCCCGGTGCACCCCGCCCGGCCATGGAACGACCACACACCGGCAGGTTTCCTGGCTCGCCGGAGTCATCGCGGGCCGACGGCCTTCCCGGCCCGAAGGCCAGTGGCACGCGAAGTCGGCACGCTCGTCCGGACACAGTTGCGGGGGCAGCTTCGGATCTGGTCCGAATTCCCTCTTAGCCCCTTGCGGGGCACCGGTGGCGTCGCCGGCGCCGATAGCGGGGGCGAACGCGCTGCGCAACCTGTTAGCTCGGCGGCAGGCGGTTAACCGGCTGGCAGGCTGGTGTATTGTAACGGGACGGAAGCCACAGACAGGGTGCGGACAGGCGGTCCATGCCCTATCGCCTGCGGTCGAAGGAGCGATTCTGCACGTTCGCCATGGCGTCCACACCGTGCCCCTGACGGTCCGTTACCGGCCCGTGATGCTGCCACCCGAGGCAGTGCCCGCCCCGCGCGCCATAATCGGCGCGCCGGAGCCGGGAGACCTGCGCCCGCGCGACTTCACCGCGCGCATTCGCCAGCGCGACATGATCTCGGCCCGGCGCGCGCTGCGGCGGCCCTCGCTGCTGCGTCAGCGCGTGGCCGGCATCGCCGCGATCGGGTTGGCCGGCGCGGTCCTGGGCATGCTGGGCTGGGGCAATCCACAAGGGATCGAGCCGGCCGCCGCGCAGGAGCGGCTCCAGCCGTTCGAGCGGTCGGGCGAGAGCTTTCCCGGTTCGGCGTTCTATTATCTGGCACCCGGCGACAGCGGCCTGGTCGCGCCCGACGCGGCCCAGGCGGCGTGGAACGCGCGGCGCGACGATGAGGACATGACCTCGCCCGCAGGCCCGGCGGCGCGCCCGGTGCTGGCGCGCGGCAGCGGCGAGGACCAGTGGCGCGCACTGCAGTGCCTGACCGCCGCCGTTTATTACGAGGCGGCGAGCGAGCCGGATGCGGGCCAGCGCGCGGTGGCGCAGGTGGTGCTGAACCGCGTGGCGCATCCTGCCTATCCCAATTCGGTATGCGGGGTGGTCTATCAGGGGTCGGAGCGGCCGGGGTGCCAGTTCAGCTTCGCCTGCGACGGATCGCTGGCGCGGCGGCCGGTGGCGGCGTTCTGGGACCGGGCGCGCCGAGTCGCGGCCGATGCACTGGCGGGCTATGTCTATGCGCCAGTGGGCCTTGCCACACATTACCACACCTGGGCTGTGCATCCCGGCTGGGCGGACAAGCTGACTTTCATCGGCGCAATCGGCGCGCACCGGTTTTACCGCTGGGCGGGCAGCGCGGGGCGGCCAGCCGCGTTCACTTCGGTCTATGCAGGCGGCGAGCCGATGGCCGCGCCGCACCCGCGCAGCTGGACCCCGACGCCGGCCGATGTGGCCGATCCGGTCGCGCTAGAACAGGCGTTCGAGGAAGGCCGCATCGCCGCGCTGCGACAGGCGGGCGCGGTGGCTCCGGGGGCGAGCTTCGGGCAGGCGCCCCTGCCGCATGCCAGCGCCCCGACCTATGTCCCGGCGGTGGAGGAACGCGGCGGCGACGCGGTGTTCAAGGCCGGCGCCCTGCCCCGCTCTGGCGCGGTCAACCCTGCGTACGAAAACGCAGGCAAATGGATCGCCCAGCCGCAGGGCTGAGGCGGACCGGATCGCGCGTGAAACCGCACGAATCTCTATCTTTCAAACACTTCGTCGCGCGCCGGGTGCATTCCGGGAGGTTATCGCTTCCTTTACCGTGACGACGAACCGAGTGTTCACGTGCCGCGCCCATAACGCGGGGACGAGACGGGAACGGGCTGCGGCACGTTCCTGCGGAGATGGAGACCAAACGATGCTGCGCTTTGCCCCTGCATACGGGATCGTCTCGCCCTGCCTCGTCCGCCCCGCCACTGGATGGCTGCTGCCGCGCGCGGCGAACGACAACACTCGCGCCGTCATGCCCCTGATCGACAACGCGCCAGCGGGCGATGCCCTGCTGGGCGCCGCGCTGCGCCTGTTCGCCGCGCACGGCCTGTCCGCGGCCGCTCGCGCGTGCGAAGAAGCGGCCGACGCGGAACGGCGCGGCGACAGCACCCTTGCCGCGTGGTGGATCGAGGTTTGCCGCACACTCGACCGGGGTATGGCGCGCGAATTCAGCCGCCGCCGCGCGCATCGCCGCTAACCGGACCGACGTCGGAATACCGCATTATTGCTATTGCGAACTGTTATCGCAAAAACCCGGAAAACAGGGGTTTTTGCGGCTTGCATTCGTGTGCGGGCAGGCCTAGGTCGCCTGCCATCCGCCAGGTAGCCTTCCCGTCACGCGGGCGCGGGAGAACCTGATGGCGGTCGCTTGAACTCTTGTCCCGCGACTACGGGAAAGGACCGTAAAGCTCATGGCACGCAAGAAGATTGCCCTGATCGGCGCCGGCAACATCGGCGGTACGCTGGCGCACCTCGCCGCCCAGAAGGAACTTGGCGACATCGTCCTGTTCGACGTTGTGGAAGGCGTGCCCCAGGGCAAGGCGCTGGACCTGTCGCAGTGCGGTCCCGTCGAAGGTTTCGACGCCAAGATCACCGGCAGCAATGACTATGCCGACATCGCTGGCGCCGACGTCATCATCGTCACCGCCGGTGTCGCCCGCAAGCCGGGCATGAGCCGCGACGACCTGCTCGGCATCAACCTCAAGGTCATGAAGGCCGTGGGCGAAGGCATCCGCGACAACGCGCCGAACGCTTTCGTGATCTGCATCACCAACCCGCTCGACGCGATGGTGTGGGCGCTGCGCGAATTCTCGGGCCTGCCGCACCACATGGTCGTCGGCATGGCCGGCGTGCTCGACTCGGCGCGCTTCAGCCACTTCATCGCCGACGAGTTCAACGTCTCGGTGAAGGACGTGAACACCTTCGTGCTGGGCGGCCACGGCGACACGATGGTCCCCGTGACCCGTTATTCGACCGTCAACGGCATCCCTGTGCCCGACCTCGTGAAGATGGGCCTGTCGACGCAGGAGCGCATCGATGCGATCGTGCAGCGCACCCGTTCGGGCGGCGGCGAGATCGTCGCGCTGCTCAAGACCGGTTCGGCGTTCTATGCCCCCGCCACCTCGGGCATCGCGATGGCCGAAGCCTACCTGCGCGACCAGAAGCGCATCCTGCCCTGCGCCGCCTATGTCGACGGCCAGTATGGCGTTGACGGCCTCTACGTCGGCGTGCCGGTGCAGATTGGCGCGAACGGCGTGGAAAAGGTGATCGAGATCGAACTGGACGACGCCGACAAGGCCGGTCTCCAGGTCTCGGTCGATGCGGTCAAGGAACTGCTGGTGGCCTGCAAGGCCATCGACGGCTCGCTGGCCTGATCGGATGAAAGCGGCGCGCGCGGCGGGCTTTCCCGGCCTCCCGCGCGCCGCGATCCCGGCCTGAAAGTGCTGGTGCCGCGCTCCCCCGCGCTCCGGCATTCTACCTAGGGGTCTGCCCGTCAGGCCTTTGGACCATCGCTGGTAGCGCGCAAGACTGCGCGGAAACGATGGCCGACGTATCGGGCGGAACGATCCGCCCCTTGGAAAGTACCTGCCGCGGCGCGCGCGTTGGCGCGGGCGGCCCCTTTTTTCCGAAGCCCCACCCTCCCCGGGGGCAATAGGAGTGACGCATGGGTCAGGAAGTGCACGAATTCGACGTCGATCCTTTCCAGGAAGGACCGCAGCCCGGCCCTTCGTGGCAATCCAAGCGGTGGCCCATCACCGACGCCGCCGCCGGCGACGATCTGACCCGGGCGCTCGACCCGATGGCGCTCAAGCTTGAAATCGCCAAGGCCGCCAAGAAGGGCGGCGCGCCCGCACTGGACGAGGCCGCGCTGGAAAAGGCGGCGATGGATTCGTACCGCGCGATGCTGCTGGTGCGCACCTACCGCGTGCGCGGCCACCTGGCCGCCAACCTCGATCCGCTGGGCCTGTCGAAGCAGGACCTGCCGGCCGACCTTTCGCCCGAATACCACGGCTTCGTGGGCGCCGACCTTGACCGCAAGGTGTTCCTGGGCGGCGTGCTGGGCGTGCAGTGGGCCACCCCGCGCGAGATCGTGGCGGTGCTGCGCAAGAACTACTGCGGCAAGATCGGCCTCGAATACATGCACATCTCCGACGTGGAAGAACGTCGGTTCCTGCAGGACCGCATCGAGGGCGGCGACAAGTCGATCGACTTCACCCCCAACGGCAAGAAGGCGATCCTCGCCGCCGTGGTGCGCGGCGAGCAGTACGAGAAGTTCCTCGGCAAGAAGTACGTCGGCACCAAGCGCTTCGGCCTCGACGGCGGCGAATCGATGATCCCGGCGCTGGAAGCCGTGATCAAGTACGGCGGCCAGCTGGGCGTGCGCGAGATCATCTACGGCATGGCCCACCGCGGCCGCCTGAACGTTCTCGCCAATGTGCTGGCCAAGCCCTACCGCGTGATCTTCCACGAATTCTCGGGCGGCACCGCCAATCCCGAGGACGTGGGCGGCTCCGGCGACGTGAAGTATCACCTCGGCACCAGCACCGACCGCGAGTTCGACGGGATCAAGGTTCACATGAGCCTTCAGCCCAATCCCAGCCACCTCGAAACGGTGGACCCGGTCGTGCTGGGCAAGACCCGCGCGCAGCAGGTCTTCCGCGACGACATCGGTGAGGGCAAGCACAAGCAGGTCCTGCCCGTGCTGATCCACGGCGACGCGGCCTTCGCCGGCCAGGGCATCGTGTGGGAGTGCTTCGGCTTCTCCGGCGTGACCGGCTACAACACCGGCGGCTGCCTGCACTTCGTCATCAACAACCAGATCGGCTTCACCACCAGCCCGCAGTTCTCGCGCGGGTCGCCGTATCCGTCGGACGTGGCCAAGGGCGTGCAGGCGCCGATCATCCACGTCAACGGCGACGATCCCGAAGCGGTGACCTTCGCGTGCAAGCTGGCGATCGATTATCGCCAGAAGTTCGGCCGCGACATCGTGATCGACATGTGGTGCTACCGCCGCTTCGGCCACAACGAAGGCGACGAGCCGGGCTTCACGCAGCCGCTGATGTACGCCAAGATCCGCCAGCACCCCGCCGTCTCCACGCTCTATGCCGAGCGGCTGGTGGAGCAGGGCGTGATCGACGCCAGCACCAAGGGCGAGATCGAGGATCACTTCGTCGCCACGCTGGAGACCGAGTTCGAAGCGGCCAAGAGCTACAAGGCGAACGAGGCCGACTGGTTCGGTGGCCGCTGGTCGGGGCTGAACAAGCCGGCCGACCCGGTGACCGCGCGCCGCAACGTGGCGACCGGCATCGACCAGAAGCTGTTCGACAGCCTGGGCCGCGTGCTGACCACGGTGCCCGAAGGCCTGACGATCCATAAGACACTGGGCCGCGTGCTTGATGCCAAGCGCGAGATGTTCAGCAGCAGCGTGGGCTTCGACTGGGCGACCGGCGAAGCGCTCGCCTATGGCAGCCTTGCCACCGAGGGCTTCAACATCCGCCTGTCAGGCCAGGATTCGGGCCGCGGCACGTTCAGCCAGCGCCACGCGGTGTGGGTCGACCAGACCGACGAGCACAAGTACGTGCCGCTCGCCACGCTGCCGCACGGCCGTTTCGAGGTGCATGACAGCCCGCTGTCCGAATATGGCGTGCTGGGCTTCGAGTATGGCTATGCCAGCGCCGATCCCAAGACGCTGGTGCTGTGGGAAGCGCAGTTCGGCGACTTCGCCAACGGCGCGCAGATCGTGATCGATCAGTACATTGCCGCGTCGGAAGCCAAGTGGTTGCGCGCCAACGGTCTCGTCATGCTGCTGCCGCATGGATACGAAGGCCAGGGGCCGGAGCACTCGTCGGCACGTCTGGAACGCTACCTCCAGCTCTGCGCGGAGGACAACATCCAGGTGTGCAACATCACCACCCCGGCCAACTACTTCCACGTGCTGCGCCGGCAGATGCACCGTCCGTTCCGCAAGCCGCTGATCATCATGACTCCCAAGAGCCTGCTGCGTCATCCGCTGGCGAAGTCGGTGGCAAGCGAGTTCATCGGCGAGGCGCACTTCAAGCGCATCCTGTCGGACACCAACGGCGCGGCGGACAAGGACACCCGCAAGGTCGTGCTGTGCAGCGGCAAGGTGGCCTACGACCTGATCGAAGCGCGCGATAGCGCCGAGATGAAGGACGTGCAGATCATCCGCCTTGAACAGCTCTACCCCTTCCCCGGCGAACCGCTGGCGCTGCGCCTGTCGCGCATGGCGAACCTGGAAGAAGTGGTGTGGTGCCAGGAAGAACCCAAGAACAACGGTTCCTGGTTCTTCGTCGAACCGCTGATCGAGGACGCGATGAAGGCGGCCAAGACCAAGGTCGCGCGGCCGCGCTATGCCGGCCGCGCCGCCTCGGCCTCTCCGGCCACCGGTCTCGCCAAGCGCCACGCAGCCGAACAGGCCGCGCTGGTGGCAGACGCGCTGTCGCTTTCCGTCCGTGGCGAGATCCGCCGCAAGCAGAAGGGCTGAGGGCCGCCGCCCCCGCCCGATCACGAAATTCTCCCCCAAGGAAGACCAAGTCATGTCCATCGAAGTCAAGGTTCCGACGCTGGGTGAAAGCGTCAGCGAAGCGACGGTCGGCCAGTGGCTCAAGAAGCCCGGTGAAGCGGTGGCGCTCGACGAGCCCATCTGCAGCCTCGAAACCGACAAGGTTGCGGTCGACGTGCCCGCCCCCGCCGCCGGCGTGATGGGCAACTACATCGCACAGGAAGGCGACACCGTTTCGGTTGGCGCGCCGCTTGGCACGATTGAGGACGGCGTTGCCGCCGCCGGAGCCCAGGCTCCCGCGCCGCGCACCGAAGCCCCGGTTGCCCCGGCCTCCGACAGCGCTGCGCCCAAGGGCGATGACGCTGCGGTGCTGTCCCCGGCAGTGCGCCGCGCGGTGCTGGAGCACGGCATCGACCCGTCGAGCGTCAAGGGCACCGGCAAGGACGGCCGCCTGACCAAGGAAGACGTGCTGGCCGCAGCGCAAGCCAAGCAGGCCTCGCCAGCCCCGGCGGCAACCGCCCCCGTGGCCGCTCCCGCGGTTGCAGCAGCGCCGGTTGCCGGCCGCAACGAGGAACGCGTCAAGATGACGCGCCTGCGCCAGACCATCGCCAAGCGCCTGAAGAGCGCGCAGGAACAGGCCGCGCTGCTGACCACGTTCAACGACGTGGACATGAGCGCGGTGATGGAAGCGCGCCACAAGTACAAGGACGTGTTCGAGAAGAAGCACGGCGTGAAGCTCGGCCTCATGTCGTTCTTCGCCAAGGCCTCGGTTCTGGCACTCAAGGACATTCCGGCGGTCAACGCGCAGATCCAGGGCGACGAGATCGTCTACCACGACTACGTCGACATCTCGGTCGCGGTCTCGGCCCCGAACGGGCTGGTCGTGCCGGTGGTGCGCGATGTCGACAAGATGAGCTTTGCCCAGATCGAGAAGGCCATCGCCGAATACGGCAAGAAGGCCCGCGAAGGCGCGCTGACCATGGCCGACATGGCGGGCGGCACGTTCACCATCTCGAACGGCGGCGTGTTCGGCGGCCTGATGTCCACCCCGATCATCAATCCGCCGCAGTCGGCCGTGCTGGGCCTGCACCGCATCGAGGACCGCCCGGTGGTCCGCAATGGCGAGATCGTGATCCGCCCGATGATGTACATCGCGCTGTCCTACGACCATCGCCTGATTGACGGACGCGAGGCTGTGACGGCACTCAAGACCATCAAGGAAGCGATCGAGGATCCGACCCGCCTGCTGATCGATATGTGATATTCAATCCTCCCCCGCCGGGGGAGGCGGACCGCCGCAGGCGGTGGAGGGGTGGGTTCGCGCATTGCGCCAATACCCCTCCGTCAACCCTGCCGGCTGCCACCTCCCCCACGGGGGAGGATCTGAAGGAGCCAAGAACATGGCTGATTACGATTACGACGTCCTTGTCATCGGTGCCGGCCCCGGCGGCTATGTCGCGGCGATCCGCGCGGCGCAGCTGGGCCTGAAGACGGCCTGCGCCGAAGGGCGCGAGACGCTGGGTGGCACCTGCCTCAACGTGGGCTGCATCCCCTCGAAGGCGCTGCTGCACGGCTCGGAGAAGTTCGACGAGGCGAAGAACGGCACCTTTGCCACCTATGGCATCAAGACCGGCGAGGTCACGCTCGATCTCGACGCGATGCTGGCGCAGAAGGCCGACTCGGTGAAGGGCCTGACCGGCGGCATCGAGTTCCTGTTCAAGAAGAACAAGGTGACCTGGCTGAAGGGCTACGCCGCGTTCGAGGACGCGCACACCGTGATCGTCAATGGCGAGAAGGTGACCGCGAAGAACGTGGTGATCGCCACCGGTTCAAGCGTGACTCCGCTGCCGGGCGTGACCGTGGACAACGACGCCGGCGTGATCGTGGACAGCACCGGCGCGCTTTCGCTGAAGAAGGTGCCTGACCACCTCGTCGTGATCGGCGGCGGCGTGATCGGGCTGGAGCTGGGCTCGGTGTGGCGCCGCCTGGGCGCGAAGGTCACCGTGGTGGAATTCCTCGACCAGCTGTTGCCCGGCATGGACGGCGACGTGCGCAAGGAAGCCGCCAAGATCTTCAAGAAGCAGGGCATGGAGCTGAAGCTCGGCACCAAGGTGACGGGCGTTGCGGTGAACGGCGGCAAGGCCACCCTCACCGTCGAGCCGGCCAAAGGCGGCGAAGCGGCCACGATCGAAGCCGACTGCGTGCTGGTGGCGATCGGCCGCCGTCCCAACGTGGACGGCCTCGGCCTCGACAAGATCGGGCTTGAGCTGAACGCGCGCGGCCAGATCGAGACCGACCATGACTTCGCCACCAAGGTGGACGGCGTGTGGGCGGTGGGCGACGTGATCCCGGGTCCGATGCTGGCGCACAAGGCCGAGGACGAAGGCATCGCCGTGGCCGAGAACATCGCGGGCCTGACCGGCATCGTGAACCACGACGTGATCCCCGGCGTGGTCTACACCATGCCCGAGTTCGCCGGCGTGGGCCTGACCGAGGAAGCGGCCAAGGAGAAGGGCGAGATCAAGGTCTCGAAGTTCCCGATGCTGGCCAACAGCCGCGCCAAGACCAACCACGAGCCCGACGGCTTCGTGAAGGTGATCGCGGACGCCAAGACCGACCGCGTGCTGGGCGTGTGGTGCATCGCCTCGGTGGCGGGCACGATGATCGCCGAAGCCGCGCTGGCGCTGGAATTCGGCGCGACGAGCGAGGACATCGCCTACACTTGCCACGCGCATCCGACCCATTCGGAAGCACTGAAGGAAGCGGCGATGGGCGTGCAGGGCAAGCCGATCCACATCTGACGAATTGCCATCCCTGGCAAGAAAGAGGCCGTCCGGGCAACCGGGCGGCCTTTTTGCATGGCGGGGTGCCCCCCCACGCGTAGCGCGCTGAAGAAGGCCGCGCGCTACGCCCGCGCGGCGGAGGCCGTGCTGCTGCCGGGCTTCACTTCCATGAAGCGCGGCGCAGTGGTCGGCACGATCCGGGCGGCAGCGGCGAGCGCGGAGGGTGAGACGCGGTGACGGGTGACGAGGCCCCCTGCCCCGTCGGGCACCAGCGGAGTCTCGAACTCGATGCCGATGGTAGCGTCTTCGGAGCGGGCCACGTGGCCTACGGCGAGCTGGCCCGCGCCGAGATCGAGCACCACCCCGGTGCCCACGGGTACGCCGACCAGCCCATCGATTCGGGCACCGGTGGCGGACAGGTCCTTCATCACCGCTTCGTAGCGGTGGTCCTCGTGGATCAGGCCCACGCGGCGATAGACCGAGCGGCGTTCCGGCCGGTGGCGTTCGGGTCCGGTCGGTTCGATGCGGAATGCATCGGCGGCAATGCGCGCCAGGGTTTCCTCATGCGGCAGCGGCGGCGAATAGAGAAAGCCCTGCACAAAGCGCGCACCTTTGGCGCAGACGAGGTGGAACTGGTCGAACGCCTCGACGCCCTCGACCGTGGTTTCCATGCCCAGCGCTTCGGCAAGCCCGATGATCGCGGCGATGATCTTGGCGCTGCTGTTATCCTGCAGCGTGCACACCTCGACGAAGCTGCGATCAACCTTGAGCTTGTCGAACGGGGCGGCGCGCAAGTAGCTGAGCGAGGAATAGCCGGTGCCGAAATCGTCGAGCACCAGCCGCACGCCGATGGCCTTGAGCGCATCGAAAGCGGCGCTGGTCGCGTCATCATCGCCAAGGAAGATGGATTCGGTCAGTTCCAGTTCGAGCCGGTCGGGCGCGAGGCCGCTGTCCGCCAGCGCTTCCTCGACCATGGCAGGGAACGCGGTGTCCGCGAACTGGACGGCCGAGACATTGACCGCGACGCGCACCGACTTGGGCCACGCCATGGCGTCGGCGCAGGCGCGGCGCAGCGCCCACGCGCCGAGCGGGGCGATCAGGCCCGTTTCCTCGGCAATCGGAATGAACAGCGAAGGGTCGATGGCGCCACGATCCGCATTTTCCCAGCGCATCAGCGCCTCGAAGCCGACCACGGTGTGATCGTCCGTGCGGACGACCGGCTGGTAGCTGAGCGTCAGTTCCTCACTGCCGAGCGCGGCGCGCAGCGCTTCCTCGATCAGCCGGCGCTCCTCCTTCTCGTCGCGCAAGTCGGACGAGAAGAAGCGGAACTGGCCGCGCCCGCCGTTCTTGGCGGCATAGAGCGCAAGATCGGCTGCGTGGACAACCTGGTCGCGTTCCTGCCCATCGAACGGGGCGACGGCGATGCCGACCGACGTGCCGATCACCGCGCGGTCCGCGCCGACGAGATAAGGCTGCGAAATATGGCCGATCAGGCGCTCGGCCAGTTCACCCAGCTTGCCGCGATCATCGAGGTCGGGGATGATCACCTGGAACTCGTCGCCGCCAAGCCGGCCGATCTCGCCCCGCTCGCCGATCACCTTGCGCAGGCGCTGCGCAACCTGCCGCAGCAGCTCGTCGCCGGCCTGGTGGCCCAGAGTATCATTGACGTGCTTGAACCGGTCGAGATCGAGCATGAGCAGCGCGCAGGCACGGCCCGAGGCGCGGTAGGCGGCGAGCACCTGGTCGAGCCGGCGATTGAGCCGGTGGCGGTTGCCGAGGCCGGTGAGCGTGTCGAATTCGGCGAGGCGCGCATCCTCGATACGGCGGACGTATTCGGTGGTGACATCGCGCGCATGGCCCCGGTGGCCAAGGAACGTGCCGTCCTCCGCCAGCGCTGCTTCGCCCGAAAGCGCCCACCACGTCGGCGCCGTGCCTGCATCGGACGCGGCCGGGTTGAACCGCAGGATCAGGTCGGCAAGCCGCCCGCGCGAAGTCATCTGGAACTGGAGCGGCCGGTCGGAGCGTTCGCCGGGATTGTCGGGGTCCACCTCGAACAGAGAAGCGAAGGGGCGGCCGAGAATCGTCTCAACCTGAGCGCCAAGCCGCGGCGCGGCGCCGGGCGACAGATAGGTAAGGCAGCCAGCGGAATCGGTGCCCCAGAGGAACACGCGGCCCGAGCGTTCGACCGCATCGAGCACGTCGAGCCGACGCACGGGATCGGACAGGGCGTGTGCCCCCGATGCCGTGCCGCTATCCCCGCCGGCGCTCTCTCCCCGGTTTCGCAGTAGGTTCCTGAAGGCCATGGGCTTGTGATCTTTGCCTTTCGCTCATGGTCTCTGCCACACAGATGGTTACCATCACCCTAAGGGATCGTCCGCGCACTGGTCCGAAGTGGCGCGGCAGTGCTATGCGCCGGCGATGCCCGCGCCGATCCTTACATCCCCCGCCCTGCCCGCGATCGCCAGCCTGCTCGATCTGGCGGGCGTGGCCGTGTTCGCGCTGAGCGGCGCGCTTCTGGCTGCGCGGCTGCGGCAGACGTTCGTGACGATGTCGTTCTTTGCGCTGGTGACGGGCGTGGGCGGCGGATCGGTGCGCGACCTGCTGATCGGCGCACCGGTGTTCTGGGTGCGCGATTCGGCGGTGGCGCCGGTCTGCCTGGGCGTGGCGCTGGTCGCGTGGTTCACGCCGCATCGCTGGTGGGACCGGCCGGTGCTGGAATGGGCGGACGCGGCGGGACTGGGCGCCTATGCCGTGCTGGGAACGGCGAAAGCGCTGGCTTACGGCGTGACGCCGGTGCCGGCGGTGCTGATGGGGGTGATTACCGGCTGCGTGGGCGGGGTGATCCGCGACGTGCTGGCCGGGCGTCCTTCGATCCTGATGCGGCCGGAACTTTACGTGACGGCGGCCGCGCTGTCCTCGGCGCTGTGTGCGGCGGGGCAGATGCTGGGGCTGGCGAACGGGCTGGTCTGGCCCGTGGCGGCGCTGGCGGGCTTCGCGCTGCGCGGGGTGGCGATCCAGTTCAGGCTGGGATTGCCGGCTTACGGGGACAAATGAGGGGAAGCTGGATGTCACCCCCTCCTCTGCAGAGGAGGGGGTGTAGAGCAACGCGTCAGTCCATCGTCACCACCACTTTGCCCACAGCCTGGCGGTTTTCGAGCATGGCGATGGCATCGCCGCCCTGCGCCAGCGGGAAGCGCGCGGAGACACGGGGGCGGATCTTGCCCGCCTTGACCATGTCGAACAGCTGGGCGACTTCCGCGCGGAATTTCTCCGGCTCGCGCGCGGTCCATGCGCCCCAGAACACGCCGGAAACGTCGCAGGCCTTGAGCAGGGTGAGATTGAGCGGCAGGCGCGCGATACCGGCGGTGAAGCCGACGACGAGAAAGCGCCCTTCCCACGCGATGGCGCGCAGCGCGGGTTCGGAATAGTCGCCGCCGATCACGTCATAGACGATGTTGGCGCCGTCCGGGCCGCAGGCGGCCTTGAACTGCTCGGACAGGGCCTTGGACTGGGCCTTGTCGAACGGCGGGCGGCCATAGATCACCACGTCGTCGGCACCGGCCTCGCGCGCGATCTGGGCCTTTTCCTCGCTGGAGACGGCGGCGACGACGCGCGCGCCGAACGCCTTCGACAGTTCGATGGCGGACAGGCCGATGCCGCCCGCAGCGCCCAGCACGAGCACGGTATCGCCAGCCTTGATGTGGCCGCGATCGACCAGCCCATGAATGTTGGTGCCATAGGTCATCAGCAGCGAGGCGCCGGTTTCGAAATCGATGCCATCGGGCAGCGAGAACAGGCGCGCCGCCTCGGCCACGACCTTTTCACGCAGGCCGCCATTGCCGACCATGGCGATCACGCGGTCGCCGGCCTTCCACTGGGTGACGCCCTCGCCCACGCTTTCGACCACGCCGGAAAGCTCACCGCCGGGCGAATAAGGGCGCTGCGGCTTGAACTGGTACAAGTCGCGGATCATCAGCGTGTCGGGGAAATTGATCGAACAAGCCTTGACCGCGACGACCACCTGGCCGGGACCAGCGACAGGGTCGGGCAGGTCATCAAGGACGAGCGTTTCGGGGCCGCCCACGGCGTGGGTCTGCAAGGCTTTCATGGATAATTCTCCCGCGTGTTTTCTTCGGGCGTGCTGGCGCACGTCCCGGTTCGGCGGGCAGAAAAGCAAGATTTTCGGCTAAAGGAAAGCCTTTTTAACCGAACAATTAATAGGCACACGCGCAAGCTCGCCCTTCGGCCCGGATGGACCGGCGCGCGGCGGCAAAACGGACGGACCGTTCAGGCGGCGACAGCAGTGCCCTGCGCGAGGAAGCCCCGTTCGGCGCGGACCTTGTCCTCGAACGTGGAAATGGCGGCGTCACGGGCCATCGTCAGACCCACTTCGTCCAGACCGTTCAGCAGGCAGTGCTTGCGGAAAGGATCGATCTCGAATGCAAAGCGATCCTGGAACGGCGTGGTGACCGTCTGCGCTTCAAGGTCGATGTGGATGGGGTCGGTCTTGGCCACCTCGACCAGCCGGTCCACCGCTTCCTGTGGCAGCACGACGGTGAGAATACCGTTCTTGAACGCGTTGCCCGAGAAGATGTCCGAGAAGGATGGTGCAATCACCGCCTTGATGCCCATGTCGAGCAAGGCCCACGCGGCGTGTTCGCGGCTGGAGCCGCAGCCGAAATTGTCGCCTGCAACGAGGATCGGCGAGCCGGCGAACTCGGCGCTGTCGAACAGGTTGTCGGGATCCTGGCGCAGGGCTTCGAACGCGCCGCGCCCGAGTCCTTCGCGGCTGATCGTCTTCAGCCAATGCGCGGGGATGATGACGTCGGTATCGACGTTCTTGCGCCCAAAGGGATAGGCGCGGCCTTCGATCTGGCTAACCGGTTCCATGGCGCCCGCTATAACCGGGGCGGAGCGCCATGCAACAGCCGATCGACGGGTATTGTCAGTCGGTTTCGGGCGTGTCGACCGGCGGTGCCTTGGGCACTTCGCCCTTTTCAGCGCGTTCCTTGCGGCGCGAAGCATAAAGCAGGGCCGCCGCGAGCGCCGCCGAGCCGATTGCCGCACCTGCCATCGCTGCCTTGCCGGTCCAGTTTTCGGTCTTCTTGCTCACAAGCCGCTCCTAACGTGGTTGGAACGCGGCACGATTGGCGAGGCACCGCGCGATTGCAACATTCATCGCAGGTATTTCCGCAGGAAATCCCACGAAGCCTGCTTTTCGGCAGGCGTGACGCGGCAATAGGCCGGGCTGCTGGACGGAAGCTGAACGAGCGCGAGATCGTGGCGCGCGGCCAGCTGGCGGCGGCCGATGCGCCACGAGGTGCCGCCGTTGAAGCCCACCGCGCGCAGGCCCGCGAGCGTGGCGGCGAGATCGGCGAGCGGGGCTGCTTCCACCTCGCGGATCGCGGTATCAAGGCTGCCGGCGCGGCGCGCGGTGGCCACGCTGTCCCACAGGCCCACGCCCGCTTCGAGCAGCGCGGCCAGCCGCGTCTCGTAATCGAGCGGGACCAGATCGCGCTCGATCACCCCGCCGATCAGCCGCCAGAACTGGTTGGCTGGGTGCGCGTAGTACCGCTGCGCGGCAAGGCTCACCTCCCCCGGCAAGCTGCCCAAGACGAGGACGCGGGTGTGCGCAGCAACGACCGGGGCGAAGGCGGACTTGCGCGTCAAGCTGGTGCGGGCGCCTTGGGCGGCGGTGCCTCGGCGGCCGCAGCGGCAGGTGCCCCGCAGGTCATGCAATGGCGGAAGAACGCCATCTTGCGCGTGTTGCAGCTGGCGCAGTGGTCGAACAGGGTCAGCCCGCAGTGGACGCAATAGTTGGCTTCCGCATCGCCGGTGGTGGCGATGGGACGGTCGCATCCGGGGCAGACCTTGGCGGCCATCTTCCGGAACGCTTCGTCCTGGTCGACGCGGCTGCGGCGCTCGGCCTCGCCCTGCGCTTCGGCCGCCTGCCGGCTGGCCAGCCAGGCACGCATGTTCTTGATGAGGAAGTGCCCGGCGGCAAAAGTCAGGCCGATGCCCACGGCGTAGCGGACATAGCCGCCATAGCTGGGCAGATAGGGCACGAGTTCGACGAAGAACACGAACACCGCGGCCAGCACGAAACCCCGCGCAAGCGGCCAGTGGTCGCTCTTGCGCTTCTTCACCGCGAGCCAGACGCCGAGCCCGAGCATGGGCAGCGTGATCAGCAGGCGCAGGCCGAACACGCGCAGTTCCTGCCAGAACCGGGCGCGTTCCTGCGCGGGGATGGCCTCCTGCTCCAGCCGGAACTGGCGCATCCGCAAGGCGCTGGCCTGCTGTTCGAGCGGGGCTTTCTCGTTCTCCAGCGCGGCGATCTGTGACTGGATGGTGCGCTCGTTGCCCTTGAGCTGTTCGAGCTGGCGGGTGCGCGAAAGGACTTCGGGGTCCTGCTGCGGATCGGTGGTCGCGGTGCGTGCCTCGATCCACGCACGGAACGTGTCGGTCGCGGTGCGCGAGGCGCGCTGCGCCTGCGCCAGTTGCAGCCGTGCGATTTCCAACCTGTCGTCCAGCCGGCCAGCGGCGACGGTGGCACTGGCGATCTCGGACCGGACTCGCACAAGCTGCGGGTCGGGAGGCAGCTGCGCACCGGCCACCTGCTCATCGACCAGCGGCAGGTCGCCGATGACGAGATTACCCATGCCGATGATGAATCCGGCAAAGACCAGCGACACCAGCCAGAGCACGCCGCCATAGGCGCGTTCCTGCGCACGCACGCCCTTGATCAAGTCCATCGTCCTCGCCCCCGCTTGCTTCCGGGAGCGAGGCTAGAGGCCGATGGGGCCGCTGTAAACGTGCGTGACCGGGTTCAGGCGGGCGTGAGGTCGCGCACGTCGGTCAGCTTGCCGGTGACGGCGGCGGCAGCGGCCATCGCCGGGCTGACGAGATGAGTGCGCGCGCCCGGCCCCTGGCGGCCGACGAAGTTGCGGTTGCTGGTGGACGCGCAGCGTTCGCCGGCAGGCACCTTGTCCGGGTTCATCGCAAGGCAGGCCGAGCAGCCCGGCTCGCGCCATTCGAAGCCGGCATCGATGAAGATCTTGTCCAGCCCCTCGGCCTCGGCCTGTTCCTTGACGAGGCCCGAACCGGGGACAACGATGGCCCAGCGCACGTTCGGGGCCTTCTTGCGGCCCTTCAGGATCGCGGCGGCGGCGCGCATGTCCTCGATCCGGCTGTTGGTGCAACTGCCGATGAAGATGTTCTGCACTTCCACGTCCTGCAGCCGCTGGCCGGGAACGAGGCCCATGTATTCGAGCGACTTCTTCACCGCGTCCTGCTTCGAGGGATCGGCGAAACTTTCGGGCGCGGGGACGATGCCGGTGACCGGCAGCACGTCTTCCGGGCTGGTGCCCCAGGTAACCGAAGGCGCGATGTCCTTCGCGTCGATCACCACGACCTTGTCGTACTTCGCGCCCGGATCCGTGGCGAGGCTGGTCCACCATGCCACGGCGGCGTCCCACTGGGCGCCCCTGGGCGCCAGCGGCCGGCCCTTCAGATAGGCGACGGTCTTTTCATCGGGCGCGATCAGGCCAGCGCGCGCGCCATGCTCGATCGCCATGTTCGACACGGTGAGGCGGCCTTCGATCGACAGGTCTCGGATAACCTTGCCGGTATATTCGATGACATAGCCGGTGCCGCCCGACGCGCCGAGCACGCCGGTGATGTGCAGCACCACGTCCTTGGCCGAGACGCCGGGGAGCAGGTCGCCCTCGACGCGCACTTCCATCGACTTCGACTGCTTGAGCATCAGGGTCTGCGTGGCGAGCACGTGCTCGACCTCGCTGGTGCCGATGCCGAACGCCAGCGCGCCAAGTCCGCCGTGGCAAGCGGTGTGGCTGTCGCCGCAGACGATGGTCGCGCCGGGGAGCGAGAAGCCCTGCTCCGGCCCGACGACGTGGACGATGCCCTGCTCGCGATCGGTTGCGCCGATGTAGCGGATACCGAAATCGGGCGCGTTCTTTTCCAGCGCGGCAAGCTGCTGCGCGCTTTCGGGATCGGCGATGGGCAGGCGGTGGCCCGATGCATCGAGCCGCGCGGTTGTGGGCAGGTTGTGATCCGGCACCGCGAGCGTGAGATCGGGGCGACGCACCTTGCGCCCGGCAACGCGCAGCGCCTCGAACGCCTGCGGACTGGTCACCTCGTGAACGAGGTGCCGGTCGATGTAGATGAGGCTGGTGCCGTCGTCGCGGTTCTCGACAACGTGGGCGTCCCAGATCTTCTGGTAAAGAGTGCGCGGATTCTGAGCCATGCAAGGCGGTTAGGCGCGCCCTTCCCGCTTTTCAAGCAGGAAAGGCGCGCCTTGTTGCTTATCGGCGTAATTTAATTGCGCCTTGCGATGCACTTGCGATCAGCCGCGATGGCCGTCGCGGTCGCGGCGCTCCATGCGCAGGTGTGAGCGGACATCGTCGACGCGGCGCTGGAGCGTGCGGTATTCGCTACGGTCCAGCCCCCGGCGCGCGAAGCTGGCATACTGGCGCTGGATGTCGCGCGCTTCGCGGCGCAGGCCATCGGCCTCGCGGCGCGAGATGGTGCGGCGCTGCTCGGCGCGGTCGATCTGCTGGCGCAGGCCGTTGATCTGCTGCCGGATGTCGCCGTTCCGCGCCGGGGTCTGCCAGCCCGAATCGTGCCGATCGTGCGCATTGCCATGCCAGGCCTGCGCGCTCGCGGGCGCGGCGGCCCCGGCGATCGCGGCGGGGATCAGGGCGGCGAGAATGAGCTTCTTCATAAGGTCGGTCCTCCTTGCGGGGCGGGTGTTCCGCACCATAAAGGAATCGCCTTTCGCGCCTGAACGGACGGAAAATCTCACGTCGCAACGACGCGAGAAAGTGTCGCGGTTTGTCGCGGGAAGGACTAGGGAGGGCGGCATGAACGCAGTCGCTGCCGTCCTGATCATTGTCGCCACCGTGCTGGCGATGGAGTTCGTCGCATGGTCCAGCCACAAGTACGTGATGCACGGCTTCGGCTGGGGCTGGCACCGTGACCACCATGAGCGGCACGACGGGTTCTTCGAGAAGAACGACCTCTACGCCATTGTCGGCGCGATAATCTCGATCAGCTTCTTCGCCGTGGGCAGCCCGCTGGTGCGCGGCGCGCAAGCGTGGTGGCCGGGCACGTGGATCGGACTGGGCGTGCTGTGCTACGGCGTGATCTACACGCTGGTGCACGATGGGCTGGTCCACCAGCGCTGGTTCCGCTGGGTCCCCCGACGCGGCTACGCCAAGCGGCTGGTGCAGGCGCACAAGCTGCATCACGCGACCGAGGGCAAGGAAGGCGGCGTCAGCTTCGGCTTCGTATTCGCCCGCGATCCCGCCGTGCTGAAGCGGGAACTGAAAGCGCAGCGCGATCTTGGTATTGCGGTGCTGCGAGAGGCAATCGATGAGTGACCGGACCCACGAAAGCAAGGCCCCCGCAATCACGCTGGGCTTCTGGATCATCAAGATCCTGGCCACCACACTGGGCGAAACGGCCGGCGACACCCTGTCGATGAGCCTCGGGCTCGGTTACCTTGTCAGCACGGGAGTATTCCTGGCTGTCCTGCTCGTTCTGGTGACGGTGCAGGTGCGCGCAGCGCATTTCCGGCCGGCCCTGTACTGGGCCACGATCATCGCATCGACCACGGCGGGAACGACGCTGGCGGACTTCGCCACGCGCTCGCTCGGCATCGGCTATGCTGGCGGATCGGCTCTGCTGCTGGCGCTCGTCGCAGGATCGCTGGCGGCGTGGCACCGCACGACGGGATCAGTCTCGGTCACGCGGCTGGTCGAACCGCGCGCCGAGTGGTTCTATTGGTTGACGATCTCGCTGTCGCAGACCTTGGGCACTGCGCTGGGCGACTGGACCGCGGACAGCAATGGCCTGGGGTATCTGGGGGGAGCGGTGCTGTTCTCCATCGCGCTGGCGGGAATCGCGCTGCTCTATGCCGCGACGTCGGCGAACCGGGCAGCGCTGTTCTGGGCGGCGTTCATCCTGACCCGGCCTTTGGGCGCGACGGTGGGCGACTACCTGGACAAGCCGCTGGCCAAGGGCGGGCTGGATTTCAGCCGCCCGCTGGCATCGGCGGTGCTGCTGGTGGCCATCGTGATGCTGGTTGCAGTGCTCCCGCAGCGCGCGAAGACCGCCGTCACGCCAGGTTGATCTCGTTCAGCACGCGCTTGGCGAGGTTGCGGAAGCGCAGCGCGTCGGGGACGGTGATCGGTCGGTTGCGCGCGGCATCGGCGCGCAGGGCGCCCAGTTCGACCACCATGGCGCGGATGCGGCGGTCGAGTTCGCCGCCGTCGGCGCGGCGGGCGAGCCGGGCAAGGCCTTCCTCCACGCGTGCCCAGGCATCGAGCACGGCCGCGCCCGGGGATATTTCGAGCAGTTGCAGAAAGCGCGCGTGATCGCCCGACAGCGCGATCTCCGGCTCGTCCGGCGGGGGCGGCGGCGGAAACGGGGCGCTGGCCTCGAGCCGGTCGAGCCGTCGGGCGAAGCGGGCGGACTTGTCCCCCCAGCGCAGTTCATCAAGCCGGGCGGTGAGCGCCACCAGTTGCGCGCGAAACAGCAGCGCGACGACCAGCGCGACCAGCGGCCACGCCAGCGCGCCGGTCAACGTCACCAGCCGGTCGAACCAGTGGGCGCCCTCCGTGGCCTTGCCCACGGTGAGCATGATCGTGGCCTGCGAATCCGTCATGGGGCGCAGGATAAGGTGAGAACAAATAAGGAACAATACGGAATGCGCGCAAGGTGATACCGCCCGCCGCAAAGCGAAAGGCCGGCTCGCCCTGGGGCAAGCCGGCCTCTGCCTGTTCAGTCGATCGGAAGGATCAGAGCAGAACCATGTCGTGGAACGCGCGGTTGGCGAGTTCGCCCAGATCCTGGTTGATCACGTCGCCATCGTGCAGCGAGTTCACGCCCAGAAGGGTGATCGTGCCGCCGGTCGAAACGGTCAGCTTGAGGTCCGACACGCCATCGGCGTTGAAGTCGCCCGTGGCGGTCTTGCGGATGTAGGCATCGGCCGTGAGGACGATGACGTCGTGGCCGCTGACGAAGTCGGTGACGACATCGTTGCCGATGGCCGCCTTGTTGTCACCCCATGCGGTGAAGTCGAAGCGATCGTCGCCTTCGCCGCCGGTCAGTCGGTCGTCGCCGCGACCACCGACGAGGACGTCGTTGCCGCGCATTCCGTCAAGCACGTCGTTGCCGTTGTTGCCGAACAGCGTGTCGTTGCCCGAGCCGGCGCGGATCGTGTCGTTGCCGTTGTTGCCCGAGATGACATTGGCGGTGGCATCCCCGTTCAGCACGTCGTCGCCGTTGGCCCCATCATGGACAGTTTCGACCTTCATCAGCAGCAGCTGGCCCTGTTCGACCGTGGCGGGATCGCCGGTGGCCTTGTGGACCTGCGCGTCAAGCAGGTAGGCGCGGTGCGTGGCATCGCCCAGCAGGTTGGTGACGTCGATCACGCCCGACGATTCTTCGTCCTTGGTGATGAAGCCGGCCGCGCCCGGTGCGAACTTCGCCGGATCGAACGAGCTGATCGTCGACAGCGTGTCGCTGGCGATGTCATATTCATAGACCTTGGCGATGTAGTCCTGGTTGCCCGGGTCTTCCTGCAGGATGATCTTGCCGTTGGCGACGGTCAGGTTGTCGAACATCTTCTGGCCTTCCGAACCGTCGAGCACGGCTTCGATCGAGCCGCCGAGTTCGGGGTGCGTGATGTCGGCGAAGGTCGCCTTGTAGAGGCGCGAGTTGCCGGTGAAGCTGTTGGTGGTCGTGAAGTACAGAACGTTCTGGTTCTGCGGATCCCACGCGCTGTCTTCCGGACGCAGGAAGCTGGTCACGCCCTGCGCTTCGCTGGCGGCGTCGATCTGCGCGCCGGTCTTGCTGGCAGCATCGGCGATGGCTTCGAGCGTGAAGCTGCCGTTCGCGGCGACGGCGTTGGTCTCGTCGGTGAAGCCGGTGACCTTGATGCCATAGAGCGCGCCGTTGGTGAGGCCGGCCTTGTCGATGTCGGTCCCGGTGGCCTGCTTGTCGCCTACGTAGATGTAGACCTGGCCGTTCTGGCCGTCGTCGGTCGCGGCGACGATGGTCTTGTCCTGCGCGAAGGCGTTGGCGGTCAGGTTTTCAAATGCGAGCTTGCCGAGCGTGGGCAGGACATAGGCCTGGCCGGCGTTTTCGCCGCTGACGATCGTGGCCACGGCACGGCCTTCGACGCCGCTTTCCTCACCCGTGAGGTAGATGTGGGCCGAAGTACCGAGGCCGCTGGCGCTGTTGAGGAACGCGGTCTGGTCGGCCAGATCGCCCGAGCAGAAGCGGCTGAACGCGGTGGTGCCGACTTCATACTGCTGCGTGGCGGTGTTCCACACGTTGAGCGTCTGCATGGCATCGTCGCCGCCGATGACGGCGAGGGTCGCCTTGTCGATCACGATGCGGTCGATGTACGAACCGATCGAGCCGTGATCGCGCACGATGCCCTGGGCGTTGTTGATTTCGTGGTTGACGATGACGGTCAGCGTACCGTCGCCGTTGTCGAACGCACCGATACCGTCGGGGATGCCGCCGAACACGCCGCTGGTGCTGCCGGGAAGTGCGTCGCCCACCGTCAGAATCGTCGTGAAGGTCACGTTCGGTTCAAGCGAAAGCAGGAAGGAATCGGTGGTGGTGGAAGGTCCTGTGGCCATTGGTGGTCCCCTTTGGTGGTCAGGGGTCCGGCCTAGGCGCGGGATGTGGCAAATCCGCGAAGATTAAATTGCGTTAATGTTTCACATCGAAAACAATACCGATAACGAAAGTTCGGAATTTTCCCGCCCTACTCCGCGCGGGTCCAGATCCATGTGCCCGACAGCGCCATCACGCCCAGGGGGATCAGCACCCAGGGCCAGCCGGCGGTGAAAGCGGTCACCGCCACGCTGAGCGCCATGGCCAGCAGCGCCGCCTTCTTCGCCCGGCGAGAAATCGCGCGGCGCTCGCGCCAGTCGCGCAGCGAAGGACCGTAGGTGGGATGATCGAGCAGCCGCCGCTCCCACGCCGGATTGCCCCGCGCAAAGCAGACCATCGCCAGCAGCAGGAAAGGGACGGTGGGCAATAGCGGCAGGAAAGCTCCCACCGCACCCAGCCCCACGAAGCCTAGCCCAGCCCCGGTCCAGAGATGGCGGCGCAACGCCCCTAGCCGGCGGAGGCAAGGCGCGCGGCATGGTCGCGCACCAACGCGATCATGTTGGGCACACCCTGGGTGCGATTGGAGGACAGCTGGTTGCGAAGATCAAACGGAGCCAGCCGCGCGGCGATGTCGGTCTGCGCCACTTCGGCGGCGGGCCGGTCCTGGACCGCGGCCAGCACCAGCGCGACGATCCCCTTGGTGATCGCGGCATTGCTGTCTGCCAGGAAATGGAGGCGCCCACCCTGCCCCGTAGTGGGATAGACCCACACGCTGGCTGAACAGCCGCGTACCAGCGTAGCGTCGGTCTTCAGCGCATCGGGCATCGGCTCAAGCTCTCGCCCCAGCTCGATCAGCAGGCGATAGCGTTCATCGCCATCAAGGAATTCGTACTCTTCGAGGATGTCTTCGAGGCTCTGCATGGGACTGGCTTTAGCAGAGGCGGGCGCGGCCTCAAGGGGCGAGCGCCTGCCCTTAGAGGTCAACGCCGGCGGCGATGGCTTCCAGCTTGCGCAGGCGCTCCTTCAGGTCGGCCAATTCGATCCGACCCGCGCCCGGCAGGAGGTCCACACCTGGCTGACGGCCAAGTTCGAGGCGCTTCAGGTCGAGCCAGCCGTTCCACGCGCGCAGCAGCGCGGCAGCGAGGACGGCAAGGCCAACGAGCGCGGCAACGGCGATGACGATGGTATCGACGAGGGTTTCAGCGGGCATCGATGGCTCCCTTGCGATGCGCGCGGCCGGCTCAGCGGTCGCGCAGGGCTTCGATCTCTTGCGCGAGACGCTTCGTCTCCCGATCGTCGGTGGCGATGCGCTCCAGCACTTCCAGCCGCTTGCGCAAGTCGGCGACTTCACGCTCCAGCGAGGCGGTGTACTGGCTTTCAATGTCTTGGCCGGGGCGGCTTTCGCCGCGGTGTTTCGTCATGCGGATATTGGCCCAGGCGATGATCGCGACGATGACAACAATGGCGGTCCAGAAGCTCACGGTCGTCTTTCCCTCAATTCGCCCGCGCTTCGCGCAGGGCTTCGATCTGTCCGGCAAGGCTTGTGGCCGGGGCGGTGACGGGTTCGGCAGCAAGGCCGGCGGCAAGATCGGTGGCCCGATCCGTGGCGATCCGCTCCAGCACGCGCACCCGCTGTTCCAGCCGTTCGGCCCCGGCAGCGTATTGCGCGGCCTTTTCAGCGGTGCGCGCGGCGAGCAGTTCCAGTTCCTTCTCGCGCAGGTCCATCCGCCGCTTGTAGGCATCAAGCGCCATGCCCATCGCGCAGATGAGCAGCAGGACCAGCGCGCAGAAGGCGAATACTTCGGGGCCGGTCATTGCACGCCCCCCCTGTTTGCGCTCTCGATGCGGCGCGTGTCGCGCAGCGCCTCGATCTGGGTGGCGACATCGTAGCCCTTGTCGGTGACGATGCGTTCCAGCACGCGCACCCGTTCCTCCAGCGCCTGGCTCTGCGCGGCATATTGCGCGGCCTTTTCGGCAGTGGCGGCGGCGCGGACCTCTTCCAGCTTGCGGCTGTGCTTGGTCCAGATCGCCAGCCCGCCCAGCAGGAACGGGGCAAGCGGGATCAGCACGAAGATGGAGTCCGGATTCATGGCGATTTCCCCCTGGTTTCCCGCTTGCGCGGGGTGCTGTCAGCGCAGCTTTTCGATTTCCGCCGAGAGGCGCGGATTGCCCGAGACATAGAAGTTCTCGACGTCGGCCAACCGGCGATCGATATCGCGGAAGCTGGCGCGGACTTCGCGGGCAGTTCGGGCCGGCGACTGGCGCACGCCCTGCCAGAACTTCTGCTCGTCGCGGTCGACGTAGAGGTAGGACGGCTTCTTTTCGGACAGGAAGCCCAGCGCGAAGTAGGCGAGCGGCAGGAAGCCGAGGCCGGCGAGCGTGAGCACCACGAAGCCGAGCCGGACCCAGAGCACGTCGACCCCGGTGTAGTCGGCGATCCCGGCGCAGACGCCCATGAACTTGCCGTTGACCTTGTCGCGATAGAAGCGGGTGCGCTGCGCGGTCATTTCAGGGTCCCCTTCTTTTCGGCGAGCATCCGATCAAGCTCGCGCAGTTGCTGGTTGTCGGTTTCGCGGTCGTGGACGATGCGTGCCGGACGGAAGTCCGGGTTGTCGGCCGCGACCAGGCGTTCGACCGTGTCCATCCGTTCGTCGAGCCTGCGGGCGAGCTGGTAAAGCTCTTCCAGCAGCGCCTCGTCACCGGTGGTCAGGGTGGCGGCGGTTTTCCACCGGGTGATGTAGTGAAGAATGATCCACGGCAATCCGACGAAGATGCCCAGGATCGCCACCATCGGGACGACAATGTCTTCCATCAGCCGTTGTCCTTGCTGAGCGCGCGCTTCATCGCGGCGAGTTCCTCATCGATCTTGTCCTGCCCGGCCAGCGCGGCAATCTCGTCCGCCAGGTTGGGCGCGGTGCCGTCTGCAAGACCCAGCGCATCGGCGCGGCCCTCTGCATAATCGACCCGGCGTTCCAGCTGGTCGAAGCGGGCCAGCGCCTCGTCCACGCGCTCGTTGGTCAGCAGGCTGCGCAGGCGGACACGGTTCTCGGCGCTTTCGAGGCGCGCGGCGATCGCGGTCTGCCGGCTGCGGGCCTCGCGCAAGCGGGTCTGCAGCTTTTCGATGTCCTGCTCGTAAGCGCGCATCGAATCGTCGAGCACGCCGATCTCGGACCGGAGCTGCTCGGCCATGTCGGCCGCCTTCTTGCGTTCGACCAGCGCAGCGCGGGCCAGATCCTCGCGGTCCTTCGACAGGGCGAGCTGGGCCTTTTCGGACCAGTCGGCCTGGAGGCGGTCCAGCTTGGACACGTGGCGGTGCATTTCCTTCTGGTCGGCAATGGTGCGCGCCGCCGAGGCGCGGACTTCGACCAGCGTTTCCTCCATCTCCATGATGATCATCCGGATCATCTTGGAAGGATCGTCCGCCTTGTCGAGCAGGTCGTTGAAATTGGCGGCAATGATATCGCGCGTCCGCGAAAAGATGCCCATCAGGTTGACTCCGTTGGTGAAGGAAGGGCGCGATTGGCCGCCCGAGCCGCGATTGGCGGCACTGTTGCGAAGGGCTTCCAGCTCCGCATCGAAGCGGGAAGAACGGCGGCCGTCGTTGCCTTCGGGCCGGATCGGGGTGAGGTCCGAGGTCACGCCAGCTCGCCGGTGATCGCGGCCGAGGACGCAAGGACCTGCGGCGCGGCATGGAGCTGCTGGGTGAGCGCGAAGCAGTTCATCGCCGCCATCGCCATGATGCTGGCGAGGCTTGCGCGGCCGAGCTTGGTCGAGAAGAAGCGGGCGGTGTACATCTGAAGTCTCCGTGGTTCGCCGTGCGATCCGGCGTTGTTCACCTTTCAGCAAGCAGCGTGCCAAACCACGAAAGCCGCCGAATTGCGCGGATATGGGCGCGCGCACCGCCAGACGAAATGGTCAATCTTGCGTAAGGTTGGGAAAATGTGCCATCCCTTGGCGCGAACGCGGCAACGGAGTGTTCAGGGTGGATCGCGAAGTCCAGTTCATCGGCCAGTCGGGCGCCTTTCTCGACGCCGTAGAGCGCGCCAGCCGGGCCGCGCCGATGCGCCGGCCGGTGCTGGTGATCGGCGAGCGCGGCACGGGCAAGGAACTGATCGCCGAGCGCCTGCACCGCCTCTCCACGCGGTGGCAGGAACCGCTGGTCACCATGAACTGCGCCGCGCTGCCCGAAACGCTGATCGAGGCCGAACTGTTCGGGCACGAGGCCGGCGCCTTCACCGGCGCTACCCGGGCCCGCGTGGGCCGGTTCGAGGAAGCCGACCGGGGCACTCTGTTTCTGGACGAGCTGGGCACGCTGTCGATGGGCGCGCAGGAGCGGCTGCTGCGCGCGGTCGAATATGGCGAAGTGACCCGGATCGGCGCGAGCCGGCCGATCCGCGTGGACGTGCGCATCGTCGCCGCGACCAACGAGGACCTGCCGCGCATGGCCGGGCAAGGGCGGTTCCGCCCCGACCTGCTCGACCGGCTGAGCTTCGAGGTCATCACCCTGCCCCCGCTGCGCGTGCGCGAAGGCGACATCGCCGTGCTGGCCGACTATTTCGGCCGGCGCATGGCGGCCGAGCTGCACTGGGACGCCTGGCCCGGCTTTACCCCGCACACGCAGGCGCAGCTGGAAGGCTATGCCTGGCCTGGCAACGTGCGCGAACTGCGCAACGTGATCGAGCGCGCGGTCTATCGCTGGGACGATCCGGCGACGCCGATCGGCCATGTGCAGTTCGATCCGTTCGAAAGCCCATGGAAGCCCGCCGCTTCGCCAGCAGCGCCCGTCGCGGCCAACGATGCGCGCCCAGCGCGGCCCCCCGCGCGCGCCGAACTGGACGAAATCGCCGACTTGCGCGCAGCGGTGGAAGCGCATGAGAGGGCCATCCTGGAGCACCACCTGGGCCGCAACCGCTACAACCAGCGGCAAACCGCCAAGGCGCTGGGGCTGACGTACGACCAGTTGCGGCACTGCCTGAAGAAGCATGGGTTGCTGGAACGGGAGCAGGGCTAGGTTTTTCGGGATGTGCGCGACGCGCGAAACCCTCTAACCCCCGCTCCGCCATGGCCCTCACCCGCCTGACCCTGCGCGATTTTCGCAACCACGCCGCAACCCGGCTGGAGGACACGGCTGCGTTCAACGTGCTGGTGGGCGAGAACGGCGCGGGCAAGACCAACGTCCTGGAAGCGATCAGCCTGTTCGCGCCGGGCCGCGGCCTGCGCCGCGCGCAGCCTTCGGAAATGGCGGGACGGACCGGCGACGGCAGCTTCGCGGTGGCGGCGGAGATGGAAGGCGGAGACCTTGCGCTGGGAACGGCGACCCTCGCCTCGGCTCCCAACAGCCGCACGGTGCGGATCAACGGCGCGTCGGGACCGGCGACGCGGCTGGCCGAATGGCTTTCGATCACCTGGCTGACCCCGGCGATGGACCGGCTGTTCGCCGAAGGGCCGAGCGCGCGTCGGCGGTTCCTCGATCGGCTTGTGCTGGCGGTGCGGCCCGATCATGCGCGCACCGCCACCCGGTATGAAACGGCGCTGCGCGAACGCGGCCGGCTGCTGTCCGATCCGGCCGAGCCGGACCCGGCGTGGCTCGACGCGCTGGAAGCGCAGCTGGCGGAAACCGGAACGGCCCTGGCAGGGGCGCGGCGCGCGCTGGTGGGCGATCTGGCGGCAGTGATCGAGACACTGCCCGAACAGCCCTTTGCGCGCCCCGCGCTGGCCTATGCCAGCGAGACCCCCGCGGACGAGGACGCGCTGCGCCGGGCCTTGCGCGAAGGTCGCCGCCGCGACCGCGCCGCCGGGCGCACCCTGACGGGGCCGCACCGCGACGATCTGGCGGTCATGCTGGCGGCCAAGAACGCGCCCGCCGCCGATTGTTCGACCGGGGAACAGAAGGCGATGCTGATCGCCATCGTGCTGGCCCACGCCGCGCTGACCGCGGGCCCACGCCCGCGCCTGCTGCTGCTGGACGAGATCGCGGCGCATCTCGACCCGCTGCGCCGCGCCGCGCTTTACGAGCGGCTGGCAGCATCCGGCGCGCAAGTGTGGATGACGGGGACGGAAATCGCGCCCTTTGCCGAGATCGCCGGAGAAGCAGCGGTGTGGCGCGTCGCGGAAGGGGCGGCCCTGCGGGTCTAACCCCGCGTCGCTGCCTTCAGGGTCGCCGCAACCTGTCCCTCGGTGGCCGCCACGATACGGTCGATGCCTTGCGCATTGGGGTGGAGATGATCGCCCAGCAGCAGGGCATCGTTGCCGACCACCGGCTGGAGGAAGAACGGCACCAGCGGCACCTTGTATTTCGCCGCAAGAGCGGGCCAGATCGGATTGAATTGCTTGACGTAATCCGCACCGAGATTGGGCGCGGCAAGCATGCCGGTGAGCATCGCGGGGATCTGGCGTCGCTTGAGCTCGGCCAGGATCGCATCGAGATTGGCGCGCGTTTCGGCCGGAGGCAGACCGCGCAGCATATCGTTGCCGCCCAGCCCCACAAGCACGAGCGCGGGCTTCACCGGCTGGTTGTCCAGCGTAAAGGCCAGCCGCTGCCGCGCGGCGGCGGTGGTATCGCCCGATACGCCCGCATTGACCACGCGCGCGCCGGTGCCGCCGGCATTGAGCGCGGCTTCGAGCTTGGCCGGATAGCTTTCACCCGGGGCCAGCTGGTAGCCGGCGTAGAGGCTGTCTCCGAACGCGAGGATCACCGGAGCGTTTGCGGGGACCGGCGCTGCGGCATGGGCCGCCCCTGTCGCGGTGGGCTGCGGCGCGGGCGCGGGCTGCGACGAGCAGGCGGCGAGCAGCAACAGGGCAGTAATCGACAGGCGGCGCATCGGGCACTTTCGGGCAGGTTGCTTGATGCAACCAATCTAGGCATGGTTGCAGGCGTGACAAGCGATCCTTCCGCGCCCGCCCCTGCTCCCTTCCTCTCCGGCCCCGTCATCCTGGCAAAGGCGCTGACCCTTGCGCTCGGCGACGGCGATGGCCGGGTGGAAATCCTGCGCGGCATCGACCTGATGGTGGGCGCGGGTGAAAGCGTGGCGCTGCTGGGGCCATCGGGATCGGGCAAGTCGTCGCTGCTGGCGGTGCTGTCAGGGCTGGAGCGCGCCAGCGGTGGCACGCTGCTGGTCGATGGGCAGGACTTCACTGTGCTGAACGAGGATGGCCTTGCCGCCGCGCGGCGCGGGCGCATCGGCATCGTGCTCCAGGCCTTCCACCTGCTGCCGACGATGACCGCGCTGGAAAACGTGGCGACCCCGCTGGAACTGGCCGGTGCGGACGGGGCGATGGAACGCGCGCGGGCCGAACTGGAAGCGGTCGGGCTGGGCCACCGCCTGCACCACTATCCCGCGCAGCTTTCGGGCGGCGAGCAGCAGCGCGTGGCGATTGCCCGCGCGCTGGCGCCCTCGCCGCGCATCCTGTTCGCCGACGAGCCGACCGGCAATCTCGATGCCGCGACCGGGGCCGCAGTGGCCGACCTGCTGTTCGCGCGCGCGGCCGAGGCGGGAGCAACGCTGCTGATGGTGACGCATGACGAGGCGCTGGCCGAGCGCTGCGGCCGGATCGTGCGGCTGGCCGACGGGCACATCGTTTCGGACGGGCCGCAATGAACCTCTCCTGGTCCGCCGCATGGCGGCTGGCGCGGCGCGGGCTGGACTGGAAGTTCCGGGGCCTGCGGCTGCTGCTGGTCTGCCTGGTGCTCGGCACCGCCGCGCTGGCGGCGATCGGCACGCTGACCGGCGCGATCCGCCACGAACTTGCCGCGCGCGGACAGACGATGCTTGGCGGCGACGCGGAATTCACACTCGCCGGGCGCGAGGCCGGGGCAGATGAGCGCGCGGCGCTGGACCGGCTGGGCACGCTGTCTGTCGGCATGCGGCTTCAGGCCATCGCGCGGCGGCCTGGCGATCTGCGCATGACAGTGCCGGTGGAGCTGAAATCGGTCGATGCGAAATGGCCGCTCTACGGCACGTTCACGCTGGACGGTGGCCACAAGGCCGGCGCGCCGCGCGGGATGACGGCGTGGATCGCGCCCGGCGTGTCCGACCGGCTGGGCATACGCGTCGGCGATGCCGTGCAGATCGGTCAGGCCGTGCTGACCGTGGGCGGCGTGATCGGCGACGAGCCCGACCGGCTGGGCGAAGGCTTCTCGCTTGGCCCCACGGTGATCGTCGGCCCGGAGGCGCTGGCCGCGACCGGGCTGGTCCAAGTCGGCTCGATGGCGCGCACCAAGTATCGCGTGCGCCTGCCTGCCGCCGCCGATCCGCAGGCCGTCACCGATGCGTTCAAGGCGCGGTTTCCTACCTCGGGCTTCGAGATCCGCACGCGCGACAAGGCCTCGCCGGGGCTGGACCGGTTCGTGTCGCGCATGGGGCAGTTTCTGGTCCTGGTGGCACTGGCCGCGCTCGCCATCGCGGGGATCGGCATCGGCAACGGAGTGACATCCTATCTGGAAGCGCGCCGAAGCAGCATCGCCACCCTGAAGATCCTGGGCGCGACCAGCGGCGACGTGGCACGCATCTATCTGCTGCAACTGTCCGCCGCGGCCACGCTGGCCATTGCGCTGGGACTGGGCATCGGCGTGGGCGTGACACCGCTGCTGGGCAAGGCGCTGTCGGGCCTGCTGCCGATCGAGACGGGCTTCGTGGTCGATCCGGCCGCGCTGGCCATCGCGGCGGCCTATGGCGTGCTGATCGCGCTCACTTTCGCCGCGCCGCCGCTGCTGCGCGCGCGCGATTTCCCGGCCATGGCACTCATGCGCGCGCGGGTGGCGCCGCTGGGGACTCGCTGGCGCGCGGCGGCGCTGCCGGTGGGCACAGGGCTGGCCGGGATCACCGCGCTGGCCGTGCTGACATCGCCGCAGAAGCTGCTAGCCGCTGGGTTCCTGGGCGGCGCGGCGGCGCTGTTCCTCAGCCTTGCGGCTCTGGGTTTTGGCCTGTCGCGGCTGGCGGCGCGGCTGCCCCGGCCCAAGAGCGCGATCGCGCGGATGGCGCTGGCCAACCTGCACCGGCCCGGCGCGCAGACCGGCGCGCTGGTGGTGGCGCTGGGCTTCGGGCTTGCCGCCTTCGTACTGCTGGCGGCGATCCAGACCAGCCTGGACGGCAATATCGCCCGCCGCGTGCCCGCGCGCGCGCCGGACTATTTCGTGCTCGACGTGCCGCCCGCCAGCCTGCCGCAGTTCGAACAGGTGGTGCGCGCCGCCGCGCCCGACGCCGCGATCCGCACCGTTCCGGCGATGCGCGGCAGCATCATCGCCTATGGCCCGGCGGACCGGATGACCCGCGTGGCGGACCTGAAGCAGATCCCCGACGATGCCTGGGCCCTGCGCGGCGACCGGGGCCTGACGTATGCCGACGCGGTGCCCGACGGCAACACGATCACCGAGGGCGCGTGGTGGCCCAGGGGCTATGCCGGCGACCCGATGGTTTCGGTGGACGAGCAATTGCGCGACGTGCTGGGCCTGAAGCTGGGCGACCGGATCACGGTGACGCTGCTGGGGGTGGAGCGCAGCGCGACCATCGCCTCGTTCCGGCGGATCGACTGGGATTCGATGGGGTTCAACTATGTGCTGGTGTTCAGCCCCAACGCCATCGCCGATGCGCCTCACAACCTTGCCGCCACCATCGAACTGCCCGGCGGCGAGAAATCGGGCAAGGTGCGGCGGCAGATCCTGTCAGGTCTGGTGCGCGCGCTGCCTTCATCCTCGGTGATCGAGATCGGGCCGGTGCTGGCGCAGGCGCGCGACATCCTGTCGCAGATGGGCACCGCGATCCTCGCCGCTGCCAGCGTGGCGATCCTGGCGGGCATGGCGGTGCTGGCCGGCGCCATCGCGGCCGCGCGCGAGCGGCGTCAGTACGACAGCGTGATCCTGCGCGTGCTGGGCGCCAGCCGGCGACAGTTGCTGGCGCTGCTGCTGGCGGAATACGGCCTGCTCGCCGCGCTGCTTGCGGCGGTCGCGCTGCTGCTGGGCACGGGCGCGGCGTGGCTGGTGGTGACGCAGCTGTTCGACTTCGCATGGATGCCGGACTGGCCGCGCGTGCTGGGCGTGCTCGCAGCCGGGGTGGCGCTGGTGCTGGTGCTGGCGGTGGCCGGCTCGCTGAGCGTACTGCGCACCCGGCCCGCGCAGGCGCTGCGAGAGTTGTAAGAGGCGCCGTCCCTCAGGAGAATATCTCGGCGCCGGCGGGATTCTTGGGGTCGGGACCGAAGCGGTTGGGGCCGCGCGTTCCTTCCAGGCACATCAGCACAAGCAGCGCGAAGCCGCCGAGGAACGGGATCAGCGCGAGCAGGACGAGCCAGCCGGTGCGGTCCTGATCGTGCAGGCGGCGCACCGACACGGCCAGCGCCGGCAGTAAGCTCGCCAGCGCGAACAGCCCGCCGAGGAGGCCGCCGCCGCCGACCAGCCGGCTACCGTAGCCGAATCCGGTGGGCGTGCGGGTAACCTCGTTGGTGCCGAACACCGCGTTCAGCACCACGAACACCAGCAAGTAGAACAACACGAACATCCAGTATTCGCGCCGGCGCGATCGGCCGGAGAACTCGGCATAGCGGCGGTAGGGCAGCAGCATCCAGTTCATGGCGCCTGTCTCCTTGGTCAGGGCAGCTTGATCACGCAAAGACCATGGCGCCGCCCGTTTCCCTGGGGTCGGGGCCGAAGCGGTTGGGACCATGCGTGCCTTCGAGGCACATCAGGACGAGGAACCCGATGTTCACCAGCCCGCCGATGTAGGGAATCATCGCCAGCAGCACGACCGCGAGATACCACCAGCCACTGAGGTCGCGGTCATGCAGGCGGCGCACGGTGACCGCAATGTTGGGCACCAGCGTGACCAGCCCCCACACCGCGAACAGCAGTCCGAAGCCCGAGAACATCGCGCCATAGACCGCGAACGCACCGTTCTTTCCGGCGTCGATCACCGTCTGGTATCCGCCGGTGGCAAAGAACAGTCCGACGAAGACGGTCATGACGATCATGTTGAGCAGGACCCACAGCCAGAATTCCTTGCGGCGCGAGCGTCCCTTGAAGTCGGCGTAGCGCCGAAGCGGCATCAGCATCCATTCCATGACCGGTTCCCCTCTGCCGATCGCCATCCGTCGTTGCGCGGAGGCGCTGAAACGATTGAGACACCAATCGCGCCCGGCTGCAAGAAAAAGGGGCGCCGCAGCGCCCCTGATCCCGTCGCTTTGACACGGGCCTGCGTCAGAAACGGTAGCGCACCGTGCCGCCATAAGTGCGCGGCTGGTTGGTGTAGCCGGTCACCGAATGCGGCTGAGCGGGCGAATCGAACACGTTGAGCAGGTAGCGGTCGTTGGTGAGATTGCGGCCCCACGCGGTGAGTTCCAGTCCATTCGCCAGCGCATAGGTGATCGAGGCGTTGACCTCGCTCACCTCGCGCCGGAAGGGCCGCGCCGCATCGACCGCGGCGGCCACGCCCATGTCGAGGAAGCCGGGCAGCCCCTCGATGATCTGGGTCGGCGATTCGTAGTGATAGTCGCCGCGCAGGATCAGGTGGTCGCCGTTGGCCAGCGCCCAGTCGTATTGCGCCCCCAGCGTGGTCGAGAGCGACGGGATGCCGGCGGGCAGCGTCCCCGAAAGATCGCCCACCGCCGACAACACGAACTTGTCGTACTTGGCATCAAGGTAGGTGAACGCGGCCGAGAACAGCCAGCCCTTCGCCGGCTTGACCGTGCCTTCGAACTCGATGCCCTTCACCGTCTCCTTCCCGGCATTGGCGAGGATGAAGCCCTTGCCGGTGAAGACGTTCGACTGGAAGCCCGCGATCGACTGCTGGAACACCGCGATGTTGGCGGTCGCCACCTTCCAGTCCGCCTTCAGGCCGATTTCATAGACCTTGGCATATTCCGGCCCGGCATAGCGCGAGCCATAGGTCTGGTTCGGCACGCCGATGCCCGCCGCTTCGATCGCGGTGCGGTCGCTTTCGAACGGGCGGCTGTCGCGCGAGAGGTTGATCGAGCTGGCCTTGAAGCCGGTGGCGTAGCTTGCATAGAGATTGATCTGGTCGTTCACGTCGAACGCGACGCGCGCCACCCAGGTCACCTTGTCGTCGCTCGTCCGGCCCGGCTCCACCGCGTTGGGCAGGTTGAGGAAAGCGGGCAGGTATTGCAGCTGCTGGAGGCCGAGCAGCGGCGCGGTCCGCGTCTGTGCGGCGGTGTTGATCTGCGCGAAGCCGGCGGGGTTGGCCTGAGCGAAGCCCTGAACCTGCGCGGCCGAGGCGACTGGCACGTTGAAGAAGGTCTGGCCGATATACTGCGCGATGCCATAATTGGCGGCGGCCGAGCGCAGCGCCGGGATGTCCAGCGAAGCGAACACATCGCTGGACGTGATGTTGGTGGAGAAGCGCTTGCGGTCCTTGGTATAGTTCACGCCGCCAGTGATGGTGATGCGGTCGCCCAGCTTGAAATCGGCCTGCCCGAAGACCGAGAAGGCATCGTTCTTGAGCCGGTACTTTTCGTCCAGCCCCTGCCCCCGCGCGAAGAACTTGCCCGCGAAGTCCTGCCCGGAAAGGCCGCCGAACAGCGTCTCGATCCCGGCGAGCGACTGCGCCCCGCCGCTGAGGCCACGGATCAGCACATCGGCATAACCGCGCGCGTCGGCACCCCATTGCAGCTGGCTGGCCTGGTCGATCTTCTCGTTGAAGTAGTAACCGCCGACGAGGAAGTTGAGCGGCCCCTCCATGTTGGTGGCGACCCGCAGTTCCTGCGTGAAGGTATTGATCTTAAGGTCCTGCGAGAACCGGCCGATCAAGTCAGCGCTGGTGAAGTCTGCGTCGGAATTGGTGAAGGCATCCGTGCGGCGGAACGCGGTGATCGAGGTGAAGGTCAGCGGGCCGAGATCGTAGTCGACCTGCCCCGACAACCCGTAGTTGCGGATGTCGTTCTGCGCGTCATAGCTCGACCAGACCCGGTTGGCGAAGCGCTCGCTCACGTCGTTGACGTTGCCGCCAAGCGCGCGGACCGCCAGCGTCGAGGCAGACGGGCGCACATTGACCGAGGCACAGCAATTTTCGTCGATGCTCGAATAGTCGGCGATCAGGCGAAGGCGCAGCTGCGTGCTGGGTTCGGCATAGAGCTGCCCACGCACAAACCAGCGGTTGCGATCGTTCACATCGCTGCCGGTGCCCAGATCCTTGTTGTAGCCATCGCGCCGGTTGTATCCGCCAGCAAGGCTGACGGCGACCTTGTCCGACACCGGACCGGTGACCACGCCCTTCAAGACCACGGCATTATAGTTGCCATAGCTGGCCTCTGCATTACCGCCAAAGGTGAAGCTGGGTTTCGCGGTGACGATGGAGATGACGCCAGCCGAGGCGTTCTTGCCGAACAGCGTCGATTGCGGGCCCCGCAGCACCTCGATGCGTTCGATATCTGGGAAATCGCCGACCTGCGCTGCCGAGCGCGAGCGATAGACCCCGTCGATGAACACGCCGACCGAAGGCTCAATGCCGACATTGTTGGCGCCGTTGCCGAAGCCGCGAATGAAGAAGTTGGTGTTGGCCGTGCTCTGGAGCTGGTTGACCCGCAGCGAGGGCACCAAGCTCGACAGGTCCTTGATGTCTCGGATCTGGGCACGCTCGATGGTCTGCGCCGTGGTCACGCTGACCGCGACGGGCACATCCTGAAGCGTCTGCTCCCGCTTGGTGGCGGTGACGATGATCGCGTCGTCCGATCCATCCACACCGGCGGCCGGCCTGGCGTCGTCCGTGGCGGGCTGGGCCGTTTCTTCCGCAAGCGCGGCTTCCTGCGCCGCGGCAAGGCCAGGCATGCCGGCAAAGAGCGTGGCGGCGCCGGCGAGCAGCAGGGCGCGGGCCTTCGGATGACGACCGGTGGCGACGAGCTTCATGACGGGAGAAATCCTTCCTGGGTGGTCCGGTCCGGGCATCGCCGCTGATGCGCGTCCCAGGGGCGATCGCCCGCCGGACCGAGCGCCGTGCCCATGTCTTTCGGATCGCTCCCTAATTTCCGCTGGCGTAGCGAACAATCCGCAAACTGCCACTGACGTCGCACGCCTCGCCGCATTCGCGCGCGATGTGGCCGGTCGATCACAGTCCTGCCAAGCGATCAGCAAATTTGGGGCAGCCTGCGTGCCGCCCGCCGAAATCCGGATGCAGTTGAAACTGCCTGATGACGCCCCATCTCACGTCCGGGTCCGCAAATCGGCATCGCGCCTTGCCGCAATGCACAATTAGATGTAAGCGCGCGCCCGTAATAGCCCCCGTGTTCTTCGCCATGAGACGTGGGGCGCTCCGGTATCTCTCGAAGAAAGCACACCATGTCGCTGCCACTGCGCAATATCGCGATTATCGCCCACGTCGACCACGGCAAGACCACGCTGGTCGACCAGCTCTTCCGCCAGTCCGGCACGTTCCGCGACAACCAGCGCGTCGAAGAGCGCGCAATGGACTCGAACGACCTCGAAAAGGAACGCGGGATCACCATTCTCGCGAAGTGCACCTCGGTCGAGTGGAACGGCACGCACATCAATATCGTCGATACGCCCGGCCACGCCGACTTCGGCGGCGAGGTTGAGCGCATCCTCTCGATGGTCGACGGCGTGATCCTGCTGGTCGACAGCTCGGAAGGCGCGATGCCGCAGACCAAGTTCGTCACCGGCAAGGCGCTGGCGCTGGGCCTCAAGCCGATCGTGGTCGTCAACAAGATCGACCGTCCGGACGGCCGCCCGCAGGAAGTGCTCGACGAAGTTTTTGATCTGTTCGTGAGCCTTGACGCCAACGACGAACAGCTTGAATTCCCGGTGCTCTACGCCTCGGGCCGCAACGGCTACGCCAGCGAGGACCAGGAAGCGCGCGAAGGCGACCTGACCCCGCTGTTCCAGAAGATCGTCGACCACGTGCCGCCGCCGGCCGCCGACGTCGATGGCCAGTTCAAGTTCCTCGTCACGTTGCTCGACCGCGACAACTTCCTCGGCCGCATCCTGACCGGCAAGGTCCAGAGCGGCACGATCAAGGTCAACTCGCCGATCCACGCTCTCGATCGCGACGGCAAGATCGTCGAAACCGGTCGCGCCTCGAAGATCATGGCGTTCCGCGGGCTGGAGCGCGTGCCGGTGGACGAAGCCAAGGCGGGCGACATCATCTCGATCGCCGGCCTGACGGTGGCGACCGTGGCGAACACCATCGCCGATCCGTCGGTCACCGAGCCGCTCTACGCCCAGCCGATCGATCCGCCGACCCTGTCGATGCGCTTTGCCGTGAACGACAGCCCGATGGCCGGCCGCGAAGGCAGCAAGGTCACCAGCCGCATGATCCGTGACCGCCTTGAGCGCGAAGCGGAATCGAACGTGGCGATCCGCATCACCGAATCGGCCGACAAGGACAGCTTCGAGGTTGCCGGGCGCGGCGAACTTCAGCTTGGCGTGCTGATCGAAACGATGCGCCGCGAAGGCTTCGAACTCGGCATCAGCCGCCCGCGCGTGCTGTTCGGCGAGGACGAGAACGGCAAGCGCACCGAGCCGTACGAAACCGTCGTGATCGACGTGGACGACGAATATTCGGGCACGGTCGTCGAGAAGATGGCGACCCGCAAGGCGGAAATGACCGACATGCGCCCCTCGGGCGGCGGCAAGACCCGCATCACCTTCTCCGCCCCGTCGCGCGGCCTGATCGGCTACCACGGCGAATTCCTGTCCGACACGCGCGGCACCGGGATCATGAACCGCCTGTTCGAGAAGTATGACACCCACAAGGGCAAGATCGAAGGCCGCAAGAACGGCGTGCTGATCTCCAACGGCGCCGGTGAAGCCGTCGCCTATGCGCTGGGGCCGCTCGAAGAGCGCGGCATCCTGTTCGTCGGCGTGGGCGAACCGCTGTATGAAGGCATGATCATCGGCGAAAACGCCAAGCCCGACGATCTCGAAGTCAACCCGATGAAGTCCAAGCAGCTGACGAACTTCCGTTCGACCGGCAAGGACGACGCGATCCGCCTGACCCCGCCGAAGATCATGACGCTGGAACAGGCCATCGCCTACATCGACGAAGACGAAATGGTGGAAGTGACTCCGAAGTCGATCCGCCTGCGCAAGGCGATCCTCGATCCGAACGAGCGCAAGAAGGCCGGCCGCAAGAAGGAAGCGGCCTAACATATTACCCGGAGACCGACGGGGCTATCTGCGCCGTCGGTTTCCGGATACCTTATATCTGATTTGATACCCGAGGCTTAGCGCCGGACAGCCGCGCCCTCACCCCGGCGAGCATTCGCAAGGATGTTTGCCTCCTTGCTCATCTCCCAGTCGATCAGCCGCTCCTGCGCGGCCTCTGCCCGCTCCAGCATGGCCAGGCAATTGATCGCCGCTTCGTTGCGGCGCGCTTCGGCGCGGTTCTCCAGCGCCTCTTCAACTCCGCCATTGCCCGTGCCCTGGGCAATGTAAGCGAGGCAGGCCGCGCCCATGAACGACGCCCCCGCCATGACCGACGCACAGGTCTTCACCCAGACGCTACCCATGCTTCGTACCCCCTAGCGCGGCGCGCAAAAGCCGACGCATCGCTTCCGGGCGCGAGGGGATGTCGTGCTGCGCCGCACTCCAGAAGTCGATCGCCGCAAGCAGGTCCGGCTGGATTCGGACACCGATCATCTTCCCGATCCCCGTCGTCGGAGGCCGACCTCTCGATTTCTTGTTATCAGTAAAAAAGTCGTTCATATCCGACAATTACCAACACAATTCCCCATATCATAGTTAACCCTGCCAATTTGGATTTATCACTCCATTTTCATGATAACAAAAATGGCCAAATCTCGACGATATTAGGATTATTACTTATCAGAATAGACCCATTTTGGCACCGCATCATAACTTACGTTATATTGAAGATCTGACCGCTAGCAGGCACTTTAAATGCGCCAAATCGGCGGATAGGAGGTTTGCGAAATGGGGCAGAGAGACAGAACACTTCCTGCCGTCGCAGGCATTATTCCCATTGGCGATGCGCAATTACATCGGAAGTCGCGCGCCGACAGGCCTGCTCAAGACAATGCGGCCGAGTTGGGAGTCAGGTCTTCCGATCTCGCCCTTTGGGCTATTGAGCACTTTCGGGCCCGTCGCAGGCGCGACCGCTACTTTTCGGACGAGTTGTTCAAGGACCCCGCTTGGGACTTGCTCCTGGAACTCTACATCTCGCACGCCCAGGGTCGCTCCGTCCGGATCACCAGCGCATGCCGTGCAGCATCGAATTCAACATCGACGGGGCTTCGATGGATCTCGATCCTGGAAGTGAAGGGATTGATCGAGCGCGAACCTGACACGACGGACGGCCGCGCCAGCTTCATCAGGCTGACACAGCACGGCCTGGATGCGATGACTCAATACCTGACTGACGTTGCCAATACGCAGCACAAGATGATCCGCGACCCCCAAGGAAACTGGAGAGTTCGGAAAATCGTTGGCGGCGATCATGCTTGAATTCGGTCATGATACCACAAGTGAAGTCGGCGATCAGGGATGCCTGCTTTATGACATTCATTCCGGGGATCATGCCGAGCAGCCAACCTTCGAATGGGCGGGGCCGGTCCGTACTTCCGATACATTTCGCGGCAAGGCACGCGACCTGATCGAGCGCGGCGCGATCGAAGCCCTGGCCATAGCCGCGCTCATGGTCGGCGCGGCGATCAATGCCGCCGTCTATCTGACGCGATAGCCGCCAACAGACGCGGACGTATCGAACGGACCTGCCGCCAAGGCATCCGAAGCTCCAGCATTCCCGGCCCCGAGAGGGCGCGTGGCGGCCTGGAGCGCTGAAGACGGAACGGCCTGCCTGCGCCGGAGGCAAGCCTTTCGCCCGGTGGCATCCCCGCACGGAATGCGGCGAACGGTTCGTCGAAAAGGCCGCTTATTAACAAAGGTTTCAGCGCAGGTTCAGCGCCTTGTGACAATATGGTTATTGACCCTCCGCAGCGCCGCGATGAACCGGCAGTTGGCGGCGGGAACGGAGACGTACCATGAACCTTGTCAGGAAGGGCGCCCTTGCCGCCGCGCTTGCGGCCAGCGCGCTTGCCGCCGCCGCGCCAGCCGAGGCGCGCGGATATTATCGCGACCGCGGCGGTGACGATGCCGCCGTGGCTATCGGCGCGGGCATCATCGGCCTCGCCATTGGCGCGGCGATCGCATCAGACCACGATGATCGCTATTACGACCGCGGTTATTATAACGGCGGCTACTACAATGGCGGTTACTACAACCGGGGCTATTATTCCTACCCGCGCTATCGCGGGGGATATTATGCCTATCCGCGCTATCGCGGTTACTACCGCGACGACAGTTGGCGTCGCCATTACCGCGACCGCGACGACGATGATCACGAATACCGCGAGCATTACCGCGGCTGGTGATCGCTGCAGGACCGCATAGGCACGCCCCCTCGCCAAGCGCGAGCGGGGCGGCTATGGCGCGGACGATGCCCAGCACAGAGACGATCCCTTCCGAAAAACCCGCCGCGCCGCTTGCCGGCCTCCGCGTTGCGCTGTTCAGCGGCAATTACAATTACGTCCGCGACGGCGCCAATCAGGCGCTGAATCGGCTGGTCGGCTATCTGCTGCGGCAGGGCGCGGATGTGCGGATCTATGCGCCCAAGGTGGAAAATCCCGCCTTCCCGGCAACGGGCGAACTGATCGGCGTGCCTTCGCTCGCCATTCCCGGCCGCGCGGAATACCGTGTGCCGATGGCGCTTTCGCCCCGCGTGCGGCGCGACCTGGCCGCGTTCGCGCCGCAGGTGATCCACGTCGCCTCGCCAGATATCGCCGCGCACCGCGCGGTCAGCTGGGCGCGCCGGCGCGGGTTGCCGATCCTCGCCTCGGTCCACACACGGTTCGAGACTTATCCGCGCTATTACAACATGGCCTTCCTGGAGCCGGTGCTGGAAGCGATGCTCCGCCGGTTCTATCGCCGCTGCGACGCGCTGGTGGCGCCTTCGGAATCGATGGCGCAAGTGCTGCGCGACCAGCGCATGAACTATGACATCGACATCTGGTCGCGCGGGGTCGACCGCGAGATCTTCAACCCCGGCCGCCGCGACAACGCGTGGCGGCGCAGCCTGGGCATCGCCGACGACGAGGTGGTGATCGGCTTTCTGGGCCGGCTGGTGATGGAAAAGGGGCTGGACGTGTTTTCGGACACGATCGACCAGCTGGTGCGCCGGAACATCGCGCACAAGGTGCTGGTGGTGGGCGAAGGCCCCGCGCGCGACTGGTTCACCGCGCGCCTGCCCGATGCGGTGTTCGCGGGCTTTCAGGGCGGATCCGACCTTGGCCGCGCGGTGGCGAGCATGGATATGCTCTTCAACCCCTCGATCACAGAAACGTTCGGCAACGTCACGCTGGAGGCAATGGCCTGCGGCATTCCTGTGGTCGCCGCCGCAGCCACCGGCAGCCAGAGCCTTGTCGACGACCACGGCTCGGGCCGCCTCATCACCCCCGGCGCGGTGCGCCAGTTCGCCGAAGCCCTGCGCTGCTATGCCGAAGACCCCGAACTGCGCGCCCGCCACGGCGCGGCGGGGGAAGAGCGCAGCCTTGAATTCAGCTGGGACCGGATCAACCAGGCGGTGGCCGACACATATCTGCGACTGATCCGCCAGAAGCAGAAGCGTCTGGAAGGCGCCGGCTGACGGGCCGTCGGTTCAGCGAAGCACGCCGGCCACGCGCATCCGCCGGGCGTAGACGATCAGGAAGATCAGCACACCCCAGATTAGCGCAGTGAACACCGCCATCGCCTGCCCGCTCATTTCGGCGGGGCGGTGCGTCAGCATCTGGGTGCCCTGGCTGACCGCGAGGCCGAGCAGCGACAGCGCGAATGCCGTCACCGCATGGCGCGAGCGCAGTAGCAGCAGGATCGAGCCGACCAGCGACCCCCAGACACCCAGCGCCCAGAAGCCGGTGAGCCAGCCCGGCAGGCCCGCTACGTAAGCGGCAACCTCGGGCGGCATTTGCACCATGCCGAGCTGCGTCTGCAGGTAATCGAGGCAGCCGAACGCATTCCACAGCAGGCTGATCGTGCCTACTACCCACAGATGGGCTGGGGCGAACCGGTTGTCGGCGTGCTCCATCGCAATCTCCCCTTTGCGAAGTTGCGACAGACTACGCCCAAACCGCGCGCCTCGCAAATCAGGCGGAATCGATCCAGTCGAACGCCAGCGGCGCCTCGCGGAAAGCAAAGCGGTCAAGATGCCGGGCGACCGCGCCTTTCAATCCTTCGAGTTGGCCCGGCTCACTGGCCGTAACGGCGCAGACGAGCGTTTCCGACTCAGCCGCGAACGTGACGATGCCGTCGCCCGCCCACGAAGCGCCGCGCGCGTCGCGCGGAAACACGACGCGGCCGTGCGTCTCGTCGAAGCTGACCGCAAGGTTGTGCGCCCAGTGCTTGCACAGCTGCTGAAGGTAGCGCGCGCCATGCATGGTGGGCACGCGCGCGGTGCTGCTGATGGTCGCGTGGTTCACAGTCGTTCGATCCTGCGGGCGGCCTCGTCGAGAATGTCGGCGATCTGGTGCGCGGTCTCTGTCTCCAGTCCGCCCGCCATCGCGCGCTGGCGCAGCGCCAGCTTGAGGTTGGTCATCGCGCGGATCACCGGCGGGCTGGCCTCGCGCCCGCGCACTTCGGCAATCCCTTCCAGCCGCGCGCGGATCGCCGCGATCTCTGCCCCGCGGGTGGCCAGTTCGGCGCGGCCACCATCGGTCACGGCAAAAGCCTTGCGCGCGCCCTCGCCCGGCACTTCGGCGATCATCGCCTCGTCCACCAGCAGCGCGAGCGTGGGATAAACCACGCCAGGGCTGGGCGCATAGTGCCCGCCGGTCAGTTCCTCGATCGCCTTGATCAGTTCATAGCCGTGGCGGTTCTGCTGGCCGACGAGGTGGAGCAGGAACAGCCGCAGTTCGCCCGGTGCGAACATCCGGCCGCCCCGTCCGCCGCCACGACGGCCATGACCGCCGCCGTGGCGCCCACCGCCGAATCCGCCCCCGAAGCCGGCGCCGAAACCTTCACCATCGGAATCATCATAGCCGCCGAAACGGCTGGCAAACGCGCCATGGCGCATCATCTTCATTCCCCATCCGGGGTGTCCGCGGCCGTAGCCGCGCATGTCGAAACGCATTGGTTCTCCTTTCGATTCGATGGATCTAAGATATATCTTAAAGCGATCTCGACAAGAGGGTGCTGCAATTTTCGCCGCAAGCCCCTATCTCGAGCGGGACATGGCCGATCTCTTCGCCCCGCCTCCGCAGGATGTGCCCGCACCGCCCCCCGGCGACGATGGCCCGCTGGCCGACCGGTTGCGCCCGCGCGACTTGTCCGAAGTGATCGGGCAGGACCACCTGACCGGCCCGGACGGCGCGATCGGGCGCATGGTGGTGGCCGGCAAACTCTCCTCGATGTTCCTGTGGGGGCCCCCCGGCACCGGAAAGACCAGCATCGCGCGCCTGCTCGCCGATGCGGTGGGGATGCGCTACGTGGCGATCAGCGCCGTCTTTTCGGGCGTGGCCGACCTCAAGAAGGCCTTTGCCGAAGCCGATGCCATGGCGCTCGCCGGGCGCCGCACGCTGCTGTTCGTGGACGAGATCCACCGCTTCAACCGCGCGCAGCAGGACGGCTTCCTGCCCTTTGTTGAAAAGGGCACGGTCACGCTGGTCGGCGCGACCACCGAGAACCCCAGCTTCGCGCTGAACGCCGCGCTGCTGAGCCGCGCGCAAGTGCTGATCCTGCACCGGCTGGATGCGGCCGCGCTGGGGGAACTGCTGCGCCGGGCAGAGGAAGTGACCGGCCTCACCCTTCCCCTCACGCCGCCTGCGCGCGAGGCGCTCGTCGCATCGGCCGACGGCGACGGGCGCTTCCTGCTCAACCAGGTGGAAACGCTGTTCGACGTGTCGCTGCCCGCGCCGCTCGATCCCGCCGGGCTGTCGAAGTTCCTGATGCGGCGCGTCGCGGTCTACGACAAGGACCGCGACGGGCATTACAACCTGATCTCCGCCCTGCACAAATCGTTGCGCGGATCGGACCCGCAGGCGGCGCTCTACTACATGGCGCGGATGCTGGTCGCGGGCGAGGAGCCGCTTTACGTGCTGCGCCGACTGGTGCGCTTTGCCAGCGAGGACATCGGGCTGGCCGACCCGCAGGCGCTGGTCCAGTGCCTTGCGGCCAAGGATGCTTATGAGTTCCTCGGCTCGCCCGAAGGCGAACTCGCGATCGTGCAGGCGTGCCTCTATCTCGCCACCGCGCCCAAGTCGAACGCGGCCTATGCCGCGCAGAAGGCCGCGTGGAAAAGCGCGCGCGACACCGGATCGCTGATGCCGCCCGCCAATATCCTGAACGCGCCGACCAAGCTGATGAAGGACATCGGCTATGGCAAGGACTACGCCTACGACCACGATGCGGACGATGGCTTTTCCGGTGCGAACTACTGGCCTGAGGACATGGTCCCGCAGACGTTCTACCGCCCGGTCGAGCGCGGGTTCGAGCGCGAGGTAACGAAGCGGCTGGAGTGGTGGGACCGCAAGCGCCGCGAGCGCGCGTGAGACCCGGCCGATTTCGCCATTTCGCCGCGATCGACTGGTCGGGCGCGGCAGGCGAGCGGCACAAGGGCATTGCGCTGGCGATCTGTGGCACAGGCCACGCCGCGCCCGAACTTGTCCGCCCCGCGCACCGCTGGTCGCGCGCGGAAGTGCTGCACTGGCTGACGCACGAGTTGCCGGACAACACGCTGGTGGGCATGGACCTGGGCATCAGCCTGGCCTTCGCCGATGTCGGCGCGTTCTTTCCCGGCTGGGCGGGCAGTCCACCCGATGCGCGGTCGCTTTGGGCGCTGGTGGACTCCATGGCAGCAGACGATGCGCACCTTTCAGTCGGTTCGTTCGTCGATCATCCGCACATAGCCCCACACTTCCGCCGCCACGGCGGGCGCGAAGGCGCGTATTTCAGCGCCGATGGCAAGGGCGGCGGCCGCGGACGGCTGCGCGTGACGGAGCGCGCCCAGGAAGCGCAGGGGTGCAAGCCCTATTCCAACTTCAACCTCGTCGGGGCGGCGCAAGTCGGCAAGTCGAGCCTGTCGGGGATGCGCGTGCTCCACCGGCTCGCCGGGCGACTGCCGGTGTGGCCCATCGACCCCCTGCCCCCGCGCGGATCCGTGGTGTGCGAGATCTACACCACCATCGCGGCGATGGCGGCGGGGCGGACAGCGGCGCGCTCGAAGATCCGCGACGGCGGCGAGTTGGACCTCGCGCTGGCCCGGCTGGGCAGCACACCGGCGGGACAGCCCGGCGCAATCGACGATCACCGCAGCGACGCGATCCTCACCGCCGCCTGGCTGCGCACCGCCGCGCACGAGGCGTGCCTGTGGAACCCCGCCGGCCTGACAGACGCCATCGCGCGAACCGAAGGCTGGACGTTCGGCGCCAGATGACGGGAAGGGCCGATTTCATCGTGATCTGATCCGGCCCTCCCGGCATCTCGCCCACTGGACGTCGCGCACGGTTTCCGGCAAGGAAGCTCGCGCGCCGGCTTAGCACAGTGGTAGTGCAGCGGTTTTGTAAACCGAAGGTCGGGGGTTCAAATCCCTCAGCCGGCACCACAAATGTCTCGATCATCGAGGACGCCCAGCAGACAAGGTGATTGTGCCCGGTAGCTATCGGGTTCCCGAAAGAGAGCTGCGGCGAGAATCCGAAAAAGGCTCTGCTGGGCAAAATGCGGCGCCCAACAATACTGGGACAGTTCACCGACCTTTGCCGCTGACAAATCCATCATTCCGGGGCGTTTTGGGGCATGCCAAGGCTGCCCTCCGTTCATTTCAGCTCCCGCTCGCTGAAACGCCTGCCCCTGGCGCATCTGCCATCGCTTGTGTCGAGCAGTTCCAGGCCAGGACCAAGCGTGCCTATTCGTAACGCAAGGCATCGATGGGGTTCAGGCTGGCTGCGCGCCGTGCCGGAAAATAGCCGAAGATCACGCCGATGGCCGCTGCGATCAAAAAGGCGATGAGATTGATTTGAGGCACGAATACCACCGGCACCTGCATGAGCGGTGCGATGATCACGATCAGAGCTTGCGCCAGCACGATGCCAAGGACGCCGCCAAGACACGACAGGACGATGGCTTCGACGAGAAACTGGGTCAGGACTTCATGCGCGAGCGCGCCAATCGCCAGCCGTATGCCGATTTCGCGGGTCCGCTCGGTGACCGAAACCAGCATGATGTTCATGATCCCGATCCCGCCGACCACCAGGCTGATCGCGGCCACTGCTGCGACGATCCGGGTCAGCAGCGTTGTCGTCCCGGTCAATGTCGCGCTGATCTGGGCGGTGTCGAAGATGTTGAAGTCGTCCTGCTTCACGCCCTCGATATTGCGTCGTTCGCGCAGCAGCTTGGCGATGGCGGCCTGTACGGCTGCACTCTCGTACTTCTGGTCCACGCCCACCAGCATCAGGCGGATATCGTGGTTCCCGGTCAGGCGACGCTGGACCTGCTTGATCGGCATGATCACCACGTCGTCCTGATCTCCGCCGAATCCGGCCTGCCCGCGTGCCGACAGGATACCGATCACGGTGCAGGAAATGCTGTTCAGCCGGACCCTGCGGCCCAGCAGCGAACCTCTTGCAAGCAGATTTTTCCTGACGGTATTGCCAAGAATGCAGACGGCCTTGCCTGCCTCCTCCTCGGCCGGTTCGAAGCTGCGCCCCTCCACCAGCGGCCACGGCTGGATCCGGAAGAACTCACCGATCGTGCCGTTGACGGTGGTGGACCAGTTGGACCCTTCATAGACCGCGACGACCGAACTGCTGGCCTGCGGGGCAACCGCGGTGATCCCGGCAATCTGCGTGCGTATCGCAGTCACGTCCTGTTCGGTGAAGTTGGCCGGCTGAGGACCGCCACCGCCGCGCCCGAAGCCCTGCCCGGGCCGGATCTGCAGGATGTTGTTGCCCAAGCTGGCGATCTGCTGCTGCACGGCCAAGGTCGTCGCCTCGCCCAGCGTTACCATGGTGATCACAGCCGCCACGCCGATGATGATCCCCAGCGTCGTCAGGAACGAGCGCATCAGGTGGCGGCGGATCGACCGGAAAGCCAGGATAAACGTGGTGCCCAGCATCAGCTTGCCGGCTCACTCGCCCGTTCGGGCGTACGTTCAATCCTTTCGACCAAGCCATCACGGAAGTGGATGATCTGCCGTGCGAACTGGGCCATCTCGGGCTCATGCGTCACCATCAGGATCGTGATGCCGTTGGTCTGATTGAGGTCGGTCAGAAGGCGCATGATTTCCATCGAGCGCTCGGTATCGAGATTGCCCGTCGGCTCATCGGCCAGCAGCAGTTCGGGGTTGGTGACGATGGCGCGAGCGATGGCTACCCGCTGTTGCTGGCCACCCGAAAGCTCTGCCGGCGAATGACCGGCCCAAGCCGCAAGGCCGACCTTTTCGAGCGCCGCCATCGCCAGGGTGCGGCGTGTCTCGCGGGTTTCGCCCTGATAGATGAGGGGCAGTTCCACATTCTCCAGCGCTGATGTGCGCGCCAGCAGGTTGTAGCCCTGAAAGACGAAGCCCAGATAGCGCCGCCGCAGCAGGGCACGCTGGTCGCGGTTCAGCATCCCCACATCGCGGCCCTTGAACAGGAAACGGCCGCCACTTGGCACATCGAGGCAACCCAGAATGTTCATCATGGTCGACTTGCCCGACCCTGACGGCCCCATTACCGCAACGAAGTCACCGGATGCGATGTCGAGGTCGACACCTTTGAGTGCCTGGAATTGGGCTTCGCCCTCGCCAAAAATCTTGGTGATGCCGCGCAGGCTGATGAGCGGTGCCTGCGGCATTATCCGTTCGCGCTCGCAAGTTGCCCGGTAATCACAAGCATCCCCGGCTGCAAAGTCCCACCGATCACTTCGGTCATGGTTCCGTCAGAGACCCCGGTCCTGATCGACACGGCCTTGGGCTGGCCACCCTCCAGCACATAGATCGTCTGGCTCGCGCCGCGGCCCTTGACTGCGCCTTGCGCCTGACCGTCACTGCTGCTGCGTGGGCGCCGGGGGGTAAGCGCACCCGCCAATCCTCCTCCCGATGCGGCCTGTCCGCTGGTGGCGGGGGTGAACCGCAGCGCGGCATTGGGCACGAGCAGCACGTTGGATCGCGCCGTGGTGATGATTTCTGCCGTGGCCGTCATGCCCGGACGCAGTCGCAACGACTGGTTCTTGACCGCCAGATTGGCAATGTAGGAAACAACCTGTGCCGCGCTGGCCGCGGCACTGGTCGTCGAACTGGATGTAACCGTCTGGTTGGAGCCGAGTTCGACCCGGGTGATCGTGGCCGGGAAGCGTTCGCCCGGGAACGCATCGACGGTGAAGCTCGCGCGCTGACCGGTGGTAACTTCGCCGACATCCGCCTCGTCGATCGCCACCGGCAATTTCATTTCCGCCAGATCCTGAGCGATGACGAACAGCGTGGGCGTGTTGAACGAGGCCGCGACCGTCTGGCCCGGCTCGACCTGGCGGGCCAGCACGACGCCGTTGACCGGAGAGCGGATCACGGTCTTGGTCAGGTTGGTCTGGTTGGAGGAAAGCGCGGCCTGCGCCGAAACCACGTTGGCCTGCGCGGCTGCCAGCGCCGCCTTGGCCCGGCCATACTCGGCCCGACCGGCCGACAGTTCGGTGGCCGAAGGAACCTTGCCGCCAGACAGGCGATAGACTTCTTCGAGCCGCCCCAACTGCGCGCGGTCTTGCGCAAGCGTCGCATCTGCCTGGGCAAGGCCCGCCCGGTTGGCGGCCAGTTGCGCCTCGCTCTGGCGAACCGTATCGGCAAAGCGGGAAGGATCGATCAGGGCAATGGCCTGACCGGCGCGGACGCGATCGTTGACGTCGACCAGCACTTTCAGCACCAGCCCGGACAGTTCCGAGCCCACTTGCACCTGATTGGTCGGCGCAAGCCGGCCGGTGGCGGAAACCGTAACTTGCAGCGTGTCGCGGCGGACGGGCTGGGTGGCGTACTTTGCCTCGCTCGATCCGCCAAAGCACCGCGCCAGCAGCAATATGAGCCCGATCACCACCAGCCCGATCGCCAACCACTTCAGATAGCGGCGCCACCATGGGACGGGCTTTACGCCCAGAAACTCGTCGAGGCTCTGGTCGCCCACCGGGGGATTTGTTGCTGGAACAGCCACCGTGCCGGCTGGGGCATAGGCCGGGGTTTGAGATTGCGCGCTCATGGTTGATCCCGTCGAGGTGCTGGGTACGTCGCGGGCGGCGAGGCCAGTTCGTCCCAGCCGCCGCCGAGAGCCGTATAGAGTTGCACGATGGCTGCTGCGTGGTCGTACTGCGACTGGGCAAGGCCGCTGCGCGATGCCAGCACCTGGTTTTCCGTGCCGAGCAAAGTCGTGAAATCGATCAATCCGCTGCGATACTGGGTGCGCGCGATGATCGCCGAGTTGTTGGCTGCATCAAGAGCCATGCGAAAGTCCGCCTGTCGCTGGTCTGCCGCCCGCAATGCGACAATAGCGTTCTCCGTATCCTCCAGTGCGCGCAGGACGACCTGCTTGTAACCGGCAAAGGCACCATCCGCCGCAGCCCGCTGCGACCGCACCTGGCTGCGCAGCCGGCCGCCATCGAAGATGGTCTGGGCAACATTGGCGAACACCTGCCCGGTGATCAGGTCGAACAGGGTTCTGAACGCACTGGCGCCGGTCGAAATCGTGCCGCCCAGCGAAAGCGCGGGATAAAGCTGGGCCTCGGCCACGCCGATCCGGGCGGTTGCCGCAGCAAGCTGGCGCTCGGAAGAGCGGACATCGGGGCGCTGGCGCAGGACGCCGGCCGGAACGCCAACGGAAATCGCAGCGGGGCCGGCCGGGATCGGTGCCGGCGTCGCAAAGTCCGTCTTGATCGCTCCCGGTGCAGTGCCAAGCAGCACGCCAAGGCGCGAGATGGATTGGTTGAGGCTGCTTTCCAGTTGCGGGATCGTTGCCGCGGTCTGGGCGCGCTGGGTGCGCGCCAGTTCGACATCAAGGCTCCCCACCAGTCCGGCCTGGTTGCGCCAGCGCGCGATCTGCAGGTTGTCATCCTGGTTGGCCAGAGATTGCCGGGCATTGGTCAGTTGCGCCTGCTGGAGCCGGGCGAGCATGTAATTGTTCGCAATCTCTGCCTCAACGGAGAGGATGACCGAGCCATAGTCGAACCCGCTGGCCTCGACATCCGCCCGCGCCGCTTCGATCCCTCGCCCCCGCCCGCCAAACAGGTCGACCTGGTACGATGCGTCAACGGCCAGGGAAATGTTGCTGGCAGGCATGCCGGAACCCGTCCCCGCCAGAACCTCGGTCCGTCCGGCACCGACGGACGCGCCGACGGTCGGCACATTGCCGCTGCGCGCCTGGATCAAGGACTCACGTGACTGCCGCAGGCGGCTCAGGGCAATGGCGATATCAAGATTGGCCCGCGCGCCGTCGTCGATCAGTCTGGTCAGCAAGGGGTCATTGAAACGCTCCCACCAGCGGGAAATATTGCCCGGCGCACGCGAGTCGGCCGGGACCGAATAGGCATAAGGCACGGACAGCGCCGCCTGCGGTGGGGGAGTATAGTCTGGCCCGGCAGCGCATGCGGCCAAGGCCAATACAATTGGCAGCGAGCCGAAGTGAAGAAAAGCGCGCGCGGCGAAGCCATTCGGGAACACATGCCGTGAATCGAAGCCGCTTGCGTCAACCACTCGCGTTGCAATCATCTGGATCGGCCCGCGCGTTCTTTAACTCCAACCGGGACATTATCGGGCAGGCTTCAGGCATCGAATGTCCATCCTGCTACTGGCCCGCGTGATCGCGCGGGCAGGCATTTCTCACCGAAAACGGATGTTCGCGCGGGGCCGCATTTCTCCAAGTGCTTTGATCACGAAACCGTTTCCCTGCCCTCAAGTGGGCACATGGCGGCACACCTTCGTCAAGCATATAATCCAGCGCCAAAGGCGCGACGCAGCTTCAGGGCACGCGCCGCACCGGGACGGGCACGTTGCAGATGTCCGCACCGCCCGCAGGCTTGACGAAGAAGGCATCCTGCCGATTGGCCCGCGCATCGGCATAGCGGGCAAAGCTCGTGCTGTCGGTGGACAGGTATTCGTAGCGCGGCAGGCCGGGCATCTCTGTTCCAAGCCGGATCGAGCTGATCGGCACGCGCTGCCCGGCTTTCTCGTAGAAACCGAGCGGGCCGGTGCCGCGCGGAAGCGACGACAGGTGCTCGATGCCTTCGATCACGCGGCCGACGAGGGCTATGTTTCGATCGAGGTGGCGCGGCGGGGTGCCGATCACCGCGTAGAGCTCAGCGCCCGAGCCTGTATCGGGCGGCATGGCACGCCCCGCGCCGACCATGCCATAGCAATGGACGGGCGCCGCGCCGTCCTTGGCAAAGGACACCGGCCAGCCCTGCACGATACCGGTCCGGGCGGCATAGGCGTCCCTGCTGGGATTGATCCATGCCGTTCCGACAGCGGGCGCCTGATAGGGCACCCGCGTCAGATCCCGCAGCCCCGGTGGCAACGGCTTCGCCTTCGCCTTGTCGTCCGCCTCCGCATCCCCCCATTGCACGACATAATTGTCCTGAACGCGGTTCACACTCGTGCCGTCCCACCAATGCGCTGCGGCAAGCTTGCGGATGTTGCCGATCCACCCTTGCGAAAAAGGCGGCGGCATCAACTGAATCACGATGCGGCGCGGCGACGCACCCACCTCGCGGTCAGCCGGGCCGGATGCGAGATCCATCACGAGCAGGTCGGCCAGATCGATCGCGGCCCAATCCGTTGCAGGCGCCGCGGCGACGATCTCCGCCGGCGCCGGCGCGGCGGATGCGGGTCCTGCGAAAGCTGCTGACGCTGCCAGCAGGCAGGCAAGAGTTGAGGTACGGAACATAATTGGGTTCTGCCATCCTTCGCCTGCTTGCGGAAGCGCTCCCATGCCGCTAGGGCGCGTCCCCTATCCAGTGCAATGCGGAGCGGTGGCCGAGTGGTCGAAGGCGCTCGCCTGGAAAGTGAGTATACGCCAAAAGCGTATCGAGGGTTCGAATCCCTCCCGCTCCGCCATTTTCCGTTGAAAAAACTAGATTTTTTCGCCGGGAATGGGAGCTTTCATACTCTTTTTCATACTTTGCGGATAATGCCCGTGCCAATGGGCTTTGGTCCAATGCGAATCCGGGCGGTTCGCAGCCGGCCCGGATTCGATCTGTCGCACTTAGCTCAGGGCCTGCCTCACCGCTCCGGCATTGTCCCGAACGAAGTTCAGGAATGCCTTTTCGCCTGCCTTTGAGGCAAGGCCCTGCCGGTACATATCGCCGGCATCGATCGCGTTCACAACCTTCAGGTTGACGGGTCCGGCTGGCGCCCCGCCGCCGTTCCAGCTGTGGCGAGGATCATCGCGTGTCAGCACTTCTTCGTTCCGCTGGAGAATGGCCGGAACTTCGTTCGGCTTCAGTCCTGCAATGCCGCCCGTGTGATAGCGCAGGGCATCCTTGAACCAACCCGGCGAGACGGCACGCGGACCGGATAGCCCTGCGCCGCTCAGGCCCGGAATCAGCGAGCCGGAACCGATAACGCCGCCAGCGTGCGCCATAACGCCGCCGACAGCGCCGAATCCGTTTGTCGCGCTCCCGGCACCGGCACCGATGCCGCCGACGCTCCCACCGATGCTCCCACCGATGCTCCGCAGCAGCCCGGAAACCAGGTTGAAGATAATCTGCTGTTCGATCATCTGCGCGATCTGGCGCAGAAAGTCCGACGCGAAGCTGAGGAAGGCGTCCTTCAGCGACGTGAACACGTTCTTGCCCTCGGCAACCGCCTGAGCGAACTTGTCGATTGCTCCGGCCGCGCCTGATGCGAACGTCCGGGCGATCGTCTCCCCGGATATGCCTAGGATAGTTGTCCAGTTCGTCGTTTCGGTCTGCGCGCCCTTCAGCCGGGCAATGATCGCCTCGATTTGCTCGCGGGTCCGGTGTAGCGGGTCGGTTTTCGGGTCAAGCGCCTCATAGAACGCGATTGCCTGATCGATTGCGGCCCGTAGCTCGTTATTCACGCCCTGCAGCTTCGGCACAAGGGCAGCCGCGCCAGCACTATCACCCACGGCCCGTAGTGCTTCGATCTGCTGCTTGATCGCGTCGCGGTCGGCCGTCAGGTCATTCATTCGCCGTTCGGCGTCGCTGCTCTTGGCCTGCGCCAGGTCTCGAGCGTGCGCCAGGTCGAATTCAGCGGCCGCCAGTTCGCGGGTTTTCGCTATCTGTTCGTCACTGAGTCGAAGCGCTTCCTGCCCCGGCTTCAGGTTCTTGTTCAGTTCGGTCACACGCTGGCGAAGGTCGAATTCCGCCTTATCGATTGCCGCCTGCCGCTGCGCCTGAATCAGCGCCTCGCCCTGAAGCTGGTTTTCGGTCGTCAGGACTCCAATCTGGCGCTGCCGTTCCTCATTGGCCTGTTGCACCGAAAGGTTGAATTCGTCCTGCTTTCGCTTGCCTTCCTCGATTAGGCCATTGATCGCGACTTGCCCGGCTGTCTGCGCGGCGCCCGTATCGCCGACGCGACCGGCGATGAATGTTTGCAGTTCCCCAGCCGTGCGAGCGCGCCCCTTGCCGCCGTCTGTATAGAGATAGCCCCGGTTCCCGTTCAGCACCTTGTCGCTAAGGATCTGGTCGACGGGCATATTCCGGTCCGCCGTGAGAATCCGTTTCGCGCCCGCCGGGCCAAGGAAGTGAGCGAGGTAGAGATTCCCCGCCGTAACCTTCGCGCCGAAGCCCTCCAGGAATCTTGCATTTTCACGGGCGTAATTGTCGATAATCGCCTTTGCGACAGTGCTGTTTTGCCGAAGGGCGAGGATCTGGAAATCGCTCAGTCGCGCAGCTTCCTCGGCAAAAACCTTCCGGAACTGCGCCAGCCAAGTTCCATTCGTGAACTGCCCAAAGCCTGAGGCAGTCGAGAACGGGTTTTGCCCGGCGCCGCCCTCGGCTCCGATCACGCGGCCAGTGAATTGATTGATTTCGCGCTCGCGCTCGGCAGTCGCATTCTTTGCGGCCTCTTCGTTCTGCCGCAGGATCTGCGCGCGTTCGTGCTCAAGCGCCAGTTCGCGCTGTTTGAGCGCAATTTGCGTGTTGCCGCTGGCTTGGATTTCCTTGTTGTAGGCGATCTGCGCGGCCAGTTCCTCCCGGCGCCGTGCCTCGGCAGCGGTGAGTCCCTTGTCCGCCTTATCGCGAAGCTGCTGCAGTTCCTCCTCTAGGGAAAGCGCCCGGATAGTATCGGCCGCGCGCTTAGCCTCAGGCGTGTTTTCGCCGTTCGTCCGCGTGTCGCTGCCACCTTGCTGCCCGCGCTGTTGTTCGGCCGCGTTCTGCGCCTGAATGGTGCGAAGCTGATCCTGTAGCGTCGCGAGACGCTTCCGTTCGTTATCGAGCTGCTGTTGGGCGCCAGCGCTTCCGTAACCGTCGCGAGCGCGCTGCCCAAAGCCGCGGATGTTCGCCTGAGCCCCTGCAATCTGCGCCTGAACGTCCGCTTCGGTAGTTGTGCCGCGGATCTGGCGGATAAGGGCTGCGAGGTTGCGGCCGATGCTGGCGATCGCGTCCGCGGCGCCCTTGATCGGGCCAAGGTCGGAAAACCAATTCAGTAGTTCGGACCAGGCGCCGCCAAGTTCGCGGGCCGCGCTTGCCCACGGGCCGCGCTGCTTGTCTGCCGCGTCGCCCATCTTCTGACTGTAGATGCTCAGGGCGAGAGTGCGCGCCTCGCCGGCCCGGCCTTCCTCAAACAGTGCGCGGATCTGCTCCCGCTGCGTCGCGGTCAGAAAGTTGTAAGCCTCGTCGAGTTTGACGACTACGTTATACCCTCCCGTCAGCCCGTCCGCGACTTCCTTCGCTGCCTGCTTCAGGTCGACTCCCATTACTTCGGCAGTGTCGGCGGCAGCCTTTCCGAACTGAGTCAGGCGGGAGTCGTCAATGCCTTCACGGTTGAAGGTCCGAACCGATGCAAGGGCATCCTCTGCCGAAAGCCCGTAATGAGTTAGCGCCTTCGTGGCCTCGTTCAGCCGTTCGGCACTATGCGCCGCGCCATCCGCATTCGCGGCAAGAATCGCGTTGAACGTGCGCAGCCGCTCGGCTTGGTCGCCGGCCTCCTTCAGAGCTAGGACAAGGCCGCCGATCGCAGCAACGGCGCCAAGGATCGGCGCGCTGGTGAGGCCGGCCGCAATCGCCGAACCGACGCGCGGGAAAATCTGGATAATCTGCCCGCCCTGCTGCCCCAGCGTCTGCATAATGCTGGTGCCGGATGCGAGCTGCGTGAAAACGTCATTGACCTGATAGCCAAGGTTCTGAAGCTGGTACGGCTCCAGGCCAAGGAAGTTGCCCTTCCCGCCGCCGCCAGCGCGGGCGAGCGACTTTGCGGCCCGGTCCGCTTCGCTGCGCAGTAGCGCCAGGGCCTGCCTATGTTCGTCCGCGGTGATTTCGCCGCGCTGCTGCCATTCGTTCAGCTTGGCGGTTTCGGCCGCGACGCGGGCCTCCACAACGGCCAGCGGGTTCAGTTCATCCCGCAGCCGCTTGATCGCGGCGGCTTCCTTCTCGGCCGCCTGCTGCGACTCCTGCCTCAGTTGCGCGGTTAGCTGGTCATAGTCGCCACGGTCGCGCGTTACTCCGGTTGCGCGCTCGATAGTTGGCCGGACATTCGACGCCTTGGCCTGCCGATCGATCGCGCCCGCAAGCTGGTCGGATTCCTCGCGCGCGGCGCGCTGCGCAGCAGCAAGCGCGTTCAGGTTGCCTTCAAGGGTCCGGACGGCTTCACCGGCAGCCCCATAGCGCGCCTGCTGCGCGGTAAGGGTAGATTGCAGCCGTCCTGCCTCGCCTTCCAGCGACTTCATGGCAGATTCGGCCGCCCGCAGCTTTTGCCGCAGCGGTTCGGCATCCGCGCCGGATAGCAGCGCATCGACGATCGCCGTGCGCAGTCGGTCCGCTGCGCTTGCGGCTCCGGTCATCTGCCCCCGTACCGCGCTCAGGCGATCGGCAGTTGTCGCGATTGCCTGCGCCTGCTGAGCGAGTCCGGACTGCGCGGCATCGAATTTACCGGTTAGTCCGGAAACTGCGCGGTCCAGTGACAGCACAGTTTGCAGCGCCTGCGATAGGCCGCCGCTCGCCTGCTCGCCTGAGCGGGCAACGTCGCTGTTCGCTCGCACCAGGTCGCCGATTACGCGGTTGATGCCTTCAAGGGCGCGGCTTGCTTCATCCTTCGCCCGGATGACTAGGCTAACGTCCTTTTGCGTGCTCATACGCGGCCCCCTTGCACAAGGGACAGCCGTCCGGCTGGGCGTTCAGGCTGCGGCTGTTCGATATCGCCGAACACAAGGTTCGCCATTTCAGACAGAAAAATGCCTTCCAGTTCGGCCGCGGTGTGACGGTCGCGCGTCAGGTACGCAATGCGGATCGCCGCAAGGTTCCGCATGGGACCGGTCTGTTTTGCGGCCTCTGCGGGCGATTCCAGGTCCATACCCGCCCCCACAACTGAGCAAATCACGCCCAGGTCATTTGACGCGATATCGGCCATCTGCCGGTAAATGTGAGAGTCCGGCCGTTCCTCCAGGTCGACAAAACGGCGAAAGACTTCGGGATGCGCGCGGATGATGGCGCGCATTTCCTGTTCGGTAAGCCCGCGGATCACTGCTCGAATCCCTTCAGGCCAACGCTGCGCGCAAGTTCCACCACTTCGGCCGCTTCGGCGCCCTCGGCAATGAGCCCCATGGCCTCCAGCGAGGCGAGGATTTCGCTTTGGCTGGCCGGCTGGGCGCGCGTCCCGGCGCCGTCAGGGTCGGAGAAACCTTTCAGGCCAACTGCGCGAGCAAGCCCCACGACTTCAGCGGCTGCCGGGTCCTTGGCGATCACGCCCAGCGACTCCAGCGAGGCGAGGATTTCGCTTTGGCTAGCCGTGGGGTAGCCAGTGTTGTTCTTTGCATTCTGCGGGGTCATGGGATTCACCTTTGCAACTATACCGATCCCATGTTTCCGATATCACAGAAGTAATCAAAAATCACGATTGAGTTTACTTTTCTACTTACAGTTGAATGTTTCACAGTATTCTTGACTTACTGCCTAAGAATCGCGATTCTCATTGCATCGAAATTTGGGAATAGGGATTCTCACTATGAGCAACACTGTCACCGCGCTGCCGTTCGTCGCCTTTCGCCAGGACGGGACGATTGAAAGTCACTGGAATCCGGAGCGGACCGGAGACTATGCCGTCGACTGCGCGACAGGGCGCAATTATGCCGGGCAATTCGCCGCCATGATGCGCGACGGCGGCAATGAATCGCTGTTGCCTTGGATCATCCGCGCAATGCCGCGCGGGCAGGAAATGAGCGGTGTGGAAATCGGCTTTCTCACCGCCCTAAGCATGTTAGTTCGCTGAGGAAGTCAGGGGGTCGCTTTGTCGTGCTCTACGAGGAATACAATTGCGGCGGCCGTTTGGTGGAGTTGATACGCTGCCAGATGACGGTCCACAGTTCGTGGGGTAGATCCGGCACCATGACCGCCCATTCTGTTCCGAACAGCAGGTACACCACTTTCGAGCATCGATCGCAGTGAATTGAATTGCGCCTGCATATACGTCGGAATGAAACCGGAATTGAATGCCGCCGCAATCAGTTTGCTTGCCGGATCATTGGGGCCGATATCCCACTTTCGTACGCCCGCTATAACTTTCAAAACGCTTTCGAACGCCTTACCGCACTCCACAAGCGACTGTTCAAATTTGGAATTCCGAAACAGCGAGTGCGCCTCAAGATATTCATCTTGGGCTGCTTTGAAACGCCGGTCACTTAGAAGGTGCAAAGCGGGCTTGACAACCTGATCATGGATGACTTGCTGACTTATTTGGACCATCTGCCCCGAGTTAAACTCATAACCAATCCCAGCCTCTTGGAACCGCCCATTCAGCTCATTGCAGATTTTCTCAAAATAGGCCCTTTTATACCCTCCCAGAAAATCGGAAATCTCTGCAAATGCAACTTCAATTGCATCTATGACGATTTCTGTTTCTTTCTCGTTTAAAAGCCAGTTTCCGAACTCCATGTCAATATCTTGGCCATAACCAACCTTGGCCAACTCAAAAACCCCCTTTTCTTTTCGCATTGTTCGAACAATAATTCCCCATGATTCCCTATTTGCATAATCAAATTCACCCAGACCTTCTAATATTATTTGAATCACTTGAACACGAAGCTTATTCGGAATTTCGTGGTAAGTGTAAACATCAACAGCTTCGCCGCTTGCCCGGCGCTTACGTCGTGAGAAGATTTCCGGGAGCGCCACAATCCAACTTTCCTACGATCTACAGGTTTTCAATGTGCGGCCCACAAAGGCACGCAGCAAGCGCAAGAGCTCGCTTTTCGACCGATAAATTTAGGAGTGCCTCAGTAGTCGCGCGGATCGATCGAATTTGCCTGTGTGATAGCCTCAACAGGCGACAGCTCGGTCCCGCAATAGCGGCACTTCCGAGCTTCGACTTTGATAAGTTCTGCACATTGCGGGCACTTCCGGTTCGCACCTGACTGTAAGGCCTGCTTCTCTAGCTCGCGATGATCACGATTCATGACTAGGGCGATCACGAGACCGATGGGGCCTAGCAGGAAGCCAAGGGCAAAACCGCCGCAACCGCTGCGCCCCTTGTTTGTTAACACCACCGCGCCGGCAATTCCGAATGCCAGCCAGATAATAAGCACAATTTCCATAATTAACCCTGTTGCCGCTCACCCCTGCCAATACATGCCGCAACACGGGAGTTGATGAAAGCAAAAGTGTAGGATTTCGCAGGTAATTAGCCCCTTAGAACGATTCCAACTCGTGCTTGAAACGCGGCTCAGCGCAACCCGTAGGCGCCGAATCCCAGAACAGGGACCCGCCGGACTCTATGGGCTGCCGTCCAAGTAAGGGGTCCGGCCCGTCCAAACGCCGTCCAAGTAAAATTCAGCCCGAAACCCGCGGAAATCCTCGCTTCGTCCAAACAGTCCCAACCGTCCAAACGGAAAAGTTGCCGGAGGAATTTTTGCAGCGGAGTCAGTGCCAGCGTGCGCCATCCGAATGCAGCCTGAGAAAGTGCCACTGCCTCGCACGGGATATTTGATTGGACTGATTGGACTGTTTGGACGGAACACTCAAAATTGGCGGATTTCTGCCGTTTCTCCCGTCCAAGTAAACCGCGCGCCGTCCAAGTAAGCGCCTAGCCCGTCCAATCAACCGTGCCGCCAATCCATTCGCAGAAGCGTTCACGGCAGGTTTCGAGCGTCGGAATCACATACTGCCGCGGTCGACCGGGCACGTTGGGGCGCGCTCGCTTGATCTCCGGACAAAAGGCCTGCAGCTTCCGCCCGAAATGCTGATCGCTCAGGGTCTCCCCGTCATAGCGTCGCTGTTTCATCCATTCGGCATAGGCACGGCGCAGAGTGTCGCACAGGATGCGCGCGCCTTCATGCTGCCATTCGTCCGCCTCGCAAAGGCTGCTCGGCAGTTCGCCTGCGCAAAGCACTTCATGCCACCAGGCTTCCACGTTTCGCAGTGACGCCAGTTTCTGATCAAGTAGCCCGGCAGTGTCCGGCGCCTTGCGGACGTTGAAGCCGGATAGGTCGTAAGCCTGAAGCCAAGCAAGCAGGGCAGCCGGGCCGCTCCCTTTCATCTCAGCGCGCAGGCGGCCGAAATACTCGGCATCGCCGCAACGGACATCGCTAACATTGAACACGGCCCATCGCCGTTCATCGGCGCTCGCTGGCACGGTCCAATCCGCATTCGACGAAATGAACAGGCGCAGGAAGCTCGGAAGCTGGAAAGAGTCGATACCCTTGCGTTCGATCTCCACGAAGTCTGATGTCACAAGGTACTTCAGGACGCCTTCTGCCTTGTGGTCGCCTGCCCAAGTGCCCTCTTGCACATGCAGCAGCAGCGCAGCTTCAAGCCGCTTGTTGAAGTTCCCCGTGATGTGGTTTTCATGACTGACGGTCGGAACGTGCCGCCGGCCGATCACGGCTGCCAGATACTCGGCTAGCGTGTCCTTGCCTGCGCCCTTCGCGCCGCGCAGCACCAGGGCGACTCCGGGCTTTTCCGCCGGCCGCTGGATAAGGTGCGCCATCCATCCGAACACATAGGCGGCATGATCGGGATTGCCGCGGCAGATTACCTTCCGGACGTGCTCCAGAAACAGGGCGCAGGATGCAAACGGGTCCGGGTCGACGTTCCAGCCGCGCCACAGGTTCAGCGCCCCTTTCCGCGTGATTCCCGGCTCGAATGTCAGCCGCTCATAGGTCGCGCGGTCTTCGTGGCGCAGCCAATAGGCGGAAACCGGCTCGCTCTTTTCGGTAGCCTTGTCGCCCTTGCCCGTCGTGAATGTGCGCCGGACGTTCGCGTAAAGCGTGTTCAGGTCCGCCATGGTGCCGAACGCAATCGAGTCGTCGTCCTGCAGCGTTGTAATGAGCGTACGCCCATGGTGCGCAACTACCGCGTGCTTCCGGTTCATCCGTTCAATGATCGGATCTCGGCTCTTGCGCGGCGCGGCAGCCGCTGCCTTTTCGTCTTCGGTCAGGTCGAACGCGGCTAGATCGTCGACCGCCGCGGCAGCAGGCAGCAGCAGGGAATCGAATTCGTCTCCGGTCTCCGGCAGGTTGTCGAAGTCATCCAGGTTTTCGAGCTGGCGCAACAGTTCGGCTTCCCTCGCCCACTGGCGCACAGTTGCCATTGTGACAGGCTTGCGGCGGGTCCGGCCGAACCGATCATATCGGCGCCGTTCCTTCGCCTCGCTGCTGTTCTCCAGATAGTTCGCGCCGCGTTGGCTGGTCTCCATCCACAGGCGAAAGCCTTCGTCGCCGCCGCTGAACTGGTGATGCAGGGCCTGCCCGATCGTAATCCAGGAAGCGCGGTTTTCGATCGTATCGACCGGCAGGGCAGCAAGGATCTGCTCCAGTTCGCCCGGCTCAAAGGTGAGCGGTTCGCCGGCCTCTTCGTTTTCGGCTGTCGGCTGATCGTCCTGAAGCAGCACCTCAGGGAAAGGCGGCAGGGTGACGCTGCCAAGGGTTGCCCCTTCAACCGTGTAGGGCCGGCCGTTCTTCAGCGAGCCGGGCGCATAGACGAAACCGCCAGTCGTGCGGACATCAATTCCGCTGCCCGGTCGGATTAGGTCCACCGCGTTCCTGAGACGATCGTCGTTCCGGAAATACAGATGCCAGCCGCCGCTAGGGGTTCGGACGCGGACCGGAGTCAGCGCGGCGAGGTCGGCAAACCCCATCTCGGCAAGCGTCGCAACGCCGTCCTTTCCCTTCTTCGTGTCCACGTCCAGAACCGCAAGGCCGCTTCGGTCTCCGGTTGCGAGTCCGACGCTTGCGTCGGGCCACGTCGCCCACCATGAGACAACGCGGCTAGCGTCGGTCGACGCTCGCTCAGGCCAATTCTTGATCGGCTTCAGCCCGTCTCCATCGCCCCAATCGCAGATAGGGAAGACGGCAAAGCCGGCGCGGGCAAGCTCCATGGCAACGTCGCGGTTGGACGTATTAGCAGAGGCGCACAGCAGTTCTTCAAATTCAGCTTTCACCGGGCAGGACCTTCGTTGAGTTCCCGCCGTCAAAGGGGTATAAGGGCACTGCTACTATACCTTTGACAGCGAGACGGCGGCCGGTTCTTCACCTTTCCGGCTGCCGTTTCTTTTTTCAGGGCTATGGCCGCAGTTCGATCGGCCACAGTAGCTCAGGGATGCCGTTCAGTTCTTCGCGCGTCCGCCGGTCCAAACGGGTCGCAATGAGGAACTGAACGTCAGAATGCGCGCCGTGCTCGAAACCTCGGCAGACAATCAGGCGCAGCGTCTCGGCTCGCTTCTTCCCGATCACGTCGGCTATGCGAGCGCGGCAGCGGGCTTCATTCAGCGCGATAAACGTTGCCAGGTTCAGCGGAATGCCGCGGACCTGTCGCAGCTCTTTGCGCCGGCTGCGTTGCCAGCGATTCCAGCCGCGCAGCTTCACTGCCGCGCCCCGATCAACCGGCGCAGGAAGCGCGAAGGCAGCGGCACGCCGTCCAGGTGCGACACGGCGGACTCCAGCCATACGGCCTGCTTCCACGGCTGAGGCTCTGTCGGCTCCTGCCCCTGCAAAGAACTGCGCCGATCCTTGGCGTTCGCGTTGACCTTCCGCCGAACGCGATGCCTAGCGATTTCCTGTGGCGCGCGCATGGTGAGCACCGCTCAAGCCTCGATTGCTCGGCCGCGTTCACTTTCCAGGTCGGTCGCGAGCCGGATGGTTTCCTGTTCAAGGAAAGGCAGGAAATCAGGGTCCGCTTCGTCCATCTCGAACACGGTTCCGGGCTCGATTGAATAGGTCTGCTTCTGCAAAACCGGTTCGCCCTTGTCGTCATACTGCCCCGTGAATTCCATCTTGGGGTCCGGGTCGGATGCGACAATGAGGTGATTTGCGACAACGCTACGCTTTGCCATGACGGCTTGTCCTTCGCTTTTGAGGGAGTGTCTTCAGCCGGTCAGTCGATTGCCCGCCCGTGCTGAATTTCCAGGTCGGTCGCGAGCCGGATGACTTCGTTTTCGATGAACGGCAGGAAGTCCGGGTCGCCTTCGTCCATCTGGAACAGGCTGCCGGCCAGGATCGAATACATCTGCTTCTTCAGAACCGGATTGCCCTGTTCGTCATACTGCCCGCTGAATTCCATCTGCGCGTCCGGGTCGGACGTGGTGATTTTGCACAGGGCGATAACGCTACGCTTTGCCATGACTGCTTACCCTTTGATCTGAGTGAGGATTTCGGAAGAAACCGCGCGCGCCGCGTCGAACACAAGCCGGTCTGCCAGTTCGGGCGCCTTCAGGCGGTCCGGCAGCGACTTGTTGAAGTTTTCGACGATACGGAGTCCGCCGATCGGCAGCGGGCAGCCGTCCGGAACCGTGAAACGGTCGCCTAGCAGCGCGTTCCGGATCTGGTCTGCCGCAATGAGCTGCGCAAATTCCGGCGCCAGTTGCGCCATGATCGATCGGATTCCATCCGTCGCGTTGCGCTGTAGATCGGCGATGACGTGAAGCGCCGGCCCTGCCAGGGCAGCACGCGCCTTTCGCAGTTCGTCTTCCGCGGCGGCAACACGGCCTTGTTGCATCCGAATGGCAGCGGCGCGGGCAGGGACTGACTTGTCCAGGGCCGCGAGCCGCTTAAGCCGTTCCTTGTCTGCCGGCGCGGCTTCCTCGCCATCAAGCTGGCGCAGGGCCTCGGCTTCGTCTTCCAGGGCGCGCAGCTTTTCCCGTTCGGCCTGCTCGCTGCGCTCCAGCCGCTGCAGTTCGGCAATCTTGCTTCGTGCCGCCCTTGCGGCTTGTTCGCTGGCGTCGACGGCTTCCACGGCCGCCCGCGCCTGCGCGATATAATCGGCAGTTTCGCTCATTGGTTTTGCTCCATTGCGGAAAGTTTGGCCTGTTCGCGCAGCAGGTCTGCTTCCGCGTTCACTAGGGCTTCGTGGCGGTCTTCTGCTTCGCGGAAGTGGCGGAATGTGCCGGTTGCAAAGGGGTTCGGCGCGCTCAGTTCTGCGAGTGCCAGGTTAACCCGTTCCTCGGCAGCGGCGACGCGGCGCCGTTGATCATGCGCGCTCATTGCAGCGTGCCTCCAGGGTAAATCTCCAGGATCTGCCCATTGGCGCACCGGACACGAATGCAACCGCAGTGCTGAAACATCCGGTCGAGCACAGCGTCGCACGGTCCTGCGACAAGCCGCTCGATTTCATCGGCCTTTACGAGTCCAGCCTTGGCGAGGTCGGCGAGGGCGGCAATCTTGAGTCGCTCTAGGGTTTCGCGGTCCGGGCTGAACCGCAGCGGCGGGTTCCCGGTCGCAATCATACGGCGCCGCCTTCACTGGCGCGGGCCGCAATCAGCGCATCAAGCCAAGGGCGCGGTACTGCAACGCGGCCGCCTTGTCCGCGGCCCATCTTGATCATCGGCGGCAGTTCGCCGCGCGCGGCAGCCGCGTAATAGCCGCTGAGGCTGTAGCCGATGTATTGCGCCGCCTCTTTCAGCGGCAGCAGCGGTCCAGTCGCCGGGAGTCCGGCCCACGGCGCTGCAGGGTTCCCGATTTCCATTCCGAATCCCTTCGTTCAGTGAGCCGGCGAATTCCGGCTGCAAAAGCGAAAGTGGATTCGAGACGATTAGAAAAAAAGCGGCTCTGCTCGCCTCTTGTTTCTAATCAACTTCGGGTTGATTCAGTGCCCTTGCTTCTTCCAACATGGTTTCGAAGTGCTCCTGATAGAACAGAAGGAAATCAATGTAGGATGGAGTCTTGCTCCGATATTTCTTATCGACCTGTCGACCGTCCCGACGCGCCTTATTTCGTGCCGCGAAGCCGCCTTTTAGATAGTCGGCTGAATATCGCTTGCCATACTCCAGGCCCTGCCCCGCCGCCTGCTGCTTTGCTATGTATGCTTCCGCCTTCTCTGCTGCCGCGTCGGCAGGCATTTCTTCGGCCGCCATGATTGCCTCTAGCAGCCGGTCCCTGTGCCAGTTCTGTTCGGCCGTTTCGTCGGTCTCCGGCGCCGTGAATGCGAAACCTGGCTCCCCGTGCTTGATTGCGAGACCGATCGCTAGGCGCATCCAGTCTTCGCCCGTTGGCGCCCATTCGGGATAGTTGCCAATGTCGAGCCGGGCGGCCTCGATTTCGGCAATCATGGCCTCTTCGCGCTGGCGCTTCAGGTTTGCCCATTCAGCGGCATTGTGAACGCCTGCCGCGTGCGACGATTTCGCCTCCATCTCCGCAAGTTCGCGCGTTAGCTCTTCGCTCAGACGCTTCACCGCTTCCGGCTCAGGAAGGAGTCCGTGTCGCAGGAATAGCGGGAAGAACCGCTGCCAGCCGGTCGCCTCTGTCATGCGGCAGCCCCTTCGTTCGGCTTCGCGAGATAGTCGGCCCATTCGACCATTAGCGCGCGCCGCTTTTCGAGAGCGTCGCGTCGCCGATATGCCGCCTCAGCCTTGTTCTGAATCGTATGTGCAAGCGCGGCTTCAATGATCTGGTGAGCGTGTCCGGTGGCGTCTCCAGCCCAGTCCCGGAAGGTCGACCGGAAGCCATGCACTGTCAGTTCACCGCGCCCCATCCGGCGCAGCAGCATTGCCATTGCCATATTCGACCGCGCGGCGCCGTTGATCGCGAAAACCTTGGCATCCGGCTTAGGCTTTTCGGGCAGCAGCTCCTTCAGGATCTCGATTGCCGCAGGCGACAGCGGGACGCGATGCTCTGCCTTGGCCTTCATCCGATCGGCTGGGATGGTCCAAAGCTCTTTGTCTAGGTCGATTTCGCCCCAAGTCGCGCCTAGCGCTTCACCGCTGCGCGCGGCAGTTAGGATCGTGAATTCAAGGCACTGCGCAGCCAATGCCGAACGCTTCCGCAATGCTGCCATGAATGCCGGCGCGTCTTCATAGGGCAGCGCGGCATGATGCCCCCGGACTAGCTTCTTTCGTCCGCCTAGACTGTGCTCCAAATGGTCTTTCCAGCGTGCCGGATTTTCATAGGGACGCGGGATAAGCCCCTCGGCGAGTGCGGCCGATAGAACCTTTTCGATCCTTCCCCGAACGCGGCTGGCGGTTTCCGGCTTGGCCTGCCAGATAGGTTCTAGCACCGCAAGAACGTCCGCAGTCGTGATGTCCGGCAGCGCCTTGCCCTGAAGCGCGGCGGCATGGTCGCGTAGCGACTGGCGCCACTGCTGCCGATGCACAGGGCTTTTCCATCCGCCTTCCACTCGGGAGATATACGTCTCGGCATAGTCGCCGAACGTGACAGGCGCAGCTTCCGCTTCAGCCGGTTCAGCCTTGGCCTTCGCAGCCTTGCGCGGTGAGACCGGCTCGCGGCCGTCCTTAAGCGTGTCGCGCGCCTCAGCAGCAAGCCGCCGCGCCTCCTTCAAGGTGACGGCCTTGCAAGAGCCTAGCCCGATCTCGCGACGCTTTCCGTCCCGCGTATAGACGAAGACCCAGGACTTGCCGCGGATGGTCGATAGCCAAAGGCCGCCCCCATCTGGTAGCCGCTTCCCCTCCGGCGCGTTGGCGACCTGCTTCTCCTTCAGCCGGTTCAGGGTGTGCTCAGCCATAGATTTTCATCATCCGCTTTCATACTTTCCGCTGGTGCAATGTAGCGTAAGTGAGTGAATGCGGCTAGACGATTTCTAGAGCCTCCACCTTGCAAGCCCTAGGAAATTCAAGGAAAAGTTGAATAAGGGATAGATGAAAGTGAATGCGGCTAGACGATACGTTCTAAGGACTCCCGCTCCGCCAAGCCCCATTTCGCCAGCCGTCATAAAACCGCACACGCGCCAGGCAGGCGTTGATAGCGCCGCAGACTTCATCAATGCAGGTACCGCTTGAATCCCGTTGATACGATTGATGTCGAATGTTGGCAGTCGTTCGCTGATGGATGCCAATAGGTTCGCATCCCCGTGGTTTGCGGTCACAAACATGCTAGGAATGGCAACATGTCCAATATCCACAAGCTTGCCGGTGTCGTCGAGGTAGACGGGTTCCAATATGAGTGGGAACTGCGGCGCGAGCCGCAGTGGGGCGATTACGATGGCTGGCAGGGCATGACGGTTGCCCTGCTCCAGAAGGATACGCAGCGCGGCGCCTTGCTCGAATTTCCTCCGCCGAAGCGCTTGCTGAAAGGCATGCCGCGGGGCCGCCTCCAGATCAACGATGCCATTGTCTCCCGGGGAATCCGGGCTGCTCTGCTGGCTGGGTGGGAGCCCGCATCGCGCGGCAAGCCCATGGTGTTCGTGGTCGATGCGGACGGCAACTGACAGCCGCCAGCAACGCCGACGCACGCCCCGGGACTGAGCCGGGCTGAATATCGACGGTAGGGCTATCGGCACTCTTGGACAGGCTTCATCACACCTGCATTGCGGGTAGAGGCGCCGTCATGACCGAGCGCCTCATCCTTGTCCTGGGAGATCAGTTGACGCCCCGCCTCTCCGCCCTGCGCGAGGGCGACCGGGCGCGCGATGTGGTGCTGATGGCCGAAGTCATGGCCGAGGCCACGTATGTGCGCCACCATGTGAAGAAGATCGCCTTCGTCTTCGCCGCGATGCGCCACTTTGCCGAGGAATTGCGGGCGGCGGGCTGGCGGGTGGATTACGTGCGGCTGGACGATCCGGCAAACACCGGCTCTCTGGCGGGCGAGGTGCAGCGCGCCTTGGCGCGGCATGGCATGACCCAAACGCTGGTAACGGAGCCGGGCGAATGGCGGCTGATGCAGGAGATGGCCGCATGGCCCGACACCAGCATCCTGCCTGACGACCGCTTTTTGGCCGACCGCCAAGGCTTCGCCCAATGGGCAGACGGCCGCAAGACCATGCGGATGGAGCATTTCTATCGCCTGATGCGCCGCAAGACCGGGCTGCTGATGGAAGGCGATCAACCAGCCGGTGGCCAATGGAACTTCGATTCCGACAATCGCCAGCCCGCAGACAGTGCCCTGCTGCTGCCCCAGCCGCTGCGCTTTGCGCCGGATGCCATCACGCTGGAGGTGCTCGATCTGGTCGCGCACAGGTTTCCTGATCATTTCGGCGATCTGGAACCCTTCTGGTTCGCCACGACCCGCGCCCAGGCAGAAGCCGCCTTTGCGCACTTCCTGGCGACGGGCCTGCGCGATTTCGGAACCTATCAGGACGCGATGCTGTCGGCGCACAAGTTCCTCTGCCACGCGGTGATCTCGCCCTATCTCAATGTCGGCCTGCTCGATCCGCTGGCCATGGCCCAGGCGGTCGAGGCCGAGTGGCGTGCCGGCCGCGTGCCCCTTAACAGCGCCGAGGGTTTCATCCGCCAGATCATCGGCTGGCGCGAATTTGTGCGCTGCATCTATTGGTGGCGCATGCCGGATTACGCGGCATCCAACGCGCTGGACGCCCATCGCCCGCTGCCGGCTTTCTATTGGAGTGCCGACACGCCCATGGCGTGCATGCGCGCCTGCATCAGCCAGACGCGCGAGGAGGCCTACGCACATCATATCCAGCGATTGATGGTCACCGGCAATTTCGCGCTGCTGGCCGGGATAGACCCGCACGAACTGCATGAATGGTATCTGGCGGTCTATGCCGACGCCTATGAATGGGTGGAACTGCCCAACACGATCGGCATGAGCCAGTTTGCCGACGGCGGCCTGCTCGCCTCCAAACCCTATGCCGCGAGCGGGGCCTATATCAACCGGATGAGCGACTATTGCGGGTCTTGCGCCTACGATGTGAAGGCCAAGGCGGGGCCAAAGGCGTGCCCGTTCAATCTGCTCTACTGGCATTTCATTGCCCGCCACCGGGAGCGGCTTGCCCGCAACCCGCGCATGACGCAAATGGTGGCCACATGGAACCGCTTCGCCCCCGAACGACAGCAACAGCTGTGGCGCGACGGCGAAGCCTTTCTGGCCACCCTTGCCTGACCGGCATCGCCGTGGAGCAGAACGGCCGCACGCGATCAGAGCAGCTTGGCAACCTCGTCGAGCATGACGGCCGATGCGCCCCCGCCTAGCGAATGGGGGCGCGCGTCGCGCCCCAGCCGCTCGATCTCGGTCCCGCGCATGTAACCTGACGCACCGTGATGCTGGACGCAAACGTCGACCACCCGCTTCAGCAGCTCGGGCAGGGTCGCCTTGACCATGGTCGCTTCAAGCCGGACGCTTTCACCGCGACTCTTTTTCACCGCCGCATGGTAGAGCAGGAGCTTGGCGGCGCTCAACTCGCTGACGAGCCGCGCGATATCGTGGCGGATCACCTGCAGGTCCCACAACGTCCCGCGATAGGCCTGGCGCTGCTTGAGATGATCGAGCGTGATCTCGATGGCGCGTTCGGCCATGCCCACGCATTGCGCGCCGATACTCAACCGCTCGTTTTCGATGCCCTGCATCATCAGGTAGAAGCCGCGCCCTTCCTCGCCGAGCAGGTTCGCCGCGGGGACGCGAAAATCGTCGAAGAACAGATCACTCATGTCGGAGCTGGACCAGCCCGTCTTGCTGAACGGCGCGCCGGTGGTGAAGCCGGGCGCGCCCTTTTCGATAACGAACAGCGAGAACCCGGCAGCGCCCTTGGCTTCCGGATCGGTCCGCGCGACCGTGACGAAAATCTCGCCTGACAGGGCGTTGGTGATGAACGTCTTCTGGCCGTTGAGCACGTAATGGTCGCCGTCGCGAACGGCGGTCGTCTTCATGCGGACAAGGTCGGATCCGCCGCCCGGCTCGGTCACGGCGAGGCCGGCGATCCGCCGGCCGGCGATGATATCGGGAAGCCAGCGCTGCAACTGCTCGGGCGTGCCGTTGCGCTTGATCACCGGCGCGGTGATATCCGCGTGGTCGCTGATCGCGCTCATGAATCCCCCGAAGCCGGATCGCCCCAGTTCCTCGCCGAAGACGACGGTGCCGAGCGTATCGAAATCCGCGCCGCCAAAGGCTTCGGGCATCGAGACGCCGAGCAGTCCGAGTTCGCCCATCCGCGCGAAGACCGCGTGCGGCAGCGTTCCCAGGTTCTCCCATGCAGCCGCGGCAGGGACGATTTCGGCAGCGATGAATTTGCGCAACTGGGCGCGCAGTTCCTTGTGCTCGCCGCTGAGGTATTGCTCGTCGAGATCGATCACGCGGGGCCTCCCTTTACCGCACGATCAACAACATGGCTTTCGATGATCGGCCCCCACCTTTAGGAGGGGGCATGGAGATCACACGAGGCGCAGCGAACCCACCGGGTCATGGGGCAGCATAGTCGAACCACAAGGGCGGCCACCGAGGTCGCGCGTACCGCGCTGCGCGAGGCCGTGCTGGCCGCGCTGCGCGTGCATCCCATCACGCTGATCGTCGCGCCGCCGGTCAGCGGCAAGGCCACGCTGGTGCGGCAGGTTCGCGCACGCATGGCCGAACTGGACGATTTTCCGTCGGTGCAGATCATCGAGAATTTCGGCCGTCTCGCCCCCGAACGACAGGCGCAAGTGGCGCAGGACATCGAAGCGGCGGTCATGGCCGGACAGCGCTGGCTGGTGACGTCGGATCGATGCCTCGATGCCTTCTTCGCCATCAACCGGATGCGCGGCGAGGTCGGCCAGTTCGGCATGCACGACCTTGCGCTGGCGGATGCGGAAGTACGCGAATTCCTGGGCGCAGATCTGGCCGGACAGATCCCCGAGCGTTTTCTGCGCGCCCTGAATGAACGCGCTGGCGGCTGGGCGGGCGCGTGGATGGTCGTTCGCACCTTGCTGCGCCAAGGCCATGCGCCGGCCGATCTGGCCCGATCGTTTTCGGGCCGCGACCGCGATCTGGCGGCCTATTTCGGGCAACAGGTGATGCCGAACCTGGCGCCCGGCGTCGGCGACCTGTTGCGCGATATCGCGCCGCTCCACGAGGTGAGCGAAGACGTGGTGCGTGCCGCAACCGGCCGCGCCGATGGCGGGCCTTTGCTGCGCGCGGCGGTGCGCGATTGCGGCTTTGTCCTCGATATCGACCGCAACGGCGATCGCCAGCGCCTGCACCCGCTGTTCCGCGACTACCTCAATGGCCTGGCGCGCCAGGGCGATGCCGAACGCCATCACGCCTTGACCGCCCGCTTCGCCGAAGTCGCCGGCGCGCGCGGCGAGTGGCTGGAGGCCGCGCGGCTTTTCTCGGAGTCCGGCCATGCAGGCAAGGCCATCGAAATCCTGCGCCGCTTTGCCGATGACCTGATCACCGGCCGGGGCGAGGTGGCCAGCTTTCGCCAACTGATCGCAAGCCTGCCCAAGGATGCGGCGCAAATGTCGTCGCTCGCCGCGGAATTGGCGCTCGGATCGATCTTTGCCGGCGATTTTGCCGGGGCCGCCGCGCTTGTCGATCAGGCCTACAGCGCGCCGCAGCTCGGCGAGGACGAGCGCGTACGGCTGGAAGCCATCGGAATCAGCGTAAATTTCGGCCTCGAACGGTTCCATTCGGTCCGGACCGAGGCCCCACGCTGGCTCGAACGCCATCCGCTGGTCGATCCACGTTACCGCGCCGTCGCCGCGATCGCGCTGTTCTGGTCGTGCACCGCCGAACGCGACAGCAGCGGCGCTTACCGCGCTCTGGGGATCGCCCGCACGGACGTTGCCAAGGCGCGGGCCCCCTTCCTCGATGGCTGGCTGTCGATCATCGCCGCCGCCCACAAGTTCGCCTACGGGCAGGTAGGCGGCGCGGCGCAGGTGCTCGATGCCGCGCATGCTACGGGCATGATCCGGCACACGATGGACCTCGTGCGCGCGGCGCTGGCCTACGAGCTGGGACAGACCGACAGGGCGCAGCAGCTGATCCGGTCTTCGCTGCGCGCAGGCGTTCGCCACAGTGTCGTCGAGACATCGCTTTACGGCTGGGGCACGGCGGCACGACTGGCCGCGCGCGACGCGGAGTTTTCGGCGGTCCTGCAGGTGTTGCAGGAAGCCGAAGCGTTGATGGCATCCCGCCATGGCGAGCGTGCCCGGCGCCTTGTGCGGCTCCTCCGCGCGGCGCTGATCCTGCAGGCGCCGGGCGAAGCCTTGCTGCCGTCGCTGGAAATCGAGCTCGATGCCGTCTGCAACGATGCGGTCGCGCAGCAGCTATGCCCGTCGTATGTCGAGACCGCGCGCCTCGCACTCGCGCGCTACCACGCGCGCTGCGGCGATCCCCGGCGCGCCATCTCGCTGGTCCAGCCGATCCAGTCGGCGGCGCTGCGCGTCAATCGCATCGCTTGCTGGGGGGAAGCCTCGCTGATCTACGCCGGCGCGCTGGCCCGCCGCGGCGACACGAACCGGGCGATGCGGCAGGCGTGGTCCGCGATTGCGACGATGGCCGACGCAGGATACCTTTCCAGCATCGCCGACGAGCATATGCTTCTGGCACCGCTTCTCGACGCGCTGGTCGCCCGTGCGCACGATACGGCCGACACGCACAGCGCCGCCACGGTCGCCGCGATCAGCGAGCTGGGGCGCCGGGCAGGCCGGCGACAGCCTGCGATCGACCTGCCATCGATGGAACGGGATGCGCCGATCGATCCCGTCGCCTTGACCGATACCGAGCGCCGGGTGCTCGCCCTCGCCGCGCAGGGCCTCGCCAATGCCGACATCGCCGCGCGCATGACCATCGGGGTGACCACGGTGAAGTGGCACCTCAAGAACATATTCGCCAAGCTGTCGGTCAGGTCGCGAACCGCAGCCTTCGTCCAGGCCCGCCGGCTGGGCATGGACCTGTAAGCCGCCCCCTCACCGCCCGGTGAAGTGAGGCCGCCGCCGCGCCAGGGCCGCGCTGACGCCTTCGCGCACATCGTCGGTCCGGCATTGCTCGGACAACAGCCGCGCTTCCCATTCCATCTGCGCTTCGGGCGATGCGCCGAAAGTTTCCAGCAGGAGGCGGCGGGTGGCCGCGAACGCGCGGGTCGGACCGGCCGCGACGACCTGCGCCAGTTCCTCGCCCCGTGCCGCCAACGCGTCATCCTCCGCGATCTCGGTCACCAGCCCGATGGCGGCAGCTTCCGTCGCGGCAATCCGGCGATTGGTCAGGACCAGTTCCTGGAAACGCCGAAGGCCGATCAGGCGCGGCAGGATGAAGGTCGAGGCACCGTCCGGCGAAAAGCCGATCGCGGTATAGGCAATCGTGAAGTGCGAACTGGCAGACGCCACGACGATGTCGCCAAGCGCCGCGAGCGCGACCCCGGCCCCAGCGCACGCCCCCTGCACCGCCGTGATGATCGGCGCATCCATCCGCAGCAACTTGGAGAGCGCCGCGTGATAATCGGCCGTCATCGTCTTGACCGCAGCAGACAGGTTCTCCTCGGCGGCGAACACGGTAAGATCGCCCCCGACACAGAAATTCTTGCCCTCTGCAGTCAGGATGACCACGCGAAGGCCGGGCGTCTCATCGAGGATGATGGCCGCATCGCGCAGTTCACGGCCGAGCGTACGGCCCAGCGGGTTGCCCTTGGCACCGTTGATCAGGGTCAGCCGCGCAACGCCCTGCTCGATCGTCAGGCGCAGTGTTTCGAATTCATGGTTCATGGTGTTTCTCGCTCGATTGCGATCAGGACAGCACGCTGGCGGGCAGCCACCGGCCATGGAACTTGGGCGGCACCTTCTGCGGCAACCTGATGCGCGCGACCGGGCCGTCGGCGAGCGCCCGCGATGGGGTGATCCAGAACTCCGATGCCATGTCGGTGCGATTGGTGACGAACCCGACGACATAGCCGTCATCCTCGCCCGATCCGCCATCGCGCGGGACGAAGCACGCCTCGTAGCCGACATGATGGTCGGGAAAAGCAAGACGATCCCGCGCGCCGGACACGAGGTCATACTTCAAGAGGCCGTTGGCCATCAGCGTGGGCTCGTCGGTCTTGATCTGCGCCATGTAGCTGTAGCGCGCCCCCGACGCGATGTTGGCATCGTTGACACGCGGGAACTCTACGAAAGCATCATCGATCTGGCGTTCGACGACGGCGCCCGTGCGCAAATTGAGCCGCCACATGTAGGGATGCGAATCGAAACGGTGCTCCCCGTCGACCAGCGGCAGGTCGGCGTGGACCTGCCCCCGCTTGTCGACGCGGGTCGCGCCGGCGATGCGCGCACCGACAAGGACGAACTCGTCCCCCTCGTCCCACGCCGATGAAAGGTGCCACATGAAGCACGGGCTGGCCTCGAACCAGCGCACCGGTGCGTCAAGATCGTGCCGGTCGACCAGTCCGATGCGCGCAGGGGCTTCGTCGTTGAGCACGAACCCGAGCGTATCCTGGCCGGGCCGCTTGAAGTCCATCATCAGCGGAAAATCGAACACGCAGATGAAGCGGTCGCTGATCGCCATGTCGTGCTGCACGCGCGGCCCCGGCAGATCTATCGGCGTGTGGCGGGTGATCTGCCCGGCATTGCTCGCCACGCCCACGTGCAGGAACGGCGGGCGCGGCGACCACGAGATGAAAAACAGTTCCTCGGTCTTCGGGTCGATCTTGGCGTGCGAGGTCAGCCCGCCCTTCAGCGTGTTGTTGTAGGTGAAGGTGCCCCTGGTCTGCAGGTCGGGCAGCGACAGTTCGTGGGGATCGCCGCCTTCCCACCACAGCGCCAGGAGCCGGCCCGAATGGTAGACGAGATCGGTGTTGGCGACATTCTTGTGGCGCTTGCCCGCGCCGGGCTTGGCGAGCGATCCGACATACGTGGCGTGACCGGCGGCGATGTCTTCGGCCAGGCCCTCGGTCTTGATCCAGCGGCTGCGAAACACCGGCTTGCCATCATCGATCTGGACCCCATGGACCATGCCGTCGCCGTCGAACCACGAATGTCCGGCGTTGGGATGGAAGCGAGGGTTTGCGCCGTTCTGCACGAACATGCCGTTGAGATCGCGCGGGATCTCGCCGATCACGGTCAGGTCGGTCGCGGTAACCTCGTCCATCACGGGCGCGTAGACGCCGCCGAGATAGAGCGATGCCTGTTCGAGGGGGCTGCCGCCGGTGGTCATGTGAGGCTCCTGTCAGCCGAGTGAGGGCTTGCCGCATCAAGTTGCGGTCAGGATCAACACGCCCGCACCCTCCCAAAGGAGGGGAATGCAAACGCTCGGTTGCGCAAAGACTGCCCGGCAGGACAATTTCAGGAGCGATGCCGGCATGGCCAGGTCCCCGTTCGATCCGGCGAAGAATGCCGATGCAGCAGCGGCCTTTTGACGCAAGATTACCCCAGCCCCCCAGCCAAGGATTTGGTGATGCTGAACAAACTCGACGACTTCCCGGTCCATCAGACCCCCGAGCCGCTGGCCGTTCTCGCGACCAGCGATCGCAATGCCTATGACCGGACCTGGTTCAACGGATATGCTCAGGACGGCTCGTATTATTTCGGCATCGGCATGGCGATATACCCGCACCGCGGGATCATGGACTGCGCCTTCAGCACCGTTCGCCCCGGCGAGCAGCAGCACTGCTTCTATGGCTCGCGCCGCGCCCCGCTCGAACGCACCGACATGAGTGTCGGGCCGTTCCGCCTCGAAATCATCGAGCCCATGCGCCGCACCCGCGTCATTCTCGATGACAATGCCAGCGGCCTTTCCTGCGACCTGACCTTCTCGACGCGCACGGCTTCGATCCAGGAGGCGCGGCAGACTTTGTGGTCAGGCGCCCGCCGCATCATGGACAGCACCCGTTTCGACCAGTTCGGGCGCTGGAGCGGCACGATCCACACCCCGGATGGAGACATCGTGGTCGATGACGCCATGTGCCGCGGCACCAAGGACCGGTCGTGGGGCGTGCGAAGGATGGGCGAACCCGATAGCGGGGGCGCGCCAACGCCGCCGGGCAGCGCCTTCTTCCTGTGGGCGCCCATCGCCTGGGACGACCATATTACCCACGCGATCTTCTTCGATGGCCCGCAAGGCGAAGCCCTGGTCCGCGAAGGGATCATCGCGCCGCTCTACGCCAGCGAAGCCGCCGTCCCCGGCGTCGAGGACGGTCTTGACCAGCGCATGGCGACCGCGCGGCACCGGGTTGCCTATGTGCCGGGCACCCGGCTCGCCAAGTCTGCCGAAATCGACCTGGTGCACCTCGACGGCAAGGTGCGGACGATCTCTCTCGATCCGATCCTGAAGTTCCAGATGAAGGGGCTCGGCTATGGCCATCCGGTGTGGGGCCAGGGCATGTGGAAAGGCGAGCTCGAAATCGGGGGCGAATCCTTCGATCCACGCCAGCTCGATCCGCTCGCTCCCGAAAACCTGCACGTGCAGCAAGTCGTTCGCGCCAGCGACGGCGAGCGGACCGGCATCGGCGTGCTCGAACAGGTGGCCATCGGTCCCTACGCACCAGCGGGATTCTCCGAATTCCTGGATGGCGCCAAGGGGTAGTCCTTGCAGGCCTCGCCTCATCCCGTCCCGGCCCTGCCCCCCGTCACGCCGATGGCGATAACGGCGGGCACGGCGGGGTCGCGGCGATGCGGCTTGGGGCAGGCCTGGATTGCCAAGCCATCATTCATTTGATCCAATGCCGCATCGCTCGTGGCCAACAAGACCATGATCAACGGGAGAATTGAGATGCACCCCACGCTTCACGCGCAGGCGACACCAGACAAGCCCGCGTATATCATGGCCGGCACGGGCGAGACGGTCACTTATCGCGAACTGGACGAACGCTCGAACCAGGGCGCGCACCTGTTCCGCGCGATCGGGCTGGAAGCGGGCGACGGCATCGCGTTCTTCATCGACAACCACCCGCGCTATTATGAATTGCTGTGGGCGGCGCAGCGGTCCGGGCTGCGCTTTACCTGCATCTCGTCAAAGCTCACGGCTGACGAGGTGGCGTACATCCTCGACGATTGCGGCGCCAAGGCGTTCGTCGCGTCGGCGGCGCTGATGGAGGTAGCCGCGCCAGCGGCCGCGATGGCATCCTGCCCGCAGCTCTACGTGCTGGGCGAGCCAGTGGGAGCGTTCGCCAGCTTCGAGGCCGCCCGCGCCGGTCATCCGACCACGCCGATCACGGACGAAACCGCGGGCAGCGCTATGCTCTATTCGTCCGGTACGACCGGCCGGCCCAAGGGCGTCAAGCGTGCCGGCGCGATCGACCCCGATATCGCGGCCCCCAACACGCTCGCGACGCTGGGCGCGGCGCTCTACGGCTGGACGGCGGACTCCATCTACCTGTCCCCCGCCCCGCTCTACCATGCCGCACCGCTCGGCTGGTCGATGGCGGTCCAGGCCATCGGCGGCACTGTCGTCATGATGGAGAATTTCGACGCCGAAGCGGCGCTGCGCGCAATCGAACACCACAAGGTGACCACTGCGCAATGGGTACCGACCCACTTCATCCGGATGCTCAAGCTGCCCGAGGACGTGCGCACACGCTACGATCTGTCCTCGCTGACAGCCGTGTTCCACGCTGCGGCGCCCTGCCCGATCCCGGTCAAGGAGGCGATGATCGCGTGGTGGGGGCCGATCATCAACGAGTATTACGCCGGCACCGAAGGCAACGGCTTCTGCGTGATCAACTCGGAAGAATGGCTCGCGCACAAGGGCTCGGTCGGCAAGGGCCTGACCGCTGAAGTGAAGATCTGCAACGAGGCCGGCGATGCGCTGCCCCCCCGCACCGAAGGCGCGGTGTTCTTCGCCGGTGGCAACGCGTTCGAATATCATGGCGATCCGGCCAAGACCGCAGATTCGATCAACAAGCATGGCTGGACAACGCTGGGCGATGTGGGCTGGCTCGACGAGGAGGGCTACCTCTACCTCACCGACCGCAAGAGCTTCATGATCATCTCGGGCGGCGTGAACATCTACCCGCAGGAAATCGAGAACCTGTTGGTCGGCCATCCCGGGGTCGCCGACGCCGCCGTGGTCGGCGCCCCGCACGAGGAGATGGGCGAACAGGTCGTCGCGGTGATCCAGCCGATGGACTGGGCCAACGCGGGTCCGGAACTCGCGCAGGAACTGTCCGTCTGGCTCCGCGAGCGCCTGTCGCACGTAAAGACCCCGCGCCAGATCGACTTCATGCAGGAACTGCCCCGCCATCAGACCGGCAAGCTATACAAGCGCCTGATCCGCGATGCCTATTGGGGCAAGGCCCAGACCCCGGTCGCGCTCGTCCCTGGCATGCGGCGATAACGGCGCGGGCCGGAGACGCGGCATGAGCCTTGCGCCCGAAACCGACCTCGCTGACGACCTTGGCGGCGCGGCCGCAACCGAGCGGCTCCAAGGCATCCCGTTCGCGCGAGCGATCGGGATGACGGCCACCCGGTGCGGCGGCGGAACGGCCCGCTCGACCGTCCCCTTTCGCGGCGCCTTCGCCATCCAGCCGGGCGATGATCGCTTTTGCGAAGGGATCATCGCCGCGGTGGCGGACCAGGCGGGCAGCGTGGCCATCTGGTCGCGGCTCGGCCTGGCGTTTCCCCATGCCACGGTCAGCCTGAGCCTGACCTTTCTTGCACCCGCGCGCGGTGCCTGTCTTGCGTTCGACGCCGCGCTTCTGGCCGACGCCGGTGGCTTGGGACAGACCTCCGTGACCGTGGTGCAGCCGGATGGACGGGAAGTTGCCCGCGGATCGGTCGACTTTGCCTTGGGCAGCTATCCCGGCGATGCAGGCGCCTCGACCACCCGGCCGATCGCGGACCCTGCCAAAGTCGGCGAGCAGATCATCGAGGAACTGGAAGCTGCGGACGTCTACGCAGGGCTCGGGCTCGAACCCCTTGGCGAAACGGACCATCGCCTTCCCTACCGCGTCAACCTTGCGGGATCGCGCGATCCGCTTGCCCTGCACGGCGGCGCGATTGCCGCGGCCGGCGCCGCGTCCGCGCGTGCCGCGCTCGCACCGCCCGACGGCTGGCGCATCATCCAGCTGTCGGTGGATTACCTTCGGTCGGGCCTGCCGGAACCCGCAGACTTGCACGCCCGTATCGTATCACGCACCCGGCGGACCGCGCTTGTCGAGGTGGATGTCCGACAGGCCAGTGGCACACGCCTCGTGGCACGGATGAGGGTGCGATTTCATTCGCAATAGGCTGGGCGCACGGCCTGGACTGCGCAAAAAGCTATTCGGATCCACGTCGTCATCCCCGGCACACGACGCGTATCACAGCATCTACTGCGGGACCGGCCTTGCGCGCGGAACGGGCACGGTCCTTTCCGCCGGTATCGTCAACGGGATTTTCGACTTCGTCGGCAAGCTGAACACCTTCACCACGCCAGCCTAAAGCGTTCAGGGCATCGCGCTGAAGGGCGCCGAAGTGGGCGCGGCGCAGAACACCATCGACAACCAGGATGACCTCGCTCTGCTGGCAAAGGCCTTTTCCGGCAATGACCGGTTCCTTCTGTCCGAGCAGGTCGACGCGGTGTCCGGCTATGCCGGCAACGATGTGATCTACGGCTATGGCGGCGGAGACCTGATCTATGGCGGGGACGGCAACGACAGGATCTACGGTGGCGCGGGCGACGACCAGCTTGAAGGCGGCCGGGGTGACGACCTGCTCTATGGCAACGCGGGCGTCGATACCGTGTCCTACCAGAACGCCGACACCGGCGTGACCGTGGACCTGCGCATCACCATCGCGCAGGATACCATCGGAGCGGGGACCGATACGCTTTCCAGCTTCGATCGCCTTTATGGGTCCGCCTTCGACGACAGGCTTACCGGCAACACCGGCGCGAACGAGATCATCGGGCTTAGCGGCAACGACATCATTCTCGGCAAGGCAGGCAACGACCGCCTCGACGGCGGCAGCGGGCGTGATACGCTGACGGGCGGCACGGGTGCTGACCTGTTCTCGCTGTTCGGCTTCGCTTCGTCTGCCGACCGCGATCTCATCACCGATTTCAGCCATGCCCAGGGCGACCAGATCCTGCTGAGCAAGCTGACCTTTCAAGGACTGTCGGGCGATGTCGACACCGCGCTGTCCGCAGCGCAGTTCTACACGGCGGCAGGGGCGACCAAGGCCCACGATGCCGACGACCGCATCGTCTACAATCCCGTTACCGGCGCCGTTTACTATGATGCCGATGGCGCGGGCGGCGCGGCCTCCGTGCAGATCCTGAAGATGGGCGCGGGCGTCCATCCCGTGCTGGAAGCCGGGGACTTCCTGCTCTCGTTCTGAGCGAGGCCGGGGGCACCCTGCCCCCGGCAGGTCAGATGCGCTCGGCCTGCGCCACCGCGTCGCTGGCGCGCAGCGCGCTGACAATGCGCGTCAGGTGCGCAAGATCGCGCACTTCCAGATCGACTTCGTAAGTGTGGAACGGGTTTTCGCGCTGAGTCATCTCCAGGTTGACCACGTTGGCGTGGTTGCTGGCGAAGACCCCTGCCATTTCCGCCAGCGTGCCGGGGCGGTTGTAAAGCTCGGCGCGCAGGCGACCGACCGCGCCATCGGTGCGCGCGTCCCAGGAAAGGTCGATCCAGTCGGCATCGACGCCGTCGGCCAGGCTCATGCAGTCGATGGCGTGGACTTCCACGCCCTTGCCCGGCCGGCGCAGACCGACGATGCGGTCGCCCGGCACCGGGTGGCAGCATTCGGCCAGCTGGAACGCCATGCCCGGCGTCAACCCGCGCACCGCGATCGCGCGCTGCTGCTTGGGCCATTCCTCGCTGCCGGGCAGGTTGGCGGCGCTGCCGGGCACGAGCGCTTCCAGCACGGCGCGGTCGTCGATCTTGGCGGCGCCGATGGCGAACATCAGGTCCTCCTCGGACGCCAGCTTGAGCCGCTTGACCGCATCGGCCAGAGCCTTCTTGCCCACCTTCGACGGCAGCCGCTCGGCGATCTCCTCGTAAAGCTTGCGGCCGATCGCCGCCACTTCGGCCCGCTCCTTCTGCCGCACGAAGCGGCGGATGGCCGCGCGGGCCTTGCCGGTCACCACAAAGCCCAGCCACGACAGCTGCGGCTCGGAATTGCGGCTCTTGATGATCTCCACCACGTCGCCGTTGTTCAGCTGCGTGCGCAGCGGCACGTGGCGGCCGTTGATCTTGGCCCCGACCGCCTGCGCGCCCAGATTGGTGTGCACGCCGAAGGCGAAGTCGATCGGAGTCGCACCCTTCGGCAGCTGGAACAGCGCGCCCTTGGGCGTGAAGGCGAAGATGCGATCCTGATAGATCGCCATCTTGGTGTTTTCGAGCAGTTCCTCGGCATCGTGGCTGGCATCGAGGATTTCGACCAGATCGCGCAGCCAGCCTACTTCGCCATCGGGCTTGCCGCCCTGCTTGTAGGCCCAGTGCGCGGCCAGGCCATACTCGTTCAGGCGGTGCATCTCCTTCGTCTTGATCTGAACTTCGACGCGCATCGCGTTGTTGTAGATCAGGGCGGTGTGCAGCGAACGGTAGCCGTTCATCTTCGGCGTGGAGATGTAGTCCTTGAAGCGGCCGGGAATCATCTGCCAGGTGCGGTGCAGGATGCCGAGCGCCTTGTAGCAATCTTCCTCGCTGTCGGTCAGCACGCGGAAGGCCATGATGTCGGTGATCTGCTCGAAGCTGACGTGGCGCTCGGCCATCTTCTTCCAGATCGAATAGGGATGCTTCTCGCGCCCCGAAACTTCAACCTTCAGCCCGGCTTCGGCGAGCGACTGCTTGATCTGCAAGGCAATCGAATCGACCTGCGCACCTTCCTCGCTGCGGATCGCGGCGAGCCGGCCGGTGATGGTGGCATAGGCCTCAGGCTCGATCTGCTCGAACGCGAGAAGCTGCATCTCGCGCATGTATTCGTACATGCCCACGCGCTCGGCCAGCGGGGCGTAGATATCCATCGTCTCGCGCGCGATGCGGCGGCGCTTGTCCTCGCTCTTGATGAAGTGGAGCGTGCGCATGTTGTGCAGGCGGTCCGCCAGCTTGACCAGCAGGACGCGCAGGTCCTCGCTCATCGCCAGCAGGAACTTGCGCAGGTTTTCGGCCGCGCGCTCGCTCTCGGTCATCGTCTCGATCTTCGAGAGCTTGGTCACGCCATCGACCAGCCGCGCGACGTCCGGCCCGAACAGGCGCTCCACTTCCTCGACCGTGGCGAGGGTATCCTCGATCGTGTCATGAAGCAGAGCAGTTACAATGGTTTCCTGATCGAGCTTCAGTTCGGTCATGAGGCCCGCAACCTCGACCGGGTGCGAGAAATAGGGGTCTCCGGAAGCCCTCTTCTGCGTGCCGTGTTTCTGCACGGTATAGACATAGGCACGGTTCAGCATCGCCTCGTCCGCATCGGGAGCGTAGGCGAGCACACGTTCGACAAGTTCGTACTGGCGCAGCATCTGGCCCCTAAAATGGGGGGAACAAGCCTGTGGGAGCAAGGGAAAAACCTGCCGGCAAAGGTTTCTTCACGCATTGTTTGCCATGTTGCGACCTGAACGGCACCTAAAGGCACCTGAGACGACATGAAGGCGATGCAGGCGGCACCGGCCGGGGGGACAATGGACGTGAAGCAGCAACGGGCGGAAGAGCGCGGCGGCCCGGCCCGCGTGCTGGCCGCGCTCCGCTCCGGCGAGTGGCTCGATGCCGGGAGGGTGCGCGTCTATGCGCTGATGATCCTGGTCGCCTACCTGCCGATGATCGCCAATGTCTTTCGCCAGGCGACCGGGACCATCGGCAGCGACTTCCTCGCCTTCTGGGGCGCGGGCAAGCTGATCGCGGCGGGGACGCCGGCGGCGGTCTACAACCTTGCTGCCGAGCAGGCGGTTCAGGCGCTGAGCGGGACCGGGCAACTGGTCGCCTACGTCAATCCGCCGCCTTACCTGTTCCTTGTCATGCCGCTGGGCGCCCTGCCCTATGCCGCCGGGTGGATCCTGTGGGCCTTCACCGGCTGGGCGGTGTGGTTCGCGGTGGCGCGGCGCATCCTGCCGGACGCTGCCATCGCCATACTGGCCTTCCCCGGCGCCTACCTTGCCGCGAGCCATGCGCAGAACGGGCTGTTCACGGGGGCGCTGCTGGTGGGCGCCGTGCTGGCGCTGCGGCGCTCGCAGGCGCTGTCGGGCACCTTGTTCGGGCTGCTGATCATCAAGCCGCACCTGGCGCTGCTGGTGCCGCTGTGGCTGGCCGCCGGGCGCAAGTGGACTGCCTTCGCCGCCGCCGGGGCCAGTGCGGCGCTGCTGTGCCTGTTGTCGCTGGCGGTGTTCGGCGCGGAGACGTGGGCGGCCTATCCGCAAAGCTTCAAGGCCAGCGCGGTGCTGATGGCGCGCGACGGGACCGATTTCTACCTGCGGATGTCCACGCTCTATGCCGGGCTGCGCTATCACTTCGGGGCGGACGCGGCGCTGCTGGGACAGGGGCTGGTCACGATCGGCTGCGGCGCGCTGGTCTGGCTGGGCTGGCGGCGGACGCAGGACACGCAGGCGAACGGCGCGCTGCTGCTGGCGGCGACCGCCCTCGCCTCTCCCTACCTGTTTTCCTACGACCTGCCGTTCCTGGTCCTGCCGGTATTCTGGCTGGTGCGCGAGGCGCGGGCGCAGGGCTGGCGGCCGTGGGAGAAGATGACCGTGGCCGGGCTGTGGCTGGCCCCGCTGGCGACGCGCGCGGTCGCCCTGCCGCTGCATCTCAACCTGATGCCGGTGGCCTCCGCCGTGCTGGTGTGGGCGGTGTGGCGGCGGATGACGCCGCGTTCAGGCGCGCAGTAGCGGCTGCTGGGGTGCGGTGTCTTCGGGAAGCACCCCGCCAAGACGCGGGTCGGGAAAGATCTCGACGTAGCGGGCATAGGGCGTGAAGCCCTGCCCCATGTAGAACGGCAGCGCCGAAGGCCCGTCGAGCGTGCAGGTGTGAACCCAGACCCGCTCCACCCCCGGCGCCCAGGCCATCTGGAGCGCGCGGCGCATCAGCCATTTGCCCAGCCCCTTGCCGGTCGCGCCGGGAATGAGGCCGAAGAAGGCAATCTCGCATTCGCCCGGCACGCGGAAATCAAGTTCGAGGATGCCGACTTCGACCTTGGCCCGATCCGCGACCGCATAGAGCTGGACGGCGGGATCGTGGATGATCGCGGCAAGGTCCCCATCGCTTTTCGCCAGCCGCGACCACCACAGCCACGGCGCTCCGACTCGCTTGTAGAGCAGGCGGTACTTTTCGGGCGCGGTATCCTTCCAGCGCACCAGTTGCAGCGGCACGTCGGCTTCGGGAGCCAACCTTCGCAACGCCGCCGGCGGGGCCAGCATTTCGAGCGCCGTGACCACGCAGGCGAGATCGCCCGGGGCGACCGCATGGTAGCCTTCGCGGAGCGGTTCGGGGTGGTCGGGCGTGATCATGCGTTTTGGTCCTGACGCGGCGAGACGGGATGCCCGCCTTCGCGGGGATGACGGGGAAAGGGAAGATGCTTCGCGCGAAAAAGGGGCCCGCGCCCCTTGCGCGGCGTTCGCACCTGCGACAAAGGCCTGACACGATGGAAACTCTCAAGCTTGATAGCCCGCAGGGCGCCGGCTGGCGGCGCATCAACGAAACCCCCGCCGGCTATGGCCGGACGATGCCGCCGATCTTCGCGCGCAAGACCGATGCAGGCGCGGAATGCTGGGTCGTGCCCGACGAGAGCAGCAGCAATTACCAGGGACTGGTCCACGGCGCGTTCCTTGCCTCGCTGGGCGAGCAGGTGCTGTACCTGCCACTGGCGCTGCACGAGCGGATGGGCGTGGGCGGCGGCACGCTGACCGTCGATTTCGCGATGCAGTACCTTGCCGGCGCGGCGCTGGGCGTGCCGCTTGTGGGCGAAGTGGAGTGCATCCGCGAGACCGGCAGGCTGGCGTTCATCCGCGGCACGCTGCGGCAGGACGGCGAAGCGGTGATGGGCTTCACCGCCACGCTGCGCAAGCTGAAGAGCCGGACCCCGCCAGGCACCGTCAGCGAGAACGGCTGAGGCGGAGCCGGGTGGCGGTCCGTTCCTGACCGCGCCCCATTACAGGATCCGCGCCTCGCGCACGTAGGTGAAGTCACCCTCACCCGCCCAGGCGGCGCCATCGGGATAGCGCAGTTCGATGCCGGCGAGGTCGCTTTCCGGCGCGAGCCGCATGTTGACCCCCATCATGGTGTTGCCGAACTTCGCTGCCGCGCTTTCGGTCAACGTGAAATGGGTGGTCGAACCGCAGGCGGGACAGAACCGGAGGTTCGCACCGGGTTCGGGCTTGTCCTCGCGGCTGTAGCCCGCCGACGCCCCCTGGACGGTCACATCGTCAGGATGGAAGTAGGCCCAGCGCGCACCCGATTTGCGGCAGAGCGTGCAGTTGCATTCATTGATGAAGTCCGGCCGCTGGCGGACTTCGTAATGAACCTGGCCGCAAAGGCAGGCGAGCTTCAGCATCCGGGTGTCAGCTCCACACCGCTTCAGGCGGCAGGCTCATCAGGATGGCGTCGATGTTGCCCCCGGTCTTGAGGCCGAACAGCGTGCCGCGGTCGTAGACGAGGTTGAATTCGGCGTAGCGACCGCGCCATTGCAGCTGCTGGAGCTTTTCCGCGTCGTTGAACGGCAGCCCCATGCGGCGGCGGACCAGCATGGGGAATGCGGCCAGAAACGCTTCGCCGACATCGCGGGTGAAAGCGAAGTTCGCGTCGAACTGCGCTTCATCGGCGCATTCGAGGTGATCGTAGAAGATCCCGCCGACCCCGCGATGCACCTTGCGATGGGGGATGTAGAAGTAGTCGTCCGCCCACGCCTTGAAGCGCGGGTAGTATTCGGGATCGTGCGCATCGCACGCGGCCTTGTAGGCGGCGTGGAAATCGGCGGTATCCTCGGCATAGGGGATCGGCGGGTTGAGATCGCCGCCGCCGCCGAACCATGCCTTGCGCGTGGTGAGGAAGCGGGTGTTCATGTGGACGGCGGGCACGTGCGGGTTCGCCATGTGCGCGACGAGGCTGATGCCGGTTGCGGTGAAGCCGGGGTTTTCCGGGTCCGCCCCGTTGATCGAAGCGGCGAAGTCCTTGGAGAAGGTGCCACCCACGGTCGAGACGTTGACGCCGACCTTCTCGAAAACCTTGCCCTTCATCAGGCCCTGCACGCCGCCGCCGCCATTTTCGACCGGCTCGCCTTCGTGCTCGCGGTTCCACAGGGTATAGGCGAAGCGGGCGTCGCTGCCGGCCTCGCGCTCGATCGCTTCGAATTCGGCGCAGATGCGATCGCGCAGGCTCTCGAACCACTGGCGGGCGCGGGCGGTCTGGTCGGTCCAGTCGGTCTTCGTCTCGGTCATGCAGAGGCCTTGCCAAGGGAATCGCCATCCGGCAAGGGGAAGCCATGGTTCCCTTTTCGTTCGCCAATCAGGACTTGCGGCTGGGCAGCGGGCGCGCGCTGTACTGGGCGGAGGAACAGGCGCTGCTGGTGGCGGACCTGCATCTGGAAAAGGCGAGCTACTTTGCGCGGTTCGGGCAGATGCTGCCCCCCTACGACAGCCGCGAGACGCTGGAGCGGGTGGCGGAGGCGATTCGCGAGACCGGCGCGCGGCGGGTGTTCTGCCTGGGCGACAATTTCCACGATGCGCAGGGCGCCGAGCGGCTCGAACCGCACGCGGCCGGGATGCTCGATGCACTGAGCCGCGCGACCGACTGGGTGTGGATCACCGGCAATCACGACGTGAAGGGCGGCAAGGCGCCGGGCACTTTCGTGGACGAGCTGGACGTGCGCGGGCTGCTGCTGCGGCACGAAGCGCGGCCCGGCGAGACACGGCCCGAGCTTTCCGGTCACTTCCACCCCAAGCTGCGGATTACCGCGCGCGGCCGCCGAATTGCGCGGCCTTGCGTGGTTGCGAGCGAGCGCAAGCTGATCCTGCCGGCCTTCGGCGCGCTGACCGGCGGGATGGATGCGGGCGATCCTGCCATTCTGGCGGCAATGCAGCCGGCGCGCGCGATCGACGCGCTGGTGCCCGCGGCGGGCCGTCTCGCGCGCTTTCCGCTGTGGCGCGAAAGCCAGCATCGGGCTTGATCCGGCACGTCGCAGTCACCATCTTGCAAGCTTGGCTCTTTATCTGCTGCGCCATTGTGATATGAGCGCGCCCGAAGCCGCAATTTCGAGCAACATTCAGGAGATCGCACTATAGCTCCCCCTCCCCGGCGCAGTATGGCGCCCCCCGTCAAGAGCGGGCCACGCTACAACCTGATGATCAACGTGCCGAAGGTGCGCGTGATCGATGAGAACGGCGAAAACCTGGGGGTGATGTACACCCGCGAGGCGATCGATCAGGCGGCCGAAGTTGGCCTCGACCTCGTCGAAGTCTCGCCCACCGCGGACCCGCCGGTCTGCAAGTTCCTCGATGTCGGCAAGTTCCGGTACGAGGCGCAGAAGAAGGCCAACCTCGCCCGAAAGAGCCAAAAGACGCAGGAGATCAAAGAGATCAAGATGCGTCCCAACATCGATGATCACGACTATGACGTGAAGATGCGGAACGTGTTCCGCTTCATCGAGGATGGCGACAAGGTGAAGGTGACCCTGCGCTTCCGCGGCCGCGAGCTCTCGCACCAGCAGCTGGGCATGAACCTGCTGCGCAAGGTGCAGGACGACGTGGCGGAGATCGCCAAGGTCGAAGCCTTCCCCCGCATGGAAGGCCGCCAGATGCTGATGGTGCTGGCGCCGAAGTAAGCGCCGGACCTTCACTGCGAATCGAAAAAGGGCGCGCCGCGAGGTGCGCCCTTTTTGCGTTGCCTTCCCCTTCCCCCGGCCCGCGCGCGTCTGCTACGCCCCCGGCAAAGACAAAGGGGATCATTGGGGGCATGGATATTCGCAAGCTGGCCTTGGTGGCCGGACCACTGGGCTTCGCGCTCACGCTGGTGCTGGCCCCGCCCGCCGCGATGCCGGTGGCGGCCTGGCTGACCGCCGGGCTGGTGTGGTGGATGGCTGTATGGTGGATGAGCGAGGCGCTGCCGCTTTCGGCAACCGCGCTGCTGCCGTTCGTGATCCTGCCCCTGACGGGCGTGGCCGATGCCAACAAGACCGCGGGCGCCTATTACTCGCCGATCATGTTCCTGTTCATCGGCGGCGCGTTCCTGGCGCTGGCGATCGAGCGCACCGGGCTGCACCGGCGGCTGGCGCTGGCGATGCTGAGCCATGCAGGGTCCAGCCCGTTCCGCCTGCTGCTGGCGGTGATGGCGGCCACGGCAACGATCTCCACGATGATCTCGAACACGTCGACCGCGCTGATCATGATGCCGATGGCGCTGGCGATCCTCGCTTCGGGCGGGGTCGAACAGGGCGAGACGCGCGGCATGGCCGGCGCGCTGCCGATGGGCGTGGCCTTTGCCGCGACGCTGGGAGGCTATGGCACGATCGTGGGCACGCCCACCAACGCGATCGCCGTCGCGCTGCTGGACCGGACGCTGGGCGTGAAGATCAGCTTCATCGAATGGTCGGCCTTCGGATTGCCGGTGGTGCTGATTTCGGTGCCGCTGGCGGCGTGGATCATCGCGCGCGTGCACCGGCTGGCGGAGGATACCTTCGATCCGGCGGCGGCGCGCGCGGCGATCGATCATTCGCGCGAATGGACCACGCCCGAAAAGCGTCTGCTGCCCGTGTTCGTGCTGGCGGTGCTGGCGTGGGTGACCCAGCCGCTCACCGAGCCGCTGTTTCCCAAGGGCGGGCTGACCGACGGGACCATCGCGGCGATCGCGGGCCTTGTCCTGTTCGTGCTGCCCGATGGGACGGGACGGCCGATGCTGGTGTGGAAGGAAGCCAACCGCGCGCCGTGGGACGTGGTGCTGATGTTCGGCGGCGGGCTTTCGCTGGCCATGGGCATGAGCGAATCGGGACTCGCCGACTGGCTGGGCCAGGCGATGCTGCCGCTGGCCAAGGTGCCGCTGCCGGTGGTGGCGCTGGTGCTGGTGGGCTTCGTCATCGTGGTCACAGAATTCGCCAGCAACATCGCCGCCGCAAGCGGGATCATGCCGGTGGTCGCGGCACTGTGCGGGGCATTGGGCGCGGATCCCATCCTTCTGGCGCTGCCCGCCGCGCTCGCCGCGAGCTGGGGCTTCATGCTGCCCGCCGGGACCGGACCGAACGCCATCGCCTGGGCCACGGGCCATATCGCCATGCCGCGCGTGCTGCGTGCCGGGCTGATGCTGGACCTTGCGGGCGCGGTGCTGATCGTGGCGGTGGTGTGGGGCGTGGCGAGCGTCATGAGCCTCTAGGCGGGGCGTTTTTCCCCTTCCCAGCCGGGGCCGTTTGCCGGTAAGTAATCGTCCTGATCCTGCCGGTGTAACGGCGCGTGCCCCTGTGTGAGGGACGGCACAGCGGCGACATGCAGAGCGGGTATGTTGCGGGCGCACCAGCAATCGAACTTTCGGTCGGTTTGGAAGAGGGACGCCGTGCGCAGGATATTCAGGACATTGATGGCCGCAGGCGGGGTTTCGGCCGCGCTGGCAGGGCTGGTGCTGGTGCCGTCCGACGGCGCGGAGAGCGCCGACCATCTCGACCCGCCGACCCGCACCGATGCCGGCTTCGACACCACGCCCGACGTGCCGGCAGACATCGCCGACGTGTTCGCGTGGCATTCCAACGGCACGGTGAAAATCGCGATGACGTTCGCCGGCCCGGTCGCGACCACGGCGCCGAGCTATTACGACCGCGATGTGCTCTACAAGATCCACATTTCGACCAAGGCACCGGGCACCACCGACGAGTTCACCATCAAGGCGCGCTTCGGCAAGGGCGCGGGCGCGAACGACTGGGGGGTGCGGTTCGAGGGCGTGCCGGGCGTGGGCACGATCGAGGGACCGGTCGAGACGAACCTTGAGAAGGACGGGGTGAAGGCCCGCGCCGGGCTGTTCGACGAACCGTTCTTCTTCGACCTGATCGGCTTCCGCGAGACGCGCTCGTTCGGGCAGGTCCGCATCCGCAACAACCGCAATTTCTTCGACGGGCAGAACGACACCGCCGTGGTGTTCGAGATTCCCGACGCGAACTTTGGCGGCGACGTGAGCCAGCTTGAGTTCTGGGGCCAGACCCTGCGCTTCGGAGGGAACCTGTGATGGCGCGCTTCTCGCTTTCCCGCGCCGCGATGCTGTTCGGCGCGCCCGTCGCGCTCGCTCTGACGCTGGCCGCCTGCGGAGAGGACGGCGCGGGCAGCGTGGTGGTGGTGCCAGCGCCGCAGCCCAGCACGACCGGCACGCCCACCCCCACGCCCACGCCGAGCGAAATCGCCTATGACGTGACGCCCTGCTTCAGCCAGCAGATCCAGGGGCAGACGGGGGCGACCTCGACGCTGAAGGGCATCATCATCCCCGACACGCTGAAGCTGGACCTGACCCGCCCCACGCGCTGGCCCAACGGGCGCCATCCGTCGGACCCGGTGGTGGACCTGCTGCTGGCCACGCTGTTCCTTGACATGAGCGCATCGGGGCAGGGACCGAACACGCTGGCCAATATCCCGCTCGACCCGCCATCCAACGACAAGCCGTTCAGCCTGAACTTCCCGTTCCTCGCCGCGCCGAACGGATCGCCCACGGTGGCGAGCGGCACGGGCAGCGGCTTCGATTTCCGCACCGATGCGGATGCGGGCTATGTCAACGTGGACCGCATGGGCAATCCGGCGGTCGCCACCGCGCTGATCCGTGGCCCGAAGAAGGTCGAATACAACGATGACAATCCGGGGGTGGACGCGAGCGACAAGTATCTGGAGGAAGAGAAGGCCGATCTTGGCGAGCTGTTCCACCTGATTGGCGACGATCTGGTGGGCCTCGGCCTCAAGCTCTGCGCCAAGACATCCTGATCGCCGTTTTCGGATCGCCGGCAGCATGACGCGTGACGCGCAGAGGAGCGTGCGGGTCCGCTGGCCGTGGCTGCTGCTGCTGGCCGTGCTGGTGGTGGCGGCGACCGGCTATGGCGTGCAGCGCTGGCGGCATCGTCAGGGACCGCCCGACCCGGTGCCGGCCGAGATCCACCCGTGGTTCGGCCCGAAGACCGCCGCAGAGGCCATTACCGCCGCGAACGTGCAGATCGACGGCGCGCGCGAACGGATCGCGCGCGGCCAGAAGGACTGGCTCCATCTTGAAATCCTGGGCGATACGCTGGTGGGCCGTTACCGCCTGACCGGAAACTGGGACGATCTGGCCGAGGCCGACCGCACGCTGGACGAGGCCATCGCGCTGGCGGACTTTCCCGCCGGCCCCAGCCTGTCGCGCGCGGCGCTGTCGAACACGCTGCACCGGCTGGATGACGTGGAGAAGGCGCTGACGCGCTTCGACGCGCAAAAGGCCAGGCCGCTGCCCGACGAGGCGTCGAGCGCATGGGCGCTGCGCGGTGATGGGGCGATGCAGCGCGGCGATTATGCCAGCGCGCGCGAGGATTATGGCCGCGCCGAAGCGGCGGCGAACAATGCCGGGCTGGCGCTGCGCCAATCGATGCTGGCGCTGCGCACCGGCGATCCCGAACTGGCGCGCCGCCGTGTGAACGCGGTGCTGCGCGGCAAGCGGCTGACCCGGCAGGCGCTGGCGAGCGCGGCGCTGCAACGCGCGACCGTGGCCTATGCCGTGGGCGACTGGGCGGCGGCGGGACGCTGGGTGCGCTATGCCGACGGCGTGTTTCCGGGGCAGTGGCTGGCGCAGGCCTTCGCCGCGCAGCAGGAAGCAGTCGAGGGGCGCCCGGACGTGGCGGCCACTCGCTATGCCGCGCTGGCCGAGCACACCCAAGCGCCCGAAGTGATGGACGCGCTGGCGCACCTGCTGCGCTTGCAGGGCAAGCGGGACGAAAGCCGCCAATGGGCCGCGCGCGCCGGCGCGATCTGGGCGCGGCGGGTGCAGGTGCTGCCCGAAGCGGCCGCCGCCCATGCCGCCGAGCACGAACTGGCGGTGGGCGATCCGGCGCGGGCGTTGGTGCTGGCGCGCGCGGATGCGGCGCGGCGCCCGCACGGCGCGACGCTGGCGCTGCTGGCGCGCGCGCAATTGCTGACGGGCGATGCGGCGGGCGCGCTGGCGACCATCGACAAAGCCGAGCGCGGCGGCTGGCGTTCGGCGCTGCTGCTGCTCCAGAAGGCAGAGGCGCTCGACGCGCTGGGACGCGGCGGCGCAGCCGAGGCCGCACGCACGGCGGCGCTGAAGATCAATCCGAAGGCCGCCGATCCGGCGGCGCGGTTCGTGTGGTTCGGGCATGATTGACGCAGGGCGCCGGCTGCTGGCCGGGCTTGCGGTGCTGCTGGCGATATGGGCCGCCCCGGCGGCGGCGCACCTGACGCCCAATTCGGAGATCAGGCTGGATCTTGCCCCCGGCGCGGTGACCGCCGACGTGGTCGTGCCGCAAAGCGAGTTCGGCTATGCCACCGGGCTTGCCATCGACAACCACCCGGACAGCCTGCGCGCGGCGCGGGGATATCTGCTGGGCCACATGGCGGTGACGGCGCCGGATGGGCGCGCGTGGCAGGTGCGCGTGCGGCGGCTGGCCTTCGAGACCATTGCCGGCCCGCCGGACCTGCACGCCAGTCTCGTCCTCATCCCCCCGCCCGGCGCAGGCGACCGGCATTTTCGCATCGACTGGCGGGTCATCACGCGCGAGGTGCCGACCCATTTCGCGCTGTTGGTGATCGGCGGCGATCTGGCCGGCGGCACCGCGGAAACGCGCGAGCTGGTCGGCGCGCTGACGGCGGCGCGGCCCAGCCTGACGGTGGATCGCGGCGCGGCGACGCTGCCCTCGTTGTTCGCCAGCGCCTTTCGCCTGGGCGCGCGGCACATCGCCGAAGGGTATGACCACCTGCTGTTCCTGCTGGCCCTGCTGCTGCCCGCGCCGCTGCTGGCGCAGGGCGGACGCTGGGGCGAGCGCCGCGCCGCGCGGGCGACGGTGCGGCATCTTGCAGGGATCGTCACCGCCTTCACGCTGGGCCACAGCCTGACCCTGATCGCCGCCGCGCTGCTGGGCGCGCGCCTGCCCGCCGCCCCGGTGGAAGCGGGCATCGCCTTTTCGGTGCTGGTGTCCGCGGTCCACGCGGCGCGCCCGATCTTTCCCGGACGCGAGGCGGTGGTGGCCGGGCTGTTCGGACTGGTCCACGGTCTGGCCTTTGCCACCACCATCGCCAACTTCGGGTTGGGCACGGCCACGCGGCTGACCGCGATCCTGGGTTTCAACGTGGGGATCGAGGCGGTGCAGCTGCTGGTGGTGCTGGGCGCCCTGCCCTTGCTGATGACCTTGCCGCGCCTGCGGAACGGAAGCGCCGTGCGGCTCGTTCTCGCCGCGTTCACCGGCACGGCCGCGCTGGTCTGGCTGGTGGAGCGGCTCGGCGGGCTTTGACTGGCCAACCGCGCCCCTGACAGTTACACATGAAACCAACACGGTTTCACGAGAGGATACCCGCCGCATGACCGACCGCACCAAGCGCCAGCCCCCCACGCTCGGCGGACGCCAGTTGAAGCCCTCGACGCTGATGATGGGGCATGGCTATGATCCCCGTCTGTCGGAAGGCGCGCTGAAGCCGCCTATCTTCCTGACATCGACGTTCGCCTTCGAAAGCGCGGCGGCGGGCAAGCGCCATTTCGAAGGGATCACCGGCAAGCGGCCGGGCGGCGCGGACGGCCTGGTCTATGGCCGGTTCAATGGGCCGGACCAGGAGATTCTGGAGGACCGCCTTTCGATCTGGGATGGGGCGGAGGACAGCCTCGTCTTCTCCAGCGGGATGTCGGCCATCGCCACGCTGCTGCTGGCGCAGTGCAGCCAGGGCGACGTGGTGGTCCATTCCGGCCCCCTCTATGCCGCGACCGAAACCTATATCGCCAAGGTGTTGTCGCGCTTCGGCGTTTCCTACCTCGATTTTCCCGCCGGCGCATCGCGCGCGGAAATCGAGGCGATCCTTGAGCAGGGCAAGGTGCTGGCCGCGCAGAAGGGCGGCAAGCTGGCGCTGGTCTATCTGGAAAGCCCGGCGAACCCGACCAACGCGCTGGTCGATATCGAGGCCGTGGGGCAGGCGCGCGATGCCGTGCTGGGCACCGACGGCCCGCCCATCGCCATCGACAACACTTTCCTCGGCCCGCTGTGGCAGCAGCCGCTGCTGCACGGCGCGGATATCGTGGTCTATTCGCTGACCAAGTATGTCGGCGGCCATTCCGACCTTGTCGCGGGCGGGCTTTCGGGCGCGAAGCGCTGGATGGATCCGATCCGTTCGCTGCGCAACGTGATGGGCACCATCCTCGATCCCTATTCGTCCTGGATGCTGCTGCGCAGCCTGGAGACGGTGGAACTGCGCATGACCCGCGCTGGCGAGAACGCGGCCAAGGTCTGCGCCTTTCTGGCCGAGCATCCCAAGGTCGAAGGGCTGGGCTATCTGGGCATGATCGCCGATCCGCGCCAGCAGGACATCTTCGATCGGCATTGTTCGGGCGCGGGCAGCACGTTCTCGCTGTTCATCAAGGGGGGCGAAGCGGAGAGCTTCCGCTTCCTTGACGCGCTGCGCCTGGCCAAGCTGGCGGTGAGCCTTGGCGGCACCGAGACGCTGGCGAGCCATCCGGCGGCAATGACGCACCTTTCGGTGCCAGACGAACGCAAGGCGCTGCTGGGGATCACGGACAACCTTGTGCGCATATCCATCGGTATCGAAGACGCGGACGACCTGATCGCCGATTTCGCGCAGGCGCTCGACGCGGTCTGACGACAGAGGCGCCATCAGGGCCGAGGCGCTGGACAAGCCCCCGTCCGCTGCTCCAGTACGGGCGCGGACGAAGGGGCGGCATGGATCAGAACAGCGAACGTTCGGCCTTCTCGGAGGGCGCAAACACGGTGCTCGGCTCGCCGCTGCGGCTGCTGTCGGGCACGGTGATCTATGTCGCCGCGCTGTTCTGCATTTCCACGATGGGCTATGTTCGCGCGGGCTGGCCGCTGGGCGATGCAGCCTACATGGTGCTGCTCACCATCTTCTCGGTCGGCTATGGCGAAGTCCGGCCGATCGACACCACGTTCCTGCGCGTCTGGACGACGATCACCATCGTGCTGGGCTGCACCGGGATGATCGTGCTGACCGGCGCGCTGGTGCAGGTGTTCACCCTCTTCCAGTTCCGCCGCCTGCTGGGGCTTGATCGCATGCATACCGAAATCGAGAAGCTGTCGAACCACGCGATCATCTGCGGCTATGGCCGGATCGGCGTCCAACTGGCCAAGGCGCTGACCGAAGCGCGCCACCCGTTCCTGATCCTGGAGCGCAGCGTGGCGAAAGCCGAGGAGGCCAAGGCGCACGGCTACCTGACGCTGGTGGGCGAAGCGACACACGAGGAAACGCTGAAAGCCGCCGGTATCGACCGCGCGCGCGTGCTGGCGACCGTTCTGCCCGACGATGCCGCCAACGTGTTCATCACGCTTTCGGCCAAGAACCTGAACCCGGCGGTCAAGATCATCGCCCGGGGCGAGGCGCCGACCACCGAGAACAAGCTGTTCCACGCCGGCGCCGACAAGGTGGTGCTGCCCACGCACATCGGCGCCGAGCGGATCACCGAACTGATCCTCTATCCCGCGACCGACGCGATGACCGACGGCGCCGACATCGGCGACGTGAAGCGCAACCTCCACGATTTCGGCCTGGACCTGGAAGTGGTGCGCGCGGCGGACAAGGGCGCGCTGACAGGCGAGACGGTGGGCGAAGCCGAGCGGCGCGGCAACGGCGCGTTCTTCATCGTGCGCATCGACCGCGTGGGCGGGCAGGCGATCGAGCATCCGGGCGAGGACGTGAAGATCGAAGCAGGCGATCAGGTCATGCTGGTGGTGCGCGGCAGCCGGCTTTCGGCAGGCGCGATCTTCTCCGCGCCCGCGCGTCCGGTGCGGCAGGGCCGCGGCTTCATCGGCTAGACCAGAACCGGCTTCAGCCCCGCCTGTTCGGGATAGAGCATGGCAGCGAGCCGCGCGGGATCAAGCGCATAGTGGCGCGCAAGGGCACCGGTGATGACGCCTTCGAGCGGGAGCGTGGGCCTGAGATCGCGCGCTTCGTAGAGCGCGTTCTGGCCAAGGCCCGGCCAGTCCGCATGAACCGTGCCGCCGCCCCGCAGCGCGCCGCCCAGCAGCAGCGCCGCGCTGGCGGTGCCATGGTCGGTGCCGTCGGTGCCGTTCACGGCGGCGGTGCGGCCGAACTCCGTGGCGACGAGCACCATCGTGCTGTTCCACGCCGGCCCCAGGCCATCGGCCAGCGCGCCGATCAGGTCATCGAGCGAGCGCAGCCGGGTCTTCAGCCGCAGCGCCTGGCTGCTGTGCGTGTCCCAGCCGGAAGTTTCGATCATCAGCACCCGCGCCCCATCGGCCGGGCGCAGCAGCCGCGCCGCCAGCGCGCCGATCACGGCGCCGCTGTTGCCGGTGGCGGACTGGTCCGCCCCTTCGGCGACACGGCGCGTATCGAGCGCGGATCGCCACAGCGACGCCAGCTGGGCATCGCCGGCGTAAAGCGACGACACCCGTTGCAGGAGATCCTCGGTCGCCTCGGGCAAGGTCGAGGGCGCGTAGCTGGCCACCGCGCGGCTGCCGCGCAGCGCCATCGGAATGTCGGGAGCGAGCGCCAGCGCCCGTGCCTCGGCCGAAGGCAGCGCCGCGAGCAGGCGGTTGAGCCAGCCGTCCGGTTCCGAATAGGGGCCGCGCCCGCCGGTTTCGAGCACGTTCTGGCCATCGAAATGCGAGCGATCCCGATAGGCCGAGGCAACCGCATGGATGGCCATGGCCTGATGCTGGCCGAACATCGACGCGGTGCGCGTCAGCGCGGGATGGAGCGAGAACGTGCCGTCGATCTTGTGCGCGCTCTGCAGGCTGCCGAGCAACCGGCCGCGCAAGGGCGCATAGCCCGGATCACCCAGCGGCGGCACGATGTGCAGGCCATCGGCGGCGCCGCGCTGGATCACGAACACGAAGCGCTGGTCGGTGGCGGCCGCGGCGAAAGCCATCCGCACCGGAAAGGCGCTTCCCGCCAGCCCGGCAGCCCCGCCCAGCGCGAGCGTTTTCAGCACATTGCGACGGCCGAGCATTGTCAGCACCTCAGCATTTCGGGGGAGACCAGCAGCAGCGCAAAGCCCTGCTGCGCGCTGTCGGCACGCGCCACCGTATCGCGCGTGGCCGGCGAGAGACCGGCACCGAACAGATCCTGCGCCAGCGCGCGCGGATCGCCCTGTGTATATTGCGCGGCCAGCCGGCCGGCAGCCTCGATCCGGCGATAGAGCGCATCGGGCGCGGCCCAAGCGGCAGCGATGTCGTCGAAGCCGGCGGGCGATCCCGGCCGCCACGTCGGTTGCCCCAGTTGTTCGAGCGTGGCGGTAAGCCCCTGATCGGTCATGCCGCGCAGCAGTTCGGGCGCGCCGCGCAGCGAGGCCAAGGTCCACTGCCACGGCGAGCGGAACTTGGCCGGGGCGCCGGCCAGTGCTTCGGGTGCGGAGAGCAGCGCGGCATAGACGCGCGGCAGATCGCCGCCGCTTTCAAGGAACGCTTGTTCAAGCCCTGCAACGAGCGCAGGCGGCGGATCGTCGGCCACGAAATGCCGCGCCAGCTTGACCGCGATGTGCCGCGCCGTTGCCGGTGCGCGGGCAAGATCGGCCAGCACGGCGCGCGCCTGCCCCTCTCCGCCATCGGAATAAGTCTTGCCGAGCACCGTGCGGCTGCCGGGTTCGTGCAGGTCGGCCGCGTATACGAATTGACCCGCGGGCGCCGTGCCCTGCCCCGCGCCCGCCGTGACGCCGCGCCCAAGCCCGGTCACGCTCCACCCCGTCAGCGCCCGCGCCAGTTCGGTGACATCGGCCTGACTGTAGCCCGCCCGCACCCCCAGCGTGTGCAGTTCCAGGATCTCGCGCCCGAGGTTTTCGTTCAGACCGATGGGCCGGCCCTTGTCCGCCGAGCGCCTGCCCAGCGCGCTGCCGGGGCCGACCGATTTCGCCTGATCGAGATAGAGCAGCATCGCCGGATGGCGTTCGACCGCGACGAGCATATCCTCGAACCGGCCGAGCACGTGCGGACGGATCGCATCGAATTCCAGAAAAGCGGTCAGCGCCCGCAAGTCCGCCCGGTCCGCCGAAACCGCGAAGTGGTTGGCCCAGAAGTGCACCAGCCGCTCGACGAAAGGCGCGTCGCTCGACGCCGCAGCGCGCAGCCGCAGGCCGACCTGCGCGGTATATTGCTGACGCAGGAAGCGGCGCAATTCCAGACCAGCCGCTTCCGCCGGCTTTGCGGCGGGCAGCGGTTCCACGGGGCCGTTTGCTGGACCGATGCCCGGGTCCATACCCGGTTCGGTCCCCGGTCCAGCCCCGGCCTCCGCCATCGCGATCGACCGGGCCTGGGCCTGCTTCTCGGCCTTTCGCTCCTTCAGATATTCCAGATAGCGGGCCAGCACCGCCTCGGGCCTTGCCAGCCGGTCGGCACCGGGAAGCGCCGGGCGGAATGCGGCGAACTGCGCTTCGCCCCAGCGCGCCGGATCGGCGGGCAGCGCCTCTCCGGGTCGGCGCCCCAGTCCGAATCGGATCAGCGTGGTGAATGCCTTGTCCATAACAGCGCCCTTGATACGCACCCGATCATGTCCGGACCATGACCTGAACCTGTCCTTGCCATCACGCAGCGCCGGGACAGGCTGGTGAGCGTCAGCCGTGCGCGCCGAAGTAGTTGGCGATGGCCACCGCGATGCGCAGGTTGAGTGCATGGGCGCGCTCGATCGGGTCGATGAACCGCGCCCGGATCGCGCCGTAGTCCTCGCCGCGATGGTCGGGGAAGTCGGTCGGCTCGTTCACCGCGAAATCCGCGATGCCCGGCTCGACGACCGGATAGGCGCGGCGCAGCTGCGCCAGCGCATCCTCCACCCGCAGCGAGAGCACCATTTCCAGCACGTCGTCACGGCTGACATCGTTCGAGCGCGCGAAAGGCGGCACCTGCACCGCGCGCAGGAACATGTGCATCAGCAGCGCCAGCCGCACCGATTGCAGCAGGCCGATGTTGCGCCGCTCGGCATCGACAACGGGGTCGCGCTCGGTCGATCCGCCGGCAGTCAGCGCGAGCAGGCGGTGGAGCTTCATCCAGTCCACCCGCAAGCGCGACACCAGCCGCCGGAACACGCCCGCGCGGTCGTCCTTGGTGAGGTATTCGGCAAGTGCCAGACAGCCGGTTTCAAGCCCGGTCTCCGTACCGCGATAGGGGCGGCTGGCCCAATAGGCCGAATTGAACAGCTCACCATGCGCGGCCACGGTCTTGATCGAGGCCAGGCCGTTCGCGGCGCGAAGCAGGCGGACCAGCTGGCTGCCGCGCGCGGAATGGCCGAGCAGTTCGGCAATCGCCTCCATCTCGTCGCCGGCAGCGCTGCCCGCGCCCGCGACCACGTTCACCGGGTAGCCGATCTGCTGGAGGATGGCGTTGTGGGGGATGGCGCGGATCTGGCGCAGGCTCATCGTGCGGTCGGCGCCGATGTCCGACTGGCGGCGCGACACGCGGCTGCCCGTCACCTTGAGCAGGCCGAGGCCGAAAGCGGTGACCGCGCGCGCATAAGTCGCGCTTTCCAGATGCTCGCGCTGGACGCGGCGGATCGAGCGGTAGAAATCGAGACTGAGATCGGTGCGGTCGTAGAACGGGTCGGAGCCCCCTGCCCCGGCCAGCGCCGCTTCGGCCTCCGCGATGCGGGTGAGCGTGGCGAGCGCAAGATCATCGTTGCGGAAAAACAGGTAGCCGTCGCCGCCCTGGAAGCTGGCCTCGGCTTCGATCGCGATGCCCGCAGTGGCGAAGCGCCCGCGCGCCCAGCGGGAGAGCGGCCAGGTCAGGCGGTCCACGAAGCCCGAAGGATGCGCGCCCCGCCCCATGGATTCGCCATGGGTATTGAAGATCAGTGCGGCAACGTCGGTCAGGCCATTGGCCTTCATCGCCTCGGCCAGGCGCCCTTGCAGGCGCTCGATGGCGAGCGCGGCGGGAAGCTGGCCCATGAAGCGGCCCGCATCGGAAAAACCGGTCTGGATCGAAACGCGGCCCCGCTGGCGGGCATAGGCGCGGTAGCTTTCCTCCGACAGCAGCGCTTCGAGGAAGCGGCCGCCGTGTTCGAGCGCGGTCTCGGTTTCGAACAGCGGGGAGACATCGACCTTGCCTTCGATGCCGAACAGGCGCGCGAAATAGAGCGCGGCGAGCACGGTCTGCGGCTGTTCGCATTCGGCGATGAGCATCCGGATCGGCGCGTCCGCGTCGATGTGGTGGAGGATCTGCGCCATGGCCAGGAACTGGCGCATCGCGGTGCTGGTCTCGATGGCGAGCGCGGCGAAGTTGACGCGCAGCGGCTTCACCTCCGCCAGCAGTTCGCGCAGGCGCGAAATCGCGCTCTTGCTCGACAGGTCGAGCGTGCCGTCGGGGTCGATCCGGCGGCGCAGCGCGTTGTGAAGCTGCGATGCGTTCACGCGGAAATGAATCCAGCCCATGCCCAGGCCGTCGGCGCGCATGGCCCCGGCCAGCGTCGCGAGGCCGATGGCGGCATCACCTTCGGCAGCGTGGGCATCGGCCTCAAGGCGAGCGATCAGCGGGGTCAGGCTGAGCAGCTTGGCCGGATCGTCTGCGGTCAGGCGGTTGGCGGCAGTGGCCAGCGCATCGGTGGCGTCGAGCGGCACAGAAAACACGTCCGCCATTTCAGCGGCGTGGGCCTGCGCGGCTTCAAGGACCTCGACCAGTTCGTGCCCCGGCTCGATGGCGGCCAGCTGCGCACCGTAACTCGCCAGCCGCCGCGCCTTTTCCGCAAGGCGGTAGGAGATTGAGGTGTGCCAGCCGATGTCCGTGCGGCCGTCCATGTCATAGCCGACCCAGCTGGCGAAGCGGAACGGCAGCGGACGGAAATCGAGCCACCGGCCCGGCCAGCGATGGCGCGCGTGGGACAGCAGGGCGGCGTTGATGCGGTCGCGTGCGGCGGCGGCGCGTTCGATGGCATCGCAGACTTCGGCGTGCTCGAAATCGAGCGTGATGGGCGGACCGGCAGAGGGAACGGTGCAGACCGTCGCCGCCAGCGGATCGTCGGCCAGCGCGGCGGTGGCGACGGCATCGGACTGGACGGGCGTGAGCAGAAAGGTGGGATGCGCGGTAAATACCGCGTGAAGCAGCGGCTTTTCCCAGCGCGTGCGAAACTCGGAGAAGCCGTCTTCCTCGTGGAGCAGCGCGGTGATGCGAGCGAGATTGTCGGGCGCGTCGGTGGGCGCGACCAGCCGGCGCAGGCGCGCGGCACGGCTTTGCAGCGCTTCGCATTCCAGTTCGGCGACAAGGCTCTCGACCTCGTCCAGCCCCATCGCGCCGCTTTCGATCTGGCGCGAAAGATCGTGGCTGAGCTGGAAAACGGGATTGAACAGCGGTGTTTCTGCCGTCCGTTCATGCAGCTTGCGTAACCTGTCCCGCAGCGCGTCGACCGTCTTCATCGCTCGTTTTCCCCCTTTGCGCGCCACTTTACCGTGGGCCGTATCAGCGCACGGCGAGGGCTGCGGCCTGCCGCGCCGCCGCCTCGATCGCCGCTTCGTCCGGCTCGCCCTTGTTCACCACCCAGCTGCCGCCAACGCAGAGCACGGGATCGAAACCCAGCCATTCGGGCGCGGTTCCAAGCGTGATCCCGCCCGTGGGGCAGAAGCGGCACTGGTGGAACGGCCCGGCGAGCGCCTTCAGCGCGGGCAAGCCGCCCGACGTCATCGCCGGGAAGAACTTGAAATGGGTCAGGCCAAGGTCAAGGCCGAGCATGATGTCCGCCGCATTGGCAGTGCCGGGGAGGAACGGAATTCCGGAGGCCACCGCCGCCTTGCCCAGCTTCTCGGTAAGCCCCGGCGAGACGACGAACTCCGCCCCGGCGTCGATCGAGGCCTTGAGCTGATCGGGATTGGTCACCGTGCCCGCGCCGACAATAGCGCCTTCGACACCCTTCATCGCGCGGATCACGTCCAGCGCGGCAGGAGTACGCAGCGTGACTTCCAGCACGCGCAGGCCGCCCTTGACCAGCGCGCGCGCGATCGGCAGCGCGTGGGCCACGTCCTCGACCACCAGCACCGGAATGACCGGCGCGGTGCGCATGATGGACTCGATCGGCTTCATGGCTCGTCTCTCTCGCGAATTATGGAGTGCGGAGAGTAACGTGCAACGCCTTCATTGTGCAGCCGCTAACGAGCGGTGCGCATAGCTATTACCGTGGCAGAATGCCCTCAGACGGCCGAACTGAACTGCCTTGCGCCCTCGCGGTAGGCGTCGAACACTGCCGCGATGGTGCGGGCATAGGGCTCGCTGCCCGGCTGGAGCGCCAGCCGATCACCCTCGAGCCGCACGAGCCCCCGCGCCTCGAACGCGCCCAGACGCTCACGCGCGGCGGGCAGCAGGTCCGCGTCAATCCGCGCATGGCCCGTGCACAGCAGGTCCGAGATGATCGCGCCGCGGCGCCGGTCGTCGCCAGTGCGGACCACGCCCTTGCGGCCCGAAAGCTGGTCCGCGCCTGTCAGCATACGGTAGCGGCCGGCGTTCTTCTCGTTCTGGACGAACAGTTCGGGAAATTCGCTGATCGAGGACGCCCCGAGGCCGATCAGGACAGGCGCGCTATCGTCGGTGAAGCCCTGGAAATTGCGGTGCAGCGTCCCCGAACGCGCCGCCACGGCAAGGCTGTCGCCCGGAAGTGCGAAGTGATCGAAGCCCACCGGCTGGTAGCCCGCGCCGGCCAGCCGCTGGTATCCTTCGGCCGCCATGCGGAACCGCGCGCGCTGATCGGGTAACTGGCTGGCGTCGATCCGCTGCTGCCGCGCGATCAGGTGGGGTACGTGGGCATAGCCGAACAGCGCGATGCGGTCCGCGCCCATCGCCACGCTGCGATCCAGCGTATCGGCCAGCACTGCGTCGTCCTGGAACGGCAGTCCATACATCAGGTCGAAATTGATCGAATCGACGCCTGCCTTGCGCAGACCTTCGACCGCGCGCTCGATCATGTCGGCCGGCTGGACGCGGCCGATGGCCGCCTGCACGCGCGGGTCGAGCGTCTGCACGCCAAGGCTGGCCTTGATTACGCCGATCCCGCGGATCGCCATGAACCAGTCCGCCGGCAGGCTGCGGGGGTCGAGTTCGATCGAGACGACCGGCTGGTCCATGCGGAAATTGAGCGTCAGCGTATCCACCAGCCGGACGAAGTCGGTCGGCTTGATCGCGTTGGGACTGCCACCGCCAAACGCGATTCGCGAGATGCGGACCGAGGGATCGAGCATCTGCCCGACCAGTTCGATCTCGTGGTGCAGCGCCTCAAGATAGGCGGTCAGGCGCTGGCGCTTGTTCGCGGCACCGGTGTTGCAGCCGCAATACCAGCAGATTTCCTGACAATAGGGGATGTGGAGATAGAGCGATGCGGTGCCGCGCAAGTTGCGCAGCGCGTTGCGCTGGCGTTCCTCGAACGATTCCTCCACGAACTCGGCCGCGGTGGGATAGCTGGTGTAGCGCGGCACCGGCCGGGCCAGCAGATCGGGATGATAGGTCCAGCCGCCAATGATTTCCGGCCGGGGCATTGCTTCAGGCGACATCGGGGTCGTCCTCCTCCCCGCAACAGCTATCGCCCCCGATGCGCTTCCTCATTGAGATATGGCAAATTTTGCAACATGGCGCGCCGCCCGGCGCATCATTCTTGGCAGGCACGCGGATCGGCACGACATGGCCCGCCGCTTCGCCGCAGATCGGCACCAGCAGGAACGCCGCGCCCGACGGCGCGGGCGCTGCCATCTGGAGCACGGCCAGCGGGGCCAGCACGGCGTGAAGCCTGTTCACGGGTGGATGTCCTCCTCGTCGTCGATCAGGATGCGCGCGGCGGCCCCGTCGAGATCGCTGAACTGCCCGCGCTTCAAAGCCCAGAAAAATGCCGCCAGCCCGCACAGGCCCATGCCCAGCGCGATCGGAAGAAGGAACGCGAGGCTGGTCATCGAGCCGCTCCGTTGAGGCGCAGCGAATTGGCGACGACGATCAGTGAACTGGTCGACATCGCAATGGCGGCGACAAGCGGCGTGACAAATCCAGCGATGGCCAAAGGCACCGCCAGCACGTTGTAGCCGATCGCCAGCACGAAGTTCTGGCGCACCACGCGCATCGTGCGGCGGCTGGCGCGCACCGCGCGCGGCAAGGCGAGCAGCGATTCGCCGGTGAACACGAAGTCCGATGCCTGGCGGCCGACATCGCTGGCGCTGCCCGGCGCGATCGAGGCATCGGCCGCGGCGAGCGCGGGTCCGTCGTTCAAACCGTCGCCCACCATCAACACCTTGCGGCCGGCCTTCTGGAACACGCCGATGGTTTCCTGCTTGTCCGCCGGAGAAGCCCCGGCGCGCGCGGTCAGCCCGGTTTCGCGCGCAACGGTGGCCACGGCCGGCACCGCATCGCCCGAGAGGATCGAGCATTCGATGCCCAGACCGGCCAATTCCGCCAAAGCCGCTTGCGCATCGGGCCGCAGACGGTCGGCAAAGCCGATCACCTTGACCGGCGCATCGCCGACGCTGAGCGCAGTGGCCATGCCTTCTGCCGCCACCGGCCGGCCGAGCGACACCGCCTGCCCCTGCCAACGCGCGGAAACACCGCGCCCGGCCTGTTCGCCCACGCCTTCCAGTTCAGCCGCCTTCACCCCGCGCGCGGCCAGCGCCTGCGCCAGCCCGAGCGAGAGCGGATGGCGGCTGTTGCTCGACAGTGCGAGCGCGACCGACGCCTCGTCCGGCGAAAGCATCGCCAGCGCGGCCTCGTCGGGCACGGGGCGGCCAAGCGTGAGCGTGCCGGTCTTGTCGAGCATCGCGCGGTCGACTTCGGCCAGCCGCTCCATGGCCGAGCCGTCCTTGACCAGGATGCCCCGGCGCATCAGCGCACCGGCGGAAACGACCTGCGCCACCGGCACGGCAAGCCCGAGCGCGCAAGGACACGTGATGATGAGCACCGCGATGGCGATGACGAGCGAGTGATACACCCCTGCCCCCGCAACCATCCACCCGGCGAAGCTGAGCGCCGCCAGCGTGTGGACGGCGGGCGCATAGAGCCGCGAGGCGCGGTCGGCGATGCGGACATAGGCGGAGCGCGATTGCCCCGCCGCTTCCATCAGGCGCGCGATTTCGGCCAGTGCGGTGTCCTGCCCGGCAGCGGTGACCTCCACGTCGACGGGCGCGTCGATGTTGAGCGTGCCGGCGTGGACGGGATCGTTGCCAGAGGCGGGAACCGGCGCGCTTTCGCCGGTGAGCAGCGCCTGGTCGAACCGGCTTTCGCCGCGCACGATCCGGCCATCGGCGGCAAGGCGTTCGCCGGCGGCGATGCGCATGACCATGCCGGGGGCAAGTGCGGGCGCGGCAACCCAGCGGGTGGTGCCATCGGCCTCCACCACCATCGCGCCAGAGGCGGCCTGCCGCAGCAGCGCATCGACCCCGGCACGCGCGCGGTCGCGCATCATCGCATCGAGCACGCGCCCCGCGAGCAGGAACAGCAGCAGCATTAGGGTGCCGTCGAACCATGCATCGGCGCCGCCGGTGACGGTTTCATAAAGCGACAGCGTGGTCGCCAGCGTGACGCCGATGGAAATCGGCACGTCCATGTTGGTGCGCCCGCGCTTCAGCGCCGCGAGCGCGGAGGAGAAGAACGGCCGCCCGGCAAAGACGATGGCCGGCACCCCGATGGCGGCGGAGAGCCAATGGAACATGGCGCGGGTGGTGCCTTCGGCGCCTGACCAGATGCTGACCGACAGCAGCATCACGTTCATGCAGGCGAAGGCGGCGACCGCGAGCGGGGCCAGCAAAGGCTTGACCGCCGAAGGGGCTTCCTCCGCGATCACGCGCGGCTGCGCCTCGAACCCGGCAGCGGCGAGCGCGGCGACGATGTCTGGCGTTTCGACGGTTTCGGCATGGATGACCTCGACCGTGCGCGCAGTCAGGTTGGCGCGCGCCGAGGTTACGCCAGACAAGCCCGACAAGCCGCGCTCGACTTTGGCCATGCAGCCGGCGCAGTGCATTCCGGGCACCGAGTAGATGCTGTGGATCACGCTTTCCGCGACATCGCCCGCAAGGCGGGCCGGGGCGTTCACAGGACGTCCCCGACCGTGCGCCAGGTGTGGTCCCCGACCTTCGCCGTCAGGCGCAGGCGCCACCGGCCGGCCGGCAACGGCGCTGCGTATTCTCCCGGCGCGACCTCGCGCAGGGTCAGCGTCTCGTCGCTGCGCAGGCCGAGCGGGTGCTCCGCAATCGCGGTGACGTGGGCGCCCGCGAGGGGCTTGCCCAGGCTGTTGACCAGCCCAACCTGCATTTCGGCCGCCGCGCGGCGGCCGAACAGCGCTTTCCAGCCGAGCGCCTTTTCGGTGCGCGCTTCGTCCAGCCAGCCGTTGAAGTGCTGGCTGGCAACGTAGGAGTTTTCCACCACCACGCCGCCGAAGGTGGAAATGGCCATCCGCGCCATGACGACGTTGACCGCGATGACGGTGCCGAAGAACGCGATCATGATCGCGGCCATGTGCTTTCCGGTGAATTGCCGTCCCTGGTGGGGACGGACGTTACGGCGCTGCTGGGTCACTGGCCGTTTCCTTCCGCTGTGGTGAACGTGGTGCGAGCCACGTCATGCCCGCCTTCCTTGTCCGACGCTTTGAGATCGAACAAAAAGTCGGTCGGCTTCGCGCCGCGCGGAGCGACGGCATAGACGCGTATCCGCTTGGTCGTGTCGGCCGGCACTTCGACCGACAGCGCGGTGCTGGCGGCCTGCGATTCCATCTCGTCGGTGTAGATGGTCCCGCCGGGCAGATCGGCGATCGACACCACGACGGCGCGCGGACGATCTTCCATGTTGCGCAGCTTGACGGTGAAGCCATTGCGCACCGATCCATCGGACAGCATCACGTATTCCGGATTGCGGTCCTTGGCCACCGACAGGTCGAGCCGGGTGCGCTGGCCGAGCAGGAACAGCATCGCCACGCCGATCGAGGCCCACACGCCGAAATAGACCAGCGTGCGCGGGCGGAAGATCGTGCGGACCAGCGATGTCGCGGTTTCGCCGCGCTGTTCCTTTTCGGCATCTTCCAGCGTGAAGTAGTCGATCAGGCCGCGCGGCCGGCCGACGTCTTCCATCGCCTTGTCGCAGGCGTCGATGCACAGCGCGCAGGTGATGCAGCCGATCTGCGGTCCTTCGCGGATGTCGATGCCAGTGGGGCACACCGCGATGCACTGCTTGCAATCGATGCAGTCGCCCAGCGGGTCCAGCCCCTGCTCCACGCGCTTCGCTGCCGCCTTCACCGAGCCGCGCGGTTCGCCGCGCCAGTGCTTGTAGGTGACAGTGAGCGACCTTTCGTCGAGCATCGCGGTCTGGATGCGCGGCCAGGGGCACATGTAGATGCACACCTGTTCGCGCATGAAACCGCCCAGCCAGAACGTGGTGAACGTCAGCACGCCGGTGGTGGCATAGGCGACGGGCGCGGCGGTCCCGGTCCAGAAATCATGCTGGAGCGTGGGCGCGTCGGCGAAGTAGAAGATCCAGGCGCCGCCGGTCAGGAAACTGATGGTGAGGTAGATGCCCCACTTGAACAGGCGCCGGACCACCTTCGAGGCCGTCCAGGGCGCGTTCTGCAGCTTGATCTGGGCATTGCGGTCGCCATCGACGAGGCGGTCGACGTGCTGGAACAGGTCGGTCCAGACCGTCTGCGGGCAGGCATAGCCGCACCAGGCGCGGCCCACGGCGCTGGTGACGAGGAACAGGCCGATGCCGGCCATGATCAACAGGCCCGCCACGAAATAGAACTCGTGCGGCCAGATTTCGATGTCGAACATGTAGAAGCGGCGGTGGGCGAGATCGACCAGGACCGCCTGGTCGGGCGCGTAGGGACCGCGGTTCCAGCGCAGCCACGGCGTGCCCCAGTAAACGATCAGGCAGAAGGCCATGACCGCCCACTTGAAGCGCCGAAAGCGGCCGTCAGAGCCGCGGGGGAACACCCCCTTGCGCTTTTCGTAGAAGGAAATTTCGTCCGAGTGGTCCGCGCGGGCGAGGGTGGGATCTTGCGCGTTCATACTGGTACGTCCTTTGAAGTGTGGCCGCCGCCCCACGCTGGGGCGACGGTCACTTCATTTCACTTCGTCATTGTGCCGCCGCAGGGGCGCTTGCCGCAGGGGCAGGCGCAGCAGCAGGCGCTGCTTCACCGCCGCCCAGCGAGTGGACATAGGTGGCGAGCATCTTGACCGTGACGGGGTCGAGGCGCGTGCCCCAGGCCGGCATCACGCCATAGCGGGCGTTGGTCACGGTTTCGGTCAGCGCCTGGCGATCGCCGCCGTAGAGCCAGATGGCGTCGCTGAGGCGCGGCGCGCCGACGGCGCGGCTGCCCTCCCCGTTGGCGCCGTGGCACACTGCGCAGTTTTCGGCGAAGATCTTCGCGCCGCGCTGCGAGGAGCCGCTGGCCTTTTCCTGCCCGCTGATGACGCGAACGTGGCTGACCACGTCCTGCACCTGCGCCGCGGTGAGGATGCCGTCGCGGCCGAAGGCCGGCATCTGGCTCATGCGGGTGGCGTCATCGCCGGGCTGGCGCACGCCGTGCTGCAGGGTCTGGTGAATGGTGGCGATATCGCCGCCCCACAGCCAGTCGTCGTCGTTGAGGTTCGGGTAGCCCTTGGCCCCCGCCGCGCCCGCACCGTGGCACTGCACGCAGTTCACCTTGAAAGCGGCGCGGCCGCCTTCGATTGCCGCGCGCAGCAGCTTGGGATCGTTCGCCAGCGCTTCCACCGGGGTGGCCGCGATGGCCGCGCGAACCTGGGCGCGGCCGGCATCGGCAGCGGTCATCTCGGCCGCGAGCGCACCGCGGCTCGACCAGCCGAACGTCCCCGCGGACGCCTTGTGCAGGCCCGGAATGGCCGGATAGACCACGCAATAGCCGACCGCGAACGCGATGCAGGCATAGAAGGACCACAACCACCAGCGCGGCAGCGGATTGTTCAGTTCCTCGATGCCGTCCCATTCATGGCCGACGGTTTCGACGCCCGTGGCGTCGTCGACGCGCTTATTCGCCATCGTTCTCATCCTTGAAGATCGAGGTGGCCGCTTCGTTGTTGATCGCGCGCGCGCCCGGCCGGAACGGCCAGAGGCAGAGCACGAGGAACACGAGCGCCATGACCAGCAGGCCCCAACTGTCCGCCAGATGGCGGAGCATGTCGTAGGTGGAGTGCGAGCTGAGGGAGAAGAGGTTCATCGCCCCTTCTCCTTCGCCAGATCCTCCTGCGCCGCCGGAGCGTTCACGTCGACGAGCGTGCCCAGCATCTGGAGATAGGCGACAAGCGCGTCCATCTCGGTCAGGCGCTTGGGATCGCCGTCGTAGTCACGCACCTGCGCCTTGGGATAGCGCTTCTTGAAGTCGGCCGAGTCGGCTTCGGGATCGGCCTGCGCCTTCATGTCGGCGTTGGCCTTGGCGATGTCCTCCTTCGAGTAGGGCACCCCGACGTGGTAGAGCGTCTGCAGCTCGGCGGTCATGTCGCCCGGTTTAAGGTCCTTATCGGCCAGGAACTGGTAGGTCGGCATGATCGATTCCGGCACCACGGCCCGCGGGTCCTTGAGGTGCTGGACGTGCCATTCGTCGGAATACTTGCCGCCCACGCGCGCCAGGTCCGGCCCGGTGCGCTTGGAACCCCACTGGAACGGATGGTCGTACATCGATTCCGCGGCGAGGCTGTAGTGACCATAGCGTTCGACCTCGTCACGGAACGGACGGATCATCTGGCTGTGGCACACGTAGCAGCCTTCGCGCACGTAGATGTCGCGGCCGGCCTGTTCGAGCGGGGTGTAGGGGCGCATCCCCTCCACCTTCTCGATGGTGTTGTCGATCCAGAACAGCGGGGCGATCTCGACGATGCCGCCCACCGTCACCGCTGCGAAGGCGAAGATGCCCAGCAGGGTGATGTTGCGTTCAAGCTTCTTGTGACGCTCCACGATGGAGAGTGCCATTGTCTGTCTCCTTCCGGGCGTTTCAGGCGTGCGCCGGGACGGCGGCCACCGGGACGTCGCGTGCGGCGTCGTAGGGGGTTTCCGTCATCGGCTTCTCGTCGCGCAGCTTGTGGCCAAGGATCGTGCGGGTGATGTTCACCGCCATGATCGCACCGCCGGTGAGGTAGAGCAGCCCGCCAAAGGCGCGCAGCGCGTACATCGGGTGGAGCGCAGCGACGGTATCGGCGAACGAGTTCACCAGGTAGCCGTCCGGCCCGTATTCGCGCCACATCAGCCCCTGCATGATGCCCGCAACCCACATCGAGGCGGCGTAGAACACGATGCCCAGCGTCGCGAGCCAGAAGTGCCAGTTCACCATGCGCAGGCTGTACAGGCGCTCGCGGTTCCACAGGCGCGGCGCGAGGTAGTAGAGCGTGCCGAAGGTGACCATGCCGTTCCAGCCGAGCGCACCCGAGTGAACGTGCCCGATGGTCCAGTCGGTGTAGTGCGAGAGCGAGTTCACGCTCTTGATCGACATCATCGGACCTTCGAACGTGCTCATGCCGTAGAAGGCCAGGCTCATCACGAACATGCGGATGATCGGGTCGGTGCGGATCTTGTCCCAGGCGCCGTTCAGCGTCATCAGGCCGTTGATCATGCCGCCCCAGCTCGGCATCCACAGCATGACCGAGAAGACCATGCCCAGCGTCTGCGCCCAATCGGGCAGCGCGGTGTAGTGAAGGTGGTGCGGACCCGCCCAGATATAGAGGAAGATCAGCGCCCAGAAGTGGATGATCGACAGCCGGTAGCTGTAGATCGGACGTTCGGCCTGCTTCGGCACGAAGTAGTACATCATCGCGAGGAAGCCGGCGGTCAGGAAGAAGCCGACCGCGTTATGGCCATACCACCACTGCACCAGCGCGCCCTGCACGCCGCCGAACACCGGATAGCTCTTGGTGCCGAACCAGCTGACCGGCAGGTTCAGGTTGTTGACGATGTGCAGCATCGCCACGGTGATGATGAACGAGAGATAGAACCAGTTGGCGACGTAGATGTGCGGTTCCGAACGCTTCAGGATCGTTCCCACGAACACCGCGAGATAGGCGACCCAGACGATCGTGAGCCACAGATCGACGTACCATTCCGGCTCGGCGTATTCCTTGCCCTGGCTGATGCCGAGCAAGTATCCCGTGGCGGCCAGCACGATGAACAGCTGGTAGCCCCAGAAAACGAAACGGGCGAGGCCAGGGAAGGCCAGCCTCGCCCGGCAAGTGCGCTGCACGACGTAATACGACGTGGCGATTAGCGCATTGCCTCCGAAAGCGAAGATGACCGCCGAAGTGTGCAACGGACGCAGGCGGCCAAAATTGATCCACTCGAGTCCGAAGTTGAGCTGCGGCCAGGTCAGTTCGAGCGCGATGTAGAGACCGGCGAGGAAACCCGCCATGCCCCAGAACACCGTCGCGATAACCCCCCAGCGGATCGGGTCGTCATCATAACGCCCCTGATCGGGCATCTTCAGGATGCCGCGCGCGATACCATCCACATCCGCCTGCCGAAGCGAGACGACAAGGCCGATCAGCGCGGCAAGCGCGCAGATGCCCATGTGGATGGCAAACCCCCCATCAACCGCCATCGCCATCGCGATAACGGCAAAAACCAGCACAGCGAACCAGATGCCGCTGCGCATCACTAACGATTCCATGGAGCCTTCCCTTCCATGCAAGATGCCATCCGCCCGTGCGCCCGATCCCGGGGGTCAACATTGATGCGAGTCAAATCACTGGAAATACAAGGATGAACTAAAGTCAGTTCGATGGCTTGCGAAATTTGCGCTCCGTCAATGCTGGCGATTCGGCACCGGTGCATCACGCTGACCACGCCGCGAGGGAATAATTGGCTTTGCGAGGGGCAGGCCACCAGCGGCGCAGGACGTGAACCCATGAAGAAGATTATCAGCGCCGCGCTCGGCGCCGCCCTCGCCACCACGGCTCTGGTCGCCCCTGCGACCGCGCACGCCGGCTCGGCCGATGGCAAGTGGCAGGTCAAGGTGCTCGGCACCGCAGTGCTTCCCGACGGCAAGATCGACAAGATCAAGTCGATCGACACCACGACCACGCTGGGCAGCACGCTTGCGGGTGTGACCGGGGTCGAAACCAAGGCCAACGACAACGTCGTGCCGACGCTCGCCGTTGAATACTTCTTCACGCCCAACGTCTCGGTCGAAACGATCTGCTGCTTCACCCAGCATCACGTCAGCGGCGACAAGGGTCTTGCCGGCACCGAGATCGTCGATCACGTGCTGATCCTGCCCGCGACCCTGACGCTGAAGGCACACATGCCGCTCGGCCCCATCAAGCCCTACATCGGCGCCGGCCCTGCCGTGTTCTTCGTGTTCGGTGAAAAGCCCGGCGCGACCGCTGCCGCACTCGGCATCGACAAGGTCCGCATGAGCAATGCCTTCGGCGTGGCGCTGCAGGGCGGCGTGGACATTCCGCTGGGCGACAAGGGCTTCGGCCTCAGCCTCGACGCCAAGAAGTATTTCATCAAGCCCACCGCCAAGTTCTATGACAACGGCACGCTGGCGCTCGAAACCAAGCACAAGCTCGACCCGTGGGTGCTGAGCGCGGGCATCGCCTACCGCTTCTGACGGTTCCTTCGGCCCCGCCGGGCCCCACGCACGGCGGGTACGAAGGCGGCGGGCGGGTCGTTAAGGGGTTCTGGGATCACCCCGGCACGGCCCGCCCGTTTCTTCTCGAGGACCACGAAAGGGCGCCGCAGTGGCGCCCTTTTTCGTGCGCTCCGGCCAGATATCCGGACCAACAAGGCAGCGGTAACACTTGGCTGCTAGACAGCGCGCGAATGACGGCGCGCGGAGGGCACAGCATGACCGATGGCGAACTGACGGAAATCCTGCGGCGCGAACTGCTGCCCGGCGAGCGGCTGCTGTGGCAGGCGCGTCCCGATCCGGCGCGGCTGCGCAAGGTATTCGCGGTGTGGCTGTTCGCGGTGCCCTGGACGGCCTTCGCGCTGTTTTGGGAAGGCATGACGCTGCTGCCCTGGTTGGCGGAAACGCGCACGCCCGATGGCATCCGCTGGACCTTCGGCCTCCTGTTCCCGCTGTTCGGCTTGCCGTTCGTGGCCGTGGGGGCCGGCCTGCTGGCCGTGCCCGTGATCGCGCTGCGCAAAGCCACGCGCACGATCTTCGGCCTGACCGACCGGCGGATACTGCGCCTGACCGCCGGGCGCCAGCGCGAGGCGAAAAGCGTGATGATCGACCAGATGGGGCCGGTCGACGTGCGTGCAGGGGCCGATGGCTGGGGTACGCTGCGCATCGAAACAGGCAGCCACGTAGACACCGATGGTGACCGCGTGACGGAGCGCTTCGAGGTGGGCGGTGTGCCCGATGTCTCGCGCCTGGAAGGCTTATTGCTGGAACTGCGCCGCAGCGGCAGGGACCGAGCCTGACGTCCGGCCCCCCGTCGTCACATCTCAGGCGACGATGAAATCGTCCGCGGTCAGCGCGGGCCTGCCGGTGAACGTGGCGATCTGCACCTGCGCCGCGCCGCCGACACCGTCGGCGTCGTAAAACAGCGCGCCGGTGGCGGCACTGTAGATCAGATGGTCGCCGGCGGTGGATGCCGCAGCGCCCAGTTTCAGTTCGCCGGTGCCGAGCACGCCGGTGCCGAAGCCCGCGAGTTATCATCAAGGTCCGCAGGTTATGGCAATGCGCACTTTTGACAGCCGAAAACGCGGGCCGGCCTTCGCCGCCCCGCGTTCCCGTGGAGTCGCTCCCGAATTTTGGAAGAAGGGGTTATTTCAGGAGCGAAAGGACGTTCTGCTGGGCCTGGTTGGCCTGCGCGATCATCGCGGTCGACGCCTGGGCAAGGATCTGCGCCTTGGCCATCTGCGTGGTTTCCGCCGAATAATCGGTATCGAGGATGCGGCTGCGCGCGTCGGACAGGTTGGTGACGTTGTCGTTCAGGTTGTTCACCACCGATTCCAGCCGGTTCTGGCCCGCACCGAACGAGGCACGCGCGGCGCTCACCTGGTCAAGCGCGGTATCGACCGTGCCCATCGTGGTGGCGGCGCCAGCCACCGTGGTCACGTCGAACGTCACGGCGGCAATGCCCTTGCTGGTGATGCTCACAGTGTCGCCCGTGTCGGCGCCCACCTGGATGATGAAGGTCTGGTTGGCAGCGCCGAATACGTTGTTGCCGTTAAACTTGGTGTTGCCCAGCACGCTGGTGATCTGCGTTGCCAGTTCCTGCACCTCGGCGTCCATGTAGCCGCGGTCGGTCGGCTGGTAGGTGGCCGACTTTGCCTGGATCGCCAGTTCGCGCACGCGCTGCAGCATCGCGGTCACTTCGTTCAGCGCGCCGTCGGCGGTCTGGGCGAAGGAGATGCCGTCGTTGGCGTTGCGGATGCCCTGCCCCATGCCCTTGATCTGCGAGGTCATGGTGGTGGCGATGGCGAGGCCGGCGGCGTCGTCCTTGGCGCCGTTGATCCGCTTGCCGGTCGAAAGGCGTTCCATCGAGATGCCGGCCATGTGCGCGGCCGTGTTCGAGGCATTGGCAGCGCGCACGGCGCTGATGTTGGTATTGATAACTGCCATGGTTCCCATGCTCCACATAGGGCCCGGAGCGGGTAAGGCTCCGTTCCATTTCCTGAACCCAAGAACGGAAACCGGGGCACCGGATTAAGGGCCAAGTTTCGGGGCAGGCGGCGCGCGGGCATCTTGAAGCGCGTTCCGTTTCCGTTCACTAGGATCGCCATGAACGCGCTCGCCCTTCCCGCGCTGCACGCCAGCCACGGCGGATGCTGGCTGCGCAGCGGCGATCTAGCCGGCACATCCACGCGCGGCATCGGCAAGGGCGAGGCGATCATGGCGGCGGCCGATACGCCGCTGCTGCTGCTCAACGCGCCGCTGGTAGCCAGCCGGCTGGGCTATCCCGATCTGTCGGGGCTGGACCTGCTGGAGCTTTACGCCTTCATCCATCCCGCGCGGTTCGTGGTGCCCACGCCCAAGGGACTCGCCCACGCGCTGGGACTGGACGAGCCGGCGGGCGACGACGGCGTGCCGCTGCTGCTGCAACAGGCGGCCGAAGCCCTGCTGGCAACGTGCGAGAGCGAGGATTGGGCCGAGCGGGAGGGCGCATGGACCGCGCTGCAATCGCTGACCCGGATGCGCTGGCCGTGGGCCACGCTGCTCGGCCCGCGCATCCGCCGGCCGGAACGCGCCGAACGCTGGCTGTTCGCGCGCCTGCCCGAATGGGAGGAAGCCGCCGAACGGCCGCAGCCCGCGCAAGTCGTGCTGGGCGACGAGGAGATCGCCGCGCGGCTGGCGCTGCTGACCGGCAGCGGCGCGGAGGAGCGCCCCGCCCAGCGCGCCTTCGCGCGGGACGCCGCCGCGACCTTCGCCCCGCGCCGCGCCGCGCGCCAGCCGCACGTGCTACTGGCCCAGGCGGGCACGGGCACGGGCAAGACCTTCGGCTATCTCGCCCCCGCCTCGCTGTGGTCCGAACGGTCTGGCGGTACGGTCTGGGTTTCAACGTATACCAAGGCGCTGCAACGGCAATTGCGGCGCGAGAGCCGCCGTGCCTATCCCGAACCTTCGGGCGGCCAGCCGCCGGTGGTGGTGCGCAAGGGGCGCGAGAACTACCTCTGCCTGCTCAATCTCGAAGATGCGCTGCAGGGCGGCTTCGCAGGCCGGGCGGCGATCCTGGCGCAGCTTGTGGCGCGCTGGGCGGCCTATACGCAGGACGGCGACATGATCGGCGGCGACCTGCCCGGCTGGCTGGGCACGCTGTTCCGCAAGCGCGGGATCACCGCACTGACCGACCAGCGCGGCGAATGCGTCTATGCCGGATGCCCCCATTACCGGAAGTGCTTCATCGAACGCGCCGCGCGCGCTTCCGCCGGCGCCGATCTGGTGATTGCCAACCATGCGCTGGTGATGGTCAATGCCGCGCGCGGGCGCGATGCGGCCAACCGCCCCAGCCGGATCGTGTTCGACGAAGGCCATCACGTGTTCGAGGCGGCCGACTCCACATTCTCCTCCGCTCTGACCGGCGCGGAAACGATCGAGTTGCGGCGCTGGGTGATCGGGCCGGAAGGCAAGTCCCGCGGGCGGCGGCGCGGTCTTTCGGCCCGGCTGGCCGATGTCGCCAGCTATGACGAGCAAGGCGCGCTGGCAATCGCCGACGCGCGCGAGGCGGCCGAGGCCCTGCCGTCCGAAGGGTGGCTGGCCCGACTGGTCGAAGGCGAGCCATCAGGCCCGGTCGAAGACCTGCTCGCGGCGACGCGGGCGATGGTTTACGCGCGCGACGAAAGCGGCGGGACCGAGGCGGGATATGGGCTGGAGACCGAAGTCTCCCAGCTCGACGGGGCCTATGTCGAAGTGGCAGGCCGCGCGCAGGAAGCGCTGGAGGCATTGCGCCAGCCGCTGGTGCGGCTTGGCCTGAGGCTGGAGGCGCTGATCGAGGACGGGCCCGACTGGCTCGACGGGCCGGCCCGGGCGCGGATCGAGGGCGCGCGCGGGGCGATCCAATGGCGGTGCGACCTGCTGGCCGGGTGGATCGCGCTGCTCGCCCGGCTGGGCGGGCCTGCCGATCCCGATTTTGTCGACTGGCTGGCGGTCGACCGCTCCGATGGGCGCGAGTGGGACATCGGCCTTCACCGCCATTATCTCGATCCGATGAAGCCCTTTGCAGAAACGGTGCTAGCACCGGCGCACGGGGTGATGATGACATCGGCCACGCTGTGCGACCGCAGCGGCGCAGCAGGCGACGACTGGGACAGCGCGATCCACCGCAGCGGCGCACAGCATCTCGATGTCGCGCCCAAGCTGTTCTCGGCCGAAAGCCCGTTCGACTATGCCGCGCAGGCCGAAGTGCTGATCGTGACCGACGTGGCCAAGGGCGACATTCCCGCGCTGGCGGCGGCCTATGCCCGTCTCATCGAGGCAGCGGGCGGCGGCGCACTGGGGCTGTTCACCGCGATCCGGCGGCTGCGCGCAGTCTATGGCCGGATCGCCGACCGGCTCGCGCGCGGGGGCCTGCCACTCTATGCCCAGCACGTCGATCCGATCGACACCGGCACGCTGGTGGACATCTTCCGCGACGATCCCAAGGCATCGCTTCTGGGCACCGATGCGCTGCGCGACGGGGTGGACGTGCCCGGCCATTCGCTGCGTCTGGTGGTGATGGAACAGGTGCCATGGCCCAAGCCCTCGATCCTGCACCGCGCCCGTCGCCTTGCCGGCGGAGGCCAGCCGCACGACGACCGCATCATTCGCGCGCGGCTGGCGCAGGCGTTCGGGCGGCTGATCCGTTCCGGCACCGACCACGGCCACTTCGTTGTGCTCTCCGCCGCCTTCCCCTCACGCCTGTTGACCGCGTTTCCGCCCGGAACCCCGGTGCGCCGCGTGACGCTGGATGCGGCTTTACAAACCATCGCCGCCGGTGTTTCTGGCGGAGCGGTGCCGAGCGCCGCACCGGACCGCCGCGACCAACCCGACGAGAAACCCGCGTGAAGACCTTGGCCCTGTTCCGCCATGCCAAGTCCGACTGGAGCGACGCGCGCGCGCGCGATTTCGATCGCCCGCTGAACGCGCGCGGTCAGCGCGGCGCCCTGGCCATGGGGCAGCACATCCGCAAGGGCGGGTGGCGCTTCGACAGGATGATCGCATCGCCCGCGGTGCGCGTGGCCGAAACCATCGAGACCGCCAGCAAGGCATGGGGCCGCACTTTCCCGGTGGAATGGGACCGGCGGATCTACCTCGCCAGTTCGGCCGTGCTGCTGGACCTGCTGCGCGAAATCGCGGGCGATCCCGGCAGCGTGCTGATGGTAGGACACAATCCGGGCCTGGAAGACCTGATCTTCGACCTGGTGCCGGACGACGGCAGCAGCCCCTTGCGCGATGTGGTGGAGCAAAAGTTTCCCACCGCCACGTTCGCCGTGCTCGAACTTGCGATCGACCGCTGGGCGGACATAGAGGAACGTTGCGCGAAGCTGGTCGAACTCACCCGCCCGCGCGATCTCGATCCGGCGCTGGGCCCTGAACTGCCGGACTAGGACGCCGGCCAGAGCGTCCGGCTGGACCCGGCTCCGACTGCAACGTGCGATCGCTCTAGTCTGAAATGGCCTCGGCCAGCCGTTCCCGCACTGCGATGAGGTGCCCCGCAAGGATGCGGAGCGCCTCGACGACGGCATCCTCCCCTTCGCCGTGGCTGAGAGCAACGGGCAAGGATGCGGGGGTGGCGGCGGGGGCTGGCGTTTCCACCGCATTCACAGCCGCGGCGGCCTTGGGCGCGCGCTTGCCCTGCAAGGCCTGCCGCGCGCCGCGGATGGTGTAGCCTTCCTGGTGCAGCAGGCGATTGATCTGCGCCACCAGCGCCACGTCCTCGGGCCGGTAGTAGCGCCGTCCGCCCGCTCGGGTGAGCGGACGCAGCATCGGGAATTGTTCTTCCCAATAGCGCAAGACGTGCTGCTTCAGGTCGAGCGCTTTCGCCACTTCACCGATGGTGCGAAGCGCTTCAGGATCTTTGCCGTCCTGAAAATCCGGTAGTGGCGCCTGCGCCATCTATCGCCTGTTCAATCGAGCGCGCAAATGCGATCCTTGAGCATCTGGCTGGCGCGGAAAGTCAGCACCCGGCGCGGCGTGATGGGAACTTCGACACCGGTCTTGGGATTGCGGCCCACGCGCTCAGACTTGTCGCGCAGCAGGAACGTGCCGAAGCCAGAGATCTTGACGTTCTCTCCCTCGCCCAGCGCGTCGCACACGTGGCACAGGATGGATTCAACCATTTCAAGCGAATCCGCGCGCGAAAGACCCACGCGGCGATTGATGCTCTCCGCAAGGTCTGCGCGAGTCAGGGTACCTACCGAACGCATCCTTCTATCCCCCAGAAAAACGAACCTTCGATCCGAGGGGCGAGCATAACGCGGTTTCTTGGATAGGCAATCCAATCGCCTCTGGATCAACGAGATTCACGACCAACTTGCCGCATATTGCGACGCAGGCGACGCCCGCGCCGAAATAATCAGATGCGGACGAGGCTGGCGCCCCAAGTAAAGCCGCCGCCCATCGCCTCGAACATGACGAGGTCGCCCTTCTTGATCCGCCCGTCCTTCACGGCCGTATCGAACGCGAGCGGCACCGAGGCCGCGCTGGTATTGGCATGACGGTCCACGGTGACGACGACCTTCTCCGCAGGGAGGCCCAGCTTGCGCGCGGTGGCATCGAGGATGCGGTAATTCGCCTGGTGCGGTACGACCCAGTCGATTTCCTCGGCCGTGTGGCCAGTGGCTTCGAGCACTTCGCTCAGCACGCTGGCGAGATTGACCACCGCATGGCGGAACACCTCGCGGCCGCGCATCCGCACCTTCCCGACAGTGCCCGTGCTGGACGGGCCGCCATCGACATAGAGCAGGTCGTTGTGCCGGCCGTCGGCATGGAGACGCGTGGCGAGAATTCCGGGCGCGTTCGGATCGGTCTCGTCCACGTCCTGCGCTTCGAGCACGACCGCGCCCGCGCCATCGCCAAACAGCACGCAAGTCGTCCGGTCATCCCAGTCGAGAATACGGCTGAAGGTTTCCGCGCCGATCACCAGGGCACGCTTGGCTGCGCCGGTGCGCAGCATCGCATCCGCGGTGGACATCGCATAGAGGAAGCCCGAGCAGACTGCCGCGATATCGAACGCGACGCCGCCGTGGCAGCCCAGGTTATGCTGAACGGTCGTCGCCGTGGCCGGGAACGTCTGGTCCGGCGTCGCCGTGGCCAGCACGATCAGGTCAATCGATGTTGCATCAACGCCGGCGGATTCGAGCGCGCGGCGCGCCGCATCGGTGGCCAGCGTCGAGGTCGTCTCACCCTCGCCCGCGATGTAGCGGTTGCGGATGCCGGTGCGCTCGACGATCCACTCGTCGGTGGTGTCGACCATTTCCGCCATCTCGGCATTGGAAACCGCACGCTTCGGCAGGGCGGAACCGCTGCCGAGAATGACCGATCGCATGCTCATGCCGCCGTCTCGTCCTTGGGGGCGGCGGCTTTGCCGCTGCGGCCGGATGAGCGGATGGTTTCGGCGCCGACACGGGCAAGGTCGGCAGTGATGCGCTCGGTCAGGTTTTCCTCCAGAAGGCGCGCCGCGACTGCGACCGCGTTGGCCACGCCAACTGCCGAAGCGCCGCCGTGACTCTTCACCACAAGCCCGTTGAGCCCGAGGAAAACCGCGCCATTGTGATTGTTGGGATCGAGATGATGCTTGAGCAATTCGGTCGCCGGACGCGAAATGAGGAAGCCGAACTTCGAACGCAGCGACGATGAGAAGCTGCGGCGCAGCAGGTCCGCGACAAAGCGGGCCGCGCCTTCCATCGCCTTCAGCGCGATGTTGCCGGAAAATCCATCGGTCACCACGACATCCACGTCGCCGCGCGAAAGCTTGTCCGCCTCGGTGAAGCCATCGAACGAAAAGGCCAGCGTTTCGGTCGCGGCCTTCAACGCTGCGGCGGCATCGCGCAGGTTGTCGGTGCCCTTGGTTTCTTCAGAGCCGATATTGAGCAGGCGCACGCGCGGCGCTTCCAGGCCGTTGACGACCCGGGCGTAAGCCGCCCCCATGATCGCGAACTGGATCAGGTTGCGGGCATCGCATTCGGCGTTCGCGCCGAGATCAAGCATGATCAGGTCATGGTCGCCGAGCGTGGGCAACAGGGCCGCGAGCGCGGGCCGGTCGATGCCTGGCATCGTGCGCAGCGCCACCTTGGCCATGGCCATCAGCGCGCCTGTATTCCCCGCGCTGACCGCAGCCCCCGCCTCACCGCGCTTCACCGCATCGATGGCAAGACCCATCGACGTGGTCTTCGCACGGCGGAGCGCCTGGGTGGGCTTGTCATCGCCGGAGACGACGTCGGGCGCGTGGAGGATTTCCGACGCGCCCTTGAGGTTCGGGTGGTTCTCGAGCGCCGCGGCAATGCGCACTTCATCCCCGACGAGCAGGAACTTGAAGCGATCGTGACGGCGACGGGCAAGCGCCGCGCCCTCGATCATCACGCGCACGCCTTCATCGCCGCCCATCGCATCGACAGCGATACGCGGCAGGCTCATTTTACGATCATCCCCCCGGAACCGGTCTGATTACAGACCGACGGCGATGACTTCGCGACCGTTGTAGTGACCGCAAGCGTTGCACAGCATATGCGGACGCTTCAGTTCGCCGCAGTTGGAGCATTCGTGGAATGCATCAACCTTCAGCGCATCGTGGCTGCGACGCATACCGCGACGGGAAGGGCTGGTCTTTCGCTTGGGGACGGCCATTTCGGCACCTGTTCCTGATCTTATTAACGTTGGTCACGGGCGCGATAGGGAAAACGGTTCCATCGCACAACCCCTGCACGACAGATGTCGCAAGAGCCTGCAAACGGGGAATCGCCAATCGCGGACGAAGGCGCGCCTATACGGATTTTTGGGTGCTTTGCAAGCGCGGGGCAGCTAGCGTCCCTCCGGGACAACATGAAATGGGGGAGTAAGACAAAAGATGTTCCTGCCGATAACCCTGGCCTCGGCTGCTGCCGCAGCCTTCATCAACATCTGGCTTTCGGTACGGATCGGCATGATCCGCACCGCCAAGAAGATCTCCATCGGCGACGGCGGCCACGAAGACCTGATCCGCCGGATGCGCGCGCAGGCCAACTTCGTGGAAAATGCACCGCTCGTGCTGGTCCTGATTGGCGCCATCGAACTGGCACGCGGGCAGAACCCGTGGCTGCTGGGCGTTGCCGGCGCCTTCGCTCTGGGCCGCGTGGCGCACGGCGTGGGCATGGACGGCGGCCCGCTGGGCTTCGGCCGCACCATCGGCACGCTGATCACCATGCTGACCCAGATCGGGCTGGCCGTCTGGGCGGTATCGATCGTGCTGGATATGTAGAATGCGTGCGGGCGTCTCCGGCGGAGGCGCCCCGCAGATCAGGTCAGCATATAGTCGCTGACGAAGGCATTGACCTGGCGCTCGCGGCCGAAAGTGCTGGTCGGACCATGGCCGGGAACGAACGTGACGTCGTTGCCCAGTGGCCACAGCTTCTGCGTGATCGAATCGATCAGGTCCTGGTGATTGCCCAGCGGGAAATCGGTGCGGCCGATCGATCCCTGGAACAAGACGTCGCCCACGATGGCAAAGCGCGACGGCGCGTGGAAGAACACCACGTGGCCCGGCGTGTGGCCGGGACAATGGATCACATCCAGCTCCAGCTCGCCCAAGGTCACCTTGTCGCCATCATGCAACCAACGGGTCGGCTCGAACACTTCGCCGTCGATTCCGTACTTGGCGCCGTCCTCGCCCAGCTTGGCGATCCAGAAGCGGTCGGCCTCCTCCGGCCCCTCGATCGGCACGCCGAGTTCGCGCGCGAAAATGCCGGTGCCGCCGCAGTGATCGATGTGGCCATGCGTGACGAGCAGCTTCTCGATGGTGACGCCAGTCTTGGCGATCGCCTGCTTCAGCTTGCCGAGATCGCCGCCCGCGTCGATGAACGCGCCGCGCATCGTCTTCGTGCACCACACCAGGGTGCAATTCTGCTGGAGCGGGGTGACGGGGATGATTGCCACCTTCATCGGCGGCTCGGACGGGGTCTGGGTCTGATCGGTCATGCTTTGGAAATGGCGGCTTTACAGGCCCAGCGCAAGGCTTCGCGCGTCAGAGCCGGCCGCCCTTCCACACCACCCGGCCAACGATCTCCACCTCCCCGAACGGGCGCTCCATGCGCGGATAGGCGGGATTGTCGCTGATCACGCGCAGCGTGCCGGCGGGGCCGGTCTCCAGCCGCTTCACCAGCAGCACGTCATCCAGGCGAATCACATGGATGCCCGCACGCACCGGACGCACCGTGCGATCGACGAGGATCTCGTCGCCATCGCGCAGCGTCGGCTCCATCGAATCGCCCTCAACCTCGATCACCGAAAGCATCGCCGGCTCCAGCCCCTGCCCCTTGAGCCAGCGGTTGTTGAAGCGCAGCCGGCCAGAGGGAATTTCCTCGCCCGCCAGCGTGCCCGGACCAGCCGAGGCGCCCAGCGGCAACCGGGGGATGTCCGCCCACTCGGCGGCGACCGGACGGGGCGCTGCGGGCTGCCGCGGGGCGACGCCCGGCAGATCCACCGTCAGGACCCCGCCCCGCACCGGCGCACCGAGTTCGCTTTCCGCAACACCGAAGAATTCCGCCAGCGTGCGGCGGTCGTTCTCCTCCAGCTTGCGCGGGCTGCCCTTGCGCACGAATTGCTGGAGATAAGTGGTATTGCGCCCGATCAACCCGGAAAGCGCGGAAAGACTGACGCCGCGCGCGGTGGCAAGCGCCATCAGGCGAGCGCGGCCGCCATCATCGCCTTCGACAGAAGTTGCCATTTCCTTACTCCAATTCCGAAGGACTTTTCCTAGACGTGTAGGATTTATCCGTCAACATAGGAAATATACAGCGGCGAGTCGGAGGGAGGAAAAATCATCATGCTGATCCGGAAGGTCGAAAAATTCATCGCCGTAACCGGGATGCCGGTCACCAAGTTCGGCCGCCTCGCCGCGCACGACCCCCGGCTGGTGGGCGACTTGCGCAACGGCCGCGATCCCCGTCCCGCGATGGTTTCACGGGTGGAACATTTCATGAACTCTTATTGGGGAAACGCCCATGTTGCTTGATCCGCGCCTGTTTCTGACTTCGGAGCCCAAGGCTCCCCGCGTCCGCCCCACCACGGGCGAGCGCCTGATCGCCGCGCTGCGGAAGTTCGCGGGCGAGCGCGCCGAAGTGGTGCGCCACAAGGAAGCCCCTTGGGCCAGCGTGACCTTCACCGGGTCGCGGCACACCTTGGTCCTGCGCTTCGAGGGTTGGGAAGCCTGCGATGACGGCGAGAACTTCGTCGCCGACCTGCCGGAGCACGAATTCACGCTGCCCGGTGTGCTGGTGGCCGACGCGGCCGTGACCTGCAACACGCAGGTCCTGCTGCCGGAACCGGCGATGGAAGTGGAAATCGAACTGCTGCTGCTCGACAACAAGTGACGAACCAGCGGCGTGGGCGAGGACAAGAGGGCGGAGGGGCGCAAGCAGCGCGCCCTTCCGCAAACCGGCCTGCCTCGCTCAGTCCATCCGCGACTTCGCCCTGGGCGCCATAAGCTGGGGCGCCGGCCTGGCGCCGACCCACAGGTTCATGTCGACCTTGTTGGTGACGCGGAACGGCTCGCCGCGGCTGTTGAGGAACAGTTCTTCCATTTCCTTGCGGTTGAACGGACGTGAGCCGAGGCGGCCGAAGATGGCGATCTGGCCGCCCGTCTCGTCCACGCCGCGATCGCGGTCCAGCCCCTTCGACATCGCCAACGCAGGTGACGGGGTGCGTGCCCAGGCGATCAGTTCGGGCTTCGGCTCGGGCGAGAAGCCGTAGAAGTTGGGCTGACTCGCCGGCGAGGTCAGTTGCAGCACTTTCATCCCGTTCCGGCCGTCCGCCACATAGGCAAACAGCGAGGCGTTGGTGGAGCCGACGATCACGTCTTCCGCATCGTTGAGCTGCCCGTCGGCGGTGAACGCCTGCTGGATCACCGGGCGCGTGGGCGCGGTGATGTCGACGATCACCAGCCCCTGCGCCTTGGCCGCGACATAGGCATAGGTGCGGGCGACATAGACGCGGCGCGCATCGGCCAGCGGCACGGTCGCCTGCGGAACCGGTCGGGGATCGGCAAGGTTCGTCACATCCATCAGCTCAAGGCCGTTGGCGGTCGTGACCCACAGGTAGCGGAACTCCACGGCCGTCGCGCGCGGATCGCGCAGCGGCACCACCGAGGTGATGCGGGGATCAAGGCAGGTGGCCTTGCCCGTCACCTCGCACGGATGATCGGGTGACCATGCCGCCGGCAGGTGAACCGTGACCAGCGCCTTGTCGGTGACGATATAGGCATAGTCACCAGCGATTGTGATGTGCCGCGCGCCCGTCAGGACGCCGCCCGGATTGAAAGTGAGCGCGCGCGTGAAGAAGTTGTTGCGGAACTCGCCGTCGGCCAGCGTATCGACGTTCACCGCGATCAGCCCTTCGACCGCATCGGTGACGAAGGCGTAGTTGTACACCGGGCTGAACGGCTGTTCCTGGTTTGCCCCCCGCAGTTCGGGTGTGTTGCGCGTGGGCGCGATCGACTGGTTGGTCGGCAGCGCCATGCAGGTCGCGTTCTTCGTCGCCACGTGCGTGTCGTGGCCGAGCGGCGAGAACGGCGCGGTGGTGATCCGTTCGGAGAAGCCCTTGTTGGCGACAGACGCGATGTCATAGGCGCGGAAGCCGCCCTTGCCTTCGGCCACGAACATATATTCGCCGCGCATCTGGAGGCAGCGCACCGCGTCCGAGGTGCCCTTGGTGACGTTGGTGAATTCCTCGCGGCCGGTCGTCTCGCCCGAAAGCTTGCCGTCCATGATCTTGCCGCGCGTCCAGTTCTTCAGCTCGCGCCCGTTCTTCTCCACGTGCTGGCGCCAGAAGTCGGGATAGGCGTAGCGGTGGAGGTAGGAGCCGATCACCGCCTGCGGTTCCTCCCACTCGGTCACCCGCACGGCCTCGAACCCGCCGCCCAGCCCGAACCAGGCGTTCATACCCACGAAATTGACGTAGTTGGTGCCCAGCAGCAGCAACTGGGCCATGACCGCATTGTTGTCGTCATCCGCCGAAAGGTGGCAGTCGGTGCACTGCTTCGTCTCGTTCTTGCGAACGGTGTGCGGGAAGTGCGGCGCGAAGGCCTGCGACGAATAGCCGATCGCCGAGATCGGCGGCTGCTGCACGTAGATGCGCTCGCGGTTGATGTTGGTGGACGAAAGGATCAGCGCGGAGCTGGAGCGGATCGGCGCGGTGATCGCCTTGCCGGCCACGGGATTGCCCGCCGCATCGAACTGCACCGGATCGGAACCGGACGACTTGTTGCGCTGGTGCTTGCCCAGTTGGAACATGTCGTCGCGCGTCACCTGCGGATTATAGGTCGCGTAGTTGCGGGTGTAGTCTTCCTCGTAGGTGTGCGTCGTGGACTTCCAGTTCGCCTCGATCGGCAGGTGGCAGCCAGCGCACGAGGTGGTCCACGAAAGGTGGCAGGTGAAGCACGCCATGTCGTCATCGCGGTGGGCGCGGGCATCCTTCGGTACGCCCAGGCCGAAACGGTACATCCCGTCGTCCGCCGCCGATTTCGCCATCAGCTTCGCGCGCGCCGCCTTGGGATTGAACACCGGTTTGCCGTCCGGTTCGACCTGCCCGGCATATTGCGGATCGACCGATTCCTTCACCAGGCTGACGCGCCACGACAGCTTGGGATCGATGATCGAGCGCTGGATCAGCACGCGGCGGCCGTTCTCGGTGGTCCATTCGAAGCGGCGCTGGCCATCGGCGTTGCGCAGCAGGGCCAGATTGTTGCCCTTGGGCGGCGCCGCGAGGTTCGACGTCATAAGCGTGGGATAAGCATCGGGCGTGCCGTGGCAGTCCTTGCAGCCGATCTCAACCGCATTGGCGACTTCACCATAGATCAGCCCGTTACCGTGGCTGTCCTGCGCGAAGTGGCAATCGGCGCACTGCATCCCGATCTGCGCGTGGATGTCCATCATGTGGACCGCCTTGCCGGGATTGTCATAGGACGGCTCGACGAACTTGCCCTCGCCGGCCTTGCGCCACTTCTGCGGATCATCGGGCGAGACAATGTGCGCCTTGTCGGTGCCGTAGCTGGACATGTCGCCATCGTCGTCGAGCAGGTTGCCGCGCCGATCGCGCTTCAGGATCGCACGGAAGTTCCAGCCGTGGCCGTGATAGTCGGCAAACTGCGTGTCCTTGTTGCCGGCGTTGAGATCGTAGACGTTGCGCAGGAACTCGACATCGCGCCACAGCCCGTGCGCCGAGGCAGCTTCGGGATTTCGATCGAGCACTTCGCGCGCTTCGGTCATCGTCGGGTGGAACTGCTTCTTGAACGCCTTTTGCCATTCGGCATCGCTCAGCCCCGCAGGGCGAGGCGCAGTGTTCTCCGGCCCCGGCCACATCCGCGGCGCGTCGGACTCATAGTCCCACATGATGTAGCCGAGGTAGGTGTTCAGGAAGATGTTCGGCTGGTGCATGTGGCAGTTCATGCACTGCGCCGTGGGGATCGCGCGGGTGAAGGCGTGGACCAGCGGGTGGCCGCGCTCGCGGTCCTGCATCGGCACCGGGCCATCGGCATGGTGGCCCTCCGCCTTGGCGTGCCCGGAGGCATCCAGACCCGCCATGGCGTGCGCCTCGGCCCGGTCCATCCGGTGATCGTCCATCGAACCGTGCGGCGCAGTGCCCTGCGCCGGAGAGAAGGTCAGCTGCTCGGCAGAGGCGATGGCGCGGGCGCAATCACCGGCCATGTCAGCGCTTTCCTCAGGATCGGTGGCATCGCCGCCCAGATACTTGCCCTTGCCGCCCAGCACGGTGGAGCGGACCTTTTCCTCATGGTGCTGCTTCGCCGCGTCATAGCTGCCATAGGCGCCGCTGCGATGCTCCCCTTCGCGCAGGGAATTGATCGCGGGGTCGGCGGTGATCGTCTGCCCGTCTCGCCCGCACTTGCCGAACAACGAGCTGTGGCGAGGTTCACGGTCGTTGGCATAGATCACGTGGCACGATGCGCAGCCCGACGAGCGATAGTCACCCGGCTGGTCGTTGGTGCCCATCTGGAACAGGAAGGGGTCGTTCAGGCGCGTCTTGTGGATGTTCAGCACCGGGATCGCGACGCGAAGGCCCGTGCCGGCACCGCGGTTGGACTGCTTCAGGTCAGGACGGCCTGGCTCTTCCAGCTTCTGGATCGCGCCGGTGGAATTGGGCAGGCCGATTTCGGGGAACTGCGGGTTGATCGTGCGGCCGCCGTCCTCGAACACGCGGAACACGTCGCCCGGCGGAATCGTGTGCCAGCGCGGCAGCGGATAGAGCACCGGCAACGCGCCGCGCGCCTTCTCGGCCGGAGTCACCGTGCCCCACATCGGCTTGCCGTCCGGCCCAACCTCTTTCGAGGCGGACTTGAGCAGCGCCGGCTCGCCCTTGCGGGTAAAGCTCTCGCCGAACATGTAATTTTTGAACGGCACGATACCGTTGTTGTAGGCCGCCCCGCCCCACAGCATCGCGCCCGTGCTCATCAGCGAGCGTTCGGACGCCTCGATGATCGACATATGGCACGCGCCGCATGAATCGCGCGCGACGCGGTAGTCCGAGGGATTGACGAAGCGGATGAATTCCGGACTTTCCTTGGCCAGCAGGGCATAGGAGCGGCGCGGGTTGGCCGAGCTGGGCCAGTTCCACGAAACCGGGAAGCGCGGCAGGACGTGCGCATCCTTCATCGCGCCGACATAGTCCATCGAGCCGCGGTTCCACGACCGGTCGGCCACGACCTTGCTGTTGCCGCCGTGGCAATCGACGCAGGCCAGCACCACTGCCGGGCTGGCGTGCATAGTCTTGTGATCGCTCTGGGTATGGCACGAGACGCAGCCCGCGTTCTGCTTGTCCACGAACGCCCATTGCTCGTCCGCCGTCTCGCCCGGCTGGATGCGCGGGGCGGCGGGCGCGCGAATGTGGCTGACCTTCTGCGCGACCTCCTCGCCCGAGGCCCACAGCGCGGTCGGCACGAGCAGCACGGCGAATGCAGCCATCAGCCACGCGATGAAGCGGCGGGTGCGTCCGGCGGCGGTCATGGTCGCGGTGCTCCCCATCAGAACGCCAGCGTCGCGTTGGCGAGAACGGAGTAGAATTGCCGCCCGTGGTTCTTCTGGTCGAACAGGTCGCGGAAGCCCGCGCCCGCCGCCAGCATCGCGCCCGAAAGACGGAACACGAGGTTCTGCGAGGCCCTGGGCCGCCAGATCGAGGAAACCGAGAGATCCCAGCCGATATCGTTGGGAATCGAGCCTTCGTGGCGCAGGACCTGCATGATCTTTGTGTTCTGGAACCAGAGGTGGTTGGCGTTGGCCGAAACGCGGACGTGGGGCGTCAGGTCGAAATCGCCGCCCAGCCCCACCAGCACTGTGCCGGGGTTGGTGAAGTTCGACTGGCCTTCATCCTTCGACGAACGCAGCGAATTGAGCAGGCCATTGCGCCCGTTGACCGAAATCGCGCGCCCGCCGCCCGCGAAGGGAACCGACTGGCGGATCCAGTAAGACGTATCCGCGCCCGCGAACTGCGGGTTTTCCAGGATGGCGTCGAAACCGCCCTCGGTCTTGTCATAGGGATCGCTGTCGCCGCTGGCCCACAGGCCCGAGAGGCGGAAGCGCATCCAGTCGATATCGTAGCTTGCCTCGCCGGCGGCCATGAACGCCTTGATCGTGGCGGGCCGGCTGGTGAGAAAGTTGTTCCGGTCCTCGCCCAGCGCGCCATAGACCTGCCCGGTCAGGTTGATCCGGCCAATATGCCCGTCGAGCGCGTAACCGAGATAGACCACGTCATACTGACGCGGCCGCAGATCACCCAGCAGCGCGGGCCGCACGGGAAAGCCGTTCTTGTCGACCGCGATCTCGTCCTCGCGGTTCATGTTGTAAGTCACCGAGACCTGGCTGGTGAGGCCGACGACCGGGAAATCCTGCCGGTAGAGGTTGCCGGTGAATATCCAGTCGCGGCGCAGCGGCGCGGTAATGTCGTTGAGGCCGGAGTTGGTGTCCTTCTCCAGTCGCCAGAACGCCGCCAGGTTGAACTGCCAGCGGTTGTTCTCGCGGTTGCCGAACAGGCGCACGCCCAGCTGGTTGTCCTGGAACAGGAACCCCCGGAAATCCGACTGGAACGGCTGGATGCCCGCGCGCAAGCTTATGAAATCGTAGCGTTTCGTGTCGAAGCGGCCGATGTGATAATCGACGAAGGCTTCCTGCACGCCCACGAAGGCGTCGGTGCGGTGAGTGCCCTTCGACGGCTGGACATAAAGCACGCGCCGCGCGGGCACCTGCACGTAGTTGATATTGGTCGCCAGCGTCAGCCGGTATTCCACGATCGGCGGCTTGTAGGCCGTCATGCCCTTCAGCAGCGAAATGCCCGTGATGAAGGTCTGCGACAGGACAAGGCTGTTGGAGGGGCCGAACACGTCGATCTCGTTGGGATCGGACGTGGTCTGGTTGCCCACCGGGATCGGGAAGCTGCGCGGTTCGATGACCGTGTCGGACACGCCGTTCAGGATCAGGAACCAGTCGTCGCCCTTGAGGAAACCCGGTCGCTTGCCACGCGCCAGCGGACGGTCGCCTTTCAGCAGGTTGTGATGGAACGGATCGAGCTGGCCGTGGCACATAGCGGCAAGCTTGGGATAGAGCGTGAAGATCGCCCGGTCGGCCACGCCCGTCGCGGGGTCCTTCTTCGGGCAGAGCGAGGACACGATGCGCCAGCGGTCGGGCACCGCGACGTCGAGCGTGGTCGCGTCGAGCGGCCCTTCGCCGTCATACTTGTCGTAGAAGGCCTCAGGTTCAGGCGCGTTGACCGCGCCGGGATTGTCCTGTTCGACCTTGTCCGGCAGCTTCTTCTCGAAGCCCGGGCGGCGGCGGCCGTCGATCAGCGCATCGTCCGCCGTGATCGGTGCCTCCACGCCGGGTGCAGCGGCAGTGCCTTCGGGCTTGGGCGCCGGATCGGCCTGCGCCACGGGGCGGGACAGCGCCAGCGCCGGTGCGACAAGGAGCGAAGCCGCGATCACAGGCCCTCGCAGACGTTCTGTTCGGACGTATCGAGGAACGGCGCGAACGGGCAGTTGACGTAGCGCAGCCGCACCCCCTCACCCACGTTCACCACGATCGTGTCAGCACGCATATCCTTGGGCGCATTGCCGATGGATCCGACCTTCTGGCCGCCATTGTGTGCACCGAGGAACGCGATCATGTCATCCTGGTCGATGCCGTCGCCGGAAATGCCGATGGCGCCCACCAGCTGCGTGCCGCGATAGATCGGCACAGATCCGGGGAAGATCTGGATACCGTTGGCCAGCCGCTTTCGCCCGCCCGGCGCATCGGGCACGTTGGTGCACTGCTGCTTCACGTCGCGCGCATTGAGCGCACCTTCGACGAAGACCTTGTGCTGGACGATGTCGGCCTTGATGAGCGCGGCCTGAAGGCCGGTGGCGAAGGGATTGAACTGATCGATCGGTTCCGAGAACGGACCGTTGGGGCGGCCAACCTCGCCATCGGGGAAGAACGGCCGGGAAAGATTGCCGCCCGAGCGGTCGGCGAAGGCCTTGGCCCCGGTGAGCGCGGTCGGATCGCCCAGGAAGGTCCGCACCGCCTGCACGAAAGCGGGCACCCCGGCATCGAGATCGCCCTGTAGCTGGCTGGCGGCCACCTTGTTCGAGAAGAACGCGGCGGTGCGCGCCTTCTGCAGCGACACGTCCGTGCCGAACAGCGGCGCGTCCGGCCCGCGCACCACACCAAGCGCGGTGCCGTAGGTATCGACCACGGAAATGGACACTTGCGCACGGCTGTCGAGCGGACGGCGGATCTGCGCGCGGGCGCGGCTCATGACCTTGAATGCTTCTTCCAGCACCGCGCGCACTTCGGCGGCGGTCAGCGGCTGGCCCACGTCCGCGCCGTCGCCCCCGCCCTTGATCGGGTAGCGATCATTGCCCGCCCCGTCGGTCAGCACGAAAGCGTCGGGATTGGAGAACTCGGCACCGGTCGCGTAGCGGAAGCCACTCGCTTCAGTGCCATAAGGTGTGCCGGGAACGATGGCCTTGCCGTCGAAATAGCCGTTTACAGGCACCAGCGTGCCCACCACGTTCACGATCGCGGCATAGTCGCGCTTGAGCGGATGAAGCCCTTCCACCCGCGCATCGGAAAAGCGCAGCGTGGAGCCATCGACAGGAATCTTGTCCGCACGGATATCCGCCGGCGGCTCGAAGCCCTGGATGCCGGCGAGCGCGGAATATTCCTCGGGATCGCCATCGACATTGGTCACGTCGCGGTCGAAACCATAGTCCCCATCGGCCATGACCCCGATGCCGCCGACGACCACGCCGTTCTTGTAGAGCGGCAGTCCGCCCGGATCGGCGGCAAGGCCGAGCGGCGAGCGCTTCGGGCCGATAAACGCGCCCGAACCGGCATTGCCCGCCACATAGCGGGTGTTGAGGTCCGAACAGGGCAACTGGCTGAGCTGCACGCCGAACAGCGGCCCCGCTTCCAGCCCCGGCGTATTGGGCGCGGGCGGGAAATGCTCCTGCACGATCATGCTGGCGGTGCGCGTGGAGAACGCGTTGCCGCTGGACGAGAGATAGGCGGCGGTCACGGCCTTGGCGATCGCGCCCATCGACGCTTCGAGATCGACGTCCTGCAATTCGATCGGCGTGGGGTTCTTCGCGCCCGTGCCGGTCACGCTGCTGGTGATCATCCGCGTCGGCGCACCGTTCATGCGGAACACCGCGAGCACGTTGCCGACCCGGTCGACCACCGCGATCACCGCCGGATAATTGAGCGCCTGCGCCTCGCCCACGGCCTGCGCGATCACTGTCTGGACGTCCGCCGCGCTCAGGGATTCCTGCGCGACGGTGGGATAGAGCCGGCTGGCACCCGGCGTCGGCGACGGTGCCGGAGTCACCGAACCGCCCGAGGAATCGCTCCCTCCGCCACACCCCGCCAGCGAGAGCGACAGTGCCGCGACGACACCGGTGGGCGCATGGAGAAAACCGCGAAGCCCCATCAGCGCAGGCTCCGGATCGAGCGGATCGCCCCGCCCAGCGCACGGCGGAAGGCAAGCGGCTGGTAGGCGTTCGGCTCCTTCACCGCGCGATAGGCCTCGTTGATCTGCACGCGCAGACCAGAGGCGGCGCTGCCCGAAACCATCCCGCCATTGACCAGCCCGTTCAGCAGCGTGTCGATCGCCATGACCGACTGCACCGATCCTTCATAGTCGGTGAAGCGGTCGGAAATGGCCTCGCTGGCGATGGTATCCATGATCGCGAAGGTCTGCTCGCGGCCAAAGCTGGCCCCGGCCATGCGCGACGAGAGCGCGTCGGCCGTCTGGCGGAGTGCCTGCGCGGACGCGACCGTTTCGGCTCGGCTGCCCATCATCGCACGGTGGAACGCCTTGGTCCGGCCATCGAAAGTCGCGGCCAGATCGGGCGCCATGACCTTGGCCGCGGCGAACAGCATGATCATGTTCTCGTCATTGAACGGGGGCATTCCTGCTGGGATCGGCCGGCCCGGATTGGGCAGTGCGGTCACCACCGCCTCCTCGCCATCCACGATCCGGCGGTGGCAGGAATGGCAATCGTAGAAAGTGAACTCGGGGAAGATGCCTTCGTTCGCCTTGCCCGGCTGGCTGAACAGTTCGAGGCTGCGCTTCACCGCCTCGGCCTGGCCGACCGCCCACATCCGCACCGAATTGGTGCGGCCGCCCTTGCGCTGGACGTAGTCGGCGTCCTCGTCGTGGTGGGCCTGGAGCGTGGAGAACAGGTCAAGCTCGAACGAGATGCGCGGATGGCCCGCGGCCATGATGCGATGCGCGATGAACTGGCCCTTCCCGTCGCCCGACAAGTGGCAATCGAGGCAGACCCCGGCGCGCACGCGGGCATCGACCAGATCGGTCATCCCCTGCGAAACGTTGCGGCGATGGCTGGTGCCGACCGCATAGTGGGTGGAAATCCAGCTGCCCGCCGCACCGTGGCAGGCTTCGCAATCGACGCCGTCCGCCTGACGCGCGGCCCCGGGCGAGGCATGGCAACCCGCGCATTCGCGCTGCACGCCGGAAGCATCGAGCCCCATGCGGCGGATGATCGACTGGCCGCGCGCCTCGCCGATCACGCGCCAGGCGCGGCTGTGCGCACCGCTGGGCGAGGAATCTTCCTGCCAGCGCAACAGTTCGTCCTGCCGGACCGGCGTACCGCTGGCGACGCTGCGACCGTGGCAGGTCGATCCCGCGCACGAAGCTACACCCTGATGCGCGCGGAGCGAGCCGCCCGGGGCGCCGTTCTGCGCCTGCACGGGCGCGGGGGACACGGCAAAGGCGGCGGCAAAGGCGGCCCCGACCATCGCGAAACACAGGGCGAACGCGACCAGGCCGCCGCGCGGTGCGGTACGGCACGCGGTCAACAGCCGCCGCAGATTCATGGATGTGCCCTGCATTGCCCCTCATTCCGGCCGCACGCGGCTCCCCGACCGGGGCTTTGTGCCCCTCGCCGTTCCGTCACGCGGTAGATTGCAATGCGACCCCTTTTCAGCAGCCTACGCCAGCACGCCATTTCGGTTCAAGTGCGGATTTGCTTTCGTAAGGTAATGCCCGCCGAAGGTCATAGGACAGGCGCGGTCACACGCGCCGGATCACCATGTTCCTGATCTCGCTCATGTCCTCCATGGCAAAACGGATACCTTCGCGGCCGAGACCCGAATCCTTCACCCCGCCATAAGGCATGTTGTCCACCCGGTAGGACGAGACATCGTTCACCACGATCCCGCCCACGTCGAGATCGTCCCACGCCTCCAGCACCTTGTGCAGATCGCGCGTGAACAGCCCTGCCTGAAGCCCGAACTTGGAATCGTTCACTTCGGCCAGCGCCTGCTTCCAGTCCGAGAACTTCGACAGGATCACCACCGGGCCGAAAGCTTCCTCGGTATAGACATCGGTGCCGCGCCCCGCGCCTTCGAGCAGCGTCGCCTCCAGCATGTTGCCCTCGCACCCGCCGCCGGCAAGCAGCGTGGCGCCTCCGGCCACCGCCGCGTCGATCCAACCCTTGAGCCGCGCGGCTTCCTTTGCCGAGATCATCGGGCCGATGAACGTGTCGCGGTCCTTGGGATCGCCCGAGACCAGGGTCCGCACCTTGGCCGCGAGCCGGTCGCGGAAGGTTTCGTAGATGTCCTCATGGATGATCACGCGCTGCACATGGATGCAGCTCTGGCCGGACTGGTAATATCCGCCGAACACGATGCGGGCGAGCGCGTGATCGAGATCGGCGTCCTTGTCGACCACCACCGCCGCGTTGCCGCCCAGTTCGAGCACGACCTTCTTCTTGCCCGCGCGCGACTTCAGGTCCCAGCCCACGCCCGGCGATCCGGTGAAGGACAACAGCTTCAGCCGCTCGTCGGTGGTGAACAGGTCCGCGCCGTCGCGGCTGGCGGGCAGGATCGAGAACGCGCCTTCGGGCAGCACGTCGCACTCGGCCAGCACTTCGCCCATGATGATCGCCCCCAGCGGGGTGAGGCTGGCCGGCTTCATCACGAAGGGGCAGCCCACCGCGATGGCGGGCGCGATCTTGTGCGCGGCCAGATTCAGCGGGAAGTTGAACGGCGAGATGAAGCTGCACGGCCCGATCGGCACGCGTTTCCACATTCCCATGTAGCCCTTGGCGCGCGGACTGATGTCGAGCGGCTGGATCTCGCCATAATTGCGCGTCGCTTCCTCCGCGCCGATTCGGAACGTGTCGATCAGGCGGCCCACCTCGCCTTCGGAATCCGCGATCGGCTTGCCCGCCTCGACGCACAGGGCATAGGCCAGTTCGTCCTTGCGCTCGGTGAAGCGGCGCACGCAATGCTCCAGCACGTCGCGCTTCTCGTAGCTCGCCAGCTTCGCCATCGGCTCGGCCGCGCGGACCGCGCCGGCTATGGCCTCGTCGATCACGTCGGGCGTCGCCAGCGCGGTGCGAAACGCGATCTCCCCGGTGAACTTGTCGGTCACCGCCAGGTCGGCGTTGGGCTGCACCGCCTTGTTGTTGAGATAGAGCGGGTAGACGTCTTTGAGCTGGACCACGGCAAACATTCTCCACGTCATCCCGGACCGGAACCGGGATGTTACCCCGGCACACGGCCGGGGCAACGACAATCCTAAAGCGCCTTCGCCTAAAGCGCCTTGGACAGTTCCTTGATGTCCTTGTTCAGGATCTGGTCGTTCTCGGAATAATCTACCGGGCAATCGATCAGATGCACGCCCGGCGTATCGCGGCAGTGCGCGATCAGTTGCTTCAGGTGCGCGGCGCTCTGCACGCGATGGCCGTGCGCGCCATAGCTTTCGGCATATTTCACGAAGTCCGGGTTGCCATAGGTCAGCCCGAAATCGGCAAAGCCCATGTTCGCCTGCTTCCAGCGGATCATGCCATAGCTGTTGTCGTTGAGGATCAGCACCGTGAGGTTGAGACCCAGCCGCACGGCGGTTTCCATCTCCTGGCTGTTCATCATGAAGCCGCCATCGCCGCACACCGCCATGACCTTGCGATCAGGGTAGAGCATCGCGCTCATCATCGCGGACGGCAGCCCCGCGCCCATCGTCGCCAGCGCGTTGTCGAGCAGGACGGTGTTGGGATGATAGGCGGTATAGCCGCGCGCGAACCAGATCTTGTAGACCCCGTTGTCGAGACAGATGATCCCGTCATCGGGCATCGCGTCGCGGATCTGCTGGACAAGGTGCGGCGGAAAGATCGGGAAGCGCGCATCGGCGGCGAGCGGCGCGGTGTGCGCCACCTCGGCCTTGCGATAGGCCAGCATGTGATCGAACGACCAGTCCGGATTGGGCGTGATCGCTTCCTTCATCTGCCAGATGGCATTGGCGATATCGCCGATCACCTCGATGCTGGGGAAATAGACCGGGTCGACCTCGGCCGTCTTGGTCGAAACGTGGATCACCGGCGTGCCGCCCTCGCGCATGAAGAACGGCGGCTTCTCGATCACGTCATGGCCGATGTTGACGATCAGGTCCGCGTCCTCGACCGCGCGGTGGACGAAATCGCCCGCCGACAGCGCGGCGCAGCCCAGGAACCGGGGGTGGCGTTCGTCGATCACGCCCTTGCCCAGCTGCGTGGTCAGGAACGGGATGCCGGTCGCCTCGACGAATTCGCGCAGCATCTTGCCGGTCATCTTGCGGTTGGCGCCCGCCCCGATCACCAGCACCGGCGACTTGGCATTCTCCAGCGCATGAACCGCCTGGTGGATCGACTTCGCATCGGCGGTCGGCCGGCGCACGAGGCTGCGCTTGAGCGGGTGCGACTCGGTGCGTTCGTCTGCGATATCCTCAGGCAGCTCGATATGCGTCGCGCCGGGCTTTTCCTCTTCGGCCAGGCGATAGGCTTCGCGCACGCGGCTGGGGATGTTGTCCGAGGACTGCATCTGGTGCGTGAACTTGGTGATCGGCTGCATCATCGACACCACGTCCAGGATCTGGAACCGGCCCTGCTTCGATTTCTTGATCGGCTTCTGGCCGGTGATCATCAGGATCGGCATTCCGCCGAGCGTGGCATAGGCGGCGGCAGTGACGAAGTTGGTCGCCCCCGGCCCCAGCGTGGCGATGCAAACGCCGGTCTTGCCGGTGTGCCGGCCATAAGTGGCCGCCATGAAGCCGGCGCCCTGCTCGTGCCGCGTCAGGATCAGCTTGATCTTCGTGGAGCGCGACAGCGAATCGAGGAAATCGAGGTTCTCCTCGCCCGGCACGCCGAAGATGTATTCGCAGCCCTCTTCCTCAAGGCACGCGACGAAAAGATCGGACGCCTTGGTCCCCGCACCGCTTTCAGCCATCATGATCGCTCCAATGCGGGAGCGCGCGAACCCACGCCGCTCTCCCCTCCCCAATACGGTCGCGACCATCCGGCGGCTGCGGTCGTTGCTGGGCTCTGCCGCGCCTGCCGTTGACACAGGCGTATCAAAGCCCCGCATCCGAGTCACCCCATCGGTTTCAGCAGTCGCGAAAGCTCAATAGCCGAGCGCCAGGTCCACCTGCGGCGCAACCGGTTCGCCACGCGCGTAACGCTCCAGGTTTTCAAGGAAACGCTCGGCCGAGCGCTGGAACATGCGGCTCTGCGAGCGGCCGGAAAGGTGCATCGTCACGTGCGCGTTCGGCAGCGACCACAGCGGATGATCGGCCGGCAGCGGTTCGGGCGTCGTCACGTCAAGGAAAGCGCCGCCGATCCGCTGCGCCGTCAGCGCCGCCACCAGCGCATCCTGATCCACCACGCTGCCCCGCGCGACGTTGACCAGCACCGCACCCGGCTTCATCGCGCCGATCTCTGCCGCGCCGATCATGCCATCGGTTTCGCGCGTGGCCGGCACGGCCAGGATCACCCAGTCGAACTCGCCCAGCCGGGCGCGCCATGCGTCAGGGCCAAGCACGCCCTCCCCGCCCGAGCGGCGCACCTTTACCACGTCGACGTCCATCGCCGACAGGATGCGGTCCACCCGCTGCCCGATCGCGCCATAGCCGAGCAGCAGCGCGCGGCTTCCGGCCAGTTCCACCTTGCCCGGCGCGTCGGTCAGCCACTCGTGCCGGTCCTGTGCGCGCACCACGTCGCGGTAGTCCTTGGCAACGGAAAGCATTCCCATCACAACGTATTCCGCGATGGTCACCGCGTTGATGCCGACGCCGTTGGTGAAGGTCACGCCGCGTTCGGCCATCAGCGCGAGCGGCATCCCGTCCACCCCGGCATAGATCGAGTTGAGCCATTTGAGCTTGCCCGCACGCGACACCGCCTCGACCATCGCGGCCTTCTTGTTCAGGTCGAACCAGCCGATCTCCGCCTCGGGCGCCAGATCCATCAGTTCCTGCGTATGACGAAAGAAGCGCGGTTCGGCCCAGTCCGGCAGGCGCCCTTCCAGCAAGGGCGCGATCATTGCGTTCATGACGAGCACGGTCTTGGGCGCAGCGATCACGGCTCAATCCTCTCCGACTTGATTTTGCCGGAGAATGGCGGCTCGCGCGCCGCCCCGCAAGCGCCTCAACCCAGCTTCCACTCCCAGCCGAGCGGATCGCCGTCCATCGCCTCCACGCCGTGCGCGGCCAACTGCTCGCGCAGCGTGTCGGACATGGCGAAGTCCTTGGCGGCGCGCGCTTCCCGCCGCTGCTCCAGCACGGACTCGATCTCATCCACGGCAATGTCCGCGTTCTTGGGCCGCAGCCTCAGCGCGCGGCGTTCGAGCGCCAGCAGGTCCAGCCCCAGCACCGCATCGACCACCGCGATCGCGGACAGCTTTTCCGCCGGATCGACCTTCTTCAGTGCTACGATCTCGTCCAGCACGGTCAGCGCGACCGGGGTGTTGAGATCGTCCGAAATCGCCGCGTCGAACCGTTCGAGCAGAGGAGCGAACTTCGGCCCCGGCACCGCCCCGGCGCTCTCTCCGGCGCGCTCCTTCAACTGCGCCACCGCGAGCACCAGCCGCTTGAGCCGGGTCAGCGCCGCTGCCAGCCCGTCCCACGAAAATTCCAGTTCCGAGCGGTAGTGCGCCTGGAGACACATCATGCGGTAGGCGAGCGGGTGGAAGCCCTTGTCGATCAGCAGTTGCAGCCGCAGGAACTCGCCAGACGACTTGCTCATCTTGCCGCTGCGCTCGACGAGGAAGTTGTTGTGCATCCACATCCGCGCGCCGCTGTTGGCCGGCACGTCGAGGCCGCAGGGTTCATCGACCTTGCAGCAGAAGGCCTGGTTCTGCGCGATCTCGTTGGGATGGTGGATCTCGCGGTGGTCGATGCCCCCGGTGTGAATGTCGAAGGGGAAGCCCAGCACTTCGCCCGACATCACCGAGCATTCCAGATGCCATCCCGGTGCGCCGCGCCCCCACGGCGAATCCCATTCCATCTGCCGTTTTTCGCCGGCCGGGGTCTTGCGCCAGATGGCGAAGTCGGCGGCGTTGCGCTTGCCTTCCACCGCCTCGATCCGGCCTTCGCCCTCGTCAGTCTGCGCGCGCGCCAGCCGGCCATAGTCGGCCACGCTGGCCACGTCGAAATACAGCCCGCTTTCCAGTTCGTAGCAGTGCGCGGGCGCAATCTTCTGGGCGAACTCGATCATCTGCGAGACGTAGTCGGTGGCCACCGTCCACTTCGCCGGCTGGCGGATGTTGAGCGCGCGCACGTCCATCCAGTACGCCTGCTTGTAGTGCTCTGCGATGTCCCAGATGGACTGCTTCTGCGCAGCCGCCATCCGCTCCATCTTGTCCTCGCCCGCATCCGCGTCGTCGGTCAGGTGGCCCACATCGGTGATGTTGATGACGTGGGTGAGCTTGTAGCCCTTGTGGCTCAGCGTGCGCCCCAGAATGTCGGCGAAGACGTAGGCGCGCATATTGCCGATATGCGGGTAGTTGTAGACCGTCGGCCCGCACGAATAGACCCGCGCTTCCCCTTCATGCACCGGCACGAAGGGTTCGAGAGCGCGAGTCAGGCTGTTGAACAGCACGAGCGGAGCGGCGGTCTTGTCCATGAGGCGGGCCTTGCCCTGTGCCGCCCGCCCCGGTCAAGTCGTGCGCCGCTTATCCGCCGTTCGCCCCATCGGCATTGGCCGCATTGGCGAAGACATCAAGCTGGGCAGTGCAGCCCTGCTCGGCCAGCAGGCCGGCCACCGCCACGGCGTCCTCGGGCACGGCCGGCAGGACCTTGAGCTTGATCGTCAGGGTGCGGCCGACCGGATTGCGGAAGCTGTAGCTCTGCCCATCGACGATCGGCAGCGCCTCGGCCGGCCACAGCTTGAGCGCATTGCCCGCGTTCCACGTCACGTCCGCGCTGGCGCCATCGGGACCGATCAGCTTGCCCATGCCCGTCTCGGTGCGGTCCGGTCGCCACAGCACGATCTGCGCCGGGTCGGCCGCGCAGAAGGTGCCGCCCTTGGTCACGTCGAGATACCACACGCTGTCCGGCCCGGCCGGCGTGGCGACGGGGCTGGTCGCACCGCGCACCGCTCCGGTGCGCACGCGCGCGCCGCCGGTGCGGGCGACAAGCCCGGCCAATGCCATCGTGCCCGCCTGATCGCGGTTGACCGCGCCCGTCACCGCAAACGTGCCGGGGCCGTTCAGCACGCGGGTGCCGGCCTTGTCGATCACAGTCACGTGGTCCCCCGCCTTCAGCGAGACACTGGCCGTTGCCGGCAGCTTGCGGCCCATCGGATACTGCGCGGCCGACGGCCCGGTGGACCGGACCACCACCGCCTGCGCGGCAGCGATACCGCCCCAGGCCAGCGCCAGGGCCGCGGCGGCGCAGGCCGCCATGCGGGCCGCCTTGCCATGGACCTTCGCGTTCTCAACCGAGGACATAGCTCTCTCCTTCATGCGTGTTCTGCAATCTCTGGACCAGGTTCGCCAGCGCGGGATCATCGATACCAGACACAGCGATTCGTTCTGTGACGGCGCGCACCCGGGCCGCGTCGGCCGAATTATGCGCTTCAATCAGGTCTGCCGCCAGCGTGCGTGAACGCGGATCGCTCTCGGGCACCGGCTCGAACACCGCCACCGGCGTCGCGCGGCCGCGCAGCGTGACAGTGCCCATCGGCCGGAACCAATCCAGCCCGGAACGCTCCATCGCCTCGCGGCTGACCAGCACCGTTGTGTCCAGCGGCTTGTTCGCGCCTTCCAGCCGCGCGGCGGTGTTCATCGCATCGCCCAGCGCGGTATACTGGATGCGCCCTTCGCCGCCGAAATTGCCCACGATCGCATCGCCATAGTGCAGCCCCACGCGGGTGCGGCCGATCGGCGGCACGCCTTCGGGCACGTTGCGGCGGAAATCCTCGCCCGCCTCGTACATCGCCACCGCCGCGCGCACCGCGCGCTCGCCGTCGTCGGGCTTGGCGATCGGCGCGCCCCAGAACGCCACCACCGCGTCACCCACGAACTTGTCCAGCGTGCCGCCATATTGCAGCACCACCCCCGAAAGCCGGTCGAGGTAGTCATTGAGCAGGCGCGCGATCATTTCCGGCTCGACCGCGTGGGTCAGCTTGGTAAAGCCCTCCAGGTCGCTGAACAGGCAGAAGATCTCGCGCTTCTCTCCGTGCAGGGAAAGCCGCTCGGGATTGCGCATGATCTCGTTGGCGACCGAGCGCGGCAGGTATTTGCCCAGCGCGCCTTGCGCGAACTCGCGCTGCGCGGCGTTCAGCGCACGCAGTGCCGAACTGACCGCGAGATAACCCAGCAGCCAGCCGACCATCCAGCCGAGCGCCGGCACGTCGAGTGTGTCGAACCCTGTTTTCTGCAAGAGGAACGGAAAGGCGAACAGCGCGGCGATCTGCACCAATACGCCCAGTGCCAGCACCCACGTGCGGAACCCCGCCAGCGCGGTCAGCGCGCCCAGCCCCACCGCCACCAGCGCCGCCGCGATCTTGCCCCACAGCGGCACCTTGGCGGGCAACGCATGGTCGAGCAGCTGCGCCAGCATCGCCGCGTGGATCGCCACGCCGATGGTCTGCGTCTCGCCCATGATCCGGGTGTTGGTGCGCGTGAACGGCGTGTCGAACTTGTCGAAGTCCGAAAAGTGCGCGCCGATCAGCACATAGCGGCCGCGGATCTGCGCTTCGGCAAAAGCGGCGGTTTCGGGATCGGCAAGGAAATCGATCGGCAGCTCGTCGAACACCGGACGGTCGCTCGCGGCCGGGCGCCGGAAGCGGATCGGCCCGGTATAGTGCGCGAAGGCAGGTGCCGCATCGGGCGTCCCCTGCGTCATCGCCAGCGCCAGCAGCGGGGGCATCCCCGGCTTTCGCGCAGGCCAGCGCCGCGCCACGTTGTCACCATCGTTGTCGAGCAGGATGCTCGCCGGCTGCACCGTCGGCCCGCGCACCGCCGCAATGGTCTGGCGCAGGTCCTGCTCCTGCTCCCAGGTAATGTTCTCGGGGCTGGCCTTGTTGGTGGTGAACGCCAGGAACACGGGAATCCGCATCCCCTTGAGCACGGCGTGCAGCACCGGATCGTCGGGCTGCGGGCTGTCCATCAGCACGTCGATGCCCACCGCCTTCGCGCCCATGCGATCGATCTGCGCCAGCGCCTGCGCCATGATCGTGCGATCGACCGGGGAAATCTGCCCGGTCTTGCGGTTGGTATCGGGAGTGTAGACCACCAGCGTCACGCGGCTGTCGGGGTCTGCCGTGGGCGAAAGCGTCGCCGCGCGCAGATCGTAGAGCGCCGCTTCGGCATCGCGCAGCAGCGGCACGCGCCAGCTTCCCGCCGCCACCACAGCCGCCACGATCAGCAGCAGCACCATGATCGCCACGCGTTGCGGCCCGAGCTGCGTCAGTCCGCTTTTCAGCCGCTGGCCCAGTTCCGCGCGCGTCTGCTCACCCGTATCCGGCATGACCCCATTTCCCCCTGCCGGGCGCCACGCACCCGTGCCGCTTCTGCCCCGCGGTCCCGCCGCCGGTTATGCGCTGCGTCACTACCGCGAGGCAAGCCAAGACAAATTGGCTCCGCCAAACGCCGCAGGAACAAGGAAAATCTGGAGATCAGGCGTTGACGACGGGTTTCAGAACCCTGCGAAACGCACCGCTTCGGAAAGAGGCGCGCGCGCGACGGGAAAGCCGTTGATCGGCGCATCCGGATCGCGCTTGCCGATCGACAGGCCGCAGAAGAACACGTGGTCCTCCGGAATGTCGACGCAGGCGCGGATCTGCTTCTGGTAGATCGCCCAGGCCTCCTGCGCGCAGGAATCCAGGCCCTCCTCGCGCAGCAGAAGCATCACCGTCTGGAGCCACATCCCGATGTCGGCCCACTGCGGCGGTCCCATGTAGCGCGGCGTGTGCACCAGCATCAGCACCGGCGCGTCGAAGCAGCGGAAGTTGGCCATGAACTGCGTCAACCGGCCACGCTTGTCCTCGCGCGGGATTTGCAGGGCGGCATACATCGCCTCGCCCACGCCAAAGCGGCGCTCGGCATAGGCGCCGTCCAGCTCGGGCGGATAGATCTGGTATTCGGGCGCGTGCGCGGCCGAACCTTCGGGGATGACCTTGGCCGTTTCCGCCAGGATGCGCGCCAGCGGTTCGCCGGTCACGACCAGCGCGTTCCACGGCTGGGTATTGCCGCCCGATGGCGCACGCTGCGCCTTCTCCAGCACGCGCGCCAGCACCGCCTGGTCCACCGCATCGGGCAGGAACTTGCGGATCGAACGGCGGCTGGCAACCGCTTCGGAAACGTCCATCGTCATCGCCGCTTCCCTCAGAAACCCATGAAGCGAACGTTGCCGTCCAGTGGCTCGCGCTCGCGCTCGAAGCCGTTCACCGCCGCGTCGTCCTGGCGATAACCGATGGCGATGCCGCAGAAGAAGATGTGCGTTTCATCGGACACGCCGATGAACTCCTTGATGAGCCGGGCATAGAGCGACATGAATTCCTGCGGGCAGCTGTCGAGCCCTTCCTCGCGCAGCAGCAGCATGATCGTCTGGAGCCACATCCCCACGTCCGACCACTGGGGCGGGCCGTTGCGGCGGTCGAAATAGCACATCAGCACCGCCGGCGCGCCGAACGAGGTCGCGTTCTGGCGCATGAACTCCATGCGCGCGTCCTTGTCGCCCCGGCCGATTTCCATCGCGGTATACATCGCGGCGCCCACCTGCTGCAGGCGCGCCTTGCACTCGGGGATCACTTCGGGATCGCTGAAGCTGTATTCGATCGGGTCCTGCGGCGGGCTGGAAAGAATCTTCTGCTGAAGTTCGGCCAGCGGCGCACCGCTGATGACGGTCGCTTCCCACGGCTGGAAGTTGCAGCCCGACGGGGCCCAGCGCGCCTTGTCGAGCACGCGGCGCAGCACCTCCAGCGGAACGGGCTGGTCCTTGAACGCGCGAATCGAACGGCGCGACAGGACGGCTTCGGAAACGCTTGAAGAAGCGGCGACGGTGGGTTCGGCGAGCATGGTCATGGCGCAGTTAATTGGTCGGTTAAAAACGCCGGGTCAAGCCTATTCGTCCTCGAACAGGCCCGCCAGCTGCTCCACCATGGTTCCGCCCAGTTGCTCCACGTCCATGATCGTCACCGCGCGGCGGTAATAGCGCGTTACGTCGTGCCCGATGCCGATGGCCACCAGCTGTACCGGAGATTGCTTCTCGATCCAGTCGATCACCTTGCGCAGGTGCTGTTCCAGGTAGCCCGCGCTGTTCACGCTGAGCGTCGAATCGTCCACCGGCGCGCCGTCGGAAATGACCATCAGGATGCGGCGATCCTCGGCCCGCGCCAGCAGGCGCGCGTGCGCCCACAGCAGCGCCTCGCCGTCGATGTTTTCCTTGAGCAGCCCCTCGCGCATCATCAGGCCGAGGTTCTTGCGCGCCCGGCGCCAAGGCTCGTCCGCCTTCTTGTAGACGATGTGGCGCAGGTCGTTGAGACGGCCGGGCTGCGCGGGCTTGCCGCTGGCCAGCCACTGCTCGCGGCTCTGCCCGCCCTTCCACGCGCGGGTGGTGAAGCCCAGGATCTCGGTCTTGACCCCGCAGCGCTCCAGCGTGCGCGCCATGATGTCGGCGCTGATCGCGGCGATCGAAATCGGCCGCCCGCGCATGGAACCCGAATTGTCGATCAGCAGGGTAACGACGGTGTCCTTGAACTCCACATCGCGCTCGATCTTGTAGGAGAGCGACTGCCCCGGCGAGATCACCACGCGCGCCAGCCGCGCGGCATCGAGCAGGCCCTCGTCCTGGTCGAAGTCCCACGAACGGTTCTGCTGCGCCATCAGCCGCCGCTGCAAACGATTCGCCAGCTTGGTGACGATGCCCTGCAAGCCCTTGAGCTGCGTGTCGAGATAGGCGCGAAGCCGGGTCAGCTCCTCCTCGTCGCACAGGTCGGTGGCCGCGATGATCTCGTCGAACTGCTCGGTGTAAGCCTTGTAGTCGAAGCTGTCGGGGATGTCGGTCCACGCCCGGTTGGGCCGGGTCGGCAGCATTCCTTCCTCGCCGTCGTCGGCCATGTCGGCGTCGTCGGCATCGTCAGCGTTGTCGATCTCCTGATCGGTCTCGCTGTCCTCGTCGCCTTCGGAGGGCTCGCCCGCGGCCTCGCTCGGCTGCTGCTCGGCGCTGTCCTCGCTGGCGTCCGGCTCGTCCTCGCCCTCTTCTTCCTGGTCCTCGCCTTCGTCCTCGTCGGTCTCGGGCTGGTCGTTCTCGTTCACCTGCGTGAGTTCGAGATGACCAAGCATGTCGAGCGCCAGCTTCTGGAACGCCTTCTGGTCCTCCAGCGAATGGGCCAGCGCGTCGAAGTCTTCGCCCGCGCGGTCCTCGATCCAGCCGCGCACCATCGCGGTGCCAAGCCGCGCCGCCTCGGGCACCGGCTGGCCGGTCAGCTTCTCGCGCAGGAGCAGTGCCAGCGCGGTGGGAAGCGGAACGTCTTCGGGCCTGCTCGCGCGCACGATCGGGTCCGATGCCACGCGCTGCTCGGTCGCGGCATCCAGGTTGCCGCGAATCCCCGCGTAATCTTCCGACCCGAGCGCTTCGTAGCGCACCTGCTCGACCGCGTCGTAGACCGCGCGGGCCATCGCCTCGGCCGGAGCGCCGGCACGATGAACCGCCTCGTTATGCAGCCGCAGCCGCAGCGCCATCGAATCGGCAAAGCCGCGCGCCTCGGCCACCTGGGCCGCCGGCAGCGTCCGCCCCGGCATCGGCACGCGCATATTGCCGCCCGACTGGCTCGCCGCGTCGGCGGTCCACGCCACCTCGATTTCCGGCTCGTCGGCAAGGGCACGCGCCGTCCCTGCAAGAACGGCCCGGAACTGGTCGAGAGGAGATTCGTCGCGCATTCAAAAAGCCGTTCGCGTGGCGGCCCTGAGTGGGTCGCAGTTTCTTTCAGGTGGAGCCGAAAAGCGTGATTTCCGAGGTCCGGAGTGCAGCGTACTCAAAGTACGTGAGCACCGGAACGCAAAAAATCACGCCTTGCAGGCCCGCCTGGGCGGAAATGCGGCCCGCTCAGCCGATGGATTGGCCGGTCTTGGCCCAGTCGGCAAGGAAACCTTCGATGCCCTTGTCGGTCAGCACGTGCTTGAACAGGCCCTTGATCACCGCCGGCGGGGCCGTGATCACGTCGGCGCCGATCTTGGCGCTTTCCAGGATGTGCACGCCGTGGCGGATCGAGGCGACGAGGATTTCCGTGCCGAAGGCATAGTTGTCATAGATCAGGCGGATGTCGCGGATCAGGTCCATGCCGTCGAAGCCGTTGTCGTCATGACGGCCCACGAAGGGCGAAACGAACGTCGCGCCGGCCTTGGCCGCGAGCAGCGCCTGGTTGGCCGAGAAGCACAGCGTGACGTTGACCATCGAACCGTCGCCGGTCAGCGCCTTGCAGGTCTTCAGGCCGTCGATCGTCAGCGGCACCTTGATGCACACGTTGTCGGCGATCTTGCGCAGGATTTCGGCCTCGCGCATCATGCCTTCGTGGTCGAGCGCGACGACTTCGGCCGAAACCGGGCCATCGGTCAGGCCGCAGATTTCCTTGGTCACCTCGATGAAATCACGACCCGACTTGGCGATCAGCGAGGGATTGGTGGTCACCCCGTCGAGCAGGCCGGTGGCGGCGAGGTCGGCGATTTCGGCGATTTCGGCGGTGTCGACGAAGAACTTCATAGGAGCGCGTCCTGCTATGGGCGGGAAAATGATTCCCCGCCCATAGCGGCGCGTCGCGCGCTTGGAAACGCCACGAAAGGGTTATGCCGGCATCAGAGCCCGCCGAACGCCCGCTCCAGCACCGGATCGCCGGTGCCGCGCGGGTTGCGCCGGATCTCGGCTTCCTCGCGCCCGATCGACTTCCAGATCGCGTCGTCCGCTTCCGCCGCAAGGTTGTTGGCGATCGCGCCCACGTCCACGCCCGCCAGCGCGGACAGCGCCTGCCCGATCAGCGGATCGTTGGTCATGCGCAGCGCATCGCCGAATTCGGGCAGCATGATGTCGATCAGCCGGCCCGACATTTCGCCGCGCAGATAAGTCGTCGCCTCGTCCGGGCGGCCGTTGATCAGCGCCAGCGCGTTGCGGATACCCATGCCGCGCACCGCCTCGGTCACGGCAGGTGCCGCGCGATAGGCGGCTCGGCCGGCCATGTCGTTGAAGGCGCGCGCCAGCCGTTCCTTGAACAGCGGGCCGGTCAGGATCTGTTCCAGCACGCCGCCACGCCGACCGAACTGTTCGGGCAGCGACAGCCGGGCGAACTGGTCGTCCCAGAAGCCGCCGGGCGCCAGCAGCCGGTCGAACGCGCGGTTGGCCGAAAGCTGGAGCAGGCGCCGCACCGCCTCGACCAGGCTGAACCCGCCATAAGTCGCGCAGCCGGCAAGGCCCAGCGCGGCCACGCCGACGGTCGCCGTGCCGCCCAGCATCAGGGTCCGGCGCGACAAGAGAGATGGGGTGGAAAGGGGCATGGGTCCTGTTCTCCTCGACTTTTCCTTGGCCGCCGGGTTTCGCGCGGCGGCGATGGCCTCCATATGGATGCCCCAACATGAACCGCGTCCGATGCCTCGTCTTCAACGCCGCCCTCGGGCCGCTGGATTACCGCGTGCCAGAAGGCATGGCGGTCGAACCGGGCAGCGTCGTCGTCGCGCCGCTGGGGCCGCGGCAGATCGTCGGCGTGGTATGGGAGGCGGAACGGCTACCGGGAACCGAGGTTCCTGACAGCAAGCTGCGCCCGCTGCTTTCGGTGCTGCCGGTGCCGCCGCTGCGCGCACCGCTGCGCCGGCTGATCGAATGGTGCGCCGATTACTACCTCGCCCCGCTGGCGGCGGTGGCGCGCATGGCGCTGTCGAGCAACGCCGCGCTGCGCGGCGGCGGCACCGTTACCGAATACCGTCTCACCGGAGAGGAACCCGCCCGCCTCACCCCGCAGCGCCTTCAGGCGCTCGACCTTCTGCACGACCAGCAAGGCACCGTGCGCGAACTGGCTGAAATCGCGGGCGTTTCCGAAGCGGTGCTGCGCGGCATGGTCAATGCCGGGATGCTCGAAGCGGTGCTGGTCGACAGCGACCGCCCCTATCCCCAGCCCGATCCCCGCCATGCCGAACCGGAACTGTCCGAAGGACAGGCGGCGGCCGCCGCACGGATGGTCGAAGCGGTCCGGGCGCACGAATTCCGCCCCTTCCTGCTCGACGGCGTGACCGGATCGGGCAAGACCGAAACTTATTTCGAAGCGCTCGCCGCTGCGCTGGAAGCCGGCCAGCAGGTGCTGGTGCTGCTGCCCGAGATCGCACTGACCGAATCGTTCCTCAAGCGGTTCGAGGCGCGCTTCGGCGTGACGCCGGTGACGTGGCACTCCTCGCTCAAGTCGTCCGAACGCCGCCGCGCGTGGCGGCAGGTGGCGTTCGGTGACGCCCGGGTGGTCGTAGGTGCCCGCTCGGCGCTGTTCCTGCCGTTCGCCCGGCTGGGCCTGATCGTGGTCGACGAAGCGCACGAGATCTCGTTCAAGCAGGACGACGGCGTGCGCTACAACGCCCGCGACGTGGCGGTGATGCGCGCCCATTTCGAGAAAGTTCCGGTGGTGCTCGCCAGCGCCACCCCGGCGCTCGAAAGCCTCCAGATGGCAGAAAGCGGACGCTACGAACGGCTGATCCTGCCCGACCGTTTCGGCGGCGCCACCCTGCCCGACATCGAGGTCATCGACCTGCGCGAACAGCAACCCGCGCGCGGTCGCTGGCTGTCCCCGCCGCTGGTCAAGGCGTTGGAGGAACGCCTCGCAAGGGGCGAGCAAAGCCTGCTTTTCCTGAACCGGCGCGGCTATGCCCCGCTCACCTTGTGCCGCACCTGCGGCTACCGCTTCCAGTGCCCCAACTGCTCCGCCTGGCTGGTCGAACACCGCCTGTCGCGCCGCCTCGCCTGCCACCACTGCGGCCACGAAGTGCCCCCGCCCGACAAGTGCCCCGAATGCGGCGAGCCGGACTGCATGGTCGCCTGCGGTCCCGGCGTGGAACGCATCGCCGACGAGGTCGCGGAAATCCTGCCGGAAGCGCGGGTTGCGGTGGTCACTTCGGACACGCTGACAAGCCCCGCCAAGGCCGCCGAATTCGTCGAGCAGGCCAGCGCCAAGGCGATCGACGTGATCGTGGGCACGCAGCTCGTGACCAAGGGTTTCCACTTTCCCGATCTCACTCTCGTCGGCGTGGTCGATGCCGACATGGGCCTTGAAGGCGGCGACCTGCGCGCGGCGGAGCGCACCTACCAGCAGATCGCGCAAGTCGCCGGCCGCGCCGGGCGCGCAGAGAAGCCCGGCGAAGTGCTGATCCAGACCCGCCACCCCACCGCCGCCGTGATCGAGGCGCTGGCCAGCGGCGACCGCGATGCCTTCTACGCCGCCGAAACCGAGGCCCGGCGCGAGGCCAATGCCCCGCCGTTCGGCCGGTGGGCCGCGATCATCGTCAGCAGCGAGGACGAGGCCGAGGCACGCGAGGCCGCCCGCGCCATCGGCGGCACCGCGCCGCGCCTGCGCGACGTGATGATCCTCGGCCCCGCGCCTGCCCCGCTCTCGCTGCTGCGCGGCCGGCACCGTTATCGCCTGCTGGTCAACGCGCGCCGCTCCACCGAACTTCAGCGCGTGATCCGCGAATGGCTGGAGCCGCTGCGTTTCCCGCAGGGCGTGCGCGTGGCGGTGGACGTCGATCCCTACAGCTTCGTGTGATAGGCCCGCCGCGATGCGCCGTGTCCTGTTCGTCGATTCCCAGTCCGAAGTTCCCTACGACGAGCGTTCGCCCGGCGATCCGGCCTGCGCCATCGGCGGCAGCGAAGCGACGCTGGCCCGCATCGCCGCCGGGCTTGCAACCGACCGCCATATCGATGTCGTCCAGATGGCCCGCACCGAACACCACCACGGAGGCGGCGTGCACTGGCATCCGTGGAGCGCGCTGGCCGAACTGGCCGCGCGAGCGGACGCGATCGTCGTCCAGCGCCACGATGCGCTCGCCCCGCGCCTCCGCCGGTGGAGCCGCACGGCGCGGATCGTGCTGTGGCTGCACGATTCGATCGACCTGGCCGGCGCACCATCCTCCACCTTGCGGGCAGAGCTGCGCGCGCTGACCTATCGCATGGTCGGCGTCACCCGGGTCTGCGTCTCCCCGTTTCATGCCGAAAACGTGCGCGCCGCGCTCGATCTCGGGCGCATGGCCCCGCGCCTGTTCCGGCCAGACATCCGCGTGATCTGCAACCCGGTGATCGCCCACGCGCCCGATCCCTGCCCGCCGCTGGACCGCGACAAGCTCGTCTATTGCTCGGCGCCGACCAATCGCCTGCCGATGATCCTCGATGCCTTCGCGGCGGTGCGCGCGGCGATCCCCTCGATGCGCCTGCACCTCGCCTGCCCCGCCTATGACCAGTTCGACCCGGAAGCATTGCCGCCGGACAGCGGCGTGGTGGCGATGGGGCCGTTGCCGCAGACGCGCCTCCACGCCGAACTCGCCGATGCGCTGTGCCTGTTCTATCCGCAGTCGAACGTGGCCGAAGCCTTCGGTCTGGTCTTTGCCGAAGCGCACGCGCTGGGAACGCCCGCGCTGGCGCATGATTTCGGCGCCGCGCGCGACCTGCTTTCGCCCGAGGAACGGATCGACGCGCGCGACATTCCCGCCGTCGTCGCCCGCATCATCGCATGGCGGGACGGCGCACGCCCTGCGGTGGCGCGGAACCCGGCCTTCGCGCTGGAAACCATCCTCGACCAGTGGCGAGGTCTGCTCGGCTAACCGCCCTTTTCGCGTTCCAGCAGCGCCTGCTTGATCGGCAAGCCGTAGGCATAGCCGCCAAGGCTGCCGTCCGAGCGAATCACCCGGTGGCAGGGAATCAGCACCGCCACGTTGTTCGCGCCGTTGGCAGACCCGGCCGCGCGCACCGCGCCGGGCTTGCCCACGGCGGCGGCGATCTCGGCATAGCTGCGCGTCTCGCCCGGTGGAATGCGCTGCAATTCCCGCCAGACCGCTTCCTGAAACGCGGTGCCACGCACGTCGAGCGGGATGTGCGCCGCGCTGCCCGGCGCTTCCACCGCGGCAACGACCTGTCCGACCAGCGCCGCAAAATCGGCGCCGCCCTCCACCAGTTCCGCCTTGGGAAAACGCTGACGGAGTGCCTCGGCGTCCTCGTCGAACGAGAGGCGGCACACGCCCTTGTCGGTCGCCGCCACCAGCATCGGCCCGAACGTGGTCTGCACCACCGCCCATCGGATGGTCACGCCACGCCCGCCGTCGCGCCAGGCAGAGGGTGCCATGCCCAACCGGCCCTCGCTGGCGGCGTAGAAACGCGAAGGGCCGGAAAACCCTGCCTCGTAGATCGCATCGGTCACGCGGTGTTCCTCGGTCAGCGCCTCCACCGCGCGCTCTGCTCTCAGCGCGCGGGCATAGGCGGCGGGCGACAGCCCGGTGTGGCGGGCGAACACCCGCTGGAAATGCGTCGGCGAATAACCCGCACCTGCCGCCAGGTCCGCGAGCGCCAGCGACTGCCCTGCATCGCGAATCGCCGCGATGGCCGCCAGCACCGCGCGTTCATCCCGCGCCACGTCATCGGGCGAGCAGCGCCGGCAGGGCCGCAGCCCCGCGCTCCGCGCCGCTGCCCCGTCGGCAAAGAACCGCACGTTCTCGCGCCGGGGATGCCGCGCTGCGCACGAAGGACGACAGTAGATCCCGGTCGACAGCACGCCCGTCACGAAGCGTCCGTCGAAAGCGCGGTTGCGCGCCAACACCGCCGACCACGCCTCGTCATCGGGGATCACGCCCGGCGTCACATTGCGTCTCCATCGCGGTCGATCCGCGCGGCGAAGCAGCCATGCGCGGCATTGTGCGCATGGATATAGGCGATGCCCGGATCGGCGAACAGGTCACGTATCTGCGCATCGGCGTCATCCGGCAGGGCCAGCCGCGCATCGCGCAGCATCCCTTCGGCATCGAAGCCGCGCAGGCCCAGCGGGCGCCCCACGAACACCGGCGGCACCTGATCGACAAAGGGGTCAGCCGGCCGCTGCGCCCCCTCTCGCACATAGACCGCGTAGGCGCTGCGATATGGCGTAGCGACATCGTGGCTGACGTGGTGCAGCAGCAGGAGCGCTTCGCCCGCACGCGCATCGTCCAGGCTGATGCGGCAGGGAAAGCCGCGATCACTATCCGCGACAACGCGCTTCACCCCGCGCCGCCCAAGCACGTCATCGGGCAGGCCGAACAGCGGCGCGAACGGTGCGGGGTCGAGTCCTTGGATGCGATAGGTCATGGCGATGTCTCCTCTGGTCGGCAAGGAGGTGCCACGCTCCGCCGCCCCGCGCGTCCCGCGCCTTGCGGTCAAAGCAAATCGGAGCGAAGAAGCCCGCCATGCTGCTGCGCCGCCTCGTTTTCGCCCTGTTCCTGCTCCTGCTGTCCGCGCCCCCGGCCCTGGCCGAACCGGCAGACATCGCCGCCGCCAGCCGCGGCGTGGTGCGCGTGGTCATCATCCAGAGCGACGGGACCAGCGCCAGCCTGATCGGCCATGGCACCGGCTTTGCCGTGGCGCCCAATCTCGTCGTCACCAATGCCCACGTGGTCGAAGCGCTGCGCCAGGACGATTCGCTGATCGCCGGCGTCGTCCCGCCCGAAGGCCGTGCCGGGGTGCAGGCCCGCGTCGTGGCGTTCTCGCCCGGCAACGACCTTGCCCTGCTGCGCATCGACGGCAAGGGGATGCTGCCCGCCGCCACGCTCTATCCCGGCGCGGTGCAGGATGGCGCGGAAGTGTTCGCGGTCGGCTATCCCGGCAACGTCGATCTCGCGCAGGGCCTGTCGATGGCCGATCTCGTCAACCCGCAGACGGCTGTGAAGACGCGCGGCTACGTCTCCGGCGGGCGCTCGTCGCGCCAGTTCGACACGATCCTCCACACCGCGCCGCTCGGCTCGGGCAATTCGGGCGGGCCGCTGCTCGATTCGTGCGGGCGCGTGGTGGGCGTGAACAGCTTCGGCACCGTCAGCGACAACGGCACTGATTCGGCGTTCTACTTCGCCATCTCGATGCGCGAACTCGCCAGCTTCCTGCGCCAGGCCGGAGTGGAAGCGCACACCAGCGGCCTGCCCTGCACGTCCATCGCCGATCTCGACCGCGCCGAAAGCGAGCGCGCCGCAGGCGAACAGTCGCGCCTCGCCGCGGAGAAGGAAGCGCGCAGCGCCGCGCATGACCGGGCCTCGGACAAGGCCCAGCGCGAAGCGGAGCGCGCCGTCCTGTCCGAACGCGACAACGGCATGGCGCTCGCCGCGCTGCTGCTGGTCGCGGCGCTCGGCGCGGGCGGCTGGGCGTTCCTCCAGGCGCAACGCGGCAACGACCGGGGCATGAAGATCGCGGGCGCCCTCGCCGGCGCGCTGGTGCTCGGTGCGGTGCTGGCGTGGATGCTGCGCCCCTCGCTTGCCTCTATCGACGAGCGGGCGAAGGACATGCTGGCCGAACCCGAAGCCAGCGCCTCGGCCGAACCCTCGCCGCTCGCTTCGGGCGCGGGCCGCATGACTTGCGTGATCGACACCTCGCGCAGCCGCGTCACCGTGTCCGACATCACCGATGTCCCGCTCGAATGGAGCGCCGACGGCTGCGTCAACGGGCGCACGCAATACGGCCTTGCGCAGGATGGTTGGAGCCGCGTGCTGGTCCCCGCCAGCGAGGAGACGATCTCGGTCACGCATTACGACCCCGCCAGCCGCAGCTACACCGTCGAGCGCTTCCTGATGGGGCTGGACGCGATGACCCGCGCCCGCGCGGAACGACAGAAGATCGTCGCGCCCGCCTGCGGCAGCGGCGAGGACGAGACCCGCCGCTTCGGCGCGGCGCAGCAGGCGATCAAGGCGCTGCTCCCTTCAGAACCCAACGAACGGATGCGCTACAACTGCCAGCCAACGCCCTGAATCGCCTGCGGCAGAGGGTGCCGCCCCGCATACGTCTGCACAGCACAATCCCCCGCTGACCAACTGACATCTTGTCATATGAGGGCGACGTTGCTAGGCGCGCCCCGTCTGCGGGCCGTCGCGTGCAATTTCGCGCGGCAGATGGCCTGCCCGGCTCATCGGTACGAAGGGGACTTAGGCGCGTGGAGATTTCCGGCGGCATTACGGCCAGCTTGGCGGGGCGCTACGCTTCGGCGCTCTATGATCTGGCGAACGAACAGAACTTCGTTTCCGCCGTCGAAGCGGACTTCGAGAAGCTGTCCGCAGCGGTCCGCGAATCGGGCGATCTCGCCGCGCTGATCCGCAATCCGCAGATCACCCGCGGCGATGCGGGCAAGGCGATCGACGCGGTGGCAGGCCTGCTCGCGCTGTCGCCGCTGACCCGCAATTTTCTTGGCGTCCTCGCGCAGAACCGTCGCCTTGCGTCGCTGCCCGATGTCGCCCGTGCCTTCGCCACGATCGCAGCCGCCATGCGCGGCGAAGTGACCGCCGAAGTCACCACTGCCCACCCGCTCGACGATTCGCAGCTGGCCGCGCTGGCCGAAAAGCTGAAGCTGCGCGAGGGCCGTGAGGTCAAGCTCAAGACCACCGTCGATCCCGAGATCCTCGGCGGTCTGGTCGTTCGCATCGGGAGCCAGATGATCGACAGCTCGATCCGCACCCGTCTCAATTCTCTCGCCCAGGCGATGAAGGCCTAACGGCCCGCAAGGTTCCAGGAAGGACAGAACATGGAAATCCGCGCCGCTGAAATCTCGAAGGTCATCAAGGACCAGATCGCCAGCTTCGGCACCGAGGCACAGGTCTCGGAAGTCGGCTCCGTGCTGTCGGTCGGCGACGGCATCGCCCGCATCCACGGCCTCGACAAGGTCCAGGCCGGTGAAATGGTCGAATTCTCCAACGGCGTGAAGGGCATGGCCCTGAACCTCGAAGCCGACAACGTCGGCGTCGTGATCTTCGGCTCGGACTCCGAGATCAAGGAAGGCGACGTCGTCAAGCGCACCGGCACCATCGTCGACGTCCCCGTCGGCAAGGGTCTGCTCGGCCGCGTGGTCGATGCGCTCGGCAACCCGATCGACGGCAAGGGCCCGATCGTGGACGCCGTGCGCCAGCGCGTCGAAGTCAAGGCTCCGGGCATCATCCCGCGCAAGTCGGTGCATGAACCCGTGCAGACCGGCCTCAAGGCGATCGACGCCCTCGTGCCCGTCGGCCGCGGCCAGCGCGAGCTGATCATCGGTGACCGCCAGACCGGCAAGACCGCCGTCGCGATCGACACCTTCATCAACCAGAAGGCCGTCAACGCCGGCACCGACGAATCGAAGAAGCTCTACTGCATCTACGTCGCCGTGGGTCAGAAGCGCTCCACCGTGGCGCAGATCGTCCGCCAGCTCGAAGAGAACGGCGCGATGGAATACTCCATCGTCATCGCCGCGACCGCTTCGGAGCCGGCGCCGCTGCAGTACCTCGCGCCCTACACCGGTGCGACCATGGGCGAATTCTTCCGCGACAACGGCATGCACGCCGTGATCGTGTATGACGACCTTTCCAAGCAGGCCGTCGCCTATCGCCAGATGTCGCTGCTGCTTCGCCGCCCGCCGGGCCGCGAAGCCTATCCGGGCGACGTGTTCTATCTCCACAGCCGCCTGCTTGAGCGCGCCGCGAAGATGAACGACGAGAACGGCGCCGGTTCGCTCACCGCACTACCGATCATCGAAACCCAGGCGGGCGACGTGTCGGCCTACATTCCGACCAACGTGATCTCGATCACCGACGGCCAGATCTTCCTTGAAACCGGCCTGTTCTACCAGGGCGTCCGTCCGGCCATCAACGTCGGCCTCTCGGTGTCGCGCGTCGGCTCGTCGGCCCAGACCAAGGCGATGAAGAAGGTCGCCGGCTCGATCAAGCTGGAGCTGGCGCAGTACCGCGAAATGGCGGCCTTCGCCCAGTTCGGCTCGGACCTCGACGCTTCGACCCAGAAGCTGCTGAACCGCGGTGCGCGCCTGACCGAGCTGCTCAAGCAGCCGCAGTTCTCGCCGCTCGGCTTCGAAGAACAGACCATCGTGATCTTCGCGGGCACGCAGGGTTACCTCGACAGCGTGCCGGTCAATCGCGTGACCGAATACGAAGCCGAACTGCTCAGCCACCTGCGCAACGACAAGGCCGACCTGCTCGCCGAAATCCGCGACGCCAAGGACCTGACCGATTCGGCCAAGGCCAAGGTCGTCGAAACGCTCACCGCGTTCGGCAAGCAGTTCGCCTGATAGTCTGAGGATCTCCGTCATTCCGGTCCAGTGCCGGAATGACGGGCCATAAGGAGCCGTCATGGCCTCGCTTAAGGAACTCAAGGGCCGGATCAACTCGGTCAAGTCGACCCAGAAGATCACCAAGGCCAAGCAGATGGTCGCGGCGGCCAAGCTGCGCAAGGCGCAGGCTGCCGCCGAGGCCGCCCGCCCCTATGCCAGCCGCCTCGCCGAGGTGATGGGCAGCCTCGCGGCCAAGGTCGCAGGCCAGGACAACGGACCGCTGCTGATGCGCGGCACCGGGTCCGACCGTCGTCACCTCCTTGTCGTGGTCAACACCGACAAGGGGCTGTGCGGCGGCCTCAACTCGAACATCGTCAAGGAAGCCAAGCTCCAGGCGCGCGCTCTCGCCGCCCAGGGCAAGGATGTGACCTTCTACCTCGTGGGCAAGAAGGGCCGTGCGCCGATCAAGCGCGACTTCCCCAAGAGCATCGCCAAGGACTTCGATACCAGCACCGTGCGCACGCCCGGCTTCGACGAAGCCAGCGCGATCGCCCGTGACCTGATCGCCATGTTCGAAGCGGGCGCGTTCGACGTCGCCCACCTCGTCGCGCCGAAGTTCAAGTCGGCGCTAGCGCAGGACCCCGTCACCACCCAGCTGATCCCGGTGCCCGCGCCTGCGGCGACCACCGAAGGCGGCGCCGTGGTCGAATACGAGCCGGGCGAGGAGGAAATCCTCGAAGAACTGCTGCCGCGCTACGTGACGACGCAGCTGTTCGGCGCCCTGCTTGAACGCGAAGCGTCGGAACAGGGTGCGTCGATGACCGCCATGGACAACGCGACGCGCAACGCGGGCGAGCTGATCCAGAAGCTGACGATCCAGTATAACCGCAGCCGCCAGGCGGCGATCACGACAGAATTGATCGAGATCATTGCCGGCGCGGAAGCGCTCTGACTTTTTCGGGCCGCGGGGTTACCCTCCGCGGCCCGAACTCTTTATGGCGGGCAAGATTTCAAGCACTTCGGAGCGTGATTCTTGGGCGAGCCACTTTCTTCCCAGAGTTCTGGCAATCGCGAAGGCGGCCCCGCCTTCTCCCTGGCGAACCGGATCTACCGGCTCGTATGGGGCCTTGCCTGGATTTTCCTGATCAGCTGGACCCCCGCGCCGCTCCACCGCTGGCGCGCTTTCGTGCTCCGCGCGTTCGGCGCCGTGCTCGGACCCAAGTGCCGAATCTACGGATCTGTCCGGATCTGGTCGCCGCAGAACCTCGTCGTGGGCAGCAACGTGATGGTCGGCCCCGGCACCTACCTCTACAATCAGGGCCGTATCACCATCGGCAATGACGTGGTGATCTCGCAGCGTTCGCACATCTGCGCCAGCACGCACCGCGTGAACGATTACTATTTCCAACTGGTCCTGCGCCCGATCACGATCCAGGATCAGTGCTGGGTCGCCTCGGAAGCCTTCGTCGGCCCGGGCGTGACCATGCACGAAGGCTCGGTGCTCGCCGCACGCGGCGCGCTGTTCGACGACGCCGAGGCCTGGGGCATCTACCGCGGCAACCCCGCCACGCTTATCAAGCACCGGACCCTTCACGGCCGGCCCGAAGCCTGAGAAAGGAAACACGATGACCAGCGAGAGTGCGATCCGGCTTCCTTCCCCCGCTGAAATCGCCCCCGACGTCGCCCGCCAGCTTGATCGCGACGGATTCGTCTGCCTCCAGGACGCTGTCGCGCCCGAATGGGTGGAACGCGCCCGCGCCTACGTCCGCCGGCACCTTGCCGCCAATGGCGACAAGTTCTTCTCGATCATCCGCCCGGCCGACGAAGCGGGGTCGCCGTTCGACGAACTGGTCCACGATCCCAAGATCGTCGGCCTGCTCGAAGGCGTGGGCCGGATTGCCTGCCCGCAGGCCACCTTCGACGACGAAGTCTACAACGTGCTGCGCGTGATCGCCGGCCCCAAGGGCACCGACGGTTCGTGCGAGTTCCATTACGACGCCACCGTCGTCACCATGCTGGTGCCGATCTTCATGCCGGAGGGCGAGCCGCACAACTCCGGTGAACTGCTTACCTTCCCCAACAAGCGTCCCTATCGCGGCTCGGTCCTGACCAACCTGGCCGAAAAGGCGCTGGTCCAGAACAAGTGGGCCTGGGACCGCACCGAGCAGGAAGCGCGCGCCAACCTGTCGCAGCACATGCAGTTGCTCCATCCGGGCAATCTCTACCTGTTCTGGGGCTACCGCACGCTGCACGGCAACCTGCCCTGTGCGCCCAATTCGCTGCGTACCACGCTGCTGCTCCACCATGGCGATCCGCACGGCGGCAACGCCCTGCTCAAGGCCGTCCGTTCGGGCCGCAAGGTCGTCGAAAACTGGCGCCGCACGCGTGCCTGATCAGGGCGAGGCCGCCAACCCCGCCGCTCCTTCCCCTGCTACCCCGACCCCTGCCACCCCGGCTGAACGCCCGTGGCTGCGCACGCTGCCCAACGGCAAGCCCATCTCTGCGCTCGGCTTCGGCTGCTCTTCGCTCTGGGCAAAGAGCAGCTTTCCCGACGCCAGGGCGGCGGAGATTCTCGACACCCTGCTGGCCGAGGGCGTGAACCACTTCGACACCGGCCCCAGCTACGGCGAAGGGCTGGGCGAAACACGCCTGGGCCGGTGGCTGGTGGGCAAGCCGCTCGACCAGCTGGTGATCACCACCAAGGTCGGCACGAATCTCGTCGACGGCAGGATCGAGCGCGGTTTCACGCCCGATCTGATCGCCCGCAGCCTCGATGGCAGCTTCGCGCGGCTGGGGATCGACAAGGTCGACGTGCTCTATCTCCACGGCCCCGCGGTGGAAGACCTCGGCACGCCCGTGTTCGATTTCTTCGAGCGGCTGAAGGCCGATGGCCGCATCACCTATGCCGGGGTCAATTCCTTCGACAACCCGGTGCTGATGAAAACCGCGCAAAGCCCGATCGACATCGCCATGCTGCAATACAACGTCGCCGATTTTCGCAATCGCGCGGCCATGATTGCGCTGCATGAGGCGGGCAAGGTGGTGATGAGCGGCACCGCGCTGGCGCGCGCCCGATTCTCGCCCGCCAGCTTCCTGCCCACCAGCCCCGGCAAGCTGTGGTACCTGCTCCGCATGATGCGGCAGGAACCGCTGTTTCCCGTTACCGGTCTGAGGCTTGCTCGCCGGTTGCGGGAAACGGGCAAGGAACCCGCCGAGGCCGCGCTCCAGTTCCTGACCGGGCAACCCATGATCCTCAGCAGCCTGTTCGGAACCTCGTCGGTGGAACACGCAGGTGAAAACGCGCGCGCCGGGCATGGGCAATTGTCCAATCGACAGTGGACGCGGCTCGCCGACTATGCTTAGGGGCACACCGACTCACCTGCCGCTTTGGACCGATGCTTCGGCCACTCCTTTGTGGTCCGATCAGAGAAAGATAAGGAACTGACGCATGGCAACCGCCCCCGTCATCAGCACCACTGGTAAGATCAGCCAGGTCATCGGCGCTGTCGTCGACGTGACTTTCGACGGCGAACTGCCGTCGATCCTGACTGCGCTTGAAACCGACAACAACGGCAACCGCCTCGTTCTCGAAGTCGCGCAGCATCTCGGTGAAAACACTGTCCGCACGATCGCGATGGACTCGACCGATGGTCTGACCCGCGGCCAGCCGGTCAGCAGCACCGGTTCGCAGATCTCGGTGCCGGTCGGCCCCAAGACGCTTGGCCGCATCATGAACGTCATCGGCGAGCCGATCGACGAGCGTGGCCCGGTCGGCGCGGAAAAGACCGCCCCGATCCACGCCAAGGCACCGGAATTCATCGACCAGTCGACGGAAGCCGCGATCCTCGTCACCGGCATCAAGGTCATCGACCTGCTCGCGCCTTATGCGCGCGGCGGCAAGATCGGCCTGTTCGGCGGCGCCGGCGTGGGCAAGACCGTGCTCATCCAGGAACTGATCAACAACATCGCCAAGGGTCACGGCGGCGTGTCGGTCTTCGCAGGCGTCGGTGAGCGCACCCGTGAAGGTAACGACCTCTACCACGAATTCCTCGACGCCGGCGTTATCGCCAAGGACGCCGACGGCAACCCGACCCCGGACGGCTCGAAGGTCGCCCTCGTGTTCGGCCAGATGAACGAGCCCCCGGGCGCCCGCGCTCGCGTCGCGCTCTCGGGCCTGACCATGGCCGAATACTTCCGCGACGAAGAAGGCCAGGACGTGCTGTTCTTCGTCGACAACATCTTCCGCTTCACGCAGGCGGGTTCGGAAGTGTCGGCGCTGCTCGGCCGTATTCCTTCGGCGGTGGGCTACCAGCCGACCCTCGCGACCGACATGGGTCAGCTGCAGGAACGCATCACCTCGACCACCAAGGGTTCGATCACCTCGGTCCAGGCGATCTACGTCCCCGCGGACGACCTTACCGACCCCGCGCCGGCCGCCTCGTTCGCGCACCTTGACGCGACGACCACGCTGAACCGCGCGATCTCGGAGCTGGGCATCTACCCGGCCGTTGACCCGCTCGACTCGACTTCGCGCGTGCTGTCGCCCGCCATCGTCGGCCAGGAGCACTACGACACGGCCCGCCGCGTCCAGGAAACCCTGCAGAAGTACAAGTCGCTGCAGGACATCATCGCCATTCTCGGCATGGACGAACTGTCGGAAGAAGATAAGCTGACCGTGGCTCGCGCCCGCAAGATCCAGCGCTTCCTCTCGCAGCCGTTCCACGTCGCCGAAGTGTTCACCGGCATCCCCGGCAAGTTCGTGCAGGTCGAAGACACCGTCCGCTCGTTCAAGGCGGTGGTCGACGGCGAATACGACCATCTGCCGGAATCGGCATTCTACATGGTCGGCGGCATCGAAGAAGCCATCGAGAAGGCCAAGAAGCTGGCCGCCGAGGCCTGATCACTCCAGATCCCCCCGCCAGTGCGCACAGCGCGGCGGGGGAACAGGAAGGCATGAGCGATGTCGCTGCATTTTGAACTCGTCACCCCCGCGCGCCAGGTGCGTTCGGAAGAGGTCTACATGGTCGTCGTTCCCGGCAGCGACGGCGAATTCGGCGTGCTGGAAGGCCACGCGCCGTTCATGTCGACGGTGAAGGACGGCACGATCCGCGTGTACCGCTCGGCCGGTGCGCAGCCGGAAGAAATCCAGGTCCAGGGCGGTTTCGCCGAAGTGGGCGACAAGGGCCTGACGGTCCTCGCCGAACACGTCGAGGGCTGACCGGCCCGGCTTTCGCGCCGGAGCCACGGACACGATGAAAGGCCGGCCTTCGGGTCGGCCTTTTGCGTTGGAAGGGACACCGCCGATGATCACGATCCGCGATGCGATGCGGGAGGAGGTTCCCGCCCTGCTCCGGCTGGCGCGCTCAGCCGGCACGCTCGACCTGCACACGCCCTATACATACTGGACGCTGACCGCTGCGGGCATCGTCCTGCTCGCCCTCGATGATACGCGCCCGGTTGGCCTGCTGACCGCGCTGCGCGCCGCCGATCCCGCCCGAGCCTTCCTGTGGCAGGTCGGCCTTGTGCCCGAGGCACGCGGACGCGGCATTGCCGCCCGCCTGCTCGACACCTTCCGCGACCGCGCCCTCGCCCAAGGCATCGACGCGGTCGACCTCACCATCGCGGCGGACAACACGGCGTCTTTCGCCATGATGCACCGCTTCGCACAGCGCCATGGCCTGATGCTGGCCGCCACCGGCGAAACGGGGGATGCCGACGGCGCGATGGCCAACGAGACCGCCTACACGATCAATCTGGCCTGAGCCGGCCGCCCACCCCGAACGAAAAAGGGGCCGCCGCAGCAGCCCCTTCCCTTGTCCGATTCCAGCCGTCCCGGTCAGTGCTTGCCGATAACGTAGTTGTCGCCCGCCACCCGCGTCACGGTGCCGCCGTTGTTCACCGGCCCCGCCAGCAGCAGGCCCGCCATGTGCGGCGTCGCCATCGAAGTGCCGGAAATGGTGTTGTAGCCGCCATTGAGCCACGTCGAGAGCACGTTCACTCCCGGCTCGATGTAATCGACCGGCGGCTGGCCATAATTCGAGAAGCTCGCCCAGCCGAAGGCCTCGGTCATCGCCGCGACGATAAACGTATTGGTGCAGGTCACGCGCGCCGGGGAATAGTTGGTCGCGCTGGCGCCGTCATTGCCCGCCGCGATGGCGAAGCGCACGTTCGTTGCCGCGCCGCACACCGCCGCGTCCAGCGCGTCGGAGGCCGGGCCACCCAGGCTCATGTTGGCCACATCGCCTGCCTTGCCCGCACCGGCGACATAGTTCACGCCCGCGATCACGTCCGAATAGGCGCCGCTGCCGCGCCGGTCGAGCACGCGCACGGCGACCACGGGCGCGCCCGCTGCCACGCCGACCACACCGATGCCGTTGCCGCCCTTGGCACCGATGGTCCCCGCCACGTGCGTGCCATGACCGTTGAGATCCTGCGGCGATGTTTCGCGCGAGACGTAGTTGCGGCTGTTGGCCGTATCGACGTTGAGGTCCGGATGGGTCAAGTCGATGCCGGTATCGATCACATAGGCACGGCCGCTGCCGCCATAGGTTTGTCCGCCCAGCACCGCGGTGATGCCCCACGGCTTGGTTTCACCGCCGGAACCACCACCGCCGCCGCCCGGCTTGGCCGTGGCGGTGATCGGGCGGATCATCTCGGCCACCTGGTCCTGTTCGCACCAGGCGATGTTCGGGTTCTTTTCCAGCAGCACCTGCGCCGCCTGTGCCGGCAACGTCACCGAGAAGCCCTGCAAGGCCGCGTCATAGACATGGCCGAGCCGCCCGCCGGCCGACCGGACCGCCTTGTCGGCGGCGCCGCGCGCTGCGGTCGGCGCGACCTCGCCCTTGCCGAACACGCAGATGTAGCTGTCGGGAATGCCCTTGCCCGCTGCTGCCGCGATCAGGCGCCCGGTCCCGGTCGTGGCCTTGGCTTGCGGCGTCGCGGCGGCGGTATTGCCACCGGTCGCCAGCGTGACCAGACCGGCGGCGGCCGAACCCGCGCCTCCACCGGCGCCTGCCGCCAATACTGCCCCAGCCAGTGCGCATGCCGCCACCGACGCCGCCACAACGATTTTCCGCATACGTGCCCCCGTTCAGAAAATTCAGGCCGAAGGGTAACCCGAATCGCTTACAACGCCAGCATTTTTCCCGCCGACCCCGGCGCAGGCCATCGCCGGGGGCCATTGTGACGCTAGACACGTTCATCGTCATGCAGCCGTCACAAAACCGCGACAGATAGACCCCGGTTTTCAATGGCAGGGACCCATGCGCCAGATCGACATCCTGTTGACCGATACCCTTCCCGGCGGACAGGACAATTTCGTCCACGGAGACTTGCGCGTCCTGTTCCACAACTGGTCGTGGGCAACGCCGCTCCCCCTGCTCGATGGCCGTCCGTGGGCTTTCGTCGACTGGGTCCTGCCGGAAATGTCGGGGCTTGAACTGTGCCGCCGCCTGCGCTGCGATCCGCTGACCGAGCAGGCACACGTTACGATGATCCTGGAAGAGGACGAGCCCGAGGCCAAGCGCCGCGCGCTGCGCGCCGGCGCGGACGATTACATCGTCGGCCCGATCGATCGCGGCTCGGTGCTGGACCGGGTGCTGTCGGTCCAGCTACCCGAACGCGACGTTCCCGGCCGCACGCTGCGGCTCGGCGATCTCAGCCTCGATCTCGCCGCGCTCCAGGCGCGGTGGAAGGAACGCCCCATCGGCCTGATGCCCAACGAACTGCGCCTGCTGCGCTACCTGATGGAGCAGCCCGGCCACGTCTTCAGCCGCGCACAGCTGATCGCCGCGCTGGGGAAGAACGACCAGCCGATCGACGAACGCACTGTCGATGCCTGGGTCAGCCGCCTGCGCCGCGCGCTGCGCGAGGCAGGCGCCGGCTATCCCCTGCGCACCGTGCGCTCGCTGGGCTACGTGCTCGACAAGCCCTGAGGTCGGCGGAAGCCGGCGGAGATCATCCCCGCCGGCCCGGCCATCAGAACTTTGCGCCCAGACGCAGGCCGAACGTGCGCGGCGTGATCGGCACGTAGTAGGGGCGCTGCGTGCACGCGCCGCAAGCCACGAAGCGCGAAAGCTGGCCGCGTTCGTCGAACAAGTTCTGCACGAACAGCTCGAACGAATACTTTTCCCAGTCCGCGCCCAGCGCCAGGTTGACGGTGGCGAAGTCCGGCAGTTCGCCCTGATCCTTGGCGAACTGGACGCGAATGTCCGACGATGCCTTCGATTGGTAGGCCAGGTTGAACTGGCCATAGACCTTCGCCTCGCCCACCGGCGCGGTGTAGCGCACCGTGGTGGTCGCCTTGAAGCGCGGCGTGATCGGCAGGCGCGTGCCCGCCGGTGCATCGATGGACGAGGTCGCGCAGGTATAGGTGGGGTCGATCGCCGAGCACAGGTTCTGCCGCGTCTTGGCGTCGGTATAGGCCGCCGCCAGATTCACGCTCAACCGTTCGATGTTGAACCCGGCATCGATGTCGAACCCGCGAATGCGCGCGTTCGGACCATTGGTGATGACGGTGAAGCTGTTCGGGCCAAGATAGCTGAACTGGAAGTGCTTCCAGTCCTGCTGGTAGATCGCGGCGTTCACGCGCAGCACCCCGCCCAGCGTGGTCTTGAGACCCAGCTCATAGTTAACGAGGTAGTCGGGCTGGTAGGCGCCGAAGTCGCCGCGGCGGTTCTGGCCGCCGGGACGGAAGCCCTTGGACACCGTGGCATACATCATCAGCGTGTCGGTGGCCTTGTAGGTCGCGTTGAAGCGCCAGGTCACGCCATCACCCTTGGCGCGCACCGGCTTGACCTTGCCGTTCTCGACCACGCCCAGATTGGTGCACGGGCTGCCCGACACCACGCCCGGCAGGAACGTGTGCGAGCTGCTGTAGGTGTCAGTCGCCTTGTCGTAGAAGCGGTCGCCCGCATCGGTGAAGCACGACTTCACGCCCGAGCTGCCGCCCACCGCGTTCACCGGATCGGTCATGTAGAGGCCATCCGGCCCCGGATTGCGACCGAACCCGAAGAAGCCGATCAGCGAGTTGTCGTACTTGAACAGACGCGCGCCGCCGGTGACGGTGAACTTGGACGTGATGTCCCAGCTCAGTTCGCCGAACGCGGCATAGTCCTTGTCGACGCGCTCCTGCTGGGTCAGCCACAGCGTACCCGGATGCCCGTTGACGGACACGTCGGCCGCCAGGTTCGCCACCTGGTAATCCTGGTGGATGAAGTTCGACTGGCGCTGGAAGAACGCACCCGCCACCAGCCGGATCGGCTGGTCCGAAGGCGAGGCGATGCGCAGTTCCTGGCTCAGCTTCTTGAAGTGGTCGGTGCCGATCACCTTCTGGCGCGGGTCGATCGTGTTGCCGGCCGCGTCGTGGAAATAGAGGTAGTTCGCAATGCCGCCGTCCGACGCATAGATCTGGTCGTAGGCTTCGGCATAATCGGTGTAGTCGCTGGACGAGAACGTCTTTCGTTCAAGATACGAGCCGGCATAGGTCATGTCCCAGTTGCCCAGCTTGCCCTCGATGGTCAGCGCCGCGCTCCAGAACTTGTCGTCGCGGTATTCCGGGAAGAAGTGCTGGACGGCGAGGTCGCCCACGCTGGCGTCGGTGCCGTACGAACCGTGGCTCTTGGTCTGCTGGTACATGGCCGTGGGCGTCACGGTCCAGTTGTCGTCCAGATCGACCTTCAGCGCGGCGCGGCCGCCGTAGATCTCGGTGTCGTTGTAGTCCTTCTTCACGAAGGCGGCGTTGTCGACCTTGATGCCGTCCTTGATGCAGCCGTTGATGCTGCCTTCGCCGTCGAACGTCGGCGTGCCGCAGAACTGGCGCGTGCCGGGCACGTTGTCGATGTAGCCCGCGTCCTTCTGGTAATAGCCGATCACCCGCAGCGCCGCGCTTTGCGACAGCGGCGCGTTGATCATGCCTTCCAGCTTGCCGCCCTGCCCGCCCTTGTGGACGGTGTTCACTTCGCCATCGACGCGGCCATAGAAACCGCTGGTGTCGGGCTTGTTGGTGATGATGCGCAGCGTACCCGCTTCCGACGAGGCGCCGTAAAGCGTGCCTTGCGGCCCCGACAGGCTTTCGATGCGAGCCACGTCATAGATGTGGACGTCGAGGTTGCCGCCCACCGTCGTCACCGGCTGTTCGTCGAGATAGACGCCCACCGACGGCAGCGAGCCGGAGTGGTTGCCATCGCCGCCCGATGCCACGCCGCGCATGTAGATCACGTTGGTGCCCGGCGTGCCTACAGACTGCGCGACGACAGAGGGCAACTGCTGGGTATAGCTGTTGAAGTTCGAGATATTGAGCTGCTCGAGCTTCGCCGTGCTCAGCGCCTGGATCGAGATCGGCACCTTCTGCAGGTTCTCGCTGCGCTTCTGCGCGGTGACGATGATCACGTCGCCGCTCGATTCCGCTGCAGCCTGCGGCGCTTCCTGCGCATGGGCGGCCGGGATGGCCGCAAGGCCGCTCGAAGCCAGAAGGAAAAGCCGGGAAATCCGCGAAAAACTCGTGTTGCGGCCAGCGTTCATGATCGGTGCCCACCCCTGTTGTCACATTGTGCAACAAAGATCGTGCGCCCCACCCCGCCGTTCGGTCAAGATTGTTGCTGGGTGAAACTATCGTTCACGTCCGGGCGTGACCTATTTACAACGCTGAAGGGATGCCCCGCGCGCCTCAAGCATTGGCCGGAAAGGGCGGCACAGCGGGATAGGCGTCCAGCACGTCGCCCAGCGCGGCCTTCAGGGGCGCCAGCCACGGTTCGAACGGCTTCCACGCCTGGGTCCCATCACGATTGATCGGGAGGCGCACCTGTTCCGAACTAGCCGTCCGCACCGCGCGCTCGGTCTTGTGGAAAGCAAGACAGCTCTCCTCGAACCCCAGCCCGCAGAACGCCAGCAGGGCGCGCACTTCGGCCTCGGTATCCTCGATCATCCGCTCGTGGATCACGCGGTGCACCGCGCCGGGCATGCCTGCGTCGACATGGGCCATCAGCCGCACATAGTCGCGGTAATACCGGCCCACGTCCTCAAGGCTGTAGGTGAAGCCCTGCCCGCGCGCGAAGTGCTGCTTGAAGTTGGAAAAGCAGCAGGCGAGCGGATCGCGCCGCGCATCCACGATCTTCGCGTTCGGCAGGATCAGCCGGATGAAAGGCACGTGCATCCAGTTGTTGGGCATCTTGTCCACGAACAGCGGCCGCGCGGTGTGGCGCTGGATGCGCGTGCGCGAGAGGTATTCCTCGCCCAGTTGGCGCAAGGCATCGGGCGCAAGATCGGCCAGCGCACCGGGATAGCCGTCGATCCCCCGCGCCAGCAGCGCGATGTCGCCCAGTTCGCTGGTGCCCTCCACCTGGCTGTGGCTGGCAAGGATCTGCTCGACCAGCGTGGACCCGGCGCGCGGCATTCCCAGCACGAAGATCGGATCGGGCGCCGGGCATCCCTTTCCCGCAGCGCCCGCCAGAAGCGCGGGCGTGGTCGCGGCGATCATCCGGTCGACCTGCGCCTGGGTCTCCTCCGCCTTGTAGGATATCCGGTTCTTGCGCAGCGCATTGCCCGCCGCATAGTGCGCGAACGCCGCCTCGGCCTGCCCCCGGTCCTCCAGCGCCTTGCCCAGCGCGAAATCCAGATGCCAGCGGTCCTCAGCCGAAATCGCCGGGTCCGCCAGCGCCGTCTCCATCGCGGCGATGTCCTCGTCGGTGAACTTCACCGTCTTCAGGTTGGCAAGGCTCCACCACACCTCGCCCAGCGTCGGGGTCAGCTCCAGCGCGCGGCGATAGGCGGCCACGCCCTCGGCCTGCCGGCCCACGGTCTTGAGCATATGGCCATAGCTCATCCACACCTTGGGCTGGGCCGGCATCTCCTTCAGCACGTGCGCGTAAAGCGCCAGCGCCTCGTCGAATTCGCCGATGCGGCCAAAGGCTGCGGCTTGCAGGTTGGCGACGCCAATGTTGTCGGGATCTTCCGCCGTCACCCGCGCCAGTTCCTCCAGCGCCTCGCCCGCGCGGTGCGTGCGGTAGAGGATCAGCGCCAGATTGGCGCGCGCCGCGGTGAAGTGCGGCGCCAGCTCGATTGCGCGGCGCAGCAGGTTCTCGGCATCCTGATAGCGGCCGATGCGTCCCGCCAGTTCGGCGAACAGGCGGATCGCGCGCACGTCGAACGGATTGTCCTTCAGCAGCGCGCGCAGCAACGGTTCGGCCGTGGGCAGGTCGCTCTCGTTCATCGCCAGCGCCGCGCGGACAAGGCGGGGATCGTAGGATTCGAGCGCGCGCGGGGCGGGAACGGTCAGGTTGGCCATAAAGGCGCAACAAACACGGTGACGCGCCGCGATCAAGCGCTAGTCTGCCCCCATTCCACCGGGGAGACGAGCGCATGGGCGCAGCGGGCGACACTGGGCAAAAGCGGCAACTGGGTTTCCTGATGACGCTGGCGCTGGTTGTCGGCAACCTGATCGGCTCGGGCATTTACCTCCTGCCGGCCACGCTTGCCCCGCTGGGTACGAACCAGTTGCTCGGCTGGCTGGTGACGATCGCCGGCGCGCTATGCCTGGCGGTCGTGTTCGCCCGGCTCGGCGCGAAGCTGCCGCTCGCGGGCGGGCCTTATGCCTATGCGCAGGCCGCCTTCGGCCCGCTCGCCGGCTTTGCCACGGCATGGTCCTACTGGACGATGATCTGGGCCGGCAACGGTGCCATCGCCGTCGCGGTGGTCAGCAACATCAGTCTGATTGCCCCGTGGATCGGCAGCACGCCCGGCCTTCCCGCGCTTCTCTCCATCGGTTGCGTCTGGCTGCTCACGGCGGTCAATATCCGCGGCGTGCGAACGGCGGGCGAAGTCTCGCTCGTGACCAGCGTGCTCAAGCTCGTCCCGCTCGTCGCGCTGATCCTGCTCGCGCTGTGGCTGTGGACCTCGGGCGCGCCCAACGTCCACCAGCCGCCGGTGCCGATCGCCTCGGGCGCCATCGCCACTGCCGCCGGCCTCACTTTCTGGGGTTTCCTCGGCCTCGAATCCGCTACCGTGCCGGCCGACAAGGTGGAGAACGCCAGCCATGTGGTGCCCCGCGCCACCCTGATCGGCACGGTGCTGACAGGCGTGGTCTATGTCGGCATCAGTCTTGCCTTCTATGCCTACATGCCCACCGGCCAGGCCGCCACGTCCCCTGCCCCCGTCGCCGATTTCCTGGGGGCGCACTTCGGTGGTCAGGTGGCCGGCATCGTCGCCGTGTTCGCCGCGATCAGCGCTTTCGGCACGCTCAACGGCTTCATCCTGCTGCAGGGCGAAGTGCCGTGGGCCATGGCGCGCGGCGGCGTGTTTCCGGCATGGTTCGGCAAGGAGACTTCGCGCGGCACCCCGGCCCGCGCGCACATCGTCTCGTCCATCCTGCTCACCATCGTGGCGCTGCTCAATTACTCCAAGGGGCTGGGCGACCTTTTCCAGTTCATCGCCTCTGTCAGCCTTGCCGCAGGGATGCTGTCCTACCTCATGGCCATGCTCGCCGCGATCCGCCTGCTGCCCGGCGAACGCGCCCTCGCGCTCGTCGCCCTGGTGGCCGCCGCGTTCATCGTCTGGGCCTCATGGGGCCTCGGCGCCAAGGCGCTGGCCTATGGCGCTCTGTTCGTGGTGGCGGGCATTCCCGTCTATTGGGCGGTGCGGCGCAATCTTGCCGCACGCCCGGCCTGAGCCTGCCGCTGGCTGCGCCCGCCCAATGCGGGCGCGCGCCCCTTACCGCTTCCGGTGCAGCGCCTTCCACACGATCGAGCGGTCGCGGATGATCTCCGCCGCCGCGTTGTGCCCCGGCGCGCCCGTCACGCCGCCGCCGGGATGCGTGCCCGAACCGCACATATACAGCCCCTTGATCGGCGAGCGGTAATCGCCGTTCCCCAGCACCGGGCGAGCCGCCCACAACTGGTCCAGCCCCATCGTGCCGTGGAAGATGTCGCCGCCGATCAGCCCGAACTTGCGCTCCAGATCCAGCGGCGAGTGGATCTGCCGCGCGATCACGCTGCCCTTGAAGTTGGGCGCATGGTCGGTGACCGTGTCGATGATCAGGTCGGCCACTTCCTCGCGGCAATCGTCCCAGCTCCGGCCATCGGGCAGTTCGGGCGCGAACTGCTGGCAGAACAGGCTCGCCACGTGCTGTCCCGGCGGCGCAAGGCTGTCGTCCACCGTGCTCGGGATCTTGATCTCGACGATCGGCTTCTTCGACCAGCCGAACTGCTTCGCGTCGTCAAAGGCCTGGTCCATGTAATCCATGCCCGGCGCGATGATGATCCCGGCGGTGTGGTGCTCGGCCTGTGCCTTGCCCGGCAGCACGGTGAAGTCGGGCAGTTCGGACAGCGCCACGTTCATGCGGAACGTGCCCGATCCGGTCTTGTACCCCTTGATCCGGCGGTTGAAATCCTCGTCCAGATCGCTCGAATCCACCATCTGGCGATAGAGCAGCGCCGGGCCCACGTTGGCCGCCACGATCGGCGCGTAAAGCTCCTCGCCGCTTTCCAGCTTCACGCCCTGCGCCTTGCCGTTGTTCACCAGCACCTTGGCCACCGGCGCCTCCAGGCTGATCTCGACGCCTTCCTCTTCGCACGCTGCCGCCATCGCCTGCGTGATCGCGCCCATGCCGCCCACCGCATGGCCCCATGCGCCCAGCTTGCCGTTCACTTCGCCGAACACGTGGTGCAGCAGCACATAGGCCGAGCCGGCGGTCGAAACCCCGGCATAATTGCCCACCACCGCGTCGAAGGCGAAGGCCGACTTCACATGATCATCCTCGAACCACCCGTCCAGGAACTCGCGCGCGGACTTGGTGAAGATGTCCAGCAGGTCGCGCTGGGTGGAGATGTCCATGCGCGCCAGCGGCCAGCCCTGCTTGGCCGCATTGGCCAGCGCCGCCAGCCCGCCCCCCACGTTGGGCGGGGTCTGAAGCGCGATGTCGCGCAGCACCTGCGCCACCTTCTCCAGCGCTGCGTCATACCTGGGATAAGCCTCGGCGTCCTTCTTCGAGAACCGCGCGAATTGGGCTTCGGTCCGTCCCGGCCCGCCGCCCAGCTTGAGGTAGGTATCGGGGAACGGGAAGAAGTTGCTGATCGTCCGCTCGATCACGCGGTATCCGCGCTCGTGCAGCTTCATGTCCGCGATCACCTTGGGCCGCAGCAGGCTGACGGTGTAGCTCGCGGTGGAATTGCGGAAGCCGGGGTGGAACTCCTCGGTCACCGCCGCGCCGCCCACCACGTGCCGCCGTTCCAGCACGCGAACTTTCATCCCGGCGCGGGCGAGATAGAACGCGCAGGTCAGGCCGTTGTGGCCGCCGCCGATGATGATCGCGTCGTAGCGGTTGGTCATGCGATAACTCCCCGGAATACCCTGTTTCTCTACTTCTTCGACCACCCGGCCGCCGGCGCGTGATGCGCCCGCGCCTCAGGCACCAGCGTGCGGATCTTCCGCGCGAAGCCGCGCAGGCAAACCTCGCTCCGCCCGATCGGACCCGCGCCATAGCTTTTCGATGCCATGCCCTGCTGGATGCGCTCGATCAGCCAGGTGTCCTCGGCATTGACCACGCGGTTGATCCGCCAGTTGGCATAGCGCGCCAGCTTCATCTCGCGCCGGCCGTCGGGCAGCGCGAAGGCCATCTCGCGCAGCACGCACGTCGTCGGGCCGGTGGGGATCCACTGCATGAAGTCGATCTGATCGGCATAGATGTCGAACGCGATGTTCGGCCACAGCTTGTAATAGAGCCAGCGCCGCTGCGCCTGCGGCGAAAGGTGCGGCACCTCCGGCAGGTGCGTCTGGTAGAACCGCTCCCAGAAATGGGCAGACGGCTTGTCCACCAGATCGCCCTTCATCCGGTCGGCCCAGCCGTGGTTCGAAATCTCGTAGGACTTGCCGAAAATGCGCGTCAGCCCGTCGTGCGCCACGGGGATGTGCAGGTTGTCGGAATAGTTGTCGCCCACGTTCTTCCAATTCACCGCGCGCGGGCGCAGGCGCACGTCCGAAATGCGGCGCATCTCCTCGAAGCGATAGGGCGCCACTTCCTCCTCGAACGGGGCCATCATCTCGGCCACGCTGGGGAAACCGGCATCCTCCAGCCGCACGAACACGAACCCGCGCCAGATCTCCAGCGAGACGGCGTGCAGCGCGTTGTCCTCCATCCGCAGCGCGGGATAGTCGGACTTCATCGGCACGCCGGTCAGCCGGCCATCGGTCTCGAACGCCCAGGCGTGGTAGGGGCATACCAGTTTCTTCGCGCAGCCCGCCGGACCTTCCACCAGCCGCATCGCGCGGTGCCGGCACACATTGGTGAAGGCGCGCACCTGCCCGTCCTCGCCGCGAATGGCGATCACGCTTTCGCCCAGATAGTCCAGCGTGCGGTATTCGCCCGGCCCGGCGATATCGCTTTCATGGCACACGATCTGCCACGAAGGACGGATCACCCGGTCCATCTCCACCGCGAAATATTCGGGATCGGTATAGAGCCAGCCCGGCAGGCTCCAGTCGGCATCAGGGTCGACCGGTGCCGCAGCGATCCCGATGGAAGCGGAAGAAAGATCACCCATGCGCGCGATAACCTGTATGTCGAATCCGACGCAGACTTGTTGAACAACCGTATAACAAATCCGACCGGACGTCCAAGATGAAAGAGCCAGCCTACCGCCGCTCCGAACCCGATGCGCGCCGCCGCAGCCTGATCGAGGCGTGCATGCGCGTGCTCGGCAGCGAAGGCGCGGCGGGCGCCAGCGTGCGTGCCATCGCGCGCGAGGCGGGCGTTTCCCCCGGCCTGGTCAATCATTACTTCGACGGCGTCGATGCGCTCATCGCGGAAACCTATGGCGAGGTGGACCGCACCGTCCGCGCGCATCTCGCCGCTGCGGTCGAAGGCGCGGGCAGCGATCCGCGCGCCCGGCTCGAAGCGTTCGTCACCGGCAGCTTCACCGCTCCCATCGCCGATCCGCGCCTGCTCGCCACGTGGATCGCGTTCTGGTCGCTGGTCGCGGCGCGGCCCGAAATCGCGCGCCAGCACGATCAGCATTACGCCGGATTTCGCCAGACGCTCGAAGCGCTGCTTGCCGATTGCGGCGTGGCGCCGGCAGCCCTGCGCCGCACTGCCATCGGCGTCACCGCGCTGGTCGATGGGCTGTGGCTGGAGCTGTGCCTCTCGCCCGATTGCTTCAGCGCCGAGGAAGCGGACGGGATCGCCCGCCGCTTCCTCGATGCGCTCATTTCGACAGGTCGGTGAACAGGCTGCCGAAATAGATCAGGCCGGGCTTGATGTTCGACAGCGGCACGCGCTCGTTCAGCCCGTGCGAGAAGTCCTCGCTGTCCTTGGTGAACACCGGGCTGGCGCCATAGGCGGGCACGCCCACGGCGCGGTACCACATCGAATCCGATGCGCCCGATGCCTGCACTGGGATCACCGCCACGCCGGGCCAGGCCTTGCGGATCGCGCCTTCCGCCGCCTTCACGAAATCGGCGCGCATCGGCGATGCGGGCGAGGCGATCGAGCCTTCGGTCACGTCGGTGAAAGTCACCGCGCTCACCCCCGCCACTTTCTGCAATTCGGCCATGATGGCGGCCGGCTTGTGGCCGGGGAAGATGCGGCAGTTGATGTTGGCGGTGGCGCGCTGCGGCAGGGCATTCAGTGCATGGCCGCCGTTCACCATCGTCGGCACGCAGGTCGTGCCCACCTTGCCGACCGTCGCCGGATTGGCGCGCAGCGTGTCGATGGCCTGCTGGTCGCCCGGATTGGCCGCGAACGCGCGCATCGCGGCGGCGATCTTCGCGTCCGGTTCGAATGCGGCAGCGCGCTCGAAATAGGCCTTGGTCAACGGGTTCTGCTCGGCCGCGAAATGATAGCCGCCGATCCGCTCCAGCGCGGTAGAAAGCTGGACGATGGCGTTGTCCGCGCGCGGGGCGGAACTGTGACCACCCGCGTTGGTCACTTCCAGCTTGTAGTCGGCATACGTCTTTTCCGCCCCGTCCCATGCCCAGAACAGCGGCTTGGCGGTCGTCTCGTCCAGCTTGCCGCCGCCGCCATCGACATTGATCACCAGTTCGGCGTTCTTCAGCCGCTCGGCGATCAGTTGCGAAGTCTTCATCGTCGTTTCCTCGTCACCCGAAAAGGCGACGATGATCGTGCGGCGCGGCTTGTAGCCCGCCTTGCGCAAATCGATCAGCGAGGACACCGCCAGCGCGGCGTTGAACTTCATGTCCGTCGCGCCGCGCCCGAACAGATATCCGTTCTCCACCACGGGCACGAAGGGATCGCGCACCCAGTCGGCGCGCCTGGCCTCCACCACGTCCATGTGGCCCGACAACACCAGCGGCTTCAGCCTGGGGTCGCGGCCCTTCCACGTCGCGAGAAGATAGGCGGTATCGCCCACCGGCACGATCTCGGAATCTGCCGCAGCCCAGCCGCCCGCCACCAGGGTGTCGCGGATCGCGGCGGCAACCTTGCCCGTCTCGTTCCCCTCGCCCGCAACCGAACGCATGGCCATGATCTGCTTCGACAGGTCGAGCACTTGCGCCTGCGCGGCCGCGCTCGGACCGGAGGCCGCGTGGGCGATTCCCCCCAAGGCAAGCACCGAAAGGCTGGCGGACATCAGGAAGGGACGAATTGTCATGGACTTGGCGACTCCTTTGCGGCGGCGAAGCTGACGCCGCCCCCTTTCAGGTGCAACCTCTTTCCTGCCGCCCCGAAAATCCAGCCCTGAACCGCCGAAAAGTCTCATCCGCAACCAGCGATGAGCCGCTCCGCCTGTCCTTTTGCCCAGCCCACCTACCCTTAGGGACAGGTATGGATTGCGAAGCACGCAACGAACGCCACCGTCACGATTGTCATGAATACGAATGCAACCATTGTATTATATATATTTTTCTCAGGCGTTCTGCGGCTCAGCGCTTGCGCCAGCGAACTTGCATTCGGGTTCAGTTGCATTTTTGGCAATTGAACGAGCGCGTTTCGCACTTGCCGGAATCGGCCTTCGAACGCACATAGGGGGGGCCTTTCAGGCATCCTCTCCCAAACTTTTCAGGGCCGCCCTTCGGGACGGCCCTTTCTTTTTGTCCGGACCGCGCGGGCACGCCGCACGCGGCTGCACGCCCGGTCGCCGCGCCCGCTCGCCCAGAACCTGTCGAAGGGACCCGCGCCGGCCTCCCCGGCGCGCCAGTGGGCCTATCCGTGTGGCAGCACCACGGTCCGCCCCACCACGGTCCGGTCGCGCATCGCCGCATAAGCCTCGCGGAATCGGTCAAGCGGCACTTCGGCGTGAACCGTCGGCGTGATCGCGCCTTCCGCCGCCATCCGCATCACTGCCGCGATGTTCTCGCGCCCCAGTTCGGGAAAGCGCCGACCGAACTCGCCCGCGCGTACGCCCACCACCGAGAAACCCTTGATCAGCGGAATGTTCGCCCGCACTTCGGGTATGCGCCCGCTGGCGAAGCCGACCACCAGCAGTCGCCCGCCAAAGGCGATGCAGCGCGTCGATTCGTCGAACACGTCGCCGCCGACCGGATCGTAGACGATCTGCACGCCTTTCCCGCCGGTGATTTCCAGCACCTTCTCGCGAAAGCCGGTCGGTCCCAGGATGCAATGCTCCGGCGCGAACAGGTCGCGCACACGCGCCAGCTTGTCCTCGCTTGATGCCACCGCGATCACGCGCAGGCCCAGCGCGCGCGCCATGTCGACCGCTGCCAGTCCCACGCCGCCGGCCGCGCCGTGCACCAGCACCCAGTCGCCCGGCTGCGCCTGACCGCAGCGCACCAGCGAAACATAGGCCGTCAGGTAGGCTGCCCGAAGTCCTGCGCCTTGCGCAAAGCTCAGCCGCGCGGGCTTGGGCGAGACTGCCGCCGCCGGATAGACGCCGTATTGCTGCAAGCCGCCGGTCAGCCCGCCGACGATCACCGCATCGCCCACCGCGAAGGGCGCGCCCTCGCCCACCTTGGCCACCGTGCCCGCTGCTTCCATGCCCGGCACGAACGGCACCGGCGGTTTCGCCTGATACAGCCCCTCGGTCATCAGCAAGTCGGGGAAGCCGAGCGCGGCGGCCTCGATCTTCACCAGCACTTCGCCCGGTCCCGGTTCGGGCACGGGCTTCTCGACGATCGCAAGACCTGCAAGGTCGGGCGCCAGCGCCCCCACTTCGACGGCACGCATCATGGTCATGGCATTGTTTCTCCCGCGCCAGACATGGCGGAGAAGGCGCCCGCGTTTCAAGCGCCAAACTTTTCAATCAAGCAATTAAACACCTTCAGGGTAGCGGAGCCTCTCGCGCGGCCACCAGCACCGCGTACCATTCGGCGCGGGTCCAGCGCACGTCGCAGGCGCGCGCCGCCGCCGCGATCCGCTCCGCGCGCTGCGAGCCGACGATCGGCACGATCCCGGCCGGATGCGTCATCAGCCAGCTCAGCGCCGCCACGCTGCGCGCCGCGCCCTGTGCATCGGCCACAGCGTCGAGCGCAGCCGCGACAGCGCGCTCACGCGGGGTCTCGGGCGCAACGATCCGCCCGCCGCCCAGCGGCGACCATGCCATCGGGACAAGGCCGAGCACCATCGCCTGATCCAGTTCGCCATTCTCGAACACGTCGATCCGCAGCGCGCTTGCCTCTGGCTGGGTCGACGCCAGCGGCACGGTCAGGAAATGCTGCAAGGCCGCGATCTGGTGGATGGTGAAGTTCGACACGCCCAGCGCGCGCACCTTGCCCGCCGCAACGGCCTCCTCCAGCACGCGCGCCACTTCCTGCGGATGCGCCAGGATGTCGGGCCGGTGGATCTGCCACAGGTCGATGCGGTCGGTGCGCAGCCGCCGCAGCGAGGCGTCGATGGCCTGCGCCAGATAGCCGGGTGACTGGTCATAGGGCAGCGGCGGCATGATCCCGCCCTTGGTCGCCAGCACCATCCGGTCGCGCAAGGCCGGTTCCTGCGCCAGAACTTCGCCCAGCAGCGCCTCGGCATCGCCGAAGCCGACCTTCCCGTCGAAACCATAGATGTCGGCCGTGTCCATCAGGTTGATCCCGGCATCGAGTGCGGCATGGACCAGCCGCGCCGTCTCGGCCGCCGACAGGCCTTCTTCGACCAGCCGCCACATTCCCCAGGCAAGCGCCGAGACGGCAAGGCCCGAGGCGCCCAGCGGGCGACTGGCGGGCGGCGGGGGCAGCAGGCTCATCGGTGGTTTCCTCGTTCGGTCAGGCCGCTTCCATGCCGCGCCCGCGAACAAAGGTCGATGCCGCTGCATACGAATGGCCATTTTCATGCTGCACGCGCGAACCCGCAGAAATGCTGGAGAAAATGCGCTTGGGCCACCTTGTCGCCCCGCCTCGCCGGGCTTATGTTGGTAAACGGATCGACCCGAAAAGCGGGCGAGCCGCTCCCCGGAATCGCAAAACCGACCGGGCAAACAACGATGCAGGAGAGAATGCCATGAAGCACCCTTGCGCCGCACTCGCGGCCGCGAGCCTTTTCGTCGTCCCCGCACTGCTCGCGCCCGGCGCCGCGCTCGCCCGACCGCGTGAAGCCGTGACGATGTCCGTCTCGACCGAAGGCTACGACCTCGCCCGCCTGTCCGACGTGGTCCGCCTGCGCGGCGAGATCGGCAAGCGGATCGACGCCGCGTGCAACCCCGATGACCGCATCGGTCAGGTCACGCCCGACTGGCAGTGCCGGCGCGAGATGCGCGCCAGCGCCGATGCCGCGCTCTCGCTGAAGTAAGGAGCGCTGAAGGAGAGAGAGTTACCTTGCTCCGCGCGCGCCGGCCTCGCCCTTCCCTGGGAGCGGTGGCTGCGCGATGCGGGCACGGCAGCGCCGGGTATCGTCCAAAGTTTCCCCGGACGGTCCCGGCGCTGTTACGTGCCCCTCGGGCACCCTCAGGTGCCGTTAGGTGTCGTTCAGGTCACGCCGCCAGAGCGCGCTGGTGCAGGCGGGTGACGGCGTCGAGCGAGGACAGCAGCGCGCCTTCCTGCCAGCAACCGTAATACGAGCAATGCTCGCCCGCGAGCACGATGCGGTTCTCCATCGAGACAAGATTCTGGTAGTGCGCCGCACGGCTTTCCTCGGTCCAGGTCGCGCAGCAGCCGAGAATCCAGGGCATCCGGCTCCACGCCACCGACGCCCCGCTCAGGAACTCGGCGCGGTATTCGGCCGGGTGGAACACGGAACCCTGCGCCAGCGCCGCCTCGATCCGCTTTTCAGGCGTCATTCCTGCCAGCTGGTAGGCTCCCGCGCCGAACGGATAGGCCCCCAGCAGCACTGCCGGTCCTTCCTTGAAGAATCCCGCGCTGGGATAGGAAATCAGCGAGATCGCCTGATCGGTGAAGCTGTGCCCGCCATAGATCGCATAGTCGGTTTCCCAGAACCGGCGCTTCATCTCCAGCCCGATCTTGACCGAGTTGCCATAGGGTAGCGCGCGGATCGCCGCCTTCTTCTCGGGCGAGAGCTGGATGTCGAGCTGGTTGAGCACGGTTGCGGGGATAGTGCAGACCATGAAGTCCGCCTTGCTTTCCCCCACGGCGCCGGTGACCGCATCCTGCCACGTCGCGGTCACGCCCTTGTCGTCCTGCGTGACCTTGGTGACCTTGGTGTTGAGCCGCACCAGCTTGCCCACGTGCTTGAAAAACGCCTTGCCGATCTGGTCCATGCCGCCCTTGGGCTGGAACATCGTGGTCTGCATCACGTATTCGGCATAGAAGCCCATCTGCTGCCACACCTTGCCGGACAGCATATCCGACAGGCTCGCCGGATCGTTGGGGATCGGCGCGCCGTTGACGCCGCCGCCCGGCGCACGCTCGTAGCCGCGCTGATCGGCCACCGCCATCGACTTGGAATAGGTCATGTTCTTGTCGAGCACGCCCCATTCCCGCATCGCTTCGAGCAGTTTCTCCTTGTCCTCCGCGGTCACCTGCTGATCGAGAGCGCCCGCGTTGAGAGCCTTGCCCAGCAGTTCCGAAACGTGGCCCTTGAAGTCCACCATCATGTCGCGAAAATGCTGCGGCTTTCCGCCGAACGCGTTCTTGTGGTGGACCAGCGCGTTGTGGTTGATCTGGCTGAACGGCTCCAGTTCCACCCCGAGCTGCTTGCAATAATGCAGCACGGTGCGGTGGTGATAGGGGATGCGCCAGGGACCGGGATTGAGGTAGTTGCCCGGCGCGAAGCCAACCTTCTGGGTCGAGCCGATCTCGGTCACCGTGTCGCCGCCGTGGAGCGTGTAATTGCGCCCGCCCGCGCGGCCCTGGAATTCGAGAACCTGCACCTTGTAACCGGCCTTGGTCAGCTCATAGGCGGCCGACATCCCGGCAAGCCCGCCGCCCAGCACCAGCACCGATGCACCGGGGCGCGCGCCGGTCAGCTTCGGCGGGCCGGTGAACTGGCTTTCGGTGGCATGGCCGAGCGCGGTCATCGCCTGATAGAGCGCGGCACCACCGCCGACCTTCCCGATCAGCGAGAGGAGGTCGCGGCGGGTCGGGGCCGAGAAGTTCTCGATCATGTTCTTGTTTTCCTTTGAGAACAGGTCCGGTGTGTGCCGGTCCCTTGGATCAGGGCATGTCTTGACGCAGTGACGCGGGTCTCAATGGCCGCAGGTGTTGCATTCGGGCACGGGGGGATTGGCGCTGCCGACGCGGTCGATGTCCGCCACCGTCACCGGATCGTGGTAATCGTTGAAGTGGCCTCGCACGTACGTGATGACTGAGGCGATCTGCTGCTTGGTGAGGATATCGGTGAACCACGGCATACCGCCGCGTCCCTTGAGCAGGATGATCGTGGGATAATCCTTGTCGGCCAGGTTCTTGTTCCCCGCGAGCGCCGGGATCATCGCACCCGACTCCCCGCCGCCCTTGGCGTCGGCCATGTGGCAGGCCTGACAGATGGTTTCGTAGACTTCCTTGCCCTCGTCCGAGACCTGCACCGCCTCCGCACCGGGGCCGGGCCGATCCTGCGCAAAGCCGGGCGAAGACAGCGTGGCTGCTCCCGCGAACGTGATGCCCGCCAGGGCGAGCGCCGCAATCCTTGTTTTCTTGCCCATTCCGTTCTCGTTTTTGTTGCCGGGTTTCAGGAAATTCCGGGAAATACGGGAAATCATGCACGCCACCCTTCGCGTTCCGGGCCAAGCCCGGCGGCGAGCGGGGCAAGGAACGACTCGAATGCGCGCCACTGGTCGAGGCCGCTCCGGTATATCGGTTGCCGGACCTGCTCTGAACTGACGGTGCGAACAGCGCGGTCGTTGGCGAAGAAGCGCAGGCACGCAGGATCGAACCCGGCGCCAACGGCCGCCAGCAGGCGGCGAACCTCGGCTTCGGTATGGTCGACGAGATCCTCGTAGATCAGGTTGTGCACGGTCCCCGGCGCTGCTTTCCCGAAATGGCGGACGATCGCCAGATAGTGCCGATAGTAGGCAGCAAGATCGGCAAGGTCGTATGAGAACTCCTGACCTTCGGCGAAGAGTTGCTTGTAACAGGAAAAGCCCGACGCCATCGGGTGGCGGCGCACATCGACAATCCGCGCATGGGGCAGGATCAGACGGATCAGCCCGATATGCCGGAAGTTGTTGGGCATCTTGTCGATGAACCACTTCCGGCCGAGGCGGCGGTGAACCGCTGCGCGCTCGAGGTATTCCTCGCCCCACGCCCGCACCTGCTCCGGCGTTGCGGCGGCGAGCGCATCGGCTCCGCCGGCGGCCTCGATCCGGCCGGCGAGCGCACCGATATAGGGCAGTTCCATGGTGCCTTCGATGTCCGGGTGGCTGGCGAGGATCTGCTCGACCAGGGTGGAGCCGGAGCGCGGCAACCCGACGACGAAGATCGGCGCATCGCTCTGCGCGCCCCAGCCTTTGCGCGCAGCCAGGAACGCGGGCGTGAACAGGTCGGCGGTGGCCTGCGCCTGTGCCGCCCAGTCGCGCCCGGCGCCGCCGAAATGCCGGCGGGCCAGCGCCGCCCCGGCGGCATAGCGGGCAAAGGCATCTCCGGCCCGGCCCGCGTCCTCGCACCGGCGACCGAGTGCATATTCAAGGTGCATCCGCTCCGCGTCGGGCAGATTACCGGCGAGAAGCCCGCGCATCGCGGCCTCGTCCGCATCGGTCAGCGCGCCGACCTTCAGGTTGGCAAGGCTCCACCATGCCTCGCCCGCCTGCGGACATAGCGTGGCTGCGTGGCGATAGGCGGCAATGGCTCGCTCGCGCTCGCCGGTCGTCCGCAATGCATGACCGTGGTTGATGGCGATGCGCGCGTTGGCGGGAAAGGCGGCGGCAAGTTCCGCGTGGATCGCCTCGGCCCCGATATCGTCGCCGAGCAGGGCAAGGCAGCCCGCCTGAAGATTGCGCCAAGCCGGATTGCGCGGATCGGCGGCGAGCAGGGGCGCGAGTTCCTTGAGCGCATCCGCCGCCTGCTGTCGGGCAAACAGGGCATGGGCGAGATCGAAGCGCGCGCCGCTCGATGCCGGATCGACCGCGAGTGCGTGGCGCAACAGCGTCTCGGCATTGTCGAAAGCGCGGAAGGCGACGTAGCACTGTGCGAGCAGGCGCGCTGCGGCGGCATCGCGCGGCCGGGCCATCAGCCAGCGGCGCAGCAGCGGCTCCGCTTCGCGGTGACGACCGAGCGCGACGAGTTCGGCGGCGCGGCCCAGTTCGGGATGACCGGCACCGATGCGCGCGAGCGCGGCCAGCGCGCGTCGTTCGCGCAGCGGGTCGCCGTCGGCGAAGGCCATGTCCGCCATCGCCTGCCATGCGTCGGCCAGATCGGGATCAAGACGCACCGCCTCGTCCAGTTGGGCGGCGCCATCGCGGGCCTGTCCTGCCGCGCAGAGACACAGGCCATACTCGTACCGGGTGCGCGCAGCGCGCGGCCAGGCCTTGGCCAGGTCTGCGAGCAGCGGCAGGGCTTCGGCTGCGCGATCCAGCCGGCGCAGCGCAGAAGCGAGGATCAGGCGCACACGAGGATCAGCGGGATTGCGCACGATCAGCGCCCTGGCCTGCTGTTCCGCCCGCGCCGGGTTGCCGGCAAGCGCCCTGGCGGCCTGTTCAACGGGATCGGTCATCGCGGTCAACATGGCCCTGTCCGGATCGGTCCTTGGGAAAGGGGTGTCCCGGCCGCAAGGGAAGCGTACGGCCGGGACGGGGGGTATGCGTCAGAACGTGAAAGTGGCGCGGGCGTAGTAGTAACCGCCGTTGATGCCCCACGGCGTGAAAGTGATCGGCGCGCCATAGATGTTGCCGCCATTGGTGGGACGGCCATCGGTGTTCGGCACGGTCGGCGCCTTCTTGTTGAACAGGTTGTTGGCGCCGACGTCGAAGCGGATCTTCGGCGTGATCTTGTACCCGACGTTCAGGTCGGTGATCGCGCTGGTGCCGATCCGCAGGACAGTGGCTCCGCCGCCCGCGCCGCTGCCGCTGAAGCTGGTCGCCTGGCTGGTGACGCCGTAGATGGCCTCGCGCAGGTTGATCGAGAAATCGCCGATCGTCCAAAGCGCGTTGGCGATCACCTTGACCCGCGGGGTCGACCGGGTGAGTCCGTCGATCGAATTGAGATCGAGCAGATTGGTCTGGCCATAATCGGCGTTGGTCACCGCCGCGGGGAGCGGGTTGATCTTAAGCAGCTTGGTTTCGTTGTAGTTGAAGCCCAGCGACCAGTTGACCTTGCCCGCATCACCGAAGTCGCTGGCGTAATCGAGCGTGGCTTCCACGCCGCGGGTGCGGGTGTCCGCGCCGTTGGTGAAGATGTTGATGCCCGCATACGACGTGGCGTCGGTGGTATCGATGCCGCGCGCCACCAGCGCATCCATGACCGCCTGCGAAACGACGCCGTAGCTGCCGTCATAGCCGAAGATCGCGGCCGAAGGGACGATGCGGTTCTTCAGCTTGATCTGGTAGGCATCGACCGTGAGCTGCAAGCCCGGCAGCGGGTGCGTGACGAAGCCGCACGAGAAGTTGGTCGACTTTTCCGGCTGGAGATTGCCGAAGCCCAGCGCGGCGGTCGCCGGCGAGTTCGGCGGGAACTGGCCAAAGATCGTGCCGGGGCCGACATTGACCGAAGAGTAGTAGGATTCGGCGAGCGTCGGGGCGCGGAAGCCGTTCGAGACGGTACCGCGAATGCCGATTGCCGGGCTGAAATCGTAGCGTGCGGTGGCCTTGCCGGTCCACACCTTGCCGAAGTCGGAATAGTGCTCGTAGCGGCCGGCGAGATCGAGGTGCAGGCCTTCGACCGGATCAAGCGCGAGATCGACGTAACCCGCCCAGGCGGTGCGGCTGTTCGCACCCGCATCGGTGGGGGCGAAACCGGGATAGGACTGCGCACCGCCAGCGAAGTAAGAGGCGAACTCGCCCGACTGGATCGCGTAGGTGTCCTTGCGCCATTGGCCGCCGAACGCCACCGTCAGGGGCTTGGCCATGCCGACTTCGACATCCTTGGTCACGCCAGCTTCGACCGCCCACTCGCTGTTGACGAGCGTGCCGTCATAGAAATCGCGCTGGAGGCTGACCGGGTTGGGGTTCTGCGACTGGACTTGCGCATAGAGCGCAGGGTTGGCCGAGTTGACCGTGGAGATCGCGACCGAGTCCCGACCGTAGGTGAGCGAGAGATCCCACAGCCAGCCCGAGGCATCGCCCTTCAGCCCGGTGGTGAGCGAGAAGTCCTCCTCGCGCAGGCTTTCCTGCGGATTGAAACCGGCCGTGAGCGGGTAGACCTTCTCGCCCTCGCTGGTCACGCCGGAGACGCGGGTGGCGCGGCGGTAGTTTTCGTAGGCGAAGGCGGTGCGGTTGCCGTAGCTGCCGAAGGCATAGGCCTCGACATTGTCGGTCAGCTCGTACCCTGCGTTGACCATCACGTTGTAGAGGCTGTAGCGCGCATCGCCGAGGATGTTGTTGACGCGCGGGTAGAACGGGTTGGCCTTCACGCCTGCCGCGTCGATCGGATTGATGTCGCTGCGGACCTCGCAGCCTTCGGTGAAGTAACGGCGATCGCAGCCACCGCGCTGGGTGTAGTTGTGGAACTTGTATTCGCCGGTCACATTGACGTAGCCGCGATCCCCCAGCGCGAAGCCCATGTTGAGCGCGGCCGAGGCAGTCTCGCCGTCGCCTTCGTAGTATTGGCCGCCGGTGACGGTGAACAGGCCGCCCGAGGACTGGTTCTTGAGGATGATGTTGACCACGCCGGCGATCGCGTCCGAGCCGTATTGCGCGGCGGCGCCGTCCTGAAGGACTTCGATACGGCCGATGGCGTTGGTGGGAATGAAGCTGAGATCGGTGGTCGCCGCGCCCGAATAGGGCGAACCGCCGAGCACCGCGAGGTTGGCGGTGAAGTGGCGGCGCTTGCCGTTGATCAGCACCAGCGTGTCGTTGGGCGAAAGGCCGCGCAGTGCAGCGGTGAGCGTGAGGTTGGCGGTATCGCCACCAAAGGCCTGGAAGTTGAGCGACGGCAGCGTCTGCGCAAGGACCTGCGTAAGGTCCTGCTGGCCGATATTCTGCATCGCCTGCGTGCCGACGACCTGCACCGGCGCAGCGCTGTCTGCCGCGCGCATGCCCGTTACGCGGGTGCCAGTAACGATGATGTCGGAACCGCCGCTATCGGCGGCTTCCGCTTCTGCCGGCGCTTCCTGTGCTAAAGCGCTGGTGGAAATCGCGGTCGATGCGAGAAGCGCGGTAAATGCAATCCTGGACAGTGGCAACATACTCTGGACCCCCATGTGTCGTGCCGCTTCCCGCATCCCCCCAGGCCGGATTGTTCTGACTTGTCGCGGAGAAATTGCCCTCGCCCCGCGCTTGTCCGGTCCCTCGTCGCTGCACGGCCCGCTCGTGGCTTTTTGCGGTGCAGCATGAGGAATGGACCGCATTCGGGGGCGGTTGCCCATACGCCGATCAGCGTATCACGCTCGCGCCCGGCGGCCTTACGGTGTGGCGCGACGGGGAAATTCGTACGATAGTCGCCCCCCGTCCGGCTGCGCGCCTCGCGTGCCGTGCGACCACCGCGACGCTTCACCCACAGACCGAGGACCAGCCATGCGCTTCACGTTCACGCCCCGCACGTTCGCCCTCGCCGCCACGGCGCTTGCCGCCGCGATTGTTCCCCTCGGCACCGCGCAGGCGCAGGTCACGCGGATCCAGTCCAATCCCTCGGCGCTGATTCTCGATGCGGCCGACGTGAAGGCCGGCACCGACCTGATCTACCTTTCGGGCCAGCTGGCAGCGCCGGTCGATCCGGCCAAGACTTTCGCCGACGTGAAGTCGGTCGATGATCTGGGCGACACCAAGACGCAGACGATCAGCGTGCTGGGCAAGATCAAGTCGATCCTCGAAAGCCGCGGCTATGCGATGTCGGACCTGATCAAGCTGACACTGTTCGTCGCGGCCGACCCCAAGCTGGGCCACATGGATTTCGCGGGTGCAAACGAAGGCTTCAAGCAGTTCTTCAAGACTGCCGAGAACCCGAACACCGTGGCGCGCTCGACCTTCCAGGTGGCGGCGCTGGCCGGTCCCTATTTCCTGATCGAGATCGAGGCGATCGCCGCCAAGAAGAAGTGAGGCGCACCGCCCCGGTGCGCCGCTTTTCGCACGGCGCCGGGGCGGAAGGCGTTACTGCCCGATCACCTTGATCGCGATGGCCGCCGCCGCAGCGCGGGTTTCCACGCCCAGCTTTTCGTATATGCGTTCAAGGTGCTTCTGCACCGTGCGCGGACTGATCGACAGGACGTCGCTGATGTCGGCGTTCGACTTGCCGTAGCTGATCCACAGCAGCACTTCCGCCTCGCGCTCGGTCAGCCCCAACCGCTCCTGCATCCTCGCTGCGTCAAACTGCGGATTGAGCTCGTTGAGCCGGATCAGGACCTCGTTTTCGCGGTATTGCGCGATCAGCACCAGTTCCAGCGTTCCCTCGCCCTGCTCCAGCTTGACGCTGGCGCCGCGCGCGTCGCGCCGCGTGAGCAGGCGCTCCACGGTATGGCGCAGCACTTGCGGGAGTTCGGAATCGTCGCGGCTCCATCCGGGCGCAAGCCGGTGGATCGCCTGTTCGGCCAGTGGCGTGCACCACAGCAGGAAACCGCTGGTGTCGGTCGCCATCATCAGGCGCCCTGTCGCGTCCAGCCCGGTCGTGCTGGCCTGCACCGCGCGGGCGTGGCCCATGTGGACGCGCACGCGGGCGAGCAGTTCATGGACGTTGACCGGCTTGCGCACGTAGTCGACGCCGCCGACCTCGAAGCCCTCGATGACGTGCTCGCTTTCGGTCAGCCCGGTCATGAAGATCACCGGAACGTGCGCGGTGACGGGGTTCGCCTTGATCCGCACGGTTGTCTCGAACCCGTCCAGCCCGGGCATGACCGCGTCCATCAGCACCAGATCGGGCACCACATGACCCAGCAGGTCGAGCGCGGCCGCACCAGAGGTTGCCACGAGCACCGTGATCCCCCCCGCTTCGAGCGTGTCGGTCAGCAGCCGGAGCGAATTTGGCTCGTCATCGACGACCAGGACCGTGTCGCGGCGCAGGGGAATTTCGCTCATGTCACAGTCCTTCCAGCCTGCGGCCGAGCGACGAAAGGTCGAACCGGTCCAGGCAATCGTAGAGTATCGCGATCAGCACGTGCGCTTCGGGCGCCGCCTGTTCGAGCGCGCGGATTTCCGCTTCGATGCCGCGCACGTGCCCGATCTTGAGCAATTCGCGCAGCCGCCGGACGTGCGTGCGCGCGGCTTCCGACAACGGCTTCTCGGCTGTTTCTGCCGCATCGCCCGCAGTTTCGCCCTTGGTCGCAGCGCGGGTCCACGTGAGACCGAGCTGGCGACCGATGCTGTCCACCAGTTCACCGATCTCGACCGGCTTGGCGAGGAACTGGTCGTGATCCGGCGCGCCGACGTGGCCTTCCGGCCCGCCGCGTTCATGGACGTTGGCCGAAAGCATCACGATCCGCAGGCCCTTCCCGCAGGTCGCGCGCAAGTGCGCGGCGGTGTCCCATCCGGACCGACCAGGCATCTGCACGTCCAGCAAGGCAAGGTCGAAGGCGTGGCCGCCGCAGAGCGCGATGGCGGTGTCCCCATCGGGGGCAACCGCCACCTCGAAGCCGATTTCCTCCAGCACTTCGCGCATGATGGCGAGCTGGCGAACGTCGTCGTCCACCACCAGCACCGAGCGCCGGCGCCCGGCATAGCCGGTGACGCGCCCGGCGGCTTCGTCGCTTTCGCGGTGCCCGGCGACGTGCGGCAACAGCAGGCGGACACGGAAGCACGAACCCCGGCCCACGGTGCTGTCGAGGTCCAGTTCGCCGCCCAGGATCTGCACGATGGCGCGCGTGATCGGCAGGCCGAGGCCGAAGCCCTGCGCCTTGTTCTCGCCCGGTTCCCCGCGATCGAACGGCGCGAAGATGCCCTCTCGGTGTTCGGGCGCGATGCCCGGCCCGGTGTCGCACACCTCGATCGCAGCGACCTGCCCCGAGCAGCGCACGCGCAGCGTGACCTGCCCCGCCTCGGTAAACTTGATCGCATTGCTGACGAGGTTGATCAGCACCTGGCGTAGCCGCTTCTGGTCGGTGCGAACAAATTCGGGCAAGCGCCCCTCCGGCTCGAACCGGAACGAGAGGCCTTTCGCCGCAGCGAGCGGGCCGAACATCCGCACGATCTGATCGAAGAACGCGGGTAGGCGCACCACGTCGTGCGCCACGCGCATCACGCCGTTTTCGACCAGCGAGATATCGAGCAAGCCCTCGACCAGATCGGTCAGGTGTTCCGCGCTGCGGCGGATGACGCGGGCCGCTTCGCGCGGGTCGACGCCGGACTGGCGCTCCACCAGCTGGGCGTAACCATAAATGGCGTTGAGCGGCGAGCGGATCTCGTGGCTGACATTCGCGAGATAGCGGCTCTTGGCAGCATTGGCTGCCTCGGCCGCCTCCTTGTCGCGCATCAGCTGTGCGAGCGAGTCGGCCGGCAGTGCTTGCGATGCGGGAACGGTTGCACGCGGCCGCCACGAAGCAAGGCACGCGATCCCCATCAACACGATGGCCAGCGCGGTCAGCAGGTGAAGCACGGGATTGTCGCCGGGCTGCCAGGCATCTCCGGCGAGCAGTCCGATAGCCAGCAGGGCTGCCAGCAGCATGGCAACGGCAGGGCTGGATTTCCGCAGCGCCAACGCCATCCGGCCTCGCCCGTCCCCGCGCGGAGGCACCACGGATGATGGCGAGACGGTCACGCAGCCACCGGTGGTGACAGTCGCCCGGTCCTCATTGGACTAGCCGGGATCACGGCACATCGCGCCGGACCCCTCCCCAACGCACTGCTCATTTGTTTTGTTCGACCCTGGTCGCCGTTGGTTGACCGGCGCCGCTTGTCATTGTGCACTGCAACGCAGCGGGCTTCAACCCCCGAAGCACGCCCCGGCGGCGACCGCGCCGCCGGGTGTGGATATCGTCAAATCACCTCGTCGCGTTGCAGCCTTTGCAGCAACCGGATCGCCACCGAATGGCGGATTGCCTTGCCATCCCGCAACTTGACCCAGGTGTTCAGGCCGATTCCAAAATGGTTCTGGATCACGTCGGGCTTCTGGCACGTGATGACGGACTTCATCTTGGCCACGACCTGCGGTTCCAGGTGGGTGAGTCTCTGAGCGCGCATGGTTCCTCTTCGATGATGCGATGCACACCAAATCTATGCGGCGGCGCGGCATGGCCCATACGTCATTTCTCGCATCCCCCCGCTCGCGGCGCTGGGCTATGCAGGGTCATTCGGCCTGTGCGGCCAGCGCGCGACCAAGGCCCGAAAAGACTGGCGCGGGGCAAGGACTTGGCTAGGAACGCGGCAAGTTTCGCCGGTTCGAGGGGTCCCGATGCGTTCGTTGATGTCTGCCTGTGCGCTTTCCGCGCTGATTGCGATTCCTGCCGCCGCGCAGGAAGCACCCGCTCCGGCTGATTCGCCGCCCGCCAGTCCGACCAGCCAGATCGTCGTCACCGGGCGCGGCCTTGCCGATACGCCCGCCACCCCTGCCTACAGCGTGCAAGAGATCGACCGCGACCGCCTGCTGATCGCGGCTTCGGGCCGGATCGAGGACGCGCTGTCCGCCGCCGCCGGCTTCCAGCAGTTCCGCCGGTCGGACAGCCGCTCGTCCAACCCCTCGGCCCAGGGCGTGACGCTGCGCGCGCTGGGCGGCAACGCCACCAGCCGCACGCTGGTGCTGCTCGACGGCGTGCCGATGGCCGATCCGTTCTTCGGCTACATCCCGCTTTCGGCCATCGCGCCCGAACGGCTGGCCTCGGCGCGGGTAATCCGCGGGGGCGGGTCGGGCGCGTTCGGCGCAGGCGCCGTGGCCGGCACGATCGACCTGACCAGCGCCGGCGCGGACCAGCTCGGCCTGCTGAACGCCAGCGCCATGGTCGATGATCGCGGCGAGACCGAGCTTTCCGGCACGCTCGCGCCAAAACTGGGCGAAGGTTTCGCTGTCGTTTCCGGACGCTGGGACCGGGGTCAGGGTTTCTGGACAACGCCGGACAGCCAGCGCGTCCCCGCGTCGGTCCGCGCCCGGTATGACAGTTGGTCTGCCGGCATCCGCGCGGTCGCGCCGCTGGCCCCCGGCATCGAACTGCAAGCACGGGTCGCAGCGTTCGAGGACAACCGCACGCTGCGCTTCAAGGGCGCGGACACCGGCATGAGCGGGCAGGACGCGAGCTTGCGACTGGTCGGGCGCGGCGCCTGGCAGTTCGACGTGCTCGGCTACCTCCAGTCGCGCGATTTCAACAACCGCGTGATCAGCGCGACCACTTTCCTGCCCACGCTGGATCAGCGCAAGACGCCCTCCACCGGCGCGGGCGGCAAGATCGAAGTGCGCCCGCCTGTGGGCGGCGGCCATGCGCTGAAGCTCGGCGCGGACTGGCGCTCGGCCGAAGGGCACACGATCGAGGACACCTACCGCTTCGGTGCGCTGTCCGGCCATCGCAAGGCGGGCGGCACCAACAGCGACGTCGGCCTGTTCATCGAGGACGACTGGAGCGTCGGCCCGCTGGTGCTGACGGCAGGCGCGCGCGCCGATCGCTGGTCGGTGCGCAGCGGCACGTTCCAGAGCGCCAACCTTGCCGGCGCAGTCACGTCGGACATCGCATATCCCGACCGTTCGGGCTGGGATGGCAGCTTCCGCGGCGGCGCCGTGGTGCACGCCGCGAAATCGGTGGACCTGCGGCTCGCTGCCTATACCGGCTTGCGCCAGCCGACGCTCAACGAACTCTACCGCGCGTTCACGGTGTTTCCGATCACCACGCTCGCCAACGCGGCGCTGCAGAACGAGAAGCTGCGCGGTTTCGAAGGCGGGATCGACCTGCGCCTGCTGCCCGGCGTGACGCTGAGCGCGACGGCGTTCGACAACCGCGTGCGCGACGCCATCGCCAACGTGACCATCAATGCCACCACGCGCGAACGCCAGAACGTCGATGCCGTGCAATCGCGCGGCATCGAGCTGGCCGGCGCGGTGGCGGCAGGCGCGTTCTCGCTCGGCGGATCGTTCAGCTATACCGATGCCGAAGTGCAGGCACCGGGGCAGGCGCTTGACGGCAAGCGCCCCTCGCAAACCCCGCGCTGGGCCGCGAGCGCGACCGCCAGCTGGCGCCCTGCGGACCGCTGGACACTCGCGCTCACCCTTCGCCATGTAGGCGCGCAGTTCGAGGACGATCTCGAAACCGACGTCCTCCCCCCCGCCACCACCATCGACGCTTTCGCGCAGGTGCCGCTGGGCAGCGTCTTCAGCCTGGTGCTGCGCGGCGAGAACCTGACTGACGAAACGGTGGTGACGCGCAATTCGGGTGGCTCTATGGATTGGGGAGCGCCCCGCACGTTGTGGGCGGGGCTTCGCGTGGAGATACGCTGATGGCAACTATCGCCGATCCGGTTCGTTACAACGCCCTGGCGCGAACGCTGCACTGGGTCATCGCGGCGCTGATCATCTTCAACCTGACGACCGGCCTGTTCGGCGAAGGGTTCGAGAAGATCTGGGCATCGATGCCCGCGCACAAGGCGACCGGCTTCATGATCCTGCTGCTTTCGCTCGTCCGCCTCGGCTGGCGGCTGCGCTGGCGCACGCCCGACTACCCGGTCGATTTCAAGCCGGCGTTCCGCAAGTTCGCCGCCGCCACGCACGGCCTGTTCTACATCCTGATGCTGGCCCTGCCGATCACCGGCTGGATCTTCGCCTCGGCCGGCAAGTGGCCGCTGTCGATCTACGGCCTGTTCGACTGGCCGAAGCTGGGCGTGACGAAGGACATGGCCATCGTCGGCGCCAGCCACGAACTGCATGAAGTGCTCGGCTTCGCCTTTGCCGGCCTCGTCGTGCTGCACGTGGGCGCCGCGCTCTATCATCACGTCGCGCTGAAGGATGCCACGCTGCGGCGAATGCTGTAACCGCAAACGTTCGCGAAGACGTATTTCCGAAACGCGCTCCGCTTAAGCAAACATCTGTAAAAACAAGACAAACCCGCCCCGGCCTGCGCCGGCGGCGGGTTCTTTTTTGCACCGCAGCAATCTGAGCGCTTGTGGAACACGCGAAGTCTGCCTTACCCATGGCAGCGGGAGAACCGGGGGCAAAAAGCCGCCGGTCGGAGACATCGGGCGGCAGGCGCCTTGAGAGGCCGGGAACACTGGCCCGCCAACGCGGGGGCAATCGCCCTCGTGCCGGCGAGGCCCCAGCAGGTGGAGCGCATTGCCATGAGCCTCGACATCCCCCTCAGCACCGGCTCGAACGCGGCCGAGATCGATGCCCACATCATCGACGTCCTGCGCCACCGCGTGGGCAAGGACGAGCGCGCGGCCAAGCCGCACGACTGGTTCACCGCCACCGTGCTCGCGTTGCGCGATGCGGTGATCGACCGCTGGATGGAATCCACGCGCAAGACCTACGACGAGGGCGGCAAGCGGGTCTATTACCTCAGCCTTGAATTCCTGATCGGCCGTCTGCTGCGCGATGCTCTGTCGAACATGGGCCTGACGCGCGAGATGGAAAAGGCGCTGGCCGACCACGGCTTCGACCTTGCCGCGCTGGAAGATCTGGAACCCGACGCCGCGCTGGGCAACGGCGGCCTGGGCCGGCTGGCCGCGTGCTTCATGGAAAGCCTCGCCAGCCTCGACATCCCGGCCTACGGCTATGGCATCCGCTACAAGAACGGGATGTTCCGCCAGCGCATCGACGATGGCTGGCAGGTCGAACTGCCCGAAACCTGGCTGAGCCACGGCAACCCCTGGGAGTTCGACCGCCGCGAAAGTGCGTACCGGATCGGCTTCGGCGGCGAAGTGATCGAAAGCGGCAGCGGCGTGGAATGGAAGCCCGCCGAGCAGGTGGAAGCCAGCGCGTTCGATACGCCTGTGGTCGGCTGGCGCGGCAAGCGCGTCAACACGCTGCGGTTGTGGACCGCGCGCGCGCTCGATCCCATCCGGCTCGATACGTTCAATGCCGGCGACCATGTCGGCGCTCTGGTGGAGGACGCCCGCGCCGACGCGCTGGTCCGCGTGCTCTATCCGGCGGACTCCAACGCCTCCGGTCAGGAACTGCGGCTGCGGCAGGAGTATTTCTTCACCTCGGCCTCGATCCAGGACATCGTGCGGCGCCACGCGCAATACCATGGCGACGTGCGGACCCTGCCGCAGAAGGCCGCAATCCAGCTGAACGACACCCACCCCGCGGTGGCCGTGGCCGAAATCATGCGCCTGCTGGTCGATGACCATGGGCTTGAATTCAACGAAGCGTGGGACGTCACCCGGCAGACCGTGGGCTACACCAACCACACGCTGCTGCCCGAAGCTTTGGAAAGCTGGCCTCTGCCGCTGTTCGAGCGGCTGCTGCCGCGCCACATGCAGATCATCTACGCGATCAACAGCCGGGTCCTGCGCGAGGCGCGCCGGTCGGGCATGGACGATGCGCAGATCGCCGCGATCAGCCTGATCGACGAGCATGGCGAGCGCCGCGTGCGCATGGCCAACCTGGCCTTCTGCGGCGCGCACAGCGTCAATGGCGTGGCCGCACTCCACACCGAGCTGATGAAATCCACGGTCTTCTCGGACCTGCACCAGCTCTACCCCACGCGGATCAACAACAAGACCAACGGCGTCACCCCGCGCCGCTGGTTGCAGCAGTGCAATCCCGGCCTTGTCGCGGTGCTGAAGGACGCGATCGGCCCCGGCTTCCTCGACGATGCCGAAAAGCTGGTCGAACTGAACGGGCTGGCCGACGATGCCGCGCTGGGCGAACGCATCGCCGAAGTGAAGCGCGCCAACAAGGTCGCGCTCGCCGCGCACATCAAGCACCTGACCGGCGTGCGGGTCGATCCGGACGCGCTGTTCGACGTGCAGATCAAGCGCATCCACGAATACAAGCGGCAGTTGCTCAACCTGGTCGAGACGGTGGCGCTCTACGACCAGATCCGCAGCCATCCGGAGCGCGACTGGGTGCCGCGGGTCAAGATCTTCGGCGGCAAGGCGGCGCCGAGCTACCACAACGCCAAGCTGATCATCAAACTGGCGAACGACATCGCCCGCCGCGTCAATTCCGACCCCTCGGTCGGCGGACTGCTCAAGGTGGTGTTCGTGCCGAACTACAACGTCACGCTGGCCGAGCGGATCATCCCCGCGGCCGACCTGTCGGAACAGATCAGCACCGCCGGCATGGAAGCCAGCGGCACCGGCAACATGAAGTTCGCGCTCAACGGCGCGCTCACCATCGGCACGCTCGACGGCGCGAACATCGAGATCAAGGATCGCGTGGGTGACGACAATATCGTGATCTTCGGACTGACCGCCGACGAAGTGATGGAAAAGCGCGCCAGCGGCTATGACCCGCGCGCGGTGATCGAGGGCAGCCGCGAATTGCAGCAGGCGATCAATGCCATCGCCAGCGGCGTGTTCAGCCCCGACGATCCCACGCGCTATGCCGCGCTGATGGGCGGCATCTATGACAGCGACTGGTTCATGCTCGCCGCCGATTTCGACAGCTACCACGCCGCCCAGCGCAGCGTGGACGCGCGCTGGGAAGACCCGAAGGGCTGGCGCGCGAGCGCCATCCGCAACATCGCCAACGTCGGCTGGTTCTCCTCCGACCGCACCATCGGCGAATACGCCCGCGACATCTGGGGGGTTTGAGACCAGCCATGCAACCGCCCGCGCGTGCCATCGAAGCCCTGCTGGAAGGCACGCATTCCGATCCGTTCTCGCTGCTCGGCATCCACGAGGGACCGGGCGGCGCGTTCGCCCGCGCGGTCCTGCCGGGAGCAGAGGCGGCAGAGGCGCACTCGCTCGCCGGAACGCCGCTGGGCACGCTGACGCGGATCGATCCGCGCGGACTGTTCGAGGGCAAGGTTGCCGGCCCGCGCCAGCCGGTGAAGTACCGGTGCAGCCACGGCCAGCACGTGTGGTGGGTGACCGATCCCTATTCGTTCGGGCCGGTGCTGGGGCCGATGGACGATTTCCTGATCGCCGAAGGCACGCACCACCGCCTGTTCGACAAGATGGGCGCGCATCCCATCGAGCACGAAGGCGCACAGGGCGTGCATTTCGCGGTGTGGGCACCCAATGCCAGCCTCGTGTCGGTCGTCGGTGATTTCAACGATTGGGACCACCGCCGCCACCCGATGCGCCGCCGCGCGGACATCGGGGTATGGGAAGTGTTCCTGCCCGATATAGGGCCGGGCCGCGCCTACAAGTACCGCGTCGTCGGCGCGGACGGCATGGTCCAGCCGCTCAAGGCCGATCCCTATGCCTTCGCCGCCGAACTGCGGCCTGCGACGGCCTCGATCGTGGCGCTCCCGGGCAAGCCCGACTGGGACGACGGCGCGCACCGTGCGCACTGGGCCGGCGCCGATCCCCGCCGCGCGCCGATGTCGATATACGAAGTTCACCCCGGATCGTGGCGCAAGCCTGACACGCGCGAGTTCCATTCGTGGGACGAACTGGCCGACCTTCTCATCCCCTACTGCGCGCAGATGGGCTTCACCCACATCGAGTTCATGCCGGTGTCGGAACATCCCTACGATCCTTCGTGGGGCTACCAGACCACCGGGCTTTACGCTCCGTCCGCGCGCTTCGGCGAACCGGCCGGCTTCGCGCGCTTCGTCGATGGCGCGCACCAGGCCGGGCTGTCGGTGCTGATCGACTGGGTGCCCGCGCATTTCCCCACCGACGCGCATGGCCTGTCGCGCTTCGACGGCACGCATCTCTATGAGCACGAAGACCCGCGGCTGGGCTTCCACCCCGACTGGAACACCGCGATCTACAACTTCGGGCGGCGCGAGGTGTCCTCGTTCCTCGTCAACAACGCGCTGTTCTGGGCCGAGCAATACCACGTCGACGGGCTGCGCGTGGATGCCGTCGCCTCGATGCTCTACCGCGATTATTCGCGCGAAGCGGGCGAGTGGATCCCCAACGAAAGCGGCGGGCGCGAGAACTGGGAGGCGGTGCGGTTCCTCCAGGCGATGAACAAGGCCGTCTATGGCGAGCACCCCGGCGTGACCACCATCGCAGAGGAATCGACCTCGTGGCCGGGTGTCACCCTGCCCGCGCATGATCAGGGGCCGAAAAACGGCGGACTGGGCTTCGGGTTCAAGTGGAACATGGGCTTCATGCACGACACGCTGAATTACATGGCGCGCGATCCGGTGCACCGGCGTTATCACCACGAGGAGATCACGTTCGGGCTGGTCTATGCCTTCAGCGAGAACTTCGTCCTGCCGCTGAGCCATGACGAAGTGGTGCATGGGAAAGGCAGCCTTCTGAACAAGATGGCGGGCGACGACTGGCAGAAGTTTGCGTCTCTGCGCGCCTATTACGGGCTGATGTGGGGCTATCCCGGCAAGAAGCTGCTGTTCATGGGCCAGGAGTTCGCCCAGCGCCGCGAATGGAGCGAGGCGCGCTCGCTGGACTGGGACCTGCTGCAGCACGAACCCCACGCCGGAATGCAGCGCTGGGTGCGTGACCTGAACGGCACCTACCGTGACCTGAAGGCGCTCCACGCACGCGATTGCGAGGCCGAGGGCTTCGAATGGCTGGTGGTAAACGACGCGGCGGCAAGCGTGTTCGCATGGCTGCGCAAGTGCCCCGGCGAGAACCCGGTGGCGGTGGTCTGCAACATGACGCCCGCCACCCACGATCACTATCGCTTGCCCCTGCCCCATGACGGCACGTGGCGCGAAGTGCTCAATTCCGATGCCGCTCACTATGGCGGCGCCGGACAAGGCAATATGGGGCAGGTCGAAGCCGCAGATGGTGCGGCGCTGATCGTCCTGCCCGGACTTTCCACGCTGATGTTTGAATTCACGGGAACCGGAGAACAGGGATGAGGGACAGGTCTTACGGTCAGCCGCTGGCGCGCGATGCGATGGCCTATGTGCTGGCGGGGGGACGCGGCAGCCGCCTGAGCGAATTGACCGACAACCGCGCCAAGCCCGCGGTCTATTTCGGCGGGGTCAGCCGCATCATCGACTTTGCGCTGTCGAACGCGATCAATTCGGGCATCCGCCGCATCGGCGTGGCGACGCAATACAAGGCGCACTCGCTGATCCGCCACATGAACCGCGCGTGGAACTTCATGCGCCCGGAACGCAACGAAAGCTTCGACATCCTGCCCGCGTCGCAGCGCATTTCCGAGCTGCTGTGGTACGAAGGCACGGCGGATGCGGTGTACCAGAACATCGACATCATCCAGGCGCACGCGCCCAAATACATGGTCATCCTGGCCGGCGACCACATCTACAAGATGGACTACGAGTTGATGCTGCAACAGCACGTCAACTCGGGCGCGGATGTGACCGTGGGCTGCCTGGTGGTGAAGAAGAAGGAAGCCACCGGCTTCGGCGTGATGGCGGTGGACGAGAACAGCACGATCACCGCCTTCGTCGAGAAGCCGGCCGATCCGCCGACGATCCCCGGCGATCCCGCACATTCGCTCGCCTCGATGGGCATCTACGTGTTCGACACCGAGTTCCTGTTCGAGCAGCTGCGCCGCGACGCCGCGACGCAGGGGTCGGGCCGCGATTTCGGCGGAGACATCATCCCCTACATCGTCAAGCACGGCAAGGCGGTGGCCCACCGCTTCACCGACAGCTGCATCCGCGCGGCAGAGGAAATCGGCGAATACTGGCGCGATGTCGGCACGCTCGATGCCTATTTCGACGCCAACCTCGACCTGACCGACACGGTGCCCAAGCTCAACATGTACGACCGTGACTGGCCGATCTGGACCGATCAGGTCGTGGCTGCGCCGGCCAAGTTCGTGCACGACGAGGACGGGCGGCGCGGCATGGCGATCTCCTCGCTGATCTCGCAGGACTGCATCGTATCGGGCGCGCTGGCAAAGCGCAGCCTGCTGTTCACGGGCGTGAAGATGGGCTCGTTCTCGTCCGTCGAGGAAGGCGTGATCCTGCCTTACTGCAACATCGGGCGCGGCGCGCGGCTGAGCCGAGTGATCCTGGATTCCGGCGTGCGCATTCCGGAAGGCCTTGTCGTGGGCGAGGATCCGGAACTCGACGCGCAGCGCTTTCGCCGCACCGAGAACGGCATATGCCTGATCACCAAGCGAATGATCGAGGCGCTGAAATGACCATCCGCGTCCTGTCGGTGGCGTCGGAGGCGGTGCCGCTGGTCAAGACCGGCGGGCTGGCCGACGTGGCGGGCGCCCTGCCCGCCGCGGTGGCGCCGCACGGCGCGGCGATGACGACGATGGTGCCCGGATACCCCAAGGTGCTGAAAGCCATCGGCAAGGCCAAGGCGGTTCATGCCTGGCCGTCGCTGCTGGGCGAGCCGGCGCGGCTGCTGGCGGCGAAGCTGGGCGAACAGCCGCTGCTGGTGGTGGACGCCCCCGCTTTTTTCCAGCGCGACGGAGGGCCTTATGCCGATGGCAGCGGCCGCGACTGGGCCGACAACTGGCGCCGCTTCGCCGCGTTTTCCCGCGCGGCGGCGGACGTGGCCGGCGGCGCGGTGAAAGGGCTGGCGTTCGACCTGGTCCATGCGCACGACTGGCAGGCGGCGATGGTCCCCGCCTATCTGCGGTTCGCTCCCGAAGGCGTGGCGGTGCCTTCGGTGATGACGATCCATAACATGGCGTTCCAGGGGCACTACGGAGCGGAAATCTTCCCCGGCCTGGGGCTGCCGGTAGAGGCGTGGTCGATCCACGGGGTCGAGTATCACGGCGGCGTGGGCTTCCTGAAAGCGGGGCTGGAAGCGGCCAGCGCGATCACCACAGTCAGCCCGACCTATGCCCGCGAAATCCGCACGGCCGAGTTCGGCATGGGGCTGGAAGGACTGATCCGCAGCCGCGGCGAGCGCGTCCACGGCATCGTCAACGGCATCGACACGCACGAGTGGAACCCGGAAACCGACCCGGCGCTGGCGCAACACTATTCGCTGCGCACGCTGGCGAAGCGCACCGCGAACAAGCGCGCGCTGGAGTCCGCGTTTGGGCTGGACAGCCACGACGGGCCGCTGTTCGTGGTCATCAGCCGCCTGACCTGGCAGAAGGGCATGGACGTGCTGCTGGAAGTGATCGACCATCTGGTCGGCCTTGGCGGGCGACTGGCGCTGCTGGGATCGGGCGACATGGCGATGGAGGCGGGCTTCCATGCCGCCGCCGCGCGCCATCCGGGCAAAGTGGGCATCCGCATCGGCTATGACGAGGCGCTGTCGCACCGGATGCAGGCGGGCGGCGATGCGATCCTTGTGCCCAGCCGGTTCGAGCCTTGCGGGCTGACCCAGCTTTACGGGCTGGCCTATGGCTGCGTGCCGGTGGTGAGCCGGACCGGCGGTCTGGCCGATACCGTGATCGATGCCAACCTTGCCGCCATCGCGGCAGGTGCGGCGACCGGGGTGCAGTTCAATGCGGTGAACTACGGGGCGCTGGCCGATGCGGTGAGCCGCACGATCGCGCTCTATTACGACCGGGACAGCTGGCGCGGCTTGCAGCGCGCAGGAATGAAAAGCGACTTTTCGTGGGGACGCAGCGGGGCGGCCTATGCCGCGCTCTACGCCTCGCTGCTGGAGGGCTGATGATCACCACCGTTCCGTCCGCACCCTATGCCGGGCAGAAGCCGGGCACTTCCGGCCTGCGCAAGAAGGTGCGCGTGTTCGCCCAGCCGAACTATGCCGAAAATTTCATCCAGGCCGTGTTCGACGTGGTGCAGCCGCAGCCGGGCGCCAGCCTGGTGATCGGCGGCGACGGGCGCTATCACAACCGCACGGTGATCCAGCAGGCGATCCGCATCGCCGCCGCCAATGGCTATGGGCAGGTGCTGGTCGGCAAGGGCGGCATCCTTTCCACCCCGGCCGCCAGCCACGTGATCCGCAAATATGGCGCTGGCGGCGGATTGATCCTGTCCGCCAGCCACAATCCCGGCGGGCCGGACGAGGATTTCGGCATCAAGTACAACATCGCCAATGGCGGCCCCGCGCCCGAGGCGATCACCGAGGCGGTCCATGCCCGCACGCAGACCATCGACCGCTGGCTGACGGTGGAATGCGAGGACGTCGATCTCGACAGTTGCGGCTCGGTCGAGGTGGGCGGGATGATCGTTTCCGTGATCGATCCGGTGGCCGACTATGCCGACCTGATGGAGACGCTGTTCGATTTCGGCGCGATCCGCGCGGCGGTAGCGGGCGGCTTCACCATGGCCTTCGACGCGATGAGCGCAGTGACCGGGCCTTATGCGGTCGAAATTCTGGAAAGGCGGCTGGGCTTCCCTGCCGGCACCGTGCGCAACGGGGTGCCGCTGGAGGATTTCGGCGGGCACCATCCCGATCCGAACATGGTCCACGCCCACGAACTGTTCGACCTGATGTTCGGGCCGGACGCGCCCGATTTCGGCGCGGCATCGGACGGTGACGGCGACCGCAACCTGATCGTGGGCAAGGGATGTTTCGTCACCCCTTCCGACAGCTTGGCCATGCTGGCCGCGAACGCCCACCTCGCGCCCGGCTATGCCGGCGGGCTGAAAGGCATCGCACGCTCGATGCCGACAAGCGCGGCGGCCGACCGCGTGGCCGAGGCACTGGGCATTCCCTGCTTCGAGACGCCGACCGGCTGGAAGTTCTTTGGCACGCTCCTGGATGCGGGCATGGCGACGATCTGCGGCGAGGAAAGCGCGGGCACCGGCAGCGACCACGTGCGCGAGAAGGACGGGCTGTGGGCCGTGCTGCTGTGGCTCAACATCCTCGCCGTGCGCAAGACGAGCGTGGAGAAGCTCGCGCGCGAGCACTGGCAGACATATGGCCGCAATTACTACGCCCGCCACGATTACGAGGCATTGCCGACGGACACCGCCGATGCGTTGATCGCGGAACTGACCGCCGCCCTGCCCGCACTGCCCGGCAAGACGTTCGGCCCGCTGACCGTGGCGGCGGCGGACAGCTTCTCCTACCGCGATCCGGTCGATGGTTCGACCAGTATGAACCAGGGGCTGCGCGTGCTGTTCACGGGCGGATCGCGCATCGTGTTCCGCCTCTCCGGCACCGGGACCGAAGGCGCGACGCTGCGCGTCTATCTGGAACGCTATGAGCCGGCCGAGGGGCTGCTCGACCGCGATACTCCCGCCATGCTGTCGGACCTGATCGCCGCCGCGGATGGGCTGGCGGGGATCGTGCGCCACACCGGACGGATTGCGCCCGACGTGGTGACGTGACCGCGCGCGTCGAAGGGGGGCGCACCCGCTTCACGGTGCGCAGCCCCCGCGCCGAAGCGGTGTGGCTCTGCCTGTTCGGCGATGGGGGCGAGCGCCGCATCGCGATGACGCGGCATGGCGAGGACTGGGCGGTGGACCTGCCCGGCGAGCTGGCCGGCGCGCGATACGGATTTCGCGCCGAAGGGCCATGGGCGCCCGAGCGCGGACTGTGGTTCGATCCTGCCAAGCTGCTGGTCGATCCGCACGCGGCCGAACTCGATGGGCCGTTCCGCCACGATACTGCGCTGGCGCAGTTTGGCGTCGATACGGCGGACCTTGTGCCCAAGGCCCGGGTTCTGCCCGCCCTGCCCGACGTGCCGCCGGCGCCGCCGGTCTTTGCGCATGGCGGGCTGGTCTATGAAGTGAACGTGCGCGGACTGACCATGCTGCACCCCGACGTGCCCGAGGGGCAGCGGGGGACGGTGGCCGCGCTGGCGCATCCGGCGGTGATCGCGCACCTGAAGAAGCTTCACGTGTCGGCGGTGGAACTGATGCCCATCGTCGCCTGGATCGACGAGCGGCACCTGCCGCCGCTGCACCTTGCCAACGCGTGGGGCTACAACCCGGTGGCGCCCATGGCGCTCGATCCGCGGCTGTGCCCCGGGGGCGTGGCCGAACTGCGCGCAGCAGTGGCCGCGCTGCACGCAGCGGGAATCGGGGTGATCCTGGACCTGGTTTTCAACCACACCGGCGAAAGCGACGTGCTGGGGCCGGTGCTGTGCCTGCGCGGGCTGGACAACGAAGCCTATGCCCATGCACCCGGCGGCAACCTGATCAACGACACCGGCACCGGCAACACGCTTGATTTCGGTAACGCAGCGGTGCGTGCGCTGGTGCTGGACGCGCTGCGCCATTTCGTGCGGCATGGCGGGGTGGACGGGTTCCGCTTCGATCTTGCCACGGTGATGGCGCGGGGACCGGGATTCGATCCGGCAGCGCCGATCTTTGCGGAGATCGCGGCCGATCCCTGGCTCGCCGACAGGGTGCTGATTGCCGAGCCGTGGGACATCGGGCCGGGCGGCTATCAGCTGGGGCAATTTCCCGCGAACTGGCTGGAATGGAACGACCGCTTCCGCGATGACGTGCGCCGGTTCTGGCGCGGCGATTGCGGCGTGGGCGTGCTGGCGACGCGGATCGCGGGATCGGCCGACGTGTTCGGCAAGCGGTGCCGATCGGTGAACTTTCTTGCCGCGCACGACGGGTTCACGCTGGCCGACACGCTGGCCTTCGAGCATCGCCGCAATTGGGCCAACGGCGAGGACAACCGCGACGGGCACGGCGAGAACTTCAGTTGGAACAATGGCGCCGAAGGGCCGACGGGCGATCCGGCGGTGCTGGCGCGGCGGCGCGCTTTCGCCAAGGCGATGCTGGGCACGCTGTTCGTTTCCACGGGCACGATCATGCTGACCGCCGGCGACGAGTTCGGCCGCAGCCAGGGCGGCAACAACAACGCCTATGCGCAGGACAACGCGGTCACCTGGATCGACTGGGAAAGCCGCGACCGCGATCTGGAGGACCACGTGGCGGCGCTGTCCGCATGGCGCGCGGCGCATCGGGAGCGCTTCACCGCGTTTCCGGAGGATGGCGCGTGGCTGGGGCCGGACAACGGAGAAATGGACGCAGCGCGGTGGGAAGATCCGGCGACCACGGGGGTCCGGTGGCGGCACGGCGAACCGGCGCGGTCGTTCGGCTTTGCCATCGACCGCGCCGGCCCGTACGCCGAGCCTTGGGAAGCAGCCGCCCCGAGTGGGCGGGCCTCAGGCTCCCAGCCTGCGTAGCGCAGGATCGTTGAACGGACGCTGTATCGCCCCGTAGCGGGCCGGGCCATCGTCCAGCGAAAGTGGGCGCGGCAACAGGCGGTTGAGCAGCAGGCGGCCGAAAGCCCACTCCCCCAGATCCGACTGCGCATTGATGTGTCCCAGCGCCCCTGCGTCGGCGAAGCTCGCCCCCCAGGTCCGCGCCAGCGCCCGCGCGCCGACGAAGGGCATGTAGGGATCGTCGCGGCTGGCGACGAGGATCGAGCGGAAGGGCAGTTCGCTCTGCGGCACCGGGGCGAAGCGGGTCACGCGCCGGTCGAGCGGGCGTTCCTCCACGTCCGGCGGAGCGACCAGCAGCGCGCCGACAACCTTGCTCTCCTTGGGTCCGTCGGCCAGCCGCTCGTATTCCGCCCACCAAGCCACCGCGTGGCAGCCGAGGCTGTGCGCCACGAGAACCACCGGGCGTTCGGCACGCTGCACGGCGAGGTTGATCTTGTTGACCCAGGTGTTGCGGTGCGGATCGTCCCAGAGGCCCAGATCGACCCTGCGGCAATCGGGCAGCGTTTCCTGCCAACGCGTCTGCCAATGGCCGGGACCGCTGTTGCCAAGGCCCGGAACGATAAGGATCAGGGGATCGCCGCTTGCCGCGGATGCTTGCTGGAAGGCCATCGTGTTTCTCCCGAAATTGGGGGTGGCCGGTCGACTCGGATTACGTCCCGACAGGCCATCACGATAACTCAACTTATACGATAGACAATAGATCCGCGACGAAACGCGCGGGGTCTTCGCCAGAGTGAAGGCCGATCGCCGAAGGGGTTTCGGGAAGGACGAAATCTGTCCGCTGCGGCACGCAGCCGGGCGCCGCCCGGTCAATTAATCGTTGCAAATTGCTCACGGTTGCGACAGGTCCGGGCCATCCGGACAGGGGCAAACGCCGCCCATGCCCGGCGCGAAGATGCCCTTGCGGTGACCTTGAAGGCTCGGCCCGCGCGCACCACCTGTCGGGGTGGACGCAGAGCACTTGCCACACGGTACAGGGCCGACAACCGTCATCCGGATGATCGAAACCTTGAACCCAGCCCCCCTCTCATCCGCCACCGACCGCACGAGCGGAAAGCGGCGCCTGCTGGTTTCGATCCACGACGTCTCGCCGCGGTCGGAAGCGCAGGTGGACCGGCTGGCGGAACTGATCGAGCGCCGCGCGGGCCACGCCAGCTTCGCCATGCTGGTGATCCCCGACCATTGGCGCAGCGCCCCGATCGAAGGCAACGCTGCCTTCGCCGCGCGGCTGCGCGGATGGGCCGATGCCGGAATCGAGATGTTCCTGCACGGCTGGTGCCACCGCGACGAGACGCCCGCGACGCAGGGCCTCGCCGGGTTCAAGGGCAAGCACATGACCGCCGGCGAAGGCGAGTTCCTCAACTTGCCCGAAGCCGAGGCGCTGGCCCGGATGGAGCGCGGCAAGGCGCTGCTGGAAGATATCCTGGGCCGGCCCGTCGCCGGTTTCATCGCGCCGGCCTGGCTCTATGGTCCCGGCGCCCACGCGGCGATGGCCCGAGCCGGATTTGCACTGGCGGAGGATCACATGAAAGTGTGGCGCCCGGCGACCGGCGAAGTGCTGGCGCGCGGCCCGGTGGTGACCTGGGCCAGCCGCAGCCCCGGCCGCATCGCCAGTTCGCGCGCATTCGCCGCGCTGGCCCGCGCCGCACTGCCGATCACGCGCACGCTGCGCCTGGCCGTTCACCCCGGCGACACCACCGTGCCTGCGCTGCTGGACAGCATCGACAGCACGCTGGCGCGCTTTGTCCGCAGCCATGCGCCCTCGCGCTATGCCGACCTTCGCGGGTCAGGCTGAGCGCGGACGGGGACCGACCACAGACCATGACCGCACAGGCAACCAATGCCGGCCGCCAGCCGCGCGTGCTGACCTTCCTCCACAGCTTCGAGCCGGGCGGGGTGGAGCGCGTGGCGCTGCGTCTTCACCGCGCATGGGTGGATGAAGGCGCGGATGCGCGTCTGGTGATGGGTCGGCTGGACGGCGCGATGCGCGCCGAATGGCCGGGGCTGGAGCCCGACGTGTTCGGAAGCCGGGGCATCGACACCGGGCCGCTGGAAACCTTGTGGATGATCTTGCGCCTGCCCGGAGCGATCCGCCGGCACCGCCCCGACGTGCTGTTCTGCGCGGGCAATTCCTATACCGTGGTGGCGGTGGCGATGAAGCTGTTGCTGGGCCGTCGCTGCCCGCCGATCATGGCCAAGGTGAGCAACGATCTGTTGCGGCTGGACCTCCCCGCTTTCGCCATGCCGTTCTATCGCATCTGGCTGCGGATGCAGGGGCGGTTCATCGACCGGCTGGTGGCGATTGCCCCGGCCATGGTCGACGAGATCGTGGAACTGATGGCCGTGCCGCTGGAGCGCGTGGCGGTAATCGAGAATCCCGCGATGACCGGCGAGGAGCTTGACCGTCTGGCCGGCACCCCGCGCGCACCCCACAACGGCGGGCGGCGCTTTCTTGCCGTGGGCCGGCTGGCCGCGCAGAAGAACTTCACCGGGCTGGTCGATGCATTTGCCCGCATCGCCCGGCACGACGACCGGCTGACCATCTGCGGCGAAGGCGGCCAGCGCGCGGCGATCGAGGCGCGCGCGCGCAGGCTGGGCGTGGCCGACCGCGTGCTGCTGCCCGGGCATACCCACCCGCTCGATGCGCCGCTGGCCGAAGCCGACGCACTGGTGCTTTCATCCGATTACGAGGGCCTGCCCTCGGTCGTGCTCGAAGCCTATGCCGCCGGGCTGCCGGTGGTGGCGACCGATTGCAGCGCCTCGATGGCATCCCTGCTGGGCCACGGGCGCTTCGGCCTGCTGGTTCCCCCCGGTGACGTGGGCGCGCTTGCCACGGCCATGGACCGCATTGCCGATCATCCCTTCGATCCCGAATTGGCGCGCGATGAGGCGCGTCGGTTCACCGTTGATTTAGCTGCGCGCCGCTATCTGCAGGCGATGGAGGATCTTGTTCCGTGTTCCACGCCATGCGCACCGTGATCCGCTAAAGGTCTTCCCGATGCCCGAATCATCCCTTGTCCAGCCTTCCCTGCCGGCTGCGGCCCCCACCGTGCAAAGCGGCCTGCGAAAGTGGGGCGCCTATCTTGGCCCGGCGATCTCGGCCGCGATCCTGATCGCGGTGCTGCTGGAACTGCGCAAGCTCAACTGGAGCATCGTCTGGTCGATTCTGCCGACCGACCCGGTGATCTGGCTGATCTTCGTGTTCAGCTATTTCCTCAGCCCGTTCACCGATCTCGTCATTTTCCGCCGGCTGTGGGGCATCCCGTGGTCCGGCATCCTTCCGCTGCTGAAGAAGGTCGTCGGCAACGAGTTGCTGCTTGGCTACATCGGCGAAGTCTATTTCTACGACTGGGCGCGGCGCCATGTAAAGATGGAGGGTTCGCCCTTCGGCGCGGTGAAGGACGTGGCGATCCTTTCCGCCCTGTCCGGCAACATCATGACCCTTGTGATGCTGGCGCTGACCTGGCCGATGATCAGCAAGCTGGGCTTCGGACAGAGCGGCAACGTGCTCGCGATGTCGCTGGGCATCATGCTGCTGACCTCTGTCGTCATCATGTATTTCCGCAACGGACTGCTCAGCCTGCCGCGCCGCGAACTGTGGTTCGTGTTCGGGATGCACTGCGTCCGTCTTGTCGGCAAGACGGCCCTGACCGCGCTGGCCTGGGCCATGATCCTGCCGGAAGTGCCGCTGAGCGCGTGGCTGCTGCTGTCCACCGTCCGCCTGCTGCTGTCGCGCCTGCCGCTCATCCCCAACAAGGACATCGCCTTTGCCGGCGTGGCCGCGCTGCTTGTGGGCGCGCAGGTCAAGACCGGGGTGATGGTCGCCATGCTGTCGATGCTGACCGTCGCGATGCACGTGGTGATCTTCATCATCCTGCTGCTGATCGATCTGGTGCAAAAGGAGAAAACCGCATGAAACGCATCGCCCTGCTCGCTGCCGCGCTCGCGCTGCTGCCCGGCGCGGGTCCGCTGCGCTCCACCCCCGATCTGGGCAAGGCCGAGGCCCAGTGCCGCCCGAACGAGAGCGGCCCGGCCTTCATGGTCGAAGTGGCCGGGCTGAAGGACCATACCGGCCGCCTGAAGCTGGAAGTCTATCCTGCCAACGACGCCGATTTCCTGGCCGACGACAACGTGCTGGTCGCGGCCGGCAAGACCTTTCGCCGCGTGGAAGTGGCCGTGCCCGCTGCCGGTACGCCGCACCTGTGCGTGCGCGTGCCCGCTCCCGGCGCTTATGCAGTGACCGTGCTCCATGACCGGGACGGCAACCGCAAGTTCAACTGGACGCACGATGGCATCGGCTTTTCGGGCAACCCGAAGCTGGGCTGGTCCAAGCCCAAGGCGCGCAGCGTTTCCGCCACGGCCGGCTCCGGCGTGACGCCGTTGCGCATCGTGCTCAACTACCGTAACGGGCTCATGTCAGTCGGACCCATCAGGGGAGCGTGATGAAGCTCGTCGATGTCTGTGCGTTCTATGCCCCCAAGGGTGGCGGAGTCCGCACCTATGTGGATCGCAAGCTGAAGGCCGGCGCGGCACTGGGCCACGAAGTGGTGGTGATCGCGCCGGGCGAACGCGACCTGATCGAACAACGCGGGCCGAACGCGCGGATCGTGTGGCTGAAATCCACGCTGTTCCCGCTCGATTTCAATTACCGCTACTTCAACGATACCGAAGCGCTCTATGCCGCGCTGGACCGCGAGCAGCCCGATTTCGTCGAGGCGTCCTCGCCCTGGCGCAGCGCCAGCACGATCGCCGACTGGCCAGGCGATGCCCCGCGCGCGCTGATCATGCACGCCGATCCGCTTTCTGCCTATGCCTACCGCTGGCTCGATCCGGTGGCCACGCGGCCGACGATCGACAACCTGTTCGACCGCTACTGGCGGCACCTGCGCCGACTGGACGATCGCTACGACATGATCGTGAGCGCCAGCCAGGGGCTGTCCGACCGGCTGATCGCGGGCGGGCTGGAGCACGTGGTGACCAATCCGATGGGCGTCGATCCCGGCGTGTTTTCTCCCGCGCTGCGCGACGAACGCCTGCGCGAGGGGCTGCTGGCGATGTGCGAGCTTCCCGCCGATGCCACGCTGCTGCTGGGCGTGGGCCGCTTCGCGCCGGAAAAGCGCTGGCCGATGCTGGTGGAAGCGGTCACCGCCGCCGGCACGCACGCACCGATCGGGCTGGTGCTGGCGGGCCAGGGGCGCGACCGCAAGTCCATCGAGCGCAAGATCGCGGGCAACCCGCATATCCGCATCCTGGCGCCCATCACCGACCGCGGCGAACTGGCGCGGGTGATGGCCAGCGCCGACGCGCTGCTCCACGGCTGCGAAGCCGAGACGTTCTGCATGGTCGCGGCCGAGGCGCGCGCCAGTGGGCTGCCGCTGATCACGCCCGACGAAGGCGGCGCGGCGGACCAGGCGCGGGCTTCGGGCGGATACATCTACGAATCCGCCAATGCGGCGGCGGCGGCCGAGATGGTCGTGCGTTATGCCGCAGAGCGCCGCGCCGGGCTGGCCGGACCGCGCGCCGACATTCCGCCGCCGCGCACGATGGACGATCACTTTGCAGAGCTGTTCGCGTCCTACGAACGGCTGATCGCACTGCCCCGCCCACGGCGCCTGCGCGCAGCCTGATCGAGCTTTTCCGTCAGGCCTTGAGCCTGGGCGCAAGCAGCACGCCCGCCAGCGTCAGCCCGCCCGCCACGGTCAGGAACAGCCCGACGAACGGCGTTCCGCCTCGCGCCGCCAGCATCTGCGCGGCGAACGGTGCCATCGCGCCGCCAATGATCCCGCCCATGTTGAAGGCCAGGCTGATGCCGGTGTAGCGGACCGGCACTGCATAAAGCGTGGGCAGCCAGCTGCCGAGCGGACCGTAGACCAGCCCCATCACGAACAGCGACAGCGCCAGCGTGGCGAAAACCACGGGCAGCGATCCCGACCCCAGCCCGCTGCCGAACACCAGCCCGACCAGCGCGGTGAGCAGCGCGCCCTTACCGAGCACGTTCTTGGCGCTGGTCTTGTCGGCCCAATATCCCGCGACGAAAATACCGATGGCGAGGAAGGTGTTGGCCCCCAGCTGGACGGCGAGGAACTCCTGCTTGGCATAGCCGAGCCTGGTCGTGGCGAACGAGAGCGCGAACGTGGTCGCAAGATAGAAGATGGCGAAGCACGCCACCACGCCGGCGATCCCCGCGACCACAGCGCCGGGATGCGCGCGCAGCAACTGGCCGACGGGCACCGCGGGCGGTGCTTCGTGCGCCATCGCTTCCTTGAAAGCCGCGGTCTCGCCGATCTTGAGCCGCACCCACAGGCCAAGCCCCACGAGCACGGCGCTGGCGAGGAAGGGAATGCGCCAGCCCCAGCTGGTGAACTGCGCCTCCGACAGCGTGAAGCTCAGCAGCAGGAACAGTCCGTTGGCGAACAGGAAACCCAGCGGCGCGCCCAGCTGCGGCGCCGACCCAAAGCGCGCTTCCCAGCCCTTGGGCGCGTTCTCGACCGCGAGGAGCGAGGCACCGCCCCATTCGCCGCCAAGGCCGAAGCCTTGCCCGAAACGGAGGAGGCACAGCAGCGCGGGGGCGATCGGGCCGGCCATGGCGTAGGTCGGCAGAAAGGCGATCAGCAGCGTCGACCCGCCCATCATCATCAGCGAGGCGACGAGTGTGGACTTGCGGCCGATCCTGTCACCGAAATGGCCGAAGGCGATGGCCCCCACGGGCCGCGCAAAGAACGCGAGGCCAAAGGTCATGAACGCCAGCAGCGTTTGCGCGGCCGCGGATTCCGCCGGGAAGAACAGCGGCCCGATCACCAGCGCGGCGGCCGTGGCGTAGATATAGAAATCGTAGAACTCGACCGCCGTGCCGACGAGGCTGGCCGTGAGCACCCGCGCGTGTTGCCGCACCGGGTTCATCATGCGCGGGCCTTCCGGCACGTTGCGGCTTGCGTTTCGATCATCCCTGCCATCCCCGAGCGAGCGTCTGTCGCCCTCGCCATAGCGGCAGGCGCCCCCGGCGCAAAACGTGAAAGGGCGCCGGTTGCCCGGCGCCCTTTCCGCTTGCGACCCGAGAGGGGGGAACTCGGGAGGGTTGAAGTGGAAAATCAGATCCCGCCGCGGTTGCGGCAGTTGTCCTGCCCCTTCTTGGTGCAGACGGGATACTTCTTGTTCATTGCATCGGCCGGCGGAGGCGGAACGGCGCTGCTGGTGGTGGTGGCGGCATAAGCCGCGCCCGGGGTGGCAGCGGCCGCATCAACCGTTCCAGCCGCCGTGGGAGCCGGCGCGTTGGCATCGGCCGTGGCGTCGGCCATCGGCTTGCCGGTCGATGCGCCGCTCGGCGGCGTGGCCGGCTCGGCCGGTGTTGCCGGCGTGCCAGTGCCGGGGCTGGGCTGCGCAGGCGTTGCCGGGGTGGCCCGGCCGTTCACCTGCGCGACAATCGAAGGCCACACCTGCACTCGCTGTTCAGGCGTCATGCCATAAATCTGCGCCCGCTGTTCGTCGGTCAGTGCCCACCAGCCCTTCTGCTGGGCAGCGTCGAGCGTCCAGAAATATTCCTGGTAGGTGGACGGCCACGCATCATATTTGGTCCGCTGCTCGGCCGCCCATGCATCATATTGGGTCTTCTGGTCAGCGCTTAGCGTAAAGGTGCCCGCGGGCGTGGCTGCGGTGGCAGCGGCGTCAGCCGAGGTCGTCGCCGTCTGGGCGTTGATGGCCGCCGGCACGCCGGTCATGGCCAGCGCCGCCGCGCTGAGGAAAAGCAGTTTGCGCATTCATGGTCTCCTGTTTCTCTTATGACCCGGAGGTTTGGGGAGACTACGCGGCGAATTTCGGCTTGTTCCGCGCCGGGCGGTGAGTTGTTGAATTAAGAAGATGAATTGACGACATCTTTTCTCAAGTTCGATGAATCGTTTCCAGTCAGAGATGAATCATTCCCGGAATGGAATGTGCATCGACAGATGCGTCGACGAATTTCGATCATGAACTGTAAATTAACGGAAATCTATACTTCACCCCACCCCTCTGTGTCGATCACCCCGATTTTTATCAATACCGCCAGTACCTTATCATTTTCCCTCCGAGATTTACCTGCTTGAAACCCGAAACAGGGGAAAAGCGCGGCAGATCCAACAGGAGACCCGGGAAGTGCCGAACATTGCCAAATATATCTTCGGGGGGTGCTTCTTCGTGTGGATACTGGCGATGGCCTCGTGCGGCATGATGGGCGCGGGCAGCATCATGATGATAGACGGCCTCTCCCGTTCCGAGACTGCGCAAAAGATCGCGCGCAAGCACCGCGAATACGAGCTGAATGAGCACAACGAACGCGCCAACCGCGAAGCGTCGGTCCACGAGCGCGACGATTATCAGGCGGACTACTACGAGAACTATGAGAACTGACCGCGCCAATCCCCTTGCCGAAGAGCCGCTTGTTCACTAATCGTTCCGGGTGAACGCAATCCATGAATCAAACGGTGGCTTTGCCGCCGGCCTGAACGAACCGCAGCGCGAAGCCGTGCTGACCACCGAGGGGCCGGTGCTGATGCTGGCCGGCGCCGGCACGGGCAAGACGGCGGCGCTGACCGCGCGCCTCGCCCACCTGCTGCGCCAGCGGCTTGCCTGGCCCAGCGAAATTCTGTGCGTCACGTTCACCAACAAGGCCGCGCGCGAAATGCGCGAGCGCGTGGGCCAGCTGATCGGGCCGTCGGTGGAAGGGATGCCGTGGCTTGGCACGTTCCACGCGGTGGCGGCCAAGATGCTGCGCCGCCATGCCGAACTGGTCGGCCTGCAATCGAACTTCACCATCATCGACACCGACGACCAGCTGCGGCTGCTCAAGCAGCTGATCCAGGCCGAAGGACTGGACGAAAAGCGCTGGCCCGCGCGCCAGCTCGCCGGGCTGATCGACAAGTGGAAGAACCGCGGCCTCAACCCCGCCGATCTCGATGCGCTGGACAACGAGGCTTATGCCAACGGCAAGGGCCAGCGCTTCTACGCGCTCTACCAGAACCGGCTGAAGGACCTGAACGCCTGCGACTTCGGCGACCTGCTGCTTCACATGCTCAACATCTTCAAGCGCGAGCGCGACATCCTTGCGATGTACCAGGAGCGCTTCAAGTACGTGATGGTGGACGAATACCAGGACACCAACGCGGTGCAGTACCTGTGGCTGCGGCTGATCGCCCAGACACGCAAGAACATCTGCGTGGTGGGCGACGACGACCAGTCGATCTATTCCTGGCGCGGCGCTGAGGTGGCCAACATCCTGCGCTTCGAGAAGGATTTTCCTGGCGCGAAGGTGATCCGGCTGGAGCAGAACTATCGCTCCACCCCGCATATCCTGGGCGCGGCATCGGGCCTGATCGCGGAGAATGCCGAACGGCTGGGCAAGACGCTGTGGACCGAGCGCAATGGCGGCGACAAGGTGCGCGTGATCGGCGTGTGGGACGGGCCGGAAGAGGCGCGCCGCATCGGCGAGGACATCGAGCGGCTGGAGCGCGAGGGCTGCTCGCTGAACTCCATCGCCATCCTTGTGCGCGCGCAGTTCCAGACGCGCGAGATCGAGGACCGGTTCATCCAGATCGGCCTGTCGTACAAGATCGTGGGCGGTTTCCGCTTCTATGAGCGCGCGGAAATCCGCGATGCACTGGCCTACCTGCGGCTGGTCGCACAGCCGTCGGACGACCTCGCGTTCGAGCGCATCTACAACACCCCCAAGCGCGGCCTTGGCGACAAGACGCTGGAGAAGCTCCATCGCCATGCGCGGGCGCGGGCCATCCCGCTGGCCGCCGCCGCGGTCGAGATCTGCGATACCGACGAACTGCCCACGCGCGCGCGGAATACGCTGGCCGCGCTGATGCGCGATTTCGCGCGCTGGCGCGACGAGGCGCGCACGCTGGTTCCCGCCGAACTGGCGCGCACGCTGCTTGACGAGAGCGGCTATACCGCCGCGTTGCAGGCCGAAAAGAGCGCCGAGGCGAATGGCCGCCTCGAAAACCTGTCCGAGCTTGCCCGCGCGATGGAGGAATACGAAACGCTCGGCGATTTCCTCGAGCATGTCAGCCTGGTCATGGACAACGACCGCGGCGAGCATGAGGAGAAGGTCACGGTGATGACCATCCATGCGGCGAAAGGGCTGGAGTTCGACCAGGTGTTCCTGCCCGGCTGGGAGGAAGGCGTGTTCCCGTCGCAGCGCGCGCTCGACGAAGGCGGCCTTGCCAGCCTGGAGGAAGAGCGCCGACTGGCCTATGTGGCGATCACCCGCGCGAAGAAGCGCTGCACCATCCTCCATGCCGCCAACCGCCGCATCTATGGCCAGTGGACCAGCTCGATCCCCTCGCGCTTCATCGGCGAATTGCCGGCCGACCATGTCGAGGAGGAAACCACCCTGTCGGGCGGCGCTTCGCTGTGGCGCGCGCAATGGTCCGAACATTCCGACCCGTTCGCCGATGTCGCCCGCGCCCAGCCGGCCCGCACGGTGACGCGCGGCCCCGGCTGGCAGCGCGCGGCAACGCAAGGATACGATCCGGCGCCGCGTCGCCTGCCCGAAGCAACCCGCTCCGCCGCCAGCTTTGCCGCGAAGCCCCGCGCCGATATCGGGCCGGGCGCGCGCGTGTTCCACGACAAGTTCGGCTATGGCACGGTGGCCGCGCAGGAAGGCAACAAGCTGGAAATCGACTTCGAGACGGCCGGCCGAAAGCGCGTGATCGACAGCTTCGTCAAGCCGGCCTGACGCGCCGCGGGGCGCCCCGGCGCCCCCTCCCCCATCCAAAGAAAAGGGCGGCGGCAAGAAACCTTGCCGCCGCCCGTCAAGTCAGGGTGGAAACCCGAACGAAGCGGCCCGGTGAGGCCGCCCCGTCCTTTACATCAAAAGTTGACGGTCGCGTCGAAACCGAAGGTCCGCGGCGCGTTGAAGTTGGCATAATCGCCCAGCGTGTTCGCATTTGCCGACGAGCGACGATAGATGTGCGTCTCGTTCAGCAGGTTGCGCGCCCAAGCCGAGAGAGTCAGCTTCTGGCCGTTGTCGTTCATCGGGATGTCGGCGAGCGCAACGCGGCCGTTCACGATGAAGCTGGCTTGAGTCTTGGTCGTCTCGTTCTGGAAGCTATACATGCTGCTGGCGTAGTTCGCATCGACGTGGAAGCGCAGCGAAGTGCCGGCACCACCGATCGGCACGGTGTAGTCCGCATAGGCAGCCGCAGCGTGCTCAGGCGTGAACACCACGAACACCTGCGTGTACACCGGCTTCGCCAGCGTGCTGAGGAACGGGTTCAGCGTCGCCGGAACGTTGGTGTAGGTGTAGGCGTAAGACGCACCCAGGGTGACGCTGTCGATCGGCTTGACCGTCAGCTCAGCTTCCACGCCGCGGATCTTCGACTTGCCGGGCGAGTTGCCGGTTTCCTCGGTGTGGAGGTTGTAGGTCGGGCTGGTCGGATCGGTGTCGACGTTGTCGAAGTCGATCTGGGTGCCGGTGCGGTCCATCATGTAGCCCGCCAGGTTCAGGCGGACGCGATGGTCAAGCAGGTCCATCTTCGCGCCGATTTCGTAGGACTTCACGACTTCCGGATTGAACGGCGCGAAGGTCTGCGAACGCGAGTTGGCACCGCCGGCGCGATAGCCGGTCGAATACTTGGCGAACACGTTGACGGTCGGTGCGACGTCGTAGGCCACGGTCACCATCGGATCGAAACGATCCTTGTCGAAGGTGAACGGGAAGTTCGTCGGCTTGTTCTGAACCGTGGTCAGCGTACCGCGACGCTTGTCCTTGGTGTAGCGGCCGCCCACCGTGATGTGCAGCGGATCCACCGGGGTCCAGGTTGCCTGGGCGAACGCCGCATAGCTGTGCGCCACGGCGTTGCTGTCACGCTGGCGCGACCAGTTGGATTCGTTCCAGGCGAGCGCATCGTTGATGGTGTAGCCGGTGCCGTCCGCGTTCCACTTGTTCGTCGAAGGCGTGGCGGCGAATTCGCGCACGTTTTCGGTGAAGTAGTAGAGGCCAACCACGTAGTCGACGCTATCGAGGCTGCCGACCGCCTGCAGTTCCTGGCTGAACTGGCGCTGGTGCAGGTCAGACAGCGAGTAGCGGCTGAAGTTGGCGTTGGGCGAGAAGATCGTGCGGTGTGCGCCGCCCGAGTTGTCCCACTGGTGGGTGTCCACGCCGCGCCAGGCCGTGATCGAGCGCAGTTCCAGCGCGGGGCTGACCTTGTACTTGATCAGCGAGGTAAAGCCGTGAGTGTCGTCCACGCTCGGCTGCTGCGGCACGCCGATGTCGGCAGTCGACATGCGCTTGTCACCGCTGACGGTCACGAGCGGCGAAAGCGGAGCGATCATGCCCGACGGAACCTTGCCGCCATTGCCGTTGATCTGGGCGATCGTGGCGACCGGCAGGCCGTTCGGGTTGTAATTGACCAGCTGGCTGTAGAACGGGGTGTTCTCGTCGCGAGCGCGATCATACGACATTTCGACCGAGAAGCCGTCGATCGGCTCCCAAAGCGCGGTAATGCGGCCGCCCTTGCGGTCGTACTGGTTCCAGCCGGCCTGGCCCGCGAGCGGGTTCTTCACGGTCGGGTCCTGATGCTGGACGATGCCGTCAAGCTTGAACGCGACGTTGGCGATCTTGGGCAGGTTGAGGTGGATTTCACCGTTGTAGCTGCCGAAGTTGCCGGCACCGGCCGAGACGCGGCCACCGAATTCACCGGTGGGCTTGCGCGTCACGATCGAGACCGCGCCGCCTTCGGTGTTGCGGCCGAACAGCGTGCCCTGCGGGCCACGCAGCACTTCGATGCGCTCAACGTCGAGCAGCGCCGCGTTGAGGCCCTGCGAACGGCCGAGATAGACACCGTCGATGTAGACGCCGACGCCGGTGTCGCGGGCGGTCTGGTTGGCGTCGAAAGGCACGATGCCGCGAATGCCGACGGTCAGCGCCGACTGGCGGGCTTCGAAGGTGGCGACGCGCAGCGAGGGCACGACACCATCCGCAAGGTCGATCAGGCTCTGGACGTGACGATCCTTCAACGCCTCCGGCGCCATGACCGAGATCGAGATCGGGGTCTTCTGGAGATTGGTCTCACGCTTGGTCGCGGTAACAACAATCTCGGTCAGTCCCGAGCTGTAGGTGCCGCCCGACTGGTCGGCACTGGTTGCATCGGCGGCAGGAGCCACCGAGATCGAGGTCTGGGCGAATGCAGGGCTGGCCGCGAGCGCGATGGCGCCCGCTCCGGCCAGCAGGCCGGCACGAATCTGATAATCGAAAGTCATAGTTCCCTCACTTGCGAAGACTTTTTGTCCCCCCGGGCGAGGCAGCCACTACGCTGTGAAGAATGCAGTTTTGTGACAGTTTTGATGAACCGGTTGTAATCTATCTCTGAAAATAGACTGCGATTTGACCATCGGTGACCGGACTGCCGAATTCCGTGCTTTTTTCACGGAACGCCGTGAATGCGAGCACGCAATGTTACAGTAATGTTTCATCTATCTGACTTTAGGTTGACTGACATTTAGCGTCACCGCTTCTGCAGCGGGCAGCGAGGCATTCATCAATCCGGCCAGAGTCGGCGCGATGGAGCGCATATCGATGCCTCCTAACGAAAGTCCGGACGCAATGCCCGGCCCCATCACCAGGAACGTCGAGCGCATATCGGCAAGGCCGGGAAAATACCCGTGCATCCCCTTCACCCGTGCAGCGCGCACCAGCGGTGCGCTGGCGCCCGCGAACGGCGACGCCACCGCACCGGGCTTGAGATCGACATAGAACGTAGCTTGCGGATTGCCGCCGGCCGCCGCGATCTCGTCCTTGCCGGCGATGTGCGCGAAACGCGCCTGCGGATCGGCCGCGAGCTTGTTCAGGAGCGCTTCCACCCGGTCCTTCAGCGCGGCATCGCCGGGCCGTGCCAGCACCACGGCGACCGAGCCGCCCGACGGCCATGGCATCGCCTCCCACGCGGAAACCTTGCCGTCGGCGTCGAGCGTGATCAGCCCCGCATCGATGAAAGGCCGGAACAGGTTCACTTCGGTATCGGTGGCGGCAAAACCGTGATCGCTGACCACGGCCACGGCCGCGTCGGGATGCGCCGCCATTTCCGCCGCGACCAGCTTGCCGACCAGCGCGTCGATACGTTCCAGCACGGCGTGCGCTTCAGGGGAACCCGGGCCGCTGGCGTGCTGCTCGTGATCGAGCGCGGTGAGATAGACGGTGACGAAACCGGGCTTGTGCCGTTCGATCAGGCGCACGCCAAACTTCGCGCGGGTCTCGTCGCCGCCGATGCTTTCGTCGATGCCGTCGGCATAGCCGCCGCAATCGTGCTCCAGCTCATCGACGAGGCCGTCGGTGGCGAGCGCCTTGAGCAGCTTGCGATCATCGGCATGGCCCGACCGCCAGATCTGCGGCAGATTCCAGGTCAGCGACTTCACGCCGACGCTCACCGGCCAGTGGACGTTGCCGGTGGAAAGGCCGGCGTCCTTCGCCGCATCCCACAGTGTGCGCGCGGTGACGTCCTCGGCATACCAGTACCAGCCGCCGTAATTGATCTGCTTGGGATCGAACGTGTTGTTTGCCACGATACCGTGCCGCGCGGGGGCGGTGCCCGTCATCAGCGTGGTGTGGCTGGGATAGGTCAGCGTGGGCAGCACGCCGGTGACGCCGGTGGCCGACGCGCCTTCCTTCACGAACCGGCGCAGGTTGGGCACTTTCAGCCCGCGCTTTTCCGCCTCCAGCACGTCGCCCGGGCGCAGCCCGTCGATCGACACGAGGAGGACGGGCCGGGCCGAAGCCGCGGCGGGAACGGCGGCAAACGCCGCGCTGATGATCAGCGCGGCGCCCCCGAGGAGAGCGTTCTTCATCGCTCCCTTGTGCTTCATCAGAAGCCTGCCTTCAACGTCACGAACACCTGGCGCGGCGCGCCGGCGAGGAACGTCTGGTTGTCACCCATGTTGCCGAAGCCATTCGACCCGATGGTCGAGATGTAGCGCTTGTCGAACAGGTTGGTGACGTTGGCCTGGATCTCCACCGGCTGACGCGCACCGATGTCGAAGCGGTAGCCAAGCGCGGCATCGACGATGGCGCGGCTGGGAACGCTGCCACGATCGTCGCCCGCAACCAGCAGGTCGTTGGTGTAGGTGAAGTAGCGCTTCGACATGAAATTCACGCCGACGCGGCCGAACACCGTGTCGCTGTCATAAGCGACTTCGCCGTGCAGCAGGTGCTTGGGCGAATCGACCACCGTCTTGCCCTTGGTGGCGATCGTGGTGACGATGTTCTTGGTGGGGTCGGCCGGGTCCTTCGTGGTGATCACCACGTTGTCGCGGTAGCTGTTGTCGTTGTAGCTGTACGACGCGAAGACCGAGAGGCCGTTGCCGAACTTGTATTCGCCGCTGGCCTCGATGCCCTGCGCGCGGACGCCGCCCACGTTCTGCAGCGCATTGGCCGCGCCGACGATGCCGACCGAAGTCGGGATGGTCAGCAGGCGGTTCTTGAAGTCGACGTAGTAGCCGGCGAGCACGCCCTGGAAGCTGCCCGAGGTGTAGCGCAGACCGCCTTCATAGGTATCCGACTTTTCCGGCTTGAGGAACGGCTTGATCGCGTCGAACCCGGCCTGCGTGGACGAGAACGGACCGGCGGTGGTGGCCGAGGCGAAGGCGCGCGTGACAGAGGTGAAGCCGGCGAAGGCTTCGATGCCATTGCCGAACTTGTAGTTCACGCCGGCGTGCGGCTGGAACCAGTCCTTGGTCGAAAGATCGCCCACGGTGCGGCCGCCGGCGACGATGGCGCGCGCCTTGTTGTCGACCTTGAAGCCCTTCCAGCCCAGGTTGATGCGCGCATCGCCCAGCGAGATCACGTCCTCGACGAAGTACTGGTAGGTCTTGGTGTTGAACTGCACGTCCCACTGCGTGAAGAAGGGGTTGCGCATGAAGTGCAGGTGATCGCGGCCCGGATTGGTGCGGCTTTCGTAGGCATAGAAGCGGCGGGCCTGCTCGAAGTCGTTGTTCTCGTACCAACCGCCGATGGTCAGGTTGTTCATGCCGAGATCGGCATTGATGCTACCGAACACGCCGCGACGGTCGATGCTGTATTCCGTGGTGCGGACGGCCATCGGCACGCCGGTCGGGCTGTTGACATAGGGGGTGCCCCAGGTGCCCTGGCCATCGTTCTTGTGCAGGTAGGTCTTGACCTTGAACGTGACGTTCGAGGTCAGCGACGCGGTCATGCCGATCGCGCCGAGCGTGTCGCGGCGCAGGCCGGATGCGTCATAATAGGCATCGTCGACCGACTTGATGTTACCGGGATAGACCTTGCCGGCAGCAGGGTTGAGCGGGGTGGTGCCGCTGTCACCGCGGTTGGCCGCGATATCGGCCACCTGCACGGCGAGCGCATAGTTCGACGGGCCGAAGTTGTCCCAGTCGTAGCCGAGGCGGTTGATCATCTCGAGGCTGAGATCCTGGTAGTCCTGCTCGGCGCGGTCCGAATGGCTGAAGAAGCCGTCGAACTGCACGTCGCCCACCGGTACGATCGCCTTCGCATTGACCGCCCACTGGCGCTGCTTGCCGTCACCCTTCCACTTGTCGGCGGTGCCATAGGCGAACGAACCCATCACGCGTGCGCCGGCGGCCTCGCCAATCGCACCGCGCACGAAGCCGCGGTAGGTGTTGTCGGAGCCGGCAGTGGCGTTGAAGTCGATCGCCTGGTTCGCCGAACCGAGCATCGAGGCCGGGTCCATCGAGGAGAATTCGAGCGTACCGCCCAGGTTGTTGGTCGACTGCGTGTCGATCGAACCCGAACCCTGCGAGACCAGCGTCGAACCGACGTTCTCGGGCGAGATCGCGCGGCTGATGTGCAGGCCGTTATAGTTGCCGTAGCTCATGTCGCCGAGCGGAATGCCGTCCAGCGTGAAGCCCAGCTGGTTCTGGTTGAAGCCGCGGATGGTGATGCGGGTCGACCATTCATACGCGCCGAAGGGATCGGCCGACTGGAAGTTGACGCTGGGCAGCTTCTCGACCGCCTTCAGCGGGCTGGAACCGGCAGCGAGGATGGCGATGTCCGCGCTCGAGATTTCCTGGACCTGGCGGGTCTGGCCAGCGCCGAACACGACGATCTCGCCCGATCCGGCAGCCTCGGCAGCGGGTGCGGCTTCGGCAGCGGCTTCGGCTGCGAACGCGGGTGCAGCCGCGAGCATCGCGGTCCCGGCGAGGAGATAAGTCATGAAGCGCATAGGATAATCCCTCATGGATTTTAGTTGTTGCGCTGCGGCGGCTAGGCCTCCTCCGTTGCAGGTTCGTGCCAGTTCCGTGACGGTTTGATTGCAAGGATCACGCAATCCCGTGAGTGAGGCGCCGGCACCACACTTTTCCATTCATTGGAACGTTCGGAATGATTTTATCCTGATTTCACGATGGTTCGCGGAGACATAGAGAAGGCTGCAGCACCGGGCGGCCGATACCGCCCCTTCTTCTGCCAAAGGATCCCCGCCGATGACCACCGCCGCTGCCACCCCCGTTTCCGCTTCGACCGCCACCCCTGCCCAGCCACTGCTCGCCGCCGGCGGCCGCGTGCTGCTGGCCGCGATCTTCGTGCTGAGCGGTGTAAGCAAGCTGACCGCCCCGGCCGCAACACTCGCCTATATCACCAGCGCCGGCCTGCCCCTGCCGCAGGTGGCCCTCGCCGCGGCGATCCTGATCGAACTGGGCGGCGGCCTCGCGCTGATCGCCGGCTACCGCCCCCGCCTGGTCGCGCTGCTGCTCGCCGGCTTCTCGGTCGTCACCGCCTTCGCCTTCCACGGCCAGCTGGGAGACCAGAACCAGTTCATCCACTTCTTCAAGAACATCGCGATGGCCGGCGGCCTGATGCAGGTTGCCGCCTTTGGTGGCGGGCGCATTGCCATTCACCGCGACTGACCGCAGAAATACCAGCGATTGCGCGGCGTGCCCGGCCGGGTGCGCCGCCCCTGCCCCGGAGACGACCATGACCGCCCGCACCACCGATCCGCGCGTCCTTCCCGCCATCGCCGACCGCTGGTCGCCCCGCTCGTTCGACGGCAGCGCCGTCCCGGCGGAAGACCTCGCGGTGATCCTCGAAGCGGCCAGCCTTGCGCCTTCGGCCTACAACCAGCAGCCGTGGCGCTTCCTCTACGCCGTGCGCGGCGATGCCAACTGGGACCACTTCGTCTCGCTGCTGGTGCCGGGCAACGCGGTCTGGGCGAAGGATGCCGGCGCGCTTCTGTTCGCCGTGTCCGAAACCACCTTCCCCCGCCCGGACGGCGCCAAGCCCAACCGCAGCCACAGCTTCGACGCCGGCTCGGCATGGGCGCTGCTGGCCCTGCAGGCAACGCACATGGGCTATCACGCGCACGCCATGGTCGGCATGGAATTCCCGCGCGTGCGGCAAGAACTGGCGATCCCCGAGGACTTCCACATCAACGCCGCCATCGTCATCGGCCGCAAGGATGCCCCGGAAAAGCTGCCCGATGGCTACCGCGAGCGCGAGGCCCCCAGCGGCCGCAAACCGGTGTCGGCATTCGCGGTCGGCGGGAAGTTCACCGACCTGCCGGCGGACTGAACGCCGCTCAGAACGCGCAAAGGCGCTGCACCACCGCCGCATCGCCCATCGCCCCATCGCGATTATAGACGTCGGGCAGCACGGTCACCGTGCCGTCCGGCGTCGCCTCTGCGGTGAAGTAGGCGATATAGATCGGCACGTTGCGGCCAAGCCGCACATCGGTGGTGCGCCCGCTGGCGACGATGCCGTCGATCTCCTCGCGCGGCGTCGTCGGCGCGAGCAGGTCGGCCGCCAGCCCCAGCGCATCGTCCACGCGCACGCAGCCATGACTGAACGTCCGCACGGGCCGTTCGAACAGCGATTTGCTTGGCGTGTCATGGAGATAGACGTTGTAGCTGTTGGGCATGATGAGCTTCATCAGCCCGAGCGAATTGCCGGGTCCGGGCCGCTGGCGATACCGCCCGCCGCCCCACACATAGCCGCGCTGGCGCGCCAGCTTCGGGTGGCGCGCGACGAGACGCCCCACGCTTTCGCGCACGATGTTCGCGGGAATGTCCCACCAGGGGTTGAACGTCACCCCGCTCACGGTCGCGCCGAACACCGGGGTGGGCGAGGATACCTTGCCCACGATCACGCGGTGACTGTCGGCCACGCGCCCGTCGCGCCACAGGTCGACGCGGAACGCGGCGGCATTGACCAGCAGGTATTCCGCCCCCGGATCGTGCGGCATCCAGCGCCAGCGCTCAAGATTGCGCGCCAGCGTCTGCCGCCGCGCCGGATCGGTCTCGGCCGCATAAGCTGTGCGTAGCGCCGCATAATCAGGCCGGCGCGGTTCGAGCGAGGAGAACCATGCATCGAGCGTTCCCGCCCCCAGCGCGGTGGCGAGCTGGCCGGCGAAGTCGATCCGCGCATCACTGTCGGCGATATGCCAGGCAGCGCGCGCTTCGGCGGGCATCCAGCCGAGCGCGATCAGGCGCGCCATCTTCACCGCGACCGCGCTTGCCTCACGGTCGATCACCGCCCCGTCCCCCGCACGTTCCGCGGCGGCGAGCGCTGTGCAATCGGGCACGGGCAGCGCTTCCAGCGGCGCCGATTCCAGCCGGTGGTGCAGAACGGCGAGCGATTCGGCACTCCAGTGCGGCAACGCGGCCACCGCTGGCTGGGCCAGTGCGGACGAGCAATTCGTTCCCGTTAATATAACGGCCAATGCCGCACCAAGCACGTTTCGCCGCATGAAATCACCGTTACCCTTTGAATCCAACGGTAAGCGAACCTAGATCGTGTTCAAAGAATAATCGGGGTCTCGCATCATGACGCTTGGCAGGCGCCAGTTCCTTGGCGCCGTGGCTGCTTCCGCCACCACATTCCTTTTCCCGCGCTCCGCGGCCAACGCCATTGCGCCTGCGACGCATGGCGCGGGCCTGGCGCTGCCACCGGTGACGCCGCCGGGCCTGACCGCGCCTGCGGGGCTATCCATCCCCGGCGCGCCCGCCCTGCTGCCCCAGGCGCTGGCCGCGCTTCAGACGCACCATGCGCGCATCGCCGAACGCGACGTGATCGGGATCGTCGATTTCTCGGTCCCCTCGCGCGAGCCGCGCTTCCACCTTGTCGATATCGCCGGCGGGCGCGTGCTGTCCACGCACCTCGTCGCCCACGGCAAGGGATCGGACCCGGCCAACAAGGGGTGGGTCGAGCGCCTGTCGAACACGCCGGGCTCCGAGGCATCGTGCAGCGGTGCGTTCATGACCGGCCCCACCTATGTGGGCAAGCACGGCCGCTCGCGCCGGCTGATCGGCCTCGATCCGGAAAACAACCTGGCCGACAGCCGCGGCATCGTGATTCACGCGGCCAGCTACGTCGATCACGGCATGGCGTCGAACCTAGGCCGGATCGGTCGCAGCCAGGGCTGCTTCGCGGTGTCGCAGGACGAAATCTCGGGCGTGCTTCAGGCGCTGGGACCGGGCAGGCTGCTTTTCGCCGCTCGATAAGGCCGCGCACACAGGCCCGTTGCGCAAAGGTCTATTGCGCAGACCCGACATGCAAAATCGCGCCCACGCAATGATCGTGCGCGCAAAAGACAATTGTATCAATGTGTCGCCGCCGGCAAGTTCCCGATAACAAGGGGGACTCAAGCCGGCATTGCTGTGTTAACGCCCCATCGACTCGCGCAGATGTCGACGGCCGCTCCCTGTCGTCGGTGCCTTTCGCGGGAACCGGAACCGTCGATGGAGCTTTCGTGGCCAGCGTTCACCCGCCACCATCCTGATCCCTGCCGATCCATCGCCTTCCCCGGTCGTCAGCCAGAGAGATCCGCCTTGCGCAGCCCCGCCTATCCCCTTCCCCGCCTGCTTCCCGCCGCTTCCGCCATCTGTCTGGCGCTGTCACTGTCCGCCTGCGGCGCCAAAGCCGGCAAGGAAACGCCTCCGGTCGTTGTCGGCGTGATGACGGTCAAGACCGAGGCCGTGCCGCTTGTGACCGACCTGTCGGGCCGGACCGAAGCCTCGCTCGTGGCCGAAGTACGCCCGCAGGTTTCCGGGATCATCACCGACCGGCTGTTTACCGAGGGCAGCATGGTCCGCGCCGGTCAGCCGCTCTACCAGATCGACAGCCGCCTCTACGCAGCCTCGGCGCAGCAGGCGCGCGCCGCCGTCGCCACCGCCGAAGCCACGGTGGAGGCCAACCGGCTCAAGGCCGAGCGTTACAGACTGCTCGCCGCCGAAGGCGGGGTCAGCAAGCAGGACGCGGCCGACGCGCGCGCCACCTACAACCAGTCGCGCGCGCAGGTCGCGGCGAACCGCGCTGCACTGGCATCGAGCCAGGTCAGCCTGGGCTTCACCCGCGTCACCTCGCCCATCACCGGCCGGATCGGCCGTTCGAGCGTGACCAAGGGCGCGCTCGTCACGGCAAGCCAGGCGGACCCGCTGTCCAAGGTGCAGCGGCTCGATCCGATGTTCGTGAACATCCAGCAGTCGAGCAACGATTTCATGGCGCTGCGCCGCTCGTTCCAGAAAGGCGCGCTGGCTCCGGTGGGCACGGTGCCGGTACGCATCGTGCTGGCAGATGGCAGCGAATACCCGGTCGAGGGCCGGCTGAGCTTCGCCGATGTCGACGTGAACGCCGACAGCGGCACAGTGACCTTGCGCGCCACGGTGGCCAATCCGCAGGGCGTGCTCCTGCCCGGCCTGTTCGTGCGCGCCCGGCTTGTTCAGGCCAGCGTGCCGCAGGGAATTCTCGTGCCCCAGCAGGCGATCACCCGCGCCCCGCGCGGCGGCGCCTCGGTGCTGCTGGTCAACGCGAAGGGCGAAGTCGAGACGCGCGACGTCACCGCGGATACCGCGGTGGGCGACAAGTGGCTCGTCACCGCCGGCCTCAAGGCGGGCGAAAAGGTCATCGTCGACGGCCTGATGAAGGCGCGCCCCGGCGCCAAGGTGAAGGCCGTGCCGGCAGACACCGTCCCTGCGCAGCAGACGGCGAAGTAACCCGCCCATGCTGTCCCGCTTTTTCGCGCATCGCCCGATCTTCGCCTGGGTCCTCGCCATCGTCATCATGGCGGCCGGCGCACTGGCCATCACCCGGATGGGCGTCGAGCAATATCCCGACATCGCCCCGCCGACCGTCTCGATCAACGCGACCTACAACGGCGCCGACGCCCAGACGATCGAGAACAGTGTCACCCAGGTGCTCGAGCAGCAGCTCAAGGGCATCGACGGGCTGCTCTATTTCACATCGAGCAGCAACCAGGGTTCGGCCCAGATCACCGCGACGTTCGACAAGGGCACCGACCCCGATACCGCGCAGGTGCAGGTCCAGAACGCAATCAGCCGCGCGACCAGCCGCCTGCCTCAGGCGGTGCAGCAGCAGGGCGTCAACGTCACCAAGGCGCAGGCCGATATGTTGCTGGTGGTGGGCCTGCGCGACGATAGCGGCCGCAGTTCCAACGCGGACGTCGCCGACTATATCACCACCCATTTCCAGGACCCGCTTTCGCGCGTCGAAGGCGTGGGCAGCGCAGACGTGTTCGGCGCGCCCTATGCCATGCGGATCTGGCTCGACCCCGCCCGGCTGGCCGCAGTCGGCCTGATGCCTTCGGACGTCAACGCCGCGCTCCAGGCCCAGAACACGCAGGTTTCCGCCGGTGAAGTGGGCGCGCAGCCCGCGCCGCAGGGCCAGCGGCTGAACGCGACGGTCACCGCCCGCTCGCGCCTGCAAACGGTGCCCGAATTCGAGAATGTGATCCTGAAGACCGACGCGAACGGCGGCGTGGTTCACTTGCGCGACGTGGCCCGGGTTGAACTGGGTCAGGAAAGTTACGCCAATTTCAACCGGTTCGATGGGAAACCTTCGGTCGGCCTTGCGATCAGCCTGTCCTCCGGCGCGAACGCCATGCGCACCGCGCAGCTGGTCAAGGACAAGGTGGACGAGCTGTCAAAGGACCTGCCGCCCGGCTATGCGGTCGCCTATCCGCGCGACAGCAGCCTGTTCGTGAAGATCTCGATCGAGGAAGTGGTCAAGACTCTGTTCGAGGCCATCGCCCTCGTCGTCGTCGTGATGTTCGTGTTCCTCCAGAACTGGCGCGCCACCCTGATCCCGGCGATCGCGGTGCCGGTGGTGCTGCTGGGCACCTTCGGCGTGCTGGCGCTGTCGGGCTATACCATCAACACGCTGACCATGTTCGGCATGGTGCTGGCGATCGGCCTGCTCGTCGACGACGCCATCGTCGTGGTCGAGAACGTCGAGCGCGTGATGCACGAGGAACACCTGCCGCCTCTGGAGGCGACGGTGAAGTCCATGAACGAGATCACCTCGGCGCTGATCGGCATCACGCTGGTGCTGACCGCGGTGTTCGTGCCCATGGCCTTCTTCGGCGGATCGACCGGCGCGATCTACCGCCAGTTCTCGGTCACCATCGTCTCGGCCATGGCGCTCTCGGTACTCGTCGCGCTCACGCTGACCCCGGCGCTCTGCGCGACGCTGCTGAAAGAACACGAGAAGCCGCAGGGGCGTTTCTTCCGCGCGTTCAACCATCGCTATGGCAGGCTGGAAACCGGCTATCAGGGCCGTTTGCAGCGCTTCGTCGGCCGCCCCGCGCCGTGGATGCTGGCGTTCCTGGGCCTGAGCGGGGCCATGGCGCTGTTCTATGTGCGGCTGCCGACCAGCTTCCTGCCCGAGGAAGACCAGGGCAACCTGATGCTGTCGATCACCCTTCCCGCGGGCGCCACGCTCGACCAGACCAAGGAAGTCGCGGCGCGGGTGGCCGACTATATCCGCCAGACCGAAGGCGAGGACGTGGTCCACACGTTCACCTCCGCCGGACGCGGCAACCAGGGTTCCGGCCAGAACATCGCCATGGGCTTCCTGATGCTGAAGGACTGGGACGAACGCGCGGGCGCCGAACACAGCGCCACCGCCATCGCCCAGCGGATCAGCAAGCATTTCGCGGGCGACCGCGAAGCGCAGATCCTTGCGCTTTCGCCTCCCGCAATCCGCGGACTCGGCAATTCCAGCGGCTTCGAGATGTGGTTGCAGGATGCCGGCGGCAACGGCGTGCCGGCGCTGACCGCCGCGCGCAAGCAACTGGTCGAGGCCGCCAATGCCGATACCCGCCTGTCGCAGGTCCGCTTCAACGGGCTGGAGGACACGCCTCAGTTGAAAGTCGCGTTGAACGACGATGCGGCCACGGCCTACAAGATCGCCCCTTCGGATGTGAACGCCACGCTCTCGACCGCGTGGGGCGGCACTTACATCAACGATTTCGTCGATCGCGGCCGCGTGAAGCGCGTCTATGTGCAGGGTGATGCACCCTATCGCAGCAGCCCGGCCGACATGGGCCAATGGTACGTGCGCGGTCAGGACGGGACGATGGCGCCCTTCTCCGCCTTCGCCACCACTTCGTGGACCAGCGGACCGCCGATCCTGCGCCGCTTCAACGGCGTCGCCGCGCAGCAGATGCAGGGCACCGGCGCACCGGGCACCAGTTCGGGCGAGGCGATGAACCTGATGGAGGCCAAGGCCGGCCAGCTCGGCAGCGGCTATGCCGTGGCGTGGGGCGGGCTTTCCTACCAGGAACGGGCCGCCAGTTCGCAATCGGGCGTGCTCTATGCCGCGTCGATCTTCTTCATCTTCCTGTGCCTTGCCGCGCTTTACGAAAGCTGGTCGGTGCCGGTCTCTGTGCTGCTGGTCATCCCGCTGGGCGTGATCGGCGCGGTGCTGGCGGTGACCCTGCGCGGCTACGACAACGACATCTACTTCCAGGTGGCGCTGCTCACCACCATCGGCCTGTCCGCCAAGAACGCAATCCTGATCGTAGAGTTCGCCGAAGCCGCGCTCGGCCGCGGGCTGTCGCCGATGCAGGCCGCGCTGGAAGCGGCCAGCCTGCGTTTCCGCCCGATCGTGATGACCAGCGTGGCCTTCATCGCCGGCGTCGTGCCGCTGGTGCTGGCGAGCGGCGCGGGTGCCAATGGCCGCCGCGCCATCGGAACCGCAGTGATGGGCGGGATGCTCTCGGCCACGGCGCTGGCCATCTTCTTCGTGCCGCTGTTCTTCGTCCTGGTGAAGCGCGTGTTCGCGCGGAGGTCGACGCCTGCTGCGAACCAACCTGAAACGCCGGAGGCCACGGCATGATCCGCGCCCGCCCCATCCTTGCCGCCGCATCGCTGCTGGCGCTTTCCGCCTGCAACCTTGCCCCGAAATATGTCCGGCCGGATGCGCCGGTCGCACCATCGCTGCCGCAGGGCACTGCCTATCCGGCCTTGGCCGCCGGGGACGGCGCCATCGACGGGATGGGCTGGCAAGCGTTCTTCACCGACCAGCGGCTGAAGGACACGATCGCGCTGGCGCTGGCGAACAATCGCGATTTGCGCGCGACAGTCGCCAACGTCGAGCGCGCGCGGGCGCTCTACCGGGTGGAACGAGCGGGACAGTTCCCCACCATCGGCGCCAGCGCCGGAGCGACGGTTACACACAATTCCAGCACTTCCGCGGGCACCGGCAGCAATTTCGGCAGCGGAACCACCGAAAGCTACAGCGCATCGGCCAACGTCTCTGCGTTCGAGCTGGACCTGTTCGGCCGCCGCCGCAACATGAGCCGCGCGGCGTTCGAGAGTTATCTCGCCAGCGATGAAGGCCGCAAGTCCGCGCAGATCGCGCTGGTCGCCGAAGTGGCGAATGCGTGGCTGACCCATGCCGCGACCGCAGACGCGCTGGCCGTGGCGCGTGAAACGCTGGCCAGCCAGGAACAGTCGCTCACCGTCAATAGCCGCCGCGAGGCGAACGGTATTGGCACCGCGCTCGACGTCGCGCAGGCGCAGACGCAGGTGGACAGCGCCCGCGCCGCCGTGGCCGACTACACGACCAGCCTCGCACAGGCGAAGAACGCGCTCGACCTGCTGGCCGGTGCGCCGGTGGACGAGGCACTGCTGCCGCAGACGCTGGGCATGGGCGACCAGGTGCTGCCCTCGCTTCCTGTCGGCCTCGATTCTGGTGTGCTGCTGCGCCGGCCAGACGTTCTTCAAGCGGAGCACCAGCTGAAGGCCGCCAATGCCGATATCGGCGTCGCCCGCGCCGCGTTCTTCCCGTCGATCTCGCTCACCGGCCTGCTTGGTCTTGCCAGCCAGAGCCTGTCCTCGCTGTTCAGCAGCGACAGTTTTCGCTGGAGCGCGGGCGGCACGGCCAGCCAGACTTTGTTCGATTTCGGCACCAACGCGGGCAACCTGGCCGCGAGCAAGGCCGCGCGCGATGCGGCGGTGGCGACGTACGAAGGCGCGGTCCAGACCGCTTTTCGCGAAGTGGCCGATGCGCTCGCCCGGCGCGGCACGATCGATACCAAGGTGCGCGCGCAGCAATCGCTGGCGGACAATGCGGCGAAGGCCGCCCGCATCTCTCAGTCGCGCTTCGCCAACGGCGTCGCCAGTTACCTCGAACCACTGGACGCACAGCGCACAGCCTATTCGGCGAGGCAGGCCCTGGTCAGCGCTCGGCTGGCGAAAGCTACGAACATGGTGGAACTCTACCGCAGCCTGGGCGGCGGGCTGACGCCCTGACGGCTATTGCAGGGCGGCGCGCGCCCAGCCGACGATCTGGCTTTCGGGTAAAGCGCCGGCCTGCCGCGCCACCTCCCTACCCTGCCTGAACAGGGCCAGGGTGGGAATGGAACGGATAGCCAGCTGGCCGGAAAGGGCTTGCGCCTTCTCGGTATCGACTTTTACCAGCCGCACGTGCGGCTCAAGCTTGGCAGCGGCAGCGGCGAAGGCAGGAGCCATCGTGCGGCAGGGACCACACCATGCGGCCCAGAAATCTGCCAGCACGGGCAGTGTTCCCTTCTGCACCATGCGCTCGAACATCGCTTCGTCCACATCGGCGGGAGCGCCGGAAAACAGCGGGCGATGGCATTTCCCGCAACTGGGACCCTGCGCAAGCCGCGATGCCGGGACGCGGTTGAGGCCGCCACAGGCCGGGCAGACGACGATCTCGTCGCTCACGCCGCCTTCTCGCCGATGTTGTCATCCGCCGCGCACACCTCGCACAGTGCGTCGAAAATGGCGGCGACCTTGGGATCGGAGATGGAATAGAACCGCATCTGGCGCTCCTGCCGCACAGCCACGGCGCCGGCGTCGCGCAGCATGGCAAGGTGCTGCGAGACCAGCGACTGGCTGATTCCGGTCAACTGGACGAGTTCGCCCACGGACACCTCGCCCTCGGACATCCGGCACAGCATCAGCAACCGGTCACGGTTTGCCATCGCGCGCAGCTTGTCGGCGATTTCCCGGGCCTGCACCCGCATTGTTTCAATGGCGCTCGTATTCATGAACCGCTTGCGGAGCCTCCTTACCGGACCTCTCGCGCGGATTGGCGGACCGGGCAAGGGGGAGGAACGCCCGGAATGTGACAAAGTGCCCGAAAGTGTGGATCAGGCCATTTGTGTGGTGCCCGAGACCTGGCGTTCTGCTGCCTCATCGTGCGATTCGCCACGCAAAGTGGCAAGCGCCGCGGCCGAATGCGGCAACGATCCTGCCGACCAGGCGCGGCGATCCAGATCGCCGATCGGCGCGTCGGGCACGGTGCGGGCGAGCAGCCGCAGGTACTGGACCTTGAGCGGCACAGTCACCAGCGCGAGCGTCGCCACCGCAACCGCCCAGCGCCAGTGGTTGAAATAGCCGGTTTCCGCCGCGGACATGAATTCCGCTGTCGTCATCCATATGGCCACCGCGCCCAGCAGTTCCGATGCGCGCTGGTCCGGCACGGCCAGCAGCAGCAGCACGGAAAGGCCGAAAGCGCCCATCCCGGCCGTCTCGATGGTCAGCAGGTTGCCCGCATAGCCGATCATCATCACGATCGTCGTCAAAAGCGCGAGCAAGCGCGCAAGCCGGACCAGGGAGGCGGGGGTGAAGCGTGCAAGGATGCTGTTCATGAGCAGGGAGGATCGCCTCACCGCCTCAACATGACGTTCACGGCGGTGGTTAATGCCACCTTGAAATGGCGCTGAACGGCCCCGAAACGCGGCCAACAGACACCTAACGCACTCTAAGGGGTTTTCCCCGCCAGCCGCTTCGATGCGATATTAGATTGCGCGCAATATAATATCGCACTACATGAACCGGCGAGCGGATGGTCCGCCCAATGCAGAGGAGCAAATTGATGAGCACGCTTTACAGCACCAGCGCGATCGCGGTTGGCGGGCGCAGCGGCCGGGTCCGTTCGGACGATGGCCTGCTCGATGTGGAACTGGCCCTGCCGCCGTCGCTTGGCGGCAAAGGCGGCGCGACCAATCCCGAACAGCTGTTCGCCGCCGGCTATGCCGCCTGCTTTGAAAACGCGGTGATCCATGTGGGCCGGGCCATGGGCAGCAAAGTGGCCGACGATGCGATCACGGTGACGTCCACCGTGGGCATGGAGCCCAACGCGACCGGCGGCTTCCAGCTGACCGTTTCGCTCGATGTTGCGATCGCCGGAATGGATCAGGACGAGGCCGAAAAGGTCGTCGCCGCAGCCCATGCGACCTGCCCCTATTCTAATGCGGTAAAAGGCAATATTGACGTGGGCATCAACGTAACAACGGCCTGACGATGAACGAAACGGAAAGCACGGCACAATCTGGCGACGAGGTCCTGCGTCTTGACCGGCAGCTGTGCTTTCCGCTCTACGCCGCCTCCAACATGCTGACGCGCGCCTATCGGCCGCTGCTGGAGGAATTGGGGCTGACCTACCCCCAGTATCTCGTGCTTCTGGTGCTGTGGGAACGCGCGCCCCGCATGGTGGGAGAAATCGGCCACCAGCTGTTCCTCGATACCGGCACGCTCACGCCGTTGCTCAAGCGGATGGAAACCGCCGGTCTCGTGACCCGGCAGCGCGATCCGGAAGACGAGCGGCGGGTGATCGTCTCGTTGACAGACAAGGGCTCGACCCTGCGCGAGGCGGCGCGCGAAATCCCGCTGAAGATCGCCAGCAGCCCCAAGCTCACGCTGTGCGAGGCGGAGAATCTCCACGAAACGGTGTGGAAGCTGATCAGGGGCCTCAACGGACAGGCCTGATCCCCGATACAGACCCGGAAAATATGCCGTTCTGGCAGGAACGCGCACATCGCCATTGCGAGCGGCCCTGCATTATGTATTTCTTATGAAGTTACGGCCCGCAAAGCGGTCGCCGTGGCGAGGGGATCAAAGCCGGCACGAACCGGCAAAACGGGAAAGAGGCCGCCATGATGACAAGGCGACGCGAGAGCCGCACAGGCTTTCTCCGATTACGCGCCGATCGCGAAGGCGCGGCAGCGACGCGCGGTTTGCTCCTTGGCCTCGCACTCAGTCAGGTGTTCTGGGTAGCAATCGCGCTGCTGATATTCTGAGCCCGCCATATTCTGGCCTGGCAGGCGCGGTCAGCGGACCAGGCCTACGCTCCACAGGATCGCGCCCCACAGCGCAGCTGAGCCTGCCATGGGAAAGCCCAGCCGGAACCACCCCGGATAGTGCCCGTCAGTTCGACCTGCCGCGCGCGCTTCGAACACAGACAGTTCGGACTGGAGCCGGTGAACTGGCGAGGACACCGGTGCATCTGCAGCGTCAGCCAGACGCAGCGCAGCCTGCGACTGATCCGCTTCCGGATCGAAGGCGGCACTTTTCGGCAGTCGAACATTGGGCAGCGGCATCGGAAAGATCCTCCGACCCCGCTCTACCGCCTTCGCCTTAATCCGCAAACCGCTCCCCCTAAGGATTATCGCCTAAGGACATACCCTTAGGCACGGCTCGCGGTGTCGAGCGGTTCACCGTCATAGGGATAGCCTGCCTCCTTGGGGATCGTCAGCCACTGCACGCCATCCCGCAATTCGACGCGCGGAGAGATCGTCGTCACCGGCGTTTCCAGCGCGTGGGCGCGGCAGCTTTCAAAATCGGGATAGCAGGCCAGCCGCTCAAGATTGCGCCGGGTGGGGAAGATCACCTTGATCGCCCCTTCATCCGCCAGTCGCAGCGCTTCGGCCGCGCTGGCCCAGAACAGGTGCCGATTCTCGGTCGCGTCCACGGCGATGTCGACGGCCCCGGTGCCCAGATCCGCCAGGTAGAACCGCGTATCGAACACGCGGATGTGACGATGGCGCGGCCACCACCGCGCGAAGGGCACCAGCCGGTCCAGATCGAGCGCCCAGCCAAATCGCGACAGCGCGTCTTCCAGCCGGCCGGTCGAAAGAATCACGCGTCGCGCTTCTGCCGCGATCTCGCCATTCACCTCGCCCGAAATACCCACTGCGAGGCCGGTTTCCTCCAGCGCCTCGCGCACCGCAGCGATGCGGGCGGCGGCGTCCTCGGGATCAAGGCCTGCGCCGAAGCGCTCGGCCAGTTCGTAGTCGCCGGGATCGATCTTTCCGCCGGGGAACACGGTGGCTCCACCTGCAAAATTCATCGTGCTGGATCGTTCGACCAGCAGGATCTGCGCCGGGCCACCTTGCGGATCGCGGCGAAACACCACAACCGTCGCGGCGGGCGTGGCAGGCGGCGGGGCTTCGTTGTCCCCCAGGTCATCCATCTCGTCCATTGGCCGCACCATGCGCGCCCGCGTCGCTCTTGCCAAGCGTCAGGATGACGGCTGCACAATGTGTCGGCCAGTTTTACAAGCCGCGCGAAGGAGCCACGCCGGCCGACAATAAAATCGCCAGTTTTCGGACCTTTCCGCCGTTTGGCACGGCACCTGCATAGAGGTTCGTGTCCCGAAGATGTCTTCTTCAAAAGAGGCGGAGCCGATTTAGTCTCCCGGCTCCGCCTCTCCCGGGACTTCCCCGAAAGATCGCTGAAACCTGGTGCAGGCACCACTCAATCCGGGCGCGTGAAATGCTGCAGGAAACGCCAGGGCAAGACCATGGCGCCCGGCATCCCGGCCCCCGCCCTTCCCCGTCGACAGGCCCGCGATGCGCCGGCACGCCATCCGCTCGCGCGTCTGCCAGCGACATCGGGACAACAAAAAACGCGGCCCCGCATCAGCGGAACCGCGCTTGTCTACTGGTCGGCCAAGGCCGGTCAGGAAGCGGCCTTGACCTCCGCTTCTTCCATCAGCTGCTGAAGCTCACCAGCCTCGAACATTTCCATCATGATGTCCGAACCACCGACGAATTCGCCCTTTACGTAAAGCTGCGGGATGGTCGGCCAGTCCGAATAGGACTTGATCCCCTGACGGATCTCCATGTCCTGCAACACGTCCACGCCGGCGTATTCGACGCCGAGATGATCGAGAATGGCTACAGCCTTGCTCGAGAAACCGCACTGCGGAAACAGCGGTGTGCCCTTCATGAAAAGGACCACGTCGTGGCCATTCACGATATCGGCGATGCGTTGATCGGTAGACATGGGTTCAGGAAATCCTTTCGCAGCCTTCAGTTGGGGACTGCGGTGGTCAGTTGCAAGGCGTGGAGCACTCCGCCCATACGCCCACCCAGCGCGGCATAGACAGCCTTGTGCTGGGCGACGCGGGTCATGCCCCTGAAGGCGGGCGAAACGACGTGGGCGGCGTAGTGGTCACCGTCGCCGGCAAGGTCGGTGATCGTCACGTCCGCATCGGGCAACGCGGCCTTGATCATCGCCTCGATTTCGCCGGCGGTCATGGCCATCAGGCTTCGCCCATCAGCTGGCGGCGCGCATCGACCGACCTGGCTTCAAGCGCGGTGCGGATTTCCGATTCGTCGATCTCTACGCCGGCCGAAACCAGATCCCCCAACAGCTTGCGGATCACGTCTTCGTCACCGGCTTCCTCGAAATCGGCCTGGACGACCGACTTGGCGTAAGCCTCGGTCTCGGCGGCGTCGAGGCCCATACGTTCGGCCGCCCACTGGCCGAGCAGACGGTTGCGGCGGGCATTGATGCGAAAGTGCATTTCCTCGTCGCGGGCGAACTTGGCTTCCTCGGCGCGCTCGCGATCATCGAACATGGTCATGGCATGGTCCCTTTGCGGTTCCCCTCGCGGATAATCGGCCCCCGCCCCCGCCGCAAGCTGCCAACGTGCGAGTTTTGCGCGAGCGCAAACAATTGGCATAAAAAAAGGCCGGTCCCTCGTGGGACCGGCCTGTCGGTATGGCTTACAGATGGCCCTCAGAGGCCGCGAATGCCCGAATAATCGAGATCGACGACGCGGCCCCAGGCCACCTTGCAGCGGAACGAACCGCTGTCGTAACCGCGCAGCCCGCTGTTCCAGCCGCGATAGTCGCCGTTCCAGCCGCGGCCGTACCAGCTGTCGCCGCCGCGCCAATCACGGCCCATGCCGTTCACCGCGATCCGGCCACGGACCTCGTAGCCTTCACGGGTCGGCCGCACATCGCGGATATCGGTCACGTCGGCCCTGCCCGAGGAATAGCGCGAGGCGTTGCTTTCGGCGGTGCGCACGCACTGCTCCACCGCAGTTCGCGGGTTGCCGCGGGAATAGTAGCCGCCACCGTTGCTGTAATAGCCGCGGTTGCCGTAGCCCCGGTTGTCATATCCGTAGCCATAGCCGCTGGAATAGCGATCGTAGCCCGCACGGTCGTAATAGGCATCGCCGTGGTTGTTGGCGGCGCTGGCGATGGCGGCAATGCCGCCAATGACGAGCGCCCCGGCAATCACTTCGCCGGCATCGATCCCGCCGTGATCCCGCGCCATCGCCGGCGACGCCGACGAGACCGCAACCGCCGCTGCGGCGGCGGTGCCGAGCAGGCCCTTGGTGATGGTGTTCATGGACAGTCCTTCCTTCGCAATCGGCGGTCGTCCCGCCTTGAAGAAGTGTTTGCCATGCTCGCCGTGAGACGCCGCTGAACCGGCACGACAGTTTTTGTTCATAAAAAACTATATTTTCATGAACGCAATGTCAGGGCTGGGTATGTCAGGGCTGGAGGTTCAGCCCTGTCCAGTAGGCCAGGAACGAAAGCACGTCCGCCCCGCCCGCAATGACCTTGTCCACCGGCTTGCCCGTGCCATGCCCGGCGTTGCTGTCCACCCGCAGCAGATGCGGCCGGTCGCCGATCGCCGCCGCCTGCAGCGCGGCGACATACTTGAAGCTGTGCGCGGGAACGACGCGGTCGTCGGTGTCCGCCGTCGTCACCAACACCGCCGGATAGTCAACGCCGCCGCGAATGTTGTGATAGGGGGAATAGGCGCGCAGCACCTTCCAGTCGCTTTCGCGTTCGGGCCGGCCATAGTCCTCCACCCAGTATCGCCCGGCGGTGAACCTGTCGAAGCGCAGCATGTCCATCACGCCCACATCGGGATTGGCCGCCGCGAACAGGTCGGGCCTCTGGTTGACCACCGCACCCACCAGCAGGCCGCCGTTCGATCCGCCCTGCACCGCCAGCCCACCCTTGGGCGTGATCCCTTCGCGGATCAGGAATTCGCCGGCCGCGATGAAATCGTCGAAGCTGTTCTGCTTCCGGTTCAGCCGCCCGGCATCGTGCCACTCGCGCCCGAATTCACCGCCACCGCGGATGTTGGCGAGCGCGAACACCCCCCCGCTTTCAAGCCAGGCCATTCGCACCGGCGAGAATCCTGGCGTCAGCGCGATGTCGAACCCACCATAGCCATAGAGCAGCGTCGGTGCCGGCTTGCCCGCCAGACTCTTCTTGCGGACGATGTAGATGGGCACTTTCGTCCCGTCCTTCGACGGATAGGTGCGCTGCTCCACCAGGTAGTCGTCAGGATCGAAGGCAAGCTTTGGCGCCGCGAAGGGCGTGACCGTGCCGCTGGCCAGGTCCATGCGATAGACCGTGGGCGGCCGGTTGAAGCTCGCGAACTGGTAGAACGTCTCCGGATCCCCGGGACGCCCGCCGAACCCCGTCGCCGAGCCGATGTCGTTCAGGGTGATCGCCCGCGACGGCCGTCCCTTCAGGTCGGTGATGACCGCAACGCTCGCGCCGTCCCGCAAGTAGGACAGCACGATGCGGTCGCCCACCACGTTGCCGGCGGCAAGCGTCTCGGTGCGCTCGGGCACCACCACCTTCCATGTGGGCGCGCCTGAAAGATCGAGTTGCACCAGCCGGTAACGCGGCGCGCCATCGTTGGTGATGAACCACAGCCGGTCGCCGAAGCCGTCGACGAACTTCCAGTCATGGTCGAAATCTGCCGCCAGCGTGGCGTTGTTCCACGATTCGGGCCGGCCGCCGCGCAAATCGATCAGGTGGATCGCCCGGCGCGGCTGCGTGCCGATCTCGCTGCTGATCACGGCCCAGCGGCCGTCGGCGGTCACCGCCGCCTTGTGCCCCCACTCGGGATGCTCGGGCGTGGCATAGACCAGTCGGTCCTGCTCCTGCGGCGTGCCGATGCGGTGATACCACACCGCCTTGTTGAACGTCGGTGCGCGATATTCCTCGCCCGGCGCGGGCGCGGGAAAGCGCGAATAGAGCAAGCCTTCCTCGCCCACCCAGGCGATCTGCGTGTCATTCGCCCAGGCCAGCCGATCTTCCAGCACGCGGCCGCTGCGCACGTCGACCACACCGATGGTGCGCCAGTCGCTGCCGCCTTCCTGCACCGAATAGGCCAACCACCGGCCATTGGGCGAAGGCACCCACGAATCGAGCGCGGCCGTGCCGTCCTTCGACCAGCCATTGGGATCGAGCAGCGCGCGCTCCTCGCCCGCCAGCCCCTTGCGCACATGGAGCACCGGCTGGTTCTGAAGGCCGGGATTGCGCAAGTAGAAATAGGACTTGCCGGCCCGGCGCGGCAGGCTGATCCGCTCGTAATCGAACAGCGTGCGAATGCGGGCTGCCATCGCATCGCGCCCCGGCAATCGCGCAAGATAGCCAGCGCTGGCGGCGTTCTGGCGCGCCACCCATTGTGCCACCTGCGGACTGCTGCGAACGTCCTGTTCCAGCCAACGATAGGGATCGGCAACGTCCTCGCCGAACACCCGCTCCACCAGCGCATCGCGCTGCGTCGGCGGATAGGGCGGCAGAGACAGGCGCGGCAAGGCCAGCGGGGCGCTCTGCGCAGCCCCATCCTTCGCGTCGTGAATGACCGAGGCATCGCTCGATTCTGCGCGCGCGGGTGCTACCGGGGCCAACAGTGCCCCTGCGACCAGCAGCGCCAGCGGGCGCCGCCCCCATCCTGTCCTCTCCGCGCGTTCCATGTTCTTCGCCGCCTGTCATAGCATTGCAGGCGCCGCGCGCGAGGATATTTCCGTCGGTGCTTCAGGGCCTTGTCGTCAGAACCTCATCGTCACGGACGGGGCTTCAGGCCGGTCCAGCGCGCCAGGAAGGCATAGACATCCGCCGCTTCGGCGATCGTCTTGTCCACCGGCTTGCCCGCGCCGTGACCAGCGCGCGTCTCGATGCGGATCAGATGCGGCTTCGCCCCGGTCGCGGCTGCCTGCAACGCCGCCGCATACTTGAAGCTGTGCCCCGGAACGACCCGATCGTCGGTGTCCGCCGTGGTCACCAGCACCGCGGGGTAGTCCACCCCGCTGCGGATGTTGTGATAGGGCGAATAGGCGCGCAGAACTTTCCAGTCCGCCTCGCGGTCGGGATGGCCATAGTCATCCACCCAGTATCGCCCGGCGGTGAAGCGGTCGAAGCGCAGCATGTCCATCACCCCCACCGCCGGGTGTGCGGCGGCGAACAGGTCGGGTCGCTGGTTGATCACCGCGCCCACAAGAAGCCCGCCATTGGACCCGCCTTCCACAGCCAGGCCCCCCTTCGGCGCCACGCCGTTTGCGATCAGCCATTCGCCCGCAGCGATGCAATCATCGAACACGTTCTGCTTCCGCGCGCGTCGGCCGGCGTCGTGCCAGGCATCACCGTATTCGCCGCCCCCGCGCAGATTGGCCACGGCATAGGCACCGCCGCTTTCCAGCCACGCCATCCGCGCCGAGGAAAACGCCGGCGGCAGCGACACGTTGAACCCGCCATAACCATAAAGGATCGTCGGCACCGGCCCTGTCGCATCCTTGCGCCGCACCACGAACATCGGCACGCGCGTGCCGTCCTTCGAGGGATAGAACACCTGGGTGACCGCATAGTCCTCGGGCCGGAACTTCAGCCGGATCGGCTCCCACACTTTCGCCCGGGCCGTGCCGGCGTCGAAGGCATGGACCGTGACCGGCGTGGTGAAACCGGTGAAGGCGAAGTAGCCCGACGGGCGCCCCGGCTTGCCGGTCATGCCAGCCACCGTGCCCACGCCCGGCAGCGCCAGATCGCCCAGCGGCGTCCCGTCCAGCGCGAACAGCTTCACGTCCGCCTTCACGTCGCGCAGATATTGCACCACCAGCCGATCGCCCACGATCAGCGCGCCTTCCAGGTTCGCATCGCTTTGCGCCACCACGGTGGTGATCACCGGCTTGTCGCCCGAAAGATCCACGCGCACGATCTTCTTGAGCGGCGCGCCGTCGCTGGTCACGAACCACAGCGTGTCGCCGATGCCGTCGATCAGGTCCCACTGCGCCGACAGTTCGGGCACCAGCGCCACTGTCTTCCACTCACCCCGGCCAACCGGCGCCACATGGACCGCATTGAGCGGATCGGTACCCTCGTGGCTGGTCACCACCATCCAGCGCGCGTCGCTGGTCATCTGCGCGGCGTGCCCCCACGTCGGCTTGTCAGGCGTGGCATAGACGGCAACGTCATCCGCCTGCGGCGTGCCCAGCTTGTGGAAATAGACGGTCTGGTCGTAGTTGCGCGCCTGGAACGCCTCGCCCTCCTTGGGCGCGGCAAAGCGCGAATAAAGCACGCCTTCGCTGCCCACCCACGCGATGGCGCTGAACTTGACCCACTTCAACTCGTCCGCCAGCGTTCTGCCATCGGCCGCGCGGACGAACTTCATGGTCCGCCAGTCAGACCCGCCGTCCTGCACGGTATAGGCGACCGTCTCGCCATCGGGCGATGGCTCCCACGCGTCGAGCGCGGTCGCGCCGTCCTTTGCCCAGCCATTGGGATCGAGCAGGACGCGGCCCTTCTTCTCGCCGGGCTCACGCACCAGCAATTGCGCCTGATTGAGCAGACCGGAGTTCCATGCATAGAACAGCCGCCCGCCCTCCTCACGCGGAACACCGAAGCGGGCATAGTCGAACAGCCCCTTCAGCCGCCGCTCGAAAGCCGGCCGCTCAGGCAGAGCCTTGAGATAAGCGTCGGTAAAGGCGCTCTGCGCCGCGACCCAGCGCTCGACCTTCGCATCGCCGCGCACATCCGCTTCAAGCCAGCGATAGGGATCGGCGACCTGCTGGCCGAACACCGTTTCGACAACGTCCTCGCGCTCAGTCGGCGGATAGGCAAGCACGGGCTGCGGGTCGGTCACGGCATGGTCCTCGGCGGCAAGAGCAAGGCAGGGTACAAGAGCCAGCATCGCCGCAGAGGCGAGCCGGGCAACGGCTTTCGAGGGCATTACAGGGCTTTCGCGGACAACATCTTGAAGGCAGCGAACCTAGTCGGCACGCGCGTCGCCGCAAGTCCTAACAAGAGGCGCCAGCCCCAACGAAAAGGGGCGGTGCCTCGCGGCCCGCCCCTATCCTTATCCTGCGAGAGGAAGCGCGAATTACGCAGCTTCGTACTCGTCCTCGTCGGCGGTCACGACCGGACCCGAATCCTGGCCCTTGGCCGAGACATCGCGGTCAACCAGCTCGATCACGGCGATCGGCGCAGCGTCCGAAGCGCGGAAACCGGCCTTGATCACGCGGGTGTAGCCGCCGTTGCGGTCGGCATAGCGCGCGGCCAGCACGTCGAACAGCTTCACCAGCTGCGCGTCGTCGAGAAGACGAGCGTGCGCGAGGCGACGGTTGGACAGGCCACCCTTCTTCGCCAGCGTGATGAGCTTTTCGAGGTAAGGGCGAAGTTCCTTCGCCTTGGGCACCGTGGTGGTGATCTGCTCGTGCTTGATCAGAGCAGCCGCCATGTTGCGCAGCATCGCAATACGGTGAGCCGAGGTACGACCCAGCTTCCGCTGGCCGAGTTTATGACGCATAATCTTTCTCCGTTCGTAGGGGGCCCGTGTCAGGTAGCCCGATCCAGGCGGCTGTCAGGGTCGCCGCCAAGTCACCCGAAAGCGGGGCGCCGTTGCCAGCACCCCGAAATCCGGTCAGCCGAGAAGCTCTTGCTCGAGCTTCTTCGCCATTTCCTCGATGTTTTCCGGCGGCCAGCCAGGGATGTCCATGCCGAGGCGCAGGCCCATCGACGAGAGCACTTCCTTGATCTCGTTGAGCGACTTGCGGCCGAAGTTCGGCGTACGGAGCATCTCGGCCTCGGTCTTCTGGACCAGGTCGCCGATGTAGATGATGTTGTCGTTCTTGAGGCAGTTCGCCGAACGCACCGACAGCTCCAGCTCGTCGACCTTCTTGAGAAGGTAGCGGTTGAGCTGGTTGGCGTCGCTTTCTTCCGGCGCATGGGCCGGAACGCCGGCAACCGAAGGCACGTGGCCGGTCGGCAGCTGGTCGTCGAAGTGCACGAACAGGCTAAGCTGGTCCTGAAGGATGCGCGCAGCATAAGCCACGGCGTCTTCCGGGGTCACGGTGCCGTCGGTCTCGATCGTCAGGCTCAGCTTGTCGTAGTCAAGCTCCTGCCCGATGCGCGCGTTGTCGACCTTGTAGGACACCTGGCGAACCGGCGAGTAGAGCGAGTCGATCGGGATAAGGCCGATCGGCGCGTCCACGGGACGGTTCGACACCGCGGGGACGTAGCCCTTGCCGGTGTCGCACGTCAGTTCCATGTTGAAGGTCGCGCCTTCATCGAGATGGCAGATCACGAGGTCCTTGTTCATGACCTCGATGTCGCCGGTGACAGCGATGTCGCCCGCCTTCACTTCGCCCGGGCCAGTGGCCGAGAGCTGCAGACGCTTCGGGCCTTCGCCCTGCATCTTGAGGGCGATCTGCTTCACGTTGAGGACGATGTCGGTCACGTCCTCGCGCACGCCGGCCAGCGACGAGAATTCGTGCAGCACGTTCTCGATCTTGATCGAGGTAACGGCCGCGCCCTGGAGAGAAGAGAGCAGCACCCGCCGCAGCGCGTTGCCGAGGGTGAGACCGAAGCCACGCTCCAGCGGCTCGGCGACGAACGTCGCGCGGCGCTTCGGATCGTTGCCGGGCTTGATCTCGAGATTGTTGGGCTTCTTCAGTTCCTGCCAGTTCTTGATGTTGACAGTCATGGAATTCCCCTGGGGTTTGTTCGGGAGCCGGAGGTCGACTGAGGACAGCCGCGACCGGTCAAGGTATTGGGCGGACGTGGCGCGGTGGTACCGCCGCGCCACGCGCCGAAAGGCAAATCAGACGCGGCGACGCTTCGAAGGGCGCACGCCATTATGCGGGATCGGAGTCACGTCGCGGATCGCGGTAATCGTGAAACCAACCGCCTGGAGGGCGCGCAGGGCGCTCTCACGGCCCGAACCCGGGCCCTTGACTTCGACTTCCAGGGTGCGGACGCCGTGCTCGGCGGCCTTCTTGCCGGCGTCGTCCGCGGCCACCTGAGCGGCGTACGGGGTCGACTTGCGGCTGCCCTTGAAGCCCATCATGCCGGCGGACGACCACGAAATGGCGTTGCCCTGCGCGTCGGTGATGGTGATCATGGTGTTGTTGAAGCTGGCGTTGACGTGCGCGACACCACTGGTGATGTTCTTGCGCTCGCGGCGCTTAATGCGCTGAGGTTCGCGTGCCATGTGTTGAATTCCTGTCGAGAAACCGTTGGGAAGATCAGGCCGGACACATCAGGACCGGCAGGCCGATCTTACTTCTTCTTGCCGGCGATCGGCTTGGCCTTGCCCTTGCGGGTACGGGCGTTCGTGTGCGTGCGCTGACCGCGGACCGGAAGGCCCTTGCGGTGACGCAGGCCGCGATAGCAGGCCAGGTCCATCAGGCGCTTGATGTTCATCGCGGTTTCACGACGAAGATCGCCTTCCACGGTGTGATCGGCGTCGATCGCTTCGCGGATCTGCAGGACTTCAGCGTCCGAGAGATCCTGAACGCGGCGGGCATGATCGATGCCCAGCTTGTCGGCGATCTGCTTGGCCTTGTGAGCGCCAATACCGTGAATGTAGGTAAGCGCGATGATCACGCGCTTGTTGGTGGGGATATTGACCCCGGCAATACGAGCCACTTGTTTCTCCATGCTCCACGGGGTGCCGACTCGTGCCGAGACCCCATCTCATAGCGGTCCACCCGGTCCGGAACGGCAGAAACCCAAGCCAGTGCAAGACTCTGCCCTGACTGCTGGATACCCTTCTGGTTCGGAGTGAAAGGCGCGGATAAGTGGTTTCGAGCGCGACGTCAACCACAAAGCAACGCAAAAAGGGCGCCATCCCTCACGCATGGGGGCGGCTGCGTCCTTTGCATTGGCATCTTACCGGATGCTGCCACGAAGGTCAAAGGCGCGAAGGACAAAGCCGACCGCAATGCACATGCCCGCGCGGCCGGGGCAGACGGCCGCACACCGCCCGCCCCGACTGCCCGGCACGGCTCAGATCACCAGGAAGTCACCCGCGCTGAGCACGGGCTTGCCCTGCAACATCGCGATCTGGACCTGCGCCGCACCGCCGACGCCATCGGCATCGTAGAACAGCTGCCCGTTGCCCGCGTTGTAGATGATGTGGTGCGAGGCGGTCGTCGCTGCCTTGCCGATCGTGAAATCGCTGGCGGCCAGGCTGCCCGGATAGGCGGCCACCGATGACAGTCCGGCGAACACAGCGTGATCGAGCTCGATCTTGTCCGTGCCGTGGGTGAAATCGCGGATCATGTCGCGATTGGCCGAGGTTTCCAGCACGTCGAACACGAACACGTCCGCCCCGCGCCCGCCGGTCAGGATATCAGCGCCCAGGCCGCCAGAGATCACGTCGCCACCGTCGATCTTGTCGTCGCCCGCCCCGCCATTGAGCACGTCGTTGCCGCCAAGGCCCAGCAGCGTGTCGTTGCCGGCAAGGCCGCTTAGCGTATCGGCATATTCGGTGCCGGTGATCGTGTCGTTGCCCACCGATCCGCTGGTGTTCACGCCCGCGCCATAGGCCGGCAGATCGATCACCGTGTCGGTGGCCTGCCCCTGGATGTGGAGGTGCTCGAAATTGGTGACGGTGAATTCGGGTACGATCTCGTCCGAGGGATCGATATCGACCACGACGTAGCCGCCCGTCCCGTTCTTCACGGCCGAGTACCCTGCGGCTTCCCCGAAGATGGTGATGGTATCGTTGCCCAGCCCGCCATCCAGACGCATCCGCGCCGGGTTCTGCGACGCGCCGTAGCCATAGACGCGGAATTCGTTGTCGCTGTCGTTGAAGGTGATGTCCACCTTGTCCATGCTGCCGAACGACAGCCTGTCGTTGGCGCCGCGCAGGCCGGAAATCTGGCCACTGATCCCGTACTGCCCGGTGCTGATGTAGCCCGAAAAGGTGCCGGTGCCGAGCGTGCCGGCGAAATTGGCGTAGAACGCGTCATTGCCGCTGCCCTGGATATCGCCATCGGTAATACCGGAGCCGACGGAGAAGCTGTCCACCCCTGCGCTGCCGGTGAGCCGAAGCAACTCGACGCCTTCGATGCGCGAATCCGCAATGGTCTGCGGGCCAAGGTTGATGGCGTAGGTCTGGCCCCGCGCATCGGACCGGTTGTCGATGGTCAGACTGTCAAAGCCCGATCCCATATCGATGGTGGCGGTGCCGCCGCGCGTGTGGACGATGTCGTCGCCGTCACCGCTGCTGATGGTGTTGTTCCCGCTGCCCACGACAGAAATTCTGTCGTAGCCCGCGCCGGTGGTGATCGTGTTGACGCCGCCGCCCAGGTTAAGATCGAAGATGCCGAAATGGGAGAGCGTGCCCAAGCTCGACGAGATCGAGCCATCGGCCGCGAGGACCAGCGTGGTGTCGGTAACCGCCGGGGCATAGACCCGGAACGTGTTGGCGCCGAGGCCGGCGTCGAGCTTCAGCGAAGCACCGGTAAACATCGGCCCATCAATGTTGAGATAGATGGTTTTGTCCTCGTCGCCGAGCACGATGTCGAGCTTTTCGATGCCGCTGAAATAACCGCCGTCGTCGTGGAACTGGCCGGAGAAGCCGTCGGCATCGGTGGCGATGGAGGAATTGCTGCCGCCTTCGCCGTAGCTGTTGTGGGTACCGCTAAAGCGCTCGATCAGCGTATCCACCCCGGTGCCGCCCTGCACGGAGAACTGCGAATTGGTGAGTGTGAACGTGTCGTTGCCGCTGCCGGAAACGATGTCGCCATGGTCGAAGTTGGCGATGGTGGTGCCGTTGGACAGCGATGCGGTGTTGGTGGCGCCGTTCGCGGTGATGGCGAGGTCCGTGGTTGTGGCGCTGTAATCGCCATACCACCGGTTGAGGCCGTCGCCACCGTCGATCGCGTCGACGCCGCCATTGGACCAGACATCGTCGTCCCCCGCGCCCAGCGTCACGGCATTGATGCCGCCCGCGAGCTTGACCGTGTAATTCTCAAAGCCGGTGTACGTGCCATAGAGCGCGGGCACCTGCCCCAGCGCGTCGAGCGCGAAGGTGGCGCCGGGCAGCCCGGCAAAGTCGAGGATCAGTCGGTCGGTGCCCAGCCCGCCGTCAATGTTGAGGCTGGCACCTGCGAGGATCGAGGCAACGCCGACGGTCGCTTCGTCGTCACCATCCGAAAGCGCGGCGGACGCCGTGCTGATGCCGGAATATTGCAGGTAAGTGGTCAGGCCGCCGAGATACTCGACAACTTCGACCGCGCCCGCGCCCGTGCCGAAGCTGAAGCGCGTGGCGGCGAGCAAACCGGTATAATCGAGCACCAGCGTATCGCTGCCGCCGCCGCCTTCAACCACGTCGAAGCCGAGCATCGGCACGAAAGTATCGCTGTCGCTCGTGCCGATCAGCGTTTCGTCCCCGTTGGTGCCAATATAAGTTGCCATGCCTGCTGCCCCCGTTTTCGTTCGGGGCGATAGAGCGGCGGCACTGGATCGAACATCTGACCAAAGATAGTCATATGTGTAATATTTCAGAACCTTCCCCTAAGGCATTATACTTATTCTGTTAAATATTTTCGGGAAAGCTTCGCGAGCGGAAAACGGCATCCCCTCCAATACAAAAAGGGCCGGACCTTCCCGTATGTGATGCAAACCGCTCGCGTCAGACCACACCGAAGGCCAGCATCGCGTCGGCCACCTTCTTGCGGCCCGCGATATTCGCGCCCTTCACATAATCGATATAGCCGCCGCCCTGGTCGCCATAGGTCAGGCACGATTGGTGGATGCCCAGCATGATGTCCTTGAGCATCTGCTGGAGTTCCTCTTCCTTCCACGCGCGGCGGGCGGAATTCTGGCTCATCTCCAGGCCAGAGACCGCCACGCCGCCCGCGTTCGAAGCCTTGCCCGGCGCATAGAGCAGTCGCGCCGCCTTGAAGACGTGCACACCGTCAAGGTCGGTCGGCATGTTCGCGCCCTCGGCCACCGCCCGGCAACCATTGGCAACCAGCGTCCGCGCGTCCTCACCCAGAAGTTCGTTCTGCGTCGCACAGGGCAGCGCGACGTCGCACGGGACACCCCATGGCGTCTTGCCCTCGTGGAACGTGGCCCCCGGGAACGCGGCGACATAGTCCTGCATACGGCCGCGCCGGTGTGTCTTGTGAGTCTTCACCCAATCGATCTTTTCCTGGGTGATGCCGTCGGGATCATGCACGAAGCCGCCCGAATCCGAGAGCGTCAGCACCTTCCCGCCCAGCTGCACGATCTTTTCCGCGGCGTGTGTGGCGACGTTGCCCGAACCGGAAATCACCGCCGTCTTCCCGACGAGATCTTCGCCCTTGGTCGCTAGCATGTTGGCAAGGAAATAGACCGCGCCATAGCCGGTCGCCTCGGTGCGGATCAGCGAGCCGCCCCATTCCAGCCCCTTGCCCGTCAGCACGCCGGTGAACTCGTTGGTGATGCGCTTGTACTGGCCGAACATATAGCCGATCTCGCGCCCACCCACGCCGATGTCGCCCGCCGGCACATCCACGTCGGCCCCGATATGGCGATAAAGCTCGGTCATGAAACTCTGGCAGAAGCGCATTATCTCGCGCACGCTCTTGCCCTTCGGATTGAAGTTCGACCCGCCCTTGCCACCGCCCATGGGCAGCCCGGTCAGTGCATTTTTGAACGTCTGCTCGAAGGCAAGAAACTTGAGCACACTTTCGTTGACGCTGGGATGGAAACGGATCCCACCCTTGTACGGCCCGATCGCGTTGTTGTTCTGAACGCGGTAGCCGCGCTGGACACGGATGTTGCCGGCATCGTCCTCCCAGCAGACGCGGAACGAGACCACGCGGTCCGGCTCGGCAATGCGGCGCAGGATCTGCTGGGCGTGATAGTCTTCCTTGTCGCCGATGAACTCGAAGATGTCCTCGGCAACTTCCTGAACCGCCTGGACGAACTCGGGCTGATGCGGATTGCGCTTCTTCACGCCCTCCATGAAGGTCGGCAGATCGACGTGATCGCTCACGGCCATGGTCTTCTCCCCTGTAAGGAACCGTTGATCGGCTCCCGGTATCGGTGGATGCGGCCCGGCCTGGCGTCTGGCCTCGGGGAAAGCCCGAGTCGCGCCTTTCGTCTTCTCGAAGTCTAAACGGTTTTGGGGAACGGAATAGTCGCCATCACCATCACGGGTTGGTCGGCGTGCCGCTCCCGCCAAGCAGCGCATCGAAGGCCGCGTTCGCGTCCTCATGCTCCTTGTCCACCGGCTTGGCGGACTTGGTCGCCGCAGCCCGCACAGGCGCGGGGCGTGTGGCTGCTGCCTTTGCCGCGCTGGCCTTCACCGGACTTGCCTTGGCGACTGGTGTCGTTGCAGCAGGCGCCTTCATGACCGCCGCTTTTGCAGGCGAAGCCTTCGCCGGCGGCACCGTGGTTGCAGCCCTTGCACCCAGCCCCGGCTTCTGGCCCTGCTTCGGCCCCGGCGGCAAGCTCCATCCCTGCGGCGCAACCGCTGCGCTGGGCGTAGCATCAGGCTCGGCAGTTGGAGCTGCTTCGGGCAGCGGTGCGACCGGTTCTGCCGCGGGTGCCGACGCGACAGGTCCCAGTTGCCTGGCCAGCGCCGACATCTGGCCGGACAGCATCCGGTCCACCGCAGGTGCGATCTCGTCGATCTTGTAGCGCATGAACCCGCCGACCACGTATTCGAACAGCACGCGGCTGCCCGTCTCGGTCGGCTTGACAGTCATGGTCATCGTCGCGTTCAGCGCTTCGCTCTGCAGCGGCCCCAGCGCACCGCTCAGGCGGATGGCACGGCCCGGCTCGACATAGAGCACGCGCATATGCTGCACGCCGCCCGGCCGCTGGCCCTTCGGGGCGTCCTTCGGAACCGGCAGCTTCTCGCAGAAGCAACCACCCGGCACCGGCTCGAGCGTCAGGTTGGCGGCATCGCCCGAGAAGGTGTGCTGGCTGGTCCACCACTGCGCAGGCGCGACGAGCGTGCGCCATGCTTCGGCCGGGGTCGCCGTGACTTCAGCGGCAACGCGGACGACAAAGCCGTTCGGCTCCTTGACCACCACGTCCGCACTGGCGGGAGATGTCGAGGCGAGCAATGCCGCCCCGGCTCCGATACCGCACCAGATCCGCATACATACCCCCGTCTTGCCCGGAATCCCCGGGCAAGACGCCGGGTGTGCAATAGCTTAGCGGATAATGGCCTCGATGGCAGCCGTCACGTCATCCATGTCGGCCATCCCATCCACGCGGGCGACAATGCCGCGCGCTTCGTAGATCGGGAGAATCGGCGCGGTCTTGGCGCGATACTCGGCCATGCGCGTGCGCACGGTTTCCTCGTTGTCGTCGGGCCGGCGCTTGAACTCATGTCCACCGCACTTGTCGCAGGTGCCTTCGACAGCGGGCTTCTCGAACGTGTCGTGGTAGCCCTTGCCGCAAGTCGCGCAGGTGTAGCGGCCGGTGATGCGCTCGACGAGCGCGTCTTCATTCACGTCCAGCTCGATCACGTGGTTGAGCTTGCGCCCGCGCGCTTCAAGAATCGCATCGAGCGATTCTGCCTGCGGCGCCGTGCGCGGATAACCGTCGAAGATGGCGCCCTGCTCCAGCGGCATCGCGTCCAGTTCGTCGCCGATCAATGCGGAGACGATCTCGTCCGAGACAAGCTGGCCGGCGTCCATCACGGCCTTGGCCTTGAGACCAACCGGCGTGCCAGCCTTGACCGCGGCGCGCAGCATGTCGCCGGTCGAAAGCTGCTTCATGCCGTGACGCTCGACGAGCCGCTGCGCCTGGGTGCCCTTACCCGCCCCCGGCGGTCCCAACAGGATGATGTTCACGTGCCTTAGTCCCCCAATGGCGCCGCGCTTAGCGCAGACGTCCCTTCAGTTTGGCCTTCTTGATCAGGTCCCCGTACTGGTGGGCCAGCAGGTGCGACTGGATCTGGGTGATGGTGTCGACCGTGACGTTGACCACGATCAGCAGGCTGGTGCCGCCGAAGAACAGCGTGCCCATGCCGGTTTCCGCCATGATCCATTCGGGGACCACGCAGACGATGGTGATGTACGCGGCGCCCAGCACGGTGATGCGGGTCAGCACGTAATCGAGATAGTTGGCGGTGTTCTTGCCCGGGCGAATGCCGGGGATGAAGCCGCCGTTGCGCTTCAGGTTCTCCGCAGTCTCTTCCGGATTGAAGACAACGGCGGTGTAGAAGAAGCTGAAGAAGATGATCCCGAGCGCATAGAGGACCATGTAGAGCGGCTTGCCGTGACCCAGGTACTGGTTGAGCGTCACGATCACCTGACCGGTCGTGGAATCGGGCGAAACCGCGTTTCCGGCGAACTGGGTGATGGTCAGCGGCAGCAGCAGCAGCGAGCTGGCGAAGATCGGCGGGATGACGCCGGCGGTGTTGAGCTTCAGCGGCAGGTGGCTGCGATCCGCCGCCATCATGCCGCGCTGCGTTGCCCGCTTGGGATACTGGATCAGCAGGCGCCGCGTAGCGCGCTCGAAGAAGCAGATGAAGATCACGACAGCCACGATCAGCGCGAGCACGCCCGCGATCACGAACGGGTTGAGTGCCCCGGTGCGGCCCTGCTCGAACAGGTTGCCGAAGAACTTGGGCATCTGGGCGACGATGCCGGCCATGATGATCAGCGAGACGCCGTTGCCGATCCCGCGGCTGGTGATCTGCTCACCCAGCCAGAGCAGGAACATGGTGCCGCCGATCAGGCTGATCACGGCGCCAACCTTGAACAGCAGGCCAGGGTTGACCACCGCCTGCAATCCGCTCGACGCGCCGTAGGCTTCCAGGCCCGACGCGAGGAACCAGCCCTGAATGGCGGTGAGGAACACCGCGCCATAGCGGGTGTACTGGTTGAGCTTCTTGCGCCCGCTTTCGCCTTCCTTCTTCATCGCGGCAAGCGACGGATGGAGCGAAGCGGCCAGCTGCACCACGATCGACGCGGTGATGTAAGGCATCACGCCCAGCGCAATGAGGCTCATGCGCTGGAGCGAACCGCCCGAGAACGCATTGAAGATATCGAGAATACCGCCGCGGGTCTGGCTGTAGAGCGTTTCCATGATCAGCGGGTTCACGCCCGGCAGGGGCACGAAGCTGAGGAACCGGAAAACGATCAGCGCGCCGATCGTGAACCAGATGCGCGTCTTGAGCTCGGTGGCCTTCGAGAAGTTCGCGAGGTTCAGGTTGCTGGCGATGTTGTCGGCGCGTGATGCCATTGGTCTGGTTTCAAGCCTTGCTGGGGCTCCGGACGGGTCCGGCGCCGCTCCCACGGGATGCTCAAAGAGAGCTACGGGAAGCCCATATAGAGCGGGCGCAGGGATTCAAGAACCCCCGCGCCCGCAATACGCGATTAAATGTGATCAGGCAGCCTCAGCCTTGGGCGCAATCACTTCGACCGCGCCGCCGATCTTCTCGACCGCGGCGAGCGCGCCCTTCGACGCGCCGGCAACCTTGAAGCTGACCTTGGTGGTCAGTTCGCCCTTGGCGAGCAGGCGCACGCCGTTCTTGCCGCCACGGGCCAGACCGGCCGCCTTCAGCGCCGCATGATCGACGACAGCCGAGATGTCGAGCTTGCCGGCGTCAATCATCTTCTGGATCATGCCGAGGTTCACCTCAGCGTAGTCCTTGGCGAAGATGTTGTTGAAGCCGCGCTTCGGGATACGCATGTGAAGCGGCATCTGGCCGCCTTCGAAGCCGGCGACCGAAACGCCCGAACGTGCCTTGGCACCCTTCTGACCGCGACCGGCGGTCTTGCCCTTGCCCGAGCCGATACCACGGCCAACGCGCATACGGCCCTTGCGGGCGCCATTGTTGTCGGAGAGCTGATTCAGTTTCATGTGTTGCACTCGCTTTCGCTTTGAGTCGCGCTAATGGAAGCGGCGCCCCTACGCGAAAGCGTGCAGCTTGTCACCCCTTGCGGGGAAACCGTCCCCGCGGTCACGGCCCCGCCGGCTCGGGAACCCCCGCATCCTTCGCCGCCGGCAGGAGACGAGACGCCACCCAGCGTGATCGCAACGCGTCGATCGGCCGATCGAACCAGCGCCATATCGCCCAGGACAGCACCACCACGCCCGCTGTCGCCGCCGCGCCGAACACGGCCCTGCCGACCAGGGAGGGAACATGGAGCAGCACCCACTGCACCGCGCTCCAGTGCAACAGATAAACGATGTAGGACAAATCGCCCATGCAGCGGTCCGCCGCATCGCTCGGCTGCCGCACGGTGTACAGCGCAAAGGGGATCGAACTCGCCGCAAGCACAAGGTTGTAGGCCAGATTCCACCGAAACAGCGCCCCCTGCACACCGTCCACCACAACGTAGATGCCGCGCCACGGGCTAAGCCCGAGCAAAGGCACCAAGACGACGAACAGCACAGCCGAAAGCACGGCCATCCATCCCGGCGGCCTCCAGCCTGTTCGCGCCGCGACCATGCCGGCGGCGAACAGCACGAGATATTTAGGCAGCGTCGAAGGCCCACCGAGCACGGTCGCCCCGAGCGCCACAGCCCCCGCCCCGACCAAGACCCACAGCGCTGGGAAGCTGCGCACAGCAAGCACCATCATCGGAGCCGCGAGATAGAATTGCATCTCTATGTCGAGCGACCATGCAGGCGGCACCGGCTGGAAGGGCAACCACGCGTATCCCAACAGCAAAGCGCTGGAGAGGGCCAGATGGACAGGATGATCCAAGTTCAGGTCCGCGGTCGTCCCGCCCATCGCGGGAAGCGCGAGCATCGCCAGGCCCCCCGCCAGCAGCATGACCGGCGCAAGCCGCCAAAGCCGGCTGACCACAAAGGTCAGCCACGGGCGGCGCGTTAGCGCGTAACGCCCCTGCCACATCGTCTCGACCCAAAACCCGGACAAGACGAAGAATACATAGACGGCATACTTGCCGAACCAGAAATCGGTGAGGTGGTGCACCGCCACCAGCAGCGCCAGGAACAACCGGAACGCTCCCGACCCGACCGGCCAGACCAGACGGCCGGGCAAAACTCGTCCAAGGCGCGCAAGGTCCGTCATCCCGTCCCTCTAGGCAACAACCCAAGCCCAAACGCAAGAAGCCCCGGCATCGCTGCCGGGGCTTCTCGTATTCCCGTAAGGGAGCCGATGGGTCAGTCGACCACGGCCACCATGTGGGGAAGCTTGGCGATGGCGCCGCGGACTTCAGCTGTGTCTTCCAGCTCAACCACGCGGTTCATCTTGCCCAGGCCCAGACCCACGAGGATCTTCTTCTGGCTTTCCGGGCGACGGATCGGCGAACCGATCTGCTTGATCTTGATCTTCGCCATGTCGCTTACTCCACGATGGCGTCGGCAGCGGCCTCAGCCTCCACCGCGCTGGCGCCGCCGCGACCGAGCAGGTCGGCGACCTTCTTGCCACGACGCTGCGCAACCGACTTCGGCGAAGTCTGCTCCTGCAGCGCGTCGAAAGTGGCGCGGATCATGTTGTAGGGGTTGGAAGTGCCGACCGACTTGGTCACCACGTCAGCAACGCCCAGGCTCTCGAAGACGGCGCGCATCGGGCCACCGGCGATGATGCCGGTACCCTGCGGAGCCGAACGAAGGTTCACCTTACCGGCACCGAAACGGCCCTTGCCGTCATGGTGAAGGGTGCGACCTTCCTTGAGAGCAACGCGGATCATCTTCTTCTTGGCAGAAGCGGTCGCCTTGGTGATGGCTTCCGGCACTTCGCGTGCCTTGCCATGACCGAAGCCCACGCGGCCCTTGCCGTCGCCGACCACGACCAGCGCAGCAAAGCCGAAGCGCTTGCCGCCCTTCACGGTCTTGGAAACGCGATTGATGTGGACGAGCTTTTCGATCAGCTCCTCACCACCGTCATCGTCGTTGCCACGGCCACGACGGTCGTCGCGACGGCCACCACGGCCACCGCGGTCACCGCCACGATCGTTTCCGCCACGGCCACGGCCACGACCGCGACCTTCACGCTGCTCACCGCCGGTCGCTTCGACCGGGGCGACGGCGCCTTCCAGGTTGGTTTCGTCAGCCATCGTCAGAACTCCAGGCCGCCTTCGCGGGCAGCGTCAGCCAGCGCCTTGACGCGGCCATGGAACAGGAAGCCGCCGCGATCGAACACGACGGTGGTGATGCCGGCAGCCTTCGCCTTTTCAGCGATGTCCTTGCCGACCTGGACGGCCGCGTCGACGGTGGCGCCGATCGACTTCTCGCCCTTCACCAGCGACGACGAAGCGACAACGGTCTTGCCGGCGGCATCGTCAATGATCTGGGCGTAGATGTGACGGCCCGAACGGTGCACCGAAAGGCGCGGACGCCCACCGGAGCGCGCCTTGAGCGCAGTGCGGACACGGCGACGGCGGCGATCGAAGAGAGACAGCTTGGCCATTACTTCTTCTTCCCTTCCTTGCGGAAGATGAACTCGCCGCGGTACTTGATACCCTTGCCCTTGTAAGGCTCGGGCTTGCGCCAGCGACGGATCTCGGCCGCAACCTGGCCGACCTTCTGCTTGTCGATACCAGAGATTTCAACCGTGGTGTTATCCGGGGTCTTGATCTCGATGCCTTCGGGGACCGCGAAGTCCACATCGTGGCTGTAGCCGAGCTGAAGCTTCAGGTTCTTGCCCTGCGAGTTCGCGCGGTAGCCGACGCCGGTGATTTCCAGGACCTTGGTGTAGCCCTGGGTCACGCCGGTGACGAGGTTGTCGACGAGCGTACGCTGCATGCCCCAGAAGGCACGCGCCTGCTTGCTGTCGTTGGCGGGCTTCACAAGGATGCTGTCGCCTTCGACGATGTAGCTGATTTCCTCGCGAAGGCTGAGCGTCATCGAGCCCTTGGGGCCCTTAACAGTCAGGATGCCATTCGCGATGTCAGCGGTGACGCCGCTCGGGATCGTCACCGGCTTCTTGCCGATGCGGCTCATCAGAACACCTCCGCAAGCACTTCGCCGCCGACGTTGGCAGCGCGAGCCTCGGCATCCGAGAGCACGCCGCGCGGCGTCGAGACGATGGTGATGCCAAGCCCGTTGCGAATCACCGGAAGTTCCTTGGAACCCGAGTAAACGCGGCGGCCCGGCTTCGAGACGCGGGCCACGTGCTTGATAGCGGGCTGGCCCTCGAAATACTTCAGCTCGATGCGCAGCTGCGGATGGGCACCGGTGGTGTCCTCCGAGAAACCGCGGATGTAGCCTTCACGCTGAAGGACTTCGAGCACGTGCGCACGCAGCTTCGAAGCGGGCGAGAGGACGGTGTCCTTCTTCGCCTGCTGGCCGTTGCGGATGCGGGTGAGCATATCACCCAGGGGGTCGGTCAATGCCATCGGATGATCCTTACCAGCTCGACTTGGTCACGCCGGGGATGAGCCCCTTGTTGGCGAGATCGCGCAGTTCAATGCGGCAAAGGCCGAACTTGCGATAATAGCCACGCGGGCGGCCGGTGGTGTTGCAGCGGTTGCGCACCCGGGTCGGGTTCGCGTTGCGCGGCAGCTCGGCCATCTTGAGACGGGCAATGAGGCGCTCGGTTTCATCGAGCGATTCATCGTCGGCCTGGGCCTTGAGCGCGACGAACTTCGCCGCGTACTTCTCAACGAGCTTCTTGCGCCGCTCGTTCTTGTTGATCGAACTCAGTTTCGCCATGGACTTAAGCTCTTCCTTGAACCTGACTTACGCGGCCTGCTGCTGTTCAGCAGCTTCCAGCGGGAACGGGAAACCGAACAGACGGAGCAGTTCGCGCGCTTCCTCGTCGGTCTTCGCAGTGGTGGTGACGATGATGTCCATCCCACGCACCTTCTCGATCTGGTCGTAGCTGATCTCCGGGAAGATGATCTGCTCCTTCAGACCCATCGCGTAGTTACCGCGACCGTCGAACGAATTCGGGTTGAGACCACGAAAGTCGCGGATGCGGGGCATGGCGATGGTGATCAGGCGATCGAGGAATTCGTACATGCGTTCGCGGCGCAGGGTAACCTTGCAACCGATCGGCATGCCTTCACGCAGCTTGAACTGCGCGATCGACTTCTTCGCCTTGGTGATCACGGGCTTCTGGCCGGCGATGAGTTCCATCTCGGCCGCGGCGGTCGTGACCTTCTTCTTATCCTGGCTCGCTTCGCCCACGCCCATGTTGAGCGTGATCTTTTCGATGCGCGGGATTTCCATCACGTTGCCGTAGCCGAACTTCGCCTGCATCGCCTGGGCGATTTCGGCGTCGAACTTCGTCTTCAGACGGGGCGTGTACTTATCAGCCATCGATCGTCTCCCCGGACTTCACGGCCACACGGACCTTCTTGCCGTCCTTGACCTCGAAGCGGACGCGGGTGGGCTTGCCATCCTTGTCGGCGACCGAGACCTTCGAGATGTGCAGCGGAGCTTCGCTGCGGTCGATGCCGCCCTGCGGGTTCTGCTGGCTGGCCTTGCGGTGACGCGCGGCGATGTTCACGCCGGCGACGACAACCTTGTCTTCCTTCGGGAGGACCTGCAGCACCGTGCCGGTGCGGCCCTTGTCCTTGCCCGAGCGGACGACGACGCTGTCACCCTTCTTGATCTTCGCGGCGGCCATTACAGCACCTCCGGAGCGAGCGAGATGATCTTCATGAAGCCCTTGCCGCGAAGTTCGCGGACCACGGGGCCGAAGATACGGGTGCCGATGGGCTCTTCGTTCTTGCCGACGAGCACGGCGGCGTTGCTGTCGAAGCGGATCACGCTGCCGTCGGGACGACGAACGTCCTTGCGGGTGCGAACGATCACGGCGCGGTGCACGTCGCCCTTCTTAACACGGGCGCGCGGCTGCGCGTCCTTCACCGACACCACGATGATGTCGCCAACGCCGGCAAAACGACGCTTAGACCCGCCCAGCACCTTGATGCACTGGACGCGCTTCGCGCCGCTGTTGTCCGCGACGTCGAGATTGGATTGCATCTGGATCATCGATCCGGTTCCTTCTCAATGGCTTGCCGGAACCAGTCCGGCAGTTCCAAAACTTGTCGCTGCTTTTAGACGTCCGCTTCGATCGCGGCGGTCTTGCCGGCCTGGACGCGGTCGATGACCTTCCACGTCTTCAGCTTCGAGATCGGCGCCGTTTCCTCGATGCGGACGGTTTCGCCGGTCTTGAAGGCATTCGCCTCGTCGTGCGCGTGGTACTTCTTCGAGCGACGGATGATCTTGCCGTAGAGGGCATGCTTCACCTTACGCTCGACCTTGACCACCACGGTCTTGTCGGTCTTGTCGGAGACCACGGTCCCGATAAGAATACGCTTGGGCATCGTGAACTCCTTACGCCTTGGCCGACTGAGAACGCTCAGTCTGCAGCGTCTTGATGCGAGCGATGTCGCGGCGCACTTCCTTGATGCGTGCCGGGCGCTCCAACTGGTTGGTCGCAGCCTGGAAGCGCAGGTTGAACGCTTCGCGCTTCAACTCGGCGAGATCAGCGGAGAGCTGGTCTTCGCTCTTGACGCGAAGGTCTTCGAACTTGGCCATCATGTCTCTCCTTAGTCCTCGCCGCCAAGGTGCGAAGTGTCACCCAGGCGGGCAACGACCTTCGTCTTGATCGGCAGCTTCATCGCAGCGCGGCTGAACGCTTCCGCAGCGAGCGGGCCGGCAACGCCGTCGAGCTCGAACAGGATGCGGCCGGGCTTCACGCGGGCAGCCCAGTATTCGATCGAACCCTTGCCCTTGCCCTGACGGACTTCAGCAGGCTTCTTCGACACCGGCACGTCCGGGAACACGCGGATCCAGAGACGACCCTGGCGCTTGATGTGACGCGTGATCGCGCGGCGAGCCGCTTCGATCTGGCGGGCGGTGACGCGTTCCGGCTCGAGGGCCTTGAGGCCGTAGGAGCCGAAGTTCAGGTCGGTGCCACCCTTGGCGTCGCCCTTGATCCGGCCCTTGAAGGCCTTGCGGAACTTGGTCTTCTTCGGTTGCAGCATGGTGCTTTACTCTTCCTGGGCTCAGCGGGCCGGGCGGACGCCGGAGGTTTGAGCCTCCATCATCAGCCGGTCCTGTGCCATCGGGTCGTGCCCGAGGATCTCGCCCTTGAAGATCCAGCACTTGATGCCGATCACGCCATAGGCGGTAAGAGCTTCGGCTTCGGCGTAGTCGATGTTCGCGCGCAGCGTGTGCAGCGGAACGCGGCCTTCACGATACCACTCGACGCGGGCGATTTCTGCACCACCGAGACGGCCGCCGCACGTGATCTTGATGCCTTCGGCGCCAAGACGGAGAGCGGACTGCACGGCGCGCTTCATCGCGCGGCGGAAGGCAACGCGGCGGACCAGCTGGTCGGCAACGCCCTGGGCGACAAGCTTCGAGTCGATTTCCGGCTTGCGGATCTCGACGATGTTCAGCTTGACGTCGCTGCGGGTCATCGTGGCCAGCTTGGCGCGCAGCTTTTCGATGTCCGCGCCCTTCTTGCCGATGATCACACCGGGACGGGCCGCATAGATCGAAACGCGGCACAGCTTGGCCGGACGCTCGATCACCACCTTCGAGATCGCTGCCTGGGGCAGGTTCTCGACGATGAACTTGCGGATCTGGAGGTCTTCCTTGAGCAGCTGCTCGTAGTTGCGACCTTCAGCGTACCAGCGGCTGTCCCAGGTACGGTTGATCTGCAGGCGCAGACCGATGGGGTTCGACTTGTGACCCATGATCAGGCCTCCTCGACTTCGCGGACGACGATCCGGAGCCGCGAAAACGGCTTGAGGATGCGCGTCGACTTGCCGCGACCACGGGTGTGGAAGCGCTTCATCGTGATCGACTTGCCGACCGAGGCTTCCGCCACGACGAGCGCGTCGACGTCCAGGTTGTGGTTGTTTTCCGCGTTGGCGATCGCCGAAGCGAGCACCTTCCGCGCATCAACAGCCATCGCCTTCTTGGAGAAGGAGAGGATGTTCATGGCGTCTTCGGCGCGGCGACCACGGATCAGGGCAGCGACGAGGTTCAGCTTCTGGGCCGAACCGCGGATCTGCGTTCCGACCGACAGTGCTTCCTTGTCACCAACGCGACGGGGGGACTTTTCCTTGCCCATTAGCGCTTGCCCTTCTTGTCAGCGGCGTGGCCGGGGAAGTTGCGCGTCGGAGCGAACTCGCCAAGCTTGTGGCCGACCATCTCTTCCGAGACGGAGACGGGGATGAACTTCTGCCCGTTGTAGACGCTGAAGGTCAGGCCAACGAACTGCGGGATAATGGTCGAACGACGCGACCAGGTCTTGATCGGGCCAGCGCGGCTGCCTGCGTCCTGAGCGACTTCCGCCTTCTTCAGGAGGTGCAGGTCAACGAAGGGGCCCTTCCAGACGGAACGTGCCATGGGGTCTTACCTCTTCTTCTTCGCGTGGCGCGAACGGATGATCATCTTATCCGTCTGCTTGTTGTGACGGGTGCGTGCGCCCTTGGTCGGCTTGCCCCACGGAGTAACCGGATGACGGCCACCCGAGGTGCGGCCTTCACCACCGCCGTGCGGGTGGTCGACCGGGTTCTTGGCGACACCGCGCGTCAGCGGACGGCGGCCGAGCCAGCGGTTGCGACCGGCCTTGGCGAGGTTCTGGTTCGAGTTGTCGGGGTTCGAAACCGCGCCAACCGTTCCCATGCAATCGCCGCGCAGGTAGCGCTGCTCGCCCGAGTTCAGGCGGACGATGACCATGCCGCGGTCACGACCGACGAGCTGGACATACGTACCGGCCGAACGAGCGATCTGACCGCCCTTGCCCGGCTTCATCTCCACGTTGTGGATGATGGTGCCCACCGGCATCTGCGACAGCAGCATCGCGTTGCCCGGCTTCACGTCGGTCTTTTCGCCGGAGACGACGACGTCACCGACCGAGAGACGCTGGGGTGCGATGATGTAGGTCTGTTCGCCGTCCTCGTACTTGACGAGAGCGATGAACGCCGTGCGGTTGGGGTCGTATTCCAGACGCTCGACGGTGGCCGGCATGTCCCACTTACGACGCTTGAAGTCGATGAAGCGGTACTTCTGCTTGTGGCCGCCGGCGATGCCGCGCGAGGTCACGTGACCCTTGTTGTTGCGGCCGCCCGTCTTGCTCTTGCCTTCGGTCAGACCCTTGACGGGCTTTCCCTTCCAGAGCGACGACTTGTCGACGAGGACCAGGCCGCGGCGAGCGGGGCTGGTCGGGTTATAGTTCTTGAGTGCCATGATCCGCGCCTCAAATACCGCTGGTGACGTCGATCGACTGGCCAGCAGCCAGGGTCACAACGGCCTTCTTCACGTCAGAGCGCTTGTAGGGCTTGCCCTTCCAGCGCTTGGTCTTGCCCTTCTGGTTCAGGGTATTCACACCCGTCACCTTCACATTGAACAGGGCTTCGACCGCTGCCTTGATCTCCGGCTTGGTCGCCTTGTCGGCGACCTTGAAGACCACGGCGTTGTGCTCGCTGAGCAGCGTCGCCTTCTCGGTGATGTGGGGAGCCACGATCACGTCGTAGTGACGCGTGTCGATTGCGTCCTTAGCCATTGAAACGCGCCTCCAGCTTTTCGACCGCGGCGCGCGTCAGCACCAGCGTATCATGCTTCAGGATGTCATAGACATTGGCGCCGATGGCAGGGAGCACGTTCACGCCAACGATGTTGCGGGCGGCGCGGGCGAAGCCCTCGTTCACCTGCTCGCCATCGACGACCAGCACCTTCTTGCCGAAGCCGGCCTTCGCCAGCGTACCGGCGAGAACCTTGGTCTTGCCTTCGGCAACATCAAGGTTGTCGACCACGACCAGACCACCCTGGGCCTTCGCCGAGAGCGCCATGCGGAGACCCAGAGCACGGACCTTCTTGTTCAGCGAGATGTTGAACTCGCGAACGCGCGGACCGTGCGCCTTGCCGCCACCGATGAAGATCGGCGCCTTGCGGTCACCGTGACGGGCGGTGCCGCCACCCTTCTGACGGCCGAACTTCTTGCCGGTGCGGGCAACGTCCGAACGCTCACGCGCCTTGCGGGCGATACCGCGACGGTTTTCCAGCTGCCACGTCACGACGCGATGCAGGATGTCTGCGCGCGGCTCGAGACCGAACACGGCATCCGACAGCTCGACGTCGCCGGCGGCGGACCCGTCCAGATTGAGGACCTGAACCTTCACGACTTAGCCCTCCTGGCCTTCGGTCGCCTCGACAGCCGCGCCGGTCTCGGCGGGGGTGTCGGCGGCAGCCGAATCGTTGCTGTTGGCGGCCTGCTTCAGACCGGCGGGATAGGGCGCTTCAGCGTGGCGCGAGACCTTGACGGCGTCGCGAACCAGCAGCCAGGCGTTCTTCGAGCCAGGGACCGAGCCCTTGACGAAGATCAGGCCGCGCTCATCGTCCGTGCGGACGATCTCGAGATTCTGCTGGGTGCGCTGGCGATCGCCCATGTGGCCGGCCATCTTCTTGTTCTTGAAGACGCGACCCGGATCCTGGCGGTTGCCGGTCGAACCGTGGGCACGGTGCGAAATCGACACACCGTGGGTTGCACGCATACCGCCGAAGCCCCAACGCTTCATGGCGCCAGCAAAGCCCTTGCCCTGCGTGTTGCCGGTGATGTCGACGTACTGGCCGGGAACGAAGTGCGAAGCAGCGATGGTCGAACCGACTTCAAGCGTTGCATCATCGGCAACGCGGAATTCGGCGACTTCCATCTTCAGCGACACTTCCGCCTTGGCGAAATGTTCGCGCTGCGGCTTGGCAACGTTCTTCTGCTTGGCTTCGCCGGCACCGAGCTGAACAGCGACGTACCCGTCACGCTCAGCAGTGCGAACCGAAACCACCTGGCAATTTTCAAGCGACAGGACGGTAACCGGCACGTGCCGACCATCATCCTGGAAAAGGCGGGTCATCCCGACCTTCTTCGCGATCACGCCGGTGCGCATGATCCATACTCCTCACAGAGGCCTGCCGGGCCTATCCCGACAGGCGTGCTCAGCCCGTATGTGAAGCGCGCCCCCGTCCGGGCTGAGTGCCCCCGCGGAGACGGGAGCAAACGGGGGACGCTTTCCCGACTATGCCCTTGCGGACGGCGCCGGAGGTATCCCTATGTCCGGGCAGGAAGCCCTGCCGTTTCATCGCTGCGGAAGCATTCCGCGAACCCGGCCTGGGCCGGAAAGGATATTTTGACCCGAGGGTCGAAAACTTGCGTCGTTCAGATCGAGGCGAATTACGCCAGCTTGATCTCGACGTTGACGCCGGCCGCGAGGTCCAGCTTCATCAGCGCGTCGACAGTGGCCGCATTGGGCTGCACGATGTCGAGCAGGCGCTTGTAGGTACGAACCTCGAACTGCTCACGCGACTTCTTGTCGATGTGCGGACCGCGGTTGACGGTGAACTTCTCGATGCGCGTCGGGAGCGGAATAGGGCCCCGAATGAGAGCGCCGGTACGGCGGGCAGTGTCCGCGATTTCTCCAGTGGCCTGGTCAAGCACACGATGATCAAAGGCCTTAAGGCGAATGCGGATATTCTGGGCTTCCATGTCCGTCTACCGATGCGAAAGAGCAAAAACAAAAACCAGCTGCCCCGCCCTCTCACCCATCCTCTGCCTGGCAGAGCGCGGGGAAAGCGGGCCAACTGATCAAAAACCGGCCGGCGGAGAGACGAATCTCTCCGCCGGAGCGCGGCCTATATTACTTCGTGATCTTGCTGACAACCCCCGAACCGACGGTACGGCCGCCTTCGCGAATGGCGAAGCGAAGACCTTCGTCCATGGCGATCGGCGCGATCAGCTTGACCGACAGGGTAACGTTGTCGCCCGGCATGACCATCTCGGTGCCCTCGGGGAGGATCACTTCGCCGGTCACGTCGGTGGTGCGGAAGTAGAACTGCGGACGGTAGTTGGCGAAGAACGGCGTGTGACGGCCACCTTCGTCCTTCGACAGCACGTAGACCTCGGCCGAGAACTCGGTGTGCGGATTGACCGAACCCGGCTTGGCGAGAACCTGGCCGCGCTCGACGTCTTCACGCTTCACGCCGCGAACGAGCGCACCGATGTTGTCGCCGGCTTCGCCCTGGTCGAGCAGCTTGCGGAACATTTCGACGCCGGTAACGGTGGTCTTGGTGGTGTCCTTGAGGCCGACGATCTCGACTTCTTCACCAACCTTCACGATGCCGGTCTCGATACGACCGGTCACAACCGTGCCGCGACCCGAGATCGAGAACACGTCTTCCACCGGCATCAGGAACGGCTTGTCGGTCGGACGCGGCGGCTGCGGGATGTAGCTGTCGACAGCGGCCATCAGCTCGTTGATCGAGTTCTTGCCGATGTTGTCATCGCGGCCTTCAAGAGCGGCCAGGGCCGAACCCTTGACGATCGGAATGTCATCGCCCGGGAAGTCGTACGACGAAAGCAGCTCGCGCACTTCCAGCTCGACCAGCTCGAGGATTTCCTCGTCGTCGACCTGGTCGACCTTGTTCATGTACACGACCAGCGCCGGCACGCCGACCTGGCGGGCAAGCAGGATGTGCTCGCGGGTCTGCGGCATCGGGCCGTCAGCAGCGTTCACGACCAGGATCGCGCCGTCCATCTGGGCGGCACCGGTGATCATGTTCTTCACGTAGTCGGCGTGACCCGGGCAGTCGACGTGCGCGTAGTGACGGTTGGCCGTCTCGTACTCGACGTGAGCGGTCGAGATGGTGATGCCACGCTCGCGCTCTTCCGGAGCCTTGTCGATGTTGGCGTAATCGGTGAACGTCGCGCCGCCGGTTTCCGCGAGCACCTTGGTGATCGCGGCCGTCAGCGTGGTCTTGCCGTGGTCGACGTGACCGATGGTGCCGATGTTGCAGTGCGGCTTGGTCCGCTCAAACTTAGCCTTAGCCATTGCTCAAACCTTCTTTTCGCTGAATGTTGATTGCTCTTGGAGGCGGCACCAGCCGGACTCGCCAGAAAATCAGGCGCCGCCCCTAGCCTGATCCGGAGGATCAGGCAAGCTTTCCGATTGTCACCCGATCGCAGGCGATCAGGCGAGCTTCTCCTTGATCTCGGTCGCGACGTTCGCCGGGACCTCGTCGTAGTGGTCGAAGAACATCGAATAGTTCGCACGGCCCTGCGTGAACGAGCGGAGCTGGTTCACATAACCGAACATGTTGGCCAGCGGCACCATCGCAAGAACGGCCTGGGCATTGCCCCGGCTGTCGGTGCCCTGAATCTGCCCGCGCCGCGAGTTGATGTCACCAATCACGTCGCCGAGGTATTCCTCGGGGGTGATCACTTCGACCTTCATGATCGGCTCGAGCAGCTTGATCCCCGCCTTCTGAGCCACTTCGCGCATGGCGCCGCGAGCACAGATTTCGAAGGCCAGCGCCGACGAGTCGACGTCGTGGTAGGCGCCGTCATAGAGCAGGACTTCGAAGTCGATGATCGGGAAGCCGATCAGCGAGCCGGTCTCGGCGGTTTCGCGGAAGCCCTTTTCGATCGCGGGGATGTATTCCTTCGGAATGTTACCGCCCTTGATCTCGTCCTTGAAGACGAAGCCCGAACCGCGCTCACCCGGAGCAACCTTGACCTTCACGCGGCCGAACTGGCCGGTGCCGCCCGACTGCTTCTTGTGCGTGTGGTCGAGATCGACCGGCTTCGCGAGATATTCGCGATAGGCCACCTGCGGCGCACCGACGTTGGCTTCTACCTTGAACTCGCGACGCATGCGGTCGACGAGAATTTCCAGGTGAAGTTCGCCCATGCCCTTGATGATGGTCTGCCCCGATTCGTGATCGGTCGACACGCGGAACGAGGGATCCTCGGCGGCGAGGCGATTGAGCGCGAGGCCCATCTTTTCCTGGTCGGCCTTGGTCTTGGGTTCCACCGACAGTTCGATCACCGGCTCAGGGAATTCCATGCGCTCGAGAATGATCGGCTGGCGCTCGGAGCACAGCGTATCGCCGGTGGTGGTCTCCTTGAGACCCGCCAGCGCCACGATGTCGCCCGCATAGGCTTCGTCGATGTCTTCGCGGCTGTTGGCATGCATCAGCAGCATGCGGCCAACCTTTTCCTTCTTGTTCTTCACCGAGTTCAGATAGCTGCCCTTGGTCAGCGTACCCGAATAGATGCGGGTGAAGGTCAGCGAACCGACGAACGGGTCGTTCATGATCTTGAACGCCAGCGCCGAGAACGGCGCATCGTCCGCAGTCTTGCGAGTGTCGGGCTCGTCCGTGTCGGGGTTCACGCCCTGCACGTCGGCAATGTCGAGCGGCGAAGGCATGAAGTCGACAACCGCGTCGAGAAGCGTCTGCACGCCCTTGTTCTTGAACGAGGAGCCGCACAGCACCGGCACGAAGGCCTGCGCCAGCGTACCCTTGCGAAGCAGGGCCTTCAGCTGCGCCACGTCGGGAAGGTTGCCTTCCAGATAGGCTTCCATCGCCTCGTCGTCCTGTTCGACGGCGAGCTCGACCAGCCTTTCACGGTATTCGGCAGCCTTGTCGGCCATGTCGGCCGGGATTTCCTCGTAGAAGAACTCGGCGCCGAGGCTTTCGTCCTTCCAGATGATGGCGCGCTGCTCGACCAGGTCGACCAGACCGATGAAGTCGCCTTCCGCGCCGATCGGCAGATAGAGCACCGCAGGCTTCGCACCCAGACGATCGATGATCGTCTGCACGCAGTAATAGAAGTTCGCGCCGGTGCGGTCGAGCTTGTTGATGTAGCACATCCGCGGCACGCCGTACTTGTCAGCCTGGCGCCACACGGTTTCCGACTGCGGCTCCACGCCCGCAACGCCGTCGAACGCGGCGACCGCGCCGTCGAGCACGCGCAGCGAACGCTCGACTTCAATGGTGAAGTCGACGTGGCCGGGGGTGTCGATGATGTTCAGGCGATGGTCGTTCCAGAAACAGGTCGTCGCGGCCGACGTGATCGTGATGCCGCGCTCCTGCTCCTGCTCCATCCAGTCCATCGTCGCGGCACCTTCGTGCACTTCGCCGATCTTGTAGGACTTGCCGGTGTAGTAGAGAATGCGCTCGGTCGTCGTCGTCTTGCCGGCGTCGATGTGCGCCATGATTCCGAAGTTGCGGTAGCGCTCGAGCGGATGGCTGCGGGCCATGGGAGTCTTCCTTGGGTGCTGGGGGAGCCTGTGGTGTCAGGCTCGCCCCATATGGTTACTTGCGTGACCGTTTAAAGACGGGAACCTTACCAGCGGTAATGGCTGAACGCACGGTTGGCGTCGGCCATACGGTGCGTGTCTTCGCGCTTCTTCACCGCGTTGCCGCGATTGTTGGCCGCATCAAGCAGTTCGCCCGAGAGACGCGCCGCCATGGTGGTTTCCGAACGGTTGCGCGCAGCCGTGATCAGCCAGCGGATGGCCAGCGCCTGAGCGCGCTCGGTGCGGACTTCGACCGGAACCTGGTAGGTGGCACCACCGACGCGGCGCGAACGCACTTCGATCTGCGGCTTCACGTTGTTCAGCGCATCGTGGAACAGCTGCAGCGGGTCCGCCTTGGCGCGGGTCTGCATGGTTTCCATGGCACCGTAGACGATGCTTTCGGCGACCGACTTCTTACCATCGAGCATGAGGTTGTTCATGAACTTCGACAGCACCTGATCACCGAACTTCGGATCGGGCAGGATCACCCGCTTTTCCGGACGACGACGACGGGACATCTTGTATTCCTTCCGATCGGGCCGAGGCCCTCAGTATTCCAGCGAGATGGTGCGGCGGCAGCACGCAGGCGATTCGCCCGGCCCCGCCAGCGCCATCACTTCGGACGCTTGGCGCCGTACTTCGAACGCGACTGCTTGCGGTCCTTCACGCCCTGCGTGTCGAGCACGCCGCGCAGGACGTGGTAGCGCACGCCGGGAAGATCGCGCACACGGCCGCCGCGGATGAGCACGACCGAGTGCTCCTGAAGGTTGTGACCTTCGCCGGGGATGTAGGAGATGACTTCGCGCTGGTTGGTCAGGCGAATCTTGGCGACCTTGCGAAGCGCCGAGTTCGGCTTCTTCGGGGTGGTCGTGTAGACGCGGGTGCAAACGCCGCGCTTCTGCGGGTTCTGCTCCATCGCAGGGACCTTCGACTTGGCCTTCTGCGGTTCGCGACCCTTGCGGATCAGCTGGTTGATCGTGGGCATGAAGTACTCTTCACCTTGCTTGTGGCGAAACCGAAGGATCGGATGAAGAGTTCGCGGAATATCTCACGCAGCATGCCGCCGGTGGCCGGAATGCCGGGCCGGAAACGCGCAGAGTGAGCCGAAAACGCTCCACCCGGCAACAGCGGCACCGGGTTACTTTGACGGGTTACGAAAGGCGGAAGCCCTGCGCGCACCGGCAATGTTCAGCTCTTCCCGCATGGCGAATCCACCTGCGGAATTGCGCGCCCCTACAGGAGGGGCATCATACGGTCAAGGCGGAGGGAGTCGGATCGCTGCCCTCCGCGAGGGTTCAACGCGCCCGCTCGTCGAACGCAGGGGTATAGGCGTGCGGCGGAAACGCACGGCCCCGGGCGAGAGGGAAGTACTTGTGATGCCACTGGCCGGTCACTTCATAAATCGCGGTACCCTTCGAGCCGTCCTTCGTTTCCACCATCATCTCGCACAGCCCGCCGCCGACCGGGGCGTGGTCCGCATTGGGGTCGTAAGGCTGCGACGGATCGCTGTAGCGCTGCGCCCAGCGGCCCGTCGCCTCGATCTCGATCACCCGTCCGCCCTCGAGCGTGAAGGCCACGTGACCGGCCAGGCCCATCACATGATCGCCGATGCGCTCGTAGCTGGTCGGGTTGCCGGCCACGTCGAGCCAGTGCAGATCGTGATGGAAGCGCGTGACCGGCACCGGCGCACTCCCGTCCGCCGGCGCGAAGCACCCGTCTGAAAAAACGATAGCGCCATTGGGATATTCCCAGTGCCACACCGCCAGCATTCCTTCCGGGAGCTGGATCGCCAGCCAGATCCAGCAAGGGCAGCGATCATGGGTGCGGATACCCCAGCTGTGATCGCGCTGGCCGACCCAGTCGTTGACCTCGTAAGTCACGCCTTCGTGCCGATACCAGCCATCATAGCGACCAGACTGGAACATGTGCGACTGGTCCCAGACGATGTCGTGCCCGGCCTTCATCGTTCCGCGGCGCAGGCCGTAGGGCTGGGTCCGCGCCGTGAAGGTCAGGTCCATGGCCACGGGGGCCTCCGCCGTTTCGGCCACACGCATGCGGATGCGCTTCAGCGGCTCCTCCACGTCGATCGTCACCGGGCCGACGCGGAAGTCGTCCTGGTCACCATCGACCTTGCGCTCATGCAGCGCGAAGGTCGGCGCGGCACCCACGCGGCCAAGCTGGAGCGAGTCCATCACGCCGCGCGCAGGGTAGTGGGCGAGTGTGAGAATGACCACGTCGCCCGGCCGGTCTTTGGGGTGCATATGATGAAACAGGCTCTCGCGCCAATCGCGGTGATAAGTGACAGTCGCAGGGAACGGCTCGGGGATCTGATGCGCAAAACGCTCGTCCAGCGCAGTGAAGCGGGGCATGGCGGTCCTCTCTCGTCTGTTTATCCGGATATATTATCCGTACGGATAAAAGGTGCAAGCACATGACGCAGGAACAGAACGGGCAGTTATCCGCACTGTCGTCGCTGGCGGATGCAGTGCGGCGACAGCTCGCTCTCCCCCGCCCGCCGCGACCTCTCGTCGTCGGCCTGTGCGGGGCACAAGGCTCGGGCAAATCCACGCTCGCCGCGGCACTGGTCCGGGCTTTGAACGAAGCGGGCATTCCGGCTGCCACCTTGTCCCTGGACGATCTCTATCTGACCCACGCAGAGCGCCGCTCGCTCGCGGCAACGGTCCACCCGCTGCTCGGCACGCGCGGGGTACCCGGCACGCACGACCTGCAACTCGGTCTCGACACGCTTGATGCGGTGGCGCGCGGCGAGCAGGCGCCCCTTCCCCGCTTCGACAAGGGCGAGGACGACCGGACACCGCGCGGCACATGGAGCACAGCCCCCCTGGCGACGCAGGCGCTGGTGCTGGAAGGATGGTGTGTAGGCGCCCTGCCCCAGCCCCCTACCGCGCTTTCCGCACCCGTGAACGTGCTGGAACGCGACGAAGATCCCGACGGGCGTTGGCGCCGATACGTCAACGACCAGCTTGCCGGCCCCTACCGCGCCCTGTTCGAGCGGATCGATCTGCTGGTGCTTCTGGCCGCGCCCGGCTTCGACATCGTCGCCCGGTGGCGCGGCGAACAGGAGGAGCCGCTCCGCAGGGAGGGCCGTGGGATGAACAACGCGGAGATCGCGCGCTTCGTGATGCACTACGAGCGGCTGACACGGCACATCCTGGCCGAAATGCCCGCGCGCGCCGATCTGGTCCTCAGGCTCGACGATCAGCGCAAGGTGCTTGAAGTGCGCCAACGCGGCGAACGCTTGGGGGAACAGAATTCCTGACGCATCCCTCGCCAGTCGGACCTGCCGCTGCGACGGACGGTTCGCCGCATGATGCTGGCGTACTATCGCAGGCACCGGCTAGGATTGCCGTTTATGCATTCATCCACATCAAGGAGTTACATCGCATGATCCTGAAGACCCCGGCCCGCGTTATCCTCGCCGCCACCGGCGCTCTGGCCATGCTTGCGGCCAATCCCGCCGAAGCGCGCAATTGCAGCAAGCGCATCAGCAAGACCGGCGGCGCGGTGATCGGCGCGGTCGGCGGTGCCGTATTGGGGAACGTGATCGCTGGCGGCACCACCGGCACGGTTCTGGGTGCCGCCGCGGGCGGCATCGCCGGCCACGAGATCGCCCGGAAGAACCGCCGCAACTGCCGCTACTACCGCCGCTGATCGATCAACGATGCTGCCGTCCTGCCACGCGGCGGGACGGCAGAGTCACGTCGTCGCGTCGCTGCTTTCACCCGTTTCGCCTGCGGCTGCTTCAGGCGGGGGCAAATGGGCCAAGGCCCTTTCCAGCGACACCATCATCCCGTTGAGCCAGCCATCCATGGCGGCAAGGCCTCGCCCCGTCAGGCGCACGAAGGTACGCCGCCCGTCCCGGCCATCGTCCTCACGCTCGACCAGGCCACGCGCCTCGAGGATGCGCAGCCAGCGCAGCGCGGTCGTCGGCGGCACATGCGCGCCGATGCAGGCACTGGTCGTCGGAACCCGCCGGTTCTCGCGTGCCGCGACGTATAGATCGAGCAGGATGTCCCACGTCGGTTCGCCAAACAGGTCACCGGTGAGAAAGCGTTCACGTCGGCGGCGGCCGACGTAGAATTCATGCGCCAGCGCGAGCGCGGCGCGGCCCCGCCCGTCAACCGGGACGAGTGAGGGAGCTTCGTGATCGCCGCGCCCTCCCAAAGGCGTTGGCTGACCCGATGGCGCGGGCGGCGAGAGCCGGGCAGCAATGCCCGTGCGCCCCGCCGCGATCATCGAACGAACTGTCATGCTGTATCCAGTCTGCGACCGACACCGACAAGGCGCGATGCCGCCGCGTGAAAGAAAGTCAGGATATCCGCCAAGCGTGATAGGCTCCGATCCGTCGCTGGCGGGCAATGTGCGTCGCCGTCCCCAGCGCCAGCACTCCAAGCTGGAACACGAAAGGCACCTGGGTCATGACCCAATAGGCCCAACGCACCGTATCCAGTTCCCAGAGCTTGGCGAAGTGGCCGAGCACCACGATTACCTGCGACGAACTGACCCAGAGCGGCCACCCACGATTGGCGCGCAGCGCAATCCAGAGGAGGGTGACGAAGGCCCAGCCATCGATCACCAGGTGCCCGGGATTGACCGCGAACCACCCCGGATCGCCGAACCAGGCATGGTTGGCGACGTCGAGGCCGAAGGTGGCGAACAGGATTGCGGCAACCAGCCGCTCCGGTTCACCACCTCTGCGGACGACGAAAGTCACCGTGAGGGCGAGGATGATGCGTGGGATCCAAAGCGAGAGCATTGCGCATCACACAAGTCCACGGGGCGCCGGAAGACAAGCCGTCATCAGGCTGCCCTCGTCGCCGCGTTCTCCTCCTCGGCGCGCTTCGCGGCCGGCGGGCAGGCGTCGTTGCCGCCATTGGTTTCGGTTGCGATGTGGCTCAGGCGGCCATGCACGCGGGCGAGTTCGCCACCGGCATCCAGCAGCCCCTGCTGCGACTTGTGCAGCCGCATCAAGGCATCCTGCCCCATGAACGGCGCAACGCCGGTCTCGCGGCGGGCATCGACCATCGTGGCGAGCAGCCGCGCCTGACGGATCAGCGCCTCGTCCAGCGCCGCCTCTGCGTCGCGCAGATCACGGGTAATGCGCAGCTGCGCCACGTCGGTGGACATCGCTGCCCCGGTCATCGTCTCGAACTTCATGTTTCCCCCTCCCCCGGCCGTACCGGGCCCCATGAACGGGAGACTTCGAGCGGGTCAGTGTCCCAGTATCTCGGAAAGCTGCGAAAAGATCGTCAGCCCGCCAAGAATGATGAGGATCAGAAACACGGTGATCACGGCAATCGCGCCGAGACGCAGCAGGGTTCCATTCGGCCCGTCGAAAATCTCCGGGAGGACGTGGTAGTATTCCGTCGTACCGTCAGGACCCACCGCTGCCGCTTGTGATGGCAGCGAGCGGAAAAGCTTGTTCGGCTGGCGGACCGGCACCTCGTCTTCCCGATCCGGGCTATGCATGGCGGAGCCGGGGACTTCGACGTGGGAAGACCCATATACGGATCTCTCGTATATGCCGTTCGGCGCCGGAATCCGCTGTTCGTCCAGCAATCGCCGGTATGCCTGCGCCACTTCACCGCGCGTCGCGACTTGCAGTTTGGCGCGCGCCAGCATGATTCGCTGATCGACAGTATGCGGCGAAATGCCGAGCAACCGCGAGATTTCCTTTGAGGTCTTGTGCTGGATGAGGAGGTCGAGCACGGCGCGCTGCTTCGAGGTCAGCGCGTCGAGCGGGCCTTCATCCCCGGGCAATTGCAACGCCGTCATCTGGTCTTCGCCGCCCTCTTGCCCCCCACAGGGCTTCTCCGCTCCGGCGGCGGGCTCGCGCTTTGCGGGTCCGGCCCCATCCTTCGCGACCCGCGAGATGGCCGCCTTGAAGGGGTGATAGTTTTTCTGACCCATTGCCCGTCGAAAATGGGCTAATACGCCCGATGCCGCAAGATGGTGAAAACCATTTCGGGCTAAGCGCCCGGTCAGGGCCGCGATTGTGCAGCACGGATGGAGAGGGAGGGGGGCGATGACACGCGCTGAGCGCAATCGTATGTTCATGCGCCGCACCGGCAAGATCCTGGCGACAAGCCGGGCAATCCTCGCGTTCGTGTTCCTGCTGGCAGTGTTGGTTGACCCCGGCCAGCCAGCGCGTTCTGCGACCATCGGACTAGCCATTCTGTCAGGCTATCTGATGCTGTCCGCCGCCCTCGTCATCCTGGCCTGGGAAAGCTGGTGGTACGAGTTCCGCCTGGCCAGGCTGGTCCATGTGCTGGATATCGCGGCGTTCATCGCCGGAGTCTATTTCACCGAAACCGGCAGCGGCGATTTTGCCAGCCCTTTCATGGCCTTCGCCGCGTTTCTTCTGGTCACCGCGAGCCTGCGCTGGGGTTGGACGGGGATCGCGCTGACCGCCCTCGGCCTCCTCGCCGCGAACACGCTGGTGGGCGGAGCGCTTTACTACCTCCACCTCGATCTCGACATCTACCGCTTCGGCCGACGCCAGATCTACATGGTGGTTCTCTCCATCATGATGGTGTGGCTGAGCAGCGACCAGCGCCTCCTCCGTCCGGTGCAGTTGCCCGAACCCCCGGGCATCCCCGGCGAGCGCCGTATCCGCGTCATGGCCGAAGCGCTCGTCCAGGTCCGCAAGGCGCTGCGCGCACGCGGCGCGGCCATTGCCCTGCTCCGCAACGAGGAGCCCTTCGTCGACGTGGTCCGCGACTTCGACGACGTGTGCACGCACACGCTGGTCGGGCCCGGCGCGCTGGCAGAAGACCTTGCCCAGCAGATTCCGCCGACTCTGTTCGATACGGCCCGCCATCGCCGTATCGCCAGCGTGGCCGGCGTCGGTCTTGTCGCCACAGCGGGTCCTATATCCGTGCCGCTGGCGGCCCACTGCGAGATCACCGAGGCGATCCTCGTGTCGATCTCCACCGCGACCGGGCAAGGGCAACTGCTGGTCTGGGGCATCCCCGATCTGTGTGTCGACGACCTGCCCAGCGCAGGGGCGTTCGCCCGCGAGATCGGTCTCGCGCTCGACCGCGAGGAAATGGCCTCGCTCGCGCAGGATGCGGCAGTTTCGGGGATCCGCAACGCCTTGGCCCGCGATCTGCACGACAGCGTGGCACAATTCCTGGCCGGTACGCTGTTCCGCATCGAGGCGCTGCGCCGCTGGATACGCGAGGGCAACGATCCCGACGGAGAAATCAACGCGATCAAGGAAGCGCTACGCCGCGAGCAAACGCAGTTGCGCACGATGATCGACCGACTGCGTCGGGGCGAGGACGGTGACCGCCGCACCGACCTTGTCGAGGAACTTCAGGTGCTTCTCGTCGAACTGGCCCACCATTGGCACATCGAGACACGCCTCGATTCCGCCGTCAGCCAGCTGCCGGTCTCGATCCAGCTCGCCTACGAGTTGCGCCAGCTGGTGCGCGAAGGTGTTGCCAATGCCGCACGCCACGGGCATTGCTCGCAGGTGACGGTATCGATTGCCGGGGAGAGTGAATCTTTGCGGTTGCGGATTAGCGACGACGGCGATGGTTTTCCCAAGGACCGGGCAGACTGCCGCCCCCGTTCGATCAGCGAACGGGTAGAGGCGCTGGGCGGCCGGCTCGACATAGCCGACAACCTGCCGGGCGCCCTGCTCGACATCGCTTTACCTGCAAGGATCGCCGCATGATTCCCGTACTTGTTGCAGACGACCACGGCTTCATCCGCGCGGGCGTAGAGGCTGTGCTTCGCGGCACGCCGTTCCAGGTTGTCGCCGCCACGGCCAGCGGCGAGGAGACCTTGGCCGCAGTGGAAACCCACGATCCGGCGATCGTGCTGCTCGACATCAACATGCCGGGAATGAACGGCGTGGAGGCACTCGAAGCGTTGCGCGCGCGCGGCGACAAGCGCCCCGTGGTCCTGCTCACCGCAGAAATCAACGACCGCCAGCTGCTGGCGGTCATGCGCGCGGGTGTGGACGGGATCGTATCGAAGGACGGTGCCGAGGACGAGCTGGTGAGCGTTCTGGAAAAGGTCCACACGGGCCAGAAGGCGATTGCGCCGATGTTCCTGCAGCGCGCGCTCGACCTGTCGCTCAGCCCGCAAGCAGGCCCTCTCGACCGGCTCAATCCGCGCGAGCGCAAGATTGCCCGGCTGGTGGCGCGCGGTATGCGCAATCGCGACATCGGGCAGGAGCTGAACATCGGCGAGGGGACGGTCAAGGTCTACCTCCACGCCATGTACCAGAAGCTCGGCATCGAGAACCGCACCGAGCTCGCATTGCTGGCCGTGAGCGATCCCGGCGAGTGATAAGGCCGCGGAGGGGCGCAATCAGGGTGGTTACGTAACACCGCCCTAACGCTTCGCTGGCGGCCCCGCGCTATGGTGCGGGCACCATGGCCATGACCAACGCCGAGCGGCAGCGCCGCTATCGCCAAAAGCTGAAAGCCCGCGCATCGGGCGCCGCGATCGCCGACCAGGCGCGCGATGCCGCCGAACGCGCGGTCGCCGCGCTCTGGTCGTTTCACGAACGCCCTGCCCCGTCCGGCCTGATCTGGGCCGATATCGACGGCTGTGAAACGCTGGAGCACTACCGGTCGGAGCTGGAGCGCAATCCCGGCAACCTGCTGCAGGCCTGCCGCGCGTTCCTTCCGGACTTCGCGGGCCTCACTGCGGAAGAAGCCCGCGCCATCGCCACGCTGATCGCCATTGCCGACGCGCTGCGCCTCGCACCGCCGCGCGCCTGGAACCTGCCGGTCGCGGCCTGAAGCCGCCTTCGACGCACCCGCAAGGTCTGCCTGCGACCTTTGAATTACTGGTTAACCCCCGGATAATCGCGTATCTTTGCGGTTGGGTCACCGAACATTATCATGTTTCATATGGCGTTGGACGTCGGTCGGCCCTAAATGATCCGATCCGGACAAAACATTGCCAAGCTTGGACGGCGGTCCGAACACTGGGAGCTAATTTCCATGTACAGAGGTGCGGCGGTCCGCAGAGCGCTGACCCGCCGACGCTCCTTGGTCGAGCAGGTGGGCTGGATTCTGATCCTGCTCGCCGCGCCCACCGCGCTGCGTGCACTGTTCGACCGCGGCGCGCTGGGCCTGCCGTTTCTCACCTACTGGCCCAGCCTGCTGATCGCATCGCTCATTCTCGACGCGCGTTTTGCCGTGGTGTTTGCGTGGATTGCCGCGATGATGTCGCAGCGCCTGTTCGGCGGCGGCCCCTGGTTTGCCGAGATCAACCCCGTGCGCACCGCGTTCTTCGTGCTGTTCGCGCTGTCCGCCTCGCTGGTCATCGCCGTAGGCGCCTCGTTGCGCGGCCTCGTGCGCGAACTCGATCAGTTGCACCTACAGGCGGAAGGCTTCAACAGCGAGCTACGCCACCGGGTCCGCAATATGCTGGCGATCATCCAGGCGCTGGCCTCACGCGGGCCGAAGGCAGAATCGCCGCTCGATTTCTACCGCGAGTTCTCCAGTCGGCTCGAAGGACTGGCCCATGCCAGCGACCTTCTGCGCATCGGCACCGAAGCCGAAGGCCGCCTGCCCGAACTGGCCGAACGCACGCTGGCCCCGTTCGGTTTTGGAGAGCGCATCCGCATCCAGGGAGAGCCGTGCATCATTCCGGATGCCAGTTGCATCCCGCTGATCATGGCCCTGCACGAACTGGCCACCAATGCGGTCAAGCACGGCGCGCTGTCCGACACGAAGGGCCGCATCGAACTCAGCTGGTTCATCGCCTCGGACGGGCGCAACCTCTACATCCTGTGGAAAGAGACTGGCGGACCGCCAGTAGTGCCACCGAAACGCGAAGGCATAGGCACCCGCCTGCTCATGCCCCAGCCTGGCCTCGATGCCGTGGAGATCAGCTTTGACCGCAAGGGAGTATGGTGCGAGCTGATGATCGAGGGAGCACGAACAGTCGAATAAAACAGCATCCGGCACAAACGCCGGCATTGATTTCCGGCTTCGTCATGCTTGCGCAACACTTTTGCGCAAGAGGCTCCTCTTCTTTGCCGCTTGCGGGGCCGTCGGGTTTCTTCTAGCCCACGCGGTAGGGGGAGACCAAGCCAAGTGGATCGCCAGTTCCTGAACCTATTTGCGCGCCGTTACAAAGGCAGCCTCATCCTCGTAGGCATCGCCAGCCTACTGCTCAACGTACTGGTTTTCGCCGGCTCTGCCTACATGATGCTGGTGTACGATTCGGTCCTGCCCAGCCGCAGTATCCCGACGCTGATCGGCCTCTTCTTCATGCTGGTTCTCGTCTACGCCTTCCAGGCCGTGTTCGAGGCGATCCGCAGCGAAGCCCTGCTTGGCGTCGCCAATGGCGTGCATGACGATCTCTTCACGGCCGTGCATTACGCCACGGTCACCCGGCCGCTGCGCAATGGTCCCGACAAGGGCGATGGCCTGCAATTCACGCGTGACCTCGATTCCATCCACACGTTCCTTGCCGGTCAGGGTCCGATCGCGCTGATCGACCTGCCGTGGGTAATCATGTTCCTGATCGTGCTGACCGCGCTGCACTGGTGGCTGGGGCTGACGGCGCTGGCCGGTGTGGTGGTGATGGCCGCTATCGCGCTGATCTCGAACCGCCGCACGCAGGGCGGATCGCGCGAATTGGCAAACATCACCAGCCGCCGTTCCGCCGCCGCGCTATCCGAAATCCGCTTTGCCGAATCCGCTCTGGCGATGGGCATGCAGGAACGGCTGGTCAACCGCACCTCGGCCTGGGAAGGCAGCTTCATCGAGGCGCAGTCCTACCTGTCGCGCACCGTCGCCCGCCTGGGCGGCGCCAGCCGCACGTTCCGCATGCTGCTGCAATCGCTGATCCTCTCGGTCGGCGCACTTCTGGTCATCGACGGCAAGGCCAGCGGCGGCGTCATCCTCGCCTCGTCGGTCCTGTCGGGCCGCGCGCTCGCGCCCGTGGATCAGGCCATCGCCAACTGGCGCGGCCTGGTCGCGGCGCGCACCGGCTGGGGCCGCGTGGTCCAGGCCGTGTCCGCCTTCCGCAAGCCTCCGCCCCGCGAAGTGCAACTCTCGCGCCCTTCCGGCGAACTGGCGCTGCGCGACATCTGGGTTGCGCCGCCGGGAACGCAGCGCTTCACCGTGTCGGGCGTATCGCTCACGCTTTCCCCCGGTCAGGCACTCGCCATCATCGGCCCCAGCGCGGCGGGCAAGACCACGCTGGTACGCGCCGTGCTGGGCATCTGGCGGGCGGCGCGCGGAGAAGTCCGGCTCGACGGCGCCACGCTGGACCAGTGGGACGCCGAAACGCTCGGCAGCTACTTCGGCTACGTGCCGCAGACGGTGGACCTCGTCGACGGGACGATCGGCCAGAACATCGCCCGGTTCGATCCCGACGCAACCTCCGAAGCCGTCATCGCGGCGGCCAAGGCGGCGGGGATGCACGAAGTGATCCTCGCTCTGCCCGATGGATACGAGACGCCGTGCTCGGGTGGCGGCGTGGAACTCTCGGCCGGCCAGCGCCAGCGCGTCGGCCTTGCCCGGGCACTGTATGGCGATCCGTTCCTGCTCGTGCTGGACGAGGCCAACTCCAACCTCGATTCCGCCGGCGACGCCGCTCTTGCCCACGCGGTAATGGGCGTCCGCCAGCGCGGCGGGATCGTCATCATGATCACCCATCGCCCGGCCACGCTCGGCCCGGCCACCCACGTCGCGCTGATGCAGAACGGCCGCCTGGCCGATTTCGGCGAACGTGACGCGGTCATGGCCCGCCTCCAGCAAGGGCAAGACCCCTCCCGCATCGGCCCGGCCGGAGCGGCGGCCTCCAACGATGCAGGCCCCAAGGGCAAGGAAGCCTCGGCATGAACCACCCCCTGCCCAGCGACCCCGCCCGGCAGATCCTGCCCGTCCTGTGGGAAGACGGCGCGGACAAGGCCGAGCATCCCCGGCTGCTCAACCGCCTGCTGATGACCATCGGCGGCCTGTTCGCCCTCCTGTTCCTGCTCGCGGCGATCGTGCCGATCGGCGGCGCGGTGATCGGCGGCGGTCAGGTCGGAGTGGAATCGCGCGTGAAGCGCATCGCCCACCCCACCGGCGGCGTGATCTCATCGATCCTCGTCCACAATGGCGAACACGTGAAGGAAGGCCAGCTGCTGATGCGGCTGGACGACCGCGTTACCGGTATTGACGCGTCGCTCTCGAACCTCACCGTCGAACAGCTGCTGGCCCAGCGCGCCCGGCTCGAGGCCGAGCGGCTCGGCGTCGGCCGCATCGTGTTCCCCGCCGAGCTGACGAACGCGACCACCGCTTCCGCGCGCAAGGCGATGGCCGACGAGGAAAAGCTGTTTCGCCTGCGCCAGACCGAGGAATCGCAGATCCGCGCCCAGCTTGCCGCGCGCGTCTCGCAGTACAACCAGGAAATCCGCGGACTTGAAGTGCAGATCGCCGCGCTCAAGGAGCAGCGCCGCCTGATCGAGCCGGAACGGCAGGGCGTGAAGGATCTGTGGGACAAGCAGCTTGTCACCATCAACCGCCTGAACCAGCTTGAGCGCACCGCAGTCGATCTCGATGGCAACGCAGGATCGCTCCAGGCGCAGATCGCGCAGGCCCGTGCCCGCATCACCGAGGCTCAGGAACAGTCGATCCAGCTTGCCCAGACCCGCCGCGTGCAGGCCGGTACCGACCTGACGCAGGTCAACACCGCGCTCAACCAGCAGCAGGTGCGCTCGGTGGCCGCCGCCGACCAGCAGGACCGCAGCGAGATCCGCGCTCCTTATTCGGGCACGGTCGAAAAGATCGCCTTCGCCGCCATCGGTGACGTCGTCCGCGCGGCGGAGCCGATCATGGAAATCGTGCCCGACAAGGACATCATGGTCGTCGAGGCCATGATCAGCCCGACCGACATCGACCAGGTGATGAAGGGCCAGGAAGCACGCGTTCGCTTCTCCGCGTTCAACCGCGCATCCACGCCCGAAATCCCGGGCAAGGTCGTCTATGTCGCGACCGATCGTAGCGAGAACCAGGAAGCCAAACAGGCTTACTACATGGTGCGGATCGCGGTCGATCTCGCCGCCGTGAAGCGCGAGCAGCTCGATCTCAAGAGCGGGATGCCCGCGGAAGTCTATATCGAGACCGGCGACCGCTCGCTGCTGTCCTACCTGACCAAGCCGCTGCGCGACCAGTTCATGCGCGCCTTCCGCGACAACTGAGGGGGCAAGAGCCATGCGCCGCACCTTGCTCCCCTTCCTGCTCGCCGCCTCGGCGCTGATCCCGGCCGCCTCTTCGGCGCAGGACAGCACGGCGGTGGAAGACCGCGAGGACGGCCTGCCCATCTCGGTCTCGCTGCCCGACGGCACGCCCGCCGACGTGGCCGAAGCCGCCACCGCGGGTGCGGCCGTCACCGCGCTGCCCGATGCGCTCCGCCGCGCCTACTGGACCAGCCCCACCCTGCTCGCACAGCGGTCGGCAGTGAAAAGCGTGGACTACCGCGTGCCGCAAGCGCGCGCCGCTTATGGCCCCAAGCTGGATTTCGAGCTGACTTACGGGCTCACCCGCAGCGGCACGCTTGCGCCCGGCAACGGCTGGAACGATGGCACCGCGCGCAGCGCGACAGCCTCCGCGATCCTGACCCAGCCGCTGTTCACTTTCGGCCGCAACGCCGCGGCCGAGCGCTTCGCGCTGGCGCAGCTCGCCTACCAGCGGCAGGTGCTGCGCTCGTCCGAGCAACAGGCCATGCTCGATGCGATCACCTCGTATGTGGGGCTGCTGCGCGACCGCGCCAGCGTGGCCATCGCGCGCGACAACCTCGATACGCTTGAGCGCGAGCTGTCCGACAACCGCGCCCGCTTCGCCGGGCGAGAAGTAACCTCCACCGACGTGCAGCAGGTCGAAACCCGCGTCGAGCTTGGCCGCGCGCAGGTCTATACCGCGCAGCGCGATGCCGCCGCCAGCGAGGCCACGTTCCTGCGCATGATCGGCGGTCCGGCTGGCACCCTCGCGGCTCCCAATCCGCTGCGCCTCCCGGTCGAGACGCTGGAACAGGCCTACGGGTATGCCGAAGGGCACAATCCCGTCCTGCTCGCCGCGCAGCAGCGGGAAAAGGTTTCGCGCGCCAGCCTGGCCTCGGCGAAGGCCGACCTCATGCCCCGGGTCGATCTGCGGGGACAGGCTGACTATTCCAAAGAGTGGAACCCTCCATCGGTCTTCAACCAGACCGGCCGGCAGGATCTGCGCGACTTGCGCGGGCAGGTCATCATCTCCGGTCCGATCTATGAAAGCGGCCTGCGCCAGGCCCGCGTGGGCGAGGCATCGGCCGCGAACGACGCCGACTGGCGCCTGATCGATGCATCGCTGCGCGAAAACCGCGCGACGCTCGCTTCCGCATGGGACGACTGGAAGGCCCAAAGCGCCGCGATCGAGCGGTTCGCCGGCGCCGTCTCCTCGGCCAAGTCCGCCTATGAGGGTGCGCTGCTTCAGGAAAAGGCGGGGCTTCGCACCACGCTCGACGTGATCGATCTTGCGCGTGAGCTGCTGCAGGCACGCAGCAACTACAATGCCGCGATCGCCGGCGCCTATGTGGCGCAGGCGCGCGTGCTTGCCGCGATGGGTGCGCTCGAACAATCGTGGCTGCTGCCCGATGCGCCGCGCTACAACGTCGAAAGTCATTACAACGATGTTCGCCACAATGGCGACGTGCCGCTGCTGACCCCGCTGATCCGGGCGATCGATGGCGCCCCGCTCGGCAGCAAGGGCGACCGGCCGCTTCGCGATCCCGCAGCTCCGCTGACCACGCCAGCGGTCAAGATCGATCCCGTGCGCGAGATTCCCGTCCCCTGATCCGCCAGCCGCGTGCCGGCCGGGAAGCTTAACCGCAGTAAAATGCGCCGTTCAGCCCTGCGCGAATGCGTGGCGGGCATGATCGCTCCACCGGCCGGGGACTGCCGGACCGAAGGAGGGATTTCATAACCGCACTACGCACACTTGCCACCGGACTTGCCGCTTTCACCGCCCTGGCGGGCATCGCCGGCACCGCCCATGCGGACGATTGGGGTGCGCCGCGCTGGAACGGCGGTGCTTGGGCAACCCCTACGATGGCAATCGCGGCTGGCGGGGCCAGCAACGTCTATGCCCAGCGCGACCGCGACAGCATTCTGGTCGAGCGGACGTGCAATGGCCGGTTCGCCGCCGTGCTTGAAAACCGCGTGCAGCGCGAGGCCAGCGAAGGCGACATCGACCGCGACACCGCATGGCGCATGCACCGCGAGATCGACAGGCTGGAAGACAAGGGCCGCCACGAGTGCAGCGAGGGCGACTGGCGCGCCGCCCGCGGCATCGGCGAAAACTATATGCGGATCAGCCGCTGGATCGATTCGGAAGCTGGCCGGCCCCAGCGCTGGGATGACGACCGCCGCGGCTGGTAGCCGCCGCTCGCTCAGGGCACCAGCACCGCCGCACCATCGAACCGGCCCTCGCGCAGCGCCGCGAGGGCCGCGTTGGCCTCGCTCAGCGGAAACGTGGTGATGTGGCTGTGCACGCACCCCAGCCGTGCATGGCCCAGATAGCCGATCCCGTCCTCGCGCGTCAGGTTGGCGACCGAGACGATCTCGCGCTCGCCCCACAGGTCGGCATAGGGGAATGCGGGAATGTCGCTCATGTGAATGCCTGCGCACACCACGCGGCCGCCCTTGCGCACCGCTTTGAGCGCCGCCGGCACCAGCGCGCCTACCGGTGCGAACAGGATCGCCGCATCAAGTTCATGCGGCGCCCGCTCGTCCGAACCGCCGGCCCAAACGCATCCCAGCGAACGGGCGAACGCCTGCCCGCGCGTATCGCCGGGTTGGGTGAAGGCGAATATCTCGCGCCCTTCGGCCACTGCGAGCTGCGTCAGCAGATGTGCCGCACCGCCAAAACCGTAAAGCCCGATGCGCCGCCCCGGCCCCGCGATGCGGAACGCGCGCCAGCCGATCAGCCCCGCGCACAACAAGGGCGCGGCATGGACATCGTCGATCCCGTCCGGCAGCGGAAAGCAGAAGCGCGCGTCGGCCACGGTGTGCGTGGCATAGCCGCCATCGCGTGTGGCGCCCGTGAACAACGGCGCATCGCACAGGTTTTCGCGCCCATCGCGGCAATAATCGCAGATGCCGCAGGCATGGCCCAGCCACGGAATACCGACGCGCTGGCCGAGCGCGAAGCCCTGAACTCCTGCGCCCAGCGCCAGGACCTGCCCCACGATCTCGTGCCCCGGAATCACCGGATAGCGCGCCGGAATTTCCCCGTCGCACACGTGGAGATCGGTGCGGCAGACACCGCAGGCGAGAACGCGAACCAGCACTTCGCCTTGGGCAGGAACCGGCACCGGCCGGCGCTCCTCGCGCAAGGGGCGGCCGGGTCCATCACAGACCATGGCCACCATCGCATCGGCGCCCACGGTCATGGGCTTCAGCCCCGCCCGCGGTAGGAGGGCACGCCCTGGTCGGGCAGCCACAGGCCTTCGGGCGGCGTGCCCGATTGCCAGAACACGTCGATCGGGATGCCGCCCCGCGGATACCAGTACCCGCCGATGCGCAGCCACCTGGGCTTCATTTCATCGAACAGGCGCTGGCCGATGCCCACGGTGACGTCCTCGTGAAAGCCCGCGTGGTTGCGGAACGATCCAAGGAACAGCTTGAGCGATTTCGATTCGACGATGGTCTCGCCCGGCGCATAGTCGATCACGATATGCGCGAAGTCGGGCTGCCCGGTCACCGGACAGAGCGAGGTGAACTCGGGCGAGACGAAGCGCACGAGATAAAGCGTGCCCGTGCGCGGGTTGGGCACATAATCCAGCACCGCCTCGTCGGGCGAGGCGGGCAGCGTGCTGGTCCGTCCAAGGTGGATCGGTCCGGTTTCGGCCATGAAGGGTGGCTCCTTTCCTGATCGATCGCGCCATGCACCTGTCCCCGGATGGAGGCAAGTGAGCGGTTTCGCACCGGGCATTCAGCCGCTATTCAACCCCGCCCGCCTTGGCGGGGTAAACATTCGAGGAACGGGACCGGGCAATCGTGAACAGGGAGTGGACCACGCTTACCACCGCCGCGCTGGCGGCGCTGCTCGCGCCGGGAAGCGCGGGCGCACAATCGGTTGGCGACTACAAACTTCCGCCTGCCAGCCCAAGCGCCACGCCGCGCGCAGCCGGCCCGGTCGACGACGGTGCCGCACCGCCGCGTCCGGCCACGCCCGCGCCTTCGGAGAGCGCCACGGCGGCTCCCGCGCCAACGCCCACGCCGGCCATTGTCATTCCGACGCCTGCCGCGACGCGCAGCCCGGCCCAGCGCCCTGCGCCGCGCGCCGCCCCTGCTCCGCGCCCGGTCGCAACCAGCGCCGTGTCCGCAGTCTCACCGGCGCCGACGGTCCCTGCACCGACTCCGGCGGCCCCGGCCCCATCTGCGGCAGTATTGCCCCTGCCGACCGAAATGCCTCCCATCAGCGCCTCCCCCGCGCCCGAACCTGCGCCGGCTCCGACGAATCTCGACTGGCGCCCCTACGCTGCGCTCGCTGCCGCCATCGCCGCGGCGGCAGGCGCCTTCGTGTTCTGGCGCCGCCGCGCGGCACAAGCGCCGACCGTGCCCGAAATCGTTCGCCCCGTCCCGGAGCCCACGCCCGCGCCTCGCACCGACGCGCCCAAGCCGACACCGGCGCCAGCGCCTTTCACCCCGCCCACCCCTGCTTCGCCCCTTCCCGAGCCGCGCTTCGCAGAACCGTTGGTGCTAACCCTCAAAGCTACGCGCCTGTCGGCAACGCTGGTCAGCACCACGCTCTCCTACCGCCTCGTGGTTGCCAATCGTGGCACCGCGCCCATGACCGACATCGCGGTCGGCGGGGACATGACGTCCGCCCATGCCTCGAAGTCGATGGACGAGCAGCTCGGCCTGACCGGACCCGATTTCCCGCCGCTTCACCGCATCGAACATCTGGGGGCGGGCGAGGAAGTGGCCGTGCCGGGCGAAATCCGCCTACCGCTCTCCGCGATCACGCCGATCCGCAATGGCGAGGCGGCGCTGTTCGTGCCGCTGGCCCGGTTCGATGCCTGGGCGAGCACGCCCGGCGGCGGCGCTGTTCATGCACGCGCAGCCTTCCTCATCGGGCAGGAGAGCGCGCCTGCCGCCGACCGGCTCCAGCCGTTCCGCCTCGATCTCGGCCCGCGCATCTGGGCCGATCTTGGGCAGCGCGCGCTGGCCTTGCCCGATACCTGAACGCGACCACGGCATACCTGACGACCTCCTGATCGGAGCCATTGGGGGTCGACGCTATCCTCCGCCCCGGTTACTCTGACCCTTCCGAGTCCGCAAAGACGGTCCGGACGCAGGCAGGCAGGAGCAAAAGATGGATTCGTTGGTCTCGACCCAATGGCTCGCGGACGAGATGGGCGCGAGCGACTTGCGCATCGTCGACGCGAGCGCATTCCTGCCCGAGCACGCGCGCGATCCGCTGCGCGAGTTTGAGGCGTGCCACATCCCCGGCGCGGTGTTCATGGACCTCGCCAATCTGGTGGACAGCGGCGCCCCCGTCGCCAACAGCCTGCCCAGCGCGGAAAAATTCGCCAGCCGGATGCAAAGCCTTGGCCTTGGTGATGGCAGCCGGATCGTCGTTTACGATGACGGTCCGATCAAGACCTCGACCCGCGCATGGTTCATGCTGACCATGTTCGGCGCGCAGAATGTCGCGCTGCTCGACGGCGGCATCGCCAAGTGGAAAGCCGAAGGCCGCCCCTGCGCGCAAGGCCGCGAGCAGCTGCGCCACCGCCACTTCACCGTGTGGAGCGATAATCGCAATGTCCGCACGAAAGCCGACGTCCTCGCCAATATCGACAGCAAGGCCGAACAACTGGTCGATGCGCGGGGCGCGGGGCGCTTCACCGGCGAAGTCGCCGAAACCAAGCCCGGTCTTGCCAGCGGCCATATCCCCGGCGCGCTCAACGTGCCCTACGCCAGCCTGTTCGCGCCCGACGGTACATGGAAGAAGCCCGAAGCCCTGCGCGCCGCGTTCGACGCCGCGGGCGTCGATCTGTCCCGCCCGATTATCGGTTCGTGTGGATCGGGCATGACCGCCAACGTGGTGATCTTCGCGCTCCACCTCCTCGGCAAGGATGACGTCGCCCTCTATGATGGCAGCTGGTCGGAATGGGGCGCCGATCCCGCGCTTCCCAAGGAAACCGGGCCCGCCCGCTAAAGACCGGCTTCGCCTTCCTATACCGCCGGGCACCTTGTGATCCGGCGGAAATACTGCTTTTACCGCGCAATGAGCGGCAGCAGCGACAACCCACACGACGGTTCCCACGGCGGGCCCGGCACCCGTCTTGCCGGTGCTGGCCGCCGACCCGAATGGACCGGCACGCCCGGCCACCCTTCCGCTGTCGTCAACCCGCCCGTGTGGCGGGCCAGCACCCACCTTTACCCGGACATGGCCGCCCTGCGCGCCCACCCCGCCAACGAGGACGGACGCTTCTATTACGGCCGCCGCGGCGCGCCGACGCAGTGGGCGCTGGCCGAGGCGCTGACCCGGCTCGAACCCGGCGCGGCGGAGGACGGCGGCGGCACTGTGCTCTATCCGTCCGGCGTGGCGGCCATCGCGGGCGCGCTGCTCACGGTGCTGCGCCCCGGCGACGTCCTGTTGATGACGGACAATGCCTATGAACCGAGCCGAGTCATGGGGCGCGGTCTGCTCGCCGATTTCGGCGTGACCACGCGCTGGTTCGATCCGACCGACACGGCCGCTTTCGAAGCCGCGATCTGCGAGCGCACCCGTGCGGTCCTGCTCGAAAGCCCCGGCAGCCTGACCGCCGAAGTGCAGGACGTGCCCGCACTGGCCGCCATCGCCAAGGCGCGCGGCATCGTCACCGTGCTGGACAACACCTGGGCCTCGCCACTGGGCTTTGCCGCGCTGGAACACGGCGCAGACATTGCCGTGATGAGCCTGACCAAGCACGTTTCCGGCCATTCGGACTGCATGATGGGCAGCGCCACCGCCGGACGGGAATGGTACCGCAAGCTGCGCCTGCGCGCGCAGGGGCTGGGCAATGTCGTCTCGCCCGATGACGCGGCCCTCATGCTGCGCGGACTGCGCACGATGCACCTGCGGCTGACGGCCGAGACGGCCTCGGCGCTCGCCATCGCCGAGTGGCTGGCCGCGCGCCCCGAAGTGGCGCGCGTGCTTTGCCCCATGCTGCCCGGATCGCCGGGGCATGACCTGTGGAAGCGCGATTTCACCGGCGGCTGCGGCCTGTTCAGCTTCGTGCTGAAGGGCGGCACATCCCAAGCGCGCGACGCGCTGATCGACGCGCTGTCGCTGTTCGGCATCGGTTATTCCTGGGGCGGCTTCGAAAGCCTTGCCACGCCGGTCGATCCGGCCACGATCCGCACCGCCTCGCCCTGGCCGCTCCCCGGCATGGCCGACGCAGACCGCTTCGGCGTGCGCGTGTCGATCGGGCTTGAGGATACCGCAGACCTCATCGCCGATCTCGAACGCGGCCTCGCCGCCTGGAGCGCGCTGCTGTGAACAAGCAGCTACGCGACGTGAGCCGTGCGCTGCGCGACGTCCACGACAAGCTGGACGAAATCTCCATCGACATCGGCCATTATCACATCTCGCTGCTCAACGCCCTTTGGATGGCGCTGGTGGTCGCCCTCGCCATCCTCGGCGCACGGCTCGGCGCCCGCATCGCGCGCGCAATGGTGCGGCGGATGACCGGACTGGACGCCGCGCAGAAAGTGCTCACCGAAAAGCTGGCCGGCATGGCCATCTGGGCCTTCGCCGTCTTCGCCGCGATCGACGTGCTGGGCATCAGCCTGACCGCGCTGACCGTGTTTTCCGGCGCGTTCGGCCTTGCCATCGGTTTCGGCCTGCAAAAGACCTTCGGCAACCTGATCGCCGGGATCATCCTGCTGATGGACCGATCGATCAAGCCGGGCGACGTGATCGCGGTGAGCGACGGCAAGGGCAACACCTTCGGCGAGGTCAAGAGCATCGGTATCCGCGCCGTGTCCGTCACCACGCGCGACAACCGCGAATACCTGATCCCGAACGAGAACCTGATGACCTCGCAGGTCGAGAACTGGTCCTATTCCTCAAGAGAAGTCGCCATTTCAATCCCGGTGGGGGTGGCCTATGGCAGCGACATCGACTTGGCCGAGCGCCTTCTGCTCGAAGCCGCGCGTTCCAGCCCGCGGGTTCTGCAACATCCCGCGCCCGGTGTGCTGCTCAATGCCTTCGGCCCCAGCGCAATCGAGATGCAGGTGGTCTGCTGGATCGACGATCCGGAAATGGGCGTCGGCAACGTGCGCTCGGAAGTGCTCAAGGCGGCATGGCGCCTGTTCCGTCAGCAGGGCGTCGAAATCCCCTTCCCCCAGGCGGACGTGCACTTGCGCGATTCCGATGGTTTGCGCGAAGTGGCGCGCATCCTCGCGGAACGCGGCAAGGCGTGACGCTAAAGCTGACCTAGCCTACCCCCAAACCATTCTCGCTGGCACCTTGCCGGCCCCCGTCCCATCTGGCGAGCATGAGCAAGACCCTCCCTTCCGGCGATTCCCGTGTCGGCACGGTCCATCTGGTCGGTGCCGGCCCCGGCGATCCCGATCTCTTGACCCTGCGCGCCGCGCGGCTGCTGATGGCTGCGAAGCTGGTCGTGCATGACGGGCTGGTCGATCCCGCGATCCTGGCGATGGCGCCGCGCGGCGCGCGCTTCGTCTCCGTCGCCAAGAGCCGTGCGCGCCACACCATGCAGCAGGAGGACATCAACGCCCTGCTCGTGCGCGAGGCGCTGGCCGGGCATGACGTGGTGCGGCTCAAGGGCGGCGATCCGTTCATCTTCGGCCGCGGCGGCGAAGAAGCCGAGGCCTGCCACGCGGCGGGCGTGCCGGTGCAGGTCGTGCCCGGTATCAGTGCCGCGATGGGCGCGGCGGCGGCGGCACAGCTTCCGCTCACCCACCGTGAGAACGCCAGCATCGTCAGCTTCGTCGCGGGCCAGTGCAAGGGCCTGTCGGACCAGAACTGGGCGGGGCTGGCCGGCGTGGGCCGCACGCTCGTCATCTACATGGGCGTCGCCACCAGCGAGGCGATCGCCGAAAAGCTCATTGCCGACGGCCTCTCGCCCGAGATGCCGCTGGCCGTGATCGAAAACGCCGCACGCCCCGAAATGCGGGTGCTGCGTGGGCAACTGGCGGGCCTTGGCGCGCTGGTGGCAAGCAACAAGGTCAGGAGTCCTGCGCTCATCGTCATCGGTGAAGTGGCAGGCCGGGGAGACATGATGGAAATCCAACGAGTGCTGGAGGCCGTAAAGTGAAGATCATCACCGGCAACGAACTCAGGACCGGCGACGTGATCTGGTGGGCCGGCGAAGGCTGGTCGCGCCATGTCAACGATGCGGTCGACGTGCCCGAAGGCGCGGAAGCGATCATCGCGCGCGAAAACGCCAAGCAGATCGTCACCGACACCCACGTGATCGACGCCACGCAGACGCCCGAAGGTGTGCGCCCCGCGCACATCAAGGACCGTATCCGCGCGCTCGGCCCCACGGTCCGCCTCGACCTTTCCCTCAAGCCTGCCGATCCCACTGCCGGCAACTGGGTGATCTGACCATGTACCAGTACGACAGCTACGACCAGCAGATGGTCGATACCCGCGTCGCGGAGTTCCGCGACCAGGTGAGCCGCCGCCTCGCCGGCGAAATCACCGAGGACCAGTTCAAGCCGCTGCGCCTGAAGAACGGCCTCTATCTCCAGCTTCACGCCTACATGCTGCGCGTGGCCATTCCCTATGGCACGCTCAGCAGCGCGCAGATGCGGATGCTGGGCGATATCGCGGACAAGTACGACCGCGGCTACGGCCACTTCACCACCCGCCAGAACATCCAGTACAACTGGATCAAGCTGGAACAGGCGCCCGACCTGCTGGCCGATCTGGCCTCGGTCGAGATGCACGCCATCCAGACCAGCGGCAACTGCATCCGCAACACCACGGCCGACCAGTTCGCCGGCGCCGCTGCCGATGAACTCGTCGATCCGCGCCCCTATGCCGAACTGCTGCGCCAGTGGTCGACCTTCCACCCGGAATTCGATTACCTGCCGCGCAAGTTCAAGATCGCGATCATCGGTTCGGATACCGACCGTGCCGCGATGAAGCTGCACGACATCGGCATCCAGCTTGTGCAGAACGACGCGGGCGAGATCGGCTGCCGCTTCTACGTGGGCGGCGGCATGGGCCGCACGCCGATGATCGCGCCGGTGATCGGCGATTTCGTGCCGCCGCTCCAGATGATTTCCTATCTGGAAGCCTGCCTGCGCGTCTACAATCGCTACGGCCGCCGCGACAACAAGTACAAGGCGCGCATCAAGATCCTCGTCCACGAAATCGGCGCCGACGAATATCGCCGCCAGGTCGAGGAAGAGTTCGCGCACATCCTCACGCTTGGGCTTGAGCCGCCGCCGGCCGAACTGGAGCGCATCAAGGGCTTCTTCGAGCAGCCCGGCTTCGAAGCCGGCCTGTCCGACGATCTCGACCTGTCCGATCCCGACTTCGCGCTGTGGGTCGACCAGAACACCCACGCGCACAAGCAGCCGGGCTATGCGATCGTCACGATCAGCCTCAAGCCGGTGGGCGGCATTCCGGGCGATGCCACCGCCGACCAGATCCGCCTGATGGCCGATCTGGCCAAGGAGCTGAGCTTCGACGAACTGCGCGTCACCCATGCGCAGAACATCGTCCTGCCGCACGTCCGCAAGGCCGATCTCTACGCGCTGTGGCAGAAGCTCGACGCGGCGGGTCTGGCCGATGCCAACCTCGACCTGATCGGCGACATCATCGCCTGTCCGGGCCTCGATTATTGCAGCCTCGCCAATGCGCGCTCGATCCCGGTCGCGCAGAAGATCTCGGAACGCTTCGCCGACCTTGGCCGCCAGCGCGAGCTGGGCGAACTGAAGCTGAAGATCTCGGGCTGCATCAACGCCTGCGGCCACCACCACGCGGGCCACATCGGCATCCTCGGCGTGGATCGCAAGGGCACCGAGAACTACCAGCTGCTGCTCGGCGGCTCGGAAGCGGCGGATACCTCGCTCGGCACGATCACCGGGCCGGGCTTCAGCGAGGACGGCATCGTCGATGCGGTCGAAAAGGCCACCAATGTCTATCTCGCCCAGCGCAGCGACGGGGAACGCTTCCTCGATACCTACCGCCGCATCGGCATGGCCCCGTTCAAGGAAGCGATCTATGGTTGAGCAGACCCTGCGTTACCGCGATGACGAGCCGGTGGGCGATCCGGCCGTCACCGTCGACGCCTTTGCCGAACAGTCCAACGCCACCGCCGTCCGGATCGAGCCTGGCGACGATGCGCGCGCGCTGCTGCCCCACCTCGACCGCATCGCGCTGGTCGAGGTGAACTTCCCCGCCTACACCGAAGGCCGCGGCTATTCGGCGGCGCGGATCCTGCGTGAGCATGGCTATGCCGGCGAACTGCGCGCCGTGGGCGACGTGCTGGTGGACCAGCTTTCGCACATGCGCCGCTGCGGCTTCGACAGCTTCGCACCCGAGCAGGACATCAGCCGCGAAGCCGCCGACAAGGCCTTCGCGACCTGGCCTGAAGTCTACCAGAAGACGGTCGATGGCCGTCCCGCGATCTGGGCCAAGCGTCACGGCTGAAACCCGTGACCTGAAGGGAACCTAACCGCACATGAGCAGCACCACGCGCCAGCAGCAGGATCGCCGGATCGACCTGATCGATACCGCGCCGCGCTTCACCGAGAGCGACGCGATCCGCCTGAACAACCTGTTCCGCGGCACCGACACGCAGGACATGCTGCGCTCGGTCATCCGCGACGGGCTGGCCGGCGACCTCGCGGTCGTCTCCAGCTTCGGCGCCGAGAGCGCGGTGCTGCTCCACCTGATTGCCGAGGTCGATCCCGGCGTGGCGGTGCTGTTCCTGGAAACCGGCAAGCACTTCCCCGAAACCGTCGCCTACCGCGACGAACTCGCGGCGCATCTTGGCCTCACCAATCTCCAGATCATCGCGCCCGAGGCCGATGTGCTGGCGAAGAAGGACGACAATGGCCTGCGCTGGTCGTGGGACCCGGACGGCTGCTGCGAAATCCGCAAGGTCCAGCCGCTGGCCAAGGCGCTGCTCCACTTCGATGCCTCGATCACCGGGCGCAAGGGCTTCCAGTCCAGCACCCGCGCCGGGTTGCCGCGCTTCGAGATCGACAAGTCCGACGCGCAAGGGCGGCTGAAGATCAACCCGCTGGCATCGTGGAACAAGGAGCAGCTCGACGGCTACTTCACCGCGCATGGCCTGCCCCGGCACCCGCTGGAATCCGAAGGCTATCCCTCGATCGGCTGCGCCCCCTGCACCAGCAAGGTCGCGCCGGGCGAAGATCCGCGTTCGGGCCGCTGGAAGGGCTGGGACAAGACCGAGTGCGGCATTCACGCCCCCGGTGCCGCCGAGGACAAGCCCGGCGAACTGCCCCCCGGCTACGATCCGGCATTCTGACCGGCGTCCGGCGGCTGCCAGCCGCAAAGGTTGAACATCATATCGACCGCTTCTAGGCTCCGGCTTCCCGATCGGAGCATGGCTTGCGCACGTCCGTAACCACCCCGCCGCGCCTGCTGGCCGAACGGCTCGTGCTGCTGCTGGCGGTGGTGCTTCCGGCGCTGTTCTATGTGGCCGGGCTGGGCTTCGTCACCGACGACTGGGGCTTCCTCGCGCTGTTGAAGGCCAGCCCGGACCAGTCGGTCGCGGGACTGTACCGCACACTTGCCGCCGCGCCGAACCTCGCCGTGCGGCCACCGCAGATCCTGCTCTACATCGCCACGTGGAAAGCGATGCCGGGCAGCGCGCTCGGCCCGCACCTGATCAACCATGCGATGCTGGCGGGCGCGGTGCTGCTGCTTCACGACGCCTTGCGCCGTCTGCGCGGCTTCGCCCCGCTCGCGCTGCCGCTGGTGCTGGCCTATGCCTGCGCGCCGCACTTCAGCACCACGCGGATGTGGTATGCCAACCACATGGCGACGCTGGCGCTGCTGTGCTTCGCGCTGGCGCTGTGGCTGGTCGTCGCACTGGCGCAAGGCGAAACGCGCCGCCGCCCTGCGCTGCTCGCCGCGCTGGCGGGGACGGCGCTGCTGGGCGCGCTGTCCTACATCCTGTTCGCGTTCGTGCTGCTGGCCGTGCCGGTGTTCGTGTGGACCGCGCAAGGGTCGTCATTGCGAGATTTGCGACGCGACCGCAGGTTCGCGGTGACGGTCGCGGCGGTGACCTTGCCGCTCGCCGCGACATGCGCGTTCCAGTTGTGGATCGGCGGCGAACTGATGCCCCGGCGCGGCGCCCTCGACTTCGCGCTGCGCACCGCCGTGATCTATGTCCGGGCCGCCATCACCGATTTCGGCACGCTCGGCGTGTTGCTGCCCTGGCAGACCCTGCGCGTGCTGGCGGGACCGTTCGGCCACCCCGTCGCGCTGCTTCCCGGCGTGGCTGTGGCGGTGGCCGCCGCCCCGCTGGTCCGCCGCGCCTTTGCACCATCGCTCGAAGCGCCGTCACCACGCTTCCTCGCGCTCAGCGGCCTTGTCGCCTTCGTTCTGGGCTACGCCGGTTTCGTGCCCGTAGGCTTCTACGAGGATGGCGCTTTCGGCATCGGCAACCGCGACAATGTTGCCGGCACGCTTGGTGCCGCGCTGCTGCTGGCGGCCGGCCTGTGTGCGCTCGCCCGCCGCTATCCGCGCGCGGCCACCGGCCTGTTCCTGGGCATGATCGGCTGCGGCAGCACGCTGGTGACGCAGCTCGGCATGAACTGGGCGGAGGCCTCCGCCCGGCAAGAGGCGCTCTACGCCCGGCTCCGGGCTGCGGTGGGCACGCCGGCCAAGGACACGGCGGTGCTGCTTTATGGCACCTGCCCCTATCACGGGGCGGTTCCGGTTTTCGTCGGCTCCTATGGCCTTGGCGACAGGCTCTACGCCGATTTCCCCGGCCGCGACCTTTCCGCCAACACCATCCGCAACCAGAGCGAAGTCACCCCCGAAGGCCTGCGCATCGCCGACCGCTGGGGCGCTGAAACCTATCCCTACGGCAAGCTGACCGTGTTCGACGCGCGCACCGGCATGGCAACACCGCTGCCCACGCGCTCCGCCGCGACGACGTGGTTCGCCGCCCACCCGCTCGCCGCGTCCACCGGCTGCACGTTCTACGGCACGAGCGGCGTGGCCCTGTACTAGGCCGCGATCAGCGGGCGAACCAGATGACGTGGCGCGGTCCCTTGCCGTTCGCGCGGGCGCGGACGGTGATTTCTTCCACCGTGAAGGCTTCCTGAAGGCGGCGGGTGAACGCGGGATCGGGGGCGGCGGACCAGACCGCAAGCACGCCGCCGGGGCGGAGCGCTTCGCGCGCGGCGCGCAGGCCTCGGCTTGTGTAGATCCGGTTGTTGTCGCGGCGCACCAGTCCGTCCGGGCCATTGTCGACATCGAGCAGGATCGCGTCGTAGCCTCCGGGCATTTCCGCCTTCGCGTTGCCGATGGCGTCGGCGACATCGCCCATGCGCACCGTGACGCGCGGATCATCAAGGCAACCGGCGGCAAGGTCCGCCATCGGCCCACGCGCCCAATCGATCACTTCGGGCACGAGTTCGGCCACCACCACCTGCGCCTTCGGGCCGAGCGTGGCCAGCGCCGCACGCAAGGTGAAGCCCATGCCGTAACCGCCGACCAACAGGCGCGCAGACGCCTTGTTGTCCAGCCGGGCGCAGGTTTCCACCGCGAGCGCGACTTCCGAGCCGCTCATGCGGCTGCTCATCAGTTCGTTGTGGCCGAGCACGATCATGAAGTCGCGATCGTGCTGGTACAGCTTCAGCTCCACCCCGCCGGGCACTTGCGCCGTGCCAAGGAGTTCGCGCTTGATCATCGGCTATGCCTCTTGTTGCGTGGGCGCTTCATTTCAGCCACCCGGCCTCGCGGTACCATGCCGCAGTGGCGTGGAGACCCATGCGCGTTTCCACCTGCGGCTTCCACAAATGCCCGGGCGGCTGCATCGCCTCGCCGGCCATCCAGTCGGGATGGCACATATAGCCGACGCGGTCCTCGGTCAGCTTGGCGCGGTCCTTGCGCCAGAAGCGATCCGCGCGGGCGCCCAGCCGCAGCAGGCCGGGCGACAGCGACATCGGGGTGACGCGCCGGCCCACCGCCACACCGATGGCGCGGGCAAGGCTGTGGTGCGTCCAACCGCCCGGCTGGCCGTCGTCCGGCTCGAACGTCATGCTGGTCACGTCCTCGCCGCCCGGCAGCAGCGCCAGCAGCAGGCGGGCGAGATCGCCGACATGGATGATCGAAAGCTTGCCCTCTGGCGGCAAGGGCATGAAACCGCGCCGGGCGAGCCGGAACAGCTCCAGCATCTCGGTATCGCGGGGGCCATAGACCGCCGGGGGGCGCACCACCGACCAGTCGAGCGGGGCGGCGGTAACGATCCGCTCGCCCTTCAGCTTGGACGCACCATAAACCGAAAGCTGCGGCTCCCGCGCGGAAAGCGAGGAGACGTGGACGAAACGCGGCACGCCGGCCTTCATCGCCGCCTCGACCACGTTGAGCGTGCCCGCGACGTTGCCCGCCTCGAACCCGGCGGGATCGGGCGCGTTGACCACGCCGGCGATGTGGACGACCACGGTGGCGCGGCCGACCAGCCGCCGCAGCGCCGCCTTGTCCGCCAGATCGCCCTGCACCCATTCCACACCCGCGCGCGGTTCCTGCGGGCGGCGGGCGAGCGCGCGCACTTCCAGCCCCTGCCGCTGCGCCAGATCCAGCACCGCCTGCCCGACGAACCCGGTGGCGCCGGTCACCGCCAGCAATTCTGCCCCCATCAGATCAGAACCATCTGGTCGCGGTGGATCAGTGCCGAACGCGGGGCATAGCCCAGGATTTCCTCGTGCTCGGCGCTCTGTCGGCCCATGACGCGGGCGCATTCGGCGGCATCGTACTCCGACAGCCCGCGTGCCAGGGTCGCTCCGTCCGGTCCCTGCACCTCGACAGCATCGCCGCGCCGGAAATCGCCATCCACGGCAGTGACACCCGCCGCCAGCAGGCTGGACCCCTTCGCCAGCGCCGCCGCCGCACCGGCATCGACATGGACCGCGCCGCGCACGCGCAGCTTGCCGCCCAGCCATGCCTTGCGCGCCTGCTTGCGCCCGCGCGGCAGGAACAGCGTGCCCCGGTCCGCGCCAAGCGCCGCCTGCACGGGCGAAAGCGGCTGGCCGTCGATGATCGCCAGGGCGATGCCCGCCATCTCGGCGATCTCGGCCGCCTGCAACTTCGAGGTCATTCCGCCCGAGCCAAGGCCCGACGACGATCCGCCGGTGGCCATCGCGTGGATTTCGGGCGTGACGCCCTTGACCACGGGAATGCGCACCGCGCCCGGCTGGCGCGGATCGCGGTCATACAGCCCGTCGATGTCGGACAGCAGCAGAACGCCTTTCGCGCCCGCTGCCTGGCCCACGCGCGCCGCGAGCCGGTCGTTGTCGCCAAAGCGGATTTCCTGCGTGGCGACGGTGTCGTTCTCGTTGATCACCGGCACCGCGCCTGCTGCCAGCAGCGTGCCCATCGTGGCGGTGACGTTGAGATAGCGCCGCCGGTCTTCAAGGTCTTCCAGAGTCAGCAGCACCTGCGCCGCCGTGATGCCGTGCCCGGCCAGCAGTTCGGCCCACAGCCCGGCGAGCGCGATCTGGCCCACGGCCGCCGCCGCCTGCGCATCGGACAGGCTGCCCCGACCACCCTTGGCGAGGCCCAGCTTGCGCGCGCCCAGCGCGATTGCGCCCGAGGAAACCACGATCACTTCCTGCCCGCGCGCACGCATCGCCGCGATTTCGGCCACCAGCGCGGCCAGCCATTCGCGCCGCGGCTGCCCGTCCTTGCCCACAAGCAGGGCGGAACCGACCTTCACCACCAGCCGGGAGCAGGTGGCGGCGTCGGTCAGATGGGCAAGCTGGCTGATCTTCATGAGGGCGCGGCTTAAGGGAATTGTGACGGGACTGGAAGGGCGCTTCGGGCCGCTTTGCGCACGGCCGGGCGATGCGGGAAAGGAAACCCGTCAGCCCGGCAGGCGCATCAGCCCAGCGGAGACCAGGGCTTGCGATCTTCCTCGACCACCACCTCGCCCGTCGGCCGCTCGGTAACGGTGGCGACGGGCAGGTATTCGAGCACCGCATCGAGCAGGGCATCGATGCCCTTGCCCGTCGCGCCCGAAATCGGGAACACGCGGTCCGCGCCGGCCGCGAGCAATTCGTCGCCGAACGCCTTGACCAGTTCCTTGTCGACCAGGTCGATCTTGTTGAGCGCGACAAGGCGCGGCTTGTCGTCCAGCCCGGCGCCATACGCCTCCAGCTCGCCCTCGACGATGTGCATCGCCTCGACCGGATCGGTATCGCTGTGGATGTCGATCAGGTGGATCAGCACGCGGCAGCGTTCGATATGCCCCAGGAAACGGTCGCCGATGCCCGCGCCCTCGGCCGCGCCCTCGATCAGGCCGGGAATGTCGGCCAGAACGAATTCGCGGTTGCGATGGCGCACCACGCCCAGCTGCGGACGCAGCGTGGTGAAGGCGTAATCGCCTACCTTCGCCTTGGTGTTGGTGATCTGGTTGATGAAGGTCGACTTGCCGGCATTGGGCAGGCCGAGCAGGCCCGCGTCGGCCATCAGCTTCAGGCGCAGCCAGACGTACATCTCCGCGCCCGGCCAGCCCGGACCGCACTGCCGCGGCGCGCGATTGGTCGAGGTCTTGTAGCTGAGGTTGCCGCGCCCGCCATCGCCGCCGCGCAGCAGGGTCACGCGCTGGCCAGCCTCGGTCAGGTCGGCCAGCACCGTCTCGCGGTCGTCGTCGAGCACCTGCGTGCCCACCGGCACCTTGATGACCAGATCGTTGCCGCCGGCGCCGGTGCGGTTCTTGCCCGCGCCGCCGTGCCCGCGCTGTGCCTTGAAATGCTGGGTGTAGCGGAAGTCGATCAGGGTGTTGAGACCGACCACGGCCTCGAAGATGATGTCCCCGCCCTTGCCGCCGTCGCCGCCGTCGGGGCCGCCGTATTCGACATACTTTTCGCGCCGGAAGCTGACCGCACCCTGGCCACCCGCGCCGGAGCGGATGAAGATCTTGGCCTGGTCGAGGAAATGCATGGGCTTAAAATTCCGGAAAAACGAGGGCGGCTAGCGAGGTGGGGCGCGATCCCGCAGCCTGCAAGGGTCGATCAAATGCCCAGCCCGGTCAATCCACCGGACGGCCATATACCGAAAAGGCCGCCGGCGGGACCGGCGGCCTTTTCGGTATATGACATTGCCCGATATCTGGTGGAGCCGAGGGGGATCGAACCCCTGACCTCGTCATTGCGAACGACGCGCTCTCCCAGCTGAGCTACGGCCCCGTTCCAGTATCGTCCGGCATGGCGCTCCGAAGAACCATACCCTGCCGGGAGCGCGGCCCTTAGCGCAGGGCCGGCAGATTCGCCAAGAGCAAAATTGACTTTTTTGCAGGCGCCGCCCCGGATCGGCGCCCGCTGCACCTCAGCGCGCGCCGCCGTTCGCCGGATTGCTCCCCTGCCCGGCCGAGAGCGACGACAGGACGATCGCCGGCTGGTTCGCCGCGGACGGCGTCCCAAGGCCGGCAGAAGCCGACGCCGTACCATACTGCGCCTCCCAGATCGCCAGATCGGTGCGATACTTTTCGTAGCGGCGGTAGAAATCGTCGAACACAACTTCGATGTTCGGCAGGCTGCGCACCGCGAATGCCTCAAGCTCCACCGGCTTCACCACCATGCCGTCGCGGCTGACCGCCAGCACAGCATCGCAGAAGTCCGACAGCGTCGGCGGCAGCGCGAAATGGTTGTAGACCGAGGTCATGTACGCTTCACGCGGGGCGACAAAGCGGGCGCCGTACTTCTTGCGGAAATCCGCATCGACCGCCTTGTTGGTGCTGGTCAGCACCTTGGCGTTCGAGGTGAGGAAGGCACGGTAGCGCGGCAGGATGTCAACGTGCTGCGGGGCGCTGCAATTCAGCGCGGCGACGTTGTAGGCCGAACGCAGGTTCCACAGCATCTGCGCCGGCGAAATGTTGCGATTGACCGACTGCCGCAGGCCGGATGCATCGGCAGGCGGCAGCGCCACGTTCAGGCTGGCCCCATTCGGCGGCGTGGGCCGCGGCGGAATGATCACCACCTTGGGCGGCGGCGGCGGCGGAGGGGGCGGCGGCGGCTTCGCGCACGAGGCAAGCGCAAGGGCCAGCCCGGCGGCGGCCATGGCCGGAGCGGAACGCAGAAGCACGGCAAGGCGCGGTGAATGAAACATCAGAACTCCCCCGAAAGCGCCCACAAACGATCCGCCAGGTTGCGGACGGGGTACTTTCTCCGTGATGAACGGGAATATAACCACATTGGCAGACAAAGAAAATGCCCGGCAGGTCATTCGACCCACCGGGCATCTCGAACTGACGTCCTATCCGGCCCTGTTCAGCGGCGATCGCCCATGAACTGCAGCAGGAACGTGAACATGTTGATGAAATCGAGGTAGAGCGTCAGCGCACCCATGACCACGGCCTTGCCCGCGAAATCGGTGCCGGCAAGGTAGGCATACTGGTCCTTGAGCCGCTGCGTGTCATAAGCGGTCAATCCCGCGAAGATCAGCACGCCAAGGAAGCTGATGCCCCAGGCAAGGCCCGGCGACTGCAGGAAGATGTTGACCAGCGACGCGATCAGGATGCCCACAAGGCCCATGATCAGGAACGTGCCCATGCCCGACAGGCTCTTCTGCGTGGTGTAGCCGAACAGGCTCAGACCCGCGAAGGCGCCCGCCGTGGCGAAGAACGTCGCCGCGATCGAGGGGCCGGTGTAGACGAAGAAGATCGACGACAGCGACATGCCCATCACGACGCTGAAAGCCCAGAACAGGCCACGCACCGCGGTGGTCGAAAGCCGGTTGATGCCGAAGCTCATCACCATGACGAAAGCCAGCGGGGCCAGCGCCACAAGCCAGCGCAGCGGCGTGCCGAACACGGCGGCGGCGGCGCCGCTGCTCGCGAACAGCAGCGCGACGATGCCCGAAAGCAACACGCCCGAGGCCATGTAGTTGTAGATCGAAAGCATGTAGCGCCGCAGGCCCGCATCGAACACTTCGCTGCGGCTGTTGACGCCGGAAAGGCTCGGAGACGCGCCGAAGCCCGTCCGGGGCTGGGGGTCGTTCCAATTTGCCATGTGCTTCTAGACTCCGTTCGGGCCAGGATCGGCCCGGTCCGTGCAATATCGCCCTTGCCTCATGCGGATTCAAGCGAAACCGGAATGTGACCTTTGTGACAAAGTGTATCTGGCCGCGGGCCCGTCAGCGCTTGCGGCGGGCCTCCTCGGTCATTTCGGCACTGCGATCGCGCGCGCCGCGCAGCGTATCTTCCATCAGGCTCACCAGCCGGCGGTCCGCATCGAGCACATCGAGCCCGACCTGCGTGACCCCGCCCGGACTGGCGACGCGCCGCGCCAGCTCGCCCGGACCGTAAGGCGACTGCGCCGCGAGCGTGGCCGCGCCTTCCACCATCGCCAGTGCGAGCCGATCGGCCTGGTCGCGCGGCAGGCCCAGCGCGGCGGCGCCTTCGGCCAGCGCGTCGATCACTCGGTAGACGAACGCGGGGCCGGAGCCGGCGAGCGCGGTGACGAGGTCCATCTGGTCCTCGCCCGAAAGCCATTCGGCCTGCCCCAGTGGCGCCATCAGCCGCTCGGTCAGCGCCTTCGCCTCGCCCTGTGCATCGCCCACCAGCGCGATCGGCGATTTCCCCAGCGCGGCGGCGAGATTGGGCATCACCCGCACGATCGCGCCGGCCTGCGGAAAGGCGGCGCGCAGCGTGGCAAGGTCCACACCCGCGAGAATCGACAGGAGCAGCGTGCCCGGCCCGACGTGCGGGGCCACGGCGGCGGCCGCATCGGGCAATTGCTGGGGCTTGAAACCGAGCAGCACCACATCCGGCTGCGCGCCTGCGGCCGGCGCTTCCTTCAGCAGGCGCACGCCTTCGGGCGCGGCGGCCAGGTAGGGATCCACAACGGTGAAGCTCTCGGCGGGAATGCCGCCCGCCAGCCAGCCGGCGAGCATCGCGCCGCCCATATTGCCGCAACCGAACTGGAGAAAGGAAATGCCCGTCATCGCCCGCATCCTTGCTGCGCGCGGGCGAGAACCGCCTCGCCGCGCGAGGCCTGCGCCTATGTCAGGCTTCGCCCGCGGCGTCCACCAGCGCGCTCGCGAGCGCTTCGGCCGGGCTCTTGTCGCCCCACAGGATGAACTGGAACGCGGGGTAGAACCGGTCGCACTCGTCGATGGCGGCCTCGATCGCCGTCTGCGCCTGAGTCAGGCTGAGCAGTCCGTCGTCGCCCAGCATCAGCCCGTGACGATAGAGCAGGACCGCTCCGTTCGACCAGATGTCGAAATGGCCGAGCCACACCTGCTCGTTGATCAGCGCCATGACTTCGTAGACGGCGCTGCGCTTGTCCTCGGCCACGCGAATGTCCGGCAGGCACAGGATCTGGAGCACGTGGTCTTCGGTCCGCCAGATGCAGCGGATCTGGTAGTTGGCCCACGACCCCTGGATCTCGCCGTGGATCTCGTCGTCCGACACGAATTCGCAGGGCCAGCCCCGCGCCTCGAACAGCGAGGCGAGCATGTCGACGGGTGCGGCGTCGTCGCGTTCGCTTTCGTCGTGGCCGGTCCGCATCTTCGCGTTCTCCAGGGCCAAGGCCCGCAAGACGGCAGGATGATCCCCGCCGTTCGTTCGCGCCGATCCATCGCCGAGCGAGGGCCGGCGGACAATGACAGGTTACCAGCGGCTTGGGCAAAACTACACAAGGCTGTGCAAAAGCTGTGGACACGCGGTGCATGAACGCCCGCACGGCCACCTTCACTTGAGCGGAAGCGTGTCCACCGACTGCCCCGCCGGGCTGGTCCACTGGAACCCGCTGACCCCATCCTTGCGCAGTGCCTTGACGAAGTCCTGCGCTGCCGCCTCGCTCTCGAACGGCCCGGCCAGCAGGCGGAAATTGCCGCGCCACGGCGTGATGTAGGGCTTCTTCGCCTTCAGCACGGCGGCCTCCTTGACGAGCCGCCGCCATTCCTTGTCCATCAGGTCGCGGTTGGCGCCGGTCAGCACCTGCACCCAGATGCGGCTGGGATGGCTGGGCGCTGCGGCCTTGCCCTTGCCGGCCTTGGCGTCCTTCTCGTCCTTGAGAACCTTGGCATCCCTGGCGGCATCCTTGGCGCCCTTGGTCCCCTTCGCGCCGGGCGCGGTCTTTTCGGCCAGCGCCAGCTTGGCATCGCGCTCGGTAGTGCGCGAAACGGCGGTCGGCGCATCGGGCCGTTCCCCGCGTGCGTCGAGCTTCGCCTTGACGTCCTTTGCAGCGCCCTTCGCATCGCGGGCCGTGGCCTTCGCGCCCTTTTCCTCGGGTGCCGGCACCGCGATCGCAGGCCTGGCCGCCAGCTTCGGCTCGGGCGCACGCGGACGCACCGGCGCGATCCGGGTGATGTCGACCGCGACGACCCTTTCCTGCTGTTCCGCCTCCGGCGCCTTGAAGCCTTCAAACAGAGCGCGGAAATCGGCCGGCGAAGGCGGCGCTTCGGTCACCGCTGCGGTGCGGACCGGAGCGGGCTGCGGCGCGGACACCGGGGCGCGGACGGAAACGGGGATCGGCACGGGCGCCGGGGCCGGCGCAGACGGCGGCAGGTCGATCCGCGCGGGATAAGGTGCGGAAACGGGTGCAGGAACCGACGCCTGAACCGGTGACGCCTGAACCGGTTGGGACCCCGGCGTGCGCGCCAGGTCGAAGCCCGGCGTCGGCGCCGATGCAGCAGGAACGCTGGCAAAACCCGGCGCAGGACTGGCCGCCGCAGCCTGCACTGGCTGGGGCTGGGACTGGATCTGGGGCTGCACCTGCGGCCTGACCGGGGCCGGAAGCGGCTGCACAACCGGTTGCGATGCCATCGCCGCCGGACGCGGCACGGGCTGCACCACCGGCACGGAAACAGCCTGCGGAGCCGGAGGCGGCGGCGCAGCAACGGCAACCGGAGCCGCCGGACGAGGTGCCGCCATGGCAACCGCCACGCGGTCCTCGCGGCCGGGGCGGCGGCGCTTCTCGCGGCTGGGCGCGGTGCCCTTGCCGCCCAGCGCATCACCCGCGGGGATCAGTCCGGAATCGACACGCGGCGCGCGCGGATGGAGCGCGGCGTATTGCACGATCAGCGGATCGTCGCGCCCGATGTCCGCCGCGCGCGGGAAGTGGCCGAGATTGGCCGCAGCCGCCTGCTGCGCGGGGGTGAGCCGCCCCATGAAGCGCAGGTATGGCGCGATCCCCGCCGCCAGATCCTGCGGCATCGAGGCATAGGCGACCGACACGGCTTCGTCCGGCGTACCGGTGATAGCCATGACGAACGTGCGCACCCGCCACGCGGCGCGGTCCTGCCGCTGCACCAGCGGTGCCAGCACGCCTTCGGCGGCGCGCCGGTCGCCCGCGATCGCCAGGCTCAGCCCATAGCGCCGCAGCACTTCGTCGTTCGGCCCGCGATTGAGAGCAAGCTGGTAGGAGCGCTGGGCGGCGGCATTGTCGCCCACCAGATCGTAGGCCAGGCCCCGGTCGGGCGCCATCGCCACCACGTCGGCGCCCGCACGTTCAGCCTCGTCAAAGGCCCGGATCGCCTCGATCGGCTTGTCGGCCTTCAGCATCGCCGTGCCGATCTGCGCCTTGACCTGCGCATTGCCGGGCGCAACCTCGTTGGCGCGGCTGAAGAAGCCGACCGCAGCATCGGTATCGCCCAGTTGCAGCGCGGCGGTGCCGGCATCGAGCAGCGCGGTCAGGTTGCGCGGATCGCGCGCCAGCCGGCCCAATGCGGAATTGAGCGCCTGTCCGGGCGAAGGCGCGCCCCCGCCGATCTGCTGGATGACCGGGCGCGAGACCATCGGGCCGCTGCCCGGATCGTCGCTGGGCTGCGCGGCGCGCACCGCGAGCGGGGCCGCTCCGGCAAGCAGCAGGGCGAGCGCCATCGCGGCGCGGGTGGAGGCGTTCGGCGAACGGGCGATTCGGCGCATCATCGTGCCGACCCCATAGCGGCGCTGACCTTAAGCGGCGGCAACAGGCGCGCCGGCTGGCGGACAAGTCCGCCCGGCCGCGCTCCCGCGATGGGAGTGCGGCCGGGCCGGACGGTTACTGGTTGTTCTGGCGACCCAGGAAACGCGGAATGTTCAGCGAACCGCCGTCATCCTGATCGTCGTCGTCGCCGCTGCGGGCACCCCCGCGCGAGAGGTTTGCCATGCGCTCGAACAGCGTGCTGCCGCCAGCGGCGGGGCGCGGCGCGGCAGGCGCCGGCTGGGCACGGCCGAAGCGCGGCGACACCGGCTCTTCCTGCGCGGGATCGAGCTGCAGCTCTTCGCCAGCCGGAGCGGCAGGTGCCGGCTCCGTCTGTTCCTCGCTGAGGTCCAGCGTCAGGTCGAGCGTTTCCTGCGGCTCGGCCTCGGCCGAGGCAAAACCGGGCTGCGCGCCGGGCGCGGTGTGGCCGGTGCTGTCCGCCACGGGGGCAACGCCGCCCTGTTCGGGCGCGGTCCACGAAGCGGGCGCAGGCGCCGGCTCGGGCTGAACCGGAGCCTGGGCCACCGGCGCGGGCGCCGGTTCGGCGGCCGAACGGACCGGGGTCGAGCCGGGGAACGCCGGCCCGCGCGAGGCGCCGGGGATGCTCGCCGGACGCGAGGCGATCTCGGCCTGCTCGGTCGTCTGCTCTATGCCGGTGGCGACCACCGAAACGCGAATCTTGCCGTCGAGGTCGGGATTGAACGCCGAACCCCAGATGATGTTCGCGTTGGGATCGACCAGCTCGCGGATGTGGTTCGCCGCCTCGTCCACTTCGAGGAGCTTCATGTCCTCGCCGCCGATGATCGAGATGATGACGCCCTTCGCGCCCTGCATCGACACGCCGTCGAGCAGCGGGTTGGCAATGGCGCGTTCAGCCGCTTCCAGCGCGCGGTTCGGGCCTTCGCCCTCGCCCGTGCCCATCATCGCCTTGCCCATCTCGCCCATCACCGAACGCACGTCGGCGAAGTCGAGGTTGATCAGGCCCGGCATCACCATCAGGTCGGTGATCGAGCGGACGCCCTGCTGCAGCACTTCGTCGGCCAGCTGGAACGCTTCCTTGAAGGTCGTTTCCGCCTTGGCGACCAGGAACAGGTTCTGGTTCGGAATGACGATCAGCGTATCGACGTGCTTCTGCAGTTCCTCGATGCCGGTATCGGCCGAGCGCATCCGGCGCGTGCCTTCGAACAGGAACGGCTTGGTCACCACGCCCACGGTCAGCACGCCCTTGCGGCGCGCGGCCTCGGCGATGACCGGCGCGGCGCCGGTGCCGGTGCCGCCGCCCATGCCGGCGGCGATGAACACCATGTGCACGCCTTCCAGCGCGCGCTCGATGTCCTCAAGCGTTTCCTCGGCAGCGGCGCGGCCCACTTCGGGGCGGGCGCCTGCACCCAGACCCTGCGTGATATCGGGGCCAAGCTGGATGCGGTGGTCCGCGATCGAGTTGTTCAGCGCCTGTGCGTCGGTGTTGACGACGATGAAATCCACGCCTTCGATCTTGGCGTTGATCATGTTCGCGATAGCGTTGCCGCCTGCGCCGCCAACCCCGATCACCGTGATCCGGGGCCGAAGCTCGTCGATGGCCGGCGGTCCGATGTTGATGCTCATTTCGTCTCCCTTTCGGGTCAGGATTTGTGGCGGACGGTTCGCCGCGATGCAGCTTGGCTCAGCTTTGGCACACAACGATTCGACGAATCAAAGTTAAACTCGGCTTTTCCACAGGATGGAGTGACCGAATGCCCGGGAATCCGGCCAATCCGGTATCAAACCTATGCCGCGGGCAGATCAAAAATACTCTTTGACCGCCTTCCACACCCGATTCACCAGCCCGAGGCCGGAATAGGGCGTCTCCGGATTCCATCTCGGGCCGACCGCGCGGATGTCCACCGGGTCGGCCGCGGCATAGAGCACCAGCCCCACCAGCGTCGACGAACTCGGAGTCGCGTGGCCCGGCGGCAGCCCCAGCATCGTCGGCGGCGCGCCGATCCGCACCGGACGGCCCAGCGCCGACTGGGCATAGTCGGCAAGGCCGGGAAGCTGCGCGCCGCCACCCGTCAGCACCACTTGCTGACCGCGCTGGCCGGTGAAGCCCATCGCCTTGAGCGACTTGCCCACTTCCTCCGTGAAATGGCCGAGCTGCTGCGTGATGACCGAGATCAGCTCCGCGCGCGGGATGCGGTTCTTGTCGTCGGCATGGCGCGCGATCGGCCCCCCGTCGGGATCGCCCGGTGCGTTCACCGGGATCATCTCGCGATGGTCTGCCGGACTGGCGATGGCCGACCCGGACATGCACTTGAGCCGCTCGGCCTGATAGCGCCGGATCCCGAAGGCGCTGGCGATGGAATCGGTAATGTCGCCCGAACCGAACGGGATGACCTGCATTCCCAGCAGCATCCCCGCAGCATAGACCGACACGGTGGTCACTTCGGCCCCGAATTCCACCAGCGCCACGCCCAGTTCGCGCTCCTCCGGCGTGAGGCAAGCATGGCCCGTCGCCACCGGCGATCCGACCACGGCTTCCACGCGCAAGTGCGCGTTCTCGACCGTTTCCTTGATGTTGCGCACCGGCGCACCGTCCGCGAGCATGACGTGGATATCCACCGCCAGCCGCTCGGCATGAAGCCCCTTGGGGTTGGGCACCCCGTGCGCTCCGTCCAGCGTGTAGTGCGCGGGCTGCGCGTGCAGCACCGTGCGCCCGTCGGGCTGGATCACCTCTCGCCCAGCCACCAGCAGGTGCTCGATATCGTCCTGCTCGATCCGCCGCCCGCCGATTTCCACCTCGACCTTGGCCGTGGTGCTGGCCAGCCCCGCGCCCGAACAGCCGATCCACACCGACTGCACGCTGGCATTGGCCATCTTCTCGGCGCGCTCGATCGCATCGCGCACCGAATGGGTGGCGGCCTGCATATCGGTGACATAGCCGCGCTTGATGCCCTGGCTGGCGCGGTGGCCGGACCCGAGCACGACCATTTCGCCCGTTTCCGACAGGCCCGCGATCATCGCGGAGGTGCGGAACGAGCCGAGATTGACCGCGGCGAAAACCTTGGTGATGCGCGGAACCGCCATGTCCTCAGTCCCTCGCAGTGGCGGCAGGCTTGGGCACGGGCGAAGACACGGCGGCAGCCTGCTTCTTCGCTTCGGCCTTGGCCTGTGCGGCGGCGCGCTGTTCGGCCGCCATTTCGTCGGCATGGCCCGGCACGCGCAGATAGACCCGGTCGGGCGCGCGCATGTCGAAGCTCGCCACCTTGCCGCCCAGCAGACGGTTGACGCCGTCCATCCGCGCGAACGTCAGCAGCGCCCCGGCCGATTGCTCGTCGCCTTCGGGCAGCGCCAGCACCTGCCCGGTCTTGAACGTCAGATTCCAGCGGCGATGACCGACCCATTCGGCCTCGGCAACTTGCGGCTTGATCGCGGGCGCGGCCTCCAGCAGCTTGCCAAGGTCGGCCACCCGCTCCTCCGCGCCTTCGCCCGAAAGCACGAACATGCCCTTGGCACGCGCCGCCGAAACGGGTTCGAGCGCGTGGCCGGTCTCGTCGATCAGCACCAGCTTGCCGTCCTTGCGCATCACCGCGTGCGGGCTGCGCTCGACCACGTCGACCACCAAGGTATCGGGCAGCTGGCGCGAAACACGCGCGTCCTTCACCCACGGCAATTGCAGCAGACCCTCGCGCAGGCCCGCCAGATCGAGCCGCGGCATGGCCTGGTCGCGCTGGCCCAGCACTTTCTCGTAGATGGTCAGCTCGTTCATGCGGTTGACGCCGCGCACTTCCACGCGCTTGACCTCGAAACCGGCATCGGCGGCGACCAGCGCCATCTTGTCCTCGGCCAGCGCCGGCACCCCGGCCATGCTCGCCACGGTCCAGACCAGCCCGCCCGCGCCGACGAGAATGCCCGTCAGGATGATCCGGTGCAGCGTCTCATCGCTGAACGGCAGCCAGCGCATCGCCTGATCGATGGCACTGCCGGTCTGCTTCTTCGCGGTGGCGACCTTGGCTTTCGCGCCCTTGGCCGCTGCGGCGCGCCGCACCCCCTTGCCGCCTCGCCGGATCGTCTGCGCCATGGCGTTCAGCCCTTCCCCCCGCTCACGCCCGCACCTGCGGCTTTTGCCGCCAGAGCGTCCGCGATGATCGCTTCCACCAGATCGCCGTAGTCCATGCCCAGCTTGCGCGCCTGCTCAGGCACAAGGCTCAGCGGGGTCATCCCCGGCTGGGTGTTCACTTCCAGCAGGAACAGCCCTTCGACGCCCTGCGTGTCATCCCAGCGGAAGTCCGAGCGGCTGGTGCCCTTGCAGCCCAGCAGCCGGTGCGCGCGCAAGGCGATATCCTTGCACGCCTCGGTCACGTCATCGGGAATCTCGGCCGGGCAGATATGGTCGGTCATACCATCGGTGTATTTCGCATCGAAATCGTAGAAGCCGGACTTGGGCTTCAGTTCGGTGACGAGCAGCGCCCGGTCAGCCAGCACGGCGGTGGTCAGTTCGCGCCCGCGGATGAACGGTTCGGCCAGCAGCTGGCCGAATTCCTGCCACGGACCCTTGGACGAACGGTCGATCGGATTGCCGTAGTTGCCCTCGGCGGTGACGATCGCCACGCCGACGGACGATCCTTCATTGACCGGCTTCAGCACATATGGGCGCGGCAGCGGATCGCGCTGGAACAGTTCCTCGGTGGTAACGATGCGCCCGCCGGGCATCGGGATGCCGTGGGGGACCAGTGCCTGCTTGGTCAGTTCCTTGTCGATCGCGATGACCGACGTGGCGAGGCCCGAATGCGTGTAGGTCAGGCCCATCAGGTCCATCATGCCCTGCACCGTGCCGTCCTCTCCCGGCGTGCCGTGCAGCGCGTTGAACACCACGTCCGGCTTCGCCTCGGACAGCCGCAGCGCCACGTCGCGGTCCATGTCGATCCGCGTCACGCGGTGCCCGCGCGCCTCCAGCGCGTCGGCCACACCGTTGCCGCTCATCAGCGAGACGGGGCGCTCGCTCGACCAGCCTCCCATCAGGACGGCGACATGAAGTTTCGGAAGGGTCACGACGACTTGCCTACTCTCTGGATTTCCCATTCCAGCTCGACGCCGGAATTCTCGCGCACCCGGCGGCGCACTTCCTCGCCCAGTCCTTCGATGTCGGCGCTGGTCGCACTGCCGGTATTGATCAGGAAGTTGGTGTGCTTTTCTGAGACTTGCGCCCCGCCCCTGGCCAGCCCGCGGCAGCCGGCCTTGTCGACCAGTTCCCACGCCTTGGCGCCATCGGGGTTCTTGAAGGTCGATCCGCCGGTCTTCGAACGCAGCGGCTGGCTCGCTTCGCGCGCGGCGCTGATGCGGTCCATCTCGGCCTGGATCGCTTCGGGATCGCCGGGGTGGCCCCGGAACCGCGCGGCGACGACAATCGCGCCTTCAGGCAGGCTTGAGTGCCGGTAGGTGTAGTTCAGGTCGCGTTCGGGCAGAGTCACCAGATCGCCGGACCGCAGCACCACGTCGCAGGTCACCAGCACGTCCTTGACCTCGCGGCCATAGGCCCCGCCGTTCATCCGGCAGAAGCCGCCGACCGTCCCGGGGATCGAACGCAGGAATTCCAGCCCCGCGATGCCGCTGTCGCGCGCGGTCGAGGAAACGAGAATGCCGCTGGCCCCGCCGCCGCAATCGAGCGTGATTTCATCGACCTGGCCGACTTTTGCGAAAGCCTTGCCCAGCCGCACGACCACGCCGGGCACACCGCCGTCGCGCACGATCAGGTTCGAGCCGAGGCCCAGCGCCATGACCGGCACCGCCGGATCGAGTTCACGCAGGAACTGCTGGAGATCGGCCACGTCCTTCGGCTCGAACAGCCACTGCGCCGCCCCGCCGGACTTGAACCAGACCAGCGGCGCGAGCGGCGCGTTTTCGGTGAGCTTCCCGCGAACCGGGGGAAGCACGGACGTCGTCACGCGGCGCCCCTTTCCCGCTCGATGGCAGAAGCAAGGCCGGCCGCCCACTTGGTGATATCGCCCGCCCCCAGGCAGACGACCATGTCGCCCGGCTGCACCGTGCCGGCCAGTTCCTTCGCCAGCGCGTCCGGCCCGGCTATCAGGTGCGCGCTGCGGTGGCCGCGCGCTTTGATGCCTTCGACCATCGCGGCGCTGTCCACGCCCTCGATCGGCTGTTCGCCCGCGGGATAGACCGGCGCGGCATAGACCACGTCGGCATCGTTGAACGCGCCCTGGAAGTCTTCCATGTGATCGCGCAGGCGGGTGAAGCGGTGCGGCTGGACCACGGCGATGACCCGGCCCTTCACCCCTTCGCGCGCCGCAGCGAGCACGGCGCGGATTTCGACCGGGTGGTGGCCGTAGTCGTCAATGATCGTTGCGCCCGCGACTTCGCCCACCTTGGTGAAGCGGCGCTTCACCCCGCCGAACTTGGCGAAGCCGGTGCGGATGCACTCGTTCGAGCAGCCCATCTCGCGCGCGACGGCCACGGCGGCGAGCGCGTTCTGGACGTTGTGGCGGCCGGGCATCGGCAGTTCGATATCCTCGATCCGCTGGAACGAGCCATCGCGCTGGCGCAGCACCGCGTTAAAGCGGTTGCCGCCGGGGATCGGCGTCACCGCCTCGCCGCGAACGTCAGCCTGCGCGGAGAAGCCATAGGTGATGACGCGGCGATCGCGCACCTTGGGAATGATCGCCTGCACTTCGGGATGGTCGATGCACAGCATCGCCGCGCCGTAGAAGGGCACGTTCTCGATGAATTCGACGAAGGCATCCTTGACCTTGTCGAACGAACCGTAGTGATCGAGGTGTTCGGGATCGATGTTGGTCACGACCGCGATCGTACCGTCTAGGCGCAGGAAGGAACCGTCGCTTTCGTCGGCTTCGACCACCATCCAATCGCTGTCGCCAAGGCGAGCGTTCGAGCCGTAGGAATTGATGATCCCGCCGTTGATCACGGTCGGATCGATCCCGCCGGCATCGAGCAGGCAGGCGACCATCGAGGTGGTAGTGGTCTTGCCGTGGGTGCCGGCCACAGCCACGGTGTTCTTGAGCCGCATCAGTTCGGCCAGCATTTCCGCGCGGCGCACCACGGGAACGCGGGCTTCCAGTGCGGCCACGACTTCGGGATTGTCGCGCTTCACGGCGGTGGAGGTGACGACGACCGACACGCCGTCGACGTTCTCGGCCGTCTGGCCGATCATCACCTTGATCCCGCGGCTGCGGAGGCCTTCGACGACATAGCTTTCAGCCATGTCGGAGCCTTGCACCGAATAGCCCATGTTGTGCATCACTTCGGCGATGCCGGACATCCCGATGCCGCCGATGCCGACGAAGTGGATCGTCCCGATCTCGATGCCGACGCCCTTCATGCCGCGCCTCCGTGCGCGAGCGCTTCGCCCGAGCGGGCCGCCGGGGCCGCGGCATCGACGCGGAACACGTCCATCAGCGGCGCGCCGCCGAAGCCTTCGACCAGATCGGCAAGGTCGGACACGGCATTGGGCAGGCCGCAGTTCCACGCGGCATGGGCAGCGTTGGCGAGGGAGTGGGGATGGAGCGCCATCGTCTGGATCTGCTTCGCGAGTTCCTTGGGGGTAAAGCCGGTCTGGCGGATCGCCCGCGCCCCGCCCGCGCGCACGATCTCGCGCGTGTTGGCGGCCTGGTGATCGTCGGTGGCGATGGGCAGCGGCACGAGGATGGCCGGACGGCCAACCGCAGTCAGCTCCGCGATGGTGGAAGCGCCGGCACGGCCGATGAACAGGTGCGCTTCGGCAAGGCGGCTGGCCATGTCTTCGAAATAGGTGCCGAGCTCAGCCGGAATCTGATGCCCGGCATAGCGCGCGCGCACCGCCTCGATATCCTCGGGCCGGCACTGCTGGGTCACCTGCAGCCGGTGGCGCAGTGCGGCGGGCAGCATGGCGAGGCCATCGGGAACGACGTCGGACAGCACCGACGCGCCCTGGCTGCCGCCGGTTACCAGCACGCGGAACAGGCTGTCCTCATCGAATTCGGGAAACGGTTCGCTGCGCAGGGTCAGCACTTCCGGGCGCACCGGATTGCCGACGAGATGCACTTTGCCCGACAGCTTGGGGTCGAGCCGGTCGACCTCCTGGTAGGCGGTGGCGATGGCATCGACGCGCTTCGCCAGGAAGCGGTTGACCCGGCCCAGCACGGCGTTCTGTTCGTGGATCACGGTGGGGATGCGCGCCGAACGCGCCGCCAGCAGCGCGGGCAGCGCCGGGTAGCCACCGAAGCCCACAACGCACGAAGGCTCGAAGCTTTCGAACAGGCGCAGCGCCATCGCCCGGCCGCGCCAGATCGCACGCAGCCCCTTTGCGAGAGCGACTGGGTTCTTGCCCAGCCGGCCCGCCGGCAGCACGTGCGCGGGCAGGAACGAGGGCTTGCCGGGGATCTTCGCGCCGCGCTCGTCCGTCACCAGCGCAACGTGGTGGCCGCGCCGTTCCAGCTCCACCGCAAGCGCGAAGGCGGGCAACAAGTGCCCGCCCGTACCGCCTGCCGCGAGAACGTAGTGCCGCGAGACACCGGGGGGATGTTGGGCGCTCATTTGCGCGGAAGCTCCCTGAAGTCGAAGGTTTCGCGGCTCAGATAGGGATTGCGGCGCGTGATGGCGAGCAGGAAGCCAACACCGAGCAGGAGCGCGATGGTCGACGATCCGCCGTAACTGATGAGCGGCAGGGTCATGCCTTTCGAGGGGAAGAGCTGAAGATTGACGAGGATGTTGATGAATGCCTGCCCGGCGAGCTGCGCGGTCAGCCCGGCCCCGGCGAGAATGGTGAAAAGATCATCCTCGTCCATCAGGCGCAGCATCACGCGGATCACGATGGCGCAGTAGATCACCACGATCAGCGCGCAGGCGATGAGACCGAACTCCTCGCCGATCACCGAGAAGATGTAGTCGGTATGCGCTTCGGGCAGCGCGTTCTTGCGGCTCCCCAGCCACAGCCCAGCACCGCTCCACCCGCCGTTGAGCATGGTGCGCATGGCCAGATCGACCTGATCGAACTCGCTGCCGCCCGAAATGAACGCATCGATGCGGTGGGTGGCGTTGGGATAGAACAGATAGGCCATGACCACGACGACAATGCCGCCGCCCACGCTCCACAGGATGCGGTTGACCGACAGGCCGGAAAGCAGGACGAGCACGAACCACACCCCGCCGAACAGCACCGTCGATCCGAAATCGGGCTGCGCCATGAGCAGCGCCCCGGTCAGGCCCATCAGGCCCATGGTGATGGCGATGACCGGCATATTGGGATCGCGCAGCCGCCACGACAGGATCCAGGCCACCGCAATGGCAAAGCCGGGCTTCAGAAATTCGGACGGTTGCAGGCTGAAGCCGATCCACAGCCAGCGCTTGGCCCCCTTCACCTCGCTGCCGACGAGCGGCACGAGGACGAGCGCCACGATCATCGCGCCGGCGATCAGGATGGCAAGCCGCCGCGCGGACTCCTTGGGCAGCAACGAAGCCACGAACATCGCGACAAGCCCCAGCGCGAGCCAGCGCAAGTGCAGCCAGAAGAAGTAGAGATCGCCCAGCGACTTTTGCGCGGTCGAAAGACGGTGGGCACTCGCCGGGGAGGCCGCGGCCACGGCGATCGTTCCGATCACGACCAGTGACAGGACGAGGCCGAGCAGCACGCGGTCGATCTCGCGCCACCAGATCACCAGCTCGCTGCGGCGGCTGCGGCGATAGCGATTGCCGCGCCCGACCACGCGCACACCGCCGTCGCGGGTGGTGGTGGTAACGTGGCGTGTGGGGCTGGTCGCGGTGCTCACCCCTTGTGCCCTTCCGGCGCTCCGGCCGTGGGACAGGGGGCGGACTGATCCTCGATCAGCGCCTCCACGATCTGGCGGAAACTGTCGCCCCGCGCTTCGAAATCGCGGAACTGGTCGAAGCTGGCGCAGGCCGGCGAAAGCATGATCACATCACCGGGGTGGGCTGCGTCCATCGCCTGGCGCACTGCGTCGCACAGCATCTCGCTGCGCTGAACGGGCATGACCGGCTCAAGGATCTCGGCAAAGCGCGGCCCCGCCTCGCCGATGGTATAGGCCTGCACCACGTTGCCGAAATAGGGCGCGCATTCATCAAGGTCGTCGCCCTTGGGCAGTCCGCCGAGAATCCAGTGGATGCGCGGGAAAGCCCCTAGCGCGGGTGCGGTGGACGCCGGGTTGGTCGCCTTGCTGTCGTTGATGAACAGCACCCCGCGCGCTTCGGCCACGCGCTCCATGCGGTGCGGCAGGCCGACGAAGGTTTCCAGCCCGCGCCGCCACACGTCGTCGGCAATGCCAAGGGCGCGCGCGATCTCCACCGCGATCGCCGCGTTCTGGAGATTGTGCGGCCCTTGCAGCGAAGGCCAGTTCGCCTGCCCTTCCAGCGACAGCGGATCGACGATGTGGACAAGGCCGCCCGCGCGGGTGCCCGAAACCTGCCCGGCGATGTGCAGCGTGTGCGCATCGCCCCGGCCGAACACCGCGTGCTGGTCCGCCCGTTGCATCGCGAACAGGCGCGCCTTGGACGCGGCATAGCCTTCGAAGCCGTCATAGCGGTCGAGATGGTCGGGGCTGAGATTGATCAGCGCGGCCACGTCCGCTTCAAGGCTGAACGTCAGGTCGATCTGGTAGCTCGACAGTTCGAGCACATAGACGCCGCCTTCGGGCAGCGGGTCCTGCCCCAGAACCGGCAGCCCGATATTGCCGCCCATGCGCACGGGCAGGCCGGCGGCTTCGCACAAGTGATGGACCAGCGCGGTGGTGGTCGACTTGCCGTTGGTGCCGGTGATGCCCACCACGCGGTGCGGCGGCAGGCTGGGCCGCGCCTGCGCGAACAGTTCGATGTCGCCGATCACCGGCACGCCGAACGAGGCGGCATGGGCGGCGATGGGGTGGCGATTGAGCGGAACGCCCGGCGACACGACCACGCCCGCGAACCCGGTGAGGTCCAGCGTCAGCGGATCGGCGATGGTGACGCGCGGATCGCAGGCGGCACGCGCTTCCTCGCGCGTGTCCCAGGCAGTGACGTCCGCTCCGCTGGCGAGCAGCGTGTCGACGCTCGTCTGGCCCGACCGGGCGAGACCGAGCACAGCATAGCGCTTGCCGGCAAAGGCGGGCGAGACGATCATCGCACCTTCAGCGTGGCGAGGCCAAGCAGCGCCAGCACGATCGATACGATCCAGAAGCGGATCACCACGGTCGATTCCTTCCAGCCCAGCTGCTCGAAGTGGTGGTGGATCGGGGCCATGCGGAACACCCGCTTGCCCGTGCGCTTGTAGACAAAGACCTGCACGATCACCGAGACGGCTTCCATCACGAACAGCCCGCCGACGATGGCCAGCACGATCTCGTGATGCGCGGACACTGCGATCACGCCCAGCGTGCCGCCCAGTGCAAGGCTGCCCGTGTCGCCCATGAACACCGCCGCCGGCGGCGCGTTGAACCACAGGAAGGCAAGGCCCGCGCCCATCACCGCGCCGCAGAAGATCGCCAGTTCGCCCGCCCCCGGCACATGGGGAATGCCCAGATAGTGCGCGAAGTCGGCACGGCCGGCGAGATAGGCGATGATCGCGAACGTACCCGAGGCGATGATCACCGGCATGATCGCCAGACCGTCGAGCCCGTCGGTCAGGTTCACCGCGTTGCCGGCACCCACGATCACGAAAGCCGCGAACAGGTAATAGAACGGCCCGAGCGGGATGTAGAGATTGCTGAACAGCGGCACGTAGAGATTGGTTTCTGTCACCACCAGCGCGGCGGCGATGCCGGCCACGACGAATTCGGCCAGCAGGCGGATTTTCGCCGGCACGCCCTTGTGTGCGTATTTGGTGACCTTGTCGTAATCGTCAAGGAAGCCGATCAGGCCGAAGCCGATGGTCACGGCCAGGCACGCCCAGACATAGCGGCTCGACAGGTCCATCCACAGCAGCAGGCCGAGCGTGAGCGACGTGACGATCATCAGCCCGCCCATCGTCGGCGTGCCGCGCTTGGCGAGATGCGTCTGCGGACCGTCCTCGCGGATCGGCTGGCCCTTGCCCTGGCGGACGCGCAACATGTTGATGAAGCGCGGACCGATCAGCAACCCGATGATCAGCGCGGTCAGCAGCGCCGCGCCGGCCCGGAAGGTCTGGTAGCGGAAGAGGTTGCTGAACCCCTCGTAGTGAAGCCAGTGCGCCAGCAGGTAGAGCATTCAGTTTTCCCTGGCCGTCAGAGCGCGCACCAGCGCGCCAAGTCCGACCGAATTCGACCCTTTTACGAGGATGGCGTCGCCACCCTGCGGCCCCTCCGAAGCTAGGCATTCCGCCGCTTCGGCCGCCGTTTCGACATGATCGACTTCGATTGTTCCGGCAAGCGCGGGCTGCGCGCTTTTCCCCAGCGCTTCGGCCAAAGCCGCCATTTCCGGACCAACGAGGATCACACGGTCGACCATGGCGGCCAGCAGCGGTTCGGCCAGCTCGCGGTGATAGCGATCTTCCTCGGCGCCCAGTTCGCGCATCGCGCCCAGCACCGCCACCCGGCGCCGGGCCGGCGTGGCACCCAGTTGCGCGATGGTCACGCGCATCGAGGCCGGGTTGGCGTTGTAACTTTCGTCGATCAGCAGTGCCTCGCCCGAACCGTCGCCGCCGCGCGCAGGGACGGTGTGGCGCGCGCCGCGGCCGGCCAGGCCTTCCATTTCGGACAGGGCCAGCCCCGCTGCGCCGAGGTCACCGCCGATGGCTTCCACCGCGGCCATGACCGCGAGCGAATTGGCGACCCAATGCGCGCCGGGCATCGCCACTGTGTAACACAGCTTGTGGCTGCCGAGATCGGCGGTGACGAGCGTGCCGCCGCCGGGCGCGGGCACCGCGTCGAGCAGCCGCACTTGCGCGTCCGGTCCCGATCCGAAGCCGATCACCCGCTCGGCGTGCCGCTCCGCCTTGGCGCGAAGACGCAGATAGTGCGGACTGTCGGCCGGAATGATGGCCACCCCGCCCGGTTCCAGCCCTTCGAAGATCTCGCCCTTGGCATCGGCGATGGCCTCCTCACCGGAGAAATAACCGATGTGCGCCGGCGCAATCGTGGTGACGATGGCGACATGGGGACGGACAAGCCGGGTCAACGCGGCCAGTTCGCCCGCGTGGTTCATGCCCATCTCGAACACGCCGAAGCGGGTGCGCGCCGGCATCCGCGCCAGGCTGAGCGGAACGCCCACATGGTTGTTGTAGCTCTTCACCGAACGGTGCGCGCGGCCTCGGCTACCCCGGTCGAGCGCCGCGAACAGCGCTTCCTTCACGCCGGTCTTCCCGGCTGAGCCGGTGACTCCGATAATGCCCGCATCTACCCGGTTTCGCGCGGCTTTTCCCATATCCTCAAGCGCACTTGAGGTATCGGAAACCAGCACGTGAGGGTGCTCGATCGGCCGATCCACGATGGCCGCCGCCGCACCGCGACGGAACGCACCGTCCAGGAAGCGATGACCGTCGGCGCTTTCGCCTTTGAGCGCGAAGAACAGGTCGCCTTCGCGCACTTCGCGGCTGTCGATCTCGCAGCCGGAGACCTCGAACGCGGCCGAGGCCGTGCCGCCGGTTGCCGCGACGATCTCGTCAGAGGTCCACAGCGCCAGCCCGCGCCTATCGGACGAGTCCACCGGCCAGTCGAGCATCGCGGGATGGGCGTTCATGCCGTGCACTCCCTTGCCACCTGCACATCGTCGAACGGCAAGACGCGCATGGACTCGCCCCGCCCGACGATCTGGCCCTGTTCGTGGCCCTTGCCCGCCACGAGCACGATGTCGCCCGCCGCAGCCATGGCGATGGCGGCGCCGATTGCCTCGCGCCGGTCGCCCGTTTCGCGGGCCTTGTCGTCGCAGCCACGCAGGATCGCGGCACGGATCGTCGCGGGCTCCTCGCCGCGCGGATTGTCATCGGTGACGATCACCACGTCTGCCCCCGCGCAGGCCGCCCGGCCCATTTCCGAACGCTTGCCCTCATCGCGGTCGCCGCCCGCGCCCAGCACGATGATCAGTCGCCCCGCCACGTGCGGGCGCAGCGCGGCAATGGCCGCCTCGATGGCATCGGGAGTGTGCGCGTAATCGACATAGATCGGCGCGCCGGCGCGGTTGATCGCGGCGCGCTCCAGGCGGCCGCGCACCGGCTGCAACCGGGCGAGCGCATCGAAGGTCTGCGCCGGATCGCCGCCGGTCGCCAGCACCAGCCCCGCCGCGACCAGCGCGTTCGCGGCCTGATAGGCGCCGATCAGCGGCAGGTTGACCTTGCGCGCGGTGCCGCCGTGTTCAATTTCCAGCACCTGGCCGAGCTGGGTGGGGGTACGGGAGAGCAGGCGGATCGAGTTCCCCTGCTCTCCCACCGTGAGCAGCGCCAACCCCCGTTGTCCGGCGCGCTCCATCGCCTGCTGCGACCAGGCATCGTCGGCCCAGATGACGGCAGTGCCATCATCGGCGACGACTTCGTCGAACAGGCGCATCTTCGCCGCGAAATAGGCGTCCATCGTCGCGTGGTAATCGAGATGGTCGCGGCTGAGGTTGGTGAAGGCCCCGGCGGCAACGCGCAGGCCCTCGTTGCGGAACTGGTCGAGACCGTGGCTCGACGCTTCGTAGGCCACATGGGTCACGCCTTCGCGGGCCAGCCCGGTCATGTTCGACAGGAACGTCACGATGTCCGGCGTGGTCAGGCCGGTCGAAACGCTTTCGTCGGCCGTGGTCACGCCCAGCGTGCCGATGGAGGCAGCCGAATGACCCGCCATGCGCCACAACTGACGCGTCATTTCGGCGGTCGAAGTCTTGCCGTTGGTCCCGGTGACGGCGACGACCGTTTCCGGCACGGGCGTGAAGAAGCCGGCGGCAAGCCGGGCAAAAGCGCGGCGCGGCTCGGCATCCGCGATGTGCGCCGCTCCGACCACTCGCGCCTCGGGACGCGCGACCACCGCCACCGCGCCGGCCTTGATCGCCGCCTCGATGAAGTCCTCGCCGTTGAAGCGGGTGCCGGGAAAGGCACCGAACACCGTGCCCGGCGCCACCTTGCGATGATCGATGGCGAAGCCGGTCACGTTGGCATCGCTGTTTTCGCCCGGAACGATCCCGGCGGCAGCGGCAAGAACGCCCAGCTTCATTCGCCATCTCCGTTGCCGACCAGCGGGCTGAGGTCGGAAATATCGACATCGCGGCTCGCGTCCGGCACCACGCCCAGCAGCGGCCCGATGCGGGGCACCACCCGGCCGACGATCGGCGCGGCGTTCCATGCGGCGGTGCGCTGGAACGAGGTCGCCTGCGTGCCCTGCGGCTCATCGAGCATGGCGACGACGACGTAGCGCGGCTTGTCCATGGGGAAGGCAGCGGCGAACGTGGCGATCAGCGACGTGCGGCGATAACCGCCGCTGCCGGGCTTTTCGGCCGAACCCGTCTTGCCGCCCACGCGGAAGCCCGATGCCTCGGCCTTCTTGCCGGTGCCATCGACCACGATCATGCGCAGCAGCTGGCGCATCCGCGCGCTGGTCGAAGCCTTGAACACGCGGCGACCGGCAGGCACCTGTCCCGGTGCAAGCTTGTACAGCGTGGCGGGGCGCCACACGCCGCCGTTGACCAGTGCGGCATAGGCCGCGGCGAGATGCAGCGGGGTGACCGCCATGCCGTGACCGTAGCTGACGGTCATCGTTGTCAGCCGCGCCCATTCGCCACGCGGCCAGATCGGAAAACCGCGGGCGGGCAGCTCGATGGTCGGGCGTTCGTTCATCCCAAGCTGGATCATCGTCTGCCGCAGCGCGGGCCCGCCAAGCTTGTCGGCCACTTGTGCAGTCACGATGTTCGACGAGTGAATCAGCGCTTCGGGCACATTGAGCGACGCGCCGAAATTGTGGCTGTCGTGGATCGTGAAACGGCCGATGTGCAATGCCCCGGCCGGGTAACGCACCGCCATGTTGGTGATCACGCCGGCATCGATCGCGGAAGCGACGGTGACCGGCTTCATCACCGAGCCGAGTTCATAGACCTGGTTCGAGACGCGGTTGAACACGAGATCGTTGAAGGCCCGGTCGGAACGGTTGGGATTGAAGGAGGGCAGCGAGGCGAGCGCCACGACTTCGCCGGTATCCACATCGAGCACGATGCCGGCCGCGCCCTTGGCGTTGGATTCGAGCATCCCCCGGCCCAGTTCGTCCTCGAGCGCGCCCTGCGCCCGTGCGTCGATCGAGAGCGTGACCGGCTGCCCACGCTGCGCCGGATCGAGCAGGCGCTTCTCCAGCACCTGCTCCATGCCGACGTGGCCCTGCCCTTCTTCATCGACATAGCCGAGCACGTGGGCGGCCAGCGAACCTTGCGGATAGTAGCGCTGGTTCTCGCGCGGGAACTCCAGCGCCGGCTCACCGAGCGCGAAGACCTTGTTCGCCTCCTCGGGCAGCACGCGCTTGCGCAGGTAGCTGGGATGGTCGGACTTGAGCCGCTCCAGCAGGTCCTTGTAGTCCGCATCGGGGAAGATCGTCATCAGTGCCCGGGCGACTTCCTCGGGCGTCTTGACCAGCGGCGAGCCAGCTTCGCCCAATGCCTTGGGATTGTACCAGAGCGAATAGGACGGGAAGGCGCGGGCCAGCGCGATGCCGTTGCGGTCGGTGATCTCACCGCGCGGGGGCAGCAGCGCATCGGCCATCGAACGGCGCTCGGGCGCATCCTCGAACAGGCCGAGCTGCGCAATGCGGACGATGGCGGTCAGCGTAGCGAACACGAACAGCAGCAGGACCCAAAGCACGCGGACCTTGGCCGTCACCAGCGAGCGCTGGCGCACGTTGGCCAGCTGGACGCGGCCAGAAGCGATGGCGGCCGAGGCGGTCAGCGCGTTCACTTGTTCGCCTTCACCTCCTTCTTGCCGGCTGCCGGAGCGGTCTTCGGCTTGGCAACCGCCAGCTTCACGGGCTTCTTCGCGGGGATCGATGCGGTGGTCTTGGTGGCCTTGGCAACCTTGACGACCTTCTCGCTCTTGCCCTTCTGCGCTTTAGTCGGCGCGGCATCGACCGTGGAAGCCTTGGCCTTGCGCTTCTCCACCGACTTGTCGGCCTTGGCGTCGGCCTTGTCCGCGGTGCGCTTGGCCTTTTCCTTGCTCGCCGCCTTCGCCTTGCCCGGCGCCTTGTCTTCGTCGTCGGACTTGCGCTTGTGATCGACAGTGGCGAGGCGTTCGCCCAGCGAGGCGGTGGCCGCCGCATGATCGAGCTTGACGATATGATCGTCCGCCACCGGCTTCTCGTCGGACAGCGGCTTGCCCGAAAGCGGCGAGACCATCGCCGGGAAGGCGGCCTGCGCGATCACGCTATCGTCCACGCTGGCAACGCGGATCGGCGCGGGCGCATCCGGCTCGGCGACCTTCGACAGCGCGGCGAGCTGGCGCTCGTTTTCCAGATACTGGCCGGCGGTGGGGGCGACATAACCGAACTCGACATCGTTCCACGCTTTCAGCTGCTGCTGGTTCGCGCGCGTTTCGAACTCGGTTTCGAGATACATCTTCTCCTGACGGAGCGCGACGATCTTCATCTCCGCGTGATGCACCTGGCTACGCACCGCGTTGACGCGGAAGGCAAGCACCATGACCAGCGCGGCACAAATCGCCAGCAAGACGATCCAGCCGATGGAACGGATGCGATGCGCCGTCACGATCATCCCGCGATGCTCCCCTTGGTGCCACGCGCGGGAGCGGCGGTGCGAACCGCCCAGCGCAAGGTTGCGGACCGGGCGCGCGGATTGCGCGCCTCTTCGGCTGCGGTCGGACGGATCGCCGCCGAAGGTTTCTCGAATACCGGCGCTACGGTGGACGCGAGTTGCGGCAGGTGACGCGATCCGGCCGGCGTGGCACCAGCGCCTTCGCGCAGGAACTGCTTGACGATCCGGTCTTCCAGACTGTGGAAGGCGACCACCGCCAGCCGCCCGCCCGGAGCCAGGACCTTCTCGGCGGCGGCAAGGCCCGCCTCCAGTTCGTCCAGCTCACCGTTGATGTGGATGCGCACCGCCTGGAAGCTGCGCGTGGCAGGGTCCTTGGGCGCGCCCTTGCCGCGAGCTTCCGGACGCCAGCCGAGCGCCTTGCGCACGACGGTGGCGAACTGGCCGGTGGTCGTAAGCGGGCGCGCAGCCACGATGGCCCGCGCGATGCGGCGCGACTGACGCTCTTCGCCATAGCGGTAGAGAACGTCGGCAATATCCCCCTCGTCCGCTTCGTTCAGGAAATCGGCCGCGCTCGGCCCTTCCTGCGACATCCGCATGTCTAGGGGGCCGTCGGACGAGAACGCAAACCCGCGCTCAGCCTGGTCGAGCTGCATAGAGCTGACGCCGATGTCGAACACCACGCCCTGAACCTGCGTAATTCCGGCCTCTGCAAGCCCTTCCACCAGCTCCGAAAAGCGGCGCGGGTGGAGAACAAGCTGCACAGGATTTCCACAGGTTTCTCCCCAGAGCCGCCCAGCCGCAATCGCGTCGGGATCGCGATCGAAAGCGTGGACGACAGCGCCGGCCTCGATCAGGCGGCGGGTGTAGCCACCCGCGCCGAACGTGCCATCGACGATGATCGCCCCCGGCTGGGGAGCCAGCGCGGCGACGACTTCATCGAGCAGGACGGGAATATGGGGCGCATTCACAGGGGCGGAGGCGGGAGCGGCGGTCACTTGCGTTTCCCCTTGGCAGCGGCCTCGGCCATCAGTGCGCGGCAGGTCGCCTTGGCGGATTCCCAGCCCGGCCCCATGCCGAACAGGACATCGGGCGACCAGATGGTGAAATTGGCGCCACCACCGTGGAAATAGAGCGCCTCACCAATGTCAGCCTGCTCGCCAAGATGGTCGGGCAGGACAAAGCGACCGGAATCGTCAAAGCTCACGCGCAGAAAGCCGAACAGTTGGGCGGCGCGCATATCGGGATCGAAATCCTCGCGCCGCTCAAGCGCGATGCGCTCCTCGTGCGCGATCTGCTCCGCAAAGGATTCGGCGCGCGACAGGCCGAAGCCGACGAGGCAGGGATGCTTGTGATGCTTGTCGAGGCAAAGGATGCGCTGCCCGGCCGAGGCGTCGCGCACCGCGCCGCGGAAGTCGGCGGGGAGGACGAAGCGGCTCTTCTCGCCGCGCGGCGAAAAGCCCTGCCCCCAATAATTTGACGGCCCTCCCGTCACCCAAGACTTCCCCGCGCCCGACACAAAATCTCCCATCCGCCGGCAAGCGCATGCGCGCTGCCAGCCATCCCCCGCGGATGCGACATGGAGTTCGTCTCGATGAGCCGCAGTCTTAACCCGGGACTGGACGGGCCACAACGGGAATTTGCGGGAAAACACGGTCAGACGTTAGAATTACGTAGGTTTTCGCGACCAGCAGGAAGCTGCTGGCGGCGATCCGCGCCAAATGCGTCAGTCAAGAAATGGCGGAAACACGCGATTCATCGCACGGCGACAGCATAGTCCCCGCGTCGTTCCCGTATTTTCCCGTAGTTTACCGGTCAGGTGCGCCAAACGCCCGGTCGAGCAGTCCGTCCAGTGCGGCCTTGCGCGATCCCGCCGAATCGCCTGGTTCGAGCAGCGCGGCATCGGCCACGACCAAGGCGCGGCCGTTGCCGATCGCGCAATCCGCGACAAATCCCGCTTCGACGATGCGGCAACGGCTGCCCTCGGCCCCGCCGGCACGCAGCGCGAAATGGCCGGCGAGGTTCACCGGCAGGGTGCTTCCCTCAATTTCCCGCAAGCCCGGCGGCTGGTCCTCGTCAAAGCGCAGCTCCAGCCCCCAATGCGCAAGGATCGGCGAGAGCAGCACCACATCCTGCGGTCGCCGCCGGTCGCCCAGCGCGAAAGCGCTTTCCCATGTCAGCATCGGATCGGCGAACAGCAACAGCCGCCCTCCGCCGCGCACCCAGCCATCGAGCGCAACGTTCTCCTGCGGTGAGAGCGGGCGCGGCTGCGCCATCAGCAGCAGGCGCAGCTTGCCCGGCGCGGTCAGCGTATCGAGCGGAACAAGCGCATAGCGCTGCTCCAGCGCGGTCCTGGCCCAATGCGGCGGACCGGATGCCGGAGCGAGCATCGCGGCGACGTCCGGCGCTTCGTTCCAAAGGATCGGCAGGCTGGTGAACAGACCCAGCGCAGGCCGATGGGCCACTGAAGCGGACGCTACGTCTTGAGATGACCGAGCTCGGCCCACAGCCAGCCACGCGCCAAGGCACAGCAGCACCAGCGCGAGTGCCGCCAGCAGCCACGCGCGCGGGGAAAGCGCTTTCAGCGGTTCCTGCCGCCCGCCGCTGCGGGCTTCTTGGCGCTGCCGTCCACGGGCAGTTCCGGCGCGACGCCCATATCGACCAGCGGATCGTTCGCCGGCGAGGCACTCGCGCTCGCGGCGGCATCGGGCGCGTTCGCGGCGCCGGCATCGCCCATCTGCGCGCGGTCCATGATCACGTTGGCAAGGCTGACCAGCAGCAGCATCCCGGCAAGGCCGAACATCCCGACCTGAAGCCGATGAACCGCCTGCGCGCGAAGTTCGCGGCGGGTGGGCGGCACGTGGTGCACGGGGACCAGCGGCAAGCCGTCCGTGCCTACCACCACGGCGGCACTACGATTTGGGGATCGGGACGGGAAGCCGAACAGCGCCATCCCTGCGATCCTAGCCTATTGCTCCAGCCAGGGGAATACCGGCAGTCCCTTCGCTGCCAGCCAGTCGGCATTGTAGAGCGACGAGAGATAGCGGAAGCCTGTGTCGCACAGGATCGTGGCAACGCGGCTGCCCTTGCCCAGTTGCTTGCCCAGCGCCACCGCGCCGGCCACGTTGATCCCGCTCGACAGGCCAAGGCACAGACCTTCTTCGGCCAGCAGGCGCCGGACCCAGTACAGCCCCTCCTCGTCCGAGATGCGGAACTGGGTGTCGATGGGTGCGCCTTCGAGGTTGGCGGTGATGCGCCCCTGCCCGATGCCTTCGGCCACCGACGACCCTTCGGCCTTCAGTTCGCCGTGCGCGTAATAGTTGTAGAGCGCCGCGCCGTGCGGGTCGGTCAGCGCGATGGTCACGTTCTCGTCGAACGACTTGAGCCCAAGGCCGGTGCCCGCGATCGTGCCGCCCGTACCCGCGGCGCAGGTGAAGCCGTCGATGCGGTGCTCCATCTGCTCCCAGATTTCGGGCGCAGTGCTTTCGATGTGGGCGCGGCGGTTGGCGATGTTGTCGAACTGGTTGGCCCAGATCGCGCCCTCGGTTTCCTCGGCAATGCGGCGCGATGTGTGGACGAAGTGGCCCGGATTGGAAAAGGGCGCGGCCGGCACCAGCACGAGTTCGGCCCGCAGGGCGCGCAGCGTGTCCATCTTCTCGCGCGATTGCGTTTCCGGCATCACGATCACGGTCTTGTAGCCCAGCGCATTGGCGACGAGCGCGAGGCCGATCCCGGTGTTGCCGGCGGTCCCTTCCACGATGGTCCCGCCCGGCTTGAGCACGCCGCGTTCCTCGGCATCGCGCACGATCCACAGCGCCGCACGGTCCTTCACCGAAGCGCCGGGGTTGGCGAATTCGCATTTGCCGTAGATCTCGCAGCCCGCCTCCTCGCTGGGGCCTGCCAGGCGGACGAGCGGCGTGTTGCCGATAAGCGAAAGCGTGTCGGGAAGAAGCGCGGGTACGGTCATGCGGGTGGAGTTAAGATGCCCGCGCGCAATCGGCAATGAAATTGCGCTTGGGACAAGCCAAGTCCTTCTCCGACTATTCGCGCCCCGCCCGGATCGCTGCCGCGCCGGCAAAGGGGGCGATGGCCAGCGCCGCCACGCTGCTGGCGGCCAGCAATACCAGTCCGCCCTCGCCGCCCGGCTGAAGCGATCCCGCGCCAAAGATCAGCAGCGGTACCGCCAGCGGGATCGCCAGCATGCCGCCCAGCGCCGATCCGGCGCGCAAGCCCGCGGTCAACGCCGCAATGGTGACGCCAATCGCCGCCAGCCCCGGGGTGCCCAGCAGCAGCCCCTGCTCGATCACGATCAGTTGCTCGCGGCTGAGCGAGAGCAGCCCGGCGGAAATCGGCGCGGCCAGCATCAGCGGTACGCCAAAGCTCAGCCAATGGGCCACGATCCGCACCACCAGCAGCACTTCCTCGGCAATGCCGCGCAAGGCCCACTGGTCGAAGAAGCCCGCCTCGACATCGGGCTCTACCAGCCGGTCAAGCGGCAGGATCGCCGCCAGCAGCGCCGCGACCCATATCACCCCAGCGCCGGTGCGCGCCAGCAGCTTCGCATCGGGACCAATCGCGAAGGGAAACAGCATCGCCACGGCAAGGAAGAACAGCAGCGGCAGCACCGCCCCGCCCCGCCCCATCGCCCCGCGCAGCAGGGTGGACAGGTCCCGCGCGAAGATCGCGCGCAGCGAGGCGGTGATCCTCCGCCCGCTCATGGCAGGTGCTCCAGCAGCGACATTACGCGCAGGCGTTGCAGCCCCAGCGGCTGGTGTGACGCAACGACGGCGATCCCGCCCATCGCGCGGTGCGCTTCGATCGCCGCCTGCGCCGCCGCGCCCCAGTGTGCGTCCAGTCCGTTCAGCGGCTCGTCCAGCAGCCAGATCCGCGCTCCGCTCGCCGCCAGCCGCGCGAGCGCCGCGCGCTTGCGCTGGCCGGTGGAAAGGTAGCCGACGGGCACGTCGAGCAGGTCTTCCAGTCCGAAGTCGGCGCGGGAACCGCCTGCCTGGTCGATCCGCGTCCAGAATGCGAGCGCTTCGCCCAGCGGGCGATGCAGGTCGAGTGCCAGCCGTTCATCCGACAGCGCCATTTCTCCCTCGTGCTCCACGTGCCCCCACGCCGGGCGCAGCAGGCCGCAAAGGATGCGGATCAGGCTGGATTTGCCGATGCCGTTGGGCCCGGACAGATGCAGCGCCTCGCCGGGATTCAGCTCGAACGACAGCCCGCGAAACAGCACGCGGTCCCCCCTGCGGCAGGCGATGTCGTATGCGGCTAGACGGCAGTGGGGCATGGGCGGCGGGCTTGCATGAGCGGCCGCGATAGGGGAAAGCGGGGCGCCTGCCAAGGAGAGCGACCATGGCGATTTCCCCCCTGACCCAGACCGAGATCGAAGCCGCGCTGGCGCAATTGCCCGGCTGGTCGCTGCGCGCCGATGGACTCGCGCTGTGCAAGACCTTTACCTTCGCCGACTTCTCCGAAGCCTTCGCCTTCATGACCCGCACCGCGATTGCGGCGGAGAAGGCCGACCATCACCCCGAATGGTTCAACGTCTACAACCGGGTGGATGTGACGCTGACCACGCATGACGCCGGCGGCATCAGCCAGCGTGACAGCGCGATGGCCACCATGATGGAACGCTTCGCCGCCTGAGCAGCCTCACCCGCCGAGCGGGCGGGCCATCGCGCGCACCTGCTTGCGCACGCTGCCGGGCAGGAACCGCGCGGCGAAGCCCATGCGCTTTGCCGTCTTGCCCACCAATGTGTGCAGCTTTTCGCCGTGCACTGCCGCCCAGGCCGCGTCGGCGACCGCGCTCACCGGCGTAATCTCCAGCCCTGCCCCCTTCACCCGCGCGCGTATGTCCTCGTTGGAGGAGCGGTTCGGCGCGTGATCGAGCAGCGGGGTGTCGATGAAGCCGGGCATCAGGTCGCGCACCGCGATCCCGTCCGCCGCCCATTCCCCGTCGAGCGATTCGGTCAGCGCACGCACCCCGAACTTCGTTGCGGAATAGACCGAAGCGCCGGGCGTGCCATAGATGCCCGCCGCGCTCGCGGTGCTCAGCAGGACCGAGCCGGGCGCGGTGCGCTTCAGGTGCGGGAAAGCCGCCTGTGCGCCGAAGATCGCACCTTTCAGGTTGATGTCGAGCGTCCGCTCGATTTCCTCGGGCGCGAGATCGATGATCTGTCCGCCGATGGGAATGCCGGCGTTGTTGAACACCACATCCACCCGTCCCCCCGCCGCTGCCGAAAAATCGGCGAGCGCGGCATCCCAGCCGGCCCGGTCGCGCACGTCCAGTCGATGCGCGGACCACTGGTCGGCGGGCAACAGAGCGCCGGTTTCGGCCATGCCGCTTTCGCTGATGTCGGCCAGCCCGACGAACCAGCCCTCACGCGCGAACCGCTGCGCCACCGCGCGGCCGATGCCAGACCCGCCGCCGGTGATGAAGATGGCCTTCCTCATGCAGGACTCTCCCGAATTATCGTTTTCGGGGCCGCACCCTACAGCGCGGGGTTGTTGTAGCAATGCCAGGTGAAGATCGCCGCCGCGCCGCGGTGCGGGCGCCAGCCTTCGGCCAGTTCGCGCGTCTGTTTCTCGCTCGGCCGGTCGGGCAGGCCCAGCAGCTTGCCCAGCCCCACCTGCACCGCAAGATCGCCTGCGGGCCAGATGTCCGGCCGACCTTCGGCGAACAGCAGGTAGATTTCGGCCGACCAGCGGCCGATGCCCTTGATCTTGACCAGTTCGGCGATGGCCTCCTCGTCGTCCGGCGGCAGCGCGTCCAGATCGAGTTCGCCCGAAACCACCAGTTCGCACAAGGACCGGGCATAGCCCTGCTTCTGCCGCGAGAGGCCGCAGGCACGCAGCGAATCGAAATCCGCCTCAAGCAGATCGCTCGGCGGCATGTCCTCGCCCAGCAGCGCCTCCAGCTTTGCCCAGACCGAAGCTGCCGCGGAAACGCTCACCTGCTGGCCCACGATGGTCCGCAACAAGGTGCGATAGCCGGTCGCGCGGATGCGCGGTTCGGGATAGCCCACCCGGCCGATCGCGCCCGCCATGGCGGGATGCAGCGCAGCGATATGGTCCAGTCCTTCGGCGATCTGGACGGCAGTCAGGCCCATGGCAGCGCGCTCCTTCTTTTGGCCAGCCTTGCCAAAGCCGGGGGGACGCGATAGCAGCCCGCCCCAAATGCGAACAGAGGGAGAGATCCTCCCGACAGGAGACCTGGACGATGCCGAAGCTTGTTGTCGTGAACCGCGCCGGTGAAGAAAAGACGATCGAGGTCGATGCCGGCCTTTCGGTCATGGAAGCCATCCGTGATAACGGCTTCGACGAACTCCTCGCCCTGTGCGGCGGCTGCTGCTCGTGCGCGACCTGCCACGTCTATGTCGATCCGGCCTTCGGCGACAAGATCCCGGCGATGAGCGAAGACGAGAACGACCTGCTCGACAGCTCGGACCACCGCAACGAAACCTCGCGCCTGTCGTGCCAGGTGCAGATCACCGGCGACGTCGACGGCCTCAAGGTCACGATCGCACCGGAAGACTGAGCTGACGGGCCATGCCCGACACAAAAAGGCCCGCCTTCTTCGGAAGGCGGGCCTTTTTCGTAGGGCCGGCTTGGCATGACAGGGTCATGACGCCAGGAACGGCTCCACCACGCCCATAGCGTGCGCGACGTGGCTTTCCTTTTCGCCCACCGGCGCCACGTAATGCAGCGCGGCTTCGGCCTCGGTGCGGCCGGCAAGCCGGGCGATCATCCACGCGGCGAGATATTGCGAGGCAAGGCAGCCCCCTGCCGTGGCGACATTGCCGTGCGCCACGAAAGGCGCGTCCAGCACATCCACCCCCGCCTCGATCACCCACGGCCTGGTCGTCAGGTCGGTGCAGGCGGGCAGGTTGCCGACAAGACCCAGCTTGGCCAGCAGCAGAGTGCCCGAACATTGCGCGCCGATCAGCTGGCGCGCCGGATCGAGCCGGATCTGCTCCAGCAGGCCAGCATCGCGCATATGGTCACGCGTGCGAAGCCCGCTGCCCAGGATGACCGCATCCGCATCGGTCAGGAATGCCATCGGCTGCTGCCGCTCGACCGTCAGGCCGTTCATCGACGTGACGCGCGGGGTGGGCGCGACGATCTCCGCACGCCAGCCCTGCCCGCGCAGACGATTGAGAATCGCCTGCGCGACAAACGAATCGAGCTCGTTGAACCCGTCGAGCGTCAGGACCGCGATCCGCATTGCCGTCAGAGGCGCAGGCCGGCCGTCTCGTCCAGTCCCGCCATCAGGTTGAGGCTCTGTACCGCAGCGCCGCTGGCACCCTTGCCGAGGTTGTCGAGCACCGCCACCAGCCGGGCCTGTTCCCCGTCCTCGCTGCCCATCACGTGCAGCGTCAACCCGTCCCAAGGCTCCATCGAGGCGCGCAGCAGCATCTCGCCGCTTTCCGGCAGATCCTGCGCCACGGTGACCACCGGCGATCCGGCATAGAACTGGGTGAGCGCGGCGCGCAGCAGTTCAGGTGCAACGCTGCCGGGCATCACGCCCAGCGGCAACGGCACTTCCACCACCATGCCGCGATGCGCCGCGACCACCGCCGGACTGAACAGCGGGGCGATCATCAGGCCGGAATACCGCTGCATCTCGGGCACGTGCTTGTGACCGAAAGTCAGCCCATAGCCGCGCCAGGCAATGTCGCCCTCTTCCTCGAAGCGCTGGATCAGCGCCTTGCCGCCGCCCGAATAACCGGAAATGGCGTTGCAGCTGTAAGGCCAGGCGGCCGGCAGAAGCCCATTGTGGACCAGCGGCGCCAGCAGCCCGATGAAGCCGGTGGGATAGCATCCCGGATTGGCCACGCGCTTTGCTTCGGCCACGGTCTCCCGGCCGACGATCTCGGGAAAGCCATAGGTCCAGCCGTCCGCCACGCGGTGCGCGGTGGAAGCATCGATCACGCGCGTGCGATCGTTAGCGATCATCGCCACCGATGCCTTGGCCGCGTCGTCGGGCAGACACAGGATCACCACGTCGGCGTCGTTGATCGCCTCCGCCCGCGCGGCATCGTCCTTGCGGCGGGCATCATCGAGCACGATCAGCGAAAATTCGCTCCGGCCGGCCAGCCGGTCGGCGATTTCCAGTCCGGTCGTTCCGGCGGCGCCGTCGATGAAAACACTGGTCGTACCCATCAGGCCGCGCCCCCATCGTTCGGCCCGGAGAGCGCTTCGATCAGCACATAGCCGACAAGGCCATCCTCGCCCACCTGACCCCAGGCAAAGGCCCCCGCGAGATCCAGCACGTTGAACACGGTGCCTGCCGCCAGCTCCGCCAGCACGTCCGCATCGGCGCGGCCGGCCTTGCGCAGCGCCGTCCCCGCCGCAGCGATCACGCGCGGCATCGGCACCGCATAATGCGGCACGAAAACCTTGCCGGCGAGGCGGATGTGGGCAAGATCGCCGCGCACCGGCAGGCGCTCGGAATCCACTTTCGCGGACGGCCCCGACAGCGTGAGCTGTCCCGTGGGCAGGGTATCAGACGTCAGGGCGGCCTCTGCGCTCAATTCACGAGTCCCATCGAAGCGGAAAAGCGGGCGCTTAGCGGCGTCCGGCGATCCATTCAAGAAGTGCACGTATCAGCCGAAGCGTTCGAGCAGCAGCCCCCATGCCGCGCGCAGCCCCAGCGCATCGCCGCCCTTGGGCCGTCCGGGCTTGGCTGCCGGGCGCCAGGCGAACGTATCGAAGTGCGCCCAGTCGATCCCCTCGCCCACGAAACGGTCGAGGAACAGCGCCGCCACGCTTGCCCCGGCGAAGCCGTTGGCCGGCGAGTTCTGGAGATCGGCCACGTCGGATTTCAGGTATTCGCGGTATCCTTCGTGCAGCGGCAGGCGCCAGCACGCATCGTCGCGCGCCTTGCCCGCCCGCAACAGCCCGTCGGCGGTTTCGTCCCGCCGCGCGAACATCGCCGGCAGGTCCGGCCCCAGCGCCACGCGCGCCGCGCCGGTCAGGGTGGCGAAATCGATAACGAGCTCCGGCTTCAGTTCGCTGGCGCGCGTCAGGGCATCGCCCAGCACCAGCCGCCCTTCGGCATCGGTGTTGGTCACTTCCACGCTCAATCCCTGCCGCGTGCGCAGGATGTCGCCAGGGCGGAAAGCATTGCCCGAAACGGCGTTCTCCACCGCCGGCACCAGCAGGTGGAGCCGCACCTTCAGCCCCGCGCCCATCACCAGCCCGGCCAGCGCCAGCGCATGCGCCGCGCCGCCCATGTCCTTCTTCATCAGCGCCATGCCTGCCGACGGCTTGATGTCCAGCCCGCCCGAATCGAAGCACACGCCCTTGCCCACGATGGCGAGGCGCGGGTGCGCGGGATCGCCCCACTCCAGCTCGATCAGGCGCGGCGCATGATGGCGCGAGGCCGCCCGGCCCACCGCATGGACCATCGGATAGTCGCGCTCCAGCACGTCGCCGGTCACCACGTGGACCACCGCATGGTGAACCTTGGCCAGCGCGCGCGCCTCGGCCTCGATCTGCGCCGGCCCCATGTCTTCCGCGGGCGTATTGACCAGGTCGCGCACCATCAGCACCGCACCGGCCTCCGCCAGCGCCGGTTCGATCGCCTTGACCGCCTTGGTCAGCAGCACGCGCGGCTCGGCGCCCTTCGCATCCTTGCGATAGCGGTCGAAACGGTATTGCCCGGTGATCCAGCCGTGCAGCGCCTGTCCTACGCCCGGTCCGGCGCTGCCCAGCTTTTCCGCATGGGCCAGCCGGTATGTGCCGCCGGGCAGGATTTCCGCCAGCTTGGCCAGGCACCAGCTCGACAGCGAAGCGGTGTTGGCGATGCCCGCCACCGCGAACCAGCCGTCGCCATCGGGCACGATGGCGGTTTCATAGCCACCCGCCTCGAACTTCTGCGCCGCCAGCGCGGCCCGCTGGCCGGCGCTCAACGTCTTGAGCCAGTCGGCAAGGCCCGCCTTGTCGATGAGGTGGAGCGAAATGGCGCTCTGGCCATGATCGGGCTGGATCAGCGCGTTCTTGTCAGTCATCTTGGCCCGACCTTGCCGCAGCGACGCGGCCAGTGCGAGAGGAATCTGACGCCGTGCCCCAGTCCGCGACGCCGCCCGCCGTGCCAACCGTCCTGACTCTGTCCCTCGCACTGGCTCTGGCCGCCTGCGCCAAGCCTGCCCCCGCCGAAAGCCCGGCCATGGCCGCTCCCCCCGCCAGCGCGGAAGCCGCGCCTCCTGCGCCGCCGCAGCCGCCCACGCCAGCCGCCGCCGCGCGCAAGGTCAGCGAGCACAGCGACCTCTACGAATTCGACTATGCCTATCCGGCGCAGGCTGCGGCGATCCCCGCGCTCAGGCAGATCCTTGATGCCGATCTGGACAAGGCCAAGGCCGAACTCGTCAAGGACGCCAGCGACGGGCGGAAGGATGCGAAGGAAAACGACTTCCCCTTCCACGCCTACAGCCACTCCACCGACTGGCAGGTGGTGACCGACCTGCCCGGCTGGCTCAGCCTGTCGACGCTGGTCGGCTTCTACACCGGCGGCGCCCATCCCAACTACGTGTTCGACGCCATTCTGTGGGACAAGGCCGCGAACACGCGCCGCGCCGCGCTGGACCTGTTCACGTCCAAGGCCGCGCTGTCCGCCGCGATCGCCAGGCCGTTCTGCGCCGAACTCGATCGCCAGCGCACCAAGAAGCGCGGCGGCGAGGATCTGGGCGGCAGCATTTCCGAATTCGACAAATGCATCGATCCGCTGGCGCAGACCGTCATTCTCGGCTCGGCCAGCCGCACCGCGTTCGATCGGATCGGCTTCCTGATCGCGCCCTACGAAGCCGGTCCCTATGCCGAAGGCAGCTATGAAGTGACCCTGCCGGTCACGCCTGCCGTGCTGGCGGCGGTGAAGCCCGAATACCGGGCCGCCTTCGCCGCGCGTTGAAATGCGCCGGCGCGGCTCGCAATTTGTAACGGAAATCGCTACATCGCGGCCATGACCGAATATGTGATCGCCGACGACAGCGAAGTCCTGCCCCGCGACGGGACCATCAAGCTGCATGGACCCGCGGGCTTCGAAGGCATGCGCAAGGCAGGCCGCCTGGCCGCCGAAATCCTCGACGCGCTGGCACCGCTGGTGCAACCCGGCGTGCGAACCGACCAGCTGGACGATGTCGTCCGCCAGATGACGCTCGATGCCGGCGCGATCCCCGCGACACTGGGCTATCGCGGTTATGGCCATTCGTGCTGCATCTCTATCAACCATGTCGTCTGCCACGGCATCCCGTCCGACAAGACGCTGAAGGACGGGGACATCGTCAACATCGACGTGACCCCCCTGCTCGATGGCTGGCACGGCGATTCCAGCCGTATGTACCTTGTCGGCGACGTGCCGCTGAAGGCGCGCCGCCTGGTCGACGTGACGTACGAATGCCTCATGCTCGGCATCGAGCAGGCGCGCCCCGGCGCCCGGCTGGGCGACATCGGCGCCGCAATCCAGGCCCATGCGGAGAAGCAGCGCTACGGCGTGGTGCGCGAATTCTGCGGCCATGGCCTCGGCCGCCTGTTCCACGATGCGCCCGAAGTGGTCCACGCCGCCCGCGCGGGCACCGGGCCTGAACTGCGGCCGGGGATGTTCTTCACCATCGAACCGATGATCAATCTGGGCAAGGCCGCGGTGAAGATCCTCGAGGACGGCTGGACGGCGGTCACCCGCGACCGCTCGCTGTCGGCACAGTTCGAGCATTCGATCGGCATCACCGAGGACGGCTGCGAGATCTTCACCGCCAGCCCCAAGGGGCTCGATCGGCCGCCCTACGCCGCGTGAGATTTACTGCCTAAATTTTAGGCAGTTGATGCGCAAAATTTGTGCACAAAAAAATCGCCGCGCGGAAATTTTAAATCTCCAAGGTGGGCGTGCGCATTCCATTTCTTGCGCACCTCGCGTTTTTCCCGCTTTCGTAACCCATCCTGATCGCCTAGTGCAGGAGCCTGTGGCGTGGCACGATTCTTGTTAGGTCGTGCTGCATGGAACAATCGCCGGACCGGTCCAACCGGTCCGGCCTCGCGTTGCAGGGGTCTGCTCAGGTGAAGAAGGTCGAAGCGATCATCAAGCCCTTCAAGCTGGACGAAGTGAAGGAGGCGCTGCATGAAATCGGCGTGTCCGGCATCACCGTCACCGAAGCCAAGGGCTTCGGGCGCCAGAAGGGACACACTGAACTCTATCGCGGCGCTGAATATGTCGTCGACTTCCTGCCCAAGGTGAAGCTCGAGGTCGTCGTGGGCGATGCGCTGGTCGAGCGCGTGGTCGAGGCCATTGCCTCCGCCGCGCAGACCGGCCGCATCGGCGACGGCAAGATCTTCGTGATGGCGGTGGAAAGCGCGCTGCGCATCCGCACCGGCGAACGCGACGACGACGCGATCTGAATTGGCGCCTTTCGCCGGTATCGGGCGGAAGGCATCAACCGGGGGTGGCCTTGGGACGGGCGGCCTCCACACAAACAACCACCCCTGAAACCCTGCTTCCGGCAGCTATCGGAAAGCAGGGAGAAAAGAAGGACCAGCGATGGCAAGTGCAAAGGACATCCTCGCCCGCATCAAGGACGAGGAAATCGAATGGGTCGATCTCCGCTTCACCGATCCCAAGGGCAAGTGGCAGCACCTGACCATGGTCGCGACCATCCTCGGCGAGGATGAGCTCGAAGACGGCCTGATGTTCGACGGTTCGTCGATCGAAGGCTGGAAGGCGATCAACGAGTCGGACATGATCCTCAAGCCCGACCTCGACTCGGTCTTCGTCGATCCGTTCTCGGCCACGCCGATGCTGATCATCTGCTGCGACATCGTCGAGCCCTCGACCGGCGAACTCTACTCGCGCGACCCGCGCTCGACCGCCAAGCGCGCCGAAGATTTCGTCAAGGCGAGCGGCATCGGCGACACCGTCTATGTCGGCCCGGAAGCGGAATTCTTCCTGTTCGACGACGTCAAGTTCTATGACGGCTACGACGGCAACGGCTTCCGCATCGACGACATCGAGCTGCCGACCAACACCAACAAGGAATACGAAGGCGGCAACATGGGGCACCGCCCCGGCGTGAAGGGCGGCTATTTCCCCGTTGCCCCGATCGACAGCTGCGTCGACATCCGCGGTGAAATGGTTCGCACCATGCTCGACATGGGCCTGCCCTGCGACAAGCACCACCACGAAGTCGCCGCCGCACAGCACGAGCTGGGCCTGACCTTCGGCACGCTCGTCCAGACCGCCGACCGCATGCAGGTCTACAAGTATGTCGTGCAGCAGGTTGCGCACGCCTACGGCAAGACCGCCACGTTCATGCCGAAGCCGATCAAGGGCGACAACGGCTCGGGCATGCACACCCACATCTCGATCTGGGATTCGGGCAAGCCGCTCTTCGCCGGCAACGGCTATGCCGGCCTGTCGGACATGTGCCTGTACTTCATCGGCGGCGTGATCAAGCACGCCAAGGCGCTGAACGCCTTCACCAACCCGACCACCAACAGCTACAAGCGCCTGGTGCCGGGCTATGAAGCCCCCGTTCTGCTCGCCTACTCGGCCCGCAACCGCTCGGCCTCGTGCCGCATCCCCTATGGCGCAGGCGCCAAGGCGAAGCGCGTCGAGTTCCGCTTCCCGGACGCGATGGCCAACCCCTACCTGTGCTACGCCTCGCTGCTCATGGCCGGTCTCGACGGGATCAAGAACAAGATCCACCCGGGCGAAGCCATGGACAAGAACCTCTACGACCTGCCGCCGGCCGAACTCGCCGCCGTGCCGACCGTCTGCGGTTCGCTCCGTGAAGCGCTGGAATCGCTCGAAGCCGACTACGCGTTCCTGCTCGAAGGCGGCGTGTTCACCAAGGACCAGATCGATTCGTACATCGAACTGAAGTGGCCGGAAGTGCTGCGTTGGGAAACCACGCCGTCGGCCGTCGAGTTCGACATGTACTACTCGGCCTGATCCTTCGGATCATCGAGACAACGAAGGGGCGTCCGGGAAACCGGGCGCCCTTTTCGCTTGCAGCGGAATTTTACCTCACGCGGGAACCGACCAAGCCCCTCGTCGGTTTTTTCCACAGCCCTTCGCACGTGCGGGATGAGCCGTTGGCACTGCAGGGCAAGCCGAGCCGAGCCGGACTGTGCGAATCCGCACAGCGCCCTAGGTAGGCTTCATGCTTCGTGCCGCTCTCGCAACCCTCCTCGCCTTCCTGTCGCTCGTCGCGATGCCCACCGCCGCCCAGGCGCGGCTGCAGTGCGTCGCCTACGCCCGCGAGGTCGGCGACGTGCAGTTGACCGGCAATGCGCGCGAATGGTGGGGCAACGCCGCCGGCACCTATGAACGCGGCCAGCGCCCGGAAGCCGGCGCGGTCCTGGCGTTCAAGGCCAGTTCGGCGATGCCCTTTGGCCACGTCGCGGTTGTCAGCAAGGTCGTCGATGCACGCCACGTCCTGCTCAATCACGCCAACTGGTCCGGCCCTGGCCTGATCGAGCGCGGCGTGATGGCGGTCGACGTTTCCGAAGCCGGCGACTGGAGCAAGGTGCGCGTGTGGTACGGCCCGACCCGCTCGCTGGGCCTGCGCGAAGCACCGACCTTCGGCTTCATCTATCCCGGCTCGGCCCCGGTTACCGTCACGGCGAGCAACGATGTGGCGTCGGACAAGGGCAACGGCTGAGCCCTGCCCGGCATGACCTGACGCGCGAAGGGCGCCCGGAGCGGATCCGGGCGCCCTTCGCGCGTCAGGTGGCGACGTTCCAGCACACGCCGCGCTTTCCTACACGCCGCTCCCTGCGTATCCTCGCGTTCCCATCGCGCCTCTTTCCCTGCCGTTCCACCCGCAGGGAGACCACCGATGAACCGCAAGCCGATCTTCGACGCCGTCCGCACGATGCTGGGCCGCCCGTTTACCGGTGCAGAGATCGAGACGCTCGACCGCGCCATCGACGCGCCGTCCATTCCCGCGCCCGTCCGTACACTCGGCGCCGCAGGCACGGCGCTCATCAAGAAGTGGGAGGGCTGCCACCGCCTCCGCGCGGACGGCCGTTTCGACGCCTACCCCGATCCCGGCAGCAGCGACGGCCATCCATGGACCATCGGCTGGGGTTCGACCGGCCCGGACATCGCCAGGGGCACCATCTGGACAAAGGCCGAATGCGACGCCCGCTTCGACCATGACATGGCGCGCTATGTCGCCGATGTCGTCCGCACCTTGGGCGCTGTGCCCACCACGCAGAACCAGTTCGATGCGCTGGTTTCGTTCCACTACAATACCGGCGCGATCGCCACGGCCGGCCTTGTCCGGCTGCACCGGCAGGGCCGCCAGGCCGAGGCCGCGCAGCAGTTCGACCGCTGGGTCCACAACGATGGCAAGGTCATGACCGGTCTGGTCCGTCGCCGCGCCGACGAGGCCCGGCTTTATCGCAGCGCGTAGCCCGCGTTCAGCCGACCATGCGCAGCGCTTCGCTCGGCGTGCGGCGGTAGAGCAGCGCCCGCGCATCGGCCACGGGCAGCGCCTGCCAGAACAGATGTCCCTGCACCAGTTCGCACCCGGCGGCCTGCACCAGCCGGCGCTGGACGTCGGTCTCGACCCCTTCCGCGACGACCTTCATCCGCAGCGTGTGGCCGAGCGAGACGATCGCGCAGAGGATCGAATGCGCGTCCATGTCGCCCTCGATGTTCTGCACGAACGAGCGATCGATCTTGATCCGGTCGAACTGGAACGAGCGCAGGTACGACAGTGAGGAGTAGCCGATCCCGAAATCGTCCAGCGCGATGCGGAAGCCCATGCGGTTCAACTCGCGCAGGACGGTGACCACGTGGTCCGACCGGTCGAGCATGATGCCCTCGGTCACTTCCAGCACGATGCGCCGGGGATCGACGCCGGTTTCGGTAACGATGCCGGCGATCGTCTTGAGGAAATCGCCCGCCATGATCTGCAGGGGCGAAAGGTTGACCGAAACGTCGCACGCGGGCCAGTCGCGACATTCGGCAAAGACGTGCCGCAGCATCCAGTTGCCGAGCGGTATCATCAGGCCCGCCTGCTCGGCAATCGGCACGAACAGGCCAGGCCGGATCTCGCCGCGCTCCGGATGATTCCAGCGCAGCAGCGCCTCGAAGCCGTCGATCTCGGCACTGTCGATGCCCACGATCGGCTGGAACGCCACCGATAGTTCGTCGCGCGTGATTGCGCGGCGCAGTTCCATCTCCATTTCGCGCCGCAGCTTGACCGAAGCGTCCATGTCGCGCGTGAAGCGGCGATAGCGCGAGCGCCCGCGCTGCTTGGCGCGGTAAAGCGCGATGTCCGCACGGCGCAGCAATTCGCCCGGGTCCTCGCTTTGCTCCGGCCCCCAGCTGATGCCGCACGAGCAGGTGACCTCCAGCGAGTTCCCGGAAATCACGAACGGCTCACGCATCACCTGCATCAGCTGCCGGCCGAACGTATCCGCCGCCGCGCCGCCGCCTTCGGCCCGGCGCATCAGCACGAACTCGTCCCCGCCGAAGCGCGAGAGGAAATCGCCCGTCGGCAGCATCCGGCGCAGGCGCAGGGCCACCTGACGCACCAATTCATCCCCGACATGATGCCCCAGCGTGTCGTTCACGACCTTGAAGCTGTCGATGTCGATATAGGCGACAAAGACATCGCCTTTCGCGCGTCCGGTGATGCAGTCGGCCAGTTCGCTGCGCAGCTTCTGCATATAGTGGACGCGGTTGGGCAGGCCCGACATCGCATCGTGAAGCGCGTTGTGCTGCGCCTGCGCCTCGCTGGCCGAAAGCTCCTGCGCGGTTCGGCGCATCCGGCGTACGATGATGGCACCGCCCACCATAACGCCCAGGAAGAACAGGATATACGTGGCCAGAAGCGGGGCCGTGCGACGCACGATCTTCGGCCCCGGGGTTTTTGCCACCCATCCCAGCCAGCCGATTTTCCCCCCGCCGATCCCGCTCAGCGATATCACGTTGAAATGCACCGCCGGCCGTTCCGTACCGAAATGGAGCTGCGGAAGCAGCAGGTCCTGCCGCATCTGGATGAGCGTGCCGGTGTCGATGTAGCGCAGACTGGCAACGTAGTTGGGCTGAGCGCGCAGCAGGGCATAATCGCGATCGGGGACAATCGAGGCAACCGCGAGGAACGCGGGTCGCCCGTTGTGCAACACCGGCCGCGCCGCCCACCGCGTCAGCGGACGGCCATGGGCATCCACCGGCCAGACGGTGTCAGCCAGAGAGCGCATTGCGGCGGGCTGGCCAAAGGTGGCTCCGTCCTTTTGCGCTGCCGCCAGCAAAGCGCCGACATCGCGGCGCACTTGCGCAAAGGCCGCGGCATCGGCCGTGCGGCCCTCCCGCCAACCGTGCACCATGCTCCCGTCGGGGCGGACCAGAAACAGCTCGTCCGTGCCGAAATTGTTCCAGAAGAACTGCCCGAGGTAATAGTTCGACCAGGCCACGTCATCGCGGAGAACCGCTCCGTTCATGGCGTCGTCCCAGGTCAACTGGACCTTCTGGGTCGCCACGAACGCGCGCATCGCACGATCGACATAACGCCGCGCGAGCACGCGCTCGTCCTCCCGCGCGAGATCGTCGGCAACGCGGGTCGAATGGTTGAAAGCGGCGACGAGTGCGCCCGACAGCGCGACAAGCGCGAGGAATGTCCCCAACGCAACCCAACCGGTGCGAAGGCCATCGGCCATGCGCCGTGTGACGCGTATGCGCTTGGTTGGACCCGTCCCCATTGCCCCCACCCTAGCGCGCCCATCCGAACAAATGGTTAGCGCGATTTACGCAGGCACTGTCCGTGCAGGACGGCGTTGTGGAACCGTGCGCTCCGCCAGATGTTCTGGAGGAAAGCGGCTCCGATCACCGGGCCGAACCCTTCGGGAGACGTGCCATGCTTCTCACTCTTGCCCTCATCCTCCTCGTCCTCTGGGCGCTTGGCGTGTTCGCGTTCAAGATTACCGCCGGCGTGATCCACCTGCTGCTGATTGTCGCCATCGTTGTGGGGCTGATCCAGCTTTTCCGCGGCCGTCGCACGGTCTGACGCCCTTTTTCGCAGCCGACGCGGCGAGCGCCTTCGCCAAACGGGTTGCAAAGCGCTACGCAAACCTGCCATCCTCCCGGAGCGAATCCATTCAGATAAACTCCGGGAGTAATAAGATGCGCGAGCGGCTTCAGCACTACATCGATGGCCAGTGGGTCAACAGCGAAGGCGGTGTCCGCCACAACGTGATCAATCCGGCCACGGAAGAGCCGACCACGGTCATCACGCTTGGCACCAAGGCCGACGTGGACAAGGCGGTTGCCGCCGCCAAGCGCGCGTTCAAGACCTTCAGCAAGACCACGCGCGAAGAGCGCCTCGCGCTGCTCAACCGCATCGTCGAGGAATACAAGAAGCGCGCTGACGACCTCGCCGTCTCGATGGCCGAGGAAATGGGCGCGCCGGTGGCCTTCGCCCGCGCTGCGCAGGTCGGTGCCGGCATCGGCGGCTTCCTCGGCACCATCGCCGCGCTCCAGAACTTCGAATTCGTCGAAGACGCTGGCGCCTTCAAGGTGGCTTACGAGCCGATCGGCGTCGTCGGCATGATCACGCCGTGGAACTGGCCGCTCAACCAGATCGCACTCAAGGTTGCCCCGGCCCTCGCCGCCGGCAACACCATGGTGCTCAAGCCTTCGGAAGAATGCCCCACCAACGCGGCAATCTTCGCGGAAATCCTCGACGCCGCTGGCGTGCCCCCGGGCGTGTTCAACCTCGTCCAGGGTGATGGTCCGGGCGTTGGCCAGGCGATCAGCTCGCACCCCGACATCGAGATGGTCAGCTTCACCGGATCGACCCGTGCGGGCATTCTCGTCGCCAAGGCGGCGGCCGACACGGTCAAGCGCGTCCACCAGGAACTCGGTGGCAAGTCGCCCAACCTCGTCCTGCCCGATGCCGATTTCGCCGCCCACCTCGCCCCCACCGCGATGGGCCCGCTGGTCAACACCGGCCAGTCGTGCATCTCGCCGACCCGCATCCTCGTCCCGCGTGAGCGTGAAGCCGAAGCCGCGGCGTTCGTCTCGGCGATGTATTCGGCCACCCCGGTCGGCGATCCGATGCAGGAAGGCCAGCACCTCGGCCCGGTCGTGAACAAGGCGCAGTACGACAAGATCCGCGACCTCATCCAGTCGGCCATCGACCAGGGCGCCAAGCTCGAAACCGGCGGCACCGACCTGCCCGCCAACGTCAATCGTGGCTATTTCATCCAGCCGACCGTGTTCTCGGGTGTCACCCCGGACATGCGCATCGCGCAGGAAGAAATCTTCGGCCCGGTCGCCACGATCATGGCCTATGACAGCCTTGAACAGGGCATCGAGATCGCCAACGACACGGCCTATGGCCTTTCGGCTGTCATCTCGGGCGATCCGGCCAAGGCCGCTGCAGTCGCGCCGGAGCTGCGCGCAGGCATGGTCGCGATCAACAACTGGGGTCCGACCCCGGGCGCGCCGTTCGGCGGCTACAAGCAGTCGGGCAACGGCCGCGAAGGCGGGCTCTACGGCCTGAAGGACTTCATGGAAATGAAGGCGATCAGCGGCCTTCCCGCCTGATTTTCAAGCCTCGCACACAAGAAGGGCCGCCCCACCGGGCGGCCCTTTTTCGTTGTGCGGTGCTTTGCGGCCTCGTCATCCTGCCGCGCGCGCCCGCGCCTCAGTAATCCTTGCTTGCCTTCAGGTTCACCGATTCGCTGCCCACGGTAGAAACCGTGCCCAGCAGCGCCAGCCACCGCGTGATGCGGAACTCGATCGAGGTCGCGCTGTATCCACGCCCGTCGGTCACCAGTTCCACGAAGAACCGCCGCCCCAGGTATTTGCCCACCGCAATGGCCGTGCCGCGTCCCACGCTGGCGTCGGCGCCGACGATACGCAGCCGGTCCAGCCCGATAGCGCTGCGCAGCTTGTTGATCGGATCGAGCCCGCCGCCGCCGCGCAGCGACGCCAGCGCAGAGGCCAGCTGGACGGCTTCGGGCGCGGAAATCTGCGTGATCGAGCTGCCGAAGAGCAGCCGGCTGAGCAGTTCCTCCTCGGGCAGCGCCGGAGTCGAGGTGAAATTGATGATCGGCTTCTGCGACGATCCGGTGATCGCGATCTTCGCGCTCACCCCGTTGGCATCGCCTTCAGCCACGATGTCGAGCCGCGGGTCGACAGGCACTTCGCCGGCGAAACGAATGCGCCCGCGCGTCAGTTCAAAACGCTTGCCGGCAAATTCGTAGCCGCCGCGCACCACGTCGGCGCTGCCGAAGATCTGCGGCGCGGCAGTATCGCCGCGCAGCCGGATGTTCGCGCCCCACTCGCTGTCCAGCCCCATGCCGCGCACGTCGATGCGGTTCTCGCCCGCAGCGTCGATCAGGAACCGCCAGGGCGCGGCAATGCGCCGCGCGGGCGCGACATCCGCACGGGTGTTGCGCTCGGTCGTCGCAATGTCGGGAAGCTCGGCCACCGCACTCGCCGCGCCCAGCCGCCAGCGCGCCTGCTCGATCCGCACGCGTCCTGCAATGGTGCCGCCCACGCCGCTGCTGACGATCCGCAGCGGGCCGGTCACGGTCGCGCCCATGTCGTCGCGGTTGATGAGCTGCGCGTTGGTCGCGCCGACGCGCAGGTCCAGCTTCACGCCGCCCGTGGCCACGTCCGACAGGTCGACCGTGCCGCTGCCCGTCACGCGCCCGCCATTGGGCGTGGTCCCGCTGAACTTTGCGAGCGACAGGCGCGCATCGTTGAAGCTGCCCGCCACTTCGACATTGCGGATGTCCGATCCGGTCAGAGTCGATTGCACGCGCAGGCTGCGCGACGCCACGGCGCCCGACAGCACCGGATCGTCGAGCGTGCCGGTCATGTCGGCCGCCACCCCCAACGGACCGGTCAGGTCGAACACCTCAATCGCGGCGAGCCGCCACAGCGCATCCGCCGGGCCGGAATAGCGCACCTGCCCGCGCAGCCGCCCGGCGCGCAGCCGTTCGGCGATGGTCCCGCCGCGCGGCAGCGAATCGATCCGCGCCTGCAAGCGCCCACGCACCGATCCCGCCTCCTTCATCACCGCGCGCGACTGGAACGAGGTCTGGTCGAGATCGGCGACAAGGAACACGTCGAGCGGGCGCGAGGTCAGCACCAGCCCCGACCGCGTCAGCCCGCGCACCTGCAAGGCAGCGTGGCCCTGCGGCGCGCCCTTGCCGTCGTTCCGATAATCAATGATGCCCGAGGCCAGTCCGCCCAGCCCCAGATCGGCCACCGCAATGTCGAGCACCGACAGCGGCATCCGCGAGACCTGCAGGTTCAGTTCGGTCGGCCCGCCCAGCACGTGGCCTTGCGCGATCACCGCGCCGCGCCCGAAATTGAGCTGCACGGGCTGGAGCCGCCACCCGCCGGCCTCGCGCTCCATCACCATGCGGCGCGGCATCGAAATCTCGCGCCCGGCATATTCGCCGGACACGAACGCGATCACCTTGTCCGGCTCGAAGGCGGCGGTGCCCTGCAATTCAAAGTCGGTGCCGCGCCGGCCAGACATGGATGCCGTGACCGAGCCGGAGCCGTTGACCAGCGTGGCATTCGCCGCCAGCCGGCCGATGAACAGCTTGCCGGTGCCGATGCCCTGCGCCGCCACAGAGGCATCGACGGTCGAATTGCCGTCGGCGAACAGCCCGTTCACCTCGATCTTCGCCGCACCGATGGAAATAGGCTTGTTGCCGCCGAACCGCGCGTTGCGCGCATTGACCAGCGCTTCCACGCCCTGCCCGCCATCGCGCGGCGCAAGGTGGACCGTGCCGTTCAGGCCGCCGCCCGCCAGCGCCAGATCGCCGGTGATGCCCGCCTTGCCCAGCACGACAGCGCCTGTGACGTCGGTTTCATAAACATGGAAAGTGCGGACCTCGATCCGCGTATCAGCGCCGCGCGGAGCAACCAGACCCAGCGTTCCGGCGAACTCGCCCAGCCGCGAATCGCCCTTGGTCTCGATATCGAACCCGTCACGCGTCGGCGAAAGCGCCACGCGCACGTCCTTCAGGCCCGCCGCCGGCAATGGGCTGGCGAAGACCAGCACCGCGCGCGGACCGTCCTGGCCGATCGCCGCATCGACCGTGAACGGCCCATAGTCGAGGTGTCGGCCCTTGCCGATGACGGTGGTGCGCCCGTCCGGCGATACCCGGCCGTCCACGGCCAGCGCCAGCTTGCGCGAGGAAATCCGCGCCCCGCGGACGGTAAGCGGGATCGCCTGCCCCACCGTCACTGCCCCGGTGAAACGGATGTTGCCGCCGGTGAGGTTCGCCAGCGTGGCGTTGTCGATCCGCGTCATCCGCCCGGCCGCATTGGCCTGCACCGACCAGGGCAGGCCGGTGCCGATCTTGAACAGGATCTTCGCGTCGGCATCCACGGCGCCCAGGTTGGTCAGGGTGAAGCCCTGCGCCCGTACCGGCCCGGCCAGCGCATAGCCGCCGCGCGCCACGTCGCCGCGCAGCGTCAGGCGCGCCGACAGCCCCTTCAGCTCGATGGCAATGGCTTCGGACGAAAGGCTGTTGCCCGCCAGCACCAATTCGCCCTTCACGCTGCCCCCGGCAAAGCGCGGATCGACCTGCGCATTGCCGGTGACCACGCGCTTTGCCGTGATCGCCAGCGGCAAGCGCAGCCGCTTGCCGTCCCAGGTCGCGGTCCCGGCAGTGCGCAGCCCCTGCGCGTCGATGCTGCCCGAGCGGAGCCGCGCCACGCGCACCTCGTGCTCGATCGCAAGGTCGGTGAACTGCCCGTCGAGCTGGGCGTCGATCCGCACGCCCGAAAGCTGCGGCTGCGCCATCACGCGCTCGGGACGGGTCAATGCCAGCTTCAGTCCCAGGTCGTTGGCGCGGTTGTTGCCAAGATCCAGCCCGCCCTTGCCCGCCAGCAGGAACGCCCCGCCCTTGGCGAACAATTGCCCGTCCAGCACGCTGTTCGACAGCGTCCCGTCATAGACCAGCGACAGCCGGTCCCCCACCGCGGCCTTGGTCGTTCCTTTCAGGAACGCCGCCGGAAAGGCCTGCCCCGCCACGTGATACCGCCCCGCGCGATTGTCGACGAGGAACGCCGCCAGCTTCGCACCGTCCTGCGAAGCCCAGGCAAGGCCGTGCCAGTCGCTGAAGCCCCCGCGCCCGCCGACGCGGGCATGCACATCCTTCTTCACGCCCGAAAGCGCCGCCAGCAGCCCGTTCTTTGGCGCGTCATATGTCAGCGCCAGCTCAAACTTGTCGCGGTCGGGTTCGCTGTCGAGATGCACCACCAACCGGTCGCGGCCGCCCAGCCGGCCATTCACGTCGATCAGCGCACGGCCCTTGCGGATATCCACGCGCGCCCATGCGTCGATGCGTCGCCGCTCGCGCAGCGCACCGCGGCCCATCACGCCGGGCGCAACCGTCAGGTTGTCGAACGCCAGCCGGTCGATGCGAATATCGAAATTGGGCAGGATCGGCTGGTTGGGATCTCCGGGATTCATTCGCGGAGTGCGCAGCAACGTCGCGCGATGGATCAGCAGCTTGCGGATATCCAGCCCGCGCTTCATCCACGACAGCGGCCGCCAGTCCAGCTCCGCCTCGGGGATGGTCATGAACCGCCCCTGCGGATCGCTCAGCACCACATTGCGCAGCTTCGACGTGCCGAACAGCGATCCCTCGATCCGCCCGATGCGGATGCGCAGCCCGGATCCCGGCGCCAGGGCGGCGATCCGGTCGACCACGAAGCGGTGGCCGAGCGACGAATCGAGCACGACCAGCCCCGCCACGAACAAACCCACGACGACGATGCCCAGCAGCGCCAGTCGCCGGCTCCAGGCGAGCGGCGAGCGCCAAAGCGGCCGACGCGGCGGCACCGCCGCCGGTTGGGGGGCGGCAGCCGGGCCGGGCGCGTCCTCGCCCATCAGAACGCCTGCCCCAGCGCGACATAGACGCCGATGCGGCTGTCCCCCTTCGACGGGTTGAGCGGCGTGCCAAGGTCGATGCGGATCGGGCCGAAGTTGGTTTCATAGCGCACGCCGATGCCCGCGCCGACTTTCAGGTTGCTCAGCCCCGGCGTGGTCCCGGTGCCCACCGCGCCCGCATCGATGAACGGGACAAGGCTCACCGCGCCGCCGACCAGTCCGGTCTTGACCCGCGCTTCGAGCGAAAACTCGCTGAGCGAGCGCCCGCCGCTTGGGCTGCCCGCGGCATCCTTGGGCCCCACCGCCTGATAGGCATAGCCGCGCACCGAGGCGCCCCCGCCCGCGTAGAACCGCCGCGACGGCGCAATGGCGGCGATGTCCGCGCCCTGGATCGTCCCCAGCCGGGTCCGGCCCGCGATCACCAGCCTGTCGTTCACCGGCAGGTATCCGCTCAGGTCGAACTGTGCCTTGACGTAGTTGGAGCGCACGCTGTCCTGCACCGAAAGCTCGGGCGAAAGGCGCAGGCCCACGCGGAAGCCCTTCTTGGGATCGAGCAGGCTGTCGCTGCCGTCGAACTGTGCCGAAAGCGGCAACGCGGCGACGAAGTAGGTCGTCCGCGCCCCGCCTGCGCGCGCGACCGAATCCTGAATTTCGCTCGTCGCCACCGCTTCCAGCCCGGCGGACCACACGAACGGCTTCTGGAAGATCAGCGTCGTCTGCCGCTCGAAGCTGGCGATGAAAGAGGCCGTGCGCGCGTTGTAGGCGTCAGTGTCGCGCGTCTGGGCATAGAGATCGGCGGTCAGCACCTGGTCGCGGCCGAGGAAATTGTTGCGGCGGAACGTCACCCCCGCCAGCTGTTCGCGCGTGCCCGCCACGCCGCGGAAACGGAGCATCCCTTCGGGCGGGAAGAAATTGCGGTGCTCCCAGCTGGCTTCCAGACGGAATCCCTCGCCGCTCGAATAACCCACCAGCCCGGCGATGGTCCGCTGCGGAGCCTTGGTCAGCGTCACGTCGACATCCACCGTCCCCGGCTGGCCGGATGCAGGCGGCGCAGCCTCGCGCGTGTCGATGGTGACGGCAGAAACCAGCCCGGTCGCCAGCACCGCCTGGCGCAGGTCGTCCACAAGCGAGCGCTGGTAAAGGTCGCCCCTATCGAACCGCGCAATCCGGGCGATGTGCCCGGATGAAAGGTATTTCGGCAGCGAGCTGGTGACCTGCCCGAACCGATATGTCCCGCCGGTCGTGACCGGAATGGACAGGTCGCCGGTGCGCGGTTCGTGGTCGATGGCAAGGCTCGGCGAACCCACCTTGGCAAAGGCATAGCCATTCTCGCCCAGCGCGGTGTCGAGATGCGTCCGCTCCTCCACGATCCGGTCGGAATTGACCGGATCGCCGACGTTCAGCGCAAACGCCGTGCGCAGCTTCGCGGCGTCAGCCGCCTGCGCAATATCGCCCAGGTCGATCGTCGCCAGCTTGTACAGCGGCCCGGGGATCACGTCGAAGCGGACCATGACCTTCTCGCCATCGATCGGCCTGCGCACCTCGCCCTCGGCCGGTCGCTCGATCCCGGCCAGCGACTGGATCACTTGCGCATCATAATAGCCATAGACCCGCAGCACGTGCTGCAGCAGGTCGATGTCCTCGCGCGCGCGGCGCGAAAGCTGGGCCAGATTGTCGTTGTTGCCGTCCAATGCCTTGAGGCTCGACAGCCCGGCGAAACGCGCAACCACGGCATCGCGTTCGGGGAAGACCGCATCCGGCGGGAACGCCAGTTCGACCTGCCCGCCCACCTTGCTGATCGAGGCATTGGCGATCTGCGTCTTCGCGGTGCCCTCGCCTTCGGGGACTGCGGTATCGAGCAGGTCGCCCGCCTGCTTCGCCTGTTCCTCGGCCAGCGCAATGTCCGGGTCGGCCGTCAACGGGACGATCACCGGCAGTTCGGCCTCGTCGGGCCAGGCGATGGTCATTTCGGGCATCGCGGTCATCGGCGCCAGCGTGTCCGCCGAATCGAGCGTGGAGACGTCCGGCACCGGGGTGCGCGCAGCATCCGTATCCAGCGCCCAGGCGTCGGGATGGTCGATCGCCGCGTCGGGGATCAGGTCTTCCAGTTCCTTGTCGGCGTCACGCGATTGCGCTGCCGCACCCACCGGCACCAGCAGCACGGCCAGCGCGGCGAGAACGCCGGAAAGCTGGTCAGCCGCGCGTGAACTCCGCTGCAGGAACCCCGTCCTTGCCGGTCCCGCCGGCCGGAGAAATCCCGCTGCGGTGCATCGCGGCGGCGCGATCGATGGCCCCGGCCTGCTCATCGGGATCGAAACGCATCCAGCCATCGCGGCCCAGCTTTTCCATCGGGCGATAACGGACCTTGTACTGCATCCGGTCCGATCCCTCGACCCAATAGCCGAGGTAGACATAGGGCAGGCCGATCCTCGCGGCGTGGAGGATGTGGTCGAGGATGATGAAATTGCCAAGCCCGGTCCGCGTCTCGTGATGAGGGTCGTAGAAACTGTAGATCATGGAAAGCCCGTCGCCCTGCTGGTCGGTCAGGCAGGCCCCCACCAGTTTGCCCGGACTGCCATCGGCCGTGGGCTCCCTGTATTCGATCACATAACTTTTCACGGGCGTATGTTCCACCATGTCGGCGAAATCCATTTCGTCCATGGTGGCCATCCCCCCGCCCGGGTGACGGACAGAGAGATAACGCTGCAACAGCTCGAACTGTTCCGGAGTCGACCACGGCTTGCAAGCGGTCACGACAAGGTCGGAATTGCGCTTGTAATTCCGCTTCTGGGTGGACGAGGGCTGGAACTCGTTCGCCACCACGCGCACCGAGACGCAAGCCGTGCAATCCAGGCAGCTGGGGCGATAGGCCACGGTCTGGCTGCGCCGGAAGCCGATGCGGCCAAGCGCGTCGTTCAGCTCGTCGGCGTTGGAACCCTTCAGCTCGGTGAACACCTTGCGCTCGCTCCGGCCCGGCAGATAGGGGCACGGCGCGGGGCTGGTGACGAAGAAGCGGGGGAAGCGTACGGGCGCGGTCACGACCAGCGATGTTCCTTTCGCCGGTGGCCTACCCGCCGGCTTGCAAGGCAACAATGCATGAGCCGGCCGATTGGTGAAAGACCCTTAACCACGATTGTTGGGTCGCCGGAAAGTTTTACCCGGCTCCAGCGCCGTCCCGTGCCGATGGCCTCGCGGATCGTCCCGTTTGCGGACACCGGCGCGGTCATCGGTTAACGTCCGACCGCGCCAGCCCGGGCTCAGCCCAGCTCCACGCGCGTCACATCATAGCCATTGCCGCGCAGCGCCGCGACGAGCAGGTCGATCTGCTCGCGGTCGCGCGCCTCGCACTCGATCTCGGCCGTCAGGCCCTTGGCCGGCAGCGAGGTGAAGATGCGCTGGTGCCACACTTCCAGGATGTTCACCTGGTGGCGGTTGAACTCCTCCACCACCTTGAACAGCGCGCCGGGGCGGTCCTGCAGGGTCAGCCGCAGCCGCGCCAGCCGGCCCGAGCGGGCAAGATCGCGCAGCAGCACGTTGGCCAGCAGCCGCGTGTCGATATTGCCGCCGGTCAGCACCAGACCGATCTTGCGTCCGGCAAAGCGCTTCTTGTGCGTCATGACCGCGGCGAGCCCGGCCGCGCCCGCGCCTTCGACCACGGTCTTCTCGATCTGGAGCAGCAGCGCCACCGCGCTTTCCAGCGCCGGTTCGCCCACCAGCACCACGTCGTCGGCGATTTTCGCCAGCACGGCCGAGGTGAACGTGCCCGGCTCCTTCACCGCGATGCCTTCGGCCAGCGTGTCACCGCCGCAGGGCACGTCGAGATGCTTGAGCTTGGCGTACATCGACGGGAACAGCGAGGCCTGCACACCCACCAGCCCGATGGAAGGCTTCAGCGCGCGGGCGGCCACGCCCATGCCGGTGAGCAGCCCACCGCCGCCGATCGGGATCACCAGCGTCTCGATGTCCGGCGCGTCCTCCAGCATTTCGAGCGCGACGGTGCCCTGCCCGGCGGCCACCTTGGGATCGTCGAAAGGATGGACGAACGTCAGGCCCAGCTCGGTCTCGAGCTTGCGCGCGTGGGCGTAGGCTTCGTCGAAGGTCTCGCCCTCCAGCACCACGGTGCCGCCCACCGCTTCGGTCTGCATCACCTTCACCGTCGGCGTGGTGCGCGGCATCACGATGGTTACGGGCACGCCCAGCCGGGTGCCGTGATAGGACAGCCCCTGCGCATGGTTGCCGGCCGATGCCGCGATCACCCCGCGCGAACGCTGTTCGTCGTTCAGTTGCAGCAGCGCGTTCAGCGCGCCGCGTTCCTTGTAGGCCGCGGTGAACTGCAGGTTCTCGAACTTCAGCCAGATATCCGCGCCCGTCAGCGCGCTCAGCGTCTTGCTGTAGAGCGTGGGCGTGCGCACCACCTGCCCTGAAATTCGCTCCGCCGCCGCGCGCACATCGGCAAGGGTCAGCGCATCGGCATCGAAGCCGGGCTGCGTGGCGGGCTGAAGAGCGAGGTTTTCCATGGGGTCAGCGCACTAATCGAAACCGCGCGCGAAGGAAAGCGCGCGTCAGCGCCGCCCGGCGGGACGCACGAGATTGACCACCGCCAGCGTGACCACGATCGCCAGCGTATCGGCCACCCAATCGCGGATGTCGCAATCGCGGTGCAGCGCGGGGATGGACTGCACCACCTCGATCAGCGCGCCCAGGAACGAAAGCCGTTCGGCGATCCGCAGCCGCGGCATCCGCGGAAAGGCAAAACCGGCCAGCAGCGCCAGCGTGGCGAAGGCGATCATGTGCTCGGCCTTGTCGCCATAGCGGTCGAGCGGCACGCGCGGCGGCGTCGGCATCACCGCCATCACCACGGCGAAGGCCGCCGCCAGCCAGAACCCGGCCCGGGCTATCGATTCGAGGGACAACCCGCTGTTCTTGCGCCGCAACATGGCGCGCTCGCTAGCCTGCCCCCGCCGCCGGAGGCAAGTGCATAAGGCGCACGTCACCCGCTGCCCTCCCCGTCCTTCCCGCGCCGACCTGGATCCAGTCCCCGCAGGGGCTGGCGCAACACGGCAAAGCCGGTAAGAAGTCGCTTCATGAACGACATCCGGCCCAGCAGCGAACCCCGCAACGTCTCCTTCCTCGGTCTCGGCACGATGGGCGGGGCCATGGCCCGCCATCTCGGCAAGGCCGGCCACCGCCTGACGATCTACAATCGCACGATGGCCCGCGCCGAAGCGTGGATGGTGGCCAATCCCGGCCTTGCCGTGCGCGCTGCCGCCAGCCCGGCCGAAGCGGCCGAGGACGCCGATGTCGTCATTTCCTGCGTCGGCAACGACGACGACCTCGCCGATGTCGTGCTCAGCCCCACCGGCGCTTTCGCCTCGCTGCGGCGCGGCGCGGTGTTCATCGACCACACCACCGTCTCGGCGCGCATCGCCCGTCAGATCGCCGTCGAAGGGCGGGACAAGGAACTGCTCTGCGTCGATGCCCCCGTCACCGGCGGCCAGTCCGGCGCCGAAGCGGGCACGCTGGCGATCATGTGCGGCGGCAGCGAAAAGGCGATCGAGGCCGCCCGCCCGATCCTCGGCGCTTACGCCAAGCGCGTGGTCCATGTCGGCAAGTCGGGCGCGGGCCAGACCGCCAAGATGGCCAACCAGATGTGCATCGCGGGCGCGCTCGCGGGCCTGTCCGAAGCCATCCGCTTCGCGCAGGCGGCCCGGCTGGATCTTGATCGGGTGTTCGACGCGATTTCGGGCGGCGCCGCGCAGTCGTGGCAGATGGACAACCGCTTCCACACCATGGCGCGCGACGAATTCGACTTCGGCTTCGCGGTGGACTGGATGCGCAAGGATCTTGGCCTCGCGATCGAGGAAGCGCGCAATCTCGGCGCCAGCGTGCCCACCACCGCGCTGATCGACCAGTTCTATGCCGACGTGCAGGCACTGGGCGGTGGCCGCGAGGACACCAGCGCGCTGATCCGCCGCCTGCCCAGGAAGGGCAGCGCCTGATCGCTGCGCACGCTGTTCCTGAAACACCGCTGCAACGAATCCCGCCGTCCTGCGTCTGTCAGAACACAATGCGCCGCTCGTCCTGAGCCTGTCGAAGGGCGCACGCCAACCCCAGTCCAAGGATCAAGGCCCATGCCCCCTCGCCCCCGCAGCCTTGTCCTGGCAGCCACCGCCTCTGCCCTGACCGCCTTGGCCGTCCCCGCCCACGCCGATACGCTGGTGGACAATTTCAAGGGCCAGACCATCGCCCCCGATGGCAGCGTCCAGCCTCTCGCCGCGCTCGTGTTCGATGATGCCGGCGTGATCAAGGCGGTCTACGCCCCCGGCCAGAAGCCGTCGAAGAAGGGCGTGAAGTTCCACATCGACGGGCAGGGCCGCGTGCTGCTGCCCGGCCTGATCGACGCTCACGTCCACGTCATGGGCACCGGCTTTGCCGCGCTCACGCTCGACCTGTCGGACACCAAAAGCCTGGCCGACGCGCTCAACCGCATTTCCGCCTTCGCCGCGGCCCACCCGGACCGGGCATGGATCGTCGGGCGCGGCTGGAATCAGGAAAAGTGGAGCCTTGGCCGTTTCCCCACCGCCGCCGAACTTGACGCCATCGTCCCCGGCCGGCCGGTCTGGCTCGAACGCGTCGATGGCCATGCCGGCTGGGCCAACACCGCGGCACTCAAGGCCGCCGGCGTCAGCGCCGCCAGCAAGGCGCCGGCGGGCGGCAGCATCGAACATGATGCCGCCGGCGCGCCGTCGGGCGTGCTGGTCGATACGGCGATGGACCTCGTCGGCAAGTCCGTGCCCGCTCCCGGCCCGCGCGACTACGATCTCGCGCTCGCCACCGCGCAGCGCCTGTTCTTCCAGCGCGGCCTCACCGCCGTGGCAGACATGGGGTCGTCGGTGGAGGATTGGCTGGCGTTCCGCCGCGCGGGCGATGCCAACCAGCTTTACGTGCGCATCATGTCCTACGCGGGCGGTATCGACGCGATGAAGCTGATCGGCGGTCCCGGTCCCTCGCCTTGGCTCTATGCAGACCGCCTGCGCATGAACGGCGTGAAGCTCTACATGGACGGCGCGCTCGGCTCGCGCGGGGCCTGGCTCAAGGCGCCCTATGCCGACAAGCCCGATACGCGCGGCCTGCCCCAGTTGTCGCAGACCCAGCTCGGCAACCTGATGAGCCGCGCCGCGATGGACGATTTCCAGGTGGCCGTTCACGCCATCGGCGATGCCGGCAACGCGCTGCTGCTGAACGCGATCGACGATCTCACCCACACCTACAAGGGTGATCGCCGCTGGCGGATCGAACACGCGCAGGTCATCGACCCGGCGGACTGGCCGATCATGGCGCAGATCGCGCGCAACGGCGGGATCGTCGCCTCGATGCAGCCGTTGCACCAGACCTCGGACCGGCTCATGGCCGAAGCCCGGCTCGGTCCCGACCGGCTCAAGGGCGCTTACGCGTGGAAATCGCTCAAGGCGACAGGGGCCACACTGGCCTTCGGCTCCGACACGCCGGTCGAACTACCGGACCCATGGGCCGGCCTTGCCACCGCGATCAGCCGCGAGGACGAGAACGGCAACCCGCCGGGCGGCTGGCAACCGCAGGAAAAGGTCGACCGGGCCACCGCGCTGGCCGGCTACACCGCGCAGGCGGCCTATGCAGGCTTTGCCGAGCGCAAGTTCGGCCGCCTCGCGCCCGGCCTGCGCGCCGATTTCATCTTCGTCGACACCGATCCGATGACCGCGCAACCGGCGCAGATCCGCCGTACCCGCGTGCTCGAAACGTGGATCGGCGGCGGCAAGGTGTGGTCGGCCGACAAGCCCGATGCCGCCTCTCCAGCTGCAAATCCGGAAACCAAATCCGGCAAGAACCGTTAGCACCCCGACGCGGAAGGCAAGGGGGGTCTGCGATGCCCCGAGCTGCGTTGCGGCGGGACTTTTCAGGCGTACACCTTTTCCCCGTCGCGTCCGGGTCCGGTTCTGGTGGGACCACCCCCCTCAGGCCTCACTGGCACCGGTCCGGATCGAATCCAGTCATTCAAGAGGCGGGAGCGCCAGCGCTCCCGCCTTCGCTTTGTCAGGAAATGTCTCGGTAAAGCCTCATGCCCATGAGCAGAGCCTGCCGAAGGACACGCACCAAGTCAGGGCAAGGCTCGTAAAATCAGGGGACCAGCGAAGTCGGCCCCTCCGCCGCAGCGGAAGCCGCTGCCGCTTCCTCCTCGGCCTTCGCCTTGGCGTCGGCGCGCTCGACAAAGCGCATCACCACCAGCGTTCCCTCGAACAGCACCAGCAACGGGATCGCCAGCATCAGCTGGGAAACCACGTCCGGCGGAGTGATCACTGCGGCCACCGCCGTGATCCCGACGACGACATAGCGCCGCGCGCCCACCAGCTGCGCCCGCGTGACGATGCCCGCGCGGTTGAGCAGCATCAGCAGCACCGGCAGCAGGAAGCTCACCCCGAAGGCGAGGATGAACTGCATGACGAGGCTGAGGTATTCCTCGATCCCCGGCAACGCTTCCAACTGCAACCCGCCCTTGTCGCCCTGGAAGCCGATGAACCACTTGAACGCGGTCGGCATGACGATGAAGTAGGCCAGGCTTGCGCCCATCGCGAACAGCACCGGCGTCGCCACCAGGAACGGCAGGAACGCCTTCTTCTCGCGCGCATACAGCCCCGGCGCCACGAAGGCCCACAGCTGGTTGGCCACCACCGGGAAGCTGAACAGGAAGCCCGAAAACAGCGCCACCTTCAGGTTCACGAAGAACGCCGAATAGAGCTTGGTGTAGATCAGCTTGCCATGCCCGTCCGGGAACGCGGCCGACAGCGGATGGACCAGGATCGCAAGGATCTGGTCGACGAAATAATAGCTAGCCGCCGATGCGATCGCGAGCGCGTAGACGCAGCGCAGCAGCCGGGTGCGCAGCTCGAGCAGGTGATCGAGCAACGGTGCCTGGGTCTCGTCCAGATCCTTGATCACGGGCGCGATCATCGGGGCGCCGCCGGGTGTCGGCCGGTGGTGTCCGGCGCGCTTTCGGTGCCGTCAGGTGTCGTTCGGGTATGGTTCGGGTCGGTCGGCGCGTGCGGCGCCAGTTCAGGCGCAACCGATTGAACGGGAACGCTATTCTGGTCCGCAGCAGCGTCCGGCGTCTGGCCGGCGGCAGGATCGGTGCCGGGATGCGCGGACATGATCGCCGCGTTCTGCTCCTTCCACTTGCGTTCCATCTCCTCCAGCTCCGCTTCGCGGATCATGTTCTCGATGCCGGAACGGAAGTGATTGGAAACGCGGCGGATCTTGCCGATCCATCGGCCCGCCGTGCGCAAGGCCAGCGGCAGGTCCTTCGGGCCGATCACCACGATCGCCACAATGACCACCAACAACAGCTCCGAAGGTGCTATATCGAACATCGGCTACCCCGGAAAGCGGACGAAATCAGGCGTTTCCGTTGGTGTTCTGCGGATCGGCAGGGGTCTGCACGGGCGCGGCCGGCGGCGGTGCCTGCTGCGGAATCTGCGCCGAGGGCGGAACCACCGGACGATCGGTTTCCTCGTTCATGCCCTGCTTGAAGCTTTTGATTCCCTTGCCGAAATCGCCCATCATTTCGGAAATGCGACCACGGCCGAACAGGATCAGAACCACCAGCGCCAGGATGATCAGGTGCGGTAGGGAAAGGCCACCCATCGTAAATTCTCCTTCGTCCTACAGATAGGACATGCCGAGGCAAACTGCCAGCAAGTCAGGAAGATTCATCTTCCCCATCGGCGCTGCCGCCCCTGTCGTCCTCCATGCCTCCCGTCAATACGGCAAAGGCGTCGTCCACCGGGTCGAGCAGGCCAGCGGCGCGCAATTCCTCGATTCCCGGCAGGTCGCGGCGCGAAGAAAGGCCGAAATGCGCGAGGAATTCGCCCGTCGTGGCATAGATCGTCGGCCGCCCCGGCACCTCGCGCCGTCCCGCGATCCGCACCCAGCCCGCCTCCATCAGCACGTCGAGCGTGCCCCTGGCAGTTTGCACGCCGCGGATCGCCTCGATCTCGGCACGGCTGACCGGCTCGTGATAGGCGATGATCGCCAGCGCCTCGGTCGCCGCGCGCGATAGACGGCGCACGTCCTCCTTCTCGCGGCGCAACAGGTGCGCCAGATCGCCGGCGGTCTGAAAATGCCACCGCCCGCCGCGCTCGACCAGTTCGACGCCGCGCCCGGCATAGTGCGCCTGCAATTCGGCCAGCGCGCCCCGCACCGACGCACCGCCAAGATGCCGGGAAATCTCGTCCACGCTCAAGGGCCTGTCCGCCGCGAACAGCGTCGCCTCCACCGCGCGGACCAGATCATCGGGCGCGCTCACGCCGCCACCGCACGCAGCAGCAACGGACCGAAGATCTCGTCCTGCACCAGTTCGGCCTTGCCCTGCTTGGCAAGTTCCAGCGCGGCGACGAAGCTGGAAGCGAGCGCGGAACGGCGCAGTTGCGGGTTGTCCCACCCCTCCCCTTCGCCGGACGGCAGGAAACTGCGCAGCTCGCGCCATTCGAGCGAAGTGCCGAGCATGGCCCCAACGCGCGAAAGCGCGGATTCCAGCGTCATCACCGGCCGCTCGCGCACCATGTGCACCACCGGGACTGTGCGCGCCTTGACCGTGCCATAGGCCTGGATCACGTCGAACAGCTCGCACTGCCAGCGGTTCCGGCGATCAACGCGCAGCCCCTCGGGCGCACCCCGCGCGAAGACATCGCGCCCCAGCCGGTCGCGCGCCATCAGCCGCGCCCCCGCCTCGCGCATCGCGCCCAGCCGCTGCAACCGCAATTGCAGCTTGAGCGCCAGTTCTTCCGGACTGGGCTGCATTTCCGGATCGCGCGGCAGCAGCAGCAGCGATTTGAGATAGGCCAGCCACGCCGCCATCACGAGGTAGTCGGCGGCCAGTTCCAGCCGCAGCGCCTCGGCCTGGTTGATATATCCGAGATACTGGTCGACCAGATCGAGGATCGAAATCGTGCGCAGGTCCACCTTCTGCCGCCGCGCAAGGTCGAGCAGCAAGTCGAGCGGCCCTTCCCACCCTTCCAGCTCAAGATAGAGCGCGCCGCCTTCACCGCCCGCCGCGCCGCCGGAAGGCAGGCCGTCCCATGCCTCGTCGCCGTCGAACAGGCTGGGGACTGGGAGGTTGGCGGGGGCGACGTCGTCCATCATCCCGCGGCTGTCATGCCAGTGCGAGCAGCCGGTCGCGCTTTTCGGCCAGCGCCGCCTGCTTGCCGAGGTCGGCCGGTCCGTCGAACGGTGCGGTGGGCGCGAGCGCGCGGTCCAGTCGGACCCGCGTTTCCGCGCTCATCGATGCAAGCGCGCGGGCAATGCCGACCATGTCGTCCATTTTCGCCCAGCAGTTGAGCGCCAGATCGCATCCCGCCGCCTGCGCGCGCGCCGCGCGTTCGGGCACGGTGCCGTCCAGTGCCTGCATATCGAGATCGTCGGTGAGCAGCAGGCCGCCAAAGCCGATGGCCTTGCGGATGATCTCGTCGATCACGAAAGGCGACTGGGTCGCGGGGTTCTGCGCATCCCACGCGGTGTAGCGCACGTGTGCGGTCATCGCGATCGCCGCATCCTTCAGCGTGCGGAAGGGCGCCAGATCGAGCTCCAGCTCGTCGGCGGAGGCGGTGACGGTGGGCAGCTGCTTGTGGCTGTCGGCAAGCGCGCGGCCGTGGCCGGGCATATGCTTGACCACGCCCGCCACTCCGGCGCGCGCCAGCCCGTCGAGCGTGGCGCGGCCCAACGCTGCGACCCGCAGCGGCTCGCAGCCCAGCGCACGGTCGCCGATCACGTCGTGCGCACCCGGCTGGCGGACATCGAGCAAAGGCAGGCAGTCGACCGAGATCCCCGCCTCGGCAAGGTCCAGCCCCAACGCCTCGGCATTGGCGCGCGCCGCTTCGATCGCGCTGGCTGGGGCCAGGTCATAGAGCCGGTCGAAGCGTTCGCCCGGCGGATAGGCCGCCCAGACCGGCGGTTTCATCCGTGCGACACGGCCGCCTTCCTGGTCGATGGAGATGAACGTGCGGTCCCGTCCATGGAGCGCGCGCAGTTCGTCGGTCAGCGCGCGCAGCTGCGCGCGGCTTTCGACGTTGCGGCCAAACAGGATGTAGCCCGCCGGGTCCGCATCGCGGAAGAAGGCACGCTCGTCATCGGTGAGGGCCAGTCCGGAAAGGCCGAAGATCGCCGGTAGCATGGCCGGAGAATCGCGGATTTACGGCGGTTTGGCAAGGGCGACCGGGGCGTTGGCGGGGGAAAAGCCCCCGCCCCTCCGTCAGCCGCTTGCCGCGGCTGCCACCTCCCCATCCGCGCCTTTGCGCCAACGGGGAGGATCAGGTCAGGTCAGCGCTTCACCTGGCACTTCAGGCCGCCCGACTGGAGCGTGCCGCACAGCGTATTGGCGGCGCCCACATCCCCGGCGAGCGCCTGGAGGCGATAGACGGTGCCGATGTCCGCGCGGCCTTCGACAACGCGGTGGTTCAGGCCCTTGAGCGCCTCGTGCGTGGTGGACAGCTTGCTCCACGCGGCTTCCGCGGCGGCGCTGCTGGAAAAAGCGCCGATCTGGACGCCAATGCCGCTGGGCGCAGGCGCGGGTGCCGGGGCCGCACTGGCCGAAGGCGCGGGCTTGGGTGCTGCCGACGGCGTCGGCGCTGGTGCCGTGCTGCCCGCGATGTTGGCAACCGGACGGCCACCATCGCTGACGGTGAAGCTCGAATCGCCGGTGCCCTGGAAGGTCTTTCCACCCGGCTCCTTGGGCGCGATCTTGTAGGGTTCCTTGCTCGCCTCGATCAGGCTGCCATCAGCCTGCGCCGGCGCGCTGGCGCGGTGCGAGGCCCAGTAGATCGCGCCAACGATCACGGCGAGCAGGATCACGGCGAGCACGCCGAAGCCGACCAGCCGGCCGTTATCGGCCAGCGGCTCGTCAAGATCGACATCGTCGGCGCTTTCCAGCCACGGCAACCGTTCCTCGTCGCCGAGCGCGAGCCGATCGGCCGAAGCGCGGTGATCTTCGTCGAACGGGGTGGGATCGCCCGGGCGCGCGGCATTCGGCCCGGCTTCCAGCGGCTCATCCTCGGGCAGATGCTCGTCCCAGTCGTTGTGCAGGCCGTTTCCGGCCCCACTTGCCCCGTTCACCCCATTTACCATCGCGTCAAAGCTCCTCGGCGGCCTCCACCCCGAGCAGGGCGAGGCCATTGCGGACTACCTGCCCGATTTGCGCGGCGAGGAAAAGGCGTGCCTCGGTCAGGCGGGCATCCTGTGCCACAATGAACCGCTTGTCCGGCCGATCATTGCCCACGTTCCAGAAAGCATGGAACGCGGCGGCCAGATCGGCGAGGAAGAAGGCCACGCGGTGCGGCTCGCGCGCGGCGGCAGCGCCTTCGACCACGCGCGGGAACTGCGCGGCGAGCTTGATCACGCCCAGTTCCTCTTCGCCCAGCAGCGGCAGGTTCGCATCCGACGGGCCGAAGCCCTCGGCCGCGCCCTTGCGCAGGGTCGAGCAGATGCGCGCGTGGGCATACTGCACATAGAACACCGGGTTGTCCTTGCTCGCCTCGACCACCTTGGCGAAGTCGAAGTCCATCTGCGCGTCGGGCTTGCGGGTGAGCATGGTGAAACGCACCACGTCCTTGCCCACTTCGCGCACGACATCGGCCAGCGTCACGAACGTGCCCGCGCGCTTCGACATCTTGACCGGCTGGCCATCGCGCAGCAGCTGGACCATCTGCACCAGCTTGACCTCGAAGGGCTTGGGCTTGCCCTCCGCGCCGGTCAGCGCGGCAACGGCAGCCTTGATCCGCTTGACCGTGCCGGCATGGTCGGCGCCCCAGATATCGACAAGCGCGTCGGCGGTCTGCGCCTTCTGGAAGTGATAGGCGAGATCGGCACCGAAATAGGTCCACGCGCCGTTCGACTTCTTGATCGGGCGATCCTGATCGTCGCCGAACTTCGTCGAGCGGAACAGGGGCAGCTCCACCGGCTCCCAGTCCTCGAGCGTCTTGCCCTTGGGTGCCTCAAGCAACCCGTCGTAGACGAGATCGTGGGCGCGCAGCCAGGCTTCGGCCGCATCGACCTTGCCCGATGCCTGAAGCTCGGCTTCGGAGCTGAACAGGTCGTGGTGGATGCCCAGCAGCGCGAGATCCGAGCGGATCATCACCAGCATCGCGGCAACAGCCTTCTCGCGGAACAGCACGAGCCATTCGGCTTCCGGCGCGGCGGCGTACTTGTCCCCGAATTCGGCGGCGAGCGTCTGTCCCACAGGAACCAGATAGTCGCCCGGATAGAGGCCTTCGGGAATCTCGCCCACGGCCTCGCCCAGCGCCTCGCGGTACCGGATGTGCGCCGACCGCGCGAGCACGTCGACCTGCGCGCCGGCGTCGTTGACGTAATATTCGCGGATGACCTCGTGCCCGGCATATTCGAGCAGCGCAGCCAGCGCATCGCCCACCACCGCGCCGCGGCAGTGGCCCATGTGCATGGGGCCGGTCGGGTTGGCCGAAACATATTCGACATTGACCACGCTGCCGCCGCCCATGCCCGAGCGGCCATAGTCGTTGGCGGCGCGCGCGATCAGCGCCAGTTCGTCGATCCACGCGGCGGGCGCGAGGCGCAGGTTGATGAAGCCGGGGCCGGCGATTTCCGCAGAGGTGACGCGCGCGTCCTTCGTCAGCTCATCGACCAGCGCGGTGGCCAGCGCGCGCGGATTGGTGCCGGCGGGCTTGGCCAGCACCATCGCGGCGTTGGTGGCCATGTCGCCATGGCTGGGATCGCGCGGCGGCTCGCACGTCACCGCACCGCGCGGCAGGCCGGCAGGCAGCGTGCCAGCGGTTTCGAGCGCATCGAGCGCGGCGTCGATAACGTTCGCGATTTCGGCGAACAGCGGAATGGTGTGGCTCGTCATGGGACGGGCCGTTAGCGGACCTTGAGCCAAAGCGCCACCATGCGCTTGTGCGGCTGGCCCGCTCGCCGGGCCCGCGGCCTTAGCGGGTGGCGTTGTAGGCGAGCTGGTCGTTGGTCAGCTGGAAGCCCACGAGCAGTTCGAAGCTGGCCCTGGCGAGCGCGGCCTTCACGTCCGGCTGGGCCAACGGGTCGACGGCGGCATCGGGATCGCCGGCGCGGCGCTTCTTCGACAGGCGATCGCGGATCGGCTTGGGCAGAGTCGCCTCGGTGCGATCGACATAGGACCCGGCGCGGCCCTGCGCGCTGGCGCGTTCCTGCCCGTCGGCGAAATCGATGCCGATGGTGCCGATCCGCTTCGAGATCACGGCGTTGCCCCCGCGCACAACGGTGCTGAAATAGGGCAGGTCGACATGGCGTGCGCCGCGGGTGTCGGCGCGGCGGGCAAGCACGTCGAACGTCGCCTCGGTATAGAGCTTCGGCTCGCCGGCCGCATCGTTGCAGGTGCTGCGCAGGTTGGTGATCGCCGCCGTCACGTCGATGGCTGCCGAATCGGTGCGGCCGGGCACCGAGAAGAGCGTGACGTCGCCGGTCATCTCGGGGATCGCCACCACCGGGCACGGGCTGCGCAGCGCGGTCACGCCCACGCTGTCGTCCACCACGAGTTCGCCCTTGTTCTTCGAGCAACCGGAAAGCGCGACCGCCAGCAGGGAAGCGCCGATCACGGCAAGACGGCGGGGCGTGGCGATCATGGGCGCAATTTCCTCAATAGACGAACCGTGCGGCGCCGAATGCGGCACCGGGCTTGCGCGTCACCTCTACCCACCGTCGCCGGGTTCGGCAATGGTCGCCCGGACCGGCCTGCCCGGCGCCAGCGGGCTACCGCTGACGCGCCGCCGCTGCTAAGGGGGCGCCGATGAACGCCAGCTTTCCAGACTCCGCCGCGCCGATGGCCGCAAAGCCCCCGCTCCAGCTTCTGATCGCAGCGCCGCGTGGCTTCTGCGCCGGCGTCGACCGCGCCATCGAGATCGTCGAGCGCGCTATCGATCTGTATGGTGCCCCCGTGTTCGTGCGGCACGAGATCGTCCACAACAAGTTCGTGGTCGACAGCCTGAAGGCCAAGGGCGCCGTTTTCGTCGAGGAACTCGACGAAGTGCCCGATGGCGCCCCCGTGGTCTTTTCCGCGCACGGCGTGCCCAAGATCGTGCCCGAGGCCGCCACGGCGCGTGGCCTGGACTGGCTCGACGCGACCTGTCCGCTGGTGAGCAAGGTCCACCGCCAGGCCGAGCGCAAGGTGGAAGCGGGCAAGCACATCCTGTTCGTGGGCCACAAGGGCCACCCCGAAGTGATCGGCACGATGGGCCAGGTGCCCGAAGGATCGATCACGCTGGTGGAGACCGTCTCAGACGTGGCCGGGCTGGATTTTCCCGCCGGCACGCCGCTCGCGTTCCTGACGCAGACCACGCTGTCGGTCGATGACACCGCCGAGATCATCGCGGCGCTGAAGGCGCGCTTCCCGCAGATCGTGGGGCCGCGCGCCGAAGACATTTGCTACGCCACCTCCAACCGGCAGGCCGCGGTGAAAGCCATCGCCGCGAAGTGCCAGCTGGTGCTGGTGATCGGCGCGCCCAACAGCTCGAACTCGCTGCGGCTGGTCGAAGTGGCCGAGCGCGAGGGCACGCGCTCGCGTCTGATTCAGCGCGCGAGCGAGATCGAGGAAAGCTGGCTCGACGGCGTGACAACGCTGGGCCTCACCGCCGGGGCCTCCGCGCCCGAGCTGCTGGTGCGCGAGGTGGCCGACCGCGTGGCCCAGTGGCGCACCGTGACCGAGGAAACGGTGACCACCGCCGAGGAGCACATGGTGTTCAAGCTGCCGCGCCAGCTGGTCGGCTGAGAGGCGGGACCATGGCAGTCTATACGCACCTCGGCGCCGAGGACATGGCGGCGCTGATCGACGCGTTCGATGTCGGCACACTGGTTTCGGCCAAGGGCATCGCGGAAGGCGTGTCGAACAGCAACTGGCTGATCGACACCACCGGCCAGGATGGGCGCGGCGCGCGCTTCATCCTGACGATGTACGAGTTTCGCATCGAGCTGGGCGACCTGCCCTATTTCCTCTCGCTGCTCGACCATCTGGCCGCGCAGGGTTGCCCGGTACCGCGCACGATCCACGACCGCGAGGGCAACCTCTACCGGATGCGGGGCGACAAGGCGTTGGCGCTCATCGAATATCTGCCAGGCGTTTCAGTGAGCGATCCCACGCCAGGACAGGCACGCGCGGTGGGCCGGGCGCTGGCGCAGATGCACCTGCGCGCCGAAGGCTTCGCCGGGAACCGTGCCAACGGCATGGGCGTGGCCGAATGGCAGCGACTGGCCGCCGAATGCGGGCCGGACGGGCTTGCCCAGATCGCCCCCGAACTGGCGGAGATCGTGGCCGGGCACCTCCCCCGCCTCGCCAGCGCGTGGCCGGGCGATTTGCCGCGCACGGTCATCCATGCCGATCTGTTCCCCGACAACGTGCTGATGCTGGGCGACACCGTCACCGGGCTGATCGACTTCTACTTCGCCTGCAACGACATGGCCGCCTACGACGTGGCGGTGACTCACGCCGCATGGTGTTTCGACGCCAGCGGCACGGGTTTCCGCCCCGACCTGTCGGAAGCGCTGCTTGCCGGGTACGAGGCCGAACGTCCGCTCTCCGCAGAGGAACGCGCGGCCCTGCCCCTGCTCGCACAAGGCGCGGCGATGCGCTTCATCATGAGCCGCGCCTACGACTGGCTGAACACGCCCGCCGATGCGCTGGTGACGAAGAAGGACCCGCTGGCCTTCGCCCGCCGGCTGCAATTCTACGTCGCCAACCCGCAGGTGTTCGCATGAAGCACGTCCAGATTTTCACCGACGGCGCATGCAAGGGCAATCCGGGCAAGGGCGGCTGGGGCGCACTGCTGCGCATGGGCGAGCACGAGCGCGAACTGGTCGGCTCGGAAAAGCTCACCACCAACAATCGCATGGAGCTGATGGGCGCGATCCGCGCGCTGGAAGCGCTGAAATCGCCGTGCAAGGTCACGCTCCACACCGATAGCCGCTACGTGCTGGACGGCATCACCAAGTGGGTGTTCGGCTGGCAGAAGAAGGGCTGGAAGACAGCCGACAACAAGCCGGTCAAGAACGAGGACCTGTGGCGTGCACTCGTCGCGGCGGTAAAAACGCACGAGGTCGAATGGGTCTGGGTGCGCGGCCATGACGGCCACCCCGAAAACGAGCGAGTGGACAAGCTGGCGAGCGACGCCGCGCTGGCCGCCTGATGTCCAGTCCCCTCCCCGGGCGAGGAGGGGGAGTCTGGCGGCGTCAGGCCGTGGTCGTGTCCACCACTTCAGCCGTCGGCCCGTTCTTCAGGATCGAATCGATCGCGTTCTTCGCGCTGGCCTTCGAGGCATAGCCCTCGGTCCAGAAAATCGTTTCGCTGTTGTAGCAGAAATAGGCGACGAACTCGCCCGCCTTGTTCTTACGGATCTCGAAACGGTGCGCCACTGCGGCTCTCCCAGCTGTGCGTCCAAGCCCCCGGCGGGGAATAGCACGCAGCCCGGCGCGCACAAACCGTAACTATGCCGCGGCGGTGAAGCGCGACGGTGCATAGGCGGCAGGATCGATTCGCGCCGTCAACGCGTCGGAACCAAGGCCCAGCAACAACTGCGCGCCCAGCCGCGCGGCGGCCGGTGCGGTCTGGATGCCGAAGCCGCCCTGCCCGGCGAACCAGAAGAATCCGTCCACCGCCGGATCGAAACCGTAGATTGGCAGCCGGTCGGGCGCGAAGCTGCGCAGCCCCGCCCAGCGTCGTTCGACCGCCTCGACTTTCCAGTCGACCACGTGATTCATGCGGTCGATGGCGATGGCCACGTCCAGTTCCTCGGCCGCGGCATCACGCGCCACGTCCGGCGTCTCGTCGTGCGGCGAGAGCCACAGTCGCCCGCCTTGCGGCTTGAAGTAGAAGTCCTCGTTGATGCCCAGGGTCAGCGGCAGATCGGCCGGCGGGACGGGCTCGGTGCGCAATTGCACCACGGTGCGCCGCAGCGGGCGGATGCCCAGCGGAGCCGCGCCCGCCAGTGACGCGACCGTGTCTGCCCAGGCCCCGGCGGCATTGACCACCCGCCCTGCGCGCGCCTCGCCATCGCGCCAGGCGATCCGCCATGCCTCGCCCTCGCGCTCGATGTGTTCGATTCGAGCCCGCACGCGAAGCACGCTGCCGATGCGCGCGGCGACCGCCAGATAGTGCTGGTGCAGGCCCGCCACGTCGATGTCGGCGCAGTCCGGCTCCCACGCCGCCACGCACCACGCGGGCGAAAGACCCGGCACACGCGCCGCCAGCGCCGCGCCTTCCAGCAGTTCGACCGTCACCCCCAGCGGGGCGAAGCGCTCGACGAAGGCCTCCACCTTGGTCCGGTCTTCCTCGCGGCCGATGTTGAGCGCGCCGCGCGGCGAAAGGAAGCCGCCCTCGCGCAGGAACCGGCCCGAAGCCTCGGTCAGCGGCAGTACGCCCGGCCCGCCATAGGCTTCTTCCCAGAACGCGGCGGAGCGGCCGGTAGTGTGGTAGCCGGGCGCGTCCTCCGCCTCGACCAGCAGCACACGGGCATGGGGAGCGCATTCGGCGGCAAGGCTCGCGCCTGCCATGCCCGCGCCGATGATGGCGACGTCGAAATGTTCGGTCATGTCGGCGATCAGCCCTGCAAGCGCGGGGCCATGCGGTCAAGGAAGTCGTCGATGGTAGCCAGCACGCGGTCGCGCACCGCGTCCACTTCGCGCAGCAGCTCGTGCCGTCCCTCGCGCCCCCAGACCGCCAGCTGCGCGCGCGGCAGACGCCGCGCCGCGCGCTCGGACGCCTTCCACGCGACCAATCCGTCATAGCGAGCAGCCAGCACCAGCACCGGCGTTTCGATCGCTTCCAGCACCCCCGGCGCGGAAAGCCGCGCGACCGAATCGGCGGCGCGCTCCACCCAGCCCCAGCTCGCCGGTCCCATCGCCAGCGCGGGGCGATGCTCCTTCCACCACAGTTCGTCGGCGTAGCGATCGACATCGTGGGTCAGCAGCGCGGCCCGTCCGGCCAGACTCGCGCCCGGCTTCTCGCTCGATGCCCAGGCCATGCGCCGCGAATCGCCAATACGGCACATCAATCGGGCGACTGCGTGCTGGACAAAGGCGGGGATCGGCGTGACGAATCCGAGCATCGGCGCACTTAAAACAACCGCATCGGGTGTAATTTTCCGTTCCGCCAGCGTGCGCAGCACAAGGTGGCCGCCCATCGAATGGCCCACCAGCACGTGCGGTCCGGGGGTGGTCTCGGTCCAGTCCCGCCACAGCGCGGCAAGGTCCTCCACCCACACAGAAAAGTCCTCGACGTGGCCCGTCAACGGGTCGCTGGTGAAGCGACCGGACCCGGCCTGCCCGCGCCAGTCGGCGGCAGTTACGTGCCAACCCTCATCCGCCCAGTAAGCCAGTGTTTCCAGATACTTTTCATAAAAGTCGGCGCGTCCCGGAAGGAACAGCAGGGATCCCCGTGGCGCCGCCTGGCCCGTGCCCGGCGGGCTCGGCCAGTCGATCCGGCGGATCGCGTAGCCATCGGGCGCGAGCCACGTTCCCTCGTGCGCGGCGGGGGGAATGCTGCGTCTGTCGAAAGCGTCCGTCATGGTCCCGAGTGCGTGCCTGCCTGCCTTCGCGCCACCGGGAAATCCGCCCGGTTCCGGGGATAATCTTGGTTACCGTTTGGTAAGTGATTGCCCCGTATGGCCTCAAACCATGCAGGAAAACACCTTCGTCTACGCACTGGTCGGCGCCTTGGCAATCGCACTGCTTGTCGCTGCTTTCACCGACATCCGGCGTCGCCAGATCGACAACTGGCTGAACGCGGCGGTGGCGCTTGGCGCCCCCCTGTACTGGTGGGCTTCTGGCCTCAGCCTGTGGCCAGAGGTGGCATTGCAACTGGGCGTGGCGGCACTCGCGTTCTTTGCGCTCGCCGGCCTGTTCGCGATGAAGATGATGGGCGGCGGCGATGTGAAGCTGCTGACCGCGCTGGCGCTGTGGCTGCCGGCGATGCTGTTCCTCAAGCTGCTCGTCATCATGGCGATTGCCGGCGGCGTGCTCACCGTGGTCCTGGCCATGTGGCACACCGCGCTGCGCCGCAAGGACAAGCTCAAGATCCCCTACGGCGTGGCGATCGCCGGCGCCGGGCTGTGGGTACTCAGCCCCACACTCGCTGCCGCATTGCACGCGGCCAGCGCGGGATAGGCCAATTTTAACCATTTTGTCCGATTGAGACGGGCACTTGGACAACGTTTGACACGGTTTTAACAGGGCGGGATTGTAGCCATGGACAAGAAGAAGCTGTTGCTGCTGGTGGGGGCACTGATCGTTGCGATCGGCACCGCCTTTGCCGCCAGGAGCCTGTTCTCCGGCGCGTCCACGCCGCAGGCGGAAGCCGCAGCGAAAATGCCGCTCGGCCCCAAGGTGCTTGTTGCACAGCGCGGGCTGCCGGTCGGCACGATCATCACCGCAGACTCCATCGGCTACCAGAACTGGCCCAAGGACATGGTCCAGGACGCCTACTTCGTCGAAGGCGAGGCGGACATGGCCAAGCTGCTGGGCACCGTGGTGCGCAACCCCATCACCGCCGGCGAGCCGGTCACGCAGGGCTCGCTGGTCGCACCGGGCGACCGCGGCTTCCTGGCCGCCGCGCTGCAGCCGGGAATGCGCGCCGTCACCATCCCCGTCAGCGCCCGCACCGGCGTCGCCGGCTTCGTCTTCCCGGGCGACCACATCGACCTGGTCCTGACGCAGACCGTCAAGGTCAACGAGGGACAGGCGCTCAAGGCGTCCGAAACGATCCTCAAGAACCTGCGCGTGCTCGCCACCGACCAGTCGACCGAACAGGAAATGGTCGAAGGCAAGACCCGCGTCCGCACGTTCAGCACCGTCACGCTCGAAGTCACGCCGAAGATCGCGGAAGAAGTCGCGGTGGCGCAGACCATCGGCACGATCAGCCTGTCGCTCCGCTCGCTGTCCGACAACTCCTCCGAACTCGAACAGGCGGTCGCTTCCGGTACGGTCAAGGTTCCCGCCGGTGCCAGCAAGGCCGAGGAAGAACGCCTGCTCAAGGCCGCGATGACCCGCCCGCTTGACCGTGGCAGCACGTTTGTCACCGGCGGCGACGTCTCGCGCTTCCAGCGCAAGACCATGCCGCTGACCGAACTGAACGGCGCACCGCGCCAGGATCCTGCCCCCGCCGCTCCGCCGATGATGCGCGGCCCCGCAATGGGCGGTGCCCCGATGGCCCCCCGCGGCCCGGTGGTCCGGATTACTCGCGGCAAGACGACCGAAGCCGTTCCGGTGAGCAGCCGCTGATGCGTCGCCCAGCCCACACCGCCGCTCTCCGCCGCCCGCTTGCGAAAGGCAAGATCATGAAGGCACCGCTTCTTTCCACCCTGCTGGGTGCGACCATCGCCGCAGGCGCCATCGCGGTCCCCGCGTTCGACAGCGCCCAGGCGCAGAGCGTGACCAGCCCGGCACGCAGCATCGCCCTGTCGATCGGCCGCGGTGAGCTTGTCACCCTGCCCGGCAGCATGGCCGACGTGTTCGTCGCCAACGACGAGATCGCCGACGTGCAGGTCAAGTCGGCCAACCAGCTCTACGTGTTCGGCAAGGCGGGCGGCGAGACCACGGTCTATGCCAGCAATGCCGCCGGCGCCGTGATCTGGTCGGCCAACGTCCGGGTCGGCACCAATCTCGACAGCATCGACCAGATGCTTCATCTCGCCATGCCCGAAGCGCGCATCGCCACCTCGACGATGAACAACACGGTGCTGCTGACCGGCACCGTCGCGGCGCCCGAAGACGCGGCCGAGGCGGAGCGCCTGGTCAAGGCTTTCGTCGGCGAGAAGACCACCGTCATCAGCCGCCTGAAGATGGCGACGCCGCTTCAGGTCAGCCTGCACGTCAAGTTCGCCGAAGTCAGCCGCACGCTGGTGCGCAACCTCGGCATGAACTGGACGAGTGCCGACGCCAGCAGCGGCTTCAAGTTCGGACTGGGCCAGGGCCGCGCCTTCTACCCGCAGGCGACCGCCGGCGGCCCGCTGGTGATCGGCACCAAGGGTTCCGACGGCACCACCGTGGTAACCCCCAACTCGAGCGGAACCACGCTGGCCGGCGCGGGCAAATTGCTGGGCCTCGATCTCCTCGGCGCACTTGATGCGGGCGAAACGGTCGGCCTCGTCACGACGTTGTCCGAGCCGAACCTCACCGCGCTGTCGGGTGAAACGGCGGACTTCCTTGCCGGCGGCGAATATCCGATCCCGATCAGCCAGGGACTCGGCGCCACGTCGATCGAGTACAAGAAGTACGGCGTCAGCCTCGCCTACACCCCCACGGTGCTGGCGGACGGGCGCATCTCCATTCGGGTTCGCCCCGAAGTATCCGAACTCTCGGCGGACGGCGCGGTGAGCCTCAACGGCTACTCGATCCCCGCACTCACCATCCGCCGCGCCGAAACCACGGTGGAACTGGGTTCGGGCCAGAGCTTCATGATCGCCGGCCTGATGCGCAACGGCAACCAGAACAACGTCACCAAGATGCCGGGGGCGGGCGACGTGCCGATCCTCGGCTCGCTGTTCCGCTCGACCGCCTTCAAGAAGGGCGAGACCGAGCTGGTGATCGTGGTGACGCCCTATCTGGTCACGCCGGTGGATGCGAGCGCAATCAAGCTGCCGACCGACGGCTTCCGCGCTGCCGACGCGCTCAGCCAGTTGCTCGGCAACCAGGAAAACAACGGCGTGACCGGCGGCGATCGCCCCAAGCCGAGCGAGAAGCAGGGCCCCGCCCCGTCGAACCCGAAGGTCGGTGCGCTCGATCGCCCGACCGCACCGGTCGCCGATGATCGCCAGTCGCGCAAGCTCGCCAAGGACCATGCGTCCGGCGGTGCCGCGCCCGGCTTCAACCTCAAGTGAGAAGGGACTTCCGGATGCCCACGACCAAGCCTCTTGCCGGCGCCGCGCTCGCCCTCTCGCTCGCCCTGGTCCTTTCGGGATGCGGCGGCATGGCGACCAACGCCTCGCTCGACAGCGTCCACCAGCCGGTGGTCGAACGCAACAACTACGTGCTCGACCTCGCCACGCAGTCCGATGGCACGCTGGCCGTCGCCGAACAGCGTCGCCTCGCCGGCTGGTTCGAGACGATGGATCTCGCTTATGGCGACCGCGTCTCGATCGACGATCCGCTCGGCTCACCTGGCACCCGTGCCTCGATCGAGGCCGTGGCCGCACGCTTCGCCATCGTGATCGCGGAAACCGCCCCGGTCACCGAAGGCGATGTCTATCCCGGCACGGTCCGGGTCGTGGTCACCCGCACTGTCGCCTCTGTGCCGGGCTGCCCGGACTGGTCCGCGAAGTCCGACGCCAACGCGCGCAACGCGACCTCGCCCGGCTACGGCTGCGCGGTCAACGCGAACCTCGCCGCGATGGTCGCCAACAAGGAAGACCTTGTGCGCGGCGCCCGCGGCCGTGGCGATACCGTGGTGATGAGTTCGAGCAAGGCAATCGACGCCTATCGCACGCAGGAGCCGACCGGGAAGGAAGGCCTCAAGGTCAATTCGACCAGCAAGTCCGCAGGGGGGGGTAACTGATCCATGAGCGCACCCTGGAAAAACGGCAGCCGCGACATGTTTGCTGCCTTCATGTGCGACGACGCGGCGCTCGACGTGCTGCGCCCGGTCGCGGTGGACATGGGCTGGCAGCCCGAGAAGTGCGCCAAGGGCGGCCTTCGCAACGCGGTCCAGTCACTGTCGATCACGGCCAGCCCGGCGATCCTGATGGTCGACCTGTCGGAAAGCGGCGATCCGCTAAACGACATCAACGCGCTGGCCGAAGTGTGCGAGCCGGGCACCGTCGTGATTGCGGTGGGCCAGGTCAACGACGTGCGCCTCTACCGCGATCTCATCGCCTCGGGCATCCAGGACTACCTGCTGAAGCCGCTCTCGCCGGGCCAGGTGCGCGATGCACTGGTACAGGCGCAGGCGATCTTCACCGCGCCCAAGAGCCACGACGCGACCACGGTCAAGCGCCACATCTCCACCGCCGTGGTCGGCACGCGTGGCGGCGTCGGCGCCTCCACGCTGGCCACGTCGCTGGCGTGGCTGTTCAGCAGCGATCACAAGCTGCCGACCGCGCTGCTCGATCTTGACGTGCATTTCGGCACCGGCGCGCTGACGCTAGATCTCGAACCAGGCCGCGGCCTGACCGACGCAATCGACAATCCCAGCCGCATCGACGGACTGTTCATCGAACGCGCGATGATCCGCGCCAATGACAATCTGGCGATTCTCTCGGCCGAAGCGCCGATCAGCGCCCCGCTGATGACCGATGGCAGCGCTTTCGTGCAGCTGGAGGAGGAATTCCGCCACGCGTTCGAGATGACGATCATCGATCTGCCGCGCAACATGCTGATCAACTTCCCGCACCTGCTGGCGGACGTGAACGTGGTGGTCGTCACCACCGAGCTCACGCTGGCGGGCGCGCGCGATGCGATCCGCCTGCTTTCATGGCTCAAGACCAACGCCAGCCATGCGCACCCGCTGGTCATCGCCAACAAGGTCCACGCGGGCGTGGGCGAGATCAGCAAGTCGGATTTCGAAGCCTCGATCGAGCGCAAGATCAACTTCACGATCCCCTACGACGTGAAGGCGGCGGCCAACGCCGCGAAGCTGGGCCAGACGTTCGTCGGTGCGAACCGCGGGACCAAGGCCGGCGTGATGATGCGCGACCTTGGCGAGGCGATCATCGCGCTGCAGGACGAAAAGGGCGAGGTCGACAAGACGCCGCGCAAGACGCCCACGGGATCGCTGCTCGGCAGGTTCGACCTCAAGAAGATGCTGGCGCCGAAGGCCAAGACCCCGGCGTGACCGGCGGGATGACCGACGGCGGGGCCGCACGGCGCCAACAGGTTGGTGAAGAACAAGGCAGGATAGCCCGATGAACATCGTCCAGTTCCTGATCATGTCCATCGGCATCATGGCGGTGCTGGTGCTGGGCTATGCGGCGTTCAGCGGGCCTTCGCCGACCAAGGAAAGCGCGCGCCGGCTCCAGCAGGTCCGCTTCCGCCACTCGGACAACGCCAATGACAAGGTGGAGGCGCAGTATCGCAAGGCGGTCGCGGCGCGCAAACCCAAAGCTTACCGCCTTGCCGGCTCCGCCTCGCGGCTGGAAGCGCTGGAACTGCGCCTGCACCGCACCGGCCGGAACTGGACGCTGAGCCAGTACCTCTACTTCTCCGGCGGCCTGGGCATGGCGGTGCTGCTGCTGGTCTATCTCAAGTCCGGTGCGCCGCTGCTGGCGCTCGGCGTCGGCGTGGTCGTGGGCGCCGGCGTGCCGCACTTCCTCGTCGGACGAGCGATCAACAAACGCTTCGATTCGTTCGTCACGCGCTTTCCCGAAGCTCTGGAACTGCTGGTGCGCGGCTTGCGCTCGGGCCTGCCGATCAGCGAGACCCTGCAACTCGTCGCGGTCGAACTGCCCGGTCCGGTGGGCGAGGAGTTCAAGCTCGTCAACGATCGCATCAGGGTCGGCCGCACGATGGAGGAATCGCTGCAGGAAACCGCCGACCGGCTCAATATGGCCGAGTTCAGCTTCTTCTGCATCACCCTGGCAATCCAGCGCGAGACGGGCGGCAACCTGGCGGAAACGCTCGCCAACCTCTCGGACGTGCTGCGCAAGCGCGCGCAGATGAAGCTCAAGATTCGCGCGATGAGTTCGGAATCGAAAGCCTCTGCCTATATCGTGGGTGCCTTGCCGTTCATCGTGTTCGGCCTGATCTACTGGGTCAACCCGACCTACATCGGCAAGTTTTTCGTCGACGAACGCCTGATCATCGCCGGCATCGGCGGGTTCATCTGGCTCTCCCTTGGCGCATTCATCATGGCCAAGATGGTCAACTTCGAAATCTGACGGGGAGGCAACAAGTAATGCTCAGGACCCCGCAAGGACCCACCCTGCTCGGCTTCGACGTGATCGCCGTCGGCTCGATCATGGTCGGCATCGCCGCCGCCGCGATCATGCTGGCAATCTACGCCGCGGTGACGGTCCGCGATCCGATGGCCAAGCGCGTGAAGGCGCTCAACGAACGGCGCGAACAGCTCAAGGCCGGCATCATCACCGCCAACGCGCGCAAGCGCGCCAGCATCGTCCGCCGCAACCAGACGACCGATTCGATCCGCTCGTTCCTTGAATCGCTGCGCGTGCTTCAGGACAGCCAGCTCAAGGTGGTCCAGCAGAAGCTGGCGCAGGCCGGCATCCGCAAGAAGGAATGGGCCGTCGCTGTCATCCTGGGCCGCATGATCGGGCCGATCGTGCTCGGCCTGACCGCATTCGTGCTGATCTACCTGGTCAACTTCTTCCCCGAATGGGGTTCGATGAAGCGTTTCACCGTCTTCGCGATCCTCGTCATCGCGGGCTACAAGGGGCCGGACCTGTTCGTCCAGAACCTTGTCGGCAAGCGCACCGTGGAAATCCGCAAGGGCCTGCCGGACGCGCTCGACCTGCTGGTGATCTGCGCCGAGGCCGGCCTGACCGTCGACGCCGCGTTCAGCCGCGTCGCGCGCGAACTCGGCCGCGCCTATCCCGAACTGGGCGACGAATTCGCGCTCACCGCGATCGAACTGTCCTTCCTCACCGAACGGCGCCAAGCGTTCGAGAACCTTGCCTACCGCGTCAATCTTGAATCGGTGAAGGGCGTGGTCACGACCATGATCCAGACCGAGCGCTACGGTACGCCGCTCGCCTCCGCGCTGCGCGTGCTCTCGGCCGAGTTCCGCAACGAACGCATGATGCGCGCGGAAGAAAAGGCGGCACGTCTGCCCGCGATCATGACCGTGCCGCTCATCCTGTTCATCCTGCCCACGCTGTTCATCGTCATTCTCGGCCCTGCCGCCTGCTCGATCAGCGACAGCATGCTGGGCGGCAGCGGGAAACCTGGAGCCATGGCCCCCGCCCCTGCCTCCTGACACAGCGTAAACCGCCAACACAACAAAAGGCCCCGGATCAGCAAGATCCGGGGCCTTTCATGTTACTGCCGAGGCGGACCGATCAGCTCGGCACGACCACCTGTTCGATGGCACCGAAGATGCTGTGCCCGGCCTTGTCGCGCACTTCGATACGCACCTTGTCGCCGTGCCGCAGGAACGGCGTGGCCGCTACGCCGGTCGCGATCTGCTCGACCATGCGCTGTTCGGCGATGCAGGCATACCCATGCCCGCCCTGCGCCACCGGCCGGCCCGGCGATCCATCGGCATCGCGATTGGAGACTGTGCCCGAGCCGACGATCGAGCCCGCGCCTATGTTCCGCGTCTTGGCCAGATGCGCGATCAGCACTCCGAAATCGAACGTGCAGTCCTCCGCCGCGGCCAGCCGCCCGAACGGCTGGTCGTTGAGATCGACCGAAACAGACAGGTGCAGCTTGCCGCCCTGCCAGGCGTCGCCCAGCGTCTCCGGCGTCACGAACACTGGCGAGAAGTGGCTGGCCGGCTTTGACTGCACGAAGCCGAAGCCCTTGGCGAGTTCAGCGGGGATCAGGTTGCGCAGCGAAACGTCATTGACCAGCCCCACCAGCCGGACGGCAGCGCGCGCTTCCTCAGCCGATACGCCTTGCGCGACATCGCCGGTCACGACCACCACTTCCGCTTCGAAATCGCCGCCCCATGCCTCATCCGGCAGGACCAGCGGATCACGCGCGCCGCGCAGGTCATCGCTGGCACCCTGGTACATCAGCGGGTCGGTCCAGAAGCTTTCGGGCAGCTCCGCACCGCGCGCCTTGCGCACCAGTTCAACGTGATTGACGTAGGCGCTGCCGTCCGCCCACTGATGGGCGCGTGGCAGCGGCGCCGCCGCCTCGCGCTCGTGGAAGCGCTTGCGCGGGATGGCCTCATGCTCCAGCTCGATTGCCAGCGCTTCAAGATGGGGCGCATGACGCTCCCACTCATCGAGCAGGCCCTGCATCGTGGGCACGATATGATCAGCGTCGGTATACCAGGCGAGGTCGTTCGACACGACGATCAACCGACCGTCGCGCCCCTGCGGCAGCGATGCGAGCTTCACTTGACGTCCCCTTCCAGCGTACGCACGGACTTGAGCAACTTGTCGAGCAGCCCGCGCAGCTTGTCAGTTTCGCGCGGAGTGAGAGCGGCGAAGATCTTCTCGTAGATCGCCAAGGCCTGCGGCCAGATCTGTCCATGCATCGCCCTGCCCGCCTCGGTCAGTTCGAGATGGTGCGAACGCCCGTCCGCCACGTTGGGGCTGCGCTGGACCAGCGCGCGCTCTTCCAGCACCTTGCACGCGCGGTTCACGGCGACCTTGTCCATCAAGGTGGCGCGGACGAGATCGCGCTGGGTCAGCGCGCCGGCATCGCCCAGCACCGCCATGATCCGCCATTCGGGCAGTTTGAGCCCGAACTCGTTGCGATATTCGTCCGATATCAGGCCGCTCACCGCATTGGAGGTGATGGCCATCCGATAGGGAACGAAATCGGCGAGGCGGGTGTGAGTTCCGGGCATGTAATTGGTATCCACTGAAACCAGCTTGCGTGCAAGCGAAAGAATGTGGCGCCCGTATTGAGCAGGCCCCCTTAGAAAATGCGCCTGCCTATCACCAAATGAAATTTTCTTTACGTCAACACACGCCCAGCTATCGCGTCGAGTTTGGCCATCAGCTGCCGATCGCGCTGTTCGGGCGCGGTCATGATCGCGCCGTCGAGTGCCCGGTCGAACGGGCTGGCATCGCGCACCTGGGGAAGCGCCGCGGCCAGTCCGGCCACGGTCGCGCGCGCCAGAGCGGCATTGCCGTGCATGACCGCCAGCACGTCAGACACCTCGACGTGGTCGCCTTCGCGCCAGCTGTCGTAATCGGTGACCATGCCCAGCAGCGCATAAGGCAGCTCCGCCTCGCGAGCGAGCCGGGCCTCGGGCAGCGCGGTCATGCCGATCACGTCGGCGCCCCACTGCCGGTACATCCGGCTTTCCGCGCGAGTTGAAAACTGCGGCCCCTGCATCGCCAGATAGCACCCGCCGCGGTGGACCACCGCGCCCGCCGTCACCGCGGCATCCGCGGCAATGGCGGAAAGCCGCGCACAAACCGGATCGGCGAGCGACACGTGCGCCACCAGCCCTTCACCGAAAAAGCTCTGGGGCCGCGCATGCGTCCGGTCGATGAACTGGTCGACCGCGACGAAGCTGCCCGGGGCCAGTTCCTCGCGCAGCGAACCGATGGCCGAGATCGCGAGAAGGTCGGTCACGCCGCAGCGCTTCAACACATCAATGTTGGCGCGGTAGTTCACCGCCTCGGGTGAGATGCGGTGCCCTGCCCCGTGGCGCGGCAGGAACGCAAACGAGACGTCTCCGATCCGGCCTAGCGTTACCGGGCCCGAAGGCTGCCCGAAAGGCGAGCCGACCTCGATCGTCTGCACGTCATCGAGCATCCCCAGGGCATAGAGCCCCGAGCCGCCGATCACACCGATGCGCCAGCCGCCGTCAGGCCGACGGGTGCGCAAGAATGCCCGCCATGATGAAGTCGACGGTATGCTCGCGGTAGCGGTCGCGCAGTTCCTGCGTCAGCGTGTCAGTGCCGTAGCAATGCTTCAGCACCAGCCGCGCCGAGAAGAACCGGTCCGCCGCCCCGGTGACGGTGAAGTAGAACAGCTGCGGGTCGATAGGCCGGAACACGCCCGCCTTCACGCCCGAGCCGATGAACCGGTCGTAAGCCTGCCCCAGGGGAGTCAGATACTTGTCCGCGATTCGCTTCGCCTCGGCCTCATCGCTGTCGCGCACCAGCCGCATCAGCAGCCGGTTGAGGTAGGGGTAGGCATAGTACGTGTCGATGCAGGCGCCGATATGGCGCCTCAGCTTGGCTTCGGGCGGCATCGCGTCCTTCGCCAGCAGGGCATCGACCGAACGGACGATAGTCGTCATGTCCCGGTCCAGCAGGGCCTTGAGAAGCCCCGCCTTGTTGCCGAAATAGTATTTGACCAGTGCCGAGTTCAGCCCAGAGCGAAGGGACAGTTCCGACAGCGAAATGTCGACCTGATCCCCTTCGCGCATGATGGCCGAAGCCGTATCGAGCAAAAGCTCGCGCGCCCCCTGCTGTTCCACGTTGTCCGTGCTTCCCGTCGTATCGTTCATTCGTAACCCGGCTCGTCCCACCACGGATAAAAGTCGGGCATATCCGAAGAAACACGCGCAGGGTAGCTGGGAGCGCGCTTTTCGAGGAAGCTGGCCACACCTTCCTTGGCATCGGCCCCGCGCGAGAGCGTGTAGATCGCCCGGCTGTCGATCCGGTGCGCCTTCATCGGGTGATCGTATTGCGGATTGTGCCATAGCATCGCGCGGGTCATCGCGACCGACACCGAGCTGGTGTTGTCGGCGATTTCGCGTGCCAGCGCATTGGCTGCGGGCAAAAGATCCTCGGGCGCGTGAACCGAGCGCACCAGCCCGCCACGCAGTGCTTCCTCGGCATCGAAAATGCGGCCGGTCATGGTCCATTCGAGCGCCTGCGGCATCCCGACGATGCGCGGCAGGAACCAGCTCGAAGCGGCCTCGGGCACGATGCCGCGGCGGGCGAAGACGAAACCGAAGCGCGCCTTGGTCGATGCGAGACGAATGTCGAACGGCAGCTGCATCGTCACGCCGATGCCCACGGCCGCGCCGTTGATCGCGCCGATGATCGGCTTCTTCGACTGGTAGAGACGCAGCGTCAGCAATCCGCCGCCATCACGCACGCGCGGGTCGGACAGGTCAGCCACCTGCTCGCCGCTCGAAAACACGTGCTTGCCGTCTTCGGGGGTCAGGTCGGCGCCGGCGCAGAACGCGCGGTCGCCCGAACCGGTGATGATCACCGCGCGCACGCTGTCATCGGCATCGGTGCGATCGAAAGCGTCGATGATTTCCGACATCATCGTGCCGGTGAAGGCGTTCATCTTCTCCGGGCGATGGAGCGTCAGGGTGGCAACCCCATCCGCGATATCGAGCTTGATCTGCTTGTATTCGGTCATGGCCCTCTCCCGGGGAAGAAAAAGGGCCGGGGTCTTTGCGCCCCGGCCCATCATTATCGTTGGATCAGCGCGGCGCCATGCGGATGGCACCGTCAAGGCGGACGTCTTCACCGTTGAAGTAGCCCGTCTCGATCATGCAAAGCGCGAGATTGGCATATTCCGCCGGATCGCCGAGGCGCTTGGGGAACGGCACCGACGCGGCCAGGGCGGCCTTCACATTGTCGGGCGCGGCAGCGAGCAGCGGGGTGTTGAAGATACCCGGCAGGATCGTGTTGACGCGAATGCCTTCGGCCATCAGGTCGCGCGCGATCGGCAGGGTCATGCCAACGACGCCGGCCTTCGAAGCCGAGTACGATGCCTGGCCCATCTGACCGTCTTCAGCCGCCACCGACGCGGTGTTGACGATTGCACCGCGCTCGCCGAACTCGCCCACCGGGTCGAGCGTCATCATGCCTGCCGCCGACTTGGCGATGCAGCGGAACGTCCCGACCAGGTTGATCTGGATGATCATGTTGAAGGCATCGATCGGGAAGTGCTGGATCGAGCCGTCTTCCTTCGAGCGGCTGGCGGTCTTGATCGCGTTGCCGGTGCCGGCGCAGTTGACCAGGATACGCTCCTGGCCAATCGCGGCGCGGGACTTGGCGAAACCGGCGTCGACGCTTTCGTCGCTGGTCACGTTCACTTCGCAGAACACGCCGCCCAGTTCAGCCGCGAGCGCTTCGCCCTTTTCCTTGTTCAGGTCGAACAGGGCGACCTTCACGCCCTTGGCCGCCAGCGCGCGCGCCGTCGCGGCGCCAAGGCCCGAGGCGCCGCCGGTGATGACGGCGGAAACGGTATTGTCGAGATTCATGGTATTATCCTCCCTCGGGAATTTCAGAGCGCCTCGACGATGGTGACGTTGGCGACGCCGCCGCCTTCGCACATCGTCTGGAGGCCATACTTGCCGCCGCGCGCCTTCAGGCCGTGCAGCAGGGTCGCCATCAGCTTGGTGCCCGAAGCGCCGAGCGGGTGGCCCAGCGCGATCGCGCCGCCATTGACGTTGAGCTTCGCCGGATCGGCGCCGACGTGCTTCAGCCAGGCCATCGGCACCGAGGCGAACGCTTCGTTCACTTCGTACAGGTCGATGTCTTCGATCTTGAGGCCCGCCTTCTTGAGCGCGCGGTCGGTGGCGAACAGCGGCTCTTCCAGCATGATCACCGGATCGCCAGCCGTCACGGCCAGCGTGTGGATGCGCGCGAGCGGGGTGAGGTTGTACTTCTTGAGCGCGGCTTCCGAGACGACCAGCGCGGCGCTGGCGCCATCGCAGATCTGGCTGGAAGTTGCAGCCGTCAGGCGGCCCTCGGGGCTGAGCAGCTTGACGCCGGCGATGCCTTCGAGCGTGGCTTCGAAGCGAATGCCTTCATCGACGGTGTGCTTGGCCGGGCCGTCCGGGGTTTCGATGTCGATCGGCACGATCTCGGCATTGAAAGCGCCCGATTCAGTCGCGGCCTTGGCCTTGAGATGGCTCTCCAGCGCGAACTGGTCCATCATGTCCTTGGACAGCCCGTGCTTGCGCGCGATTTCCTCGGCGCCGCCGAACTGGGTCCAGCCCGCTTCGCCGTAACGCTCGACGATGCCCGGCGAACGGTAGTTGCCGAGGCCTTCCTTCATGAACAGGATGGCGGGCGTGCCCATCGGCACGCGGGTCATGCTCTCGATGCCCGCGGCGATCACCACGTCCTGCGTGCCGCTCATGATGGCCTGCGCGGCGAAGTGGATTGCCTGCTGCGAGGAACCGCACTGGCGGTCGATGGTGACGGCGGGAACCGATTCCGGCAGAACCTTCGACGCCAGAACCGCCATACGGCCGACCTGCTGGGCCTGTTCGCCGCCCTGGCCCACGCAACCCATGATGACGTCCTCGACGGCGGCGGGATCGATCCCGCTGCGCAGCACGAGTGCATCGAGCGTGTGCGCGGCGAGATCGACCGGGTGCACCCCGGCCAGACGACCACCGCGCCGCCCGCCGGCGGTACGCACTGCATCAACGATATAGGCGGTGCCCATGACTTCGACTCCTCTCGAACGATCCTATTTAATTGAACGATTAAACAGGACACAGGAGGTGGTCAAGCGGGCATCACGCTGATTCTTGTGTCAGGCCTCCTGCCCGATCAGCCGGTCGGTCCGCGCGGCGACCTCTCGCCACAGCCCGTGCCCACCCAGAACGGCCACCCGGCGGCCCAGCGCCTCTGCCCAGAACGCATCGTTGCCGAACTCGCTGCGCCACGCCATGAGCCGGCGCGTATACCGGTTGAGCGCATATTCCATGGTGAAGCCAATGGCGCCATGCATCCGGTGCGCGATCGGAGTCGCGCGGTCCACCGCAAGGCCCAGCCGCATCTTGGCAGCCGCGATCTCGAACCCGGCATCCCCGACATCGAGCGCCGCGGCACAGGCAGCAGCAGCGGCGTCGACTGCGGCTGCTTCCTCCGAAAATTCGGCCAGCGCCTGTTGCACCGCCTGGAACTTCGCCAGCGTGCGCCCGAACTGGACCCGCGTATTGACGTGGTCGATGGCCAGCGTGAACGCCGATTCCAGCGCACCGGAAGCTTGCGCGACGCGGGCGAAAGCCCCCAACCCGTCAAGATCGGCGGCGCACGGCGCGCTTGCGGCAGGCGCGCCCGTCAGCTTGACCAGATCGGACGGCTCACCGGCCAGCGACGTGCCTTCCTCGACCGTGAACGCGCCCCGGGCATGGAGCGACAGCACGCCGTCCGCGACCGAGACCACCGCGTCGGCATGGCGGCCGAAGGGCGTGCGTCCGCTGCGCCCCACCAACGTCACCAGCCCGGCCGGCGCGGCGATGCCGGCCTGCGCCAGCAGCGCGTGCGCGATGATCGGTTCGGCTACGGGCGCGGCCACGGCGTTCAGCCCGGCCAGCCGCAGCACGGCCAGCACGTCGCCCCAGTCACCGCCGAAGCCGCCCTGATCGGCAGACACCAGCAGGCTTGCAAAGCCGGCCTCCGCCACGCGCGGCCAGGCGGCCTCGAAAGATGCGCCGGCAAGGTCGGCGAACAGGCCTTCGGCCATCTCGACAAGAAGTGCGCGGTTCTCGCTCATCGGAAATTCCTCACCGGAGCCCCAGCCCCTTGGCAATGATCCCGCGCAGCACTTCGGGCGTGCCCCCGCGCAGGGAAAAGCTGGGCGCGGCCAGCAGGTAATAGGCGAGCAGCTGCGACAGCGCGCTGCTCCCGGCAAGATCAACATCGACCGCTGCCTGGACCAGACGCGGCAGCGCCTGCTCATAGGCGTTGCCCAGATCCTTGACGATCGCTGCCTCCACGATGGGATCCTCGCCAGCATCGAGCTTGGCCGCGGTCGACATCGACATCTGCCGCAGCGTCCACATCTCGGCGGTGAGCCGGCCGATCTGCTGCGCGATTTCGGGCGTCGGCTCCGGCCCGATGGCATCGATCAGCGCGACCAGCAGGATGTGGCTGGAAAGGTAGCGTTCAGGCCCCGAGCGTTCGAGCGCAAGTTCGGCCGTGACTTGCTTCCAGCCCTGCCCTTCCACGCCCACCAGCGCATCCAGCGGCAGCAGCACGTCGTCAAAGAAGATCTCGTTGAAGTGGTGGGTGCCGGTCATGTCGATGATCGGACGGATGGTGATACCCGGCGTATCGAGATCGATCATCAGCTGCGACAGGCCCTGCTGGCGCTCGCTGCCTTCCTCGGTGCGCAGCAGGGTCAGCGCGGCATGGCTCTTGTGCGCGCCGCTGGTCCACACCTTCTGGCCGTTGACGCGCCAACCTTCCTGGGTCCTGCGCGCCGATGTCCGCACGCTGGCAAGGTCCGATCCCGAGTTCGGCTCGGACAGGCCGATACAGGCGTAGATTTCACCCCGCGCCATGCCGGGCAGGTACTTCTCGCGCTGCGCCTCGGTGCCATAGCGCACCAGCAGCGCGCCCGTCTGGCGATCCGCAATCCAGTGCAGCCCCGCCGGCGCGCCAGCCGCAAGCAGTTCCTCCAGCACGACATAGCGTTCCAGCATGGTCCGCTCGTGCCCGCCATATTGCTTCGGCCAGGTCATGCCGAGCAGCCCCGCCGCGCCAAGCGCCTTCGAGAACTCGGCATCGAAGCTGAACCAGCAGTTCGCGCGCTGGAGCACGGACCAGCGGTTTTCGTGCTGCGCAACAAGATCGCGCACCTGCTGTCGCAGCGCCGGGATATCGCCTTGCGGGCGGAACGGGTGGAGCGGGAATATTTGCATCGCCCACTGTCGTATGGCAGCCCCGAATCAACAGCAAACCGAAAGGTCCGTTTTCATGAGCGTGAAAACCGGCCGAATAATCGAACCTGGAGGAGATGCGTCGTGACCACCCCGTTCCTGTCCGTCGAGCGCTACGGCCGCGTGGCCGTGCTCACCATGAGCCGGCCCGAATCGATGAACGCCATCGGCACCATCGAAGACTGCGACAACATCGTCGAAACCTTCTTCGCGCTGGGCAACGACCGCTCGGTCAGCGCCATTGTGCTCACCGGATCGGGCCGCGCCTTTTCCAGCGGCGGCAACATCAAGGGGATGCAGCAACGTCAGGGCATCGGCGTGCTGGAACAGCCCGATTCCACCCGCGCCAACTATCGCCGCGGCGTGCAGCGCGCCACGCGCGCCATGCTGGATTGTGAAATCCCGATGATCGCCGCGATCAACGGCCATGCCATCGGCCTCGGCCTCGATCTTGCCTGCCTGTGCGACGTGCGCGTCGCTGCCGAAAGCGCGAAGATGGCGGCAAGCTTCATCAAGGTGGGCATCGTCCCCGGCGACGGCGGCGCGTGGACGCTCCAGAAGATCGTCGGCTATTCCAAGGCGGCGGAACTGTTCCTGACCGGCCGCACGTTCGATGCCGCCTATGCGCAATCCATCGGTCTTGTCGGCACCGTGGTGCCCGATGCCGAACTGATCGACGCCGCCGTGGCGCTCGGGCAGGAAATTGCCGCGAACTCCCCGCGCGCGCTGCGCCTCACCAAGAAGCTGCTGCGCGAAGCCCAGCACGCCCGCGCGCACGATGTGCTGGAACTTTCCGCCGCGTTCCAGGCCATCGCGCACGAGACGCAGGACCACAAGGAAGCCGTCGCCGCGATCCTTGAAAAGCGCGCGCCCGTGTTCACCGGCGAGTGACCCCGTGACGGGCGAGGCGCAGTTCATCGCCGCCCTGCGCGGCATCGCCTCCTCGCCCGCGGCGCGCGGGCTGGCCGACGACTGCGCCGTCCTGCCCTTCGGCGGCGAGACGCTGGTGCTCACGCACGACATGATGGTCGAAGGCGTCCACTGGCTGCCGGGGCAGGACGCGGCCGATGTGGCTTGGAAGCTCGTCGCCGTGAACTTGTCCGATCTCGCCTCCAAGGGGGCGGAGCCGCTCGGCGTGCTCCTCGGCTATGCGCTGGGCAACGATGACGCGCGTTTTCTCGCCGGCCTTGGGGAAGTGCTACAAGCGTTCGGCGTGCCGCTGCTCGGCGGTGACACCGTTGGCGGAGAGGGACGGCGTTCGCACGGCCTGACGGCGCTCGGCCGGGCGACCAGCCGGGCCATCCCCTCGCGCTCGGGTGCCCGCGCGGGCGACGACCTATGGATCACCGGCCCGGTCGGCGGGGCAATGCTGGGGTTCGAGGCGCTGCGCGATGGCCGCACCAACGTCGACACGCTCGCTTTCCGCCGCCCGCGCCCGCGCCTTGCCGAAGGGCGCGCGCTGGCCCCGCTGGTCACGGCGATGATGGACGTATCGGACGGGGTGCTGCTCGATGCTGCGCGCATGGCGCAGGCCAGCGGCGTGACCATCGCCATCGACCGCACCGCCGTGCCGCTTGCCCCCGGCCTGCCCGCAGCGCGCATCGACGAGGGGCTTTCCTGGGGTGACGACTACGAACTGCTGTTCACCCTGCCCGCGGACATTGCGCCTCCCTGCCTGGCGCACCGCATCGGGCGCGTCCTCCCCGCCGGGCCGGATTCGCTGCTGCTGGATGGCGCGCCGCCCGCAGGAAAGCTGGGTTACGAGCACGATTGACCGAGATCATCGAAAGGCTTGCGCACCCCCAATAAACCTATAGCCTCCCCGTCAACCCGCAACGACGGGGTGCGGCCCTTCGGGGCCGGTTGAATAAGGGGGATGCCAACGTGAACTTAGTCGTAACCGCAATCATATTGGGGTTGCTGGCCGTCGTGTACGGCTTCGTGACCAGCCGGCAGGTGCTTGGTGCGCCCGCCGGTAATGCGAAGATGCAGGAAATCGCCGGCGCCATCCAGGAAGGCGCGCAAGCCTACCTCAAGCGCCAATACACCGCCATTGCCGTCGTCGGCGTCGTCGTGGCCGTCATCGTCGCGCTCACGCTCAAGCCCATCGCTGCAACGGGCTTCGTCATCGGCGCCGTGCTTTCGGGCGTGGCCGGCTTCATCGGCATGAACGTCTCGGTGCGCGCCAACGTCCGCACCGCTGCCGCCGCGCAAAGCGGGCTGCAGGCGGGCCTTACGCTCGCGTTCCGCGCGGGCGCGATCACCGGGATGCTGGTGGCGGGCCTCGCGCTGCTCGCGATCGCGGGCTTCTTCTGGTATCTGACCGGCCCCGCCGGCTTCGCCCCCAACGACCGCACCGTCGTTACCGCGCTCACCACCCTCGCGCTCGGCGCGTCGCTCGTGTCGATCTTCGCCCGTCTGGGCGGCGGCATCTTCACCAAGGCGGCCGACGTCGGAGCCGACCTTGTCGGCAAGGTGGAAGCGGGCATCCCCGAGGACGATCCGCGCAACCCCGCCGTCATCGCCGACAACGTGGGCGACAACGTGGGCGACTGCGCCGGCATGGCTGCCGACCTGTTCGAAACCTACGTCGTCACCGTGGGCGCCACGATGGTGCTCACCGCACTGCTGGTGAAGGGCGTCGACAACCTGATGGCGCTGATGAGCCTGCCGCTGCTGATCGGCGGCGTGTGCATCGTCACCTCGATCATCGGCACCTACTTCGTCCGCCTCGGCAGCTCGAACAACATCATGGGCGCGATGTACAAGGGCTTCCTTGTCACCACCGTCCTTTCCATCCCGGCGATCTGGTGGGCCATTTCCCACGCGCTCGGCGGCATGGAAACGCCGATCGGCGAACAAGGCTTCACCGGCCGTACGCTGTTCTACTGCGCGCTGGTCGGTCTTGCCATCACCGGGCTGATCATCTGGATCACCGAATACTACACCGGCACCAACTACCGCCCGGTGAAGTCCATCGCCAAGGCCTCGGTCACCGGCCACGGCACCAACGTGATCCAGGGCCTTGCCATCAGCCTTGAAGCCACCGCGCTGCCCACGCTTGTGATCTGCGCCGGCATCATCATCGCCTACCAGCTCGCCGGCCTGATCGGCATTGCCTATGCGGCCACCGCGATGCTGGCGCTGGCCGGCATGGTCGTCGCGCTGGATGCCTACGGTCCTGTCACCGACAACGCCGGCGGCATTGCCGAAATGGCGGGTCTCGAGGATTCGGTCCGTGAAAAGACCGACGCGCTCGATGCCGTGGGCAACACCACCAAGGCCGTTACCAAGGGCTATGCGATCGGTTCGGCCGGCCTTGCCGCGCTCGTCCTGTTCGCCGCCTACACCACCGACCTGCGGGAATTCTTCCCGTCGCTGAACGTCAACTTCAGCCTTGAAAACCCGTATGTCATCGTCGGCCTGCTGCTCGGCGCGCTGCTCCCGTACCTGTTCGGTGCGATGGGTATGACCGCCGTGGGCCGCGCCGCCGGCGACGTGGTGGTCGATGTGCGTGAACAGTTCGCCAACGATCCGGGCATCATGGCCGGCACCAGCCGCCCCAACTATGCCCGCACCGTCGATCTGGTCACCAAGGCAGCGATCAAGGAAATGATCGTTCCCTCGCTGCTGCCGGTGCTTGCGCCGATCGTGGTCTACTTCGTGATCGCGGCGGTGGCCGGTGCCGAAAACGGCTTTGCCGCACTCGGGGCCCTGCTTCTCGGCGTCATCGTCAGCGGCCTGTTCGTCGCGCTCTCGATGACCTCGGGCGGCGGCGCGTGGGACAACGCCAAGAAGTACATCGAGGACGGCCACTTCGGCGGCAAGGGCAGCGATGCCCACAAGGCCGCGGTGACGGGCGACACCGTCGGCGATCCCTACAAGGACACCGCCGGCCCTGCCGTCAACCCGATGATCAAGATCACCAATATCGTCGCGCTGCTTCTGCTCGCGGCTCTTGCAGGTCACGCGGTGGGATAACCTTCGCGCAGACAACCCGAGTTTGGGGAGAGAAGGCAACCCCGTCCGGAGCGATCCGGGCGGGGTTCGCTTTTTGGCGATGCCGGTCGTTTGGCACCCCGCGATTGACGTTGACGCAAACGTAAAGTCGTAGCATCGAGTTGCGATGAGCAACGATTCCCCCGCCCCCGTGCTTTCGCCCGAAGAGCTTGTCGCCGATCTCCTCGAACTGCTTGATGTCGAAGATCGCGGCGGCGACCGATTCCGTGGCCGTCGCAAGAAAGGCGGCGTCGGCCGCGTGTTTGGCGGGCAGGTAATCGGGCAGGCGCTCGCTTCGGCGGAACGCACCGTGCCGGACGATCGCCCGGTCCACTCGCTCCACGCCTATTTCGTGCGGGGCGGCAACGAGGATTTCGAGATCGACTTCCGCGTCGAGCGAGACCTTGATGGCGGCAGCTTCTCCAACCGCCGCGTGGTCGCCAGCCAGCAGGGACAGACGATCCTCAATATGCTCGCCTCGTTCCACAAGCGCGAACCGGGCGTCCATCATCAGGAACCGATGCCCGAAGTGCCGGCTCCGGAAACGCTTGAAAACGAAGTCACGCTGCGCCGCCGCGCCGCCGAGGCCGTGGGCCGCACCTTCCGCGAGAACCTGCGCCAGCGCCCCATTGAGATGCGTCCGGTCGATCCCGGCCGCTGGATACGCGAGGACGCGCGCGAGGCGATTTCCCATGTCTGGTTCCGCTCGGCGGCCGCGCTGCCGGACGACCCCAAGATCCACCGCGCAGTGCTCGCCTATGCCAGCGACATGACCCTGCTCGGCACCTGCACTATGCCGCACGAGGACATCAGCTGGGTCAAGGGCACGCTGATGAGCGCCAGCCTAGATCACGCGATCTGGTTTCACGACGATTTCCGCGCCGACGAATGGCTGCTCTACACCTGCGACAGCCCTTGGGCGGGCCGGGCGCGCGGCTTCAACCGCGGCCGGATCTACACGCAGGACGACCGGCTGGTCGCCAATGTCGCGCAGGAAGGCCTGATCCGCCCGATCACACCCAAGCCCTGATAGGGCGCTTCAGGGCTTGGCGGGACAGTCCAGCCCTTCGGGCATCCGGATCATCGCGCGCACCACCGCACCCAGCACGCGCCCGTCGCTGGCAGGACTGGCCAGTTCGCCAGCAAGGCCGTTGAACACGCGACAAGTGCCGCCGTCGGTTGCGCCGCCGCCATACTTGTTGGCGATGCCGGTGGCGTAGCGATCAAAAGCGCGCGGGCCGGCGGGTGCGAAGTAGCGGTGCATCGCCGTATCGGCCGCGCCGAAGCGCGCGGCATGGGTGCCGACCATCCGGTCGAACGTCGGCCGCATATCCACCCCCGCGCGTGCACAGCGCAGCGACACGGCCATCATCATCGCCTCGAATTCGACCACCCGCGCGGCCTCGGCGATCTCCGGCCCCGCGCAGTTCGCCGCTTGCGCGGCCTGCCCCGCGACCAAGCTGGCCAGCGCCGCCGCCAGCACCGCGCCCTGGCGCATCAACGCGCCGCGCCGCATGGGCGCACCGGCACCGCCATCAAGGCATCGAACGTGCGCACCATCGCTGCCTGCGCCGAAAACGTCGCTGCCGCATCGGCCTGATAGGAGCGGGATTCCGCCGCCAGCGCATTCATCGCCTCGGTGTCGCGCCCCAGCTGGTAGCCATCGTAGATGCCCTGCAACTGCGTGAGATAGGCCACAGCCGCATCGTTGTTGCGCTTCGCCGCCTCCAGTGCGGGGGCGTAGATGCCATCATGAAACCGGTTGCGTTCGTCTGCCGAACAGAAGCTGGTCGGCAGCGTGAGGTCCGGCACCGGCGCCAGTTGCGGACGCGCCGGTAGCGCATGGCGGGACGAAACGGGGGAGACGGCCGCCACCGCCGGGGGCAGCGACGTTGCGCCGGCGCCCGGCGTTTCCTGCGACCGCGCCAGTTCCGCCAGCATCTGACCCAGCATGGCGCCACTGGCGGCCGATGCGGCCGGGGACGGCAGCGGCGCTCCAGGCGCGGCTGGCAGCGGCATAGGCATCGCCATGGCCAGCGCGGGTCCGTTGCCCGCGGGCCTTGGCGTGCTGACGGGCGTCGGCTCGGCGGGCGCGACCGGCGACGCGGCTGGCAAGGCAACCTGGGGTGCAGGGGCGGGTGCTGCCACCGTCGTCGCTGCCTTGCGCAGAGCCGCCACCTTGGCCCGCGCGATCGGCGCGAACGTGCCGGTGGGATATTGCTGGAGATAGGCTTCGTAGAGCGCCGGATCCTCGCCGTTGCCCACCGATTGCCAGAACGCCAGCTCGAACGGCGACCCGACGCCATTGGCGGCCTGTGGCACGCCCTGCGCCTGCGCGAGTGGCGCCATCGCCAGCCAACCAAGCGTCAGCGCTGCCGTCAGGCAAAGTCGTTTCCGCGAAAGTCCCGATGCCATGCGCCCGATCCCGTCCATCGTGCGCCCCGTTTCCCGATCGAAGCGCCGCCATGGTGCATGGGCTACACCAGCATCCTGCACGGACTTTCAACAGGACAGGTTATCGGCCCGGAAACGATGTTTTCACCCTCCGGGATGGTAGAAGTCATAGACGGTCTGCGCCACCGCGGCGCTGACGCCGGGGGCGCGCTGCAAGTCTTCCAGGCTGGCCGCGCGCACTTTGCCCGCCGTGCCGAAGTGCAGCAGCAGCGCCCGCTTGCGCGCCGGGCCGATGCCGGGAATTTCGTCCAGCGGGCTGGCGGTAATCGCGCGGCTGCGCTTTTCGCGGTGCGCGCCGATGGCAAAGCGGTGGACCTCGTCGCGCAGCCGCTGAAGGTGGAACAGCACGGGCGAATTGACGGGCAGCATCTTCTCACGCCCGTCAGGGAAATGGAACACTTCGCGCCCCTCGCGGCCATGGTGCGGCCCCTTGGCAATGGCGATCAGCGGCACATCCTCGACGCCCAGTTCCTCCAGCGCTTCCTTGACCGCGCTCATCTGCCCCTTGCCACCATCGATCAGCACCAGATCGGGCCAGGTGCCGTTCTCGCGGTCGGGATCGTCTTCCTGTGCGCGCGCAAAGCGGCGCTGGAAGACCTCGCGCATCATGGCGAAATCGTCGTTCGATTGCGCCGCCTTGATGTTCCACTTGCGATACTGGCCCTTGAGGAACCCCTCCGGCCCGGCCACCACCATCGCGCCCAGTGCATTGGTGCCCTGGATGTGGCTGTTGTCGTAGATCTCGATGCGCTGCGGCACTTCGGGCAGTTCGAGGAACTCGGCCATCTCGCGGTTGGTGCGCGCCTTGGTCCCGCTTTCGGCCAGCCGCCGCTCCAGTGCCTCGACCGCATTGCGGCTGGCCTGCTCCATCAACCGGCGCCGGTCACCGCGCTGCGGCACCGAAACCTCGACCTTGCCGCCCGCGCTTTCGTGCAGCGCCTCGGCCAGCAGTTCCCCCTCGGGCAGGATACGGTCCACCAGGATCAGGCGCGGGGGCGGCACCTCCTCATAGAACTGGGCGAGGAACGCCGTCATCACTTCCTCCAGCTCCAGCCCTTCGGTGTGGCTGGGGAAGAAGGCGCGGTGGCCCCAGTTCTGCCCCCCACGGATGAAGAACGCCTGGATGCCGATCTGCCCGCCCTTCTCCGCCAAGGCGAAAACGTCGGCATTGCCCACGCCCTCGGCATTGATCGCCTGGCTGCCCTGGATGAACGTCGCCGCGCGCAGCCGGTCGCGCAGCATGGCCGCGCGCTCGTAATCGAGCGATTCGGCCGCCTCTGCCATCTGCCCCTCGATCTCACGCTGCACAGCACCGGACTTTCCGCCCAGGAAGTCCTTCGCCTGCCGCACCAGCTCGCCATATTCCGCCTCGCCGATCCGGCCTACGCAAGGGGCGGAACAGCGCTTGATCTGGTAGAGCAGGCACGGCCGGTCGCGCCGCGCCATGAAGCCATCGTTGCAACTGCGCAGCAGGAACAGCTTCTGCAGCGCGTTGATCGTGGTGTTCACGCTCCCCGCGCTGGCGAACGGGCCATAGTAATTGCCCTTGGCCTTGCGCGCGCCGCGATGCTTGGTGATCCGCGGATAGGCGTGATCGGCGCGCAGCAGGATGAATGGGAACGATTTGTCGTCGCGCAGCAGCACGTTGTACGGCGGGCGATAGCGCTTGATCAGTTGCGCTTCGAGCAGCAGCGCCTCGGCTTCCGAATTGGTGGTGACGATGGTCATGCTGCGCGTCTGGCTGACCATGCGCCGCAGCCGGTTCGACAGCCGGTCGACCTGGACGTAGCTCGCCACCCGGTTCTTCAGCGCGCGCGCCTTGCCCACATAGAGCACTTCGCCGCGCGCATCCTGCATCCGGTAGACGCCGGGCTTGGGCTTCAGCGTCTGCACCACCTCGCGGATCGCGGCCACGCCCGCCTCGATATCGGGCTGTTCGGCCCCGCGCACGGTGTAGGTCGCCTTCTCTTCGTGAAAGCGTTCGGCACCTTGGGGACTGGTCGGAGATCCGGCGGGGGTACGGGGCATGGGTCGTGAGATAGGGTCTGTTCCGCGCGGGTCCAGCCAATTTCAGCGCTGCGGCCACCAGCGGAGGAACGATTCCCCCTCCGCCACCCGGAACGCGCACCCCGTCGAGCGATCAATGGGAAAGCGGCCGAAAAAGCGCAGGGCTTCGGCATGGGAGCGAAGCGGGTGGACGGTGTTCGTGCGTGCGTCGAACACCACCGTGTCGCCATAGGGATACAGCGTCGGCTCGCCGTATTCCTCGATGTGGATGCCGTCGGGCGCCACACGCGTGGTTTCGGTAATCGTGTCCGCCTTCAGACCGTGCGCCCCGCTGTCGAGCGCGAGCCGGTCGACCAGCCCCCAGCTCGAACTGAAGACAGGCGCCGCGCCGTGATAGGGGCAGGCACCATAGAGCAGCACCGTCTCGCCATCGCGCAGCCCCCCCAAGGCCCCGCGCATTCGCGCATAGAGGTCCTGCTGCACCGTCCACGCCTCGCCCCAGGTGCGCGCGACGGTAACCTGCATGAAAATCCCGCAGGCGCACCATGTGCAGAACAGCACGCGGGCCAGCATCGGCCGCCTTGCCCCCAGCCATTGCAGCCCTGCCCACGCCGCGAACACCACCGACAACGCCGGCCCCAGCGCAACCCGGTTACCGATGCCGAACAGGCTTGACCCGTAGGACATCGAAGGCACCAGCGGCATAAGGCCCAATCCGAACGTCAGAACCGCACAAGCGACGAGGAACAACGGACTGACTGCCGGTTCTTCGGTCGCCGATCCGCCGAACGGCACGCGTGACCGCGCCGCCAGAACAATTACCATCGTCACCAGCAATGCAGCCACGGCCGCCAGCGGGGAAGCGAACGGCCCCAGCGCCATCCTGACCGCGTAGACCGGCAGGGCCAGCCCCATCGAACCGAACAGGTTGATCGCCGCCCAGCCGGGCACCACCACCACCGCGCGCAGCAGGTGCAGCGGACTTGTGGTCGCCACCATGTCGGCTGCCACCACCAGCTTGAACTGCATCGCGAGGTACACTGCGGCACCCAGCACAAGCGACATGGCCAGTGCGGCCCGGTCGCGCGGCAGATCGCGCCACCCCACACCGTGCAGCGTGCGGGCGAACACCGGGATCGCACACATCGTGAAGCTCAGAACCTCGTAGGACAGGCTGCTTGCCAGCCCCAGCGCGAACAGCAGGACCAGAGTCGGCGCGCGCGGCGCCCTGCCCTCACGGCTGCACCTCAGCACGATCCGCAGCACCAGCGCGAAGAGCAGCAGCGACAACGCCGCCTGATGCGCCGCGAACCACAGGCGGATCGTCAGATAGTCCGGCAGGCAGACGAACAGCAGCAGCGCATCGGCGGCCCCCTTCCGCATCGCCGGCACGGTGCGCAGTGCGTCATGCATCACCAGCACCGCCAGCGCGAACATCGCCGTGTTGAAAAGGTGCGGAAACTGCACGCTGCCGGGGGCGACTTTGCCATAGAAGATGAACAGCAGGATCTGCAGCGGCCGCACCGCGACATTGTCGTAGATCAGCGCGCCCTGGTAGAGGTCGGCCACACTGCGATGCGGGGCATCGCGGAAAAGCGCCAGAAATGCCCAGTCATCGGTATAGAGGCCAAGCCCGGGCAGATAGAACAGCGCGGGGATCAGCACCGCCGCCAGCAGCGCCAGCCGCTCGCGCCAGACAGGGTCGCCCGCACTTCCGCCCACAAGCGTGCGCGCGCCGCCAAATCCCATCAAGATGCCCCCTGCCGACCCTACGTGATGCTGCGGAGGTCGTCCGAAGCCCCGCGATAATACTGCCGGTGCGATGGATGTCACCATGTCGGCACCGCCATCTTTCCATCAGCCACGCCAGACCGGCCGCCGCGCCGATGCCCGCGTCCGTCTCGGCATTCCCTGCACGCTGGTGCTGCTCAGCGGCAATCTTGTCGGCCAGTTAGAGGACGTCTCCTGCACAGGCGCGCGGATCATGCTGTCTCCGCCCGCCGCGATCGGGTCCGAAGGCGTGATGGTGGTGAACGGTATCGAGGCGTTTGGCGAAGTGGTCTGGGTCCGCGCCGGGCGCGTCGGCTTCCGTTTCGACGAACGTCTCCCGCTCGACATCGTGGTGCGCCTGCGCCACTTCGCCGACAGCTTCAACGAACACGAGCGCCGCCGCCGCGAACGGCTGGCGCAGGAATTCGTCACCGGCCGCCGGTCTTCCTGATTTCCCCACGTCCCTCCCGCGTCAGAACTGCTTGCGGAATTCCAGCTTGAACACCCGGCCCGCCGGATCGAGATAACCCGGCTGGTAACGCAGCGGCACATCGCCGTTCGCGTCCGTCACGCGCTGCTGCGCATCGAAAAGGTTGTCCACGCCCAACGACAGCCGCGCGCCCTTGAAGAAGGGCACCTTCTCGACCAGCTTCGGCTGCCTGCCAAGATCGGCAAATACCCGCAGGTTGACCTTGGCGATCGGGGCGAAGTCCAGCCGGGTCGATCCCGGCGCACCGCTCGCATCGACGTGCGTGCCACCCGTGTAGGTGCCGTTCACGCGCAGCCCGAAGCCGCGATAGAACCCGCCGCCCTCCAGCTGAAAGCTGTGCCGCGCCACACCGCCGCCCGAAACGGCGTCGCCGTCCAGCAGGTCCAGCACCGCGCCGCCCGGGACGATCTGCACCCTGTTCATGAACTGGATGGTGTGGGTCAGCGACAGGTTCCACCGTCCGCGCCCGTCGCCACCGCCGCCGGGGCCACCGCCGCGCATACCGCGCCCGAAACCGCCGCCGAGAGGCGGACCACCCGCACCGGCGCCGCCCGGAGGCGGACCGCCGGCCATCATCCCCCGCATCCCGCCACGCCGTGCGTTGGGGTCGGGCTTGCCGAAACTGCCCGACAGATTGATGCCAAAACGCAGCCGTGAGCTTGTCTCCTCGGCGAACGTCACCGGGCTCTGGTCCACCGAGACGATCCGACCCGCCGCGTCGCGCACCACCCGCCCCGGAAACGCGGCTTCCACTTCGGGCGTCAGCAGCGGAAAGGCGTTGGTAGTGTTGGTCGACCGGTTGCGAAAATATTCGACGATCAGCGACGAGTTCTTGAGGAACGGCAGATCCCAGTTCGCAGCCAGCTTGATGTCGCGCTGCTGTTCCTTCTGCAGGTTTGGATTGCCGCCCGATATCACCGTGGCGAGCACCGATTCCCCCCGCGTGAAGTCATAAAGCGCCACGCCCGTGGTCACCGTGGTCGGCGCGCCCAGATCCGAAAGACCCGGTGCAGCCTGCGTCGCGATATAACTGGCGGACAGCGACAGCTTCTCGGTCAGTGCCCAGGTCAGACCCGCCCCATAGTCGGTCAGGCTCCCGAAATCGGACAAGTGATGCACTTCGCCGTTGAGGTTGAGCGAGAGGTCGCCCACCCCCGCGCCGAAGTTCTCCCGCCGGCTGGTAATCGGCAGGTCCAGGCTGAACCCCGCCTGCGCGTCCCCGCGCGTCAGGCTGGTCTCTCCGCTCAGGGTTCGCGTGTCCGAACTGCGGATGCCGGAATAGGCATAGCCCGCCTTGACCGTCAGCGAAGCCTCCCCCCCCGGCAGGCGCAGCGGCTGGCCGGTCAGCGTGGCAAGCGAGGTGAAGCTGTTGGTGCGGCTGCGCGCCCGATCCGGCCCCACTGCCGCGATCGCGCTGCCGGGCAAAGCACCCGACGCGGAAATCGTCCCCGCATCGACCAGCGCCTGCAATCCTGAAAGATCCGCGCGGTTGTCGATGGTGCTTTCGGTAACGACGTGGCTACCGTCTGCCGTCAACGCGAGCTGCCACCCGCCTAGCGGCTTGTTCAGTGCGGCGCCTGCCGAAATCGTCGTCGTCCGCTTGCGCGTGGCGAGCGGTTCCGGCGTCAGCACACTGCGCGCATAGGCGGTGCCGTCCGGGTCCGTCAGCACCACCGAATTCAGGCCATTCAGGCTCCGACTGTCGTCGCGCTGGAGCAGCGCGTTCACGGTCAGGCCCGCCCCGCCCCCCAGCGGCTTCGCCAGTGTGGCATTCAGCGCGGCGCTGCGCGTATCCGCCAGCAACGTGCGATAGTCGGCCGGCACGGGATCTCCGGTCACCGCCGTGCCTGCGCCGCCAGCCTGCACGATACCGCGCTCGCCCTCGGTCAGCGGGCTCTGGTCCTCGAACGTGCCGGTCACGTTGAACCGCGCGCCGTTGTCGATCCGCGCCAGCGTCAACTCCTGCTTCCAGTCGCTATATCCGCCCCCGCCCGGCAGGTTGAGGTCGGTCTCGCTGCCGAAACTGCGGAAGTTGTCCTTCAGGATGAAGTTCACCACGCGCTGGTCGGGGCGGTATCCGTATTTCAGCGCCACTTCCTCGGGCAACACTTCCACCCGGCGGATCGCCTCGGGCGGCAGCCCGCGCATCTCGCGGAAGCCCGAAATCCGCATCCCGTTGAGCAGCACCACCGGCGCCCCGTCGCCGCGCCCGCGCCCCGATCCGGTCTGCGGCGCCAGCGCGGACAGCAGTTCCTGGATCGAGCCAGCGCCGTAAGACGCGATTTCCTCTTCATCGAGCGTCACCAGCGGCGGCTGGACCGAGGATACCTGCCCCTTCAGCCGCGTCGCCACGACCAGGATCTCGCCTGCATCGTCCACCCCGTCGCCATTGCTGTCGACCGGCAGGTTATCGCCTCCGATCGACACGGGCGCGGTCGCCGTAGGGGCATCCTGCCCTTCGGCCGCGAAGGCCGGGGCGAAAGGCGTCAGCAGCGTGGCTGCGGCAAGAGAGGAAAGGCTTCGGGTCATCATCGATCTGGATTGCCTGCTGGAAGGAAGCCGAACAGTGCGAAACGGCTTCACGAGACAACACAAAGGCTGGCCGGACGGTCCCGGCCGGACAACGGGCAAATCGTATCAATTTGTCGCGTTGCAGCATGAAACGGGCGGCAACGGGCGGGCTTTTCTTTTGCCTTGCGGGCCGCTATGCGCGCGGCGCGCGGGCCATTGCCCGCACCTCGTGTTTCATTTGCCCCGACCAGCGAAAAGGCAGCTGACCCCGCCTATGGCGAAAGAAGAACTCCTCGAGATGCGCGGCGCGGTCGTCGAACTCCTGCCCAACGCGATGTTTCGCGTGCGGCTGGAAAACGGCCATGAAATCCTCGGCCACACCGCCGGGAAGATGCGCAAGAACCGCATCCGCGTGCTTGTGGGCGACGAGGTTCTCGTCGAACTGACGCCGTATGACCTGACCAAGGGGCGGATCACCTACCGCTTCATGCCCGGCCGCGGCGGCCCAGGCGGCTTCTGATCGCCAGTCCCATCGCACCGGCGGAAACGCCGCAACCGCGCGCACCGCTGGTTCTCGCCTCGGCCAGCCCGCGCCGGCTCGAACTGCTCGCGCGGCTGGGCCTCACGCCCGACCGCGTGCTCCCCGCCGATATCGACGAAAGCGCTCATCCGCGCGAACTGCCGCGCAGCCACGCGGTGCGGCTGGCCGCCGAAAAGGCCCGCGCCGCCGCCGCGCTGGCACCAGACGCCTTGATCCTCGCAGGCGATACCGTGGTCGGCGTCGGCCGCCGCATCCTGCCCAAGGCAGAGGACGAGGCAACCGCCCGCCAGTGCCTTTCGCTGCTCTCGGGCCGCCGCCACCGCGTGTTCTCCGCCATAGCCACGCTCGCCCCCGACGGTACCCTGCGCGAAGCGCTGAGCGAGACGGTGGTGCGCTTCAAGCGCCTGACGGACGACGAGATCGACGCCTATATCGCGGGCGGCGAATGGCACGGCAAGGCCGGCGGCTATGCCATCCAGGGCAGCGCCGAAGGCTTCTGCGCGTGGCTTTCGGGCAGCCATTCGGGCGTGGTCGGGCTTCCCCTGTTCGAAACCCGCCGCCTGCTGCGCGCCGCAGGACTGCCAATTGCCTGAATGGCTCCATGAAGCCGGGATCGGCGAGGAACGCGCCATCCTGGTCGAGGGCGGCACCATTCTCGCCGCAAGGATCGACTGGGGCGAACCGCTGCGCCCTGGCCTCGTCGCCCGCGCGCGGATCGTCCGGCGGCTGGCCGGCACGCGGCGCGGCATGGCACGCTTCGCGGACGGTACCACCGCGCAGGTCGATTCCCTGCCACCCGAAGCCACCGAGGGCCGCGACCTGCTGCTGCGCGTCACCCGCGCCTCGATCGCCGAGCGCGGCCGCACCAAGCTGGCACAGGCCCGCCCCGCCGGTGCTGACGAGGCTCCCCGCCCCGCGCCCACCCTGCTCCATACGCTCGCGGACGAGGATCATCCGGTGCGCGCAATGCCCGCCACCGACCGCCGCTTCGACGAGGCCGGCTGGCACGAACTGGTCGAAGAAGCGATGTCGGGCGAAATCGCCTTTCCCGGCGGCAGCCTGACGATCAGCCCAACCCCGGCAATGACCCTGATCGACATCGACGGGTCACCTCCGCTGCCCGGCCTGGCGCTGGCCGCCGTGCCCGCCATCGCCGCCGCCCTGCCCCGGCTGGACATCGGCGGCTCGATCGGCATCGACTTTCCCACCCTGTCGGAACGCAAGGACCGACAGGCGGTCGACGCCGCTCTGACATCAGCACTGGCTGGCTGGCGCGGTGAACGCACCGCCATGAACGGCTACGGCTTCGTCCAGCTCGTTGCGCGGCTGGAGCGCCCCTCTCTGGTCGCGCGCTTCGCCCGCGATCCCGTGGGAGCGGCCGCGCGCATCCTGCTGCGACAGGCGGAACGGGTGTCCGAACCCGGCGTCCTCCTGCTCACCGCCCACCCCGCCGTGCTGCGCGCAGTTTCGCCCGCGTGGGAAACCGAACTCGCGCGGCGGACCGGCCGCGCCATCCGCCGCCACGAGCAACCGGGGCTTGCCCTTGCCGCCGGTTTCGCGCAGGCGGTGCCCGCATGACCACCCGTCCCTCGCAAAAGCGCTGCCCGATCTGCGGCAAGCCCCGCAGCGAAGCCCACAGCCCGTTCTGCTCCCCCCGCTGCCGCGATCGCGATCTGATGCGGTGGCTGGAGGACGGCTACGCCCTGCCCGGCCCGCCGGTCGACCCCGAAGACACCGAATAGGGCTTCCCAAAAAATCTGCATGACGGGGCTGGACAAGCCGTCATCGCTTCGCCATAGGCGCGCTTCCAACGCCCGAAGCCGCCAGAAAGCGCGCGACGGAGACGATGCCCGGGTAGCTCAGTTGGTAGAGCACGTGACTGAAAATCACGGTGTCGGCGGTTCGACTCCGTCCCCGGGCACCATTGCCTACTTTCGAGGCATCCAGAACCTTCCATATACGTCCAAAAAATGGCTGATTTCCGCCATTTCTTTGGAGATCGATCCCGCTTGGGTCCTCTGACTGCCAATTGCAGCCGGACGGATTGATGGTATCGTTGATGGTACCCCGCAAATACCATCATTGCGATACCATCATGCCCCTCACAGCAACCGCGATAAATGCCGCAAAACCAAAGGCTAAGGCCTACAAACTGACCGACGGGATGGGCCTGTATCTGCTGGTCACTCCCACCGGCGGACGGCTGTGGCGCATGAACTATCGCTTTGCAGGCAAACAGAAGACACTCTCCTTCGGAAACTTTCCCGACCTGTCGCTGGCAAAGGCCCGCGAGTTGCGGGCTGCAGCCCGAGAAGCCCTTGCCTTGGGGCGCGATCCCGCAGAGGAACGGAAGGCCCGAGAGCGAGAAGCCACTGCCCGACTCATCGAAACTTTCGGCGTCATCAGCGAGGAATGGCTCGATCGCCTCCAGCTCGAAGGGCGCGCAGAAAAGACTCTCGCAAAACTTCGTTGGATGGTCAGCATGGCGACGCCAACGCTCGGCCAACGACCAATTGCGGAAATCACTGCTCCGGAGCTGCTCGATGTCCTGCGATCGATCGAGGTCCGTGGGCGTTACGAAACCGCAACCAGGCTGCGGAGTGTTGATTGCCGCTGAGAAGTGACCCGGGGTTTTCACCGAGAAGTGACCCGCCTGCAGGTTATGTTTCGAGTATCATCGGTGGGTCAAGATGCGGGTTTCTCCTTTCGGGGTCTTGCCTGCTG